>NZ_OZ255844.1:0-3115321 GCF_965277845.1 Qipengyuania sp.
AAAGCGGCGAGAGCGTGCGCAGCATCACCCGCGACACCATCGAACGCGAGGATCGAAGCACGCACCAACGCTCCTCTCCCGGTGCGGGCGTGCATTTCGTCCTCGTCGCACCCGGCGATTCGCCACAGGCGCTGGTCGAGCGCGCACGCGGCTTGTGCTCGGGCGAAGGCTATTGCCGCGTGCAGGGCTGGAGCGATGCCAGCGCCGTCCCGAGCGGCCTTCCGCTGACCGAGGACGCACGCCGCGCGCTGCGCTTCAGCTTCGTCGCAGCGGGCACCGGAGGGGCAGAGGCGGTGTTTCTCGATTGTCGCCTGTTCCCCGCACCCGCGATCGGCACCTGCCTGCCCGCGAGGCCGTAGGGGATTTTGCGCCACCGAGTCGGCGCGCTAAGCCTCCCGCCATCGACAAGGGAGAGAGTGGAATGAGCGGCAACCGGGACATGACCTATGAAGAGGTGGTGATGGATCGCCGCTCGATCAGGGGCTATCTCGACAAGCCGGTGCCGCGCGAGCTGATCGAGGAAATCCTGACGCTCGCCATGCGCTCGCCCACCTCGATGAACACGCAGCCCTGGCACTTCCACGTCATCACCGGCGAACCGCTCGACCGGATCCGCAAGGGCAATACCGAGAATATCCTCGCGGGCGTGCCGGACAGCCGCGAATTCCGCCGTGGCGAGCCCTTTGCCGGGGTCCACCGCGAGCGCCAGGTCGGCGTCGCCAAGCAATTGTTCGGCGCGATGGGCATAGAACGCGAGGACAAGGAGGGGCGGCAGGACTGGGTGTTGCGCGGTTTCCGTCAGTTCGACGCGCCGGTCTGCGTGATCGTCACCTACGACAAGGAACTCTCTGGCAGCGACGACACGCCGTTCGATTGCGGCGCGGTGACAACGGCACTGGTCAACGCGGCCTGGTCGCGCGGGCTCGGCTGCGTGATCAACAGCCAAGGCATCATGCAGAGCCCGGTGGTGCGCGAGCACGCCGGAATCCCCGACGATCAGGTCATCATGAAAGCAGTCGCGATGGGCTGGCCCGACGAAAGCTTCCCCGCCAATGCGGTGGTCAGCAAACGCAAGCCGGTGGACGAGGCCGCGCGGTTCGTGGGGTTCGACTAGGCTCGCCTGCCACGTAACCCCAAAGAGGAATATCCTGCGTCAAGGAGTCTACGGGGAGATGACTCGATGACCGAACCAGTGAACTGGGCGCATTACACCTTACACAGGGCCGACGATGGCGGAGGGTTGCTCGATCCGTTGAAGAGTATCCTACACGGATCGCTGGCCGAACTGGTCCGCGACATCATGCTGCTGCCCGCCGACAAGCGCAATGCGTATGAAAGCGAGAAGACCGGCGATCATCGGCTGAACTACTGGGAAATCGCCGCAATCGCGCGCCGGGACGACTTCCCCTTCGCCTGAAATTGTATCCTATTCCGGCCCTACAACTCCGGCCCCGGGCCAATCGCTGTCAGCGACCCTTTCGAGCCGCATCTCAAGAAATTTCCGGCGTGGTTCCTCACCGAACTGCATGTAGCCATCCTCGGCCCATCGACCGTCCTCGACCACCGCCTCGTAGGTGAAGGTCACCGGCCCACTCGTCAGGCCCCACTCGAAGCCATTTTCGGTCGGCCTGAACCACGGCCGCGCGGTAAAGCCCTGCGCGGTCGAGGTCATCACGTATTCGTCGGCCATGGGATCGTAGGCAATCATGGCAACCGCGTTGAATTCCAGATCGCCATTGTCGGCATAGCCACGTCCCTCGACGATGCGGACCACGCCGCCTGCCATCGTGCCTACCCGTTCGGTCTGGGTCAGCACGGTCTCGCCCTCCGGTCCCTGCGAAGTCACAGTCCCGCGCCACTCGCCGTCCATGAATGCGAAGGCTTCCATCGCGGCGCGTTGTTCGGCGCGCATCGCTTCGGCATCGGGCATCTGCGCCGAGAGGGGCATCGCGCAAGCGAGCCCAACGAATGCGATCAATTTCTCAAAAATCATCAATAATTCTCCGTGGATCGAATAGTATCGGGTACCCAAGAAGGGTCAATCCGCGCTCCCGGAGACCGCCCCTGCGGCGTGACCGTTGCCCTTAGAGGCCCGCCGCCCGTTCGACATAGGGCAGGGCTTCGACCAGCTCGTAACCCGGCATACGGCGCACGAAGTGCCGCAGCCATGTCGCATGGCCGCTCCCGGCAAGCACCAGCACGCGATCGCCCGGCTCGGCGATCATGTCGATCTTGGCGAACATCTTGGCATTGCGCATGTACCAATAGGCATTGAGTTCGGCCCCCGGTTGCGTGTCGCCATCGCCGATTTTGAGCAGCGAATAATAGAGCCTGTCGTGCATCGCCCCCACGCGGGCCGGATCGTTATGCGTCAGCAGCGATTCGGCGATCGTCTGATCGGGCAAGCGTGCCTGCTCTTCCGCGGCCATGGCCTGGACTTCGGCGAAGAGACAAGCGAGGAGATCTTGCCCGCCATGTTCGCTGGCGAAAGCCTGGACCTTGCCCATTGGGAAATAGTCCGGTTCGCCCTCGCCCGGCTGCTCGTCATAGCCGTAGACCGCCTCGTGGCCGAGCTTGCGTGCCAGACGATAGCCCACCTGGATGCTCTCGTTCCGCTTCGTTTTGAGCAGTTCTTCGGTCCGGTCGAAGTCGGCCATTTCCAGCGCGGGTGCCTCGGCCATGTTCTCGACCGCGATGCGCGTCGGGCGCCACTGGGCGAGCGTATCGACCAATGTCTCGATCTCGCCCTGCCTTCGCGGCGCCAATACATCGTCGACCTCGATGTTGGCCACGTCGCGGCCGGGATTGGCGAAATGATACATCCCCAGAACCATCACCTGCACCGGCGCGGTCTCGGGGGACTCACTTTCCGCCAGAGCTGGCGAGGAGAATATGGCCGCGAGAGCGGCAATCAACGGAGGGAACTTCATGGCGGTCTCCCTTGTGTATTGTATGATTAATACAGCAAGGAAGATCGCAGGCAAGTATGTTACGTTCTAACGCAGCGCCACGCTGCGGTAGAAAGCCGGTATCAGCGCAGGTTCACCACATTGTCCGCGGCCGGGCGCTGGCGGCTGCCGTCGTAGAGGCTGGCCATCGGCTCGTCCTCGACCACGATGCGCATCGCAGCGCCGAAGCCGTTGAAATCGGTCTTCATCGCCGCGCCGTAGGCGCCGAGCATGCCGATCTCGATGTAATCGCCGGCCTGGATGTCCTCCGGCAAGACGAAGGGGCCCTGCATGTAGTCCGCATCGTCGCAGGTCGGCCCATAGAAGGCGAAATCCATCTCGGGCTTGATGAGGTCGTCCTCGAGCGCGCGGACGGGGAATTTCCAGTCGACATGCGCGGCATCGAACAGCGCGCCATAGGCGCCGTCGTTGATGTAGAGTTCCTCGCCGCGGCGCTTCTCGACCTTAACGATCAACGACGAATATTCGGCGCACAGCGCACGGCCCGGCTCGCACCACAGCTCGGCGTTGTAGGCGATCGGCAGGTTGTAGAAGTTCTGGTGGATGATCTGGAAATAGTCCTCCAGCGGCGGAGGCTCCATCCCCGGATAGACGCTCGGGAACCCGCCCCCGACATCGATCATGTCGATCACCACCGAGGCTTCGCCGATGGCGACGCGCACGCGCTCGAGCGCCTGGACATAGGCAAACGGCGTCATCGCCTGGCTGCCCACGTGAAAGCACACGCCAAGCCAGTCGGCATGCTGGCGCGCGGTCTGCAAGAGCTCGGGTGCCTCGGTCAGGTCGCAACCGAATTTCGAGGCGAGGCTGAGTTCGGAATATTCGCTCGACACGCGCAGCCGCACGCACAGGCGCAGATCCTGCGCCGGTTCGCCGTCTTCGTCGCGGCAGGCCTCGACGATCTTCTCCAGCTCTTCGAGACTGTCGAGGCTGAAGGTCTTCACGCCATGCGTGTGGTAGGCCTCGCGGATCGCGCTGGGTGCCTTGACCGGATGCATGAAGCACAGCACCGCTTGCGGAAGCGTCGCGCCGACGAGACGCACCTCGGCAATCGAGGCGACGTCGTAATGCGTCACGCCATTGTCCCACAGGATCTGCAGCAGATCGGGCGAAGGATTGGCCTTCACCGCATAGAGCGACTTGCCCGGAAACTTCTCGACGAAGAAACGGGCGGCGCGCGCGGCGGCATGCGGACGATTGAGAATTACGGGTTCGTCGGGCGCGAGGGCGCGAACTACGGACCGGGCGTCAGGAAATGTGTGCAACTCAAGGGACCCCCAAAACGGTTAGGTTTCAGACAAGGCTGCCTTGCGGTTCGAGTCCCCTTGGGGCAGCGGAGGCGCGCACATAGGGGATATGCGCAAGAACGCAAGCACAATCGCCGCGCATGGCATTGTCTGCACGTATCCTATCAAGCCGCGAGGCCGGCAGGCGTTCCGAGAGACTGCCGCGCGCTCAGCTCAGCCGGTCGCGGAAAGTTTCGTAGCCGAATTCCTTGACCAGCTCGAGATGGTCGGTCTCGCTGTCCCAGAGGTAGATGCTGGGCAGTTGCACCCCGTTGAATGTGTTGGTTTTGACCATCGAATAATGCGCCTGATCGAGGAAGGCGAAGCGTTTACCGACTTCCGCTCCGCCGGGGATGCGGTAGTCGCCGATCACATCGCCCGCGAGACAGGACGGGCCGCCGATGCGGACAGCAGGCACCTCGTGATCGGTCGCCTCGCCCAGCATGGCGGGCCGATAGGGCGCCTCGATCACGTCGGGCATGTGGCAGGTGGCCGAAACATCCGCGACCGCGATGGGCACTTGGTTGAAGCCGGTGTCGAGGATGGTGCCAACGAGTATCCCCGCGTCGAGCGCCACCGCCTCGCCCGGTTCGAGGTAGATCTCCGCGCCGGTATCGTCCTTGGCATCCTTGAGGAACTCGACCAGCTCCTCGCGCTGGTAATCGGCGCGGGTGATGTGGTGGCCGCCGCCCATGTTGATCCATTTGAGGTGCCCGAACCACGGTTCGATCGCGTCGAACACCTTGTCCCAGGTCGCGTGGAGCGGCTCGAAATCCTGCTCGCACAGATTGTGAAAGTGGATCCCGTCGACCTGCGTCATGATTTCGGGCGTCAGCTGGTCGATCGGGAAACCCAGCCGGCTGCCGGGGCTCGAGGGATCGTAGCGAGGCACCTCGCCGGTCGCGTGCATGGGGTTGATCCGCAAGCCGACATCGAAGTCCTGCCCCGCCGCGCGCGCCGCATCGAGGATCAGCGCCGCGCGTTCGAGCTGGCCGGGCGAATTGAAGATGACATGGTCGGACAGCCGACAGACTTCCTCCAGCTCTTCGGGCTTGTAGGCCGCAGAATAGGTGGCGATCTCGCCATCGTAGAACTCGCTCGCCAGCCGCGCTTCCCACAGGCCGGAAGTGCACACGCCGTCGAGATATTCGCCGATGATCGGCGCGGTCGACCACATGGAGAAGGCCTTGAGCGCGGCCAGCACGTTGATGTCCGCCGCGTCGCGAATATCGGCCAGCACCTGGCAATTGGCGCGCAGCCTGGCGGCGTCCACCACGAAGGCGGGACTGTCGACGCGGTTCAGATCGAAATGGGCGAAGGCGCCCGGATCGCCGGCTTTGGTTTCCATGGTGTTCGGTCTGCCTTTATTGGGTTCTCGCAGAGACGCAGAGTGAAGAGAGGCGCAGAGGAGACTAGCGCGGGTTGTAATCGTTGGCGACGCGACGAATGCCGTCTTTCATTGTAGCGTGTGAGAAGTTGAGTAGCAGCCCTACGGGCTGTTTGAGCAAGCGAAGTTAGGTCAATATCTGGCGGATATTCGATTGAGAAAGGCGCTCGACCGCTTTGACTTCGAGAACCAAGCGGTTCTCGACAAGGATATCGACGCGAAAGGCGGGATCGAAGAGCTGTCCATCGATTTCGACCGGCACGGGAACCTGCCGCGCAACCCGCAATCCACGCTTCTCAAGCCGTCCCGCAAGGACGGCTTCGTAAACACTTTCAAATAGTCCGGGACCAAGTTCACGGTGAAGGGCGATGCACTCGTCAATGACGGTCCCAGAAATCTCGTCGATCTCCATTTTCCACCCCTCTCCGCGCCTCCCTTTTCTCTGCGTCTCTGCGAGAACCTAAAACTGCACCGGGCCGTCGAGTTCCTTGACCTGCCACGGCAGGCCGTGATCGTTGAGCATGTCCATGAACGGGTCGGGGTCCATCTCTTCCATGTTGAACACGCCGTCGCCCGCCCACTTGCCGGTCACCATCATCGCCGAGCCGATCATGGCGGGGACGCCGGTGGTATAGGAAACCGCCTGGTTGCCGGTCTCCTCATAGGCCGCCTCGTGGCTGCAGATATTGTTGATGTAGAAGGTCTTCTCGCCCGCCCCATCGAGCGCCTCGCCGGTTGCGATCACGCCGATATTGGTGTTGCCCTTGGTGGTTTCGCCCAGCGTTTCCGGCTTGGGCAGCACGGCGGCGAGGAACTGCAGCGGGATGATTTCCTTGCCCTGGTACTTGATCGGTTCGATCCCGGTCATGCCAACATTCTGCAGCACTGTGAGGTGCTTGATGTACTCATCGCCGAAAGTCATCCAGAAGCGCGCGCGCTCAAGCTCGGGATTGAACTTGGCGAGGCTTTCGAGCTCCTCGTGATACATCATGTACATGTTTTTGGGGCCGACGGCCTCGAAATCGAACTCGACCTTCTTGCCCATCGCCGGGGTCTCGACCCACTCGCCACCTTCCCAGTGGCGCGCGGGCGCGGTCACTTCGCGGATGTTGATCTCGGGGTTGAAATTGGTCGCGAAGGCCTGGCCGTGATCGCCGCCATTGCAATCGAGGATGTCGAGCTGGCGGATCGTC
The DNA here is from genome assembly GCF_965277845.1 of Qipengyuania sp. Classification (NCBI taxonomy): domain Bacteria; kingdom Pseudomonadati; phylum Pseudomonadota; class Alphaproteobacteria; order Sphingomonadales; family Erythrobacteraceae; genus Qipengyuania; species Qipengyuania sp. Next base: position 6,836 of record NZ_OZ255844.1, read on the forward strand.
TTGAGCTTGTGCTTCTTCAGCCACATGGTGAAGACACTGGTGACGCCCGGGTCGAAGCCCGATCCCAGCAGCGCCATTAGCCCGGCCTGCTTGAAGCGGTCGTGATAGGCCCACTGCCACTTATATTCGAACTTGGCCTCGTCCTTGGGCTCGTAATTGGCAGTGTCGAGATAATCGACGCCCGCTTCTAGGCAGGCATCCATGATCGGCAGGTCCTGGTACGGCAGCGCGAGATTCACGACGAGGCTCGGCTTGGTCTTCTTGATCAGATTGACCATCGCGGGGACCTCTTCCGCATCGATTTCGTAGGTGGATACGTCCACGCCGGTGCGCTCCTTCACGCTCGCAGCGATCGCGTCGCATTTCGACTTGGTGCGGCTCGCGAGATGGATGTAGGTGAAGATATCCTTGTTCATCGCCATCTTGTGGACGCAGACGCTGCTGACGCCGCCGGCACCGATCACCAGGACTGTCGACATGGGCAAAACCTCTTTCGTGAAAATTCGAATCTTGCGCGCCCCCTAGCGAAATGCGTTAGGTGCGCCAATGATCCGAGACGATATCCGCATGCCGACCCGGCAGGGCGTGCTTGCCGCCGCAGATTCCATCGGCCGCCTCCTGCCGTCGACACCGCTGCTGCCCGTCGAGATCGACGGGGTGCGCTGCCATGTGAAGGCCGAAAGCCTGCAGCCGATAGGCGCTTTCAAGATCCGCGGCGGTTGGTGGCGGCTTTCCAACCTGACCGACGAGGAAAAGGCGCGCGGCGTCGTCGCGGTATCCTCCGGCAATCACGCACAGGGAGTTGCCTGGGCGGCGCGGCGGCTGGGTATCAAGGCGACAATCGTCATGCCGCGCAACGCACCGCAAGTGAAACTGGAGGCCACCCGCGCGCTGGGCGCGGACATAATGCTCTACGACCGTCCCGGCGAGGATCGCGACGAAGTGGCCGCGAGGGAAGTCGAACGACGCGGTGCGGTGCTGGTGCACGCATTCGGCGATCCCTGGGTGATCGAAGGTCAGGGCAGCGCCGGCGTCGAGATCGAGGCGCAACTGGGCCGCAGCCCCTCGCGCCTCGTGGTGTGTTGTGGCGGCGGCGGGTTGGCAGCCGGCCTCGCCCTCGCCTGCCCGGACAGCGCTATCCATGTGGTCGAGCCGGTTGGATGGGATATGGTCGGCCAGGCCCTCAAGGCCGGCGAAGTGGTCCGCGTGGGCGACAATCCGCCCGTCACCGTCTGCGACGCGCTCCAACCTGACGCGACAAAGCCGATCAACCTGTCGGTATTGCAAGGGCGCGCCGAGCCGGGCGTTACCGTCACCGACGAGGAAGTGCGCGCGGCGCAGCGCTTCGCCTTCGCCAGGCTGAATCTCGTCGCCGAACCCGGCGGCGCGGCTGCGCTGGCGGCGGCGCTCGCCAAAAAGGTGCCCATCGACGCAGACACGGTGATCATGCTTACCGGCGGCAATACCGATGCGGCGAGCTTCGCCGAGATGCTGCGCGGGTGATCGCGGCACCATCGATTGGTCCCTGATTCCGAAGATAGGTTGCAATTGACAATCGGATTTCATCCGATCAGGTACGCAGGCACTGGTTCGTAAGGGGAGAGATAACAATGCAAGCCCAGATTCTGGCACCCGCCGCCGTATTGGTCGCTTGGTCGATCGTAATGCTGTTCTGGATGGCCTTCACCCGCGTGCCGGCGATGAGCAAGCTCGGATCGGGTGTGTCCAAGGGCAAGCCCGGCGGTCGCGGCCAGGATCTCGAGGGCCTGATCGACGACAAGGTCAACTGGAAGGCGCACAATTACACTCACCTGATGGAACAGCCGACGATCTTCTATCCGACGGTCATCATCCTGGCGGTGATGGGCGCAGGGGCTATCGATGTGCTGTTCGCATGGCTCTATGTCGTCCTGCGGATCATCCATTCGGTCTATCAGGCGACCGTCAACGTCGTCCGCATCCGCTTCATCTTCTTCCTGTTGTCGACAATCGCACTCATCGTTCTGGCCATTCGTGCGCTCATGGCTACGCTGCTGTTCGATCCGGGCCTCGCCCCGGCCTGAGGGAGAGAGCCATGATCGAATCGCAAATCCTGCAACCCGTCGTCGTGCTCATGGCCTGGACCATGATCATGTGGTTGTGGATGTACGCCACACGCATTCCCGCGATGTCGGAAGCGGGGATAGAGTCCAATGACGCGCGCCGGACCAAGGCACTCGACGAGGCGCTGCCCGCCGAAGTCCAGTGGAAAGCGCATAATTACAACCATCTGCACGAAGCGCCGACGGTCTTTTACGCCGTGGCGTTGCTGCTGGCGATAGTCGGCTCGGGCGACGGGATGAATGCGTTGATCGCGTGGATCTATGTCGGCCTGCGGATCATCCACTCGCTGGTGCAGGCGACCGCCAATGTCGTGATGGTGCGCTTCGTGCTCTACGCGCTGTCGAGCGTGGCATTGATGGTGCTGATCTTCCACGCGGCCATCGTGGTGTTCGACATCCACTTGTGACGGTGATTGGCCCCCGCGCGAGCGGGGGCCTCAGCCGGAGTAGAATGGTGCTTTCGGCCTGAAGTCCCCGCCTTCGCGCGGCCTATTCCGCCGCTTCGCGCTCGACCACTTCGAGCGTGGCTAGGAAGCGCTCGGCATCGAGCGCGGCCATGCAGCCCATGCCCGCCGCAGTCACCGCCTGGCGATAGGTGTGGTCGGTGACGTCGCCCGCCGCGAATACGCCCGGGATCTCGGTCTTGGGCGAACCGGGCTCGGTCAACAGATAGCCGCCATCGTCCATCTCCAGCTTGCCCTTGAACAATTCGGTCGCGGGCGCGTGGCCGATCGCGACGAAGGCCCCGTCGACTTCCAACGTGCTGTCCTCACCCGTCTGCGTGTCGCGCAGGACGAGATGGCCGAGCGCGCCATTGGGACCGGCCTCGAAGCTTTCGACGGTCTTGTTCCAGATAACCTTGATCTTGGGATGATTGAGCAGGCGTTCCTGCAGGATCTTTTCCGCACGCAACTCGTCGCGGCGATGGATCAGCGTGACGTCATCCGAATGGTTGGTGAGATAGAGCGCTTCCTCGACTGCGGTGTTGCCGCCGCCGATCACCGCGACCTTCTTCCCGCGATAGAAGAACCCGTCACAGGTCGCGCAGGCGGACACGCCCTTGCCGCCCAATTCCTGTTCACCCGGAACGCCCAGCCACTTGGCCTGCGCACCGGTGCAGATCACGATGACGTCGGCGATATATTCGTCGCCGCTGTCGCCCACCGCCCTGAAGGGCGAACCCTTGGACAGGTCGACATCGACGATCGTGTCCCACATCATCCGCGTGCCGACGTGTTCGGCCTGTTTCTGCATCTGCTCCATCAGCCAGGGGCCCTGGATAACGTCGGCGAAGCCGGGATAGTTTTCGACATCGGTGGTGATCGTCAGCTGGCCGCCGGGCTGGAGGCCCTGCACCACGACCGGCTCCATCATAGCGCGCGCGCCGTAGATCGCGGCAGAATAGCCCGCGGGGCCCGAACCGATGATGAGCATCTTGGTGCGATGGGTGGTCATGTCGTCAATTCCGTCAGTCTGAAACAGGTGTCGCGGCTATATGGGAAGCCTGTGGCCCGGAGTCACGCCACGAAGCGTGTAATCAGCGCATCGCGCAATGCGTCATCCACACCTATCGCTTTCTCGAGATAGCCATCGAAGCTGCCGTGGCGCTGGCTGGCGATCTCGAGATAGCGGTCGAGATATTCCTCGCGCACACCGAGCAGGTCCTTCGCCGCGCCTTCGTCTAGCGTGCGGCCCAGCCGCGCCTCGATCCCGGGGAGCGACTGACGCGCGAGGACATCGAAAGTCGGGCTGTCATTGGTGCGCAGGAATTCGCGCCGCTGGTCCTCTTCGGATACGCCCAGGATATGCAGCAACATGGTCGCAGCCACGCCGGTGCGATCCTTGCCGGCATAGCAATGCACCAGACTCGCCCCTTCGCGCTCGGCAAGGATGCCGAGATAGCGGCCGAACATGGCGATCATCGCCGGGTTGTCGGGCATGCGCGTATAGACCGCGAGCATCCGCTCGCGCGCGAAATCCGATGCGGCCATATCCGGATCGATGTCCATATGCGGCGGGCTGGAGCTGGTTTCTCCTTCGTAAAATACGACCTCGCCATCGAACCCCTCGACCCGGCGGCAAGGGTGGGCGGAACGTTCGCTCTGCCCACGCAGATCGATCACCGTGTGGATGTCCAGCGGGGCGATGGCGGCAAGGTCCGCGTCGGTCGCCTCGACATGATGGCCCGAACGAAAAAGCAGCCCGGTGCGCACTGCTCCGCCGGCCTGCGTCTTCCAGCCGCCGTAATCGCGGAAATTGTGAATGCCCTGAGTGTCGAGAAATGCGTCGCGAATCATGCGCGCGACGGTGGCAGCCCAACAACTCATGCGCAATCGCGCGCGGCGGATCAGCCCTCGACCAAATCGCGCAGAAAGCTCGCCGTCCAGTCCTGCACATTGTCGTCGCGCACAGTCCCGATCATCTTTTCGTAACGCGCCTTGCGTTCGTCGAGCGGCATGTCGAGCGCGGTGCGGATGGCATGCGCGATGTCGTCGGGGCTGTGCGGGTTGACCAGCACCGCGTCGGGCATTTGCGCCGCGGCCCCGGCGAAGCGCGAAAGGATCAGGACACCGGGATCCTCGGGATCCTGCGCCGCGACATATTCCTTCGCGACGAGGTTCATCCCGTCGCGCAATGGAGTCACGAGTCCGATCTTGGCGGCCCGGAAAAAGCCGAACAGCTCGGCATGGCTGTAGCCGCGATTGACGTAGCGGATCGGCACCAGGTCGACTTCGCTCCGCGCGCCGTTGATCTGGCCGCATTTCTGCTCGAGCTCCGCGCGGATCGCCTGATAGCTGTCGACATCCTCGCGGCTGGGCGGAGCGATCTGGATGAAGACCAGGTCATTGATACCCTCCGGGTTGCTGTCGAAGAACCGCCCGATCCCGTCGATCCGTTCGGGGATGCCCTTCGAATAGTCCAGCCGATCGACGCCGATCATCGCCGTGCGGCGCCGGGTCGAGCTGAGCAACCGCTGCTCCGCCTGGCGCGCCTCGCCGGTGTCGCCCAGATTCGAAAAGTGATCCCAGTCGATACCGATCGGATAGGCACGCGCGATGGTCGTGCGCCCCTCGAAGCTGACTGCGCCGCTTGCCTTGTCGACTTGGGCCCCAAGCTCGTTCTCGCAGTAGTGCAGGAAGCTCGCGAGCCATTCCTCGGTCTGGAACCCGACCACATCGTAATAGAGCAGCGTGCGTACCAACCGCTCGTGATAGGGCAGCGAGACGAACAGTCGGGTCGGCGGCCAGGGAATGTGCAGGAAGAAGCCGATGCGGTTCTTGAGGCCACGGGAACGCAGCCGCTCGCCCAGCGGGATCAGGTGATAATCATGCACCCAGACCACATCGTCGGGTTCGATCAGCGGCGCGGACTGGTCGGCAAAACGCTCGTTGACCCGCTCGTACCCCTTGCCCGTCTCGCGCTCGTATTCGGCGAGGTCGAGGCGATAGTGGAACAGCGGCCACAGCGTCGAATTGGCATAGCCATTGTAATATTCGTCGATGTCGCGCTGCGACAGGTCGATGGTGGCCGTGGTCACGCCATCGTTCGTCTGCGTGTCGATATGACCGGTGCGCCCACTTTCGCTTTCCTGCCCCGACCAGCCGAACCACAGGCCCTTGCGCGATTTTAGCGCGGCATGGAGCGCGCCGGCGAGGCCGCCTTGCGCGCCTGCCGCACCACGCGCCTTGGGTACCGCGACGCGGTTGGAAATGACGACAAGGCGGGGATCGGAAGTCAGCGGACTTCGCTCCAGGGTTTGCTCAGAAGGCCTGCACAATTGATTATACCAACCAGCGAATAGGTCTGCGGGAAGTTCCCCCACAACTCGCCGGTTTCGTAATCGAGGTCTTCGCTGAGCAGGCCCGAATGCGTCGTATGACTGAGCATGGCCTCGAAGATCTCGCGCGCTTCATCGCGCCTGCCGACCAGCGCGAGCGCTTCGATCAGCCAGAAGGTGCACACGTTGAAGGCGGTCTCGGGCGCGCCGAAATCGTCCTCCGCCGCATAGCGCAGCATGTGGTCGCCGCGGCGCAGGTCGCGCTCGATGGCAGCGAAGGTCTTGAGGAACCGCTCGTCGTCGGGCTTGAGATAGCGCAATTCGACCATCTGCAGCAGGCTGGCGTCGAGATAATCGCTTTCGAAGCTCGCGCCGTAATGGCCACCCTCCTCGCTCCAGGCTTCCGCGTCGATCTTTTCGCGGATCGCTTCGGCACGCTGCTTCCACAATGCCACCCGCTCGTCCTTGCCGAGCCGCGCCGCGACATTGGCCAGCCGGTCGCAGGCGGCCCAGCACATGACCGCCGAATAGGTGTGCACCTCCTGGCGGGTACGAAACTCCCACAATCCCGCATCGGGTTTGTCATGCTTGGCCCAGGCCGCTTCGCCGACCTCTTCCAGATGCGCGAAATCGCGCTCGTCGGCCATGCGCAGCAGGCGCGTGTCGAAGAAGGCCTGCGCGGTCGGCATGACGATCTGGCCGTAGCAGTCGTATTGTACCTGCTTGTAGGCGGCATTGCCCACGCGCACCGGCCCCATGCCGCGATAGCCTGCGAGATGCTGGGCCTCGAATTCGTACAGATGGTCCGCGCCCATCACCGAATAGAGTGGCTGGATCTGGCCACCGCGCGCCTGGTCGACGATATTGCGCAGATAGGCGAGGTACTTCTCGAGCACATCGAGCGCGCCCAGGCGGTTGAGCGCCTGAACCGTATAGTAGCTGTCGCGGATCCAGCAGTAGCGATAATCCCAATTGCGCTCGCTGTTGGCCGCCTCGGGAATGGAAGTCGTGAGCGCGGCGACGATCGCGCCGGTCTCCTCGTGCTGGCACAGCTTCAAGGCGATCGCGGCACGGATCGTCTCTTCCTGCCATTCCAGCGGGATATGCAGGCCGCGTACCCAGTGCTGCCAATAACGCGCGGTCATCGCCTCCATCCGCCGCACTTCGCTGCGGATATTGCCGACGAAAGGCTCGTCTGGCCCGAGAAAGAAATGCTGATCGCTTTCCACGCGATAGCTGCGGCCTTCGAGCACGTAGCCGATCGGAGCATCGGTCGACAGTCGCAGCGCCTGCGGGCCGATCAGATACCGGATATGGTTGGTACCGTTGGTGGTGGTGGCGAGTTTCGCGCCGTATTCCTTCATCGGCGTGAGGACCACTCGCATGCGCGGCGCACCTGCGACGGGGCGCACGATGCGCGCATAGGCGACGGGGCGGTACATGCGCCCCGAGCGTTCGAAACGCGGGGCGAAATCGTGAATCTCGACCGCGCTGCCATCCTCGCTTTCGAGACGTGTGACCAGGATCGCTGTGTTGCGCTCGTAATGCTGGCTTGCGTCGACCTGCCCATCGAGCTCGAAACGCCAGATCCCCCGATCGCGCACATCGTGATTGAGCAGCGAGCAGAAAACCGGGTCGCCGTCGACCCGCGGGACGCAGCCCCACACGAAACCGCCCTCGCGGTCGACAAGGGCGCTGACCTGGCAATTGCCTATGGGGGAAAGCTCGAGATCCGCCTGCATCATAACTCCAACCAATGGTGCACTGCAGCAACATTGTCGAGCCGGTATCGTGCCCGCTCGCTGGGTCTCTCACCGACAGCGATACCGAAACCTCCGTGCCGTTCGGCGCCGGCAAAGCCATCCTCGTCGGTTACGTCGTCGCCCACGAAGACCGGCGCCGCACCCACGAAGGGGGCCGTCTGCATGAACGCCTCCACCGCCGCGGCCTTGGTCGCGCCGGGGCGCACCAGTTCGGCCACTCCCTTGCCGCTGGTCACGCACAATTCGCGCGAGGCGGCGAACTCCTGCGCGTAGGCGAGCGTTGCTTCGCGCTTTTCCGGCTGACCGCGAAAATGCAGCGCGCCGCCATGTGCCTTTGTTTCGTAGAACAGGCCGTTTTGCTCGGCATAGCTCCTGAGCTCCGCAATCGAGGCGTCGGACAGGCCGCGCGGCTCCTCGCCCAATCGCGTGCCGTCGGCAAGGAAACGCGAGGCGCCATGCGATCCCGCACGGCAGATCGCCAGCTCGCCGAGATGCATATGCAGATCGTCGAGTGCCCGCCCGCTGACCAGCGCCAGCCTGCCATGCAACCGGTCGCGCAGGGCATGGAGTGCCGCGAGAAGGTGGTCGGGCACATGAATGTCTCCCGGACGCGGCGCGATCTCAACCAGCGTTCCGTCGAAATCGAGGAACAGCGCCGCCGGCCTGCCGGCGAACAGGTCGCCAAGCGGCGGCGGGGGCGGGAGCGTTCTCTTACCGTCCATCGCGAACGGACCTAGCGGCTTGCGCCGCACGGTCCAACGATGGATTTCATGAAATCGTATCCTCGGCGCGGGGGACGAGGATCAACGTGTTGTCCTCTACCCGCCAGGAGCCGAGCCGGGCGAGCACATTCATCCCGATGACGTTGAAATCACCGAAACTTTCGGCAATCGCGGCGTCGGTTCCGCTGGCGCTGACGTTTCCGAAAGTGAGGCTGTCGACGGTCGCGACATGGGCCTGCACCGTCCCGTTGGCGGTCCCGAGCATGATCGGAATGCCACCCCTGCGCGGTTCAAGCCCGGCGCGTTCGGCGAGCGGTGCCGAGATCGCGGTAAGTGTCGCGCCGGTGTCGATCATGAAATTGCCCGGTTCGCCGTTGATCTCGGCGCGAACCCAGAAATGCCCGTCGGCCGAGAGCGGAATGCGCGTTTCCCCACCCGCGACCACCTGTTCGGGCAAGCCGATCTGCGGCACCGCAACATCGAATCGCGGATCGAAGCGCGAAAGCTGCAGGACGACCGTGAGCAGGATCAGGCCAAGCGCCAGCGAACTTGCCACGCGCAGCAGACCACCGAGGGCCGAGCGCCTGGCGACGACCGCACCGATCCAGCCCAGTACCATCGCCGCCATCGCCGCGATAAGCAGTTCGGAGCGGGGGATGGCCCGTAGCGTATCGGCTGCGGCGCTGAAGACGGGTTCGAGGTCCATTGACTGCATATAGGAACGCGCCGGTGACGCGTCCATGAATATGGACCTCGGTCAGGGCGCCTCGCGTTGCTCTGTGGCGCGAGCGAGGATGACCGAGAAGCGTTCTTGTGCATCGAGCCAGCGCTCCACCGGGGTCCAGCCGCCGGCCAACAGCAGCGTATAGGCACCCCGGCGCGTGAACTTGTGGCTGTTCTCGGTGTGGATGGTCTCGCCCTCGGCCATCGAGAAGCGCTCGCCCGAAACCTCGAAATCGATGTCGCGTGTGGCCCTGAGGTGCATTTCGATCCGGCCGAGCTTGTCGTTCCACACCGCTTCATGCGCGAGTGCCTCGACGGAGATCGTGCCATCCAGTTCGCGATTGATGCGGGTGAGAAGGTTGAGGTTGAACGCTGCCGTCACGCCCTCGCCGTCGTCATAGGCGGCCTCGAGCACCTCGCGATCCTTCACCAGATCCATGCCGATCAGCAGCATCGGGCTCTCACCCTCTTCCGCGCCCAGCGTGGCGCGCATCGAGCGCAGCAAGTCTACCGCGGTGCGCGGAACCATGTTGCCGATGGTCGAGCCGGGAAAGAAACCGAGCTTCTTGAGCGGCACGACGTCGTCGGGAAGCGCGACACGGCGCATGAAATCGGCTTCGACCGGGTGGACCGGCAGGCCGGGGAACTTCTCTGCCAGCGCAGCGGCGCTCTCACGCAGGAAATCGCCGGAGATGTCCAGCGGGACATAGGCCGCCGGATCGATCGACTCGAGCAGCAGCGGCGTCTTCACCGAGCTGCCCGATCCGAATTCGACCACCGCCCTGCCCGGCCCGATCAGTTCGGCGAATTGCGCACCGCGCGCCTCGAGGATCTCCCTTTCGGCACGGGTCGGGTAGTACTCTTCGACTTGGGTGATTTGCTCGAACAGGCGCGAGCCTTCCTCGTCGTAGAACCAGCGTGCCGGGATCGCTTTCGGCCTTTGACGCAGCCCCTTGAGCACGTCGGCGCGAAAAGCGCGGTCGACCCCATCCTCGTCCAGGTCGACGAGGGCTATTCCGGTATCGGATTTCATCAGATGTCCTTTGCCAGCCGCAGTCCGGTGAATTGCCAGCGCTGGTGTGGGTAGAAGAAGTTGCGGTAGCTGGGCCGCGAGTGGCCGCGCACGGTGGCGCAACTGGCGCCCTTGAGTACGAATTGGCCGCTCATGAATTTGCCATTGTATTCGCCCACCGCGCCTGCGGCTGGCTGGAACCGGGGATAGGGCAAGTAGGCCGAGCGGGTGAACTGCCAGCAATCACCGAACAATCCCTCGCCGCCGACGGGGAGTGGCGGTGTCGCATCGTCGAGCTGGTTTCCGCCCTGCGGGTCATGTGCCTGCATCTCCCCTTCCTGGCCCCGGGCTATGGCCTCCCATTCGAATTCGGTCGGCAGGCGGTTGCCCGCCCAGCTAGCGAAGGCATCGGCCTCGAAATAGGAGATATGCGTGACCGGCGCGTCGGGATCGCGTTCCTGCCAGCCGCAATGCGTGAAATGCTCGCCCTCGCGCCAATAGAGCGGCGCCGCGATACCGTTCTCGCACACCCAGGCCCAACCGTCGGACAGCCACAAGGTCGCCGTCTCATAGCCGCCATCGGCAATGAAGGCGTCCCATTCGCGATTGGTGACGAGCCGGGAGGCAAGCGCGAAGGGTTCGAGCAACACGCGGTGCGCAGGACCTTCGTTGTCGAAGGCGAAGCCCTCTCCCTGATGGCCGATCCGCGCGATTCCTCCCGGGTGCATGTGCCAATCCGGCTCCCCATGCAGGCGGGAACCACGGTCGGCCTTGTTCCGCTCTTGCAGCCTGAGATTCCCGCTTTCGCGGGAACTCCGAGCATCCCACATCCCCGCGTCCAGCGGGTTCTGGAACAGCGCGTGCTTGATATCGGTGAGCAACAATTCCTGATGCTGCTGCTCGTGGGCGAGGCCGAGCTCGATCAGCGGTACGCATTCCTCGCGCTCGAACAGCGGCGCCATTGCCGCGTCGACATGCGCACGCCATGCGAGAATTTCCTCGAGCGTCGGACGCGACAGCATCCCGCGCGAAAAACGCGCGATCCGCTCACCTTCGGTCTCGTAATAGGAGTTGAAAACGAAGGGCCAGTCCTCGTCGAACAGCTCATAATCGCCGTGCTTGTCGCGCAGCAGGAACGTTTCCCAGAACCAGGTTGTGTGCGCGAGGTGCCATTTGGCGGGGCTCGCGTCCTCCATCGACTGGATGGTCGCATCGGCGTCACTGAGAGGGTCCGCCAGGCTGTTGCTCAGGCTGCGGACCGATGCGTACCGGGCCGCCAGCGCTTCGCCGAGCGCGGGCCGTGATCGAGGCTGGGCTCGGGACATCGCTATCCCCCCTTCGTGGCAGTCGCAGGAACTTGGCAACCACCTCTTACCATGGCGCAATTCCATGACCGTTTAAAGAGCGCAGGGAAAAAACCGTCTGCGAACAAGTGAATGGCGCGATCCCGCAACAATCCGGAGATCGTCCGCAGGTGCCGCCAAAGGGCGCGATCCTGCGGACGATAGGGGCTCGCGTCAGGCCGCGTCGGCCTGTCGCACGCTATTCTCCTCGTTGAGCATTTCGGCGATGAGGAAAGCCAGTTCGAGCGATTGGGCCGCATTGAGGCGCGGGTCGCAATGTGTGTGATAGCGATCGCCCAGCGCATCGTCGGTGATCGCCACCGCGCCGCCCACGCATTCGGTCACATCCTGCCCGGTCATCTCGACATGGATGCCGCCCGGATGGGTGCCTTCGGCGCGATGCACTGCGAAAAACCCTTTCACCTCGGTCAGGATTCGGTCGAAGGGCCGCGTCTTGTAGCCGCTTTCCGATTTCACGACATTGCCGTGCATCGGGTCGCAGCTCCACACGACCGGATGCCCTTCGGCCTTCACCGCGCGCACCAGGCGCGGCAGGCCCTCTTCCACCTTGTCGTGGCCGAAGCGGCTGATCAGCACGATCCGGCCCGGCTCGCGCGCGGGGTTGAGAGCGTCGAGCAGTTTCAGCAGCGCATCGGTTTCCAGGCTCGGCCCGCATTTCATGCCCAGCGGATTGCCGATCCCGCGCGCGAATTCGATATGCGCGCTGCCCTCGAAGCGGGTGCGGTCGCCGATCCACACCATATGCGCGCTGGTATCGTACCACTCGCCGGTCAGACTGTCGCGCCGGGTCAGCGCCTGCTCATAGGGCAGCAACAGCGCCTCGTGGCTGGTATAGAAGCTCGCGCGCTGCAATTGCGGGAGCACCTGCGGATCGACCCCGCAGGCCTCCATGAAGTCGAGCGCTTCGCCGATGCGGTCGGCAATGTCGGTGAACTTGTCCGCCCAGGGGCTGCGCCCCATGAAGTCGAGCGTCCACTGGTGGACCTGGCGCAGATTGGCATAGCCCCCGGTCGCGAAGGCGCGCAGCAGGTTCAACGTGGCGGCGGCCTGCGAATAGGCGCGCACCATGCGCTGCGGATCGTTGGTGCGGGCGGCCTCTTCGAACTCGATGCCATTGATATTGTCGCCGAAATAGCTCGGCAGCGTGATGTCGCCCTGCGTTTCGGTATCCGAGCTACGCGGCTTGGCGAACTGGCCCGCCATGCGCCCGACCTTCACCACCGGCTTCTTGCTGGCAAAGGTCATGACGACCGCCATCTGCAGCAGCACGCGGAATGTATCGCGGATGTTGTTCGGATGGAACTCGGCGAAGCTTTCGGCGCAGTCACCGCCCTGCAACAGGAAGGCCCGCCCCTCCGCCACATCGGCGAGGTCCGCCTTCAGCGCGCGCGCCTCGCCCGCAAAGACCAGCGGGGGGTGCGTTTCGAGCGAAGTGGTGGCAGCCTCGAGAGCGGCTGCGTCGGGATAGGTCGGCAAATGCCTCGCCTCGAATCCCTGCCAGCTATCGGGTGCCCAATTCGTCGCCATTGTCTCTTCCGTCTGCGGCGCCGGAATTGGCGCCTGATTGCCCACCTGTAGCAGACGAGCGCGCATCATGTCGCAAGCAGCATTTGCTTGGCCAGCTTAAAAAGCCGATTGCAGTGTCCGGCTCAGCGCCCGGAAACGGCCGCACCGGCACTTGCCGACGTCGCCAGGTCCTGGCCCTGCGGAATCACCGCCAGCTTCCACCCCTCGCGCGAGCCGAGGTATTTCTGCGCCAGCGCCTGCAATTCGGCCGGTGGGGTCTGCGTGTAATCGGCCAGCAGGTAGCGCAGCAGCGCAATCCGGCGATCGTCCACGGACGCACCCTCGAGCTGGTAGAGCCAGAACAGGTTCCCGGTCGACGCGCGGCTGACATATTGGCGCAGCGGTTCGACCACGCGATTGTATTCGTCTTCGGTTACCGGAGCGCTGGCCAGGTCCTTGGCGATGCGCTCCGCTTCGGCGAAGAACACGGGCACGTCCTCGGGGCGCAATTGCGCGAGCGCGGCGATCCGTCCGCCGCTGTTCACGTCGCTCGGCCAGTCGGAGCGTACAACCGGCGAATAGCTCGCGCCGGCATGCTCGCGCATCGCGTCCATCAGCCTGTTGTTGAACAGCGAGGCGAGCACGTCGAGCCGGCGCGATTCGCGCAGGTTCTCGACCCCCGCCCCGCTCGGCCAGGCGACCACGGCGGCGGCCTGGTTGGCATCGCCGCGATGATGACGCACCACCGTCTCGCCGGCCTCGGGGAAATCGACTGGGCGGTTCAAGACCTCGGCCGAAGGCGCCTCGCGCGGGGGCAGGGCGCCGAAGGTCTCGCGCAGCGTCTCGATCGTTGCCGCCTTGTCGAATTCGCCGAAGACCAGCACTTCGACCGGCCCCTGTTTCAAGAGCGGTTCCCAGACCTCGCGGAAATCTTCCGGGGTCGCCGCGTCGAACATCTCGGGAGTCGGCGTGCGGAAGCGCGGGTCGCTGTCGCGCAGAAGATATTCGAGATCGCGCTGCAGGATGCCGCCGGGATTCGCGGAATAGCTTTCATAGGCGAGCTTGCCTGCCGCCTTGGCGCGGACAACGGGATTGGGATCCCAGCCCGGCATCGCCAGCTTGGCGGCAAAGAGATAGAGCTGTTCGTCGAGATCGGCCTCGCGCGTCTGGGCATAGAAGGTAAAGGCCCCATCGCCGGTTTCGAAGTCGAAGCCGAATTTGCGTCCGGTCGAGAGAAGGTCGAGTTCCTCCTGGCCCAGTTCGCCGATTCCGGCACCGATCAGCGCAGCATAGCCGAGATTGGCATGAACCGCGTCTTCGGGATCGATGGCGCGATAGCCTGCACCGAAGCGCACCTTTACGGCCACGCGGCCCGGCTCGGCATCGTTGGCCCACAGGATTGCCTTCACGCCATTGGCGAATTCGACCTGTTCGATATCGAGCACGCCTATCGGCCCCTGCGCAGTGATCTGCCCGGGCTCGCCGAGAGGCGGCAACTCGTCGAAGGAAACCGATTGCGCCGCGAGCCGCGCATCCGCATCGGCATCGGCCGTTTCCAGCAGTGCGTTGCGGATCGCCTGCTCGCTCGCCTCGCCCGTCGCCGGGGTGACATAGGCGGCACGGATCACATCGCCCGAAAACAGCGCGCGGGTGTGGTCGAGCACGCGTTCGGGCGTGAGCGTTTCCTTCATCGAATTGAAGACCATCAGCACGGTTTCGGGCGCGGCGACCGCCTCGCGGATGTCGACCGCATTGACGATATCGTCTGCCAGGCGCGGACCGGGCAGCACGCGGCGCTGTTCGACCTGGCTCTGGAAGACGATCTCGAATTCGGCGAGCTCGCGATCGATCTCTTCCTGCGAGGGCGGCGTCGCCAGCGCGTCCGCAATCACGCCGCGAATGTCGTCGAGCGCGGCTTTCCAGTCGGGGGTCAGCGGGGCGAAGGTGACGAAGGTCATATCCGCCGACCGGCTGACATCGTCCTGCGCGACCTGGGCATAGAGATAGCTGCCGCCCGCCCGCGCGCGCGCCTCTAGCCGACGGTTGATCAGCGCCTGCGCCAGCGCATCGCGCAGCAGGCCCTCGTTATAGGCTACCGTGTCGAGCACCGGACGCCATGGACGCATTATCGCATAGGAGAAGGAGCGTGGCAGGTCGGGTTCGACGATGACCCCCGTTTCGCCGACCGGATTTTCCGGATTTGCTCCTGCGGGCGCAATCGGGTCGCCGAAATCGGGCGCCGGGACATGCGCGCCCTCGCCCTGCCAGTCGCCGAACCATTTCTCGATCTCCGCGGCCAGCTGCATCGGGTCCATGTCGCCCGCCGCCACGACCACCGCGTTTTCCGGGCGGTACCAGCGGTTGTAGAAGGCGCTGACGCTCGCCCCCGTGGCGGCGCTCAGCGTGGCCTCGGTGCCGATGGGTGTGCGCGTGGCGAGCCTTTGCCCGGCGAACAGCACGCCGCGGCTGGCATTGCCCGCACGTTCCGAGGGGCCTGCGCGCTCGCGCTTTTCAGCCAATACGATCGGCACCTCGGCCCGGATGTTTTCATCGCTCAGCACCGGGCTGCGCACCATGCCCGACAGCAGTTTCATGCTCTCGGCGAGCTTGGCCTCGTCGACATTGGGCAGGTCCAGCTTGTAGACCGTATGCGTCGGGCTGGTCTCGGCATTGGTGTCGCTGCCGAAGGTCGCGCCCAGCCGCTGCCAGGTCGGAATGGCCTCGGCCGGGCCGAGATACTTGCTCTCGCGAAACAGCAGGTGTTCGAGCAGATGGGCATAGCCCAGCTCGGATTCCTCCTCGTGCAGCGATCCCGCATCGATCCGCACGCGCACCGAAACCTGGTCGGGCGGGACGGCGTTTCTGCGCACGGCATAGCGCAGACCGTTGGGCAATTCGCCGAAGGTCCATTCCTCGTCGCGCGGGACGTCGCTGCCTTCGTATATCCATGGCGTGCCATCGGCCGGTGTAAGATACTCGGGCGTCGGTGCTGCGGGCTCCTGCGCGAGCAGGGGCTGCGGAGCGAGCAGCGCAGCGGGAAGGACGAGCGCGAGACGCCTGATGGCACGCGTGAATTGGGTCATGCAGGGCATATAGGCGGGCAATGCGTGAAGGCTAGGTGAATGTTCCCGCCCCAAGCGTTACTTCCTTGCCCCGCGGGCTTGCGGCACCTACATCCGTCCTATGTTCATCGAGACCGAAACCACGCCCAATCCGGCAAGCCTCAAATTCTTGCCCGGCCAGCAAGTCATGGGTCAGGGTACCCGCGAATTCGCCACTCCCGAAGCTGCCGAGGCGAGCCCGCTGGCGCAGGCGATCTTCGACACGGGCGAGGTCGTGAACGTCTTCTTCGGTTCCGATTTCGTCTCCGTTACGGCGGCGCCCGGGGTCGGCTGGACTGACCTCAAGCCCCAGGTCCTGGCAATCCTGCTCGACCATTTCGTGTCGCAGGCTCCGCTGTTCGCGCCGGGTACTGCTGGCGGCATCGCTGTCCCGTCCGAGGACGAGAGCATGATGGTCGAAGAGCGGGACGAGGATTCCGATATCATCGCGCAGATCAACGAACTGCTCGAAACGCGCGTGCGCCCGGCGGTTGCCGGCGACGGCGGCGACATCCAGTATCGCGGCTATCGCGACGGTGTGGTTCACCTGCAGATGCAGGGTGCCTGTTCGGGCTGCCC
The DNA here is from genome assembly GCF_965277845.1 of Qipengyuania sp. NCBI lineage: Bacteria > Pseudomonadati > Pseudomonadota > Alphaproteobacteria > Sphingomonadales > Erythrobacteraceae > Qipengyuania > Qipengyuania sp. The sequence goes on from NZ_OZ255844.1 coordinate 23,486, forward strand.
TTCCTCCACCGCCACGCTCAAACACGGTATCGAGGGTCTATTGAAACATTACGTGCCCGAGGTCGTTGAAGTCCGCGCAGCCTGACTTCTCCCCGCAAACCGAAGGACACGATTTTGGCCGATACGCTTTCCGCCGACGCCCTCGACATCATCTTCCGCGAAGCGCGCAGCTACAATGGCTGGCTCGACAAGCCGGTAAGCGACGAGCAGATCCACGCGATCTACGAATTGCTAAAGATGGCGCCGACCTCGGCCAATATGCAGCCCGCGCGGATCGTCTGGGTGAAATCGGACGAAGCCAAGCAGCAGCTCGCCGACTGCGCGATGGAGGGCAACCGGGACAAGATCCTGACTGCGCCGGTCACCGCGATCATCGGCTACGATATCGACTTCCACGAGGAACTGCCCTGGCTGTTTCCCCACACCGATGCGAAAAGCTGGTTCGAGGGCGACGAAGAGGGTCGCAAGGAGGGCGCTTTTCGCAACTCCTCGCTGCAAGGCGCCTATCTGATGATCGCCGCCCGCGCGCTGGGGCTCGATTGCGGGCCGATGTCGGGCTTCGACAATGCGGCGGTCGACAAGGCCTTCTTCGGCGACGATCCGAAGCACAGGAGCAACTTCATCTGTGCGATCGGCCATGGCGATCCCAAGAGCATCTTCGATCGCAGCCCGCGCCCCGACTTCGACACATTCAACCGTATCGCCTGACTTGCAGCCTCGCCTCCGCTGGGGCAGTGCGCCCTCATGCGGATGCTGGCGATTGAAACTGCAACCGAGGCTTGTTCGGTAGCGCTGTTCGAGGATGGCGCGCTGCTCGACTCGCGTCATGAAATTCTCGGCCGCGGCCATGCCGAGCGGCTGGTTCCGATGATTGCCGAACTTCCGGACAAGGGCCGCGCGGAAGAGATTCGCGTCTCGCTCGGGCCGGGCAGCTTTACCGGCGTGCGCATCGGCCTGGCCGTGGCGCGCGCGTTGGGCATTGCCTGGCGGGCTCAGGTCCGCGGCTATCCCACGCTTGCGCTGGTGGCCGCGATGGCACGCGGCGATGACGCGGTGCCGGTCACGGTCTGCATGACCGGGGGCCATGGCGAATGGTTCGTACAGGATTTCGGCAGCGACGGGCGGCCGATGGACGATGTGGCCTCGCTCGCCCCCGAGCTTGCCAGCGCGCGCGAGCTGCCCGGAGTATTGGCCGGGTCGAAGGCGGAGGAATTGGCGACGCGAAAACGCGTTGCACCCAGCGCCATCCGCCTGCCCGAAGCGCGCTACGTCCTGAATCTACAGCCCGATAGTCTGAGCGAAAGCCTCACCCCGCTCTACGGTCGCCCACCGGATGCGAAACTGCCGGGCCGATGAGCGAGCTCGACCAGGTTATGGCCGTGATGGAGGCCGCGTTCGACCCGCATTGGCGCGAAGCCTGGACCCGCCAGCAGGTCGCCAATTCGCTGGCCATGCCGCATACCTACGCCATTCTCGTCGATGAGAATGGCCACAGAATTTCGGGCGAGAATACTGCCGCAGGATTTGTGCTCGCAAGACGAGCCCCGGGCGAAGAAGAACTACTTCTCATCGGCGTGCGACCCGAAGCGCGTGGAAGGGGCCTCGGTCGCACGCTGATCGAGATTTTCGCGACGCTGGCGCGCGGAGCGGGGGCCGAGCGCATCTTTCTAGAAATGCGGGCAAACAATCCGGCGCAGCATCTCTACCGCGCCTGCGGTTTCGCGCCGATCGGTCGTCGCAGCGCCTATTATCGCACGCTGGACGGCACTCAACTGGATGCAATTACCTTTGCACGCGAGTTGTAGGAATGCGTCAAAAATAGCTCTAATCAACAAATGTTGCAATTTCTTGTCGATTTTATACAATGAGCCGTAGAGCGGGTCGCATCGCGAGTGATCTCCCTCAACTCAAAAGGGCAAGTAATGGAAAATTTGGAATCCGACATGACCGAGACGCTGATTACCCTTACCTCGGACATCGTCGCGGCTCATGTGAGCAACAATAACGTTGATGTTGCGGACGTCCCGACCTTGATTAGCAACGTCTATACCGCGCTTTCGGGTCTCGGCAGCGATGAAGCCGAAGAAGAGGTCCCCGAGCCGGCAGTCCCCATCCGTTCGTCGGTGAAAAAAGATTACATCGTCTGCCTCGAAGACGGTAAAAAGATGAAAATGCTCAAGCGTCATCTCAAGACCGCCTATGACATGACTCCTGACGAGTATCGCGCGCGGTGGAACCTTCCGGCCGATTACCCGATGGTTGCACCGAGCTATGCCGAGAAGCGGCGCGAGCTCGCGGTCAAGATCGGCCTGGGCCGCAAGCCCGGTCAAAAGCGGGGACGCAACAAGAAGGCTGCCTAAAGCCCTTCGGTTCGCCTTGAGGAAGACGCCCCGGGCCGGTAAGGCTACGGGGCGTTTTTCATTAGGAAGCGAAATTGCACCAGAAGATCGACCTCGAACAATTGTGCGCCGACAAGGGTCTGCGAATTACCGAGCAGCGTCGCGTGATCGCTCGCGTGTTGTCGGAAAGCGACGATCATCCCGATGTCGAGCTGCTGCACGAACGCGCGAACAAGATCGACTCGGGTATTTCCATCGCCACGGTCTACCGCACCGTGCGTCTGTTCGAAGAGGCCGGCATCCTCGACCGGCACGACTTCGGCGATGGGCGCGCACGCTACGAAGCGGCGCCCGAAGCGCATCACGATCATCTGATCGATGTCGAGACGGGCAAGGTGGTCGAGTTCGTCGATCCTGAAATCGAAGCGCTGCAAAAGCAGATCGCCGCCAAGCTCGGCTATCGCCTCGTCGATCACCGTCTGGAACTTTATGGCGTCCGCCTCGACCGCGAAGACTGAGCGCAGGCTCGCGAAATACACGGCACGGCGGCTGGCCGCCGCGCGCGGCGAGACGGTGCCGCTCAGCCCCGCCGGCTGGATCCGGTTTGTGCTCCGGACGCTTGCGATACTGCTGCTGCTCATTGTCTGTGTTCCGCTGCACTACCTCTACCGGGTTTTCGCCTACGGATCGCCCTTCCCCATGCTGTTCCTGCGCTATACCGCGCGGATCGTGGGGGCGCGGGTGAAGGTCGTCGGCACACCCTTGAGGCGCGACGTCTTTTTCATCGCCAACCACATCAGCTGGGTCGACATTCTCAGTATGGCAGGCGCCAGCGGGACCGCTTTCGTGGCCAAGCAGGAGCTCTCCGAAGTCCCGGTGATCGGCTGGCTGTGCCGCCTGAACCGGACCGTTTTCGTCAAACGGGAGAATCGCCTCGGGGTCGCCGAACAGATCAACGCTCTCAAGGAAGCGCTCGCCGACAATTGGTCCGTCACGGTCTTTCCCGAAGGCACCGTAACCGACGGACATTCGTTGTTGCCGTTCAAGTCGAGCATGATCTCGGTTCTCGACCCGCCACCACCGGGAGTGATGGTCCAGCCGGTGGTGCTCGATTACGGCGAAAACTCCGAGGAAATCGGTTGGGTCGGTGAGGAAACCGGGCTTCACAATGCTATGCGGATCATGGCGCGCAGGGGCACTTTCCTGCTGACTCTCCACTATCTCGAGCCGTTCAGCCCGGTCGAATATCGCGGCCGCAAGGCCATTGCCGCCAAGGCGCGCGAAGAAATCGAGGAACGGCTCGTGGCCAATCTCGGCAAGCCGCTGCGCGACTTCCAGCATGTCGTCGACGCAGTGCGTTATCGGCCCAAGCCGGCCGATACAGAAGCAAGCTAGAGCCCGGCGTTCACCAACCAGTCGTGAAACAACCGCACCGGACGTTCCTCGAGCGCTGTCGGTTTGCATACGAACCAGTAGCTGTATGGACTCTCGACCTCGACATCGAACAGGGTGGCCAGTCGATTGTCCGCGGCGCGGCGCATGTGATCGTCATGCATGATCGCAATGCCCAGGCCCTGCGCCGCCGCCTCGAGCATGATCTGGCCCGAATCGAAATGGTCGATCGCCGCCGGTTCCAGATCCGCCATGCCGATTTCGGCGCGCCAGGCGGTGAAGCTTTCGGGCAATTCGTTGTGGATCAGGAAGGTCTGCCGCGCGAGCTGGTCCGGGTCCGGCTTCGAACCGAGCTTTCCGGCGAGGTCGCGGCTGCAGATCGCGTGGACCTTGTTGTAATCCAGCCGAACGGCGTGGAGCCCGCGCGACGGGCCGCGCGAGAGAATGATCGCCGCATCGAGCACATCGCCCACGCGGTCCTCGAGATGCGCCCCCGTGTCGATGTCGATATGCAGCAGCGGATGCCGCTCGCGCAATTCGCCAAGGCGGGGGAACAGGCGCTGCGTCCCGAACAGCGGCAGGACACCCAGGTGCAGGCGCAGCAGCGAGAGATTTTCCGACTGACTTTCGACCGCCCGCGCCAGCGCTTCGAGCTGCGGATTGACCGCTTCGAAAAAGGCATGCCCATCGTCGGTCAATTGCATCGACTGGCGCGCGCGGGTGAACAGCTTCTTGCCGACGAATTCCTCGAGATTGCCGATCCGCCGCGACAGCGCGGAAGGGCTCAGCCCGAGTTCATCGGCCGCGGCACGCGCAGAGCCAAGCCGCACCGTACGCACGAACGCTTCGAGGGCGCGCAAGGGGGGAAGTCTGCGGGTTGCCATGAGAGTTGCACGCTATGAGCGTGTATCGCACCTGTCGAGGGTGTATGTGCGAAAAACTGCAACTGCGGTCACGCAGCTGTCACAGTTTCCTCGGGCGAATGAAGGCGCAGCCGTTTCACATGCGTTTCGTCGCCATCGGTGACTTCGATCTTCCAACCGCTGGGGTGCTCCAGCATACGCCCGACCTCGGGCACCTGCTCGGCCAGAACGAAGGCAAGTCCGCCCAGAGTGTCGACCGATTCCTCGACCTCGGCCAGAGCAGGCGAGACGTGTTCGGCGACATCATCGAGCTCGGCGCGGGCATCGCAATCCCACATCCCCTCGCCGATATCGACGATCCATTCCTCTGGCGCCTCGTCATGCTCGTCCTCGATCTCGCCGACGATCTCTTCGACAAGGTCCTCGATCGTGATGAGACCGTCGGTGCCCGAAAACTCGTCGACCACCACCGCCAGATGCATGCGCTGCGCGCGCATGTCGGCCAGCACATCCAACGCATTGCGCGTTTGTGGCACATAAAGCGGCTGCCGCATCAACACGGTCCAGTCCTTGGGCGGGGTCTGTTCGCGCGCCAGGATCGTAAAGACGTCCTTGATGTGAATCATGCCGATCACATCGTCGAGCTGCTCGCGATAGACGGGCATTCGCGAATGGCCGTGCTCGGCGAAGGTCTCGACCAGCTCGTCCCAGCTCGCACTGGCATTCATCGCGATGATCTCGCCGCGCGGCACCGCGACGTCGTCGGCATCGTGCTCGGAGAAATGCAGGAGGTTGCGCAGCATCTGCCGCTCGACCAGCGAGAGGTCGCCGGTGCCGCTGTGCTCAGGCGCCTCCTCGCCGTTCTCGCCCTCATGCTCGTCGATGGCGTCTTCCAGCTGCGCACGCAGCGAGCGTTCGCCGAAATCGGGGTCGAAGAATTTCCGGATCGCGAGCATCAGCCCGCTGCTACTCTCCGCGTCTCCCGCGGGTGATGACGAATCGGGCATGGCCCTAACAATGCACTCCCATCAGTTGCGGTCCCCATATGGGTCGGCGATACCCAGTTTTGCAAGCGCTGCGATTTCGAGCGCCTCCATCGCCTCGGCCTGGGCGTCGGACTCGACATGATCGTGGCCTGCGAGGTGGAGCAGGCCGTGGATGATCAGATGGGTAGCGTGATCCCCGAGCGCGATGCCCTTCTCCGCCGCTTCGCGCTCGCAGGTCCCGCAGGCAAGCGCCAGATCGCCGAGCATCTCGGGCGGGCCGTCCGGTGCGAGAGCGAGCAGGTCCTGCCGCTCGAGCATGGGGAAGGACAGCACGTTGGTGGACTTGTCCTTGCCGCGCCACTCACGATTGAGCGCGTGGACTTCCTCGTCCGAAGTGAAGAGTAGCGAGGTCGATAGGCGCGGGTTGGCGATTGCAGGTTCCACCTGCGCAGTCGCCGAGAGCGCTCGCTCGGCCAGCGCGTCCCAGTCGCCTTCCGGCCAGCCTTCGATGTCGATATCCAGTTCCAAACGGCAATGCCTCGTCATCCCCGCGCAGGCGGGGATCCCGCTCCCTTTCACATGTTCAAGGTCTCGAACAAGTCATCCCAATCGGGATTTTGTTCTTCTATCCGCCTGATCTTCCAGGCGCGGTTCCATTTCTTCATCGCCTTTTCCCGAGCGATAGCATCCTCGATATCGTCATGGTGTTCGACATAGACAAGCCGTGCCAGATCGTAGCGAGCGGTGAAACTCCCACCCTTCCCTGCGCGATGTTGAACCGTTCTTGCGGCTATGTCCGCGGTCACTCCGATGTAAAGCGTGCCGCGATAGCGGTCCGTCATGATGTAGACGAAGCCGCCCTTCTCGAAAGTCACGCCAGCAAGTAGCGGGACCCCCGCCTTCGCGGGGGTGACGCGGAATGCGGGTTCATGCGCTCGGCCCTTCGTAGGCCTCCACGATCCGCCCAACGATCGGATGGCGGACCACGTCGGCCGCGGTGAAGCGAATCGTGCCGAAGCCTTCGACGCCTTCCAGCTTGCCGACCGCATCGGCAAGACCGCTCATCCCGTCGCCGCCGGGGATGTCGACCTGCCGCGGATCGCCGCAGATCACCATGCGGCTGTTCTGGCCGAAGCGGGTGAGGAACATCTTCATCTGCTCGCGCGTGGTGTTCTGCGCCTCGTCGAGGATCACGAAGGCATCGGCCAAGGTGCGTCCGCGCATGAAGGCGATCGGCGCGATTTCGATCTCCCCGCTCGCCAGCCGCCGTTCGACCTGTTCGGGCGGCATGCAGTCGTAGAGCGCGTCGTAGAGCGGACGCAAATAGGGATCGACCTTCTCCTTCATGTCGCCGGGCAGGAAGCCGAGCTTTTCGCCCGCTTCCACCGCCGGTCGCGACAGGATCAGCCGCTGAACGCTGCCATTGATCAGCTGGCTGACCGCCTGCGCAACCGCGAGATAGGTTTTTCCCGTGCCCGCCGGGCCCAGCGCGAAGATGATGTCGTCGCGCACCAGCGAGCGCATGTAGGTCGCCTGCATCGCGCTGCGCGGCACGATGGTCTTGCGCCGCGTCCGGATCATGATCGGCGGACCCTTGGGCTCCGCATCGACGATCCCGTCGAGCGTCGGTTCGTCCGACATGGAAATCAGCGCCTCGATCGCGCCCTGGTCGAGATCCTGTCCGATGGCGAGCTTGTCGTACATCGCCTTGAGCACGTCGCGCGCGCGGGCAACGCTGTCCTCCGGTCCTTCGATATGCAGCTCGTTCCCGCGCGCCGCGATGAACACGCCGAGGCGGTTTTCGACCTGGACGAGATTGGCATCGAACTGTCCGAAAAGCGCGCCGAGCAGGCTCTGGTTGTCGAAACTGATATCGACCTGAGCGCGGCGCACTTCGCGCTGCGGTGAGGGTGGCTGGGTGAAGGCAGACACGTCCTTCTGTGCGGGTTTGCGAGCCATATGCTCCTTTCGCTTGCGAGTCGGAGTTTAGGCTTCAACGCGAGGCGCGCAAGTTGGGCACCGCGTGATGGCGGTGGAAAGTCACGCAGCAGACACGTTGCCATCCTGCCGTCACTCCAGCGAAAGCTGGGCTCTCCCGAGGCATGGCGCTAGGCCGATACCGATCCCGGCTTCCGCTGGGATGACGTGCAAGAGCTAGGCCGCCACCGCCTCGCGCAGCTTGCCGGCGAGCGAATTGGGCCCGGCCTCGACCAGGTCGACCTGCACCAGATCGCCAATCTGCGCCCCGCCTTCGAACCACACGCTTTGGAGCCAGGGCGACTTGCCGAGCCATTGGCCCGGATGCTTGCCCTTGCGCTCGACGAGTACTTCGCAGGTACGGCCGACGGTGTTCTTGTTGAAGGCTAGCTGGTCGCGATTGAGCGCGGCCTGGAGGCGCTGGAGGCGCTCGTCCATGACCTCTTTCGGCACCTGCCCGTCCATCGTCGCAGCGGGCGTGCCGGGCCGCGGCGAATATTTGAAGCTGAACGCCTGTGCGTAACCGACCTCGTCGACCAGCGCGAGCGTCTCCTCGAACTCGGCATCGGTCTCGCCGGGGAAGCCGACGATGAAATCGCCCGACAGCGCAAGGTCGGGCCGCGCGGCGCGAAAAGCTTCGAGCAGCCTCAGATAGCTTTCCGCCGTGTGGCTGCGGTTCATGGCCTTAAGCACCCGGTCGCTGCCGGCCTGCACCGGCAGGTGGAGGAAGGGCATCAGCTTGTCGATCTCGCCATGCGCGGCGATCAGATCGTCGTCCATGTCGGCCGGGTGGCTGGTGGTGTAGCGAATGCGCGCGAGGCCATCGACCTTGGCAAGGTCGCGGATCAGGCCCGCGAGGCCGACCGGGTGGCCCTTGTCGTTCTCGCCGCTCCACGCGCTGACATTCTGGCCGAGCAGCGTGATTTCCTTCGCGCCAGCATCGACCAGATTCTTCGCTTCGGTCACCAAATCGCTGTAAGGCCGCGAAATTTCCGCGCCGCGGGTATAGGGCACCACGCAATAGGTGCAGAACTTGTCGCAGCCTTCCTGCACGGTGAGGAAGCTCGCCGGAGCGGTGCGGCGGCGCTCGGGCAGCGCGGCGAACTTGGCGATTGCGGGCATGTCGGTATCGGTCGCGCGCTCGCCCTTCACCGCCTTGTCGAGCATTTCGGGCAGGCGGTGATAGGCCTGCGGGCCGACGACCATGCTGACCGCAGGCGAGCGCTTCATGATCTCCTCGCCCTCGGCCTGAGCCACACAGCCAGCGACCGCGATCAGCGGCTGTTTGCCAGCCTCGGTGCCCGCCTTGGAAATACGGCCGATATCCGAATAGACCTTCTCCGCCGCCTTCTCACGGATGTGGCAGGTGTTGAGCACGACGAGGTCCGCATCCTCGCCCTCGGGCGCAGGCACGATGCCGCGCTCGCCCAGCATCTCGGCCATGCGCTCGCCATCATAGACGTTCATCTGGCAGCCGAAGCTCTTGACCCGGTAGGTCTTGGGGGAAGTGGTCGGTTTCATGAGAGGGGGCGCTTTAGGCGATTGGCGGGTGAAATTCAATCATCGCCGCTCGCCTCGGGTGACTGATCGTGAAGCGAGAGGCGCGGCAAGACTGTGTCGGGCTTGATTATGGCCCCGGGCGCGATCACTGCATTTGCGCCGACCCGCACACGATCCCCGAGAAGCGCACCGAACTTGTCGCTGCGGGTTTCCACCGTATCACCCTCGAACACTATACGCACCGCCTTGTTGGCGCTCTCGTTTCGGTAATTGGCGACGATCGCGCCAGCCTCGATGTTTACCGAACCGCCCACCACTGAGTCACCGACAAAACTGAGGTGGGCAATCTTGCTGCCCGGGAACAGGAAGCATGTCTTGACCTCGCACGATGGGCCTACGATCACGCGATCCGCCAGCCACACTCCGCCGCGCAAATAGGCGTTGTGCGCAACGAAGCATTCTGGCCCGACCATGCACGGAGCCTTGAGGACCGCCCGCTCCTCGACCGTCGCACTGCGATGGACGGCAACCCCTTCGCAAACCCGATAGTCAGATCCCAAACCCGCGATCTGGGTCGCCACCGCGCGGGGCGCATCGGTGGTAAGCGCCCAGGCCGTGGGGAAATCAGCCCAAGGGCTTTCCCGCCAATCCTCAATCAGGTTGGCGGGATCGAAGGACATCAGGAAACAGTCGCCTTCACGATCTTGCCCGGGTTTGCGGGCGGCTCGCCCTTGGGCAGCGCGTCGATGTGTTCCATGCCGCTCTCGACCTGGCCCCAGACGGTGTACTGGCCGTCGAGGAATTCGGCATCGTCGAAGCAGATGAAGAACTGGCTGTTGGCGCTGTCGGGCACCTGGGTGCGGGCCATCGAGCAGGTGCCGCGCGTGTGCGGTTCGCTGTTGAATTCGGCCTTGAGGTCGGGCTTGTCGCTGCCGCCCATGCCGGTGCCGGTCGGATCACCGCCCTGCGCCATGAAGCCGGGGATCACGCGGTGGAAGACCACGCCGTCGTAGAAGCCTTCGCCTGCCAGCGTGGTGATCCGCTCGACATGGCCAGGCGCGAGGTCGGGACGCAGCTTGATCACCACATCCTTGGTGTCGCCGTCGCCGGTGTCGAGGGTGAAGGTCAGCTTGTCGGCCATTGTTCGATGTCTCCTGCAATTCGATTGGCGCCTACATAGGGATTGTGGCCTGAGAGTCACCAGTCGAGTGTCACCCTCTGCTTGCATTCCCATGCCGTGTGCCTAGACCCGCTCCGATGAGCGAGAGCGACCGCCCTGTCGACGAAGACGGTATCCTGTTGGCGCGTGAGCCGGTCGAAGAGGCGCGCCCCGACGACCGTATCGACGACGAGCGGATGGACGAGGAGAACACGCTCAAGCCCGAATTCGTCCGTTCGGTGGCCGATGCGCTCGACGAGGGCGACACCAAGGCGGTCTACGAACTGGTCGAGCCGCTCCACCCCGCCGACATTGCCGACCTGCTCGAACTGTTCGAACGCGAGGAGCGCTACCAGCTCGCCGAGGCGATCACCGATCTGATGACCTCCGAGGTCGTTGCCGAGCTCAACGACTACGTCCGCGAAGACATGATGGAGGCGCTGCCTGCGGAAGCCGTCGCCCAGATCGTCGACCAGCTCGAGACCGACGATGCCGTCCAGCTGATCGAGGATCTGGACGAGGCCGACCAGCGCGCGATCCTCGCCGAGGTCGAACTCGAGGACCGGATCGCGATCCAATCCGCGCTGTCCTATCCCGAAGAGACCGCCGGCCGCCTGATGAGCCGCGACCTCGTCGCGGTGCCCGAACATCTCACCGTCGGCGACCTGATCGATTACCTGCGCGATCAATCCGACCTGCCCGACGAGTTCTACGAGATCTTCGTGGTCGACGAGAAGCACCATCCGGTCGGTACATGCGCGCTCTCCTGGATCATGCGCGCCCCGCGCGCGGTCGCGCTGGCCGATGTCATGAAGCGCGACCAGACGCTGATCCCGGCCATGCTCGACCAGGAAGAGGTCGGGCTGATGTTCCAGAAGTACAACCTCATCAGCGCCGCCGTGGTCGACGAGAACGAGCGGCTGGTCGGCCAGATGACGGTGGACGACGTGGTCCACATCATCTCCGAAGAGGCGGGCGAGGACGCGCTGCTGATGTCGGGTGCGGGCGAAGGCGACATCAACGAGCCGATCCGCGAGGCATACTCGGCGCGCGTGCGCTGGCTGGTCGCCAATCTCGGCACCGCGCTGGTCGCCAGCCTCATCATCGCGATGTTCGGCGCGGCGATCGAGCAATTGGTCGCTCTCGCCATCCTCATGCCGATCGTCGCCAGCATCGGCGGCAATGCGGGCACGCAGACCATGGCGGTGACCGTGCGCGCGATCGCCACCAATCAGCTGACGCGCAGCAACACGCGGCGCATCCTGCTGCGCGAAATGCGCGTGGCGGTGCTCAACGGGATGACCATCGCGGTGCTGATCGGCATCGCGACGGGGCTGGTCTTCACCCCCATGCTCGGCGGCGTGATCGCGCTGGCGATGGTGATCAACGTGGTCGTTGCAGGCCTCGCTGGCGTATTGGTGCCGGTGGCCTTCGACCGGCTCGATCAGGACCCGGCGGTGGCCAGCAGCGTATTCGTGACGATGATCACCGATTCGATGGGCTTCTTCGCCTTCCTCGGCCTGGCCGTGGCGAGCGGGATCGTCGGCTAGCCATCCTACACATGGACCGGGTGTTACACGGTCCAGGGCGGAAAAAGCTGCGGGCCCGATTTCTATTGCAAGATAGCGGTTTCGTGCGGGTTCGAAGGTGTGGGCCGACGGCATGGGCACAGGTCTGCATCGGTCGCCCGGGTGTAGGAAAGCGGTTTCAGCAGCGTCGCTTCCATCCTGTGTGTCCCCACCCAAACGTCACCCCGGACTTGATCCGGGGTCGGTGCTTTTTGAGACGAAGCGAAAGGCCGCCCGTAGCACCAGCCCCGGATCAAGTCCGGGGCGACGATGTGGAGTTGTCTTGCTGCGTGGGTAACGTCAGGGGTTCCATTGCCTGCCCAGAACCCTATCTCACTCCCATGCCGCTCAACCTGACCAAGATCGCCTTCGGCGCGCAAAGCTATGGCGATATCGAAAGCTGGTATGCGCAGCGGCGCAGCCCCAACCTGACCACACGCTATCGCCCGACCAAGTGGGAACAGTGCATCGGCGGTTCTCTCTACTGGATCCACCAGCACGCCATCGTCGCGCGCAGCGAGATCCTCGGCTTCAGCGAAACCAACGACGGGCGCTGGTCGATCGACCTCAAGCCCGAACTGGTGCGCGTCCACCCCCGCCCCAAGCGTGCGCACCAGGGCTGGCGCTATCTCAAGGGCGATCCGCCGCGCGATCTGGCGCCGGGCGAAGACATCGGCGACGCGCTGCCGGGCAAGCTGGCGGGCAAGCTCGAACGGCTCGGCCTGATCTGAGTTTTCCGCTGCAGTACACAAGTGCTTGTTTTCGCGTATTTGCGACTGAAGTGCGACCGTTAGGTTTCTGAATTAAGTCACTGCTTTTGAAAGTTTTTCCTGATTATGCTTTACGCCTTGGCAAGGTCTGCCGACTAGATCGCGGCTGACTTCAACAGCGCAGCGTTTCCCCATGTCCCTCCACCCGCAATTCGCCGACGCATTCATTCGCGAAGCCGATCCGAAGCCTTCGGTCGAGCCTGCCGAACCGATCCAGTCCGAAACCACAATCGAAGCGCGGCGAGGCGGCGGAGCTTTCGAACGCTTCGGCCTCATGCGCGCCAGTATCTCGGGCAAGGTTCGGGTTTTCGCCCTGTCCTTCACGCTGATCCTCATGCTGCTCGGCACCATACTCGGCGTGGCACAGGCGGTGCTTACCGAACGATCCGATCGGGCTGCGGTTACCGCGTCGCGTGCCATGGCTGCATCGCAATTGGCCACGTCGATTGCCGAAAGCCGCTATTTCGCCTCGCGCTATGCCGCCGATGGCGAACCCGCGACGATCGCCTCCGCCTTTGCGACGCTGGCCCAGGCGCGCGAGGAGATCGATGCCGCGATCGCGCTCGAGGGCGGTGGCAGCGACTCGCGCGAGCAGATGGAATGGCTCGTGACGCAGGTCGAGGGCTTCGAGCCCGAATTGCGCGCCCTGCAATCCTCGATAAACGCGCACGGCCCCTCCGCCACCGGCAACGCGCTGGCCGATGCGATCGACATCAGCGGAGACCAGCTGGCGCAGCAGGCCGCCGGCATCGAGGCAGCGCTGGTGGCGCAATCCGACGCGGCCCAGCGGTCGCTCGACACTTTCAAGACCTGGACTATGATCGTGGCGTTGGGGCTGATCGCGGGTTGCATTGCGCTGGTTCATTTCGGCGCGCAGGCGCTCTCCCGCCAGGTTTCGGGCTCGCTCGCGGAAATTACGGGGGCCATGACCCGGCTGGCGAGCGGTGACCGTTCGATCGCGATCCCCGGCACGGGCCGCGCGGACGAAATCGGCGAAATGGCCCGCGCGCTGGTGGTGTTTCGCAAGAGCGCCGATGCGTTGGCCGATTTGCAGCGCAGGGCGCGCGAGGAGCAGAATGCGATCCTGCGCCGGCTGGTCGACAATTTCCAGGGCGGTGTGGGCGAAGTGGTCGGCGGCGTCGCGCAGGCCTCGCGCGAGTTGCAGTCGACATCGAGCGACATGGCCGGGGCTGCGACACAGACCATCGGCTTCGTCGAACAGGTCTCGCGCGATATGTCGGAAACGCAGGTCGGCGTCACCGCGGCCGCCGCGGCGAGCGACCAGTTCGCCATGTCGGTGGCCGAGATCGGTCGCCAGGCGGGCAATTCGGCAAGCGTGGTGCAGGACGCGCGGCAGTCCGCCGAAGTGGCCGATGGAAAGATGGCCGAGCTTGCCAGCGTGGCCGAGGAAATCGGCGAAGTCGTCGACCTGATCGGCGCGATCGCCGACCGCACCAACCTGCTCGCGCTGAATGCTTCGATCGAGGCAGCGCGGGGCGGCGAGGCGGGGCGCGGCTTCGCCGTGGTCGCTTCGGAAGTGAAGGAGCTCGCCCGGCAGACCCGCGAGGCCACGGGCAATGTCGCCTCGCGCATCGTCGGAATGCAGGTCATGACTCGCGAAAGCGTGGACGCGCTGACCCGGATCGGCGAGCGCATCCGCGAAGTCGAACTGACCGCGACCGCAATCGCGCAGGCGGTCGATGAACAATCGGTTTCGAGCCGCGAACTGGCCCGCAATCTCGACCTCGCCGCCAATGGCGTCGAGAACATCGGGGGCGGCATCGCGCAGATCGGCGATATGGCGCGCAGTACAGGGGCGGCCGCAGACAAAGTGCTCGCATCGGCAGACACGCTCGACGGCACGGCGCGCGATCTCGATGCCCGCTCGCAGGAGTTCGTGAACTCGGTTCGCGCGGCCTGAACACGGGGCGCAAATTCGGAACTCGCCCCATGAGAGAACCGTTGGTCGGGCAAAGGAGAATGCTACCATGCCCGAACGCCAATCGCGCCATCCCGACAACGAACTGATCGAGGAAATCACCGAAGGTGCCACGCCTTCCCAGCAGGGTTCGGCCGGCGGCGAGGTCAATCGCCGGGTCGGCAAGCGCGGTGAGGAAAACCGCGCCACGGACCCGGACAATCGCGAGCCCGAAGTCGGTTCTGACAACCCACGGCAGGATGCGAAGAAGGGCGACAAGACAATCGCCGCAATGCAGGATTCCCGCGGCAGCTAGCCGCCGGTCAGGCGAGCGATGGCATCGCGAACGTCGTTGTCGTCGTCGCTGCCGAATTCGGAATAGCTGGCGCGCAGCACGTCCATGCGTTCGTCGATCCGCTTGAGGTTCGAGCGATGGCTGACGACGAAGCGCCGCCGAGCAAGCAGTTGCGGAATGACGAGGTCGGCATATTCGCCGACATCCATCCCATGCTGCATGACCCGTGCATCGCCGAACGGGGTGAAGACCCAGCCCGGAACTATCGTGCCTGCATGGACATGATCGGGCAGGTCCTCGCGCATGCTTTCTGTAAGGCCGAGCACGGCATGCTTGCCCGCAATATAGGCGGCGGTCTGCGGCGCAGCGCAGAAGAAGCTGTTCTCGCTGCCGGTGTTGTAGATCGCGCCCGGCACGTCCTGGTCGATCATTCGCGGCGCGAAGGCGCGGCAGCCGTACCAGACTCCCCAGAAATTGACGTCGAAATGGCGCCGCACATCGGCCGGGTCGATCTCCCACAGCTTGCCACGCGGGCCGCCGGCCCCGGCATTGTTGAGCAGCAGTTCGACCGTGCCGAGCCGGTCGAAGGCCGCATCCGCCAGGGTATCGACCTGCGCCGGGTCGGAGACATTGCACGGCTGTGCCAGCGCGCCCTCGATGCCCGCCGCTGCTTCGTCCAGCCTCTCGCCCGGCAAGTCGGCGAGCATTACCCGCACGCCGCGCCCCGCCAGCCGTTGCGCAATTGCGAATCCGATCCCCGAAGCGCCGCCGGTAATGACCGCGTTTGCCGGGACCCAATCGCTCACGCCGGCACCTTCTCCGCCACCCGCCGCAGCGCGTCGACATAGGCTTCGGGCGGCTGGGCGCCGGGGATCATGAATTTGTTCTCGACCACCATGGCGGGCACGCCGGTGATGTTGAGATCCCAGGCGGCGCGCTCCTCGGCGCGGACCTTGTGGGCAAGTTCCTCGCTCGCGAGCGCCGCCTCGCAAGCGGCGCGGTCCAGCCCGACGCTTTGCGCCACATCGAGCAACACAGCGTGATCGGCAATCTTGCGCCGCTCGTTGAAATGCGCCCGGAACAGCGCGAGCTTGAGCTCGGTCTGCTTGGCGGGGCCGTGCTCCTCGCCCGCCCAGGTCAGCAGCTTGTGCGCATCGAACGTGTTCCACATCCAGCGCTGCGGTTCCGGATCGGGCCCCTCGTAATCGAGCGATACGCCCGCGCCCTGCGCAGCCTCACGCATACGGCCCTGCACCGCCTTGGACTGTTCGGGGGTGGAACCGTATTTACGCGCGATATGCGCGGTGCTTTCCTCGCCTTCGGGCGGCATATCGGGGTTGAGTTCGAAAGCATGCCAGCGGACATCCGCCTCGATCTCGCCTTCGAGCTGTTCGAGCCCCTTCTGCAGGCTCCCCCAGCCGACCAGGCACCAGGGGCACATGACGTCGGACCAGATATCGATCCGCAAGGTTCTCGGTTCGCTCATCTCTTCACCCACCACTGCATCAGGTGATGCGCAATAGCATGGCGCGGCGGGCAGCGGAAAGGACCGTTCCCGGCCAGCGCGGCTTCCACCTCTTCGCGCGTGTAGAAATTGATCTCGGCCATCTCGGTCTCGTCGATGGTCAATTCGTCACTGTTGGCATGGCTATGGCAGCCGATCATTAGCTGGCTGGGGAAAGGCCAGGGCTGGCTGGCGATATAGGACACATCGCGCACGGTGATGCCCGCTTCTTCCAGCACTTCGCGGTTCACCGCTTCCTCGATGCTCTCGCCTGGTTCGACGAAACCGGCGAGCGCGGAGAAGGCGCCTTCGGGCCAGCCGAGGCCGCGCCCCAGCATCAGCCTGCCGTCATACTCGACCAGCATGATAGTGACCGGATCGGTGCGCGGGAAATGGCTTGCCCCGCATCGGCTGCATTCGCGTTGCCAGCCGCCCTTCGCGATGCTGGTGTCGCCGCCGCATTGCGCGCAGAAACGGTGCCGCGCATGCCAGTCGGTCAGGCTGCGCGCGCCGCCGTAGATCGCCAGGTCGTCTGGCCGCAGCGTCGCCATCAGCGACCACAACTGCGGATTGGCCATGCGCGGGCTGGCATCGCCCTTAGGCGGCACGGCGGCGAAACAGGGCTTGCCGTCGTCGAGGCCGAGGAAGCACAATTCAGCATCCTCGGGCGCATCGGCGAGCGTGCCCCAGATCAGCCCGCCATCGTCGCCGATCGAAGGCATCAGCCCGTCCAGCGCCAGCAACCGCGCCTTCCAGTTCATGTATCCAGCCAACCGTTCGGGGTCGGCACGCACGTGGTCGGCGCGGTCGAGGCGCGAGCCGGTAAAAGCGAGCATGGCTTACGCCTTCGCGGCTTGCATCGCGGCCAGATCCTTGCCCACCGCAGCGGGAAAGCCGGTATGGATCGGATAGGCTTCGGACGGCATATATTGCGTCATCAGGGTCGCGCGCAGGCCGGCCTTGAAATTGACGAAGGCGACGGTGCCCGCCGCCCCGCCCCAGCCATAGGCGCCGTCGGTCACGCGGCCGCCCGCACCGAAGCCCTGTCCTTCGACCCAGGTGCCCTCGGTGGTCGCGGTCGAGGGTAGCAGGTTCGACGTGCCGACGCGCACGGCAAGTTCGCCCATCACGCGCTTGCCATCGATCGTGCCGTAGCCGAGCAGCATGGTGAGGAAGCGATCGTAGTCGCGGGCGGACGAAACCAGCCCCGCACCGCCGAAGGGGAACGGCGGCTCGTCGAGATAGATCGAGGCCCTGGCCGGGTCCATCGGCAGCGGGGTGTTGTTCATAATGCCGTAATTGGTGGTAAAGCGCCCGACCTCGCTTTCGGGAACGGTAAACCAGGTACTGGTCATGCCCGCGGGCTCGAAAATCTGCGTGCGCAGGAATTCGTCGAACGCCATGCCGCTGGCGACTTCGATCACGCGGCCGAGCAGGTCGAGGCTGACCGAATAGCTCCATTTGGTGCCCGGTTGCAGCACCAGCGGCAGTTCGGCGAGGCGATCGGCAAAGGTATCGAGTCCGGTGACCGCCTGCCCACGGCCAAGACCGGGGATCGGCAATCGGCTCACCTGCCCCGGCACCAGTCCTCGCTCGGTATAGGCGGCGCTGATCGGCCCCTTCTGCACGATATTGTACCCCAGCCCTGCGGTATGGGTGAGAAGCTGGCGCACGGTGATCGGGCGCTCGGCGGGCACCAGATCGGTCAGCGACCCGTCATAGGTCCTCTGCACCTGCATATTCGCATAGGCGGGAAGCAGTTCGGCGATCGGCTGGTCGAGGCCCAGGCGGCCCTCGTCGATCAGCATCATCGCGGCCATGCCGGTGACCGGCTTGGTCATCGAATAGATGCGATAGAGGCTGTCGGCATCGACCTTGCTCGGTCCGCCCAGCGCCAGCGTGCCGCGCGCGATATGAAGCGGATCGGAGCGGCCCCAGCCAAGCGTGGCGATCATGTTGGCGACCTTGCGCTCGGCGACGTAGCTATCGACCATGGCAGTGACGTTGCGCCAGTTCGCGCCATAGTCGCGGGCGGTGGCCATCCGCCCCATCGGCGACCCCGCCAGCGCCGCACCGGCGGCGAGCCAGGCACCCCCACGCAGCAGCGCGCGACGGGACATTTGCGGGGTGCCGAAGCTGCGATAGGCCATCCAAGTCTCTCCGAATTCCGTTTGACGGGTTTGTGCGGGAGAGGCGGGAGGGCGTCAATTGCGAATCGAAACTGTTGCAATGGCCCGGTGTCCTATCCATATAGGACACATGTTCAATTTCCTCTCCATCCTGTTCGGGATCGTTTCGCTCGTGGTCGTCATTCCGGCGACCATTCCCTTCCTCGGCTGGGCCAACTGGCTCGCGCTGCCGCTGATCGTGATCGGCGTGGTGCTCGGCCAATTGTCGTCGAGCAATGGCGGGCGGAATTTCTGCCTGATCGTGCTGCTGATCGCGGCGGTGCGGCTGACGTTGGGCGGCGGGATTTTCTGACGACCGCTCTCCCGCGAAGGCGGGAGCCCCGGGCGATTTAGCGCATCGTGCCCGTGATTTCCCGCCTGCGCGGGGAATCACGCCATGACGAGCCGGGCTGCCTTCGCGAACAGGGTCGGCAGGCCTGCGTCGTCGAGCGTGTCGAGCGGCCACCATTCGCCCTCGCCGGCTGGCTGCGCCGCGTCGCGCTGCATGTGCACCGACAGCTCCAGCGCGAAATGCGTGAAGGTGTGGCGCACCACGCCGCCAGCTTCCCATCCACCCGCCAGGGGAGCCTCTCCCGTGCCGTCGCCGCGCGCGCTCCAGCCGTCATCGGGCAGCGCGCGCATCCCGCCGAGCATGCCCCTCCCCTCGCGCCTGACCAGCCACACCGCCCCCTCGCGCTCGATCCAGAAGGCGCTGCCCTGCCGCACCGGTTTCGCCTTCTTCGGAGCCTTCACCGGCAGACGGGCCGGATCGCCTGCCGCCCTGCCCTCGCAGCTTTGGGATAGCGGGCAAAGCAGGCACTTGGGATCGCGCGCGGTGCAGATGGAGGAACCCAGATCCATCATCGCCTGCGCGAAATCGCCTGCGCGCCGGTTCGGGGTAATGGACTCGGCTGCCGCGCGGATCGCCTTGCGCGCGCCCGGTAACGGATCCTCGATCGCAAACAGCCGCGCAACCACTCGCTCGACATTGGCATCGACCACTACGGCACGGCGGTCGAATGCGATCGCCTCCACGGCGGCCGCGGTATAGGCGCCCAGCCCGGGCAATTCGCGCAAGGCAGCCTCGGTTTCGGGAAAGCCGCCGCGCCGTGCCACCTCGCGCGCGCATTTCACCAGATTGCGCGCGCGCGAGTAATATCCGAGTCCCGCCCAGGCCGCCATCACGTCCTCTTCGGGCGCAGCGGCAAGCGCTTCGACGGTCGGCCAGCGCGAAGTGAAGGCTTCGAAATAGGGCTTCACCGCCGCCACGGTGGTCTGCTGCAACATCACTTCCGACAGCCACACGCGATAGGGATCGGGCGGGGGCGCACCGGGCCGCGCGCGCCACGGCAGGACGCGCGCATGCGCATCGTACCAGTCGAGCAATTGATCGGAGACGGTGGCGGCCACGCCTGGCCTATGGCATGAGCGCTCCCACCATGGGAAGCGACAAGACCGGATCCGGATCGAAGAAATACCAGCGCCCGCGCGGCGGTGGGGCGAAACCGATCAGCGACCTGATGCCGCAGATCGGACGCAGCGCCTTTCGCCGCTTCGGCTTCGTGCAGAGCTCGGTCGTCAGCCGCTGGCCCGAAATCGTCGGCGAGGTGCATGCGCGCACCTGCACGCCCGAGATGATCCGTTTTCCCCGGGGCGAGAAATCCGAAGGCATCATGCATCTGGTGGTCAAGCCTGCCCATGCGCCGCTGGTGCAGCAGGTGATCCCCGAAATCATCGATCGGGTGAACCGCTTTTTCGGCTATCGCGCGGTGGCCCGTATCAAGCTGCGGCAAGGCGAGGTTAAGCCACCGCCCGGCAGGGAAAAGCCCAAGGCGCCGCCGTCGCTCAAGCCGATTCCGATGGAATTGGGCGACAGCCTGCGCGATATCGGCGATCCGGAACTCAGGACGGTGCTGGAATCGCTGGCGCGCAGTATGAATTCGCAAGAAGACGGGAACGAGGACAGGTGATTATCAAGTCGATGATGGTGAAGGCCCTTGCCCTGGTCGGCGTCGGAACGCTGGCACTGGGCGCAAGCGCGCAGGAACGCCTGATGCTGCCCGGCGGCAACTGGGGCGGAATGCTCGCCGAATCCGATGGCGGGCACGTCTTCGGAAATCCGGAAGCCGAAACCAGGCTGATCGAATTCATGAGCTACACCTGCTCGCACTGCGCCACCTTCGCCCGCACCGGCGAAGGCGCGATCAAGGTCGCCTATGTCCCGACCGGGCGGATCAGCTACGAAATCCGGCACCTGATTCGCGATCCGGTGGACCTTTCCGCCGCGTTGCTCACCCATTGCGGCGATGCGAACAAGTTCGGCGGCAATCACGAGGCGATCATGTATCGCTTCGACGAATGGATGGAAAAGGCGGGCAAGGCCACCCAGGCGCAACGCTCGCGCTGGCAGTTCGGCTCGCTTCCCGCTCGCCTCCAGGCGATCGCCAGCGATCTCGATTTCTACGAGATCATGGAAGGTCGCGGCTATTCGCGCGTCGAGATCGATCGCTGCCTGTCGGACGAGGCCAAGGCGCGCGAAATGGCCGAACAATCGGCCGCCGATGTGCAGAAATACGGCCTGACCGGCACGCCCAGCTTCGTGCTCGACGGCGAGCTGCTCGAAGCGACGCATGATTGGCCGACACTCGAAAAACGCCTCAAGGATGTCTTCTGACCGCGCGATTAGCGCTTTTTTCCGGGGAAAGCCTTGTGGATACGCTCCCCCACGCCTTCCCTTGGCCGCATCCGCTGACCTAGCCTCACCAGTCAAGATACGAGGAATCCGATGATCAAGACCCTGCGTTTCGCCCTTGCCGCCCCGCTTGCCCTGGCGCTCGCCGCCTGCGGATCGGGAGTGGAAGAAACCGGCGAGATCGAAGGCGAAGCGATCGCCGCCATCCCCGCGCCGGAAGGCACCGAATGGCGCAGCACGGCGGTGATGACCGAAGAAGGCGGCACGCTGGTCGGCAATCCCGATGCGCCGCTCAAGCTGGTCGAATACGGCTCCCTCACCTGCGGCACCTGCGCGCGCTTCTCGATGGAAGGCGCCGAGCCGCTGATGGAATATGTCGATAGCGGTGTGGTCAGCTTCGAATTGCGCCAATTCGCCATTCACGGTCCGATCGATCTGCTGCTCGGCAGACTCACGCAATGCGGGCCGGTCGAAGCGGTAGTCCCGCTGTCGGATCAGGTGTGGCAGAACTTCGAAACCATCATGCAGCCGGTACAGACCAACCAGGCGACATTCGAAGCGGCGATGCAGCGCCCGATCGAGGAACGTTTCGTGGTCGCCGCCGAACAGATGGGCTATCTCGATTTCTTCGCCGCGCGCGGGATCAGCGAAGATCAGGGCCGCCAGTGCCTTGCCGATGTCGCCAAGCTCGAAGAAATGGCGAACCACACCCAGCGCTACGGCAGCGAGTACAACATTGCCGGCACACCGACCTTCAAGCTGAACGGCCGCGACGTGGATGCCAATACCTGGGCCGCCCTCGAGCCGATCCTGCAGCGCGCCGGCGCCCGGTAATGTCGGCCTAGGGGGGAACACGGCGGCGATGCTCATCACGAAGCTCAAATTGAGTGGCTTCAAGAGCTTCGTCGAACCTGCCACACTGTTTATCGAGCCGGGACTGACGGGCGTCGTCGGTCCCAATGGTTGCGGCAAATCCAACCTGCTCGAAGCGATCCGCTGGGTGATGGGCGAAAACTCGCCCAAGTCGATGCGCTCGGGCGGAATGGAAGACGTCATCTTCGCGGGCACGCAAAGCCGCCCGCAACGCGATTTCGCCGAAGTCGTCCTCCATGGCGAGGACGATGATGGCGATGAGATGGAAGTCGTGCGCCGGATCGAGCGCGGCGCGGGCAGCGCTTATCGCCTGAACGGGCGCGATGTGCGCGCCAAGGACGTGGCGCTGATCTTCGCCGATGCGGCCACCGGCGCGCACAGCCCGGCGCTGGTCAGCCAGGGCAAGATCGCACAGGTCATCGCCGCCAAGCCCACCGAACGCCGCCAGATGCTGGAGGAAGCCGCGGGGATCGCGGGCCTCCACGTGCGCCGCCGCGATGCCGAAAGCAAGCTGCGGCAGACCGAGACCAATCTCGAGCGGCTCGAGGATATCATGGCCGGGCTCGACAGCCAGATCGCCTCGCTGAGGCGGCAGGCCAAGCAGGCCGAGCGCTACAAGAAGCTGTCCGACCAGATAAAGACCGCCGAGGCGCGGTTGGTGTTCGCCCGCTGGCGCGATGCCGCAGCGGCTGCCGAGGAGGCGAAGAAGGCGGCGGGGGAAGCCGAGGCTCGCGTTGCCGAAGCGCAAAAGGACGCCGACGAAGCGCAGAAAGCCCAGCGCGCGGCCGCCGAAGCGCTGGCCGAAGCGCGCGAGGAACAGGCCGACCGGCGCGACGATGCCAGCGCGCATGGCCACCGTATGGCTGCGCTCACCAGCCAGCTCGAAGCTGCCGAGCAGCGCCTCGCCGATCTCGACCGGCAGAAGGCGCGCCTCGAAGCGGACCGGGGCGATGCCGACCGGCTGACCAAGGATGCGGCCGAGGCGCTCTCGCGGCTCGAACGCGAGCTGGCGGCAAGCGAAAAGGCGCTGGCAGCGGACGAGGAAAAGCGCCCCGCGCTCGAACGCGCGCGCGAGCAGGCCGAGCGCGACAGCCGCGCCGCCGAACTCGCGCTGGCCAAGGCAACCGCGGACAATGCCGGGGTCGAAGCCGAATGGCGCGTGGCCGAAGCCGCGATCGCACAGGCCAAATCGCGGCTCGATCGCGTGGAAGCCGAGGGGCGCCGGATGGCCGAACAGCGCGCGGCGCTGGGGGGCGAGGACCGCGATGCCGATGTCGACGCGGCCAAGACGGCAGCGGAAGAGGCAGCACGCACGCTCGCAAAACTGCGCGAACAGCTCGAGAAGATGCAGGCGCGTAAGACGCAGCTGCAGGCCGCGCGCGACGAAGCCTCTTCCGCGCTGGCCGAGGCCAAGGCCGAACTTTCAGGCGTGCAGCGCGAATGGGAAGCGCTCAAGCGTGACCGCGAAGCACGCGAGCGGGCCGCATCGAAACGCAGCGGGCGCCAGCAGGCGATCGACGGCGTGCGCGCAGCCAAGGGTTACGAACGCGCGGTCGCCGCCGCACTGGGCCGCGATGGCAAAGCCCTGCTCGGATTGCCCGAGGCCGATGCGGAAGGGCGCTACTGGACCGGGGCGGACGCGCCGGCTGCCGTGGCCGACAGCCTCTCGGTCCATGTCGAGACCTGCCCCGAAGAATTGCGCGCGCTTCTGGCGCTGGTCCATATCGCAGAGACTGACGACGGACGCACGCTTGCGCCGGGTCACTCGCTGGTCACTCCGCGGGGAGAACTGCGCCGCTGGGACGGGCTGGTGGTGCGCGGCGAAGGCGCGGCGGAGGCGGCCCGGCTGGAAGCCGAGAACCGCTTCGCCGAACTCGAGCAGCGCCTGCCCGCCTTGCGCCAGGCTGCCGATACGGCACAGGCTTCGCTCGATGCCGCGAGCGAGGAATTGTCGCAGCTCCAGCGCGATCTTGTCGGCGCTGACCGCGAGCTCGTCGGGGCCGCCGATGCCGAACGCCAGGCCCTGCGCGCGCTCGATCAGGCCGAAGCGGCGCGCGAACGCCTTGCCGCGCGGCTGGAGGAGCTGTCGCGCAGCGAGGCCGAGCATGGCGAGGTCATTGCCTCGGCCAAGACCGACCTCGCCGCTGCCGAAGCCAAGCGCGATGCCCTGCCCGATCCCGAAGCCGGTCGCGCCTCGCTCGAAGCCGCGCGGGCGAAGAACGAGGCGGCGCGGAGCACTTTGCAGGCGCGAGCGGCGGAACTTGCCAGCCACGATCAAGCACTCGCGGTCGCGCGCGAACGGGCCTCGGCGCAGCGCAGCGACATGGCCAATTGGCAGGCGCGCAGCGGCGATGCGGCGCGGCGCCTGTCCGAAATGGAGATCCGCGCCGAAGAAATTGAGCAGGAGCGCGCGATCACCGCCGCCAAGCCCGAAGGCCTGATGCGCGAGATCGAACAAGGCGACCAGGTGCGCGAGCGCCTGACGCGCGACCTTGCCGAAGCCGAGAAAGCCGTCGGCGAGGCCGACGCCGCCGCGCAGCAGGCCGACCATGCCTTCGCAGCCGCCAATGAGAGGCTGGCCGAGGCGCGCGAAAGCCGCGCGGGTCTGACGGAACGGGCCGAGAACCAGGACGGACGCCGGATCGAAATGGCGCGGATCTCGGGCGAGCGTTTCCAGTGCCCGCCCCCGCTGCTGCCGACGCGGTTCGAATTCGATGAGGAAGCAATCGGCTCGGCCGAGGGCGAAGGCGAGGAAATGGACCGTCTCACCGCCAGCCGCGAGCGGATCGGGCCGGTCAATCTGGTCGCCGCCGAGGAACTGGAGCGGATCGAGAGCGAACACGGTTCCAACGCGGCCGAACAGGAGGAGCTGCGCGAGGCGGTCAGCCGGCTGCGCGGGTCGATCGGCAATCTCAACCGCGAGGGTCGCGAGCGGCTGCGTGCGGCCTTCGAACAGGTCAATGCGCACTTCAAGCGGCTGTTCATGCGCCTGTTCGAAGGCGGCGAGGCGCATCTGGCGCTGATCGACAGCGACGACCCGCTCGAGGCCGGCCTCGAGATATTCGCCCAGCCGCCGGGCAAGAAGCTGCAATCGCTCACCCTGTTGTCGGGCGGCGAGCAGGCGCTGACCGCAACCGCGCTGATCTTCGCGCTGTTCCTGACCAACCCCGCGCCGATCTGCGTGCTCGACGAGGTCGATGCGCCTCTGGACGATGCCAATATCGACCGCTTTTGCGACCTGCTCGATGCGATGACGCGCGAGACGCAAACGCGCTATCTGATCGTCACCCACAATGCGGTCACGATGAGCCGCATGCACCGCCTGTTCGGCGTGACCATGATCGAAAAAGGCGTCAGCCGCCTCGTCAGCGTCGACCTTGGCGGAGCGGAGGAATTGCTGGCTGCCGAGTGATTCGCGTGTCCTGCATCGTTAACATCGTGCAAAGAGTAAGGGTTTCCCCTTAGCTCCGGGTTAGGCCCGTTCCAAACTGTACCGCCTAAGGTTTCGTCAACCATAAATGACGTGGGACCGGTGGATGATTGCACGAGCGACGCAGAAGCAATTCGAGCAGCAACTCACCGCCAACCCCCGGATATGCAATGACCGCGAGGTAAAACGCGAGATCCTCAAGGGCATCGTCGACACCGAGAAACGGTCGATCTTCGCCAATCTGTCCTGCTGGTTCGTAACGGCTGTCGCTGCCTGCGTCCTACCGACCGCTGCCTATTTCATCTTTCCGCTGGTTTTCCGGTTGATCGCCATGGTCGGGACGCGCACCGCCTTTGCGCGAATGCGCGCGGCTCTGAGCGACGAGCGTCCGGTAGCACGCGAGTATCGCTGGCTGGTCGCCTCGCTGGTGATCGGCGGTGCCGGCTGGGGCGCGACCATGGTACCCGTGCTCGCCTTCCCCACCCTGCACCCCGCCCGGCTGCTGGTCGGGGGCGGTACGCTCGTCGGCATGAGTATCGTCGTCACAATGCTGTCACCCGTCCGCACGCTTGCGACTGCTTTCGTGATCGGATTTCTTGCTGCGTTCTGCGCGGGTCTGCTGATCACCGGAGCAAGCGAGAGCCTGGCACTGATGACCGGGATGACCATTCTGTTCCTGATCTTCATCGCCTATTCGCACGCGTCCACCTTCGGCCATGAACGCTCGGCGCAGTTGCTGGTCGAAAATCGCCGGCTCGGCGACAGCCTGCGCACCTCGCTTGAGCGAGCGATGTATATGGCGGATCACGACAGCCTTACCGGACTGCTCAATCGCAGGGCGTTCTTCGGCCATGCCAAGCAGGCCGAATGGACGAGGCGCCTGGTGGTGATGATCGATATCGATCACTTCAAACGGATCAACGACCGGTTCGGCCATGCGATGGGCGATCTGGTGCTCGAGCGGGTGGGTCCGGCGATCAAAGGCGTTCTCGACCGGCACATGGGACCCGATCATATCGCCGCGCGCCTGGGGGGCGAGGAATTCGCGGTGATGTTTCCCTACCGCTCGATCGGCGAACACCTGCGTACGACCGAGGCGCTACACCGGCGGATCGCCGCGATCGGCAAGGAATTGAATGTCGACGGACTCGTGACGACCGCATCGCTCGGTGTGGTGGTTACCGACCGATTGCAGACGCTCGACGAGGCACTGCACGATGCCGATACGGCCCTTTATCGTGCCAAGGCGCTGGGCAGAAACCGCACCGAATATGCGGTGGCAGCGGAAGAAGAATCGGCCGCGATCCGCCACGGCTGAAGGGGCTTAGGCAAGTGCGGCTTTCAGATCCGCACGAATGGCCTTCAATCGCTTGAGCACATCCTCGTCTACCGCCTCCGCAACGCCAGCTTCCCCGGCCGCTGCCTGCGGGTCGGACGTGCCCTTGAGCGCCGACTTGGCGCCCTTCAGCGTATAGCCTTCCTGGTTCACGAGCCGGTCGATACGTTCGATCAGTTCGACATCTTCGGGGCGGTAATAGCGCCGGCCTCCGCTGCGGGTCAGCGGCTTGAGGGTCGGGAATTGCTGTTCCCAATAGCGCAGCACATGCGCCTTTATTCCGGTTGCCTTGGCGACCTCGCCGATGGTGCGCAGCGCGTCTTTGTCCTTGCCGTCGTCGAAGGTCGCCATATTCGTCCTCAGCCGTTAGCAATACGCTCTTTGAGCAGCTGACTGGCGCGGAAGGTCATCACGCGGCGCGGTGTGATCGGCACTTCGACCCCGGTCTTGGGATTGCGACCGACGCGTTCCTTCTTGTCGCGAAGCACGAAGCTGCCGAAACCGGAAATCTTGACGTTTTCGCCATTCGCCAGCGCATCCGACATTTTCGCCAGAATCGCTTCGACCATGTCGAGCGAATCGGCACGGCTGAGGCCCATTTTGCGGTTGATCGTCTCGGCCAGATCGGCCCGGGTGAGCGTGCCCACGGAGCGCATCATATCCATTCTTTCCTTCCCCCAGATACGACCCTGAGCGAATTGGCGGCCCTTTTCGAAGTAACCCAAGCAATAGAGGGATTTGCGCGATTTCGCAACGCCATGGCCGACGTTTTCGAACAATCGTCACATCCGCGCGAGCGTGGCACCCCAGGTAAAGCCACCCCCCATGGCCTCGAACATGACCAGGTCGCCCGGCTTGATCCGCCCGTCGCGCATGGCCGTATCGAGCGCCAGCGGAACCGAAGCCGCGGAAGTGTTGGCGTGCCGATCGACCGTGACGACGACCTTTTCGGCCGGCAGGTCGAGCTTGCGCGCGGTCGCATCGAGAATGCGGGCATTGGCCTGGTGCGGCACCACCCAATCGATGTCCTCGGCATTCTGGCCGGTATCGTCGAGCACTTCCTTGAGCACGTCGGCAAGGTTGACCACCGCATGGCGGAAAACCTCGCGGCCCTTCATGCGCAGCTTGCCGACCGTACCGGTGGTCGAGGGGCCGCCGTCGACATAGAGCATGTCCTTGTACGCGCCCTCGGCATGGAGGCGGCTGGCCAGAATGCCGGGGCCGTCCTCGGCCACGTCCCGCGCCTCGAGCACCACCGCGCCCGCGCCGTCGCCGAACAGCACGCACGTGGTGCGATCCTCCCAGTCGAGGATACGGCTGAAGGTTTCCGAGCCGATCACCAGCGCCTTTTTCGCCATGCCGGTGCGCAGCAGCGAGTCGGCGGTGGCAAGTGCATAGAGAAAGCCCGAGCAGACCGCCTGGACATCGAAGGCCACCCCGCCGCCGCAGCCGAGCGCGGCCTGGACCTGCGTCGCGGTGGCGGGAAAGGTGTGGTCGGGCGTCGCGGTGGCAAGGATAATCAGCCCGATTTCGCCCGCATCGATACCGGCGGCATCGAGAGCCATGCGCGCAGCATCGATCGCGAGGCTGGATGTCGTTTCGCCATCGTCCGCAATGTAGCGCTGGCGGATGCCGGTGCGCTCGACGATCCACTCGTCGCTCGTATCCACCTTTTCGGCCAAGTCGGCATTGGTGACGCAATTCCTGGGGAGCGCCGAACCCGTCCCGGTGATGACCGCGCGAATCATTTCGCCGCCACGCTGGCCGGTTCGATTTCGCCGAGGTCCCGCTTGATGCGGTTGGTGATATCGTCTTCCAGCAGGCGCGCGGCAACTTCGACCGCATTGGCGACGCCTTTGGCATTGGCGCTGCCGTGGCTCTTCACCACCACGCCGTTGAGGCCGAGGAAGACCGCGCCGTTGTGATTGTTGGGGTCGAGGTGATGCTTGAGCAGCTCGGTCGCGGGACGCGAGACGAGGAAGCCGACTTTCGAACGGAAGCTGGACGTGAAGGCGCTGCGCAGCAAATCGGTGACGAAGCGCGCCGCGCCTTCGATCGCCTTCAGTGCGATATTGCCTGAAAAGCCGTCGCACACGACCACGTCGCATTCGCCGCGGTTGATCTTGTCGGCTTCGACGTAACCTTCGAAATCCATCGCCAGCCCGGTGGCGGCGCGCAAGGTTTCGGCGGCGATCTGGATATCCTCGGTACCCTTGTTTTCCTCGGTACCGATGTTGAGCAGGCGTGTGCGCGGACGCTCACGCCCCGTCACGATCCGCGAGTAGGCCGCGCCCATGATCGCGAACTGGACGAGATTGCGGGCGTCGCACTCGCGATTGGCGCCCAGGTCGAGCATGACCACATCGTCTTCGGTCAGCGTCGGCAGCAGCGCGGCGAGCGCGGGCCGGTCGAGGCCCGGCATGGTGCGCAGCGCGAGCTTGCTCATTGCCATCAGGGCGCCGGTATTGCCGGCAGAGACGGCGGCGCCCGCATCGCCTTGTTTCACCGCGTTGACGGCCAGACCCATGCTGGTGGTCTTCGAACGACGCAATGCGCGGCTCGGCAGCTCCTCGCCGCCGACCACGTCGGTGCAATGCAGGATTTCGGAGGCCCCGGCCATGCCGGGATGCGTTTCGAGCGCGGCCTTGATCCGCGTCTCGTCGCCGACCAGCAGGAACTTGAACTTGTCGTGGCGGCGCCGCGCCATCGCGGCCCCGTCCACCATCACGCGCACGCCTTCATCCCCGCCCATCGCATCGACGGCGATACGCGGCAAACTCATGCGCTTTCTCCGGCTTGGCTGACGGTCTTAGAGACCGACGGCGATAATTTCGCGGCCGTTGTAGTATCCGCAATGCGGGCACAGATTGTGCGGACGCTTGAGCTCACCGCAGTTCGAGCACTCGTGATGCGCTTCGACCTTGAGCGAATCATGCGCACGGCGGTTGCCGCGACGGTGGGGCGATACTTTCCTCTTGGGGACGGCCATGGCGGCACCTGTTCCTCAAACAATTACAATCAATTTCGGTGGCCGCCCTAGGGGAAGGTCCGGCACGCCGCAAGAGCGCGTGAACCCGAATATCCCGACCGTGGCGGTGAAGGCGCGCGCTATAGCGAATTTCACGGGGGATGCAAGCCGTGTCGCCATGCGGTAGTGGGTCAGTTTGAAATCTAGCCCCTGCATTTGATCGCAGACCGGGCTATATGCACTGCATGAGCGATTACACGTATGAAATCCGTTCGCGGGGCGGGATCGGGAAAGCAGCCATTTGGGAATGGTCCGTTTACGGAGAGGATACCCTTGATCCAGTTTCCAGTGGCGAGGTGAAAGGCGCGGAATCAAAGGCTACTTCTGCAGCGAAAGCCGAGATTGAACGACTGCGTATGCAAGACAAAATCGCAAAGAAGAAGCCCAAACGCCCGCGCGATCCCAACCAGCTTGCGAAGCTAATGGTCGATATTGCGTCTGGCGAAGAGCAAGACGACGAGCCGACCGATGCTCAAAAGCGAGCGGCGAAAGGTGGCAAGAAAGGCGGTAAGGCGCGCGCCAAAGCGTTGACGCCAAAGGAGCGGTCAGAGATCGCTAGCATCGCCGCACAGGCCCGATGGAAGAAGAAGGGCTAGGCGGCCTCACCTTCGATCATTAGCCTACTCTCTTCAACGTCAGGGCTGAAATCGAACGGCACTTGGATCGGCTCCTGTTCGGGGTTCAGATCGTTGTAAACCCTCACGTCCGTATCGAGCTGCACGCAGTCACCGACGATCTGCTGTCGCCGCTGGATGAACGCTTTCCGCATGTGATCCAGCGGGGCATTCCCCATGATCGCCCACATGGTATACTGGACGCCACCCTTTGTGACCCGCACGGCGTGGTTCTTGCGATAGCGCCGCCCATACCTGTCGGTGCCGTATTCTTCCCGCAGCGCCCTGGACATGTCCTTTGCAAGCTCGTCGAAGGGATCGAGTTCCGGCATTGCGATCATGCCGCGCTCTACGCCCCACATACAGGCATCACGAGCGGTCGAGGGGAGATAGCCCTTTTCCTTCTCGTATTCGTGCCAGACCTGCTGCAGTTGCTCGTTGTATGATGCCATTTTCAGTTCCTTAAAGGGAGACAGGAGCCGGATTGCCCCAGCCGTCCATCACCGCACTTTGCGCGATGAATTTCCTTACAGCGACCTTGTATTTAGGTAGCCAATTATACCGGTCCATTCGGTATTGCAGTTGCCCCACAACAATGCCGGGGTGCCGCTTAATTCGGCGCGCAAATCCAAGCACGTCCTTTTCGGAAATGTAAGGAGCTTTCCGTGCATAAAAAGAATCCATTTCTCGAATAGGAACGCACGCGTCCGCAGCGGCCTTATTCGCTCGCTTTTCCTCGGGAGGGAGATCATCGGAAATTTCATACTTGAGGTTCGCGTCCACCCGTTCGCGCGTGCCCTTCTTTTTCCCGTCCTCATTGAGGACGTGGGTAAGCTCGTGCCAGAGGACGAACCAGAAATTATCGATCCGATCGAAGCGCGTCGTCATGGCAACGACAGGCTGGCCGCTATCCCAAAAACAGACGCCGTCGATATGCGTTTTATCCAAATGCTCAACGATGGCGAAGCGGATGCCGCATTCTGCAAGTAGTCGAGGAACATGCCGCACCTCTTCGGGATCGGTCATGAGGGCGGGAAGCTGATCTTTGATTACCTCTTCCAGCGCCTTCTTGGAGTAGCGCGGGACCACGATCTCACTAGAAATCTGGCGAACGCGATACAGCCATGCGAGTTGTTCCGGCGTATCTACGTCATAAGACTTCTTCTTCGCCGCATGAGCGAGGTGCGGAATACTGGAAATGTCATTGGTGTGGAAAAAGCGCATAAGCTGCCCTTCCAGCATCGGCACGTCCGTATCCTCCAGCCAGCCCCGGCGGATCATTTCTCGAATAGGATACACGCTCTGGAACTGCGCGCGCCGCGCAATGCCAGGATCGGGCTCCTTCGCCCGCGATAGGTCATATGCTTTCTGTAGGTTGGTGAAAAACTCGGGGTTCACGTCGAAGGCGTCCCCCAGCGCCTTCGCCATTTCCGGGCTAATCCCGCGCCGACCGTTCACAATCTGTGTGATGCCCTGCTCGGAAACGCCCAGAATATAGGCAAGATCACGCTGCGACCAACCACGACATTCCAGCTCCTCGGCGAGAAACTCGCCGGGGTGCGGGACTTCGATCATGCTCGATGCGTTGCTCATATATCTCTTTCTCTAATGTGTATCGCCAATCTCCGTAATTCGGATCACGGGCGGGTGCTCATCGTTGTCCAGTGTGAACTCGATCCGATATTGGTCGTTCACTCTGATTGACCTCCTACCCTCCTTTTCGCCTTTCAGTTTCTTGTATTGCAGCGACCGCAAGTTCCGGAGCGTTAGCTCGTCTGGAACCTGCTCAAGATAATGGATTTTCTTCCTCGCGGCGGTGATAACCGCAATCGGCAGACCAAGCTTGTGGGCTTCGTCGGTTTTGATCTTTGCGAGGCGCTTGTCTGCATACTCCACCTTCATGTCGAATCCCCCTATCAGGGTTGGGATTCGCAGTCAATACATGACTTAACGCACCTAGTTAAACTGACTGTTATGCTTGACCAAGGAAAAAGGGTCAGGTATGGAATGTGCATGAACAAGCTCGACGCCAAGACCCGCTCGACGATCCTCCACATGCTTTGTGAGGGCAGCAGCATTCGCGCGATTGCCCGCATCACCGGGGTCAGCAAGAACACCGTGTCCAAGCTTCTGGTGGACGCTGGTAAGGCGTGCATGAAATTCCACGACGAAGCGGTGCGAGACGTGAAGGCTTCGCGCATCCAGTGCGATGAAATCTGGTCGTTCTGCTATGCGAAACAGAAGAACGTGGCGACCGCGAAGGGCGCGCCGGAAGGCGCTGGCGACGTATGGACGTGGACCGCGCTCGACGCCGATAGCAAGCTGATCGTCTCGTATCTGGTGGGGGATCGTTCGGGCGAAGCGGCAATCGACCTTATGGATGATCTGCGCGCCCGC
Organism: Qipengyuania sp.; assembly: GCF_965277845.1. Lineage (NCBI taxonomy): Bacteria > Pseudomonadati > Pseudomonadota > Alphaproteobacteria > Sphingomonadales > Erythrobacteraceae > Qipengyuania > Qipengyuania sp. The sequence goes on from NZ_OZ255844.1 coordinate 56,295, forward strand.
CTCGCCAACCGCGTTCAACTCACCACCGATGGTCACAAGGCCTACCTAGAAGCGGTCGAAGGCGCGTTCGGCGGTGATGTGGACTATGCGCAGCTTGTGAAGCTCTATGGCAGCATGGGCGGCAAGAGTGCCGAAGTCCGCTACAGCCCCGCCGAATGCACTGGCATTCGCAAGCGCCGGGTGGAGGGCAATCCCGACGATACGCATGTTTCGACTTCACACGTAGAGCGCAGCAATCTCACCATGCGTATGCACATGCGCCGCTTCACCCGACTAACCAACGCTTTCAGCAAGAAGATCGAAAACCACACCTACGCGGTCGCGCTTCACATGGTCTATTACAACTTCGTCCGCCGCCATAAGACGCTGCGTATGTCGCCTGCGATGGCCGCTGGCGTTAGCGACCGTCTTTGGGATATTGCGGATATTGTGAGGCTGCTGGAAAAGGCCGAAGCCGAGAAGCCGACGAAGCGTGGCCCTTACAAGAAGATTTCAAACTGACCCACTACCCGCCATGCAGGTGGCATTGCGCGGTCTACTGCATCGCCCTAGCACTCCAGATGGGTCGTCATTCGAGAGATCGCAAGGGAGGGAGAGGCATGGGCGTTATCCTGCCGGTAACACTGACCGCCGCGGCAGCCGCCGCCATCATCAACATCTGGCTCAGCCTGCGCGTCGGCCAGATGCGCCAGGCAACCAAGACCGTGCATGGCGACGATGCCGGGGGACCGCTGACCCGCCGGATGCGCGCGCAGCTCAATTTCGTCGAGAACACGCCTTTCGTGCTCGTGCTGATCGCGGTGATCGAATTGTCGGGCCGCGGAAATCCCTGGCTCGCCTGGGTGGCCGGCATTTACATGCTGGGACGCGTGGCGCATGGCTTCGGCATGGACGCCGAAACCGGCACCAAGCCGCGCATGATCGGCGTGCTGACTACGATGCTGACACTGCTCGGTCTGGCGGCCGTTGCCGTGCTGATCGCGATGGGGGTGATGTAGGGATTCTCTTCTTGCTTGCGCCTTCGACATCCGTCGAAGGCTTGCTGTTCCGTCCCGCTCCCCCACCCGGAGTCTTTGTTGCATACGTGCCGGACCTCCGTCCGGCCCTTGCCTGGCCTTCCCTCTCCCCCACCCGGCCACCCATAAGATACCGTGCCGTGGGTGGCCGGGCGGGGGAGAGGGAAGGAACAGGGCGCTGCGGGTGACGCAGTCAACCGCGGACAGACGCCATCAACTCAACGCGTAATCGCTCACGAAGGCGTTGGTCTTGCGTTCCTGCCCGAAAGTGCTGGTCGGGCCATGGCCGGGGATGAAGGTGACGTCGTCGCCCAGCGGCCAGAGTTTCTGCGTGATCGCGTCGATCAAATCCTGGTGGTTGCCCATCGGGAAGTCGGTCCGGCCGATGCTGCCCTGGAACAGCACGTCGCCGACGATCGCGAATTTGCTCGGCCGGTGGAAGAACACCACGTGTCCGGGCGTGTGGCCTGGGCAGTGGATGACCTCCAGGGTGAGGTCGCCCACGGTGACGGTGTCACCATCCTCCAGCCAGCGGTCGGGTTCGAAGACTTGCCCGTTGACGCCATATTTGCGTCCGTCCTCGTCGAGGCGGCTGATCCAGAAGCGGTCGGCCTCCTGCGGCCCCTCGATTCTCAAGCCTAGTTCCTTCGCCAGCACGCCTGCCTCGCCGCAATGGTCGATATGACCGTGCGTAATGAGGATCTTTTCCAGTTCCACCCCGGTCTTGGCGACCGCCGCCTTCAGCTTGTCGAGATCGCCGCCCGGGTCGACCAGTGCCCCCTTGTTGGTCGCGGTGCACCAGATCAAAGAGCAGTTCTGCTGCAAGGGAGTCACAGGCACGATGCCGGCTTTCATCGGCGGTGCGGCGGGAGTTTGTTTGCTGTTTTCCATTGCCGGGGAAAATGGTCGGCTTCGTCATCGAAAACAAGGCGCATCTGCGGCACAATGCCGCGATACGCGCGAAGGAGCGAACGGATGAGACAAATCGCAGCGATTCTTGCGGCCCCGCTGATGCTGACAGCCTGCCAGACCTACGATGCCCAACCGATCCCGGTGGCGGATGCGGCAGCGGCGACGGCCAGCGAAAGCGCAGCCCCCACCTATGTGACCGCGATCTGCGGCGAGTGCCACGCGGTGATCGACAATGCCGTCTCGCCCAATCCGCAGGCGCCCGGCTTCGCCGATATCGCCAACAGCCCGGGCCTGACGCGCGACACGCTGGTCACCTTCCTGTCGGATGCGCACAATTACCCCATGCAGATGGATGTCGATCTGGTGGAGGAGGACATCGAGGTAATCGCCGACTACATGCTGACCTTGCAGTCGGAGGATTACATCAAGCGGCCGGGTTAGGGCTTTCACCGCTACCTTTTCCGTCGCAGGCGTCTCGATACTCATCCAATTGTTGCCACCAATCCCGCCATCCCGACCGAACCTGCCGAAGGCCCAACTTGCCTTTCATTTCGAGCCAGCTGCGGAAATATCGCGCGTAGGGATGACCAGCGTCAATCGCGCAAACCAATAGTGGTTCTACGCGGCGCGCGGTCCTGCGCGAAGAATCGCGCCAATAGGTGTAATATGCTTTCCAGAACAGTGCTGGCACGTAACCCTGTTCAACCGGCCTTTCGAGAATCCGCAACGCGGCATCTAACCGCCCCTGCCTTTTAAGGAGTTTCGCACAATCGATGTTGGCTCGCATTGAACCGTGATTGATAGCTATACGATAATGCTGCTCCGCCAATTCATCGTTTCGAGGGACGGCACAGCCACCGTCGTGGTGCCAACCGACAATCCACATCGACCAGACACTCCCGTCCGCCGCCGCTTGTATATAAAGCTCGAGCGCACCCGCCGGATCGGTTTCTGCCAGCTGCTCCGCCAACTCCATCCGCTCTGGCTGGCTTGGGCACTCGGCGTCCTTGTGATCCCATTCATGCGTGTATCGTTCTTCCCACGCTTCAGAGACATCCCAGATCACATCTGTTAGCAGCCTTCGCGGCTTCATTGCCTCTCGCCGCCAAGCAATGATCCTCGGCATGAGTTTGCGTCGTAATCGGCGCAACATCACACCCGCCCCCCTTTCCACACCACGCGTCCGATCACCTCGACCTCCTCGCGCGCGAGGTCGATCGGGGCGTAGCTGTCGTTGGCGCTGATCAGCGTGATGCGGCCCGGCGCGCTGGCCTGGACCTGCTTGACGTGGAGCGCGTCGCCGATGCGCACGACGTGGATGCCCTCGCCCTGGCGTTTGTTGCGATCGACGAAAATCTCGTCGCCGCTGCGCAGGGTCGGCTCCATGCTGTCGCCCTCCACCCGGATCGCGGTGAGATCGGCGCCCTCCAGCCCCATTTCGCGCAGCCAGCGGCGGCTGAAGCGATAGCTGTCGAAAGATATTTCCTCCGCCGAAAAGGCGCCCGGTCCCGCCGAGGCATCCAGCGGCAGGCGCGGCACGGCGATGAAATCGTCCGCAGCGCGCGAGCGTGCATGGTCGGGATCGGCCCCCAGCTCGACCTCGCTCACGCCGAAGAATTCGGCCAGGCGGCGACGGTCGGCCTCCTCCAGCTTGCGGGGGCTGCCCTTGCGGACGAATTGCTGTAAATAGCTGGGATTGCGTCCCAACATGGTAGAAAGCGAGGCAAGGCTCGTTCGCCCAGCCTCGGCCAGCTCGACCAGCCGAGCGCGTTCGGGGGTCATGACGTCACCCATATCGACACCTCCTGCCACTCCATCCGTACCCTGCCAAAAGGACACGAAAGCCAAGCATGCGAGAAAATTCCTATAGCATAGGATTTTTCCTAGACAAGTAGGATTTGAGTTGGAACATAAGCGGAACAGATACAGCGAATCGCCACTTCCGGCCATCATCAGGGGAGCCCGACATGCTGATCCGTTCCATCGAGAGATTCCTCCGCCAGCACGAGATGGCGGCAACGAAATTCGGCCGCCTCGCGGCGCACGATCCGCGCTTCGTGCTCGACCTGCGCATGGGCCGCGAGCCACGCGACCGGACCGAGCAGCGGATCCAGGGGTTCATGGCTGGATACGCCGCTGCGCGCGAGGTCGTCCGCGAAGAGGAGACCGCGCATGTCGGATGAAGCAACCCCACCCCGCCCGCCGCGCACACGCCGCACTGCCGCCGATCGCCTGCGCGCCGCGCTGGCCGACCTCCACGCGCATCGGGGACAGGTGCTGAATCATACCGAGAAGGCCTGGGCCAGCATCACCTTCGCCGGCACGCGCCACAGCCTCGCAATCCTGTTCGCGGGCGAGGATGCGGTGGAGGCAGGAGAGCAGTTCGTCGCCGATCTGCCCGATCACGAATTCGCCATCCCCGGCCAGCTCGTGGCCGATGCGGGCGTGGTCGAGGTCGAACATCGCCTGATCCCCGAGCCGCGGCTGGTGGTTCGCTGCGAACTGCTGCTGCTCGAGGAGGGATGAGGCAGTACGCATGGCAGCTTTCGTCACACGTTACGCATTGTGGGAACGGCTGGGGTTGGGGGGGAAGCGGACATTGCTGCGCTCCATTCCTCTGATATGACAGAGCGATGGATCCAAGATACTTACAACTCGGACCAGGCCAACAGCCCCCTTCGCTCGAAGCGAAGCCTTATCGGCTGATTATTGTTGCTGACGAAGAAGTGCCAGATGAGTGGCGCAACCGGGTGGCGAACTGGATTTGGTCAATAGGAGCGCGCTACGTCATTGCGTGGGGTTGCTCGTGCGAAGCATGGCACGACAGTGTGGATTGGGCCAATCTAGAAGCGTTCGATTTCGGTAAGGTGCCGGATAAAGACTACATCATGACAACATGGCACGACAAGGAGCCACTTTCTGAGGCCTTCTGGTTTGCCGGTTTTTGTGCAGACCATCCCGATCTGGAATTGAGCGAAACAATCATCCTCCACATCTCGGATGTCAGTCGCCGGGAAGAGGTGCTGGCGCAGTATTTCGCGAGCCAAGTAGAGCAGGTAGAGCAATCAGCTAAGTAACTCAGAATGTCAGCAATCGGGTCGTTTACGGACCGTATGCTTTCCGGTAGGCCGAGCGAGAAACTGCCCTCTCCCGCCCCTAATCAGTCCCGCCGGATCACAAGGTTCCGGATTTCGGTCATGTCCTCCATCGCGAACTTGATGCCCTCGCGCCCCAACCCCGAATCCTTCACCCCGCCATAGGGCATGTTGTCGACGCGGTAGCTGGGGACGTCGTTGATCACCACGCCGCCGACCTCGAGCCGGTCCCAGGCGTCGAACATCTTGAACAGGTCGCGCGTGAAGATGCCCGCCTGCAGGCCGAAGGTGGAGCGGTTCACCTCGGCGAGCGCAGCGTCGAAATCGCTGAATTTCTGCAGGATCGCGAGCGGGCCGAAGGCTTCCTCGTTCAGCGCCTTGGCATCCTTGTGCACGTCTTCGAGCAGCGTCGCCTCGAGCATGTTGCCCTCGCATCCACCGCCGGTGAGCAGGCTCGCCCCGCCCTCGACCGCCTCGTCGATCCAGCCTTTGAGACGTTTGGCCTCGCCTTCGGAGATCATCGGGCCGATGAACGTATCCCGGTCCTTGGGATCGCCTGCAACGAGGCCCTTGGTCTTCTCGACCAGCATGTCCTTGAACCGGTCATAGACATCCTCGTGAATCAGGATGCGCTGCACGCCGATGCAGCTCTGCCCGCTCTGGTAGAAGGCGCCGAAGATGATCCGTTCGAGAGCATCGTCCAGATCGGCGTCGTGGTCGACGATCACTGCGGCATTGCCGCCGAGTTCGAGCACGACCTTTTTCTTGCCACAGCGCGCCTTGAGGTCCCAGCCTACCGCGGGCGAGCCGGTGAAGCTCAGCAGCTTCAATCGCTCGTCCACCGTGAATAGGTCGGCCCCGTCGCGGCTTGCGGGCAGGATCGAGAAAGCGCCCTCGGGCAGGTCGGTCTCGGCGAGGATCTCGCCGATGATGAGTGCGCCGAGCGGCGTCTTGCTCGCGGGCTTCATCACGAAGGGGCAGCCGACCGCGATCGCGGGCGCGATCTTGTGCGCGGCGAGATTGAGCGGGAAGTTGAACGGCGAGATAAAGCTGCACGGCCCGATCGGATAGCGCTTCCAGATCGACTGATAGCCCTTCGCGCGCTGCGAGATATCGAGCGGCATGACCTCGCCATACATGCGGGTCGATTCCTCGGCGGCGATCTGGAAGGTGTCGATCAGCCGGGTGACCTCGCCTTCGGAATCGTTGATCGGCTTGCCCGCCTCGACGCACAGCGCATAGGCCAGTTCGTCGAACCGTTCGCGAAAGCGCGTGACGCAATGGTCGAGCACGGCCTTGCGTTCGTAACTCGCGAGCCGCGCCATGGGCTCCGTGGCCTTGACCGCCCCCGCAATCGCCGCGTCGATCACCTCGGGGCTGGCCAGCGCGGTGCGGAAGGCGACCTCGCCGGTAAACTTGTCGGTCACTTCCAGATCGGTGTTGGGCTGCGCGGCTGTGTTGTTGAGGTAGAGCGGGTAGGTATCCTTGAGCGTGGGCATGGCGTCTCCTTCACCCGGTCAATCCTAGAGCTTTGCGCTCAGTTCCTTGATCTCTTCGTTGAGGATGCGGTCGTTTTCCGAATAATCGACCGGGCAGTCGATCAGATGGACGCCCGGCGCGTCGCGGCAATGGGCCAGCAGGTCGCGCAGATGATCGCTGCTCTCCACCCGGTGGCCCTGCGCGCCATAGCTCTTCGCATAGGCGACGAAATCGGGATTGCCATAGGTCAGGCCGTAGTCCGCAAAGCCCATGTGCGCCTGCTTCCAGCGGATCATGCCATAGGCATCGTCGCGCAGGATCAGCACCGTAAGGTTCAGGCCGAGCCGCACGGCGGTCTCCAGCTCCTGGCTGTTCATCATGAACCCGCCATCGCCGCAAATCGCCATCACTTTGCGGTCGGGATAGAGCATCGCGCTCATCATCGCGGAGGGCAGCCCCGCGCCCATGCTGGCGAGCGCATTGTCGAGCAGCACGGTATTGGGCTGCGAAGCGCAGTAGCAACGCGCGAACCAGATCTTGTAGATTCCGTTGTCGAGGCAGATGATCCCGTCCTCGGGCAGGCTCGCGCGCACCTGCTTCACCAGATGCGGCGGAAAGATCGGGAAGCGCGTATCGTCGGCAAGCGTCGCGGTATGGTCGAGTTCCGCCTGATGGTAGCGCGTGAGCTCGCCGCTTCGCCAATGATCCTGTTTCTGGATGCTTTCCTTGATCTGCCAGATCGCGTTGGCGATGTCGCCGATCACTTCGATCTGCGGGAAATAGACCGGGTCGACCTCGGCGCTCTTGTTGCTGACATGGATGACGGTGTGTCCGTCGTCATGCATGAAGAAGGGGGGCTTCTCGATCACGTCATGGCCGACATTGACGATCACGTCGGCCTCCTCGATCGCGCGGTGGCAGAAATCGCCCGCGCTCAACGCCGCGCAGCCGAGGAACAGCGGGTGCCGCTCGTCGAGTACCCCCTTGCCCATCTGCGTGTGAACGAAGGGGATGCCGGTCTTCTCGACGAATTCGGCGAGCATCTTACCGGTCATGGTACGATTGGCGCCCGCCCCGATGACGAGGATCGGCTTGCTCGCCTTTTCCAGCGCCGCGACCGCCTGGCCCACCGCCTTGGGTTCGGCGCTGGGTCGGCGCGCAACGCTGCGCGGGATCGGCGTCGCAGCGGTCGGCTCCGCGGCGATGTCCTCGGGCAGCTCGAGATGCACCGCGCCGGGCTTCTCCTCTTCGGCCAGGCGATAGGCCTCGCGCACGCGGCTCGGTATATTGTCGCCCGCGTGCAGCTGGCGGGTATATTTGGTCAGCGGGTCCATCATCGCGACCACGTCGAGGATCTGGAACTGGCCCTGCTTCGACTTCTTGATCGGCTTCTGCCCGGTAATCATCATCATCGGCATGCCGCCCAGCTGGGCATAGGCGGCTGCAGTGACGAGATTGGTCGCGCCCGGACCCAGCGTGGCGATGCACACGCCCGTCTTGCCGGTATGGCGGCCATAGGTCGCGGCCATGAAACCCGCGCCCTGTTCGTGCCGGGTCAGGACCAGCTTGATTTGCTTCGACCGGCTGAGGCTGTCGAGAAAGTCGAGATTCTCCTCGCCCGGGACGCCGAAGATATATTCGCAGCCCTCGGCCTCGAGGCACTCCACGAACAGGTCGGACGCTTTCCTGGTATCGGCCATGCTACGCGATTCTCCACCTGCGATATCCGGCAAGGACATCGACCCTTTCGCGACCGCCGTGCGTGTCGTTACACGTCGGCTTGCGAACTAACAGACCGCCGGGTCCAAGTCAGTAGCCGAGGTCGAGGTCCAGTTGCGGCTCGACCGGTTCGCCCCGGTGCCAGCGTTCGAGGTTCTCGACGAAGCGATCCGCACTGCGCTGGAACATCTTGGTCTGCGCGCGGCCCGACAGGTGCATGGTGATCTGCGCATTGTCGAGGTCCCACAGCGGGTGGTCTTCGGGCAGCGGTTCGGGATCGGTCACATCGAGCAGCGCGGCCTCGATCTTCTTCTCCTTGAGAGCTTCGACCAGCGCCTCCTGATCGACCACGTCGCCCCGCGCGATGTTCACCAGCACGCCGTTGGGACGCATTGCGGCAAGTTCCATCGCGCCGATCATGTGCTTCGTCTCGGGAGTCGAGGGAACCGCGAGCACGACCCAGTCGAACTCGCCCAGCTTTTCGCGCCATTCGCCGGGCTTCAGGGCCCCGTCGGCACCCGACCGGCGCACGGGCACGACCTTCATATCGAACGCCTCGAGCCGCGTCTTGACCAGCCGGCCGATCGCACCGAGGCCGAGCAGCAGCACGCGCTCGCCCGACAATTCGCGCTTGCCCGGGCTGTCGAGCAGCCATTCGTGCCGCTCCTGCGCGCGCACGACCTCGCGGTAGCCCTTGGCATGGGCAAGCATCAGCATGACGACATATTCGGCGATGGTGATGGCATTGATGCCGACGCCGTTGGTCACGGTGACACCGCGCTGCTTGAGCAGATCGAGCGGCATGAAATCGAGCCCGGCATAGATCGAGTTCATCCATTCGAGCCTGGTCGCGGCCTGCGCGATTTCGATCATCGGCTCTTTCTCGTTGAGGTCGAACCAGCCGATCTCCGCTTCCGGCGCGAACTCCAGCGCCTGCTCCTTGCTTGCGAACCACAGCGGCTCGACCCAATCGGGCAGGCGCGGCTCGACCAGTGGGCGGATGAGGGCGGACAATACGGCTTTGGTCATCGATTTCTCCTCGATGCCACCTGTTGCCGCTTCAGCCGATTTTCGCAAACCGTTCCTTGCGGCGACCAGCGATGTCGAGGATCGCCGCGGCCACTTCGCTGGCATTGCGCAGCACATGGCTGGGCGGGACCTGCATGATGTCGACGCGGTGCTGTTCCTGCCAGCGTTCGCGCTCGCTGTCGTTCTTCGGCTTGAAGGGATCGTCGTCGACCTCGATCGCGAGATGCGCCTCGGCGCAGTAGAGCGGGAGGACGAAACCCCCGGCTTCATGGTCGCGGACGAATTGCAAGCCCTTCGGCGTATCCTTGAGATGCTGCCAGAGGAGGGTCTGCGGATCGGCCATGGTCAGAGCTTCCATTCCCAACCGAGCGGGTCGCCGTCCATCACCTCCACGCCTTTTTCCCCAAGGCTTTCGCGAATCGCGTCGGAAGTAGCGAAATCCTTGGCCATGCGCGCCTCCTTGCGGCGGATCAGCTCGGCCACGATCTCGGCTTCGGTGATTTGCGCGACCTTGGGGCGAATACGCAGATCGGTGCGGGTCAGGCCAAACAGGTCGAGACCGAGGACCGCGTCCATCTCCTCGATTACCGCGCGCTTGATGCCCGCATCGACCTTCTTGACCGCGAGCGCCTCTTCGAGAGCGACCAGCGCGACAGCCGTGTTGAGATCATCCGAAACGGCCTCGGCGAATTTTGCGCGCATGGGAGCGAACTTCTGGTGCGAGGGATCGCCTGCGGGTGCGTCCTTCAACCGCTCGACCGCCATCACGATGCGCTTCAGCCGCGTGAGTGCTGCGCCCAGCCCCTCCCACGAGAACTCCAGCTCGCTGCGGTAATGCGCCTGGAGGCACATCATGCGGTAGGCGAGCGGGTGGTAGCCCTTGTCGACCAGCAGTTGCAGCCGCAGGAACTCGCCCGACGATTTCGACATCTTCCCCGACCGCTCGACGAGGAAGTTGTTGTGCATCCAGATCTTCGCGCCCGAGTGGGCGGCGTCGTCCAGCCCGCCAGTGCAGCAATAGGCCTGGTTCTGCGCGATTTCGTTGGGGTGGTGGATCTCCCGGTGATCGATTCCGCCGGTGTGGATGTCGAAGGGAAAGCCCAAGAGCTTCTCGCCCATGACCGAGCATTCGAGATGCCAGCCGGGCGCGCCCCTGCCCCACGGGCTGTCCCATTCCATCTGCCGGGTCTCGCCTATCGGGGTCTTGCGCCAGATGGCGAAGTCGGCGGCGTTGCGCTTGCCCTCGACCGTATCGATCCGGCCTTCACCCTCTTCGGTGACCGCGCGCGCGAGCTTGCCATAATCGCCGACGGTCGAGACGTCGAAATAGAGCCCGCTGTCGAGCTCGTAGCAGTGCTTGTCGGCGATGCCTTTCGCGAATTCGATCATCTCGTCGATGTAATCGGTGGCGACCGACCACTTGGCGGGCTGGCGGATGTTGAGCGCCTTCACGTCCGCCCAATAGGCCTCGGTATAGTGCCTCGCGATGTCCCAGATCGACTGCGCCTTCTCCGCAGCCATCTTCTCCATCTTGTCCTCGCCCGCATCGGCATCGTCGGTCAGGTGGCCGACATCGGTGATGTTGATGATGTGCGTGAGGTCGTAGCCCTTCCAGCTCAGCGTGCGCCCCAGCACATCGGCGAAAACATAGGCGCGCATATTGCCGATGTGGGGGTAGTTGTAGACCGTCGGCCCGCAGGAATAGACGCGCGCCTCGCCCTCGTGGACGGGCTCGAAGACTTCGATTGCGCGAGTCAGCGAGTTGAACAGCTTGAGCGGCGTGTCGGTCATGCGGGGCCTGATACTATCCCGTCATCCCAGCGCAAGCTGGGATCGCTGCCGGTTTGGCGCGGAATTGCACCCGATCCCGGCTTGCGCTGGGATGACGATGGAAATTACCACCCTTCCCAGCGCACGCTTTCGTCCAGCGCGGCGCGCTTGACCGCGAAATTGTTCACCGCCGCATCTTCGTCGCGGTAGCCGATCGCGACGCCGCAGAAGAACGTGTGATCCTCGGGGATGTCGACCACCTCGCGGATTTGCGGCGAGTAGACCGCCCAGGCTTCCTGGAAACAGGTATCGAGCCCCTCCTCGCGGCACAGCAGGCCGATGGTCTGCAGCCACATGCCGATATCGCTCCACTGCGGCGGGCCCATGTATTTGGGCGTATGGACCAGCATCAGCACCGGCGCCCCGAACGCGCGGAAGTTGTTGGCGAACCACATCAGCCGCTTGCCCTTCTCCTCGCGGGAGATCTGGAGCGCGCCATACATGTCCTCGCCCACCCCGCGGCGACGCTGCTCATAGGCCCCGTCGAGTTCGGGCGGATAGACGTGGTACTCGGGCGCGAAGGCCTCGCGCCCCTTGGGCAAATCCTGCGCGACGCGCGCGAACAGCTTTTGCATCGGTTCGCCGGTGAGGACGATGCCGTGCCAGGGCTGCGTGTTGCCTCCGGAAGGGCTGCGCTGCGCCTTTTCGAGGATGCGGATGAGCACCTCACGCTCGACCGGCTGCCGCGTGAAGGCGCGGACGGAGCGGCGGCTGGCTACGGCGTCGGATACGTTCATTGTCACTCCCATTCGAACACGACCGCGCCGCGTTCCTCCATGTCACCCAGCGAGCGGTAGAAGGCGATCGCCCTATCGTCATCCCCTTCGGCAGCAAGCCAGATCGGCCACAGGCCGTTGGCTTTTCCGTGTTGCTGTACCGTGCGCATCAAGCGCGTGGCGATTCCGCGACGGCGAAAGCCGTCCCGCGTCTCGAGTTCGTTGACGAAGAGGTGCGGCGACTTGTCTGGATGCAGCACGATTGTCGCACTGGCAAAGCCCACCGGTTGCCCATCGATAAGCGCCAACCAGAGAAAATCGCGGTCGCTATTCAGAAAAGCGTGTGTCTGTTTGGCAATCGGGCGATCGTCGAAGATTTCTTCCGCGGCATTTACGAGCGCGTAGTCGTCGGGACCGAGCAAACGGATGTCCAATGCCGCGTTCGACACCCCGTCATTCCACCTCGAACAGATCGGCCAGTTGTTCGATGATCGTCCCGCCAAGCTGCTCCACGTCCATGATCGTCACCGAGCGCTTGTAATAGCGGGTCACGTCATGCCCGATCCCGATCGCGGCCAATTGCACGGGCGACTGCTTCTCGATCCAGTCGATCACCTTGCGCAGATGGCTTTCGAGGAAGCCCGCCTGGTTGACGCTGAGCGTGCTGTCGTCGACCGGGGCGCCATCGCTGATCACCATCAGGATGCGGCGATCCTCGGGGCGGCGGAGCAGGCGGTCGTGCGCCCATAGCAGCGCCTCGCCGTCGATGTTCTCCTTGAGCAGGCCCTCGCGCATCATCAGGCCCAGATTGCGGCGCGCGCGGCGCCAGGGCTCGTCGGCCTTCTTGTAGAGGATGTGGCGCAGATCGTTGAGGCGGCCCGGATTGGCCGGGCGGCCATCGGCGAGCCAGGCCTCGCGGCTCTGCCCGCCCTTCCAGGCGCGGGTGGTGAAACCAAGGATTTCGGTCTTCACCCCGCAGCGCTCCAAAGTACGCGCAAGGATATCCGCGCTGATCGCGGCAATGCTGATCGGCCGCCCGCGCATGCTGCCCGAATTGTCGATGAGCAGCGTGACCACCGTGTCCTTGAATTCGGTATCGCGCTCGATCTTGTAGCTTAGGGCATGGCCGGGGCTGACCACCACGCGGGTCAGGCGCGCGGCATCGAGCAGGCCTTCTTCCTGGTCGAAATCCCAGCTGCGGTTCTGCTGCGCCATAAGGCGGCGCTGCAGCCGGTTGGCAAGCCGCGTGACGACGCCCTGGAGCCCGGCGAGCTGGCTGTCGAGATAGGTGCGCAACCGTTCGAGCTCTTCGAAATCGCACAGCTCGCCCGCTTCGATCTCCTCGTCGAACTTGGTCGTGTAGGCGGTGTATTCGAAGGTTTCGGGGAAATCGGTCCAGGGGCGGTTCGGGCGGACGGGCTGCATCCCCTCCTCGCCATCGTCCGCCGGATCGCCGTCGGACATCTGCTGTTCGCCTTCGACCTCCTGGTCGGCATCGCCCTCGGCCTCGCCGTCGCTAACCTCGCTGCGCGCATCGGCGGCATCGGGTTCGGCACCGCCCTCGTCTTCCTCGTCGCTTTCCTGCTCCTCGGGCGTTTCGCCGTCGTCGTCTTCGCCATCCTCGGCATCGGTCGGTTCGGGGCTGTCGGGCAAGGTGAGATCGAGATCGCGCAGCATATCGAGCGTCAGGTCCTGGAACGCGCGCTGATCGTCGAGCACGTCGGCCAGGCCATCCATGTCGGTGCCGATCTTGGCGAGGATGTCCTCGCGCACCAGATCGACGCCCGCGCGGGCGCGCTCCGGAATTTCCTCGCCAGTGAGCGCCTCGCGCAGCATCAGCGACAGCGCGGTGGGCAGCGGGACATCGCTCGCGTCCTCGGCGCGAACGATCGAGTCCGAGGCGGTGCGCATCTCGACCGCGGAATTGAGGTTGTCGCGAATCCCCGCATAGCGGTTCGACCCGATCGCCTCGTAGCGAACCTGCTCGATCGCATCGTAGCAGGCGCGCGCGATCGGTTCGGGCGGCGCGCCTTTGCTGTGCAGCGCCTCGTTATGGTGGCGCAGGCGGAGCGAGAAACTGTCGGCGAAGCCGCGCGCCTCGACCGCCTGTTCGCGCGGCAGGTTGCGGCCTGGTAGCGGCACGCGGAAATTCTTGCCGCTCTGCGCCGGCGCATCCGCGCTCCAGGCGACTTCGACCTCGGGCTCGTGCGCGAGCGCGCGAGCCGCGCCGGTCAGCGCCTGCTTGAAACGGTCGAGGGGAGTCTGGTCGGTCATCTATCTCCCGATCCCCAGCGAAGGCCGGGGTCTCGTGCGGTTTGGCGCGAAGCCGAAGGAGGTCCCAGCCTGCGCTGGGAGGCATGCTTAAAGTATGCTCTGCCCGGTCTTTTCCCAGTCGGCAAGGAAGCCCTCGATGCCCTTGTCGGTCAGGACGTGCTTGAACAGCCCCTTGATGACGCCCGGCGGCATGGTCGCGACATCGGCGCCGATCCGCGCGCTCTCGAGCACATGCACCGGATTGCGGACGCTGGCGACGAGGATCTCGGTCGTGAAGCCGGGATAGTTGTCGTAGATCAGGCGGATATCGCGGATCAGCGCCATGCCGTCGAAGCCGTTGTCGTCATGTCGACCGACGAAGGGGGAGACGAAAGTCGCCCCCGCCTTGGCCGCAAGCAGCGCCTGGTTGGCAGAGAAGCAGAGTGTCACATTGACCATCGTGCCGTCGCCCGTGAGCTTCTTGCAGGTCTTCAGCCCGTCGATCGTCAGCGGCACCTTGATGCAGACATTGTCCGCGATCTTGCGCAGCACCTCGGCCTCTTTCATCATCGTCTCGTGATCGAGCGCGACCACTTCGGCGCTGACCGGACCATCGACGATATCGCAGATTTCCTTGGTCACTTCCATGAAGTCGCGACCCGACTTGGCGATCAGCGAGGGATTGGTGGTGACGCCGTCGAGCAGGCCGGTTTCGGCCAGTTCCTTGATGTCGGCGATGTCGGCGGTGTCGACGAAGAATTTCATGAGTGCGGGCTCCGGGGGAATTGCGATTCCCGCAGAGCCTTAGCGATGCAGGGGCGGTGCGGCTAGACCTGCCCGCCCGCCCCGAACACACCTATGATCAGCGGATCGCGCGTGGCCCGCGGGTCGCGGCGGATGGCAGCCTCTTCCACGCCGATTTCGCGCCAGATGGTGTCGTCGATATTCCCGGCGAAACGCGTGGTCGCGCTGGCCAAGTCGACGCCGGTAAGACCGCGCAGCAACTCGCCGACCAGCGGATCGCTCGCCACGCGCATGGCGGTGCCAAGTTCGGGAACCATGGCCTCGACCAGCGTGGTGCCCATCGATCCGCGCAGGAATGCGGTCGCCGCCGTCGGCCCGCCGCGCACGAGGTCGATCGCGTTCTGGATACCGATGGTGCGCACGGCCTCGGTCACCAGCGGGGCCGCGCGCTCGGCGCCTTCATAGGCGATATCGGCGAAGGCGTCCTCCAAGCGGCTCTTGAACAGCGCCGAAGTGAGGATGCGGGTCATTACGTCGCCGCGCGTGCCGAGCAGATTGCCCAGCCCAAGCTGCGCGACCTGCTGGTCCCAGAAACCATCGCCCTGAAGCATGCGGGCAAAGGCGCGCTCGCTCGACAGGAAGAGGATGCGCTGGACCGCATCGACCATGCCGAAGCCGGGAAGGCTTGAGCAGGCCGGCAGCATCAGCAGGCCGCCCGAAGCCGCCATGCCGCCTAGAAAGGCGCGCCGTCCGGTGGGTTTCACGAGAATATCGGTCATATCGTCAGTCCTCTTGCATCCCACCCTTGTTTCACGCCCATCGCGCCGCCCATATGGCCCGGCCATGAACCGCGTGCGCTGCCTCGTCCTCAATGCCGCTCTCGGCCCCTTGGATTACAAGGTGCCCGAAGGGCTCGCAGTCGAGCCCGGCTCGGTGGTCGAGTGCCCTCTGGGGCCGCGCACCGTGATCGGGATCGTCTGGGAGGCTGAACGGCTGCCCGGCACCGAGGTTCCGGCGGAGAAGCTGCGCAACCTCAGGGGGATACTGCCCATCCCGCCGCTGTCGGCAGCGCTGCGGCGCCTGATCGAATGGACCGCCGATTATTACGTCGCCCCGCTGGCGAGCGTCGCACGCATGGCGCTGTCTTCGGGCGGCGCGCTCAAGGGCCCGGCGACGTTGACCGAATATCGGCTGACCGGAGGCATGCCCGAACGCATGACTCCGCAGCGGCAAGCGGCGATGGAGGCGCTGGAGGGTGAGCAGGCGACCATCCGCGAGCTGTCGGGTATCGCAGGCGTGTCGGAAGGCGTGCTGCGCGGGCTGGTCAATCAGGGCGTGCTCGAGCCGGTGGAGGTCGATTGCGACCGCCCCTATGACGAAGCGCGACCGGACTTCGCCCAGGTGGAGCTGAGCGAGGAACAACGCGAGGCCTCGGCGGTGTTCTCGTCCGCCGTGCGCAAGGCCAAATTCGCGCCCTTCCTGCTCGATGGTGTGACCGGATCGGGCAAGACCGAAACCTATTTCGAACCGGTGGCAGAGGCGCTGCGGATGGGCCGCCAGGTGCTCGTGCTGCTGCCCGAAATCGCGCTGACCGAAAACTTCCTCCACCGCTTCGAGGAGCGTTTCGGTGCGGCCCCGGTGCTGTGGCATTCCTCGCTCAAATCGACCGAGCGCCGCCGCGCCTATCGTGCCGTGGCGGACGGCAGCGCGCAGGTGGTCGTCGGCGCGCGTTCGGCGCTGTTCCTGCCCTTCGCGCAGCTCGGCCTGATCGTGGTCGACGAGGCGCATGAGACCAGCTTCAAGCAGGAAGACGGTGTGCGCTACAACGCGCGCGACGTCGCGGTGATGCGCGGGCATTTCGAAAAGCTGCCCGTGTTGCTCGCCAGCGCCACGCCCGCGCTCGAAAGCCTGCAGATGGCCGAGAGCGGGGTCTATACCAAGGTAGACCTGCCCAGCCGTTTCGGCGGAGCGCAATTACCCAGCATCGACACGATCGACCTGACAGAGGAAAAGCCCCCGCACGGCATGTGGCTGGCCCAGCGGCTGGTCGACGGGATCGAGGAACGGCTCGAGCGCGGCGAGCAGTCGCTGCTGTTCCTCAACCGTCGCGGCTATGCGCCGCTGACCCTGTGCCGCAATTGCGGCTTTCGCTACCAGTGCCCCAATTGCAGCGCCTGGCTGGTCGAACACCGCTTTACCCAACGCCTCGCCTGCCACCATTGCGGCCACGAGGCCCCTGCCCCGCAAGCCTGCACCGAATGCGGCGAGCCCGATTGCCTGGTCGCCTGTGGGCCGGGCGTCGAGCGCATCGCCGACGAGGTGGCCGAGCGATTGCCGCAGGCGCGGGTGTTCGTGGCGACTTCGGACACGCTCAATTCCCCCGGCCGTGCCGCCGAATTCATCGCAGCGGTCGAGGCGCGCGAGGTGGACGTGATCGTGGGCACGCAATTGGTCACCAAGGGATTCCATTTTCCCGAGCTGACGCTGGTCGGCGTGGTCGATGCGGACTTGGGGCTCGAAGGCGGGGATCTGCGGGCGGGCGAGCGGACCTATCAGCAGGTGGCGCAGGTTGCCGGGCGCGCGGGGCGCGGTTCGAAACCGGGCGAGGTGCTGATCCAGACGCGCCATCCCGAAGCGCCCGTGATCGCCGCGCTTGCTGCCGGGGACCGCGACGCCTTCTATTCCGCCGAAACCGAAATGCGCCGCGAGGCAGGTGCCCCGCCCTTCGGCCGCTGGGCCTCGATCATCATCAGCTCCGAGGACGATGCCGAAGCACGCGAGGCCGCCAATCGCCTCGGCGCGTTCCGGCCAGAGGTGGCCGACTGCCTGATCCTCGGCCCAGCGCCTGCGCCGATGGCGCTGCTGCGCGGCCGCTATCGTTATCGCTTCCTCATCAATGCCCGGCGCAGCGTACAATTACAGGACGTCATCCGCCGCTGGCTCGGCGCGGTCGACCACCCGCCCGGCGTGCGCGTGGCGGTGGACATCGATCCCTACAGTTTCGTCTAGCGCGCCTGGTCCGTTTCGCCGTCGAACGTGGCACGCGCCGCTTCGACCTTGTCGATGTTCGCGATCGCCCAATTGCCCAGCCGCGCCACGGGATCGCACAGGGATCTACCGAGCGCCGTAAGGGCATAGTCGACTCGCGGCGGGACGCTGGGCGTCACCGTCCGGCTGACCAGGCCGTCACGTTCGAGACCGCGCAGCGTGCGGGTCAGCATGCGCTGCGAAATACCGGAAATCTCGCGCCGCAATTGATTGAACCGGCGCGATCCGCCTTCAAGCGCCATTACCACCCGCACCGACCATTTGTCGCCCACCCGCGCGAGGATGTCATTGACCGCGCTGCACTGCGGTGCGTCGTGCACTTCGAGAGTAACACCGGTGTCCCTATCTGACGGCAAAGTGCCTTCTTGCGCAACTTGGGGTGCAGTTTCCATATGGCCTCCAGGTTATCGATAGTAACTATGGAGTTTCCCACGTGCAAATCCTTCGTATCGACAGTTCGACCACGGGCGATCAATCGATCAGCCGCAAGCTGACCGACGAGCTGCTCGCCCATTTCACCAACCTGCACCCCGATGCCAAGGTGGTGACACGCGACCTGGTGGCCGAGCCGCTGCCGCATATCGACCCGATCACCACCAGCGCGATCCGCACGCCGCCGGAAACGCACGAGGAAGCCGTTGCCGCCGCCTATCCCGGCGAGCGCGCGGTACTCGACGAATTCCTTGCCAGCGACATCGTGATCGTGGGCGCGCCAATGTACAATTTCTCGATTGCCTCGCAGCTCAAGGCCTGGCTCGACCGGCTGGGCGTGCCTGGCGTGACCTTCAAATATTCCGAGAACGGCCCCGAGGGTCTGGCCGGCGGGCGCAAGGTCGTGGTCGCTTCGGCGCGTGGCGGCGAATATTCGAACGACCAGATGGCCGAGAATCAGGAGAGCCTGCTGACGACCTTCTTCGGCTTCGTCGGCGTGGACGACCTCCAGTTCGTGCGCGTCGAGAAGGCAGGCTACGGTCCGGAGGCGATCGAGGCCGGCCTGGCAGCCGCCAAGGAAGAAATCGCCAAGCTGTGAGGCACGATCGCGCGGGCCGGGCATTGAAAACGCAATGCCCGGCCCCAGCGACAATCCCGTACTCGTCCCCATCCTCGGCGACCAGCTGACCC
This sequence comes from Qipengyuania sp., assembly GCF_965277845.1. Classification (NCBI taxonomy): domain Bacteria; kingdom Pseudomonadati; phylum Pseudomonadota; class Alphaproteobacteria; order Sphingomonadales; family Erythrobacteraceae; genus Qipengyuania; species Qipengyuania sp. The sequence goes on from NZ_OZ255844.1 coordinate 75,258, forward strand.
GCGACCTCGCCTCGATCCGCGGGCGCACCAAGGATGATACAATCATCCTGATGATGGAGGTGTGGGACGAGGCGACCTACGTCAGGCACCACAAGCAGAAGATAGCGCTGGTCTTTTCCGCCATGCGCCACTTCGCCGAAGAATTGCGCGATGCGGGGTGGACGGTCGATTACATCAAGCTCGACGATGAGGACAATGCGGGCAGCTTCACCGGCGAGGTGGCGCGCGCGATCGAGCAGCACTCCCCGCGCCTCGTCAGCGTGGTCGAGGCGGGCGAATGGCGCGTGCGCGAGGCGATGGACCAGTGGGCGGACAAGTTCGCCTGCGAGATCGAAATCCTGCGCGACGACCGGTTCATCTGTAGCCAGGCCGAGTTCGACAAATGGGCAGAGGATCGCACAGAGCTCCGCATGGAGTTCTTCTATCGCGAGATGCGGCGCAAGACCGGTCTGCTTGTCGACGACGACGGCAAGCCCGAAGGCGGCGAGTGGAATTACGACAGCGAGAACCGCAAACCGCCCAAGAAAGGCCTATCGGCGCCCGAACGCCCCAAGTTCGACGCTGACGACATCACGCAGGAAGTGATCGATCTGGTCGAGGACCGGTTCGGCGACCATTTCGGCAGTCTAGAGACATTCCAGTGGCCCGTTACGCGCGCCGAGGCAGAGGAAGCCGCCGATGCCTTCTTCGCCGAACGGATCGAATGCTTCGGCCCCTATCAGGACGCGATGGTCGCGGGCGAGGACGATCTGTTCCATTCGATGCTCTCGACCAGCATCAATCTCGGCCTGCTCGACCCGCTCGAGCTGTGCCGGCGCGCCGAGAAAGCCTACCAAGACGGCAGTGCGCCGCTCAATTCGGTCGAGGGTTTCATCCGCCAGATCATCGGCTGGCGCGAATATGTGCGCGGCTTCTACTGGCATCAGATGCCGCATCTGCAGAAGGCCAACGCCCTGAACGCGCAGCGCGGTCTGCCCGAATTCTACTGGACCGGCGAGACCGACATGGCCTGTCTTGCCGACTGCATCCGCACCACGCGCGACAACGCCCACGCACACCATATCCAGCGGCTGATGGTGCTGGGCAATTTCGCGCTGCTCGCTGGCATCGATCCACGCGAGGTGCAGGACTGGTATCTCGTTGTCTATGCCGACGCCTACGAATGGGTCGAACTGCCCAATGTCGCCGCGATGATCCTTTATGCCGATGGCGGCAAGCTGGCCAGCAAGCCCTATGCGGCAAGCGGCAACTACATCAACAAGATGAGCAATTACTGCGCGGATTGCACCTATTCACCCAACAAGAAGACCGGCGAAGGCGCCTGTCCCTTCAACCCGCTCTATTGGCATTTCATGGACCGCCACCGCGAACGGCTGGAGAAGAACCCGCGCATCGGGCGGATCTATTCGACCTGGGACCGGATGGACGAGGACCGCAAGCAGGCATATCTCGACAGCGCAGATGCCTTCCTCGACTCGCTCACGCCAGCATCCGCCGGATGGGCCCGCGCCGACTGAGCGATTGCAACGGTTCGTCGCAGCGACTACCCGCGCCACCCAACAATGCCACGATTTCGCCGCAATTGTTCATCGGGCCGACAGGTCTCGGCGAACACCCGGCGCGCACCTGCGGCAATCCCGCCGCGCGATTACAACACGAGGACGAAGGGAACTCTGACTTCCGTCTACGCCCGGTCGGGTCGGCCCGGCTCCGGCTGCCGCGAAGCGGCACACCAGATTTCAGGAGTATGCAGATGAACAAGATTTCCACCAGCGCAGCCGCGCTTGCAGCGATCGGCCTGCTGGCCGCCCCGGCGACTGCGCAGGAGCTCGATGCGCAATCGGGCTACGAAGCGCAGGCAAACGACATCACGGTCACCGGCACCATGCCGGGCGATCTATCGGAACTGCCCGAAGGCCCCGAATTCGAAGGCGTCATTTCGGCGCGCAAGGATAACCGGATCCAGGTCACCGGCATGGACGGCACGCGGACCGTGATCACGATCAGCCCAGCCACCGAAATCCGCAGCAGCGGCGGCTTTCTCGGCCTCGACAAGGATGCGCTCAGCGAAGCCGACCTGCTGAACGGCCTGCCGGTCGATGTCGAAACCGTCCAGTGGGCGGATCGCGGCCTGATCGCCACCAAAGTCGCCGTGAAGTCGCGCGACCTCAAGACCGCGCGCATGATCCACGCCGGCACCGACCAGCGTTTCGCCGCCAACGAGGCTGCGACCGAAGCGCTGCGCGGCCGCGTCGCCAATATCGACGAATACAATATCAAGGGCACGACCAACGTCTATTTCGACACCGCCCGCTACAACCTCTCGCAGGAAGCGCGTTACGAGTTGTGCCGCACTGCCCAGCAGGCGCAGGCGACCGACAATGCGCTGCTGCTGGTGGTCGGCTACACCGACTCCGTTGGCGATTACGAATACAACCAGGAGCTGAGCGAGAAGCGCGCGACGCGCGTGGTCAACTTCCTCCAGCAGGAGTGTGGCTGGAAGCCCTATCGCATGATGGTCCCGACCGGCATGGCCGAGGCCGATCCGGCAGCCGACAATTCGACCGAGCAGGGCAAGGCGCAGAACCGCCGCGTGGCGGTCAACATCCTCGTCAGCAAGAGCGTCGACGGGATGGCCAGCGGGCTTTAGGGCCGAATGCAACGCAAACTCGGCGGGGCGGGCGGCATTGGTCGCTCGCCCCTTTTCTTTGGCCCCTGACGGCAGGGCCGTTCAGCCGGCCGGCTTGGGAAACGGGCCGTTCAGCCGGACGATCTTCCAGTTCAGGATCGATGCGAAACTGACCCACGCGAGATAGGGCACGATCAACCAGCTCGCGAGTACCGACCAGTCCCTCAGAAAAACGCATAGCGCGAGTACCGACAGCCACAGGAACGGCACCTCTAGCAGAGCCCAGTCGGGTCGCTTCGCGGTAAAGAACAGCGGCGACCACAGGAAATGGAACAGGCCGTTGGCGAGGTAGAGGCCGATCAGCAGCGTTCGCTCGTCGCCGCTGGCGGCGCCGTCCCAGCTCAGCACGAAGGCCCAGCCCGCCAGCCCCAGTATCACGGTCCAGGCCGGGCCGAACAGCCAGTCGGGAGGCTGCCAGGAAGGCTTCTCGAGATTTCGATACCATGAGCCGGTTTTCGTGAGCAGCCCGCCGCCCACAGCGAGGATCAGAACCCATGAAATCGCGAAAACGATCGAGAATTGCATGCCTTGATCTAGGCTCAGCCTGCGCGACTGGCAAATCGTCCGCGCTTTTCCCGGAAAGAACCGAAGGTTGGGCTGTCATCCGATTTCCGCGGCAAGGTCGATAGAGCGCGATCGAATGCCCCGCTCGCGGCACTCGAAGCGATCCCGGTCGACAGTTCGGCGGGGCGGGCCTTGATCCGCCCGGTTTCCTACTTCCCGTTGAGCAGCAAGCGCATGGCAGCCGACTTGCGAACGACGGCATAATGAGTTGTCAGAGTCAGGCCGAGCGTGATCGCCACAATCAGGCCGAAGGCCAGTGCCCCATCGATGCCCTGGGAAAGCAATAGCCAACCGATGAGAAACACGAGAATGTGGTGCAGGAGGTAGATCGTATAGGCAGGCTCCGCGAAGGCGCGCGACCGATCTCCCACCAGCCGCATGGCCGCGTTGAACAGGCCGAAGATGCTCAATACGCAAATCCACGCGCCGATCGCCGAAACGGCAACCATCGCGGTCTCGCCGAACCAGCCACTCGCCGACACGGCCGGGACCAACACGATCGCTGCCGAAAAGCCGAGCAGTTTGGGAAGACTGAATTGCCGCCAGCGTTCGGTGAGTTGCGGCATGAAGTGCAGCGCAGCGCCGAATGCGAAGAAGGGTGCATAGTAGAGGATCGTGAACGGCGCGATACCGAACACCCATTGCGGATAGATCAGTTCCGGCCCCAGGCTTCCCGCAGCATGGGGGGCATAGGCAAGCGCGATTGCAACCAAGAACCAGACGCCGATCGCCACGTTCGGCATGCGCTCGATCCTGGCGAAAGCCCCCCGCGCAATCTTGTGGCGGCGCTCTCCGACCGCCGCAACCAAAGCCGCTACGAGCATGGCAAGGAGGAAATAGATGAAGACAACGACAAGAAACCACAGGTGCAGCAACAGCTCGCCGAACAGCGTCGGATCCAACGGAAATCGGAAGGCCGCGCCGGCGTGGATCTCCGGCTCCGATCTGGCTGCCTGCCTCAGCCACAGTTCGATCATGTTGAACGTCAGCAGCACGCTGAGCAGCGGAACGATTATCCTCCGGCTCTTGAGCCTGAGAAACGCGGTCACGCTTTGGCGGCGCAGTGACATGGCGCAGAAAAAGCCGGAAACTGCGAAGAACGCGGGCATCCGGAACAGGTGGATCGCATCGACCAGGAAGCGATAGGGTCCGGGGTTGGAATCGGCACCGTAGTTCGCGAAGACATCGGTGCTGAAGAGAACGGCACTGTGCAGGAACACGCCCAGTGCCATGAGGATTCCGCGCGCGACATCGAGGTCGCCATAATAGAGCCGCGGCGCCGCGGCGGGAGTTTCAGCCATCGTCGCGCGTCCGGGCGCTCTGATCCAGATACATCTCGACAAGATCGGCCAGTTGCCGGTTGCCGGCGCCATTGAGATGAATCCCGTCTCCGGAATCGAGCGAAGCGGGCAGCGGTGCGGAAAAGGCATGAGGCCCCTTCGCCGGATCGACAAACCGACAATTGGCTGCCTCACGGCAGGTCGCCTCGAGATAGTCGTTGAGCGTTTCGATCGCCTCGTTGGAGACGGACGCCGTGCCGAGATTCGCGGGATTGACCGGCAGGACACCCACCAGCAGCACCGGCTTGGACGGCAGGCGCAACGCAAGCAGGGCCGCAATGTCATCCGCTATTTCCCGAGGCGATCGGCCCGCCGCGAGATCGTTGAAGCCGGCCAGCACCACCACGGTTCGTGTTTCGGCGAAGGCCGCATTGCCGCGAGCGTATTGTAGCACATCGCGCGAAGTCCAACCGCCATAGGCGAGGTTTACCGCAGTCGATCCGAAGCGACGGATATCCAGCCTTTCGATCGTGCTCGCACCGAAGAAGGCAAGCGCGGTTTCCTCTCCCTGGCTCAGGCGAGCCGCATTGACCGACTGCATCGTGTCGGAATGCACTATCGAACGATAGCCACGGTGGTCGGAACCGACCATATCGGCCAGCCGGTGCGCGTAATAGGGATGGACGAGCAGGGCCGCCAGGATCGCGGCAAGTCCGACCGCGATCGCGACCAGCGAAACGATTGCGATTCTCAATATCCCGTCCCTACAGTCGAATGATTCAGCCCCAGGTGCGGCCGCCAGCATAGGCCAAGAGCCTTAACGCGCTGTCAATCAATACCGAACTCCGCCCGATACTACCTTCCGCTCTTGGTCGAACCCTGCTCGCGCCTCAACAATTCCGCTTTGATTTCGGTGCCGTAGGCGTAGCCGCCCAGCCCTCCATCGGCGGCAATCACGCGGTGGCACGGGATGAGGACCGCAATGTTGTTCGCCCCATTTGCGCCGCCGACCGCGCGGCTCGCCTTGGGATTGCCCAACGCGGCGGCCAGCTCTCCGTAGCTGCGTGTCTCGCCAGCCGGAATGGCGCGCAGGGCCTCCCACACACGCTGCTGGAAGGCGGTGCCTTTCACATCGAGCGGGATCTCGGCCGTGGTGGCATCGACCGGCTGTTCGACGGCTGCGGTCACCTGTTCGAACAGCGCGCGGAATTCCCCGCCGCCTTCCACCAGCTCGGCATTGGGGAAACGCGCGCGCAAGTCTTTCTCGCCCTCGTTGAAAGACAGGCAACACACGCCCTTTTCCGTGGCGGCAACCAGCATGGTGCCAAGCGTCGTATCGACGAGAGTCCAATGGATGGTGCGGCCTCTGCCCCCATCGCGCCAGTCGCTCGGCGTCATTCCCAATCGTCCCTTCGTGCCGTCGTAAAAACGCGAGGCCGAGCCATAGCCCGCCTCGTAAATCGCGCCGGTCACGCTGTCGCCCTGCGACAGCGCATCGCGCGCCCTCTCCTCGCGCAGCGCGCGGGCATAGGCGGCGGGCGAGAGGCCGATGGCGCGCTTGAAGACGCGCTGGAAATGGCTCGGCGAATAACCGGTGAGCTGTGCCAGCGTGCCGAGCGTCGGTGCGTCCTCCGCCTGCCTGATCTCGTCGATCGCGGCGAGCACAGCCGCCTCGTCGCGCCCCACGTCGTCGGGCCGGCAGCGCTTGCAGGCGCGCAGGCCGGCCGCGCGCGCAGCCGCGCCATCGGCGAAGAAGCGCACATTGCCCCGCGCGGGGTGCCGCGCGGCGCAGGACGGGCGGCAATAGATGCCCGTAGTCATGACGCCGGTGACGAAACGCCCGTCGAAAGCGCGGTCGCGGCGCAGAACGGCGGCCCATGCAGTGTCTTCGGTGATGCTCACGATTGCCTCCATAGCGTATGTGGCCCTCTTTTGCGCCCGTCTCGGCAAGCTTTCATCCCGCGGCTTGCGATCAAAGCCAATGATCGTCACAAGACGGCCCCGATGGGACGCCTTCCTGCACTCCTCGCCGTCATGCTCGCGCTGCTGACGCCCACGCTGGCGCAGGCCGAACCGGCCGATATCGATGCCGCCGCGCGCGGCGTGGTGCGCGTGGTCATCATCGGCGAGGAAAGCGGCGAGCTGATCCCGATCAGCCATGGCACGGGATTCGCGGTCGCGGGCGACCAGGTGGTGACCAATGCGCATGTGCTACGCGACGCGCTGCGCGACGACGAGCTCAGAATCGGCATCATCCCCAGCGGTGGAGGCGAAGCGGTCTATGGCCAGCCGGTCGCCGTGAGTCCGCGTAACGATCTCGCCTTGATCCGCATTACCGGCGAGCTGCGCCTGCCCCCGCTGGCCCTGGTAGGCGGCGTGCCTCCCGACAGCGGCGAAGTGACCAGCGTCGGCTACCCGATGAATGTCGACCGCGCGCAGGGGCTCGCTTTCAGCGACATCTTTCGCAGCCAGCCGCCGGTCAAGAGCCGCGGCTTCGTATCGGGCACGCGCCCCAGCCGCCAATTCGACACCATTCTTCACACCGCCCCCATCGCGCGCGGCAGTTCGGGTGGCCCGCTGCTCGATCCCTGCGGTCGAGTGGTCGGGGTAAACAGTTTCGGCGCGGACAATGACGGCGGCGATGCCGAATTTTTCTTTGCGGTGTCGAACCGCGAGCTGCTGCCGTTCCTGCGCGCCAACGATGTCGAGCCCCGCGTCAACAGTTCGGTATGCCGCTCGATGGCCGACCTCGACGAGGCCGAGCGAGAGCGGCTCCAGCGCGAGCAGATAGCCGCGCGCGCCGATCTGGCCGAACGCTCGGCAGCGCAGCGCGCAAAGCGGGAACGCGCGCTGCTCGAGGCCGAACAGGGCGTCATTCTCGAACGCGAGGATCGTGTTTTTCTCGCCTTCGTCTTGCTGCTGGTCGCCTTCGGCCTTGGCCAGTGGGCGCTTTCGCTGTGGCGGCAGCCGGAAGAGGAGCGCGACGATACGCGGCTGCGGATCGCAGGCGGCGCAACCATCGTCGTCGTGCTGGCCGCGCTCGCCGCCTATCTCACCCGTCCCGGTCTCGATGAAATCGACCGCCGTGTGGCCGCCGCCATGCAGGAAGACGACGAAATGCCCGATGTCGCCGATCCCGGTGAGCCGAGCGAACTCGCGCTGCAATGCACGCTGATCCCCGAACGCAGCCGCATCACCAACGCCAAGGCGGAGGATCTCGCGTTCGACTGGACCCCCGATGGCTGCATCAACGAACGCACGCAATACGGTTTTGCCGGAGGAACCTGGAGCCGCGTGTTCGTGCCCAATTCCGAAGATGCGGTTTCGGTCAACAGCTTCGATCCCGACCGGCGGATCTTCCGGGTCGAGCGCTTCCTGCTCCCGCGCAGCGCGATGATCGAGGCGCGCGAGGCCCGCGGCAAATACGAAGCGCCCCAATGCGGCACCACGGATGCAGCCGCCCGGCTTGGCGAGTTGCAAGGCGAAGTCCTCGGACAATTGCCACGCCAGGCCAACGAGCGGCTGGTCTATGAATGTAGCGCGCGGACGGGCAGCGACTGATGGAGCAGGCCCTCGTCTTCGCTTCGATCGTGCTCGGCGTAGCGGTGGCGTTCGAGCTTGAAAACCTCAACCGCGTATTGCGCTCCGACAAGGTGACTTGGCACTGGGCACAGCCTGCCTTCGCGCTGTTCATTCTGCTCAGCATCATCGCCTATTGGTGGGGCGCGGCCTCGCAACCCGACGGACAAATCACCTTCGCGCAGTTCCTGCCGGTCATGTTCCAGCTGGTCATGCTGGTGCTGCTAGCCGCCGTATCGCTGCCCGACAAGGTGGGCGAGGAAGGTGTCGATCTGGCCGACTACTATCAACGCAACCGCCGGTACCAGTGGCTGCTCGCCAGCCTATATTTCTGGTCGATCCATATCGGCTATCTAGGCCACGTTTTCACGACCTCCGATACTGCCAGCGACGTCTTTCTGCGCGCCGGGCCCGACACGATGTTCGGGCTGCTGTTCATCGCGATGATCTTCGCCAAGCGCTGGTCAGTGGTGGCGGTGGGCTTCGCCTTCCTTGCGCTTTCGCCGATCATCTGGGCCGCGCGCACACTAGGCTGATCGACATCGAACAACGCAGCGACGGGCCGAAAAGAAACGGCATCAAGTAGCGGAGCGATGGTCCGACAGACTACGCCGCCAGCGTTTCGCCGGTCAGCGTGATGCGGTGCATTTCGCGGGCGTGGCCCTGGTAGTCGTTCATCGCCAGGTGCCAGGTCGTGCGATTATCCCAGATCGCCACCGAACCCGGTTCCCACGCCACGCGGCAGGTGTTGTCTGCCGCAGTTGCAGCGGCATAGAGCTGCTGCAGCAGCGGCAGGCTCTCCTCGCGCGTGCGGCCGACGATGTTCACGGTGAAGGCGCTGTTGACATAGAGCAGCTTGCGCCCGGTCTGCGGGTGGCGGATCACGATGGGGTGCGTAGCGCCGGTCTTGAGCGCCTTTCCCCGCAGATCGCCGCCCATGTCGGTTTTCGCGTAGAGCCCGCCTTCGTCGTAGATATGGTCGGCAGTGTGATAGGCTTCCAGCCCCTCGATCTCTTTCTTGAGATCGTCGGGCAGCGCGTCGTAGGCCTCGCCCATATGCGCCCATAAAGTGTCCCCGCCCGTGGGTGGCAATGTGCGCGCGACAAGGATCGAGCCCATCGCGGGTACCTGGTCGTAGGAATGATCGGTATGCCACCCGCCGCCGATATTGGTGACCTGATCGGCGCGCTTCCGTACCACCGCGATCTCGCGATGCTCGTCGGTCAACGGGAAGTAATTGTTGATGTCGATCCCGCCCCAGCGCCTGGCAAAGGCGATATGGGCCTCGGGTGTGAAGTCCCCTTGCCCGCGAAACAGCGCGACGCCGTGGGTGTAGATCGCCTGCTTGATCGCGTCGAGCGTGTCGCCCTCCGCTTCGGCCAGGCTTATCCCGGTAATCTCGACCCCGCATTTGGGGGCCAGCGGCACCATCTCCATCGCCTCTCTCCCGCGCGATTGGTTGCTTTATGCCACGCATTCTACGCGAGAGTGGAGCGGAGTCCAGATTCCCTGTCCGGACTCGGCTTGCCATTGCGGGGGGGCTTTGCTAGGCGCGCGCCGACCTTGCCGGGGCGACTCTTGTCCGCCCGCACGCGGCATGGATCGCACAGATTTTTCTTCCGGACCCGAGAGGACCTCAAGCGCGTGGATATTTCCGCCGGTATTCAGGCTAGCCTGGCAGGGCGTTACGCTTCCGCCCTGTTCGATCTCGCGAGCGAAAACGGAACCGTTACCGCGGTCGAATCGGACCTCGAGAAGGTCGAGGCTGCGCTCGACGAATCGGACGAATTCGCCGCCGTTACCACCAATCCCAAGATATCGCGTGGCGACGCGCAGAAGGCATTGTCGCGCGTGTCCGCCATTCTCGGCGTATCGGAGCTGACGCAGAACTTCCTCGGCGTGCTGGCGCAGAACCGCCGCCTGTCGCAATTGCCGGCCGTGATTCGCGCCTTCCGCGCGATCGCCGCCGCCCAGCGCGGCGAAGTCACCGCCGAAGTGACCAGCGCGCATGCGCTGACCGACGCCCAGCTCACCGATCTCAAGGCCAAGCTGACGGCCCGCGAAGGCCGCACGGTCAAGCTTTCCACGAAGGTCGACCCCGATCTGCTCGGCGGCCTCGTCGTCACCATCGGTTCGAAGCGCATCGACGCATCGATCCGCACCCGTCTCAATTCGCTATCCCAGGCCATGAAGGCTTAAAGGACACACATCATGGATATCCGCGCCGCAGAAATCTCCAAGGTCATCAAGGACCAGATCGCCAATTTCGGTACCGAAGCCGAAGTGAGCGAAGTGGGCACCGTGCTGTCGGTGGGTGACGGTATTGCCCGCATCCACGGCCTCGACAACGTCCAGGCGGGCGAAATGATCGAATTCGCCAACGGCGTTCAGGGCATGGCGCTGAACCTGGAAGCCGACAATGTCGGTGCCGTTATCTTCGGTTCGGACCAGGAAATCGGCGAAGGCGACAGCGTCAAGCGCACCAATACCATCGTCGACGTCCCCGTGGGCAAGGGCCTGCTCGGCCGCGTCGTCGACGCTCTCGGCAATCCGATCGACGGCAAGGGCCCGATCGAATCGACCGAGCGTCGCCGCGTCGAAGTGAAGGCGCCGGGCATCATCCCGCGTGAATCGGTTTCCGAGCCGGTGCAGTCGGGCCTCAAGGCCATCGACGCGCTCGTCCCCGTCGGTCGCGGCCAGCGCGAACTGATCATCGGCGACCGCCAGACCGGCAAGTCGGCCGTCGCCATCGACACCTTCATCAACCAGAAGGAAGTCAATGCGTCGGACGATGAGAGCAAGAAGCTCTACTGCATCTATGTCGCCGTCGGTCAGAAGCGCTCGACCGTTGCGCAGATCGTCAAGCAGCTCGAAGAAAACGGCGCGATGGAATATTCGATCGTGGTCGCCGCGACCGCGTCGGAGCCCGCCCCGCTGCAGTACCTCGCGCCCTATACCGGCTGCGCGATGGGCGAATTCTTCCGCGACAACGGCATGCACGCCGTGATCGTCTACGACGACCTTTCGAAGCAGGCCGTCGCCTATCGCCAGATGTCGCTGCTGCTGCGCCGCCCGCCGGGCCGCGAAGCCTATCCGGGCGACGTCTTCTACCTCCACAGCCGCCTGCTTGAGCGCGCGGCGAAGATGAATGGCGACAATGGCGGCGGTTCGCTGACCGCGCTGCCGATCATCGAAACGCAGGCGGGCGACGTGTCGGCCTATATCCCGACCAACGTGATCTCGATCACCGACGGCCAGATCTTCCTCGAAACCGACCTGTTCTACCAGGGCATCCGTCCGGCGATTAACGTCGGTCTCTCGGTCAGCCGTGTGGGCGGTGCCGCCCAGACCAAGGCGATGAAGAAGGTCTCGGGCTCGATGAAACTCGACCTCGCGCAGTACCGCGAGATGGCTGCGTTCGCGCAGTTCGGCTCGGACCTCGACGCCGCGACGCAGAAGCTGCTGAACCGCGGTGCGCGCCTGACCGAGCTCTTGAAGCAGCCGCAGTTCTCGCCGATGCCGTTCGAAGAGCAGACCGTGTCGATCTTCGCCGGCACCAATGGCTATATCGACGAAGTGCCGGTCGACCGCGTCACCGACTACGAAGCCCAGATGCTGAGCTTCATGCGTGCCGAACACGCCGACGTGCTGGAAACCATCCGCACCACCGGCAAGTTCGAAGACGACACCAAGGCCAAGGTCGTCGACGCGCTCAAGACCTTCGCCAAGCAGTTCGCCTGAGCCCCAAGAGACACGAAGATAGGGAGCCGAAATGGCTAGCCTCAAGGAACTCAAGGGCCGGATCAACTCGGTCAAGTCGACCCAGAAGATCACCAAGGCCAAGCAGATGGTCGCAGCGGCCAAGCTGCGCCGTGCGCAGGCCGCGGCCGAAGCCGCGCGCCCCTATGCCGAGCGGCTGTCGGGCGTGATGGCTTCGCTTGCCGGCAAGGTCAGCGGCGACAGCGCGCCCAAGCTGCTCGCGGGCACCGGATCGGACAAGCGCCACCTGCTGGTTGTGGTCAACACCGACAAGGGCCTGTGCGGTGGTCTCAACGCCAACATCGTCAAGGCCGCCAAGGCCAAGGCCAAGGCGCTGATCGCCGAGGGCAAGGACGTGACGTTCTATCTCGTTGGCAAGAAAGGCCGCGCGCCGATCAAGCGCGACTATGCCGACCGGATCGAAAAGCACTTCGACACCTCCGACGTGCGCAACCCCGGTTTCGAGGAAGCCGAGGCGATTGCCGACGATTTGATCGAGCGGTTCGAGAAGGGCGAGTTCGATGTCGCGCATCTCGTCTATCCGATTTTCAAATCGGCGCTGGCGCAGGACCCGACCGTCGACCAGCTGATCCCCGTCCCCGCGCCGTCAAGCGAAAGTAGCGGCGGCGATGCCGTGGTCGAATACGAGCCGGGCGAAGAAGAAATCCTCGAGGAACTCCTGCCGCGCTACGTCAAGACGCAGCTGTTCGCTTCCCTTCTCGAACGCGAGGCTTCCGAACAGGGTGCCTCGATGACCGCGATGGACAACGCCACGCGCAATGCAGGCGATCTCATCAACAAGCTGACAATCCAGTACAACCGCAGCCGCCAGGCCGCGATTACCACCGAGCTGATCGAAATCATCGCCGGTGCCGAAGCCCTCTAAGGAATATGACGTGAAGAACCTCGCCCTCCTCCTCCCCCTCGCCCTGCTCGCCGCCTGCGGTGAAGAACCCGCTGCGCAGGTCGCGCCCGAACAGGCCGCGACGCCCGAGCCCATCGAAACGCTGCCCGCGCCCGATCAGGCGCTGGTGACCGAGATGTATGCGGAAGCCTGCCCCGAGGAAGATGCGGTCAACACTGCCGTTTGCAAGCGTGCCGGCCTCGGTTCGCCCGACGTCATCTGCGAATTCGGCCTCGGCGACGATGAATATCTGCGCAACGAAGCGACCCTCACTGCAGGCGAAGGCGAATGGACCTTTGCCGATCCGGAAAACGTTTGCGTCGGCTAAGGCGCGATAAACCCCAAGTCAGGACATAGATCATGGCCACCGCACCCGTACTCAATCAATCGCCCAACGGCACCATCAGCCAGGTCATCGGCGCCGTCGTCGACGTGCAGTTCGAAGGTGAACTGCCCGCCATCCTGACCGCGCTCGAGACCAAGAACGGCGACAACACGCTGGTTCTCGAGGTCGCGCAGCACCTCGGCGAAAACACCGTGCGTACCATCGCGATGGACGGCACCGACGGCCTCGTCCGCGGCCAGGAAGTCGTCAACACCGGTGCGCAGATCTCGGTCCCCGTCGGTCCGAAAACGCTCGGCCGCATCATGAACGTCGTCGGCGAGCCGATCGACGAACGCGGCCCGATCGGGGCGGAAGGCACCTCCCCGATCCACGCCGAAGCCCCGCTGTTCGTCGACCAGTCGACCGAAGCGGCCATCCTCGTCACCGGCATCAAGGTCATCGACCTGCTCGCGCCATATGCCAAGGGCGGCAAGATCGGCCTGTTCGGCGGCGCCGGCGTGGGCAAGACCGTGCTGATCCAGGAGCTCATCAACAACATCGCCAAGGGCCACGGCGGCGTGTCCGTCTTCGCCGGTGTGGGTGAGCGTACCCGCGAAGGTAACGATCTCTACCACGAATTCCTCGACGCGGGCGTCATCGCGAAGGACGAGGACGGCAATGCCATTTCCGAGGGCTCGAAGGTGGCTCTCGTCTTCGGCCAGATGAACGAGCCTCCGGGCGCGCGTGCCCGCGTTGCCCTGTCGGGCCTGACCATGGCGGAGTACTTCCGCGACCAGGAAGGCCAGGACGTCCTGTTCTTCGTCGACAACATCTTCCGCTTCACGCAAGCCGGTTCGGAAGTGTCGGCACTCCTTGGCCGTATTCCTTCGGCAGTGGGCTACCAGCCGACCCTGTCGACCGACATGGGTAACCTGCAGGAACGCATCACCTCGACCACCAAGGGTTCGATCACCTCGGTCCAGGCGATCTACGTTCCCGCCGACGACCTTACCGACCCGGCGCCTGCAACCTCGTTCGCCCACCTTGACGCGACGACCACGCTGAGCCGCGCGATCTCGGAGCTGGGTATCTACCCGGCCGTCGATCCGCTGGACTCGACCAGCCGCGTTCTCGAACCGCGCGTGGTTGGCCAGGAGCACTACGAGACCGCTCGTAAGGTCCAGGAAACGCTGCAGAAGTACAAGAGCCTGCAGGACATCATCGCCATTCTCGGCATGGACGAACTGTCGGAAGAAGATAAGCTGACCGTGGCCCGCGCCCGCAAGATCCAGCGCTTCCTCTCGCAGCCCTTCCACGTGGCAGAGGTGTTCACCAACATCCCGGGCGTGTTCGTCCAGCTCGAAGACACGATCAAATCGTTCAAGGCCGTCGTCGACGGCGAATACGACCACCTGCCGGAAGCCGCCTTCTACATGGTCGGCGGCATCGACCAGGCGGTCGAGAAGGCCAAGAAGCTGGCGGAAGAAGACTGAGCATGGCCCTGCACTTCGAACTCGTCACGCCGGCCAAGCTGGTCCGCTCCGAAGACGTCCACATGGTCGTCGTTCCCGGGGCGGAAGGCGAATTCGGCGTGCTCGAGGGCCACGCGCCCTTCATGTCGACGATCCGCGACGGCGAAGTCCAGGTCTACAAGACCGAAGGCGCTGCCCCCGAAACCATCGAGGTCCGGGGCGGCTTCGCCGAAGTCGGCGACAAGGGCCTCACGGTCCTTGCGGAGCACGTCGAGGGCTAACGGCCTTCACGGAACAATCCGGAAACGCGAAGGGCGGCGCCACGGGTCGCCCTTTTTTGTTTCTACTAGGCGCGAGCCGGTCCTGCTTAAGCCAAAATTTACCATGATCGGTCACAGATCACCCCATGATGTGGGGTGTTTGCGCGCCATGAAGATGGAACCTATCTTGATCGCCGAAAGTAGCGGCCGTTTCCGCTCGCGTGGCGACGCGCTGAGCGTGGTGGTGCTGCTGACAGCCTGCGCGCTCGTCGTGCGCCTGCCCTATCTCGGCGACGCCAATGCCGACATCGACGAACAGCTCTATTCGCTGATCGGCAATGCCATGCTCGACGGCAAGCTTCCCTTTGTCGACCTGTGGGATCGCAAGCCGTTCGGCCTGTTCCTGCTCTATGCGTTTGCGCATGCGATCGGCGGGCCCTCTCCGCTCGCCTACCAGCTCTTTGCGACGGGCTTTGCAGTGCTCGGCGCCATGCTGACGCGTCAGTTGGCACTGACGCTGGTTGACCGGGCGACCGCGATGGGCGCGGCCGTGCTCTATGTAATTCTGATGGCGATCTACGGCCCGCATTCGGGCCAGACCGAAATCTTCCATGTCCCGGCCATGCTCGCCATGGCCCTGCTGGTCCGCGACTCGGAACATCCCCAAGCAATCGGCCGCGCGCTTGCCGCAATGCTGATCGGCGGCCTGGCGCTGCAGGTCAAATACACTGTCCTTCCCCAATGTGCGTTCTTCGGGCTCTGGGCGTTGTGGGGCCAGTTCCGGCAACATGGTTCGGTAGTCCGGATTGCCAAGCTCGGAGCCGTATTTGCCGCGCTCGGCATCCTCCCCACCGCCCTGGTGGGACTGTTCTACCTGGCAATCGGCGAATGGGATGCCTTCTGGTTCGCGAACTTCGAAAGCTTCTTCGACCGGCTACCGTCCCCGACGGGTCGCCTTGTCGCGGCAGATGCGCTGTTCCTTCTCCCCCTCGCCGCACTCGTGGCTTTGGGAGCCTACGCCGCCCTGCGCCTGCGCGTACCCGTGGATAAGCGCAGCTACGCCTTCTACGCCGCGTGGCTGCTGGCCTGCCTCGCCACGGTGTTCCTGCCATCGACGGTCTATGCCTACTATTATGCTGCTCTGGTTTCGCCCGCGATCCTGCTCGGCATGCCCTTTCTCGACCGACGCGAGCCGCTGCGGCTTGGCCCCCTTGCCGTCGTAACCGCACTGTTTTTCTCGCTGCTCTATTACGGCACGCGGATCGATGCGACGCAGCGCTCGCGCACGGGCATGGCGCAGCTTTCCGAAACCATCGCCCCGCTGGTTGACGACAAGTCTCGCTGCCTGTGGGTGTTCGACGGGCCGACGGCACTCTATCGCGAGACCGGCAGCTGCCTGCCCACGCGCTTCATCTATCCCGATCATCTCAACAACGCACTTGAACGCGATGCCCTGGGGATCCGGCAGATCGACGAGGTTCGCCGGATACTGGCCCAGCGCCCTCCGGCCATCGTGACCGCGGACATTCCCTTCACTGCCCAGAACGAGGACGTGAGGGCGCTCGTCACGGAGACGGTGAGCACCGAATACGAACTCGCTCTGCGAGCAGGAATCCAGGCCCGTACGATATCGGTCTGGGTTCATCGCGACGCCACTCGCGCCGACGACTGAAAATTGCTCGTATTACTATGTCGATCAGAGGCACCTGAATACTTGTCCGGCGGCTAGGCCTTCGTCAATATGGTTGCGAAGACGAAGGAGATCACGCTTGAAACTCACATCCGCGCTGGCCATGGCCGCCGCCATGACGCTTGCCACCAACACCCCCGCCGCCGCGCAGGACGGCATTTCCGGCCCCGAGGACGACAGCTATATCTGGCTCGAGGAAGCGCGCAGCGATCGCGCGCTCGATTGGGTGCGCGCCGAGAACGAGCGGACGATGGACCTGCTCGCGGGCGATCCGCGCTTCGAAGCGGTCAAGGCCGAAGCGCTGGCGATCTACGACAGCGAGGACCGGATTCCCTATGTCTCGATCCGCCCGGACGGCCTCTACAATTTCTGGCAGGACAAGCAGAATCCGCGCGGCCTCGTGCGCCGGACCACGCTCGAAAGTTATCGCAGCGACGATCCGGAATGGGAAACCGTGCTCGACGTGGATGCGCTGGCCGAGGCCGAAGGGCGCGAATGGGTCTACAAAGGCTACGAATGCCTGCCACCCGCAGAGCGCCTGTGCATGATTTCGCTGTCCGACGGGGGCGAGGATGCCACCGTGCTGCGCGAATTCGACATGGCGACCAAGAGCTTCGTCGACAACGGCTTCGTGCTCGACGAAAAAAGCCAGGGCGGGATCCAGTGGGTCGATCAGGACACGCTCCTCGTCAGCCGCGATTTCGGCGAAGGCACGCTCACCGAGAGCCAGTATCCGCGCACTACGCGTATCTGGAAGCGCGGGACGCCGAACGAAGACGCGCAGGAAATCTGGCGCGGCGAAGAAGCCGACGTATGGTCGGCGGCCACGCTGCTGCGCGACCACACGGGCACCGCACACGGCTATTACGCCTTCCGCGCCACCAGCTTCCACGAGACCGAATATTATTGGCAGAAGGACGGCGAGTGGCTCCGTCTCGACATGCCGCTGAAGGCCTCGCCCTACGGGCTGATCGACGGGCAGCTACTGTTCTCGACCGATGTCGACTGGGAAACGCAGGGACAGACATTCCCCGCCGATGCGCTCGTCTCGGTCGATCTCGAAGAGTTCAAGGCCGATCCTAATGGCGCGGCCAAGACGCTGGTCTGGGCGCCGCAGGACAAGCAGACCAAGCGCGGCGCCTCGAACACCGCCGAAAGCCTTTATGTCAGCCTGCTCGACAATGTCCGCGGGCGCGTGCTCAAATTCGACCATGTCGACGGGGAATGGGTTTCGAGCGAGATCGACCTGCCCGACAATTCGACGCTCGGCGTTGCCGCGGCCTC
Organism: Qipengyuania sp.; assembly: GCF_965277845.1. NCBI lineage: Bacteria > Pseudomonadati > Pseudomonadota > Alphaproteobacteria > Sphingomonadales > Erythrobacteraceae > Qipengyuania > Qipengyuania sp. The sequence goes on from NZ_OZ255844.1 coordinate 93,064, forward strand.
GGACGGGTCGGACGAGATCATGTACTCGGTCACCGACTTCCTGACGCCCTCGACGCTCTATTACGCCAATGGCGATGGCGCGCCCGAGGTGATCAAGACCTCGCCGGACTATTTCGATGCCGAGGGTATGGAGGTCGAACAGTTCGAGGCGACCAGCGCCGACGGGACCAAGATCCCCTACTTCCTCGTCAAGCCCAAGGGCATGGTGATGGACGGGACAAACCCCACGCTGCTGACCGGTTACGGCGGCTTCCAGGTCCCGCGCCTGCCTAGCTATCTCAGTTCGATCGGCAAGATCTGGCTCGAACGCGGCGGGGCCTACATCCTCGGCAACATGCGCGGTGGAGGCGAGTTCGGCCCCGGCTGGCACCAGAGCGCGATCCGCGAGAACAAGCAGCGCACCTGGGATGATTTTCTGGCCATTGCCGAAGATGCGATCGCGCGCGGTATCACCTCGTCCGAGCATCTCGGCATCCAGGGTGGCAGCCAGGGCGGCCTGCTTGTCGGCACCGCCTTCACCCAGCGGCCAGAACTGTTCAATGCCGCGATCGTCCAGATCCCGCTGTTCGACATGCTGCGCTATCACGTGATCGGCCGCGGCGCTTCGTGGACCGGCGAATATGGCGACCCGCGCATTGCCGAACAACGCGCCTGGATCGAACCCTATTCACCCTACCAGAAGCTGCTCGAGGGCAAGGATTACCCCTCGCCCTTTTTCTGGGCCTCGACCGCCGATGATCGCACGCACCCCGCCCATGCCCGCAAGGGCGCGGCGCGGGTCAAGGAACTCGGGCAGGAGTATTTCTACTTCGAGGACATGACCGGCGGCCATTCGGGCGGCGTCGACAACGAACAGCGCGCCAAGATCCAGGCGCTGCAGATGATCTACCTGCTTCAACGCCTGGCCGACGACAGCGCGGGCGAATAACCCTCAGCGTGGCTCCAAATGTGAAAGGGCGGCTCGCGGGCCGCCCTTTTTCTTTGGACGATGTCCGTCTGCCGGTCAGCGGGTCACAACCGGATACATCACCTCGTTGCGGCGCAGCGGCGAGGGAACCGAAGGCGCATCGTAATAGGCGAACTCCGCCGGGCCGGTAATTTCGAGCCCCTGCTGCCCGATCCAATCCCGCAGCCGCGCCTCGTTTTCGGCCAGGTCCTCGTTCGTGCCATTGCCCGAGAACCGCACCGCGGCGATACGCCGCTCAGGCAGTTCGGTGAGCGTAATGTCCTCGGGCGGGATCGGCAGCGTCTCCATGGTGTATTGCGCGGGCATGACGAAGCGGGTCCGCCAGCTACGCGATGCGTCGCCGCCATCCTGCAGCACCGGCGCGGTCATGGCTATTTCCGCGCCCTGGTCTTGCAAAACCGGTGCGGTCATCGCGATTTTCTCGTCCTGGTCCTGCATGACCGGGCTGGTCATAGCGATGCTCTCTCCCGGACGATCCTCGGCGAAGATATAGGCGGCAAGGCGGCGGAACCCGGCGGTGAGCGCGGGGCGCCGCTCTCCCGTATGCGTGACTTCGGCCACGATCATCGGGGCGTAGCGGCGCAGTTCGAAATCGCCATCCTTGCTTAGCAGCGCGTATTCCGGTTCGTCGACCGCGGCGCGGTAATAGGCATATGCGCCACCCGCGCCGATGGCGAGGATCGCCGCACCGATCGCGATGCCTTTCCAGATTTTCATGAGAACGCTGCTCCTTCGTATGGACAGCAAACGCGGATTGGGTGGCGCCCGTTCCGAGGTCGGGGTCATCTCCCCTTGCGCGTCGGCGCGTGGAAGTCCGGAGGCTTGTGCTTCACCCAGCGGATGAATTTCGCAACCGCCTCGTCCTCCAGCAACGCCGCGCGATCCTCTCCCATGCGCGCCAGCTCGGCATTGGTGAAATTGGCATGGATCGTCCGGTGGCAGATCGGATGGACGGCTACGGTCTCGCGCCCCTTCTTGGCCTTGGGCACGGGATGATGCTGCTGCACTTTGCGGCCCAGCGGGCGCTCGCACAGCCAGCACAGCGCGCTCTCATTCATCGCGGTCGGCGCGCTCGGTCTCATAGGTGAACAGCTCTTCCACTCGCGTGAAATGCCGCTCGGCCAGGTCGTACTGGACTGGCACGGTATCGGGATCGCGACAGAGCCGAAGTCCTACGACTTCCGCGCCATCCAGCACGATCACCCCGTCGCTGATCGCAGGATCGTTGGGTTCGCCCGGCGCGAAGTTGGTGCGCACCATGCGGCTGAACACGATGTAGCGTGTTCCTGCATTCGCGAAGGCTATCTGCGCCTCGCCGCCACCCGAGTAAGCGACCTGCGCCCATTCTCCGCCCTCGATCTCCAGTTCGAGCCGGTCACCGCCGAACCGATAAAAGGTCCGCTCGATTTCATCGGCGCAGACGGAGATGCGTCGACCGTTTGCAGTCTTGCAAGTGAAGATCGTTTCCTCGGCGGCCGCGCAGGCAACGGCTCGCGATTGGACGGTAGGTGCCGCAGTATCGACCGTTTCTTCCTGCGAGGAGAGGGCAGGAACCATACCGCTCCCGCCCTCGCCCGCGCATCCGCCGAGCAGCAAGGCGAGAGCGAGCAGCGGCTTCACTTCTTCTCCGTCGCCTTCTTCTTTTTCATCGTATCGTGGAAGCGGTCGGCCCAGCCCGGTTTGACCACCTGGTCGCCGCGAACCATGCGCAGATCGCCATCGCCGACATCGCGGCTGACCGCGCTGCCGGCCGCGACGATCGCATCCGCACCGATCCGCACCGGGGCGATCAGCGCGCTGTTCGAGCCGATGAAGGCGCGCTCGCCGATCACGGTCTTGTACTTGAAATACCCATCGTAATTGCAGGTGATCGTGCCCGCGCCGATATTGGCACCTGCGCCCACCTCGGCATCGCCGAGGTAGGTCAGGTGACTCGCTTTGGCGCCTTCTCCCAGCGTGGCCTTTTTCATCTCCACGAAATTGCCGACCTTGGCGTCCTTTTCCATGACTGCACCGGGACGCAGGCGGGCATAGGGACCGACGGAGCAATCTTCACCGACCGTCGCCCCCTCGAGATGGCTGAACGCGCGGATCACCGCGCCGCGCGCAATCGTCACGCCGGGGCCGAAGACCACATGGGGCTCGACGGTGACGTCGTTCGCGACTTCGGTGTCCCAGCTGAAGAACACGGTCTCCGGTGCCTTGAGCGTGACGCCGCCGGCCATCGCCTCGGCACGTTTAAGTTCCTGCCACTGCGCTTCGGCGGCTGCGAGCTCGGCGCGACTGTTGATGCCGGTCACCTCTTCGGGCGTGTCAGTGGCGATCACCGCGCAGGTATCGCCATCTGCATTGGCGATGTTGACGATGTCGACGAGGTAATATTCGCCTTGCGCGTTATCGTTACCGACGCGCCGCAAGAGGTCGAACATGTCGGCCCCGCGCGCGGCCATCACGCCCGAATTGCACAGGCGGCAGGCGCGCTCTTCCTCGCTGGCGTCCTTGTATTCGACCATTTTTGCGATCCGCCCGTCGGCATCGGCGATGACGCGGCCATAATGCCCCGGATCCTCGGGCTCGAAGCCGAGCACGACGACCTTAGGCTTGTCGTTCGCATGCAGCCGGTCGAGCATGGCCTGCATCGTCTCGCCCTTCACGAAGGGAACGTCGCCATAGAGCACCAGTACGTCGCCGCTGTGGCCTACGAGCCCCTCTTCCGCCATCTGCACCGCATGGCCGGTGCCCAGTTGCGGTTCCTGCAGGCAGGTCTCTGCGCGTTCACCGAGCGCCTCTTCGAGCTGCGAGCGACCGGCGCCGACCACGACGACCTTTTTCGCCGGTTTCAGACTATCGACCGTAGCCAGCAGATGATCCAGCATCGGCCGACCGGCGATCGGATGCAGGACCTTGTGCAGGTCGCTCTTCATGCGGGTGCCCTTGCCCGCGGCAAGGATGACGGCGGCGAATTCGCGGTTCGTGTTCATGGCAAAGCGCCTTGCCACCAATCGCTTGCAGTTTGAAGAACCATCCGCCACCGCTTCGGGTATATGACCGATCTGCCCTTCGCCATAATCGGCTTCGATCTCGATGGCACCCTGCTCGAAACGCACCGCGATCTTGGCGCTGCCGTAAATCACGCCTTGGACCTGGGGGGATTCGACCCGGTCCCTGCGGATCACGCCAGCGATCTGATCGGCGGCGGGGCGAAGATCATGCTCAAACAGGCGGTCGACGAACAAGGTGGATTGCCGGACGAGGAATTCCGCAAGCTCTACAAGCGGATGCTCGCCTATTATGCCGAGCACAACGCGGTCCACACACAGCCCTATCCGCATGCGCGCGAGGTGCTGGCCGAGCTTGGCGAGCGCGAGATCGCCATGGCGGTGGTGACCAACAAATTCGAGAGTTTCGCCCGTCAGATTCTCGATACGCTGGACCTTGCGCAGCACTTCGTCGCGATCATCGGCGGCGATACGATGGGCAAGGGGCGCGCCAAACCCGCGCCCGACCCGATCTTCGAAGCGATCAGGCGCGGCGGCGGCGGAAACCTCGCTTTCGTCGGCGACAGTTCCTATGACGTCAGGGCGGCACGCGCCGCGGAGGTCCCGGTAATCGGCGCAAGATATGGATATTGCGACAAGCCGCGCGGGAAACTGGGTGCGGATGCCGAGATCGATTCGCTGGCAGAGCTGATCCCCGCACTGGCGAGGCTCTGACCCCCGCGAAGGCTAGGGTCTCGTGCAGCGGCGAATCGCTGACGGGCTGAGGTCTCCGCCTACGCGGGGACTCGGCACACCGCCCCGCCGCTACGGAATGGCGGCGCGCCGTACCGCCTGTTGCAAGTGCGAAGGGAACATGCCACCCCACGCGCCAATTGACCCTTACGTAAACGATAAAGCAGGAGCACCCCCATGAGCATCGATTTCAAGGACAAGGTAGCCATCGTTACCGGCGCGGGCGGCGGTCTGGGCCGCGAATACGCGCTTGAACTCGCCCGCCGCGGCGCGAAAGTCGTAGTCAACGACCTCGGCGGTGCGCGCGACGGCACCGGCCATTCGGACATGGCGCTGCAGGTGGTCGAGGAAATCGAGAAGGCTGGCGGCGAAGCGATGTCGAACGGCGGCTCGGTCACCGAATTCGAGCAGATGGAAAAGATGGTCGCCGACGCCAAGCAGAAGTGGGGCGGTGTGCATATCGTCATCAACAATGCTGGCGTGCTGCGCGACAAGACCTTCGCCAAGATGACGATGGACGATTTCGAGTTCGTCGTCGACGTGCACCTGAACGGGTCGGCCAACGTCAGCAAGGCCGCATGGGAAACCATGCGCGAGCAGGCCTATGGCCGCATCCTCATGACCGCATCGTCGACCGGCCTGTTCGGCAATTTCGGCCAGGCCAACTACGGCGCGGCCAAGCTCGGCCTCGCAGGCCTCACCAAGACGCTCCAGCTCGAAGGCGCGAAGTACAATATCAAGGTCAACACGATTTCGCCGGTCGCCGGCACGCGCATGACCGAAGACCTGTTCCCCGAAGAAGCCTTCAAGCTGTTCGACCCGGTCAACGTGGTCCCGGCCGCTCTCTTCCTCGTCAGCGAGGATGCGCCGACCAATGCCATCGTCGGCGCGGGCGCCGGCGGCTTCCATAGCGCCTGGACCGTCATGAACGACGCCGTCTGGCTCAAGGATGAGGACCGCACGGTCGAAGGCTTCGCCGCCAATTGGGACAAGATCAGCGAATTTTCGAACCTCAAGGCCCCGCAATCGGGCAGCGAGCAGTCGGGCGCGATCCTGACGGCGATGCAGAAGGTGACCGGAGGCGGCCCTTCGTCGGCACGCGGCTGATCCCGGCCCTGATTGCTGTAAGGGGGCTCGCACGGCGGTGCGGGCCCTTTTTGCATTCCCGCTACTCGTCGATCGCCTTGAGCAGGCGCCGCTCGACCGGGGCGATCACGCCGGGCAATTCATGCCCGCGCTTCAGGACCTGGCCGTGCTCGCCGAACAGCGTCCACATGCCCTGCTTGTTGCGCAGCGCAGGCCGTTTCTCGATCCGCGCCTGCGGGCGTTCGGCAGCGCGGCGGAAGGCGGCGAAAACGGCGACGTCGCGGGTAAAGTCCATCGCATAGTCGCGCCACTGTCCGGCGGCGACCATTCGCCCGTAAAGATCGAGGATACGGTTGAGTTCCTCACGGTCGAAGCCGACCTGCTGCGGCTGGCGACCCGGGAATGCGACGACCGTCTCGCCGAGAAAACTCATCAATCCTCGGTCCCGCTACGCCGCGCCGGTTCACGCTCGGCGCGCAGCGATTCGACCTCGGCGCGAAGCGACTTCAATTCGGCCTCGAGCTTCTCGATGCAATCGATGCGGTTGCCTTCGGCATCTTCGCAATTCGGCGTGCCATAAGGGATGAATTCCTTGATCCACTCCTCTGCAGGAACCAGCGTCGAGCGCGCCTTGAGGCCCACCATGGTAGCTCCCGCGGGCACATCGTCCATGACCACCGCATTGGCACCAACCCGGCCGCGTTCGCCCACAGTGATGGGGCCGATGATCTGCGCGCCGGAGCCGATGATGACATTGTCCTCCACCGTCGGATGGCGCTTGCCGCGCTTGCCATTGGTGGGATTGGTTCCGCCCAGCGTGACGCATTGATAAATGGTGACGTTGTCGCCGATTTCGGCGGTTTCGCCGATCACCGAAAAACCGTGGTCGATGAACAGGTTCTTGCCGATCTTCGCGCCGGGGTGGATGTCGATCGCGGTCAGCCAGCGGCTCCAGTGATTGACCAGCCGGGCCAGGAAAAACAGTTCGGCTTCGAACAGCCAGTGCGCAATGCGATGGTAGAAAACCGCCCAGACGCCGGGGTAGGTGAGCACCTCCCAACGGCTGCGGGGAGCCGGATCGCGTGCCTTGACGCTGTCGAGATAGGCGATAAGCCGTTCGAACATTGGCGCTATTCTCCCATTTGGAAGCGATTAAAGCAAGCGGCCCTGGTCTGGCCCCTCCACCGCCTCCAGCGCGTCCCGCCAGATAGATAGGGTTGCCGGAACCTGCCGTTCAAGACTGAGCCGGTCGATTGTGGAGACGATTTTCTCGATTGCGGCATAGCTGCGCTCCATTCTCGGGACGAGATAGGCGGGTGCGCCTTCGCCCAGTGCCAGGCCGCGCTGGGCGGCGTGCGACAGCATCAACTCGCTCGCCAATGCATCGTCGGGCGGGCCGATCTCGAGCTGCAGCGCGGCGCCCATGCGGCTGCGCAAATCGGGCAAGGTGATGTCCCAGCTGGCGCCGTCGACCACCAACAGCAGGGGGAAGCCGTCTTCCTGCGCACGGTTCCATCGGTGGAAGATTTCGGTCTCTTCCAGCGCCTCGACACCGTCGATCGTGCCCCCGGCATGCCTATTTGCAAACCATCGCGCAAACAGCGATTTGCCCGACCGCGCCGGACCGTGAAGGATCGCGGTGCGAAACGGCCAGGTCTCCGGGGTGGCAAGCGCTTCGGCAACCGCGCGGTTGCCCGATCCCACCACGATACTGGTCGGCTGCCTCGAACCGGCGGGAATCAGCGGGAGGGCGATCTGCGAGGTCATCGCGGGCGCGCCTCAGCGGCTGATGGCGAGCGCGTTGCTGCCCTGGGTCACGGTGAAGCCGCGTGCCCGCAGCGCCTCGGCAAGCTCTCCGATCGACCCCGAGTAACTTACCGTCATTACCGATGTCCCGCCGATAGCGGTGCTGCGGATGCCGGTGCTGCGGACACCGGGCGTGCCTCGAACCGCGCTCACCGCACCGTCGAAAGCGGCGGCGTCGGGCGTCGCGACCTGTACGGTATAGAGCGCAACCGATCCTTCGGGCGGCGGAGCAAGGACCGGTGCCGCCGTGATCGTATCGCCGCTTTCCGCCGTCGGCTCCGAAGCGGCCGCGGCCGCCGCCTGATCCTGTGCGCGCAGGGCGCGGCCCAGTTCGAGCAAGCGCTGGAGCGCCGGGTCGAGTTCGGGCGTGCCGATATTGAGCGTGGGATCGGGCCGCAGCTTGCCATCGGCCAGGGCCAGTTCGAAAATCCGGTCGAACCGGACAACCGCGCGCTCGAGCATGGCAGGCAGTTCCGCGGGCGTGGCGGCGGTCATTTCGAAACCGTCGAGATAGGTGTTGTCGGGTCCGTAGCGCGCGGTGAAAGTGCCCTCGACCGGACCGCCGGGATAGGTGTAGCGCAGGCTGGCGATCGGCACGATTACGTCGGCTGCACCGAACTGATCGAGCGCATTGCGCCACCAGGTGCGGCTGCGGCGGCCGGTCTGGCCATAGGTCAGCAGCAGCGAATCGCCGCCTGCGCCCGTTGGCCGAACGTAATCGATGCGGCTCTGCCCCGCCTGGTATTCGGCCCATGCGCGCTGCCACGGGTTGCGCTGCTCATAGACCATCTGCGTGCCTGCGGAGACGGTCACCGGCAACAGCAGCATGGGCGCCGAGCGCGTGGCTTCACCTTCCGAGCCGAGATAACGCGAGGCGCGCTGGCGGTCGAAGACCACGCCTAGAGTGGCGATATAGCGCTTGGGCCCGAGGCGTTCACGCTCGATCACGATGGCCGAAACCAGCCCCTCGATCTGCGAATCGCTCAGCTCCGGCCCGTCGAGCCGTTCCCAAGCGAGGCGCTGCGCTTCCTCCCACGCCTGTTCGCGCGCTTCTGCGCCCGTGTCCGCGCGCACGTCCACCTCGATGCCCGTGACCTGGATATCGCTGGTCGAGGCAACCGGAGCAATGCCGCGATCGCCGCCGACCTGCGCCCACACCGCCATTCCCAGCGCGCACAGCGCGGCGAGCGCCAGCAGCAGCAAGGCGGGACGGCGCAGGGCAGGTCGAAGGGAAAGGGCGTGGCTCATGGGGAAAACAGGGCGCCTTTTGCCGAAACGCAACTGGAAATCCAAGCGCGAATGCGTAAGGCGGTTGGGATGAATGACGAACCGCGCCAGAATACGCCTTCCTATACCTACGAACAGGCAGGCGTCTCGATCGAGGCAGGCAATGCGCTGGTCAAGGCGATCGGCCCGCTGGTGAAAGCGACGATGCGCCCGGGTGCGGATGGCGAGATCGGCGGTTTCGGCGGATTTTTCGACCCCAAGGCGGCGGGCTACAAGGATCCGCTGCTGGTTGCGGGCAATGACGGCGTGGGCACCAAGCTCAAGCTCGCCATCGACAGCGACAAGCACGATACGGTGGGTATCGACCTCGTCGCCATGTGCGTCAACGATCTGATCGTCCAGGGCGCCGAGCCGCTGTTCTTCCTCGATTATTTCGCAACCGGAAAGCTCGAGAACGGCGTTGCCAAACGCGTGATCGCAGGGATAGCCGAGGGCTGCAAGCAGGCCGGCTGCGCGCTGATCGGCGGTGAAACCGCGGAAATGCCCGGCATGTATGCCGAGGGCGATTACGATCTGGCCGGTTTCTGCGTCGGCGCGGTCGAGCGCGGCGAGCAATTGACTGGGGAACGCGTCGCGCCCGGCCATGTCCTGCTCGGCCTAGCGAGTTCGGGGGTGCATTCGAACGGCTATTCGCTGGTTCGCCGGTTGGCCGAGGACAAGCTCTGGAAGCTCGACCGCCCCGCCCTGTTCGACCGCGACCGCCTGCTGATCGACGCGCTGATCGAACCCACGCGGATTTACGTGAAGAGCCTGCTGCCGGTCGTGCGCGACGGGCTGGTCGACGCGCTTGCACACATCACCGGCGGCGGCCTGCTCGAGAACATCCCGCGCGTGCTGCCCGCAGGCGCGCATGCCGAAGTCGATGCAGATGGCTGGGAACAGCCCGGGCTGATGGCCTTCCTGCAGGCGCAGGGCAATATCGAACCGGGCGAAATGGCGCGAACCTTCAATTGCGGGGCGGGCATGGTGCTGGCGGTCGAACCCGCCAATGCCGAGATCGTGCGCAGCCGTCTGGAAGACGCTGGCGAGACGGTGCTGGCGGTCGGCCGGATCGTCGAGGGCGACAAGGGCTGCACCGTTCAGGGATCGGCGGGCACCTGGGCCGCGCGCGAGGACTGGACGGCGAGGCACCTTGCCTGACCGCGCGCCCGACAAGGCGAAAGTCGCAGTGTTCGTGTCCGGCAAGGGCACCAATATGGCCGCACTGCTCTATGCCAGCCGTCTGCCCGGCGCCGCCTACGAAATCGTGCTGGTCGCGGCGAACGATCCGCAGGCGGAAGCGCTCACGCTGGCACAGGCTGAGGGCGTTGCGACCTTTGCCCTCGCGCACAAGGGCATGGCGCGCGCCGATCACGATGCAGCGATGGAACGGGCCGCGCTCGACGCGGGCGCGCAGTACATCGCGCTGGCCGGCTACATGCGCATTCTCACGCCCGAATTCGTCCGGCGCTGGGAGGGAAGGATGCTCAATATCCACCCCTCGCTGCTGCCGAAGTATCCCGGTCTCGACACACATGCGCGCGCGATCGAGGCGGGCGACAAACACGCCGGCGCGACGGTGCACCTGGTTACCGAGGAGCTCGATTCGGGCGAGGCGCTGGGGTGTGCCCACGTCGCGATCTGGCCCGGCGACACGCCCGAAAAGCTCGCCAATCGCGTCCGCGTGGCCGAACATCAGCTCTACCCGCGGGTGCTCTCGGACTATGTTGCGCGCGGGAGCGATCCCGAGTGGCTGCTGGCACGAGTGCGCGAGCATGCGCTGGCGCTGCCACGGACCCACGAGCGCGACAGCCACGGCGCGCCGGGGTTTCGCGTCGGAACGCCCAAGTCGGGCAAGTTCTTCGCCTATTTCTCCGACCGGCACCACGGGGTCGAGCACATCTCGCTGCTGGTGAAATGCGCGAGCCAGGACGAGCTCGAAAACCTCGTCGAGGCGCAGCCGCATGCCTATCAGAAGCCCGCCTATTACGGCGCGAGCGGTTGGATCGGCGTGATCCTCAATCGTCCGGGTGTCGATTGGGGCGATGTTGCAAACTGGCTGCAGCGCAGCTGGCGGCTGGTCGCTCCCAAGAGCGCGACCAAGCTGCTCGACGCAGCGGACGAGTTCTAGCGCGGATGGCCGTGCCCCCGCGCCCGCACCCGCTGGCCCGCGCCAAGACCGCCGCCTGGGCCGATCGCGCGGTTCAGGCCCTGTGGGATCGCGGCGTCACGCCTAAACCGCCACTCGAGCCCGAGTTTCTCTGGCAAGTGGGCAGCCGCGGGTTCGAGCCCGACGACGAGCGCTCGATCCGGACACAATCCGAGGTGGACGATTTTCGCGCGCGGCTGGACCGGCTGTGCGCCAGCCTGCGCGATGAAGCACAGCTCAATGCGCTCGGCCACACCATGGCCTATGGCCAACTGACCTCGGCGATCCGCAAACGCCATGCGCTGGGGCGTGCCTGGCGCGAGGATCCGGCGCTGGCCCACGCCGATATCGCACATCCGATCATCGTGGTCGGCCAGATGCGTGCCGGAACGACCCGGATGCACCGCCTGCTAGCCGCCGATCCGCGGCATACCGGCACGCGCTTTTGCAACAGCCACGATCCCGTACCTGCCGCACCCGACTGGCGACCGCTCAAGGCAGGCGCGGCGCTGGCCATCGCGCGACGGATCAATCCCTGGCTCGATGCGCTTCATCCGTTCGGTGCGACGCGGATCGACGAGGAGATCGGCTGGCTGTCGGGCGCACTGTCTCCCGCGACCTTCGAGGCCCAGTGGCAAGTGCCCGGTTTCGTTGCCTGGAGCGAGGCGCGCGATGCCGCGCCGGTCTATGCCGAATTCGCGCGAGTCCTGCGCACCGATGCGGCGACGATGGGCGATGCCGACCGGCCCCGCGTGCTCAAATGCCCGCAATTTTCCGAAGACCTGCCCGCCCTGCTCCGGCAATTCCCCGAAGCGCGCCTGGTCGTGACGCTCAGGGATCATGCGGATGTGCTGTCGAGTTCGGTATCGCTCGTTTCGAGCCAGATGGCCTTCCAGAGCGACCATTCCGAGCTGCCCAGGATCGAGGCCGAGTGGCGCCGCAAGCTGGCCATGCGCGATTCGCGGATCGATGCGGCGCTCGCGGACTTTGCCGGCTCCGTCGCCTATGTCGATTTCGATGCGCTTGGCCGAAATTGGGAGGCAGAGATCGCCCGCACCTATGCCGCGCTGGGGCTTGAACTGACCGATCACGCGCTTACTGCCATGCGCACCGAACAGAACTCAGCCGACGCGGGCGCGCACCATCATCATCGCGCACAGCTTGCCGGTTTCGGTTTGGGATAGCCGCCCAAAGACATGCGCTATGCCGGGCCGAGCCCCGCGAATTTCGGCAGGGTCACGGCATAGCCGGCGCGGGTAACGTGGATCGAAGAAATCTTCCGCTCCTCGAATTCAACCCGCCACAGGGTCTCGCCGGCCAGTTCGGCCATCCGGCTTTCGAGATAGCCGCGCACCAGCACCGATTCGTCATGCGCATCGATCGTCAGGATGCGCACCTGCGCATTGGCGTTGGCGTCACGAAAGGCGCTGTCGCTGGCGAGTACCTCGTCGCGCCCCTTCACGCTCGTGCCGCCCGCGTCGACGAAGGTGAAATCCCGTGCCATCATCGGCCGAGCATCGGCGTGGTTGCGCGCATTCATCGCATCGACGAATGCGCGTGTCGCCGCAATTCTCTCACGCTTGCGGCGCCGGCCGGGAAGGAGGCTGGTCAGCACAACGGGGACGATCCTAGCGCAGATCACCCCCGTTGGAAATAATCATTGTCGTCCCTGGACTTGCAGGGGATCCAATAATTTAGCCGACGATTTCGTCTTCGTCGAAGAAGAAATCGATTTCGATCTTGGCGTTTTCGTCGCTGTCCGAACCGTGGACCGAATTGGCTTCGATCGATTCGGCATAGGTCTTGCGGATGGTGCCCTCATCCGCATCGGCCGGATTGGTGGCGCCCATCGCGTCGCGGTTACGCTTCACGGCGTCTTCGCCTTCCAGCACCTGCACCACGACCGGGCCGGAGATCATGAAGTCGACCAATTCGCCGAAGAAGGGGCGTTCCTTGTGAACCGCGTAGAAGCCTTCGGCCTGCTCGCGGGTCATCTGGATGCGCTTCGACGCGACGACGCGCAGACCGGCGTCTTCCAGCATCTTGGTGACCGCACCGGTCAGGTTGCGGCGAGTGGCATCGGGCTTGATGATCGAAAAGGTGCGGGTAACCGCCATGGTGAATTCCTTGCGTGGGTTATGCGGGGGAGAGATTTCTCGCGCGCGCCCCTAGCGCCGCGCGCGCGCGCGGGCAAGATTCATTCGAGACCGCGCCCAATGGAAAGCTGGGCCTCGGTCAGGTCGTCCTCGCGCGTGGCTGTAAAGGAGAAGCTGGTGCCGTCGGGGGCCTCGCCACCGATCATCTGCGTTGCGCCGGTTTCCAGCGCCATGGCGACGTCGATCCCGGCAGCCTCCGCCTGCGCGCGGTAATGCGCGATCATGGTTTCCGGCTCAGCCTCGCTCTCGAGTGCAAGCAGAACCAAGAGGCCATCGGCCTGTTCGACTCGGGTGTTGTTGGTCACCTTCGCGCCGGGAAAGACAGTGAAACCGGCCGGGAGCGCCACCGGGACATTCTCGCCCGAGCGCATGGTCGTGGTCGTGCCATCATCGGCGGTATAGCGAGCGCGCGTTTCGCCCGTCGCCCGGTCGATATCGTAGGTTCCGCGCGGTTCGATCTCGTTGTCTGGCGCGTCGGCGCTGTCATCCGCACCGCCGGCACTGCAAGCCGCGATGGCGAGCGAGGCGCCGACAAGAGCGGCAAGGCGGGCGGCGGATGAAGGGCGGGCCATAACCACTCGACCCACAAAGCCTGCAGTGGTTCCGTCAGGCTCCTTCGCGCCAGGCGCCGTTCTCGTCCTGCTTGTTGATCCGATTGTCGACTGTTTCGTCCTTCGCGAAGCGTCGCCATAGCTCGGCTGCGGCATCGCGCTGCGTTGCATCGAATAGCAACAGCACACGGTCGAAACCGAGCGCCTCCTCGCGCCACCGGCCATCGGCGATCAACGCCATGCGTGCGTCGTTGGGCGCAGCGCAGCCTTCGGATAACAGGATCGGCTGACGGGTCTCGTGTGCACCGCCCGCCATTCCATTGGCGAGGAAGGCCGCCCCGCCCTGTTCCCAAAGCGCTTTGGATAGATGCGAGCGCTGCGCCTCGTCGGCGCTCACCACCAACAGACGCTCGCCCGCCTGCAACACCTTGCGCGCGAGCTTGGCAACGGTGACGTCCACCGGATCGCGGCTGAGCTGGTAGAAATCGACCCGGGTGGTCATATGTGTTGTCCTACCGCTTCGCTACTTGAGGACGGCTTGTTCCGGCGGCATCGTTCCGAGCAGTATTTCACCTCGTCCCAGTCGCGCTCCCACTTCTTTCGCCAGGCGAATTCGAGACCGCAGGTCAGGCAGATCTTGGTGGGCAGATCGCTCTTGCGCCGCATCTTGCCCGTACCCTTGGCCACCGCGCCGCGTCAGCTTTCCAGCGTGTTGCGTACGAAGCGGTCCAGGAGCCGCACGCCATAACCCGTGGCGCCCTTGCCCCATGTGCGGCCCGGCTTGTCCGACCACACCATGCCCGCCACATCCACATGCGCCCAGGGCGTGCCGTTGGCGATAAAGCGCTGCAGAAACTGCGCGGCGGTGATCGACCCGGCCGCCTTGCCGCCGATGTTCTTCATGTCCGCGATCGGCGAATTGATCAGTTTGTCGTAGGCAGGACCGATCGGCATGCGCCAGTTGCGATCGCCGGTAGCCTCGCCAGCCTCGTGCAGATCCTTGGCAAGCTGGTCGTCATTGGCGAAAACGCCGGCGAATTCGTGGCCCAGCGCAACGATCATGGCGCCGGTCAGGGTAGCGAAGTCGAGGATCCGCGCCGGCTGGAATTCCTCCTGCGTCCAATGCAGCGCATCGGCCAGCACCAGACGGCCCTCGGCATCGGTGTTGAGCACTTCGATGGTCTGCCCGCTCATCGAGGTGACCACATCACCCGGACGCTGAGCCTTGCCGTCGGGCATATTCTCGACGAGGCCCATCACGCCGACGAGATTGGCCTTCGCCTTGCGCGAGACCAGGGCGAGCATGGCTCCGGCAACCGCACCGGCGCCGCCCATGTCCCACTTCATGTCTTCCATGCCCGGCCCCGGCTTGATCGAGATCCCGCCCGTATCGAAGGTGACGCCCTTGCCAACGAAGGCGGTTGGCGCCTCGCCCGAACTGCCGCCATTCCAACGAATGGCCAGGATACGCGATTCGCGTTCTGAACCGAGGCCGACGCCGAGCAACGAGCCCATGCCGAGCTTTTCCATCTCTGCTTCGTCGAGCACGATCAGTTCGGCACCCGTTCCTTCGAAGCGCTGCTGGCAGCGGGCGACGAAGCTTTCGGGATAAAGGATGTTGGCCGGCTCGGTGATCAGTTCGCGGGTGAATTCTACGCCGGTCGCGACATGCGCCATGTCGCCCCACGCCGCCTCGGTACCTTCGGGCGCGCCGACCACGGTGGCGCTTTCCAGCGTCACCTTCTGCTCGTCCTTCATTCTCGTGCGATAGATATCGTAGCGCCAGTTGCGCAGCCGCACGCCAAGCAGAACGCTGGCTGCCTCTTCGGACGAGAGGCCACTGTCCGAAAGGTCGAGTTCAAGTTGCTTCACGCCGCTTGTCTGGTACTTCGCCGCCAGCGCAGCACCCGCCTTTTCGCAATTGGCCAACCGTGCTTCGTCATTCTTGTCGCCGACACCGACGATAGCGAGGCGCAGAACCTGTCCCTCACGCTCGACGAAACCTTCGAAGACCTGACCGGCATTGCCCTTGAACCGCGCCGATTCCATGCCTTCGGTCATCGCCTTGTCGAGCCCCGCGGGAACCTTGCCCTTGTCGGTGACTTGCGCAACAAGGCGCGCAACCTGCGGGCGGGACTGGCTGAACTGAATCTTCATGGGATCTCCGGAAACATTTGTCGGACGGGGCGGCGCAGGCAAAGCGCGCCCTGCAAGGATGGCGATTGCGATTAGGCGTGGCCGGTGCGATAGGCAAGCCATGCTCCCGCCTGTCGAGACAGCCCTGCACGCCGGCCGGGAGGCCATTCGTCCCGTAATCCTGACCGCGACCACTCTGGCGCTGGTCACCGCTGCGCCGCTTGCCGCGCAAGCAGCCGCAGACGACGTCGGCACCGTGATCGATCCGCAGGGCGAGCCAGGCGATCCTCAGCCCGACAAGCCGACCGTCGACAATGCCGCCGATGTCGACGAACTGCTCGCGGTTCCCGATCCCAACACGAACCTCGATACCCCGCCACCGCCGACAGGCGACGACGAAATCGATGCCGAGGGAAACCGCGAAATTGCCTTCGAGGCCGACATCCTCGAATACAGTTCGGACAACGACATGGTCACCGCCAGCGGCAATGTCGTGTTGCGCAGTGGCGATCGCAGTCTGCGCGCCGATTCGGTCAGTTGGAGTCAGCGTACCGGCGAGATCGTCGCATCGGGTCGCGTCCGCTTCGTCGACGAAAACGGCAACCAGCTCTTTTCCGAACGGATCGAGCTGACCGACGAGTTCGAAGCGGGCGCAATGGACAACCTCCTGCTTGCGCTGCGCCAGGGCGGCAGGCTTGCCGCAAATCGCGGGATTCGCGAAAGCGACGGGACGGTCGCGCTTGAGAAGGCCGCCTATAGCGGGTGTTCGGTGGTCGATCCCGAAGGGTGCCCCCGGGACCCGAGCTGGCGGATCACCGCCGAACGCGTAATCTACAGCCCCGACGAACGGCGGATCAGATTCTCGGGCGCCTTCCTGGAGATTTTCGGTGCGCGCGTCCTGCCTCTCCCGGGACTGACCGTCCGCACCGATGGGGGCGCGGTCTCCGGTTTCCTCGTTCCTGATCTTCGCGTCTCGGAGAGTAATGGTGTGGAGGTATCGGGCAGCTATTACATCCGCTTTGCCGACAACCGCGACCTGACGGTTACCACCCACGTCTATACCGATGCGGCACCCATGGTGGCCGCGCAGTGGCGTCACCTGACAGAGCGGGGCGCCTACCAGATCACCGGTTTTGCAACGCACAGCCAGCGCATTTCCAGCCTGACGGGCGTGTCGACCAGCGAAGAGGAATTTCGCGGCTACCTATTCGCCAACGGCAAGTTCCAGCTGACGCCCGACTGGAGCCTGACCGGGTCGATCCGCCGCGCAACCGATCGCACATTCCTGCGCCGCTACGATATCAGCCGCGACGACCGTCTGCGCTCCACGCTCGAGCTCGAGCGGATCGGCAGCAACACCTATTTCTCGCTCGCCGGCTGGGCCACGCAGACGCTGCGCCTCAATCAGCCGCAGGGAGAAGTGCCGATCGCGCTGCCGGTGCTCGACGTCCGCTGGCGACCCGACACGCCGATACTCGGAGGCCAGATCGAGCTGCAGGCCAATACGCTGGCCATCCATCGCGACGTCGGACAGGATACGCAGCGCGCCTTCGCCCGCGCGCAGTGGGACCTGCGCCGCGTGACCGGTCTCGGACAGGTTGTCACGTTCACGGGGATGCTGCGCGGCGACGTCTATCATTCAGACGAGAACTTCCTCACCGCCACTGCCAGCTATCGCGGCAATCCCGGCTGGGAATTCCGCGGCGTGGCACTGGGTGCGGTGGACGTTCTATGGCCCTTCGTCGGGACGGCATTCGGCGGCACGCAGGTCTTCACCCCCCGCGTGCAGTTCGTGGCCACACCACCGATCAGGAACCTTGCCATTCCCAACGAGGATGCGCGCGCGATCGACCTGGAGGATTCCAACCTCTTCGCGCTCAACCGCTTTCCCGGCTACGACCGTGTCGAAGACGGCGCGCGGGTAACCTATGGCTTCGACTGGGCGCTGCGCATCCCGAATTGGGAGCTCAAGACCAATATCGGCCAGTCCTACCGGCTCGACAGCGACCGCGACATCCTGCCCGTCGGGACCGGCCTGTCCGAACGCTTCTCGGATTTCGTCGGGCGAACCGAAGTCCGCTACAAAGACTTCCTGCGCTTCACGCACCGCTTCCGGCTCGACAAGGACAATCTGGCGATCCGTCGGAACGAAATCGATGCGACAGTGGGCTCGCGCAGGACCTATGCCGAGCTGGGTTATGTCCGCCTCAACCGAGATATCACCCAGGTCGAGGATTTGCAGGACCGCGAGGAATTGCGCGGCGCCATTCGTGTCGCTTTCGCCAATTACTGGTCGCTGTTCGGATCGGGGGTGTTCAACCTTACCGACCGTGAGGAGGATCCGACGTTCTCCTCCGATGGGTTCGATCCGATCCGCACCCGGCTCGGTGTGGCCTATCAGGACGATTGTCTCGAACTGGGCGTTACTTGGCGGCGCGATTACATCACCTCCGGCGACGCCGAACGCGGCGACACCTTCCAGGTCTATTTCAGCCTGAGAAATCTGGGTTTCCGCTAGGCCGCGCTTATTGGCACCTTGGGCCAAACACGCTATCCGGCCCGCGATTATCAGCTTCGGTTAAGCCGCGACACCGCAAAGCGGGCGGCATATTCGGGCATCCCGGCGATGCCGCAAGACAGGTTCGACACGTGACTGCAAAGATGTTTTCCCGACTGCTTTCCCTTGCCGCTGCGACCGGACTCGCCGCTGCACCCATTGCCGGGCAGGCGCAGCAGGCCACTGCGCAGGGCAATCTGCTCGGCCTGCCGAGCGACCTGAGCATGTTGCGCGATACCGATCCCAACCGCCGCGTAGCGACGGCCGTGGTCAATGGCTTCGTGATTACCGAAACCGACGTGGATCATCGCGTCGCCCTCCTGCTCGCGGCCAACCAGCGTCCCGTCAGCGAGGAAGAGATGATCCGCGTCCGGATGCAGGTGCTGCGCAACCTCATCGATGAAACGCTGCAGATTCAGGCCGCCGAGGCGCAGGAGCTCGAAGTCGCGCAGGCCGAGATCGACCAGACCTATGCCGGCGTGGCCGCTCAGAATTTCGAACAGCGCCCCGAAGCGATGGACGAATATCTGCGCTCGATCGGGTCTTCGCCCGCAACGCTCAAGCGCCAGATCAAAGGCGAGCTTGCCTGGAACAGGCTGCTACGCCGCAATATCGCACCCTTCGTCAACGTCTCTGCCGAGGAAGTGAACGAGCTCATCGAACGACTCGAGGCTTCGCGCGGGACCGAAGAATACCGCCTCGGCGAAATCTACTTGTCGGCCACGCCCGAAACCGAAGCCGCGGTCGAGGCCAATGCCAACCAGATCGTCGAG
The DNA here is from genome assembly GCF_965277845.1 of Qipengyuania sp. NCBI lineage: Bacteria > Pseudomonadati > Pseudomonadota > Alphaproteobacteria > Sphingomonadales > Erythrobacteraceae > Qipengyuania > Qipengyuania sp. Next base: position 112,242 of record NZ_OZ255844.1, read on the forward strand.
CAGCTTCGTCAGGGCGGCAGCTTCGTCGCCTATGCGCGCCAGTTTTCGGAAGCATCGACGGCCGCGGTGGGCGGCGATCTGGGCTGGATCCAGCTCGCGCAGCTCAAGAACGCGCAACTCGAAGCGGTCGCAAGCGAGATGAGCCCCGGCCAGCTGGTCGGCCCGATCCGCATCCCGGGCGGTTTTTCGATCCTCTATCTGATCGACAAGCGTCAGGTGCTGATGGCCGATCCGCGCGATGCGCTGCTGAGCCTGAAGCAGATCCAGATCACATTCGATCCCGGCACCACGCCGGAAGCGGCGCAGCAGCGCGTGGCTGCCTTCACCGAGGGCGTGCGCGCCATTCGCGGCTGCGGCGATGCCGACAATGCAGCGGCAGCGCTGGGGGCGACCGTGGTCACCAACGACCAGATTCGCGTGCGTTCGCTACCCGACCAGCTGCAGAACATCATCCTGCAGTTGCAGGTCGGCCAGTCGACGCCCCCCTTCGGCTCGTTCGAAGAGGGCGTGCGGGTGCTGATGCTGTGCGGACGCGACGATCCGCAAGTCGCCGCAGGTCCCGATTTCGACCAGCTGATGGGTCAGCTCGAAGATGAACGCGTCCAGAAGCGCGCGCAGCGCTATCTGCGCGACCTGCGCAACGACGCCTTCATCGAATACAACTGAGCCGGATGATCGCCCCCCTCGCCGTCTCGCTTGGCGATCCGGCGGGAATCGGGCCCGAAATCATCGCCGAAGGCTGGGCGCGCCGCCGCGAAAACGGGATTGCGTCCTTCTTCGTAGTCGGCGGCGCGGATGCCCTCGCCCGTGCGGCACGATCGCGCGGGCTCGATATCGCGATCGAACGGATAACGGATTCTTCTAAGGCCGCACCAGTCTTCGAGCGTGCACTGCCGGTACTTGGCCACGAGGACTGTGAAGCGATTTTGGGCACGCCGGACGATCACGGCGCTGCGCTGGCTTTGCATTCCCTGGCCGAAGCGACCCGCCATGCGCTGCTGGGATCGGCCGCCGCAGTCGTGACCGCACCCATCGCCAAAGCGCAGCTCGCGCGGGTGGGCTTCGAACATCCCGGCCAAACGGAATTTCTCGCCGATGTCTGCGGGCTGGAGCGCGAAGACGCGGTCATGATGCTTGCCGGGCCCAGCCTGCGCGCCGTGCCGCTTACCGTGCATTGCGCGCTGGCCGACGTCCCGACGCGGCTCTCGCAAGATCTGATCGAGCGTCGCGCGCGCATCGTCGCGCGGGCGCTCGCCCGCGATTTCGGCATCGCCGCGCCTCGTCTGGCGGTGTGCGGGCTCAATCCGCATGCCGGCGAAGGCGGCCGTTTCGGCGATGAAGAAGCGCGGATCATCGAACCCGCAATCGAGACCTTGCGCGGCGAGGGCCTGAGCATCACCGGCCCCCATCCCGCCGATGCGCTGTTCACACCGCGGGCGCGGACCACCTATGATGCAGCGCTGGCGATGTATCACGATCAGGCGCTGGTGCCGCTCAAAGCGCTCGACTTCGACGAGGGTGTGAACGTCACGCTTGGCCTGCCCATCGTGCGCACCAGTCCCGACCACGGCACCGCTTTCGATATCGCGGGCAAGGCCTTGGCCGATCCGGGCGCAATGATCGCGGCCCTCAAGATGGCTGGCGAGATGGCGAAGCGGCGGGCCGCGCATGGCTGATTTGCCTCCGCTGCGCGAGGTCATCGCGCGCCACGGACTAAGTGCATCGAAAGCCCTGGGCCAGAATTTCCTTTTCGACGAACAGCTTCTCGAGCGGATCGCCGCGATCCCCGGAGACCTTGCGGGCAGGCAGGTGCTCGAGGTCGGTCCGGGCCCCGGCGGCCTGACCCGCGCGCTGCTGCGCGCCGGCGCGCGGGTGACGGCGATCGAGATGGACAAGCGCTGCCTGCCGGCACTGGCAGAGCTCGGCGAAGCTTTCCCCGGGCAGCTTCGGGTCGTCGAAGGCGATGCGCTCAAGCTCGACCATGCCCGGCTGATGGGGGGCGAGCCCTTCGCGGTCCTGTCCAACCTGCCCTATAATGTCGGGACGGCCCTGTTCGTGCGCTGGCTCGGCGGTGAGAGCTGGCCGCCGCTCTGGACCAGCCTGACGCTGATGTTCCAGCAGGAAGTCGCGCAGCGCATCGTCGCGCAACCGGGCACCTCGGCCTATGGCAGGCTCGCGGTTCTCGCCAAATGGCGCGCGCAGGCGAAGCTGGCGATGAAAGTCCACCGCAGCGCCTTCACCCCGCCGCCCAAGGTGATGAGCGCCATCGTCCATGTCGAGCCGGGCGCGATGCCGGCAGGCGTCAGCGCCCGCATGCTCGAACGCCTCACCGAGGCGGCTTTCGGCCAGCGCCGCAAGATGCTCCGCCAGAGCCTGAAGGGCGTGCCCGGCGCGGTCGATGCTCTCGCCGCGCTCGATATAGATCCCCAGCGGCGGGCGGAAACCGTGACGGTGACCGAATTCGCGAATCTCGCGCGAGTGCTTACCCGGCCTTCCTCCTGAGCCGCCAGGCATGCAGCAGCGGTTCGGTGTAGCCGCTGGGCTGCTCCACTCCCTTGAAGATGAGGTCCTTCGCTGCGCTGAAGGCGGCGCCGTCTTCATTCTGCAGCAGCGGCTCGTAGGATGGGTCGCCCGCATTCTGCTCGTCCACCTTGGCGGCCATGCGGCGCAGACTGTCCATCACCTGCTCTTCCGAGATCACACCGTGCAGCAGCCAATTGGCGATGTGCTGGCTGGAAATGCGCAGAGTCGCGCGGTCTTCCATCAGGCCGACGTCGTTGATGTCGGGTACCTTGGAACAGCCCACACCCTGGTCGATCCAGCGCACGACATAGCCGAGCAGGCCCTGGCAGTTGTTGTCCAATTCTTCGCGGATCTCGTCTTCCGACCAGTTCACACCGTCGGCGAGAGGGATCGTGAGCAGTTTGTCCAGGCCCGCCGCATCGGGCAGGCCCTTCTGGATCTCGAACACGTCTTCGCGGTGGTAATGGATCGCGTGCAGCGTCGCGGCGGTCGGGCTCGGCACCCAGGCCGTGTTGGCGCCCGCGCGCAGATGACCGATCTTCTCGATCATCATCTGGCCCATGAGATCGGGTGCGGCCCACATGCCCTTGCCGATCTGCGCGCGGCCCGAAAGGCCATGTGCAAGGCCGATACCGACATTGCGGGCCTCGTAGGCCTTGAGCCAGGCGGAGTTCTTCATCTCGCCCTTGCGCATCATCGGACCCGCTCGCATCGAGGTGTGGATCTCGTCGCCCGTGCGGTCGAGGAAGCCGGTGTTGATGAAGACGATCCGGTCCTTCACCGCGTGGATACATGCAGCAAGGTTGGCCGAAGTGCGGCGCTCCTCGTCCATCACGCCGACCTTGATCGTGTGGCGCGGCAACCCCAGCAAATCCTCGACTGCGTCGAACAGGTCGTTGGTGAAAGTGCATTCTTCGGGCCCGTGCATCTTGGGCTTCACGATGTAGATGCTGGCCTTCCGGCTGTTGCCATACCGGCCCAGCCCCGCCACGTCCTGCGCGCCGATGGCCGACGTCACCACGGCGTCGAGAATTCCCTCGGGAATTTCCTCGCCGTCCCAGCGCATCGCCGGATTGGTCATCAGATGCCCGACATTGCGCACGAACATCAGGCTGCGGCCGGGCAGCGTGTGCTCGGTACCGTCGGCATCGGCGAAGGTCTTGTCGCCCGCAAGTTTTCGGGTGAGCGTCTTGCCGCCCTTCTCGAAACTCTCTTCGAGGTCGCCGCGGATCACGCCGAGCCAGTTGGCGTAGGCGAGCAATTTGTCCTCGGCATCCACCGCCGCGACCGAATCCTCGCAATCGGCAATGGTGGTCAGCGCGGATTCGAGGATGATGTCGGCGATGTTCGCGGGATCGGTTTTGCCCACCGGATGCTCTGGATCGAAGACCACTTCGATGTGCAGGCCGTTGTGCTTGAAGAAGCACGAGCCCTCGTTCCAGCCTACGCATTGCGCCGGATCGGCGAGCGGGATGCCGTTTTCCTTTACATCCGTGAGGTCGGCCCAATTCTTTCCATCCGACAGAGGAACGGCCTCGTCCATGAACCGCTTTGCCTCCGCGACCACGGCTGCGCCGCGTTCCTCGTCATAGCCTCCGGGCCGTGCCGGCGGCGCATCGAGCGCGTCGGTTCCATAGAGCGCGTCGTAAAGGCTGCCCCAGCGCGCATTGGCGGCGTTGAGCAGGAAACGCGCATTAAGGATCGGAACCACCAGCTGCGGCCCGGCCATGGTGGCAATCTCGGGATCGACGTTCTCGGTGCCGATGGTGAAGTCGCCGGGTTCGGGTACGAGGTAACCGATCTCGCACAGGAAGGCCTGATATTCGCCCTGGTCGATCGCCCGTCCCGCGCGCTCGCTATGCCACGCGTCGATCTTCGCCTGCAGCTCCTCGCGCTTTGCGAGCAGCGCAGCGTTGCGCGGCGCGAACTCGCCCAGCAGCGTCGCGAGACCCTGCCAGAATTCATCGACATCACGGCCCAACGGACCAAGCACTTCGCTTTCGATGAAGGCGGCAAGCTTGGGGTCTGCTTCGATCCCGGCGCGCGTCACATATTGGGTCATGGAACTCCTCGGATTGTGCAATCGTGGCAATGTCGAACCCGGGGAGGAGCGGCACGGTCTATGCCGTCAGCGGTTGATCAATGCAAGGCGCGGGGTGGACTCGGGCCCGAGCAGGACTAAGGACGTTGCACATGAAACCGGATACCGCCCCGCAAGCGCTTCTCGAAGCGATCGATGCCGAACGAATGCTGCGAGAGGTCCAGGAATGGGCGGCGATCAACACCGGCACCGCCAATATCGAGGGGTTGGCGCGTATGGCGAGCGTGCTGGCGGATGCCTTCAGCGCGCTTCCGGGAGAGGTCGAACTGGTCGACCCGGCCACGGTCACCGCGATTTCCTCCGAAGGTCGCGAGTACGAAAAACCGCACGGCCAGCACTTGGTGCTGCGCGTGCGTCCCGATGCCGAGCGCCGATTCGTGCTGACCGGCCACATGGATACGGTCTTCCCCGTCGATCACCCGTTCCAGGAGACTGTCTGGCTCGACGACGAGACCATCAACGGGCCCGGCACAGCCGACATGAAGGGCGGGCTGAACGTGATCCTCCACGCGCTCGAGACCTTCGAGACGATCGAGGGTTCGGATCGCGTCGGCTACGACGTGATGATCAATTCGGACGAGGAAACCGGCAGCCTCGCCAGCCGGAGCCTGATCGAAGAGCTGGCGCGCGGGAAATATGCCGCGCTGACCTACGAGCCCAGCGCCCTGCCCGACGGCACGCTCGCCCATGCGCGCGGCGGCACGGGCAATTACTCGATCACCTTTACCGGCAAGTCCGCCCATGCCGGGCGCAATCCGCATGACGGGCGCAACGCAATCGTCGCTGCCAGCGACCTCGTGTTGCGGATCAAGGCGCTCGAGGCCGACGACATCACCGTCAATCCTGCGAAGATCGAAGGCGGCAGCGCGAACAATGTCGTGCCCGACCTTGCTATCCTGCGCTTCAATATTCGCCCCAAGTCGACCGATGCGATGGACCGCTTCGACGGCGAACTCGATACGATCCTCGCCGCGATCAAGGCGGAACACGAGGTTGATATCCACCGCCACGGGGGCGTCACGCGCCCGCCCAAGCCGGTCGATGCGAAGGCGCAGCGCCTGTTCGACCTCGTCAAGGCATGCGGCGCCGAGCTGGGCCAGCAGATCGGCTGGAAATCCACCGGAGGCGTGTGCGACGGCAACAATATCGCTGCCACCGGCGTGCCCGTGGTCGACACGATGGGCGTGCGCGGCGGTGCCATCCACTCGCCCGACGAATTTATGATCGTACCTTCGCTCAGGGAACGCGCCGCGCTGTCCGCGCTGGTCCTCGCGAAGCTATCCACCGGAGACCATTTGTGACCTTTCGCCTGCGCGCAGCGCATATCAGCGATCTCGAACATCTTTATGAAATGGCCAAGCTTACCGGCGGCGGATTTACCAACCTGCCTGCCGACCGCGCCGCGCTGACCAAGAAGCTCGAGCGCGCCGAGGAAGCCTTCTCGCGTACCGACGACGAATTGGGCGATGACCAGTTCACCCTCGTCCTCGAGAATACCGAGAGCGGTCAGGTGCGCGGCACCTGCCAGCTGTTCAGCCAGGTCGGCCAGCAATGGCCCTTCTACAGCTACCGCCTGAACACGCTGACACAGCACAGCCAGGAACTCGACCGCACGGTACGCGCCGAACTGCTCAGCCTCGTTACCGACCTCGAAGGCTCTTCGGAAGTCGGCGGGCTGTTCCTCCACCCGGGAGAGCGCGCGGGCGGGCTCGGGCTGCTGCTCGCCCGCAGCCGCTATCTCTTCGTAGCCATGCATCGCCACCGCTTTGCGGACCGCATCATCGCCGAATTGCGCGGAGTGATCGACGATCGCGGCGGTTCGCCTTTCTGGGACGGCGTTGCCGGCCGGTTTTTCGGAATGACCTTTCAGGAAGCCGACTACTTCAATGCCATCAACGGCAACCAGTTTATCGCCGACCTGATGCCCAAGCACCCCGTCTATGTCGCCATGCTCGACGACGAAGCCAAGAAAGTCATCGGCGTACCGCATCCCAGCGGCCGTGCAGCCATGCGCATGCTCGAAAACGAGGGCTTCGCGCATGAAGGGTATGTCGACATCTTCGACGGTGGCCCGACCATGACGGCGCGGACGGACAATGTGAAGAGCATCGCCAATTCGGTACCCGGCCGCGTCTCGGCAACCGATCTCGATATCGGCGAACGCGCGCTTATCGCCACCGGCACGCTCGGCACGTTTCGAAGCGCCTTCGGCATGCGCGAAATCTTCGAGGACGGGACGATCGCCATCGACGCGGCTTGCGCCAAAGTGCTCGAGGTAGACGAGGGCGACGAGGTATGGAGCGTGGCGAGATGAGCGGGCTGGCCGAGATCAATTTCGACGGAATCGTCGGGCCGAGCCACAATTATGCCGGCCTAAGCCTCGGCAATGTCGCCAGCGCGAGTCACAAGGGCGATACCTCTTATCCTCGCGCGGCAGCGCTGCAGGGGGTCGCGAAGATGCGCGGCAACATGCAGCGCGGGCTCGCGCAGGGCTTCCTGCTGCCGCTACGGCGCCCGAACAACGATTTGCTGCGCGCTCTTGCGGTCGACGAGTTTACCGACCGCGCCCTGCTGGCGGCGGCCTGGTCTGCCAGTTCGATGTGGACCGCCAATGCCGCCACGGTCAGTCCGGCGCCCGACACCGCCGACGGGCGCTGCCATCTGACACCCGCCAACCTCGTCACCATGCTTCACCGGGGGCAGGAATGGCGCGACACGCAGGCGCAATTGAAGATCGCCTTCGGCGACGAGCAGCACTTCGAAGTGCACGATGCGGTGCCGCCCAGCTTCGGCGACGAGGGCGCGGCCAATCACATGCGGTTTTGCGAGGGCCATGGCTCTCCGGGTGTCGAAGTGTTCGTCTACGGCCGGCCGGGAGGGCGCTTTCCAGCGCGCCAGCACGAACAGGCCAGTCGCGCGGTCGCCCGGTTGCATGGCCTCGACCCCGCCCGGTGCGTGTTCATCGAACAGAATCCGGCGGCGATCGAGGCGGGCGCGTTTCACAACGACGTCGTGGCGGTGGCGAACGAGACCGTGCTGTTCACCCATGAGCGCGCCTTTGCCGACCGCGAAGATGCCTATGAAGCGATCCTCGCCGTCTTCCCTAAGCTGCAAGTCGTCGAAGTCCCGGACAGCGCGGTCAGCCTCGAGGAGGCGATCAGGACCTATCTCTTCAACGCGCAACTGCTGACGTTGCCGAACGGTGAAATGGCGCTGATCGTGCCGAGCGAATGCCGGGAAAGTGCCAGCGTTTGGCAATGGTGCGAACACATGTTCGCTTCGGATGGGCCGATCCGGCAAGTGATCCCGGTCGATGTGCGTCAGTCGATGGCCAATGGCGGCGGCCCCGCCTGTCTGCGACTGCGGGTGGTCGCCGATCCAGCCACCGTGGATCCGCGATTCCTCCTAGACGAAGCCAAGGCGGACCGAATCGAGACTGTGATCGCCCAGATGTGGCCCGAGCGAATCGAGCCGCAGGATGTCGGCTCGGCAAATCTTGCGAAGACCGTGATCGAAGCGCGCGAAGCGCTGCTTTCCGTCTTGTCGCTGGACGAACTCGCCTGATCCGGACTACCCGAAGTTAACGCGCTGGACTGGTGTGTCGGGCGCTCTTACAGTGCATCGGAAATTAACCATCGGAGCGCCGGTAAATCCGTCGCTGGCACGGGTATTGCAGCCCGCAGGTTAACAAGGGAGACCGACCCCAACGTGCTGACCAGGATGAAACGGCTGTTCGTGATCAAGACGCGGGTCGAAGCGTATCTGATAATCTTCGCCCTCGCCCTGGGCGCGATGACGCGCGGCGCGCATTATACGGTCGAGTATCCCGGCGTGGGCGGATATCTGCTGTTCGGCGCGACGGGTGGTGCGGTGTTTCTCGGCGGCGCCAAGATCCTCGACGCGCTGCGCTACGAACGCGAGGCGCGGCAGCGGGATGCGGGCGAAGTGCCTGGCGATCCCACCCCCTAGTTCCTATGCACCCAGAAAACGTTGCGTCTGGCTGATGGAATTGACCAGCCCGTGCACCAACACCAGCGGCCAGATGTTGCGCTTGCCGAACCAGATGTAGATCAAGCCGAAGACCAGCCCGATGCCGCCGGTGACCAGGGCGCCATGCATTCCCTGATAGTAATAGTGGCGGTAGCCGAAAAATACGGCAGCCAGCAGCACCGCCGCCAGTGTCGCGCCCCTTCCGCCGCCCAGGACCGTGCTCGCTTTCGTTATCACGAAAGCACGAAACAGCAGTTCCTCGAAGAACGAGCCATGCGTCCAGACCAGTGCCATGATCAGGAGATAGCCGGGCAGGTTTCCCTTTACGAAGTCGAACCGCCCGCTCGCACCGACATCCTCGAAGAAGATGTCCGCAATGGCGCCGAAACCGGCGGCTGCGCCGACAAATGCGAGAAAGACCACGACACACAGGCCCAGCGTCCGCCACCAGCTATCGGGTTTGCGCAAGCCGAGAGCGGCCCAGTTCAACCCGCGCCTGTAAAGCAGGAAAGTCGCCACGATCATCGCCGAGAAGGTCGAGACCGGCCCGGCGTAAACGATGGTAAAGGGCAGCACGCTCTGCTTGACTGCCACGAGCGTGCCGACAACCAGGGCCAGATCGCCCAGCGCAGATTGTCTCGATTGATTGGTTTCTGCGTCCATGCGCCCCCCTTTTTTACTCTCACATGGGACCTCGCAAGAAATGGCCGCGGCGCAAACTGGGGTCGACCAATGGCAAATCTCGCTCGCCGAAGCCTGTTTAGGGGGCGATAGCGGCAGACGAGCGAATTGGCAGATCGCAAAACCGCACGATGGGCTGGCCCTTAGATCCGCCGTCATTCTCGAGAGGAGGACCGTAGCGCCTTCACAACGATGATTGCGCTCAAATGGAGTAAGGGGGGGGTTCTGTTGCTAGCTGCCCCGGACTCAGATGCAGGGGCGAGAACCCTCGCGCCATGGCGAACTCGGCTCTCTCAATCTAGCGAAGGTGGGGCGGTTCTGTTGCTAGGCCCGCCCCGGGCCCCCGGAATCCGCTTCTGTTGCCCGGTGGGTCCAACCGCGCTTTAGCTTTGTAAGATCAGGCCGTTAGGCCATCAGGTTACGCAGCGAGAGCGAGTGCTTCATTGTCATTGGCACTTGTGTGTTGTGAACAGTTTTGCGGGGTACTCAGCCCGGGCGAAAACACTGTCTTTCAGCACACGTCGATCCTAGTTCGGCCCCGTCAAAAACCGCGCATATCCCGCGGGTTATGGTGGAGCCGCCGGGTACTGCCCCCGGGTCCATTGTACCTATTACACAGCGCAATTTATCGCCATATCCGGTCGAAACCGGCAAAGCCCCATATAGCGATCCAAGGCTTAATGTGAAGTGAGCAAGGCGAGCATCGCCCTGGCGATGACGGCATCCACGCCGGGAGATTCCGCCGGGCAATATGTTTTTCCGGGCTCCTACGCATTTACCCCTCAGATGCCCCGATCCCATGGCATGGACGCGCCTGTGGCATGGAATCGCGTTAATCTTGAATGGACGCGAAGGTGTGCTATCTAGGCAAGACACGTTTACCACATGAAGGATTTTCCATGAACCGCTTGGCTGCTTTTCGCACCACTATCGTTGCCGCTGCCGCGCTTGCGCTTTCGGCTTGCGGGATCAACTCGGTCCCCGCAGCAGAGGAAACGGCGAAGGCCAAGTGGGCCGATGTCGAAGCCGCCTTCCAGCAGCGCGCAAATCTCGTGCCCAATCTCGAACAGATCGTGATGAGTTCGGCCGAGCAGGAGCGCGAAACGCTCGAATCGGTGATCCAGGCGCGCGCTTCGGCCACGCGGCCCGAAATCCAACTCGATGGCGACGATCTCGGCGACCCCGAGAAGATGGCGCAGTACCAGGAAGCGCAAAACACCTTCGGTGGCGCCCTGTCGCGGCTGATGGCCAATGTCGAAGCCTATCCCGAATTGCGCAGCCAGGAAAACTTCGGCCGCTTCATGACCCAGATCGAAGGGCAGGAGAACCGCATCCGCGTTGCCATCCGCGACTACAACGAAGCGGTGCGCCAGTATAACACCACGATCCGCACCTTTCCCGACACGATCGGCGCAAACATCATACACGGCGCGGAACCCATGGTCCCCTACGAAGCCGTGACCGAGGGTGCGGAAGTGGCACCCACGCTCGACATGCGTTCGGATAGCGACGCCGCGAACTGAGCGGCGCACCGATGCGCATACTATCCCGTCTGATCTTGCCGCTGGCCGCGGTGCTGGGTCTTGCCCAGCCCGCCGCCGCGCAGGACTTCCCCGAGCGCGGCACCGCACCGGTCGTCGATGCGGCCAATATCATCGACGAGGCGACCGAGGCGGCACTGACCGAGAAACTCGATGCCTTCGAGGAGCGCAGTCAGCGGCAATTCGTCATCGCGACGATTCCCGACCTTCAGGGGTACGAGATCTCCGACTACGGCTATCGCCTCGGCCGCGAATGGGCGCTGGGCGATGCCGAGAACGATGACGGCATCCTGCTCATCGTCGCACCCAATGAGCGCATGATGCGCATCGAGGTCGGCTATGGGCTGGAGGGGATCATCCCCGACGGACTCGCCTTCGAATATGTCGAGGGAATGAAGCCGTACTTCCGCGATGACGACTATTCCGCCGGAATCGCTTGGGGTGCGGATCAGATCATAACCCAGCTGGAACTGCCACCCGAAGAAGCTGCACGCATTGCGCAGGAGCGCAGCGAAGCGCGGGAGAACGAGGGCGGCTTTCCTATCGGCGCGCTGATCTGGCTCGCCTTCATTTTCTTCTTTTTCGTCCTGCCGATGCTCGGCCGCGGCCGGCGGCGGCGCTATCGTCGCGGAGGCGTGGGCGGTGTCGTGGGCGACATCATTCTGTGGGAAGCCGGCAAGGCGATCGCCCGCGGCCTCACCGATGACGATTGGGGCGGCGGAGGCGGCGGCTTCGGTGGCGGAGGCGGCTTCGGCGGTTTCTCCGGCGGCGGCGGCAGTTTCGGGGGCGGTGGCGCCTCCGGGGGGTGGTAATGGCCTATCTTTCACAAGCCGATCACAAGATAGTTTCGGACGCGGTAGCCGAGGCTGAGCTCACCACCAGCGGCGAGATCGTCACCGTGCTCGCCGACCACAGCGACGGCTATTCCGATGTCGTACTGGTGTGGGCGGCTGCGCTTGCCTTTTCCGCCATGAGTCTGTTCGCGATGCTGCCCCAGCCCTTCATGGATCTGTGGGATTCGCTGATCGGCGGATGGATGCATGAATGGACCACCGGCGAAGTCGCCAGCATGACCATCGCCCTGGGGCTCGTCGCCTTCGCGCTGGGCTGGCTGCTGCTGAGCTGGGCCCCGCTGCGCTTTGCCTTGACTCCTGGGCCGGTGAAAACCGCGCGCGTGCATGCTCGCGCTATCAAGCACTTCAAGGTCGGCGCGGAACGCCGCACGCACGGCCGCACCGGAGTGCTGCTCTATCTTTCGATGCGCGAACACCGCGCCGAGATCGTCGCCGACCAGCCGATCGCCGAAAAGGTCCCTGCAGAGGTGTGGGGCGAGGCGATGGCGGACATGCTGGCGGAGATCAAAGAAGGCCGCATCGCCGAGGGGCTCGCTGCGGGCGTGCGCGACGTCGGCAAGGTCCTGTCCGAACATTTCCCGCGCGCAGAGGACGACCAGAACGAGTTGCCCGACAGGCTGATCGAGGTCTAGACGCCGCGTCCATGAGTGAACCCATCGCCCAGCCGGGGCGCGATCCGGATGCCGACCTGCCCGAAGACGTCATGTGGCAGGGCAAGTTCGTTACCGCGAAAAAGCGGGGACGGTGGGAATATGCATCCCGGTCCCGGGGTATCCGCGCCGCCGCGATCATCGCCATCGACGATCAGGACCACGTCATCCTTGTCAGCCAATACCGCGTCCCTTTGGGCCGTATCTGCCTCGAAATTCCTGCCGGCCTGATCGGCGACGATGATGGACAAAGCGACGAAAGCGCAGAAGTCGCCGCCGGTCGCGAGCTGGAAGAAGAAACCGGCTACCGTGCTGCACGGTTCGAAAACCTCGGCAGTTTCTTCTCCTCGCCCGGCATGGTCAGCGAAAGCTTCACGCTGCTTCGCGCGCATGGCCTGACCAAGGTCGGCGAAGGCGGCGGAACCGAAAGTGAAGACATCGTTGTGCATCGTATTCCCCGTTCCGGGCTTGCGGAATTTGTTGCCCGCTGGCGCGCCATGGGTCACGGGGTGGATGTACGGATCGCCATGCTGCTCGCATCGGTCGATCTGCTGGAGGGAGAGAGAAAATGACGGGACGTTGCGAAGGCAAGCTGGCACTGGTTACGGGTGCGGCGCAGGGGCTTGGGCGCGCCCATGCGACGCGGTTGGCCGAAGAGGGCGCGCGGGTGCTGTGTACCGACATCAACGGCGAAGGCGCAGCGGAAACCGCCAGCCTGATCAACGAGGCGCTGGGCGATGGCACCGCCTTTTCTATCGCGCATGACGTCACCGACCCGCACGCCTGGGAAGTCGCGGTCGATGCCGCGCGCGAACAGCTCGGCGGTCTCAACGTGCTGGTCAACAATGCCGGGATCGGCGTCGCCGGCAATATCGAGACTTGCGATTTCGACGACTGGAAGCGCTGTTTCGCGATCAATGTGGATTCGATTTTCCACGGCTGCCAGAAGGCGCTGCCGCTGATGCGCGAGCATGCACCGGGATCAATCGTCAACATCTCGAGCATCGCCGGGCTGATCGCCAGCGACACCATGCCCGCCTATAATGCCAGCAAGGCGTCGGTATGGATGCTGTCGAAGTCGATCGCGCTGCACTGCGCCAAGAACAACATGCAGATCCGCTGCAATTCGGTGCATCCGACCTTTGTCGATACGCCGATTCTCGACGGGACCGCCAAGCATCACAATCTCGACAAGGGCGTGCTGATGGACAAGCTGGCGCGGCAGATCCCGCTCAAATTCGTCGGCGAGCCGAACGATATCGCCAATGCCGTGGTCTATCTGGCGAGCGACGAAAGCCGCTTCATGACCGGTGCCGAGCTTAAGCTCGATGGCGGCATCTCGGCCATGTAGAATCAAGAGAGGGGCCGATCAGGCCCCTCCCGGTTCTCTCATCGATTTGTGGGCACGACCGCCCCATGAAAACCGGGTCGGTCTGGCGAGTGGCCGTGCTCAGTCGGCAATCAGCGCGATTGCCAGATAGATCAGGATGAAGCTGCCGAAACCGAGCAGCGTTCCTGCGACGAAGCCCAGGCGGACCCAGGTGGCGTCGATCCCGAAGTAGCGGGCGATGCCGGAGCAGACACCCAGCAACTTGCCGTCGCTGCGGTCGAGCGCGAAGCGCTTGGTGGGACGGACGGCGTGGTCGTTTTCGCGGAATTTGAGATCGTTCATGCTACCAGTCCATTCGGCGAGGCGGGGATGATGGCCGTGGCGAAGAAGGCCGCCGATATGGCCAGCGAGAAGGCAGCTGCGAAGAGCTTGCTGCCGTTTTCCGAGTTGAACATAATTCCTTTCCTTTTGATTTGATGGGATGGGTTAGACGGCCGATCAGGCGATGAGGCCGGCGGGGCTTGCGGGGACGATGGCTGCGGCCATGAACATTGCCGAGACGCTGAGAGCGAAGACGGCGGCGAGTGCACGGTTGCTGGCATTTTTGAAGACGGACATTTGGTAACTCCTTGAACCTTGGCTTGTTTTCCCCGGACCATCCGGGTTGCCCCATACGATGCAATGGGCGTGCCAAACTCTAAAAACCGCAGAAATCAGCCATTCTCCTATGAACACCCACGCAGGAACTCGTTCAGCAATCCGAAAGGTTGGGAAAATTTCCCAAATATTGGAAAATGGCCTTTCGAGTAGCGATGGCTGCGTGCGCCCGCTATCGCCCGTCACTCACATGGCGCTCGACCGCATCTCCCTGACCGACTTCCGCAACCACGCCGCGACCGAGATGGGCGAGACCGCGCAGTTCAACCTGCTGGTGGGCGAAAACGGCGCGGGCAAGACCAATGTGCTCGAGGCGCTTTCGCTGCTCGCGCCCGGTCGCGGACTGCGCCGCGCGGCGCTCGCCGACATGGTCCGTAGCGGGAGCGAGACGGGTTTCGGGATCGGGGCGAGCCTGGCGCAGCAAGACGACGAATCCGTGCGCCTGGCAACTTACTCCGAAGGCGCCAATCCCGGTCGCCGCCGTGTGCGGATTAATGGGGCGGAGAGCAGCGCTACCAGTCTCGGCGAATGGCTGGCAGTGACCTGGCTCACCCCGGCGATGGACGGGCTGTTTACCGGACCCGCAAGCGACCGGCGGCGTTATATGGATCGCCTTGCCCTCGCGCTCGATCCGGGACATGCGAGCCACGCCGCACGCTACGAAGCGGCCTTGCGCGAACGCAACCGCCTGCTTTCCGACATGCGCGAACCCGAAAGCGCCTGGCTCGATGCGATCGAGGCGCAGATGGTCCAGCACGGCTCGGCGTTGATGCAGGGCCGTGCACGTTTGGTCGAGACGCTGGCGGTGCGGCTTGCGGAAATGCCAGCCGATCCTTTCGCCCGTCCCGCCCTCACCTACAACCCGGGCGCGCCCGACCATGCCGACGGCCTCAGTCAGGCGCTATACGACAATCGCAAGCGCGACCGGGCCGCACAGCGGACGCTGTCGGGTCCGCATCGCGACGAGCTCGAGGTGGTTCATGCCGCCAAGCGCGTGCCCGCGGCGCAAAGCTCGACCGGCGAGCAGAAGGCGATGCTGGTGGCGATGACGCTCGCGCATGCAGGCCTCGCCGCGCAGGGGCGGGCAGGATTGCTCCTGCTCGACGAAGTGGCCGCGCATCTCGATCCCGTGCGCCGCGCCGCCTTGTTCGACCAATTGCGCCGGAACGGCTCTCAGGTGTGGATGACGGGTACCGAGCCCGCTCCCTTCAGCACGATAGCGGGTGAAGCCGCCGTCTGGCGTGTAAGAGCCGGAGCCGTGGAGCGCGCCTAACCGGTCGGCGGCAGCGCCGCTTCGACATCGTCCACCGTATCCTCGACCAGCTCGGTGATACCTTCGGCGGTCGGGTGGATGCGATCGTCGAGGAACAGGTTCTGGTCCTCGTAGATACTCTCGAGCCAGAACGGCACCAGCGCCGCGCCGTATTCCTGCGCCAGTTCGCCATAAAGGGCGTCGAACTGCCGCTGATACTGCTCGCCGTAATTCGGCGGAGAGCGCATGCCCATAAGCAACACCGGGATCTCGCGATCGCGCAATTCCTCGAGCATCGCTTCGAAATTGGCGCGGGTCTGATCGGGCTGGATCCCGCGCAACATGTCGTTGCCGCCCAGCTCGAGAATGACGAGGTCGGGCTTCGTCGCCTGTGCATCGAGCGTGAATGCGAGGCGCTGGCGTCCCGCAGCGCTCGTGTCGCCCGAAACGCCGGCATCGATCACCCTCGCATTGATGCCCCGCGCCCGCATGGCGTCCTCGAGCTGCTCGGGGTACCCCTGCTGCTCCTCCAGACCGTATCCGGCAAACAGACTGTCGCCGAATGCGAGGATGCGACGCTCCGGCCCCTCGACTGCGATCTCGGTAATGGTGTCTGCTTCGGCCCCGGCAATCTCGGTGGCCGGTGCCTCGGCGACATCCCCTGAATTGCCGCATGCAGCCAGAGAGAAAGCGATTACCATTATCGACAAATGCCGTAGCAGCATCGGCGAGTTTCCTTGTGCAAATTCGGGCCTCATGCCATCGCAGGCTCGTGACAAACTCTCAAGCCGCGATTTCCGCCCGCAACCTCACCCTCACCCTCGGCACCGCAGAAGCGCCGGTCGATATCCTGCGCGGGATCGATCTCGATATCGCGCTCGGCTCGACCGTGGCGCTGCTCGGTCCGTCCGGATCCGGCAAGAGTTCGCTGATGGCGGTGCTTTCCGGTCTCGAACGCGCGAGCGGAGGCAGCCTGCTGGTTGCAAACGAGGATTTTGCCGCGATGGATGAAGACGCGCTGGCCCATGCGCGGCGCGGACGCATCGGGATTGTGCTGCAGGCGTTTCACCTGCTGCCGACCATGACCGCACTCGAAAACGTCGCCACGCCGATGGAGCTGGCAGGCGAAACCGATGCGCAGGCGCGCGCCAGGGCGGAGCTCGAGGCCGTTGGCCTCGGCCACCGGCTCGACCACTACCCGCAGCAGCTTTCGGGCGGCGAGCAGCAGCGCGTGGCCATCGCGCGAGCGATCGCCCCGCGCCCGGACCTGATTTTCGCCGACGAGCCGACGGGCAACCTCGATGCCGGCACCGGTCACGAGATCGTCGAACTGCTCTTCGACCGCCGCGCGGAAACCGGCGCCACGCTGCTGGTCATCACACATGACCCCGAACTGGCCGAGCATTGCGAGCGCGTGCTCCAGCTCGCCGATGGCCGTATCGTCAGCGATACCCTGTCGGCCAAGGACGCCGCATGAGCTGGGCGACCGCCTGGCGCATCGCACGGCGCGACCTGAACGCGCGCTTCCGGGGACTTCGGCTCCTGCTCGTATGCCTGTTTCTCGGTACCGGCGCGCTAGCCGCGATCGGGTCGCTGACCGCCGCCATCGAACGCGAGATCGAGGCGAATGGGCGCGAATATCTCGGCGGAGACCTCCAGGTCGAATTGTGGCAGCGCGGCCTCAACGAAGAGGAACGCGCGGCGCTCGACGAATTGGGCGACGTGTCCGCCGGTATCCGCATGCAGGCCATGGCGCGCTACGGCGACCAGGCCGCGCCGATCGAACTGAAGGCGGTCGACGCGGCCTACCCGCTCTATGGGGAATTGACGCTCGAAGACGGGCGCTCGGTCGGCTCGCCACGGCAGGACGAGGCCTGGCTGTCGCCCGGCGCGGCAGACCGGCTGGGTGTGACGCCTGGCGACAGGATCACCATCGGGAGCGCAACGCTTGGCGTAGGCGGGATCGTCGCGAACGAGCCCGATCGGCTAAGCGAAGGCTTTCAGCTCGGCCCCACTATCATCGTCGCGCAGGATCTTCCCGTGCGCGCCGGGCTAATCGCGCCGGGATCGATGTACCAGACCAAGACCCGGGTCCGCTTTTCGGACAATCGCGACATCCGCGAAACCCGCAACGCGCTCGAGGAACAGTTTCCCGCGCAAGGCTTCGATATCGATACCGCCGAACGCGCGGCGCCGGGCACCGATCGCTTCGTCGATCGCATGGGTGAATTCCTCACGCTCGTCGGGCTTGCCGCGCTGGTGATTGCCGGAATCGGCATCGGCGGGGGCGTGACGTCCTATCTCGACGCCCGGCGTCAGGGCATCGCCACGCTGAAGATCCTCGGCGCATCGAGCGGCGATATCGCGCGCATATATGCGCTGCAGATCGTCGCCGCCTCGCTCGTCGGCAGCCTTGCGGGGATCGCGGTCGGCGTTGCCCTCGTGCCCTTGCTTGCGACTGCGTTGCAAGGTCTGCTTCCCGTATCGAGTGGCCTGGTGCTCGATCCCGGCGCGATCCTGCTGGCGCTGGCTTACGGCATGCTGGTCGCGCTGGTCTTTGCGGCCCCGCCCCTGCTGCGTGCGCGGCATTTCCCCGCGATGGCCTTGATGCGCGCCCGCGTCGCCCCGCTGGCCCGCGACCCGCAGGCGCTTATTCTCGTGGGCGGCGGCCTGGCGGCAATCGTCGCACTGGCGCTGCTCACTGCCGAGAATCCCTTGCTGTCCGGAGGATTCCTGGCGGGAGCCGCTGGGGTTCTCGCCCTCCTCGCGCTGCTCGGCCTCGGCATCCGCAAGCTGGCGGGCGCGCTGCCCCGTCCGCAAAGCCCGGTGGCCCGCAACGCGCTTGCCAATCTTCACCGGCCAGGCTCATCGACAGGTGCGCTGGTAACCGCGCTCGGCTTCGGCCTCGCTGCCTTCGTGCTACTGGCAGCCGTGCAGAGCGCAATCGACGGCAATATCGCCAAGCGCGTACCCGACCGCGCACCAGACTATTTCGTACTCGACATACCGCGCGACCAGGTGACCGAATTCGAAACACTGGTGCGCCAGGCCGATCCCGATGCCGACTGGCGCACGGTGCCTGCATTGCGCGGTTCCGTCCTCGCCTTCGGACCCGAGGGCGACATGACCCGCACGCTCGATCTCGAGGAAATCCCCGACGGCGCCTGGGCGCTGCGCGGCGAGCGCGGGCTGACCTATTCCGACACGCTTCCCGAAGGCAACGAATTGACCGAAGGCGAATGGTGGGGGCCGTTCTACGAGGGCGAACCGCTGGTGTCGGTGGACGAGGAATTTGCCGATGCTGCCGGGCTCGAAGTGGGCGACATGCTCACCTTCGGCGTTCTCGGGGTCGAACGCACCGCAAGGATCGCAAATCTGCGACGGATCGACTGGGAGAGCCTGGGCTTCAATTATGTCTTCGTACTCAGCCCCAATGCGATTCAGGATGCACCGCACAACCTCGCGGCCACTGTTGAGCTCACCCGGGGAACGCCCACCGGGCCGTTGCTCCAGTCGCTGGTCGCGGCACTGCCTTCGACCTCGGTGATCGAGGTCGGCGGCGTGCTCGAACAGGCGCGAACGATCCTCGAACAGGTCGGCCTCGCTACGCTCGCGGCGGCAAGCGTCGCGGTGCTGGCGGGTCTCGCGGTGCTGCTCGGGGCGATCGCAGCGGCGCGCGCGGCGCGGACTTACGATACCGTCGTCCTGCGCGTGCTCGGGGCGGACCGGCGACAGGTTCTGGTCATGCAGCTGATCGAATATGTCGTCCTTGCCGGGGCGCTCGCCCTGGTCGCGCTCGGCATCGGAAGCGTCGCCGCCTGGCTGGTCGTCACCCAGCTTTTCGAATTCGACTGGCTGCCCGACTGGGGCGTCATCCTTGCGGTTCTGGGACTTGGGATTGCGATCGTCCTGGCGTTCGCGCTAGGCGCCTCGCTGCCGCTGCTGCGGGCCAAGCCCGCACAAGCGCTGCGGGCGCTCTAGCCTCCGACCACGATCCGGTAACGCAAGCGGGGGAGCCTCCTTCCGGGGATCGACGCCGAAGCCACGTGCCCGCTATCGACGGCGCCCATCCTGCGATAGAATTCGGCGGCTTGCGGATCCGCGGCAATTGTCAGGATTTGTCCGCCGCGAGTACCGACGGCTTCCACCGCCCAGGCGAATAGCCGCCTGCCGATGCCGCTACCGATGGCCAGCGGATCGACGAAGAGTTTTTCAAGTTCCCAGATTTCGTCCACTCCGGTGACTTGCGCGACGCCCACAAGCGCACCGTTCCCTCGCAGGCCGACAGCCAATCCGCCCTCCAGATCCGCTGCCCGAAGGGTCAGTTCGTCCCGGCAGGCGGTCATGAATGCCGCATCGTAGCCCCAATGCGCCTTGGAGCGCAGGCACAGGGCGCTGGCTTTTTCCAGCTCCTGCTCGGTCAAAGGTCGAATTCCGCCGGCTATGCCGCGTTCTTCGCGCCTTCGGTCGCTGTGGGCAAAAAGAAAAGGGGGCCCGAAAGCCCCCTTCCCCATTTCGAATTGTCTTATCCGATCAGAAGCGGAAGCGCGCCGCCACGCCGTAGGTGCGCGGCTGGTTCGGGTAGCCGGAAATCGCCTGCCCCTGCGCCACCGCCGGGAAGACCGTGGTGAGGAAGCGATCGTCAAGCAGGTTGCGGCCCCAAACGGTCAGTTCCAGCCCCATGTCGAACGCGTAGGTCAGCGAAGCGTTGAGGCTGTTGACCTCGCGCTTGAATGCAGCCGCAGCGGCGCGGGCCGGACCGAAATCGCGCGCTCCCGTTGCCGGGTCGACCACGATGAAGTTGGTCAGCCCGTCCACCACCTGCACCGGCGAGGCATAGGAGAAATCGCCCCGCAGGATGATGCGGTCGCCATTGGAATTGACTTCCTTGTCATACTGCGCACCGAAGACGGCCGACAGTTCGGGCACACCGGCCACCGGCTCACCCGAAAGGTCGCCGACCGGCGAAGCGACGAAGCTGTCGTACTTCGCATCGAGATAGGTCATCGCGACGCTCAGCGTCAGCTCGTCGCTGGCGTAGAACTGGCCGTCGAACTCGACGCCGAAGGTTTCCTGCTTGCCCGCGTTCGACAGGATGAAGGAGGTCCCGGTGAAGGTGTTCGCCTGGAAATCCTCGATCGACTGCTGGAAGAAGGTCAGGTTCGCGGCGGCGCGATCCCAATTGCCCTTGATGCCGACTTCGTAAACTTCCGAATTTTCGGCATTGGCGAAGCGGGTACCGGGGCGCAGGTTGGTGACCGCCAGCCCGGCTGCCTGAAGCGCGGCAAAGTCGGCCGGGAGAGGACGGCTGTCGCGCGACAGGTTGAAGCTCGGCGCCTTGTAGCCCGTGGCCCAGCTCGCATAGACGTTGAGCGTCGGCGAGATTTCATAGGCGAGGCGGACGTTCCAGCTCCAGTCATCGTCATTGGTGGAGCAGTCTTCCACCGCGTTCGGGCAGTTCTGCAGCGGCGGCAGGAACTGGAACGGGGTCAGCGCCAGCAGCGGGTTGACCGCGGGATTTGTGTCGTTCGCATCGGCGAAGGCCTGTGCCGGACCGGCGATCAGCTGATTGAAGGCGGGAAGGCCGATATTGCCGATCAGCGCCTGGATTTCGGCAGCCGTTGCCGGGCGACCGAGGTTGAGCGCCTGGCCGGCCCCGACCGCGATACCCTGCTGGGTAATCGCCGTATTGCCCGAAGCCACCAGATCGATGTTCGAGAACACATCGGTGCTGACCGAATTGGTCACGATCTGCTTCTTGTCCTTGGTGTAGTTCGCACCAAGCGTGAGAACGAGCCGGTCGGTAATCTCGAAATCGACATTGCCGAAGAACGAATAGGCCTCGTTATCCTGCACGATGTTGTTGAAGAAGCCCTGGCCGGCAGCGAAGAACTGGCCGGTGTAGTTCTGGCCGTTGAGCGCCGAAAGCGTCGCTTCGAGCGTGTTGACATTCTGCGTTCCGCCGGTGGCGCCCTGCAGCAGCAGGTCGGCAAAGGGACGGAAACCGGGTCCGTAGACGATGTCGTCCGAGGTATCGACGCGCTCGTCGAAATAGTAGCCGCCGATCAGGAAGTTCAGCGGGCCGTCGAAATCGGACGCGATGCGCAGTTCCTGGGTGAAGGTGTCGATATCGGCGTCGCCGATATTCGCACCGGTGACCGCCGGAAGGCTGGTGAAGTCGACGTCCTGGTCGGCCATCAGGCTGGTGTTGCGATAGGCGGTGATGGACGTCAGCGTCAGCGCGCCAAATTCGTAATCGATCTGGCCCGAGATACCGTAGTTCTCGACCTCGTTGAGCGGATCGACATCGGTGAAGACGACATCGCCATCGGGATTGTTGCGGAAGTCGTTGACCTGTCCGCCGAGGAGCTGGATTGCGCCCAGTTCCGCCGAGGGTGCGACGTTTACGACACCGCAGCAACGCTCTTCGATACGGTCGTAATCGGCAATCACACGGACGCGCAGCGGGCCGCCGTTGTCGAACAGCATCTGGCCGCGGGTGAACCAGCGGTCACGGTCGTTGATGTCCTGACCATTGACGCCATTGGTAAGGAAGCCGTCGCGCTTGTTGATGCCGGCGCCGAAGCTGAAGGCCAGTGAATCGCTGACCGGACCGGTCACGTAGCCCTTGGCCACGATGGCATCGAAATTGCCGTAACTCGCCTCGACCATGCCGCCGAAGTCGAACTCGGGTTCCTTGGTAACGATCGAGATCACGCCCGCGCTGGCGTTCTTGCCGAACAGGGTCGACTGGGGCCCGCGCAGCACTTCGACGCGCTGGATGTCGGGGAGGTCGGAAATCTGCGAAACGGCACGGCTGCGATAGACGCCGTCGACGAACATGGCGACCGAGGGTTCGAGGCCGATGTTGTTGCCGTCGGTGCCGAAGCCGCGGATCGAGTAGCTGGTCGCGAACGAGCTCTGGTTCTGGCTCACGCGCAAAGAGGGTACCACGGTGGCGAGGTCGGCGACGTCGCGGATCTGCGCGCGTTCGATGGTTTCGGCGCTGGTCACGCTGACCGCGACCGGGGTTTCCTGCAGCGTCTGCTCCCGCTTCGTCGCGGTCACGACGATGACATTGCTGGTGGCGGGCGCTTCGACGTCGGTGTCGTCCGCCTCGGTTGCGGCATCCTGTGCCTGGGCAGCGGCGGGCAGCGCGAGCGCGGCGGTGCCGGCAAGCAGGGCGGTACGAACGGTCGCAGTGCGGCCGAAAGTAATGAATTTCATGAAAGGTCCTCTTCTCTCAAGACGTCTTTTGGTCTGCTGCGCAGTCCCCAAAATCACGCAAGCCACGGCGAGTTACCAGACTCGCATGGCCTCTCAAGTATTTAGCCGACCAGCGTAGAAGCTCATCCGACGACTGTGCCTTTCGCGTTACACCGCAGCGCCTTGCCGCAGTGCAGCATCTGGGCTAGGGGCGCGCCCGAAACGCGAAGCGCGCCTGCGCGTTGACGCTACGACACCCTGATAGAAAGCAAACACCCATGTCCCGCGACCTGCGCAACGTGGCGATCATCGCCCACGTCGACCACGGCAAGACCACCCTCGTCGACCAGCTCTTCCGCCAATCGGGCACCTTCCGCGAAAACCAGCGCGTCGAAGAGCGCGCGATGGATTCGAACGATCTGGAAAAGGAACGCGGGATCACGATCCTCGCCAAGTGCACCAGCGTCGAGTGGAACGGAACGCGTATCAATATCGTCGACACGCCGGGCCACGCCGACTTCGGCGCCGAAGTCGAGCGCATCCTGAGCATGGTCGATGGCGTCATCCTGCTGGTCGACAGCGCCGAAGGCCCGATGCCGCAGACCAAGTTCGTCACCGGCAAGGCGCTGGGTCTCGGCCTGCGCCCGATCGTGGTGGTCAACAAGATCGACCGGTCCGATGCCCGCCCGCAGGCGGTCCTGGACGAAGTGTTCGACCTGTTCGCCTCGCTCGATGCCAACGACGACCAGCTCGACTTTCCCTCGCTCTGGGCCTCGGGCCGCGATGGCTATGCGAGTGAAGACGAGCACGCCCGCGAGGGCAATCTCGAACCGCTGTTCAAGCTGATCGTCGATCACGTGCCCGAACCCGGCCTCGACACCGAAGCGCCGTTCAGCTTCCTCGCCACGCTGCTCGACCGCGACAATTTCATGGGCCGCGTGCTCACCGGCCGCGTCCAGTCGGGCAAGATCGACGTCAACGACCCGATCCACGCGCTCGACGCGGACGGCAACGTCATCGAAGTCGGCCGCGCGACCAAGCTGCTGTCCTTCGACGGCCTCGACCGCGTACCGGTCGACAGCGCGCAGGCGGGCGACATCATCGCGCTCGCCGGTCTCGAAAAGGCGACCGTCTCGAACACCATCGCCGATCCGGCGGTGAAGGAACCGATCGAAGCGCAGCCGATCGATCCGCCGACGCTTGCCATGCAGTTCTCGGTCAACGACAGCCCGCTTGCCGGGCGCGAGGGCAGCAAGGTCACCAGCCGCATGATCCGCGATCGTCTCTATCGCGAAGCGGAAACCAATGTCGCCATCCGCATCACCGAAAGCGCCGACAAGGACAGCTTCGAGGTCGCCGGCCGCGGCGAACTCCAGCTCGGCGTGCTGATCGAGACGATGCGTCGCGAGGGCTTCGAACTCGGCATCAGCCGCCCACGCGTGCTGTTCCGCGAGGAAAACGGCCAGCGCATGGAGCCGTTCGAAACAGTCGTCATCGACGTCGACGACGAGCATTCGGGCACGGTCGTGGAGAAGATGCAGCGCCGCAAGGCCGAGCTGACCGAGATGCGCCCCTCGGGCCAGGGTAAGACCCGCATCACCTTCTCCGCCCCCTCGCGCGGCCTGATCGGCTACCACGGCGAATTCCTGTCCGACACGCGCGGCACGGGCATCATGAACCGCCTGTTCGAAAAGTACGATACCTATCGCGGGCCGATCGAAGGCCGCCAGAACGGCGTTCTCATCTCGATGGTCCCGGGCGAAGCCGTGGGCTACGCGCTCAACGCGCTGGAAGACCGTGGCGAGCTGTTCATCCGCCCGCAGGCGAAGATCTACGAGGGCATGATCATCGGCGAAAACGCCAAGCCTGACGATCTCGAAGTCAACCCGATGAAGTCGAAGCAGCTGACGAACTTCCGTTCGACCGGCAAGGACGACGCCATCCGCCTGACCCCGCCGCGCGTGATGACGCTGGAGCAGGCGATCGCCTATATCGACGATGACGAAATGGTCGAGGTAACACCCGAAAGCATCCGCCTGCGCAAGGCGATCCTCGACCCGCACGAGCGCAAGCGCGCGAAACGCAAGATGGAAGCGTCCTAACCCGCTGATTCGACGCGCCGCTTCCGTTTCGCTACATCTCCTCCCATCGAGGGCTCTTGCCGGGAGGAGATTTCGTGCCGCCGCACCTGGCGAGTTTTCTGTCGACGTTGTTCGAATCGCGCGCTGGCGAGGCCAAACTCACCTTCGACGAGGTGTTGGATGCATATGCCGCCTTCATCAATGCATCCGGTATCGAGTACTATAACTTCGGTTTAGTCGAGCTTGGCGGCGCCGAGGAGAGCGCGCCCGACCTTTTTGCATCCAACATGCCGGAATATTGGCTCGAGGAATACAACGCAGCCGGCCTGGCCGCCGACGATTATGTCGCACGGCAAGTGGAAGCGCTGAGCGAGACGCGATCCTATTCGAGCTTCGGTTTCGGCGACTGGCTCGTACCGCAGCTGGAGGGGCAAGATCTCGTCTCCGCACCCGTTCTTCGAGGGTGCGCCGATGCGGGGCTGAAGGACGCAGTCGGACTGGTCGGTCGGACCGCCGTGCGCGGACGCGAGGGCACCGTGCAATATTTCGGGCTGGGACTGGGCGGTGACCACGGCAGCCGCGCCCATGCGCAGGACATGTCCTGCGACTTGCTCGTGGCTACATTCGCGCTGATCGAGCACCTCCATCCGCGCCTCGCCATGCATGCCGACAGGTGTTTTTCGAGCCTCTCGCCGAGAGAAAAGGACGTATTGGGCGCGCTTTCCCAAGGATTGCGGCGGGATCGGATTGCCGAACGGTTGTCTATCGCTTTACCGACAGTCGATCATCACTGCGCCAATATCCGGCGCAAGCTCGATGCCCCCACCCTCGCTGCGGCTGTAGCGATGGGCTACCGTTACGGATTCCTGTAGCAACGACAGGCGATGCGAAGCATCTGGCATCAGCGATGATGGGAATACATCGTATGACGCGATAGCTGTTTGCGGGGCGTTGTGAGGAATCTGCGCAAACCGTCCAGTACCGAGAGCATGAAATGCGACAGGATCGTCGCGCAGATCAGCGCAAGCAATACGGGTATCGCAATCGGAAACAGGATGATCGCCGCGACCCGCACAAGCCGCGGCCATGAATAGGGGCGAATGAGGTAAGCAAACCATTTGCGTCAGGTCGATTGTCACAGGACCTCCTTCGGTGGCTTCAAAGCGCGCCTCGCCTGGGCTGGTGCCTGTCACCCCCCGCGAGCCTTGGACCAAAGTCGCCGACGACACGAACCGCGGGGAGTGACAGGGCTTTTGCCGGCCCAAGTCAGCCTCTTCAATCTAGCGGTTCGCATTTCGGTGTGAACCTATGAGAAGTATTCATTGTCGGGCCTTGCGCAGAAGCGCGCTCGCGCTCAGCCTGCGGCGTTTCAGGTCACGACGAGGTGAATCTCTCCCAAGACCAGGACCGCATACAGGGCCACACCCCCGAGAAACGGCAGA
The DNA here is from genome assembly GCF_965277845.1 of Qipengyuania sp. Lineage (NCBI taxonomy): Bacteria > Pseudomonadati > Pseudomonadota > Alphaproteobacteria > Sphingomonadales > Erythrobacteraceae > Qipengyuania > Qipengyuania sp. Next base: position 138,550 of record NZ_OZ255844.1, read on the forward strand.
AAGTAACTCTTGCGCTCCTCGGGCAGTTCTTCCTTCAGCACCAACAACACGATCCCTCCCGCGACGAAAGCGAACAGGCAGGCGATGACGATTTCGGGCAAATCCACCAGCAAGCCCAGCGCCCATCCGCCCAGCGTGGCCACCGCGAGTATCCAGCGGCCTCGCCGATCGTAAAGTTCGGGATGGTCGGAGCGCGTACCGAAGTCTGCCGTGACGAAATGGAGCATCATCGCCGCAAAATAAAGGACAAGCCCGGCCGTCCCGGAATCCTCGCGGTGGTTGAGCAAATAGGCGATCATCAGCATGAGCAAACCGCTGGCCCCGATATGAACCCAGAAGATGCCACGATGCGGCCTGTCCCTGCCCTCGTTTGTCATTCGCTCGTCGCGCGAAACTGCGAGCGCACGCTCCAATCCGTAGAAGAGGACGAGTCCGGCCAGCGACAAGGTGTAGACCCAGCTTTCCGCAATCACCGCAGCGAGCTGTGTCTCCCGGCCGAATGTCGTCGCATGCGCGCCCAGTTCGGGTAGGATGTGCAGGAACACATATCCGACTGCTACGCCGCCCGCGAAACTCAGCCATTTGCTGCGCGGCGTTCGCTCGAGAAAGCGCAATTTTCCGACGAACAGATGCACGGTGCAAAAGGCGAGCGCCATCAGGCCGGTAATAAGCGTCATCGGCATAATCGAGCCCTATAAGACGCGCGCGCGATTGGCCATGTCTCACGCTCGAAGACCCGTTATCGGAGCAATTCCCCGAGGCCGGTGGTCAGCGCAGCATCAGTCTGTTAGGTGGCGCGCCCATGCAGACCGGCACATATATTTCACTCGCCTTATATTTTATTCTCATGATCGCGATCGGCCTGTGGGCCTGGAAGCGGTCGACCGATACCAGTGAGGGCTACCTCCTCGCCGGACGCAACCTGCCACCGGCAGTCGCAGCCCTGAGCGCCGGCGCTTCGGATATGAGCGGCTGGCTTCTGCTCGGCCTGCCCGGCGCGCTTTACGCCAGCGGGCTGGTCGAGGCATGGATCGGCATCGGACTGTTCGTGGGCGCACTGGCCAACTGGTTCGTGGTTGCGCCGCGTCTGCGCGCGCAGACCGAAAGCTACGGCAATTCGCTGACCATTCCCGAGTTTCTCGCCAACCGCTTCCCCGACAAGGCGGTTGCGCTGCGCGTTATCTCGGCGCTGATCGTGGTGGTATTCTTCGCGGTCTATACCGCGGCAGGCCTGGTCGGCGGCGGCAAGCTGTTCGAAACCAGTTTCGCCAGCGCATTCGGCGATGTCGGCATGAGCGATTACATGCTCGGCATCTGGATCACCGCGCTGGTCGTGCTGGCCTATACGATGGTCGGCGGTTTTCTTGCCGTCAGCCTGACCGATTTCGTGCAGGGCCTGATCATGGTCGTCGCGCTGATCGTCATGCCGCTGGTCGTCATGTTCGGCGAGGGCGGCAGCGGGGGCGGATCACTCACGCAAGTGCCGGTCGACGGCTTTCTGAGTCTCACCGCCGGCCTCACCCTGCTCGGTTTCATCAGTGCAGTGACGTGGGGCCTCGGCTATTTCGGCCAGCCGCATATCATCGTGCGCTTCATGGCCATCGACACGGTCGAGAAGGTGCGCCCGGCGCGCAATATCGGCATGACCTGGATGGGCGTGGCGCTGCTCGGCTCGATCGGTATCGGCATCGCGGGGCGAGCCTTCGTGGAACGCAACGGTCTGGTGGTGGACGATCCGGAAACGATCTTCATCGTGCTCGCCAACCTGCTGTTCCATCCGTTGATCACCGGCTTCCTGCTGGCGGCGCTGCTGGCGGCAATCATGTCGACGATCAGTTCGCAGCTGCTGGTTGCTTCCAGCTCGCTGACCGAGGATTTCTACAAGCTGTTCTTCCGCCGCAATGCCTCGGAGCGCGAGAGCGTGAACGTTGGGCGCATCTGCGTGGCGCTGGTCGCCTTCGCGGCGATCGTCATCGCCAGCGATCCCGACAGCCAGGTGCTCGGCCTCGTCTCGAACGCATGGGCCGGTTTCGGCGCAGCCTTCGGTCCGCTGATCATCCTTTCGCTGACCTGGGACCGTATGACCGGCGCAGGCGCCGTGGCAGGGCTCGTCACCGGCGCGGCCGTAGTGATGGCTTGGATCGCGCTGGGCTGGAATTCCGCCCTGCCCGGCATGGATCAGGGGCTCTACGAAATCGTCCCGGGCTTCATCGCCGCCTGGCTCGCCATCTGGCTGGTCAGCAAGGCGACCGCAGGCTCCGCAGAGCGCCCCTTGCCAGCCTGACGCAGCTTCGCCACACCGTCTCCCGATAGAGGAGACACAGATGCGAGCACTAATGGCGGGCATAGCGGCCCTCGCCCTCACGGCCATCCCGGCGACCGGGCAGGAGCCTTCGGCCGCGCCCACGGTCGAAGAACAGATCGGCGGCGGCGGGCGGCCGGTGGGCGCGAACTGGGCGCGCAGCCCGGTGATTGCGGAAAACGGCATGGCCGCCACCGCGCACCCGCTGGCGACGCAGGTCGCGCTCGATATCCTCAAGGCGGGCGGCAATGCGGTCGACGCGGCAATTGCCGCCAATGCCGCGCTCGGCCTGATGGAGCCGACCGGCAATGGCATCGGCGGCGATCTCTATGCGATCGTCTACGATCCCGAGACCGGCAAGCTGCATGGGATCAACGGATCCGGTCGCAGCCCCAAGGGGCAGACGCTGGAGCAACTGCTCGAAAAACTCGACGGCGCGGACGCGCTGCCCCCGGTCGGCCCCTTGCCCGTCACGATCCCCGGCACGGTCGATGCGTGGTTCGCGATGCACGCAAAATTCGGCAAGCTGTCGATGGCAGAGAATCTCGCCCCCACGGTGCGCTATGCCCGCGACGGGCACCCGATCGCACCGGTCATCGGCATGTATCTCGACCGTGCGCTCCGCGCCTATACCGCGCGACGCGAGGCCTATCCGTTCGAATTCGACAACGCGATCAAGGTCTGGTTCGCCGACGGCGATGCGCCGAACGCGGGCGAAATCTTCAGGAATCCCGACCTCGCAGATACGCTTGAGACGATCGGCCGCGAGGGACGCGATGCTTTCTATGACGGCGCGCTCACGCAAGTGATGGTGGACTATCTCCAGGCGCAGGGCAGCGCCTTCACGCGCGACGATTTCGCCAACCACACCAGCGACTGGGTCGAGCCGGCCTGTGCCGAATACAAGAATGGCTACGAGCTGTGCGAACTGCCGCCCAACGGCCAGGGCTTCGCCGCATTGCAGATGGTCAATATCCTCAAGAACATCGACCTTTCGCAATGGGAACGCGGCAGCCCCGAGGCGCTGCATTACATGGTCGAGGCGAAGCGCCTCGCCTATGCCGATGTCGCACGCTTCTATGCCGATACCGACTTCGCCCCCTTCCCCGAGGAACTGCTCACCGAGGAATACGGCCTTGAACGCTTCGCGCTGATCGACCCGGACAAGGCTACGCCCGAATTCGGGCCCGGCGAACCCAAGCTCGAGGGCGAAGGCGACACTACCTACCTCACCGTGGTCGATGGCGAGGGCCTGATGGTCAGCCTGATCCAGTCGAACTATCGCGGAATGGGCGGCGGGCTGGTCGCGCCCGGCACCGGCTTCATGTTCCAGGATCGTGGCGAGCTGTTCAGCCTCGATCCTGCGCATCCCAATGCCTACGCGCCCGGCAAGCGCCCCTTCCACACGATCATCCCCGCCTTCGTTAAGAAGGACGGCAAGCCGTGGATGACGCTGGGCCTGATGGGTGGCGGCATGCAGCCACAGGGCCATGTCCAGATCCTCGTCAATATCGTCGATTACGGTATGAACCTGCAGGAAGCCGGCGATGCGGCGCGCTTCAACCACGACGGCGGCCGTCAGCCCACCGAGCCGCTGGAGGGACCGGCAGCCGACCCGCTCGGCACGCTCTATGTCGAGCCCGGCATCCCCGCCGAAACGATCGAGCGCTTGCGCGCCATGGGCCACAAGGTGGACGTGATCGACAACGGCATCATGTTCGGTGGCTACCAGGCTATTGCGCGCGATCCCGAAACGGGCGTGCTGACCGGCGCGACGGAGATGCGCAAGGACGGGCAGGCAAGCGGCTATTGATGGTCGTGCAAGTGAGGAGAGCGTCATGGCGAAGGTAACCGGCCTGGGTGGGGTGTTCTATGTGGTCGAGGACCCGGCAGCGACGCGTGCGTGGTATCGCGATACCCTGGGCATCGACGGCGAATACGGGCCACAGTTGAACTGGTCGGAGGAGACGGGCGACAAGCCCTATTCGCTCATCAGCAACTTTACCGACGACGAATACATCAAACCGGGCAAGGGCGGTTTCATGATCAACCTGCGCGTCGACGATTGTGACGGCATGGTCGCGCAGCTCAGGGACAAGGGCGTCGAGGTACTCGGCCATGTCGACGAGGGCTATGGCAAATTCGCCTGGATTCTCGATCCCGATGGCGTGAAGATCGAGCTTTGGGAGCAGGTGCAGGCACCCGATTGAGCAGGGCGGAACGCGCACGAGCAGGCTTTCCGTAGCGTCGTTAGCTGAAAGTTAACCATGCCTCTGGAATATTCCCGGTCATGCGCTTGCATCCCGCCCTCTCTCTGCTCGTTCTCCTCACCCTGGCGGGATGCAGCGCCATACCCAGCTCCAACTCGGCCGAGCGGACGGCGCGGCAGGCAGGGTCCGGTCCCGTCGCTGTCGCGCGGTCCGAGGCTCGCCAATGCTATGCCGAATTGGGCCAGACGGGCTCGCGCTTTGCCCCGCTACCGGACAAGTTCTACGGCGCCGGCTGTTCCACGACCAACAGTGTGCGGCTCGATGGGGTCGCCGGCGATGCGCATGAGTTCAGCGTCACGAACCTTGGCGCAGTCGCCTGCCCGCTGGCCAACAGTTTCGCCGGATGGGCACGCTTCGGCGTCGATCGCGCCGCCCGGCAGATCCTGGGCAGCCCGCTCCGCCGGATCGAGACCATGGGAAGCTATTCGTGCCGCAATGTTGCGGGCACCGCGCGGCGCAGCGCCCATTCACGCGCCGAAGCGATCGACGTGGCAGCCTTCGTACTGGCCGATGGGCGACGTATCTCGGTCCAGTCGGGATGGAACGCCTCGCCAAGGGAACGCGAATTCCTGCGCGTGATCCATTCCAGTGCATGCAAGCGGTTCGGCACGGTGCTCGGTCCCGATTACGACAAGGCGCACGAGGACCATTTCCATCTCGAATATGGTGGCAACAACTACTGCCGCTAGCGCCCATGGAGCTTTAGCCCGTGGTCTCGCGCACACTGTCTTCCAAATGGGCTTCCAATTGCAACCGGACAGCCTGTGCCGGATGCTCTGCGCGGAGCTTGGACATGAGGTTCGCCCGATGGTTCTCGACCGTGCGCGGGCTGATGTTGAGCTTGCTGGCAATCGACTTGTTGCTGCACCCTTCGGCCAGCCAGTCGAGCACCTCACGCTCGCGCGGGGAAAGGCTGGCAATCCTGCTGCGGGCTTCCACCATCCTGCGCCGCGCCTGGGTGTATACGTCGAGGTCTTCGCTGATGCGCTGGAGGGCTTGCGCAAGCCGGGTCGGGCGCAGCGGAAGGGACAGATAGTCGAGCGCTCCCGCCTTGACCGCGTTGACCACATTGCCGGGCCGCGGTTCCGGCGCAGTCGCGATTACGGGAAACCACACCCCATTTCCCGCCAGCGCGCTCAGGATTCCGGCGGCACCACCCCGGTCAGGGTCGTCGCGCGCGAGGATGACCCCCTCTTCGGGCGGGCGCTCCAGAAATTCGTGCGCGTCCGAATAGGTCTCGCAGTGGTGCCCAAGCTCGTAAACGAGATGCGACTGCTCCGCCCTGCACCGGCTCGAACCACCCACGATATGGAGAATCTGGCGCTCCTTCATGAAGCAAGTCATAAATCAATAAGGACTATCGCGCTATATATTTGTTTCCCTGAAATAAATTCGGAATTAACCAGATAGGAATATCTGTTTAGTTCACCCGAATGGAATATATATTACCAAAGAAGTTAGTATATTACCCATCTTTATAAAAATCATAATCAGGCAGTGAGTGAAAAGCACTCTTGAGCGCATCGCCCCAGCTTGACGAGATTGCCTGAAAATAGGGATCCTCATGCGTAACGCGATGCTCGTGCGTCGGCGCAAAGGTATCGCGTTCGATGACTTGCAAATCGAGCGGAAGGCCGACCGACAGATTGGCCTTGAGCGTGGAATCGAAGCTGACCATCACAAGCTTGACGGCATCTTCCATGCTCATGGCTCGGTCGTAGCCGCGAATGATGATCGGGCGGCCGTATTTGGTTTCGCCTATCTGGAAGAAGGGCGTGTCATGACTCGCCTCGATGAAGTTTCCTTCGGGATAGACCATGAACAGGCGCGGCTCCATTCCCGCGATCTGCCCGGCTACGATGATCGAGGCGGTAAAACGTCCCCTGCCCTTTTCGCCATTGGCTTGCTGGCGATCGGCGATGATCGCCCGCAGCAGCTTGCCGATTTCGGTCGCGACCTGGAACATGGTTGGCGACTTGAGGATAATGTTCCCGCGCTCGTCGGGCTCTTTCATCCGCTCTTCCAGTTGACTGATCACCGCCTGCGTGCTGGCGAGATTGCCAGCGGTCATCAGCGTGATGATCCGCTCGCCCGCCACGCTCCAGGTGAACATCTTGCGAAAAACGGAGATATTGTCGACGCCCGAATTGGTACGGGTATCGCTCATCAGAACCAGGCCCTTGTCGAGCATCATCCCCACGCAATAGGTCATGAATTCATCCTCTTGGCAGGTTCACTGCTGCACTTGTTGTTGTTCTACTGCGACATCGACCTCGAGCACCGTCGAAGTGCTGCCGAAGCTGATCCCGGTCACCGGAGCGGCGTCGCGGTAATCGCGCCCCGTGGCCACCCGAACATAGCGCGCATCGGGGCTGATCCCGTTGGAAATATCGAATCCCACCCAGCCGAGCTCCTCGACGAAGGCTTCGGCCCAGGCATGACCCGCTTCCTGTTCGACCCGGTCGTTCATCATCAGATATCCGCTGACGTAGCGCGCGGGTATTCCGAGTGAACGGGCGATGCCGATGAAAATGTGCGCATGGTCCTGGCAAACACCGCTACCCGAGGCGAAGGCCTCCTCGGCAATGGTACGCGAATGTGTCGTACCGGTCTTGTAGGCAACGCGATCGAGGATTGCCGCGGACAGGCCGTGCAGCATATCGATGCGCTCCTCGTCGCGCGCTTTCATTTCCTGCGCCAGCTTGTGCATGCCGGACCCGGGCCGCGTTTGCTTGGTCTGGCCCAGGAAACACCACAGCGGAAGAAGCCCCGCATGGCGTCCGATGACGCCGGCATGGTCGTGCGTATCGACCTTGCCGCGGCAGGTTACGGTAACCGCCTGCGTACCCTCTTCGACCGCCACCAATGTCACCGTGTTGCAGTGCTGGTCCTCGTAGGTGAGTTCCGGATTGGCGCGGTCGTATTCCATCTCCCATTCGAGAATTTCCTGCCCCTGCGTTTCCTTGGGCGTAAGGCGCAGGCGCTGGAGCGCATGGACCACCGGGGAATCGAAGCGATAACGGGTAGTATGGCGTATCGAAAGGCGCATCAGGACAGGAACCGATAATCTTTGGCGATGGCATTGCCGATCGCGACGTTGGACGCTGTGAAATCGACCAGGAATTCGTGCAATCCCTGGTCGAACACGTCGTCGATGGTGAGGTCGGCCAGCCGCGTATCGGCCGCGCGCATCAACGCATTGCTTTCGCCTTCCTGGCCATGCAGGCGCGCCAGCGCGGCCAGATTGGCGCGCAGCTCCGAATGGCAGAAGGCGAGAGAGCGCGGGAAACAATCGTCGAGGATCAGAAAGTCGCAAATCCCGCGCGCATCGATCTGCCCGGCATTGAGCCAGCGATAGGCGCGGTCGCCCGAGACGGAGCGCAGCACCTGATCCCACTGGCCCGTATCGAGGCTCGACCCGACATAGGACAGCGAGGGCAGCAGAAGGTAGTATTTGATATCCAGAATCCGGGCGATGCTGTCACCGCGTTCGATGAAGGCGCCGGCCTGCGCGAAGTGATAGCCCTCGTTGCGCAGCATCGAACCTTCCATCGCGCCGCGCGCCATCGTGCCGGCCCGCCGGATAGTGGCGACGGTTTCGAGTACGCGGTTCTCGCCGACCGGCTTGGACAGCTGGTCCTTGATCGTGAGCCAGTTCTCGTTGATCGCTTCCCACAATTCGCCGCTGATCGCATTGCGGGCAAGCCGGGCATTCTGGCGAACCTGACCGAACATGGCGAGGATGGAGGACGGGTTGTCCTTGTCGCGCAGGATGAAGTTCCACGCTTGCTGGCCCGAATAGGTCGCGTGCTTGGCCTCGTACCCGCTACGCTGTCCGGACGTCGAAATGACCGAACGCCATTCCTCTTCGGCGGTAACGAGATCGCGGGTCAAGGCCATGCGCAAGCCCGCATCGAGCAATCGCGCGGTGTTTTCCGCCCGCTCGAGATAGCGGAACATCCAGAATAGCCCGTTGGCGGTCCGGCCTAGCATGGGCATTCCCCGGCCATCAGTCCTTCAGCACCCAGGTATCTTTGGTGCCCCCGCCCTGGCTCGAATTGACGACCAGCGAGCCCTTCTTGAGCGCCACGCGTGTGAGGCCGCCGGGAGTAATGTCGATCTTGTCGGGCGAAACCAGCACGAAGGGACGCAGATCGACATGACGCGGCGCGAGCCCCTTCTTGGTGAAGACCGGGCAAGTCGACAGGGCCAGTGTCGGCTGGGCAATGTAGTTCTCGGGATTGTCGGCTATTTTCCGACGGAAGCTCTCGATTTCCTTTTTGCTCGCGGTCGGCCCGATCAGCATGCCGTAGCCTCCTGAACCATGGACCTCCTTCACCACCAGCTCCGCGAGATTTTCGAGCACGTATTTGCACGCTTCCTCGTCCGCACAGCGGTGTGTCTCGACATTCGGCAGTAGCGGCTTTTCGCCGGTATAGAACTCGACGATTTCGGGCATGAAGGAATAGATCGCCTTGTCGTCGCAGACCCCGGTGCCCGGCGCATTGGCGATGGTGACACCGCCCGCGCGATAGACATCCATGATCCCCGGCACGCCGAGCACGCTGTCCTCGTTGAAGGTCAGCGGGTCGAGGAATTCGTCGTCCACCCGGCGGTATATCACGTCGACGGGCTGGTATCCGCGGGTCGTGCGCATGGCGACACGCCCGTCGATCACCCGCAAATCGGAGCCCTCGACAAGTTCGGCTCCCATCTGGTCGGCGAGGAAGGCATGTTCGAAGTACGCGGAATTGTAGATGCCGGGCGTAAGCACCGCGACGATCGGCTTGCCCTTGGTGCAACGCGGAGCGCAGGCGGCAAGACTCTTGGCCAGCCGCCTTGGATAGTCCGAGACCTGCTCCACCGGCACGCGCATGAACAGCTCGGGAAACATCGACATCATGGTTTCGCGGTTTTCCAGCATGTAGCTGACACCCGACGGCGTGCGGGCATTGTCTTCCAAGACGTAGAATTCGTCCGGTCCGGTGCGTACCAGGTCGATCCCGACGATATGCGTGTAGACCCCGCCCGGCGGCGTGAACCCGACCATGTGCGGGAGCCAGGCCTCGTTCTGGCTGAACAGGCGCTCCGGGATCCGGCCCGCGCGGATGATCTCCTGCCGGTGGTAGAGGTCGTGCATGAATGCGTTGAGCGCCGACACGCGCTGCTCGATCCCGCGGGTTAGCTTGCGCCATTCGCCGGCCGAAATCACGCGCGGCACCATGTCGAAGGGGATCAGCCGTTCCTCGGCTTCGTCCTCGCCATAAACGTTGAAAGTGATGCCGGTTTTGCGAAAATTGGTCTCGGCCTCGGCATGCTTGCGCCGCAACAGCGCGTTTTCCTGGTCGTCGAACCACTCGCAATAGCCGGAATAGGCCTCACGAACGCCGCCATCGGGCTCGTGCATCTCGTCGAAATGATCGGCGTTGCCGCTCATGGCCCCCCGGAGTGGTTGAGATCGCCACCATTCTCGACCGGCAGCGAGAGGACAGGACGCCCTCGTTCAGGGAATTAAAGGTTCAGGAGCGGTCCAGTTCCCCCAATACTGCCACAACCGCCTCATGGGTCAGCACGAAACCCATGTGCGAACACCGCAAGGGCACGGCGCGATCGCGTTCGCCGGGCTTGCCACACGCCGCGCGGGGATGAACGACGCCGTCGCGCGGGCTCCAGAAAGCCACGGTTTCCACCGGCGGCTTTTCGTGGATCACGGTATCGATTTCGGGTTCATCGACCCTGTGGCCGGCGATCGCCTGATAGGCACGCCAGCCATTGTTGGCGCGCGGGCTGCCGGAGAACGGCGAGCCCATGGTGATCACCTTGGCGACCTTGTCCGGGTGTTTCTTCGCCAGTTCGCGCGCCATCACCCCGCCGAGACTCCAGCCCACGAGATAGATCGGCTCTCCCGAACGTTGGTGAAGGTCCGCAAGCCGTTCTTCCGCCTTCCGGAAACGCGCTTCCGTCGCACCGAGATTGTAGCCAAGGCCCCATTTCTTCGCCGAGTGCCCCGCGCGCTCGAGGTTACGCGCCATCCAGCGCATGCGGATCGGATGCGCGCCGAAGCCGGGCAGGAGCATCACGGTCTTGGGATTGCGGGCCGCCGGAATCGACAGCGGCGTGTCGACCAACCGGCGAACCGGCTCGAGCGGCCAGAGGAATTCGCGCAATAGCAACTGCCAGCGCGGCCCGCGCGCATCGTCGGGACTCGGCTCGGCGGCCAGCGCCCAGCGACGCGCCAATTCCTCGCGGTCGATGAATCTTGTGTCTTTGAACGGTAACGATGCCATCACCGCGTAATAATGCACGAAGCCGATGAATGGCTCCCTAATCGTGCGAGGTCAGCTAGGCGTCACAATCGCCGATGCGTTCCTGCGAGCTCTGCATGGTCATCTTCATGGTTTCGCCGCCGGGACCCTCGGCATCCATGGTCATGGTCATCTGCGAAGAGGTTTCATCCCCGGTGCCTTGCATGGTCATGCGGGCAGCGCCCTGCCCGCCCGTATTGCAGTTCATCACCGCGTCGATCCGGCCGCCATCGGCATCGAATTTCTCGAAACTGCAGTTCGAATCGTCCTCGCGGGCCTGCCGCGCCATTTCCTCGAAACCGCGCTCGGCCTCTTCTTCGGTGAGGCAGTATTCGTGCGTCTGCGGCCCCTGATCGAACATGCCGCGCATCATATCCTGCACCTGCTGGGGCGCCCCGGGCATCTCGATATCGACGAATTCCACCGTGGCGCGATACTTGCCCGGCTGCGGCTTGACCATGTCCGCCGTCTTGGCCGCGGCTTCCTCCATCGTGATCTCGCCATCGCCGTCGGCGTCGGCACTGGTGGAGCCGCCGCAGGCAGCAAGGGTGAGGCTGGCGACGGCGGCAATGGCGATACGGCGCATATCGAGTCTCCCAATTCTCCTCGCGAGGCTAGCAGTCGAACGACGCGAGGCAAGCACCGTTGCGTGCAAGCCCGCTGTTCCCCATATGTGCGCGCATGAGCGAACTCGTCATTCGAAGAGGGTTGGAAGAGCCGGACACCACCGGCGAGTTCGTACCCCACAAGCCCGCGCGCCCCGAAAAGTCGATGCCGGGAAAGAAGTTCAAACTCGTCAGCGACTATACACCCAGCGGCGACCAGCCCACCGCGATCGCCGAATTGACCGGTGCGGCGAAGGAAGGCGACCAGACGCAGGTACTGCTCGGCGTCACCGGCTCGGGCAAGACCTTCACCATGGCCAAGGTGATCGAGGAACTGCAGCGCCCTGCCCTGGTCCTCGCCCCGAACAAGATCCTCGCCGCGCAGCTATATGGCGAATTCAAAAGCTTCTTCCCGGAAAACGCGGTCGAGTATTTCGTCAGCTATTACGACTACTACCAGCCCGAAGCCTACGTCCCCCGGTCGGACACCTACATCGAGAAGGAAAGCTCGGTGAACGAGGCGATCGACCGGATGCGCCACTCGGCCACGCGCGCGCTGCTTGAACGCGACGACGTCATCATCGTCGCCAGTGTGTCCTGCCTCTACGGTATCGGATCGGTCGAAACCTATTCGGCGATGATATTCGACATCAAGAAGGACACGAGCGTCGACCAGCGCGAGCTGATCCGCAAGCTCGTCGCGCTGCAATATAAGCGCAACGATGCCGCTTTCGCGCGCGGCAACTTCCGCGTGCGCGGCGACAATCTCGAGATTTTCCCCTCGCACTACGAGGACATGGCCTGGCGGATCAGCTTCTTCGGCGACGAGATCGAGGAAATCAGCGAATTCGATCCGCTGACCGGCAAGAAGGGCGCCAGCCTCGACAAGGTCCGCGTCTATGCGAACTCGCACTACGTAACGCCCGGCCCGACGATGAAGCAGGCGAGCGAGGCCATCAAGTTCGAGCTGCAGGAACGCCTCAAGGAACTGCACGAAGAAGGCCGTCTGCTCGAAGCCCAGCGTCTGGAACAGCGGACCAATTTCGACCTCGAGATGATCGCCGCCACCGGCTCCTGCGCCGGGATCGAGAACTACAGCCGGTTCCTCACCGGCCGCCTGCCGGGCGAACCGCCGCCCACGCTGTTCGAATACCTTCCCGAAAACGCGCTGCTGTTCGTCGACGAAAGCCACCAGACGGTGCCGCAGATCGGCGCGATGGCGCGCGGCGACCACCGCCGCAAGATCACGCTGGCCGAATACGGTTTCCGGCTGCCGAGCTGTATCGACAACCGCCCCCTGCGCTTCAACGAATGGGATGCGATGCGCCCGCAGACCTTCTGCGTTTCGGCAACGCCGGGCACATGGGAGATGGAGCAGACCGGCGGCGTCTTCGCCGAACAGGTCATTCGCCCCACCGGGCTGATCGATCCGCCGGTCGATATCAAGCCGGTCGAGGATCAGGTGCAGGACTGCATAGAGGAATGCAAGAAGACCGCCGCCAAAGGCTATCGCACGCTCGTCACTACGCTGACCAAACGGATGGCGGAAGACCTGACCGAATTCATGCACGAGGCGGGCGTCAAGGTCCGCTACATGCACTCCGACGTCGAGACGCTCGAACGCATCGAGCTGATCCGCGACCTGCGGCTCGGCGTCTTCGACGTGCTGGTCGGCATCAATCTGTTGCGCGAGGGGCTCGACATTCCCGAATGCGGGCTTGTCTGCATCCTCGATGCCGACAAGGAAGGCTTCCTGCGCTCCGAAACCAGCCTCATCCAGACCATCGGCCGCGCCGCGCGCAATGTCGATGGCCGCGTGATCCTTTATGCCGACCGCATCACCGGCAGCATGGAACGCGCGATGGCGGAGACCGAGCGCCGCCGCGAGAAACAGCGCGCCTATAACGAAGAACACGGCATCACGCCGCAGACGATCAAGCGCCAGATCGCCGATATCGTCGCCGACACGGCGAGCCAGGATGGCGTCACGGTCGATACGGGCGACGAGGAGCGCAACAACCTCGTCGGCCACAATCTGCGCGCCTATATCGAGGACCTCGAAAAACGCATGCGCGCCGCCGCCGCCGATCTCGAATTCGAGGAAGCCGGCCGCTTGCGCGACGAGATCCGCCGTCTCGAGAACGACGAGCTGGGCCTTGGAGACGAAGAAAAGAAGGCCCCGCGCGTCGGGCGCAGCGATGCCGGGCGCCCCGGCACGCGCAAGACGCGCTATGGCAAAACGCGTTACAAGAGGATGGGCGGGAAGCCCTAGCCACACGCCCCTTCGGCAGAGGCCTATCCGCCACTCATCGGATCGCGCTTCGCCTTGGACGACAGTGTGGTAATCTCTTCGGCTGGGGAGATTATCATGGCCAAATTCGATCTCGATCCCGAAGGCACGCGCCTGCCGGTTCGTTTTGACGGAACCAGCAATGGCGAATTCCTGCCCCTGGATCTCACTGAAGAGCAGAAGCGAGCCAATGCAATCGCGCACGAAACCGCAACTGCAAATGCGCGCAGGCTCGGTATGGGGAGGCGCGAGTTCCTCGTCAGCGCGGCAGGAGCCGCAGCAACGCTGTCTGCCTGCAACGCCGCCAATCCGCAGGCGGGCGGGCGCTATGCTCTCCCGAATGATGCCGCCCTCGACAGTGAAGCGGCAGCTTCTGCCCTGACAGGCGATGAATTTATCTTCGATGTTCAGACGCACTGCGTCGACCCCTCCGGCGCATGGAAAGTCGGGCGCGAGGGCGAGATCTGGGACGCTGTCCTGCGGCGGGCCTTCGGACAATATGCGAAATGCGGCGGCGAGGGATATGAATGCTATTCCGCGCAGACGCTGGCCAAGGAAGTCTATCTCGACAGCGACACCGATGTGGCGGTAGTCTCCGCCCTGTGGGGCAGCCAGCAAAGCAATCCCACACCCACGCATTATGCCGCCGAAGCGCGCGAGATTGTCCAGAGCATCGGGGGAGAGGATGCGCGCTGCCTGATCCACGGCGGCCTGTTGCCCAACGATCCTGGCGACCTCGAAGCGATGGAAGAGAAGGCGCGCGTTCACAAGGTCGATGCGTGGAAGATGTACCCGCAATGGGGGCCGGACGGGCGCGGCTTTTTCCTCGACGAAAGCGATCTCGCGAACCGCGCCTTCGACGAAGCGCGCAGGCTCGGTGTCACCACCATCGCGGTTCACAAGGGTATCCCGCTCTACGGGCTCGAATACGAATATTCCTCGCCACAAGACATGGGCCGCGCGGCGGTGCAAAACCCCGACCTCACCTTCCTCGTCTACCATTCGGGCATGGAGCACGCGAAAACCGAAGGCGCCTACAATCCCGACGATCCGCAAGGCGTCGACCGGCTGATCAAGGCGCACAAGGACGCCGGTCTCAAGCGCAACGAGGGCAATCTCTATGCCGAGCTCGGTTCGGTATGGCGGCACTTGATGAGTCGCCCGGACGAAGCAGCCCATGTTCTCGGCAAGCTGCTCGCGACCTTCGGCGAAGAGCGGATCATCTGGGGCACGGACAGTATCTGGTTCGGCAGTCCGCAAGACCAAATCCAGGCCTTCCGTGCCTTCGAGATTGGCGAGGAATATCAGGAACGCTTCGGCTATCCGGCGCTCGATGCCTATGCCAAACGCCGCATTTTCGGTCTCAACGGAGCTGAGGTTTATGGCATCGATGTGCCGCAGGCCAAACGCGCGTCCACTTTGACCGAGCGCCGCGCAGCCCACCGGGCGGAGGCAAACCCGAGCTTTGCGACCTATGGTCCGAAGAACCGACGTGACTTCATGCGGCTCTGGCATGAGCATGGCGGCAGGCCCGGCTGAGATTTACTGTCACAGGCAAGCTTGGCATAGGCACCAGCATGATTCTTCGTAGCGCTCTGGCGGTTCTCGCCGCATTCGCCTTAGGCGGACCCACTGTTGCGCAGGAGAAGGATGCCCCTGCCGCATCCGCCTCGACCATCGAACCGGAGGTCCGCACGCGCAACCTATCCGGCACCTTCGGCGGTCAGCGCGTTTCCTATCACGCGACCGTACGCGAGACGATTCTCGAGGGCGATGACGGCAAGCAGGAAGCGGTGATCGTCACCACGAGCTATGTAAAAAGCCCACGCGAGACCTCGCGGCCGGTATTCTTCATCTACAATGGCGGCCCAGGCTCGGGATCGGTCTGGTTGCAGATGGGCGCCTGGGGGCCGAAGCGCGTGGGCATACCTTCCGATGCGCGCGATGACGGCGCGCCGCCCTACCCGCTGCTCGACAATCCGGACAGCCTGCTCGATGTCGCCGACCTCGTCTTCATCGATCCGCCAGGGACGGGCTTCAGCTACCTCACGCCCGGCACCGATCCGGAGAAGTATTATGGCCTGCGCGAGGATGCGCGCGCCGTGGCCGAAGTGATCCGTCGCTGGATCAACGACAATGGCCGCTGGAACAGCCCGAAATACCTCGGCGGCGAAAGCTACGGCACGACGCGCACCGCCATGGTGGTCGATGAGTTGGAGGGCGGCACCTTCAACGATGTCGCCTTGAACGGCCTGGTACTCGTGTCCACCATCCTCGATTTCGCCGCACGCGAGCCGACCCCTGGCAACGAAATGGCCTATGTGGTGACGCTGCCGAACATGGCCGCCGCCGCGTGGTTCCATGGCAAGGCCGAGGCACCGTCGGTCGAAGCGATTGCCGAGGAAGCACGCCGCTTCGCCATAGGTCCCTTCGCCAGCGCCCTGCTCAAGGGACAAGACCTTCCCGACACCGAACGCGCTGCCGTGCGCGCCGAGCTGTCGCGACTGACAGGCCTGTCCGAAACCTATCTCGAGCAGGCGAACCTGCGCGTCACCAGTCGGCGTTTCTACAAGGAACTGCTGCGCGATCAGGGGCTCACCATCGGCCGTCTCGATGCGCGCTATACGGGCACGGATTACGACAATGCCGGCGAATATCCCGACAACGATCCCAGTTTCTACGGCATCGACGCAGGCTATACCGCGGCGGTCAACGCCTGGCTGCGCGAGGGATTGGGTTTCGAGACCGACCGCGAGTACCAGTCGATCGGGCGCGAGCCGGGGCGGCACTGGAACTGGAGCCTATCGAGCGGTCCGGGCCGCAACGCCTATCTCAACGTCGCGCCGCTGATCGGCAAGGCGATGCGCGAGAATTCCGGCCTGCGCCTGTTCAATGCGCAGGGCTATTACGACTTTGCCACGCCGTTTTTCGGAGCGGAATATTCGCTCAACCGCTTCGGCATCCCACAGGATCGGGTCGAACTGCATTACTACGGATCGGGCCACATGATGTATGTCCGCGACGAAGACCGGGTGAAGCTGTCGCGCGACCTGCGCGCTTTCATTCGCGCGCGCTGAGGATAGCTTCGTCGCACCGCTTGCACGTGGTTACGCCTGTGCCATAGCCCGCGAATGCGTTCACTCGTCCATGTCCTGCCGATCGTGCTGCTGGCGGCGTGCAAGCCTCCCGCCTCGGACGAGTATGTCGAACGTACGCGGATCGACGGCGGCGCCGAAGGGCCTTCGGAGCCGATCGATTCTCCCGATAGCGAAGGGGCGATCTGGGCTCCGGCGGACAAGGACGACCGCCTGCTTTACGGCAAGCCTGGAGAGCGCCCGCTTTTCGCCCTCGAATGCGTCGTGCAAGGGGCCGAACCAATGCTCGCCTACACCCGGTTCGCCAAGGCGGATGCGCATGCCAAGGCCGTGCTCGCTCTGATCGGAAACAGCCACGTCGCCAGGCTGCCGATCGATGCGAAACGGGTTGGCGAAGTATGGCGTTGGGAGGGAGCAGCGCCGGTAGCCGACCCTCGCTGGGATGTGCTGACCGGCAGGCGCGAAGTCGAGGCGACGGTTCCCGGTGCGGGCAGCGTGATCCTCAATCCCAGCGCTCTGCCTGGAGAATTGGTCGAGAACTGCCGCGCATTGGCCGACCCGCCTAGCGACGAGGCTGAGAGTTCCGAGCCTTCTCCACCAGAAGATCCGGCGTAAGCATCTGCGGCAATTGCTCGGCCTCGCCGCCCGGCTCGTACCACAGATAAAGCGGGACGCCCGCCGCACCCTGCTGCGTCAGCATCCGGCTGATCTGTTCGTCCGGCTGCGTCCAGTCGCCGCGCATCGCGATGACGCCCGTTTCCTCGAAGGCCGCTCGCGTCGCCTCGCGTTCGATCGCTACGCCCTCGTTGACCTTGCAGGTGACGCACCAGTCGGCAGTGAACCAGATGAAAACCGGGCGGCCCGAGGCACGGGCTTCGGCCAGCGCGGCCTCGCTGTAGCCGATGGGATCCAGAAGGCTTTCTGCCGATGCGGCCTGCGCCTCGGGTCTGGGGAGCAGCGCGGCTCCGATGCCAAGTAGTACGACGAGGCCAGCGAAGACCGCCACCGAACCGCTTCGTGCCCTGCGCTGAAACAGGCCGCCGAGCGCAAGGCCCGCGAGTGCGACCACGGCGAGCACAAGTACCAGCGCGAGATAGTCCCACCCGCCGATTCGCCAGACAAGCCATGCAAGCGCGAGCGCGGTCAGCCCCATCGGCAACGCCATCCAGCGCCGGAACGTTTCCATCCACGCGCCCGGCTTCGGCAGCCGCCGGCGAACAGCAGGCACGAACCCGACCAGCAGGAACGGGAGCGCGAGCCCTATCCCGAGTGCGACGAAGACCAACAGCCCATGGATCGGCCGGATAACCAGCGCCGCGCCAAGCGCGACCGCCATAAATGGCCCGGTGCACGGCGTCGCCACGAAAGCCGCGAGCAGGCCGGTCGAGAAGGAGCCCCCGCGCGAGGGCGCACCGCCCGAAATCGCCATGCCGGGCACTTCGAACAGCCCGAGGAAATTGGCCGTGATCGCCAGTGCCAGAAGCAACAGGCCGACCACGACCACCGGTTCCTGCAACTGGAAGGCCCAGCCGACCTGTTCGCCCGCCGAACGCAAGAGCAGAATGGTCGCACCAAGCGCGGCACAGGCCAGCACCACACCCGCCGTATAGGCCAGTGCGTCCCATCGCGCCGCGCGTTCATCCCCGCCCGCCTTGGCCAGCGACAACGCCTTGAGGCTGAGGATGGGGAAGACACAGGGCATGATGTTGAGCAACAGCCCACCGACCAGCGCGGCAGCCAGCAATTGCCACAGGACCGGTTCCGCTCCGCCGCCACGGATCGGCTTCACGCCTTCGAGCGGCACGTCCCCCGGCACGGCAGCAAAGCGCACTCCGCGTCCGTTGCCGAGATCGAGAATGCCGGTAATCTCTTCGGGACGCGGCTCTACCGCGATTTCGACATTGTCCGGCACCGCGATTCGCTCGATCGGAACTTCGGCCACCAGCAGATTGCCTTCGCTGATGAAGGTCTGCACGCCCGTGTAATCGGGCCTGTCGCCTTCCCCCAGTTCGGGCGTACCAAGGAAGAGATGGAGATCACCGAGCGCGGTTTCGGCAGGGATCGGAATGCCGACGCGCAGATGCGTAGGTGTGAATTCGAATTGCGCGCTGCTGTCGAGCTGCGGCACGATTGCCGCGCGCCACTCACCGAACCGAGGGTCGACACCGGACTGTGCGGGATCGAGCGCCAGCCGCGCCTGCTGCGGCACGCAGATCTTGTCCGTGCAGGCCAGATAGTTCGCCGTGACGCTGATCGGCGCCACATTGGCGACCGCCGCGTTTTCCGGAACGGCAATCGGCACGAGAACTGCGTAGTCGCCCTCGTAAACATGATTCATCAAGCCACCGATCACTAACCGCTTCGGCAGCGGATAGAGCGGTTCGCCCACCTCCCATCCGTCGGGCAGGTCCCACTCGAGCTCCATGCCCAGCCCCGCATCGCCGGGATTGGACCAGTAGCCGTGCCATTCGGGTGTGGAGGGCATGAAATGCAGCGCCACCATCCAGGTCTCGCCGCGCTGCGGCGCCCCTTCGGCTACCAGGTCGACCGGCATCCTGTCGCTGCCCGGCCCCTGCGCCTTCAGCGGCAACGCCAACGCCAAGGCGACCAGCATCACCAGCGCGGCGACCCGCTCCAATATCCTTGCGTCGATCACGCTCGCCGCTCTAGGGACACACCCTATGACAGACAAGCGAGACCTGCTGATCCTGGGCGGCGGCCTGGTGGGCATGACACTGGCACTGGCCGCAGCGAAAAAGGGGCTCACCAGCCACCTCGTCGACCGTGCCGATCCGGCCAGCCTGACGGCAGAGGGCTTCGACGGCCGCGCCTCGGCAATCTCGACCGCCAGCTGGCGTCTGTTCCGGCATATTGGGCTCGAGGACTCGCTGGAGCCATATGGCTGCGACATCGCCGCGATCGCGGTGCTCGATCAGATGAAGGCCGGCCGGCTCGATTTCCGGCCCGAACCGCACGAAGGCACGCTGGGACGCATGTTCGCCAACCGTCAGCTGCGCCTCGCGCTGCACGAGGCGGCAGCGAAGGAGCCGCTGATCGCATGGCATGCTCCGGTCGATGTCGTGTCGCGTGAGCGCGGCGAATTCGGTGTATCGGCAACGCTCGCCGATGGCCGCGTCCTCGAAGCCGCATTGATGGTCGGCGCGGAAGGGCGCGGATCGCCCAGTCGCGAGGAAGCGGGCCTGAAAATGGCGAACTGGGATTACAGCCATCGCGCGATGATCGTGGGGCTCGACCACACGAAGCCGCACGAGAACGTGGCGTGGGAAATCTTCTATCCTGACGGGCCCTTCGCGCTGCTGCCCATGCTCGACGGCCCCGACGGCCAGCATCGCAGCGCACTGGTCTGGACGGTGGACGAGAAGGATGCCGCAGGCGTTCTCAAACTGTCCGATCGCGCCTTCCTCGCCGAGGTATACAAGCGCATGGGTGACCTTCTCGGCGAACTCACCATCAACAGCGCGCGCTCGTCCTATCCGCTGAGTTTCCAGCACACGGCGAAGATCGTCGAGCACCGCCTGGCGCTGGTCGGCGACAGTGCGCATGGCATGCACCCGATCGCGGGCCAGGGCCTCAATCTCGGCCTGCGCGATGTCGGCGCGCTGGTCGAGGTGCTCGACGAGGCGGTCCGGCTCGGCCTCGACCTCGGCGATGCGCAGGTTCTGAAAAAGTACGAAGAGTGGCGCGCGCTGGACTCGCTCATGGTGATGGGCGCAACCGACAGCCTGACGCGGATATTCGGCATTCCGGGCAAGGCGGCAAGCGCCGTGCGCCGGCTGGGCATGGCCGGCATTCAGCGCAGTGGCTGGCTCAAGCGCTTCTTCATGGACGAGGCACGCGGCATCTCGGGCGAACTGCCCGAACTGCTCAAGGCTTAGGTCTCTTCGGCGGGGCTCGGCTGCTCGATCCGGTTGCCCGCGCCGTCGCGCAGGCGCCGCGGCTCGAGCACGGCTGCGGTCTCGATCAGATCGAGCGCGCGCTGCGCGGCGGCATAGCGTTCCGCATCGCGCAGCCAGCCTTCGGCCTGATCGGCGCCCGGCAGGTTGCGCACCTCGGCGATCGCCGAATTCGTCCGCCCGCTTTCGAGAAACAGCCGCGCGCGGTCGAGCCTGCGCTCGGGTTGCGGCGAAGGCGCGCTCTCTCGGCGAACGACGAACAGCTGCGCCAATTCCTCGCTGAACCGGTCGAATCCGGTCCGGTCGCTCGGCGCGGCCAGCCGGGGCGAGAGACCTTCCAGCCGCGCGATCAGCTGGTCGAGCGTGATCGGATCGCGGCTGGTACGAATGATCGTATCGACCGCATTGGGCAGCGTATCGCCGAAACGCAGGCGCAACTGGTCGGCAAGATAACCGAGTTCGGCCCCCTTCTCGAGCGCGCGGCGCGTGGCGAAGGCGATCAGCAGGCCCTCGGCGCGCGCGGCGTTGCCGGCAGCGGCCTGCGCTTGCAGGTCGAGCCGCGCGAGACGCTGTTCGGCAGCGGCCAATCGCTGGTCGATACCCCCTTGTTGCTGTTCGACGCGTTCGACCGCCTCTTGTGCCTCCTGGCTGGCGGTGGCGCTGGGTGTGGGCGTAGGTTCCGCGGTCGGGCTGGAGAGAGCCTGCGGACCTTGCGCGGGTGAAGCGGAAACGGGCTGATCTCGGTCGGCCATCGAATAGACCACGTACCCGGCAATCGCACCACCGAGCAGGAAGCTGGCAAGCACGGCGATAAGGACCGGCCTTGTCGAAGGCCCCTTGCGCCTGGTGCTCATAAAATCGTCCATCGAATACCGTTCCGCGACCCTGGGGCCGGTTCTCAAGGGCCCTTCCATATCATTGAGCGTCGGTCTGGCACAAAGCCTGCGCCAAGGCCAGTAGCTCGCTGTCGCCGGGCGCCGGGGCAATGTGGACGGAGCGCCAGTCCTCCCCGGCCAATTCGGCAACGCGCGGCCCGATGGCGGCGAGATCGACAAGCGCGCGATCGAGGCCGTGACGGTCGAATTCGACCTTCAGCCGCTCGGCCGCGGCACCCGAATGCAACGCTACGACCCCGCCCGTAACGAGCAGCTCGCGATCTTCCTCGCCCAGCTGCTCGGGCACGGCACGGTAAACCGTCCGGGTTTCGACCTTGATCGTGTCGGGCAGGCGCAGCGTCACGCGATCGGCCCCGGCAAGGCGGAGTAGCCGCAGCTCACGTTCGCCGAGTTCGTCGAGCAGGTTCTGCAGTCCCCCGCGCCCGGTCCGGCCGACGAGAAAGCCCGCCCTGCGCGCCGCGTCGCCAGTCGCCTCCCCCACAGCATGTACGGGAAGCTTGGTCAGCTTTTCCAGTTGCTTGCCGCCATGGCGAAAGACGTTCGCGCTGCCGACCAGCAGGCCGTCGAAATCCTCGGGCGAAGGCGCATCCCATTCGACCGCTTCGATTGCGAAGAGCGGTGCTCCATGCACTTCGAGCCCCATGTCGCGGGCGGTTTGCGCGCTGACCGACCAGCCCGGCTCGGGTCGGAACAGGAACAGCGGCTTCACGGCCGCTCGCCGAAATGCCGCGTGACCTCTTTCGGTGCCTGCCCAAGCAACCGGCGAGCGAGCTCGAGCGGAGCCTTGTCGTCATCGGCCGCGAATTCGATTTCGTCCGCTATTCGCACATTGCCATCCGGGCTGAAGATCGCCGCGGATAGCGTAATTTTTCCGCTGCGAATGTGCGACAGCGCGGCAATGGGGCTGCTGCACGATCCGCCCAATCCCTCGAGCAGGCGGCGTTCGGCGGCAATCTCGGCATGGCTTTGCGCGTGGTCGATGACGCGCAGAAGATCGCGCACCCGCGTATCGTCGCTGCGGGATTCGATGCCGATTGCAGCCTGCGCGGGCGCGGGCAGCCATTCCTGCGGGTCGAGCCGGGCGCCCACCGCATCCTCGCCCAGTCGGTCGAGCCCGGCGGCGGCGAGGAAGGTCGCATCGGCCTCGCCCGCCTCAAGCTTGGCCATCCGGGTGGCGACATTGCCGCGAATGCCGACCACGGTCAGGTCTGGCCGCAGGTGGAGCAGCTGCGCCGCGCGCCGCGGCGCGCTGGTGCCGACCCGCGCGCCTTGGGGAATATCCGTAATGGAGCCAGCCCCGAGCAGGCGATCGGCCTTGTCCGCACGTGGCAGGATGGCGGCAATGGCGAGCGCATCGGGCCGGATCGTCTCGACATCCTTCATCGAATGGACCGCCGCATCGATCCGCCCCTCGATGAGCCAGTGATCGAGTTCGCGCGTCCACAACGCCTTGCCGCCGATCTCGGCCAGCGGGCGATCCTGCACCTTGTCGCCGCTCGCCACCACCGGGACCAGTTCGACCGCCGATTCGTCCCAGCCATGCGCCGCGCACAGCCGCCTGCGCGTTTCATAGGCCTGCGCCATGGCAAGCGGGGACCGGCGGGTTCCGAGGCGGAGAATGGGCTGATCGGGCATAGGTCG
Source organism: Qipengyuania sp. (assembly GCF_965277845.1). NCBI lineage: Bacteria > Pseudomonadati > Pseudomonadota > Alphaproteobacteria > Sphingomonadales > Erythrobacteraceae > Qipengyuania > Qipengyuania sp. Next base: position 161,868 of record NZ_OZ255844.1, read on the forward strand.
GCTTGCCCTAGCGAGCCATGCCGCTAAGGGGAAGCGGGATGGCACAGGTTCTCGGCATCGAAAGTTCCTGCGACGAAACCGCGGTTGCGCTGGTGGATAGCGAGCGGAGGATCTTGGCGCAGCGCATCGCCTCGCAGGATGCGGAACACGCACCCTATGGCGGCGTGGTGCCCGAAATCGCCGCACGCGCGCATGCCGAACGGCTCGCCCCGATGATCGAGGGCGTTCTGGAAGATGCGGGTATCGCGCTGGCAGATTGCGATGCCATCGCCGCGACTGCCGGACCGGGCCTGATCGGCGGTGTCATGGTCGGTCTGGTCAGTGCCAAGGCGCTGGCGATGGCGAGCGATACGCCGCTGATAGCGATCAACCACCTCGAAGGTCATGCGCTGAGTCCGCGCCTCGCCGACGCAACGATCGGCTTTCCCTATGCCCTGCTGCTGGTTTCGGGCGGCCATTGCCAGATCCTGAAGGTCGATGGCGTGGGCGAGTATCGCCGCCTCGCCACCACGATCGACGATGCGCTGGGCGAGGCTTTCGACAAGACCGCCAAGATCCTCGGTCTCGGCTTTCCGGGCGGGCCTGCGGTCGAGCGCGCGGCGCTGGAAGGCGATGCGGATGCGGTCCCCCTCCCCCGCCCGATGGTCGGCAGCGGCGAGCCGCATTTTTCGTTCGCCGGTCTGAAGAGCGCGGTCCTGCGCGCCCACGAAAGCGGGCAGTATGCGGTCGCCGATATTGCTGCAAGCTTCCAGCAGGCCGCAGTCGATTGTGTAACCGACCGGTTGCGTATCGCGATCGAAGGCATGGACGATGTCGACACGCTGGTGGTCGCGGGCGGGGTCGCCGCCAACGCAACGGTGCGCCGCGCGCTCGAGCGGCTTGCCGCCGACCACGACATGCGCTTCGCTGCACCGCCGCCCAAGCTGTGCACGGACAATGCCGCGATGATCGCATGGGCGGGGATCGAAAGACTGGGACAGGACGACCCGCTCGATATCTCGGCGCGGCCACGCTGGCCGCTCGACCCCGAGGCCGAACCGGTTCGCGGCGCTGGAGTGAAGGCATGAACAGCGTAGGCGTTCTCGGAGCGGGTGCCTGGGGCACGGCGCTGGCCCAGATGCTCGCCAGCGACGGGCGCGATGTGCTCATCTGGGCGCGTGAGGAGGAATTGGTCGAGGAGATCAATTCCGCGCACACCAATTCGCTTTTCCTGCCCTCTGCCAAGCTCGCCGAAACGATCCGCGCGACCGGCGAGCTTGACGAAATGGCGAGGCTCGACACCTTGCTGGTGGTCACGCCCGCCCAGCACATGGGCAGCGTGCTCGATTCGATGCCGTCGCATCCGCGAGACCTCGTGCTCTGCTCGAAGGGTATCGAGGCCGGCACCGGGCAGTTGATGAATCACGTGGCCAAGCGCGCCGCGCCCGGCAGCGCCATCGCGGTCCTGTCCGGCCCGACCTTCGCACATGAGGTCGCGGCCGGCCTGCCCACCGCAGTTACGCTCGCCTGCGACGACGGCGAGGCGCAGTGGGATCGCCTTTCACCGGTCATCGCGCGGCAGGCCTTCCGGCCCTATTATTCGGACGATGTGGTCGGGGCCGAAATCGGCGGGTCGGTCAAGAACGTCCTCGCGATCGCCTGCGGCGTGGTCGACGGGATCGGCCTGGGCCAGAACGCGCGTGCCGCGCTGATCGCGCGCGGCTATGCCGAGATGCTGCGCTTCGGCGAGGCACTGGGCGCGCGTGCCGAAACGCTGGCGGGCCTGTGCGGGCTGGGCGATCTGGTGCTCACCTGCTCCTCCACCTCGAGCCGCAATTTCTCGCTCGGCAAGGCGCTGGGCGAAGGGCAGAAGGCCGCGGAGCTGATGGCCGAGCGCAAGACGGTGGCGGAAGGCGCCCACACGGCGCCGGTCCTGGTCGAACTGGCTGCGCGGCACGCGGTCGCGATGCCGATCGTGACGGCGGTTTACGGCCTGCTCAAGGGCGATGAACCGCGAAAGGTGGTCTCTGACCTGCTCTCGCGCCCGTTGCGTGCCGAACAGGGCAACGCCGAGTGACAGCGGAAAAACCCGATGCGGATCTCTCCGCCCTGGCAAAGGGCGGGCGGCAGAACTTCTTCGGGTTCCTGCTGCGCCTCCTCGCGCGGCTTCCGTTTCTGTTCATCGCGGGTCGTCTCTACGGCCCCGATGCGCTGGGCCGCTTCGCCTCGGCGCTGGTCGTCGTCGAGCTGGTCGCGCTGGTCTGCGCGATGGGCGAAAAGCGCGGCCTGGCGCAGCGACTTGCCGAAGGCGAGGACAGCCATCCGGCAAACCTCGTCTATGACGGGATGCTTCTCGCGCTGCTGTTCTCCGGCCTCGCCGCCACTTTTTTCTGGTTCGTCCCCGCGCCGCTTTTTCCAAGCGGCGAATATACCGAGCTCGATCGGTTCATCGTGCTGGCCATTCCCGCCTATGCGCTGACCGAAATCGTCCTCGCCGCGCAGGCCTACAAATACGATATCGCCACCACCGTCCGCGCCCGAGCCGTGGTCGAACCGTGGACGATCTCGATCATGGCCGGCGTGTTCTATTTCGTGCCCGCGCTCAGCGAATCGGGCCTGGCAATGGCCTATCTGGCCTCGATCTATGCCGGTCTCGCCACCGGGTTATGGTCCTTCTTTCGGAGCTATGGCCCACCGAGGGGATGGCGCCCGCATCCGGTCTATATGGGCAAGATGACAGTGCGCGCGTTGCCGCTGGCAACCGCCGATGCGATCGAATGGGGCACGCGGCGCGTCGATATCTTCATCCTCGGCCTGTTCGCCGCGCCCGCGGCCGTCGGCGTCTATTACATCGCCCAGCAGGTCGCGAGCCTGCCCCAGAAGCTAAAGACCAGCTTCGAGCCGATCCTCGGCCCCGTCATCACCAAGAACCTCAAGACGAAGAACTACGAGGCGATCGCCAAGCAGATCTGCCAGGTCGGATTCTGGATCGTCGCGATGCAGGCCGGCATTGCACTCGCGCTGGGCGTGCCGGGCGAGGCGGTGATGGGCCTCGTCGGCCCGGAATTCGTCGGCGGGACGGGCGCGCTCGCCTTCCTGCTGATCGCCGAAGTCGTCGCCGCGACGGCGGTCGTGTCCGAAGCGGTGCTGGTCTATGTCGCGCGGGTCCGCAATCTGTGGATCTCGATCGGCACGATCGCTCTGCAGGCCGCGCTGACCGTAGTGCTGATCGAAGCGATGGTCCGCGGCGGCTATGGCGAACCGTTCAAGGCCGCCGCCGCCGCTATCGCGCTGATGCTGGCGCTGGGTACCGCGAGCCTCGTGAAAGCCGTGATGTTGTCGAAAATCCTCGGCCACACGATCAACACCTTCCGCTGGCCGCTGCTGTGGGCGGTGGCACCCGCCGTGCTGGTCGGCTGGCTGGCGACGCAATTGCCCGAATGGGCCGAGCTGATCATCGGCGTCCCCGCGATCCTGGCGGTCTATGGGTTCATCATCTGGACTCGCGGTTTCGGGCCGGAAGACCGCGTGCTGTTCAGGCGCAATCTCGACAAGGACGAACCCAAGCGGATCTGATCCGATCGTTTCACGCCGCACAGGTTCAGTGAGCATTCACCCCGCAGTGATCTAACTCCATATCGCTGAAATATCGGGGAGGACTGCCGATGCGTTTCGCCAAATTCGCCGCCGCCTGCGCCGCCGCTGCACTGATCGCCGGATGCGCCTCTCAACAGGGAGGCGGCGAGATCGTCCTGACCGGTTCCAAGGCCGAGACTTCGGACAGCAGGCGTGCGCCACCGCCTCCACCTCCACCGCCACCCCCTCCGCCGGGCATGGCCGCGCCCGCCCCGCTGGTATTGACCGGTTCGCGCGTCGCGGCGGAAACGGCTGCATCGCCAGCAGGGACTGCCGCAGCGGACAGCAGCTATCGGTATTTCCCGCCGGTCTTCGTTCCCGCACCGCCCAGCCGCGATCAATATGACGGCGAGGAAGTGTCTCCGGTCAAGCTGGTCGCCAACGAGCCGGTTTCGACTTTCTCCGTCGATGTCGACACCGGCGCCTATACCAATGCGCGCCGCTTCATTTCGGAAGGCCGGTTGCCGCCCCAGGCGGCGGTGCGGACCGAGGAATTCGTCAATTACTTTCGCTACGATTACGAGCGTCCCGATACGCCGGCACAGCCCTTCACGGTCAACACCGATGTAGCGGTTACCCCGTGGAACGCCAATTCGCGGCTCGTGCGCATCGGCCTTGCGGGCTATGAAATGCCCGAACAGGAGCGCCCGCCGGCCAATCTTGTCTTCCTGCTCGACGTTTCCGGCTCGATGGCAAGCCGCGACAAGCTACCGCTGGTCAAAACCGCAATGCGCCAGCTTGCCGGTCAGCTGACCGAAAGGGATCGCGTCTCGATCGTCGTCTATGCCGGTGCGGCGGGTCTCGTGCTCGAGCCGACCAATGACGAGCGCAAGATCAAGGACTCGCTCGACCAGCTGAACGCGGGTGGTTCCACCGCGGGCGGCGCGGGCATCGAGCTCGCCTATCGCGTGGCCGAAGCGAGCCGGATCGAGGGCGGCGTCAACCGCGTGATCCTGGCGACCGACGGCGATTTCAACGTCGGCACCTCGGACCGCGAGTCGCTGGTGGAGCTGATCGAAAAGAAGCGCGAGACCGGCGTCACCCTGTCGGTGCTCGGCTTTGGGCGCGGCAATCTCAACGATGCGATGATGGAACAGGTCGCCAATAACGGGAACGGCAATTATTCCTACATCGACAGCGCGCTGGAGGCGCGCAAGGTCCTCGGCGACGAAATGGGCGCGACGCTCTTCACCATCGCCAAGGATGTGAAGATCCAGGTCGAATTCAATCCCGCCGTGATCAGCCAGTACCGCCTCGTGGGGTACGAAAACCGGATATTGCGCGAGGAAGACTTCGACAATGACGCCATCGATGCCGGGGATATCGGCGCGGGCCACCAGGTAACCGCGATCTATGAAGTCGTGCCGGTCGGCGAGCGAGGCTGGATCCCGGCGCGTCGCTATGAGGATACGCCCGACACGCGGGCGCGCGAGCTGGCGGCCGAGGCAGCCTATGTCAAGCTGCGCTACAAGCTGCCCGACGGCGAGACCTCGCGGCTGACGACCTACACGCTGCCGACTTGGGCGCTGAATACGACCCGCGCGCCCGGCGGCGATTTCGCCTTTGCCAGTGCAGTGGCCGCTTTCGGGCAAAAGCTGCGCGGCGATGCGATGCTATCGGACTATTCCTATCCGCAAATCGCCGCTCTCGCGGGTACGCAGCGCGATTTCTGGCGGCAGGAATTCCTTCAGCTGGTGAAGACCGCGCAAACCCTCGAATAGCCCGCTTGGCAGGCGGGTCGGCACGCGGCTAAGAGCCATGCCATGCCGATCCGCCCTTCCCTCGCCATAATCGCCGGCATCCTCGTCACCGGTGCCAGCGCCTATTTGTTGGCCGAGCCAATGGCACCGGACTTCATCGCCGGGCTGGAGGAACAATCGGCCAAGGCGATTGCCGAGGCTGGCGGAACCGGCGTCACGGCCCGATTCGCCAGCGCCAGCGGCAAACCCTCGCGTCATCCGCTGTTGAGCGGCGGGGAGGGGCTCGACGAGGCGACGCGCGCCAAGGTCGCCCGCGCGGTCTACAACGTTCCGGGCGTCGGCGGCGTGGTTTGGAGCGACGGAACGGTGCGCGCCGAAAGCGACGAGCCGACCTTCCAGCCGCTGCATTGCCAGGAAGACGTCGAGGGCCTGCTGCGCACCCGCTCGATCCGTTTCGAGGAAGCGAGCAGTGCGATCCTGCCTGCCAGCCGCGTATTGCTGGACGAAGTGGCGGATGCGCTGCGGCCCTGCCTCGGCTCGATCATCGCGATCACCGGCCACACGGACCAGTCCGGCACAGAGCCGGGCAATCTGGCGCTCAGCATGGAGCGCGCGCGTGCGGTGCGCGAGGCACTGGTCCGGCGCGGCATTCCGCGCGACGGCCTGCGCGCCAGCGGAGTCGGCTCGAGCCAGCCGGTCGAAGGCCTCGCGCCGACCGATCCCGCCAACCGGCGTATCGAATTCTCGGTCATCCGCACCGAACCGCTCCGCCCCACCCCCGTCGATACGCCGGGAGCGCGCTGACATGTCTCTGTGGTTCGAACTCGCCGCGCTGATGATCGTCGCCTATGGGGCGGGGATCGGCATCGGCTGGGCGCTTTGGGGCCGTCACGACAAGCACAAGGAATAATCGATGAGCGAATTGATCCAGACCTACTGGCCCATGATCGTCGCGGCGCTGGTGCTCGGCGTGGCCGTAGCATGGTTCGTCTTCAGCACCTCGCGCAAGACGCGCGTGACCGGCACCAGCCGCGACGTGCTCGACGAAGGCGCCGCCCCGGCCGAGCGCAACAAGGCGCTGATCGACAGCGCGCCCGCCGCCACGCCGATGCAGCCCGCCGGCGGAGCGGCCGCGACGCCCGATGCCACTGGCGACGACCTCACCCGGATCAAGGGCCTCGGCCCCAAGCTGGCCGCCACACTACGCGACATGGGCGTGACCGGTTTCGCCCAGATCGCCGCCTGGGACGATGCCGAGATCGACCGGATCGACGCTCGGCTCGGTCGCTTCCAGGGCCGCATCCGGCGCGACGACTGGGTCGGCCAGGCGAAGCTGCTGGCGCAGGGCGAGGACGCCGGTTTCGCTCAGCGCTACGGCAAATTGTCGTAGAATCAGGAACCATCCCCCTCATGCGGTATTCAACTACTTGGGTCGGCATGAGAGGAGAAGCTGCATGGGTCAGCGATTGCGGGTGCTCGTCGCCGAAGATGAGATGATTATCGGATACGATCTTTGCGACACGGTCGCGGAAGCGGGTTATACGGTCGAAGGGCCCTATGACGATCTGTCGTCCGCCATGCTTGCCTATCAAAAAGCCAAGCCCGATATCGCCATTCTCGACGTCAAGCTGGGCGACGGCATCGTCTACCCGCTCGCCGAGCAGATGATGGCAGAGAACGTCTCCGTCATTTTCCATTCGGGTCAGCTGACTCCAGAGGAAGTGGCCGTACGCTTCCCGCAGGCGCAGGCCCTGTCCAAGCCCTGCCCCCCGGCAGCGGTGATCGACTCGATCCAGCGCGCCGCAGCGCACGCTTGATCGCATAGCCCGGGGCGCATCCGGAACATCGCCACATTCCGATCCATTCCTTGGGCGAGTACCAAGGAAAGGATTGCCAATGTCGCTTCAGAAAATGGTCGCCGCACACCCGCAGGTCGATAACGAAACCGAAGAGTTGGTGCTCGCCGCCAGGCACGCCATGCTGTGTTCGCTGTTCTGCACGAGCTGCGCCGATGCCTGCGTGGCCGAAGACATGGATATGGCGCAGTGCATCCGCAATTGCCTCGATTGCGCAGATGTCTGCGCCGCCACCGCACGTCTGGCGACGCGCCGCACCGCGCAGAATATCGAGGTCCTGCGCGCGCAGCTCGAGACCTGCATCACCGCCTGCGAAACCTGTGCCGCTGAATGCGAGAAGCACGACGATCCGCATTGCACGCTCTGCGCGAAAATGTGCCGCGAATGCGCGGAAGACTGCCGCAAGGCATTGCCGCTGGTTAAGTGAGCTCCGCGCGCCGTCCAGCCCCTTGCCCCGCGCCCGCAAGCCTGCCATCGGCTGGATCGTAACAAAGGAGACAACATGGCCGGAATGGTTCCGTTCGCCTGGGACGATCCCTTCAACCTCGACGACCAGCTGACCGAGGACGAGCGGATGATCCGCGACGCCGCGCATGCCTTTGCGCAAGGCGAGCTGCAGCCGCGCGTGATCGAGAACTTCTCGAAAGAAGTCGACGATCCCGAACTCTTCCCCATGATGGGCGAAGCCGGTCTGCTGGGTGCGACCGTGCCTGAGGAATATGGCGGCGCAGGCGCAAGCTATGTCGCCTATGGCCTGATCGCACGCGAGATCGAGCGGGTCGATTCAGGCTATCGCTCGATGGCCAGCGTTCAGTCGAGCCTCGTGATGTATCCGATCCATGCCTATGGATCCGAAGAGCAGCGCAAGAAGTACCTGCCCGGCCTTGCCAGCGGCCAGCTGATCGGCTGCTTCGGCCTGACCGAACCCGATGCCGGCAGCGATCCCGCGGGCATGAAGACGGTCGCGAAGAAGGTCGATGGCGGATATGTAATCTCAGGCTCGAAGACCTGGATCTCGAACTCACCCTTCGCCGACGTCTTCGTCGTGTGGGCCAAGAGCGAAGCGCATGGCGGCGGCATTCGCGGTTTCGTGCTCGAAAAGGGCATGAAGGGGCTTTCCGCCCCCAAGATCGAAGGCAAGCTGAGCCTGCGCGCCTCGACCACCGGTATGATCGTGATGGACGAGGTCGAGCTTGGCGAGGATGCGCTGTTGCCGGATGTGCAGGGCCTCAAGGGTCCGTTCGGCTGTCTCAACCGGGCGCGTTACGGCATCAGCTGGGGCGCGATGGGCGCGGCCGAATTCTGCATGCACGCCGCGCGGCAATACGGCCTCGACCGGCACCAGTTCGGCGTTCCGCTGGCCTCGAAGCAGCTCTACCAGCTCAAACTCGCCGACATGATGACCGACATTGCGCTCGGCCTGCAATCGAGCCTGCGCGTCGGCCGCCTGATGGACGAAGGCAAGTTTGCCCCCGAAATGATTTCGATCGTCAAGCGCAACAATGTCGGCAAGGCGCTGGATATCGCGCGCAAGGCCCGCGACATGCACGGCGGCAACGGGATCTCGGAAGAATACCAGGTGATCCGCCACATGGTGAACCTCGAGACGGTCAACACCTACGAGGGCACGCACGACGTCCACGCGCTTATCCTCGGCCGCGCGGTGACCGGGATCGCCGCGTTCTGATGGCGATCGCGTCGCCGATACTGTCCTACATGGCGGCCGTATGCCACAGCCGTGTCATGCCGTTCGATTTCACCCTTTTTGCGCATTTTGTCGCCGGAAACGCACCCCGCGCGGGGCAGGGATCTTTTTTGCGATTGGACGGTGTAACAGGCGGTCCATGTCGTGAACTGCCCCTCGGCAATTCCAACAGGACCGGAGAACCGGCATGATCCGCCTTCACGGCTATTATCGCAGCTCGACCAGCTATCGCCTGCGCATCGCGCTGGAGTTGAAGGGGCTGGATTACGAATACGTGCCGGTGAACCTGCTCAAGTCCGAACAGAAGGGCGCAGCCTTCACCAGCCGCAATCCATTCGGTTCGGTTCCGCTGCTCGAGGTCGACGGCAAGGATTACGTCCAGTCGATGGCCCAGCTCGAATGGCTAGACGAAGCCTATCCCGACAAGCCGCTGCTGCCTGAGGACGTATCGGATCGCTACGTCGCGCGCGAACTGGCCTATGCCATCGCGACCGAGCTGCACGCGCCCTTGAACCTGCCCGTCCTCAAGTACCTGGCCAACGAATACGGCAAGTCGCAGGACGAAATCGGCGTGTGGTATCGCCACTGGCTCGCACGCACGCTCGACCCGCTCGAAGCGCGGCTGGCGCAGCTCGGCACGGGCGACTTCCTGTTCGCCAAGCCCGGCTTCTTCGAGGTTTGCCTGCTGCCGCAGGTCTACAATGCGCGGCGGTTCGGTTTCGACTTCGGCGACAAACCGCACATCTCCCGGATCGAAAGCGCCTGCCTCGCATTGCCCGAGTTCCAGCGCGCCCATCCGGACAATCAACCCGACAATCCCGAGAGGACCTGACACCCATGAAGCTCGCAACACTCAAAGACGGCACGCGCGACGGCAAGCTCGTCGTCGTCTCCAAGGACCTCACCCGTTATTGCGCCGCCGACAACATCGCGCCGACGCTGCAGGCCGCACTCGACAATTGGGACGAGACCGCGCCCAAGCTCGAGGCGCTCTATACCGATGTCGAACACCAGGCGGTTCCCACCGAGCGCTTCCATGAGCGCGAGGCGCATTCGCCGCTGCCGCGCGCCTACCAGTGGGCCGATGGATCGGCCTACATCAACCACGTCGAACTGGTGCGCAAAGCGCGCGGCGCCGAAGTGCCCGAAAGCTTCTATCACGACCCGCTGATGTATCAGGGCGGCTCCGACAACTTCCTCGCCCCACGCGACGACATTCCGCTGAAGGACACCAAGTGGGGCTGCGACATGGAAGGCGAAATCGCGGTCGTCACCGACGATGTGCCGATGGGCGTCACCAGTGAACAGGCCGCCGACCACATCAAGCTGATCATGCTGGTCAACGACGTGTCCCTGCGCGGTCTGATCCCGGACGAGCTGGCCAAGGGCTTCGGTTTCTTCCAGTCGAAGCCGGCCAGCGCCTTCAGCCCCGTCGCGGTCACGCCCGACGAGCTGGGCGATGCGTGGAAAGGCAGCGTCATCCACCTGCCGCTGATGGTCGATTACAATGGCGAGCCCTTCGGCCGCGCAAATGCCGGGGTCGATGCGACCTTCAGCCTCGCCGATCTCGTCGCCCATGCGGCGAAGACGCGCGATCTGGGCGCAGGCACGATCATCGGCTCGGGCACGGTCTCCAACCAGGGTCCCGAGGGCGATCCGGGCAAGCCGGTGGCCGAAGGCGGCCTCGGCTACAGCTGCATCGCCGAAATCCGCATGATCGAGATCATTGCCGACGGCGAAGCCAAGACCCGCTTCATGGCGCCGGGCGACACGGTGCGCGTCGAGATGAAGGATGCCGAGGGGCATTCGGTCTTCGGCGCGATCGAACAGAAGGTGGTCAAGGCCTAACGCCTCCGTTTCCGTCGCAAGTCCCGCCGTGCCCGATGCACCTTCCCCGAAGAGCCGCTGGCGCTTAGCGATAGCCGTTGTCCTCGGCGGACTTCTGGCGTTGGTCCTGCTTGCCACGAGCGCGCAGCCATGGGTGCCTGAAAAGGCCCATGCAACGGCCGAGCAGGTAACCGCAGCGCGCGCACTCGCCAATGAGGCCAGGCTGAGCCGCGAGACCGGCAAACCGGTGGAACTGGAGCTCGACAATGCCGAGCTCGAGGCCATTTCCGCCATGGTAACGCAGGGTTTTGCCCCCAATCGGTTCGATGCAAAGTTGCAGGACGGTGTCTTGACGCTCACCGGCAGCCGTCCCCTCCTGTTCCGCTGGATCAACATCCGCGCTCAGGCCAGCGGCTCCAGCGAAGGCGTGCCGGACTTTGCGGTCAGCATCGGCAGCATCCCGCTGCCACGCTGGCTCTCGCAATGGGGGCTCGGCCTCATACAACGGCGCATGGCGGCAAATGGTGGGACGCTGCCGGCGATCGAGACCATCCTGCGCTCGACGAGGATCGGGTCCGACACTCTTACCGCAAAGGTTCTGGTGCCGCAGGGCAGCCTGCTTGCCCATGCGCGGGCAACCGGCACGCCGGCAATCGACGAGGGTGCGGTGGCCGCGATCTATTGCGGACTGGCAAATCAGCAAAGCAGCACCCGCGCTCCCATGCTGGTGCATCAGCTGCGGCGCGCGCTCGCCGCGACGGAGCCGACGCCCGAGGGGCACGGCGCAGCGCTGGTCGCGCTGGCACTATTCTCGCTGGGTCCCGATGCGAAGGAGCTGGCCGGCAATAATGGAGCTCTCGGTTCCTGTACGGCATCGCCGATGCAACTGACGCTGCAGGGGCGCGAAGACTGGGCCAAGCACTGGGCGCTATCCGCCGCGCTCGAAGCCACGACCGGCAGCCGGATCAGCGCTGCAATCGGCGAGTGGAAGGAATTGGCCGACACGCTGGCGAGAAGCCCGCTGCTGGCCCCCGGCGACCCGAGTGGCTTCTCCTTCGTTGACCTCGCCAGCGACCGAGCGGGCATGATGACCGCCCGGAGCCTGCTCGATCCCGACGAGCTGGTCGCGACGCGGGCGAAGCTGCTCTCCGCACGGGACGGCGATCTGCTGCCTGCGGCCGCGCTGGGCCTCGACGACGGGCTCACCGAAGCGGAATTCGCCGCGCGCTATGGCGCGACCGACGACCCGCGCTTCGAAGCGAAGGTCGACGCAATCGATGAAATGCTCCGGCGAGGCGGGATCGGCTGATCTCGCCTCCCCGCGCCCCGCCGGAAGTTGTGGCTACATCGAGCGGGCGATGAGCATCTTCATGACTTCGTTCGAACCGCCGAAGATGCGGGTGATGCGTGCATCGCGATACATTTTGGCGATCGGATACTCGTTGATGTAACCCGCACCGCCGTGCAGCTGGAGGCACTTGTCGACCACCTCGCTCTGGAGCTCGGTGACCCAGTATTTGGCCATCGCGGCCGTCGCGACATCGAGTTCGCCCTTGAGCAGCTTGGCGATGCAATCGTTGACGAAGACGCGCGCCGCCGTGCCGCGAGCCTTGAGGTCCGCGAGCACGAACTGGGTGTTCTGGAAATCCCAGATCGTCTGGCCAAAGGCCTTGCGGCTCTTGACGTATTCGATCGTGACATCGAGCGCCTTCTCGATCCCCGTCGCCGCGCCCATCGCGATGACGAGGCGTTCCTGCGCCAGCTCGCCCATCAGCTGATAGAAGCCCTTGCCTTCGACGCCGCCGAGCACGTTCTCGGCCGGTACGAAGACGTTGTCGAAGAACAGCTCCGACGTGTCCGCCGCATCGAGCCCGATCTTGTCGAGTTTCTTGCCGCGCTGGAACCCTTCGGCGCCCTCGGTCTCGAGCAGCATCAGCGAGATGCCCTTGGCGCGCTCGTTCGGATCGGTCTTGGCAACGACCACGATGAAATCGGCGGTCTGCCCATTGGAGATATAGGTCTTGGCCCCGTTGATCCGGTAGCCATTGCCGTCCTTGAGTGCGGTGGTGGTGATCGACTGGAGGTCGGACCCCACACCCGGCTCGGTCATAGCGATGGCGCTGACCAGCTCACCGGTCACGAGCTTGGGGAGGTACTTCTTCTTCTGCTCTTCGGTACCGTGGCGCACGAGATACGGGAGGATGATCGTATTGTGCAGGCTGGCGGCGAATCCATCGACACCGTGCTTCGCCTGCTGATCGATGACCACCATGTCGTGACGGAAGTCGCCGCCATGGCCGCCATATTCCTCGGGCACCGAGACGCCGAGCAGGCCTGCCGCACCCGCTTCGTTCCAGAATTCGCGTTCTACCTGGCCGTCCTCGCGCCATTTTGCGACCCGCTTTTCCGGCGCGTGTTGCTGGTAGAACTTGCCCACGGCGTCGGCGAAGATGGCAATTTCCTCGTCTTCCATGAACTCGGGCTGGGGTACGTCGATTACGGGCATGTCTCGGGTTCCTCTCGAAAATCTTTATTGCGTGCCGTAGGGTCTTACTTGCCCTTCCAATTCGGCTTGCGCTTCTCGGCGAAGGCAGCAGCGCCTTCGCGGGCGTCTTCGGATACGAAGACCGGCGCGATCAGCTGGGTCTGGCGAGTATAGCGTTCGTCCATCGGCCATCCGCGCGATTGCTTGATGACCTGTTTCGAGACGCGAACCGCCAGCGGACCGTTGGCGACGATGCTGGCCGCGAGTTCTTTCGCACCCGATAGCGCGTCGCTGTCGGTCACGCGATTGATGAGGCCGAGCTCATAGGCCCGCGGCGCGTCGATGAAATCGCCGGTTAGCGCCAGCTCCATCGCGATCCTCTCGGGGATCTGGTCGGGCAGCATCATCACACCGCCCGCCGCTGCGACGAGACCGCGCTTAACTTCCGGAATGCCGAATTTCGCGCCCGCATTGGCAACCACCAGATCGCAGGCGATCATCAGTTCGAGACCACCGGCCAGTGCATAGCCTTCGACTGCTGCGATCAACGGCTTCTCTGGCGGCTTCTGCACCACGCCGCCGAAGCCGCGGCCCTCTATGCTGGGCGATTCGCCGCGCAGGAAGCCCTTGAGGTCCATGCCCGAGCAGAAGGTGCCGCCCGCGCCCGTCAGAATGCCGACGCGCAGGCTGTCGTCGCTGTCGAGCCGGTCCATCGCCGCCGCGATCCCCTCGGCCGCGGCCTTGGTCATCGCGTTCTTGGCTTCGGGCCGGTTGATTGTGACGACGAGAATGCCATCCTCTTCGCTGGTGAGGACTTCCTCGGACATAGCTGCTCTCTCCCATTTCAATTCGAAACTTGTCTTGCGCCCTTGCTGCTCGACGTTTACGCAAACGTCAACCGGCATTTGCCGCACAAAACGACAAGTCGAGAGGAGTTCACGCCATGGCCGAAGCCTATATCATCGATGCCGTCCGCACCCCGCGCGGGATCGGCAAGCAGGGCAAGGGCGCGCTTGCGCATATGCATCCGCAGCATCTGGCCGCGACCTGCCTCAAGGCGATCAAGGACCGCAACGATCTCGATACGGCGACGGTCGACGACGTGATCTGGTCGGTCAGCACGCAGGATGGCATGCAGGCGGGCGACCTGGGTCGGATGGCTGCGCTCGACGCGGGCTACGACATTACCTCGTCGGGCACGACGCTCGACCGTTTCTGCGGCGGCGGTATTACCTCGGTGGCGCTGGCCGCAGCGCAGGTGATGAGCGGCATGGAAGACTGCGTCGTCGCCGGCGGCACCGAGATGATGAGCCTCACCGCGCAGATGTCGAAGGACAAGATCGCCGCCGGCCTCAAGCCGCCGATGATGGGTAGCTACAACGAGCGCCTTATGCGCAGCCACCCGCAAAGCCACCAGGGCGTGTGCGGCGATGCCATCGCGACGATCGAGGGCTTCACACGCGAGGAGCTGGACGAAGTCGGTTTCCGCAGCCAGCAGCGCGCCGCCCAGGCGATCGAGGAAGGCCGCTTCGACAAGTCGGTTGTCCCGGTGACGGACGATGACGGCAACGTCGTGCTCGACAAGGAAGAATATCCGCGCCCGGGCACCACGATGGAAACGCTGGGTCAGCTCGAACCGGCCTTTGCCAAGATCGCCAATGTACCGCTCGACAAGAACGGCACCACCTTCGCCGGCCTCGTCAACGCCAAATATCCCGACGTCGAGATCAAGCATTTCCACCACGCGGGCAACAGTTCGGGCGTGGTCGACGGTGCAGCCGCCGTGCTGGTCGCCAGCAAGGATTATGCGCAAAAGCACGGTCTCAAACCGCGCGCTCGCATTGTCGCGACCGCGAACATGGGCGATGACCCCACGCTGATGCTCAACGCGCCCGTCCCGGCGGCAAAGAAGGTCCTCGAAAAGGCGGGCCTGACCAAGGACGACATCGATCTCTACGAAATCAACGAGGCCTTCGCGGTCGTCGCCGCCAAATTCGTGCGCGATCTCGATCTCGACTGGGAGAAGGTCAATGTGAACGGTGGCTCGATCGCGCTGGGCCACCCGATCGGCGCCACCGGCTCGATCCTGATCGGCACGATGGTCGACGAGCTGGAACGCCAGGACAAGCGCTACGGCCTTGTGACCATGTGCGCAGCGGGCGGCATGGCCCCCGCGATCATCATCGAACGCGTGACCGATTTCGTCGACTGACACCGCCTGAGCATGCGCGCCCTCGCCTCGCCGTGCGAAAGCGGCTAGAGGGCGCGCCATGCATTTCCTCGATCAAGCAAAAATCTACCTGAAATCCGGCGCGGGCGGCCCCGGTGCCGTCAGCTTCCGGCGCGAGAAGTATATCGAATACGGCGGCCCCGATGGCGGCAATGGCGGCAAGGGCGGCGACATCGTGTTCGAAGCCGTGCAGGGTCTCAACACGCTGATCGACTTCCGTTACGCGCAGCATTTCAAGGCAAAGCGCGGCAATCACGGCCAGGGCAAGGACCAGACCGGCGCCGGTGCGCCCGATCTCGTGATCGAAGTGCCGGTGGGCACGCAGGTTCTTTCGGAAGACAAGGAAGAGGTTCTCGCCGACTTCACCGAGGTCGGCCAGCGCGTGGTGTTCCTCGAAGGCGGCATGGGCGGACGCGGCAACGCCAGCTACAAGTCCAGCACCAACCGCGCCCCGCGCCAGCACCAGCCGGGCGAACCGGGCGAGGAAATGTGGGTCTGGCTGCGCTTGAAGCTGCTTGCCGACGTGGGCCTGCTCGGCCTGCCCAATGCGGGCAAGTCGACCTTCATCAACCAGGTCTCGAACGCCAAGGCCAAGGTCGGACACTACGCCTTTACCACGTTGATCCCCAAGCTGGGCGTGGTGACGCACAAGGGCCGCGAATTCGTAATCGCCGACATTCCGGGCCTGATCGAAGGCGCCGCCGAGGGCGCCGGCATCGGCGACCGGTTTCTCGGCCATATCGAGCGGTGTCGCGTGCTCATTCACCTGATCGACATTTCGGGCGACGATCCGGCGGAAGCCTACAAAACCGTCAATGCCGAGCTTGAGGCCTATGGCGGTGGCCTCGCCGACAAGCCGCAAGTCGTGGCGCTCAACAAGCTCGACCTCGCCGATGAGGAATTGGGCGACGCCTTTGCAGAGGAACTGCTCGCCGCGGGGGCGGACAAGGTCTTCACGATCTCGGGGGCGACCGGCGCAGGGATTCCCGGACTGCTCGATGCCGTGCTCGGCTACCTGCCCGATCGCACGGCGACCGAGACCCATGCCGAAGAGATCGAGGACGAAGGCGACACGCCCGAATGGTCGCCGATCTGATCTTTTCGTTCCCCAACAATTCGTCACCTCCGCGAAGGCGGGGGTCCCGCTTTACTTTTCGATGCCCTAGCAAAAGAAGCTGGACCCCGGATCAAGTCCGGGGTGACGAAAGAGTAAATGGCGATCGATAACCTCCCAGACCTGCGCAGCGCGCGTCGCCTTGTGATCAAGGTCGGCTCGGCGCTGCTCGTGGAACAGGGAAACGCGCGTGCAGAGTGGTTGGCGACACTCGCAGCCGAAATCGCCGAGTTGCGCCGAAATAGCGAGGTCATCGTCGTATCGTCCGGCGCGATTGCGCTCGGTGCTGCAAAACTGGGCCTTTCCAAGGGTGGCCGGGGTAGCCTTGCCGATGCGCAGGCTGCCGCCTCTGTCGGACAGGTCGAACTCGCGCGCCTGTGGTCCGACGCGCTCGGCACACACGCCATCACCGCAGCGCAAATGCTCGTCACGCTGGGCGATCTCGAAGACCGCCGCCGCTACCTCAACGCCTCGGCTACGCTGGCCCGGTTGCTCGACGCGGGCGCAGTTCCGGTGGTCAACGAGAATGACAGTGTCGCGACTGAAGAGATCCGTTTCGGAGACAACGACCGCCTTGCCGCGCGCGTCGCGCAGGCGGCGGGCGCCGATGCGGTGGTGCTGTTGTCCGATGTCGATGGACTCTACGACCGCGACCCACGCGAGTCCGGTGCGACGCTGGTCGAGCGGGTCGAGGGCGTAACGCCAGAGATAATCGCCATGGCAACCAGTGCATCCACTTCCGGCCTCGGGTCGGGCGGCATGCTCGCCAAGTTGCAGGCCGCGCGCATTGCCGAGCGGGCGGGCATCGCGCTTGTCATCGTCAACGGCACACATCCCTCGCCCATCTCCCGCGCGTTCGACAGCAAAACCGGCACGCTGTTCGTGCCGCAGTCCAATGCGAGCGCGCGCAAGGCCTGGCTGGGCGGTCGGCTTGCGCCTTCCGGCGTCGTGACGGTCGACGAAGGGTGCATGACCGCGCTCGAGAACGGCGCGAGCGTTCTTGCAGCCGGCGTTACCGGTGTCGAAGGCGAATTCGCGCGCGGCGATCTCGTCGCGATCCACGGCCCCAAGGGCGAGCGGCTCGGGCAGGGGCTGGTCGAATACACCTCGGCCGAATGCAGCGCGATCCTGGGCCTGCGCGAAGAACAACAGGCCGAAAAGCTCGGCTACGCACCGCGCGCCGCCGTGATACACCGCGACCATATGGTGCACGCATGACCATCGCACTGACCGGGGCCACCGGCTTCGTGGGCAAGGCTGTGCTGGACGAGGCGGTGCGGCGCGAGGAGCCGGTGCGTGCGCTCACCCGCCGCACGCAGGCCGCGCGCGAGCATCTCGAATGGATCGAGGGCGACCTGTCGAACCCCGCAGCGCTTGCGACGCTATGCCACGAGGCGGATGCGGTGATCCATGTGGCCGGCCTTACCAATACCCCCGACCCGGACGCATTCGAGGACGCCAATGTCGGCGGGACCGAACGTCTGATTGGCGCTGCGAAAGAGAAAAGGGTCAAACGCTTCATCTTCGTCTCCTCGCTCTCCGCGCGCGAGCCGGAACTGTCGGCCTATGGCGCGTCCAAGGCGAAGGCCGAGAAGCTGGTCGAGGCGAGCGGGCTCGACTGGACAATCGTGCGGCCGCCCGGCGTCTACGGCCCGCACGACGTCGACTATTTCGAGATGTTCCGCAGCGCCAAATTCGGTTTCGTTCCCCTGCCCCCCGGCGGGGCCAGCTCGATGATCCATGTAGAGGACTTGGCCCGGCTGCTGCTCGACCTCGTCGATGCCTCGCCCGCCCTCGTCCGCCGCCGCATGTTCGAACCCGACGACGGGCGCGAGGGTGGCTGGTCGCACAAGGACATGGCCAAGGCGATCGGCCGGGCGGTGGGGCGCCCGGTCTTCGCGCCGCACCTGCCCCGATCGGTGCTGGAAGGCGCCGCCAGGCTCGACCGCCTGGTGCGGGGCGACAAGGCGCGGCTCACAGCCGATCGGGTGGGATACATGACCCATCCCAACTGGGTTGCGCGGTCTTCCAAGAAAGTGCCCGAAGCGGTCTGGTCGCCGCGCATCGCAGGCGAGGAAGGTCTGTGCACGACCGCCGATTGGTATCGCGCACAAGGATGGCTTTGAGGGGCTGGACAATCGCGCCGGATTGCTCGAAAGGCGCTGCTTCCCGGTCGCCGGCTTAGCTCAGTTGGTAGAGCAGTTGATTTGTAATCATCAGGTCAGGGGTTCGACTCCTCTAGCCGGCACCACCTTTCCCGCATCGCGCCTTAGAGGAACGGTTCCTCGCCGGGCTTGTGGATGCCGCATTCGACCTTGTCCCAGCCGGCCCAGCGACCCGCGCGTGCGTCCTCGCCTTCGCCCACCTGGCGAGTGCAGGGCGAACAACCGATGCTGGGAAACCCGCGCTCGACCAGCGGATGACGCGGTAGATCGTGCCTGTCGAAATAGGCGGCAATATCGTCCGGCGACCAGTCGATCAGCGGGTTGATTTTGAGCCGGCCTTGAGCATCCGACGTGTCCACTTCGAAACGCGGCAGATTGGCGCGCGTTGACGACTGGAATGCCTTGCGACCGGTAAAGCTGGCATCGAAAGCGTCCAACGCCTTGGCCAGGGGCTTGACCTTGCGCAGTTCGCAGCAGCCGTCGGGATCGTAGGACCACCTGAGACCGCTTTCGTCGCGCGATTCGAGATCGGAGATTTCGGGATAGAGATCGACGCGATTGAGGCCGAGGCGATCGGTCAGTTCATCGCGATAGGCGAGCGTTTCGGGGAAGTGCTTGCCGGTTTCGAGGAACAGCACGGGGATGGTCGGATCGACCTGTGCGATCAGATGCAGCAGCACCGCGCTCTCGGCGCCGAAGCTGGACACTACCGCGGTATCGCCGGCCAGGCTGCCCTCGATCACTGCGCGCAGCCATTCCTCGGTCTCGGTGCCGCGAAACATGCGATTGAGACGGATGGCGTCCTGCTCGGTGAAGCGGGGCCCCGTGTCGATCCGGTCGATAGCGCGCAATTCGTTCACGCGTGCCTCTTGGTCCAGATCGGCGTCCGGCTGTCCGCCGCGCTCTGGTAGACCTCGGGCCAGCGCTCGAAGGCGGCCTTCACATCGTCCATGTCGAACTGCTCATCGGGCTCGAAGGCGTCGAAACCGCAGCGGCGCATATAGGCGAGCTGGTCGACCAGCACATCGCCTACCGCGCGCAATTCACCCTCGAAGCCTGCCTCCCGCAATATCCGAGCCGAGGAGTACCCTCGCCCGTCGCCGAATGCGGGAAAGTTGACTTCTACCAGCGCAAGCCGCTCGAGATGCGGCACGAGTGCGCGCGCGTCGTCGCCCGGTTCGATCCGCACGGCCGAGGCGTTGGACTGGTCGAGAAAGGCATCGACGGTAACCGCCGGATGGTCGACCGGTTCGTCGTCGCGATAGCGCAGCGTATCAGCCATAGAGCGCCTCCTTAAAAGGGTTCATGCCGATGCGGCGGTAGGTGTCGACGAAGCGTTCGCCGTCCTGGCGTTCACGCTCGTAGACGCTCGTGACGGTCTCGACCGCATCGACGATGCCGTTCTCGTCGAAACCGGGGCCCGTGATCTTGGCGAGGCTCACGTCCTCGGCCTCGCTTCCGCCGAGCAGGAGCTGGTAATTCTCGACCCCCTTGCGGTCGACGCCGAGGATGCCGATGTGGCCCGCGTGGTGATGCCCGCAGGCGTTGATGCAGCCCGAAATCTTGAGCTTGAGTTCGCCCAGCGTACCGGTCTTGCCGTTTGCCGCGAAGCGCTCCGAAATCTTCTGCGCGACCGGGATCGACCGCGCATTTGCGAGGCTGCAATAGTCGAGCCCCGGACAGGCGATGATATCTTCGACCGTGTCGAGGTTGGGACTGCCCAGCCCGGCGTCTTCGAGCGCGGTCCACAGCGCGTGGAGATCGGCCTTCCTGACATGCGGCAGGACGATGTTCTGCGTGTGCATCACCCGGCATTCGTCGAAGCTGTAATCCTTCGCCAGATCGGCCATCAGCCGCATCTGCTCGGCAGTCGCATCGCCGGGAATACCGCCGACAGGCTTCAGGCTGATCACTGCCGATACATACCCCGGCTCTTTATGCGGAACCGTATTGCGATCGACCCACACGGCGAAATCGGGATCGCTGCGATCGATTTCCGCATCGGCATCGCCATCGAATGGCGGATCTTCGAAAAAGGTCCGGATCCGCTCGAGCTCGGCTAGCGGTGGTTCGATGCCCTGATCGAGCAACTGCGCGAATTCCTCCTCGACCTGACGGGTGTATTCTTCGGCGCCGAGTTCGTGGACCAGAATCTTGATCCGCGCCTTGTACTTGTTGTCGCGGCGGCCGTAGCGGTTGTAGACGCGCAAACACGCTTCGGCGTAGGTCACGAAGTGGTCTAGCGGCACGAAGGGATTGATGCAGGGCGCGATCATCGGCGTACGGCCCATCCCGCCACCGACATAGAAAGCCGCACCCAGCTCGCCCGCACCGTTCTGCAGGATATTGATGCCGATATCGTGCAACCGCATGGCTGCCCGATCTTTCTCGCTGGCAATCACCGCGATCTTGAACTTGCGCGGCAGGTAGCTGAATTCGGGATGGAAGCTGGACCACTGACGCAAGAGCTCGGCATAGGGGCGCGGATCGACGACTTCGTCCGCTGTAGCGCCCGCGAAATGGTCGGAGCTGATGTTGCGGATGCAATTTCCGCTGGTCTGGATCGCATGCATCTCGACCTTGGCCAGATCGGCGAGAATATCGGCGGCATCCTCCAGCTTGATCCAATTGTACTGGATGTTCTGACGCGTCGTGAAATGGCCATATCCGCGATCGTATTTCTCCGCGATATCGGCCAGCGCACGCATCTGCAGGCTGTTCAGAGTGCCATAGGGAATGGCGACGCGCAGCATGTAGGCATGCAGTTGCAGGTAGAGACCGTTCATCAGCCGCAACGGCTTGAACTGATCCTCGGTCAACTTGCCTTCTAGGCGGCGGCGCGCCTGGTCGCGGAATTCCTCCACGCGGGCATCGACCATCGCCTGGTCGTATTGGTCGTAAGCGTACATGTCAGATCACCCAATTACCGATTTCGGGATCGGCAGGCTTGAGGGTCAGGTCGGGGCGAACGGTGGGGCCCAGCGCGCGCACGCGCTCCTTGATGTGCGAAGGTCGGGGGCTGCCTTCGTGGAGTTCTGCGTCGATGGCATAGGGCACGTTGACCCGGCGGGCGGCTTCTTCGCGCCGGGCGATCTCGTCCTCGTTTCCTGTCACATCGACCGCGTCCTCGATATGGATCGACCAGTCGCTGCCGGTCCACCATGTCACCGCGCCGGACTTGAGGTCGTTGCCTGTCAAAAGCCTCATCGTGTGGCCTCCTGCGCGGCTGCGGCGAGGGTTGCAGCGTCGCGCGCGGTAACCTCGCCGATAACGATCAGCGCAGGGCTGACGACGCCCTCCCGCTCGACGAGATCGGGCAGGCCGGCGAGCATTCCACGCAGCACGCGCATCTCGGGGCGCGTGCCGTTCTCGATCACGGCCACCGGCATTTCAGGGGCAAGGCCGTCTTCCATCAGCTTCTCGGCGATCTGAGGTGCGGTCTTAACGCCCATATAGATCACCAGCGTACGGCCCTTGCCCGCAAGGCCGGCCCAATCCTGGTCCTTGAGACCCTTGCACTGGCCCGCAACGAAGCTGACGATGCTAGAAGCATCGCGATGGGTCAGGGCGATCTGCGCCGCTGCGGCCGCACCATTGGCAGCACTGATACCCGGGACGATTTCGACCGGGACGCCGGCGGCGCGGGCAACCTCCGCCTCCTCACCGCCACGTCCGAAAATGAACGGATCGCCGCCCTTCAGCCGGACTACGTCTTCGCCCGAGCGTGCGATACGGACCAGCAATTCGCTGATCTTTTCCTGGGGCAGCGTGTGGTGCGATCGGCGCTTGGCGACCGAGACCAGTTCGGCGTCGTCGCGCGCGATCGCAAGGATGGCGGGATCGACGAGCCCGTCATGGACGATCACGCGGGCGCGCTCGATCAGCCGTGCAGCGCGGATGGTCAGAAGGTCGGGATCGCCCGGCCCCGCACCGACGAGAAAGATGGTTCCGGTAATTGCCATGCTCGCAAGATGCGGGACGCGGCCCGTATCCGCCAATCAGAATGCGTGTGCGGCAAGGAAGGCAAGATTTGAAACCGGCGCTGTCCGCGCGGCAACCTATTCTTTTGCACCCTTGGAGACGCTCTGACCCTGGCTCATGAGCTCGATCAGACGGTCGAGCTGGTCGCTGGAGCGAACATGCAGGTCGCGCTGGGGGAACGGAATTTCGATCCCATGCTCCTTGAATAGCCACCACAGCTTCTTCAGCACGGCACTGCGTACATTGCCGACGCCATCCTCGGGATCCTTTATCCAGCAATGGATGACGAAATTGACAGAGTTGTCTCCATATTCGCTCATCCATGCCGTCGGTGGCGGCGCGCTCAGCACGCGGCCGCATTCGTTTGCGGCTCGAAGCATCAGCTCTTCTGCAAGCTTCATGTCGGAATCGTAGCTGACGCCGACCTCGACCTGCATACGCACGTTCTTGGACGAATAGGACCAGTTCTCGACCTGGTTGATCATCAGGTTCTCGTTCGGAATCAGATACTCTCGCTGATCCCTGGTCGTTACCGAGACCGCGCGGATGCCGATCTTGCGGATCTGGCCGAAGCTCTCCCTGCCCACCGTATCGGCCACTGCAATCACGTCACCAGGCTTGATCGAGCGGTCCATCAACAGGATTATTCCGGCGATCAGATTGCCGAAGGTCTTCTGGAGCCCGAAACCGATCGCGAGGCCGAAGGCGCCGGAAAACACCGCCAGCGCCGTAAGGTCGATCCCGAGCAGGTCGATCCCGACGAAGAATGCCGTCGCCCAGACGATTATCGTCGCAATCTTTTCGACCAGCAATTGCTGCGCATCGTCGAGCCGCGTCATGCGGCGGACGAGGCGGCGGCTCATCCGGCTGGCGAACCAGGCGAAGATGAGAACCCCGGCAATGACCGCGCTGACGATCAGCACATCGAACAGGGAAATCCGGAAATCGCCGAACGACAACGCGACGGCATCGAGCGTATCGACGACCGAGCCCACGGTCTCGCTTTGCGAACTCAGCGCTTCCTTCGCTCCCTCGGCCGCGGCGACGCCGCTTTCCTCCTGCGCAGGCTCGGCGAGGCTCCAGGCCTGTTCGACGGGCGTGGCCTCGGAACTGTCGCCGTTGCTTGGTGGAGTCTCGCCCTGCACGTTTATCCTTCGTTTAGTGCCGCAAACCCGTTGGCGAGGTCGGCGATCAGATCGTCCTTGTCTTCGAGCCCGATCGATAGACGGATGGCATAACGGTCCTCAACCCCCCATCCTTCCTTCGGCCAGGGCATCGCACTGCGCACCGGCTCGACGTCGAACGGCAGAACAAGGCTTTCGAACCCGCCCCAGCTATAGCCTATGCCGAACAGCTCGAGCGCGTCGACCAGCCGGCAGCGAGCCGCATCGTCGCCCCCCTTGAGGACAAAGCTGAACAATCCGCAGCCACCGTTGAAATCGCGCTGCCACAGTGCATGGTCCGGCGTGCCTGGAAGCAGAGGCGAGAGAACATGCGCGACCTCGCTCCGGCTATCGAGGCATTGGGCCACGGCCAATGCGGTATCGGTTTGTTGGTTCAGCCGCACGCCCATGGTCCGCAATCCGCGCAGAACCAGCGCAGCATCGTCGGGCGAGACGACATGGCCCAGTTGCTGCGCGCCAAGGCGCAGGCGCCGATACCAGCGCTCGCCCGCGCTCGCGGAACCCATCATGACGTCGGAATGCCCGCCGACGTGTTTGGTCAGCGCCGTGATCGCAATATCGCAGCCGCGCTCGAGCGCCGGAAAGCCAAGCGAAGTCGCCCAGGTATTGTCGAGCAGGCTGACTGCCCCCTGGTCGCGCGCGATCCGGGCGAGAGCGGGGATGTCGCAGACCTCCATCGTCAAGCTCCCGGGCACCTCCAACATGACCGCGCGGGTCCGGTCGCAAAACGCGGCCTGGTAGGCCTCGTGATCGAGCGGATCGAAGAAGCGATGCTCGATGCCGAATTTCTTGAGCAGTCCCATCGCTGCATTACGTGTGGGCTCGTAGGCATTGTCCGCAACCAGCAGCACGTCGCCACTGCGCAGTACCGCCAGAAGCGCGGCGACCAGCGCGGCCAGCCCGCTTGGGTAAAGCACCGTACCGGCCGCACCCGGTTCGAGCGCGGTCAACGCCTCGCACAGCGCCCATTGCGTGGGCGCGCCGCGGCGGCCGTAGAAGAATGTGCCATCCTCGTTGCGCGTCTTGCGCGCATTCAGGTCCGCGCAATCCTCATAAAGATGCGTGCTCGCGCGCCACACCGGCGGATTGACGACTTTTCCGGCAAAACCGCCCGAACGACCGCTCGTTACAAGGCGGGTGGCGGGTCGCCGCTCATGGTCGTCTCCCCCTGCCATGGTCAGCGTGCCGCCCCTTTTTCCTTCGGCGTATCCGGATCGCTACCCCATTCGAGCCAGCTTCCGTCATACACGGCTACATCCTCCTTGCCCGCAATATGCAGGCCGAATGCAAGCACGCAGGCCGTCATTCCACTGTTGCACGAAGTGACGACCGGCCCGTCCAGCTCAATGCCCGCAGCCGCAAAGATGGCCGCGATCTGTCCGGGCGAGCGATAGGTCCCGTCTTCGGAAAACAACCTCGCGAAGTGGACGTTGACCGCACCTGGAAGGTGTCCCTTCGAACCATTGCCATCCTCGCCCGCAAACCGCGCCGCATCGCGCGCATCCACGACCTGTTCGCTACAGGAGCTGCAGTTGGTGAGCATCTCTTCTTTGCTGCGCAGCCTTCCGGCCCGCTTGGGCACGGGATATTCGACCTGTGTGGCTGAAGAGGCGCCGGTTTCCAGCGGATGCCCTTCCCGCTTCCACTTGGCGAACCCGCCATCCAGGATGGCTACCTCGCCAAAACCGTAAAGCTTGAAAATGAACCAGGCGCGTGCGGCGCTCTTGATCTGGCTATCGTCGTAATACACGACCCTGTCGCCGGGGGCGATCCCGAGCTGGCCGAGTCTGTCGGCAAATTGCTCTGCGCTCGGCACCGCCTTCGGCACGTCCGAACTCGCATCCACGAAGCTGACGAGGTCGAGGAAACGTGCACCCGGGATGTGACCTTGGGCAAACTCGGCCGAACTCTTGCGCGGGCTGTCGGGCAAATGCATGGTCGCATCGAGCACCACCAGGTCGTCGGCACCAAGCTCGTCGGCAAGCCACTGGGTCGAAACAAGACTCTCCATCGCCATCCGGTTAGACGCCGGATCGAACGAAGTCGAGCTAGGCAAGTTCGCGCTGCGCGATCGGCGCGTAGCTGCGCGGTCCTTCGTCGAGGCGGAAAGGCTGGACGCGACCACCACCTGGTGCCCCTTGCCCGACCACAAATGTCTTGAGCAGCGCGCCTTCAGCCGGCCCCTCTATCCCCACGCGCATCAGCGGTACCAGCAGGGGATAGCGCCCCTGCCGGATGACGTGCGCCTGCGCCAAGGGTAGCTGGACCTGCCCCTCGAGCGTGACGCTTTGACGCGGAGCGATCCGGGCAATCGCATGCCGTTTTTCCAAAGCACCGGCATCGGTCGCGATCTGCTCTTCCATCGGCGCACCTGCATGCGCCGAAGCGAGGTCGAGGCCGACCGAAATATCGCTCAAAGCGGTATCGGTCCGGTTGATCAGGGTCATTCGATACTTGAGCGTTGCGAATGCGGCGCTTCGGATCAGCTTGTCGTGTTCGACGCGCAATTGCAGCGCCTCTGCAAGCGCAACCGGCTCCGGACGCGTTGGAGGGACTATCACCGGTCGCTCGATTTCGGGCACATAGGCGTCCCGGCGACGCCTCCAGGCGAACAATCCGGCGATGAGCAGCGCCAGCAAGGCCAGCGCCCCGCCGATCGGCAACCAGGGCAATTCGTCTCCCTCTGCGTCAGCTTCGAAAGCATCGCCCTGCGGTTGCGAAATGGGAGATGGCGAAGCAATAGGATCAGGGGCCGGAGTGCCGGTCTCGATAGCCGGAGATTCGCGCACCGCTGCTGCCGTTGGTGCCTGTGTCCGGGCCGGGCTGGTTTCTACCGGCCGCGGCGTAATAGTCGGCAACGGGGTGGACCGGGGCGTGGGCGCGGAAGAGGTCGGTTGCACCGCGGGCTGCTGAGCCACCGGAGCGTTCGTAGGCGTGGGCTCGGGAGCCGGTGTCGCGGCGGGCGTGTTGACCGCCCGCGGCCTGATCTCGACCCCACTACGGGTGTCGGCAGGTCCTTGCGCAGGGGGTGTCGCCGTCGGCGTGGGCGCAGGCTGCAATGTGAAGTCATTGACCGACTGGGCCTGCGCCATGGCCGGGAACACAGTCGACAGCGCGATCAGGGAAAGGCTAATTCGAAGAAGCATTGCAGGTCTGTTGGAACAAAAACCGCCACTGTGCGGAGCCGCGCTGAATAGGTTCTGAAGCGCTCGCTTCCAAGCCCCGGCTTGCGCGAAGCCGCGCTTCGCGGCAGGAGCGCGGCATGAGCGACACACCTTCCCCCAAGTTCCTCGGCGCCGACACAGCGCTACCCGCTTCGCCCGAAGAGGCAGAGCTCGATTATGTGCCCAATCCGCGCAAGGGCCAGCTCTACATGGTGCGCTTCGCTGCGCCCGAGTTCACCTCGCTCTGCCCGGTCACCGGCCAGCCCGATTTCGCGCATCTCGTGATCGATTATGCGCCGGGCGAGACGATCGTCGAATCGAAGAGCCTCAAGCTGTTCCTCGGCTCGTTCCGCAACCACAACGGCTTCCATGAGGATGTGACGGTCGGCATCGGCCAGCGGCTGTTCGACGAAATGCAGCCGCAATGGCTGCGCATAGGCGGTTACTGGTACCCGCGCGGCGGGATACCGATCGACGTCTTCTGGCAGAGCGGTGCACCGCCTGCCGACCTTTGGCTGCCCGACCAAGGCGTTTCGTCCTATCGCGGTCGGGGCTGACGTAGCGGGGCGGCGGCTCGAATGACCGTGCACTACGACGCCGTCATAATCGGCGCCGGCCACAACGGGCTGGTCTGCGCCTTCTACCTTGCGCAAGCGGGCCTCAAGGTCCGCATCGTCGAGCGCCGCGATGTCGTCGGTGGCGCGGCGGTGACCGAAGAATTCCACCCGGGTTTCCGCAATTCGGTCGCGAGCTACACCGTCAGCCTGCTCCAGCCCAAGATCATTCGCGACATGCGGCTGGTCGAGCACGGCTACCGCGTGATCGAGCGGCCGATCTCGAACTTCCTGCCGCAGGAAGATGGCGGATACCTCAAGCTCGGCGGCGGGCTGGAGCGGACACAGGCCGAATTCGCCCGCTTCTCGCAGGCCGATGCCGGGGCTTTGCCCGCCTATTACGACGCGCTCGAAGGCGTTGCCGAAGTACTGCGCGACCTGGCGCTGAAATCGCCGCCCAATGTCGGAGAGGGATTGCGCACGCTGATCGCGGGAGCATCGCAGGGCTGGGGCATTTCCCGCCTCGATCTTGCAGCCAAGCGCGACATTCTCGACCTGTTCACCAAGTCGGCGACCAGCTTCCTCGGACAGTGGTTCGAGAGCGAAGCGGTCAAGGCCGCCTTCGGTTTCGACGCAGTGGTCGGCAATTACGCATCGCCCGACACGCCGGGCAGTGCCTATGTCCTGCTTCACCACGTTTTCGGCGAGGTGGACGGCAAGAAGGGCGCCTGGGGACATTGCGTTGGTGGCATGGGCACGATTACGCAGATCATGGCCGATGTCTGCCGCCAAAGCGGAGTTGAGATCAGCCTCGAAGCGCCGGCCGCACAAGTGCTGGTCGATGGCGATGCGGTCGCCGGCGTAAGGCTCGAAAGCGGCGAGGAAATTGCCGCCAAGCGCGTGATCGCCAACGTCGGTCCCATGCTGCTCTACGGCAAGATGCTGGACGCGGCGTACCAGCCCGAGGATTTCCGCCGGCGGATGCGCGGCTACAAGGCGGGCGGCGGTACCTTCCGCATGAATGTCGCGCTGTCCGAGCTGCCGCGTTTCACCGCTCTTCCCGAACCCGGCGAGCACCACCAATCGGGTATCATCATAGCGCCCACCCTCGGCTACATGGACCGGGCCTTCCTCGACGCCAAGGCACATGGCTGGTCGAAGAAGCCGATCGTCGAGATGCTGATCCCGAGCACGGTCGACGACAGCCTCGCTCCGCCGGGCCAGCATGTCGCCAGCCTGTTCTGCCAGCAATTCGCGCCAACCCTTCCCGACGATCGCGATTGGGACGAGGAGGAGGATGCCGCCGCAGACGCGATCATCGATACGGTCGAGGCGCATGCCCCCGGCTTTCGGGCATCGATCCTCGGGCGGCAGGTACTCAGTCCCAAGGGCCTCTACCGCAAGTTTGGTCTCGTCGGCGGCGATATCATGCACGGTCAGATGAGCCTCGACCAGCTGTGGTCCGCACGGCCCGTGCTCGGGCATGGGAGCTATCGCGGGCCTATAAAGGGGCTCTACATGTGCGGAGCGGGTACGCATCCCGGCGGCGGAGTTACCGGTGCGCCGGGACACAATTGCGCGCAGGAAGTGATCTTCGACCGCGGCAACTGGCGGCGCTTCACGGCGATCTGATCCCTATCGGTGAAGCCCGTGGCGGTGCTGTCAGTCTAACTGCAACTTCTCTCAGATCGAAAGTCGGCTTTGCGCCCCCATTCAGGTCATCTATCGAGGCTGTGTGCGAGCCTAGAAGCCGCCGTTTCGCTTTCCGGCCCCCGGGGCCGCCGGCTTTGTGAGCCCGATGCGGTTGAGTTAACCTAAGCCAGAAAAGGCTAATGCCGAAAAAGCGACAATTGCACCCAGGAACCAATAAAACTTCCTGGGTTTGCGCCTCTTCGGCAGTCCCGGCTCCATAACTCCTACCCCTTCTTTTATAAATTCCAGTACTCTCTGATTTGAAGATTAGCGAAAACCCTTAGAAAGATGTCATTCCCCTTCTTGCCTGCCATCCGCAAGTCACTCGATTGAGCTTACATCAAATAGCAGCCCAAGATCCTCAGGCTCGCCCAGAACCGAAACAATATCGGTTTCCCGCAATTGCAGATCTGGCCTTGCGATTATCAGTTCGCCATCCCTCTCGACAGTCATGATAAGGCAAGTTCCTGGCCACTTGATCTCTTCGAGCCTTGCCCCTTTCTGCGCAGCCAGAACCGGTATTCTTGAAACCTCGCTTCGAAAGACGTGGTCGTCGCGCGCTAGTATGCGATTGATTTCTTCCCTTTGGGTGGCCGCCAGCCAGCGTTCCTCGAAGTTGTCGCTTTGCGCCACCTCCGCAAGGTGTCCTACGATACGTAGATCGAGCCCGACCGGTTCTTCGGGCAATAGGAGGTACATCAGTGTGTGGACCTTGCGCGCCCCAGTCACGGCCACTGTAGCGCTCCCGCTAAACCTGAAAATGGCGAGCTGGGATTCGTCGATGTCGGGGATGATCTTGTAGGCCAGATACATGTTAGGGCGAATGGCACGCACGTCCATCCGATCGCCTTCGAATATAGATTGCGCGACCTTCTCATCCAGCCCGAACTCGTTCTGTGCAATCTCTGACAGTTCTCTACTCAGACGCGCGCTGTCGAACCGACCTTCGCCATAATCGACGAATGCAGCGCGCCCTATGAGGCTTTCGTACCTGAGATTCTCGGGCTGCGTTTTCTCGTGCACGATGGATGTCAGTTCGTGTTCTATGCCCTCATAGGTGTGATGCCCCAAGTGGCGATGCATGTGATAGATCGCCCCGCGGCGTTTCACCCGCTTCGAGGCATAGGCCTGGAAGTAGACCCCGCAGGCAATTGCGAGGGCAGCCGTGAACAGGATTGACACCGCGCCCATTTCCAGAATGAGCCAGAATGAAAGGAGAAAGCCCGCAATGGGTGTCCACGGGTAGAGCGGAACCCTGTATCCAGGTCGGTAACTGTCGATCTGACTCTCCCGCATCACGATGACGGCAAGGCAGAGAAGGCCGAACAAGAGCAATTGAAACGCGCTGGCCAGCTTCGCAACCGATTCCACGTCGAACACGAGCAAGACCAGCACCATGGTAAGGACTGTCACGCCGATTGCGATGACGGGAGTGCCGCCGCGCCCCAATTCTCCAAGTTTGGCATGAACCAGTTTGTCCTTAGCCATGGCGAACGGATAGCGTGAGGCGGACAGGATGCCGGCATTGCCGGTGGAAGCGAATGCAGCGACCGCTGCAACAACGAGGAGTGCAATCCCAAGATCGTAGGGTATCCAGCCGAGGAACACCTCGCCTGCATCCGCGACTGGTGTCAGGCTGTCGAACAGCTCATCAGGAGGCAAAGCTGTGACGATCAGTAGAGCGCCGAGCGTATAGATCGAAGTGGCCGTAATCAGCGACAGGACCATTCCGAGCGGTATGTTCCGATCAGGGTTCTCGATTTCCTCGGATACGCTGGCGACCTTGGTAAGACCAGCGTAGGACACGAATACAAGCCCGATCGTGGTGATGAACCCACCAAACCCCTCCCGGAAGAAAGCCCCGTAGGCGGGGTCAGGCGAAAAAACGTCGGAAACGCCCGTGCGCGACAGTCCCACGACGATGAAAGCAGTCAGGATGATTACCAGCGTCCCGACGAGGATACGCTGAAGGAGCGTGGTTTCCTTAGCGCCGAGAACGTTTAGCACGCCGAACGCAATCGTCAGCACCACGGCGGTGATCGTGATCGGCAGATCAATGTAGAGTGCGAGATAGGCCCCCATACCTACAAGGGCGAAGGCACTCTTGAAAACGGTTGCGATCCAGGAGCCCACACCGCCGATCATCCCCATCATCGGGCCCATGCTGCGATCGAGGAAAAAGTAGGCTCCACCCGAGCGGGGCATGGCGGTCGAAAGTTCTGCCATGCAGACCATAGCCGGCAAGATCAGAAATCCGGCGACCATATATGCGAGGTAGACGGAATTACCGGTCTGGGCCGCTGCGATACCGGGCAACAGAAACAGGCCGGACGAGAACATGGCCCCGGTTGCGACGGCATAGACGTCGAACAGCTTAAGGCTTTTCGCGAGCTTCTTGTCGCTCTCGGTATCGTTCGCAGGGGCTATGATCATCCCTTCCATGCCGATTGAAGAAGTCACGCAACTCATGCCAAAACAAGTCGGATTACGGATGTATCCCTAACCGCAGTCGAAAGCGACTGGCGAAGGTCACATCATTCACTTGGAAATCGGTCTGCGTGCTTCAGTAAGTCCACTAAAAGCGAGTTTAGCCAACCTGGAAAGCTGGCCCCTTGGGCAGAAAACGCCATCTCGATGTGGCGATCAATCTCGCCAATGTAGTCGGCGCGATCCGCCCATCGGCAGACGGGGGTGACCGGGTCTAGCCGGCCGAAGCTAAGGGCGGTGGCCGAACGTCGGCTTTCGCGGCGCGTCCGCTCATTAGTGGACTGACAGCTTACGGCCCCCAGACTGGCCGTTTGTCAGAGATTGGGTGGGAGCGGACCTCAACAAGCGGTTCAATCCTGACCTGCGCCTCGGTCTCTGGGTTCTTGTCCTGTGGGCTCCGGACGCAGTTCTTCCATGAAGTAGCACAGGCAATCCTGGCGAATGATCCGCTCCTGCGTCGTCAACATTGCCGGAACGATTGGCCTGGTGAGTTTCAAGCTTCCTGCATCGAACTCAAAGAACTCGTCGGCGACGTCCTGCCCCGACTCATTGATTACCTCAAACGGCATGGGATGGTTGCTTTCCCCGAAGCTGAAGCGACTCTTCAGACGTTCGAAATTGTGTAGGTCCAAATCGTCTTCAAGTGACAACCATGACGGTGTGGAATCATGGCACAAGGCCACATCGCTGCGCACTCTGACCTGAGCTAGAGTGTGGAAGAGCGTTAGGGTTTCGCCAGCCGAGCGTGCTTTCAGGCTCCGCAGGGAAAGGACGGACTCTACCAAACGCGCGGCAGCTTGAGCATTAGCCTCTTCGCCCGACTGACCGCATTCGATCGTGAGCGCAGGAATAAGTCCACTGAACGATGCCGTTTGAGTACCGGGAAGCCCACGAAAGAGTACAGCTCGCGGAGCGAAAAGCGAGGCGAGCATCATGACCTCTTCATCCTCGACGCAAATCACGCCATAGTGAGGATTGCGCCCAGAATTGTTGTGGATATCAACGGCGGCGAAGGCTTCTCGCTCGATTACACGTCGGTGGACGCGCGCCATGATGCGAGCCTCATCGGAGCGTTGATGGTCAACCGATCCTGGCCAGACGCGGTTGAAATCGGCTTGCTCATCAAGGCGTCGCATGCCTTGTTGGGCCGCGGCGACATTGCCGATCAGGATCATGAGCGGCCTCGGCAGAGCGCGCGATGCGAACTTGCGCAACACTTTCTGGATCGCGACGAGGCCGGAATCCTCATTGCCGTGCATAAGGCCAGAGACAAACAGTGGCGCGCCCCGCTCGCCTTCGAGCTCGATGAGCGTCGGACCATTCAGGACATGGTGAAGCTCGCGTGCGCTGGTATCGAGCAGCCCGTCAGGGATCGAGGAGGTAACGGTCAGAGTGGTCATCGCCTGTGCGCCCGTCAGTTCGGCCACTCATGAACCGGCAGGCCGGATTTCTGGTGGGCCAAATAGTCTGCAGTCAGGCGATGGAAATCACCGTGGCGGTCGAATTGCGAAAGCTGCCAATTCGCACCGTTCTGTCGAGTTTCAAGGCGCATTGACACGGTTGTGAGATATTTGTCG
This sequence comes from Qipengyuania sp., assembly GCF_965277845.1. Classification (NCBI taxonomy): domain Bacteria; kingdom Pseudomonadati; phylum Pseudomonadota; class Alphaproteobacteria; order Sphingomonadales; family Erythrobacteraceae; genus Qipengyuania; species Qipengyuania sp. The sequence goes on from NZ_OZ255844.1 coordinate 195,204, forward strand.
ATCAAGTGTTCCGCCATGCCGAGTTTGCGAAGGCCGCTCTCGGCGAGCGGGATCATATCTTCGACTACACTTGCGACCGGTCGGCGGGCTTTGTTGCCAAACCAGTCGATTTCGGCACCAAGGCCATCACGCGCCGCCGCATAGAGATTTGCCCGAGCCTTTTCGAAACTCAGCTCTGACGTCGCCTCATCAATGTACATACTGATCTCTTCGACCGCGCCGAAATAGAGCGCGGCATTAGCCATCATGTCTAGCACGCTGGGGCCTGCGGACATGACACGCTGCTCAATACGAATATGCGGCTTTCCATCATTACTACGCCCGACGAGCGGTCGTACCCAGCGCCACAAGGTTCCATTGTGCAGCTTCAAACAGGCAAAGTCGGTATCGGATCTATTCTCATTATACACCGGGAGCAGCGGGGGGTATTCCGAAAGGTTCTCTTCGAACAATTCGACCAGGTCATCCTTTACGTAACCCGAGCCAAACGTGACGCGCTGCAAACTCGTTGGTTGCGCCAGCGCCTGTTCGAAAACCGGGATCCGCGTCTCGTGCCACAAAGGTCTGCCGAACAAAAATGGCGCATTGGCTGAAATCGCGACAAGCGGTGCACTTAGCATGAGTGACGCATTGTAGGCAGCGACCATCTTCTCATCGGCAAGTTGGAGGTGCAGTTGTAGCGAGGTTGTGGCGGCTTCAGCCATTACGTCTTCGTATGTCGCCGCAAAGCCCGAGTCGTCCCGACAGCTGTCGATGTCGAATGAGATGGGCGCGTCACCACGAGCACGCATTGCCTCCCGATTCAATGCCACATAGCGATTGGACGGAGTCATCATGTCGATCGAAAGGTCTTCTTCGCGCAATGTAGGCAAAGTACCAATTGCGATGACGGTATCGACATCCTCGTTCGCGTTGGCGGCACATTGACGCAGTGTATCGCTCAAGTGCGCGTGCATGCGGGCCAGTCCCTCGCCCGCGATCTCTTCTACAGGCGTGTTGATCTCGATATTGAAGCGTGACAGCTCAGCTACGACGGTGTCGCCGCCAAGTCGCTCAAGAAAGCTCTGATTATGCGGTGCGGGAAAGAAGTTGTGGTCAATCAACCAAGCTTCGAGTTCGAGACCGATGAAGGGACCTTGATCGGACAGCCCGCCCTCGGTCTGGATCTGGCGAAGCAATGCCGTCTCGCGCTCCAGATGTTCTCGAAAGGTGTCGAAGTCTTTGTTTTCGAATTCGTCCTTGGAAATTTCTTCGCCCATGGCCGACCCATCCGATCCGCATTTATCGCGACAGCTCTAGCAGCGCGCCTTGCAACACCACCAGCCTAGAGCAACGCTTCATCCTTTGGGAAAGGCAAATGTCTTTAACAGGGGCAAGCTGGAAGTCTGCTGTCTAGCGTTGACGAGCCCAAGAGCCAGACCGCTTTCGGCCAAAAGAGACGCGAGTTTAGATGCGCCTGTTACGGCTTGGAGTGAAGAAATCCGCCTGTTACGCGGGGTTGCGCAGAAGCGCCTGTAGCTAGAGACCGGTGCTCAAGATAGATCGCGGTGCTGTCAGTCTAACTGCAACTTTTCTCAGGTCGAAAGTCGGCTTTGCGAGCAGTATAAGACGCTCTAAAGCGTCGACCCGTTCCATTTTACTAGCGGGCTATCGCGCTGATCTGGGCCATCCAGATCAAGTCCCGCTGACTGGTCTTGGTGCTCGACGAGTTGGCCAAGCTTGAGCCGTAATGGAAATCGCCCGCGCCAAATTTGCTTGAATGACATTAACGAGAGTTGATTATGGTGAGAGGTGGCGTTGCCTCAGGGTGAGTATCTTGGCAGCGGCTCTTTCACCCACCACTTCGGCATATTTTGCCTGCAGGTCGAACAGATTGGCCTCGTGCGGCGCTTCGTGGCGGTCGGCGCAGGCGTCGCGCACGACGAAGGGGGGGAAACCGTGTTGCAGCGCGTCGAGCGCCGAGGCGCGGACGCAGCCCGAGGTCGAAAAACCGGCCACGACCAACGTATCGACCCCGGCATCGCGGAGCCGGTCGGCCAGGCCGGTGGCGAAGAAGGCGGAGGGGTATTGCTTGGTCACCACCCATTCGCCGTCGCGCGGCTGCAAGGCGTCCGGGAATTCTCCGAGCGGCGATCCGCGCTCGAACACGCGCAGCACCGGCGTCTTCCGGTAGAACAGGCCGCCATCGGCCCCGCCCGGCTCATAGGCGACATTGGTAAAGACGACCTGCCGGCCGGCCGCGCGGGCAGTTTCGAGCAGGCTGGCGGCGTGCTCCACCGCAGCGGCAGCGGTTTCGCAAAAAAGCGGCGAATCCGCGCGCAGATAGGCTTCGACCATATCGACCAGCAGCAGCGCGGGCGTGTTCCCCGGCTCTAGATGGCCGGCAAAGGCCTTGGCGTAGTTCTCCGTCAGGTCGGAGGCGGACATCAGATCACGTCCTGCGCCGCCAGCCGCTCCAGCTCCTCGTCACCAATCCCCAGCAGCGCGCCGTAGATCTCTGCATTATGCTGGCCCGGCGTGACCGGGGCGGGCCGCCGGATGCCCGACGGAGTCTTGGAGAAGCGCGGGAAGGCGTTCTGCATCTTGAGCTTGCCGCGCCCCTCGGTCTCGACCTCGACGATCGCCTCGCGCGCCTGGAAATGCGGATCGGCCAGCATGTCCTTGGCGGTATAGACCCGGCCCGCCGGGATCGAGTGCTCGATCATCAGCGCATCGACCTCGTCGATCGTATGCTGCGCGGTCCATGCGTTGATGATTTCATCGAGCTCGGCCTGTTTCCTGCCGCGCCCGACATGGGTCGCATAATCCGGGTCCTCGGCGAGATCGGGCCGGCCCATCGCCTGCGTCAGCCGCTTGAAGATCGCATCGTTGTTGGCCCCGATCATGAAAGGGCCGTCCTTGCACTGGTAGACGTTGGAGGGCGCGATTCCCGGCAGGATCGAGCCGGAGCGTTCGCGGATCACCCCGCCGTAATCGTATTCGGGAACGAGCCCCTCCATCACCTGCAGCACCGCTTCGTAGAGCGCGGTGTCGATCACCTGCCCCTCGCCGGTCTTCTCGCGGTGATGGAGCGCGGCGAGCACGCCCATGCAGCCATAGGTCGCGCACAAGGTGTCGCCGATCGAGATGCCCATCCGCGCCGGGGGCCGGTCGGGTTCGCCGACAATATAGCGCCAGCCGCCCATCGCCTCGCCGATCCCGCCAAAACCGGCGCGGTCCGAATAGGGGCCGTCCTGGCCGTAGCCCGACATGCGCGCGATAATCAGGCCCGGATGCGCTTTCAGCAGCTCTTCGGGCGCCAGCCCCCAGCGTTCGAGCGTGCCGGGCTTGAAGTTCTCGATCACGATATCGGCGGTCGCGATCAGCCGGCGCGCGAGCTCCTGTCCCTCGGGCACGCGGAGATTGCAGGTGGCCGATTTCTTGTTGCGCGCGATCACTTCCCACTGGACCTTTTCCTCGCCCAGCCCCCAGTCGCGCATCGGGTCGCCGCGCCCGGGCGGTTCGAGCTTGATGATCTCGGCCCCCATATCGCCCAGCAGCTGGCCGCAGAACGGGCCGGCGAGCAGCTGGCCCATTTCGACCACGCGCAGGCCTTGCAAGGCGCCGGTATTGGGAGATTCGGTCATTCCGCCGCCTCGGCGGTCTGATGGTCGTGCCATTCGGGCTGGATCGGCGCGGCAAGCCCGGTTTCGTCCTCGCACGAGGCGCGCAATTCGTCGATGCCGGGGCCGAAATTGAACACCTCGCCCGCCTTGCGGCTCCTGCGCATGTCCGCGCGCAAGCTCTCGGTCGCCGTCTCGTCGACCGCGCCATCGTCATCGGCGACGACGCCGTAATCGCGCGCGCCTTCGGCTGTCACCAGCCCCTCGCGGATTTCGCGCGCCACCGCTTGCGGATCGCGTTCGAGCGGGTCGCCCCAGCCGCCCCCGCCCCAGGTGATGAAGTGGAGCTGGTCGCCCGCGCGCACTTCGACGTCGTCGACCTTGTTGCCGACGATCTCGGTCGTGCCGTCGGCGCGCTCGATCAGCTTGCGCGCGCGCTTGCCCGGCTGGCCGCCATTGACGCCCCACGGCGGCACGAACCAGCGGTCGTCGTGGATCGCGATCTGCCCGTCGGCAAGGAAGCGATAGGTCATATGGATGCCGTTGCCGCCGCGATGCAGCCCCGCGCCGCCGCTGTCGGGCTCGGTCTCGTAGCGCTCGATCCGCAAGGGAAAGTAGCGTTCGAGGAATTCGTTGGGGACGTTGGTGAAGCCCGGCCACAGCGAGTGCCCGTCGGGCCCGTCGCCGAGCGGGCGGCCGGGTATCCCGCCGAAGCCGATCTGGAACAGCTGGAACCACTCGCCTTCGCGGCTCTGGCGGCTATCCCAGCCCGAATAGAACAGGTGCGGCGAGGAGCTGAAACCGGCCGCGTTGAGGAATTCGGGCGTCTTCTGGCCGAGCAGCCCGCCGAGGATGTCGAAAATCCGCCCCAACGCGTGGGTGCGGCCCGACAATGCGGCGGGGAATTGCGGCTTGAGCAGCGAGCCTTCCGGAATCCGCACGTCGATCAAGTCGTAGAACCCGTCGTTGAACAAGATCTGCGGATCGAAGACCATGATCATGTAGATGCCAAAGAACATCTTGAACATGTTCTCGTTGAGATAGAAATTGATCGAGGCGGCGGATTGCGGATCGGTGCCGTCGAAATCGAGGATCACCTTGTCGCCCTCGCGCCACATGGTGCACTTGATCTTGTAGGGGCCGTAGCCGAGCCCGTCGTCGCAGACATAGTCCTCGAAGCTGACAGGTTCCTCCGCCACCGCCTGCGCGATCAGCGCCTTCATCGCGCGGTGGTTGCGCGCGAGCAGTTCCTGCGTTGCGGAGATGTAGACGTCATCGCCGAAGCGCTCGGCCATTTCGATCACCCGGCGCGCGGCAACCCGGCATGAGGCGATCAGCGCGTTGAGGTCCGCCTGGCACCAGTCGGGCTTGCGCGTCTGGTGCATGACGAGTTTCATCAGGTCTTCGTTGTACTCGCCCTTCTTCCAGATCTTGACCGGCGGAATGCGCACGCCCTCTTCGAAGATCGACTTGGCGTCGATCGGCATCGAGCCGACCACCTTGCCGCCGATATCCGACTGGTGGCCGAACATCGCGGTCCAGGCGAGCAGGCGCCCGTCCTTGTAGACCGGCAGCAGCACCAGCCAGTCGTTCGAATGGCTGATCGCGCCCTCGCAGGAATAGGGATCGGACAGGAAGATCATGTCGCCATCTTCGATCGTCCCGTCGAACTGGCGGAGGAAGCCGTCGATGAAGCTGCCGAACTGGCCGACGATCATCTTGCCGGCGGGATCGGCGATCAGTGGGAAAGCATCGCCCTGCTCGCGAATACCGGGACTCATCGCGGTGCGCACCAGCGTCGCATCCATCTCGATGCGGGCGTTCCTAAGCGCGTTCTCGATGATGTCGAGCGTGACCGGGTCGATTGCCACTTGGTCGAAAGCGGCGGTGTTTTCCTGGATGATCTCGGCAGGCATGGCGGGTGACCTCAGGCAGGGGTGATCAGGATGTTGCCGACCGCGTCGATCGTCGCGACGCAGCCGGTTTCGATGAGCGTGGTGGAGTCCATCTCGGTTATGATGGCGGGGCCGGGGATGGTGTCGCCCTGCTTCAGTTCGGCGCGGTGGTAGATGCCGGCGTCCTGTTGCTTGCCGTCCATCCACACTGTGTGATCGCCGATCCTGGCGGCGTCCGCATTGCCGTCGCCCCTGGCGAGCTCGGCGGCGGGCAGTTGCGGTGCCTCGCCGAGCGCGACCGCGCGCAGGTTCACGATCTCGTGCGGGGTATCCATGTTGAAAGTGAACAGCCGGCGATGCTCGGCGTCGAAACGCGCAAGGATGCCGTCGATACCCTCCGAGCGGAGCGTTTCAGGATCGATCGTCAGCGGCACTTCGAAGGCCTGGCCGGCATAGCGGACATCGACTTCGAACGCGCTGGTGATGTGGCTTTCGGGGATACCGTCCTCGGTCAGTTCGGCATGGGTTTGCGCGGCCATCTCGTCGAGCACCGCGACCAGTTCCTCGACCCGCGTTTCGGTCGCCAGCCGGCTGAAGCTGCGCGCGGTTTCGGTCCGCATCCGCGTCGTCGCATCGCCGAGAGCGCACAGCACGCCGGGCGAGACCGGCGAAATCGCCGGCCAGCTGCCCATCAGCTTGGCGACCGCATTGACGTGCAGCGGCCCCGCTCCGCCAAAGCCCATCAGCGCGAAATGGCGCGGGTCGTAGCCCTGCTGCACGCTGATCATGCGCAGCGCGCCGAACATGTTCTCGTTGACGATGTCGATGATGCCGCGTGCCGCGTCCATCAGCCCGATATCGAGCGCATCGGCGATCGTCTGCACCGCTCTACGGGCGCCGTCCCGGTCGAGCTTGAACGATCCGCCGAGGAGGTCTTCCGGCAGATAGCCCAGCACGACATTGGCATCGGTCACGGTGGGCTGTTCGCCGCCCTTTCCATACGCGACCGGTCCCGGAACGGCGCCCGCGCTTTCCGGGCCGACCCGAAGGGCCCCGGTAAGCTCGGGCACATAGGCGATCGAACCCCCGCCCGCGCCGACCGTCTTCACATCGAGCGAGGAGGCGCGCACCGACAGGTGCCCGACTTCGGTGGTGCGCACGCGGCGCGGCTCGAGATTCTCGATCAGCGCGACGTCGGTCGAGGTTCCGCCGACATCGAGCGTGAGGATGTTCTTGAAGCCGGCATTCTTCGCCACCCACAGCGCACCGGTGACCCCGCCGGCCGGGCCCGACATCAGGATATTGACCGGATGCTCCTCGGCGGCCTGCGAACTCATCAACCCGCCGTCGGAGCGCAGCAGCGAGAGCTTGCCGGTCACGCCCGAGGCATGCAGCTTGTCGCGCAGATTGGAAACATATTTGCCCACCACCGGCCGCACCGAGGCGTTGGCGACGGTCGACAGCGAGCGCTCGTATTCCTGCATTTCGGGCAGGACTTCGTGGCTGAGCGAGACCGGGATGTCCTGCATCGTCTCGTGCGCGATGGCACCGACGCGCTTCTCGTGCGCGCCGTTGACGTAGGAATTGATCAGGCTGACGGTGATCGCCTCGACGCCGGCGTCCTTCAGCGCCCGCAACTGCGCGCGGACCTGGTCCTCGTCCAGCGGACGGACCTCGTTTCCGTCGGCGTCCATCCGGCCGGCAATGGTTATCGTGTCCTCGAGCGCGGCGAGCGGCTCGGGCTTGGGCCACACGATCCACGCGGCGAGACCGCCGGGCACGAAGCTGCGCGCGATCTGCATGATGTCGCGATATCCCTCGGTCACGATCAGCCCCACGCGCGCGCCCTTCCCTTCGAGCACGGCATTGGTCGCGACCGTCGTTCCGTGGAGGAAGAACTCGATCTCGGCCGGATCCACGCCCGCTTCCTGTGTGATCGAAGCAACCCCGGTGAGGATTCCTTCCGAGCTGTCTGCGGGGGTCGACGGCGTCTTCTCGCGCCAGAATTCGCCCGTTTCGTTGTCGAACAGCAGGAGGTCGGTGAACGTGCCCCCCACATCGACGCCCAGCCTATAGCGCATCAGGCAGCGGTCCTTTCGGTTGTTGAGTTTTCGGGCTTGGGAAAGCCGCCGGCCTTGCCAACCATCGCGGGCAGGTCCTTGCCCATCACGCCGGCGAGCCAGCGATTGGTGTCGATCAGCTGGTCGAGGTCGAGTCCGGTCGCAATGCCGGCGCGTTCGAGCATGTAGGCGACGTCCTCTGTCGCGACATTGCCGGCGGCCCCGGGGGCAAAGGGGCAACCCCCGAGACCGCCGATCGAGGCGTCGACGACGCGCGCCCCTGCCCCGATCGCGGCCCAGACATTGGCCAGGCCCGTGCCGCGCGTGTTATGAAAATGGACCCGCACCGGAAGTGGATGGATTGCTGCGCGCACGCGGGCAACGAGTCGCTCGACATGCGCCGGATTGCCGACCCCGATCGTGTCGGCGAGCGCGATTTCGACCGGCCCGGCCTCGGCGATCGCGGTGGCCATGGCGAGCACGCGGTCCTCGGCCACCTCGCCCTCGAACGGGCAGCCGAAGCTGGCCGCGATGGTTGCCTGTGCGGTCAGTCCCTCGTCGCGGGCGCGGGCAATGATTTCGCGGCATGCTTCGACGGAGCCGTCGCTGGTTTGGCCCTGGTTCGCCATCGCGAACTGGTCGGTGCTGACCGCGACAGCGCCCAGCTGGTCGATCCGCCCCGTGGCGATCGCTCGCTCCGCACCGCGCATATTCATCACGAGGCCGATATAGGTTACGTCCTCACGATCGGGCAGGCCGTCGCAAACCGCCTCGGCATCGGCCATCTGCGGGACCGCGCGCGGGTTCACGAAGCTGGTCACTTCGATGCGCCGCGATCCGGCCGCGATCGCACGCCCGATCAACGCCAGCTTGTCTTCGGTCGACACTTCGCGGCGCTCGTTCTGGAGGCCGTCGCGCGGGCTGACTTCGACCATTTCCACTGCATCTGTATACATTTTTGCGCTCATGCCTGCTTCTTCCCCGATGCCGTGTCGATCGCGGTCAGGCCGCGATGGGCATCGGCATAGGCGTGGAAGGCGCGCCGGATATGACCCGCCATGATCGATTCGGCCCACGCCCCGTCGCCGCGCGCGAAAGCCGCCAGCAGCTCGTCGTGCTCCTGGTGCGAACGGCGCAATTCGTCCTTCCCGTAATGATGCGCGGTGCGCCACACGACCGGCTGCTCGATCAGCGTGGTCAGCAGGCCGGTCAGGCGCCGCGACTCGGCGGCTTCGAGAATCAGCGCATGAAACTCGCGGTTGAGTTCGAGAAAACCGTCGACATCGGGCGGCGAGGCGATCACCGCCTTGCCAATGCGGGCATTGCACTCGCGCAGCGCCTGCAGCGTCGCGTCGTCGATTCGCTTGGCCGCGCGCCGGGCGGCGTGCCCTTCGAGCATCGCGCGCAGTTCGAATGCGTCGCCGATATCGTCGAGCGACCAGTCGGCGACATAGCTGCGCTGCGATTCGGTCTTGTGGATCAGCATGTCGGCTTCGAGTCGCCGCAGCGCCTCGCGCACGGGAGTACGCGAAACGTCGCAGATTTCCGCGAGCGCCTCCTCGCGCAGCGAATCGCCCGGCGCGAGCTCGCCCGAGACGATCATCTCGCGAATCGTGCTGTAGGCTCTGTCGGACGCACGCGACATTTGTTCTCCTCGGACCTTGACTGCGCAATTTTGTATACAATAAGAAGCGCAGGTCGCAAGGTTCAATTGCCGCCGGCGCGGGCTGGTGGACGATAACGGGGAGAATTCGGTTATGCGATCGTTCAAAGGGCTCCTGCTTGCTTCCGCCCTGACGGCACCGGCCTTCACGGGCATCGCCCATGCCCAGGACGGCGACGACCAGGCCGCGGCGGAAACTTCGCAGGCTAATCCCCCGATCATCGTCACCGCGCGGCGTCAGGACGAAGCGCTGATCGATGTGCCCGCATCGGTCACGGTCCTCTCCGCCGAGACGCTCGAGAAAACCGGAATCGAGCGCGCCGACGAATTCGTTCAGCTTACCCCCGGCGTCACCATCGTCACCGGCACCGCAGAGGCGGGCGACACGCAGATCAATATTCGCGGCATCAACGGCGCGCGCGATGCCGAAAGCTCGGTCGCGCTGGTGGTCGACGGCATCCTCAAGACCAACACCGCGCAGCTCAACCAGAATCAGGGGACGCTGCGCCAGATCGAGATCCTCAAAGGTCCGCAGGGCGCGCTTTACGGCCGCAACGCGGCTGCGGGCGCGATCGTGATCCAAACGCTCAAGCCCGACGATTTTCTCGAAGGGGGAGTCCGTGTCAGCGCGGCGGAAGACGACACCTATTCGGCCAGCGCCTATATCGCGACTCCGGTCGGCGAGGGTGCCGGCATCGTGCTGTCGGGTAACTATTTCACCACCGACGGCTTCTACCGCAATGACTTCCTCGGCTCGAACACGGTCGACGACCAGGAAATCTGGTCGATCGATGGGCGCTTCGTCGCGCAGCTGAGCGACGCGACCGAGCTCGACATCAAGGCCCGCTATGCCGACCTGTCAGGGGCTTCGATCAACTTCAACGCGGCCTTCCACCTGCCCAATTTCGCCGGTGTCAACCCGGCTTTCTTCGAGGATGTGAACGAGCACCCGTTCAATTTCTATTCCAATATCCGGCCCTTCAACGAGCAGCAGACCTTCGAGGTCTCGGCCAAGGTCGAGCACGAATTCGACGCCGTCACGCTGACCGCCTGGCTGCTCTACAGCGATGTCGAGCAGGAACTCGGCGCGGACGGGACGTCGGCGGACTTCGCGCGCTTCACCTTCCCCGGGGCGACGCAGGATTCGGTCGCTGCCTCCAATCTGTGCTTTTCGACCACTGCCGGCCTGACGGGTTTTCCAGTCAACCAGCCGGGCTTCATCGGCAATAACCCGGTGCCGTTCATCTTCGATCCGATCGGCGGCTCGACCTTCGGGCCCTACAGCCCGACGAGCTGCGACGGGACGCAATACCAGATCCGCGACCAGAGCGATTTCAGCGCCGAAATCCGGCTGGCGTCGAACAATGGCGGGCCGGTCGACTGGCAGGTCGGCGCCTATTACCTCCATATCGACCGGCAGGTCGGGGTCAGCCTCGGCGCCGATCTCGGCAACGGTATTACGCGCCAGCTGTTCAACCCGGCTGGATCGGCCAATCCGACCACGCAGCTCTATCACGACGATTTCTCGACCAACGTCTACGCGGTATTCGGTTCGGCCGATTTCGAGGCCACCGACCGGCTCGATATCGGCCTCGCGCTGCGTTACGATATCGAGGACCGTTCGGTCACCAACCTGGTGCCGGTCGCGACCGATCCCTTCACCGGCGGGCCGATCAATCCGGGACAGGCGTTCGGCCCGATCCCCGACCAGTCGCAAACCTTCAAGCAGCTTCAGCCCAAGATCTCGCTGCGCTATGCGATTACCGACGACATCAATTTCTACGCCAATTGGGGCATCGGCTTCAAATCGGGCGGCTTCAACAATCAGGGGTCGGCGGCGATCGTCGACCAGGCGTTCAACCAGTTCATCGGCACCAACATCCTGATCGAGGATGTCTTCCGCAAGGAGAAGTCGAGCGCGTTCGAAGCCGGCGTCAAGGGCACGCTGCTCGACGGAAGGGTGAACTTCGATCTCGCCGGCTACTACACCGAAATCGACGACATGCAGTTCTTCGAATTCTTCGTCGGGGCGTTCGGGCTACTGCGCGTAGTCTCGAACATCGACGAGGTCGAAGTCTACGGGGCAGAGTTCAATCTAAATGCCGAGCTGCTGCCCGGCTGGGACGTGTTCGGCTCGGTCAACCTGACCGAGAGCGAAATCAAGGCCAACGCCTCGCGCCCGATCACCGTCGGCAATGAATCGCCCTATACCGCCGATTACACGATCAATCTCGGGACCCAACTCGACCTTCCGCTGACCGACACGCTCGATTTCGTCGCGCGCGCCGATTACCGGATCACCGGGCCGACCTGGTTCCACACGGTGCAGGACGACATGTCGCCAACCTTGTTCAGCGGGTTGCTGCCATTGCCTGCCGATCCGGTCACATCGCCGAACAAGCTGGTGCTGCCCGGCGTCGTTGGCGACGCCGACTATTCGATCACCCAGCGCGACACCTTCGAAGTGCTCGATGTGCGCGTCGGGGTCGAGACCGAGCGCTGGTCGCTAACGGTGTTCGCCGACAACCTCACCAACGAGAAGTATCTCAACGAGGTGATCCCCGCGATCGAGTTCGGCGGATCGTTCATCTCGCCCGGCGCACTGCGGCGCTTCGGGGTCGAAGCCGGCGTCAAGTTCTGACCGATACCATCGCGTGAGGAGAGTGCGGCGTGGCTGAGACCAAGCGCATCAAGGTGATCGTACCGATCCCGATGGACGCAGCGGGCGTCGCCGCGCGCGCCGAGCAATTGCCCGAGGCTTTCGTGGCGCCGGGTTTTGCGCCTGAATTCGCTGCCGTGCCGTGGGGCGCGGCGCTCGGCGACAGCTATCACGACATGCTGCTGATGGATTGGACCGTGTTCCAGGCCGGAATCGATGCCGAGGACGATGGCTATGCCGGCGTGCTGATCGATACCGTGTCCGACAGCGGGCTGCGCGCGCTTCGTTCGCGGCTGTCGATCCCCGTGGTCGGCCCGGGCGAAGCGAGCTTCTGCACCGCGATGATGCTGGGCAAGAAATTCACCGTGCTCACCATGTGGCCCGAATGGTTCCCGCTTTACGAGAAGACGCTGACCGAATACGGCTTGTGGGACCGGGTCGCTTCGCTGCGGTCGATCGACACCCGGCCCGACGTCACCGAGCTGCTCGCGGGCAAGGAAGAGGTGATCTTCGACAAGCTGAAGCGCGAGGCGACACAAGCGATCGAGGAAGACGGGGCCGACGTGATCGTGCTCGGCTCCACCACCATGCACCAGTCTGCCGCCTTCCTGGCGAGCGAGCTGCCGATCCCGGTGCTGAACCCGGGTCAGGTCGCCTACAAGCATCTGGAAATGCTGATCGGGCTCGGCCTCACGCATTCAAAACAGGCGTTTCCCGCGCCAGAAGTCGGGAAAGACGCAGATATTAGGAGAGGATGGGAATGAGCTGGAGCGAGGGCGCAGAAGGGCAGCAGGCGCTGCCCTATCCCTATTACGTCGATATCGTCACCAAGCGCTATTTCGACGGGGTCGACAACAAGCAGCTCGACAAGGTGCTCGACTGCTTCACCGAGGATGCGGTGCTGACCGAGGCGACCTCGAACACGGTGCATGACGGGATCGGCGCAATCCGCGCGATGTTCGAGAAGCTGTTCGCCGACTTCTCCTCGATCTGGCACGGCAATTTCGTCCACACGGCGGATCCCGCGACCAACACGATCTGCTCGCAATTCACCGTCCTGATCACGCCGGAAGGCGGCGAGGAACTGCGCTACGAGAACTGCAACCGCTTCTACCTCAAGGGCGACAGGTTCCACCGCGTCTATGTCTATATGAGCGGCGACAACCTGCTCAAGGAAGGGGACGCCTGATGCAGTACGAACCCGTCCTCTCGCGCACCGAACTGATCGAACTGGCAACGAAGACCTATTTCGGCAATGTCGATGCCAAGAACATGGCGGCGACACTCGACTGCTTCCACGACGAAGCATTGTTCTGCGTTCAGACGGCTTGGACCCGTCATTCGGGCAAGGCCGAAATCCGCCGCATGTTCGAGGATTTCTTCGCCGCTTACGAAACCATCGTACACAAGGATTTCACCTGCACGGTGGACGAGAAGAACGGCCGCATCGCCGCCAGCTTCGAAGCCGTGCTGACCGCCGAGGATGGCTCGGTCACCCGGCTGTTCAACACCAATTTCTGGCGCGTGCGCCCGGGTCCGGACGGCGCAAAGTTCCAGGAAGTCTATGTCTATATGAGCGGCGAAAACCCGCTGGTTTAAAATTCGAACTGATATCGTATGATCAGGATGTTGTTCGAGCGATCCGCTGATCCGAAGCGACGACGCCGAGAGCGATATCGGGGGAACCGTGAGCCTAGGCGACCACCTGCGAGCACTAGAAATCCTTGGTCGGGTGGGTCAGGGCGACATTATGGGGCTATTCATAGCGCCGACCCATACAAGGCGGTTCGAAGCGCTTGGCGACCAGGCCCGGGAGGCCGTCACTGTCCATTGGCTGGAGGGCCTTATCTCCAACGCCGCGGGCATGCCGCAATGGCTCAAAGAGGCGCTGATCGCGATGTTCGGTGAGGGCATCTATTACGAAGCCTATGGCTCCACCGAGGCCGGCATCGTCACATCGATCGGCCCTTATGGGGCCGACAGCGGTCGGTCCGATTTTGGCTTAGATGAGTGGACAAGCGGAGAATAGGATTTCAGACACCGTTCGCGCCACCGCAAGTCAGGGCGTCCTGTCTGAAGGAAGAACGCCACCCGTGGCTTGTCGCTCCGGCCACCTTGGATCTATTCTCTCCCCCGCTCTGGCTGATCCGCCTCGTCGACGCGGTGTCGGAAAAACAGTTCTATGATCGCGTCGGCATGCTGCTCGACCCAGTCGGGTCCGGTAGGGTCGATGCCGTAAATCTCGTCGATTTCATTCGACAGGACGAAGGGCATCTGCGCGACGGCCACGAAGATATAGGCAAGTGAGACTTCGTCGATCTGCGGCCACAGGCCTTCGGCGATATGCTTGCCGCGCGAAGGTCGGAAGCTGCGGTGCTGCGGTGCAATAAACTTTCGGACCATCCACTTGAAGCGATCGGTGCCGTGGATCGACTGCTGGACCATGATGCGCGCATGTTCGGGGTGCCGCGCGCAATAGCGGACGTAGCGGCGGATCGTGTTCTGCAGCCTCTCGAATTCCGTCAGATGATCTTCGCTACCAGGTTCGATAGCGAGCTCAGCCTCCATTCGTTCGAACAAGAACCGCACCGCCTCTTTCCAGAGCTCTTCCTTGTTCTTGAAGTGGTGCCGGATAAGCCCGTGATTGACGCCTACGCTGCCTGAGATTTCGCGCACACTGGTAGCGTCGAAGCCCTTCTCCGCGAATATCTGAAGCGCCGCCTCGAGGATCTGGCCACGGGTCTTCAGGCGCTGCTTTTCGCGCTGGTTCAATGGCTGCTCGGCATTCATCGGCGAAAGGTAGCTGCGGGCTGATGGCGAGGCAACTAGGCGACCGCCTTCCGGGCGGCGATCTCGGCCACCATCCATTGGTGCGTTGCCCGTGTGATCGGATAGAACCACAAGAGCCCGATCGCGATGCCAAGGAAGCCGACCGGCATCAACGCCATGATCGCCTTGATCGCCGATAGGGTATCCGGGCTTTGTTCGACGTTAGGAACATAACCAATCAGATCGAGCATGAAGCCAAGTAACGCCGCAGCGATCCCGAAACTGCATTTCTGTACGAAGGACATTAGGCCGAAGGCGAGTGATTCCACCCGGCGTCCGCTGGTATATTCGCCGTATTCGACTGTGTCGGGCAGCATGGACCAGAAAGAGAGATAGCTCGCAGCCGTGCCAACTGCGCCCACAGCGAAAAGCGCAGTGACCACAGGAACGGTCTCGAGCGGATTGAGATAGATCGCAAGATTTACGAGCAACGAAATCGTCAGTCCCGAAAGCCAAACACTGCGTTTCTCGATCCGGGTTGCAAGCCATGCCCATAGAGGGATGAGAAGGGCTGCGCCTCCCGTCATCAACGCGAGCGCATCGCCCGAGGCGGCCTCGTTACCGAGAGTGTATTTGTAATAATAGATCAGCGTCTTGCTGCTGAGGACACCGCCCATGAAGAGGAAGGCAGTGGCAAGGAAGACAAGGAGAAATGCTCGGTTCCCAAGGAGGAGCGCCAGCGCGTCCTTGAGGTTTGCCTGCGGCTCTGCAGTGGTATCCTTGTGCGCCAACGTCGGTTCCCTCGTAGTCGCGAACAGGATCAGGAACACGGGGATCGACAACGCGGCAAAGCAGACGGCCGTCCAGAAGAAGCCCGTCGCGAGGTCGCCCTGACCGAAATATTGGACCAGCCGCAGGGTAGAGAACGCGACCAGGAAGCCTCCCGTTGTGGCCGATATCATGCGCCATGCAGACAGCTCATTGCGGACCGCCGAACTGCGCGTGATCCGCGCCGATAGCGAGGAATAGGGGATCGACATCACGGTATAGACCGTGCGGAATAGGACATGCGTCGCCGCGGCATAGACGACGAGCGCCGTGCCCTCAGCAGTAGGCCGGAAGAACATGAGCACCAGCGAGACCGCCAGGACTGGGCCACCGAACAGAAGGTAGGGGCGATAGCTGCCCCAGCGCGTGCGGGTCCGTTCCGCCAGATAGCCCATAATCGGATCGCTGATCCCGTCCCAAACCATCGCCACCAGGAAAATGAGGCCGGCGGTCGTCGCCGGCAGGGCGAGCACGTCCGTGTAGTAATACAAAAGGAACATGCTGGCGGTGGACCAGTAGAGATTGAACCCAAAATCACCGAATCCGTAAGCGGCTCGGCGCCAGCGTGGCAGTGCGCTCTCAGTCATCGCTGCCAAGCGCCGCGTTCAACTGCTGGATCAGTGCTTCCTTTTGAGGACCGTCGGGAAGGACATGTTCCAGCCGGTCGAATGCGCCGGGTTCGCGCAACCACCTTTCGGGGAACTCGGCGGCCCGGCTGCCTTGCTGCAGCCGGAAGACAGCACCCTGATTGAACTTGCGGCTGAAGGCGATTTGATGCGAGCCGTCTCTGGATGCCAGCCCGGCGAAAAGCCGCAAGCGCATCTGAATAAGCGTGTCAGTGTAGTCGGGGTCGGCCACCAGATTGTTGGTTTCGAACGGATCGGCTGCGAGGTCGAACAGCTCCTCGGTATCCCAGACACCGTGATACTGGATGTATTTGAAACGGTGATCGCGCAGGGCAAACGTCGTCGGCGTCTGCGGATAGTTGAACTCCCAGTAATATTCGTAGACCAGTTCCTCGCGAGCATCGCCTTCTCGGCCAAGCAGTATCGGTGCAAAGCTTATACCGTCGATATTGGCAAGCGGCTCGGCACCGGCGAGTTCGAGGATTGTGGGTGCCAGATCAATATTTGCGATCAGAGAGGCGCTGTCTCGGCGCGTTCCAAAAAATTGCGGCCCCCAAGCAATCATCGGCACGCGCATCGAGGCCTCGTAGGCGTTGCGTTTGTCGATGAGCCCATGCTCACCCAGCAGAAATCCGTTATCGCTGGTCACGAAGACGATGGTGTTTTCGAGCCGCCCCAGCTCCGCCAGAACCTCCCGAAGCCGCGCTATGCTGTCATCCACGCTGCGCAGGGTCTCGCGATAATCGCGCCGGAACTCGCCCATCGCCAGAACGTCGTGATAGGCGAATTCGACGCCGTGCCAACTGTTGCGCTGATTGGTGACCCACATCGGTGTGCCGTTCTCGTCGCCTTTGCGTGATTGAGACAGGTCCGGCGCGCCTGCCTCAAGTGTCCCGCGATGCCGGGCGGCCGGGGTGAAGGGTGCGTGCACGCCCTTATGCGCGATGTAGAGTAGGAAGGGTCGCTTGCTATCGAGTTGGCGCAGCCAGTCCGAGGCATATCGAGTCAGTTCATCGCTGATGTAGCCCTCCTGCCGGACTTCCTCGCCATTCACATTGAGCACCGAGGGGAGTCCAAGCAGATCGCGCGGATTGTAGCTGCCCTGCCCGGGAAAGCTCACCCAGTGATCGAAGCCCCGCCGCGGATCGGCCCCGCTGCCCATGTGCCATTTGCCGATTAGCGCGGTCCGGTATCCGGCGTGCTGCAGCTTCTCGGGAAAGATCGTCAGCGCATCGGAAAGCGGGACATTGTTGTCGACCACGCCATGATTACGCATCGAGAGACCTGTCAGAAGAGAGGCGCGGCTGGGGGAGCACAAGGATGTTGTGACGAAGGCATTGCGCATGATGACGCCTTCCGCAGCGAGCCTATCCATGGCGGGTGTCGGCACGTCCGCACCCATGAAACCCAGTTCGTCAAAGCGCAGATCGTCGACGAGCACGACCACGATGTTGGGCTTGCGATCGGGCGTTTCCGCCTGGAGCGGGCTGCACAGCGCGAATAGCAAGGCCGCGAAAATCACCCTCATTCTTTCCACTTTCTCACGCAGCATTTCGATACTCCCGCGTTCCAGGCCAGTCATTGTTTTGTCGCTTCAGCGTCGCGCTCGCCAACAGGCGGCAGCCGGCCCTGCTGCAGCAAGGTCTGCCAGCGACGGTAGCCCTCCGACAGCAGATGGATACCGTCATTGGTCAGCGCAGGATCGATCGCACCGTTCTCGCCGAGCACGAGCGGGTGGGTATCGATCACGGAAATCGAGCCTTGTCGGCCCAGCCAACGCAAACTGCGATTGAACTCCTCGATCCAGGCCGCGTGTTCGACCTCCCGTGGAAACAGTGTGTGGACGTAGACCTCGGTTTCCGGGGTCTCGGTACGCAGCCGGTCGACAATCGTCGAAAGCCGCCCGATCGCCGCCTCGGGGTTGTCGTTCAATCGGCTGCGATCATTGCCGCCGATGTAGACAAAAAGCTTCGCAGGTTTCAGCGCGATAATCTCGTCAAGCCTATTCAGCAGGCCGGTTGTCGTGTCCGCCCCGATGCCGCGATTGATGACGGTATAATCGGGGAACATCTCGTTGAAGGGTCCCTCTTCGACGATGCTTGACCCGGCGAAAACCACCGCGCCTTTCGGTGGTGCGAACGCGCGCCAGATATCGGCGATGCGCTTTTGGCGAAGCTCGATATAGGTGTCGAGCGCCTCTTGCGACACCGTCGGAGCAGTCACCTGCGGCGCCTCTGGTGCATCGTTTCGCCCCGTCGCAGCGCATCCACCCAGAGCAGCAGCACAGAAAAGGGCGCCGAGGATGCCGATCCGCCTCATATCGGACCACCTTGGTATCGGCTGCCGAAAAAAGCGCCGCAGACTGCTCCGGAGGGTCTGCGGCGCTCAGAAGAGGACTGTCCAATCAAAATTCGAACCTGGCGCGCGCTCCAAAATAGCGTGCGAAGTCGCGCGGGACATAATGGCTCACTACCCCCGAATTGCCGAACAGTGGATCGCCGAAAATGTTGGTCGCGTAGAATTGGTCAAAAACATTGTTGACGAAGAGGGCGGCTGAGTAGGAACCGTCATCTGCCTCGATGCCAACGGCGAGATTGACGATGGCATAGGCACCTTGGGTCGCGCGAGGATCTCCGTTGAGTGCGTAGTTCACCTCGCTCTGCCAGCGCCCCGAGACTTGGACGAAAGGATCGAACGCCGCTGCAATCGGGAATTCTTGCCTGACCAGGCCGGTCAGACGCCATTCGGGAGCGTTGGGCAGGGCGGATCCCGAGAGATCCTGAAGGTTCTGGACGATATCGTCGGAAGGGTCGCCCGGCGTGCCATTGTCATCCAGCGTCACCGGGACGCATCCTTGAGCTTCCGTCTGCTGGAAGAAGCATTCGGCGTTGTCGAATTCGGTAATTGTCGCATCGGTATAAGCGATGCCGGCCTGCACGAAGGTGCTGTCTGTCGGCGTGAAAACCGCGTCGAGTTCAATGCCCCTCGTGCGGACCGACCCGACATTCGTCAGACGGGTTTCGGCCGACAGCAGATTGTTGGGATCGGTAACGAGCACCGCAGCCTGTTCCTGAAAATTCTCGAAATCGGTATGGAACAGCGCAAGATTGAGGATGAGGTCTCCATTCAGAAGGTTCGACTTGATCCCAAGTTCGAACGCGTCCGAGGTCTCGGCGTCGATAGGCTCGACGCCTTGCGGTGCGCCAAACCCGGAATCGATACCACGGCCCTTATAACCACGGGCATACCGACCGTAGGCATTGATTTCCGGCGTGAATGCGTGACGCAGGCCGATCTCGCCAGTAATGGCGGTATCATCGGTTTGATCGCTGAGTGCGAGAAACGTGCCGGGATTTCCACCGAATGGGCGATCGCCCGGAACGAGCACATCCGCCGGATCGCGATCGACCCGGTACTCGAGCGTCTCGTCGATCAAGCGGGCGCCGCCGAAGAGCACAGTCTTGTCGGTCAGGTAGACATTTGCGCTGCCGAAAAGAGCAAGGTTGGTCGTGTTGACTGTCGCATCGAAGCGGCCACTCTGGTTGATCTGGAAGCCACCGAACAGCGGCAACAGTATCTCGAAACGACGCTGAAAGGTGCGATCGATATCGAGCAGGAAAGCGTAACCGCCCAAAACGAAATCGAATGGCGGGCCCTGCGGCGAAGCTAGCCGGACTTCCTGGCTGAACTGCGTAATCTTGGTCGTGCCGCTGTTGAGATCGAACGTGATGACACCCAGTTGGGGATCTTCGAGATCGAGCAGATCGACATCGAGATTGTTCACGAAATCGTACCAACGATAGGCCGAGATCGAAGTCAGCGTGTAGCCGCCTCCCATGTCGAGTTCAGCCTTGCCGGAGACTCCCCACTGCTCCGAATTGTTGAACACCGGCGCATTGACGTTGCTGTCGGCATTCTCCGGACCCGCTACCACCGGCGCCAGCAGATCGTCGATCCGCCCGCCGCCAATGGCGCCCGCCGCATTGCTGGTGTCGCGCGCCACATAGATGCAACAGTCCTGATCCGACTTGCGATAATCGCCTATCAAGGTGAAGCTGGAATCGCTCCCCTCGGGTTGGAACAGTATCTTGCCGCGCAGGCCCCAATTCTCATAGCCGTTGAGATCACGGCCATCGGACAAATTGTCGATATGACCGTCGAACTCCTTGTAGTATCCGGTCAACCTCCCGCTGAAGCCGCCTCCGAGTGGACCGGATAGCGAAGCGCGCAAAGCATATTCGCCATCTTCGGCGATCTGCGCATCTACCATGCCCGAGAAATAGTCGGTCGGAGCCTGCGTCGTAACGGAGATGACCCCCGCCGATGCATTCTTGCCAAAGAGCGTCGATTGCGGGCCGCGAAGGACCTCCACGCGCTGGACATCGGCCAAGTCCTGGAAACCCATCGCCTGGCGCGCCATAACGACGTCGTCGACCACGACCGAGACGCTCGATTCCACCCCTTGGGAGAATACCGAAGTCCCGACCCCGCGAATGTTCACCGAATTGTTCTGGTCGTTCGAGGATTGGGTGAAGGTGACGCTGGGCGCAATTGCGGTCAGAGCCTCCACCGACCCGATACCGGCATTATCCAGGACCTCGCCCGTGACAGCCGTCACCGCGATCGGAACCTCCTGCAGGCTTTCCTCGCGCCGTGTCGCGGTCACGATGATTACGTTTTCCTGATCAGCCGATGTCTGCGTTCCGACATCGTCGTCAGTATCCTGTGCCATTGCGGGTGCCGACAGCCCGACGGCAGCAAGACACGTGCCAGTAAGCAGGATTCCCCGCATCATCTCGTCTCTCCCTCATCTCTTTTCGTTATCCATGTGGTTATTGAACCGAAAAATCGGGCCGTCAAGTGATTATCCACTTGTATCGCCATTCCGCTTGACACAATGGGGCCATCCTTTAGCTATCCGTGCGTATAGTGAACGATCTCGCTTGGAGGCTGCTCCTGCGCCTCGCCGCGCGGGACTTGCGGAGGAAGAATATGTCGGATCTATCGCCTCGCAGCGGGATGAGCGCCGCCGAGATTGATGATGTGGTCGATCGCATCATCGAGCAAGCAACGCTCACCGAAAAAGTAGCGATGATGAGCGGCAAGGGCTTCCTTGCGCAGATACGGGAGGATGACGGCCAGTGGGGCAAGCGCCCCTATCGCGCCGGCGCGGGCCTCGACCGGCTGAACGTTCCCTATCTCTGGTTTACCGACGGACCGCGCGGGGTTGCTCGCGGACAGTCAACCTGTTTCCCCTGCTCTATGAGCCGCGGCGCGAGCTTCGATATCGATCTCGAGCGGCGTATCGGAGAAGTGATGGGGATCGAGGCGCGCGCCCAGGATTGCAACCTGTCAGGAGCCGTCTGCATCAACCTGTTGCGTCACCCCGCTTGGGGGCGCGCGCAGGAGACATACGGCGAAGACCCGCATCACCTCGGCGAAATGGGCGCGGCGCTTGCGGGCGGAATCCAGACCCACAATGTCATCGCGACGGTGAAACATTTCGCTCTGAATTCCGTCGAGAACACCCGGTTCACCATCGACGTCGCGATCGACGATGCCGTGCTTCACGAGGTTTACCTGCCGCACTTCAGGCGTGTCCTCGACGAAGGCTGCGCCAGCGTGATGAGCGCGTATAACAAGATAAATGGCGAATATTGCGGTCAGAACCGCAAGCTCCTCACCAATATTCTCAGGCACGATTGGTCCTTCGACGGTTTCGTCCATTCGGACTGGTTGCTAGGTGTCTACAAACCCTATGGCGCCAGCGCGGGCCTCGATATCGAAAACCCCGAACCGCTTGTTTATGGCGAGAACCTGGTGAAGGCGGTCGAGGGCGGCTTGATCGAGCCGTATGTTATCGACACCGCGTGTCGCCGTATACTGAGGACGTTGTACCGTTTCGCCGCCGCCGAAGATCCGCTGGCGGAATATACGATAGAACTGGTCGCGTGCGAGAACCATCGTGCCCTGGCGCTGGAAGCTGCGGAAAAGGGCGCGGTGCTGCTCGAAAATGACGGCGTGCTTCCTCTCTCGATTGATATCGGCAAGCTCGCCGTGATCGGCGCACTGGCCGACAAGGAGAACACCGGCGATTTCGGGTCGAGTCGGGTGAATGCTCCCTATGTCGTCACGCCGCTCGAAGGACTTATGCGATTGCTCGGTGAAGACAGGATCGTTCATGCCGATGGCTCGTCTCAGAGCCACTTGGCCGACGCTGTCGAAGCTGCCGACACCATCGTTGCCGTTGTTGGATACACCGCCGATGACGAGGGCGAATACATCCCGGGCGACCTCGTGCCGCAGATGCCCGAAACCGTCAAAGAGGCGATTCCGCAAGAGAATGGCGAGCGCGACCCTCGCGGCGGCGACCGCTCATCCCTCGTCCTGCCTCAAGATCAGGTCGAACTCATCGAGGCAGCCAAAGAGAGCGGCAAGCCGGTGATCGTGGTGGTCGTGGCAGGTTCGGCGGTTATGGTGGAGGAATGGCGGGATGGCACGAATGCGATCCTGCAGACATTCTATTCCGGAATGGAAGGCGGGACGGCGCTTGCCCGCCTGCTATTTGGCGAGGTCAGCCCTTCTGCGAAACTCCCCTTTACCGTGGCCAGAAACGCCGAGGACTATCCCTTTTTCGACCGCACCGCGACCGCGATCACCTATGATCGATGGCATGGCTACACCAAGTTCGAGCATGAAGAGATCCAGCCTCGTTATGCGTTTGGCCACGGGCTGAGCTACACCTCCTTCGCCTATCGGGCCTTACGCGCACGTGAGGTGAATGACACAATAGAGATCGAGGTAAGCGTGGCAAACACGGGCGACCGGGCGAGCGAGGAGGTCGTGCTCGCCTTCGCGCACCTTCCCGGACCGAAGGAGGACACGCCTCTGCGTCTGCTCAAGGGCTTCACTCGCGTTGCGATCGAGCCCGGACAAGCTCGCCCGGTCACCATCCCAATCGCCAAGGATACGCTACGTCGTTACGATGCGAAGAGGCGCGAATGGTATATGCCCAAGGGTCAGTACACCTTCAGCGTGGGGGACCGCAGCGCCTCAGTCGAGCTCTGAGGGCGGGATGTCGTAGACCAGCCGAAAACCGACATTGCTGGCACCGAGCCCGGGATCCCGTCCCTGCCGGGCCTGCGGCCGATAGCGCTGGCAGTAATTCGGCGCGCACAGGTATGACCCACCCTTCATGACCCGAGTGACGAGACCGGGGTTTAGCGGATCGTAGGCATCTGTTTCGCTGGGACCTGATAGTTTGTGTCGATCTTCGGGATCATGGCCGGGACGGTAATGATCGGCGGTCACTTCCCAGACATTGCCGACCATATCGTAAAGGCCATTGGCATTGGGTGCGAAACATCCGACGGGAGCCGCGCCGGAAAAGCCGTCTTTCTCTTCGTCGGCTACGGGGAACACGCCTTGCCAGCTATTTGCCTCTTCCGGTCCGGGCTGCACCTTGGTCGCCGCCTCACCAGCGCTGGCCGCGTATTCCCATTCGGCTTCGGTAGGCAGCCTGCCGCCGCGCCATTCGGCATAGGCGAGCATGTCGGCATAGGAAAGATGAACCACGGGAAGGTTCGGCTCGGAGGGCAGACCGTCCGAACCCTCCGGATAACGCCAGTTCGCTCCGGGGACATAGCGCCACCAGTCCTGGTAGCGATTGGACGGGCGGTCTGGAGCCACAAACACCGCCGAACCCGGTGCCAGCAACTCGGCAGGGATGGCCTCGCGCGGCACACCGAATTGGGCGGGGTTGACCGGCTTTTCAGCGGTCGTGACATAGCCGGTCGCCTCGACGAAGCGCTCGAACTGCGCGTTCGTTATCTCGTGCGGATCGATCCAAAACCCGTCCACCGTTGTTTCGCGTTCCGGCCCTTCTTCGGGATAGACAAGCAGCGACCCCATGACGAAAGTGCCGCCTTCCAGCCGCACCGGGGTGGACGACACAGGTGCGCAGCTCCGCGCCATTCGCTCTGCCGATGGTTGCGGCGCGCTATCGCTACACGCGCCGGTCACTATGGCACCGGCCGCGGCGATGGCGAGGAATGCGGCCTGCGGCGTGCCGGACTTCATGGGACCGATGCAACTGCGGTCTCGCTCGGGGCATAGCCATAGCGGATGGCCTTCGCGCTTACCTGCGTGCCCGGATCGACCATGAATGGCCCGACATACAAGTTTCCGCTAGCCGGATCGCCCCCGTCCAGCGTGAATGTGATGCTTGCGCCTGGTGTGTCGCTCGACAGGCGCACTCGCCCGCTCTCCAAAGCGATCACGGGAGCGGCAGTCACGGGCTGGACCATACCAGGCCACATTGCCTCGATCATGTCTGCTTCAGGGATGGCGCTCAGGTCTCCCGTGCGCGCAATCCAGCCATCCATTGCTGCGCGCAGGCGAACAAGGGTTGCGCGATGGGCTGGGTCGCCAACAAGGTTTGCGATCTCATGCGGGTCGGCCTCGGTGTCGTAGAGTTCCTCCGCACCGCGCGGGGAGGATACCAGCCGCAGCGCAGGGGGCCGCAACGCCTTCTCCTCGGCCAATCGCCAGACTTCCTGCATCGTCGGCAATGCGTCGCGGAAGGCGAGCGGCCTCAATACCGCAAGGTCCGGCTGATAACTGCGGATATATTTGAATCGAGCATCACGCGCCGCCTTGGTCCTGCCCGGCGCGGAATCGTGCCTGTCGGCGGCGGCAAAAATGTATCCCCGTTGTTCGCCGGTCACGAAGTTCCGCCCCTGGACGAAGCGGGGCACCTCGACACCCGCCCACGCGATTATCGTCGGCGCGAGATCGA
This sequence comes from Qipengyuania sp., assembly GCF_965277845.1. Taxonomy (NCBI): domain Bacteria; kingdom Pseudomonadati; phylum Pseudomonadota; class Alphaproteobacteria; order Sphingomonadales; family Erythrobacteraceae; genus Qipengyuania; species Qipengyuania sp. The sequence goes on from NZ_OZ255844.1 coordinate 220,103, forward strand.
CAAAGCTGACGAGACGCGTATCGACTTCGCCAGCGCGGCGACCATCGGGATAGCGGACCATCAAGGGCACTTTGATCCCGGCATCGTAGACTGTGCGCTTCATTCGCGGCAGACCGTCGCCATGGTCGCTCGTCACGATTACGATCGTGTTGTCGAGCAGGCCATCGGCGTCGAGCCTGGCGATGATATCCGCCACGCGTTTTTCGGCGAAGGCGATATTGTCGTAATGCGTGGCAATGTCGCGACGCACGAGGGGCGTGTCGGGCAGATAGGGCGGCACTTCGACATCGGCAGGATCGGTCAGCCTTTCCTTCCCGGCAAGGTCGCGCCGGTTGCGCTGCGTAACGATTTCGACGAGCGGATTTACGCTCTCGCGATCCTCCGGCCAGATATAGCTTTCATGCGTTTCGAGGATGTTGAACATCGCGAAGAAAGGCTGGCCATCCGCTCGCCCGCGCCAGTCCGCGTCCGGCCCGTTCGCATCCCAGATCGTGAACGGCTCGCCGAACTGGTAATCGGTCTTGCCATTGTTGGTCGTGTAGTATCCCGCGCGGCGCAGCAGCTCGGGAAAGGCCTTCACTTCCGCTGGCGGCACCGCCTCGTATTCGATCGGACCGCCGCCGCTCATGCCCGGAACGGGCGAATTCGTTCGCATTTGGTGAGTCCCCAGCCTTTGCTGGTGCACGCCCGTAATCAGCGACGAGCGGCTTGGCGCGCAAACGCCCGCCGTCGTGAAAGTATTGGGATAGCGAACCGATTGTTCGGCCAGTGCATCGAGATAGGGCGTGCTTGCGACATCGTCTCCAAAGGCGCCGATCCGGGGGCTCATATCCTCGAACACGATCAGGACGATGTTGGGATGTTCCAGCGCGGCGGAAAGATCAGGTGTATCCAGCCCCCGCGACGTGCAGCCTTGCAATCCCAGAATGGCAGCGATCGCAAACACGAGCTGGTTAATCTTCACTTGCGATTTCTCCACCACCCATTCATTAATTGTCCAGACGTATAACGAAGCGGCAGCCTGTGCAAGTCGCGCTGCGGCAGCCTAGCGAGGGAGATTGGCCAAATGCGATTGGAGGGAACCTTTGTCAGGGTTTGCGTCGCGTTCGCGATGCTGCTGGCTTCGCTTGTCGCGCTTCCTACGGATCATGCGAATGCGCGACCCAACATCGTACTGATCTATGCAGATGATCTCGGCTATGGCGATGTGTCGATCTACAACCCGCAATCGCGCATCCCGACGCCACATATCGATGCCCTGGCGCGTGAGGGGACGTGGCTTCGCGATGGACATTCGACGAGCACTGTATGCACGCCTTCGCGCTATGCTCTGCTGACGGGGCAATATGCCTGGCGCACCGAGCTGCGCTCCGGCGTCTTGATGCCGTGGGGGAGACCCGTAATCGACACCGACCTCACCACCCTGCCTGAGTTTCTCCAGGATATGGGATACGAAACGGCCTTGATCGGGAAATGGCATCTGGGCTTCGACTGGCCGTGGAAGGACGGACGCCGACCGCCGGAGAGCGACATCCTCCAGCAGGGTTGGATCAGCACCGCGCGAAACGATCAATTCGACTGGAGCCGGCCCCTGCGCGGTGGCCCGACCGATCATGGCTTCGGGTATTACTTCGGCGATGATATCCCCAATATGCCGCCCTATGCGTGGATAGAGAATGATCGGATCGTGGCCGAGGATTTGGTCGACGTTCCGCGATCGTCATTGATCAGTATTGGTTTCGAAGGCGGAATCCATGGCAGTGGGCCGGGAGAGGCAGGCTGGCAACTCGATCAGGTAATGCCCAAGCTGGTAGATCGGTCGGACAAATACATCCGGAATCGTGCGCAGAGCGAGCGACCCTTTTTTCTGATGGTGTCCCTTACCGCCCCGCATACGCCCGTAGTGCCTCTATCCGAATATGACGGGAAGAGCGACGCGGGCACATACGGTGATTTCGTCGTCCAGACCGATGATGCAGTCGGTTCGATCATGACTGCGCTCGAGAGCGCCGGCCTTCGCGAGAATACTATCGTCGTCGTTACCAGCGACAATGGGCCGGAATTTCCGGCCTACCGGCAGTGGCGGCGATACGGTCACGATTCCGTTGCTGGGCTGCGCGGGATCAAATCCGACACCTGGGAGGGAGGCCACCGTGTTCCTTTCGTGCTGTCATGGCCGGCCGGCGGAATCTCGAGTGGAAGACCGAACGATGCGCTGGTTGCACAGATCGATCTGTTCGCAAGTCTGGCAGCGGTGCTGCAACATCCTCTGCAAGCTGGCGTCGCGCCGGACAGCGTCAACGTCTTCAGAGCGATTGCAGGAGATGACCCGGACGGACGAACGGAGCTCGTCTATCACGGATCGCGGGGCAACCTAGGTCTGCGGTCTGGCCGGTGGGTGCTCCTGCGCGACGGTGGATTTGGCCGCAGTCCCTTGCCGCTCTGGGCCGAACCCGATTGGGTTCGCATCGCTCGCGGGGTGCGTGTTGATGGAGCGTCAAGCGACGCCCTCTATGATCTCGTCGCCGATCCCGGACAGCTTGAGAATGTGATAGCCACATACCCGAAAATCGCAGAGCGGATGGCGGTAAGGCTGCTCGAAATTGAAAAAGGCCGATAAGGCGCGGGCTACCGAGAACTTGAATTGAGCATGGCTTTCGCGGGAGCAAAAAAGAAAAAAGCGTCTCTCTCTCTCTCTCTCTCTCTCTCTCTCTCTCTCTCTCTCTCTCTCTCTCTCTCTCTCTCTCTCTCTCTCTCTCTCTCTCTCTCTCTCTCTCTCTCTCTCTCTCTCTCTCTCTCTCTCTTTGACTTGTTCGTTCGGGGGACCAGAAGCGGTCGGTCAGCTTTTCGGCTCTCCTGGTGCGAAAGCTGAGGTTTGGAACGTGCCGACAACCAACGATGACTTTTTGAGCTCAAACTTCTTCAATTCGACAGGCTAGGCGACCCGCACACGTCGCCTAGCCTTTTCTCAACTACTGGTCGATCTCGATGATGACCTTTCCATGGTGCGCTCCACTTTGGAGGCGCTCGAACGCCGCGTCGGCGCGATCGAAGGGAAACACCTCGTCGATGATCGGCCGAACGCCTGAACCGATCGCGGACCTGAGATCGGCCACGGAGCCGACATAGACGCCGCGAACATCGATGGCTTTCATCAGTATGGAAGCCCTGTTTTTGGCCGGAAATGCATCATTTTTCCCTGTTAATGGTCAAAACGCGCAAACCGAACCGATCTGCATGCCCCAAGAGACGGGGCGTGAAATCGGCACCACAAAGCGCTGAAGAGACGATGCGCCTGTTACGGCTTCAGCCACGCAAAGCCGCCGGTTCCGCGGGCTTGAGCGGTGCGCCTAAATTGAGAGACAAGTTGTCCGGATAGGTGGCGGTGCTGTCAGTCTAACGCTAACTCGTCTCCCCCACGGAGAATTTCGTTGCTAAACAGAGGGAGATGCAGCCCCTTTCGTTCAAGCGTCATCGCTTTCACCCAGACATGATCCGTCACGCAGTGTGGCTCTATTTTCGCTTCACTCTAAGCCTACGAGACGTCGAAGATTTGCTGGCGTAGCGCGGTGTCGATGTCACTTATGAGACCATTCGATGTTGGTCCGACAAGTTCGGCCAAGCGATTGCTGCCACCATCAGGAAGAGACGCCATCGCGCTGATTGCGTCTGGCATCTGGATGAGATGATTGTCCGGATCGGAGGCAGGCGGATGTTTATGTGGCGGGCCGTAGACAAGGAAGGCGAAGTGCTGGATGTTCTGGTTCAGAAGCGGCGCAATAAGGCGGCAGCTATGAAATTACCTAGGAAACTATTGAAGCAGCAGGGCTTCGTCCCTGAAGCCATCGTGACGGATGGCTTGGCTTCCTATAAGGCCGCCCTCCGCGATCTCGTCGCCTTGAAGCGACATCAGCCTGGAAGACTGCGCGACAACAATCGTGCCGAAAATTCACATTTGCCTGTCCGAAGACGGGAGCGAAAAATGCAGCTATTCAAGTCGCAGGGACAAGCTCAGCGATTTGTTTCCACCCACTCAGCGATCTACAATATCTTCAATACCGAGCGTCACCTCGTCTCACGAAAGATAATGCGAACCTACCGAGACCGCGCTTTTGCCGAGTGGCAAGCTGTGTCCGCTTGAAACGGAGGAAATTTGTGTAGCGCAGATCAACTCGACCGGCGTCCGTTAACCTGACAGTCCCCAAATAGAGCTATAAACCATGCTGTTCGCTCGCGAAGAACTCGACATCATAAGAAGCCTGCGCGAATCGGTCGGTATCTCTGACGGATTGCGCTCTCCTTGTCAAGCACGCCTTGTCGCGGCTCTATCTCTGAACGGAAGAATTCAGGTCGGATCTGTCAGCCATTGAGCGCGTGGTTCGTTTGAGGACGATCGCCAGAACTTCACATAGATCGCATTATCAATCTTGCCGTCCGAAGAGGGGCCGATAGCTGACAGTCCACTCGCAGTTCCAATCGACGCCGAAGCTGACATTCGGCTGCGAGCCTAATAACAACCCATAACCTGCGAAGTTCATTTCCACTGCGGGTTTTCCGCGGCGAGTCCGTCTCATTTATATGGAGACCCCGTGGCGCAAACGCGCGTATGATCTACTCAGGCTCAATTTCGCTCTCTTCCCGGGCGTTGCGCACTATCGTGCCGCAGGCTTTATCGGGCCGTACTATGAGGCCATCCGTGCACGTCAGAATTGGCTGATCTGTCTCCGCAACCTTATCGTTTTCATAGGTTTTCAACTTTGGCTGCCTTGGCGCACTCTCGAAGTTGCCAAAAGGTGGAGCAAGGGTGATTGCTGGCGACGCCGAACGCTTGCCATCTGCCGCGAGCGATTTGTCGATCCCAACGATATCGCAATGTTTCGCATTGAGGAGGCTAGCGAGCTGGACCATTATATCCGGCGATTTGAGCATATTGGCATAGGTCGCGCGATCGCAAACCAGTCGACCGATCATTCAATTTTTACCACCGACAAGCGTGCGTTCTACGACCATTGCGCCGAGCGACAGATCCCGCATCCTGCTGTCTTTGCTACGATAGACGATGGGGAAATCGACGTCATTTCACTACCCAATTCCGGTGATGCCGTGTTGATCAAGCCAGCCTGCGGTAGCGGCGGTCGTGGGGTTCAGATTCCAGCGCGGAAGTCGCCCGATTTCGCGTCATCTAACTCTTTTGTGGACTGGCTCGGACAGCTCAATACGATCCGTTCGGGCCAATGGATCGCACAGCGCCATTTGGTTGCGCATCCCGACCTCAGTGATTTGGCAATCAATGCGCTTCCCAGCGTCCGAGTTACAACGATCCTTAACGAGTCCGGCGAACCAGAAATCGTAACGACCGTTCTGCGCTTTCCCAAGACCGCAGAGATGGTCATCGATAATATTGGCAAAGGCGGACTTAACGCTCCTGTGGAGCTGGAAACTGGCAGATTGGGCCGCTGTTGTGCAGGAATGGAACCTGGCGAATATGAGCGCCATCCTGAAAGTGGTGCACAGATCGAGGGCCGATTGGTTCCTCACTGGGCGAAGCTCAAAGAGCTAGCCCTCACCACCCACGCCAACCACTTTGCCGACCACGTAATGATTGGTTGGGACGTGGCTATCTCGGCAGAAGGGCCACTTTTTCTGGAGGCCAATCCACGCCCCAGTATCATCATGGCACAACGAGCACCGCGCTTGCCGGCTGGCAAACAGCGCCTCGGCGAGTTGATCGGTTATCACCTCAAAATGCGGCAGGATTTCGGTCAGGACAAGCGCAGATTGTTGAGAGCACAACCGCATGATCAATTCTGAACGCATATTGGAAATGGCTGAAAACAGACAGGCGCATCGATTACGCGAGCGAAAGATGCCTGAAAACTGGTGGTTCTATGCAAAGAAGAAATTCCCACTCTTTCCAGGCGTTTCGCGAGCAGTTCATCCGAGTTTCCTGGACGGGTATTACCAAGCCTGGCAAATGAGGATGGGTTGGCCACGAAAGCTAATCAACGCGCTTAGCTATGCGATTTTTCAAGCGTGGCTTCCATGGCGAGCGCGAAAGATAGCTGATCGTTTCGGCCTAGATAAATCTTGGCGACGCAAGGCTCTCTCGCTTTCGCGAGATCGTTTTGTCGATCCGAGCCAGATCGACGTTTACCGCATTGAGAGCCCCGATGAGTTGGACAGTTATCTGCGCAGCTTCGAGTGGAATGAAATAAATCGCAGGCTCAACCCGCGTCATTGGGGCCCGGATTGCGTGTTGTTCAACAAGGCGGACTTTTATCTCCGCTGCATGTTGAACGGGACGCCAATCCCGAAAACATACGCAATTACCTCATCTGGTGTGCCGGAAATTTTCGAGTTGCCCGAACCAGGCAAGATTATTGTCAAACCATCTCTCGGTTGCGGTGGAGTTGGCATTGCAATCAGAAACGTGCCGCCGGACCTTGCGCTCAGTCATAATCGGTTTGAGACCTTCTTGATGGGACAAACCGAGTTTGATTGCGGCGATTGGATATACCAGGAAAAATGTAAAGTGCATCCGGCTCTCGCGCCGATAGCACTTGATGCATTGCCTACAGCCCGGATCAGCACGATGGTCAACGAACACGGCGAGGCGGAAATTGTCACATCCGTCCTGCGATTTGCCTCCGTTCCCGAAACCGTAGTGGATAATCTATCCGCCGGGGGATCAATGGCACCGATCGATCTTGAAACAGGTGAGGTTGGCACCGCCTGTATGGGCCACCATGGTGGTGATTTCGTGGATCATCCGGAAACCGGCGCACGAATTGCGGGGCTCACCATGCCGGCTTGGGAGGTATGTAAGTCAATAGTTCAGAAAGCCCACTTGAATGCATTTCCTGATTATGCGCTGATTGGTTGGGATGTAGGCATCACCGACAATGGACCAGTGATTATCGAGGGAAACGCCAAACCGTGCCCGGTCGTAGCCCAACGCGGCCCACGGAAAGGGTTAGGTGACACGCGCTTCGGAGAACTGATTGCCTGGCACTTGGCACAGCAAGACGGGACGGAAAGCCGGTGACAGAGCTGTTACCCGATCCGGAACTGATTGGAATGGCTACGGCTCGGATATTCGACATCACAAAACGTCTGTCGTTCTGGCCCTTTCTCTCGACACTCCTGATTACCGGTTTCGTTTTCTATCGTCATGTCGGGCGGCGACGCGCCAATCTTCGTCGCTTCCTCAGCTATCTGTTCCCGGCAACGGTTTGGCGGCATCGATCAGCACTTGTCGACGTTAAGGTCACGATCGTCAGCATCATTACTTCACCCTTGCGCAAGTCGCTGCTGGGACTGAGTGTTCCAATTGCCGCCGCCGCTTTCGCCTACGGCTTGAACCAGTGGTTAGGCCCGCCTGCGACCCAATTCGGCGATAGCTTTGCATCTATTGCCTTGCTTGCCGCCACAATTTTTCTTCTGACCGATTTCTCTGTCTACCTCATCCATTATATCGGCCATCATTGGGAACCGTTGTGGGCGTTTCATCGCGTCCACCATTCCGCCGAACGGCTCAATCCGATAACCGTTGCGCGCAGCCATCCCGTTTATGACATTCTAGCCAAGATCACTGAAATCATCTTTGTCGCTCCGGTCCAAGGCGCGGTGCTCTTCTTCTGGCCACAACAGGCAGGGCTTGCCGTGCTGTTTGGAGTGGCGATCGTTTATGGGGTGTTTTCTCTTGCCGGAGCCAATCTACGACATTCGCATGTTTGGTTCAGCTTCGGACGTTTCGAACGGTTCTTCGTCAGCCCGGCTCAGCACCAAATCCACCACAGTAAGGCCGAAGAGCACTGGGACAGAAATTTCGGCGGCGTACTGGCAATTTGGGACTGGATGTTTGGAACGCTCGTGATGGCTCCGTCGAAACGCCAAAAACTGGAATTCGGTCTGTCGTCAGGCGAAACGCATAACGGAATCGTGGAGGCGATGGTCGAACCCTTTGTCTATGCTCACAACGCTATCACCCACCCCGACAACCGCAACCGCAGCAAAGCGGAACAGGCCCTGATTGGTGAGCGTCCAAGATGAGATTGGTTTGGTCGCTGATCGGGGTGACCGTCGCATCGCTCGGCTGGTTTGCCTACGATCAGGTTGACCGACGACCAGGCAACAGCCGTGTTGGCCTATCTCCACCCGTAGATGCTGCCCGACCAATCGCTGCATCCGATGCTTACTGGATAGAGGAGCTGACTTGGATGGAAGTCCGCGATGCAATCGCATCCGGTCATCGAACTGTCTTAATCCCAGTTGGCGGCATAGAGCAAAACGGGCCTTACGTCGTGACCGGCAAGCACAATGTTATTCTCAAAGGTACGAGCCAGGCAATTGCTGAGCGGCTGGGCAATGCGCTCATCGCTCCAATCGTTGCGTTCGTTCCACAGGGAGAGATCGAGCCCCCCAGCGGCCACATGCGTTATCCCGGGACAATTAGTGTATCCGAGCACAGCTTCCGTTCGCTCCTCCACGATATCGTTCTCAGTCTCAAAGCGCACGGTTTCAATGAAATCATCCTCATTGGCGATAGCGGCGGAAATCAAGATGGGATGGCGGCGATTGCCTCCGAACTCGATGGCAATGGCGCTCGGGTTTTCCATGTTACCGAATATTACGATTGGGACGAACGCGCCAACTGGCTGGCCGCGCAAGGATTCGACGAGGTCGATGAAGGGATTCACGATGAGCTTAGTGTCGAGCTCATAATGCTTGCCGTCGATCCAGATGCTGTCAGGATAAACGCGAGAATTGAAGCCGGTCGTTTTGCAATAAATGGTATTCCGCTTGAGCCTGTCGACGAGATGCGCCGGGTCGGCTGGCGCCTTATTGCACATATCGCTGACAAGACGGTTGCTGCAATTCACCGGCGCCGGGCTGGGAAGTAAGAATATGAGCGACCACCAGCCGACGAAACCAATGGTTCAACGCGGTGAAGTTGCGCGCGGCGCGGCAATTGCGGCATTGGCGCGGCTTGGAGCGCTGATCGAAGTTGTCGCCCAGCCAATCTACACATGGCTTTTCGGCATAGCGACCTACGGCCTCTACATTGTGCTGTTGTCGGTCGTGAAGCTCTCAGAAAAGGTGTTCGGCCTATCGCTGGCACATGCTTTGCAGCGCATTGTTCCTGTAGAGACTGAGGAACGCGCTCATGCCGCAGTAAAGTTTGCGCTCATCGCGACCCTCATACCGGCGACAGTTGCTGCGCTACTGGTGTCTTTCCACGCGCAGACGCTGGCGCAGTTCATATCCACCGATGCAGAAGATGCAGCGCAGTTGCCAATGGCAGTCGCCCTGTTTTCGTGGGCATTGCCGTTACTTGTATTTGCCGAAATCACAACTGCTGCGATTCGCGCCAGAAGAGGATTCGGTCCAGAGTTGAGATTGCGGATTTTATGGCAGCAACTTGCACGCCTGATTTTTGCGGTTGGATTCTTTGTGAGCGGACTCACGACAACCGGTTTGATGCTCGCTCATTTGGCATCGCAACTCTTCGTGGCTATCCTTTCGATCCGGCTGCTCGGGCACTACTATGACCTAAAGCTTCTTGTGTTTGCGCCATTGCCTTCGAATCTACGCAAGACGGCCTTGCTGTCGGGCATCGCACTAATGCCAAGCGCCGTGGCTAGGCGCATTTTGAACGACCTGCCACCCATTATCCTCAATCTGATCCTCCCCGGTGCCCAAGGGGCTACGGCTGCTGGCTTGTTCGGTATCGCAAGGAAGGTGGCTTCGATACCGCTAATGGTTCGTCAGGCCTTCCATTATGTCCTCGCGCCGCTCAGTTCAGCGCAAGCGGCGGTCGACCGCATGGCGATCGTTCCTATTTATTCCTTTTCCGTTCGCGTGTCTGCGGCACTCGCTATACCGGTTGGCGGAACGCTAGCTTTTCTCGCACCGAATATTCTCGGGCTCTTTGGACCTGGGGCTGAGGGCGCTCTCGGTATATTGCTGATTCTGGTGGCCGGTCGTGTCGGGGAAGCGATAATTGGACCTGCTACACCAATCGTCGAAATGACGAAGCATCGCAGCTTCCCGCTCATTAATAGTCTTGCGGGTATTGCTGTTTGGGCCGCCCTGGCCTGGTGGCTCACGCCTAAGATGGGAATGGAAGGTATGGCGATCGCCGTCAGTGTGGCAACGGTCGTAATCGCATGGGCAGCGGTCATTGAGCTTATCGCAATCGACCGAATGCAGCCGTTCGACATCCTGTTCGCGAAAGGTACCTTCACGGGAATTGCTGGAATTTTGTTGCTATACGCCATCGGCATGCTTCTCGATCCGCTGGGATCGACCGCACGCATGACCGGTATTCTTTCGATGTTGCTCCCTATCTGCTGGTTGACCCTCAGAGCGGGGCTTGGGTCAGATGACCGACATGCTCTGGGAAAACCTGCACGCGTACTTCGGCTTGCCTGATCTAAAATTTGGCCTTCGCTGACAACCGTACTGCACGTGGCCTCACCGGCGTGGTCTGTGGAACGTCCCGCACTGTAAACGGATTGCCGAAAGCGAAGCTGTTTCCCCTGCTGTTTGCTAGGTTTGAACCTTCGACTGAAACGGTCCAGTCGTTGGTGCGAAGTGCCACGGACGCCTGAGCTTCACCAAATGCGCCTTGTTCAAACTGTAATGTTGGATCCGTGTCGAGCAGGGATTTGCTCGTGTAATCAATTGCCAGTCCCACTTCGAGGTTGATTTCGCTAGTTACAGGAGCGGAGAATTGAGCGCTCAATCTTCCGCCAAAAGCCGCAACATTCGGTAGCCTGCCGTCATCGTCAGCTGCAACATCGGGCGCAGGATCGAAGTGGACTTCGTTTACAAATATCGCGCCGCTAATTCGGAGGTTGTCCGAAGGTATGACCGTCGCACTCGCTGTCAGGCCGACAATTTCTCCGTAGCCGACGTTTCTGGTCGCCGGGAACCCTTGCGCGTCGATCTGATCGGCCTGAATGTCGTTCCAATCGGTGTAGAAGGCAGACGTCGCGATCTCTATAGGAAACGAACCGCCAAGTTTAATGCGACCGCCAACTTCGATGGATTGCAACGTGTCTGGTGTAAATCGGCTGATAACGGTGCTGACTTCATCAGCACCGTCAATGCTTATACCGCCGGCTCTATAGCCTTCCTGATAACGGACATAAGCAACCACTCCATCCAGCGGACGCCATGACAAGGCTGCTGTTGGCAAAAGCTTCAATGCATTGATTTGGGGGTCAACCTCTTCGCCATCTCCAAGGATTTCCTCGACGAAGCTCTCGGTATAAACGAGACGTCCTCCAACGGTGCCATAAATTTCCTGTACCAACGGGAATGTGCTTTCGCCGAAAAGCGAATATTCTGTGAGTTCGTTGGTCGCCTCGGCTCGCCTCTCTAGATCATCGTTTTCGGGATTGCCGAAGAATTGGCGGCGGCGATCCAGATTATGCGCGAAACTGCCGCCAATCACCCATTTGATGTCTGCGTTTGGATCGGAGGCGACGCGCGTTTCGTGGCTCGTCAGCCGAATCTCACGTTCCTCGTCGAATACCAGCGGGCCGCCAGTATTTGAAAGGGTGCTGGCGTCAAAAACCGTATCGAGATCGCTATGAAAGCGACCAGTCGCGGAAACCAGGCTGGCACCACCAAGGTTGGTTCTTAGCGTTAAACCTAGACCCATTATGTCATTGTCAAACGGCTGATCTAACAAACTGCGTCGCTGCAGTGGCCCTACGGTCGGTTCAGCATATTGGCCATCTCGCGTATTCAGTGTTTGTTGTAACCAATCGAGGTCGACAGCCCAACCTTCCGCCGGCTCAAATCGTGCTGTCGTGCGCCAGCCTTGTATGCGTGTACGATTGACATTGTCTTCGGCACGCCCGACGTCGTCGATATATCCGCCCTGCTGGTCATAGTAACCAAGTGCCCTCACCGCCAAAACATCGCCAAGGGGAGCATTCAAGAGCCCAGCGAGATTGTAGCTGACAGCGCCATCTTGCGCGGCGCCCCCGCCTGCCCAAGCAGCGGCTTCCCATGTATCAAGTGCGGCGCGTTTAGGTGCCATTCGAATGACCCCGCCAAGGGCACCAACGCCGTACAATGTGCCTTGCGGCCCTTCCAGTAGCTCTACTCGCTCGAAATCGTAGAGCCGTAAATCCGGATTTGGCGCGCTGTAGATGAGGCGCAGATCACCGAAATAAAGGCCTATCGTGGACTGCGTTGGGCCATTGAAGCTGCTGTCGGCGACCCCGCGAATAAAAAGTTTGTTGCGGCCCGATCCGAGGTTGGTTGAAGATGTGATCGGTAAGGTCGATAGGAGATTTTCGAGGCCATTCGATAAAATGCCGGGAAGCGCTTCATCGAGTGGAATAACGGTCGTGCTGCCCGGATAGCTTTCGTATAGGTGTGGTTGCTTGCTCGCGGTAACGATGATCGGTGTAGGTGGGGGGGCTGGTCTGGGTGATCGTCGGATCGACGGGGTCGCTGATGGAGGTCGAGATGTTCCCGAGGGTGCGGAGTATGTGGGTTGTGCACGGCGATGAACAATTCGGAACGATCTCTTACCTGTCACCTGTGCGCTAAAGGGTGTTCCCGCCAGCAACCGTCGGAGAGCTGCCCGAGGTGACATCCTACCTCGTACAGCTGCCGTGCGCACTTGAGATACTTCACCAATTGTCCCGGCGATCGTGACCCCGGACTGGAGTGCTAGAACCCGAATGGCGTCATCGAGTGTTCCGGATGGTATGTTGACCTCCACTGGCCGATCAACAGTGTCCTGCGCCGCGGCTTGCGCAGAAGGAAAGAAAGAACAACAGAGAATTACAGCAAGGAGCGCCTCGGCTAAGAGCTGAATAGGTCTGCAAAACCCCAATCGACTCGAGTAAGTCTTTCGCGCTGAATTAGCACGGAAACCAAAACGGTTGTGGCTCTTGCTAGTTCGACGCAACCAACCAACCATCATTTGACCGTACCGCTCGCCCGCCGAGCAAAGCCGCAACCTCATTGATAACGGCATCCTTGTCGCCGGTTGTCTGGACAACTCCCGACAGCTTTTGTTGTGAAACTTGTTCGTCAACGGTAATCGTCACGCCAAGATTGCGTCCAATATCTGAAGCAACGATCTGCGCGGGTGTGTCCGCGAACACCAATTGGTCAGATCTCCAAGCAACTACTGCTTCTGGAGCAATCCTACGACGCTCGAGCCTCCCGCCATTAAGAATTTGAATGGCTTCTCCAGCGCCGATTGACATTCGGTCGTCGCTCGGATCGATAATGATCTCACCTTCGGCAACGCCTACTCGAATGGATCTTTTATCCTTTATGACATTGAAGACGGTACCTTTATCGACAAGCGTCAATTCTCCAACGTCAACACGTAGCGAAGGGGACGGAGGCTGCTCGATATAGAATGCTGCCTCGCCCTCGAGCACGCGCACTCGATTGGTTTTGGCTGACACTTCCAGATGGGTCCCGCCATTTATCTCAATCGTGAGTCCGTCATCCAAACTAATGCTACGAGTTTCACCCGCAGCGGTTCGGATTTCTTCAAACGCGAATTCTCGGCCAAACGGCCAGAACATTAAGGCTACTGCAAGTGCGGCAGCGATTGCTGCGCCACCGAAAAACCCACGTCGGCCAACCGTCGCCCGCTCCTCGATTGGCTCACCAGCGTTGATGTCAATATCATCCGGCTTCAGACTTGAAGCCGTATCGTCTGCGAGCCTAACCGATTGGTACGCGCTCGCATGTGCAGGACTTTGCTCCAACCATTCGGTAAAAGCATCCCAGTCGTCAGCTGTTGCGCTATTGTCGCGAAGCCGCAAATGCCATGTCACCGCCTCGTCGGCGATCCGGTTCTCGTTGTTATGATCGCTAGTACTCATTGCTTGTTGTATAGACGGTGTCAGCCTCCATTTTCCGCAGTTGTGTCCCGCTGAAACTCCGCAATTGCCTTGTAGGCTGCTTGTAGGTGTTTCTCCACGGCGCTGAGACTGATACCAAGTTCAGCTGCGATGTCCTTCTGCGCAATTTCTTCCAGCCTATAGGCTCGGAAGATGCGGCGCGTGCGCTCGGGAAGCCCATTCAAGATCCTCTGAATTTGCTCAAGCCGCTGCCGGTCAATCGCGATACCCTCAGGCGACGTTGCCGCCAGCGCTTCGTGCTCGGTTATTGATGTTATTTCGACCCATTTTTGCTCACGCAATTTGCGGCTCACTGCCAATCGCGCACGGTCATGGGCAACATTGTCAGCGATACGAAAGACATACGCCAAGGGATCGGCGACTGGTCCGGTCCTTTTGGTCGTTTCGATTTTAACCCAGACTTCCTGAAGGACTTCTTCAGCTTCTTCGACGTTTCCAAGTCGCGCGACAAGAAAACGCGAAATGCGTTCTCTGTGGGTCAAAAAGACCGCACCTAATCCTGTCACCGACTTATCCATACGGCCCTTGTGCCGGAATGCTCACGCGAAACAAGGACTGCATGCGGTTGCCTGGCGGCCATTGGTGCTATCTCAACCGAGCCGAATTGCAAATCTTGAACGCAACGGGATCACGTACCCAGAACTCTCTTTAGATCGCTTGATCGAATAATGCTCGGCCACCGGTACGTCGCTCGCGAGAGCAAGAAGCGCACAGCCCAGTTTTGCTTTATACTGATAGGGCGCTCTGGACCGACGCTAACACCAAAGCTTCAACAAATGCATCTTGCGCTGCAGGATTAAACTGCAGCAAGTCATCTTCATTCTCCTTGACAGGAACAGCTGCGGAGAATGTCCGCTTTCGAGACTTCATGAGTTCCACGCTTACGTCTTAGATGAGGGCGCAAAGCAGTTATTTCGGGATCGACTTAGCTGCATCCATTAGCGCGGAGAGAGCGGACACCGACTTTCGCAGCTCCGCGATCTTGTCGGGATCGAACGTGCTACTCGGTGCACCAAGCCCGATGGCGATGATACTTGCATCCTCCATCACCATGCCAATGCGGGTATAGAGAAGCCTGACGAGCTCGGTCTCGTTTTCGTCCATGACGTCACGAAGCCATGGAATGTCCCGACAGTCCACCACCAGCTTTTTAAGGCAGGTTCCGGCCCGTCAGTCGAGCAGCTCGCCCAGCTTCACACGAAGCCCCTTGGCGAGGCGCTCGACTACCTCGATCGACGGATTGCGGCGCCCTCTTTCAAGGTCACTGATATAGGTGCGATGGATATCGGATTGGTGCGCGAGCTCTTCCTGCGACCAGTCGCGTGCCCGCCTCAAGCGGCGCAGGTTTCGGGCAAGGCGGTCGTGAACATCCACATGCGCCAGTTGCGTACGATGTCGACAATCAATCTACAGACGATCAGTCACATAACGACTTGACTTCACTTCGCTTGAGAGCGCTACTGTCGTCGATGAGTATCATGATGACAAATACGAAAAAGCCGTCGGGCCACGTGATCGAGGTGATCAACCGCCAGCGGCTTATCGCGCTGGCGATGGAACGCGGGTACAATGCGTTCTTGCCCGTCTATGACGACGGGATCGATTTCATACTGTGCCGCGAGGACGGCAAGGGCGGTCCGGCTGACCTGCTCAAGGTACAGCTCAAGAGCCGATGGACCATTCACAGGAAATACCTTGGCCGCGACATCTGGATCGCCTTTCCCGATAGCCAAGACTGGTACCTCGCGCCGCATGACCAGTTGGTCGAGATGGCCGATAAAGCTGGTTTTACGTCCTCTGCTTCATGGACCGAAAACGGCACCTACCACCGGGCGCCCATGTCCCTTCAGCTTCGGCAAGCCATGGATCACTGGCGCATCTGACATCGCTGCAGGATCGCCAGCCCGCGCTGGGCAAAATTACTCCGGCTCGTAGGTCCACCATTCCGGCCACTTGACCTTGCGCGGCGTGCGGGTGGCTTCCCAGACGATACGCTGCTCTTCTTCGGAAAGTTCGAGCACGCCGATCCGATCCAGCGCCTTTTCCACGATCCACGGGTTGAGCTCCCAGCGTGCCCGCGACTTGTCGGTTGAAAATTTCAGCACGGCGAGGCCAAGGTCTTCCAGAATGACATCGACGCCATTCTTGATGAACTTCACGGGCATGTCGAACTGCTCGACAGCTGCCTGCTCGCGGCGGGTCCGAGCCTGCTGGACTGCATCGAGAACATAGCGGTTTTCCGCGCTTTCCCCTTTCAGTCCCTTGTGCATCAACTGCAGCAAAAAGGCTTGCTCGACCGTGACCTGCCTGGTCTCGCCTTCATCGCGGATGGTCACAAGTTCCCCGAGCAAGTCCTCATACGGGGCTTCGCGGCGTGATCCCTTCGGACGTCCCTTCGGGTTGCCGGACTGTCCCTTTTTAAACCGTGTCGATCTGGGCGGCTTGCCGTAACCGGTAGGGCCGTCATTCGTCATAGATCCGTCCTTTCGGCCAGCGCAACTTGTGCGGGTGGAAGGTGAAGAACTTGATGTCTTTCACCTGCTTGGCATTGAACTTTCTGCGCCCCGGCCGGCTCAATGCAGCCTGCGTCGCCCAGGTGTGTACATTCCAGCGGACCCCGCCGACCCGCATGTCAGGCTCCGCGATCCCGAGGATATCAAGTGCGGCATTGGCGTTGTCGGAGCTGTAATGCAGGACCAGCTTGCGCACCGGAAATACCTTCCCGCGCTTGCGGTTGAGGAATGCATCACGCTCCTCGATCCACTTGAGAACCCGTCGGATCGCCAACCTCTTGCCCGCAAAGGCGTCCTTTAGCGTCTGCCGCTGCATCGCTTCTTCTGCAGTGAGCTCGCGCTGCTCACCGTTCACCACACCGGGAATGCGCTTGTCTAGGATGATGTCAAAAGGCGCACCGCCGGCGCTCTTCCTGGGCCGTCCCTTGGGATTGCCGGACCGGCCCTTCCTGAAGCGTGTATCCTTGCTCATTCTGCGACCTCCCTTGCACCTTCACGGTGGACAAGCTTCGGGGTCTTGCCGGTAATGTCCGTCCAACGCTGCATCGCGAGCGCTACGTAGGCCGGATCGATATCGATCCCGCGGAAGCACCGGCCCACGCGTTCAGCAGCAACGAGGCTGGTGCCCGATCCGAGAAAGATATCGAGCACGAGATTACCGCGCGCTGTCACGTCGCAATATGCATCGGCCACCATGGCAACCGGCTTGACCGTGGGGTGAAGCGCGAGGTCCTCGCGGCGCGATCCCTTCATCGAGTTGACACTCGGGTAGTCCCAGACATTCGTCCGATTGCGGCCGTGCTTGCCCAGCTCGACGTTGTTGACGTGCGAAGCGTCGCCCATGCGGTAAACGAAGATCATCTCGTGCTTCGAGCGGTAGAGCGAACCCATGCCTGCATTGCTCTTGTTCCAAACGCAGATGTTGAGCAGCTCGCTGTAGATGTCGGCGGTCGAAGCCGTGACATCGTCCATGTGGCGCCAGTCCATGCAGACGAAGTGCACCGCGCCTTCCCGCGAAACCTTCGCGCAGGCACCGAGCGTATCGGATAAAAACTGCTGGAATTCCGAGGTCTTCATCTCGCCCGAAGCCATCGCGAACTCGCGGTGGCGCCCCTTCGCGTTAGCATGGCCGTTGATCTTCACGTTGTAGGGCGGGTCAAGAAACGCGCAGTCGACCTTCGCGCCATCGCCCACGACCTCGCGCAGAAAGGCGACATCGCGCCCGTCGCCGCAGCCTATCCGGTGTTCACCGAGCTGCCAGACATCGCCGAGCTGGACGTCAGGGTGAACGGGGACGGGCGGGATGATTTCATCGTCCGGATCAACGCTCTCATCGAGCAGTACATCGATCTCGCCCATGCTAAAGCCGGTCAGAGTCAGGTCGATGTCGATTTCGGGGACGGACAGCTCGGCCAGTTCGAGCTTCAGGATCTCGGTATCCCAGCCCGCGTTGAGCGCGATCTTGTTGTCGGCAAGCCGCAGCGCCTTCTTCTGCACTTCCGACAGGCACGCCAGCGTGATCACGGGAACGGTGCCGAGGCCCAGCTCGCGCGCCGCGCGCAGCCGGCCGTGGCCCGCTATGAGATTGCCTTCCGGGTCAGCAAGGATCGGGTTGGTAAAGCCGAACGCGCGGATCGATGCCGCGATCTGTTCGACCTGCTTCTTCGAATGCGTGCGCGCGTTGCGCGGATCAGGGGTGAGCTCAGAGAGGGGCTTGTAGACTACCTCAAGGCGGTCATTAACGTGGTTTTTCAGGGGGTTCATCGTCTAGTTCTCCTTTGATTCGGATGCACTGGACCCCTGATTATTCACATAATCGCCCCAATTTATACCAACGTTTTGACACTCTGGTTCTTCGACTGGACTTCACCTCAGAAACGAGCATGACTGTCCCCAGCGCCCGGCGAGTTCGGGCTTGTCCCGGTGACGGAGGCCACTTCCGGCCGACCGCGAACCGGAGACAGAAAATGACCCGACAAACAGAGGTAAAACCCACCAAGCTCGACACGCTGGAAAAGCTCATGCGCCGCAAGCAGGGAGCCAGCATCGCCGAGATGACGAAGGCAACCGGATGGCAGGCCCATTCGGTGCGCAGCGCGCTGGCAGGTGCACTCAAGAAGCGCGGTCTCGTGATCAACTCTGCAAAAGAAAAGGACGTCCGGCGCTACTCGGTTGGCGAAGAATGATGGGCGGCGATATCGAGAAAACCGTCGCTTCGCTCCAGACCATGGACCTCGACGACTTGCGAAGCTTTTGGCGCAAGCGTTTCGGTAAGCCGCCGGCTCTTCGTTCCGAGCCAATCCTGCGCCAGCTGCTCGCGTGGCGGGTGCAGGTGCAGGCCTTCGGCGGACTCGACGCGCAAACGCTGGGCGCGTTGGGCAGGACCGGCCCGGTCCTCGCCGAGGGCAGGCAGCTCGGCGTGGGCGCGCGTCTCACGCGGCAATGGAAGGGGCGCGAAGTGACAGTGACCGTCGAGGAAGAGGGGTTTCGGTGGGAAGACCGCGTGTTCCCCAGCCTGTCAGCCGCTGCCACCGCGATCGCGGGATCGCGCTGGAACGGCCCGCGCTTCTTTGGCTTGAGAGACAACTGATGGGTGCGAAGCAAAGACGCTGTGCGATATACACCCGCAAGTCTTCCGAGGAAGGTCTCGACCAATCGTTCAACTCATTGGACGCGCAGCGCGAGGCCTGCGAAGCCTACGTACTTAGCCAAGCCAGCGAAGGCTGGTCAGCGCATGCAAGCCGCTATGACGACGGCGGCTATTCGGGCGGGAACATGGAACGCCCGGGGCTCGAAGCGCTGCTGGACGACATCCGCGCGGGCAAGATCGACGTGGTGGTCGTCTACAAGATCGACCGCCTGACCCGCAGCCTCGCCGACTTTGCCCGCATCGTCGAGGTGTTCGAACAGCATTACTGCAGCTTCGTCTCGGTCACCCAGTCGTTCAACACCACCGGCTCGATGGGCAAGCTGATGCTCAACGTGCTCCTATCCTTCGCGCAGTTCGAGCGCGAGGTCACCGGCGAGCGCATCCGCGACAAGATCGCCGCGTCAAAAGCCAAGGGACTTTGGATGGGCGGCAACCTGCCGCTCGGCTTTGATCTTCCGGGTGAAGGCTCGCGCGTGCTCAGGATAAACGAGGCCGAAGCCGCGACCGTCAGCACGATATTCGAAAGCTACTTGCAGCTTGGCAGCGTCCGCGCGCTGCAGGAGGAGCTGGCGGCCAGGGGTATCGTCTCGAAGCGCCATGTCACGCGCAAGGGCAAAGAGGTCGGCGGCTTGCCCTTCGGCCGCGGCGCGCTCTTCCATTTGCTCCGTAACCCCCTCTACCTCGGCAAGATCACCCACAAGGGCAAGGTCCATGATGGCGCGCACCCCGCCATCATCGAACAAGAGCTGTTCGATCGCGTACAGGCAAAGCTGGAGGCAAACGCCCACCAGCACGGGAAACGCAAGAAGCAAAGAAAGGTCAACTCACCGCTAACCGGCAAGCTCTTCGATGCGAACGGTGAAGTGATGAGTCCCGCCTGGTCGCGCGGCCAATCAGGAAAGTCCTATCGTTACTATGTCTCCGCCTCGCTCCAGCAGGGAACGGGCGCGCTTGATCCAGATCGGGTGCAGCGCCTGTCAGCCGAGGAGACTGAGCAGGTGGTCCGCGAGACACTCAGGCGCTGGCTA
Source organism: Qipengyuania sp. (assembly GCF_965277845.1). NCBI lineage: Bacteria > Pseudomonadati > Pseudomonadota > Alphaproteobacteria > Sphingomonadales > Erythrobacteraceae > Qipengyuania > Qipengyuania sp. The sequence continues at coordinate 240,207 of NZ_OZ255844.1, forward strand.
CCGCGCGCGGACGATCCGCTGGCCGCATTGCGATCGATCCGCCTCAAAAACGATGGGCTACATTTCGAGCTCGCGTGCAAAGAAGGAACGCGATCACGTCTCGAGCTGTATAAAGACGAGCAGATCATCCATCGCGCCCGTGACATGGTCACCATCAGGCTCCCGCTTCTCTTGCCGCTTCGCGGCGGCAGGAAACTCGTCACCAGGTCTGCGCTGGCATCGCCGCGGCCCGACGACGTGCTGATCGCTGCTTTGCGAAAGGCGCATGCAATGCTGTCGAACGAGCGCGGCTCACCGTTTATGCAAACAGCGCCGGTCTCGCCATATGATCGCAACATCCTGCGATTGGCGTTTCTCGCGCCCGACATCCAGCAGGCGATTGTCACAGGCCGGCAACCGCCGCATCTGAACCTCGAAACCCTGCGGCAAATGAAGATCCCGCTAAGCTGGAAAATGCAGCGTGATGTGCTGGGGTTTCAAACCTCGAAAACAGGCCTTTCAGGCGAGAGAAAAAGGCATTTTGGCGAATTAGGGGGCCCAAACAGGCATTAAATGCCCTGTTTTGTCGAATAACAGGAAAACCCCCGCCTTAGGCACACAACTCACGGAAATTACGCAATTTTACTAGAATAAATCTGCGCCGAACTCGCAAAAATGGCCTGTTATTGGCCCAAAAGTGCATGATTTTCCCTGTTATCGCCCAATGTGGGCAAACCGTACCGACAGCATCGCCGTAAGAGACGGGGGCCCTGTTCGGGCCGGAAAAGGCCTGAAGAGACGCGTGCTTGGATGCGCCTGTTACGGCTTGGGGTGAAGAAATCGGCCTGTTCTGGGATCTTGCGTGGGCAACCTGAAACTAGAGACGGGTGCTCGAGATAGGTGGCGGAGAGGGTGGGATTCGAACCCACGATACGGTTGCCCGTATACCGCATTTCGAGTGCGGCGCATTCGACCTCTCTGCCACCTCTCCGCTATTTGGGGTGCGCTTGCGGGCCTTGGGCCCCGGTCGAAGCGAGCGCGCCGATTAGCCGAGCGCCCCCGCCTTGCCAAGCCCCTTTTCGCGAGATTTCGGGGGATCGATGCGGCGAGACCATTGTAAGCGCCCACAAGCACCCCATATCCTCGCTTCCCATGGATCGTGCACAATATTTCTCCGCCCAGGCCGGTCGCACCATCGATGCCCCGCGCCGCGTCAAAAGCCGCTTCGCCATTGGCGATGTGGTCAAACACCGCGTGTTCGACTTCCGCGGCGTGATCTTCGATATCGACCCGGTCTTCGCCAATAGCGACGAATGGTACGAGGCAATCCCAGAGGATATCCGGCCCGATCGCAATCAGCCCTTCTACCACCTCCTCGCCGAAAGCGACGACAGCGACTACGTCGCCTATGTCAGCCAGCAGAATCTGGTGACCGATTCGATCTCGGGCCCGGTCTCGCACCCCGATGTGCACCAGTATTTCGAGCAATTCGAGAACGGCCGCTATCGCATGCGGCGGAGCATGACGCACTGATCGCGAAAGGCGTTCAGTTCTTGATCTTCCAACCCGATTTGAGAAGCTTGTACGTGCCCAATGCGAGCAGCGCATTGAACACGAGCAGTCCGATGCCGGCTACCACGACCGCTGCGCTGTCACCGATATCGCTTTGGCCGAGAAAGCCGTAGCGAAAGCCCGAGATCACGTAGAAGAAGGGATTGGCGCGGCTGACCGCCTGAAAAGCGGGGGCCAGCCGGTCGATAATGTAGAAGGTGCCCGACAGCATCGCCAGCGGGGCGATGACGAAGTTTGTGACGGCAGCGTTGTGATCGAACTTTTCCGCCCAGACCGAGGCGAGCAAGCCCAGCAGCGAAAGCATCACCGCCCCCATCAATCCGAACCAGACCACCGCCCAGGGCGCGGCCATGGCCAGGCTGACACCGGGATAGAGAAGCATGGCACCTGCCACGACGAATCCTACCGCAACGGCACGGGTGATCGCGGCACCTACGATCCCGCCCATCAGTTCGCCTTCGGACAGGGGCGGCATCAGCAGGTCGATGATGGTCCCCTGGATCTTGCCTGCGAGTAGCGAAAAGCTCGAATTGGCGAAGGCATTCTGCATCATCGCCATGGCGATCAGCCCCGGCGCAACGAAGGTCGGGAAGTTGGCGCCGAGCACCTCGCGCCCACCGCGACCCAGCGCGACCGAAAAGATGACCAGAAAAAGCAGCGTCGTGACGGCCGGAGCCCAGATTGTCTGCGTCTGGACCTTGAGAAACCGCCTCACCTCCTTCATATAGAGGCTCCACAGGCCAATCCCGTTGATCCCGCGGATCACCGGGCGTCCCCGCGGCGGAAACCGGCCCTCCCCTCCGGCATTATCCTCTACGAAGGAGGCGTCCGGGTGTTCGCTTCCGGGCGATACGGGCTGGGCTTGATCGACCATTGGGGCGCGACTAGGCCCAAGCGCCACGGCATGCAAGCCGCGGCGTCGAGACACGAGATACAGGACTGCATATGAGCTGGACCGACGAACGGATCGCAACGCTTAAGAAAATGTGGGAAGGCGGATCGACCGCCAGCCAGATTGCCGAGGAACTGGGCGGGGTCAGCCGCAATGCCGTGATCGGCAAAGCGCATCGCCTCGGCCTCAAGTCGCGTCCCTCGCCGGTCAAGGCCAACGAGAAGAAGAAGGCTCCGGCCAAGGCCAAGCCCGCTCCGAAGCCGGTCGCCAAGAAAGCGGCGAAGCCGGCTGCCAAGCCTGCGCCCGCGGCTCCAGCCAAGCCCACCGCCGCGCCCGCACCCAGGCAGGATGCCGCAATCCCATCGCAACCCCTGCCAAACAAGAACGCCGATCTTCCGAAGATCGTTTCGGTCGGTCCCGGCGGCTTCCTGCGTCAGGGCCCGGGCGACCAGCAGGCCCCGATCCCGCCGGCTCCGCCGCGCCGCCTGGTGCCGGCCAAGCCGAGTCCCGAGATCGCCGACAAGACCAGCCTGCTCGATCTGTCGGACAAGGTGTGCCGCTGGCCGATGGGCCATCCGGGCGAACCCGATTTCCATTTCTGCGGCGAGGCCGTGAACCCCGGCTTTCCCTATTGCGTCGAACATTGCGGCCGGGCCTATCAGGCGCAGCTGCCGCGCGGTGCGCGCCGCCCCCCTCCGCCGCTGCCCTTCGGCGGCCCGCGGGTACGCTAAGACAAACACGAACAAGGCCCGGCAGTCGCGCGACCGCCGGGCCTTTTCATTTCCACGGGAGAAAGAACCATGCCCCTGTCGCTACATGCCGCCTACGTTCCCAGCGCCCTGCAAATGCTCGGCACTGCCAATCACCTGATCGACACGGCCGAAAAGTGGTGCGCCGAACATGACTGCGGCCATGACGAATTCATCGGTGCCCGCGTGTTCGAGGACATGTTGCCCTGGTCCTACCAGGTGAAATGCGTCGCCGAGCACACGCAGGGCTCGATCGAAGGTGTGCGCAAGGGCGTCTATTCGCCCGACCTCGATCCGCCGCCGTCGACCTTCGAGGATTTGCGCGCCAAGCTGGCCGGCGCGGTCGAGGCGATGAACGCGCTTACCGAAGACGAGATGGAAGGCTGGGTGGGCCGGCCGATGCGGTTCGAATTCAAGGACACAGGGATGGACTTCACGACCGAGGACTTCCTGCTCAGTTTCAGCCAGCCCAATTTCTATTTCCACTGCGCGACCGCCTACAACATCCTGCGCATGAAGGGAGTACCGGTCGGCAAGATGGACTTCATGGGCCGGGTCCGCATCAAGGCCTGATGCTGGCGGCTTAGCGCTTGCGGGCGAACCAGATCGTGTGGCGCGGCCCCTTGTTGTTGGGTCGCGCACGCACCTCGCGCACCTCGACATCGAACCCGCTCTCTTTGAGGCGGACGGTGAACTTGTGGTCGGGCGCGGCAGACCAGACTGCAAGGATGCCGCCGGGCCTGAGCGCATCGCGGGCCTTGCCGAGACCGGTCTTGGAATAGATCCGGTAATTCGCGTCGCGCACGATGCCGTCCGGGCCGTTGTCCACGTCGAGCAGGATGGCATCGTACTTTTCGGTCGTGCCGTCGTTCGCATCATCGATCAGCGCCGCAACGTCGCAGATAACGACCTGCCCGCGCGGGTCGGACAGGCTCTCGCCGGTCAGATGCGCCAGCGGCCCCTCGGCCCATTCGAGAATTTCGGGCACGATCTCGGCCACGGTGACCGATCCGCCTTCGGGCAGCTTGTCGAGCGTGGCGCGATAGGTGAAGCCCATTCCGTAACCGCCGATGAGCACACGCGGTCGGTCGACTTCAAGCTCTGCCAGCGTCAGCACCGCGAGCTGTTTTTCGGAAAATTGCATCCGCGTCCCCATCAACTCGTCGCGACCGAGCATGATGATGAAATCGCGACCGTGGCTAACAAGCGTCAGCGTTTCGCCATCGGGTACTTGCGCGGTTGCCAGGGTTTCGCGGGGCAGCATTCTCGTATTCTCCAAAGCAAAGGGGCCGCAGGCGGACCCGCGACCCCTTCGTCACTGACTAGCGAAGGATCAGTCCTTCAGGAAGTCGGGCACGTGGGCTTCGCCGCCCCCGTCCCGCTTGCCGCCGCCATCGCGATCACGATCGCGACGCGGGCCGCCACGGCCACCGCGACGATCGCCGCCACGGCCACGGCCACCCTTGTCACCGCGCGGTTCACGCGGCGGGCGGGTGTCTTCCAGCTCTTCGCCGGTTTCCTGGTCGACCACGCGCATCGACAGGCGAACCTTGCCGCGCTGGTCGATCTCGAGGACCTTGACCTTCACTTCCTGACCTTCCGAAACGACGTCGGTCGGCTTTTCGACCCGCTCGTTCTTCATTTCGGAGACGTGGACGAGACCGTCCTTGCCGCCCATGAAGTTCACGAATGCACCGAAGTCGACGATGTTGACGACCTTGCCGGTGTAGATCTTGCCGACTTCGGCTTCCTCGACGATGCCTTCGATCCACTTCTTCGCGGCCTCGATCTCGTCGGCGTTCGAAGAGCTGATCTTGATCACGCCTTCGTCGTCGATGTCGACCTTGGCACCGGTTTCGGCAACGATCTCGCGGATCACCTTGCCGCCCGTGCCGATGACGTCGCGGATCTTCGACTTGTCGATCTGCATGGTCTCGATGCGCGGGGCGTGCTTGGACACTTCGGTGCGGGCACCGGTAAGGGCCTTCGACATTTCACCCAGGATGTGAGCACGGCCGGCCTTCGCCTGTTCGAGCGCGGTCTTCATGATTTCCTGCGTGATGCCGGCAACCTTGATGTCCATCTGGAGCGAGGTGATCCCAGCTTCCGAACCGGCGACCTTGAAGTCCATGTCGCCGAGGTGGTCTTCGTCACCCAGGATGTCCGACAGGACCGCGAAATCTTCGCCTTCGAGGATCAGGCCCATGGCGATACCCGACACCGGACGCTCGATCGGAACGCCTGCGTCCATCATCGACAGACAGCCGCCGCAGACGGTCGCCATCGAGCTCGAGCCGTTCGATTCGGTGATGTCCGACAGGATGCGGATGGTGTAGGGAAAGTCTTCATGGTCGGGCAGCACCGGGTGCAGCGCGCGCCATGCGAGCTTGCCGTGGCCGGTTTCGCGGCGGCTGGTGAAGCCGAAGCGGCCAACTTCGCCGACCGAATAGGGCGGGAAGTTATAGTGCAGCATGAAGTGATTGTACGACAGGCCTTCGAGGCCGTCGATCATCTGCTCGGCATCCTTGGTGCCCAGCGTGGTGGTGCAGATCGCCTGCGTTTCACCGCGCGTGAACAGCGCCGAACCGTGGGTCCGAGGAAGCAGGCCGACCATCGCCTCGATCGGGCGAACCTGGTCGAGCTTGCGACCGTCGATACGCGTGCCGTCCTTCAGGATCGAACCGCGTACGATGTCGCTTTCGAGCTTCTTCACCAGCTTGAGCGTGCCGAGATATTCGGCCGGATCGCTCTCGGCCAGGTCGGCAAAGGCTTCGCGTGCCTTTTCGCGGGCTGCGTTGACCGCATCCTGACGTGCCGACTTGTCGGTGATCTTGTAGGCGGCTTCGAGGTCCGCACCGATGACGCCGCGCAGCTTCTCGAGCTTGGCGGTCTTGTCTTCGACGGGCTCGAGTTCCCACGGATCCTTGGCGGCCTGTTCGGCGAGGTCGATGATCGCACCGATGACCTTGCGGCTTTCCTCATGCGCGAACATGACGGCGCCGAGCATTTCCTCTTCGGTCAGTTCCTTGGCTTCGGATTCGACCATCATCACCGCGTCCTGCGTCGCGGCGACGACGAGGTCGAGACGACCATCTTCGCCGAGCGCGTCTTCGAGGCTCGGGTTGAGGACGTATTCGCCGTTCTTGAAGCCGACGCGTGCAGCGCCGATCGGACCCATGAAGGGAACGCCCGAGATGGTCAGCGCGGCCGATGCGGCAATCATCGCGACGATATCGGGTTCGGTTTCCCCGTCATAGGACAGAACCTGCGCGATGACGTTGATTTCGTTGTAGAAGCCTTCCGGGAAGAGCGGACGCACTGGGCGGTCGATCAGGCGGGAGGTCAGCGTTTCCTTCTCCGTCGCGCGGCCTTCGCGCTTGAAGAAGCCGCCCGGGATGCGGCCCGCAGCGGAGAACTTTTCCTGGTAGTGGACGGTGAGCGGGAAGAAGTCCTGCCCTTCGCGTACACTCTTGGCGGCGGTCACGGCGCACAGCACCACGGTTTCGCCATAGGTAGCCAGAACGGCGCCGTCAGCCTGACGGGCGATGCGGCCGGTTTCCAGAGTGAGGGTCTTTCCGCCCCACTCCAGCGATACGGTTTTCGTGTCGAACATGTACTTTCCTTATGAACCCGCACGGCCTTATTGCGGTGCGGGGCCTACAGTGCCGGGTATGCCGTCCCGGTCCGGTTCGAGGCTTATCCTGCCTCCATTTGCCGACCCCGCGCCGGATTGCGCGGTTGCCGGATAAACGAAGGGGCGGCCTGAGCCGCCCCTTCGAGAAACTCTTACTTGCGAAGACCCAGCTTCTGGATCAGCGCATTGTACCGCTCGACATCCGTCTTCTTGAGATAGGCGAGCAGGTTACGGCGCTTGTTGACCATCATCAGGAGACCGCGACGCGAGTGGTTGTCCTTGTGGTTGGACTTGAAATGCTCGGTCAGGTTGCGAATGCGTTCGGTCAGGATCGCGACCTGGACTTCCGGCGAACCGGTGTCGCCCTTGGCCTGCGCATTGTCCTTGATGATCTCAGCTTTTTTCTCGGCGGTAACCGACATGTATTCTACTCCGCGACATCCGGGATGTTGAAGCCCCGCACGACCTTGGCCGTACCTCCGTCGAGTTCCATCAGGGCCACGGGCACGTCGTGCAGCGTGGCGAGGTGGAGCCCGTCGGTGTGGGGCAGCTCCGACAGTACCCGGCCCTGGCGGACCGCCTGCGCGCTGTCGGGATCGAGGATAAGGACCGGGATGTCGTCCAGTCCCGCCTCGAGCGGCAGGAGAAGGTTTTCGATGGGCGCGCCCTTAGCGATTTCCTCCAGCTTGTCCAGCGAAATCGCCTGTTCCTCGCGGAACGGGCCAGCCTTGATGCGCCTGAGATAGGTGACGTGCCCCACCGTTCCAAGCGCGCGTGCGATATCCCGTGCAAGCGAGCGGATGTACGTTCCCTTCGAAACGTGCGCGACCAGCGTGACGCTATCGGCCAGCTCAAGCGGCGCCTGCGGATCGTAGGGATCGGGCCGGCCCGCGGTGGTTGCGAAGGCGGAACGCAATTCGGCATCCTCGCGCTCGCTTTCGAAGCCGAGCGAATGGATCGTGACCGCGCGGGTCTTCATCGCGACTTCCTCGCCTGCCCTCGCCCGGTCGTAGGCGCGCTTACCGTCGATCTTCACCGCGGAATAGGCGGGCGGGACCTGTTCGATATCGCCGGTGAGATGCTCCAGCACCGCGGCAATGGCGGCCATCGGAGGGCGGCGGTCGCTGCGCTCGATGACCTCGCCCTCGGTGTCGAGCGTATCGGTCTCCTCGCCGAACTGGATGGTGAAGGCGTAGATCTTGTCGGAATCGAGCATCCGCCCCGCGAGCTTGGTTGCCTCGCCCAACGCGATCGGCAGCACGCCTTCGGCGAGCGGATCGAGCGTCCCGCCGTGGCCGACCTTGGTCTTGGCATAGCCTCCCTGCCGCAGCACGCGCTTGACGGCTGACACAGCCTGCGTCGAACCGAGCCCGCGCGGCTTGTCGAGGATCAGCCAGCCGTGGGGCGCGGGTTTCTTCTCGCTCATGCCGCGATCCCGCGCGCGATCCATTCGGCAAGCTCGAAATAGCGTTCCTGCAACCAAAGGACCGGCGGAAGGACGGTGTTCTCGATCAGGCCGCTGTCCGGAAAGGCCCAGGTGGCGGCGATCAGTACGATGAAAAAGAGCATGCCGAGCGATTGGAGCTTCTGCCAGTTGCTTGCCCATTGGCGCGGCAGCAGACCACCGACGATGTGCGAGCCATCGAAGGGCGGGATCGGCAACAAGTTGAACAGCGCGAGGAAAACGTTGATCAGGATGAACATGCCGCCCGCCGTCAGCAGCCATTCGGGCGGCATGCTGTCGGCGGCTATGAATGCGCCGGAGATGGCGCCGAAGAGCAGTGCCCCGACGAATGCGAGCAGCAGGTTGGTTCCCGGCCCCGCGGCCGCGACCGCGACCATGCCGAACCTCGGGTCGCGCAGCCGGTCGCCGCGTACCGGAACCGGCTTGGCCCAGCCGAAGATCGGTCCGCCGAACAACGCGAGAGCCCCCGGCACCAGCAGCGTGCCGATCGGGTCCACGTGGCGGATCGGGTTGAGCGAGAGGCGCTTCTGTTCCTTGGCGGTGGGATCGCCCAGCGCGAGCGCGGTCCAGCCATGCGCGACCTCGTGGAAGACGATGGCAATGATCAGGCACGGGATCAGGATCACCGCGAGCAGGAGCGTTTCGGTCATGGCGGGCTAGATAGGAAGCGCAGGGTCAGCCCGCCAGCGCTTCGCGGAAATGCTTGCGGCACATGGCGACATAGCGATCGTTGCCGCCGATTTCCGTCTGCGCGCCCTCGTTGACCGCCTTGCCCTCGGCATCGACGCGCAGGTTCATCGTCGCCTTGCGCCCGCAATCGCATACCGCCTTCATCTCGACCAGAGCATCGGCGATGCCGAGCAGTGCGGCGGAGCCTGGAAAGAGCTCGCCCTGGAAATCGGTGCGCAGGCCGTAACACAGCACCGGGATCCCGGCATCGTCGGCCAGTCGGGCCAGCTGCCAGACCTGTTCGGTGGTGAGGAATTGCGCTTCGTCCACCAGCACACAGGCGATCGGGTCCTCGGCATGGTCGGCCAGCACGCGCGCCTCGATGTCGGTATCCGCCTCATAGCGATGCGCATCGCTCGCCAGGCCGATCCGGCTGGAGATCGCGCCGAAGCCGGGCCGGTCGTCGAGCGCTGCAGTCCACAGCGACACGCGCATGCCGCGCTCGCCATAATTGAAAGCCGTCTGCAGCAGCGTGCTGCTCTTGCCCGCATTCATGCTCGCATAATAGAAATAGAGCTTCGCCATCGTCCATTCGCTAGCGCCCTTCGCGCACCCCGGCGAGTCTGTCCGGCAGCACTTCTCCACAAGCACCGTTAAGCATGGCGACAGACGCGACGACCAATGGTAGCGCCTGCAGAAGATCCAGAAGGAATTGGCAGGGACACGGCGATGGCGGAAGCGACTGGCGCGACACAGAACGGAATTCTCGGCTGGATCGAAAGGAGCGGCAACAAGCTGCCCGATCCGGTCTTTTTGTTCTTCTGGTTGATCGCGATCCTCGTCGTCATTTCGGTGCTCGCCAGCCTTGCTGGCCTGTCGGCCGCGCATCCCACCGAAGTCGATCCCGATACGGGGGCAGCCACGATCATCAGCGCAGTCAGCCTGCTCAGCGCGGAGAATATCCAGCGGCTGTGGGTCGACATGCCCGAGACCTTCACCCACTTCCATCCGCTCGGCTACGTGCTCGTTGTCATGCTCGGTGCAGGCGTCGCCGAACGCGCCGGCCTTTTCGGCACCGCCATGCGCGCCGGCGTGCGCAATGCACCCACTTTCCTGCTGACACCCATCGTCACGCTGGTCGGCATGATGGGCAATCTGGCCGCCGACGCCGCCTATGTGGTGTTGATCCCGCTGGCGGGCATCATCTTTCACGCCGCTGGGCGACACCCTGTGGCGGGCATCGCGGCCGCATTCGCGGGCGTTTCGGGGGGCTTTTCGGCCAATCTTCTGCCCGGCCAGCTCGACGCGCTGCTATTCGGGATAACCGAGGCAGCGGTCGAAACCGTGTTCGGCGACTTTACCGCCAACATCGCGGGCAATTGGTACTTCATCGCCGCGATGACCTTCGTCTTCCTGCCCGTGATCTGGTGGGTGACCGACAAGATCATCGAGCCGCGCCTGGGGCCCTGGAACCCCGAGATGGCGGGCAATGCCGTGTCGCCCGAGCAACAAGGCGAAGTGTCCGATGGCGATCGCGCGCTGAGCGAGGGCGAGCGCAAGGGCCTGCGCTGGGCCGGGCTGGCCGTGCTCTTCGTCGTCGGCCTGTGGCTGTTCTTCACGCTGGGGCCGGGCACCCCGCTGATCGACGAAGAAGCCTCGGCCGAGGCCCGGTTGACGCCCTTCTACCAGAGCCTCGTCGCCGGCTTCTTCCTGCTGTTCCTTCTTGCTGGCTGGGCCTATGGCAAGGCGGCGGGCACAATCGGGGACCATCGCGATCTCGTGAAGATGATGGCCGGCGCGATGGAGGACCTCGCTTACTATCTCGTCCTGGCCTTCGCCGCGGCGCATTTCGTCGCCATGTTCGCCTGGTCGAATCTCGGCCTGATCCTGGCGGTCAACGGCGCCGATTTCCTCGGCAACAGCGGGTTGCCCGCATGGGCGCTGCTGGCCGCGATCATCCTCGTCTCGGCACTGCTCAACATCTTCGTCGGTTCGGCCAGCGCCAAATGGGCGCTTTTGTCGCCCGTGCTGGTGCCGATGCTGATGCTGCTGGGCATTACCCCGGAAATGGCCACCGCCGCCTATCGCGTGGGTGACGGGGCGACCAACATCATCACTCCGCTGATGGTCTATTTCCCGCTGATCCTGATCTTCTGCCAACGCTGGCAGAAGGACTTCGGCCTCGGCAGCCTGGCTGCGACCATGCTGCCCTATTCGGTCGGGCTGCTGATTTCCGGCCTTGCCATGACGATCGGCTGGGTGGTGCTCGACCTGCCGCTTGGTCCGGGGGCAGAGGTGTTCATGGAGGCGCCGACCGCGGCAGCCGTCGAAATCCAATCGGCGAACTGACGGGCGCGACGCCCGATTCATTCGCCGGGCGTAACCATCGGGCTCCCTCGTCCGTATAGGAAGGGAGGGAGACCCGAATGTCGTGGCCCATCCGCCTGGTCCTGCTGCCGTGGCTGGCGCTGTTTGCGCTTGCGAACACCGCCGCTCCGCTCAGTTTCACGCTCGATGCCATGGGAAGCGACGTTACGGCGAAAGTCGCGTTCTTCGGACTGGCCAGCAAGACGGCCCGCTTTCCGGAGATGGAAGGCACCGTCCAGATCGTTCCGGGAGAGCCCGAACGCGCGGTGATCGATGTGACCTTCGACGCCACGGCGCTCGAGGCGCCGGATCGCACTACGCTCAGGCGCCTGCGCGGTGAGAAGTTCTTCTGGGTCGAGCGCTATCCGGAAATACGCTTCGTCGGTCGCTCGCTGAATCTCGAGAGCGCGACACGTGGGATTGTAGCAGGCGAGCTGACGGCGCGCGGCGTGACCCTGCCGCAGGTTCTCGAAGTGGAATTCGACCGGGATCCGCTCACCGCTTCGCCCGGAGAGGCGATCGGCTTCACCGGTGAGATGACGATCGATCGCCGCGACTACGGGATGAAGAGCTACCAGATCATCGTCGGCAACAAGGTGGACATCAGCTTGCGTGCGCGGATGGTGCCGGGCTGATCGTCACCCTTCGTCATCGTCGAGATCGCGTACAACCTTGGGATCGTTGAGCAGCTTCTCGATCCGGTCGGCCTCGTCGAAGCTTTCGTCGGGCTGGAAATTGAGGCGCGGCGCGAATTTGAGGCCGAGGCGCTGGGCGACCTCTTTCTGGAAGAAAGCCGTGTTGGTCCGCAGCGCCTTGAGCACCACGGCCTCGTCCTCGCCCAGCAAGGGCTTCACATAGGCTTTCGCATTGCGCAGGTCGGGCGTCATGCGCACTTCGGTGACCGCGATATTACTGGCCGAAAGCACATCGTCATGCGCCTCGCCGCGTGCGAGCAGTTCGGAAAGGATATGTCGCACGCGCTCACCCACCTTGAGGACGCGGACCGATTGCTGTTCGGGGGTGGATCGGTTGTGGGCCATCAGCTTTCTCCGGTCGGACGCGGCGTGGGAATGGCGGTGCTGGTGGCACGGGCGAGCAGCTTGCCCGCCTCGTCGAACAGCTCGCCTTCGAGGAAGATCACCTTGCGCCCGCGGCGCACGACACGGCCCTTGCCGATAAGCGGTCCTGCCATCACCGGCTTGAGCAAGCTCATCGAGATTTCGAGATTGAGCGGCGCTTCGGCCTGATCGGTCGCCCAGACATGCGCCCAGCCCATGACCTCGTCGAGGAAACCCGCGACCAGTCCGCCCTGCACGCTGCCGCGCGGCGTGACGAAGCTTTCGGGCGCGCGGAAGCGCAAGGTTATCTCTTCACGCTCCTTGTCGAAACGATCGAATTCAACGCCCATCGTGTCCGCATGCGGTGCGGCCAGCGCCTGTTCGGAAATCATCAATCGTTCACTCCGGGTACGGGCGTGGGAATGGCGCTGGACGTTGCGCGCGCGAGTTGGTTGCCCTCTTTGTCGAGCAATTCACCTTCCAGGAAGGCCACCCGCTTGCCGACCTTCACCACGCGCCCCTTGGCGGTGATGGTTTCCATCGGGACCATGCGCAGGAAGGTGAGGTTCATATCGAGGTTGAGCGGCAGGCGCCGTTCGGTCTCACCGAAGCGCGCTTCGGTCACCGCCAGCAGTGCGCCGCCCATCACCTCGTCGAGGAAACCCGCGATCAGCCCACCCTGCACCGCGCCGCGCGGAGACGCGAAGCTCGGCGGCGGGGTATAGCGGCAGGTAAGTTCGCCCCTCTCTGCGTCGAAAGAGACGAACTCGCTGCCCATCAGCTCGGACGAAGGCGAGCGCCTGCGTTCGTAGATTCTCGCCATACGTCCTCAGCCCCCCGTTTACAGCGTGCGTTCGCGCTCCTCGACTTCGAAGACTTCGAGCTGGTCGCCCGGCTTGATGTCGTTCGTATCGGCAAGCACCACACCGCATTCGAGACCGGCTCGGACTTCGTCGACGTCGTCCTTGAACCGGCGCAGCGAGGCGATGGTGGTGGCCGAGACGATGACGTCTTCGCGCGTAAGGCGCGCGTGCAGCCCCTTGCGGATGACACCTTCCTCGACCAGCAGGCCGGCCGCCTTGTCCTTCTTGCCCGAACGGAACACTTCCTTGACCGCGGCACGACCGACGACGTTCTCGATCCGCTCCGGACCCAGCTCGCCTGCCATCTCCTTCGCGATTTCCTCGGTCAGGTGGTAGATGACGTCGTAATACTTCATCTCCACGCCGTCGCGCTTCACCAGCTCGCGTGCCTTGGCATTCGGGCGGACGTTGAAGCCGATGATCGGCGCGTTCGAGGCCGAAGCCAAGCTTACGTCGCTTTCGGTGATCGCGCCCACGCCTGCATGCAGCACGCGAACCTTGATCTCGTCGTTCGAGAGATTGTGCAGCGCGGTGGTGATCGCCTCGACCGAACCCTGCACGTCGGCCTTCACCAAGACGGGGAATTCGATGACATTGGCGGCGAGGTTATTGAACATCGTATCGAAGCTTGTCGGAGCCAGCGCGGTGCGCTTCTCGGTCGCCTTTTCCTGACGATATTCGGCCACTTCGCGGGCACGCTGTTCATTTTCGACCACGGTCAACACGTCGCCGGCGCTCGGCACGCCGCCCAGGCCGAGGACCTCGACCGGCATCGAGGGGCCGGCCTTCTTGATCTGCTTGCCCTGGTCGTTGACGATCGCGCGTACACGGCCGCTTTCGGTACCCACCACGAAGGTGTTGCCCCGCTCCAGCGTGCCACGCGTGATGAGCACGGTGGCGACCGGACCGCGGCCCTTGTCGAGCTGCGCTTCGATCACGGTAGCTTCGGCCATGCGGTCGGGGTTGGCTTTCAGTTCGAGCAGTTCGGCCTGCAGCGCGATCTTTTCGAGCAGTTCGTCGAGTCCAGCCTTGGTCTTGGCCGAGATTTCGACGTCCTGCACATCGCCCGACATCTTCTCGACGATCACCTCGTGTTCGAGCAGGCGGTTGCGGACGTTGTCCGGATTGGCTTCCGGCTTGTCCATCTTGTTGATCGCGACGATCATCGGGACCCCGGCGGCCTTGGTGTGATTGATGGCCTCGATCGTCTGCGGCATGATGCCGTCGTCGGCCGCCACCACCAGCACCACGATATCGGTGACGTTGGCACCACGCTGGCGCATCTCGGTAAAGGCGGCGTGACCCGGCGTGTCGAGGAAGGTGATCGCATCGCCGCCCTTGGTCTTCACCTGGTAGCTGCCGATATGCTGGGTGATGCCGCCGGCTTCGCCCTTCACGACATTGGCACCGCGCAGCGCGTCGAGCAGGCTGGTCTTGCCGTGATCGACATGGCCCATGATGGTGACGACCGGCGGACGCGGCTTCAGCGTCTCTTCCGGATCGACATCCTCCTCGGCGGCGATATCCACATCGGCCTCGGAAACCTTTTGGATATTGTGACCGAACTGATCGACGAGCAGTTCCGCCGTATCCTGGTCGATCGTCTGGTTGACGGTGACCATCATATCGAGATTGAAGAGTTCCTTGACGAGGTCGGCACCCTTCTCGCCCATCCGCTTGGCCAATTCGCCAACCGTGATCGCCTCGGGAACGACAACGTCGCGGACCTGTTTCTCGCGCGGCTTGCTGGACCCGCCACCTTGCATGCGGCGTTCCTTCTCGCGCGCACGCTTCAGCGCGGCGAGGCTGCGCGCACGGCGCCCCTCGTCCTCGTTGAGGGCTTTCTTGACCGAAAGCTTGCCCGAGCGGCGCTTGTCGGGTTTTTCCGCACCGCGCGCCGGCTTGTCTTCCTTCTTCTTGCGCTCCGGCTTCTTGGGTTCCGGGCGCGCTACGGGTGTGAAACGACGCGGGGCAGGCGCGGGGGTCCCGGCCGGCTCGACCTCCTCCGCAGGAGCCTCTTCAGCGGGTGCTTCCTTGGGCTTCTTGGCCTCGTCCGCGGCCTTCTTGGCGGCCTCCTCTTCGGCCTTGCGATTTTCCTCGGCGCGCTTCTTCTGGTCCTCGGCCGCCTTGCGGGCCTGTTCTTCTTCACGCTTGCGCGCTTCCTCCGCGAGACGCAGGCGTTCTTCCTCCGCCTCTCGCTGAAGACGCGCGACCCGTTCCTGCGGCGTTTCGCCAGCAGGCGCTGCCTTCTTCTTGGGCGCAGGCTTCGCCGCCGCCGGCGCCGGTGCCGGGGTGGGCTCCGGGGCGGGCGGCGGAGGCGGTGGAGGCGGAGGCGGCGCTTCGCCCGGCTTCACGAGCTTACGGCGGCGCTTCACCTCGACCGCGACCTTGTTGGTGCGGCCGTGGCTGAAGGTCTGCTTGACCTCGCCCGGCTGAGCGCCCTTGAGGGTCAGCGGTTTACGGGTCGGTTTCTTGTCGTCGTCGCTCATTCTTGCTCGTTTCTCTTCGTCTCAATCGTTCAAATCGTCGTCGGCGCGCAGATCCGCGCGAGCCGTGCCGGCCGGGAAGGTGTGCCCCAGATAATGCATGAGGCGCGTCAGGGGCTTGATGACCCTGGCGGCCGATGCATCGTCGGCCAGCGCCAAGTGGACGACATTGTCGCGGCCCAATGCCACAGACAAAGCGTTCCGGTCCAGAGGGAGTTCGAGACCGCGCTCGCCCGATCCTTCCGCCTCGCGCCCGACGCGCCAGGCCTGGTCGAGCTTCTTGCGTCCATCCTCGCTCGCGTCGCTGGCATGCAGCAGCAGGGCAATCGCCCCGCCGCGCGCTGCTTCGGCGATGCGCTGGGTCCCCAAGATAAGGCTTCCCACGCGCATTTCGAGCCCCAGCCGGTCGAGCAAGGTGCGGGTCAGCGCATTCTCGACCATCTGCGGCAATGTAGAGGGCAATTCGAGCTCGCCACTCTTGAAGGCCCGCGACAGCGCACCCTTCAGCTTACCGGCAGCCTGCGCCTCGGCGAGTTCCTCACGCGAAACGCCGATCCAGGCCCCGCGACCGGGCGCCTTTTCCTGTGCGTCGGGCAGGACCAGACCTGCCGGCGAAGCGACCAGCCGGACGAGTGTTTCGCGCGGCGCCGTCTTTCCGGAAAGGATGCAGCGCCGTTCCGGACAGGACTTGGCGGGCTCCGCTTTACGGGGCCGCGGAGTTTCAGCGATGTCGGACGTCAGGCGCTCATTGGGTGGAGTCCGCATCGGCGGCCTCCTGCGTGTCGGTCGTCTCGGCAGGGGCCGGAGCTTCCTCTTCGTCTTCGAACCAATGCGCGCGGGCAGCCATGATGATCTCGTTGCCCTGCTCTTCGGTCAGGCCGTATTCGCCCAGCACGCCACCCTTGTCCTGCTCGCGGACCGAGGGGCGCCGCATCGGCGGGCCATCGGCATTGTTGCGGCGGCGCGGGGCTTCGCGCTTCTTCTGGATCAGCTCGTCGGTGGCGAGGTCCGCCACATCGTCGAGCGTCTTGAGCCCGGCCTTGCCCAGCGTGACCAGCATGGCCTCGGTCAAGTGCGGCAGCTCCGCGAGATCGTCCTCGACGCCGAGTTCACGGCGCGCCTCGCGGTGCGCGGCTTCCTGGCGATCGATCGCTTCCTTGGCACGGCTCTGCAGTTCCTCGGCCAGTTCCTCGTCGAAACCCTCGATGCCGGCGAGTTCTTCCAGCTCGACATAGGCGACTTCCTCGAGCTCGGCGAAGCCTTCGGCGACGAGCAGCTGCGACAGCGTTTCGTCGACGTCGAGTTCCTCTTCGAACATCTTCGAGCGCTCGGCGAATTCCTTCTGGCGCTTCTCCGAGGCTTCTTCCTCGGTCATGATGTCGATCTGGTTTCCGGTCAGCTGGCTGGCGAGACGCACGTTCTGGCCGCGGCGACCGATGGCGAGCGAAAGCTGGTCGTCGGGCACGACGACTTCGATGCGGCCGTCTTCCTCGTCGAGAACGACGCGGCTGACGGTGGCTGGCTGAAGCGCGTTCACGATGAAGGTCGCGCCGTCTTCCGACCAGGGGATGATGTCGATCTTCTCGCCCTGGAGTTCCTGCACGACGGCCTGCACGCGGCTGCCCTTCATACCGACACAGGCGCCGACAGGATCGATCGAGCTGTCATGGCTGATCACGCCGATCTTGGCGCGGCTGCCCGGATCGCGGGCGGCAGCCTTGATCTCGATGATGCCGTCGTAGATTTCGGGCACTTCCTGCGCGAACAGCTTGCGCATGAAGTCGGGGTGCGCGCGGGACAGGAAGATCTGCGGGCCGCGGTTGTTGCGCTCGACCTTGGTGATCAGCGCGCGGACACGCTCGCCGACACGGGCGGCTTCGCGCGGGATCTGCTGGTCGCGGCGGATAACGCCTTCGGCACGGCCGAGATTGACGATCACGTGGCCGAACTCGACCGACTTGATCACGCCGGTGATAACCTCGCCCGCGCGGTCCTTGAACTCTTCGTACTGGCGTTCACGCTCGGCATCGCGGACCTTCTGGAAGATCACCTGCTTGGCGCTCTGCGCATCGATGCGGCCAAGATCGACCGGCGGCAGCGGATCGACGATGAAGTCGCCGATCTTGGCATCGTCCTGGAGCTTCTGCGCGGCCTTGAGATCGACCTGCTTGAAGTAGTCCTCGACCTCTTCCACGACCTCGACGACGCGCCACAGACGCAGATCGCCGGTCTGCGGATCGAGCTTGGCGCGGATATCGTTCTCCGCGCCGTAACGGTTGCGGGCAGATTTCTGGATCGCTTCTTCCATCGCCTCGATGACGATCGCCTTGTCGATCATCTTTTCCGAGGCGACCGAGTTTGCGATCGCGAGGAGTTCAGCCTTGTTGGCGGAAATGGCACTGGCCATCAGTCGTCTGCCTTTTCTTCTTCGATGTCTTCGGCACCGCTCGTATCGAGCGGCTGGGTGGCGGCGATCAGCTCGTCGGTCAGGACGAGTTTCGCCGAGTGGATCTGGTCGCGAGGGACGGAAACCTCCCCCGCCTTGCGGTCATCGATCGTGACCATCTCGCCATCGATGCCCTTGAGTTCGCCGCGCAGGCTACGCTGGCCGTCATAGCCCTTGGCCATCGAGATCTTGGCTTCGTGCCCGGCCCAGTCGGCGAAATCCTTCGCACGGGTAAGCGGGCGGTCGATGCCGGGCGAGGAGACTTCGAGATGGTAGGCGCCTTCGATGAGGACTTCACCGGCTTCCTCGATAACGTCGATCCGCTCGGATACGCGGCGCGAGAGCGCGGCGCATTGTTCGATCACCAGCTGGCCGGTGGCGGGATCCTCGGCCATGATCTGCAGCGCCTCCCCGCCGTCGCCGGCTTCGGAAGGCATCATCTTGACGCGCACGAGCTCGAAGCCGAGCGCCTTTGCCTCGGGTTCGATCACTTCGGTCAAGCGTGCCAGATCGGCCATTCAGTCTCCAGATATGCGCCCATTGCGACAACGGCGTTTCGTGCCGGCCCCTCGCGGCGCCAGCCCCTCCAGTGTCGCGACAATGTCGGGATGAGCAGCGATATAGTCGGGGCCAGACGCTATTGCAATCGCTGATTTTCGGCGAACAGCCAGCGGCAGGCGAGCCAGGCGAGAATGGCGCCGGCGAATTGCGCGAGGACGAAGCCGAGAACGTCGGCTGGCGCGATGCCCGAAAAGCTGTTGGTGAAGGCGCGGCCCACGGTGATCGCCGGATTGGCGAAGCTGGTCGAACTGGTAAACCAATAGCCTGCCGCGATGAACAGTCCCACTCCCGGCGCCACCCAGTCGGGGCGCGAGCGCAGGCAACCGAGAATCGTGAACAGCAGGCCGAAAGTGGCGATCCCCTCGCCCAACCATTGCCCCCGGCCGGTCCGGATGTTCTCGCTGAACTGGAACACCGGCGCATCGAACATGACGTGCGCGGCCCACACGCCGATCATGCCCCCCGCCAGTTGCGCCGCCACGAACAGCAAGGCAGCGCCTGCGGCAATCTCCCGCCGCAGCGCGAAGACCAGCGTTACCGCCGGATTGAAGTGTGCGCCCGATACCGGCGCAAGCGCGGCGATCAGTACGAACAGGATCGCGCCGGTGGCGATCGTGTTGCCCAGCAACGCTATGGCGATGTTACCGTCCGCCAGCGCCTCGCCCATGATCCCGGAGCCGACGACGGTTGCAAAGAGGAAGAAACTGCCGAGCGCCTCGGCACCGAGCTGGCGATGGAGCAAGGACGGCTCCGCTTCAACAGCAGCCATTCGCCACCGCGCCCTTATCGGTTTCGGGAACGAAGGCTTGGCCATAATCGCCGGTGCGCTCGTGCGTCAGGAAACTCTCCCAGCGTATGCCCGACGGATCGCTGGTCCAGTTTTTGGTCGAGCGAGCGTAACAGCATTGGGTCTCGCCCTCGTCGATCACTGCGGCGTGCGTATTGGCAACACGTGCGAACTGGGTGTCGAGTTCGCCTTCGCTCTCGGCCTGGACACCGAGATGCGAAAGCCCCGGCGTGCCGCAGCCTTTCTCGACCACGAAGTTGACCCGCGGCTCGTCGAGCAGCCATTGGAGATAGCCCTCGCGTTCCAACGTCGGCGAGTGATCGAAAAGAGCCGTATAGAAAGCCCTGGCAGCGTCGAGATCTTCTGCCGTCAGGCTGATGTGAATACGCATGGGAATTTCTCCTGAACGATCAAGCGCAAGAACCGAGGGGATCGTCGGCGCAGCAGTTTTCGTTGAGATAGGCCACCAGCCCCGCCATCGCGGTGAAATCGGCACGGTAGACGATGTACCGGCCGACACGCTCGTCGCTCACCAGCCCGGCATTGCGCAAATTCGAAATGTGGAATGACAGCGAGCTTGGAGGCAGGTCGAGCTTTTCCGAAATGCTGCCCGCGGACAGTCCGGTCGTCCCGGCCCGAACGAGCACGCGAAAGATTGCCAGCCGATGGTCGTGGGCAAGCGCGGACAGGCGCTTCACCATTTCCTCATCAACTAACTTGGGTTCGGTCGTTTCCATATTTCAAGAATAATCGAAATATTGGCCGTGTCAACGCCTACCTCGCCCGGCCTCAATCCTCCGCGAGCGCGTGTTTCTTGATGCAATGACGCAGCTGGTCGTAAGTAAGCCCCAGCGCCTTGGCGGTCTGCCGCTGATTCCAGCGATGCTTGCCGAGCGCATATTCGACGATCGCCCTTTCGTGCGTATCGACCGCAGCACGCAAATCGTCGATCCAATCGAAATCGGGAGCGGCCGGTTTAGGCGCGACCTGTGCTGCACTTGGCGCCTTGCTTGCCGGCACCGGCAGGCCCTTGGGCTTCCATGGGCTGTCGAAGGGGTCGAAGATTACATGTCCGATCGGCTGATCCCAATCGTCCCAGCGATAGATCGCCCGTTCGACGACATTGCGCAATTCCCGGACGTTGCCCGGCCAATCGTGCTTCTCGAGCTGTTCGGCGACATGCGGCGCGAAGCCGGGCCAGCCCTCCCAGCCCAGTTCGGCGGCCATGCGGCGCCCGAAATAATCCGCCAGAACCGCGACGTCGCCCTCGCGCACGCGCAAGGGAGGCAGAGTGATGACCTCGAAGCTGAGCCGGTCTAGCAGGTCGGCGCGGAAATCGCCGCGCGCAGCCTTGGCCGGAAGATCCTCGTTCGTCGCAGCAACGATACGTACATCGACACGTGTGGGGCGACTCGAGCCGATCCGCGTTACCTCGCCATATTCCACGGCACGGAGCAGCCTTTCCTGGGCACCCATCGACAAAGTACCCAGTTCGTCGAGAAATAGCGTCCCCTTGTCGGCTTCTTCGAATCTTCCGGCGCGGACTCTGGTAGCACCGGTAAACGCACCCGCCTCGTGCCCGAACAGCTCGGCCTCGATCAGCGTTTCGGGCAAGGCGGCGCAGTTCATGACGACCAGAGGTTCGTCCCAGCGGGTGGAAAGGCGATGCAAGCGTTCGGCAATCAGTTCCTTGCCGGTCCCGCGCTCCCCGATGACGAGCACGGGGCGCCGCATGGGCGCTGCACGGCTGGCGCGCTCAACCGCATCGAGGAAGGCGCCCGACTGGCCGATAAACTGATTTTCCCGCTCCATGACCAAGAGATAGGAATTTTTCCCGATACTTGGCAATCAAAACCAACATGTCGTTGGTCGAATTGTCCGAAAGGCACGGTTTTCTCCCATTTTCCGGGTTTGGCATGGCACTTGCTGAATATGGTACAACAGCAATCGGCCAATCGGCCCCAAGGGAGGTAACCCAGATGTACAACCGCAGCTTCTTCCGCAGCCAGCTCGGACAGGCCGCAATCGCCAGCATCGCGGCGATGGGCACTTTCGTCCTGCTGAGCTCGCAGATCGCGGTTACTGCACCCACGCCGATTATGGCCGCCTACGAACAGGTCGAGATCGCATGACCCTGCCTCCCGACCATGATCCCCTTGGGCCGGAGCGTCGCTCCCCCGACAGTCCCCACGGCAGCGATGCCGACGACTCTCCGGCCCGCCCCCGCTTGTCGCGGATCGAGGAAGAGGTAGAACGGCTGCGCCGCTCGCCGACTCCCACCCGCGATGGCGCACGGTCCAAGGGATCCGACTTTTTCTCCAGTGGAGCACCATTGATGGGCATTTTCAGCCGCACCCGCGATATCATCGCCGCCAATTTCAACGACATGCTCGACAAGGCGGACGACCCCCAGAAGATGATCCGCATGATCATCCTCGAAATGGAGGAAACGCTGGTCGAAGTCCGCGCCAGCGCGGCGCGCACGATCGCCGACCAGAAGGAGATGCATCGCCATACGGTGAAGCTCGACAAGCTGCAGGCGGACTGGAACGAGAAGGCGCAGCTCGCCATCTCCAAGGACCGCGAAGATCTCGCTCGCGCCGCACTCGTCGAAAAGAAGAAAGCGGCCGACATGAGTGAGCAGCTCAAGCAGGAGATTGCCGTACTCGACGACGCCCTGCGCGCCTACGAGCAGGACATCCAGAAGCTGCAGAATCGCCTACGCGAGGCGCGCAGCCGCCAGACCGCTATCGCCGCCCGGCTCGAAAGCGCGGAAAACCGCGTCAAGCTGCGCAGCCTGATGACCAACGAACGCGTCGACGATGCGCTCAACCGGTTCGACCAGCTCGAACGCCGCGTCGATTATGCCGAGGGCCGTGCCGATGCGCTGAGCATTGCCGACAAGTCGGACAAGCCCAGCCTGTCGGACGAGATCGCGGCACTGGAAGGTGCCGACGCGATCGATGACGAACTCGAACAGATGAAAAAGGCGCTCGGCAAAGGCAGCGCCGACAAGGAGGACTGATCCGTGGAAGAGATTTTTGCAATCGTAGCCATATTCATCGGCTTACCGTGGATCATCCTCCACTACATCACCAAATGGAAGACCTCGGCAACCATCACCACCGATGACGAGGCTCTGCTGGAGGAACTCTACAGCCTCGCCAAGCGCCTCGACGACCGGATGGACACGGTCGAGCGCCTGGTCGCCAGCGACAATCCCGAATTCAAGCCCGCGCGCCTCGTCCACGACAGCGAGCAGGACAACCAGCAGCTGCGCGAACTCGAGCAGCTGATGGCCGACAAAAAAGGAGCCAGCCAGTGAACAGTCCCCGCACAACGCTTTACCGCGACAAGCAGAATGCAAAGTTGATGGGCGTCTGCTCGGGCATCGCGGACTACACCGGTGTCAACGCTTTCTGGGTGCGCCTCGGCTTTCTCGGCCTGACCTTCATGAGCGGCGGTTCGACTATCCCGTTCTATTTCATCGCCGGCCTGCTGCTGAACAAGAAGCCTGCGCATCTCTATGTCGATCGTGAAGAGCAGAACTATTGGCAGCGCGTGCGGCAGAATCCGAAGCGCACGGCACGCGAAATCCGTGCCCGCATGAAGGATGTCGACCGTCGCCTGGCTGAAGTGGAAACCTTCTACGTCAGCAGCAATCCGCGCCTGACTGCCGAGATCGAACGGCTTCGCTAAGACACGAACGGACGGGATATACGCGCATGGGACTGGAAATACTCATACCGTTGGCGCCCTTCATCATGGTGCTTGGCATCATCTGGCTGGTGAACAACCGCAAGCTGGAAGAAAAGCGCATCGCTGCCACCGCCGAAGCCAGTTCCGAAAAGGCCGCGCAATACGCCAGCCGCGTCACCGAACTGGAACAGAGGGTTCAGGTACTCGAACGCATCGTAACCGACCGCGGCTATGACATTGCAACGCAGATCGAGGCCCTTCGCGATCAACGCAAGGTCGACGACCAAGGAACCGGCATTCCGCTCGAAGTAAAACAGGGAGAGAAAGCGCAATGAACTGGGGTGGCCCCGAATTCGTGATCGCGATAATCGCGCTGAGCACCGGTGGTTGGCTGATCAACAACTGGATCCGCGCCAAGCACGGCTACTCGCTCGAAGACGAGTGGGGCGGCAAGACCGAACGCGCCGACACTAGCGAGACCAAACGTCTGCGTGAGGAAAACCGCGCGCTGCACGACAAGCTCGATACCATGCAGGATCGCATGGTCGTGCTGGAGAAGATCGTCACCGACCGCGGTTACTCGCTGCACGACGAGATCGAGGCGCTGCGAGACAGGCCGGCTGCAGACGGTACCGGTATGCCGTTGGACATCAAGACAGGGGAGAAAGCGTGATGGAATTCATCACCGAAACGACCGTTATCGGCGGAGTGATTGCCATATCGCTCGCCTGGATCGCCAACACCTGGATCCGCGTCAAGAACGGCTATCCGCTGGAGAATAGCTGGGGCAAGGCGGTCTACCCCAAGACCGACCAGGCGGTCGAGCGGGTCAAGCTGCTCACCCAGGAAAATGCCGAACTGCGTGCCGAACTCGGCTCGCTCAAGGATCGGCTCGGCAATGTCGAACGGATCGTGACCGATAGCGGTTACCATCTGACGCATGAGATCGATCGCCTGCGCGATGGCAAGGAAACCAACTGATGGATGGCGACCTAATCCTTATCTTCGGCTTCATCATCACGATCGTGACGATGGCGCTACTGACCGCCCACGTCATCCATCGCCGCGTGGTCCGTCATGACGAGCGCAAGCTGGAGCTTAAGGCGCAGATCGAGCAGGCCAAGGCCGATCAGATCGGCAAGGGCGGCGCCGACTACGCCAAGCTTGAAGAGCGAGTTCGCGTGCTGGAGCGGATCGCCACCGACGGCAATCACAATCTCGCCGCCCAGATCGAGCAGCTACGCGACCTGCAGGAGATCGAGGATCTGACAAGCCAGCGGGAGCGTGCACGATGAGCGGTTGGGTGATCGTAGCCATCATCGCGATCGTGGTCTGGGGCATCGTCCAGATATCCAGTGTGAGGCACCGCAACGAACGCGGCATCCTGACCGACAAGGAAGGCAACGAGAGCTACGCCGGTCAGGCGACGGATACGGGAGCGCAGCGCGAGATCGAGGAGCTGCGCGAGAGGATAAAGGTACTCGAGCGTATCGCAACCGAACGCAATTCGGTCGACGCGCGCGAAACGAAACGAATCGCCTCCGAGATCGAGGCCCTGCGCGACAAGCAGGCGGATTGAGGACGGCAAGGTTCAAGGAGGACATGAGGTGATGTTCGAACCGACTATGATAATCGCAGGCGCTTCGCTGGTCGGACTGACCATCGTCGCTGCGGCCCTGCTGCGGGCCTGGCATGGCTGGCTTGCGCTCAAGCGTCAGCAGCTAGAACAGGATCGCACCGGTACTGATCAAGACAGCGGTTCTTCGATCGGCGCAGCCCGTATCGAATTGGCCGACCTGAAGGAGCGGATCAAGAAGCTCGAAGCCATCGCCAGCGGAGTCGATCTTTGACCGTAGTCAGAACCGATGCCGCGCGCGCAGGGATTGGTCTGGGCAGTGCTATTGCCGTGGCGATCAGCTGGAGCTTGCACCAGTCGATCATCTGGGCCGCGATCCACGGTTTCTTCGGATGGTTCTACGTGGTCTATTTCGCTTTCACCCGCCCAGGCGGTCTGTCCGGCTGAGGCCGATGGACGCCTGCCGACCTGCCCGCTAAGGGCGCGCCATGCGCACACTTTCCGATATTGCCGAAGAATACGAGTTTCTCGAGGGCGATGAACGCTATCGCCTGCTAATCGAATTGGGCCGCGATCTCGAGCCTATGCCCGATGCCCTCAAGACCGATGCCACGCTGGTGCGCGGCTGCAGTGCCCAGGTCTGGGTCTATCCTACCAGCGACAATGACAGGCTGCATTTCCTCGCCGACAGCAATGCGGCAATCACCAAGGGTATCGTCGCGCTGATAATTTCCGCAGTGCAGGACCAGCACGCACGCGATGTGGCGAAGATGGACATTGCCGCCGCGCTCGAACCGTTCGATCTCAGAAACCAGCTTTCGAGCAATCGCACGCAGGGCGTGCCGAACATGATCGCGCTGGTGAAGGAGCATGCCGCGCGGATCGCGGCGGGATAGGATGAAGCGGCCCGTCTACAAGGGTCTCGGCTTCCTCGCCGTCGGCCTCGGCGCTATCGGGGCAGCGCTGCCGATCATGCCGACCGTACCGTTCCTGCTGCTTGCCGTCTTTTTTTTCGCTCGCTCGAGCCCGGAGCTCGAACGGAAGATCCTCGACCATCCGCATTGGGGTCCGCAGGTTCTCGACTGGCGCGAGCGGCGGGCGATCAACCGACGCGCCAAGATCATGGCGATCGGAGCGATGTCCGTCGGAGCGGCGTTCACCTGGTACACGCTCGGCCACCCCTGGTACTGGATTTCGATCGCGATCCTCGTGATCTGCGGCACCTGGATCGCCACGCGCAACGAATAGCGGCTTCGGAACCCGTTGGTACTCAAGCCGTTGGTTGTTCGAACGACGGGAGGGCTGACGAAAGGACATTCCGAATGGCAATCCTCATTCTTATCGCCACGATCCTGCTGCCGCCGCTGGGCGTCGCCATGAAGCACGGACTAGGCGGGACAACGCTTCTGAACCTTGTGCTCACGCTGCTCGGGTTCATTCCCGGCCTCATTCACGGGCTTTACGTGAACTACGCCCGCTAAGGCGGATCGATCTCAGAACAACATGCCGGAGGCCGGAACCGTCGCAGCGGTTTCGGCCTCTTCCGTTTCGCCGCGCCCCTGCTCGCGCTGCATTTCGAACGTGCCGTTCATTCTCAGCAGGCTCCATATGCCGCTAATGCTCAAACCGTCCGGCGAAAGCTGCCCGACGTAATCGATAGGGTTCTTGTAGCCCTGTGGCGGGTCGACATAGGATTTGGTAAAATCGACCGCGCGGTCCGACCGATGCCCGATGAACTCGGCGCCAACAGTCTCCCCTGCGCGATAGAGGTCGGGCTCGATAAGCGAGCCGACAAGGCGGCCTGCGGTCTCTACGATCCGCGCACGAAATGGCGTGGTGGCCTCGCCGCCGGGATAGCTGAAGGATCCGTCCCACTCGCCGGTCAGGTCGAGCCGGCCCGTAATGGCTCAGGCTCCTGCGCTTTCGCGTACGATGGCAATGCCTGCATCGCGTTGGCGCCGCAGGTCCGCCTTCAGTTTCGCGGGATCGCG
Organism: Qipengyuania sp.; assembly: GCF_965277845.1. Classification (NCBI taxonomy): domain Bacteria; kingdom Pseudomonadati; phylum Pseudomonadota; class Alphaproteobacteria; order Sphingomonadales; family Erythrobacteraceae; genus Qipengyuania; species Qipengyuania sp. The sequence continues at coordinate 267,001 of NZ_OZ255844.1, forward strand.
GGCTAGCAGAAAACCGAAGCTTACCCCGCCTTCCTTGCCGATAGTTGCATGATGCAGCTTGTGCGCCTGCACCAACCGCTTAGCATAGCCTCTCTTCGGCACCCAGCGGAAATAGCGTTGGTGGACGAGGCCGTCATGGACCAGCGTATAGATGATCCCGTAGAACAGAATGCCGAGACCGATCCATGTGGCGGGCCACCATGCCAGCTCACCAGCGACCAAAGGGCTGCCCAGGGCGAACATCGAAATGCTCATAACCGCTCCGACAATCGCATAGAGGTCGTTCTTTTCGAGCAAATTGTCATGCGGCTCGTGATGGTCGCGGTGCCAGCCCCAGCCGAAGCCGTGCATGATATATTTGTGGCTCGCCCATGCCACCCATTCCATTGCGATGACGGTGGCAAGGACAATCAGGGCGGGAACGAGGAAATCCATGCTGCCCATATAGTGGCTGTCGCTTCGCAGGCAAAGCCTGCCCGCAGCGTCTTATTCGCCTGCGTAGGGCTTCTGCTTGCGAGGGAGGCCGAAGAAAGTCTCTGCAACGTCGCGGCTGATCCGCGCCGGACGCAGGCTTTCCGCATCGATGCAGCACCACATGCTCTTGACCTCGGCGAGTACGTCCTCGCCGCGGCGGATCACCGTATTGTAGAAGCTGCGCGCCCCGGCGATCTTTTCGAGCACCGTTTCGGCAATCACCTCGTCGTCGAGAAAAGCAGGCTTGCGATAAGTGATCTCGTGCTTGAGCGCGACCCACGCCTTGCTCGCCACCTCGTCCGCAGGGGCCAGTTTCTGCCAGTGCGCCAGGACCGTGTCCTGCACCCAGTTCAGGTAGCGCGCATTGTTCACGTGCCCCATGAAATCGATATCGTCCGGCAGGACCTTGATCGGAAAGGAAAACGGCTTTGCTGACATAAGTGTCAATAAAGCAGAGAAAGGTTAAGTTTGGAAGACTCTGGATTTGCCTTTTTGCAGGCGTGGCAAAGCTGCCGCACACTTCACCGCCATGGCCAGCAAACCGCGCACATTGTACGAGAAGATCTGGGACAGCCACGTCGTCGAGCGGCTCGATGACGGCACCTGCCTGATCTATATCGACCGCCACCTCGTTCACGAAGTCACCAGCCCGCAGGCTTTCGAGGCTCTGCGTCTTGCAGGACGCAAGGTGCGGCGCCCCGATCTGACGCTGGCCGTTCCCGACCACAATTTGCCGACCACGCCGCGCGTGGCCGCCGATGGTTCGCGCCTGCCGATCGAGGACGAGCAGAGCGCCGCGCAGCTTGCCGCCCTCGAACGCAATGCGCCCGAATTCGGCATTGATTACATCGACGCCATCGCCCCCGCGCAGGGAATTGTTCACGTGGTGGGGCCCGAGCAGGGCTTCTCGCTTCCCGGTGCGACGATCGTCTGCGGCGACAGCCATACCGCGGCGCATGGCGGCGTGGGCGCGCTCGCTTTCGGAATCGGCACCAGCGAGGTCGAGCACGTACTCGCCACGCAGACCCTGCAGCTGCGCCAGTCGAAATCGATGGAAGTGCGGGTCGAAGGCTCGCTCGGCCCGGGCGTCACGCCGAAGGACCTGATCCTTCACATCATCGGCGAAATCGGCACTGCGGGCGGGACCGGCCACGTCATCGAGTACCGCGGCCGCGTGTTCGAGGAGATGAGCGTCGAGGGGCGCCTGACGGTCTGCAACATGAGCATCGAAGGCGGTGCACGGGCCGGGCTGATCGCGCCGGACGACAAGGTCTTCGCCTATCTGAAGGGCCGTCCCTACGCCCCCAAGGGCGAGGACTGGGACCGCGCCGTCGCATGGTGGCGCTCGCTCGCAACCGACGAAGGCGCGGTGTTCGACAAGAGCGTCGTGATCGACGCCGCCAATGTCGAGCCGACCGTGAGCTGGGGCACGAGCCCCGAGGACGTCGTCCCCGTGGGCGGGCGCGTGCCGGACCCGGAAAGCTTCGCCGATACATCCAAGCGGGAAGCCGCGCGAAAAAGCCTCGACTACATGGGCCTCGTTCCCGGCACCCGGATCGAGGACATACCTGTCGAGAACATTTTCATCGGCAGCTGCACCAACAGCCGGATCGAGGACCTGCGTTCCGCCGCCGAAGTGCTTGCAGGCCGCACGATAGCGCCGGGCGTGCGCTGGGCGATCGTCGTGCCGGGATCGGGCTTGGTGAAGAAGCAGGCGGAAGAGGAAGGCATAGACCGGATCTTCACCGACGCCGGTTTCGAATGGCGCGAGCCGGGCTGTTCAGCCTGCCTAGCGATGAACCCAGACAAGGTACCGCCAGGCGAGCGCTGCGCCTCGACCAGCAACCGCAATTTCGTCGGCCGCCAGGGACCCGGGTCACGCACACACCTGGTCAGCCCCGCCATGGCCGCTGCCGCCGCAGTCACCGGGCGCTTGGCCGATGTACGCAAGCTCGCCCCTTGCCAAGCCGACGGCGGCTGACCATTGAAGCGGCATGACCAACAAGCTCAAGATTGCCGGAGCCATCGGCTCCGCCGCCGTTGCCGCCGCGCTGCTTTACGCGAACAAGCGCAAGGAGAGGAAGAAGGGCCCGAAGCAACCGGGTCCGATTCCCTCGGGGGAAAATCCCGAAACCGATTGAGGACGCGTATTACGGGGGAGAGAGACATGGCGCCGAGAACCATCCTGCTAGCCGTCTTGCTGGCAGGTTCTGCTACATCTGCCGCCGCGCAGGAGACGCCCGATATCGAATTGTGGCGGCTCGATTGCGGCACGATCGAACTCAGCGATACCGCGCCGTTTTCCGACACGCATCTCTACGATGGCGAGCCGCGCACGCTGACCGACAGTTGCTATCTCATCCGCAATGGCGACAAGTATCTGCTGTGGGACGCTGGCTTGCCCGCTGCGCTCAAGGGTACCAGCGAGACCCAATGGGTCTTCACGCTCAGCGTCGAAAAGACCATTGCGGAACAGCTCGCCGAAATCGAAGTGGCCGCTTCCGATATCACCTATGTCGGTGTCAGCCACTATCATGACGATCATGTAGGCCAGGCCGCCGAATTTCCCGATGCCGAACTGCTGATCGGGCGCGGCGATGCCGAAGCAGTTGCCTCTGGCCGGATGGAAGCGACCCGCGCGCAGCTCGCGCCTTGGTTGGCGGAGGGTGCCGAGGGTAAAGTTACCCGCATTGCGGGCGATCACGATGTTTTCGGCGATGGTTCGGTGCGCATGGTCGCGATGCATGGTCACACGCCGGGCCATAAGGCGCTGGTGGTCGAGCTACCGCAATCGGGGACCTACATGCTCACCGGCGACCTCTACCATTTCGAAGAGCAGATCGAGAACAAGGGGGTTCCCGTGTTCAACACCGACCGCGCCGACACGCTCGCTTCGTTCCACCGCTTCAACCAGATGGCCGACAATCTCGACGCAACGATCGTGATTCAGCACGACCCGCGTCATCTCGTCCGCCTACCCTCCTTCCCGGAAAGCGCACGATAATGCAGGCCGTATCCACGATCGAGGGCCGCGCGATCCCGCTGGGCCTCAAAAACATCGACACCGATGTCATCATTCCCGCCCACTGGCTGAAGACGGTGAGCCGCGAAGGGCTCGGCAAAGGCGCGTTCGAAACCATCCGCGCGACCCCCGGTAATCCCTTCGACTTGGAAGATTTCGCAAATGCTCCGATCCTGATCGCGGGCGACAATTTCGGTTGCGGGTCGAGCCGCGAACATGCCGCATGGGCCATGCTGGACATGGGTCTGACCGCTGTCATCGCACCGAGCTTTTCGGACATTTTCGCGGGCAATGCCTTCAAGAATGGCATCCTCGCGGTCGAACTTCCGCGGGAACAGGTCTACCGTCTGCTTGAGGTCGCAAAGGATCATCCGATCGCCATCGATCTCGAAAACCAGGTCGTCACAACGCCGTTTCAGGACCGGTTCGAATTCCAAGTTGACCCGTTCCGCAAGCGCTGCCTGCTCGAAGGGCTCGACGAGATCGGCCTCACGCTCGACAGCGAAAGCGCAATTACAAAGCACGAACAGATGCGCGAGGGCACCTTGCCCTGGCTCGATAAACCAAGCAGGAGAGATGCAGCGTGAAGGCAGTCCTTTCTAAGGAAGTCGGTGGTCCCGAAACCCTCGTTGTAGAGGAAATCGACGAACCCACCCCCGGCAAGGGCGAGGTCTTGGTCAAGGTCGCGGCCTGCGCAATCAACTTTCCCGATACGCTGATCATCCGCGATAAGTACCAGTTCAAACCGCCCCGCCCCTTCGCGCCGGGCGGTGAAATTTCCGGTACGATCGAGGCACTGGGCGATGGTGTCGAAGGCTTCGCCGTGGGTGACAAGGTCATGTGCGGTATCGGCAATGGCGGGTTGCAGGAAAAGGTCGCGGTTGCCGCCGCGCGCCTGTTCAAGGTGCCCGAGGGGATCGACCTGGTGAAAGCCAGCGCGCTGCTGATGACCTACGGCACCACCATCCACGGCCTCAAGGATCGCGGCGACATCAAGGAAGGCGAAACCGTCCTCGTCCTCGGCGCTGCGGGCGGAGTCGGCCTCTCTGCAGTCGAATTGGCCAAGGCCTATGGCTGCAAGGTCGTCGCTGGCGTCTCGACCGAGGAGAAGGGCGAAGTCGCAAAGAAGCACGGTGCGGATGAAGTCGTGATCTATCCGCGCGCTCCGTTCGACAAGGACACTTCCAAGCAGCTTGCCAACGACTTCAAGGCTGCCGTCGGCCCCAATGGCGCGGATATCGTCTACGATATCGTCGGCGGCGACTATTCCGAACCCGCACTGCGCGCGATCGCCTGGGAAGGCCGTTTCCTGGTGATCGGCTTCCCCGCAGGGATTGCCAAAATGCCGCTTAATCTCACCCTGCTGAAGAGCTGCGACATTCGCGGTGTCTTCTGGGGCGCGTTCACCGCGCGCGAGCCGGAGCGCAACCAGAAGAACATCGAAGAACTGTTCGACCTGTGGAAGGCTGGCAAGATCGACCCGTTGGTCAGCGAAACCTATCCGATCGAGCGCGCGCACGAAGCCATTGCGAAACTGGAAAACCGCGGCGCGATCGGCAAGCTCGTCGTCGTAATGGAATAGTCGGTGAGTTCCCGCGAAGGCGGGAACCTCGGGCTAGCTGGCGCAAATCCGATCGAGGTCCCTGCCTTGGCGGGGACTCATCTCTTGTTTCGTGCGCGGCCCACGCCTATTCCGGCCCCCGAGATTCCATCCCGAGAGGACCACCATGACCGATTTCAAGGATCGCGAACGCGGCGAGGAAGCCAAGTTCGCCTTCGACGAGGAAAACGCCTTCAAGATCGCCGCCCGCCGCAACCGGCTGGTCGGCGAATGGGCCGCCAGCCTGATGGGCCTGACCGAAGAGGAAACCGACGCCTACAAGAAGGCGGTCGTCCAGGCCGATTTCGAAGAAGCGGGCGATGAAGACGTGATCCGCAAGCTGCTTGGCGACCTGACTGCTGCCGAATGCGATGTCAGCGAGTCCGACATTCGCGCCAAGCTGGAGGAATGCGCGATCGAAGCGCGCCGCCAGTTCATGACCGATCGGGACTGACCGACATGCCGATGGCCGCCGAAGACATCGTCGCGCTGATCGAGGAAGCGCTTCCGGGCGCGACGGTCGAGATGCGTGACCTCGCGGGCGACAACGATCACTGGGCGGCCAAGGTCACCGCCCCGCAATTTGCAGGGCTGACACGCGTCAAGCAGCACAAGCTGGTCTACGACGCATTGGGCGGGCGCATGGGCGGCGAACTTCACGCCTTGCAACTGACCACCCAAGCCCCCACCTGATTCTCCACACACCGAATTCAGCATAAAGGACGGACCCAATGTCCGACACCAACCAGCGCATTGCCGATATCGTCGGCGGAAACGACGTCGTCCTCTTCATGAAGGGCACCCCGCTGTTCCCGCAATGCGGTTTCTCGAGCCGCGCGGTAGCCATTCTCGACCATTGCGGCGTCGCCTACGACAGCGTCGACGTCTTGCAGGACATGGAAATCCGCCAGGGCATCAAGGCCTATTCGGACTGGCCGACCATCCCCCAGCTCTATGTGAAGGGCGAATTCGTCGGCGGCAGCGACATCATGATGGAAATGTTCGAAGCCGGCGAGCTCCAGCAGATGATGGATGACAAGCAGGTCGCCAAGGCCGAAGGCTGAACGTTCGCGCACGCGCCTCCCGCTTGCCTCGATACAGGTCACAACCAGAACGGGAAAGGCCCGCCCGGAGAGACAGCCGGGCGGGCCTTTATATGTCTGCGGGCGCGATGTTCGAAGACCTTTGCGACGCGCCCCCGTCGAAGACTTGAACGGGACACGGCGGTACCTGCATGCCGCGTGCCAAACCTTCCCAAATGTTCAATTTCGCGGGTTTTTATAGTTAAAGCGATTTTCACCGCAGTGCTTAGTGTAAAATCTGCCGACACCGTCGCTCCGGTTTCTCCTTGGCAAGCCGCCCGCCGCTCGCCACAACATCCCAATGACTGAACAATCCGACGTGGGACCCGAGGGCATACCCGCAGCAACCGTAGTCATCTTCCGGAACGCACCCCAGGGCGGCCCCCCTCAAATTCTGATGACGATCCGCTCGCGCGAGATGGTTTTCGCGGGCGGCATGGCTGTGTTCCCCGGCGGCCGTGTAGACCCCGCGGATTTCGAGCTCGGTGCCGGCATGGGTGGCCCGCTCGATCCGGAAGAGGCGGCGCACCAAGTCGCGGTGGTACGCGAAACGCTGGAGGAAACCGGGCTGGCGATCGGCTTGTCCGGCGCCATCGATGCGCGAAAGGCGCGCGCAGCCCGCAACTTCTTGCAGGAAACCGGCGAACTCGCTCCGGTGCTCGATCATTTCGGCTGGCAGCTCGACCTCGACCAGCTGGTCCCCTTCGCTCGCTGGTATCCCAAGAACGAGCGCATTCCGCGCGTCTACGATACCCGCTTCTATCTCGCCGATCTCGGCACCGGCGCGGTCGAGATCGAGGCCGATCTGTCCGAAAACACGCATCTTTTCTGGACCACCGCCCAAGGCGCGCTCGACGCGGCGGAGAGAGGCGACATCAAGGTCATCTTCCCCACGCGCCGCAATCTCGAGCGGCTTGCGCTGTTCGAGAGCTTCGCCGAGGCGAAAGCGCAGGCCGAGGCCATTCCGGTTCGCACCATCACTCCCTATATGGGCGAACGCGGCGGCGCGAGATGGCTCGAAATCGGTGAGGACCTCGGCTATCCGGTGACAGGCGAGCCTTTGGAGAGCGTTGCAAGAGGGTGAGAGCGGTACCCTTCCGGGCCCGGCAGAAAATGGCGACGGACACCTACCTGGATCGGAAGAACCGTCCGGGCGGCATCAGCATGCGAGGCTGCGGGGCTCCGATCCCGTCCGCTGTCGACACTGCGGTATCATTCGATCCGGCAATGAATTCGATCACCTCATTCCCGAAAATACACTATCTGCGACTGTGAATTTAGAACTCGAGTCGGTGTTTCCGGAATTTATCCTCGCATGCTAGATCGGCGTTCTACATACCAGATCCCGTGGGCTGTCCTTCGCAATTCAATTAACCCGAGGATCTCAAGTAGGTGGTGGGCAAATGGTAACCATTAGGGACGTTGCTAAGGCTGCGGGAGTGTCGGTCGCAACGGCGTCCCGCGCCCTCAATGGTCTGTCGGTCGTGACTGCAAAGACGCGCAAGAAAATCGAAGCCGCCGCAGAAGAGCTGAATTACGTCCCCCACAGCGGGGCCCGGAGCCTGACCCGCCGCAAGACCGATACGATCGGAGTTATCCTGCCCGACTTGTTCGGTGAGTTTTTCTCGGAAATAGTTCGCGGCATCGACATGGTCACGCATGGTGCCGGCAAGAACCTCTTGCTGGGTAACATGCATGGCAGCGCCGATGAAACGGTGCTTGCGATACGCGCGATGCGCGGCAGGGTGGACGGCTTGCTGGTGATGCCACCCAATTCGCAGGCCGATGATATCGAGGCCGTAACGCGCGATATTCCCACCGTGCTGATGAATGCCCACGCAAATGACGGCAGAACCCCGTTCGTTGCAGTGGATAATTATGCGGGAGCGCGCCTTGTTACCGAGCATTTGATCGAACGTGGGGCGACGAAGATCGTTCATATAGCCGGCCCGGCCAACAATCGGGATGCGCGCGAACGCCAGCGTGGCTATTGCGACGTACTGCTCGAGCGGCTGGGAGAGAGCAGCCCACTAATCCTTCCGGGCGATTTCCGCGAGGATGCCGGCAGAAAAGCTGCACGACTGCTGCTGAACGGCGATATACCATTCGACGCTGTCTTTGCCGGCAACGATATCATGGCGGTCGATTTCATGACCGAAATGCGTACGTCGGGCCGCAAGATCGGGGAAGATCTGCTCGTCGCGGGTTTCGACGACATCCCGTTGGCGCGCTACGTTTCTCCGGGGCTGACGACCGTGCATTCGGACATCACGCGACTGGGCTCGACAGCTGCCCTCATAATGTTGCGTATGATGAAGGGTGAAGAGCTGGATCAGGACGCCAGCCTGATCATCGCCCCTACCCTCGCCGTCCGGGGTTCGACCGCGGCGGGCGAGTAGCGGCAGACCGACAGAAGGTTTGACGATCGTGTCTCGAGCCGCCTAGCAAATGTAACCGATTTCTTTTTGGAGGGCGGAGACTATGCCGAGATTGGACGGGAAGATCACGCCACTAACGAGCGCGCTATTGCTTCTCGCGGCATGCATCGGCGTACCTACGGCCGCCGCGGAGCGGGCGCCCCTGATTTCGGGGCAATACCCTCAGCAGAGTGTCGAAACGGGCGGCTATCGCTATCAATTGTTCGTTCCCGAAGCTTCGGACGGCACGGAAATCTTTCCGCTGATGATCTTCTTGCACGGTTCGGGCGAACGCGGCGACGACATCGACAAGGTGAAGGTCCATGGACCTCCAAAACATGCCGAGCTGGAGCCGGGCTTTCCCTTCATCCTGATCTCTCCCTTGCTCCCCGCCGATCAGGACTGGGAGATCGGCAAGCTCGAGGCCATCCTCGATCATGCGCTCGCTACATTGCCGATCGATCCCGACCGTGTGTACCTTACCGGGCTCAGTCGCGGAGCCCATGCGACCTGGCGCTGGGGGGCGCACAGCCCTGAGCGTTTTGCCGCGCTTGCACCAGTTGCCGGCACAGGCGATCCGCATACCGCATGCCAGCTCGTAGATACGCCTGTCTGGGCGCTCCATGGCGACCGTGATGACGTCGTCCCGCCCGAAGGCAGCTTTGCCATGGCGCGGGCAATCAGGAATTGCGGCGGGCAGATCAGTCGACTGACGATCTATCCCGATCTGGGTCACAACGCGTGGGATCCCGCCTATGAGGATCCGGCCCTCTACCTGTGGCTTCTGTCGCAGCGGCGCGCCCGAAAGAAGGAATGACCCGCTATTCGACCTGTTCGGTCTCAAGCCAACCGCCTGTAAAGCCTATCCTTTCAAGGCCTCGCCGAATGTGCGGATTCTTGCGCATCGTGTCCCACACCAATTCACTGCGGTGGTTTTCCATCATCGCCAGAATCGGCCCCTGGTCTATTCCGAGATGGTCATTCGCCACCCAGCCTTTGACCGGATGCGTCTCGCCGGTGGTCGAGCCTTCCTCGACGAAGGTGAAGCTGGGATTGATCGCGTCTTTGAAACCGTAGTCGGTATAGAAGCGATCCCCGTATTTCACTTTCATCTTCATCAAGGCGGGTATGGTGACCTCGGGCGCAAACGGGACCGAACCACCGGCCGCCGTCGGGACGATGGTGCCATCGTCGACCACTCGCAAACTGCTGACGCCCCGTGCGGAATAGGTCATGAAATCGCGCGGCTTGCCATTGACAGCGTATTCGCCAGACGATCCAGCCGGTCCGTCGGAAGCGGTCCATCCCCAGATATCGGCGCTGTAGTCCTTCCAGTTATTGGGATTGTCCGCACCATATGCGCGCTGGCTTAGCGTGGCGCGGCGGCTGTTCTCGAAATAGTCGATGCCTTTTTCGCGCATGAAATCGTCTTGGATTCCGCGGAAATCGATCCAGACATGGCTATATTGATGGCCGAACAACGGCTCGAACTGCAGATGCTCGTAGCCGTAATAGGTGCCCCAATCCTCTTCGAGCTTTCGTGCCCAGCCCTTGTCCCAGGCATCCTTCCCCACCGGATGGGTCGGCGAAGCCAGCGCCAGCACATAGACCAGCATGCCTTCGTTGTAGCCGACCCAATCGGCCTGTTCCCAACCCTTCTCGGGATACCAACCCATGGTGATCGCATGCGAATTGGCGAGATTGATTGCCTCGGTTCCGGTGGTGTTGCGCTGCGCCCAATCCCATTCGACCCGGCGATAGATCTTCTCGGCGAGATCGCGAATTTCCGCTTCGACGGCATCGTCACGATCGAAATAGCTTTGCGCGAACAGCGCGCCGCCAAGGAAGAGCGTCGTATCGACGGTCGACAATTCAACGGTCTTGTAGCGCGTCCCGTCCTCATATTTGAGGAAGTGATAGAAGAAGCCCTTGTATCCGGTAGTGCCCGAAGCTTCCGGTCCTTGCGGCGCGTTCCAGTAGACGGCGAGGCAATCGCGTGTCCGCAGTGCTGCGGCTTCACGGGATACGTAACCCCGTTCGGCCCCTATCCCATACGCGGTCAGGGCAAATCCCGTTGCCGCGATCGAGGAAAACGTGCGCGTGGGCCAGCGATCGGGTGCAAGGCACCGTTCCGTGTCGGTCGTTTCCCAGAAATAGGTGAATGTGCGAAGGGTGAGATCTTCGGAAAACGCTTCAACCTCCGAGGCATCGGCGACGTCCGCAGGCTTGGCGGTAACCCTCTCAACTGCCGGCTGCAGACAGGCGGAAGTTGCCAGCGCGATTGCCAGTGGAGCCAGAAGACGCAGCGTTTTCATCAGATGCTTGCCCTATTTGTAGTGAACGCGAGGCGTGGCAGGGTTTCCCCTGCCACGCGCGACCCGAGGGCGGTATCTCCCTCGGGCGGCTTAGCCCTAGAACCGCACCGCGGCGCGGAACTGGATCCTGCGAGGTAGGGTCAGAATGGAGCTGGCGTTGTACCTGTTGGTTTGCGGATTGAATTCCCCGTTTGCCGGATCGAGCGGGTCGACGCTGTTGAAGAAGCCGTCGAATCCAGAATAGTTCGGGTTATCGAAAGCGTTGAGCAAGTCGACCGCAAGCTCGATTTCCCGATCGTCGCCGAACTCGATGAATTTGGCCAGGGTCAGATTGACCTCGCAGAACTGGAACACACCATCGACACAGGTCTTTTCGGGATAGGCGGATGTGATCCGTAGCTGTCCGTTGTCGAAGCCATCGGTCGCATCGACAACCTGGTAGGCTCGCCCGCTTCCAAATGTGCTGAGAGTGGAGAAGCGGAAACCCCACGGCAAATCGACCAGGCCGGAAATGACCACGCGATGGCGTTCGTCGCCCGGTCGCGCACGCCAGCCGTAGGAATCGGGAACCGTGCCGTCGAGACTGAACAGGTCATTACCGTTCTGTTCCCCCTTGGAGAGCGTGTAGGCAATGTTCAGACCCCAGCCCGACTCTTCGGTGTAGTTCTTGTCGAGCGTGGCGAAGAGCGCCTTGTACCGCGTATCCAGACCATCGAATCCGATCAGGACATTGGCGAAGCCGAACGGAACGACGGGAGACGTATCGCAGCAATTCCCGAGTCCGCCGTCGCGGCGCGTCGCGAAGAGATGCGTATAGCCGTTGCGACCGCGCTGGTAGGAACCGGTAAGCGCAGCTTCCCAATCGCCGAACCGGTGGCGAATACCCAGGCTGAACTGGTCATTCACGGGCGGCTTGGCATTTTCCGGCACTGCAAACAGTTCAGGAAGGCCCGAGGTCGACGTCTCGCGCAATGCGATCAGGCCGTCGCGGGTCAGATAGCTCGGATCCCATGCGACAGTGGGCAGGCCATTGCGAGGCGAGCCATCTTCCGAGAATCGAAACACGCCGACCGGATTGCGCAGCCGGGCGATCTCGTCGACCGTATTGCTGAATGTGTTACGGTCGTAATAGCGCCCCGCCCCGCCAAACAGGATCGTCGTGCCATCCCCGCTCAGGTCGTAGGAAAACCCGAAACGCGGCGCAATGGCGCCCATGAACGGGTCGCGCTCGGTCCCGTCGGTAATGTAGTCCTCGGGATCGAAGTAAAAGGTCGACGGAAGGGCCCGCAATGCGGCGGCGGCGGCTGCCGGCGTGACGTAGTCATTGTTGAATCCGTTGGTCTCGTAATCCCAGCGCACGCCGAGATTGAGCTCGAGCCTGTCGGTTACCTGCCAGTCGTCCTGGATGTAGAGGCCCAAGGAGGTATTCGACGCGGTAATCAGCGAATTGCCAAGGCCCAGCCGCGCTTCCGCCGGGAAGCGGAAATCGAGATTGTTCGCATCGTCGACGAAGAACGTATAGCGCGGTTGCACGAAGGCCCGGTTATCGAATTCGATATCCAGCACATCGACACGCGCGCCGAACTTGATGGTATGATCGGCGAGGCCCGAATAAGTGAAATCGTCGCGGATCGTGTAGCTTTGCTGCTGTTCGCGCCGGGTCGAATCCTTGCCGCCGAACGTCAGCACACCGATGTACTGGAATTGCGGCAGGCCTGGATTGATCGAAGTGGGATTGAACACGTAGTCGATCATGCTGGCACTGAATTCGTTGGTGAAATCGTCGCCCTGATAGGTCCATTTGAACAGGCCCGAATCGACGCGGTTCTTCTTGTTCTCGGCTGCCTCGAACGAGGTCTGTCCGCCGAAGTTCTGGATGTCGGTTTCTTCGCGGCGGCTGAAAGACAGGTCGAAGATCTGGCGATCGTCGGGCGTCAGCGTCAGCTTGCCGAAATAGAAATCGCCACGGAACGGGCTGACGAAGGCCCCTTCGAATTCGTCGATCGAACGACCGGAGCTGGCCTCGAACTGGTTGCGCAAGGCAGGCGTGCCGCCGGCAATGACGTTGAAAGCGCGATCCTGATCGTTGCCCTCGTAGGCAGCGAAGAAAAACAGCTTGTCCTTGATGATCGGACCGCCCAGCGAAATGCCGTATTGCTTGCGCTCGAACGGCGGTTCGGGGAGATCCTGCCGCGCATTGATGACATCGATCTCGGTCAGGCTGCGGTCGGTGTATTGGGCGAAGGCCTCGCCGTGGAATTCATTGGTGCCCGACTTCGTCACCGCAGTGACGATTGCGGAACCAGCCTCTTCATACTCGGCTTTGTAATTCTGCGTAAGGACGCGGAATTCCTGAACCGCCAGCTGCCCGAAGGGATTGCCGCGACTGTTCTGCTGCCCGGCAATGCCGCCTTCGCGCAGCTTGTTCTTGAGGCTCACCCCGTCGATGAACACATTGACCTGGCTGCGGGTCGAGGCGCCGGACTGGATGCCCTTGTCGGTCTCGCTGTCGAGATAGACGACACCGGGAGAAAGCGCGGCGAAGGACAGGAAGTTGCGATCCGTCTGCGGAAGCGACTTGATCTGTTCCTGCGAGACGCTGGCGCCGACCGCCCCACCCGGGGCCGCGCGAACGCGACCGCCGGTCACGATGATGACATTGCCGTCTGCCGCGGCGATGCCCGGATCGGCGGCGCGGCCTTCTGCGAGGTCGAAATCGAAAACCGCATCCTGCGCGACGCGCACTTCGAACTCATCGGTCTGGCGCATGCCGTCAGGAGTGGTGACCTCGAGCCGGTAGGTGCCGGGGCGCAGCGAGGCGAAGAGATAGCTGCCGTCGGCCTCGACCGGAACCGTGCGGCTGGCGCCGGTGCCGACTTCGATTGCGGTAACGGTGCTGGATGCGTCGGCCCCGGCAATCGTGCCGCGGAGCGAACCGGCCGTGTCCTGCGCCATCAGCGCCGGCGCAAAAGGCACCGTAAGCGACAATGCGCAGGTGCTCGTAGCCAGCGCGACGGCAAGCTTGCGTGCCACACGATTAGCAGCGGTGCGACGGTATGAACTCATTACTTCCTCCCCATAAACACGACCGTTTCTTGGTCTCTGTCGGTTCGCCACATGTTTGCAGCGCCCCCGAATCGACAATTGACGAGTGTGCTTGTAACCGGTTTCATTCTGCCTGTATAGATGGGGCTTGGAGGCGATTCCCTCTGCGCGATCCGTCGCGGTCTATGAACGAAAATCCATTTGGGGAGGTATTTCATGCGATCACTGCACCGAGCCGCGCTGACCTGCGCAAGCGCCCTGGCACTAGCCGGTTGCGCGACTATGAGCGGGGCATCGGAACGGGAAGCGAATGCGGGGTCGTCGCCTACCCTTGCATCGAGCCAATCCGCCGAGCCAGCCTGGGCGAGGCGCGATGCCGAAATGGATCGCTTCCTCGACGAACTGATCGCCAAAATGACGCTGCAGGAGAAGGTCGGCCAGCTTACGCTGCTGACAAGCGACTGGGAATCGACCGGTCCGACTATGCGCGAAGGGTACAAGCAGGACATCGCTGCAGGTCGCGTGGGCGCGATCTTCAACGCCTATACCGCCGAATACACGCGCGACCTGCAGGCTATGGCGGTCGAAGGGACGCGGTTGGGAATACCGCTGCTGTTCGGTTACGACGTCATCCACGGTCACCGCACGATCTTCCCGATCTCACTCGGCGAAGCCGCCAGCTGGGACTTGGATGCAATCGAGGAATCGGCGCGCATTTCCGCAGTTGAGGCCTCTGCCGAAGGCATTCACTGGACCTTTTCCCCAATGGTCGATGTGAGCAGGGACGCGCGCTGGGGCCGCGGATCGGAGGGCGCCGGCGAAGACGTATTCCTCGGCAGCCTGATCGCGAAGGCACGTGTGCGCGGATATCAGGGGGAGGATCTCGGTGCGATCGATACCGTGCTCGCCACGGCCAAGCATTTCGCCGCCTATGGGGCCGCGCAGGCGGGGCGCGACTACCATACCGTCGATATCTCCGAACGAACCCTCCGCGACACCTACCTGCCGCCATTCAAGGCAGCGGTCGACGAGGGAGTCGCTACCTTCATGACCGCGTTCAACGAGTATGATGGCGTACCTGCCAGCGGCAGCAGGTTCCTGCTGACCGACGTCCTCCGCGACGAATGGGGTTTCGACGGTTTCGTCGTTACGGATTACACCTCGATCAACGAGATGGTCCCCCACGGCTATGCGCGCAATCTCGCTCAGGCCGGCGAACAGGCGCTTCATGCCGGCGTCGATATGGACATGCAGGGCGCAGTGTTCATGGAAAACATGGTGAATTCTGTCGAGCAAGGCCGCGTCAGCCAGGCCGGTATCGATCGCGCCGTGCGCCGCGTGCTCGAAATGAAGTATCGCCTGGGCCTGTTCGAAGACCCCTATCGCTATGCCGACGCAGAGCGCCAGCAAGCCACGCTCTACAAACCCGAATTTCTCGATGCGGCGCGCGACGTTGCGCGCAAGTCGATGGTGCTCCTGAAGAACGAAGGCGGCACGCTACCCCTCGCCGCCGACGCCAACCGGATCGCGGTGATCGGTCCGCTCGGCGACAGCAAACCCGATATGATCGGGAGCTGGGCCGCTGCCGGCGACAGGCAAACCCGACCAGTGACCGTGCTCGAAGGTCTGCGGGCGCGCGCCGGCGACGGTGTGCGCGTCGATTATGCCAAGGGTGCAAGCTACGAATTTGCCGACGAAGCAAAGACCGACGGTTTCGCCGAAGCGCTTGCCCTGGCGGACGAATCCGATGTGATCGTCGCCGCAATGGGCGAAAAATGGGACATGACCGGCGAAGCGGCGAGCCGCACTTCGCTCGATCTGCCTGGCAACCAGCAGGCGCTGCTCGAGCAGCTGGTCGCGACCGGCAAGCCGGTCGTGCTGGTGATGATGAGCGGGCGCCCCAATTCGATCACTTGGGCTGACGAGAATGTCGATGCCATCCTCCATGCCTGGTATCCGGGCACGCAAGGCGGCCACGCAGTCGCCGACGTAGTGTTCGGCGACTACAATCCTTCGGGCAAGCTGCCCGTTACTTTCCCGCGTAACGTCGGCCAGGTCCCGATCCATTATGACATGAAGAACACGGGGCGCCCCATCGAACTCGGAGCGCCGGGTGCCAAATACGTCTCGCGTTACCTCAACACGCCAAACGACCCTCTCTACCGTTTCGGATACGGGCTCAGCTACACGAGCTTCGGCTACTCGCCAGCGGTGCTATCCGCCGCATCGATGGGTCCGGGCGGCTCGATCACCGCGAGCGCTACCGTGACCAACACAGGCGACCGCGCGGGCGAAGAAGTCGTCCAACTCTACGTGCGCGACCTGGTCGGCTCGGTCACCCAGCCCGTCCAGGAGCTCAAAGGCTTCGAAAAGGTCATGCTGCAGCCGGGTGAAGCTCGCACGGTTTCCTTCACTTTGCGTCCCGAGGACCTAGCCTTCACCCGCGCCGACATGACGCATGGATGGGAGCCGGGCGAATTCCAGCTGTGGATCGCCCCGTCCTCCGGTGCGGCAGCCAGTACGCCGGTAACCTTTTCCATCACCGAGTAGACGATCGCCGCGCCCCGAGCTCAAGACTTCGGGGCGCGGCTACTAAGTGGCCGTATCTTTCTGCCGGCCCTAGTCGATCGGCGTCAGCGACATCGCGAACCCGCCGCCTGCCTCCATCGTCAGCGACAAGGTGTCGCGCGAGGTAACCGTACGAGTTTCGCGGAGCATCGCGAAGCGATCGCCATCGATTCCCCCGCCCGGCCCGTCGCGCCAGATTTCCGCAGTATAGGCCTTGCCGTCTGCAAGGAACGCCAGATCGACCGCGATCTCGCGGCGGCTGTCATCGGTCACGCCGCCGAGCCACCAGTCCGAGCCATGGCGGCGCTGGCGCGCAACGACTGCAAACTCCCCAATGTCGCCAGCCACCACGCGCGATCGCTCCCAATCGACCGGGACCCGTTCGATGAATGCGAGCGCATCTGGTCGCTTCCGGTAGTTTTGCGGCAGGTCTGCCGCCATCTGGAGCGGCGAGTAGATCACCACATAGTTGGCGAGCTGGCGCGCGAGCGTGTTCGGAATCGGTCGGCCGTCACGCCCGGCCAGGCTGACGATGCCGGGCGTCAGGTCGAATGGACCGGAGAGCATACGCGTGAACAGCAGGGTCGGTTCGTGTTCGGGCGGGTTGGGCGGTTCGCCCCAGGCATTGTATTCGGTACCGCGCGCGCCTTCGCGTGTGAGGAGATTGGGATACGTCCGCCGCAGGCCGGTATCCTTGATCGGCTCGTGCGCATTGATCGCGATCCGGTGCTCGGCCGCGCGCTGAGCTACAAGCACATGGTGTCGCGCCATGAACTGTCCGTCATGATATTCCCATTGCTCGGTGCCGTCCGGATCTTCACGTAGCACCCCGCCCGCGTCGGCGACGTAGCCGGTCTTGACCGCATGCACTCCATGTCGCTGGTAATAGTCGAGCGCCTGTTCCAGTTGGCGCTCGTAAAGTCCGGCATTGCCCGCAGTTTCGTGATGCCCCATGATGGCAACGTCCTTTTGCGCGGCATAGGCTGCCACCCGCTCCATGTCGAAATCGGGATAGGCGGTCGCGAATTCGAAGTTTCGACCGCTCTCGCTCCACCAGCCCTCGTTCCAGCCTTCGATCAGGACCGAGGCGAAGCCGTGTGCCGCAGCAAAGTCGATGTATTCGAGTGCATTCGCGGTCGTCGCACCATGCTTCGGACCGGAATTCCAGCTCCATTCATCGAGGTGCATCGCCCACCAAATTCCTACATATTTGTGTAGCTTGACCCAACTCACATCGCCGAGCCTGTTGGGCTCGTTGAGGTTGAGGATGATGTCGGATGCGGCATAGAGCGCCGGTGCGTCCTTCCCGACAAGAACCGTGCGCCACGGGGTTGCGAACGGCGCCTCTCGCCGCACCTTCCACGGTTGCGAGGACGGCGCGAGACGCGTGCGGAAGCGCTGTCCCTCGATCCGTTGCAGCCAGAATGCTGAATAGTCGACCAGCGCTGCCTCGTGGATGGCAACGTGCAGCCCATCGACCCGGCGAAAAGTGATCGGCGTGTGCGCCGTGCCGACTTCCTTCGCAGCCGTCCGGCTGTAGAGATATTCGTAACGGTTGCTCTCGCCGCCAGGGATCCACCACGCTTCGGCCTCGCCGGCGATTGCGAATTCGGTCAATTCCTCATCGATCATGACGTCGACTAGCTGGTCTTGAGCAGGGAATTCGAAACGAAAACCGAGGCCCTGATCGAACACACGCACAACCAACCGGATTTCGCGCAGAGTGGCGCGTCGCTCGACCATCGGGACGCGCATTTCCCTGTAGCGGTTCACGACGAGCCGGTTTTCGCCCCAGGGCTGCTCCCAGCTATCGTCGACGCTCGATCGAACCGCGTCGCCCAATTCGATAGCGCTGCCCCATTTCCCCGCGCCACGCAGCATGAATCCCAGTGTCGATGGATCGATCACCGGGACCCCGCCACGATCGACCGAATAGGTCAGTACGCCAGCGACGGTGGTCAGCGCAAAGCAGAGACGGCCGTCGGGAGAACATTGCCGGAGCGTCGTGTCTTCCCGGGCGAGCGCGTCGGCAGAAGGGAAGCACAGAAAGAGCCCCGCCGCGAGGAGCACGATCCAGCATCTGCAGGCCACCAAAATTCCAGTCATTTTCACCTCCGGCAGCGAGGCTAGGGCCTCGACAGGACGGGCGCCAGAAAATTCGTGCAACCGGTTACATTCTTGGTTATCCGGGACTCTAGAGGGGCCATGTCTGGAGCGATCGGCACGGCCGAAGGGAAGAAAACACCGCCGGGCGCCGACAGCGCGCACCGGATCGAAAGGGGAAGACTAAATGGCACTCGCACCCGATCTTGCAACGAGCACCGATTCGGTCCCGATCGAGGACAATGACAACGGGATCGTTGCGCCCGGCCTCAACTATTTCGTCTTCGGCCTGTTTTTCATCTTTGGCGGTATCACCTCTCTCAACGACGTACTCATCCCGAAGCTGAAAGAGCTGTTCACGCTCAACTATACGCAGGCAATGTTGGTGCAGTTCTGCTTCTTCGCCGCCTATCTCGTAGTGGGAATTCCCGGGGCAAAGCTGGTCAAGAAGCTGGGTTACATGCGCGGCGCGGTTGCAGGCCTGCTGACGATGATGGTCGGTTGCCTGATGTTCATACCGGCAAGCCAGACGGCAACGTACTGGGTTTTCCTCGCGGCCCTATTCATTCTCGCCAGCGGCGTAGTGATCGTACAGGTGGTGGCCAACCCGCTGATCAGCCTCCTCGGCCCTCAGCAAACGGCTCATAGTCGACTGACCTTTGCCCAGGCCTTCAATTCGCTCGGCACGACCATCTTTCCGATCGCCGGGTCCGTGATCATCCTCGGCAGTCTGGCAAATGTGACTGCGGCGGATCTTTCCGGCAGCGAGCTCATCGCCTATCGCCAGGCTGAAAGCGAAGCGATCTGGCAGGGCTACCTCGGCGTGGCGATCCTCATCGCATCGGTTGCCCTGGCAGTCTGGCTGTTCCGCAATCGCCTCAAGGGCGAGAAGCACGAAGCGTCCTCCGGCCTCGCCGGCCTCGACCTGCTGAAGCGCAGACGCTTCGGCTACGGCGCGCTGTGCATTTTTCTCTATGTCGGCGCAGAAGTGTCGATTGGCTCGATCATCATCAATTACCTCGCGCAGGATCGCGTGCTCGGCCAGCCCGAAAGCGTGATCGGCTGGATGATCGGCCTCTACTGGGGCGGAGCGATGGTCGGCCGGTTCATCGGCTCCTACTTCCTGAGGATTTTCTCGCCGGGCAAGATCCTAGCCTTCAATGCGACCGGTTCGATTATGCTCATCCTCATCAGTGCACTGACGACGGGCGAAGTATCGGCTTATGCGCTGCTTGCGGTGGGGCTGATGAACTCGATCATGTTCCCCACCATATTCTCGCTCGCCTGCGAGAAACTCGGTTCGCGCGCGGCGGATGGTTCCGGCATCATCAACGTGGCCATCTTCGGAGGCGCCGTGGTTCCGCTGTTTTACGGCATGCTGGCCGATGTCAGTGGCAGTCTCGCGGTCGCAATGGTCCTACCCATTGCCTGCTACGCGATAATCGCAGGTTTCGGCATATTCGCGCGGCGTCCCGCCTGACCCGCTTGCCATCGGCTGAATCGATGCATCGAGGTCATATCCCGGCTGCGGGAACACCGCAGCCAGGATATATCGATCAGGGGCGCGCGGAGGCCCGCCTGGCTTCGCCAATCAGAAGGGACGGGCCATGAAGCGAAAGGTATCAGCGACGCATGCCGTATAGGGCATAGGGCGAAGAAATGCCGGCCATCCGCGCGCCGAAATATGCGGCCTCCGCGTCACTCGTGGTTCTTGATAACGAGCGTATCGATCGGAAGACTGCGGAGCAGTTCGTTGGCCGTGCTGCCGATGGTCGCGTGCCGGAGTGCGGACTCCCCATGCGTTCCCAAGACCAGCAAGTCTGCTTCGCTGTCGCGAATGTCCTTTCTCAGCGCCCCTGCGGCACTGCCGTAGACGAGATGAGGGGTCACTCGCTCCCGCGTTTCAGGGCGAAGCTCATTCATGAACTCCTTGAAGACCTTCCGCTCGGCCTTTTCGACGTCCTTGCGCACGTATTCCGCTTTTTGCCACCCTTCGAACGGTACGTGGTAAGCGTGGATCAACTGCAGATCGGCATCCGGAAACAGGTCCGCCGCCTTTTCCAACGCATGGCGCGAGGGCGGGTAGAAGTCCGTTGCACAGACAATGCGGCGATAGGGCCCGGTCGGCCGGTTCTTGACCACCAGCGTTGGGACAGGGGAATGGCGGATCACATAGTCCACAGCGGTTCCGAGCAAGAAGTCTCTCAGGCTGTTAAACCGGGCCACGCCAAGCACGACCAACCGCGCATCTTCTTCTTCGGCCACGCCGGCGATGGCGTAATCGGCGCGATCCATCGGATAGCGAAAGGTTACTTCCATTTCGGGATCGGGAAGCACGGAGCGCATGCGCCGGTCGAGTTCCGCCCTCGGCGGCGGTTCGCCCAGCGAAGGATCGAGTGCGTGAACGATTACTACGTCCAAGTCCCACTCTTCGCCCAGCTTCAACGCTCTATCGATTGCACGATCAGCCTCTGCTCGAAAATCCGTTCCGACAATAATCTTATTGCTCATGACTTTACTCGACTGTTGCAACCCTTCCCATGCGCGGGGATTCCTAACATCCAGGGCTTCCGAGACCAAGGGATTTGCGCATTGCGGTATCGACAAGTCCGGTCGTTTCTCGGAAGGTCGCGATAATGGAATCGCAGCTCCACATCCCTTACCTGCGGGAAGTCATCGTATTCCTCGTTGTGGCGGGTCTCGTCGTTCCCGTGCTTCAGCGCAGGGTCAGTCCGGTTCTCGGATATCTGCTCATCGGCGGGCTGATAGGGCCCTTCGGTCTGGGGCTGCTGGCGGACGATGTTCCTCTCGCCGCATTTCTTGTGATCGACGATCTCGATGGTGTGCGCGCACTGGCAGAGGTTGGCGTGGTGTTTCTCCTCTTCGCAATCGGTCTAGAGCTATCGCTCGACCGCCTGTGGTCGATGCGCCGGCTCGTTTTTGGTTTGGGAAGTGCGCAGATCATCCTGACCGGATCGCTCATCGGCGGCATTGCCTATGCCTGGGGCAATCCGGGGCCCGTCGCGCTCGTCCTGGGCGCCTGCCTGGCCCTTTCTTCCACGGCGATCGTCATGCAATTGCTGATCGAGAAGAGCCAGCTTACCACGCCCGTAGGTCGGCTCGCATTTTCGGTCCTGCTGATGCAGGACCTCGCCGTCGTCCCGATCCTGTTCATCGTCGGCGTCCTCGGCACGGCTTCGGCCGGCGAGGGAGTGTTCGGCGGGCTGGCGATCGCGCTGGCGGAAGCCGCGGTGACGGTCATCGTCATCTATGCCGTGGGCCGCCTGCTGCTGCGGCCCATATTCCGGACGATCGCGCAAACCGGCAGCCGCGAAGCCTTCATGGCAATGATCCTGTTGATCGCTTTGGGAACAGCAGCGATCACCGGGGTGGTCGGGCTGTCGATGGCGCTCGGGGCGTTCCTCGCGGGACTGCTGATTGCCGAAACCGAATATCGGCACCAGGTCGAAGTCGATATCGAACCTTTCAAAGGCCTGATGCTCGGCCTGTTCTTCATGTCGGTCGGTATGGGTATCGATTGGCGGGTCCTGGGGGATTCTCCGTTCTGGATCGCCGCTTCGGTGGTCGGTCTGCTTGCCATCAAGGCTACCTTGAACGTGGGTCTCCTGCTGCTGTGGAAGGCCCCGCTTCATCGCGCGGTGGAAGCGGGACTGCTCCTTGCCCAGGCCGGCGAATTCGCCTTCATCGTTGTAGGCCTCGCGATGTCGGTAGGATTGCTGCCCGGCGACACAGGTCAGTTCATGCTGATTGTCGCCAGCCTGACCATGGTGCTCACCCCCGCGTTGGAAGGACTTGCGCGAAAGCTGGGCAGCAGGCTCGAGGAACGCGCCGCCGCCCTGCCCGCGGGTTCCGGCGATCCGGCCGAAGATCTCGAAGGGCATGTCGTAATCGCGGGTTTCGGAAGAGTTGGCCGCGTGATCGCTTCGATCCTCGATCGGGAAGGCCTTGGATACATCGCAATCGACAAGGATCCCACCGTGGCCTCCGAGGCCCAGGCGGTCGGCTTGCCGGTACGGTACGGGGATGCGTCTCGCATAGAGGTTCTGCAAGCCGCCGAGGTAAAGCAAGCCACTGCTCTGGTCATAACGATCGGGGATGAAAGGAATACGGAAGCCCTGACCGTAAGCATGCGTGAGGCCGCACCGCATGTTCCACTATTCGTTCGAGCCCGAGACAAAGGTCAGGCCGACCGCCTGTCGGACGTGGGAGCGACCGCCACGGTTCCCGAAACGGTCGAAGCAAGCCTGCAGCTTGCTGCCAGAGTTCTGGAAGGCTGTGGACTGGATGACGAATCGATTCAGCGTCGTATCCAGCTCGAGCGCTGTTAGAGGCGATCAAAAGTCCGCTGCGGCAGCCAAGGGTGCAAGGGGAACCGGACATTCATGCGCATCGATACAAGTCCCGACCGATTTCGATCGACCCGGTTTTGGCTTGATACGATCGTCCAATGTGATCGCAACGATTTGTGATGTAATAGTCGCAAAATGACGGTCGAGATTGCGGAAATTGCCGGATTTCTAAAGCGGACCCCTCCATTCGAGGCGCTTTCGAACGCCGAACGCGCTGCTCTCAGTCGTGCGATCGAAGTTCGCTACGCCAGATCGGGCAGCGCCATCGTTACCGCCGGGGATCAGAATGATCGCCTCTTCATTGTCCGGTCCGGTGCGGTCGAACTGCGCCTTGCGGGAAACGACCTCTCGGCCCGACTCGCAACGGGATCGACCTTCGCATATCCATCGCTCTTGCGCGGAGGTGAAGTGCACAACACGACGGTCGCGATCGAAGATACCTTGCTTTACGCGGTTCCGGCCGATCGCTTTCACGCACTGCGCGATAGCTGTCCGCGATTTCGGAAGTTTTTCGCGGAAGGCGAAGCCGCGCGGATCGCTCACGCCCTGAAGGACCGCCAGCAGGCAGCGGGCTTCCAACTCGATCGGGAGATGGCGGGAAAACTCATCCGTCGCAGCATGCCGGTTTCATGTCCCGGCGAAACAACCATCGCCGATGCCGTTCAGCTGATGCACGCGCGCGATGTCAGTACGCTCGCGATCTACGACGAGGGGGCTCTGACCGGAATCTTCACCGACAAGGATCTGCGCAACCGAGTCGTGGCGGCGGGTTTGCCGCTTGAAGGCAAGATCGGTGATGTGATGACCCCGTCACCACTCACCCTGTCGACCGACAGCAGCGCCGCCGAAGCGATGGCGCTGATGACGAGTGGCGGCTTTCGCCACATTCCACTTCTCGACGAGACCGGGGCGCTGTCGGGCATCTTGAGTGCCACCGATATTCTTGCTGCGGTCGGCAACAATGCAATCGACCTTGGGGTGATGATTGCGCGCGCGCGGACGCCGAAGGAATTGATCGAGGTGGCAAGGCGCATTCCGGAAAGCTTCACCGTCATGGTGGATTCGGGCGTGCATGCGGCGCAAGCAATGCGCTTCACCTCTGCATTGGGCGAGGCTGTGCATCGCAAGGCCGCGCAGCTCGCCGAAGCCGAACTGGGCGAGCCGCCCAATCGCTATGCGTTGGTGGTGTTCGGTTCTCTGGCCCGCGAAGAACAGCTTGTCGGTTCCGATCAGGACAATGGCCTCGTGCTCGCAGACGACACCGAGGAAAAGGACGCAAGCTATTTCGAGAAGCTTGGCACGCGCATTTCCGATCTGCTCGATGAGTGCGGATACGTCTATTGCAAAGGCGGAATCATGGCGAAGAATGCCGATCAACGGCAGACGCTTGCAGGATGGCGCAATCGGTACGCGCAGTGGATTTCACGGCCCGATGAAGACCGCATCCTGCGTGCAACAATCTTCTTCGACATGCGCCATATCCACGGGGACGCCTCGCTGTCGCGCAGGCTGCACGAGCAAACCGTTGCCCTGGTCAAGGACAGCCCGCTGTTCGTGAGCTACCTTGCGCGCGACGCATTGCGCAGCAAGGTACCGCTGGGAATTTTTCGCAATCTGGTTCTCGAAACATCGGATGACGGGCAGAGAGTGTTCGATGCCAAGCGGCAGGCGATCATGCCGATCGTCGATATCGCACGCACCCATGCACTCGCAGCAGGTCTGGACGAGGTTGGCACCGTCGCTCGGCTGCGCGCTCTGGCGCAAGCGGGGAAGATGAATCGCGATGATGCCCAGAGCCTGGAGGATGCAATGCTTCTGGTGAACGAAATGCGGATCGCTCATCAGGCAAGGCAGGTCGAGCGCGGCGAGGCACCGGACAATCTGATTGCGCCGGATACGCTATCCCCGTTGGAGCGCGACTATCTCAAGGACGCGTTTTCCCTGATCCGATCGGCATTGGAAGCGCTGCGCCGGAATTTCGCCGGCGGTATTGCCTGAAATGTTCGCCCGGTGGCGGTTCGAGCGCGCGTTGCGATCGCTGCGGCAAAGCGACCACTCCGTCTTGCGCGACTACGCCAATGCGGCATGGCCGCAGCGGGACTGCCGTGCCACAAGGGCCTCCTATCTCGCCCTCGATTTCGAACTCGACGGCCTGCGCAAGGACGCGCATCTCCTGCAGGCGGGGTGGGTGCCGTTCGTCGGCACTACGATCTCGCTCGAAGAGGCGCATTCGGTCGATATCCGAAGCTCCGCGGAATTGGACGATACCGCGGTTACGATACACGGTATCGGGGAACAGCGCGCCGCCAACGGACAGAGGCTGCGCGATGTCGTACCCGAATTGATCGCCATGCTGGCCGGGCGGGTAATGGTCGCCCATGGGGAGGCGATTGAGCGACATGCCCTGCAACGCGCCACGCGCGCTCTCTACGGGGTCGATATTCCGATATGGGGCATCTGCACTTTGCTACTGGAAAAACACCTCAAGCCGCGACTGGTGGGCTCGCAAGCCTACAGGCTTGGACCAAGTCGGCATCGTTATGGCCTGCCCGAATATCGCGCGCATGATGCATTGACCGACGCAATCGCTGCCGCCGAACTGTTTCAGGCCCAGCTCAGTCGCCTGCCCGCCGATGCGACGCTGGGCCAGCTCGAGAGACGATAGGCACCTCCAAAGGCTCTAAGACTAAAGTCTCCCTCGTTCGCCGCGGACAAGGGACGTAGCTTGCTGGCGATGGTTCGAGAATTGCGTGCGTCAATGGCACGTCGTCTCCAGCCCAAGCGAAAGGGAGGGACATGAATACTTCAAACTCACCGACCGATCCCGGCGGATACGGCAGCCCCGACGAGGACGATAATCCGGCCGCGGACAATTCCGGGCCGATGTCACGGAATCCCGACGACAGCGAAACAAGCGAGACCGAAGGCGCCTACTGGCGCGAAAACCTCCGCCTGCTCATTGGCCTGATGGCGATATGGTTTGCCTGTTCCTATGGCGCAGGGATCCTGTTCCGAGGCTTCCTCGACCAGTTCATGCTCGGCGGATACCCGCTTGGCTTCTGGTTCGCACAACAGGGCTCGATCTACATCTTCATCGCGCTGATCTTCTTCTACGTGGTTCGTATGAAGCAGATCGAGCGCAAGTACGATCTCGACGATTGAGGGGGACTGAGCAATGGAAACGCAAACCCTGATCTATCTCTTCGTCGGTGCCAGCTTCGCCCTGTATATCGGCATCGCTATCTGGAGCCGAGCGGGTTCGACGAAAGACTTCTATGTCGCCGGCGGCGGAGTGAACCCCGTCGTCAACGGAATGGCCACGGCAGCCGACTGGATGAGTGCGGCAAGCTTCCTGTCGATGGCCGGATTGATCGCCTTCATGGGCTATGATGGGTCGGTGTACCTGATGGGGTGGACCGGCGGCTACGTTATGCTGGCCCTGTTGCTGGCGCCTTACCTGCGCAAGTTCGGCCAGTTCACGGTGCCCGACTTCATCGGCACGCGATACTATTCGAAGACCGCACGGGTCGTGGCCGTGATCTGCCTTATTTTCATCAGTTTCACCTATATCGCCGGGCAGATGCGCGGCGTGGGAATCGTGTTCTCGCAATTCCTGCAGGTGGACATCACGATGGGCGTCATCATCGGCATGGGGATCGTCTTCATTTACGCCGTCCTGGGCGGAATGAAGGGGATTACCTATACTCAGGTTGCGCAATATTGCGTGTTGATCTTCGCCTATATGGTTCCCGCATTCTTCATCAGCTTCATGCTGACCGGCAACCCGATCCCCCAGCTCGGCCTGGGCTCGGAGTTGAACGACGGATCGGGGATGCATGTCCTGCAGAAGCTGGACAACGTGCTCGTGGAGCTCGGCTTCACCCAATACACGGCCGGCTCGAAAAGCATGATCGACATGTTCTGCATCACCATGGCCTTGATGGTCGGTACTGCAGGCCTGCCGCATGTGATCGTGCGCTTCTTTACCGTGCCCAAGGCATCGGATGCGCGCAAATCGGCAGGCTGGGCGTTGGTTTTCATCGCAATGCTTTACACTACCGCTCCGGCGGTGGGCGCGTTCGGCATCTACAACTTCGTCAACAAGACCGACGGAACCGAATATAGCGAGGCCGAGAGCTGGTTCACCAACTGGGAAGGCGCCGATCTCATCGCCTGGCAGGACAAGAACGGCGACGGCGTGATGCAATATCGCAGCGGCGACGCGTTCGAAGGCAAGCCGGTCTTCACCGGGGAAACCGGTGAATCGGGCGAGCGGGTCGTTGCGAACACGCCGAATCCGGACAGCGCGAACGAGGTCTATGTCGACCGCGACATCATGGTTCTCGCCAATCCGGAAATTGCCAATCTGCCAGGCTGGGTGGTCGCCTTGATGGCGGCTGGCGGTCTTGCCGCAGCCTTGTCTACGGCAGCGGGACTCCTCCTGGTGATCTCGAGTTCGATCAGCCACGATCTGCTAAAGAGTACGTTCGCCCCGAAGATATCGGCCAAAACCGAACTGCTCGCGGCGAGAATTGCAGCAACGGCGGCAATCCTGGTGGCAGGCTATCTGGGAATCTACCCGCCAGGATGGGTGGCCCAGGTCGTCGCATTCGCGTTCGGACTTGCAGCATCGAGCCTCTTCCCGGCAATCTTCATGGGCATCTTCTTCAAGTCGATGAACAAGGAGGGAGCCATTGCCGGAATGGTCTCGGGGCTCGTGTTCACCTTTGGGTACATCTTATACTTCAAGCTGATGAACCCGGCCGCGAACACGGCAGAGAACTGGCTCTTCGGTATCTCGCCCGAAGGCATCGGAGTGATAGGCATGCTGATCAACTTCGGCGCCGCCATCGCAGTCGCCAGCATGACGACGAGCACTCCGAAGGATATCCGCAAGCTGGTGGATTCGATCCGCGTGCCGCGTGGTGCGGGAGAAGCCCACGCGCACTGAACACGACCCGACAGGGTCGCATGACGGAAGGGGCGGTGCCGGTTCGTGCGCCGCCCCTTCTCCTTTCGGGCGACCCGCTTGCACCTCGCGCCATTTTGCGTAGCCTCCCCTAGTGAGAGGAGAGGAATGATGTTGCTCGGCGCGGCGGTCGCCGCAGCTTGCTTCTATCTGGCCGGCTTGTTCTGGCTCGCAGCCTGGCGTGATCGCACCGCGCGGACCGAAACGACGGCGGGCGGCAAGCCCGATTTTCTTTCGAGGCATGCTGGGCTGATCTACGGTCTCAGCCTCGCGGTCTATTGCACCAGTTGGACATTCTTCGGCGGTGTCGGGACCGCGGCGACTGCCGGCCTCGATTACCTTCCGATCTATCTCGGGCCTATTCTCGTCTTCACCGTGGGATTCGGCCTTGTCCGCAGTATCCTCGCACAATCGAAGGCGCAGCATTCCACCTCGATCGCCGATTTTCTCTCGGCACGATACGGGAAAAGCGCGAGCGTTGCCGCGATGGTCACGATCATCGCGACCATGGGATCGCTTCCCTATATGGCGCTGCAACTGCAATCGGTAGGCGCATCGCTGCTGACGCTCAGTCCCGAACTCCTCGGCCAGGTCGCAGCGGACGAGCTGGTCCTGCTGGTTGCCGGATCGATGGCGCTGTTCGCGATCCTGTTCGGATCGCGGCGCGCGGACCGGGCTGGGGACAATGCAGGGATGGTGCTCACCATCGCGGTGGAGGCGGTCGTCAAGCTGGTTGCCCTGATTGCGGTTGCTGTGCTGGCGCTGATGGTGATTTCCGGAGCACAAGGACCTGCCATCGACCCGGGCAATGTCTTTTCGACCAGCCAGATCAACGCACGCTTCGTGACCCTCACGCTCATCGCGGCATGCGCCGCCCTATGCTTGCCACGGCAGTTCCATATGAGTTTCGTCGAGGCAGGCGGCGAACGCGCGACACCCGCCATGCAATGGGTATTTCCCGCCTATCTGCTCGTCACGGCGATCATCATCATTCCGATCGTATTGGCCGGTCTGACGGCGCTTCCCGCGGGCACCGACCCCGACACGATCGTGCTCGCCTTGCCGCTTGCGGCCGGGAACGAAGCCCTCGCCCTGCTCGTCTTCATCGGCGGCTTTTCAGCTTCGGCGGGAATGATCGTCGTCGCCAGCGTGGCGCTATCGACCATGATCACCAACGACATCATCGCGCCGCTTGCATTTCGCCGAGCGCTGAGCGGGTCCGGCGACCGGAGCCAGATTGCCGAGCGGTTGCTGATGGTCCGCCGACTGGTCATCGCCGCGCTGCTGTTCTTCGCCTATCTCTTCTACCTTGGCTTTGGTGCGCTCGGCAGCCTGGCGGGGCTGGGCACGCTCGCCTTCGCAGCGGCCGCGCAATTCGCCCCCGGCCTCGTGCTCGGCATGGTGAGCCGGGCAGGAAACAAGGCGGGTATGCTTGCGGGGCTCGGGGTCGGGGTCGCGCTTTGGCTCGTCTTGTTGATCCTGCCCGCAGCGACGGAAAAGGCACCGATTATCTCGATCCACCCGGATCCTCTGGTCTCCGGGGTGATGCTGAGCCTGGGCGCAAACCTTGCCGCTTATTGGATCGGCTCGTCGATGCGGCAAGCTTCGCTGGTCGACGCTGCCCAGGCGGCGGCGTTCGTCGGGACGCCGATGCCCGGGGCGACCCCGCGTCTGGCGACGAACAAGCGCGTTGCCGATGTGCGTTTGCTCCTTACTCAATTCGTCGGGCGGGAACACGCCGACAGAAGCATTGCTGCTTTGTGTGGCGGTTACTCCGACAATCAGCCTGCCGATCAAGCGGTGATCGAAATGGCCGAGCGGACGATTTCAGGGGTCATCGGTACACCTTCTGCACGGATGTTGGTGGGATCGTGGTCGGATGGTGATCCCATTCCCTTGGCCGAGGTCGTCGCCATGTTCGACGAGACCAACCGGCGATTGTCTTTCAGCGCCGAACTGCTGCAGATCGCGATTGAGAATATCGACCAGGGCGTCGCGCTGGTCGACGCGGAAATGCGCCTGGTCGCATGGAACCGCCGTTATCAGGAATTGTTCGACCTGCCCGAAGAATTGGTGTGCGTCGGAACGCCGATTGCCGAGCTGATCCGGTTTAATCTGAAGCGAACCGACCTTCCTTCCGACGTGATCGAACAGCAGGTCACGCGGCGCTTGGAACACATGCGTGCGGGGCGCGAACACAGAATCGAGAGCGAGCAATCCGACGGACGCATCATGCGGATCGTGGGCACGCCGACGCCGGGCGGCGGCTACACGACATCATATACCGACATTACCGAAGATCGCCGCGCCGAACAGGCGCTCGAAGAAAAGGTCGCCGAGCGAACCGAGCAGTTGAGCAGGGCCAATTCGGCGCTGTCCGAAGCGACCCGTTCGAAGACGCGATTTCTCGCAGCCGCGAGTCACGATCTCATCCAGCCGCTCAACGCAGCCCGCCTGTTCACCTCGGCGCTGGGGGAAGAAGTCGCCGGAAAAAGCGATCTCGAAAGATTGGTGCGCGATCTCGATGGGTCGATCGTGTCGGCGGATCGGCTGATCCGAACGCTGCTCGACATCTCGAAACTCGATGCCGGGGGCATCGTGCCGAGGGTCGAGCCGGTCGCGCTGGACCGGGTTCTCCTGGAGATCGAGCGGGAATTCGCAGTGCAGGCGGCCGCGAAGGGCTTGAAGCTGCGCCGGGTGTCGACAAGCGCCTGGGTGAAAACCGATCGCGCGCTGATCACCAGCGTGCTGCGCAATCTGGTCAGCAATGCGATACGCTATACCGATACAGGCGGACTGGTGATCGGCGTGCGCCGCGGCGATCCGGAATTGCGCGTGTGCGTAGTGGATACCGGTCGCGGGATAGCACCCGAGGATCGCGACGCGATCTTCGAAGAGTTCAATCGCGGCAATTCGACCGACCGCGAAGGTCTCGGCCTCGGCCTGGCGATCGTGCGTCGAACCACGCGGCTCCTCGGCCTCCATATCGAAACCACTTCCCAGCCCGGGCGCGGAAGCCAGTTCGCCCTGCACATGCCGGCAACACATTGGGCCAAGGCGAGCCGCAAGCAGCCATCGCGCGAGCCGGTGCAGGCTCTCGGTGACGCCCGCGTGCTAGTGGTCGACAACGACCGCTCGGCACTCACAGCAACGTCCGCCCTGCTCGACAAATGGGGCTTGTCCGCGATCTGCGCAGCCTCGCTGTCGCAGGCGCTCGACCTTTGTCCCGACACGCCAGAGATCGTCATCATGGATTTCCGGCTTGATGGAGATGAGCGCGGCGATACCGTCTATGCGGCCCTATGCCGGTCCTGGGGCAGCAAGGTTCCGGCTATCCTGCTGACCGCAGAAGACTCGGAGGAAACCAAGATCGCAGCCCGCAACATGGGAGCGAACCGCTTGCTCAAGCCCTCTTCACCGGCATCGCTCCGCGCCCTCATTTCGACATGTCTTGTCCAGGGCTCGCGCGAGGGCAGTCACATCGACGCGGAATCGGCCACCGGCTGATCGACGTCGAGCTTCGCAGCCAGAAGCACGGCCTGCGTGCGATTGTTGACGCCGAGCTTGCGGAAGATCGCAGTGATATGCGCCTTGACCGTCGCCTCGCTGATATCGAGTTCATATGCGATCTGCTTGTTGAGCAGGCCCTGACGGATCGCGCCCAGTATGCGGCGCTGCGCGGGCGTGAGGCTGGCGATCTTCGCGAGATCGTCGTCCTCACTGCCATCGCAATCAGGGAACCATCTGTCGCCGTCCCGAACCGCAGCGAGCGCAGAGCGCATTTCGTCGAGCCCGGAGGATTTCGGAATGAACGCTGCTGCCCCCAATTGGCTTGCTGCGGCGAAGACGCGCGCTTCCTCGCTCGCCGAGACAATGGCGATGGGCAGGGCGGGAAAATCCTGGCGCATGTCCATCAGCACCGACAAACCGTTCGAATCTTCCATGTGAAGGTCGAGCAGCAGCGCTTCGGGCTCGCCTTCGCCAAGCGCAGCGCGGGCCTCGCCGGCGGAACTTGCCTCGACAATTGCGGCCTCGGGCCAGACCTTGCCGACCGCGTGGCCGAGAGCCGTGCGAAAGAGGGGATGATCGTCCGCGATGATGATCCGCTGTGCCATGGCGTCAGCGATTTTGCCGCCCTTCGATCAATCGATCAACCAGTGATGGATCGGCCAGGGTCGACGTGTCTCCGAGCGAGCCGTAATCGTTCTCGGCGACCTTGCGCAGAATCCGGCGCATGATCTTGCCCGACCGGGTCTTGGGCAGACCATCGGTGAACTGGATGTGGTCGGGCGTCGCGATCGGGCCGATTTCCTTGCGCACATGCTGGCGCAGCCCGGCATAGAGATCGTCGGAACCCGCTTCGCCGGCATTGAGAGTGACGTAGCAATAAATGCCCTGCCCCTTGATGTCGTGCGGGTAGCCGACCACCGCCGCCTCGGCGACCTTGTCGTGCAGCACCAGCGCGCTCTCGACCTCTGCGGTGCCCATCCTGTGACCGGAAACGTTGATCACGTCATCGACGCGGCCGGTGATCCAGTAATAGCCGTCCTCGTCGCGGCGACATCCGTCGCCGGTGAAGTATTTGCCCTTGTAGGTCGAGAAATAAGTCTGCTCGAACCGGTCGTGGTCGCCGTAGACGCTGCGCGCCTGGCCCGGCCAGCTGGCGGTGATGCACAGATTTCCCTCGACCGCACCGTCGAGAACGGCTCCCTCATGGTCGACCAGCTGCGGCTGGATGCCGAAAAAAGGCAGGCCCGCGCTTCCAGGTTTCATGTCGTGCGCCGCCGGAAGTGTCGTGATCATAACGCCGCCGGTTTCGGTCTGCCACCAGGTATCGACGATCGGGCAACGGCTGTCGCCCACGACCTCGAAATACCACCGCCAGGCCTCCGGATTGATCGGTTCGCCCACGCTGCCGAGAAGTCGCAGCGACGACCGGTCACGGCTCGTCACGAAGTCGTCACCTTCGCGCATGAGCGCGCGGATCGCAGTCGGTGCAGTATAGAGGATATTGACCTTGTGCCTATCGACCACGTCCCAGAAGCGGCCGTGATCGGGATAGTTGGGCACCCCTTCGAAGACGACGCTGGTCGCCCCGTTTATCAGCGGGCCATAAACGATGTAGCTGTGCCCGGTGACCCAGCCGATATCGGCCGTGCACCAGTAGATTTCGCCCGGCTGGTAGTCGAACACGTAATTGAACGTCGCTGCGGTCCATACGCCATATCCGCCGGTGGTGTGCAGCACGCCCTTGGGCTTGCCGGTCGAGCCGGAGGTGTAGAGGATGAACAGCGGGTCTTCCGCCGCCATTTCCTCGCACGGGACTTCGGCATCGCTGGCGACGTCGTGCAACCAGTGATCGCGCCCTTCCGTCATCGCGATATCGGCGCCGGTGTGCCGTACCACCAGCATCCCGTCGAGCGGGGTGTCGTGATCGGGTTCGGCCAGCGCGGCATCGACATTGGCCTTGAGCGGGACGCGCTTAGATCCGCGCAGTCCCTCGTCGGCGGTAATGACAAACCGGCTGCCGCAATCCTCGATCCGGCCGGCCAGCGCCTCGGGCGAGAAGCCGCCGAACACGACCGAGTGGATTGCGCCGATCCGCGCGCAGGCGAGCATCGCGGTGACGCCCTCAACGATCATCGGCATGTAGATCGTGACCCGGTCGCCCTTGGAGACGCCCATCGTCTTCAGCGCATTGGCCATGCGCAGCACTTCGCCATGCAGCTCGCGATAGGTCAGCGTGCGGCCCGGCGTCGCCGGATCGTCGGGCTCGAAGATGATCGCCACCTGGTCCCCAAGCGTATCGAGATGGCGGTCGACCGCGTTGTGGCACAGGTTGACCGTGCCGTCGGCGAACCAGTTTATCTCGACCGGATCGAACGACCATTCGCCGCCCTTGGTGGGCGGCGTGAACCAGTCGAGGCGCTCGGCCTGTTCCAGCCAGAAACCATCCGGATCCTCCACCGACCTCTGGTACATGGTGTCGTATTGCCCGGCGCGGCAGTGCGTCGCGTGATCGACATGGGGACGTTTGACGGCTTGGATCATCGTGACTCTCCCGTTTGCGCCGGAAAAGCTAAGCGAATTTGGCGCGGCTGGCTTTCAGACAATGGTCGTAAGACGTTTCGCTAACTGTCCGGCGCAACAACATTGGGCCAATCTCTTCCGCACAACGACAATCCTGGGAGGGACCAATCATGCCGCGCACCACGCTCCGGATCGCCATCCGCACCAGCCTGCTGGCGGCCACTTGCCTTTCCGCCAGCCCCTTGCTGGCACAGGACGCATCGGTCGAAGAACGCCTCGACCGGCTCGAGGCGATGGTCGGTTCCCTGCTTGAGCGGATGGACGCACAGGAGGGTGCAAACTCCGCGCAGCAAACGGCGATCCGCACCGAGATGCGCGAGCAGAGCGAGGGACTGCTCGCCGCTACCCGGGATCTGAAGACGCAGCAGGCGGAACTCGCCCAGCAAACCGCGGCAACCAGTCAGCAGGATGGCAAGGGGTTCAAGGTCGGCAAGACCACCGTCGCCTATGGCGGCTACGTCAAGCTCGACGCGATCTCGCAGCGGTTCAGCGGTGGCAACGTTGCCGATGGCAGCATCATTCGCGACTTTCTGATCCCCGGTGCGATCCCCGTCGGCGGCGCCCCCTCGGGATTCGATACCGATTTCAATGCGCGCCAGACGCGATTCTTCTTCAAGACCGAAACCGATGTCGGCACGGAGCATAAGCTGGCGTCGCATATCGAGCTGGATTTCATGGTCACGCCCGGCGGCGACGAGCGTATTTCGAACAGCTATGTCCCGCGCCTGCGGCAAGCCTACATAACCTACGACAACTGGCTGTTCGGCCAGGCCTGGTCAACCTTCCAGAATGTGGGCGCCCTTCCCGACAGCCTCGATTTCATCGGCGCGACGCCGGGCACGGTGTTCGATCGCCAGCCCATGATCCGCTACACCAGGGGCGGGCTGCAGATTGCGGTGGAGCAACCCGAGACGACAGTGACTTCGCCCACCGGAGCGCGCGTGCTGGCAGGCGACGACACATTCCCCGACATCGTCGGCCGCTACAATTTCGCCGGCGACTGGGGTTCGGTCTCGCTTGCCGGGATCGTTCGCACCCTGCGGATCACGGATGACGATTTCGGCTCCGGCACAGACAGCGCGCTGGCCTATGGCGCAAGCGTCGCAGGCAAGCTGAAGATCGGCCCGCGCGACGATTTACGGTTCATGGCCACCGCTGGTGACGGGCTCGGGCGGTACATCGGGCTCAATATCGTCAACGACGCCGCGCTCGATGCCAATGGCGATCTCGATCCGATCTTCACCTATTCGGGTTTTCTCGCCTACCGGCACCTGTGGAGCGACAAGCTGCGCTCAAGCATTTCGGGCGCCTATTTCAAGGCCGACAATCCGATCCTGCTGACCACCAACCAGGTGACCGACGAGAGCTGGAACGTGCTCGCCAATCTCATCTGGTCGCCCGTCGATCCGATCGATATCGGGGTGGAACTGATGTACGCCGAACGAACGCTCGAAGACGGACGCAGCGGCAATCTCCAGCGCGTGCAGGTTTCGACCCGGTACAATTTCTAGGCGTGAGTCCCGTCAAGCGACGGACGCATTTCGCCCCCCTTCAGGAGCTAGCCGCGTTCCGCGGTGTCCGCCAATTTCCTGATTAAAGAGTCTTTCTTTCGTCCATCGGGACCTCAGGATCGACGCTGATACCGCGCCAGGCCGAGCCGACCGGTCGTGGAAGTGGCGCGCCCGGCAGGACTCGAACCTGCAACTCCAAGCTTAGAAGGCTCGTGCTCTATCCAGTTGAACTACGGGCGCGCTCTGGGGGACGCCATAACGCGCCTTTCGCGGCGGGCCAATCGGCACTAACCCACTTTGCCATGAAAAACGCACCGCAGTCCGTCCCGACCGCCACGCAGCAGTTCCGTTACTACGACCTGGTGATGGCGGGTTTCGTCACGATCCTGTTGCTCTCGAACCTGATCGGGGCGTCGAAGCCGAGCTATGTCACGCTGCCGATTGTCGGCGAATGGTCGTTCGGTGCGGGCGTGCTGTTTTTTCCGATCAGCTACATCATCGGCGACATCCTGACCGAGGTCTACGGCTATGCCCGGGCTCGGCGCGTGATCTGGACCGGCTTCGCTGCCCTGCTGTTCATGGCATTCATGGCCTGGGTGGTAGTGCAATTGCCGCCTGCCGACGGATGGCCGGGGCAAGAGGCCTATGAATTCGTCTTCGGCAATTCCTGGCGCATCGTACTTGCTTCGATGATCGCCTTTTGGGTGGGCGAGTTCGCCAACAGCTACGTGCTCGCCAAGATGAAGGTCTGGACGCAGGGTCGGCACCTGTGGATGCGCACCATCGGCTCGACCGTGGTCGGCCAGGGGCTCGACAGCCTGATCTTCTATCCGCTGGCTTTCTGGGGGATCGCGGGATGGCCGGTCGAACTGTTGTGGCAGGTCGTGCTGTCGCAATGGGCGATCAAGACCGCATGGGAGGCGCTGCTCACGCCGGTAACCTACGCAGTGGTCGGCGCACTCAAGCGCGCGGAAGGGGTGGAGGTCTTCGATACGCAGACCGACTTCTCGCCCTTCGCGTCTTCGAGGGGCTGAACGGCAAAAAAAGGGGCGGCCCGCAGGCCGCCCCTTCCCTCCCCCGATGAAGGCGTGATCCTAGAACTTTGCACCGATCGCGATGCCATAGCGCCGCGGATCGAGCGTGAAGATGTTGGTGAACAGGCCGGAACTCTGGTCGGTTACATAAAGGCCGGTGACCGCATCGCTGTCGAACAGGTTCTGTACGAAGCCCCGCACATACCAGCGCTCATCGCGACCATTCAGTTGGATCTGCGCATTGACGATTTCGTAGGGCTGTATCCTGTTGATATTATCGTTGAAGATGCTGCCGAAGCTTTCTCCCTGATACGATACGTCGACACGCGGTACGAGGCTCATCCCATCGCCGAATTCGTGTGTATATTGGGCCCCTACAGAGAACTTGTACTGTGGCGCCTGGGGCAATTGCGAACCTTTGATGTCAACCGGAACGCCCGAGGACACGGTGATCCCGCCGAATGCAGCCCCGACTGCCGCAGCCTGATCGAACAGCACTTGGCAAATGGAGAAAGCGCCGGTCGTATTTGTCGCAGGAACAGGCGTCGGAGCCTGTAGCCCGATACCACCGTTGATCGCCGCGACGAAGCCATTGGCAGCGGCGGCGCTTCCGGCGTCTGACGTGACTGCGCAATTGCTTCCGAGAGTGATATCCTTGATGATCACTGTATCGCTACGGCCTGCGGAAACATCGCGAGGATTGATAAGCAGCTTCGATTCAGATACTTCCGTGTTGAGATAGCTGGCATTGAAATTGATGAGCCAATTGGGGGCCGGGGAGATGATCGCTTCCGCCTCCAAGCCCCAGATATCCGCATTGATGTTATCGTTGACGGAAGTACGCGAGATGATCCGACTCAGCTGCAAGCCGTTGTACTTGTAATAGAAAGCCGTGAGATTCAGGACAAGTTCGCCATTGCCGAACACATTCTTTGAGCCGATCTCGAAAGCGTCGACATCCTCGGGTTCGAAGAATTCCTGGACCGAGCCAACCGAAAGCGGCGGGTTGATGCCGCCTGATTTGTAGCCCCGCGAATACGACGCATACAGCAGATTGTCCGGCGTCAGTTCATAGTCCACTACGAAGCGACCTGTGAAACGGTCGAAACTAACCTCGCGCTCCTGGAATTCTTGCGCTCCGGGGGTCGCTTGATCGAAATCGGCCGAGGCATAGTTCAGTGCATCTTCGATCCTTGTTGCGCCATAAGGGGCAAGGATGGCATCGCCCCCGCTGAATTCCGATGAGTTCCCATCGCTCAGCAGCGTAGTTCGCGCGCGAAGGAACTTCTCGTCATTATTGTAGCGCAAGCCGGCCGTGATCTTCAGGCGGTCGGTCGCCTGAAAATACAGTTCACCAAAGATACCGTAGCTCTTTAGCTCGAGCAGCGGCGAGTTGCTCCGGAAGAATGGCGTGGGCCGGAAGACTGGAACACCTCCGGTGGCGCCGGACGCAGTGACTGCTGCGCCAAGAATGCCAGAAGCGTAGTCCAGCCCAAAGCTGTTCACATAGTAGCTGTTGTTGGTCAACTTGCTATCGATATAACTCGCACCTATCAGGAAGTTGAAGGCACCGTCGAAATCGCTGTCGAGGTGCGCCTCAACGCTCCACTGCTCCTGATCTTGCTCGGATCGGTCGAAATTCAGGCTGGACTCGAAACACCCGATCGCGTTTCCGCCAAAGACACCAACGCCGTTCGGGTCCGTTGCCGATTGGCATACTCCCCCTGCGGGTCCATTCGGAATGAGTGCGTTGGCGACCGGTGCAAAGGCGAATCCCAAAGCCGGATCCGCCGCGAAAGCCTGTAGCGCGAGCAGGCCGGGATTGTTCGCCAGCGAATCCTGAACGCTGAGATTGTAGTCGCTCGTCGAATCAACACGATTCTTCGAATAGCCGCCCGTCAACGAAAGCGTCATGTCGCCGAAGTTTTGCTCGATATTCGCCATGTAGATTTCTTCGCGGGCGAAGTACGTCGGCTCGTAGTCGATCGCAACGGTGCGCAAGTCCAAGGGGTTCTGGGCATTGGTGAAGGCGTCGGGGCCATACAGGCTTCCAAGTCCCAGCGGCGCAAATGCTGGGCTCACGGCAATCGCAAGAAACTCATTTGAGCCCAGGACTCCGGCAAGCGTGGAGTTGGCGTTGGTAACGCCATTGTCGAGCCTGTCAGGCAAACAGCCGAGCACCCCAGTCGGATCGCGGTTGCAAAGCTGCTTCTGAATGCGCGATCGGGTGTCATCCTCTTCGAAGTAATACGCCATCAGCGTGACGCGCGTGTCCGCAGTAGGCTCCCACAATACGGTGCCGCGAACGGCGAAGAGATCACGGTCGTCGATATCGTTGCCCGTGACCAGATTGTCTACGAACCCGTCACGATTGAGGTAGTAGCCCGCCACGCGCAGGCCCAGCGTCTCACCGATGGGTACGTTCACCATGCCCTTCGCTTTGATACTGTTGTAATTCCCGTATTCAAATTCTGCCTCGGCCCCGAAACCCGTCAGATCAGGTTTGGCGGTCACCACATTGACCACACCCGATGTCGCGTTGCGCCCGAAAAGCGTTCCTTGCGGACCGCGCAGCACTTCGATCCGCTCAAGATCAAAGAACTCGGTTTCAAACAGACGTGAAGCGAGCAAGGGCATTTCATTAACGTGAATGCCCGTGGCCGAATCGCAGGAAACGCCGACGCACAAGTCACCGATCCCGCGGATGGTGAAGCTTGAGGAGGTGAAATTCGTTTTTGTGAAGGTGATATTAGGAAGGGAAAGCTGGAGATCGGAGCTATTCTCGATCTGCTGCGCTTCGAGCGCTTCGGCATCGAAGGCGCTGACCGCGATCGGCACTTCCTGCAGGCTTTGTGCCTGACGCTGCGCTGTAACGATAATGACCGTGTTGCCGAACTGCGGATCAGTGAGATCGTCGTCGGTAGCCTCTTGCGCGAATGCCGGAAACGAAATCGCGCTCGCACAGATCCCCGCGAGCAGGGAAGCCCTTACCCTCATTAACCCTCTCCTCTCCATGTGGCCGTCTTTTGCGGCCTATCGTCCCATAGCTATCATACATTCGTATGCACGCAAGGGTTCGCGCATGATTGTTGCGCAAAGGCCCACATATTTTTGGCAAGTGTTGTTCGAGGGTGTCGATTGCGTGCGCAATTGACGTTACGGCATCGCGGGCTCGCGAACAGTGATGCAGATTTACCGCAGTCAGACGAGCGTATGGCTCTCCGCGATCTGCGCAATGCCGCGTTTGCCCGATCCGTCGCGTCCGAGTTGTACGATCACGTCAATCACGCTGGCCGCGTAAGCAATCGTGTCGCTGCGGGTGAGGCCGATTCCCGTCTGCATGACCATCAGGGATAGTTGCTCGAGCGCGCCGCGAAGCGAGTTGGCGTGGATGGTCGAGAAACTACCCGGATGGCCGGTATTGATCGCGCGCAGGAAGCTGACGCTCTCCGCGCCGCGCAATTCGCCCAGGACGATGCGATCGGGCCGCAGCCTCAGGGCGGCCTGAAGGAGTTCATTGGCCGTGACCTTGGCCTCGCCCAGCTCGCCTTTGACCGCAACCAGACCTACCCCGTTTTCGCCAGGCAGTTTGAGTTCGGGCGTATCCTCGACCAGCACGACGCGCTCGTGCCTGGGGATCTCGCCAAGCATGGCGTTGAGGAAGGTCGTCTTGCCGGTGCTCGTGCCGCCGGAGACGAGGATAGTGCGGCGCTGGCGGATCGCCTCGCGCAGAAAGGCGACCGGCTCTGCCTGCGCATCGGGCATGGCGCCCCGCTGCGGCGGCACCAGCGGTCCGGTGTCATAAGCATCGAGCGGCAGGTCGAGGCGGCGATGCCTGCGGATCGCCATCGCCCAGTGCTTGCGGGCCGCGGGCGGGCCGCAGAACTGCACACGCGCACCGCCGGGCAAGGTTGCACCGAGCAGCGGATGTTCGCGATTGATGCCCTGGTGGCTGACCCGCGCCACCTGTTCGGCAAGGCGCTGGATCAACCGATCGTCGATGTCCGGACGCACGATCTTCTGTATCCCGCCGGCGGCGGCATCCTCGACCCAGACCTCGCCCGGCCGATTGACGAGGATCTCGGTCACTGTGTCGCGCTCTAGCCATTCGCGAAACGGCGCCAGATAGGCATCGAGGTAGACGCTGCGCTCGCCATGCAGGTCAACCGGCGGTGCGTCCTCTTCCGGATGATCGTCCGGGTGGAAGGGATGGACGTCGGCGCTCACGCTATCTGACTCGCTCAGCTGACCGAGGAGAAATCAAGATCGCGCGCGGTGAAGATGCGGATCGGTTCGCCCTGCCGCACGCGCACGGTCGGACCGCGCTGGCCATCCTGCTCCGCCGCCGTTGCGGCAGCCGACTGGCTCGTTC
Source organism: Qipengyuania sp. (assembly GCF_965277845.1). NCBI lineage: Bacteria > Pseudomonadati > Pseudomonadota > Alphaproteobacteria > Sphingomonadales > Erythrobacteraceae > Qipengyuania > Qipengyuania sp. Next base: position 307,973 of record NZ_OZ255844.1, read on the forward strand.
CGCCGATCAATACGCCGGCCGCACCGCCGGTGGCGAGCGAACCAACGCCGCCGACCACGGAAAGCAACATGGCCGAACCGAACCGCCTGAAAAAGCTGTTGCCCGAAACCTTGCCGGCAAGGCCGGTCGTCCCGTCGAACCCGATCGCGGGTGATGCCAGATTGACCGAGGCCCCGTCGGGACGGATCAGCCGCGTCCAGATGACATAGGCGCGCTTCTGGCCGTTCTGCAGCCCCGATTGATACTGGCCGATCAGGCGACTGGAACGCGGGACGAGGATCTTCGTCCCATCGAAGCTGCGCACGTCCTGGCTGACCACCGCGCGGACGTAGCCCGGAACATTGGTATCGATCGCGGTTTCGAGGATCGCGGGAATCAGCGTGCCTTGCGTGACCGTGGTCGTGGGATTGACCATCGCCTTGGCCTGCGCGGGCGCACCGCCCACGCCGCCGATGCGGCTGGCGAAATCGGTCGCGGAATTGCCGGTCGATCCGGCGGAAGCAGTATCGCCGCCGGTGCCCGGCTCGACGATCGCCAACGTGGCGGGTGAAGCGCCCGAGTCGAAGACTACCGTCGGGTTAGCATAGGGATTGGCCGCGAGACCGGGCTGAGGCTGCGCGGCGAGCACCGGCTGCGGCGCGGGATCGGGCCGGGCTGCGGGGGCCGCGACGGCTTGCGCGGGGGCCGGCGGAGTGATCGCCTGCGGAGGCACGGCAGGTGCGGCCTCCACCGGCGCCTGCTGGCCGCCGATCCCCTCGGGCGGTGCCACGCGGGCGGAATTCATGCTCCACAGCGTCACCAGGCCGAGGCCGGCGACGATCGCGATACCCGCCACGAGGCCGAGCGCGTCGGACTTTCCCGCCGGACGCGCAACCGCCGGAAAGGCATTGCGCTGCGCCAGGTCGATGACTTCTGCATCGGCACCTTCGCGCGGATCGACATCATTGGCGATGCCGCTGTCGCCCGGCTTCTTCTCGGGCAGTCGCATGGCAAGACGCATCGTTTACCTCCCCTTCGAGGCGAGAGCGGGATTGCCGCTCGCACTGGCAGCGGGCCGTTCGGGCCCGGTATTGATGAGTTGGGCGGAATCCTCGCCCGACCGCAGGACGATCGTTCGCGGAACGCCGTCGACCACTATCGTATCGCCGCGGACGGTGAAGTTGACCGGACCTTCCACACCTTCGCTATTGGTCACGAGGATCGCGGGCACGTCCTTGCCCGTCGGCCAGGTCAGGAAAGTCGCCGTGCCGTCGTCATAGGTGTTTTCGGGCAGCAGTTCGGGATCGCCCGACGCGTTCCAGGCGAAGTTGAGATCCGCCGGGTCGACCACGGCATAGGGATCGCGCGCTGCCTGCCGCTCGATGGCATTGGGCGCGGCGACCATCTGCGCCTCTTCTTCCTCGGGCTCGTCCGGATAGGCGAAGCGCATCAGGTAGAGCGGCTTGGCATTGGGATTGGCGACGAGGTCGAACAGATAGGTCCGCTTGCTCGTGATGACCGTGAGATTGGTCGAAGCGCGCGCATCCAGCGGTTTTACGAACAGGATGTTGGCGCGCTTGTTGGGGGTGACCTGCCAGGTCGAACTGTCGCCGATGGCAACATTCTCGATCACCTCGTCGTCGCCGAACATGATGCTGGCCTGCACCGTGACCCGGCCTTCGACGCGGACCACCTTGGCCTCGTCATACATCACCTCGACGAGGCGCGAATCCTGTGCCGCCGCAGGGGCAGCCAGCAGGGCGAGAGCGAGCGCGGGAAAGAGCGCGCGGATCATGCGTGTTTCTCCATGGATCGGTCGAGGGCTTTGGGCGCGGCGGATTTGAACCGGCTGCCGATGCCGGAACCGCGCATGCGGGCCTTGCTAGTGATGGCTTGCTGAGCGGAACCTGAAGAGGTCGCGTAGACCTTGGTCACGCGCGCCCCGCCGGCGTCAGAACCGCCGGGATCGTTCGCGGCGTAGGAGGTCGGCACGGCCGATACGTCGATCTTGCGCGCCTGCGAACTTGTCTGATTGGCCGACTGCGCCTGAGCGAGCGCGGGGGCCGGTGCGGCCTGCTGTGGAGCGGCCGCGGGAGACGGTTTTTCTTCCCTGTCCGGAACGAGGCCGAAAACGCTCCAGCCCGCCACCATCGTGCCGGCGACCTTGAGCACCAGTATCATGAGCGCAACGTGCACGGCCCCGATCAGGAAGAAGGCCATGCCCGCCTGCGGATCGACCTGCCCGGGTACGGCGGTGAGTGCGGCAAGGATGGGAACTGCCAGTTCGAGCATCACGCTGCCGCCGAGCACCGCGAACAGTGGCGCGAGCGCGCACATCGTCAGCCCCTTGACCCAGCCGGTGAAGAGGCCCCGCGTACCGTTGAAAAGCGCCATGACGACGAACAGGGGGCCAAGCGCGATCAGCACGCCCAATGCGATCTTGGTGGTAACAAGCAGGCCCACCGTGCCGAGCATGAAGAGAAGCGCACCGAACCACATCATTCCTTCGGGCGAAAAAGTGGAGATGTCTTCCGCTCCCGCGCTCGCTTCCTGGATGGCGATGAAGACCACGTCGATCTTCTGCGCGAAAGTGTCGGTAGCCGATCCTTGCGTGCCGGTCAGGATGCCCGCGAGATAGTCGGGCGTCGCGACCGCGAGGTTCCACACCACACTTTGATAGGCGATCCAACTTGTCGCGAAGGTCAGCACCAATCCCAGCGTCATCATCCGGGGGACGAGGCTGCGCACGCCGATATTGGTGCGCCCGGTCAGCAGTGCGAGCGCGAACAGCGCGATGAAGATCGTCAGAAGAATGGTGAGCACGGTGCCGAGCGATCCGCCCGGCGCGAACAGGCGGCCGAAGGCAGCCGCGCTAGCCTCGCCCGCGATACAGTCCACCCCGCGCAGTGCGGCGGCGACACCATTGCCGACCTGCTCGGTGGCCTGTTGGCAATTCACGCTCACTCCGCGGCAAGGCCGAGGGCTTCGACCCCCGCCTCCCCTTCGTCGTTGGCGCCGCCCGGCCACTTGGTGCCGGTGAGCGCGGGGAACCATTCGCTGGGCGCATCGCCCAATGCTTCGCGGAGCAGGTCGAGGCGGCGAACCGAACTCTCACGGCCCGAAAGCAGTGTCAGCACTTCGGGCGCCCCGGACAGGTCGAGACGCACGACCACGCTGGCGTCGGGCTGGCGTACTAGAAAGCAGCGGCTGTGCGCCGGCAGCGTTCGGATCAGCGCGAGTTCGTGCTCGGTCAGGCCGAAGCCGTCGCAGTAATCTTCCGGCCGCGCGCGCGAATTGGGCATGAACACCATGGTTGCGGTCTGCTCGACCAATGCGGTCGAAATGCGGCTTTCGAGCGCGTCTCGCGCCGACTGCGTGGCGAAACCGACCAGCGCGTTGCGCTTTCTGAGCGTCTTGAGCCAGTCGCGGATGCGCGCGGCGAAGACCTCGTCGTCGAGTGCCTTCCAGCCCTCGTCGATCAGGATCATGGTCGGCTTGCCGTCCAGCCGTTCCTCGATGCGGTGGAAGAGGTACATCATGGTCGGTGTGCGCAGCTTGGGATTTTCAAGCAGCGCGGTCATGTCGAAGCCGAGCACGCGGCTCGTCAGGTCGAGCCTGTCCTCGGCATTGTCGAACATCCAGGCATGTTCGCCTTCCCCGATCCATGCGCCGAGACGATCCGCGAGGTCGCCCGGCTGCGGGCGGCGGCTGCCCGACAGCAATTCCTTGAAGTGGCGCAGGCGGCGCAGCGACGCATCGTTGGCATAGGCCGCGTCGACCGCGCCTGCGATGGTCTGCTCTTCCTCCGGCCCCTCGGCCTTGAGCAGCACGCCCAGCCAGTCGCGCAGGAAGGCCTTGTTGCCCGGCGTGTCGGGCAGCGCGAGCGGGTTGAAACCGGTCGGCTCACCCGCACGGATGCTGTCGTAGCGCCCGCCGATGCCGCGCACAAAGAGTTCCGCGCCACGGTCCTTGTCGAACAGGATGGTGCGGGGGCTGAATTTCTGCGCCTGCGCGGCGAGGAAGTTCATAACCACGGTCTTGCCCGAACCCGAGGGCCCGATGACCGAGAAATTGCCGAGATCTCCGTGGTGAAAATTGAAGAAGAACGGGGTGGCGCTGGTGGTCTCCAGCAGCGTAACCGCCTCGCCCCAGTGGTTGCCCTGCGCCTGGCCGAGCGCGAAGCCGTGCAGGCTCCCGAAGCTGGCCATATTGGCGCTTGAGATCAGCGCGCGGCGGACGAGATAGCTCTCATTGCCCGGGAACTGTCCCCAGAAAGCGGGCTCGCAATTGGTATCCTCGCGCACCGCGATCGCGCCGGTATCGGCGAGTGCGGCGGCGCAGGCGGCCATGGCATCGTCGAGTCGGCCGAGACCCTGTTCCTTGACCATGACGGTCAGGTGATGGTCGCCGAAGCCGACCGCGCCGTTTCCCAGCGCATCGCGCGCGGCCATCATGTCGGCGCGTTCGGCGGCGGCCTCCTCGTCCGCGCTTTTCAGGCGCCGGATGGCGAGATCCATGCGTTCGCGCGCGGTCTGGCGTTCGGCAGGCGCGTAGCTTTCCGACACGACCATTTCGAACGGTAGGCGCAGCAGGCTGTCGAGCAACCCCGGCGAAGTCGCCTCGGGATAGTCCTTGAGGCCCAGGATCGCGGCAAAATCGGGCGCGCCCGAACCGCGCATCTCGATTGCATCGAGCCCGAAGCTGACGCGGCGATAGGGCAGCATGTGCCCCAGATCGACATCGTCGGCAGGCTTACGCACGGGGCGCATCTCGCCGTTGTAGAGCGCGCTCAAGAGCTCGAGCATTTCCGAATTGGTATGACCCTGCGGACCGACATAATCGCCGAGCGGGGTCGCGCCATAGGCCTGAAGCGCGGCGACCAATCCTTGCGAGGCGGCGCGCAGGCTGCGCAGGTCCTTCGGATCGGCTTCGAGCCGTTCGCCGCCACCGCGCTTGAACTTCTTGCTCATGCGTTCGGCCAGCCCCGCCTTGCCGCGTGCAGGCCGGCGGATCAGTGTAATGAATTGGTCGTTCACGAACAGCTGGCCCGAGCCGAGCCGCTCGCGCCAACGCTCGTCGATATGGCGGCTGATCGGATCGGGGTACTGCGCCTCCAGCTCCACCGAAACGCGGCGGCGGATGACGTGGTGGTAGAGAACGAAACGCGCATCGAGCGTGGAACGCAGCACGACTTCGCGCGTCGCAGCATGGGCGTTCAACGCTTCGCTGTCCTCGGTCTCGAACAGCAGGCCCGGGACCTGAATCGCGGTCATCACACTGCCGTCACGCAACAGCATGGTGCTTTCGTCGATCAGGCGCAGATAGGGCAAGCGGTCGCCGGCGCGCGCTTCCTTCGCGCTCCACGCCGCAGCGCCCATCCATTTCTCTTTACGCGGCATAGGAATTGCACCCCCAGCGCTTGTAGTTTTTCACCCGCGGGCACTTACTGACCCTGGTAATCCACAGGTCGAAAATGCGCGGTTCGCGCAGGCAGGCGAAATAGCCGATGCCATGCATCACGGCGAAGACCAGCAACGCCAGCCAGCTGCCGGTGATCAGGAATGCCTCGGTCGTCACCATCCCGTTGATGATGAAATAGTTATATGTCACCCCCGCGAACATCTGCGGGCGCGTCAATGCGCGGTGAACGGGATGGCGGACGAGCGCGGTCATGCTAGCTCGCCACGCCCTGAATACCGGCGACGATCGAAGCCGCACCGAACAGGATGAACACGCCGATGATCACGGTCGCGCCGAAACGCCAGTTGAGGCGCCCGGTCAGCATCATGAAACCGACTGCCGCCACGGCCATTACTGCAACCGCGGTGGCGACATTGCCGAGCAAGGTCCCCTGCAGCCAGCCAAGCGCTGCGACGATGGGGCCCGACCCTGCCGGATCGGCAGCCTGCGCAAACGCTGCGCTGGGGGTCGTCAATGCGGCAAGAGCTGCCGGAACGGTAAACTTGCGACTCAATTATCTACTCCCGTGAATGGTCTGACAGACGGCCCATGATGGCCGCCACATAATGCTGTGTTTCGCGAATGCGGGGAATGCCGCCCGCACGAATGACGCGTCCGGGTCCGGCATTGTAGGCGGCTAGCGCTTTCTCGAGATCGCCGTCGAACCGGTCGAGCTGTTCGCGCAGATAGCGCGCCCCACCTTCGAGATTGGCGAAGGGATCGTCGGGGTCGACGCCGAGATCGCGCGCGGTGCCGGGCATCAGTTGGGCAAGACCCCGGGCACCGACCGGCGATACCGCATTGGCACGCCAGCGGCTCTCCTGCCACACGACAGCCTCGATCAGCGTCGGGCTGAGGTCGAAACGCGCGGCCAGTTCGGCCACTTTCGCCTTGTATCCCTCGGGCACCAGCCGGGCATGTTCGACGGGATCTGCGACCGCGATGTCGGGAACGACAAGATCCGCAGGGACTTCTGCCAGCGGTCCGGACGCCGCCAACTCGTTCTGCGCAGCAGGAAGGGCGGTGCCCCCGCCGGTCACCCAGCGCGCTCCGTCCGCGTCGATCTCCATGACATCCGCCTTTGCAGGAAAGGCGGAAAGCGCTGCGCAGGACAATCCCAAAACCAGCGCCAAGCGTGCGAGAATCATTGCACCCTCCGTGCGGCCCCATTGAGGATACTACATGACAGGCGGGTGACAAAAAGCTGAATTGTGGAGGAAACTATCGCGGCCGATACGAATTGGCCCACCTTCCGCAAAAAAGGAAGGCGGGCCTGTTGGTTCGGTGATCTCGCGCGGACTTAGCGAAGCGACAGTGCGTAATAGCGGGCAAATTCGCCCTTATCGAGCATTGCCAGGGCCTTGCGGGCAAGGCGGCGCGAATCCACCCATTTGCCTTGTGCGGTTTCAAGCTCGACGCTGTTGCGGGCGCTGGCTGCGGCCTCGAACGCGGCGCGCGCCGCCTCATAGTTGCCTGTGCGCGCGAGGGCGATGCCGTGGTTGATCAACCGTGCCGGATCATCTTCGGCCAATTCATCCGAGTTTTCGATGATTTCGCGCGCCGCAAGATTGTCGTTCGCGACGAGTTCTTCGTAGCCGACGTCATATTCGGCCTGCGGCGTCTTGGCCGCGTCGACGGGACCCTGCACGAGAAGGGCCAAAGCAACGCTGGTAATGATCGCCATGACAGCTCTCCCTTTCCTGTTCTGAGAGCTGTTATGAACCCCGCCCAAAGCGACTGCAACAATTCCGTAACATTGTCACAAAACTGAAATTTCTAGCGCCGGCAAAGGTATTTTCGAGAACCGGCTCGGTTCGTCGTGCCATTTGCCGGTTTTGCAACACAACGGTCACGAAACGATAAAAAGTGTCACGAAGCACCCCTAGCGGACGATTCGCGATCAACGAATTCGCATTTCGATTCATCCGGTTTTTGAGGGGACCGTTACCCGTGACCAATTTCCATCGTTCGCTCGTTCTCGGCTGCTCCGCTCTGGCTCTCGCCAGCTGCGGCGCCGACGAAATCGTCTCGCCGGGCACCGGCGGGAACATCACCATCAACAACACCAATACCCCGGCACCCACGCCGACCCCGACGCCGACCCCGACGTCGACGCTGGTCACTCCGGCTGCCGGTTGCCCGACCATCTCGGACCCCGTCGGCCTGACCGACACCGGAACCATTTCGGGCCCGACCGGCACTTACCGCGTGTGTGAACTGCCGGAGCGCTTCGCCGCTTCGTCCACCCTGCCCTTCATCAACGGCCTGCTTTATCGCATCAATGGACGTGTCGACGTCGGCACCGATGGCGGCCCAGCCGATACCGGTGCCGATACCGATGTCGAGCTGACCATCGAGCCGGGCGTCATCCTCTTCTCGTCGGGTTCGGGCTGGATGAACGTCAACCGCGGAAACACGATCCAGGCCGTCGGTACTGCCGCACGCCCGATCATCTTCACCAGCCGCGACAACGTCCAAGGGCTCAATACCGTCAACTCGTCGGGCCAGTGGGGCGGTCTCGTCCTTTCCGGCCGCGCACCGGTTACCGACTGCGGCGCACCCGGCGCCACGCCGGGCACCGTCGCCTGCGAACGCCAGGTCGAAGGCGCGGCTCAGCCTGCCCTGTTCGGCGGTGCTACCCCCGACGACGACTCGGGGAACCTCGACTACGTGCAGATTCGCTATTCCGGTTTCGTCCTTTCGGGCGACAACGAACTGCAGGCCCTGACCACCGGCGGTGTCGGCAGCGGTACCAGCATCAGCAACATCATGAGCTACAACAGCTCGGATGACGGCGTCGAGTTTTTCGGCGGCCAGTTCGACGTGCGGAACCTGATCGTCGTCGGTGCGGAAGACGACAGCCTCGACACCGATACCGGCGTCAAGTCCAACATGCAGAATGTTATCGTGGTTCAACGCCCCGGTGTCGGCGACACGATCATCGAAGCTGACTCGAACAACGGCCTCGAAGAGCAGACCCCGCGCCAGAAGACGCAGATCTCGAATGCGACCTTCATCCACAATGGCGCCGAGCAGGATCAGGCCATCCGCATCCGCGGCGGCGCCGATTTCGCCATCGTGAACTCGGTTCTGGTCGACCAGACCGGCGGAACGCCCTGCCTGCGTCTCGACCTTCCCGAAACGATCCGCGCTGCCGGCGCAGGGCCCGACGAAGACGGCCCGCCGGTCTTCGAAAGCTTCGTGATGGATTGCGATGTCGACTTCCGCGACGGTAGCGACGGAGTCACCGCCGCCCAGACGCAGGCGATCTACGATGCCGGCTCGAACAACGATTCGGGCTTCACCAACACGCTGACGATGACCTTCGTCAACGGCGCCAACGAGAATGGGGTCGCCGTGTTCGATCCGACCTCGCTGGATGCGTTCTTCACGCTGCCGACCAACATCGGCGCGGCCTATCCGGGCAACGACACCTGGATTCAGGGCTGGACCTGCAACTCGGCCACGGTGACCTTCGACGCCGCCGTGTCCGATTGCTCGAGCCTGCCGGTCTACTAATCGGCACCAGAGGCCGCGGGACGCACGCATATCGTGCGTCCCGCGGCCTTCTTCGCTTTTTCGCACGGGAGCCATCGCAGGGCTCCACACAGTTTTCAAAGGCCTGAACATGAGGGGGTCTCGAACCATGTCGACCGGCAAGCAGCTAACCGCGCTGCTCCTGCTCACCACCGCGCTCACCATTCCCGGCGCCGCCTATGCCCAGGAAACGGGCATAGGCACCGGCGCCGAAGGCGTTCCCGCCGAAGAAGACCCCGCGACCGACGCCGCCCTGGCACAACAGGTCGAGGGTATCGACGACACGCCAGCCGAGGAAGAGTTCGAGGAGCCCGAGATTTCCGTCCCCGGCGGCGCCATCGTCGTGACCGGACGCCGTCGCCAGGACGTGACTCGCGCATCCTCGCAGGTCGTCTCGGTCCTTGACAGCGCCAGCATCGCCCGCACCGGCGAAGGCGACATCGCCGGCGCGCTGACCCGGGTCACAGGCCTGTCGACCGTAGGCAACGGCCTCGTCTTCGTTCGCGGCCTGGGCGATCGTTACTCGCTTGCGCTCCTCAACGGTCTCCCGTTGCCGTCGCCGCAGCCCCTCAGCCGCGTCGTGCCGCTGGATATCTTTCCCACCAGCATCATCGCATCGAGCCTGGTTCAAAAAACCTATTCGGCGAACTTCCCCGGCGAATTCGGCGGCGGCGTGATCAACCTCACCACGCGCGCCGTTCCCGAAGAAAGCTTCATCAAGATCAGCGCCGGGATTTCCGGAGACAGCGAAACCAATTTCGGCACCGGCTACACCTATTATGGGTCGAGCTACGACTGGTTCGGTTTCGACGATGGCCGCCGCACCACGCGGCCCGCGCTGCAGAACTATCTCGACAGCGGCGTTCCTATCTCGGACCCGAGCGTCGACCAGCGCTCGATCCTGCTCGAACTGGGCGATCCCAACCTGATTTTGCTGCAGAGCACCGACAATCTGCCAGCCAACTGGTCGACCGGAATTACCGCGGGAACCAGCTTCGACGTCTTTTCCGACGGCCGCTTCGGCATCATCGCCACGGCTTCGTTGAGCAACAAGTGGCGCAATCGGTTCATCACACGCCAGACCGCGGTGAATACGGACCTCGATCTCGACACCGACTTCCGCCAGTTCACCACCGACCAGCGCATCCTCGCGAACGCCATGCTGGGCTTCGGCCTCGAGGTTGGCGAGCATCGCTTCCGGATCGTCAACCTGTTCATCCGGGACAGCCTGAAGCGCGCCTCGCTCGCCGAGGGCACCGACTTCCAGAATGACGACACCGACCAGGTCCAAGACACCGCCTGGTACGAGCGCCAGCTGTTCGATACGCAATTTACCGGCGAACTGGAATTCGGCGATCTTTCGGTCGACCTGCGTGGCGGCTATGCCCAGACACAGCGTGAAGCGCCCTATGAATGGGAGTTCACCTATACGCGTACCAACAATGCCAACGATCCGCTCGGAAACGTCTTTCTCAATACGCTCGACCCGCAGCGCGGCGGCGCCGTGGTGGCATTCTCGGATCTGACCGAAGACCTTTACTACGGCGGTGTCGATCTGAGCTACCAATTGGCGGACTGGCTCGGAGTGACGGTGGGCGGTGCCTATACCGACACCGAGCGGCTGTCCTCGCGGCGCGAATTCGATATCCGTGCCTCGGGCGGCTACCCCGATGTGTTCGGCGCCTTCCGCCCGGACAACCTGCTCGGCGATTCGCTGATCGAACTCGGTTACGATCCGGTGGCACAAGATGCCGCGGGTATCGGACCGTTCACCTATACCATCTTCGATACGACCGGTTCGGACCCGGCCTTCGCCGCAGGTCTCGAGATTCTGGCGGGCTACGTCCAGACCCGGATCGAGCCGACCCTCGGCGTTTCGCTCGATGTCGGCGTGCGCTACGAAGATGCCACGCAGGAAGTCATCCCGCTAGGCCTGGACGGCACGCCAAGCGGTTCGGGCAATACGACCCTGCTCGAGAACGACTACTTCCTGCCGGGCGCAACGCTCACCTGGGAAGTGACCGATAGTCTCCAGCTGCGCCTGAACGCATCGAAGACGATCGCGCGCCCGCAGTTCCGCGAACTGATTTTCCAGACCTATTTCGATCCGGAAACCAACCGCCAGTTCAACGGCAACCCGTCGCTGGTCGACAGCGAGCTGACGAATTACGAAGCACGGCTCGAATATTACTGGGGCTCGGGCAGCAAGGCGAGCGTCGCCGGCTTCTACAAGGATATCGAGAATCCGATCGAGATCTTCTCGAGCTTCTCGGACAACAACCAGATCAGCGGTTTTGCAAATGCTCCTTCGGCTCAGCTCTACGGTGTGGAAGCCGAGTTCCAGTGGAACAAGGACCTCTACAATCTGGGCGATTGGTGGGACAGCAAGCGCCTGGTTGCCATCGCGAACTATACCTACACCAATTCGGAATTGCAGGTCAGTTCGAACGATATCGCTCGGGTCTTCCCGCTCGCGGACCAGCCGGCGACCAACTTCTTCCGCGACGGCGTGCCACTGACGGGCCAGTCGGACCACCTTGTCAATCTGCAGCTCGGCATCGAGGATCTGGACAAGATCAGCCAGGCCACATTCCTGTTGAGCTATGCCAGCGAGCGCGTGACCAGCCGCGGAACGGCGGCACTGCCCGACATAGTCGAAGATCCGGGCCTTCGTCTCGACTTCGTGGTGCGGCAGGGCTTCGAACTCTCCGGTACCGATCTCGAACTGAAGCTGGAAGCCCGCAATCTGACGGGTCGCGATCACTTCGAATTCCAGACCAACGGCACCAACCGGATCGAGATCAACAGCTACGACGTCGGTCGCAGCTTCGCCGTATCGCTTTCCGCCGAGTTCTGAGAGAAGACAGTCTTCACACCCCGGGGGCCGCCTTCGGGCGGCCCCCTTTTCTTGGTGCAAATGCCCGCTTGGTTTCAACCGGGACCGTTGCAGCTCCCAATCCTACGCCAGTGTCACTCGTAGCTATCGAATACGTATCCGAGCGAACGCACAGTACGCACACGCTCTCCGGCACCCACCTTGCGCAGGGCGCGGCGCAAGCGGCCGATCCAGACATCCACGGTACGCTCGTCGATCGGCGGCTCCTGCTTGCCGAGAGCGGCGATCAGGTCCGCGCGCGACAATACCCGATCCGGGTTCTGGGCGAGGAAATGCAGCAAGCGGAATTCGTTCGGCCGCAAGTCGAGTGCCTGGCCGTTCCAGCGTGCCTGCAACGCGGCGAGATCGACCAGCAACTGGCCGAGCTCGAGGCGCTCAGTGACCCGCGGCTGCGCGCCGCCGACCTGCAGCGCCATCACCCGGTCTAGGACGGCAGTGCGGTCTATCGGGCCGACGATGTAATCGTCCGCGCCCGCCCGCAATGCCCGCCGCTTGTCTTCCGCATCGTCTTCTTCGAGCACGATGGTTATATGCGCATCTTCCATACGCGGATCGGTGCGCAGGCGGCGGCACATCTCCAGCCCGGAAAGGTCGTCCATGACCCAGTCGACGAAGGCGCAGACGGGCCCTTCGACCAGCCGTCTCGGCCCGTCGGGATAGAGACGGGCAAAAACGTATCGGATGTCCCCGTTGTCGAAGTCCGGAAGGTCTCCCGCGATCGGGTCGGTCAGGAAAATGTTAATCGTGCGCACGCGGCAATCACCCCACCTGTCGAAGGCAGCGATGCCGCAGTCTTGTGACTTGTATGTGACCCCCTTTCCGCGATTGTAACACTTCGCGAAAAAGGGCGAATTTTCTAATCTTCGCGAACGGAAACGGACCAGTCTCGCGGGACGGTGGTTTCCACGCCGACCGGTGCTTTCGGCATGTAGGGCTCCTCGAGCCGACGCACTTCTTCCGCCGTCAGCTCCAGACCCATGGCGGCGACCGCGGCGCCGATGTGACCGTCCTTGGTCGCCCCGATGATCGGTGCGGTGACCTCCTTGGCGAAGTGCCAGGCCAGCGCGACAGTCGCGCGCGAGACGCCGCGTTCCTCGGCAATCGCACCGACTGCCTCGACGATGGCGCGATCTGCCTCTTCCTGCTGGCGATAGAGCAGTTTGCCGAAACCGTCGGTTTCGCTGCGAACGGTGCTTTCGTCCCAGGCCCGCGCGAGCTTGCCACGCGCAAGCGGGCTCCACGGGATCACTCCCACGCCCTGATCGGCGCACAATGGCAGCATTTCGCGCTCTTCCTCGCGGTAGAGCAGGTTGACGTGGTTCTGCATCGAGATGAAGCGGGTCCAACCGTTCCCTTTCGCAGCCTCCTGCGCCTTGGCAAACTGCCACGCCCACATCGAGGACGCACCGATATAGCGCGCCTTGCCGGCCTTCACGATATCGTGCAGCGCCTCCATGGTTTCCTCGATCGGGGTTTCGGTATCCCAGCGATGAATCTGGAAGAGGTCGACATAGTCCATATCGAGCCGTGTCAGGCTGTCGTCGATCGCCTGCATCAGCGCCTTGCGCGAGAGGCCGCCGGTATTGGGCGCCTGCCGCCAGGGCATGAAGGCCTTGGTAGCAACCACGATTTCGTCGCGCCGGGCGAATTGGGGGAGCAGGCGTCCGACGACCTCTTCTGACGCGCCGAGCGAATACATGTTGGCGGTGTCGAAGAAATTGATCCCCGCCTCCAGCGCCTCGCGAATGAAGGGGCGGCTTTCCTCCTCGGACAGCACCCAGTCCCCGTGCCATCCCTTGCTGGTATCGCCATAGCTCATGCAGCCCAGGCAAAGACGCGAAACCTTGAGGCCCGAGGGGCCGAGATTGACGTATTCCATGTGTAGGTCCTCCCTGTGCGACGGCGAAACGTTCTCCATGCCCGGTCTGCGTGACAAAGGTGACACTGCGTCACCCTTGAAAACGCCGCCAACTTGTTGTTTTACATCGTCATCCCGCAAAAGTGACACAAGGTGCGCGCGACGAAAACATAGTGCCTCTCAGCTCCATGGTGTCCACATCGCAAACGCCGGTGGAGTAGGAAAGCCTCCATCCAACGTTCATGAGAGCGTCATCCCGCCATCGACGCGGATTGTCTGGCCGACGACATAATCCGCCAGCGGCGAGGCGAGAAACAGCGCGGCTCCCGCCATGTCCTGCGGGGTGCCCATGCGCCCCGCCGGGATGCGGGAAATTATACCGGCGGCGCGTTGTTCGTCATCGGTCGTCACCTTCGTCAGCTTGGTCGGGACCAGGCCCGGTGCGATGCCGTTGACGCGAATTCCTTCGCCCGCCCAGGCCTGTGCCAGGCTGCCGACGAGACTTGCCGCGCCCGCCTTGCTGGCGGCGTAGGCCGGATTGCCGATCATCGCGTGATAGGCCCCGACCGAGCTGACGATTATCAGCGAGCCGCCATTTTCCGCCAGTTTCGGACGCACGATGCGCGCACAGTCCATCAGCGAATTGAGGTTGACCTCCATCACCGCGTCCCAGCCGGGCCGCTCGAATTCCTCGCGGCCATAGCGCACGGTGCCCTGGCAAAGGACCACCACATCGAGCCCTGCGGGCAGCACAATCGATTCAACCGCCCCGGCCTGCGCGACGTCGAGCGAATGGAAGATGAGGCCGGCGAGATCGCTGCCTTTTTCTCCCGCGTAATCCTCGGCTGTGGGCCGCCTGCCGGTCACATGAACCTCGGCGCCCCGCTCTCGGAAACCGTGGGCGATGCCGTTGCCGATCCCGCTCGAACCACCGACGACCAGAACGGTCTGTCCGGAAAAATCGAGCGGATCGGCCATTGGCTGCTCTCCTTCAGATCGAGCGGCTGATCACTTCCTTCATGATCTCGTTGGTGCCGCCGAAGATGCGGGTCACGCGCGCATCGCGCCACAGGCGGGCGATGGTGTATTCGTTCATATAGCCCGCCCCGCCATGCAGTTGCAGCGCCTTGTCGCAGGCCTCCCACTGCAGATCGGTGTGCCATAGCTTCGCCGCACTCGCCTCGTCCGTGGTGAGTTCGCCAGCGAGGTGCTTTTTGATCGCCCAGTCGAGATGCGCCCAGCCGACCTGCAGCTTGGCCTTGAGGTCGGCGAGGACGAATTTGGTGTTCTGGAATTCGAACACGGTTCTGCCGAAAGCCTTGCGGTCCTTGGTGAAGTTCACCGCCTCGTCGAAAGCGCGCTGCGCGGCGGCCTGTGCGCCGACGGCAATGCCAAGCCGTTCCTGCGGCAGTTCTTCCATCAAATGAATGAAGCCGCGTCCCTCGCCGCCGAGGATATTGGTCATAGGCACACGGCAATCGTTGAAGAACAGCTCGGACGTGTCGGCCGAATGCTGGCCGATCTTGTCGAGATTGCGCCCGCGCTCGAAGCCTTCGGTATCGGCATCGACCAGTACCAGCGTGGTGCCCTTGGCGCCCTGCGAGGGATCGGTCTTGGCGACGACGATCACCATATCGGCATTCTGGCCATTGGTGATGTAGGTCTTCGACCCGTTCACCACGAGATGGTTGCCGTCCTTGATCGCGGTGGTGCGAATGCCCTGCAAATCGCTGCCTGCGCCCGGCTCTGTCATGGCGATCGCGGTTATGACATCGCCCGAAACCATGCCCGGTAGATATTTGGCGCGCTGCTCGTCGGTGCCGAGACGTTCGATGTAGTTCGCAGTGATGTCGTTCTGCAGCGTGAAACCGGCCGAACTGCCGAGGTAGGACAGTTCTTCGCACAGCACGCAGTTGAAGCCGAAATCGAGGCCCAGCCCGCCATTCTCTTCCTTGACCGTCGGGCACAGCATGCCCGCCTCGCCCAGCGCCTTCCACGCCGAGCGGGGAACTATGCCCTCTTCCTCGTGCTGGTCGAGATAGGGCGTCATGTGCTCGGCGAAGACCTTGCGCACGGTATCTCGAAAGGCCTCGTGGTCTTCATTGTAGGCGGTGCGATAGCTGGTATCGAGCATGCGAAAGCTCCTCAATTCCGGGGCGGGAGATGGGTCACGGGCGACGATGCCCCACGTCGGCGGTCTAGTAAATCACGCATCCGGCGTTGCTCCGTCGATCTGCGCCTGCCGACGCCGCAACATGGCCAGTCCGGGAAGCGTAGAGACCACGAAAATGATCACGATCGCGACGACATAGCCCGACGCACTGCCCGCTTCCGCGGAGCTCTCGACACCGAAAAACACGTCGAGATCGCCCATCGCATTGATGAACGCATGGATGCCGATCACCGGCCACAAGCTGCGCGTGTAGGCTGCGATCCCGGCAAAGCCGATCCCCAGCAAGGTAGCATAGACGACCTGCGGAACGACATCGCCAAGCGGCGCCTGGAAAATATTGAAGGCATGCGCGATTCCGAAGATCAGCGCCTGCGCGATGCCCGCCTTGATCAGCGCATTGGGCCGGCTCTGCCAGGCGCGATAGAGATAGTAGAAGCAAAAGCCGCGCAGCAGGATTTCCTCGAACAGGCCGGTCGACATGCTGTTGTAAAGCCAGCCGGCGGCTCTCGGCAGGTCGAAACTGAGTGCCTGCACGTCGACCGACAGCAGGTTGATCAACCCGATGAGCGCCATCGGAATCACCGCGAGCGGCCAACCCCGGGGCCATTCGCGCACGGGACGCGTGAGTCCGGCCTCGCGGGCAAGTCCGGTCCGGTGAAGCAGGAATACCAGCGCAGCGGCAATCGCCAGCTGCGCCGTGCTGTGTCCCATCTCCTTGGCGATCTTGCCGGGATAGTCCGCCGCCCCGACGGCGACGAACAGCAGCATGCTTGCCCCCAGCAAGACAATGGGCAGAACCAGCGCCGCCCATGCGGGCCGGTCGGCCGCAGCGATCGAATTCATAAAAATTGCATCCTTGTATCGGACGAAACGGATCAGCCGTCGAGGAAACCGGTCAGGCGCTGGCGGATCAGGGTTTCTGCCTCGGCCATGATGCTATCGATCAGTTCCTTACAGGTCGGGATATCGTTGATGAGACCCGCGACCATGCCACACGACCAGGCGCCCGCGTCCATGTCGCCTTCCATCATGATCCTCGGATAGACGCCTGCTACCTGTTCGATGATATCCTCGAACTTGAGGTCGGAGCCCTTCTCCTTCTCGATCTGTAGCAATTCCTCGACTGCATCGTTGGTCATCACGCGTTCGGTATTGCGCAAGGGGCGCATGACCAGCCTTGTGTCGAGCTCGGAAGCGGCGACAATCGCCTTCTTCACATTCTCGTGCACCGGCGCTTCCTGTGTCGCGATGAAGCGCGTGCCCATGTTCATACCGTCGGCTCCCATCGCAAGGCTGGCGACGAGGCTGCGCGCATCGGCCATGCCGCCGCTGGCGACGAAGGGAATTTCCAGTTCGTCCGCCGCGCGGGGCAGCAGGATCATGTTGGGGATGTCGTCCTCACCAGGGTGACCGCCACATTCGAAGCCGTCGACGCTGACCGCGTCGCAGCCGATCGACTGCGCTTTCAGGCTGTGGCGCACGCTGGTGCATTTGTGGATCACCTTGACCCCGGCGTCCTTGAAATAGGGCAGGACTTGCTGCGGATTGTTGCCCGCGGTTTCGACCACCTTGACCCCGCCCTCGATGATGACGCGGACCAGCCCGGGATAGTCGGGCGCGTTGACCGTGGGCAGGAAGGTCAGGTTCACACCGAAGGGCTTGTCGGTCATGTCGCGGCATTTCGCGATCTCGTCGGCAAGCTTTTCGGGGGTGCCCTGAGTGAGACCGGTAATGATGCCGAGGCCGCCCGCATTGGAAACCGCCGCCGCCATCTCCGCAAACCCGACATAGTGCATGCCGCCCTGGATGATCGGATGCTCGATGCCGAACATTTCGGTAATGCGGGTTTTCATGATGCTGCCTCTTCCCTTGGTTGCTTTTCGCAACCGGTATCGGGACGAGCGCGCCGAGTCTAGCGCTTCGCCACCGCCTGCAGCGCGGCGAGCAACTGGCTGCCGCGTTCCGTAAGGGAAAGTCCCGAGGCGCTCTTTTCGGCGAGCCCCTCACGTTCGAGGTCCTGTCCCGACGGGGGCCGCATGATGCGCCCGTATTGCCCGCCGTGATAAATGAGCGGCTCGGCCTCGCGCCGGTCGAAATCGATTACTTCGCCTAGGAAGATGGCGTGATCGCCGCCTTCGTATTCGAACCGCGCGCGGCATCCGAAGCGAGCTGCGCAGCCTTCGAGCAGCGGCGCGCCTTCCGGACCGTCTGCCATGTCCAGCCCATCGAACTTGTCGCGTCCCGGCCTCGCGAAGCGATCCGACATCGTCTGCTGGTCGGCTGCAAGAACGTGCACCGCCCAGTTATCGGCATCGCGGAACACCGACAGGCTGCCCGAATGGAGCGAAAGACTCCACAGCACCATCGGGGGATCGAGACTTACCGAGTTGAAGCTGTTGGCCGTAAGTCCGACCGGCTTTCCGGAATCATCGCGCGCAGTGACAATGGTCACACCGGTGGCGAAGGAACCCAGTGCATTGCGGAAGGCCAGCGGATCGAACATGCACAGCGAGCGCTAGAGCGGCCCACCGATAAGGGCAAGCCTCAGGCGGGCGCTGGCTCGCGCGCAGGGCAGTAGCGCTGGAGATACTGGTGATGCCCGGGCATCTGCTGGACCAGCCACTGGATCGATTTCGCCATCTCGTCGATCTCCTGCACCGATGTGTCCGCCACAGCCGCAGCCATGGGGCTGTTGCCCTCCATAGAGATGCCCTGCCCCATCATCACCGCGGTCCAGCTGGTGGTGGTGAACAGTTCGTCCTCCTCGCGGAACACCTGGCCATTCGCCTTGAACAGCTCGATCTTCTCGGTCAGCGAATCCGGCACGTCCATCGTCCGGCAATAGTCCCAGAACGGGGAATCGTCGCGCCGCGTGGCCTTGTAATGGAGTACGAGGAAATCGCGGATCCGCTCGTATTCCTTGACCGTGAGCCGGTTGAACGTATTCGCCTGGGCTTCGGTAATGCCGTCGAGCGACATGGTCGCGATCAGCTTGTTCACGCCCGTGTTGATCAAGTGGATCGAGGTGCTTTCGAGCGGTTCCATGAAACCCGAAGCAAGACCGAGCGCAACCACGTTCTTGTTCCAGAACTTCTTGCGGCGGCCGGTCACGAAACGCAGGTGATTGGGTTCGGCGGTCGGCTTGCCGGCGAGGTTCTGCACGAGAATGTCGTGTGCCTCGTCGGCTTCCATGAACTGGCTGCAATAGACATGCCCATTGCCGTTGCGGCGCTGCAGCGGGACCTGCCATTGCCAGCCCGCCCTGTGCGCGGTGGCCCGCGTGAACGGCGGCGGCGGCGAACCGTCGTCGCGATTGCATGGCAGCGCCACGGCGCGGTCGCAGGGCAGGAAATGGGTCCAGTCTTCGTACCCCGTTTCGAGCGCCTGTTCGATCAGGAGGCCGCGAAAGCCGGTGCAGTCGACGAAGAAATCGCCCTCGATCTCCTCACCATCGGACAGGGTCAGCTTGGCCACGTGGCCGCTTTCCGGGTCGAGCGCCACCTGCTCCACGATTCCCTCGCGGCGGACTACGCCGCGCTTCTCGGCATATTTGCGCAAATAGCGCGCATAAGCCGTCGCATCGATGTGGTAGGCGTAGTTCATCGGCGGCAGATCGTCGCGGGCATAGTCTTCGGTGCGCGAAAACTTCCCGTAATAGGCCGCCATGGTTTCGAGATTGAACAATTGCAGCGGGCGCTTGTCCCCCCGCCCACGCAGGCTGTGCCAGACCTGGTGGAAATTGATTCCGCCGATGTCGTAGCCATAGGCGCCGAACGGGTGAATGTAGCTTTCCCCGACCTGGCCCCAGTTCACGAACTGGATTCCCAGTTTGAAGGTGCCCTGCACTTCGGCGAGGAACTCGCGTTCGTCGATACCCAGCGCCTGGTTGAACTCGACGAGTGGCGGGATGGTCGCTTCACCCACGCCCACCGTCCCGATCTGTTCCGATTCGATCACCGTGATGGCGACCGGCCGGCCATCGCGAATCCGTGACAGCGCTGCCGCCGCCATCCAGCCTGCAGTGCCGCCACCCACGATTACGATATGTTCTATTGCCATCGCTCCCCTCATGCCATTTCGGGGCCTCTGTTGCCAGAGCGCCACGCCTCATCGCCTCGCACATATTGTATCTTGTGAACGCTCACAACCTTCGATATGTTTCAAACAGATTGCAGGATCAAACCTGCTGGGAAGCTTGGGACAAGGGAGGAAACATGTCTCTTAGAAGGACTGGCGTCGCCGCACATTCGCGCCGCATCGCCGCGCTCACCACAGCATCGGGCCTGGCGCTGGTAGCAGCACAGCCCGCATGGGCGCAGGAAACGGACGACACGCTCAACGAGGAAACTCCGGGCGGAACACCCGAGGAAATCGATGATGCCAATGTCATCGTCGTTTCCGGCTTCCGCCAGTCGCTGGCGAGTGCGCAGAACATCAAGCGCAATGCGGATACCGTGGTCGACGTAGTGACCGCGGAAGATATCGGCGCACTCCCCGACCGCTCGATCGCCGAGACCCTCCAGCGCGTTCCCGGCGTGAACATCGGGCGATTCGAAAAAACTTCCGACCCCGACCGGTTCTCGGTCGAAGGTACCGGCGTGATCATCCGCGGCCTGCCCTTCGTTCGCTCCGAGCTCAACGGTCGGGACATCTTCTCGGCCACCGGCGGACGGTCGCTGAGCTTCGAGGATGTTTCTCCCGAACTCGTGGGCCGTGTGGAGGTGTTCAAGAACACCACGGCGGACATGATCGAAGGTCAGATTGCTGGCCTGGTCAACCTTGTGACGCGCAAGCCGCTCGACAATCCGGGTCTGAACATTGCCGGTTCGATCGAGGGCAATTACGGCGATCTGCGCGAGGAATGGTCGCCCACGTTCAATCTGCTCGTATCGGATACTTTCGATACGAGCGCCGGCACCTTCGGCCTGCAACTTGCCTATTCCCGGTCGGAGCTCAAGAGCCGTACCGATGCCTCGCAGGTTGCCGACCCCTGCTACCGCAATGCCGATCTGAGCGGCGGATGCCTGCGCGTGTTCGATGTGAATTCGGGCGGTTTCGGCGATACGCCCAACTTCACCGAGGACCAGTTCCCGCCGGCAGGCGCGGTGATCGTTCCGCAATATGCCGGTGTTCGCACGACCGACCTCGATCGTGATCGCGAGGCATTTTCCGCCGTCGGCCAGTTC
Source organism: Qipengyuania sp. (assembly GCF_965277845.1). Taxonomy (NCBI): domain Bacteria; kingdom Pseudomonadati; phylum Pseudomonadota; class Alphaproteobacteria; order Sphingomonadales; family Erythrobacteraceae; genus Qipengyuania; species Qipengyuania sp. The sequence continues at coordinate 329,062 of NZ_OZ255844.1, forward strand.
GAGACGCTCGATGGCGACCTGCTGATGACCTTCGAGTACCTGCGCTCGGAAACCAGCTTCTTCACCGAGGAATTCGCGCTGCTGGGCCGCATCGACGACGGCGTGTCGGCGCCCGACCCGCGTCCGGGCACGAATTTCACCTTCGATGACAACGGGCGCTTCGTGAGCGGCATCCTGACCGACAATGTCGGCAACGCCTACGCGACACCCTTCGGTCTCGGCGGGATACCGCTGGATACGCTGCGGTTCCTGCGCGACACCGAATCGGTGACCCAGGATTTGTCCTTCGACATCGACATGGATTTCACCGACCGCTTCCGCGGTAATGTCGAAGCGCAATACGTTACCTCTGACCTCAATCGCGATTCGGTCTTCGGCGCGATGAGCACCTGGGCCGACATCGCGCTCGACCTCAGCGGCAATACGCCCAATGTCGAGTTTCTCGCGCCTCCGGGTGCGCCCGACGACTATTTCTCGAGCGGTTTCTTCACCTATTACTGGTTCGGCCTCGACAGCCGTGAGCGCAACGAGGGCGACCTGTTCAGCGTCAAGGCCGATCTCGAATACGACATCAGCGACGACGGCTTCTTCAAGAAGGCCCGCTTCGGCGCGCGCTGGGCTGCACGGGACCGCATAACCCGGAACACGAACTTCAGCACCTGGGGCAATCTCTCGGCGCCTTGGGCCGGCCGTGGCGGTTGCGCCCCCTGGGGTGCGGGACCGGGCTGTTTCTCGGAAGGTCCCGGCCCGTTCGGCAACGGCTTCGTCCCGGGCCGTTTCTATACTGGGTTGCCCGGGCAGGAGTTCGCGATCGGTGGCGGCGCATACACCGACGATTTCCCCGGCTTTTCGCAGATCCGTTCGCCTTTTGCGGACGGTTTCCAGCGCGGCCGGACGGCCACCCCCGTTCCCAGTGGCGAAGCCTATTTCTTCGGCGGGGACGACTTCCTCGGCGAATACCTCGCCGGGACGACCGACCAGCAGTGGGAACAGATCGGAGAGTTTTCACAGACGCCCGAACGGTTCAATCTCGGCGTGAACGGCCGCACCTTCACCGATCCGGTGACCGGAACGGTAACGGCTTGCGATCCATTCTGCCCGCCCGAAATCTCTGACGTCACCGAGATCACCAACGCGGCCTACGCTCGCGTGGACTTCGGCCACGATTTCGATAGCGGCTGGTCGATCGCAGGCAACATCGGCCTCCGCTACGTCGAAACGCGGGTGAAATCTGGCGGGCTGATCGGGTTCCCGCTCCCGGGTCAGTTCGATGATCCCACGATCAATCCCTCGGCAAATGGCGATGGCATTGTCCAGCCGGCGGAAATCACCGCAGTATGCGCAACCCCGCTACCTCCGGGTCAGCAGCGACTGTTTTGTAATCTGACGGGCGCTCGCCTTTCAGAATTCGCGTCGCTGTTCACCGGCGAGGTGGTCCAGGACGATCGCGAGATAACGTTCGACCATTGGCTCCCGGCCTTCAATATCAGGCTGGACAGCGGCACCGGAGTGGTCATTCGTGGCGCTGTTTCGAAGGGCATCTCGCGACCGGACCTGCAGTTGTTCAACGCCAGTGGCGTTCTCGGCTTCAGTGGCCGGGTCGACAATGGACCGTTGCTCTCGATAGCGACGGGCAATCGCAACCTCCTGCCGATCGAATCCTGGAATTACGACCTGTCTGCGGAATGGTACTTCGACGACGTCGGCTCGCTGACTGCGGCGGTATTCATGAAGGATATCGACGGGATCGTGACTACCGGGACGGGTGTCGTGAACTATACGACAGCGAGCGGCCTGTCGCAGGACGTCATCATCAACGGTCCGGCCAACGATCTCAGCGGTACGCTGAAGGGATTCGAAATCGCCTATCAGCAGACCTATGATTTCCTGCCTGGGTTGCTGAGCGGATTGGGCACACAACTCACCTATACCTACATCGACGGAGGGGATTTCCCCAACCCGGACCTGTCGGATATCGGATCGCCCTCGGTTTCCACCGGGTTCCAACCCCTGAACGGCGGACCGTTCGTATCGCGGCAACCGCTGGCCGGAATTTCGGAGCATACGATCAACGCGACCATCTTCTACGAGAAGGGGCCGCTCTCGATGCGCGCCGCCTATAACTGGCGTTCGGAATTCCTGATCACCCCGCGCGACGACATCTTCCCCTTCTCGCCCATCTGGCAGGAAGATACCGGCCAGCTGGATGCGTCGATCTTCTACGACGTCAATTCCCATCTTAAACTGGGCATTCAGGGTGTGAACCTGCTCGACGAGGTGACCGAAACCTCGCAGGTGATCGATTTCGATGGCACGAGGGTTACGCGTTCGGCATTCCGCAACGACCGCCGGTTCACCTTCATCGCGCGCTTCAATTTCTGAGCGGATAGAACCTATGAAATGAGTGCGGGCCTCGGTTGCAAGACCGGGGCCCGTTGCTTATTGTGCGACGCAGCGTTGCGCAATCGCGGCTGGATAAACGCCTGATCGAACACAGGGCCTGTGATCTTCGTTAAGGCGTAGCCGGGCGAGAATGGGGTTTTCAATTCTATGGGTCGGCGGCGCCAGTCAGTCACCATCAAGCATGTCGCAGCCGATGCGGGGGTTTCCCTCCAGACCGTCAGCCGCGTCATCAACGATGAACCCAATGTTCGCCCCGCGATGAAAGAGAAGGTGCAGGCGAGCATCGACAAGCTCGGCTACGTTCCTTCTATCGCCGCGCAGCGCATGAGCGGATCGCGGTCCTATCTCATCCTCGCCATAAACGACCGCGACCGCACGATCGCCGACTGGCGGGCGCGCGACGGACGCGACTGGATCGACCAGATGCTGCTCGGCGGAATGCTGACCGCGGCCGAGCGCGGCTATCGCATGATCTTCGAGCTGGTCGACACGCATAGCGACCATGTCGAGCGCGAGCTTGGCGCGGCGCTTGCGGCGCTGCAGCCCGACGGGGTCATCGTCACTCCGCCGCACTCGGAAAATCCGCAGATTACCGGCCTGCTCGCCGAGCGTGGCATTCCCTTCGCACGGATCGGCTCTAAGGAAGAGGGCCCCGGCATCGCCATGACGATGGGAGACGAATTGCTCGCTGGCAAGGCGACCGACCATCTCATCGAACTCGGCCACATGCGGATCGGCTTTATTGCCGGTCCCGACGAATACAGCCTGTCGGCATGGCGCGTCGACGGGTGGCGCGAGGCGATGGGCAATGCCGGGCTCGACTGCGACGGCCTGCTGGAGCAGGGCGATTTCGGCTTCGAGAGCGGGCTGGCGGCAGCGCGCGCGCTGCTCGACCGGGACGATCCACCGACCGCCATCATTGCCAGTAGCGACCAGATGGCGCTTGCTGCACTGGACGTAGCCAGGGAACGCGGACTCGACGTGCCGCGGGATCTTTCCATCGTCAGCTTCGACAACACACCGGTGGTGCGCTTCACCAGCCCCGCTCTCACCGCGCTCGATCAGGCGATTTCGGCGACGACGGCGCGGGCGGTCGAACTGCTCATCGACGCGCGCAAGAACGGTGCCCCCGATCAGCCGGTGGTGGTCGAGGGTGAGTTGATCGTTCGCGGCTCGACCGCCCGCGCGCCGAACCATGCCCGCAGCTGACGCAGCGCCAGGACAGTACCAGTCCCGGCGCTTCCTGTTGCTGTATGCGCTGGCCGTCGCGGGTGGCTCCGTATCCTATGCCCCCTTCCTCACGCTGTTACTCCCGCTCAGGGCCAGCGCAATGGCGGGCGAGGCGACCATCGATCTGCTCGCCTATGCCGCCTTTACCGGGGCGATCGCGGCCAGCATCGCCAATATCGGCTTCGGCTGGCTGAGCGACATCACCCGGACACGCAAGCCCTGGATCGTCGGCGGCATGATCGTGTCGGGGGCTTTGTTGCAACTGGTCCAGCTGGCGCAGACGCCCGCGCAGCTGTTGCTGGTGATCGTGATATGGCAGGTGTCGATCAACATGATGCTTGCACCGCTGGCGGCATGGGCGGGCGACGTCGTGCCGGACCATCAGAAGGGCCTGCTCGGCGGCCTTCTTGCCTTCGCGCCGGCGCTGGGCGCGCTGTCGGGCGCCTTCGTGACCCTGCCGGGCCTTGCCGATGCCGACGGTCGGCTTGGCCTGGTCGCGGGCCTGGTCGCCGCTATGGTGCTGCCGGTCGTCCTGTTCGGACGTCCGCGTCCCATGCCGCAGCTGATGGTCGAGACGCCGCATGACGGCGAATTGCGCGGGCGGGTCAAGCGCAGCGCGGTCGCGCGGATGTGGCTCGCCCGGTTGCTGGTCCAGATAGCCGAAGCGGCGCTGTTCGCCTATCTGCTTATCTGGATTACGGGAATCGATCCCACTTTCGGCGACAACGATATCGCGCGCATCTTCGCCATCGTGCTCGGCCTCTCGGTACCGGCAGCCTTGCTTACCGGTCGCTGGTCCGATGCCCGCGGTCGCCCCATCCTTCCGCTGGTGATCGGCGCCGGAATCGGAAGCCTAGGCCTCGTGATCATGGCGCTTGCCGATGGGCTCGGCGGAGCGATTGCCGGTTACGTCATCTTCGGTCTCTCGACCAGCGTCTTCCTGGCACTGCATTCCAGCCAGACGCTGAGGGTGCTGCCCCGACCGGCCCGGCGGGCGCGCGATCTCGGCTTTTTCAACCTGACGAATACCGTGCCCAGCCTGATCATGCCCTGGTTGACGCTGGCGATGGTTCCGGTGTTCGGTTTCGGCGGCCTATTCTGGCTACTCGCCGGCCTTGCCGCCCTGGCGACCATCCTGCTCACGACCATGCCACGCAGCGAACTCGCGGCTTGATTTTGCTGCGACCACATGGCAATCCTCGTTTTTGAGAACGTTCTCAAGAATGGGAATGCGTGGAGGGATGTTTCGAATGCGAGCGATTCTACTGGCGACGGCTGCCGCAATGGGTTTGGCGGGTTGCACCACGGTTTCGTCGGAAGCTCGGAATACGCCGCGCACGGCGTCGGCGCCCGTTTCGGACGAAGACGCGCGCGTAGCCGATCTCGTTGCGCGTATGAGCCTGGAGCGCAAGGTCGCGCAATTGATCCAGCCGCAGATCGGCTCCTTCACCGCCGAGGACATGGAGCGCTATCGCTTCGGCAGCTATCTCAACGGCGGTAATCGCGGCCCCTATGGCGACGAATTCGCGCCGGCTTCGGAATGGCTGCGCCATGCCGATGAAATGTATGTCGCCTCCGTCCAGCCGATGGAGGGCGACGAGCCCGTCATCCCGACAATGTGGGGTACCGATGCGGTTCACGGCCACACCAACGTGGTGCGCGCCACGATCTTTCCGCACAATATCGGCCTCGGCGCGACGCGCGATCCCGATTTGATCCGGCGTATCGGCGAGGCCACGGCGGTCGAGATCGAAGTGACCGGCATCGACTGGAACTTCTCGCCCACGGTCGCAGTGGCGCAGGACGATCGCTGGGGGCGCACTTACGAAAGCTATTCCGAAGATCCCGCCATCGTCGCCCCGCTCGGCGCCGCCCTGGTCGAGGGGCTGCAGGGCCGCAAGGGCGAAGCCGACCGGCTCGGCGCGGGCCATGTCATCGCCACGGCAAAGCACTTCTTCGGCGACGGCGGCACCGACCAGGGGGTCGACCAGGGCGAGGTGACCGGCGACATCGAGGCGCTCAAGGCGATCCACGCCGCGCCCTACCCCGCCGCGATCGCGGCCGGCGTTGAGTCGGTGATGGCCAGCTTCAATTCAATCAATGGCCGCAAGATGCACGGCAACAAGGAATTGCTGACCGACGTGCTGCGCGGCGAGCTGGGATTCGACGGCCTCGTCGTGGGCGACTGGAACGGCCACGGCCAGGTCGCGGGCTGTACGAACACCGACTGTCCGCAGTCGCTTCTCGCCGGGCTCGATATCTACATGGTGCCCGACGAGTGGAAGGGTTTGCACGACACGCTCGTGCGCCAGGTTCAGGACGGCACGATCCCGATGGCGGTGCTCGACGAGGCGGTCAGCCGGGTCTTGCGGGTGAAGATGCGCGCGGGGCTGCTCGACGAATTTGTCAAGCCATCCGGCCGGCCCAATGCGGGCGAGTATGAATTGCTCGGTTCCCGCGAGCATCGCGCGATCGCCCGCGAAGCGGTGGCCAAATCGCAGGTTCTGCTCAAGAATGACGGTGTGCTGCCGCTGGCCGAGGGTGCAAATATCCTCGTCGCAGGAAGCGCAGCCGACAGCATCGCGCAGGCTTCAGGCGGCTGGACGCTTACCTGGCAGGGCGGGCTCGAACTCGACAATAATGAACATTTTCCCGGCGCCACCTCCCTCTGGAAGGGATTGAAGGACGCAGCCGAAGCCAGCGGCGGAAGTGCCATTCTGTCCGCGGACGGGAGCTATGCCGACAAGCCGGACGTCGCGGTCGTGGTATTCGGCGAGGAACCCTATGCCGAATTCGCGGGCGACCGGAAGGACCTTGCATTCCGCGACGAAGAAGGGCTCGGCCTGCTGCGCAAGTTCGAGGCCGAGGGCGTTCCGACCGTTGCCGTGTTCCTCAGCGGGCGTCCGATGTGGGTCAACCGCGAACTCAATGCCGCCGACGCCTTCGTCGCTTCGTGGCTCCCGGGTAGCGAGGGCGCGGGCATTGCCGATGTCCTTACCGGAGCAGTTCCGGCGAGCGGCAAGCTCGGCTTCAGCTGGCCCGCGACCTGCGACCATGGCCCGCTCAACGGACCCGAAGGCGCGCTGTTTGCGGTAGGCTATGGCCGCGCTCTCACCGACACCTCGCCGCTGCGCCGGCTTGACGAGAACTGCGACGCCCTACTCGCACACGAGGGCGCCGAATGGTTCGTCAACGGCCGCTTCGCAGATGGTGTGACCGCAGCGGCCGGCAGCACCGACCTGCCCGACCTGCGGGGCTCGGCAGCGGGGGTGACCGCGATTGGCATCGACCGCAATGCGCAGGAAGATTCGCGCGAAATCGCCTTTTCGCCCGGCGCGTCGCTGACCATCGCACAGGAAGGCGAAGGCTCGGGCGCCTATCGTATCGCCTACCGGGTCAAGCGGCGCCCGACCCAGCCGGTTTCGCTCACCGTGGGCGACGTGACGGTCGACCTGACCCACCCGTTTTCCGTCGCTGCCGAGAAGGACTGGCGCGAAATGGTCATCACCGGTCAATGCGCCCCGGGTCTGGGCGACAGCCTGACGTTCACCTCGCAGGGCGCCTTCAGTTTCGACATCGCGACAATCACCCGTGAAGAGGTGGCCGAAGGCACCGACTGCTCGTTCTGAGCGAGCACATTCGTATTCGTTTTGTGTGACGGCAAAAGCCTGCCACACCTAGCATGAGGACAAAGGCCGGGTCGCGAAAGGCGATACCGGTTTCAGGGAGGATACCGACATGGCACTCGCACCCGACGTTGCGACCAGCACCGATCCCAATCCGATCGAGGATGAGGGCACACATGTGAATGCGCCGGGCCTGCAATATTTCGTTTTCGGCCTGTTCTTCATCTTCGGCGGCATCACATCGCTCAACGATGTGATAATTCCCAAGCTGAAGGAGCTCTTCACGCTCAGCTGGACCGAAGCGATGCTGGTCCAGTTCTGCTTTTTCGCAGCCTATGCGATCATCGGCATTCCCGGTGCCAAGCTGGTCAAGAAGATCGGCTATATGCGCGGCGCCGTGGCGGGTCTGCTGACCATGATGACCGGCTGCCTGCTGTTCATCCCGGCCAGCCAGACCGCGACCTATGCCATCTTCCTGTTCGCGCTGTTCATCCTCGCCAGCGGCGTGGTGATCGTGCAGGTGGTGGCCAACCCGCTGATCAGCCTGCTCGGCCCGGCCAGCACCACGCACAGCCGCCTGACCTTTGCACAGGCGTTCAACTCGCTCGGCACCACCATCTTCCCGATCGTCGGGGCGGCAATCATCCTCGGCAGCCTCGCCACGGTCAGCGCCGACCAGCTGTCGGGCGCGGAGCTCCAGGCCTATCGCCAGGCCGAGAGCGAGGCGATCTGGCAGGGCTATCTCGGCCTTGCCGCACTGATCGCGCTGGTCGCCTTTGTCGTATGGATGTTCCGCAATCGCCTGCAGGGCGAAAAGCACGAAGCCTCAGAAGGGCTCGCCGGCCTCGACCTCTTAAAGCGCAGGCGTTTCGGATACGGCGCGCTGTGCATTTTCCTCTATGTCGGTGCCGAGGTTTCGATTGGCTCGGTGATCATCAACTACCTTTCCGAAGAGCGCGTATTGGGGCAGCCGGAAAGCGTGATCGGCTGGATGATCGGGCTCTATTGGGGCGGCGCGATGGTCGGCCGTTTCATCGGCTCCTATTTCCTGCGCATCTTTTCGCCAGGTAAGATCCTCGCCTTCAACGCAACGGGCGCGATCCTGCTGATCCTCATTTCGGCCAACGGCGAGGGCGAAGTGGCGGCATACAGCCTGCTGGCGGTCGGCCTGATGAACTCGATCATGTTCCCGACGATCTTCTCGCTCGCCTGCGAAAAGCTGGGACCCCGCGCGGCCGATGGATCGGGCATCATCAACGTCGCTATCTGCGGAGGCGCGATCGTCCCGCTGCTTTACGGCGTCGTCGCCGATGCTACTGGCGGCAATCTTGCGGCGGCGATGGTGATTCCGGTGGTGTGCTACGCCATCATCGCCGGCTTCGGGGTCTTTGCCCGGCGTCCGGCCATCGGCTGATCTCGCAGCTGCACAAGTTAGGGGGTTCGCAAGGCGGCGACGGTCTGCCATGCGACCCCCGATCATTTGGACACCGGGAATACCATCGACATGACCGACGCCGAACTGGCCGCGCATCTCGCCGAAGTTGCGGGGAGGATCCTGATCGAGGTGCGCGAGAGCGGCATGTTCGAAGGCAAGGCGCTGGGCAATGCGGGCGACCAGACCGCGAACCAGTTCCTCGTCCACGCCCTGCGCGAACAGCGACCCGATGACGGCCTTCTCTCGGAAGAGAGCAAGGACACGCCCGAGCGGCTTTCGAAAGAGCGCGTGTGGATCGTCGATCCGGTCGACGGCACGCGCGAATATGGCGAGGCGCGAACCGACTGGGCGGTCCATGTTGCGCTATGCGTGGGCGGCAGGCCCGAAATCGGTGCAGTCGCCCTGCCGGGCCTGGACACCGTGCTGCGCAGCGATGGTCCGATCGCCCTACCCAAGGCAGCCGACACCCCGCGCATGGTCGTCAGCCGCACCCGCCCGGCGGCCGAAGCGGTCAGCGTCTCCCAAGCGATCGGCGCAGAGCTGGTAGCGATGGGAAGCGCGGGCGCGAAAGCGATGGCCGTGGTGCGCGGCGAAGCGGAAATCTACCTTCACACCGGCGGCCAATACGAATGGGACAGCGCGGCGCCCGCAGCGGTCGCACTCGCTCACGGCCTGCATGCCAGCCGCATCGACGGCAGCCCGCTCACCTACAACAAGTCCGACACCTACATGCCCGACCTGCTGATCTGCCGCCCGGAATGGGCCGAGCGGGTGCTGGGCGAAGTGGCGAAGCTCTCGGCCTAGCCCTCGACCTGAGCCAGCAGCTGGCGCGCGCGCGACAGGTGCGGGCGATCTAGCATGCCGCCCTTCCAGCCGATCGTGCCCGCATCCGGATTGTCTTCGAACAGCGCCACGATCTCGCGTGCTTCGGCAACTTCTTCCTCGCTTGGGCTGAAGGCCTCGTTGATCACCGGCACCTGCGCCGGGTGGATCGCGAGCATGCCGCGATAGCCCTGGCGGCGCACCTCGATGGCGCGTTTGCGCAATGCCTCGAGATCGCGGAAATTGGTGTCGATCGTCTCGATCGGCATCACTTCGGCCGCCGCCGCGCCAAGCAGGCACAGGCTACGCGCGAGTTTGTAGGTAAAGGCGAAATCGCCATCGAAATCCCTGTTGCTTTGCGCGCCGAGGGAATCGGCGAGATCTTCCGCCCCCCAGGTCATCGCCGCCAGTCGCGGCGCGCCGCCGTAATCGCCGGTGGTGAACATGGCCGCCGCGGTTTCGGTCACCAGCGCGATCACCGGGGTCGATCCGGCTTCGATTCCGTTCTCGACCTCGAGCGCGGTCATCTGGCGATCGAGTTCCTCCACATCGTGCCGTCCGCGCGACTTGGGAAGCATGATCCCGCCCGGGCGCGCCGGCATGACTGCGGCGAGGTCTTCGGCGGTCCAGTCGCCGTCGAGCGGATTGACCCGCACCCACAGCCGCGCGCGTTCGTCCTTGGACTTCTTGCTCAGGAATTGCGTTATCGCGCCCCGCGCATCGGCCTTGCCGCTTTCGACCACCGCATCTTCGAGATCGAAGATCACGATGTCGGCCTCGCTCTCGCTTGCCTTGGTCATTTTCTTGTCGCTGTCGCCGGGTGCGAAAAGCCAGCTGCGCATGCGGATTCGGGGTTCGGGTATTGCGGTCATGCGCGTGCTTGAGACGCAAAGCCCGGCATTCGTCAAGCATGCCCTAGCGTATTTCCGTAAGCGTAAGCTTTGCGGTATGCAGATCGATGGAGATTTAGGAGAGAATCATGGCGACCCAGCTAGAACCCGACGTCCGCGCAGACGAGGACGCCTTCCGCACCGAAGTGCGGCAATTCCTCGCCGCCAATTTCCCCGAGGAGCTCAAGGGAAAGTCCAATGCTCTGTCGGGCGTCGACGGACCGACCAATGAGAGTCCCGCGCAGACGAAATGGCGCGAGGCCGTGGGCGAGCGCGGTTGGGGAACCCCCACCTGGCCCAAGGAATATGGCGGCGGCGGGCTGACCAAGGCACAGGCCAAGATCATCGATCAGGAATTCGCCAAGGTCGGCGCCTACAACCCGATCGGCGGCATGGGCGTGATGATGTTCGGCCCCACCCTGCTCGAATATGGCAGTGAAGAGCAGAAGATGGAGCACATCCCGCCCATCTGCCGTGGCGAAATCCGCTGGTGCCAGGGCTATTCGGAACCCAATGCCGGATCCGACCTCGCCAATCTCCAGACCTTCGCCGAAGACAAGGGCGACCACTATATCGTCAATGGCCAGAAGACCTGGACCAGCGGCGGTCAGTGGGCGGACAAATGCTTCGCCATCGTGCGCACCGACAAGAGCGACAAGCATCGCGGCATCAGCTTCATGCTGATCGATATGGACGCGCCGGGCGTCGAAGTCCGTCCGATCACCATGATCAGCGGCACCAGCCCGTTCTGCGAAACCTTCTTCGACAATGTTAAAGTGCCGAAAAAGAATCTCGTCGGCGAGGAAGGCCAGGGCTGGACCATCGGCAAGCGCCTGCTCCAGCACGAGCGCACCAACATCTCGGGCGGCGGCAGCCTTGCCCGGATGATGGGCCAGAGCCTCGGCGAGATCGCCAAGAAGTATGGCGAGACCGATGCGGCGGGCGAACTCGCCGACAAGGTGCTGCGCGACAAGATCGCCGATTTCGAGATCCGCTGGAATTCCTTCCTGCTGACCGCGCGCCGTGCGGTCGAGGAGAGCAAGGCGCAGGGCGGCGTGTCCGAAATCAGCTCGGTGCTGAAAAAGGTCGGCACCAAGCTCAGCCAGGAACGCAGCGAGTTGCTGATCGAAATCCGCGGTCTTCAGGGCCTCGGCTGGGAGGGCGAGGAGTTCACCGACGGCGAACTCAAGGCCGTGCGCGGCTGGCTCTTCGGCAAGGCGACGACGATCTACGGCGGCTCGACCGAAATCCAGAACAACATCATCGCCAAGCGCGTGCTCGGCATGCTCGACCACCAGTAAGAGAGGGGAGCACACAGACATGGCAGTTCTCAACGAAGAACAGGAAATGCTGCGCGACATGGCGCGCGAATGGGCGACCAACGAAAGCCCGGTCACCGAATTCCGCAAGGTTCGCGCGGCGGGTGAGCCGCATGCCTACAATGCCGATGCCTATGCCACGATGGCGGAGATGGGCTGGGCCGGAGTTATCATCCCCGAGGAACACGGCGGGTCGGACTTCGGCTTCATGTCGGCAGGCCTCGTGGTCGAGGAACTCGGCAAGACGCTGACCGCCAGCCCGCTGGTCGCCACGACCATCGCGGCAAGCGCGATCGTGCTGGGTGGCAGCGATGAGCAGAAGGCCAAGTGGCTACCGAAGCTCGCCAGCGGCGAAACGGTCGCCACGCTGGCGGTCGACGAAGGTGCGCATCACGATCCCAGCGCGATCGAGGCAAGCGTTTCGGGCGGTAAGCTGACGGGTAAGAAGGCCTTCGTCCACGAAGCGCACGGCGCCGACCTGTTCGTCGTCGCGGCCAAGGACGGGCTCTATCTGGTCGAAAAGGGTAACGGCGTATCGCTTACCACGCGCAAACTTACGGACCAGCGCAGCCATGCCGACGTGAGTTTCGACGGCGCGGCGGCGGAAAAGCTCGAAGGCGGTGGCGACAGCCTGCTGGATGATGTGCTCGACCGGGCACGCGTGCTGACCGCAGCCGAAATGCTCGGAATGGCGCAGCAGGTGTTCGACACCACGCTCGATTATCTGAAGCAGCGCGTGCAGTTCAACCAGGTGCTCGCCACCTTCCAGGCGCTGCAGCACCGCATGGCCGACCTCTTCGCCGACCTCGCGCAGATGCGCAGCGCGGTCGAGGCCGGGCTGCAGGCGGTCGATGGCGGCTTCGGCGTCGCCCGCGCGGCGACCATCGCCAAGGCGGAGGCCAACCGCGTGCTGCACACGATCAGCAATCAGGGCATCCAGCTGCACGGCGGCATCGGCATGACCGACGAATACGATGTCGGCTTCTACCTCAAGCGCGCCCGCGTGCTCGAAGCCAGCTGGGGTTCATCGAGCTATCTCAAAGACCGTTTCGCCAAGCTCGCCAGCTATTGAGCGAGGCGCTCGCCACATCGGGCGAGGAAGACACGGCGCTCCCCGACGGCGACGTCTGGGGGCGCCATCGCGCATTTATGGAGGCGAACCTCCGGCGCAATTATCAGGTCAACCTGACACATGGCGTGTTCGGCATGACGGGCTTTCGCCTGATCTACGCTCCCACGATCATCCCCGCCTATCTCTACCTGTTGACCGGCAGCGCCGCTGCGGTTGGCCTGGGCACCGCGCTGCTGCAGTTGGGCGGTACGGTTTCGCCCATTCTCTCGGGCGCGCAGGTCGAAAGCCGCAAGCGCATCCTGCCCTACGCGATTACCGTGGGTTCGATGATGCGGGTCATGGTTCTGGCGCTCGCCATTGCCGCGTGGACGCTGGAGGGCACTGCGCTGCTGGTCGTCACCCTCGCCAGCTTCCTGCTGCTGGGCTTCTTCAGCGGCGCGCAGCGGGTGGCGTTCCAGATGCTGATGGCCAAGCTCATTCCCATCGACCGGCGCGGACGCCTGCAAGGCATCCGCAATATGGTGGGCGGATTGATCGCCGCAGGTCTCGCCTGGGTGGCGGGGCATTATTTCATCGAGCAGCAATGGCTGGGCAATGGCTATGCCACGACCTTCCTGCTGGCCTTCGTCCTGACATCGATCGGACTCGTCGTGCTTAAAATGGGTATTCGCGAGCCCGATGCGCCGCGGCTGCGCCCGGTTACGCCCTTGCGCGAGCGGGTCGGACAGTTCGGCGAACTGCTTCGGCACCGCGATTTCCGCGCCTTCCTGTATGCCCATGGCCTCGCCGCGATCGCCCGGGTCGGCCTGCCTTTCTGGACGCTCTATGTCGGCGACCGGCTCGGCCTCGACGGGGCATTGATCGGGACGCTGAGCCTCGCCTTTCTCGCAGCGGACACCATGTCCAACCTCGTCTGGGGATCGCTCGGCGACCGATGGGGCTTCCGCTCGGTCTATCTCGGTGCGCTCGCGAGCAGCCTGGCGGGAATGCTGCTGCTTGTGCTGGGCGACGGCTGGCTGCTCTATGCCAGCTTCGTCTTCCTCGGCTTCGGATTTTCGGGCTGGATGATGGCGGCGGTCACGCTGGTTCTCGAATTCGGCGAGCACGAAGACATCCCCATGCGGCTTGCGCTCACCACCACCGTAGAGGGTGGCGTGTCTTCCATCGGTCCGGTGCTGGTGGGCCTCAGCATCGCCGCGCTGGGCTATGCCCCGCTGATCGTTGCGGCCTTCGCTTCGCTGATCGCCAGCCTGGCGCTGATGATCTGGCGCGTGCGCGAGCCGCGCGGCTCAATCTGACGGCGCAAGCAGGCCTTCGGACATGGCCGAGAGATAAGTTCGGATCGAAGCTTCGGGCGGGTCGAAGCGGGCGGCCCAATGGCGCGCCTCATAGGCCGAATTGACCGTCGACATGATGACCTGCCCCGCCACCAGCGGATCGATCGCGCGCACCGATCCATCGGCGATGCCGTCTATCAGCATCCCCGCAAAGCGCCGCGCCAGCCGGTTCGACCGGGTGACCACATCGATCTTGTGTTCCGCATCGAGCGCCTGCAGCGCTGTCGTCCGCAGCAAGGGCGTGCGATCGAAGAATTGCAAATCGACCAGTTCGGCCAGCACGCTCGAGAGGCGGGTCCAGTAGTCGGTTTCGATATCGCGTCCCGCGATCTGCACCGCCGAGAGGCGATCGTAGCTTTGCTGGAAACACGCCAGCACCAGATCGTCCTTGGCCTGGTGGTGGTGGTAGAAACTGCCCTTGGTGACATTGAGGCTCTCGGCGATGCGATTGACCGAGGCGCCGCGATAGCCGCGTTCGTTGATCGTCACCGTCGCCGCGCGCAGGAACGCCTCGTTCTGGCCCGCCTCGTCGTCCTCCGTGGTGCGCCAGCTGCCTACAAGGGGCTGCGGATCGAAAGCGCCGCGTTGCGCGGGCAGTCCGTGCGCGAGAACATCGAACAGCCGCTCCTCGATCCGCGGAAAATCGAGCACCGAGTAGCGCAGCGACCACACCGGCCACCACATCATCGCCTCGAGCAGGATATGCGCGCGCGCCGAGAACAGTGCCCGCTGATCTCTATCGCGCCATTCGCCGAAGAACCGCCGCACGAGATCGACTACTCTCAGGTAATGCGCCATCAGCGGGTCCTGCACCTCGGGATCGAGCGTGCGGATTTCCGACAATGCGGTGGTCAGCCCGCGTTCGCCCGCGCGGATTCGTTTCCTGAGCGCGACATGCGCGGCGATGAAGTGCCGCAGCCGCGCTGCGGGATCGTCCTGCGCCAGTGCCTCCCGCGCCATGCGCTCCATCAGCGTCAGCGTCTCGTCATAGACCGCGACGACCAGTTGCTCCTTGCGCGGGAAGTAATAAGTCACGCTGGTCGCATTGAGGCCGATCGCGCGTGCCACTTCCGCTAGCGTGGTCGCCTGCACACCTACCTCGTTGATCAGCACGGCGGCGGCATGGACGATCGCCTCGCGCTTCTCGCCGAACTTGCGGGTGGCGGCGGGACCGTTCACGCGAAGAAGGCCCCCAGGTCCTTCTTGAGGATCTTGCCATTGGCGTTACGTGGCAGCGTCTCCTCGACAAAGGCGATGCGCACGGGCACTTTGAATTTCGCCAGCCGCGCCGCGACCCATGCACGCAGTTCTTCCTCGCTCGCCGTAGTGCCGGGGGCGAGGTGAACCACGGCGGCAGGTTCTTCGCCCAGCGTCGGGTGGGCGATGCCGACCAGCGCCGCATCGGTCACAGCAGGATGGTCGTAGAGCACGTTCTCGACTTCCGAAGAGTAGATGTTCTCGCCGCCGCGGATGATCATGTCCTTCGCGCGATCGACGATATAGCACCAGCCTTCCTCGTCGAGCCGGGCGAGGTCGCCGGTGCGCACCCAGCCGTCGACGAAGGTTTCGGCGGTCGCATCGGGACGGTTCCAATATCCTTTGACCACCATCGGGCCGCGCGCCCACAGCTCGCCCACCTCACCAGTCAGGAGCTCGGTCTCGCCATCATCCGACATGATCTTGAGGTCCGCTACAGCGACCGGCGGACCGCAACTGTCTGGGCGGTTGAGATAGTCCTCCGACGAATGTCCGGTGACCGTCGCCATGGTCTCGGTCATGCCCCAGCCATTGGCAGGCAGTGCGCCGAATTCCTCGTGGATCTTGCGGACGAGTTCGGGCGCGGCCGGGGCGCCGCCATAGGCGATCGCTTCCAGGCTGGAGAGATCGTAATTCCCGCGCTCGGGATGTTCGAGCAATTGCCAGGCTATGGTCGGTACGCCGCCGGTCAGATTGACCTTCTCACGCTCGATCAGCTGGAATGCTTTCACCGGATCCCACTTGTGCATGAAAACCAGCGTGTGGCCGGCCACGACATAGCCCATCAATCCGGCCGAGCAGGCGGTGACATGGAACAGGGGAATGACCGTCAGCCCGACTTTCTGCACCGGTTCCGGCGGTTCCTCGCCCCGACGCAGCGCAGCGCAGGCGGCATTGAATCCGCTCGACAGGATATTGGTGCACAGATTGCGATGCGTACCCAGCGCGCCCTTGGGCTGGCCGGTGGTGCCGCTGGTGTAGAAAATCGTCGCCTCGTCATCGGGGGCGATTTCTTCGGGCGGCAATTCGGCCTGCGGAAGCGCAGCATAATCGTTCGGGGTGCCGAGGATGTTCTCGAGCCGCCCGGTTCCTTCCATCGCTCCTTCGCCGCGCGAAACCAATATGGTTGCCAAGTCAGGCAACTCCGAGCGGTGGGGCGCGATCCGATCCCACCGTTCGGCATCGCAGACGAGCAGTTTCGAACCCGAATTGGCGAGCCCGAAGGCCAGCTCGGGTCCGGTCCACCAGGCGTTGAGCGGAACGCAGATCGCGCCGATCGTGGTCGCAGCGAAAAAGGCGACCGGCCATTCGGGAAGGTTGCGCATCGCCAGCGCCACGCGATCGCCCTTGGCGATCCCGCGCGCGCGAAATTCGGCGGCGAGACGCGCGACCGCGCGAAACCACGCATCGTAGGTGACCCGCTCGTCTTCATAGATCGCGAACAGGCGTTCGCCATGCGCGCGGGCAGCCATCGCTACCAACCGCAGGTTCGCAGGCGCATTCTTCCACACGCGCGTCGGGACGCCGCGAATGTCGATCGTGTCCATCTCGAAGCGCTTGCCCGGAGCGGTCAATCGCTCGACGCAGTTCTCCCTCGACATGGCAGGCCAGTTCGCCGGCAACACGAAATCGGTCGCATGCGCGAGCTCGTTCATGGCATCCCCTTATACGCCGCCTCTGTCCGGGCGACTCTCTCCATCCGTGGTCTAACCGCGCTTGACGCTCCTAGGCAAGCCACCTTCGAAGGAAAGGTATGAGGGTGGCAAGAACAGATGAAATCGCTATTCGTGCAAAACCGAAGCATAGGTATGCGCGGGAGAGGAGAGCGCAATGTTCGAGCTGGCCGACGCCGGATCACTGGGTTTCGATGCCGACAGGCTTGCGCGTATCGCGCCCTTCCTTGCCCAGGCCTATGTCGACAGCGGTCGCCTGCCGAACGCTCAATTGCTGGTCGCGCGCGACGGGCAGCCGGTACACTACACCAGGCTGGGCGCTATGGGCGACGACAAGCGGGAGCTGCGCGACGACGCGCTGTTCCGCATCGCCAGCATGACCAAGCCGGTAACCTCGGTTGCCTTCATGCAGCTGGTCGAACAATGCAAGGTCGCGCTGGAAGAGCCGGTCACGCGGGTTTTCCCCGAGCTCGCCGATCTCAAAGTCTACGCGGGCGGCGGCGGGTCGATCCCTTTCGCGCCGGGCGCGCACGCGCATCCGATGCGCTTCGTCGACCTGCTGACGCATATGTCGGGCCTGACCTACGGCCTCCAGAACCGCAACAATATCGATGCGGTCTATCGCGAGCACAATTTCGACTTCGCCCGCGACCATCTCGACAGCGATGGTTTCATCGAGAAGCTGTCGAAACTACCGCTCGAGTTCGCGCCCGGACAGGGGTGGAACTACTCGGTCTCGACCGATGTGCTCGGCATCGCGGTCGAGCGCATCAGCGGGATGCGGCTGGGCGAGTATTTCGAGAAGCACATTTTCGGCCCACTCGGGATGACCGACACGCGATTCGGCGTGGCCGAGGGGCAGGCCGAGCGGCTGGTCGATGCCTATTCCTATCGGCCGGGACAGGCGCCGAAGATGATCAATGCGGGCGCGACCAGCAAGCTGAACAAGCCGGGCACATTCGACAGTGGTGGCGGTGGTCTCGTCGGTACGACTGCCGACTATCACCGCTTTGCCACGATGCTGCTGAACGGCGGCGAACTCGACGGCGCGCGCATCCTCAGCCCCAAGACGGTGCGACTGATGCGCACCAACCATCTGCCCGACAATGCCGACCTCACCGAGATGTCGAGCAGCCTGTTTTCGGAGGCCAACAACGCCGGGACCGGCTTCGGCCTCGGCTTCGCCATGGTGATCGACCCGGCGAAAACGTTGATGCCGTCGAGCCTCGGCGAGTTCTACTGGGGCGGCGCCTATTCGACCGCCTTCTTCGTCGATCCGGTCGAACGGATCACCATGGTTTTCATGACGCAGGTCTATCCCTCGTCGACCTATCCCATCCGGCGGCAATTGAAGACGCTGATCTATTCCGCCCTCACCGAAACATATGCCTGAGGAGACTTCCATGACCTCCCCCATCCGCACCGAACGCCATGACAACGTCCTCGTCGTCATTTCCGACAATCCGCCCGTCAATGCGCTGGGCCAGGCGGTGCGTGCCGGGCTGAAAGGCGCGATCGAGGAAGCGCTTGGTGACGACAGCATCGAGGCGGTGGTCATTCGATGCGACGGCCAGACCTTCTTTGCCGGCGCCGACATCACCGAATTCGGCAAGCCGCCGGTCGGCCCCAACCTGCCCGAGACGCTCGACGCGATGGAGGCGAGCGAGAAGCCGGTGGTGGCCGCGATCCACGGCACGGCGCTGGGCGGCGGGTGCGAAGTGGCGCTCGCCTGTCATTACCGCGTCGCGGTGCCTAGCGCGAAGCTCGGCCTGCCCGAGGTGAAGCTTGGCCTGATACCGGGTGCCGCCGGCACGCAGCGCCTGCCGCGCCTTGTCGGGGCGGAAGCTGCCCTGCCCCTCGTCGTCGGCGGCAATCCGATCCCGGCCAAGAAGGCAGAAGCGATCGGCCTCGTCGATGCACTGGTGGACGAGGACAGCCTCGAGGCCGACGCGATCGCCTTTGCCAAGTCCAAGATCGGCCTGCCGGTCCCCCGCGCCTCGGAAGGCAAGGCGAACGAGGACGGCGTCCGCGATCCCGACCTGTTCGACCGCTTTCGCGCGTCGCAAGCGCGCAAGATCCGCGGCTTCGACGCGCCCAATGCCGCGATCGAGGCGGTCAAGGCCGCAGGCGAATTGTCCTATGAAGACGGCGTCAAGAAGGAACGCGAGCTGTTCATGAAGCTCATGTCCGGCACGCAGAGCGCCGCCATGCGCCACTATTTCTTTGCCGAGCGCGCCGCCAACAAGATCGACGACGTGCCCAGGGACACGCCACTGATCCCGATCGAGAAGGTCGGGGTGATCGGAGCCGGCACCATGGGCGGCGGCATCGCGATGAACTTCCTGTCCGCCGGCATTCCGGTGACGATACTCGAAATGGCGCAGGACGCGCTCGATCGCGGCACCGGCGTGATGCGCAAGAATTACGAGAACACCGCCAAGAAGGGCCGGATGACGGACGAGCAGCTCGAACGGGCGATGGGTCTGCTTACCCCCACGCTGTCCTACGACGACCTTGCCGACTGCGATCTGGTGATCGAGGCGGTCTACGAGAACATGGACGTCAAGAAGGAAGTCTTCGCCAAGCTCGACGAAGTGGTGAAGCAGGGAGCGATTCTCGCTTCGAACACCAGCTATCTCGATGTCGACGAGATCGCCACCGCGACCAAGCGGCCCGGTTATGTGCTCGGCATGCACTTCTTCTCGCCCGCCAACATCATGAAACTGCTCGAAGTCGTGCGCGGCAAGGAAACGCGCGACGACGTGCTCGCCACGGTGATGAAGCTGTCGAAGAGGATCGGCAAGGTGGCGGCAGTGTCGGGTGTCTGTCCCGGCTTCATCGGCAATCGCATGCTGTCGAAGCGGCAGGAACAGGCGAACGAACTGATCATGGAGGGAGCGAACTATTGGGAAGTCGACGACGTGCTGCTCGACTTCGGCTTCCCCATGGGGCCCTTCCAGATGGGCGATCTCGCCGGGATCGACATCGGCTGGCACCGCGACCCGACCAAGGTCACCACGATCCGCGAAGCGCTGTCCGCCAAGGGACGCTTCGGACAGAAGGCGGGCAAGGGCTTCTACGACTATGACGAAGCGCGTAACCGCACGCCGTCGGACGAAGTGAAGGCGATCATCGCCGATTTCGCCGCCAAGGAAGGCCGCGAGCAGCGCGAGATCTCCAAGGAAGAGATTCGCGAACGGCTGCTCTACCCGATGGTCAACGAAGGCGCGAAGATCCTCGATGAGGGCATGGCCCAGCGCGCCAGCGATATCGATGTCGTGTGGATCAACGGTTACGGCTGGCCGCTTTACACCGGCGGCCCGATGTTCTGGGCCGACACGATCGGTCTCGACACCGTCATTGCCGGACTGGAGAAGCACGGCCTGCCGGTCAGCGGCTATCTTCGCAAGACCGCCGAGGGGAATGGAAAATTCACGGGATGAGTGGATAAGTGCGGCAATTTCGAAACAGCGGTACGCAATTCGACGATTGAAACCATGCGTTGAGCCGTTGTCCCTTGACATAAATATGCAATGCGCATTGACATTCGATGCAAGGGTACGCGCACGGTAGTGCGTGGCCCAGAGGAGAGGAGAAACCCATGCAAAGACTCGGATTACGCCACCATTGCGCCCTTGGAGCATTGGCCGGAGCGCTGGCCTTCGCGCCCGCTGCGGCGCAAGCGCAAGACCCGGCTACCGACGATCAAGCCCCCGATCTCGTCGATGCCGCCGACGTCGACGACGGCAATGTCATCATCGTTACCGCACAGGGCCGCGCGCAGGAATTGACCGATGTTCCAGTGGCAGTGAATGTCGTATCGGCCGAGGTTCTGCGTAACTCCGGTGCTGCAGATATCCGAGAGCTCAATCAGGTGGCTCCATCGCTGCTCGTGTCCTCGACGGGTAACGAGGCCAATGGTTCAGCCCGTATTCGCGGCATCGGCACGGTGGGTGACAATCCTGGCCTCGAGAGCTCGGTTGCCGTGTTTGTCGACGGTGTATACCGTTCGCGATCCGGGAATGCGCTGAGTGAGCTAGGCCCGATCGACCGCGTAGAGGTCTTGCGCGGTCCGCAGGGCACTCTGGGCGGTCGCAACTCCTCGGCCGGTCTGATCAACATCTACACCGCCCCTCCGGAATTCGAATTTTCAGGCTATGGCGCCTTCACCTATGGCAATTACGATGCGATCAAGGTCGAAGGTGGGATCAACGCTCCGATTGGGGAGACCGTGGCAGCGCGTCTCGACGGCGTCTATTTCCAACGCGACGGCTTTTACAACGATGTCGTCAACGATGTGCGGATAAACGATCGTGACCGCTACCTGATCCGCGGCCAAGTTCTCTTTGAGCCGACGGAAGATCTGAGTTTTCGTCTCGTAGCTGATTATTCGAAGAAGGACGAAGCCTGCTGTGCGGCCACATTTGTGCAGCCGGAGTTTGCACCTCTTGCGCAAGTCAGCCCGGGGCTCAATCCGTTCACCAGGCCAAATGGCGGCCCACCTCTCACCAGTACCTCGAACCCGATCGTGCCTATCCTGCTGGGTCTCGGACAGGATCCGCGCGCATTGTCCCAATCGACCTTCAACCGCGATCTCTATATCACACCCGGTAGGTCATATGCTGGCGAGACCGAGGACTGGGGCCTTTCCGGCGAAATCAACTGGGATTTCGGTAACGTTACCCTGACATCAATCACTGGCTATCGCGAATATTCCAACAATCAGGCTTCGGATACCGATTACACTCAAGTCGATATTCTCTATCGCGCGCCAGGAAGTAACGCGGGCGCACGCGAATTCCAGACATTCACTCAGGAACTGAGGCTCCAAGGCGAAGCGTTTGATGGCATTCTGGATTGGCTGGTGGGCGCATACTACGCGAATGAGAAGCTGAATTTACGGGACAACCTGCGCTTCGGTGAACAGTATGGGCGTTATGCGGCTTGTCGTCTAGCTGTTCTTGCAGGTGTACCGACGACGACAGACGCGACCGGCTGTCTTTCCCCCCAAACTCGCGCATTTCTCGCGGATAATCCGTTCACCCCAGGGGTTGATCCCGCATTCGGACCTTTGACACCTGTGGTGATCGGCGCATTCGATCGGCTTGATACGATACGCGACCTTGGCAATGCCGGAGGAGGCGGATTTAGTCAGGACAGTGAGAATTTCGCATTTTTCACTCACAATATCTTCAACATTACCGACAAACTCGATCTGACACTCGGCCTGCGTTACACGAATGAAACCAAGTCGATCGATGCAAGCTTCAGTAATGACAATGTAGTTTGTCCTGCACAGCAGCAGGCGCTCCTCCCCTTCTTGGGTGCTTCACCTGCGCTCGATCCGTTGCTCGGCGGTTTCGTCACGCTAAGCTGCCTTTTCAATTCAACAGCCGAGCTTGATGGTCAGTCGATATCCGATACACGCGATGAGGACGCGTTCACCGGCACGGCAATCCTCTCCTACAAACCGACCGATCGCTCTTTGGTCTACGCAAGCTACTCGCGCGGCTATAAAGCGGGTGGGTACAATCTCGACACATCGGCACTCAAATCGCCGATCCCCTCTTTCAGCCAACTTGGCGGGGCGCAGGCGCTCGCGCCTAATCTTCAGTTTGAGGAGGAAACTGTCGACGCTTACGAAATCGGCGGAAAATATGACGGGCGGAATTGGACGCTATCGGTTGCCGCCTTTCATCAGGAATTTTCAAGCTTCCAGTTGAATACGTTCAACGGACTCTTCTTCGTTGTGCAGAACATCAACGGCTGTTCGAACCTGATTGACGGGCCCGGTGCCGACGAGGATGCGGACAGCGGCACAGGATCTTGCGATCCCTCAGACGTCAAGCCGGGCGTCACCTCGACCGGCGTCGAGGTGGAACTTAACTTGCGCCCAGCACGGCATCTGACCACCAATTTCGGTGTGACCTATGCCAACACCAAGTTCGACGATGATCTTGTTGGTAGTAATGACGGGTCTCCCTTGACGGATCAGCTTCGCCTGCTTCCCGGAGACAATTTGTCGAACGCGCCGGAATTGATCGCAACCGCATCGATTTCCTACACGCCGCCTCTAGGCAATAGCGGACTGTCCGGATTGTTTTATCTGAATACCAGGCTGAGCGATGATTATAACACGGGCTCGGACCTGCTGTACGGGAAAGAACAAGACAGCTTTTTCCTCGTGAACGGTCGTATCGGCGTGCGTGGGCCAGACGAACGGTGGGCTGTGGAACTCTGGGCGCAGAATCTCTTCGATAAGGATTACACCCAGGTTGCGTTCAATACGCCGCTGGTCGCGCCGCAGCAGACCTATTCGGCCTTCCTGGCCGAGCCGCGGACTTATGGCGTGACCGTTCGCGCCGGCTTCTGATCCGCATCGGATGAGCCACATACGGGCCCGGCGTCGGACGATGCCGGGCCCTTTTTCTTGGGAATAGGAGGTCCAGCCATGTCGTCATTCGACCTGACCGGAAAGGTCGCCATCATCACCGGATCGAGCCGTGGGATCGGCCGCGCCATTGCCGAAAGCCTCGCTGCTCAAGGCGCGCGGGTGGTGATTTCGAGCCGCAAGCAGGACGCCTGCGAGGAGGTCGCCGCCGCGATCAATGCCGAGCATGGCAAAGGCAGCGCGGTGGCGATTGCCGCGAGCATTTCGGAGAAAGCCCAGCTTGAGGACCTCTTCGCCCGGACCAAAGCGGAACTCGGCCCGGTCGACGTCCTCGTCTGCAATGCGGCCAGCAACCCCTATTACGGATCGATGGACGGCATCACGGACGAGCAGTTCCGCAAGATCCTCGACAACAATGTCATATCCAACCACTGGCTGATCCAGCTTGCCCTGCCCGACATGCGCGCCAAGGGCGACGGGGCGATCGTTATCATCAGCTCGATCGGGGGCCTGCGCGCCTCGACCACGATCGGGGCCTATTGCATCTCCAAGGCCGCCGATTTCCAGCTGGTGCGCAATTATGCCGCCGAGAACGGCAAGCACGGCATTCGCGTCAACGGGATCGCTCCGGGCCTGGTAAAGACCGATTTCGCCAAGGCGCTTTGGGACAATCCGGAAGCCCTCGCCGCGACTGAGAAGGCACTCGCCATGCGCCGCATCGGAGAGCCCGACGATATTGCGGGCGCTGCCGTCTATCTTTCCTCGCCCGCGGCGAAGTGGACAACCGGGCAGACCATCGTGGTCGAT
The DNA here is from genome assembly GCF_965277845.1 of Qipengyuania sp. Taxonomy (NCBI): domain Bacteria; kingdom Pseudomonadati; phylum Pseudomonadota; class Alphaproteobacteria; order Sphingomonadales; family Erythrobacteraceae; genus Qipengyuania; species Qipengyuania sp. The sequence continues at coordinate 353,324 of NZ_OZ255844.1, forward strand.
GGCGGGGCGACGATCTAGCCGCTGGCCTAAGGCAATTCGCCGCCACCCAGCGCCTGCCACAGCAGCACGCGGGCACGCTGTGCCCGGCCCAGCGCCGCCGCAGCGCGTTCGCCGCTCGCATCGGCGGCACGGCGTGCCTCGAGCACGGTGAGAAAATCGGCCAGTCCGGCTTCGTAGCGGGTGTTGGCAAGCCGCGCGGCGCGCTGCAGGTTCGTAGCCTCGGCTGCCGCTGCCTGCGCCTCGACATCGGCGGCGGCCACCAGACCATAGCCGGCCTCGGCATCGCCGAGCGCGGTATAGACCGCGCCGCGATAAGCTTCGAAAGCGGCTTTCTTTTCCGCTGCCGCGCCATCGATTTCCGCCTGTATCCGCCCGAAATCGAGCAGCGGCCCGGCTATCGTCGCGGCAAGCGAGCCGACCACCGATTCGCTGTCGAACAGATCGCCGATGCCGAAAGCCAAGAGGCCGATCGCCCCCGACAGGTCGAATGTTGGGAAGCGCCTGCGCGCGGTCGCCGCCAGTTCGGCGTCCTCGGCCGCGAGCGTGGCGGCGGCGGCGAGTACGTCCGGACGATTGGCGAGCAGTGCGGAGGGCAGCGTTGCGGGGGGCGTGGGCGGATCGGCGCGGCTTTCTCCCTGCGCGAGTGAAGCGCGTACTTGCGCCCCGCCCTGCGCGGTCAGCGTGACCAACCGGCCGAGAAGGCGCGTGCGCTCGCTATCGAGCGCGGCCAGACGGCTGCGCGAGCTGGCCGCCGAGCTTTCCGCGCGCACACGATCGAAACCGGGTGCAATCCCGGCGCGTTCGCGCACGCCTGCCAGCCGTGCCAGTTCTTCTGCCGAAGCAATGTCGCTGCGCACTTCGGCTTCGCGTGCTTCGAGCGTGCGCCAGTCGATCACGCTTGCCGCGATTTCCGCGAGCAACGCATTGCGCACCGCCCGCGCACTGGCATCGGCGGCATCGACGCGGGCCAAGGCGGCGCGTTCCTGCGCGCGCAGGCGTCCGAACAGATCGAGATCCCAACGCGCGGTCAGATTGGCGGCGTAGGACACGCGCTCCGTATCGAAGGCGACACCCGGCGGCAGATCGCCTCCGAAAGAGGCGGGATTGGTGCGCGTGCCGGTGACGGCGGCATTGGCACCGATATCGGGCAGACGTTCCGCCCCCGCCCGATCGGCACCTGCCCGCGCCTGTTCCACCCGCGCGGCCGCCTCGGTCAGTGTGGGCGAGGAAGCCAGCGCCTGCGCGGCGAGCGTGTCGAAAGCCGGATCGCCCAGGGGCATCAATCGGGCCAGCGTGGTGCCCTGCTCGGCATCGGGTGCGAACAGGAAACCTTCGGGCAGAACCGGTACCGGCGTAGCGATTTCGGGCGGCGGTCCGCCCGCGCAGGCCGCGAGCGACAGCGCGCTCGCCACGAGGAAGAGCGCGCGCCGTGTCATTCCTCTGCCCCCTTCGCAGCGATATAGGCATCGACCTGCTGGCCGACGCGGAACAGGCCGTTGGTCTCGGGCAGTTCGTAAATCACTTGCAATACCCGCACATCGACGCGCTCGGCCGCGCTGTTGGTCAGCGAACGTTTGGGCACCACCAAGGGCTCGGCGCGCACGAATTCGGCCTCGACCCGGCGATCGGATGCACCGCGCGGGCTGACCGTCGCCGGCGCGCCGAGCGCGACGCGAGGGGCCTGTTCCTCGTCGATATCGATGCGGACATGCAGCGGCTGCGTCTGCCCCATTTCGATGAAGGGCTGCGAACCGCCCCCACCCATGGTGCTGACATATTCCCCCTTACGGATATTCACCGCCAGGATCTCGCCCGCAATCGGTGCGCGCACGGTCAGCCGGGCGATCTCGGTCTGGGCCGAGCCCGCGCGGGCCTGCGCTGCCTGGAGGCGTGCCTGCGCGAGGCTCAACCGTTCGCGCGCAGCAGCCGCTTCGCCCTCCGCCCGGATGACTTCCGCCCGGCTAACCGCGGCGGGATCATCGACATTGCGATAGAGCGCGAGCTGCTGCGCCGCGGTCGCCTGCGCGCTGCGTGCCTCGGCGATCGATGCACGCGCCTCGGCAATCGCGGCATTGGCTTCGCGCAGCTGCGCGCGGACCGCGCGATCGTCGACGGTGAACAGCACCTGTCCTTCTGTCACGCGGTCGCCCGGCTGAACGAACAGGCCGGTGATCAATCCCGACAGCGCCGAGCCGATCTGGATCGTTTCGCTAGACGGTTCGACCACGCCCGCACCGGCAACGCGCGCCTGCGCCGCCAGCTCGGCCGGGGCACGTGGGGGTTCGCGGTCGGGTTCGGTCAGGTTTCGATCGGGCAGGCCGACAAAGATGAACAGCACTGCCGCGAGCAGGCCGAGCAGAGCGATCGCCGGGAGGATCTGGCGCGAGAAGCTGAGGTTTTTCCAGTCGAGTGCCATGTCAGTGTCCTTCGGGCATGTCCTTGCCGTCGTGGGTGATCCGCCCATCCTCGAGCACGAGGATGCGGTCGGCGAGGTCGAAAATACGATTGTCGTGCGTGACGATGATGCAGGCGCGGTCTTCGGCCACGGCGACGTCGCGCAGCAGGTCCATCACCCGTCGGCCGGAAGATGCATCCAGCGCGGCGGTGGGTTCGTCGCACACCACCAGGCGCGGTTCGTGGACCAGTGCGCGGGCGATGGCAACGCGCTGTTGCTGCCCGCCCGAAAGCTGGCTGGGCAGCTTGCCGGCCTGGTCGCCGATATTCAGCTTCTCCAGCATGGCGACCGCCTTCTCACGCGCCTCCAGCCGGTCCATGCCCTGGGCGATCAACGGCACGGCGGCGTTGTTCGCCGCATCGATGGAGGGGATGAGATTGTATTGCTGGAAGATGAAGCCGATGTTCTGCAGGCGGAATTCGACAAGATCGGTATCGCCCAGATCGTAAATGTCGGTGCCGAACACCTTCACCTCGCCCAGCGTCGGCCACAAGATACCACACATAATCGAAATCAGCGTGGTCTTGCCCGATCCGCTCTCGCCCACGAGAAAGGTGAGCTCGCCCGCGCGGACATCGAGATCGATGCCGTGCAGAACGGTGATCGTCTGCTGGCCCGCTTCGAAATCGCGCGTCACCCCGCGCGTGCAGATCGCGGCTTCGGGATTGCACCCGCCGATTGCGGTCGTGTCCATCGATTTGCCCATCAGCGGAACACCGAGGCGGGCTCGGTCTTGAGCACGTTGCGCAGTGCCAGCCAGCCGGTCAGAGCGAGGATCACGGCCACCGCCAGCGCGCTGATCAGCGGAATCTGCCATGGGATGTAAAAACCCTTGAAAGTCGGATCGCCCGAGAAGCCCCAGATGAAGAATACGGTGCCCAGCACGCCCAGCCCGTAGCCGGTAAGCCCGACCAGTCCCGCCTGAACGGCGACCATCCGGCGGATTTTGGAATTGGTGACGCCAATGGCCTTGAGCGCCCCAAACTGCTTGATGTTGTCGCGAATGAACAGGCTGAAGGTCAGCCCCACGATCGCCACGCCGACGATGAAACCGAGCATGACGGTGATCCCGAAATTGAGCGGGATGCCCGTATTCTCGATGATGAACTGGACCCCGTCCTGCGCGAATTCGTCGCGGGTCTGCGCCTTCAGCCCGGTTTCGCGCTCGATCCGCTCGGACAGCGCCTTGGCCTCGAGCGGGTTCTCCGCGCCGACCAGCACGAAGGACAGGCGATTGCGCGTGCCGGGCACGTAGTTCAATGCCTGGCTGTATTTGGTATAGAGCACGACAGTACTGGTGAAGCTGGGTATCGCATCTGCGATACCGCGGATTACCGCGCGCTGATCGTTCAATTCCAGACGTTCGCCAATGGGCGATTGGCCGGGAAACATGCGCGTCGTGCCGACGTCGTCGATGATCACGCTATCGGGCTGCGAGAGCACATCGGTCGAGCCCTCCAGCATCCGCTTGGGCAGGCCGATCAGAGTGGCATCGTCCACCCCGATCACCGCCACACCTTCGAGATCGCCATCCTTGGTGCGCACGCTGGCCTGCGCGCGAATATGCGGCACGGCCCATTCCACCCCCGGCACGCTGCGCACCTTGTCGAGCGCGGTCGAGGGCATGGCATAAGCCACATCGGTCGTGCGGCTGACCGGGTCCATCACCCAGATGTCGGCGCTGGAGACATTGTAGACGCCACTCGCACCGCGTTCGATCAGATTGACGAAAATGGTCAGCTGCTGGGTAATCAGCAGCGTCGAGAAGGCAATGCCGAAGACCAGCCCATAGAACTTCTGGGCGTCCCCGGTGAGCATCCTGATCGCAATCCAGAGCACGCTAACTTGCCTTCACCTGCCGATAGGTCCATTAGTGAACGATGTCGTTCAAGTGAACGGAGGCGTTCAGTTTGTCAAGCATCGAACCGAAACGGACCGGGCGACCGGCGGACGAGGCCAAGCGCGAGGCAATCCTCGCGGCCGCCGCCGACTGCTTTTTCGAGCACGGTTTCGCGGCGAGCTCGATCGAGCAGATCGCGGCCGATGCGGGCGTTTCGAAGGTCACGATCTACAACCGCTTCGGCGACAAACGCGCGTTGTTCACCGCGGCGGTAGAGCTCGAATGCGAGCAACTTCGTGACAGCCTGAAGGTCCCGGATATCCCGTCGGGCAGTCTGCGCCACCGCCTGACCGCAATCGGCGAGGCCATGGTCGCGTTTCTCTCACGTCCCAGGATGGTGCAGTTCGAGCGGCGCATAGCTGCCGATACCGAACACGAACCGGCGGTTGGCGAAGCCTTCCTGACGGCCGGTCCGCTGCGGATGAAGAAAGCCTTCGCGGCGTTGATCGCCGCCATGCACGACGCGGGCGAGATCGAAGTCGGCGACCCCGAACTCGCAGCCGAGCAATTCGCCAGCATGTGCAAGGGGATGGGCGATCTCGAAAGACGCTTCGGTGCCGCCGACGACCCCGATCGCAATCGCCGACGCATCGAGGGCGCGGTGGAGGTCTTCTGCCGTGCCTACGCCCGGGACTAGGACGGCGGTTTTTCCATAAGCCGTTGTGCCTTGGGCAAGAATAGGCGAGAACCCGGACGATGTCGCTCTCGCTCAGAGGCCTTTTCATTGCGCTCCCGATAGTTGCGCTGATCATCGGCGGCATGGCCTGGAGCATCTACAGTGCCAATATCGCCGCCGATCGGGCGAACGCGGCCAACGAAATCGATATCGCAAATGCCGCGGCGGCTGGAACGCTCGAGCGCGAAATCGCGCTGATTGCGGAGACCGAGGAAAAGGCCGCGGCGACCATGGCGCGCAAGCTCGAGCAAGGCGGGCCGACCGATCTCGACGACGTTTTCGTGCGGGCACCCGACGGCGCCTTCCATACGCGCGACGAGCTGTGGACCGGGCAGAGATTTCCCGGTGCGATCAGATTGACGGGGATCGGCGGATTTCTGGCCCCGCCGGAACCGCTCGGAGAGCGCCGCGCAGCGATCCTTGCCGCTTTCGAAACCCTCAAGCAAATGTCCAACGGCCTGCCGAGCAGGATCGAGAGCCTTTACTTCTTCTCTCAGGCGAACGATTTGTTGATCTACGCGCCGCGCCGCCCGGACCGATTGTCATTCTACCGGAGTGCCCCGGCGGATTTCGATTTCCAGGGATCCGAGTTCAGCCGGATTACGTCGCCGGCCAACAATCCCGAAGGCGAGCTGCGTTGCACCAGCCTGCAGCGTCCCGCCTATGACGAATCCGGCGAACTGTGGACCACCGGCTGCATGCTACCCGTGCGAGTCGATGGCCGGCATCTCGGCGCATGGGGGATCAGCATTCCGCTGGAGGATCTCACGCAAAAACTCAGGCCACCTCCCGACGGAGCCTACACGGTCATCGTCAGCCGCAGCGGAAAGATAATCCATCATTCGGGCGTTGCCGGCCCGGATAATCGGCAGCTTGCCGCAAATCTGGACCTTGCAAATTCTCAGGACGACCACCTCCGCGCGCTCTGGAGCTATGTGCGGGACGGAATCGAGAACCGTACCGATTTCGCGCAAGGCCTGGACGCCTATGTTTCCGCCCGCCAGCTCGATGCTCCGGAATGGTACGTTCTTACGCTGCTGCCCGAACAGGCACTCAGCGACCGGGCATGGTCCGTCGCCCGGCGTGTCATCCTTGTCGCGCTGGTCGGCGCGCTGGTTCTTGGTTTGCTTCTCGCAGCGGTGTTTCACCGTACAGTGGCACTACGAATAGCCCGGCTCGGAACACGGATCGACCGTGTCGCCGCGATGGAGGGGATGGACCTGGATGCCGGGACCAGCGACGAGATCAGGCAGTTGGAGCATGCTTTCGACCAGATGGAGCAACGTCTTGCCCTCGCCCGTTCGCGCGAGCGCCGTTCGTTCGACGTATTGGTCGACGCAGCAGAACGCTATGCGATGATCCTGTTCGACGAGCGCGGTCGTCTCCTTCGCGCCAGCAAGGGGGCCGTCGACCTGTTCGGGGAGGACGAAGTTGCCGAACTCGCGGCGCGCTGGGGCCTGGCTACCGAAGGCGATGTCATGCCAGATTTCGCGGACCGGCCGGGTCCCAAACCCTCGGTGATCGAACGGACGCTTGCGGACGGGCGTAGGGTCTGGCTCGAAGAAGCGCTGGTTGCGCTCGAAGACGAGGCCGGTGCGCCGTTCGGGACGGCCTATATCGGCCACGACATCACCGATCAGCAAAACGCCGCGCAGGCCTTGCTACGCGCGCGCGACGCAGCTCGCGCGGAAGCGCGAGCGAAGACCGATATCCTGGCGGTAATCGCGCACGAAATCCGGACACCCGTTGCGGGTATTCTAGGCTTGATCGACCAGGTCCGTCGCGAGCGCTCCGAAAGCGAGCGCAGCCGCGCGCTCACTCTCATCGAAGATTCTTCGGAGGCGCTGCTCAAGACGCTCGACGCGACCCTGCAGCGCACGCGAGCCGAACGTGAGGAAACGGTATCACAAGTCGAAGAGTTTCAGCCTGCCGCGCTCGTCGAACGGGTGGCAGAGTTGTTCCGCCCGCTCGCCCGCCGCAAGGGCCTGGCTCTCGACGTGGTGACGGGATCGGATGGCCTGGTCATCGGCCAGCCAACCCGCATCCAGCAGATCCTCGCCAATTTCGTTTCCAATGCGATCAAGTTCACGTCCACCGGAAAGGTCACCCTCTCCTTCGATCAACCCGAGAAGGATTCCGAGATCTGGACCTTCAGCGTCGAGGATACGGGGGCAGGAATCGATCAGGAACGGCTGAAGACCATATTCGAGCCCTTTTCCGGCAGCGCTCCCGATACGCTTGGCCGCTCTACCGGCAGCGGGCTCGGCCTGTCGATTACGCGCGATCTTGCGCAGCAGATGGGTGGCACCGTCGCCGCCCGGATTGGGGATGAAGGCGGAACGCGCATGGACCTGGCCTTGCCACTCGAGGCGGTGACCCACGACGATGTCTCTTCGCTCGAACGTGGAGTCGTCGCGGTCCGGCTTACCAAAGCCTCGCTGGCATTGCGGGTCGAAGTGATCGCTCATCGCAAAGGCTTTGCGATGTTCGACTCTGCGGCAAGCGACGCCGAGATTGCCAGTGCAGACATGTTGGTGACGGACGATCCCGAGCCCGAAATCGAGCCTACGTTCAAGCTTCAGGTCATAGTGGTCGAAAGCGGCGAGGCAGCGAGACGTGGCGGTGTGTTGTACGCGAGCGAGGCGGACTTGCTCGACATGCTTCCAGATCTGCTCGACGAGGTCGCCGATGGATAAAGCTCACGACATCCCTGCAGAACGCATGGTGGAGATCCTCACTGCCCGGCTCGATCGCAGCGAACGGGCCCTGCGCGATGCCGAGACCGCCCTCGAAAGCCGTATGAAGGAACTGTACCGGGCCAACCAGGAATTGCGCCTGCGCGAAAACGATCTCGCACGGAAGCTGGAAATCGAAAGCGCGCTTCTCCTCGGCGCGCTGTCGAATGCGCAAATGGCGACCGCTTACGGCGAACGTGACCGGGGCTTTACCGTCTCGGACAGTGCTGGATCGATCCTCGGTACCCCCGAAGGCGAGGAGGCGACGCTCGAGAAGCTTGTCGAGGCGATCCATCCGCTCGACCGCGACCGGATCATGCGCGAAGGCATCCAGTTCTTTCGAGATCGAACGACGGGTGTCGCCCATCGCTACGAACATCGCATCATACGGCAGGACAATGGCGAAACACGCTGGCTCCGCTGGTCGATCAAGCGCGAGCCGGGCACCGAGGAACGCCCTTCGCACATCGTCGCAATGGTGCGCGATATTACCGAGGAACGGCGCAACGAGCGCAGCGTGCGCGCGCTGCAATTGCGGGCCGAGCGACGCGTGCGCGAGCTTGCGACGCTGCAATTGGAATTGGCCGCGGCAAAGACCCAGGTCGAAGATGCGCTGAACGCGCGCAATCGCTTCATTTCGGAAATGGCGCACGCCATCCGAACGCCGCTCGCGTCGCTCACTGGCGGGCTGGAGCTTCTGGAGACATACGTCCGCGAAGATGGCGCGAAGGATCTTGCGGTTGCCCGCGAGGCGGCGGAGCAGCTTGGCGAGCTGGCCTCGCGCCTGATCGAGGAAGCGGCAGCAGACGACGGCAAAGATCCAGTGCTCGCACAAGACCCGCCCGCCATGGAGACCCCAGGAGCCTCGGAGGGCATACCCGATCGACCCCGCGTCCTCCTGGCCGAAGACACGGAAAGCAACCGCTATGTAGTGGAGCGCCTGCTCGCCGAGCTGGGATGCGACGTCACTTCGGTGGAGAACGGCGCAGCTGCGGTCGAGGCAGTACGGCGCCAGGGTTTCGACCTCGTCGTGATGGACGTAATGATGCCGATCATGAACGGTGAGCAGGCCACGCAGGCGATCCGCGCTCTCGCCGGACCGGCGGCGCGTACACCGATCATCGGCGCGACGGCGCACAGCCTGCAATCCGAGCGGGAGCGGTTGCTGGCGGCGGGAATGACCGCCTGTCTTGCAAAACCCGTGCGCAAGGACGCTCTGGAAACCGCAATCCGCACGGCCCTGATCTCGGGGCGGGACGTCCGCCGGAACGAAGCGCGGTTCGATCACGAACTCTTCCGCCGTACATTCAGCGAACTGCCTTCGGCCTATCGCAAGCGAATGCGCGATGCCGCCAAGACCGATATTACCAAATATGCCAGCGAGGTGCTTTCTGCAGTCGAGACCGATGCCGAGGAAGCCCTGTCGAAGGCAGCGCATTCGCTCACCGGCGTTGCGCTCAATATCGGAGCGATCGGCATCGTCGAGGAACTCTCTGCCTATCGCGAGGCGAGACGCGACGGGGAAGCGTCGATCGAGGCTTTCCGCGAAGCGGTCGCCGCCTGCCTGCTGGCAGTCGACGACCTCTACGAAGCGCTGGTCGCGACCGATCAATAGGCGCCGCGTCCGCCGATGACCGCCGGGACGGTCATTGCGAGCAATCGCAGGTCGGTCGCAAAAGAGCGGCGGCGCAAATAGGCCCGGTCCATGATCGCCTGCCGATGGAAGGGGATCTCCGCGCGCCCCTTGACCTGCCAGCTGCAGGTAATGCCGGGTTTGCCGTACAAGCGTTCCCACTGGCGGTCGCGATAGCTGGCGGCCTCGGTGGGCAAGGCGGGGCGCGGTCCGACCAGCGACATGCTGCCTCCCAAAACATTGAAGAGCTGCGGCAATTCGTCGATCGACAGGCGGCGGATGACCTTTCCTACCCGGGTAATCCGGGGATCGTCCTGCATCTTGAAGCAGGTGCCCGCGCGATCGGACCGCGCCAGCAGCGGCGCCCTGCGCGCCTCCGCATCGGTAAACATCGAGCGGAACTTGATCATCGAGAACGTCCGACCGTTCGCGCCGACCCGATCCTGGCGAAAGAATACCGGGCCGCGATCCTCGGCCCAAATGGCAAGCGCCGTGAGAAGAAACAGCGGTAGCAACATCAAAAGCGCGAATGAGGCGGCGGCGATATCGAACAGGCGTTTCGTTGCAGCGCCGATCTGCGCATCCACTCCGCGCACGCGGGCGGCCTCCAGCACGCTATGAGCGAGGAAACGAACATTGCCGACGAGATAGCGATTGGCCATGCGGCGCGGCTCGATGGCCAATCGCCAGACCCATTCGCAGCGCAGCTTGCGCACGGCCAGGGGAGCACGCGCGATACGGCCGGAGTAATAGTCGAACAGCCCGCCGACACCCATGACGACCGGAATCTGCAGACGCGCGCGATTACGGGCGATCCAGCTTTCCTGCAGCGGCACGCCGAAGCCAACCATGAGTATCCCCGCGCCTGAGGCGTTGATTCGTTCGATCAACGCGTCTTCCTCGGCGGGGTCGAAATATCCGTGGTGCGTTCCGCGAATTCTGAGCGCGGGCCACTGGTCGCAAGCCCAGGCCGCCGCGGCATCCGCGACACCCGGCACGCCTCCCAGCAGGAACAGGCCCGTCCCTTCCACCGCCGCTCGTTCGCAGATTTGCGGGAACAGGTCGGTACCGTTGAGGTTCTCGGGGCGCTCGTAGCCGCACAGGCGTGCTGCAATCTCAATACCGATGCCATCGGGCAGCAGCAGATCGCTGTCGGCAAGGTCATGGCGGTAATTTGCGTCATCGCGCGCCTGATTGACGCAGTGGGCGTTGATGAAATTGACCGTCATGCGCTCACCCGCACCCGCACATTCGACAATCTGCGAGGCGGCGAATTCGGGCGAAGCGCTGGCGAGCTCGAGGCCGAACAGATGGATCGTGCGGAAGGCTTCCGCACGTCGCGCGCTCGGCAGGCCAAAATCGACCGGAAAGGCTGCAGTGCGTAAGGCCGAAGCGGGGATATGTTTCATGGCGATGCTCCTTGGTCAAAGTCATCGTCGTAGGGGCAACCCCCGTGCCACTTCGGCTAAATACCTGATATATAAATGATTTTTAACTGTCGCTCGAACACACCTCTCCCGTAGAAGAGCCATTTTCGCATTTTGCGGCAGGTGTTCGATGCAAATTGCATCATGCGCCGGTGCAGAATGCGAAGCCTGCATTGGCCATATTGAAAAACTCCCGGAAATGCGCGCTTTCCTGGAGTTGGCACGCTCTTTGAAAAGTCCTCGGCAATCGCAATTCGAGGATTTCATGCCTGCCATTCGCTCATCACTTAATGCGCTCACCGCTTCGCCGCTGGTGCGAGGCCTGGTCGCATTCGGCTCGGCCGAAGCGGCGACGCGCGTGATCAGGCTCGGCGTGCTTCTCGTCGTCGCGCGCCGCGTGACGCCCGAAATGTTCGGGACCGCCGCATTGGCGCTGAGCCTGTTCGAACTGGTCCGCGTGCTTGCCAATGCGGGCATCGGCCAACGGCTCATTCTCGCTTCCGACGCCGAGCTGCCCGCGCTGTGCCGCACCGCCTATCGCCTGTTCTGGATAGTGTGCCTCGGCGTCGCCGGCGTGCAATTGAGCGTGGCGGCGATCGCCGCCTGGCTGTTCGACCTTCCGCAAGCGGGCGCGATGCTGGCCGTGCTGGCGATCGTCTATTGCGTCATGCCCCCGGGCCTCGTGCAGATTTTCCTGACCATGCGCGCCATGCGTATGGAGAGCGTGGCTCGGATCGCGGCGACGCAGAACATCGCCGACAGCCTGCTGACCCTTTCGCTGGTGCTCGTCTGGCCGAGCGCATGGGCCATCGTGCTGCCGAAACTGCTCGCGGCGCCCCTTTGGACCATCCTTGCCCGGCGCTCGACGCCGTGGAAGGCCGATCCGAAAGTGGCCCCGGCCCCGTGGCGCGCATTTGCCCTATTCGGTCCGGCGATCCTTGCCAGCGAAATGCTCGCTGCTGCGCGGCTCAATGCCGACAAGCTGGTCGTGGGCGCATTGTTCGGGACCGAGGTGCTCGGACTCTATTACTTCGCCTTCAATGCCGGGCTCGGCATCACGCAGAGTTTCGTTGCCGCGTGCAATCTCGTCGTTTTCCCGCATCTTGCCAACGCCGATCATCGCAGCGGCCAGCGCGAATTCCGCAAGGCCTTCGTCACGGGGCTCGCCATGCTGGCCCCTGTCGTCGCCGCCCAGGCACTACTCTCGCCCTTCTACGTGCCGCTGGTCTTCGGTGAGACATGGGTCCCGGCCGTACCGTATGTCGCGCTGCTCTCGCTCGCTGCCCTGCCACTTTACGCAGGGTCTCTGGTCGGCGCGGTCCTGCGTGTCGACGGCCGCCCCCAGCGCGAGACGCTGCTGACTGCCTGCGCCAGCGCCGCCGCGCTCACCGGCCTCGCCGCAGGCTCTCCATTCGGCCTGACCGGTGCCTGCATCGGATACGCCGCCGGCCTTGCGCTCGCCTTCATTCCCGCAGCCGCCCTCAGGCTGGCCGCCCCCACCCGAAATACGCTTTCCATCCAAGGAGCCATGTCATGAACACGCCCCGCTTCTCCGTCGTGATTGCCGCCTACAATGCACAGCGCACCATCGCCGAAGCGCTCGACAGCGTGCTGGCGCAGAGCGAGACCGATTTCGAAATCGTCGCGATCGACGACGGCTCGCAAGACGACACGCTCAAGATACTGCTCGGCTATGCCGCCATGGACGAGCGGATCCGCGTGGCTTCGCAATCCAACCAGGGTGTTTCGGCCGCGCGCAATCTGGGCGTGTCCAAGGCAAGCGGCGAGCTTGTCGCCTTCCTCGATGCCGACGACATTTGGCATGCCGACAAGCTGGCCAGCCATGCACGGCTGCACGATGAGGACCCGCAGACCGAAGCAAGCTTTGCGCGGATCGCCTTCTGCCCCGATCGGGCAGGCCCGCTGCGCGCCGGCCGCACGAAATCAAGCGTGCCCGAGGGTTATTGCGCGCTCGAGGACGTAGTGGTCGAAAACGCCGTGTGCACCATGTCCAACCTGGTCGTGGAGCGCGAAACACTGCTCGCGATCGGCGGTTTCAACCGCGCCATGCGCCATGTCGAGGACCAGGACCTGCTCGCTCGCCTGGTCGGCAATGGCCACCTGCTACGCGGCATTCCCGAAACGCTGGTCGGCTATCGCATGAGCGCTGACGGGCTGAGCTGCGATTTCGCCGCCATGCTCGCCGCCTGGAAGGATCTCGCCAGTCGCTGGGCCGACCGGATCGACGTCAAGCGCGGCGAGGCGCTGTATTGTCGCTACCTCGCGCGGCGGGCGCTGCGATCGGGTGCGACGACGACCCTCGCACGCGATTTCGTCCGCCGCGGCTTCGCGAGCGATGGCAAGGCTTTTCTGTCCGGCGGCGCGCGCGGCGTCATGACCGCCGGTGCCGCCATCGCAGGAAGCGCAATCCCGTCCCGCGCGCGCAGCGCGATCTTCGCCTGATCCCATTATCCGTAGGAGACCCAAGATGACCTGTCCCCGCATGTCCGTCGTCATGCCCGCATACAATGTCGAGGCCTATATCGAAGAAGCCATCCAGTCGGTCCTCGACCAGAGTTTCGAGGATTTCGAACTGATCGTCGTCGACGATGGCGGGTCCGACAACTCAAGGACGCTGGCGCGCAGCTTTGACGATCCGCGCATCCGAATCATCTCGCAGGACAACCGCGGCCTGGCCGGTGCCCGCAATACCGGGATAGCCTATGCCCGCGCACCTTATATCGCGTTGCTCGATTCCGACGATCGCTGGCACAGGGACAAGCTACTGCTGCACTATGTGCATCTGCAGGCCAATCCACATATCGGCGTAAGCTATTCCGGCTCGCGCATGATCGACGAGCACGGCGAGGCCATGGCGGTTGCCATGCGGCCCAAGCTGTCCGGCGTGCGTGCAAGCGACATTCTCTGCCGCAACCCGGTCGGCAATGGCAGTGCTCCGGTCCTGCGGCGCGAAGCGCTCGATCGCGCAGCATTCCGCCATCCCCAAGAACCGACCCGGATCTGCTGGTTCGACGAGAGTTTCCGCCAGTCGGAAGACATCGAACTGTGGGTCCGCCTCGCGTCGGTCCATGGCGTCAGCTTCGAAGGCATTGCCGGGTTGCTAACCGAATATCGCATCATCGGCGGCGCGCTGTCGGCCAATGTGGTCAAGCAATACATCAGCTGGTCGCGCATGCTCGACATCGCCAGGACCAACGCGCCAGAACTCGTCGCGAAATTCGGCGACCGGGCGCGGGCCTACCAGCTGCGTTATCTGGCGCGCCGGTCGATCCAGTTGGGCAATGCCGATCTGGCAGACGACCTGTTTGGGCGCGCGACCCGTCTCGCGCCGCAAATCCACTGGGAGGAGCCGGTCAAATCGGCCATGACATGGGGCGCGATCAAGCTCGCCCTGCTTGCCGGACCCGACCGTTTCCAGCGCCTTGCGCGGCCTTACCTGGGCGCGGCGGCATGATCCGGATGGTCCACCTGCTCGACGATTTCGGCATGGGCGGCGTCACCCGCGCGCTGTCGCTGTTCGACGACCCGCGCCTCACGCGCATTGCGCATTCGTGCAGCGTCGCCATGGGCCGGGGGCCGGGCGAGGCGCCGAGACTCGAGGCCGATATCATCGTCATCCACGTTCCACCCTGCTGGAGCCGCCTACCCTATCTGATGTCGCTCAGGCTGCGAAATCCCGGCGCGCGGATCGTGCAGGTCGAGCATAGCTATACCCGAGCCTTCGAGGCGGACCAGGTCGCATCGCCCATCCGTTTTCGCACCCTGCTGCGGACCGCCGCACGCCTCGTCGACGAGGTCGTCGCTGTATCCGAGGCTCAAAGGGAATGGCTCGCCGACGTCGGTGTTCCCCAGGAGAAGCTGGCTACGATCAATCCTTGGTGCGGGCGCGAGGAACTCTATGCCATTCCCGACCTGCAACCGCGCCAGGGCCCGCTTAAGCTGCTCGCCTACGGCCGGCTTGCCCGGGAGAAAAACTTTGCCGCGCTGATCGAGGCGATGACGTGCTTTCGGGCGGACGAAGTCATGCTCACGCTCTTCGGCGCCGGACCCGAAGAGGACCGGCTTACCGCGCTCGCGGAAAGCCTGGACAATGTCCGCCTGCAACCCTCGACCAATGAATTGGCGCCCCGGCTGGCCGCCTGCGACGCGGTGATCGTGCCCTCGCGCTACGAAGCCTTCGGGCTGGTGGCGACCGAGGCGCGCATGGCCGGGCGACCCTTGCTTGTCGCCGATGTCGATGGGCTGACCGCGCAATTGCGCGGCGGCGCCGGCTTTGCGGCACCGATTCACGGCGCAGCGGACATCGCCAGCGGCATCGTGCGGCTGATGAATGCCGACCTGCCCGCCATGGGCCGCGCCGCGCGCGCAGGCGTCACCCGCCAGCACGATGCCATCATCTCCGGTTGGCTGGCAGTCATTCAACGCGCCGCCGAACGAAATCCCGCAACAGCCGACGCCCGGTCGGCCCGAATTGCCAGCGCCTGACTCGCGACCCCATCCAGGCGCTGCAAGGGCCGCCTCGTTCCCCCCGGATATCCGGGTGGGGGCGGGGCGGTTTCCCTTTGGGCACACGCCGCCTCGATGGATGGGGGCGAGCAGGTTTGGCTATTGTCTCGTGGGAGCCGGGCAGCGCCACCCCGATAGCGATCGACGCGGACCGGAAAGTAGAGAAGAGCAAAGCGACACTCCAGCCCGAGGAAACGCCAACCCGTCGAGGTGCGGAATGGGCCGCCCGTCCGGCCCAGGCACCACCGCGGAGCTCGAGCAGTCAATTTCAAAGGACAATCAGCTGAGCGAGAAGAGAGACCGGATCAGTTCTTCGCTTGCTGCGGGCTGGCCAGAGCCTTGCCCACCACGATCAGCGCGGGCCAGATGAGATAGGCGAGGATCTCTAGGTTTTCGCCGAAGGAATAGAGCACCAGCACCAGCACCATGGCGAGGCCGGCGCGATGGAGGCCACTATGGCGCGCGCGCCAGAACAGGATGGCCAGCGTCGCGGCGAGCGGGATCGCAAGGGCGAGCGCGCCCGTCAGGCCCTTGACGAACAGTAGGCCATACCAGCTGTGATGGCTGCCAATGGGCATGTATTCGACGAGATGCGGGCCGTTTTCGACCACGCCATGGCCGAACCAGAAGGCCTCGTTCTCCCAGCGGTCGAGCGCGATCCTACCGAGCGCTGCGCGCACCCGGCTCGAATCCGCCCGCGCCGAGCTGAAATCGCTCATCAGCTGGTCGAGCGCAGCCAGCAGCTCGAATCCGAACAGGCCGACGAACAGCAATGCCGGGGCAGCCAGCAGCCAGGTCGTCCCCCGGTCGATCCGGGCGGCCCCCCAGACCGCCGGAGCGATCAGGGCGAGCGCGACCAGCGCCAGCCGCGACTGCGACAGCAGTGCGATCGCCAGGAATCCGGCCATGCCGACGAGGCGCCAGGCAAGGTGGCGCTCCTGCGCGGCGAGGAAGATATAGATCACCGCGATCATCCCGGCGGCCGGAGACCAGGGGGCGAAGAACTGCCAACGCGGCGTGCCCGCCCCGGGCTCGATCGTATAGAGTATGGTCGCGAAATATTCCGGCCCCGGCCCGCCGACCGCCTTGAGCGGCGAGACCCACAGCGTCCCCGGCAGGCCGAGATAGGGGGCTGCCAGAAACAGCGGCAGGAGCAACAGCGTCCACATGCCGAGGCGGCAGACCGCGCGTGCGATCACCTCCATGCGGATGTCGAGTACCGCGCCCGCCAGTGGGAAGAGCGCGATAAGCGCCCAGCCCTTGGCCCAGCCGATCGAACTCTTGATCGTCTGCCCGCTCCCGAGTGCAAATTTGGCATGTCCGATCCAGAGGACGACCAGCATCGCGGCCATCGCGGTCAGCCACAACCAGATCGTGCCGGGAATGGCGTCGGCCGGCTTGCGGTCGAGATAGAGCGCGCCGAACACCAGCAACGCGAGTACCCAGCCGATCACCGGCCCGGCGACATACAGCCCGCCGACCAGCCACAGCAGCCAGGTCGCTGCGATCGTGCCGCCGACTATGCGTTCGGCAGCAGTTTGCGGATGATGGGCTGGCGCAGCCACAGCAGCAGAAATCCGAACAGCGTGAACAGGGTGGTGCCCAGCCCGCCCGCGATCGCCAGCAGCGACGACGGTGCCGATTTGGTGCGCGGGAGCGAAGGCGCTTCGAGGATCTGGACGAGCGGGTAGGAGGCGAAGGGATCCGATTTGTTGGTGTCGAGCCGCGCGAGCGCGGAGCTGAACACCGCTTCGGCCACGCGCAGGTCGCGCATCAGATCGGCAAGGCGCGCGGCCTCTTCGACCTGGCGCTGCGCGTCGTCCGATTGCGCGGCGATCTGGCTTCGCAATTCGGCGAGCGCGGCGCTGTGCCCGGCCCCGCCCGCATCGCGCTCGGTCAGCGCCGCGAACAGCCGTTCGCGCGTGTCCGAAACGGCAAGATCGGCGAAGGAGAGCACGCTGGCCTCGCGCGCTCCGGAGACCGCGGCACCGCGCCTTGCCAGCGCATCGCGCAACGCATCGCGCTCGACCGCCAGCTCTTCCATGGTGGCATGGGCATCGCCCAGCGTCGCGCCGCTCTCGGCCAATTGGGCGGCGACCGTGGCATAGCGTGTTAGCAGATTGCGGAATTCGGGATCGGCCTTGAGCCGCATCGCCATGCGCGCCTCTTGCAGGCTGATGTCGAGCGTGGCGGCAAGACGCCCTGCTCCGGCCTTGCTTTGCGCAAGTTGCACGCGGCGGTCGCGCTCGCTCGCCTTGAGCTGGTCGAGCGCGGTGACGCGACCGGCGAACTGGTCGAGCGACACGAGACCGGTTTCGCCCTGGAAGTCGAGCAGTGCTTTCTGCGCTTCGTCGACCTTGGCCTCGAGCTCTGCGATCCGGGCGGCATCGGCATTCTCGCGCGCCTCGGCTTCGTCCTTGCGCAGCGTATCGAGTGCGCCGAAGAAGGCCGCCTCGAGCGCCTGCATGCGCCGCTGCGCCGTTTCCGGACTGCCGGCTGGCATGTCGACCTCGATCAGATTGGTCTGGTCGATCAGCTTGATCTTAGGGGCGGGAAAGGCGGTTTCTTCTTCGCCCGCACGCCGCGCGGCATCGCGCAGCACGATATCGGACGTAAGCAGGCGCTTGTAGTTTTCGGTCGGGCTCAGCGAAGGGCTGGAAAACGCCGAGGCGGTGGTGGTGGTCGCCTGGCCGATCGATTCGAGATTGAGCGAACCGCCCACGCCCGTGCCCGGCAGGATCAGCGTCATCCGGCTGTCGAAGCGATCGGGCGCAAACATCAGATAGGCGATCGTGACGCACCAAATCACCGCGAGCGGGCCGGCCAGCGCCGCGAAATAGCGGCGATAGCGCCCGACCGATGGCAGGCCGTCGCGTACCAGCACCCACGCGCTTTCGAGAAAGCGCGAGCGGGCCGGCATCACCGGGGGCGATGCAACATCCATCACAGCGCATTGTCCAGCAGGATCGCGGGGGTCACGGTGCTGACGCCTTGTGACACGAGCCCGATCGCTTCGCTCAAGTTCGTCCAGCGACTGTCGTAGCATGCGATCGCGTCGCCCGGCATGAGGAAGGGGTCGTAGGCATCGCGATCGGCCTCGCGCACCAGCTTCTCGATATCGCGCTCGATCACCACGCTGCGTCCGCTGATCGGATTACGTGAAATCAGGACCGCGCGGCGATCGGACTGCATGTAGCTTCCGCCGACGCAATTCGCCGCGACCAGCGCCTGCAGCAGGCGCGTGCCATAGGGCAGCGAGGTGGCGTCCTTGCCGATGGCGGCACCGGCATTGTTGTTCGCGCTGCGGGTAAGGTTGGACATATAAACGCGGATGCCCGGTGGCGTCAGCGGGGTCGGCCGCGCCAGCTTGGTATCGAAACAGCTGCGACTCGGCACAATGATGCGGTCCCCGCTGGTGATCGGCACATCGCGAGCGGCCCAGCCGTTGACGAGACCGGAGAGGTCCAGTTCGACATAGGCACCGTCGCGGAGGAGATAGATCCGCTGGACGTCCGCATCGGGGCGCACGCCGCCCGCGGCACGAATGGCGGTCGCGACCGAGCGCGCGACATTGGCATCGCCGGTCACAGCACCTTCCTTGAGACCGATGCGGCTTTCCGGGGTCCGCTCGCCCGCGCGGACTGCGCTCGGTTCGAACACGGCGCCGCTGACGGCCACGGACACGCCAGCGGCCTCGATCAGAGAGACCGACACGGCGTTGCGCAGCGGCCGGACTATCCCGGCCGCGAGCAAGCGGCCACGTAAAGCCGTTTCGAGATCCTGCAACGAGCCGCCGCCTGCGCGGGTTGGGGCAATCCCGCGCAGGCGGACGGTGCCGTCGGTTTCGACGACGTAAGTGCCGGACAGCCGGTCGCTGTCGCCCAGAATGCGGATGACAAGCCGGTCGCCCGGCGCGAGCGGCGCGTTGACCGAGACGAATTCTTCGATCGATGCGCGACGATAGATGTCGAGCTCGCGCGGGACCTGCCAATCGCAGGTCGGGGCACCGCGAGCGACCGGCGCTGCGGCGATCCAGTCACCCTCGGGATGGCCGCCGCGGTCGGCTGCGGCCTGGTGCGGGGCATAGAGCGCGGCGCGGTGGTTGGCGGGGGCCGGCCCCGACACGCACCCCGCCATCAGGGCACCGACGGCAAGGCTGAGGCTCGCATTTCGTATGTTCGATCGGGGCACGTCACATCTCCGTTGATTGGTGACGACACCTGTTCAAGCACCGTGCCAATCGCAGAATTCTGACGTTTTCAGCGCTGGTCATCGCGATTTGCGAAGTACTCCCTTGCAAAATGCGGCGGTGCTCTTTGCAATTTGCAAAGGCTTTTCGCATATTGCGGCGAAATGACCCTGAAAATGCCCCGGATTGGCGCTTTAGGAGCGGCACGGCTCTTGCATGGCGTTTCGCATGTCCATGCAGCAACCCAGGAGTTGGTGGTGAAGGGTATCGTATTTTCGGAGTTGGTCGGCTTTCTCGATCGCGCGGGTGGGCCGGCATTCGCCGAAAAGGTGCTGGCCGACGCGGACCTCCCGCATGGCGGTGCCTATTCGCGGATCGGTCAATATCCCTGGCAGGAGGCCGTGCGGGTGGTCGAAGTCGCTTCGCGCGAGAGCGGTGCCGACTTCGCCGATCTGTGCCAGCAGTTCGGCGCCTATCTGTTCGATCGCTTTACCGTGCTCTACGCCGATATCGTCGGGCGCTACGGCGATGCGGAGGCATTGCTGGCGCATGTTGGCGACCATATCCACGAGGAGGTCAAAGTCCTCTACCCCGACGCGCAGCCACCGAAAGTGACCACCTATTGTGAAGGCAATATCCTGCACGTGCGCTATGCCTCGCACCGCCCCTTCGCGCATATCGCGCATGGACTGGTGAGCGGCGCGATGCGCCATTTCGGCGATGAGCGAAAACTCGAATGGGTTCATGCCAGCGAAGATGGATCGCAAGCGGAGTTCGCACTCGCGGGATAGTCGATGTCGAAACCAGCCGTCTTGATTATCGAAGACAGCGCGTCGCTCGCGCTGGGCTACGCCGCCCAGCTCGAAGAGGCTGGCTATGCTGTGACGCTCGCCGCCTCCCTCGCGGAAGCGCGCGAAGCGCTGACCTCGAACCGTTTCGCTGCGGCCTTGCTCGACCTGCAATTGCCCGATGGCGACGGCTTGTCGCTGCTCGAGAACCGCGATGCCAATGCGCCGACATATGTTGTTGTGACGGCCGATGGATCGCTCTCGCGGGCGATCGCGGCGATGCGGCTCGGGGCCTTCGACTTCCTGGTCAAGCCGGTCGCCGGCTCCCGGCTGCTCGCGACCATCGGCACGGCGGTCGAGCGATCGCAGGAGGCGCCCCAGCCGGATAGCGCCGCACCGGAATCCGACGACACGCGCTTTCACGGATTTATCGGACAATCGCCGGCCATGCAGGCCGTATTCCGTACCGTCGAGCAGGTTGCCGATTCGCGGGCCAGCGTCTTCGTGACCGGCGAAAGCGGCACCGGCAAGGAAGTGACCGCCGAAGCCCTCCATTCGGCCTCGCGCCGCCGCAACAAGGCCTTCGTCGCGATCAATTGCGGAGCCATTCCCGAAAACCTGCTCGAAAGCGAGCTGTTCGGCCATGTCAAAGGCGCCTTCACCGGGGCGATCGAGAATCGCATCGGCGCGGCCAAGGCGGCCGATGGCGGCACGCTGTTCCTCGACGAAATCTGCGAGATGGAGCTCAAGCTGCAGGTCAAACTGCTGCGCTTCATCCAGACGGGCATGATCCAGCGTGTCGGCTCTGCCAAGGCCGAGCCGGTCGATGTGCGGATCGTTTGCGCGACAAATCGCGATCCCCTGCGCGAGGTGGCCGAGGGCCGCTTTCGCGAAGACCTCTACTATCGCCTCAACGTCATCCCGATCCACTTGCCCCCGCTGCGCGAGCGCGGTGACGACATCCTGCTGCTTGCCGACCATTTCCTGACCGCGATCGCGCGCGAGGAGAACCGGTCCGCAATCACACTCGGCGGCGCGACCCGTGCCGCGATCCTGACCCATCCCTGGCCCGGCAACGTTCGTGAGTTGCAGAATGTGCTGCGCAGAGCGGCGATCACGTCATCCGGACGATCGATCGACATTCCCGACCTGGCACCCGGCCATTTCCAGCCGCTGCGCGAGGCGACATCCCCTACGGAGCGAACGTTCGAAGCTCTGCCGCCCGCCTCGCCGGACCTGGCGCCATTACCCACCCTACCCCCGAGACATGCCCCCGATTTCGAGGGCATGACGCTGGCCCAGGTCGAGCGGATGGCGATCGAGGCCGCGCTCGATCGTCATGACGGCAATGTCACCCATGCGGCAAGGGAATTGGCCGTGAATCCGTCGACGATCTACCGCAAGATGGACCGCTGGGGACGTCGCTAGGCGAGCGCTTGTTGCGCTCCGCCCGCGCGCTCCCGCCCCTCAATCCTCCAGCGAGATTGATATCCGCCGGTTGCGCGGGTCGGCGGGATCACCCGAAATCAGCGGTTCGGTATCCGCAACCCCTTCGATCCGGCGGAAACGGTTGGCGGCGATACCGTTGCGGATCAACGTCTGCCGCGTGGTTTCGGCCCGGCCCGCGGAAAGCGACCAGTTGTTCACCCGCGTGGGATCGCGATACTTCAGCGCGTCCGTATGGCCGCGCACGGTGATCTTGCCCAGCTCGGGTGCAATCGCCTCGCCCACCACGGCGAGCAGATCGCGCGCGTCGGTCGTGAGCACGGTCGTGCCGAGCGAGAACATCGAGAAGTCCGCGTCATCGACCAGATCGATCCGGATGCCCGTCGTGGTATCGATCATGCGTACCTGGCGCATCAACCGCTTGAGGCGTTCCTTGTCGGCGGTGGCCTCGGTCACGCGCAGCTGGATGCGCTTGATGCTGGCCATGCCCTCCTTCGGACCACCGGTCGCATCGCGCGGCACGGTCAGCGTCTGTGTGCCCGTCTGCCCGGCGGCATGGGGATAATTGTCGACGTCGACCAACGAAGAGCCGCCCAACACGCCATCGGCGCCTGCGCTTTGTTCCTTGGTCTTGACCAGCGTCGGCGTGAAATAATCCGCCAGGCCCTTGCGTTGGTCCTCGGTCGTCGCGCCGAGCAGCCAGAGCAGCAGGAAGAACGCCATCATCGCGGTGACGAAGTCGGCATAGGCGACCTTCCAGGCTCCACCATGATGCCCCGCCTGCACGACGGTGACCTTCTTGACGATGACGGGGACGGGATCGTTGCGACCCGCGGGCGTGCTGGCCATCTTACCGGCCCCGCAGCGCGTCGAGGAGTTCGTTCAGGCCGGGGCGCACCGTGTGGCCGAGGCTGGATCGCGCGCTTTCCACCACCAGCGGCTGCGGATGGCCGTAAAGCGAGGCGATTATCACCTGCTTGACCGCGTGGAAGATCTGCTCGTCCTGTTCCAGCACCTGCTTGAGACGTCCGGCGAGAGGCCCGACGACACCATAGGCGAGCAGCACGCCGAGGAAGGTACCGACCAGCGCCGCGCCGATCATCTTGCCAAGCACTTCGGGCGGCTCGTCGATCGACCCCATGGTTTTCACCACGCCAAGCACGGCGGCGACGATGCCGAGTGCGGGCAGCGCATCCGACAGCTTCTCGAGGCTGTGCTGCGGCTCGTGGATCTCGTGGAAATGCGTCTTCATCGCATTGTCCATCACCTCTTCAACCGCATGCGTCTCGAGCGTGCCCGAGGATACCACCAGCAGCGTTAGCGTGTCGCAGATCAGCGCGATCAGCGCCTTGTTCCCGAGCAGGTTCGGATATTCGCTGAACACGGTCGAATTGGCCGGATCGTCGAGGTGGCTCTCGAGCGCGACGGGGCCGTCATTCTTCAGCATGCGCATCAGCTGCGTGGTCAGCGCGATCGCATCGATATGGTCCTGCTTGTTGTGCTGCGGCCCCTTGAAAATCTTTTTGAATGCGGCGCCGATGGCCTTCAGGCCGTCGAGCGAATTGCCCGCAACCATCGCGCCGATGGCGGCGCCGCCGATGATCAGCATTTCGTAGGGCATGGCCGCCAGGACGGGACCCATCGCACCACCGCTGAGCATGAAGCCGCCGAAAACCATGATGATCAGGACTATGATGCCGATGATCGCGTACATTGTGCAATTCCTCCAGTTACGCGCGCGATCAGCGCAGCATTGAAAACAGCGAAAGATTGGCGAGGCGGACGAAGCTGGCCTGGCTCGCTTCGAGAACGGTCATGGTTTCCTGCAGCCGGCTCATCGTTACCGCGATATCCGCCCCGCCCACATCGAGGCGTTCATCGGCGATCCGCTCGGCATTGTTTTCGCGCCGCTCGGCCATGAGATCGATCCAGTTCAGCCGCGAGCCGACGACGGTCTGTGCGGTGGTGACCTTTTCGAGACCCGCGTCGAGATCGGCGAGCGCCGCCGAGCTGGCATCGGCGGCCGCCTGACCACCAGCAGACAGCGCGGCCGCAAGGCCGCCCAGAATGGCGAACAGGTCGGTCGGGCCGTTGGTCGCATCGAACTCGAAAATGTCCGGACCGGTCATGCCCGGAATCACCGACTGCCCCTCTCCGATTTCGAGCGGCGTCACGCTGGTTGAGCCAAGGAACTGTACGCTTGTGCCGTCATCGACATAGGCCGCCCCGGCAGTTTGCCCGCCGAGGAGCGCATGGCCGGCGATGTTTCTGCTGTTGGCGAGCAGGACCAGATTCTCCCGTAATCCTGCGATTTCGATCCCGATGGAAGCGCGCTGCTCGTCGCTGAGCGTCTCGCCCGAGGCCTGGACAGCCAGTTCGCGCACCCGCACGACAACATCGGCGATCGACCCCAGTGTCTGGTCGGTTAGCGAAAGATCGGCTTCGGCGAGCTGTGAATTGCGTGTGTCGACATTCGCGATGCGATCGTTGCGCGCCAGCATGCGCAGCCGGGCCGCAGCGACCGGGTCGTCCGACGAGCGTTCGAGACGTTCGCCCGTGCCGATCTGTTGCTGGAGCGATTCCGCGCGGGCGCGGAGAGTCCCGATCTGGCGGGTTCCCCGCTCGTAGAAGGCGCCGGTGCTGAGGTTGATCATCGCCCGATCCCCAAGAGAGTGTCGAAGATTTCGCTGGCCGTCTGCATGGCGCGGCCCGAAGCCTGGAACGCCTGCTGGAAGCGGATGAGATTGGCAGCTTCCTGGTCGAGATCGACGCCGGACTGCGCTTCGAGCGAAACGCGCGCTGACGACGCGATGGTTTCCAGTGCGCTCTGGGTGACGTTCCGTCCCGCGACCTTGCTCGACACGTCGAACAGCAGCCCGCTGAGCTGCTGCGCGGGATCGATACCGGCGAGCGACTGGCGCAGCGCGTTGAGGTTGGTGTCGTCGCGGCTTCCCGCCACCGCTCCGGCTGGAGCCGTCGCGATGCCCCGACCGTCGGTCATGACGACGCGAAGCGTGCCTGCCGTGTTCCCGGCGAAAATCGGTTGTCCTTGCGTGCCGTCGAGCGCGGCACCGGCGGCCTGCGCATTGTTCACCGCGTCGGCGAGCCCGGCGGCGATCGTGTCGAGACGCGTACGCACCGTTGCCAGTTCGGTGAGGGCGAGAGATGCGCCCGCAAGGCTGCCCGATCCGGGCGTCGCCGCCTGTCCGTCTACAGCAAAGGTGAGCGTGCCGTCGGCCGCCACAATCGAAGTGAGCGTTCCGGCGTTTCCGCCCTGCACGAAACCGCGCGGCGGATTGGTGCCGAGCGATACGGCGACTGTCCCGTCGACCGCGAATTGCGTGGAGACCGACGTGAAGCCGGCCAGCCGTTCGAGCAGCTGGTCGCGCTGGTCGAGCAGCGCGGCACGGTCGCTGCTGCCGCTCCCGGCGCGTGTCAGGCGCAGATTCACCCGCGCCAGCTCGCCGCCGATGATGTTCGTTTCGGCGATCTGTGCATCGGTGTCGAAACGCAGGCCATCGCCCACCGCGTCGAAGCTCGATGCGGTAATGTTGAACTTGTTCGCCAGAGTTGTGGCTTCCGCGATCGCCGCAGCGCGGCGCGCCGGATCCACCGGATCGCCGCTGAGCTGCTGGAGAACCGCCTCGAATTCGACGAGAGACGTGAATACGCCCGATTGTTCGAGCGCGCTTTCCATATTGCGCAGGCCCGACAATTCGACATTGGCGCGCTGCAGGTCGCCCGAGGTTCGCCGGACTTCGCCTTGCAGGAAGGAATCGGCATTGCGGCGGATCTCCGCGATCCGAGCGCCCGAGAGCGAGATATCCCCGACGCGCCCGGCACCGCCCGAGGCCGAGACCTCCTCGATCCGCAGGCTGCGGCGGACATAGCCGTCACTCGAAGCATTGGCGATGTTCTGCGCCGTTACGTCGAGCGCACCGCGCGCCGCGCGGGCGCCACTGGCGGCAATAGAGAGAAGGTCCGATGCCATCAGAGGTCACCCTGCGGGAGGAAGCGCGAAAGCTGGTTCTCGATCGCCTCGGCAAACCCCAGCTGGCCCGATCGGGCTGTCAGCTCGGCAAACTGCGAATCGCGCATTTCGCGGAAAGTGTCTTCGCCCTCGCCGCCGAACAGGTCGTTGCCGCCGAAGTCGGTGCTCCGTGCGCTGGCCAGCATCTGGCGCAGCAGAATGGCTTCGAACTGCTGGGCCGCGTCGCGCAATTCGTTGCGGTTCGGTGCGGCTTCGCGTTCGGCCAGCGGCTTCGCGCCGGTCAGGTTGATCGGCAAGGTCGTCATATGATCACCAGCTCCGCCGTCAGAGATCCGGCCTGTTTCAATCCTTCGAGGATTGCGACGAGGTCCGCCGGACTGGCGCCAAGCGCGTTGAGTGCGTCGACCACTTCGGCCAGCGACGCGCCGGGACCGACCTGAGCGACGACCCCATCCTGCTGGCTGGCCGAAATCGTGCTGTTGGGTTCGAGCGCCGTCCGACCGCGCGAGAACGGTGCGGGCTGGACGACCATCGGGTTCTCGTCGATCCGCACCACGAGGCTGCCGTGGCTGATCGCCGCGGGAGCCAGCCGCACGGCGCTGGAGATCACGATCGTGCCGGTGCGGCTGTTGATCACGACCCTGGCCGCGCGTTCGGCGGGATTGACTTCGAGCATCTCGATCCGCGCCATGATCTCGGCGCGCGTATTGGCGCCGGGCGGCAGCATGAGCGCAAGCGTGACGCCATCTTCGACCTGCGCCATGCCCGGATAGGCGGCGTTGATCGCATCGCGCACGCGCGAAATGGTCAGGAAGTCGGCATAGTAGAGGTTCCAGCGCAGAACCTCGCTGAAATCGAAATTGCTCGACACCGCTTGCTCGACCGTCGCGCCATCGGCGATCCGGCCCACGGTGGGCACGTTGACGGTCAATTTCGAACCATCCTGGCCGGAGATTCCGAGCCCGCCCACGGCGAGGTTGCCCTGCGCCATCGCATAGATCTGGCCATCGGCACCGTAGAGCGGCGTCATCACCAAGGCCCCGCCGCGCAGCGACTTGGCCTTGCCCATGGTCGAAACGGTCACGTCGATCCGCTGGCCGGGTTTGGCGAAGGCCGGCAGTTCGGCGGTGATGATGACCGCCGCGGCATTCTTGAGCGCCGGGTTGACCCCGGGCGGCAGCTGCAGGCCGAGACGGCCCGACACGCCGCGCATGGCCTGCGTCAGGTAAGCGAAATTGTCGTCGCCCGACCCGTCGAGACCCACGACGATGCCGTACCCGGTCAACTGGTTGGAACGCACCGACTGGAACTGTCCGAGGTCGCGGACCCGCTCGGCCGCTGCCGGAACCGGCAGCGACGCGAGCAGCGCGGCGAAGAGGAGGGCGAGGCGACGGATCATGATCGGCATCCTCAGAACGGCGAAATCGCGCCGAAGAAGCGCGACAGCCAACCTTCGCGGCTGGCGCGCTGGATCGACCCTGCACCCGAATAGGAAATACGCGCATCGGCCACGCGGATCGACGGGACACGATTGTCCTGATCGATATCGGCGAGGCGGATGATGCCCGAAAGCTGGACCCATTCTTCGCCCTGGCTGAGTTGCATGACCTTTTCCCCGCGCACCAATGCCGTCCCGTTCGGGCGAACTTCGGCAATGGTCACGGTCAGGTCCGCCCGGATCGAACTGGCCTGCGATGCATCGCCCGAACCTGTGAACGACGATCCGCCCGAGGCATTAAGGTCGCTGTCGTCGATGCCGATGAATTGCGGCAGCGAAAGGCCGATGTCGCCGTCCCGATTGGTCGATCCGCTGGTCGATTTCGATGTCCGCGTGCGTTCCACCAGCACGATGGTCACGATATCGCCGACCCTGGCTGCGCGATTGCCGTAATAGAGCGGCGCATAGCCGTGGCTGGCCTGGTAGATCGCGCCGTCCTGATGGCGCGCGGGCGCCATTTGTTGCGGAGCGGGCGGAAGCGCGGCCGAGAAGCCCTCGGGGCGCGCCGAGCCACCGCCGCAGGCCGACAGGGCGAGCGCGAGCGGGACGAGACAGATAGCGGGTTTCATGGCGAAATTCCTCACAGCGTCTGGTTGGCGTTGCGCAGCATTTCGTCGACGGCGGAGACCATCTTCGAGCTGATTTCGTAGGCGCGCTGGGCTTCGATCATCTCGACCAGTTCCTGGACGATGTTGACGTTCGAGCCTTCGAGCATGCCCTGGCGGATGTTGCCGCGACCGTTCTCACCGGCGGCGGCCAGTTCGGCAGCGCCGCTGGCCGCGGTTTCGACGAGGAAGTTGTCGCCGATCGCCTGCAGGCCCGAGGGGTTGGTGAAGCGCGCGACCTGGATCTGGCCGAGTTCCGCAGGTTCGGCCTCGCCCGGCAGCGCCGCCGATACGGTGCCGTCCGGCGCCACGGCGATCGCCGTGGCCCCTTCGGGAACGGTGATCGCGGGCTGGACGGCATAGCCCTGCTGGGTAACCAGCTGGCCTTCCGGCGAGAGCGTGAAATTGCCTGCCCGGGTATAGCCGATCTGGCCGCCGGGCATCTCGATCTGGAAATAGCCATCCCCGTCGAGCGCGAGGTCGAAGGCATTGTCGGTGTTGCTGAGCGCACCCTGCGTCATGATCTGGCTGGTCGACTGGACAGCCACGCCGGTGCCCAGGTTGAGCCCGGTGGCATAGGCGGTCTCGCCCGACGAGCGCTGGCCAGCGACGCGTGCGTCCTGATAGGCGAGAGTGGCGAAATTGGCACGATCGCGCTTGAAGCCGGTAGTGCCGACATTGGCGAGGTTATTGGCGATGACGCGCATGCGCGCATCCTGTGCCTCGAGCCCGGTACGGGCGACCTGAAGGGCTGAAGTGGGCATGGACTATCCTTTCCCCTGATTAGCCGAGGCGCATGAGCTGCGCGCCGCTTTCGTCGATTTCGCGTGCGGTGGAGATGACCTTGCTGCGCATGGCGAAGAGCCGCTGAGCATCGATCATGTCGACCAGAACTTCGGTGGTTTTCACGTTTGACTGTTCCAGCGCGCCGGTCTTGACGGTGGCCGCCTCGTCGGTCGGCAGGATGCCGCCGCCTTCGACGCGGAACAAACCATCGAGCCCCTTGCTCACCGGCGAGCCTTCCCACGCCGCCAGCTTGATCCGACCGATCTCGGCCGGCGCCTGTTCGGGCGTGGCGGGATCGGCAATGGTGATCGTGCCATCGGGCGCGATCGCCGGGATACCGACCGGCGGGATCGTGATCGGTCCGTTGTCGCCCAGCACCGGATGCCCCTCGCCATTGACGAGCAGGCCCGTGGCCGAAACCGACAGATCGCCGCGGCGGGTGTAGGCTTCGGTTCCATCCGCGGCCTGCACCGCCATCAGCGCATCGGTTTCCATCGCGATGTCGAGCTCGCGCCCGGTCTCGATGGTCTCGCCCGCCGCCATATCCGCGCCGCGGACGCTTGCGGTCTGCATCGCCCGAGCCTCGTTGGGCTGGCCCTCGATCGTGACCGGACGCTGATCGAGCAGTTCCGCACGAAACCCGAGCGTATTGGCGTTGGCCATGTTGCTCGCGATGACGCGCTGGCTGTCCATCGACGCCCGCATGCCCGAAAGCGCGGTATGGATTAGGCGGTCCATGGCGATCAGCTCCGCAGGTTGATGACCGTCTGCGAAATCTGGGTCGCGGTATCGATCGCCTTGGCATTGGCCTGGAAGTTCCGCTGCGCGGTAATCAGGCTGACCAGTTCCTCGGCGATATCGACGTTCGAGCGCTCGAGCGCACCCGACAGCAGCGAGCCGTAAGCCCCGGAGCCCGGCGAGCCATAGCTGGCCGCACCCGACAGGCCGGTGCTCTCCCAGTTCGCCGAACCGACCTTCTTGAGGCCGGTGGGCGAAATGAAGCTGGCGAGCGCCACGGCACCGACCGGTTCGACCGAACCATCGGCATAGGACGCCTGGACCAGACCGGTGGAGGTGATGGTGACACCGGCGAATTCCGCACCGGCGGCATTCACGGCGGGGACCTGGGCATCGGACAGCGTATTGCCGGTCACCTGGCCATTGGCATCGACCGGGAAAACCTGGAGACGATTGCCCGCGCTGTCGGCCACGAAGCCGGTTTCGGTCAGTGCGAAAGAGCCCGCGCGGGTATAGAGCGTGGAACCGTCCGTGCCCGAGCGCATGGTGAAGAAGCCATCACCGGTAATCGCGAGATCCAGCGCCGAACCGGTCTGCTCGACCGGGCCGAGCGCGAAATTCTGCGTGATCGACGACACCGACGAACCGATGCCCTGGATCATGCGCGGGTTGGTCAGCGCCGATCCGGCGACGATTTCCGAGAATTCGGTGCGGCTGCGCTTGAAGCCGTGGGTTTCCGAGTTCGAGATATTGTGCGCGATCACCCCGAGCGAGGTCTGCGCATTCTTCATGCCGTTAAGCGAAGTGTAGAAGGACATGGATTGTCTCCCTGATCAGATGTCGGATGCGGACTGGTTGGTGACGATCAACTGGTCGAGCTTGTCCGCAATCCGCTCGAGCATGGCATTGGTTTCGGCGACCCCGGCGAGCGAGGAGAACTGCGCCATCTGGGCCAGCATTTCCTTGTTATCGACCGGATTGAAGGGGTCCTGCTGCTGCATCTGGACGGTCAGCAGGCGCAGGAAATCACCCTGCCCCAGCGAGTCCATGCCGCGGCCTGCGACAGGCGCGTTCGACGTGGCGGAATTGGCCGCCTGATTGGTAATAGGAGTGATCATTTCATCCTCATCGTTTCGAGCATGAGCTGCTTGGCGGTCGACATGGCCTCGACCATGTTGCGGTACTGGCGGGACGCTTCGAGCATCTCGACCATCTCGGCGTTCTCATCGACCGGGGCTTCCCAGACGTCGCCGTTTTCGTCGGCCAGCGGGTGGCCCGGATCGTGGCGGCGGATCGGCGCGACGTCCTCGCGCACCACCCCGCCCACGCGGACCGAAGACAGGCCGGTCGCGCGATCGAGTTCCTGTTCGAACACCGTGCGCATCGGGCGGTAGGCTTCTTCCTCGCTACCCGACACGGAGCCGGCATTGGCAAGGTTGGAGGCCGCCGTGTTCATCCGCACGAGCTGCGCGGACATGGCGCGGTGGCCGATATCGAAGAAGGAATTGGGACCGGCCATCGTCATTCGCCCTTGATCGCGCGGGTGACGGTTTCGACGCGTCCGCGCAGGAAGTTGAGCGTGGCGGTGTAGGCCACCGCGTTTTCGGCGAAGGCAGCCTGTTCGGTCGACATTTCGACGGTATTGCCGTCGAGGCTCGCCATGGTCGGGACGCGATACTGAATGGCGCTATCGGTTGCGCGGGCGGTATCGGCGCCGCCCAGCTTGGCCTGCAGCGCGGCGGCAAAGTCCACGTCGCGCGCCTTGTAGCCGGGCGTTCCCGCATTGGCGATGTTCGAACCGAGCACACCCATGCGCTGCGACCGGATTTCCAGTGCCGCCCCGTGAATGCCGAACAATCTGTCGCTCATCTGAGCCTCCGCAAAAATTACGGGAAATGTTCAGCAAGGGGCGTGCCAAAGTGGATTTGCAGGGCCGGAAAAGGCCAAAGCGGCAGAATGTGGCAAGCGCTTGCCGGTAGGCGGCAAAGTTCGTCCGCCGGATAAATCTCGGCAGACTCCGGTCGTTCTTGGCGGCAAGGAGAAGCAACTTCATGCTGGATACCTGGTTCGATCCGATGGCGCTCGCCATCGTCCTTGCCGGCACCTTGGCGGCGACGCTGCTGCGCTGCGGCGTCGCAGACAGCCGCATTGCGCTATGCGCATTGCGCGGCCTGTTCGATGAACCCTTCGATGCCGCAAGGGCCAAGGCCAGCCTGGCCGTCCAGATCCGCGAGATCGCCGACGACGGCTTCCTTCGCGCCGAACCACACCATTTCGGCGATAGGGAATTCGACAGCCTGTCGGACCTCATGATCAGCCAGCGTTCGATCCAGTCGCTGCATGGCGAGCATTCCAAGTTCAAGGACGCCCGGCTGGCCAATGCGCACACCGCCATGCGCGTATTCGACAGCGCCGCCGAACTCGCGCCCGTCCTCGGGCTCGCCGGCACGCTGGTCGCGCTCGGCCAGGCGCAGGGCGCGGCGGCGGCGAACAGCGGGATCGTCGGCGCGATCTCGACGGCGGTGGTCACCACCCTCTACGGCCTCGTCGCCGCCAATTTCCTCTTTTCTCCCATCGGCAATGCCATCGCGCGCAGGTCGCGCCAGGAAGAACGCGATCGCGACGAGGTGCTCGAATGGCTGGCCAACGGCATCCAGAAGGCCGGCAAGGCCGATGCCGCGCCGGTCGCGGCGAAGGTGGCGGCATGATCCTGCGTCCCACATCGGGCTGGCAGACGATCACCGCGGATCTCGCGCTGATCCTGTTCCTGATCACGGCCCAGGCCGCCGGGACAAATGCGGCGCCGGCCGGAGAAGACGAAACGCCCACGGTCGTAGCCGCCCCCGACGCTCAGGCGCCGGTCGCTTCTTCCGCGCTGGCCCTGCACCGTCCCGTCCGGGGCGAAGAGGTCCGCGAATGGCTGATCGCAACGGTTACCGACGAACGCCAGGTGGCGACGATCTCCGTCGGTTATGCCCCCCATCGCCGGGTCGAGGCGCTGGCCGAGGGCGAACGGCTGATGGCCGAGGCGGAGGCCGCCGGCATCGCGGCACGCCTGATCGCGATCCCGAACAGGAAGGACGAGGTCGCGATCTCGGTCGATTACCTGCGCATGCCTTCGGCTGGCACGAGTCTTGCTCCGTAATCGCGAAACGCTCCCGATCGCCGGGGGTACACTCGTGAACCGGAGCCAGAATCGATCATGCGTCACCAGTTTCTAGGATCACTCGCCGCCGCGCTCTTCGCGACCTCGGCCGTGGCCGCAGCGCCGATGGACCTGTCGATCATCGATCGCGCCGTGGCCGATTTCACCGGTGCCGAAGTCGGCCAGCCGGGCGGCGCAAAGCTGCCCGTCGACCGCCGCCTGCGGCTGTCGCACTGCCAGTCTCCGCTAGACCTGCAATGGTTCGGGCGCGACCAGCGCTCGATCCAGGTCGCCTGTCCCAGCGCGGGCTGGCGCATCTATGTTGCCGTGGATGGTGGTGCCGGGGGCTCCGGTCGCTTCGCGCAGCAATATGGCGAGACGCTGGTCAAGCGCGGCGAAAACGTCACCATTCTCGTGCGCGGCAGCGGCTTTACGCTGACCCGGCAAGGATCCGCCGTCGAAGACGGAGCGCAGGGCGAATGGATCAAGGTCCGCGCCGCCGGCGAAAAGACCGAAACGCTTCGCGCCATGGTCATTCGCCCGGGCCAGGTCGGCATCGAATTGCCGTAACCGGCAAATTTTATTGCCGGGGAGTTAAACCCGCGCATCTTTCGCCGTTCTTCTGAGCGACCAGTCAATGGAGCGAAACGATGCGTATTGTCGGATTGCCGGAATTTCAGGGATCGGTGCTGCGCCCGAGCGCAGCCGTCTCGCCTGCAGGGAAGATCTCGCCCTCGCAGAAGGTCGCTGCCGAAGCGCGCGAAGCCGAAGCCCCCATTTCGACTTCGCGCGTTTCGGCGGGCCGTGAGGTTCCCGTCGACCACGACCGTGTGGCGGAAATCCGCAAGGCGCTGGAAACCGGCACCTACCCGCTGATCCCCACCGAAATCGCCGATGGGATCATCGCGGCGGGCCTTTATGGAAAGGTCGGGAAATGACCCGCAAGAAGGAAACGCTGGCTACCCTGCAACAGATGCTCGCACTTTTGCAGGGTGAGCGGCAGGCACTTGCCGCCCTCGACCTCGATCGCATCGTCACCTGCACCAATGGCAAGATGGATTTGTGCGCAAAGCTCGAAGCGGTGGACCAGGCCAGCCTGGACGAGGAATGCCTCGGCGTCCTCGACGCGGTGCGCCGCCTGAACGAGATCAACCGCCGCTTGCGCAACCTGATTGCCAGCAATGTCCAGAACCGCCTGGGCGCGCTGAGCGGCAACAGCCAGCCCTACGCGGCCCTGCCTCGCCAGAATATGGGCGTGGCACTCGCCTGACGATCCAGCCCGCCTGGGCGGGGGATTTGGCACGCATCTTGCTGAACTGCCGGGAGAACAATTCCCGGAGGTTTCGTGCCTACAGTCAATCCAGTCCAGACCGCAGAAGTGCAGGGAGCGATCGCCCGCGCCGCGACGCGGACCGGTGTCGACTTCGATTACCTGCTGGCCCAGGCCAGGCTCGAATCCGGTCTCGACCCCAGCGCCAAGGCGCGAACCTCGAGCGCGACCGGGCTCTACCAATTCATCGATTCCACTTGGCTGCGCACACTCGACCGGCATGGCGCCAAGCACGGCATGGATTGGGCCGATGCCGCCATCAGCCCCAATGGGCGGGTGAGCGACGCGGCGACGCGCAATCACATCCTGTCGCTGCGCTACGACGCCGACGCCTCGTCTCTGATGGCCGCCGAATTGACGCGCGACAATGCACAGGGGCTGCGCACGACGCTGGGCCGCGAGCCCGAACCGGCCGAACTCTACCTCGCGCATTTCCTCGGCCTCGGCGGGGCGCAGAAATTCCTCGGCGTGTTGGACAGCAATCCCGATCAGTCGGCCGCTGCCCTGATGCCGCAGGCCGCCCGCGCTAACCGTTCGATCTTCTATGCCGGCGGATCGCCGCGCTCGGTCGGCGAGGTGATGACGCTGATGCGCGACAAGGTCGATGCCGCCTATGGCCAGACGCCGGTGCCCGGCGGCGGTCGGGGCACCGAACACGATTTCGCGGCGATGGCTGCGCAACCGCAATTCCAGCGTACCGTGTCCACCCGCGGCAATCTGGCGCCACCGCCACTGCCCCCTGCGGGTGGTCCGCGTCCGTCGATGGCCGACACGCTACGGTCCACCTTCGGCGACGGCAGCGCC
The DNA here is from genome assembly GCF_965277845.1 of Qipengyuania sp. Taxonomy (NCBI): domain Bacteria; kingdom Pseudomonadati; phylum Pseudomonadota; class Alphaproteobacteria; order Sphingomonadales; family Erythrobacteraceae; genus Qipengyuania; species Qipengyuania sp. Next base: position 387,997 of record NZ_OZ255844.1, read on the forward strand.
GGCGGCAGCCGCGCGAATGAGCAAATCGCCGCCGCCTATGGCAAATTCAAGGCGCTCGGCCTGTGAGCGCGCGTCAGATCCTGAACCCCGGGCTCGCCCTGCCGATCGGCATCCTGACGATCATCCTGCTGATGGTGATGCCGATCCCGGCAATGCTGCTCGACGTGTTCTTCGTGATGAACATCGCCCTGTCGGTATCGGTGCTGATGGCGGCGATGAACGCCAAGAAACCGCTCGACTTCTCGTCATTCCCCTCGGTGCTGCTGTTCGCCACGCTGTTGCGCCTGGCGCTCAATGTCGCATCGACACGCATCGTCTTGCTGAACGGGCATGAGGGTGGCGCGGCAGCGGGCAAGGTTATCGAGGCCTTCGGCGCCTTCCTCATCGGCGGCAATTTCGCCGTCGGTATCTTCGTCTTCCTGATCCTGATGATCATCAATTTGATGGTCGTGACCAAGGGCGCCGGTCGCGTGTCCGAAGTCTCCGCCCGCTTCACCCTCGACGCCCTGCCCGGCAAGCAGATGGCGATCGACGCCGATCTCGCGGCCGGCCTGCTGACCGCCGACGAGGCCAAGGCACGTCGGCGCGAAATCGCCACCGAGGCCGACTTCTATGGCTCGATGGACGGTGCCAGCAAATTCGTGAAGGGCGACGCCGTCGCCGCGCTGCTGATTCTGCTCATCAATGTGATCGCCGGGCTGGTGCTGGGCGTTTCGACGCACGACCTGTCGGCCGGCGAAGCGGCCGAATTCTACGTCACGCTCGCGGTCGGCGATGCGCTGGTCGCATCGGTGCCAGCGCTGCTGCTGTCGATAGCGGCCGCCGTCATCGTGACCCGCGTATCCGACGCGCGCGACCTGACCGGCCAGATCGGCGGCCAGCTCGCCGATCCCAAGATCTGGCTGCCCGTCGCCTGCATCCTGTTCGTGATCGGCTGCATTCCGGCGATGCCCCAATCGATCATCCTGCCGCTGTCGGCAGGCGCGTTCTGGTTGTGGCACAGCCTGCGCAAGCGCCAGGAAGCGGCGGAAAACATACCCGAACCGGTGGTCACACCCGACCCTGCGCATATCGCGATCGACGAGGTTTCCGACCAGACGCTGGTGACGATCCAGCTCGGCTACGGCCTGATCCATCTGACCGACGAGAAGCGCGGCGCGACGCTGGTCGCGCGCCTGACCGGCCTGCGCAAGCAAATGTGCCAGACCTTCGGCTTTATCATCCCCCAATTTCGCATCGAGGACAGTTTCGAAGTCGAGCCCGACGCCTATCGCATCACGCTGGGCGGTGCGACGATCGGCGGCGGCAAGATCAAGCCCGACCACCTGCTGGCGATCGACACCGGCGAAGTCATGCACTCGCAGGCCGTCCCCGGCGAAGCGACGGTCGATCCGAGCTTCGGTTGCCCGGCGCTGTGGATCGATCCGGGCACCCGCGACCTGGCAGTGGCCGAGGGCTACCTCGCGGTCGATCCGGAGAGCGTCATTGCCACGCAGATCCACCAATTGCTGGCAGCACGGGCGCAGGACCTGCTCGGCCCCGACCAGGTCCGCGACCTGCTCGACCATCTGCGTGCGCGCCACGGCCAGCTGATCGAATCCTTCACGCCTCAGCCGCTGACGCTTGCCGCGGTCACTCGCCTGCTCAAGGCGCTGCTCGCCGACGGCATCTCGCTGCGCCATTCGCTGCGCGTCTTCTCGAGCATCTCGCTCGCCGCGCAGCAGACCGCGGAGCACGATCGCATGATCGACATCGTCCGCGCCGACCTTGGCGCCATGATCGTAGGCGAAGCCTGCCCGCCCGACGCAAAACTGCCGGTAATAACCTTGGCTGCGGGTCTCGAGGACATGGTCGTCGGCGGGCTGCAGGACCCCGCATCGGGCGAGATCGTGATCGAACCCGACCTTGCGCGGTCGATCGGCGAACGCATCGCCGCCATCGTCTCGCAGCGCGACCCATCGGCCACGCGGCCCGCGCTCATCGTTCAGCCGCGCGCCCGACGCGCGCTGACCGCCCTGCTGCGGCTGCGCGCACCGCAATGCCTGGTGCTGTCGATCAACGAACTGCCCGCCGCCCAGCCGATCGAAGTGATCGCGGTGGTGGGCGACGAGACACCCGAACAGCCTGCTCAACTCGGCCATGAAACGGAGGCCCTCGCGGCATGAAGTACGACCACTCCAATTTCAATGCACAGCGCGCCTATACGAGCGAGACCAATCAGCGGATCGGGAAATTCCTGCCCATGGTCCGCAAGCTGGCATGGTATTACGAGGGCAGCTGCGGCGCGTCCCTGGATGTCGACGACCTGCTTCAGGCCGGAATGATCGCGCTGACCGAATGCGCGCAGCGCCATGATCGGCCGGGCGAAGATGGCTTTGCCGCCTATGCCAAGATGCGTGTGCGCGGGGCGATGATCGATCTCTTGCGCTCCCAATCGCCGCATGCGCGCGGCGCCGCCGCCCAGCGCCGCCGCATCGACGGCGCGATCGACCAGCTGCGCATCAGCCTGGGCCGCGATCCTTCGGCCGAGGAAATCGCCTTCGCGATGGATATATCGGTCGAGGAGTATCACGACATGCGCGCACAGTTGGCGACGCGCGTGGTCGATCTCGAAGATTGCTATTCCGACGCAAATCCGGCGTTCACTTCGGAAGAACCCGATGCCGAGGCGCGCCTGCTCGAAGCCGACGACCGGGAAGCCCTGGCCGAAGCGATCGCAAGCCTGCCCGAACGCCTCCAGCTGATCGTCAAGCTGCATTTCATCGAAGAGCTGAACCTGACCGAGATCGCCGCCGTTCTCGATGTGAGCGTGCCGCGCGTTCACCAGCTCAAGTCATCGGCGCTCTCGAAGCTGCGCCTGGCCATCGCCGATCGCTAGAAAACCACGTGTGAGCGCACAAACCACGAGAAATTCTGCGAAAAATCTTGCCAATACGTGCCAGAACGGATGACAGCTGCCGGTATTGCGGTGTAATCGCACCGTAACGCACCCCTTTTGCGGGGCCATTCCGTTCGGGATAACTCCGATGTCGCCTTGGGAAAGCCGAATCCTGTCTTTCGTGGATTCATGTTCGGTTGGTGGATTCCAGACCTCGCATGACGCGATCGTGGCTCTGGCTGCGATTCTCGACGACGCCCCGCCAACGCTCACCTCCATCCTTTCGAAGCGGGCGGACAATGCCCGACTGGCGCAGCTTCTCGAAGTGGACGCGCAACTGTGCGCCGCCATGGAACTCGTCGGTCCCACCCGGGGCATTTTGATCGGCTGTTCGGCAATCGGTTCGTCGTCAGGTCTCGTGAAGATCGTCGACGATGTCGAAGAAGGTAATTTCTTCGCTGACGATCCGGCGATCGCATTGCTTGGCGCCTATGCGCGTGCGCTGGTCGCCATCATCGCTGCAGCCAATGCGGGCGACGGCCCGGACCTATAGGCTGGCTTCCATGGCTACGCGGACCGCACCGATGCTGTTCGCCACCTCGAGCTTGGCGATTACATTGCGACGGTGAATCTCGATCGTCCGCGGACTGATCGACAGCTGGCGGGCAATCGCCTTGTTCGAATGGCCTTCTGCGACGGCGCTCAGCACTTCGCGCTCGCGCTGGCTCAGCTGTTCGAGCCGGCGCACAGCCGATTGGCGGCGATGGCGCAATCCCTGCTCGCGCAAGCTGCGACACCGCAAGGATTCGATCTTGGAGTAGGGGTCGTCCGCGTCTGCCGAATACTCGAAATATCCCATGGCGCCACGATCGAGTGCATCGAAAACGGTCTCGACATCGGCGCTGTCGCGATAGGCGATGATCGATGCGTCTTGATCGGACCGGCTCAGCAGGGCGTGACAATCCTCGACCGCGGTATCGCTATCATGGATCAGGAAACATGCACCTTGCGCCCAGTGGCCGCCGATTTCCTCGACGGATTCCAGCGGAACCGCGCGGGCACGGTTGCCCACGGCTCGGCTCAGCGCATTGCGCCGCTCGAGGTCCGCGTCGACGATATAGTAAACGGTTCGGGACTCTCCCATGTCCGTGACACTCCTGCAACTATGGGTAAACCCTTAGCGATTGATCGTTAACATGACCTTCCAGCAGGCTACGTATTTATGCGTATGCGCTGCCCCGCCGCGCGCGGTGTGCTTCAAAGCGCGGTTCGGAATGGATCTGGCAAGGAGTGCGCGCAACGCGCCATAGCCCGACGAGACGGTTATCGGGATGTTATGGACGCGAACCGGCCGCCGCTAGCGGGTTCTGAAATGGGTGGAATGCCGTTTGGCCGCGCCGATCCGGCGTTCAGGCCAGCTTCGCCGCCCTGAAGGCCGATGCGATTTCCGCCATATCTTCGCGCAATTGCGCGATTTTGTGCAGGTCGACTGCGCTGATCGAGTCGAGCAGGAGGCTCTTGGCAGCGCCGTAGAACTGCAACAGGCTGGTGGCGAGTTCGGCATCGCGGTCGATACCCATTTCCAAAGCGGTCAGGGCGGTGACGCAGCGGGTCAGCGTGCGACTGCGCACCGCGCGATCCTTGCGCGATTCCGCGATCTGGAGGACGCCCAGATTCTCGATCAGGTCGTCGAGGCAGATCAGCACCAGGTCTTCGCGGCCGCTGGCCATCAGCCGGGCGTCGAAATTGCTTTGCCGATAGGCGTCGCGAGGTTGCGCACGGGCCAGCATGTCAGTCTCTCTGTGAGTTCCAGACGTCGATCTGCGACTGGAGGAAGGATAGGGTGGATTGCGATGCGGCCACTCGGCTGTCGGCCTTGGCGAAGCGTATCACCATGTTCGAGCGCAGGACTTCCTGCTGCTCGGCCAGTTTCTCGAGGTCCCGCGTAACCTCCTGCGACTGCGACTGGTAGCGGGCGATGGATCCGGCCAGCGTGCCGGGGTCGCTCGAAACGGCGTTCGACCGCGCCATGCGGTCGATCGTCGCATAGACGCCGTCGATGCCCGTGGTGAACATGGCGGCGACGCCCGATGGGTCGCGCGCCAGCGTCGCATTGAGCGTCGCGCTGTCGAAAGCGAAGCTGCCGTCGCGCTGAATGGCGAGGCCGAGTTCGGCCAGTGTGCGCGGCGCCCCATCGGGCGCATTGGGCATGATCTCGAGCGATCCCAGGCCCGACAGGCTCCGGCTGAGCGCCCGGGCACCCGCATCGCGGGCCAGGTCCCCGGTGAGCGGATTGATGGCGCTGCGCAATTCGGCGACAATTTCATTGAGCGCGCCGGTGATGTCCTGCATCACGCTCGAGATCGCGCTGTTCGGGCTGTTGAACGAAATCGTAGCGGGCGCGCCGACATTGGTGCCGGTCAGTGTAAGCGAGAGGCCCGGCGCGACGCTGTCGATCGTGTTGGAATCGCTGGTGCGGGCCAGACCGTCGAGCAGGAATTCGGCATCGGCGGATGTCTTGACCAGCCGTGCGGGATCGCTTCCCGGCTGCCATGCGAGTGCCGACAGGCCCGGATTGGCGCCGTCTTCGGTTGCATCGATTGTAAAGCCGTTCTGGACCCCGTCGGCGCCCTTTACGACTAGCTGCGCGCCCCCTGAAGTCTGCGCGATGTAGGCGTTGAGCCCGGCGTTCTTGGCATTGATGGCCGATGCCACGTCCTTCAGTGTCGCGCCCACTGCAATATCGATCGTCAGCGGCGTGCTGGCCACATCCTCGGTGAAGGCAGCATTGGTCGTTTCGCCGAACCGTATGGTCAGCGTGCCGGCCCCGACGGTATCGGTTTCCGCGGCATAGGTCGGGCCTGTAAGCACTTGATTGCTGGCCAGTTTCGTAACTTCTAGCGAATAGCTGCCCTTGCCCAGCGTACCGACGGGAGTCGAAACGCCGGCGACCGCCGGGTTGGTGATCGAGGGCAGCGGCGCTAGATCGCCCGTGCGCAGCCGGTCGCCCAGCGCGGCGGAGAAGGTCGACAGGCTGCTGCGGATCGATCCGGCCAGCGAAATGCGCCGTTCGAGCACTTCCGATTGGTCGGTCAATCGCTGGTTTCGCCCGGCGAACTGCGCCTCGGCCAGCTGTTCGGCGAGACCGGTCATGTCTACGCCGCTGCCAATGCCGAGCGAGGAGGCGATCGAGGAGGTCGAAATACTCATCGTTCTGATAACGACGCGCCGCCCCGGGGATTAACCGTCAATCTGCCATCGGCGTCGAAACGCAGCGCGGCAGGAACGTCGACCGCCGGCATCGGCGGCGTCTCGCCGCGCTTGAGCGAGAAGACGTAGGCCAGCACCGAAGCGACCGCACCATAGAGATCCTCGCAGATGATCTGCCGTTCGCGCGTGGTGTAATAGACCGAGCGCGCGAGCTGCGGGATCTCGAACATCGGCAGCTCCAGCTCGCGTGCCAGCTCTTTCATCGCGAGCGCCTTGTCGCCGCGGCCCTTGGCCAGCACGATCGGCGCCGATGCCTTGGCCGGATCATAGGTCATCGCGACGGCGAAATGGGTCGGGTTGGTGATCACGAATTGCGCCTCGCGCATCGCGCCCGAGACCGACCCGGTGGCGATATCGCGCTGGCGCTGGCGCCGCGCGGCGCGCATTTCGGGCGAGCCTTCGGTTTGCTTGTTCTCGTCGCGCAATTCCTGGTGGCTCATCTTGAGGCGCTTCTGCTGACGCAGCCACTGGATCGGCAGATCGACGAAAGCGATCACGATCAGGCCCGCGCTGAGCGCGAAGACGAGCGAGATGATCGAATACCACGCCGCCGTCAGCTGGGCGGACAGATTGCCGCGCCCCAGCCCGATGATCGTTTCCATGCTGGTCCACCACCACACCGCCGCAATCGCGCCGAGCAGGATGATCTTGAGGATTCCCTTGCCCATCTCGATCAGCCCCTGCGGGCCGAACATACGCTTGAGACCCTGTAACGGATTGATCCGCTGGCCCTTGGCCTTGAGATTGCCGATCACCCAACGCCCGCGGCCGAAGCTGAGCTGTGTGATCAGCGTGAGAATGAGCACCGGCACGGCCAGCGTGAGGATCGCCGGCACCCCGAGCAGCAGCCCCTGCATGAACAGGTCCTCGATCACGAAATCGTTCATGTCCTTGGCGTCGAACAGGAAGGCTTCGCGCGCGAGTTGCGACAGCCCTTCGAGCAGCCAGGGTCCGGCAAGCGCCAGCCAGGCGCCGCCGAACAGCATGACCGCAGCCGTACCCGCATCCTTGGACCGCAGGACGTCGCCCTTCTTCGCGGCATCGGCGAGCCGCTTTTCCGTCGGGGCAAAGGTCTTCTCGCCGGCGGTCTCCTCGCTCATTGGCCGATCACGCTTTCGGTCTGTTCGAGCGCATCGCCGACGAGGCCGGTGAACTGGTCGAAGATCAGCGGTGCGGAGATGATCAAGGCCGCCAGACCAGCGAGCACGCCCGCTGGCAGGCCAAGCGCGAACAGGTTGAGCGCGGGAGCCGAGCGGCTGAGGACACCCGTCAGCACCTGCACCAGCAGCAGGATCAGCGTGACCGGCAGCGCGATCCGCAGAGCGGTCTCGAACATAAAGCTGGCGAAACCCGCGATTGCGGCGAAACGCTCAGCGCCGAGCCAGGTCTGTCCCGGCGGGAATGCCCGATAGCTTTCGGTCACCAGCGCGATCCAGTGGAGGTGCGCGCCGGTGGCAAGGAAGATCAGCGTCAGCACGATCATGAAATACTGGCCGAAGGACGTGGTCGTGCCGCCACCCATGGCATCCTGCGAGACCGCCATGCTCATCCCCATTCCACCCCCGATCAGTTCGGCGGCAACGGTCGGCGCGGCAAAGGCCAGTTGCAGGATGAACCCGAGCGCGAGCCCGATGATTACTTCGCCCGCAATCGCCAGCATGCCTTCGAGCGACAACAGCGCCGGAGGAGTGGCGATATCGGGCATCCAGACCGACACGAAGATCGCCAGCGCGCCGGTGATCGACACGCGCACCGACATCGGTACCGAGCTCGCCCCGAAGAAGGGCGCGGCAAGCAGCGCGGCACCCAGTCGGGTCATCAGGAAGACGACCCGCCACATGTCCTGCTCGAGCGCACCAAGTCCGAAGTCGATCCCGTTCACGGCAGGGATCTCAGTCGCCGATCCGCGCGATCTCGGCGAAGATATCGTGCGTGAAATCGCCCACCAGAGCCATCATCGAGGCGCCGAGGATGACAAGCACCACGGCCACCGCGCCCAGCTTGGGGACGAAGGTCAGCGTCTGTTCGTTGACCGATGTGGCCGCCTGCACGAGCCCGATCACGAGACCGATGGCAAGGCTGGCCAACAGGATCGGCGCTGCCACGAGGGCCGCGATCCACAACATGCGGTCGGCCATGGAAAGGAGAACGGCGCTTTCGTCCATGATATCTATCCGAAGCTTGAGGCGAGCGAGCCCATCAGCAGCGCCCAGCCGTCGACGAGGACGAAGAGCAGCAGCTTGAAAGGCAGCGATACGATCATCGGGCTCATCATCATCATGCCGAGGCTCATCAGCACGCTGGAGACGACGAGATCGATGACGAGAAATGGCAGGAATAGCATGAAGCCGATCTGGAAGGCGGTTTTCAGTTCGCTGGTGACGAAGGCGGGCAGCAGGATCGAGAACGGCACGTCCTGCGGGCTGTCGAATTGCCCCGCCCCGGCGATGTCGGCGAACATTTCGAGATCGTATTCGCGCGTCTGGCGGATCATGAAGCTGTGGAACTGGTCGCCGGCGCGTTCGATCGCGACTTCGGCGCCGATCTCGCCCGCCGAATAGGGGGCGATGGCGGCCTCGTTCACGCGTTCCAGCGTGGGTGCCATGATGAACAGCGAGAGGAACAGGCTGATTCCGATCAGCACCTGGTTGGGCGGCGACTGTTGCAGGCCCAGCGCCTGGCGCAGGATCGCCAGCACCACGATGATGCGGGTGAAGCTGGTCATCATGAGCAGGAGCGCCGGCAGGATGGTCAGCAGGCCCATCACCAGCAGAAGCTGGAGCGACAGGCTCAGCGGCTCACCGCCCGCACCCGCCATCTGCCCGAAGGCGCGGTCGAGCGCGCCCGATACGGCGGCATCGCCGGTTTGCGCGCTGGCAAGCGCAGGGTAGGCGAGCGCTGCCAGGGCCGCAGCCCATTTGGTCACGCGAACGATCACGGAAGCAGGTCCTGCGCCTGGGGTTGCGCCAGGGGCTGCGTCTGCGCCCGGGCCGGGGCCTCGGCCAGGCGCGTGAGGCCGTTGCGCGAGGTCGAAACGAGGATTTCGCGGCCGTGAAACTCGATGACGGCGAGACGCAGCGTCGGCGAAAGCATGGTGCTTTCGACTATGCGCACCGCCTTGCTGCCGCCGGCAGGCGCACCGAACTGACCTTGCATCTTCTTGGCCAGCTTGAGGCTGCCCCAGATCATCAGCCCGATCACGGGCAATAGGATCAGGAGCTTGAGGACGTACCAGAGCATCAGGCAGCCTCGCCCGCACCGGCCGGCGTAACCGTAAGCGGCTGGGGCCGACGATCCATCGAAGGTTCGCTTGGCGATGCACCGACGATCTCGAGCACCCGGATGGCGAAACGGCTCCCCTGAGCGATGACTTCGCCGCGGGCGATCAGCTTACCGTTGACGAACATGTCGAGCGGCTCGTCGGTCAGGCGGTCGAGCTCGATCACGCTGGATTCGCCCAGCGCGAGCACGTCGCGCAGGCGCATCGACTTGCGGCCGAGCTCTACGGTGAGGCGGACATCGATGTCCTGAATGAGGCCGAAGCCGTCTGCATGCGAAGCCATGTGTTCTACTCCGAGAGGAAAGATTGGATGAGTTCGAGGGCAACACGGTCGTCGAGTTCGCCGACGCAGCCGTGCGCGATCGTGAGATTACCGGTCAGCAGCGGGACGTTGCGGTTGACCGCGACGGGGATGACCGCTCCGGGCGCGAGGCTGGCCAGCCGAGCCACCGACATCGGGACATCCACCAGCACTGCGCGTAGCGGCAGGTCGACTTCGGCGATCGCCGAACCATCGATCCCGCGCGCACCGATCGTGCGCCCGGTCGCTGGTGATACCGCGCGCGTGCCGACGATTTCGGCGATCATCGCATTGCATGCCGCGAGGCGAACCTGCCACACGCGCGGGCTCTTGACCGAAGAGACGGCAAGCGTTGCCGTCCAGACACGCTCGCTTGCCCCGAAGGGGGCGACTTGCTCGACTTCGTCGCCATTGGCCGTCGCGGCGATTTCCCGGCGATCGCTCGTGCGACGCAGGATTTCCGCCATCTTGTCCTCGAACTGCTGCGCAAACCGCATGGCCGAGGCTGGCAGGGTGGTGCAGCTTTCGTCGACCTCGCCGGTGCCGCCGAGAATACGCTCGAATTGGCCCGCCAGTTCTCCGATCGGAACCGAGATCAGGATGCCACGGCTTTCCTGGCCGAGCGAGAAGAAGCTGTGGCGGTGCGCCGCGCCGACCTTGGCGTACCATTCGCCAACCGGCTGCAGCCCTGTGTCGACGATTTCGGCGGACAGGCCGCGGTCGTCGCACAGGACGGACAATTGGGTATTCGCCTGTTCGGCAAAGCCACGGGCAAAGCGCGCGAACTCGAGATCGAGATCGGGCGGAGTGGCCGCCTTGCTGAGCAGCTCGTCGCAGTGGCGCGCGGCCCGTGCCGCTGCCTCGGGGATCGGGGTGTTCATCATTGGACGATGAACGACCGGAAGTAGACGTTGTTGACGCCGCCGAAGCCCTCGCGCTCCTCGAGCACTTCGTTGAGCGCCGCGGTCAGCCGCTTCTGCAGCTCTTCCTTGCCCCTCACGCTGGCCAGATCGGCCTCGCTGGTCGCGGCGAGTTCGGCGAGAATGCGCGAGCGCAGCGCGGTTTCGTGCTCGCCGAGCCACATCAGCACGCGGCCGTCGTAATGCGTGGATGCCGCCAGCGTCACCTGGACCAGCGCCGTCCCATCCGCGAGGTTCGAAGTGAACTCGTCGGAAAAGTCGTAATAGGCGGTACGGTATTCACCGCCGCCCACGCCATGCACGACGGGCGCTTTGTCCTTCGATTTGCCGGTTTCGCCGACAGGATAGGGATCGTCCTCGCCCTTGAGCACCAGCTGCGGGTTCGGGTCCTCCGCCTCAGCGCCACCGACCCCGAGCATGCCGCTCGCAAAGGCGGCATAGGTGCCGCCACCGCCGGCGCCCAGAAGGAGGGCCGAGAAGATCACCAGCTTGAGCTTGCCGCCCTTTTTCTTGGCGGGTTCCTTCGCTTCGGAGTCTGAGGCTTGTTCGTTGGCCATGGTGTAATCCTGCGTGTGAAGAAAGATGGTTAATTAGGCGTAAAGCGCATCGTCGGAGGGCGCCTGCGGCGGAGCATGGGGCTGGCTTGCAGCCCGGTCGCCATGGCTTCTGCGCTGGTCGGAATTGCTGGAGCGCTGCTCCTCGGCGCTGCCATTGGCGAGGCTTGATCCGCCCGTGTTCGTTGAACCGCCGCGTTCCGAAGTGGTCGGGGCGGGCTGGCTCTGCGCCTGGTTGGGCTGCGCGACGCTGTCCTGCTGGCGGGTGGTGCCGCGATCATTGGCCATGGCGGCGGCCAGCGCGCGCTGGGCCTCGCTGTTCTCGGCGGCGATCTCGACATTCATTCCGCCAGCCGCCGACTGGTCGAAGGTCACGGTCAGCGCGCCGAAATCGCGGTGCGCGACGGCAATCGCAGCCGGCTTGGACAGATCGACCTGGCGCGCTGCCATGAGGTGTTCGACCACGCGTTCCACGTCGGCAAAGGGATCGTTGACGGCCGCTTGGGGCGTCGCGCTGGCAAGGGGCCGAGCGGCGGTACCGAGCCCGTCGACCGGCGCCGCGAGAGCCTGCGCCTGCGGCATGGGTTTCGAACCCTCGGCGCCGGCGGTTGCCCGCGGCGCAAGCGCGGCCTTGTCTGCCGCCGCACTGTCCTCATCGGGACTGCGATCGCTCATCGATGCGCCGGCTGTCAATTCGCTCGCCCGTGCGGGTTGCGAAACTGCCGTCGCAGGCCGCTCGATCGCGCCGCGTTGTTGCGCCGCGGCGGTTTCCGGCTTGGCGGAAGCGGCAGATGCGGCCCCGAGTTCGATGGTGGCAGGCTTCGCCGCGACCCTCGCATCGTTGGGCGAAAATCTGGTGGACGGTGCCACGGCAACGCGACCTGCCGTCGCTGCCACGTGAAGAGTGTTTGCTGGCGATTGTGGTTTTTCACCGGCCAGGGTTTCGGCCGATGCACCGGTATGGGCGACAGGCGTCGCGGCGGCGGGCGCCGTCTGGACCCTCGCTGCGATTGGGGAAGCAGCGGCGGGCAATTCGACCCGCGCCTTGCCGCTCTCGAGCGCGGGCATGGCACCGGTGATCCGGGCATCGCGCGGTTCGGATGCAGCGGAAATGCGCACCTGCAGTCCGTCGCCTTTCGGCTCACCCGAGGGAGCGGCAACATGACCCTTGGTTGCCGGCGTGTGCGTCGTCGGCGTACCTTCCTGTCGCTCGACCCCCGCAACGCGCGCCAGCGTCGGCAGCATGGGCGCGGGAGTGGCCGTGGTTTCGCCGCCTTCGGACGAAACCGAAACGGTTGCGGCGGAACCCTTCAATACGATCGGAGTAGCTGCCAGCGTGAGCGATGCGTACGGAATGACGGTGGCGATTTCCGCCCCGTTTCGATCCGCGCCGGCTTCGCCATCCCCGCTGACCGGCAGCTCCTGCATCGCAACCGGCAAGCTTTTGCCGGTCGGCAGACCGCTGGCTTGCCGCCCTTGCCCCTCGCCCTCGGTCTTGCCCGGAGCAAAATTGGCTGGCGGGACGATCGATGCGAGGTTGTTCAACAGGTCGGCAAAGCCGTCAGCCCCCTTTGAAGCCGCGCTTTTCCGCCCGCTCTCGCTATCGAGGCCGGCAAGGTTCGAAGACGTATCGTTCGAACTGGGGAGGCTGAATGAAAGGGTCATAAAAGGTCCGCTTTTTGTTCGCGGACATTCTATCAAGAAGCGTGCCAAACTTCGGAACAATCAGCCCTTTTCGAGACCGGCGACAATCGCGCGCACGAGATCGCGCGTGCCTTCTTCGGCTTTGCGCAGGCGCATGTCCGACTGCGCGAGCACTTCGCGCTTGGCCTGCGACTGCAGTTCGGCTTCCTCGGCCTGCTTCTCGCTCAGCTCGGTCAGCTTCTGCAACTGGTCGCGCATTGCGCTGCCGGAGCGCAGATCGGCGCCGACCATCTCGCCCTCGCGGTGCGCATAGTGCGCGGCGAGGCTGCGCGTTCGCTCGGCGACGCCGACGAGACGCGCGCGGGCGGCCTCGGCTTCGCTGGCAGCGACAGCCGATTGCATCCGCTCGACGGTGCGTATTCGCTGGATCAATTGCGCGCGCTTGAGTTTGCGTCGCTCAACCGTCACGGCCGACAAGCTCCGTCATCTGGGCGAAAGCGGTTGCGATATCCACGCTTTCGCTGCCGCCCTGGGACAGGAACTGGCACATGCGCGGGTGCAGCGCGATTGCCTCGTCGAGCAAGGGGTCGGCCCCCTGCCGGTAGGCGCCCATCATGACGAGATCGCGATTGGCCTCGTAAGTTGCGCTCAATGCCCTGAACCGACGAGCGGTGGCAGCATGTTCCGCGGTGACGATATCGTTCATCACTCGGCTGAGGGATGCGCCCACGTCGACTGCGGGATACTGACCGCGCTGCGCGATCTCGCGCGAAAGTACGATATGTCCGTCGAGGATGGCGCGTGCGGTGTCGACGACCGGATCGTTCTGGTCGTCGCCATCGGCGAGCACGGTGTAGATCCCGGTGATCGCCCCGCCCGATTCCTCCGAATTGCCGGCCCGCTCGATCAGCTTGGTGATCGTCGCCAGGGCAGAGGGTGGATAGCCGCGGGCGGCCCCCGGCTCGCCGAGCAGGATTCCGATTTCGCGCGCGGCATGCGCGACGCGGGTCAGGCTGTCGAGTATCAGCAGCACGCGCTTGCCCTGCGACCGCAGGTGCTCGGCGATCGATGTCGCCAGCATGGCGCCGCGCAGCCGTAGATTGGCGGCGTGATCGGCGGGAACGGCGACGATCGCGGTGCTTGCCGCGCGGTCCCCCGACATGTGGCGCGTAACGAAATCGGAAACCTCGCGTGCACGTTCGCCGATCAGTCCGACGACTACCGCATCGGCCTGGGCGCCATCGACGATCATGTCCATCAACACGGACTTTCCGACGCCAGAACCCGCCATGATGCCGATGCGTTGGCCGACGCCGAAGGTAGTGAGCGCGTTGAGCGAACGGATGCCGCTGTCGAATACCTGAGTCACGCGGGAACGGTCGAGTGCCCCGACACGACGACCGCCGGCGGGCCAACTGGTGGTCGCCATGATCGGTCCACCGCCATCGATCGGTTCACCCGATCCATCGACAGCACGCCCGAGGAACTCGGCGCCGACACTGAGCATGCCCGGGCGTCCTTCGGGTCGCACGATGGCTCCCGGGCGCAACAGGACCGTATCACCCAGCATCATCATCATCGTATGGCCGTTGCGAAACCCGATCGTCTCGGCGCGGTGCTCGGTCGACGCGCCCTGTGCGATGGTGCAGATCGAGCCGATCGGCACGCCCAGACCGGACACCTCGATCAGTCCGCCGTCGCAGGCCACAACGCGGCCGAACCGGCGCGGCGCGAGGTCGAGCGAGGCGCCCTCGACCGCCTCGAGAGTCGTGTCGATCAGTGCTTGCATGTATCGAAAATTTCGGCGAGCGCGCGGCGCCATTGCTGAGGGCCGTCCTCGACCCCGCCATCATCGGTCTCGACGCGCAGTCCGCCGCGCTCCACACTCCCATCGGCCACGAGCTCGAGATCGCCGGTCACATTGTCGCGGACCAGTTCGAGGTCTTCGGGATGAATATGGATGATCCGCCGGTCGTGCTTGCGCTGCAGCATGGCGGCCGCCGCTTCGACGCGCCGGGCAAGCCCTTCCGCGTCGAGCGCGAGCGGAAGCACGGCTTCCTCGCATAGCGCTTGAACCGTGGAGAGCATCCGGTCGCGCAACAGGCGCTCGCTTTCGGCATCGAAACGGGCGAAGGCCAGTTCGATCGCCGAACGCCCGGCCCGCTCCGCCTGCAATTGCGCTTCGAAATCGGCGCGCGCGGAAACCTGCCCGTCCTCGTAGCCCGCACGATAGGCCTTCTCGGCCGCATCCTCGACCTCGACTTCGGCGGCTGCGACTTCCACCTGCGGCTTGGTATAGCGGTCGTCGCGGGCGAAATTCCCCCGCTTTCCCAGCGCGGCGTAGGCGATCCTAGACATAGTCTTCGTCGCCCTCGCCCATGATCAGATCGCCCTGCGCCACGAGGCGCTTGGCGATGGCGACGATTTCCTTTTGCGCGGTCTCGACATCGGCTTTCTTGACCCGTCCGCGCATCTCGATCTCGTCGCGCAGACCGTCGGCGGCACGCGACGACATGGCGCCGAAGAACTGGTCGCGCTGGTCTTCTTCGAGGCCCTTGAGCGCAAGGATCAGCGTATCGCTTTCGACTTCGCGCAGCAGCACGCCGGTCATCTTCGTATCGAGCGCAAACAGGTGCTCGAACTTGAACATCTCGTTCTCGAGTTCCTTGGCGAGCTGCTTGTCGATCTTGCCGATCGTGGGCAGCACGCGTTTCTCGACGTTGCGATGCGAACGATTGATGATCTCGGCTGCATGCTTGATGCCGCCCATGGTGAGCGGGATGGTCCCGTGCAGTTGTTCGATCTTGGCATTGAGCGTCTGCTCGAGGATCTCGATGGCCTGGCGCGACACGGGACCCAGTCGGGCAACCCGGTGAAGCACCGGCGTGTGCAGGTCTTCGGGCAGCGCCGATAGAGCGGCCGCAGCCACCTCGGTATCGAGTTGCAGCAGGAGAACCGCGATCGCCTGAGGATGCTCGTCGGCAAGGATCTCGCCGATGATCTTCGGATCGAGCCAACGCAGCAGCCCGAGCGCGGGGAGGCTTTCTTCCTCCGCCTCGGGCGCGACCTGGCGCATCAAATTGTCGGTCTTGACCTCGCCCACTGCGCTGTTGAGCAGCTTGCGAACGTTGTCCACCCGCCCATGTCCCGAAATGCCGCCATTCTCGGTCGAGTGCGAGAAGCCGGCAATGGCATCCGCGATCGCCTGCGGCTCGATTTCGCCGATCCCGCACATCGTACCGGCCAGTTGGCGCAATTCGTCGGGCGTGAGCTGACCGAGGATTTTCGATGCATCCTCTTCGGCCAGCAACATGACCATGATGGCAGCCTTGTCGGTGCCGCCGAGAAGGCGCGGTGCGGGCGCGGTCATGCCGAGACTCCCGGGCGCACGTCTTCAGCCAGCATGCGACGCAGCGCGAGCACGGCATCATCCGGGTTTTCGCGCGCGATCCGCTGGGCCAGTTCGATCTGGCCATCAAGCGCCTCGCGGTCGTACGGCGTGACAGCGCCCATGCTGGGGCTGCCAAGGGCCGGTGCGAGCCCCTGCCCGCTTGGCTCAAGAGTGCCGCCGTTCTTCGGTCCACTGCGCAGCGCCTTGACGGCCGGACGCACCGCGAGCAGCAAGACCAACAGCACGGCAAGGATGGCGACACCGTTGCGGACGGCCATGCCGAACCAGCTGGTTTCGTAGAATGGGATTTCCGCCGCTTCGACCTTTTCGAAGGCGCGCATGACCACGGTTACCTGATCGCCACGGTCTTCCCGCGCGCCGACCGCAGCCGAGACGAGTTCCTTGACCTTGTTGATGTCGGCCGCGCTCGCTTCGGCCAGGGCGGCCTGGTCGATGGCGACCGCCACGGAAAGATACTTGATCGAACCGGGGGAGAGATTGGAGACCGAGACCTCGCGGCCGAGTTCGTAAACCCGCGTCGCGCTGCTTTCACCCACGCCACCGGCGGCGCCGGCATTCTGCGTGTCTTCGGGCGCGCCTTCGCGCGCTTCTCCATCGGCAGGCGGCGTATTCGCCAGCACGCCGGGAATGCCGCCCGCCTGCGTCGCATTGCTCTGCGATTGCTGCGTGGTCTCGCGGCGGACGGTGCCGTCCTTGTCATAGCTTTCGCGCGCGGAAGTGACCTCGTTCATGTCGAGCTCGACCTGGACCTGCGAGGTAAAGGCACCGGCACCGAACATCGGCGCCAGCAACTGGTCGACCTGCGCATTGAGCTTGGCCTCCATCTGCGCTTGCATATCGACCCGGCCGGTATTGGGATCGCGCGCTTGGGTCAGCAATTTCCCATGCTGGTCGACAACCTTGACCGCATCGATCCCCAGCCCCGGCACCGAAGCCGCGACGAGATTGGTGATCGCCATGACCTGGCCATCGGTCAATTGGCGACCCCGCGCGAGGCGCACCATGATCGATGCCGATGGTGCAACGTCCTCGCGCACGAAAACCGACCGTTCGGCCTTGGCGATGTGGACACGCACGGCCTCGACACCGTCGATCTCCATGATGGTAAGAGTTAGTTCGCGTTCCTGCGCCGCGCGCAGACGGTCGCCCTCGAGCGTCCGGCTGGCGCCCATCGGCAGGCTTTCGATAAGGTCGGTGCCGCTCGCCGGTGCAGCCAGGGAGCCGTCCGAGGCGACCAGCATCCGCGCGCGATAGACATCGTCTTCGCCCACGGTCAGCGTGCCGGTATTGTTGTCGATCGTGTAATTGATACCGGCCTGGTCGAGCGACGCGACCACGCTGGCACGCTCGGCATCGCCGAGCGATGAATAGAGCACGCGCTGCGGCGCAGGCGACAGGGTCGCCCAGGTCAGGGCCATCAGGCCGAGACCGGCAGTCCCGGCAAACCAGGGCAGCACTTTCCTGACGGCGGGCTGCGCGGTGAAGGCGCGCAGGCGCTCGCCAAAAGTACCCGTCCCGGTGGTGAGCGGTGCGAGCATGCCGCTGCTGCCGCCGCCGGGGCTATCGGCAGGAACCAGACCGTTCATGGATTAAATCCCCATCCGCATGGTTTCCTGGTACGCGGCAAGCAGCTTGTTGCGCACCTGGAGTGTGGCTTCGAAGGCGACGCTCGATTCCTGTCGGGCCAGCATCACCTTGGCGATATCGGTCTCTTCCCCGCGTTCGTAGGCGGCCGTCATCCGCCCCGATTCGGCCTGCACCGCATTGACGTTGTCGAGCGCGGTACGCAGCGTATCGCCAAAACTGGGCGTCGTGGCCGTCGTTTCGGTCGGCGCCGCGGGTTTGGGCTGGTGGACTTCCTGCAGGACCTTCGAACGATCGATGATCTGCTGGCGCAGGGCGATGATCTGTTCGATCGAGCCGCCCCCGCCAATTCCGCCTACGGGGTTCATCGGCCTGCTCCCACGGCAATACCGGCTTCACGGAAGGAGGCCAGTCGGTAACGGAGGGTACGCTCGCTGATGCCCAGCGCGCGCGCGGCATTGGCACGGTGTCCACCGACCGCGTCGAGCGCTTCCATAATGGCGCGCGCTTCGGATATCTGAACGATCTTAGACAGCTTGGCCGGTTTGGTCGGTACTTCCGGTGCCGGTGCGACTTCGGGCTCGACCGGCTTCTCGACCGCGCGCGCGGTCATGTCGAACACGATATGCTCGACTTCGATGGCTTCCTTGCCCTGCGCGAGCAGCAGTGCCCTGCGCATGACGTTTTCGAGTTCGCGGACGTTGCCCGGCCACGCATATTCGGTCAGCGCGGCAATCGCAGCATCGCCGATCCACGGCATGCGTTCACCCTTGGCGACATGACGCAGCAGCATGGCGAAGGCCAGCGGCGCGATGTCCGCGCGACGCTCGCGCAGCGGCAGCATCTCGATGGGGAAGACATTGAGGCGATAATAGAGGTCGGCGCGAAAGCGGCCTTCCTGAACCTCGTGCGGCAGATCGCGGTTGGCGCAGGCGATGATACGGACATCGACCTTGACCGGGCGCGTCGCGCCGATCGGCACGACTTCGCCTTCCTGCAGCGCGCGAAGCAGCTTCGCCTGCAGCGACAGCGGCATTTCGGCAATCTCGTCCAGCAGCAGCGTGCCGCCGTCGGCAGCGCGGAAGAAGCCTTCGCCCGCTGCATTGGCCCCGGTGAACGAGCCCTTCTCGTGACCGAACAGCAAGGCTTCGAGCATGGTTTCGGGAATTGCCGCGCAGTTTACGGCGATGAATGGCTTGTCCGCGCGGGCGCTGCGGCGGTGGATGAAATTGGAAAGGACTTCCTTGCCGGTCCCGGTCGGGCCATTGATCAGCACCGGAATCTCGGTGCGCGCGAGACGATCGGCCAGCGCGATGATCGACAGCGAGGCTGGATCGGCCGCAACCGGCCCCTGTCCGGCATAGGTCATCGCGACCAGCGCGGCGATGCTGCTTTCGGCGATGGGATCGCTATAGGTAAGCGTGCCACCGACACCGGCGAGTTCGATCGCGGGCTTGTCGCCCCGCGCGAGCGTAATGGTACGCGCGTCGCGATTCGAAGCGAGATCGCTTTCGTCCGCCAGCGTCACCGGCCGCTCCATGAAGAGAGACGACGCGATCCCCGCCATTCGGGCCTCGATCGGTCCGTGCAAGCGCGAATAATTCGAAGTCTTCGTAATCCCGTCCATCAGTGCCCCCAAATGGCAAGTCTTATCGACGAACCGGGAAATGCCACCCCCACGGCCAAAGATTGGATAATTTTAGGGCTGGTAGATTTACGAGGATGGTTAATTCTTCACATCACAGATTTCGCCCTCCCACTTAATCCCGCGCCGATTTTGCCGGTCTGGTTCACGGCTGCCGCATCCTGACCGGGAGGGCAGTGATCGTAGACCAAAGGGAACATGAGCCATGAACGTCATCAACACCAATATCGGCGCGCTGAAGGCGTCGAATGCCGCAAACGCTGCCAGCAAGTCGCTGGGCACCGCCATGGAACGCCTGTCGACCGGCAAGCGCATCAACAGCGCGAAAGACGACGCCGCCGGCCTCGCCATCGCGACCTCGATGACCTCGCAGGTCAAGGGCATGAGCCAGGCAGTCCGCAACGCCAACGACGGCATTTCGCTTGCGCAGACCGCTGAAGGCGCGCTCGGCGAAGTCACCAACATGGTGCAGCGCGTCCGCGAACTGGCCGTCCAGTCGGCCTCGGAAACCTACGGTGCCACGGACCGCGCCAACATGCAGAAGGAAGTCGACCAGCTCGCCGCGCAGATCAATGACGTGATGGCGAACACCAAGTTCAACGGCGTTGCCGTTTTCGACACGGGTACCGCCAACGCGGGTGCCGCACGCACGGTCAACATCCAGGCGAGCGCGGACTCGGGCAGCCAGATCGCGCTGTCGATCGACGCTCTCGACGTCAGCTCGATGCATGACGGCACCGTTGTCACGGCGGACGTTTCGGCCACCGCTGCAGCTGCCACCACCATCACCAACTCGGACACGCTCCTGACCGCGATCAGCGGCGCTCGCGCCACGCTCGGTGCCGGCCAGAGCCGTCTGGAATCGGCAGTGAACGGCCTGAACAGCAACATCACCAACCTGTCCGACGCACGTTCGCGGATCGAAGACACCGACTATTCGGCTGAAACGACCGCGCTCGCCAAGTCGCAGATCCTGAGCCAGGCTTCGGGCGCCATGCTGGCACAGGCCAACCAGAGCCAGCAGAACGTTCTCTCGTTGCTCCGCTAATTCTCCTAAATCCCTGGCAACGGGATATCGGGCCCGCCGCTTGCAAGAGCGGCGGGCCTTTCACTTTTGGAGCGCGGGGCCGGTTTGCCGGCCGTGATGAGGCACGCCGATCAGTATTTCCACATAGGGTTAAGATCAGCCAATATTGCCGAAGACCGCTTCATGACGGTTTCAGGGAAACGACATGCTATCAGCCGCATATGAAAATCGGGAAGCTTATCCCAACTGCGCCCGCGCAGAACCGCGAACCAATATGTTCGTCATGGCCGCGCTCGTCACCTCGGGTGCGCGCGAAACGGTCAAGGTGCGCAACATGTCGTCCAATGGCGCGCTGGTCGAGGGCCCGGTGCTGCCGCTCGCGGGCACACCATGTCTGCTGCATCGCGGCGATCTCTCGCTCGAAGCGCATGTCGTCTGGGTCAAACCGGGCAAGGCCGGGATACGGTTCCGCAACACAGCCGATGTCGGTCAGTGGCTGCCCTCAGGCCGCCGCACGCAATCCGAAGTCGATGCAGCGGTGAAGATGGCCAAGGCCGAGTTCGTCTCGGCGCCGGCACCCAAGACCCCTGCCCCGCTGTTTTCGACCGAATTGAGTCGCGAGGAAGTCAATCATACCGCCGCTGCGATGGAAGCGCTGGCCGACGAACTGGCCGACGATCCGGCAGTGGTCGCGCGCTTCATGACCAAGCTGCAGACGCTGGACATTGCCGCGCAAACCCTGCGGAAGTTGGCCACGCAAATTCCCTGACATCCGCGCGGGAACACGGTGCAGTCGGCTCGCGCGCGTGACGGGCGATCCCGCGAGCCGCGAAGCAGTGGCGATACCTTCCTATTACGACCGCATTACGACCGCTAAATCTTGAGGCCGGGATTCCGGCATCCGCGTCTACGGCAGGGGATGCTTGGGTGGAATTGCGGCTCCAACAATCGCGCTCATGGGTTCGACCGGCGCCACTGCGCTGAGAAGGAGGGCGGTATCGGACAGCCAGGAGGCCTTCGCTCTCAGCTCTCCGATCCGTGCATCCTGGGCGCGGCGTTGCGTGAGGAGAACCGATGTGTAGGCCTCGACCCCGGCGTCGAACCGGGCGGCAGCCACAGCGTGGCTTTCCTCGGCCAGCCGCGCTGCCTTCGTCGATGATTTCACGGCCTGTGAGTTGTTCTCGAAGGCGCGAAGCCCGTTGGCGACCTGTTCGAAGGCGCCGAGGACGACGCCGCGATACTCGCCCAGCTCCGCTCTGTAATTCGCCTCCGCCGCCCTCTTCTCGGCCCGAAGCCGCCCACCTTGGAACAGGGGGGCGAGAATTCCTCCTCCGATCGACCAAACGGGTTCGAGGATCGTGACAGCACCTTCGAATCCCGCCACGCCTCCGCTCGCCATGATGGAAAGGTCCGGATAAAGGTTCGCCGTCGCAACGCCGATTTCCGCGCTGGCTGCGGCGAGGCGCGCTTCGGCGGCGAGAATATCCGGGCGGTTGCGGACGAGCTGCGACGGAATTCCGGTGTCCAGCGAAACGGGCTGCTTCAGGCCTGCAAGGCTGGCCTTCTTCACGACCGCTTGGGCCGGGAACAGGCCCTGCAGCACGGCGAGACGATGGACCGCTCCGTCGGTGCGCTGGCGGATCGAGGGGAGCAACGCCCGCAATTGTTCGACTTCCGCTGCCGCATCGATAGCCGTCGCGCCTCGTTCCAGCCCGAAACGACGGCGCGCTTCGAGCAAGTCGAGGCGGGCCTGCTGGTCTTCGATCTGCTGTTCGCGAAGGGCAATCTCGTCACGCAGGGAAGCGAGCTCGATATAGGTGGTAACCACCTCGGCAGCCACAAGCAGGCGGATGGCCTGCAACCGATACGCCGCCTCGTCGCGGCGCGCTCGTGCGGATTCGGCGCGGCGCGCGCGCTTGCCGAACAGGTCGAGATCGTAGGAGATCCGCAAATCGGCCGAATAGCCGGTGATTTCGATGGCATCGGTCCCGACGCTCGCCAGGTTGGGAGACGAGGTGCGCACCCGTGCACCCTGTGCGGTCGCCTGGACGCTCGGGAGGCGCGCTCCGCGCGCTGCATCCGCCAAGGCCGTGGCCTGCTGCAGACGGGCAAGCCCGGTTTCTACCGACAGGTTCTCATTCAGCGCCTGCTCGACCAGCCCATCCAGAGTCGGATCCTCGAACTCTCCCCACCATCGGGTGCCGGGCAAGTCATCGGTAGCGAAGCGATCGATTCCTTCGCTGTCTCCGGAGGCGACGAATTGCCGGCCCACATCGGGCTGTGGCCGTTCGAAGTCGGGGCCCGACACACATCCGGAAAGAGCTAGCGCCAGTACGATGGCGCCTGGCGCCCAGGAAACCGCCGGGATTTTCCGCTTCATTTCGCCTTCCTGCTTATGGGATTGACAGAGACCAAGCCTATAGATGTATATACATCATTACAACCCGCCGAGTCCGGCATCGACACAGGATGAGCCGTATGAACATGCAGCAGCGCGTTCGATTGAATGTCGACCGGGGTCTGACTTCCCTGGCTGATCTGGATCGTCGGGTGGTGCTCGCCTTCCTTTTCGGTGCCCTCGCTCTATTGGCCGTCATCGTTCTGGCGACCCGCGCCGGTGGGAGCGCGGCGGCACCCATCGGACCGACACCGGTAAATGTTCTCGAGGCACGGCCGGCCAGCGAGTTCGAACGGGTCTCAACCTATCTTGGACGCGTTGAACCCATCCAGGAAAGCGGTATCGGCTTCGAGATTGGAGGGGCGATCACCTCGGTGCTCGTCGATGAGGGGCAGTCGTTTGGCCGCGGAGCGCCCTTGGCCCGGCTCGACATCGACCTGCTGCGCACGCGGCGGGCCGAACTCGTCGCCCAGCGCGCGCGTGCCAGGGCCGAGCAGCGGCTCGCCGCCAACACGTTTTCCCGTCTCGAAGGACTGGCACAAGTGAACCCCGCCGCGGCGTCGGAACTGGAAATCGACGCGGCGCGGTTCGAGGCACAAGCGCGCGAGGCAAGTGCCGCCGCGATCTCCGCCCAGATTGGCCATCTCGATACGCAGATCGGTAAGGCGACGCTACGCGCCCCGTTCGCCGGCACCGTGCTTGCGAGGCACGCCGACGATGGAGAGGTGGTTGCCGCCGGCGCTCCCGTCCTTACGATCGCCGCACTCGGCTCTCCGCGCGTGCGGGTCGGCTTGCCAACCGATGTGGCAGCCGAGGCGCATCGTCTGGGAAGCCAGCGATTCCTGATCGGCTCTACCGAGTATGTCGCCCGGTTCGAACGCATCGTTCAAACACGAAACCCCGCGACACAGACGCTGGATGCCTTCTACCGCCTGCCGGTAGCCATCGGAGCGGTTCAGGCGGGGGCTCCCGCCCGTCTCCGCCTTCGGCGAAGCCACCCGGAGCGCGGGTACTGGATTCCCGTATCCTCGCTGGCGGAAAGCGAAGGTGGCCTCTGGTCGGTCTACGTCGTCACGGAGAAGGACGGCGTTGCCGAGCTGATGCAAAAGGACGTGGAACTGATCTATCAGGAGGCGGACCGCGCCTTCGTGAGAGGTCCGTTAGCCGAGGGCGAACGCATCGTGCGCAACGGGCTGCATCGCCTCGTTCCCGGAATGGCGGTCACCCCGGTATCCGCCATGCGGGAGAAGCGTCGATGACCTCTCCAAGGCCGCGTCGCCCCGTGCTCTATGCCAACGGGCATTTGCTCTGGCTCGTCATCGCAATTCTGCTTCTCGGCGGCCTCCTTGCGCTCGGCGCGCTGCCGAAGCTCGAGGATCCCCGGATCACCCAGCGTTTTCCTCTCGTCTTCACCCCCTATCCCGGCGCCTCCGCCGAACAGGTCGAAGCGCAGGTGACCGATCCGATCGAGGAAAAGTTGCAGGAGATCGAAGAGATCAAGGAGATCGAGTCGACATCGCGGGCGGGTATCTCTTTCGTTCAGATAGAACTTCAGGCGTCGGTTACCCCGGAGACGAACGAGGCGATCTTTTCGCAGATCAGGGAAAAGCTCGACGAGGCATCGGGGGAATTCCCAGCAGGAGTGCGCAAACCCCTGTTCGACGACAAGCGGGCTGCCGTCGCCTTTTCCTATATCGCAACCGTCGAATGGACCGGCGACGGCGATCCTCCCGTGGGAATCATGGCACGACGCGCCGAGATCCTCGCCGATCGGCTGCGCCGGATACCCGGCACCGAGATCGTCCGTCTTTATGGTGCCCCGGTCGAGGAGATCACCGTCACGCCCAGGCCGGATGAACTCGCCGCACTCGGCATGACGGCGGCGCAGTTCGCCACCACACTCACTGCAGCCGACACGAAGCGATCGGCCGGCACCGTCCGCACTGGCGCCGAAGACCTCGCCGTCGAGGTCGATGGAGCGTTCGAAGCGCTCGACCGTGTCGGCGCGGTAGCGCTGAAGAGTGATGCCGAGGGCAGGACGATCCGGGTTCGCGACATTGCCGAAACGTCCAAGGAATGGCGCTTGCCACCACCTGCCCTCGCGCGAAGCGATGGGAACCGGGCAGTGTTCGTGGCGGCGCGCATGGCCGCCGGCGAGCGGATCGGCGCCTGGGCGGAATCCGCCAAGACGATCACCGCCGAGTTCGCCGAAGAGCGGCAGGGCGAGATCGTGGTGCGCGAACTGTTCGACCAGTCGCGATACACCAATGACCGGCTGAACGATCTCGCCATCAATCTCGTGCTCGGCGCCCTGGTCATCATGATGGTAGTCCTGGCAGTGATGGGCTGGCGTTCCGCCTTGATCGTGAGCACAGCATTGCCCCTGACGGGCGCAGGCGTCCTCGTCGCCATGATGGTACTGGGCGGCTCGCTTCACCAGATGTCGATCTTCGGCATGATCATCGGACTCGGTCTCCTGATCGACAATGCGATCGTCGTCGTCGACGAGACCAATGCGAACCTCGCTCGCGGCCTGGAGCGCCAGCAGGCCATGCGCGCGACGCTGTCGCATTTGAGAATGCCGCTGTTCGCATCGACGCTCACCACCATCCTGGCTTTCGCTCCGATCTCGCTTCTTCCCGGGAGCACCGGCGATTTCGTCGGCTGGATCGGAACGAGCGTGATCCTAGCCGTGGGCCTGTCCTACGCGCTCGCGATCACGGTCATTGCGGCGCTCGCTGCCCGTTTCGCAAAGGGTCGAGCGTCCGGAGAAGGAGACCGCATCCTGGAAGCGGGTTACCGCAACCGGGAGCTTGCCAAACGATTCCTCTCCTCCGTGCGGCTTGCGGTGCGCCGGCCCTGGCTGGCCATCCTGGTCTCCTTCTCCCTTCCTTTCATCGGCTTCGTCTCAGTTGCGTTTCTCGGCAGCCAGTTCTTCCCTCCCGTCGATCGCGACATGTTCGATGTTAAGGTCAGTATCGAACCGTCCGCGTCACTGGAGAAAACCGACACTCTCAGCAGGCGCATCGAAGAGTCGCTGCGGGCCGAACCGGGGGTGGAAGAGGTCCACTGGCTCGTCGGTGGCAGCTTCCCTTCGGTCTTCTACAATCTGGTCATGACCCAGGACAACGCATCCCATTATGCGCAGGCGCTTGTCGAGACATCCGGTCCCGACGCGACGCTGGAACTCGTTCGCCGGCTGGAACGGGAGCTTCCGCTGGAATTTCCCTCCGCCCAGATCGTCGTCTCGCAATTCAAGCAGGGCCCGCCGACCGAGGCAGCCGTCCAGTACAAGGTGACAGGGCCCTCGATCGCCGAGTTGCAACGGATCGGCGAAAGGATACGCCTCGAACTGATGCGCCATCCGGACGTGCTTGCCACCGAAGTCACGATGCCGCGCGGAGAACCGCGATTGACTGTGGATCTGCGGGAGGAAGAAGCCCGTGCCGTGGGCCTCGATGGAAGCGCAATCGCCGCGCAGATCAGGGGCGGGCTCGACGGCGAAACCGGCGGTATTCTCATGGAGGATCTCGAACAGCTTCCCGTTCGCGTACGGCTCGACGAGGCGCACCGCTCCGCTCCATCGGATGTGTGGGCGCGAACCCTGGTTACGCCGACCGGCGCGTTTCTGCCCCTGGATGCGGTGGCCGAGACGCGGCTGACGCCAGCCGCAGGCGGGATTACCCGCCTCGATGGTGAGAGAGTGAATGTGGTCAAGGCCTACACGCGCAACGACGCTCTCCCCATCGACATTTCGCAGCAGATTCTCGAAAATCTGGAAGAGCAGGGCTTTTCCCTGCCCGCCGGTTACCGGATCGCGCTCGGCGGTGAAGCGGAACAGGACGCGCAGGCGCAGGGCAATCTCGGTACTTATGCGCCGCTACTGGTCACCGCGATGCTCGCGACGCTCGTCCTCACATTTCGGAGTGTCGCGCTCGCCGGTGTGCTGCTGGTGGTCGCGATAATGTCCGTCGGCAATGCTATGCTGGCCACTTGGATCGCCGGCTTCCCGATCAGTTTCAACACGATCCTCGGCACAATCGGACTGATCGGCCTGGCCTTCAACAACGCGATCGTCGTCATCGCCGCGATCCGCAAGAGTGATGCCGCCAGAACGGGCGATCCGGGCGCCATCGCCGAACAGGTGTCCGAGTGCGGGCGCCATATCCTGTCGACGACACTTACGACCGCAGGCGGGTTCCTCCCCCTGCTGATACTGATCGGAGGATCCTTCTGGCCATCGCTTGCCATCGTGCTCGCCGGGGGCGTGATCGGCTCGATGATCCTCTCGCTCTATTTCGTGCCGAGTGCGTTTGGCGTTATCTCCCGCAGGCGCGAGCGCAATCGGGGTTCCCAAAAAGCAATCGACTTCGACTGGAGACGCCTCGGAACCCGCGATGCGACATCCTGAGAGCGGCCCGGGCCAATGAATTTCAAGTGCCGTGACGTGGTCACTTGCCCATGTCATGCTCCATTCCAATCTGCGGAAAGCCGGATACCTTCAGTAGCGATGCGGACCGGGGGTCGGAGTGAACCCTGCCCGTACAATAATGCGCATCCTCGGATCGGTCGGGCATGCCCGCTAGGCGCATCGGCGCGGGCAGATCGGGAAGATGGCGGCTTAGTGTCGGCCGGGTCTAGATCCGATGGAGGTCCTTCAACGCTTCGCGCATGCGGGCGAGCGCGGGATCGCCGAGTTTTTCCTCGATCGAAGTCTGGACATCGCGCCATTTGGGGTAAACATCCTTGAGGATCGCCGCCCCCTTTTCGGTCAGCGACAGTTCCTGGGACCGCCCCACAGCCTTCGTTTCGACGAATCCCCCCGCGCGCAGCTTCGCAATGTTGCGCGACAGCGTGCTGCGCTCGATGTCCAGCCCTTCGGCCAGCTTGGTCAAGGAATGGGGACGATGTCGGCCGATGGCGACCATCAGCGTGAACTGGGTGATCGTGATCCCATGCTCGGCCAAGGCCTGATCATATTGGCGGGTGACCACGCGGGCGGCCCGGAGGGTCCGCGCTGCGACGCAGCGACCGATGATGTCATCGAGCATGTCGAGCTCGGGCGAAATCGTCTCCATGATCCTCCTTTCGGGTCGCTCGCCAATAGCAGAATTGCCTCATGTGCCACTTATCACAATCGGTCGTGTATATGCAATTATTTACACCCGATCGGCGATCCGGAGCGACCCGCGACCGGCACCGAATGGCTTGAACGCCTTCCGGTCGGCAAGCTGCCTGCCGGTCGGAGACGGTTCAGAACGCGTATCGCGCCTCCACGCCCAGCCGGCGACCCTCCGCGATGGGCGAGAATGTGCCCGCCGCCGGAAACTGCCCGAAGGGCACCGCTACACCGGTCGAGAGGGGCCCCGGGAAAGGGGTTTGCGTGTCATTGTGCGAGATCGCCTCGTCGAGCAGGTTCTTCCCGAAGATGGACAGCTCGAGCCCCGTGATCGGGGTTGCCCATGTTACATTGGCGTCGAGCTGATCGCTCGCGCTCACCCATCCCAGGTTGCTGTCCGTGAAGGCAACGCGGTCCCGGTGCTGGAAATTCGCGGTGGTCACCAGCGTGCCCGCGCGGCCGAGGTCGAGGTCGTGGATCAGCCCGAATCCGTAGGTCGCCTCCGGTACCCGCGGAAGAGCGAGGTCGAGGTCGGCCTGCGTCACCACCCCGTCACCCGAGATATCGAAGCGGACGTCTTCGTATTCGGCATCGAGGATACCGAGGTTTGCGGTGAACAGGAGGGTGTTTGTGACCGAGAAACGGCCTTCGAACTCCAAGCCCAGGATTTGTGCGTCCGCGGTATTGAGGATGGACTGGGCGACACCCGCGGTCGCCGAAGCGAAGTTTACCTCCCGCTGCATGTCCGAGATATTCGTGAGGAAGATCGCCGAGTTGAGCGTCAGCCGCCGGTCGAAGGCCTGGATTTTTGCGCCCACCTCATAGGCATCCACCTTTTCTTCGTCGAAGGAGAAAGCCCCTGTCGCGGCGACCTGTGCAAGAAAGGCTGCGGGCGTGGTCACGCGGAAATTGTAGCCGCCCGACCTGACACCCCTGGAGTAAGTGGCGTAGAACTGGCTGTCGCCGGTAAAATACTGGATTCCCAACTTGGGGGTCCAGTTGGACCAGCTGTCGTCATCCGCGAAACCGTTCGGTTCCCCAGGCACGAACGGGTTTGTCCCTGTGGCCGGACAAGTCCCGTCCACGACGCTGCATCGCGGGCGTGGGCGGACGTATATCACGGCAACATCCTTGCTCTCTTCGCTGTAGCGAATGCCCGCGATCAGTTTGAGATCGGGGACGACTTCCCAGTCGACCTGCATGAAGGCGCCGTAGACTTCGTGATCCTGCCGGCCTCCGCCGTTGAATTCGGCCGGTGTGATCGTCGGGAGCTGGCGCCGTTCGGTAGAGGCGATGTCCTGCTGGAAATAGTAGAGCCCCGCCCCGAAAATCACTGGCCCGAATTCTCCGCTGTACCGAAGCTCGTTGGAGATCTGGTCTTGCGCCAGTTCCGAATCCGAATGGAACAGAAACAGGGGCGTCGCATCGATGTCGCCGACGGTATCCTGCGTGAAGTCACGATAACCGAAAATGTTGGTGATCGTGCCATTGCCGACATCCCAGTCCAGACGCACCGAGACGAGCTCGCTGTCGCTGGCGAAAAGGCCCGGTTCGTCGATCGCAATGTCGAAATCGCCGCGCCTGGTCAGCGCGTGATTGACGGCGGCAGGCCCATCGGCGTCGGTTTCGAGCCGTTCGTACTTTGCCACCAGCGTCAGAGCATTTGACGGTGTAAACCTCAGCGCCGCGCGCAGGATCGAGGTTTCGGACGCACCGAGATTACTCCCGTCCACGGTGTTGACGAAGTAGCCTTGGTCGTCATTGAAATACCCGGCGATCTTGAAACTGAGCAGATCATTGACGATCGGGCCGCTCAATATCCCGTGCACGGTGGTACTCGGTCCGCCGCGCCCGGCATCGACCGGTCCCTCGAGGCTCGCGCGGACTTCGCCGCTCCAATAGTCGGTCGGATCGGAAGTGTTCAGGAGCACGGCCCCGCCGGTCGTGTTGCGGCCGAAGAGGATCCCCTGCGGTCCGCGCAGGATTTCCGCCGACTGGAGATCGAAGGTATCGAGCACCAGGCCATTGTTGATCCCGATATAGATCCCGTCGACGAACACGCCGACCGTGGGATCGATCGACGGAATCGACGAATTGATGCCCAGTCCCCGGATCGAGAAGTTCGCTGCGCCTTTCGAGGTCCCGACATCTTCGAGAGCGACGTTCGGCGCGGAATAGCTGAGGCTGGTGATGTCGGTGACGTTCAAGGCGTCGAGCGTATCCGCATCGAGTGCGGTGACGGCCAGTGCGACATCCTGGACCGCTTCGCCATCGCGCCTCTTCGTGCCGGTAACCACGATGGTATTGAAAGCCTGCACTGCACCTTCCGGACCGTCGGGCTCGGATGCGCCGTTCCGCTCCTCCTCCGGGGGTGGCCGGTCTGCAGGCACGGGCTGTGCCGGCGCGGTCGAGGCCATGATCGCAAATGGAACGGCGAGCGCCGAGTGGCGAATTTTGGACATCTCATTCTCCCTGACAATACCAGTTCTGCTGGACATTATGTATATGCACGTGTATATGCACTATTGGATCTTGGCAAGTTGCAACGGGAGCTTGGAAATGCGCCACTTTCGCACCGTCGGTCCGGTGGCCGTCACCCTGGTTCTTGCGGCGTGCGCGACGCCTTCCGTATCGCCATCGATAACCGTGCACGAAAAACGCGCGGCGACGGTCGCTTACGGGGACTTGGAACCGGCCACGCCGGAAGGCGGCCGCGAATTGCGGGATCGAGTCGCGACCGCTGCTTCGCTCGTCTGCCGACCGGAAAGCGGTGCGGACCCGTTCGCCGGCTACCGCAGGAGATCCTGCATCGACGCCATCGTCGAGAATTTCGAGGCCAAGGCACGCTCGAACGGATTGGCTTCAGGGAAAAAGCCAGCCTACGGGATCGAAGTGAACGACACACGGGATCCCTAGTCCCATCCGCCCTCCGTTCCATCACTAGGCGGCGCGAACCGAAGCGCTAGGCGGTATCCGGTCCGGCCGATAGCGGCTCGGTTCGGCCCGGTTCGACCGTGCCTGTCGCCCGCATGGCGTGCGCCACCGCACGGCTGCGAATGCGGTAGCCCCCCTTGGAGGGAAGCCCCGGTGCGCTCGCGTCTCACCCTTGCCCTATTCGCTTCAAATTTATATTATGGTCGGCATTACATAGGCTAATTCGCGTGTCGTCACCACGCAAAGGTTCCATAATGAGATATGCCAAGGGACATAAGGAAGAAACCAGGCGGGCCATTCTCGAGAAGGCCGCGTACCGGTTCCGCCAGGATGGCATCAATGCGGTGGGTATCAAGACGCTGATGAGCGACGCAGGCCTGACCCATGGCGGTTTCTATGCGCATTTCCGGTCGAGGGATGCACTGGTGGCGGAGGCCGCCGAGGAAGCCCTTCGGCGAACCTACGAACGCCTGAAAAGCGTCACTGCGAATGCGGAGCCCGAACGACGGCTCGATGCATTCGTGGCCGGGTACCTAAGCCCGCAGCATTTCGAAGACATGTCCGGTGGTTGCGCAGGCGCGGCGCTTGCTCCCGAGATCGCGCGCGAGGACGAAGAGACGCGCCGCAGGTTCAGGAGAGGCATAGAGCGGATCGTAGAGTACCTGGCCGATCTCCTGCCCGCAGGGGGGACCGATGCAGACCGGCACGAACGCGCGCATTCGATCTTCGCTCTGATGATGGGTTCGGTCCAGCTAGCCCGCATTGGGGTCGACAGGCGAAGCGCGCGGAGCATCCTGGCAGGCGCCAAGGCCAGTGCGCTCGCCATGGCCGAAACTCCCTGGGCCGGCACGGAGCCGGCACGTCACGGACAAGCGATCGCAAGCGCCTGACACATTCCCGGGTGTCGCGACAGCGTGGCGCCTCGCAAGCATCATAGACTCGCGGACGTCAGGCCAGCGCCTCCTCCCTTTCCCGTACCGCACTCAGCTCGCGCCGCAGGTGTTCGGTCAGCGCATTGCATTGCTCGGATCGCGTCTCGCGCGTGGCAAGGGTAATATTGATGGGTGGTAGCGTCGGCAGGCCGGATTCTTCTCCGAGCACTTCCACCGCATCCGGCTTGCGGCTGGAGATCAACGCGCCGACCGCAAGATCGGTGCGGATCATGGCGAGGCTGGCATCGAAATGCTCGCTCTCGAAGACGCTCTTCCAGGGCCGGCCTGCCTCGTCCAATGCCGCCAGGACCAACGGCCTGAAGACGCAGCTTCCGCTTACGATCGACAGCGGAAGCGGTTTCTTGGATGCCGCCTGCCCGCCCACCGCGCCGATCCAGACCAGCCGATCCGCAACCAGGGTTTCACCGATCTGCTCGCTCGGTAGCTCTTCGAGTATCGCAATGTCCGCCTCGCCGCTAGCGACCGCGCGTTTCAACTCGATCGACAGCGCACAGCGCAGCGTGACGTCCACGTCCGGAAAACGCTGAGTGAAGGACCGCAGGGCGGAACCGATGCGGCAGGCACCGGCAAGATCGATCGGAACGCCCAGCGTTACGGCTCCCCCACAGCGTGGTGTCGTCATCTCGCACCAGATCGCATCATTGATCGACAGGAGCCGGCGCGCCTTGATGAGCAGCCGTTCGCCCGACTCGGTCAGAACCAGTCCCGGTCGCGCCCGTCGGAAGAGCGTGTGCCCCAGTTCCTCCTCGAGTTTGCGGATCTGCTGGCTGACCGCGCCTTGCGTCTGGTGCAGCATTCCGGCCGCACGCGTCATGTTTGCCGTCTGTGCAACGGTCACGAAGGTCCTCAGGCGCTGGGTGTCGAGGTTTCTAAAAGTGGAATTACTCATCTTAATGCCGGACATTGTAATAATTAGTTTCCCTTATGCCGGAGGATGATCGAGATGCAAGATCGGTTTTCGGCGAGGGCCCCTCACGAGCCCTACGGTCTGCCACGATGATTGCGACCCTGCGCACGGCATCGCGATCGCCTACCGATCCTCGCATTCCGAACATGACAAGGAGAACGAATGACCCCCAGCGATGCCGCCGCCAAGCACGCCACAGCGGAAACCATGCGGGCATGGACGCTGCACGCTTTCGGCAGGTCCAATCTGCAGCTCTCCGAGATCGACAAACCACGGCCGCAAGCCGACGAAGCGCTCATCCGCATTCGCGCGTTTTCGTTGAACTACCGTGACAAGCTCGTCATCGAAGGCGGGCTTTTGCCGCAACTCCCGACCATGCCGTTCACGCCTATCTCGGACATGGCCGGAGAGGTCGTCGCGGTCGGCGAGAACGTCAGTCGCATTCGCCCCGGCGCGCGCGTTGCCGGACATTTCCGGACCACGTGGATCGAAGGGAAGCCGACGCGCGACACATCCAATCCGGACACCACCCTGGGCGGTCCGCTTCCCGGTGTTGCATCGGAATACATGGTCTTGCCAGAACACGCGCTCGTCGAGTTGCCGGACGCGCTTTCCTTCGCCGACGGGGCGACGCTGCCCATTGCGGCACTCACGGCTTGGATGGCACTTGACGCGCAGCCCGGGCCGCGCAGGCACGAAACGGTTTTGGTGCAGGGCACCGGCGGCGTCTCGCTGTTCGCTCTCCAATTCGCGCAGGCGATGGGTCACCGCGTGATCCTGACCTCGCGATCAGACGAAAAGCTGGCCCGTGCGAAGACACTCGGCTCGTTCGACGGCGTCAATACGCAGTCCCATCCAAACTGGGCCGAGGAGGTTCTCAGCCTGACCGACCGCGCCGGCGTCGACCGTATCGTCGAAGTCGTCGGCGGTGCCAATCTCGGGCAATCGCTCGATGCGCTGGCAATCGGGGGAACCGTTTCCCAGGTCGGGTTCCTGGACGGCATCGACCTGTCCTTTGCCGCGGTTCCGCTGATGCTGAAGCATGCAACCATCAAGGGCATTTCGGTCGGCGACCGGAAATCGTTCGAATCCATGTTGGCTTTCATGGCGCGGCACAAGATCAAGCCTGTCATCGAGGAGACATACTCGTTCGAAAGTCTGGCGAGCGCGCTCGACCACCTGGACCGGGGCGCGTTCGGGAAGATCGTCGTGGCCGGCTGGGAAGGTTGAGGTCGTTTGGATCGGGTTTCGCGCTGCTTGACGGGAAGGGCCGGTTGACGGACATCGGCGGCGCGGGGAGGATCGCGGCATTAGGCGATAGCGGGAGTGGTTAGCACGGCATCGCGAGACCATCGACGCTCGCCGGCTAACTGAAGCGGAGGAAAGCAACGGATGAATTCACACCAATACGCACTTACTTGTCGATGGACCGGCGACCGGGGCGAAGGGACGCAAAGCTATCGCGCCTATGCGCGCGATCACCGTATCGAGATCGATGGGAAGCCGGTCATCGAAGGCAGTTCGGACCCGGCCTTCCTCGGCGCCGCCGAGCGGCTCAACCCGGAGGATCTGCTGCTCGCATCCATCTCGGCCTGTCACATGCTGTGGTATCTGCATTTGTGCGCCGCGAACAAACTCGTGCTGCGCGACTATGTCGACGCCGCGAGCGCGGTGATGGAGGAAGCAGGTAATGGCGGCGCCTTCACCGAAGCGGTGTTGCAGCCCCGCTGCCGCTTTGACGGGCCCGTCGACGAAGCCCTCGCCGCCCGCCTGCATCATGACGCCCATGAACGGTGTTACATCGCCAATTCGGTCAATTTCCCGATCCGGGTCGAACCGGTTATCGTAAGCGGAGGCCGGGCATGAGGATCGTCGACGTCTGGGGGCAGATGCCAACCACCCGCATGGCCGAGGCGTCTTGGCTCGCGTCTCTTTCGCGATGGACGGGACAGTCGCCCAAGGACTACACGCCGGGGCCCGAACGGACGCTCGCGGCGATGGACGACGCGGGTGTCGAAATCATGCTAGCGTCCGCGTGGTATGGGCCCGGCGGGCCGCTCGTCTCCAACGAGGAGGTGGCAGCGCAGATCGCCGCCGCACCCGATCGGCTGAAAGGACTTGCAAGCGCCGATCTGACTCGGCCGATGGAGGCCGTGCGCGACATCCGCAAATGGGTCGGCGAAGAAGGGTTCGTCGGCGTTCGCGTCGTACCGTGGCTATGGAATTTGCCGCCCAACGATCGGCGCTATTATCCGATCTACGCC
This sequence comes from Qipengyuania sp., assembly GCF_965277845.1. Lineage (NCBI taxonomy): Bacteria > Pseudomonadati > Pseudomonadota > Alphaproteobacteria > Sphingomonadales > Erythrobacteraceae > Qipengyuania > Qipengyuania sp. Next base: position 423,087 of record NZ_OZ255844.1, read on the forward strand.
GCCTGCGTCGAGCTGGACGTCCCCTTCTGCACGCAGATCGGTCATACCGGGCCCTTGCTGTCCTCGGAGGTCGGTCGGCCCATTCCCTATCTCGAGGACGTTCTCCTCGAGTTTCCCGAACTCAAGGTCGTCGGCGGGCATCTCGGCTTTCCATGGATTCCCGAAATCATTTCGCTGGCGCACAAGTTTCCCAATTTCTACGTCGATACCTCGGCCTATGCGGCCCATCGGTTCCCGGCCGACTTCATCGAATTCATGAAAGGCCCGGGCTCGGGCCGGGTTATGTTCGGGACGAACTGGCCGATGCTGTCGCCTGCGCAATGCCTCGAAGGCATCGAACGGTTGGGCCTGACGGAAAAGCAGCACCAAACCTTTCTCGGCGATACGGCCCGGAAGGTGTTCCGCCTCCAATCCTGAGCGCCGCAGCCATCAGAGCTTCCCCGGACCGATCTTGTCGGCCAGGAAATCGACGAATGCGCGTACCCGCGTCGGCACCGGTCCGCCGTCGCCCACGAACACGGCGTGAATGTCTTCGGAATCGTGAGCCGTGTAGGGCTCCAGCACAGGAACGAGCCGCCCTGCCTCGATGTCGTCGCGCACCTGGAAATGCGCCAGCCGCGCCATCCCGACGCCTTCCAGCACGAGCCGGCGCAACGCTTCCCCGTCGCTGATCTGGACCGGACCATCGACAGGCACGCTTACGGTCTTGCCATCGACCCTCAACGGCCACCCCTTGACCGCACGCGCATAGGAAAAGCCGAGCCGGGCATGCCCCGAAAGGTCTCTCGGCACCTGCGGCTCGCCACGACGGGTCAGGTATTCGGGCGACGCCACGATCATCATCCGCGTAGTGCCCAGCTTTCGCGCGCGCAGGCTCGAGTCCGGCAGGGGGCCGCTGCGTACAGCCACATCGGTGCGCTCGTCGAGCAGGTCGACGACCCAGTCGGTCAGCGCGATATCCAGCGCCACCTCCGGATACCGCGCGAGAAACGGCTGGATGCAGGGCAGCAGCAAATGCGTACCGACCGGTACATTGACACTCACTCGCACCAGGCCGACGGGCGCCTCGTCGGCGCCTGCGCAGCGCTCGGCTTCCTCGATCTGGGCCAGGATCGTCTTGCAACGATCGAAGAATGCCGCGCCCTCGCTGGTCAGCTGCAACTTGCGTGTCGAACGATTGAAAAGGCGTGCACCGAGCCTTGTTTCGAGGCGGGCAATCAGCTTGCTGACCCCGGATGGCGTCATCGACATCGCGCGGGCCGCGGCCGTGAACCCGCCGCGTTCGGCCGCGGCAACGAAGACTTCCATTTCTGCAAGCCGATTGGACTGACCCTGGACCATTCAACATAACTCACAAGTGATCTGATTTTTGAATTATAGATACGAACTGCGCGTGCGCCTAGCTGTCGGTTCATGGCAAGAACGAACGCGAAAAGCAGCCGTGGCATGCCGCTGGCCGTATACGCACTGACCGCCGGAGCATTTGGCATCGGCGTGACCGAATTCGTCATCATGGGTCTGTTGCTGGAGGTGAGTGCGGACCTCGGCGTGTCGATTACCACGGCGGGGCTCTTGATCTCCGGCTATGCACTCGGTGTCGTCGTCGGCGCTCCCGCACTGACTCTCGCAATGCGGCGCTGGCCGCGAAAGCGTGTGCTGATCGCTTTGATGGCCGTGTTTACGGTCGGCAATGCCGCCTGCGCGATCTCAGGATCCTATGAAATGCTGATGGTGGCGAGGGTGGTAACCGCTTTCGCGCATGGAACGTTCTTCGGCGTCGGCGCGGTCGTCGCTGCCGACCTGGCCGGCGCGCAGAAGCGCGCCACCGCCATCGCGGTCATGTTCACCGGTCTTACGCTGGCAACGGTTCTGGGCGTCCCGCTCGGGACCTGGATCGGTCAGGCATTCGGCTGGCGCGCGACCTTCTGGGCGGTGACCGCCGTCGGGGCGGCCGCACTGACAATCATCGCCTGGCTCGTCCCGCAGATCGATGCCGAACCGACGGACACCGATCCGCTTGCCGACCTGCGCGCGCTGGTCCAGCCGCCGGTCCTGCTGGGCCTGCTGACGACGGTGCTGGGTTACGCCGGGGTCTTTATGGTGTTTACTTATATCGCACCGCTGCTGACCCGCGTCAGCGGCCTGCCGGAAGCGTCGATTTCGCCCACGCTGCTGCTGTTCGGTGTCGGGCTGGTTGCCGGCAATCTGATGGGCGGCAAGCTTGCGGACCTGCGCCTGCGCGCCACGATCGTCGGCTCCCTGGTCGCCCTCGCCCTCGTGCTCGCCGCGATGACCGCCGCGATCCGCGATCCGGTCGCCGCAGTGATCTTTGTCGGCCTGTTCGGTGCGGCCGCCTTCGCCACGGTCCCTCCGCTTCAGTCCTGGGTGATGAGCAATGCACGCGGTGCTGGTGAGAGTCTGGCTTCCAGCGTCAACATCGCGGCCTTCAACCTGGGCAATGCGCTCGGCGCCTGGCTCGGCGGGATGGCGATCGATTACGGGCCGGGCCTCGCCATGCTCCCGCTTGCCGCGGCGCTCATTCCGGCCTCGGCGCTGCTCACCGCCTTCGCCTCGATGCGGGCCGTCGACACCCGCCGTTCACCTGACGCATCCACCGCTTAGCTCCCGACGGAGACCGAAAATGGACTATCGATATCTTGGCGCTTCCGGACTGCAGGTTCCGGCCCTGAGCTTTGGCGCGGGCACGTTCGGCGGCGAAGGGCCGCTGTTCAGCGCCTGGGGCGATACCGACGTCGTGGGCGCGAGGCGCATGGTGGACATCTGCCTCGAAGCGGGGGTCAACATGTTCGACACGGCCGACGTCTATTCGAACGGCGCGTCCGAGGAAATCCTGGGTGCCGCTTTGAAAGGGCGACGGAACGACGCCCTGATTTCGACCAAGACGACCTTGCCGATGGGCGATGGCCCCGGCGAAGGGGGATCGTCCCGATCCCGCTTGATTGCATCCTGCGAGGCCTCGCTCAAACGCCTCGGAACGGACCATATCGATCTCTTCTATCTCCACGCCTTCGACGCGCACACACCGGTCGAGGAAGTGCTTGCCACGCTGGATCTGCTGATCCGGCAGGGCAAGGTCCGCTACGTCGGCGTTTCGAATTTTTCCGGTTGGCATGTCATGAAATCGCTCGCCGCCGCCGATCGCTACGGCTTTCCGCGCTATGTCGCGAACCAGGCCTACTATTCGTTGGTCGGTCGCGATTACGAGTGGGAATTGATGCCGCTCGGGCTCGACCAGGGCCTCGGGGCGGCGGTCTGGAGCCCGCTCGGCTGGGGGCGGCTGACCGGCAAGATCCGGCGCGGCGCGGCGCTGCCACAAACGAGCCGTCTCCATGAAACGGCCGATCTCGGTCCGCCGGTGGACCAGGAAAGACTGTATGATATTGTGGACGTCCTTGACGAGCTCGCTCAGGAAACCGGCAAGACGGTTCCGCAAATCGCGATCAACTGGCTCTTGCAGCGCCCTACCGTATCGACCGTCGTCATCGGTGCGCGCAACGAAGCGCAGCTGCGCGACAATCTCGGCTCTGCAGTCTGGTCGCTGACTGGCGAGCAGATGGGACGACTGGACGCCGCAAGCGAGACGACCGCCGCCTATCCTTACTTCCCCTACCGCCGACAGGAGGGCTTTGCGCGCGTCAATCCGCCTGCCGCTTGAGGGGGATTAGAATTACTGACGCTAATGCTGAGTATACCAACAAATCGGTTTCGTCATTGTCGGCGGCGGACCATCTATGTGTGACGATCCGCGCCGCCGCAGTTTCGCTGTGCACAGCCAGGAAGGCGGGCGCAGTGAGCCCGGTGGCTGGCGGCATGCATCGCATTGTCCAAGGAAGAACGAGAGTTAGTTTGTTCGACGCCGACGAGGATTACGCTGCCACAAGTCGAACGACGCCGGATCGCCTCATTGTCGTATCCGGCTGCTCGGGCGGTGGCAAATCTTCGCTTCTGCGCGAAATGGCAATGCGAGGATGGCGCGTCGCGCCCGAGCCGGGGCGTCAGATCGTCCGCGAACAGACACTGGTCGGAGGCGAAGGCGTACCCTGGCAAGACCTGCGCAAATTCGTCGACCTGTGCGTTTCGCGCGCAGCGCACTTCTATCACCTCGCCGCCGCTTTCGATGCCGCAACGTTGTTCGACCGATCGATCGTCGACGCAGTCGCCGCACTTTCCCGCGCCGGACTGCCCGTTCCCGAAGACATGAGCCGAGCGCTTGCCGTCTACCGCTATTCGGCCACCGTCTACATGGTGCCACCGTGGGAGGATCTGTTCGAGAACGACGCCGAGCGGCGGCATTCCTTCGCCGATGCCGTCGGCGAATATGAAGCGCTGCTCGAGACCTATGACGACCTCGGCTACGCGCTCGAAGTCCTTCCCAGGGCCTCGATCCGCGAGCGAGCCGACATGCTCGACGCACATATCCGCAAACGACAGGAGGTCACGCTGTGAAAACCGATCGCATCGATGCCTACAAGGCCGCTCCCGAAGCCATGAAGGCGATGATGGGCGTGGAGGAATACATCCAGAATTGCTCGCTCGATGGCGGGCTGATCGAACTCGTGCGCATGCGCGCCTCGCAGATCAATGGCTGCGCCTTCTGCCTCGACCTTCACTCCAAGGACGCGCGCAAGGCCGGGGAGACCGAGCAGCGCCTTTACCTCCTCGACGCATGGTACGAGAGCCATCTCTATTCCGAGCGCGAGAAGGCGGCCCTCGCCTGGACCGACGCACTCACCAAGATTTCCGAGAATCACGCACCGGACGAGCTGTTCGTCGATGTGCGCGAGCATTTTTCCGACAGGGAAATGGCAGATCTCACTACGCTGATTGCCTTGATCAACGCCTGGAACCGTCTGGCGATCAGCTTGCGGTATCAACATGGATAGTCGCATCGCCAAGCTCGGCCAGAGCCCCAGGCTGGTCGAGTGGACATTGCGGTTCGCGCGGCTCGCCCTCGCCGCCGCCTTCCTGTCGGCAGTCGCGGACCGCCTCGGCCTGTGGGGCCCGCTTGAAACACCCGGTGTCGATTGGGGGTCCATGCCGCGTTTTTACGCCGATGTGGCAGCGCTCAACCCCTGGCTGCCCGAGGCGATGATCCCCGCCCTCGCCTGGTTCGTGACCATCGTCGAGGCGATCCTCGGCGTGCTGCTAATTACCGGCCCATATGTGCGCGCCTCGGCTTTCGCGAGCGGCGTGTTGCTGCTCGCGTTCGCCATTGCGATGACGCTGTTCCTCGGGCCCAAACTGCCGCTGAACTACAGCGTTTTTACGGCCGCCGCCTGCGCATTCCTTGTCGCCTTCGTCCCGCGGAAGGCCGGATGAAGGGCGTTTCCCATGTCGCTTGTCAGGGCGCCACGGTCGCCTACCGCAAGGAAGGCAGCGGTCCGGGACTGGTGCTGGTTCACGGAACCGGTGGCGGTTCGGAAGCGAATTGGGCGGCCTGTGCGGAGCGGTTGGCCAAGGACTGGACCATCGTGCGCCCGGACTATGCCGGCTCGGGTGCGACCGTCGATGACGGACGCCGTCTCACGGTCGAATATCTGGCCAACCAGGTGCTTGCCGCCGCGGTGGACGCCAAGGCAACACCCTTTCACGTAGTGGGCTTTTCGCTCGGCGCGGCCGTCGCCGTTCAAATCGCTGCGATGGAGCCGAAACTGCTCCGCTCGCTCACCTTGCTGGGAGGGTTCGCCTCTTCGGACGATGCGCGGCTGCAACTTCAGTTCCGGCTCTGGCGCGATCTGATTGCCCGCGATCGCGCGGCGCTTGCGAAACTCATCCTCCTGACCGGTTTCGCGCCCGAGACCCTTTCCGGTTTCGGTCCGGCGGTTATCGACGATGCCATCAGGCAGACGCTCGAGGCGACGAATTGGCACGGTCTCGACCGGCAGATCGATCTCGACCTGCACCTGAATGTCGAGGAAGCCGCCAGCCGGGTCATAACGCGAACTCTCGTGGTCGGTCACCGCCTCGATCACATGGTCCCGCCGCACCACGCCCGGCGGCTCGCCAAGCTCATTCAGGGCGCGGCCTATCGAGAGATAGAGGCAGGTCACCTCGCCCCCATGGAAGAGCCCGAACTCGTTTCGAACATCATCGCCGATTTCCTTCGCCAACGCAGTTAGCCGGATCGCGCAAGCCGATCGCACCGTTACAGGAGAATTGACTTGGTCGAACATCTTCAGCCCGTCGCCTTGGCCGCCCTGGTCGGCATCGGAGGTACCGCGTTCATGGACATCTGGGCGCAAACACAGCGCCGCCTCTTTGGAATTCCCGCGCTCGATTACTGCATGGTCGGGCGCTGGCTCGGCCATTTGCCCAAAGGACGGATGCGCCACCAGAGCATTGCCAAGGCGCCACAGCTCAGGGGCGAATGCACACTTGGCTGGATCGCCCACTATGCCATCGGCGTCGCCTTCGCAGGATTGCTCGTTGCAATCTGGGGCGTGGACTGGATCGGCCAGCCGACGCTCGCGCCGGCGCTGACCATCGGGCTCGCCACCGTGCTGGCCCCCTTCCTCATCCTGCAACCGGGCATGGGCGCCGGCATTGCCGCGTCGAAAACACCCAAGCCCAATACCGCGCGCCTCCGCAGTCTCGTCGCACACCTGTCCTTCGGGCTCGGCCTCTATCTGTCCGCCGTGCTGCTCGCGCTGCTTCTCTGAGCGACGCCCGGGATCTGTTCCGCAAAATCCATTGAAGCGCACGAGGGTCCGCGACGGCGCCAATTGCGCGGGATTATTGGCCCTGATCGACCCGGGGATGGCAGCCTTGTGGAGACGATCCAGCATTCGGCCGCCTATTTCGATCAGTGCCATAGCGGCCGGAGCGATGGCTACATGGAACCTCCTTATAAGGATCGTCCCGTCTCCTCCAGTATCCATTCACGAAAGGCGGCGATCCGGGGGTCTTGGCTGCTCCGCTCCGGGTAGATCAGGTGATATGCCAAATTCTGGCCAATGCTGACGCCGACATCGAACAGCCTCACCAGACGGCCTTGAGAAAGTTCCGCCTCGACCAACTCTAGTTCGACAAGACCCACGGCACCGCCATCCGTGACAGCCTGCACGACGTGGCTCGTTTCGGCGAAGGCAACGCAGCTCTGGTCATCGAAATCCTCGACGCCCGCGGCCGCCATCCACATCGGCCAGTTCGGCCACACCATGCCGTCTACCTCGCAATCGACATAGCAGAGCGTCCGCCCGAAGAGATCTCGCGGAGATTCGAATGTGATACCGTTTGCCAGCAGCTCGGGACTGCAGACCGGTACGACCATCGTGTCGAACAGGCGGTCGGCCCGGACATCGTCGTAGCTTCCCGCACCGAAACGGATGGCGATATCGACATCGTCCATGTCGAAATCCCTGACCTCGTCGGAAATGTCGAAGGTCAGTTCCAATTCCGGATTGGTCGCCCTGAACCGGTCGAGCCTCGGCAACAGCCAATTCGTCGCGAATCGGGCCCCGAGCGACAGTCGCAGATGGGACGATCCGCGCGCCAGCTTGCGGGCGCGCCCGGCCGCGAGCCGAAGCCCGTCGAGCGCTTCGGCGGCGGCTTCGAACAAGACTGCACCGCCAAGGGTGAGCTGTATGCTCCGGCTCGTCCGCGTGAACAACGCAAAGCCGAGCTGCTCCTCGATCTCCTTGATCTGATAGCTGACGGCCGAGGGCGTCAGCCCGACTTCGTCGGCTGCTCGGGTGAAGTTCAAATGGCGACCGGCCGCCTCGAAGGTCCTGAGCGCGCGTGTTCCCGGCAGTCTAGCAGTCATCGTTCTTCAAGCCCCATTTGATGATCTCTGGAAAACTATTCGATTTATAAGGCACTGGGGTCGGGCCATATGAGCGAAACTTGATAATCGAAATCGGCGGACCTGGCCAGAGGCCGTGGTCCGCGACGGACCCTCGGAGAAACAAGATGGCAGACGAATCGAAGGCCTACGTCGTGCAACGCAATGGCGAGGTCGCCGATCGCGACGACCTCGCGGGCTTGGCCTTCGCCGGCTACGCGCATTTCACGGCCATGCAGGTGCGTGGCGGCAAGATTCGCGGTCTCGACCTTCATTTGGAGCGGTTGCGCTTTGCGTCATTGCGGCTGTTCGGCAATGCCATGCCCGATGATCGGGTGCGCGGATATTTGCGGGCAGCGATCGAAGCAGGACCGTCAGACCTGACCCTGATGGCGACGATGTACTCGCGGGCGGGCGAATTCACAGCCGCGGCGACGCATGCGGAGCCGGAGGTTCTGGTCCGGACCTCTCCGGCGGACAACGGTCCTGCCGGACCACTCGAGCTGGCCGCCGTCGAACATGAGCGGTTCATGCCGACAGTCAAGCATGTCGGAGAACTCGCCAAAACCTATTTTCGCCGACAGCCGGCCGACGATACCGCGTTCATCGACCGACAAGGCCGGCTCAGTGAGGCGACGATCTGGAACCTGGCCTTCTGGGACGGCGAAGCGGTGATCTGGCCGCGCGCCGAGGTCCTGATTGGAACCACCATGGGCATCGTTCGCCGACAACTGGACAGGCTCGGCATTCCGCAGTGCACGCGGGAGGTCACGCTGGCCGATCTTCCGTTTCTCGCCGGAGCTGTCGTCATGAACTCGTGGTCGCCCGGCGTGGCATTGCGCCGGATCGATACCGTACCCCTACCCGATGCGCCGGACTTCATGACCCTGCTGCACCGCGCATACGAGGCCGAACCATTCGTTTCGCCTTGATGACGGCGCGACACGCCCGCGCCTGTTCGAGCTCTCATACTCCAAAAACCAAGCACGATCCTGCCGGAGGTTCTTCGAGCCGGATGATCTGGAAAACTTCGACCAAGACCGCCGTCACACGTCCATGGGCGCATGGGGCCGTCCGTCACGGCAACGATATCGCGTCGAGCCGGATTACGACCGCTCACCGCGCTCCCCGCATCGAATGCCGATCAATTCTGCCAGACAAGGGCTCCCGCAGTTCACCCACTTCCGATTCACGCATGCCTCATTGCGAATTGGATCGGTCTTCCTCGACCGTCTCATCGGGTGGCTTCGGACTGGAAGTCTGGAAGATCGATCCGTCCGTCTGCCCCCGTAGCCATTGAGCAGCACTAGGCCACAGCACCCTGCCTTTTCTCTCGTCGAAAAAGCCGAGATGTCCGATCGAGGGCGAACCCAGTCCAACCGGGTCCAGGGTAATGACATTGCAATTGGCAGAAATATAATACTCCAATGCGCGGCGGATAGCTCTTGGGCTGGCCATCGGATCATCGGTGAAGCCTATCGCGAGAATGTCGGCATCCACTGCTGCGAAGCATTCACGAATGTGATCTCGCTGACTTTGCGGGAAATGGTCCTCGAAGCGTTCCAGTCCGCGCGCCCAGTCCCTGGCCACGCCGGAGGGAAGGTCTTCTCCCCAACCAAGCCGTCGCCCGGGAAAGCGCCCGCAAGCTTTGCTCAGCAAGCGCATGACTAGGTGCCATTTCAGTATGAGCTTCGCCCGACTGCCCGGGGGATAGTCGGCCCAATGGGCATATTGGGCTCCCACGGTGAGAATCCGGACGACGTCGCTCGCCGAATGAGCCAACCCGGGCAGGAAGCCTCCGAAGCTGTGGCCCACTATGCAGACCTTCGAGCCTGGCCTGTGGCGCCTCACCCAGCCCAGAGCTCCTTCGAAGTCCTGCTGCCCCCAGTGATACCAGCGGGTGGATCGGCTGGCTGCCGACCGGGACGTTGCAACGCCGCGATAATCATAACGGAGAACGCCGAAACCTTTCGTCGCGAGGTAGCTGGCGAACGGCCCGTACCATCGGGCGGGGACACCCGTGGCAGCATTAATTATGACGGTAAGCGGGGTCGCGTGGTCCGGCGAATGAAAAACGCCGCGCAGCTCGGCACCATCGGGACACGATATCATAGCCGGTTGCGTACGAACCAAGGCAGCCGTCCCGGGAATGGCGCTCTCTGATATCACTGCCATCCCTTGCCGTGGTGGTACGAGCGGGGACCCCGAGACCACTCTTTGTACAGTTGGATGGCTGTCGTAATCAAAACATCACTTCGTCGAGCGCATCATAGACCCAAGATACCCGGAGATCATCGCGCGTTTCCGACCCGCAACTCGTTCCCGCAGCTATGGTCCTAACGGCTCTAACTTGTCTGGCCAAATCGATGCCTCGTCGAGGGTACCGGCCGGGAAGTCGGACCTTCCCGGCCGGTGGTATTTTGATGTCAATCACAATCTCTTCGACGACCCGAAGGAATGGAACAGCTCCTTTTCGGGATTCTGACTGACATGTGGACAAAAGCATGGGTACATATTATATGTCAAGTGTCATATTAAGAGATGCCGATGCTCCAACTTGCCTTCAAGTCATTCGATCGGGCTTTCCCAGCGGTCACCGAGCGCTTTCTGGCCCGCGCCTTTTCGCGCCCCAGACACCATTCGGCCAAGCGATCGAACGGCGCCGATCCACTCGAGGCCATCGTGTCGGCGAAACGTCACCCGTCGGGGTGCGCATTGTTCGCCGCGGGTAATGGTCCGACAATCCTTCTCGTACATGGCTGGGAATCATCGCATCGCGATCTCGATACGGTGGCGCGCGCATTGCTCGATGGCGGATACCGCGTGGTTGCGTTGGACCTTCCCGCGCATGGCGCCACGCCAGGCAGGACTGCAACCATACCGCAATTGTCCGAAGCGATCCGGCGCGTGGTCGAATACCCGATCGGGTTTCCCGTTTCGGCAGTCGTCGCCCATTCACTCGGAGGAGCCGCCGCTCTTCGAGCGATAGCGAGACTAGAGAGGCAAATCCCGCTGGTACTGATCGCATCGCCCAGTCGTGCACGCACCTATCTGCAAAACATGATCGAAGGGTTCGGCCTGCCGCCCCACAGGATCGGTCCCATCCTGACGAGGTATCGCGATCTGCATGATGTCGACCTCAATTTCATCGATGCCGCTATCGATGCGCCACTCGTGCGGGCCCAAGCCCTCCTCCTCTATGGCATGCGTGACCGCCTCGTCCCACCGTCCGAGGGCCAGCGGTACGAGGGCTTCCTCGCCAATGCGGACCTTCACCATCTGTCGCAACTGGGCCACCGTGGCATCCTTCGCGCACCGCAGGCCCAGCAGGCGATCCTGAAATTCCTCGGGCGCCACGTGCCCCCTGCCAGAAACGCCTTGCCGATGGGCATCGGATCGGCCGAACTCGTACAGCCCGGAGAATAGACCATGTCCAACCAGAAGAAGCCGCAACGCGTCCCGCTGCTACATCGGCTGACAGCCTGGGCCGAAGCCTTCGAGCAGGCACCGTCCGAGCATCTCGCAAGACGGATTTGCGAACTCGAGCGGCGCGTCGAAGCGCTCGAGCGCCGGAGCGAGAACTCACGTAGTCTCTTGAACTAGTCCCGACGCATCCGATCGGGCCGAGGTGCCGGAAACGGCACCTTTCCCAAGCATCGGCAACATGCTGCCACGCGCTCCGCGAGCGGCGGCGTTATTGCCAGCGGATAGCAGTTTGCAGACAAAAGCGGGTTCGCGCGAGGCGTCGCTCCACCCGACCGACAGGCCCAACCGCCGCGTATCGTATCCGGGAAATCTATCCCGAACGCGCGTCAATATCGTCCACCGTGGTGGCTATCACGTCGTTTACCGAGGTTTGCTTGCCCGCCTCGTTCGTGATGAGAACTGTCACTCTCGACATATCCTTGTCACAGAACACGGTCCGGGACGGCTCGTCTCTGAGGAAATCATCGGCCCATTGGCGCAATGCGAGCAGGGCAGGAAGCAGCGCGCGTCCCTTTGCGGTGAGCGCGTAGCGGTGGCGCATTCTTTGGCCGGGTTCGCGGTGCTCAACCTTTTCGAGGAGTCCGAATTCGACCGATTTCTGCAACCGGTCGGAGAGTACCGCCCTGGAAATGCCCAGATCCTCCTGCATTTTTTCGAAGCGCGTCACTCCGCAGATCACCTCGCGCAGAATCAGGAGCGTCCACGCGTCGCCGATTTCGGCGATCGCCCTCGCAAGGCTGCACTCGGATGGCGGGACATTGATCACCCGGTCGACCGGGGGCGCCGTCTCTGCCTTCTTGGTTTCGTCCATGTCCTCACCCTAGCAAAGTTTGCAAAGCAGACCCAGCCTTGCTACGCAGCGTTCGAAATACGAACCCAGGTCTAGGTAATGGTACACGCCACCCGATTCCCTCCGGCCTTGCAGATAATGGCTTTGGCGCTAGCTCCGGCAGTCGGCCTGGGCGTCACGCGGTTCGCCTACGCCTTGCTTCTGCCCGATATGCGGCAGGATCTCGGTTGGACTTACGCAGCCGCTGGTTGGCTCAATACGACGAATGCCGTGGGCTACCTCGCAGGCGCTCTGGCGGCGACAAGGCTGATCGAGAGATTCGGTACGAAGTCTATTGCGTTTTGCGGCATCGGCATCTGTCTCCAGTCCCTGCTCATCTGCGCCTTGACCGGTGAGATGCTGGCGCTAAACGCCGCCCGCTTCATAGGAGGTGTCGGAGGCGGTCTGGGCTATATCGGAGCCGCCGTTATCGCGACACAGCTCGCCTCCCGCCACCCACGACGCGAAGCAGTGTTGCTCGCCCTGCTCTATACGGGGCCGGGGATCGGTATCGTGCTTTCCGGCATCAGCGTACCCTTCGTGATTTCGTCGCTGGGCCCGGGATCCTGGCCGATCGGATGGAGCCTGCTTCTTGCGATCTGCCTACCCCTGTGGCTCGCCCTTCCCTATGGGTTTCGTGGCACTTCGTCGGGGCGTTCGGCCGGGCATGTCCAGCTCGAAACCCGTCCGATGCTGCCCATGCTCATCGGTTATGGACTCTTCGGGGCTGGCTATATCGCCTACATGACGTTCATGATCGCTTATGTGAGGGATGGTGGTGGTGGCGCACTCCAGCAGGCGATCTTCTGGGTGGTGATCGGCGTCTCGGCAATGCTGTCGCCCATCGTCTGGTCATCGACAATCAGGCAAGCAGCGGGCGGCGGTGCGTTTGCGATCATCGGACTGGCGACCACGGTCGGGGCGTCGTTTCCCCTGCTTTCGACGTCCTGGCCGGTTCTTCTCGCCTCCGCCGCCCTGTTCGGCAGCGCATTCTTCGCGGTGGTGGCCTCCACCACCAGTTTCGTGCGCCGCAATCATCCGCAGGAACAATGGAGCGGCGCGATCGCACTTATGACCGTGGCGTTCGGCCTCGGACAAATCGTGGGTCCCGTGCTTTCGGGCTATGTCACGGACCTCCATGACAGTCTGGCAAGCGGCCTGCTTCTTTCTTCGGCTCTTCTCATGGCGGGCGCTCTTACGGGCTTGAAACAGCGCTCGCTACCCCCGGCTTCGGAAGGAAGACTGTGCGACGCTCCGACGTGATCGCGCCGCTGGACTATTCGCGACCAAGCGCCAACCGGCGGATCGCGGTGACGACCGTTTCGAGGTCGGCCTCCGGGTGCATGCTATTGCCACGAACCGCCCAGAAGGCAGGCGCGGGAATCGCGTGGTTGCCGATCCGTACCAATTCTCCATTCTGCAGCCGTGCCTTGACGAGGCGGCTCGAAAGTAACGCCGCGCCTACACCGGATATCGCTGCCTGGATTGCGTGACTTTCCTCTGTGAAGCTGCTGGCAACGGACATGTCGCCTGCATCGATGCCGGCAGCGCGCAACCAGGCATTCCAGCCGAGAGATCGGCGGGAAGGAGAAGACCAGCGATAGTCGATGACTGGGACGCGAAGAATCGCTTCGGTCGTCTCGACGGGGCCGTGCCGCTCCAGGAAAGACGGCGAAGCAACCGCGATAAGCCTGTCATCGAACAGCTTGCACCAGATGCCGTCCCGATCGGCATTGCGCTGGGATCGGATCGCTATGTCGACCGCGCCCGTCTGCAGATCGGCCGGAGCATTATCCGCATGCACGTCGATTGGTACGTCGGTGATCGCCCGCAATTCGCGAAGACGGGGCGTGAACCACTCGGCCGCGAAGGCCATCGTCATCGAGACGACGACAGGCCGAACCTTCGCTTGCCGGACGGCGTGCACTGCGTCGGCCATCCGGTCCAAGGCCTCTTTCAAATCCGGATAGAGCCTCTCTCCCGCGTCGGTGAGCCGTAGAGGCCTCCGTTGGAAAAGCGCTACCTCAAGCAGCGCTTCCAGCTTCCGCACCTGATGGCTGATGGCGGTGGGGTCGAGGTTCAACTCCTCTGCCGCGCGCCCGAAATGACCGTGCCGGGCAGCCGCTTCGAACGCGCGCAAGGCGTGGAGAGGAGGTAGTTTGCGCATGGATAGGATTGCGGATGATGAATCTCATTCATCCATAGGGCGAAAAGTCCTCCTTCGCCAAGCCCCAGGGTCGAAGATTAGGGATCGGCTGTCGAAATCCCGGAAAAAGGAATGACGCATATGCCCACTCTCTTGGTTGTAAACTCAAGCGCCCAGTTGGAAGAGCGCTCCCTCACCCGCAAACTGACCGCGCTGTTTTCCGAAACCTTTTGCGAACGCGCGTCCGATACCCGCGTGATAGACCGGGACCTCGGTCGCTTCCCGCCTGACTTCGTCGATCATCGATTTATCGAGGCGGCTTTCACAGAACCCGGCCAGCGGGACTCTCGAATGACGGACGCGCTGGCTCAATCCGACCGCTTGATCGACGAGCTCGAGTGCGCCGATATCGTCGTCATCGGCGCACCGATGTACAATTACGGCATGCCGGCGGCGCTCAAGGCCTGGTTCGACCAGGTCGCGCGCATCGGACGCACCTTTTCCTTCGATCTTTCGAGAGGAGACTTCCCGATCGAACCCCTGCTGAGCGGGAAGCATCTCGTCGTCCTCTCGGCCAGGGGTGAATTCGGTTTCGCTCCGGGCGGCGTGCGGGAAGAACAAAATGCGCTCGACCCCGGCATCGCTGCATGCGCCCACTATCTCGGCGCTTCCAAGGCATCGATCGACACGATCGTCGTCGAGTATCAGGAGTTCAAGGACGACCGCCATCGCGCCTCGTGGGAGCAAGCATCGAAAGCTACGATCGAATTGGCTACCCGCTTGGCTTCCGACTTTGGATCCCTCCAGTCCGGCACTACTCGGAGCGATGTCGTTGAGGACCGGGACGGTGGCAGGCAAGATCGAAAACCCGTCGCCGGCGCTGCGGCATAGACGGACAATGCGGCAAACCTCGATGGAATTGTGGATTGCGCATACAACAAACCGGCCACCTCACAGAGGTAGCCGGTTTGTTCTACAATAGTGGTTGCGGGGGTTGGATTTGAACCAACGACCTTCAGGTTATGAGCCTGACGAGCTACCGGACTGCTCCACCCCGCGGCACCAGTTATGTTCGTCCTGGACCGTCGCCAGAGACGAAAAAGCCGCCGCGCGGGGATCCCGGCAGCGGCTTGTGAAATCGCGAATGGGTTTATACCGCGCCCGCCTGCTGTAATGCCTGGCGACGACCTACTCTTCCAGTGCTTGAGCACTAGTACCATCGGCGCTGTCCGGTTTCACGGCCGAGTTCGAGATGGGATCGGGTGGGTCACAGACGCTATAGCCACCAAGCAATAGAGCAGGCGGACGGGCTTAAATCGATGCTGTTGAGCTTTCTGGGCTTATCCGGCTTGGGAGATTTCCTCCTCATCGCGGACAGCACAGGGCTGTCGTTGATGGTGGGATCCTACAAGCGCGAAAAGAACTATTAGGACCGGTTAGCTCCACGCATTACTGCGCTTCCACACCCGGCCTATCAACGTCATGGTCTATGACGGTTCGAAGATTGCTTATCTCAAGGGAGGCTTCCCGCTTAGATGCTTTCAGCGGTTATCCCGTCCGTGCATAGCTACCCTGCGGCACCCTTGGCAGGATGACAGGTACACCAGAGGCACGTTCACCCCGGTCCTCTCGTACTAGGGGCAACTCCTTTCAACAATCGACGCCCACGGCAGATAGGGACCAAACTGTCTCGCGACGTTCTGAACCCAGCTCACGTACCACTTTAATTGGCGAACAGCCAAACCCTTGGGACCTGCTCCAGCCCCAGGATGTGATGAGCCGACATCGAGGTGCCAAACGATTCCGTCGATATGAGCTCTTGGGAATCATCAGCCTGTTATCCCCGGCGTACCTTTTATCCGTTGAGCGATGGCCCTTCCACGAGGGACCACCGGATCACTATGACCGACTTTCGTCTCTGCTCGACTCGTCAGTCTCGCAGTCAGGCAGGCTTATGCCATTGCACTCTCGCAGACGGTTTCCAACCGTCCTGAGCCTACCATCGCGCGCCTCCGTTACTCTTTAGGAGGCGACCGCCCCAGTCAAACTACCCGCCACAGAGGGTCCCAACACCGGCTAACGGTGCGTGGTTAGACATCAGAAAATCACAGGGTGGTATTTCACAGGTTGGCTCCCCTCGGACTGGCGCCCGAGTTTCAAAGCCTCCCACCTATTCTACACAGTAATTTCCTAATGCCACTCTGAAGCTGCAGTAAAGGTGCACGGGGTCTTTCCGTCTAACCGCGGGTACTCCGCATCTTCACGGAGAATTCAATTTCGCTGAGCATATCCTGGAGACAGTGGGGAAGTCGTTACGCCATTCGTGCAGGTCGGAACTTACCCGACAAGGAATTTCGCTACCTTAGGACCGTTATAGTTACGGCCGCCGTTTACTCGGGCTTCAATTCGGAGCTTGCACTCCTCCTCTTAACCTTCGAGCACCGGGCAGGCGTCACACCCTATACGTCGTCTTGAAGCCGACTTAGCAGAGTGCTGTGTTTTTGCTAAACAGTCGCTACCCCCTGGCCTGTGCCCCCCACAAAGACTTGCGTCGATATGGGGCCTCCTTCTTCCGAAGGTACGGAGGCAATTTGCCGAGTTCCTTCAGGATACTTCTCTCAAGCGCCTTGGTATACTCTACCTGACCACCTGTGTCGGTTTCGGGTACGGTCTATAGTGAAGAGGCTATTTCCTGGAACCGCTTGGCTGCCCGACCAATCCAATAAGGTCGAACAACGTCCACGATCCGTCACACATCTTCAGGCCCACGAATATTTACGTGGTTCCCATCGACTACCCCCTTCGGGCTCGTCTTAGGGGCCGGCTAACCCTGCTCCGATTAGCGTTGAGCAGGAACCCTTGGTCTTTCGGCGACAGGGCATCTCACCCTGTTTGTCGCTACTCATGTCAGCATTCGCACTTCCGATACGTCCAGCGTCGGTTACCCTTCGCCTTCACTCGCTTACGGAACGCTCCGCTACCGCTCAGAATAAATTCTGAACCCTAAGCTTCGGTGCATATCTTTAGCCCCGTTACATCTTCGCCGCAGGAACCCTTATTTAGACCAGTGAGCTGTTACGCTTTCTTTAAAGGATGGCTGCTTCTAAGCCAACCTCCTGGTTGTTTTGGGATTCCCACATGCTTTCCCACTTAGATATGACTTGGGGACCTTAGCTGTAGGTTAGGGCTGTTTCCCTTTTGACGACGGACCTTAGCACCCGCCGTCTGTCTGCCGGATAAGACTCGATGGTATTCGGAGTTTGGTTAGGTTTGGTACCGCTCGCGCAGCCCTAGCCCATCCAGTGCTCTACCCCCATCGGCATACATCCGACGCTCTACCTCAATAGATTTCGCGGAGAACCAGCTATTTCCCGGCTTGATTGGCCTTTCACCCCTAAACACAGCTCATCCGAGAATTTTTCAACATTCACCGGTTCGGTCCTCCAGTGCGTGTTACCGCACCTTCAACCTGGCCATGCCTAGATCGCCGGGGTTCGGGTCTAATTCATCGAACTCAGTCGCCCTATTCAGACTCGCTTTCGCTGCGCCTACACCTAACGGCTTAAGCTTGCTCGATAAATTAAGTCACTGACCCATTATGCAAGAGGTACGCTGTCACCCCCTATGGGGCTCCAACTGCTTGTAAGCATCCGGTTTCAGGTACTGTTTCACTCCCCTAATCGGGGTGCTTTTCACCTTTCCCTCACGGTACTGTGTTCGCTATCGGTCATGTGCGAGTATTTAGGCTTGGAGGGTGGTCCCCCCATGTTCAGACAGGATTTCACGTGTCCCGCCCTACTCGAGTCCTTCATCATCACTTTCGCATACGGGGCTGTCACCCACTATGGCCACTCTTTCCAAAGTGTTTTGCTAGTTGAAATGAAGGCACTGGCCTGGTCCCGGTTCGCTCGCCACTACTACGGGAATCTCTGTTGATGTCTTTTCCTCCGGGTACTGAGATGTTTCAGTTCCCCGGGTTCGCTTCACCAAAGCTATATATTCACTTCGGTGATACCCTATCCACCTCTTTCCGAGCCAGCCGAAGCTAGATCGAAAGGAAATGGTGAGGGTGGGTTTCCCCATTCGGAAATCGCCGGATCAAAGTTTGCTCACAACTCCCCGACGCTTATCGCAGCGTGCCACGTCCTTCATCGCCTGCACATGCCAAGGCATCCACCAAATGCTCTTACCTCACGCTTGAGAATCCACACCATCAACGACAGACCTGCATAAAAGTCAGTCGCCACACGATAGTGCGGAGGAATATCTCAGCCAGATAATCAATTTGATTGATCTTGTGTGATGCATAGCCTGCACGATCCGCCCGAAGGCAAACCCTACAATCCATGCGCCACGGCATCGATTTAAAAACCCATTCACAATGTCAAAGACGGTGGTCGAAACCACCTACCCGCAAACACGCGGGATCCGCTTTCGTTTCATCTATCGGATTGGCTGCCTGGTGGAGCCTATCGGGATCGAACCGATGACCCCCTGCTTGCAAAGCAGGTGCTCTCCCAGCTGAGCTAAGGCCCCGTAAGACCAGGCAAATGGTAGGCCCGAGTGGATTTGAACCACCGACCTCACCCTTATCAGGGGTGCGCTCTAACCAACTGAGCTACGGGCCTATGCGCCAGGCGGGCCTTACGGCCGCGGGCGGCAAAAGCCAGCTCAGGCAAACAGCCTAAACGAGCAAGCCCGCTAGGCTGTATCCGATTGATGAAAGGACATGAGGACGACGGCATTGTTCTTTAGAAAGTCGCGAAGCTCTTCCGACGTCTGGCGTCGGCGCTTTCGTGACAATCCTTAGAAAGGAGGTGATCCAGCCGCAGGTTCCCCTACGGCTACCTTGTTACGACTTCACCCCAGTCGCTGAACCCACCGTGGTCGGCTGCCTCCTAAAAGGTTAGCGCACCGCCTTCGGGTGAATCCAACTCCCATGGTGTGACGGGCGGTGTGTACAAGGCCTGGGAACGTATTCACCGCGGCATGCTGATCCGCGATTACTAGCGATTCCGCCTTCATGCTCTCGAGTTGCAGAGAACAATCCGAACTGAGACATCTTTTGGAGATTAGCTAACCCTCGCGGGATCGCTGCTCACTGTAGATGCCATTGTAGCACGTGTGTAGCCCAGCCTGTAAGGGCCATGAGGACTTGACGTCATCCCCACCTTCCTCCGGCTTATCACCGGCAGTTTCCTTAAAGTGCCCAACTAAATGATGGCAACTAAGGACGAGGGTTGCGCTCGTTGCGGGACTTAACCCAACATCTCACGACACGAGCTGACGACAGCCATGCAGCACCTGTCACTAGGTCCCCGAAGGGAAGGAATCTGTCTCCAGAAACCGTCCTAGGATGTCAAAGGCTGGTAAGGTTCTGCGCGTTGCTTCGAATTAAACCACATGCTCCACCGCTTGTGCAGGCCCCCGTCAATTCCTTTGAGTTTTAATCTTGCGACCGTACTCCCCAGGCGGATAACTTAATGCGTTAGCTGCGCCACCCAAGCTCTATGAGCCCGGACAGCTAGTTATCATCGTTTACGGCGTGGACTACCAGGGTATCTAATCCTGTTTGCTCCCCACGCTTTCGCACCTCAGCGTCAATAACTGTCCAGTGAGTCGCCTTCGCCACTGGTGTTCTTCCGAATATCTACGAATTTCACCTCTACACTCGGAATTCCACTCACCTCTCCAGTATTCTAGCCATCCAGTTTCAAGGGCAGTTCCGGGGTTGAGCCCCGGGATTTCACCCCTGACTTGAAAAGCCGCCTACGTGCGCTTTACGCCCAGTAATTCCGAACAACGCTAGCTCCCTCCGTATTACCGCGGCTGCTGGCACGGAGTTAGCCGGAGCTTATTCTCCAGGTACTGTCATTATCATCCCTGGTAAAAGAGCTTTACAACCCTAAGGCCTTCATCACTCACGCGGCATTGCTGGATCAGGCTTTCGCCCATTGTCCAATATTCCCCACTGCTGCCTCCCGTAGGAGTCTGGGCCGTGTCTCAGTCCCAGTGTGGCTGATCATCCTCTCAGACCAGCTATGGATCGTCGACTTGGTAGGCCATTACCCCACCAACTATCTAATCCAACGCGGGCCCATCTAAAGGCGATAAATCTTTGGTCCGAAGACATTATCCGGTATTAGCAGTCATTTCTAACTGTTATTCCGAACCTAAAGGCAGGTTCCCACGCGTTACGCACCCGTGCGCCACTAAGCCCGAAGGCTTCGTTCGACTTGCATGTGTTAGGCATGCCGCCAGCGTTCGTTCTGAGCCAGGATCAAACTCTCAAGTTTGTGTCACACGCCAATCAAGCACGGGGAAAACCCCGCCAGCCTGCTTGGCATGAGCTTCAAGGAGCCGATACCTGCACTGTCAAACGTAATGGATACGAATGGACATGCATCATCAAAACCGCCTGTGGAGGCGATCAGGATGTGGCAATCGGCTTAAGGTTAAACCGGTACTCGGAGCCTTGAGGTCCCCGGACCGGGCGCCGTCGCCCACATGTCCCTTCATCAAAAACCAACAATGTCAAAGAGCCGCCAGAGACAGTAGTAGCGGACAGCGATTGGTTCCCCCTTTCTTACCGGGGGAGCCGGCTGTCCGTATCTGTTGGCGACCGATGCGGTGGGCGGTGGAAGCCGCCAGCGCCGCGTCGGTGAGGGCCATCTAGGCGGGGGTCGGGATTCGGTCAACGCCTTTTTGCAAAATTATTGCGATTTTTTTGCAAACCCGCAGAAAAGCTGGGGTCCGGCCCCATCGCGCCATGCATCGATATAGGAAGCCTGCGGTAGCCTTCAACCGCACCCTGAGGCAAAGGCATGAAGGACCCCCGATTCACACCCGGAATCGGTGGCGATTCACGCCGGAAAGGCGAATCTCATCGCTCGCATTCGAGTCGAATCGCGCCTAGCAAACCCGTCATGAGGATCAGCGGGGTCAGCGAGCAGGAGCCACCAGAAGGATTCGGCGCGCGCGTACGCAGCGCGCTCGCGTGGAGGTGGGGCAGCCAGCTGGTCGCGCAGATCATCACGTGGGGCTCCACCATTCTGGTGGTTCGCCTGCTGGATCCGTCGGACTACGGTCTGTTCGCGATGAGCCAGGTGATCGTCACCGCTCTGCACTTCCTCAATGGCTGGAGTTTCGCGAGTTCGCTGATCCAGGCGGAAGAGGTGGGCGAACGCGAGATCGGCCAAGCCTTTGCCCTGCTTCTCATCACGAACGGATCGCTCGCCGCCATCCAGCTGCTGCTCGCCCCTTTCGTGGCCGATTACTATGGCCAGCCCGAAGTGGCCGAGCTGTTGCGGGTCCAGGCGCTGATCTTCATCGCCATCCCCTTCACGGCGTTGCCCACCGTCCTGCTTGCCCGCAGGCTCGAGTTCCGCAGCCAGGGCATCGCCAACCTGGTATCCGCAATCGCGGCGGCAGTCACCGCGCTGACGCTGGCCTGGTTCGGCTTCGGCGTCTGGGCGCTGATATATGCTCCGATCGCCGGCTATGCAGTACGCGCCGTGATCATGACCGTCGCAGCACGCCTCTGGGTGCGCCCCGTCTTCAATCTGAAGGGCGCCCGCCGCATGATCGGCTTCGGGGGCGCGCTCACGCTGTGCCAGCTGTTCTGGATCATCCAGAGCCAGAGCGAAATCTTCATCGCCGGTCGCACGTTTACCACCTACGAACTGGGTCTCTATTCGGAAGCGCTGTTCCTCACGCTGATCGTCACGGGTCGCTTTATCCCGCCGCTCAACGACGTGGCCTTTCCCGCCTATGCAGAACTGCACAAGTCCGGGCGCAGCCTCGGCCCCTATTTCGAGCGCACGGTGCAAAGCGTCCTGCTGGTTGTCGCGCCCATCTATACAGGGCTGTCGCTGACCGCACCCGAAGCGATCCTGATCGTCTTCGGGGAGAAATGGGTCGGCATGGCGCCGATCGTTTCGGGCTTGGCGCTCGTGATGCCGCTGATGGCGGTGCAGATCATCTGCTCGCCAACCTGCACCGCCACGGGCAGGGAAGGCATCTACCTTGCCACCAGCATCGCCGGGGCGGCGATATTCGCCACATCCTTTCTGATCGGCGTGGAATATGGCGCGCAGGGGCTCGTGCGGGCCTGGTGGGTCGCGGCGCCGCTGCTGCTGATAGTCACGCTGGCGCTGACGCTCCCGCAAATCCAACTGTCCGTATGGCGGTTGCTGCTGGCAGCCGCGCCCCCCGCCCTTGCCTGTCTCGCGATGGCTGCGGTGGTCCTCGGCCTTCGCCAGGCACTGCCGGACGACATCGGCCCGGTGGCGACACTCGGCGCCTTGGCGATCACCGGCGCGGCGACCTATTCCGGCATACTCTATCTCGTCTGGCCCGAAGTGGTCCGCCGCGGGATCGCCATGCTCAGGCGCTCGCCTGCCGATCCGCTACCGCCGAGCGCATCCGCGCCAGCGCCCGGCGATCGAACCAATACCATAGCGGATTGAGCCGCGGCCTCAGCGTCCCGAGCGACTGCGGATAGACCTCCACCAGGTTGCGCGGCAGCCCCCTGGGTCCGCTTTCGCGCATGATCGCGGTGATGATCCGGTTCTGATACTCGCGCAGCGCGTAATTGGTCATCCGGCTCGCCTGCTGGCGCAAGCCCTGCGAGGTGATCGGGTTCGGCGCGCAATAGAAACCTGCCTCCAGACAGCCGACCACGCGCTCGTCGCGCCAGTCGGCATCGGGTCCGATATCGGTATGCGCGAGTGCCGCGATCAGCCCGTCGTCGCCGATCAAATCGTCGGGCAGACGGATACCGCTGACGCGCAAGCGGTCGACGAATCCGCCACGCAGCGCGTAGCAATCGCCGAACAGACCGGCTTCCTCAGCCATCAGCCGGCGATAGTGAGCTGCATTGCGCCCGTTCATCGGCGGTGCGGCGGCGGCATTGGCCTGCGGGTTCTTTGAAAGGCACCGCTCCAGGGCGGCGACGGATCCGGGTTCGAGTTCGGCATCGCCATCGACGAACACATAGGTCTCGGCCTCGGGCGCTTCGTCGAGAATGAACCGGCTCCAGCTGCGCGCCTTGCCGCCTTGCGCATATTCGACCAGTTCGACGCCGCGCCCGGCATAGCCGCGCACGATGCCGGCCGTACCGTCGCGACTGCCGTTGACGACAACCACGATGCGTATCCCGGCATCGCCCAGCGGCAGGCTGTCGAGGCAGGCGGCGATACGCCGCTCTTCATTATGCGCCATCACGGTTACGAGCACCCGGCAGCTGTCGTCGGTCATACTTCGCCCATCTCGTCGCGCCTGGATTGCGCTATAGCACCGCGCGCGGCGGCGACAATCGGGCGGGCGGTTTTGCCGGATCGCGTCGACGTGGTACCGTGCGATACCCCGTAGCGGATGAACACGATGGTTCGACATGCGCTTTTGCGAACGGCTTGGATAGCCGCCCTCTTCGCCCTTGCGGTACCTGCCGCAGCGCAGGTCTCAGGCGATGGCGACCAGACTACGCAACAGCTTCCGGCGGACCATATCCTTGATCGCGATCGCTACGAACGGCTCACGGTGCCCGTGACCATCGGCGGGGTGGGCCCTTACCGCTTCCTGATCGATACCGGTGCCCAAGCAACCGCGATCACGCATGCCGTTGCCGACGATCTCGCATTGCCGCGCCGCGGCCAGGCCACGCTCGTCGCGCTGGGCAGTGCCCGCGCCGTTGACCTGGTCGAAGTGGACGAGCTCAGCTTCGCCGACCGCTCGATCACCGGCCTGCTATCGCCGCTCCTGTATGAACGCCATATCGGTGCCGACGGCATTCTCGGCCTCGACAGCCTCCAGGACCTGCGCGTGCTGATCGATTTTCGCGAGGATCGCATGCTGGTCGACGATGCCAGGGCTCTGGGCGGCAATGCAGGGTTCGAAATCATCGTCCGCGCCCGCCGCAAGCTCGGGCAGATGGTGATCACCGATGCGCGCATGGACAATACGCGCGTCGCGGTGGTGATCGATACCGGGGCGCAGGCGAGCGTGGGCAACCGCGCCCTGATGCGGCGACTGCGCGCGGCCGAAGCGGGCAAGACCGGCGCGATCGATGCGCATGGCACATTCGTCGTCAGCGACCTCGCCTATGTGCGGGAACTCGAGATCGGCGGAATGACCATGGGCGATGTGCCGATAAGCTTCAACGAAAGTCCGATTTTCGCTGCCCTTGGATTGAGCAAGCGTCCTGCCTTGATCCTGGGCATCCGCAACATGCGCGTGTTCGACAGGGTCGCGATCGATTTCGCCAAGCGTCGGGTGCTTTTCGACGTGCCCGGCGATTACGAACGCGCGCGATACAGAAACCGTTGGCCCGCCAACTGGCCCTAGCGCTTAAACCTTGTCCCGCCGCACGCGCTTCCCCAAGTAACCGGCCGATGCCGCCCGACACCGCCAGTACCGCCCAGCACGACGATCCCGAAGGCTGGGCCACCGTCCGGCGCTTCCTCCCCTATCTCTGGCCCGCCGACAATCCGAACCTGCGGCGGCGGATCGTGGGCGCGATGCTGTTCGTGCTGCTGGCCAAGGGCACGATGCTGGCACTGCCCTTCGCCTACAAGGGCGCGGTCGATGCGATGACCACGCCGAGCAACGAGGCGGCAATGGTCGCGCTGGCCTTCGTGATCGCCTATGCAGCGGGACGCCTGGCCGCAGTCGTGTTCGACAATCTGCGCAACATGACCTTCGAGCGGGTCGGGCAGGATGCCACCCGCCAGCTGGCCGAAGACACCTTCACCCGGTTGCACCAGCTATCGCTGCGCTTCCACCTGTCGCGGCGCACGGGCGAGGTCACCAAGACGATCGACCGCGGGACCAAGAGCATCGACATCATGCTCTATTTCCTGCTGTTCAATATCGCCCCGACCGCGATCGAACTGATAGCCGTGGGGATCATCTTCTATATCAATTTCGGCTGGGAGCTGGTCGCGGCCACGGCGCTGACAGTTGCGGCTTACATCACGGTGACCCACAAGATCACCGAATGGCGCAACGAGCTGCGCCGGCAGATGAACGAGCTCGACGGGACCGCCCTCGCCCGCTCGGTCGACAGCCTGCTCAATTACGAGACGGTCAAATATTTCGGCGCGGAGGCGCGCGAGCGGGCGCGCTATGCCGAATCGGCCAGTGCCTTCGCCGATGCCGCGACCAAGAGCGAGAACTCGCTCGGCCTGCTCAATATCAGCCAGGCGGTCATCACCAATCTGCTGATGGGCGGCGCCATGGCCTTTACCGTCTGGCAATGGAGCAAGGGCGTGCTGACGACCGGCGACCTCGTGTTGGTCAACACCTACTTGATGCAACTCTTCCGCCCGCTCGACATGCTCGGCATGGTCTATCGGACGGTGCGGCAAGGCCTGATCGACATGGCCGAGATGTTCCGCCTGATCGATACCGAAGCAGAGGTGAAGGACATTCCCGGCGCGCCCGCGCTGGTGATCCAGCGCCCGACGCTGACGTTCGACAACGTCGTCTTCGGATATGAGCCGGATCGCACGATCCTCCACGGCCTCAGCTTCGAGGTCCCGGCTGGCAGCCAGGTCGCGATCGTCGGCCCCTCCGGGGCGGGCAAGAGCACCATCGGGCGTTTGCTGTTCCGCTTCTACGATCCGCAGGCGGGGCGCATCTTGATCGACGGACAGGACATCGCGAGCGTCACGCAGGCGAGTCTGCGCGACAAGATCGGCATCGTTCCGCAAGACAGCGTGCTCTTCAACGACACGATCGGCTACAACATCGCCTATGGCCGCGACGGGGCCCAGCGCGAGCGGGTGATCGAGGCCGCGCGGGCAGCGGCGATCCTGCCGTTTATCGAGCAACTTCCCGATGGTCTCGACACCGAGGTCGGTGAACGCGGTCTCAAGCTTTCGGGCGGCGAAAAGCAGCGCGTGGCCATTGCCCGCACGCTGGTGAAGGATCCACCGATCTTGCTGCTGGACGAGGCCACCAGCGCGCTCGACAGCCGTACCGAACAGGAAATCCTCGCCACCCTGCGCCGCGTTTCGGAACACCGCACCACACTCGCCATCGCGCACCGGTTGTCGACCATCGCCGATGCCGACCGGATCCTCGTGCTAGAACAGGGTCGGCTGGCGGAAAGCGGCACGCATGACGAATTGCTGTCGGCGCGCGGCCTCTATGCGGAAATGTGGGCACGCCAGCAGGCCGAGCGCACGCACGCCGAATAGGAATTCGCAGGCCCAAGGGTTGTGTTGCAGTGCAACATTGTCCATGTAGCGCGCGATTTGCCGCGCCCGCGGCACCCTTCCCAAGCTTGACGAACGGAATTTCCGCATGTTCGACCGTGACGCGATTCGCCGCGACTGGTTCTCCAATATCCGTGCCGACCTGCTCGCCGGACTGGTCGTCGCGCTAGCGCTGATCCCCGAGGCCATTGGCTTTTCGATCATCGCGGGCGTCGATCCGCGCGTCGGCCTCTACGCCTCGGTCGCCATCGCCATGGTGATCGCCTTTACCGGCGGTCGACCCGGCATGATTTCGGCCGCTACCGCCGCGGTCGCGGTCGTCGTGATCCCGCTGGTGCGCGACCACGGGGTCGAATACCTCTTTGCCGCGACAATTCTGATGGGTGTCTTCCAGGGCATCGCTGCGCTGTTGCGGCTCGACCTGCTGATGCAGTTCGTCAGCCGCTCGGTCATCACCGGCTTCGTCAACGCGCTCGCCATCCTGATCTTCATGGCGCAGCTTCCGCAGCTCGACCCGCGCGCGGAAGGGATCGGCTGGATGACCTATGCCATGGTCGCCGCCGCGCTGGCGATGATTTACCTGATCCCCAAGCTGACCACCGCCGTGCCCAGCCCGCTGGTCGCGATCGTGGTGCTGACCGCGCTCACCATCTGGATCGACGCGCCGGTAAATACCGTGTCCGACATGGGCGAGCTGCCCGAGGGCCTGCCCTATTTCGCGCTGCCCGACGTGCCGCTCACCTGGGAAACGCTCGCCATCATCGCTCCCTATTCGGCGACCATGGCGGCGGTCGGCCTGCTCGAATCGCTGCTGACCGCGCAGATCGTCGACGACATGACCCACACCGGTTCGAACAAGCGCCGCGAAAGCGGTGGTCAGGGCGTGGCCAACATCGTCGCGGCCATGTTCGGCGGCATGGGCGGCTGCGCAATGATCGGTCAGTCGGTCATCAACGTCACAAGCGGCGGGCGCGGGCGTCTGTCGACCTTCACCGCGGGTCTTTCGCTGCTGATCCTGCTGGCAGTGCTCGGCGATCTGGTCGGCCAGGTACCGATGCCCGCGCTGGTAGCGATCATGATCATGGTTTCGATCGGGACCTTCTCGTGGAACTCGATCCCCAATCTCTCGAAGCACCCCTGGCAAAGCTCGGTGGTGATGCTGACCACGGTGGCGGTCGTCGTCGCCACGCACAACCTCGCGCTGGGCGTGCTTGCGGGCGTGGTTCTGTCGGGCGTGTTCTTCACCCATAAGGTGATGACCATGTTCGAAGTGGTTCGCGAGCGCGAGGGCGATACCGCCACCTATCGCGCCAAGGGCCAGATATTCTACGCCAGCGTCGAGCGCTTCGAAGCAGCGCTCGGCCCCGAAAGCACCCAGCCCGACCCGGCGGACCACGTCATCATCGACGTGTCCAAGGCGCATTTCTGGGACATCAGCGCGGTGGGCGCGCTCGACAAGGTGGTCGAGCGCATGCGTCGCAACGGGCGCAGCGTGCAGGTCATCGGGCTCAACCGGGCAAGCAGCGACCTTGTCGACAAATTCGCGCTGACCGACAAGACCGGCGTCGAAATCGGGCTGGCGCCGCATCCGTGAGGATTGTGGCGAGTCCCCGCGCAGACGGGGGCCCCGCCGGCCATGGCACTTGACGGCCTGTGACCCCGGCCTGCGCCCGGATCAGTTATGCCCGGCCTGGAGCGCCGATAGAATCTCCAGCGCCTCTTCCCCACGGTCGGCGGGCACGAAGGCATGATCGTGGTGAAAGGCTGCGATCATGTTGCAGGCAATGCCAGCCTCGGCGAGCGCGCTGGCGACGGCCGCGGTAAGGCCGAGGCCTTCGAGATCGGAATGGACGGTCAAGGTGATACGCGCAAAGTCCGGTCCCTCCATGCCCAGCTTCTCTGCAAGCCTTGCCGGAACGATCGCCGTCACGCCCTCATCCTCGCGAATGGTGGCGATCGCGGCGCCCAGCAATTGCGGAGCATTGCCGGGTTCGACGAGGACGAAGCGCCAGCGACGCGGATCGAGTCGCGGGGCCATGCCGGCAAGCATGGCCCGAAGCTCGCCGACTGCGTCACTCACGGCTTCATGACTTTCGGATCGATATCGAAATGGAGGACATCCTCTCGCGCGCCGAGCTTGGTGTAGAGCGCAACGGCAGGGGCATCCGCCTGGTCGGCCTGTACATATACCACCCACGCCCCGGCATCGCGGGCGATCCGGCAGAGCGCCTCGATGAGTCGGGTCGCGATAGCGCGTCTGCGATACGCTTCCGCGACGGCAAGATCGTAGATGTAGAACTCGCGCCGACCTTCGATCTTGTCGAAGCGGAAGGCGACAAGCCCGCCGACGATTTCCGAACTCTCCAGCGCGACCAGCGCGACATTGCCATTATCGGCGAGCCATGCGGCGCGCTGCTGCGCCGAGGCACCCTCGCAATCGAGAACCTCAGGATCGGGAAATACGCGCGCGAAGAACAGGTTGAGCTCTTCCAGCCTGTCGGCGTCGCCAGGGACCAGGCGCGCATACTCCACCACGCTAGAGAATATACTTGCTAAGGTCGGCGTCGCCGGCGAGCGTTTCGAGCCGCTCGCGAACATATGCCGCGTCGATCGTCACGGTCTCGCCGGTATGTTCCTCGGCTTCGAAGCTTATGTCTTCGAGCAGGCGTTCCATCACCGTTTGCAAGCGGCGAGCCCCGATATTCTCGACGGTCTCATTCACCCGCGCCGCCAGCTTGGCGACTTCGGCGATCGCATCGTCGGTGAAGTCCAGCGTCACGTCTTCGGTACCGATCAGCGCTGTGTACTGTTCGACGAGGTTGGCGCGCGTCTCCTTGAGGATACGCACGAAGTCCTCCTCGGTCAGCGCGCGCAGTTCGACGCGGATCGGGAGGCGGCCCTGCAGTTCGGGCAGCATGTCGCTGGGCTTGGCAACGTGGAACGCGCCCGACGCGATGAAGAGCACGTGATTGGTCTTCATCGGGCCGTATTTGGTCGCCACCGTCGTGCCTTCGATCAGCGGCAGCAGGTCGCGCTGCACGCCCTCGCGGCTGACGCTCCCGCCGCGGACGTCGGAAACGGCGATCTTGTCGATTTCGTCGAGGAAGACGATGCCGTTGGTCTCGGCATTTTCGAGCGCGACGCGATTGACGTCGTCCTGGTCCATCCGCTTTTCAGCTTCCTCGTCGACGAGGCGGTCCCAGGCATCGGGGACCTTCAGCTTGCGGCGTTTCATCGGGCTCTTGCCCATCGCCTTGCCGAGCATGTCGCTGAGGTCGATCATGCCGACGCCGCCGGGCATGCCGGGAATGTCCATCTGCTGGCCCGGCTGTTCGCGCACCTCGACCTCGACCTCGGTCTCGTTCATCGCATTCTCGACGATCCGCTGGCGGAACGCCTCGCGTGTCGCCTCGCTGGCATTGTCGCCAACCAGCGCCGTCAGCAGGCGTTCCATCGCCGCTTCGCTCGCGGCCTCCCGCACAGCCTCGCGACGACGCTCCTTCTCGAGACGGATTGCCTCTTCGGCAAGGTCACGCGCGATCTGATCAACATCGCGGCCGACATAGCCGACTTCGGTGAACTTGGTCGCCTCGATCTTGATGAACGGCGCTTCGGCGAGCTTCGCCAGCCGGCGGCTGATCTCGGTCTTGCCGCAGCCGGTGGGACCGATCATCAGGATGTTCTTGGGCGTCACCTCGTCGCGCAGTTCGGGACCGAGCCGCTGCCGGCGCCAGCGGTTGCGGAGCGCCACGGCAACCGCGCGCTTGGCGTCTTTCTGGCCGATGATGTGCTCGTCGAGCGCGGCGACGATCGCCTTGGGAGTCAGATTGTCCATCAAATCCTCAGACCGTTTCGACGGTCACATTGCCGTTGGTGAAGACGCAGACATCGGCGGCGACCGCCATCGCCTTGCGCGCAATGGTTTCGGCATCGTCTTCGTAATCGACCAGCGCCTTGGCGGCCGACAGCGCGTAATTGCCGCCCGATCCGATCGCCGCGATCCCGCCTTCGGGTTCGAGCACATCGCCATTGCCGGTGAGGACCAGCAGGTTCTCCTTGTCGGCCACGATCATCAGCGCTTCGAGATTGCGCAGGTACTTGTCCATGCGCCAGTCCTTGGTCAACTCCACCGCAGCGCGAAGGAGTTGGCCATTATGCTGTTCGAGTTTGCGCTCGAGCCGTTCGAACAGGGTGAAGGCATCGGCGGTCGCACCCGCGAACCCAGCGACGACCTTACCCTCGTCGCCGATACGGCGAACCTTCTTCGCATTGGGCTTCATCACCGTGTTGCCCATGGAGACCTGTCCGTCCCCGGCAATAATCGTCTTATCGCCGCGCTTGACGCCGATGATGGTGGTGGAATGCCACTGGGTCAGCCCGTGGCGATCGTCTTGTGAACTCATGCCGCGCGATATGGGGCGCGCGCGGCGGGGGTCAAGCCGTGCGCTTCAGCTGTTTACTGGCCCGGCCCCGCGGCGCCCGGCGCACCGACTGCGCCGATATTGCCGAACAGATCTTCGAGGAAGGTCCGCTCGCGACCGAGCGTTGGCGTCGCATCGCCATCGGGGCTCAGGTAGACGACCTTGTCGATCCCGGTCCGTTCGGCCGAGATCACATTGCCGGCCTCGTCGAATTTCACCGCCAGCACCGAATGTTCGCGGATGCGCGGGCGGACGAAGGGCCGGCGGCCGGTCGTGCTCGACACGTAATACCAGGTGGTCTGACCATACTGGCTTTCGAAGGTCGGGCGGCCCAGCGTGCCTTCGACGCTGCGCTGGTTGTCGATCCCGGGCTGGACCGTCTG
This sequence comes from Qipengyuania sp., assembly GCF_965277845.1. Lineage (NCBI taxonomy): Bacteria > Pseudomonadati > Pseudomonadota > Alphaproteobacteria > Sphingomonadales > Erythrobacteraceae > Qipengyuania > Qipengyuania sp. The sequence goes on from NZ_OZ255844.1 coordinate 454,371, forward strand.
CAGCAAAGTTGCATCGACGATGTATCCGCGTGGTTCGCGGATCGAGGTGCAGCCGCTCACTGCAATGGCTGCTGCACCGATGGCGGCGAGACCCAGAATTTTCGACCTGTTCATGGGAACAGCAAATCTCCGTCTGTCGGCAGGCGCTTGGCCGCGGGCGGCCCCCTGCCTATATGCTCGGGGAACGCCTTAATCCGAAAGCGGCGACCCATGCAACTCGGCAATGGGGAGCGCTTGGGGATCGCGGTTTGAATTGCCGCTGAACGGAGTATTCTCGTGTCCTTCCTGTCCCGCCTTTTCGGCACCCAGCCCGACCCGCGCGAAGAATGGCGCGCATTGTGGCATCGCACCGTCGCCGAAGCGCGCGATCCCGACTGGTATCGCATGTGCGGCGTCGCCGACAGCGTCGAGGGGCGGTACGACATGATCACGCTGGTTCTGACATTGGTCATGCTGCGACTTGAAGACGAAGGCGGAATGGAAGCCAGCACCGCGCGGCTGACCGAATTGTTCGTCGAGGACATGGAGGGGCAGATGCGCGAGGCCGGCATCGGCGATCCCACCGTGGGCAAGAAGATCAATGCGCTGATGGAAAGCCTGAACGGGCGCATCGGCGCCTATCGCGAAGGTTTGCGCAGCGACCCCAAGGTGCTGGTCGATGCGGTGCGCCGCAACGTCACCATGGCGCAGCCGGACGAGGCCGAAGCGCTGGTCCAACGGATGGCCGCGCTCCACGCACGGCTCGAACGCACGACGATCGATCAGCTGCGCGCCGGAGAGATCGTTACATGAGCACCCCAGAACTCAGCCGCCTGGTCAAGCCCCGCGCGCTACCGGCCGAGCCAATGGTGATCGAGACCAGCGAAACCGAACGCGCCGCGCTGGCCGAACGATTCGCGATGACCGCAATCCCCAAGCTGACCGCCAGGGTGGAATTCGACACGAAGGACGAGGCTGTGCTGGCCAATGGCACGCTGACCGCGACCATCGTACAACCCTGCGCGGTGACGCGCGAGGACCTGTCTTACGATGTCGCGGAACCCCTGGCGCTGCGCTTCGTACCCGCCGGGTCGGCGCCGGATTACGCACCGGACGAGGAGATCGAGCTCGACAGCGAGGATCTCGACGAGATCGAGTATGAGGGCGCCAGTTTCGACCTCGGCGAAGCCATCGCCCAGACGCTGGCGCTCGCCATCGATCCCTACCGCGAGGGCCCCGGCGCCGACGAGACACGCCAGAAAGCCGGCATCACCAGCGACGAAGAACAAGCGCCGAGCGGCCCGCTGGCGGAAGCGCTGGCGAAGCTCAAAGGTGAGAGCGGCTAAATTCCGTTTTTGGGTGGGAAGCGGACATCTCGACCGGAATTGAATGCGCACGCGAGGACGTTAGGGTCGGAGGGACTCACGGGCGGGAGTCGAACCCGCCAAGACGAACCATATTTGGTTCGCCCACGCCGACCGTGTCAGAGCCGAGACTAGCCTAACTATTTGTCGTTACGTCCGCAACCTGGCCGTTCACCGACTGTCCGCACCTGGGGTAGCGCCACCTCAGTAGATCGGACACAAACTGGCGTGGGAAGCGGACTGGCTCACCGACTTAACTTCTGAACCCGTAGAAGGATAACCCTGTACCTACCAATACTCCGGCCGCTAGCGAGAATAATCGAGTTTCAGCCGAACCTGAGGCTAGGATTATCGCTCCAAAGATAATCATCGCGACTGCCGCCACCGCCATTTCTCGATGCCATTTTTGCTTGGCGAAAAGAAGGAGCATGATCGCTCCGCCAGCTAGCCAGACAGCGCCCAATACCGGCGCGATCGTTTCCGAGAGGATTGAAACCATTGTCGGAAACTACGCGGGACATATTAATATGCCAACGACCGCAATGTCGTCGCTAGTGGACGCTCCCATCGGTTCAGTCCCGCCCACGCGGGGCTGAACACAGGACGCGACTCAGAACGGGATGTCGTCGTCGAGATCGTCGTAGTTCGAACCGCCGCCCGAACCGCCGGAGCTGCCGCCAGACGATCCGCCACCGCCCTGATTCCAGCCGCCGCCCTGGTCTCCGCCAGAACTGCCACCGTAATTGCCACCGCCGCCGCGGTTACCGCCGCCCCCTGAACCGCTCTGCGCGCCGTCGAGCATGGTCAGCGTGCCGTTGAGGCCGCGGATCACGACTTCGGTCGAATAGCGGTCGTTGCCCGACTGGTCCTGCCACTTGCGGGTCTGCAACTGGCCTTCGACATAGACCTTCGAACCCTTGCGCAGAAAGCGCTCGACCACGCCGACGAGGCCGTCGGAAAAGATCGCGACACTGTGCCACTCGGTGCGTTCCTGGCGTTCGCCGGTATTGCGATCCTTCCACGTCTCGGTGGTGGCGAGGCGCAAATTGGCGACCCGACCGCCGTTCTGGAAGCTGCGGATTTCCGGGTCTGCGCCCAGGTTCCCGATCAGCATGACTTTGTTGAGGCTTCCGGCCATCGAATCGTCCCTTCGTATCTGTTGGCGAAGGGCCTAACCGAGGCTTCGAGTCGCTTCTAGGGCCACGGTCGAGTTTCCACCATGGCGGAGCGAATTCGCTACAAGCCGAGCGCAGTCGCGATCCAGAAGGTCAGTCCGGCGAAAACATAGGCCAGGGCGAAGAGATAGCCGACCATGAAGGCGGGCCATTTCCAGCCATTGGTCTCGCGCCGGGCGACCGCGATCGTCGAAATGCATTGCGGTGCGAAGACGAACCAGGCGAGGAAGGCCAGCGCGGTGGGCAGGCTCCATAGCTCGGCGATCCGGTCGGTCACGCCCTCCGCTGCAAGGTCCTCGTCCTCGGCATCGACCGCATAGGTCGTGGCGAGCGCCGAGACGGCGACCTCGCGCGCGGCCATTGCGGGGACCAGAGCCAGGCTCATTTCGCGGTTGAAGCCGATCGGCTCGAGCACCGGATGCAGGCCATCGGCGATCATGCCCGCGACGCTCGCATCCATCTGGCTCTCGCCCGGCTCGGCCTTGGGGAAGCTCAGCATCAACCACAGCGCGATGGTGACGACGAAAATGATCGTGCCCGCACGGCGCAGGAACACCCAGGCGCGCTGCCACAGGCCGATGGCAAGATCCTTTACGCGCGGCAGCTGGTAGCGCGGCATTTCCATGATGAAACCGCTCGCCGCACCCTTGGCGACCGAATTGCGCAGCGCCAGGGCAACCGCCATCGCGCCGACGATGCCCGCAATATAGAGCGCGAAGAGCACCAGCCCCTGCAGCCCCACGCCGGGCCCGACCGTCGTTTCCGGAATGACCGCCGCGATGATCACCGCATAGACGGGCAAGCGCGCCGAGCAAGTCATCAGCGGAGCGACGAGAATGGTGGTGAGTCGATCCTTGGCATCGGGAATGCTGCGGGTGGCCATGATACCCGGGATGGCGCAGGCGAAGCTCGACAGCAGCGGGATGAAGCTCTTCCCCGAAAGACCCACGCCCGCCATCAGCCGATCCATCAGGAAGGCTGCCCTGGCCATGTAACCGCTCGCCTCCATCACCAGGATGAAGAAGAACAGGATGACGATCTGCGGCAGGAAAACGACCACGGAGCCGACGCCGGCCAGCACACCCTCGGTCAGGAAATCGCGGATGAAACCGGGCGCCAACGTGTCCGTGACGAGGCCCGAGATCGCGCCCACGCCGCCTTCGAGCGCATCGGCGAAAGGCGTTGCCCAGGCGAACACCGCCTGAAAGATCACGAATAGCAGGCCGAACAGGATGACCGGCCCGATCCACGGATTGAGCAGCACGCGGTCGATGCCGTTCTCGACCGTGTGGCGCGCCGACTTCGACAGGATCGCGCCCCGCGCCATGTGTTTTGCCGCCAGCCTGCGTTCGGGCAATGTGATGTGCCAGCGCTTGTGCGCCTCTTCGTCGGCGTGCCTTTCGGCTTCGGCGATGGCTGCCGCCAGTTCCGCCAGCCCCTTGCGACGCACCGCGACCGTCGGGACGACGGGAACCCCCAGCGCTTGGGAAAGCGCTTCGGCATCGAGCGTCAGCCCGTCCCGCTCCGCGAGATCGATCATGTTGAGGGCGACGACCGTCGGACGTCCCAGTTCGAGCACTTCCTGTGCGAAGACGAGATGTTGCTCGAGATTGGCTGCGTCGAGCACCAGCACGATCACGTCGGGCGTCGCCTCGCCCTCGAATTCCCCGTGCACGACCTTGCGCGTGACTTCCTCGTCTGGGCTCGCGGCATCGAAACTGTATGAGCCCGGCAAGTCGATCAGCTCGACAGGATCGCCGCCCGGCAAGAGCAGTCGCCCGGCCTTTCGTTCGACGGTAACGCCCGGGTAGTTGGCGATTTTCTGGCGCGCGCCGGTCAGCGCGTTGAACAGCGCCGATTTGCCGGCATTGGGGTTGCCGACGAGCGCCGCGATGCGCCCCTTGACCGGATCGTCGCGGCTCATGCGGCCTCGACCTCGATCGCGAGGGCATGCGACCGGCGCAAGGCGATGGTCATCCGCCCGATACGCACTGCGAGCGGGTCGCGCGTGCCGAAAATGCCGCGGTGGACAACCGCGACTTCCGCGCCCTCGTCCACGCCCAGCGCCTTGAGGCGCTTGCCCTCGTCCTCGGCCAGGGCAGTCCAGTCGACCGCGACGATGCGCGCAGTCTTGTCATGTTCGAAACCGTCGAGCGTCATGCGCGTCGCCCTGTCAGAAGTGGGCGCCAGTTGCAACTGGTTATCAATAGCGGGCTATCGCGCCGGGTAGCGCAGTCTTCCAAGGAAGCGCGAGACGCTGAAACTCTCGCGCTCGGAATTCAGCCACTTGGCCTTGGCCTTTTCGAACTTCATCACGCCGTCGATCCGGCGATCGAGAAAGGCTTTCGTATCCGCCTTGTCCTCGCTCTCGTCCTCGACGAAGACCGCAAGCGTCGCGCCATAGATCGAGGCGAGGATCGCGCGCTTGGTATAGTGGTTGTAATCGGTCGCCGTATCGCCCGCGAGCCGCCACATCACATCGGCGCTGTGCCAGCCGGTCTTGAGCGCGCGCGCTGCATTCTGCGGCATGGCCATAATCGCGAGCGCGCGGCGCAGCGCCTCCTCAAGCCCAACGACCGCATCGAGCCGGTACTGGATTAGGCTGCGGATACGCTCGCGAATCTTCATTTCGGCGAGCTTTTCCGCCGGAAGGTCGAGCGCCATCTGCCGGTCGATGGTTTCGATCCAGGCGCAGATCATGCCCATCGCGCCTTCGTCCTTGAAGGCCAGGCGCGCAACGTCGCGATCGGCGCCGAGCTGATCGGCGGCCATGTCGAGCGCGGCATGGCTCCAGCCGTCGAATACGGCTGCCTCGGCAATGCCGGGGGCAAGCGCGAGCCGCAGCTCATCGAGCGTCAGGTCTTCGACATCCATCGCTCAGTTCGGCCCGTAGGCTTCGGTCTGCTCGCCGCGCTGGGCCTCAGCCCGCTCGATCTCCTCGAGCATGTCGGAGCGCGCGCCCATCAAGGTTGCGTAATCGCGCGCGGTCCGGCCCGAATTGTCGGCGCGGTCGGCGCTGGCACCCTTCTCGATCAAGAGACGGACGAGCCCCCCGTCGCGCCGATGCACGGCGGAAATCAGCGGCGTTTCGCCGGTGCTGTTGGGCACGTCGACCTTTGCTCCGCGCTCCGCCAGGATTTCGACCCCTTCGACGAAACCGAGTTGCGCGGCAAGCTGGAGCGGTGTCGTACCGTTCTTGTCCGCAATGTCGGGATTGGCACCCTTGGCGAGAAGGAAGCGCATCCACACCGCATCGCGCCTCTGCGTCACGATATGCAGCGCGGTCTCGCCGCTGGTGACGTCGCGCGTGTTGACGAGAATGCTACCCGGCTCGGAAAGGAATTGGGTGACCTCGTCGCCCTGACGCTTTTTTACCGCCTCGAGGAACTGATATCCGTCGCGCTGCATCTGCGCCTGCAGCGGAGTCGCGACAATCGCTCCTGCAAGCGTGAAGAGAAGAGAAAATTTCGCGAAACGCTTCACCGTCTGAAAGCCCCTATTATCCGCACATCATAGACCGACACGCCCTTGCGGAGCGGCGCTTAGCAGACCATGAACCGTCAGACCATGCTACGCAAGATCGCCCCCCCTATCGCCGCCCTTGCCCTGCTGTCTGCTTGCGAGAGCGCGCCGCCACCCGAACCCCCGCTCGCCGGCGCCGCGATCGGGGACGAATTCACCTTGACCGGTGAAGACGGCACGCCGGTAAGCTGGAGCGATTTCGACGGGCAGTACCGCACGCTCTATTTCGGCTATACCTACTGCCCCGACGTGTGCCCGGTCGATACCCAGCGCGCGATGGCGGGGCTGAAAGCGTTTGAGCAGGACAACCCGGAGCTCGGCGCGCAGATCCAGCCCCTTTTCATCAGCGTCGATCCGGCGCGCGACACGCCCGACGTGCTCGCCGAATTCACCGACAATTTCCACCCGCGCCTGATCGGTATGACCGGCACCAAGGAACAGATCGATACGGTCACCGATGCCTTCGCCGCGGCCTATACTATCGAGGAGCCCAACGAGGCGGGCGGTTACCTCGTCGGGCACACCAACATCACTTATCTGTTCGGTCCGGACGGTAATCCGCTGGCCATGCTTCCGACCGACGAGGGGCCTGTAGCGGTTGCTGCGGAACTGGAAAAATGGGTGCGCTGAGGGACCGCTTCTGGGAACGGCCGCTGGCCGACCTGAATCAGGACGAATGGGAAGCGCTGTGCGACGGATGCGGCCGCTGCTGCCTGCACAAGGTCGAGTATGAAGACACCGGCGAGATCGAGCATACCAATGTCGCGTGCAAACTGCTCGACACGCAGACCGCGCGCTGCACCGATTACGCGCACCGCAAGGCCTTCGTGCCCGATTGCCTGCGTCTGACGCTCAAGATCGTCGACGACGTCACCTGGCTGCCGTCGACCTGCGCCTATCGCAGGCGGGCGGACAACCAGCCGCTCCCTCACTGGCATTACCTGCTGACCGGCGACCGCGAGGGTGTGGTGCGCGCCGGAGTATCGGTCGCGGGCCGGGTGATCGGCGAGGACGAGGCAGGGCCGCTCGAACACCATGTCGTCGACTGGGGCGACGGGGAATATGACGACGAGGAGGCGGCGGCATGATCGACTGGCTCCGCCGCGAAGCGCTGGAGCCGGTGATCGAGCTGGACGGACGCGAGCTACCGATCGAGCTGACCCGCAACCGCCGCGCCAAGCGCCTGACCTTGCGGATGGCGCCCGATGGCAGCGCGGTGCGCATCACCCTGCCGCATTGGTGCCGCAGCGTCGAGGCGATCGCCTTCGCCCATGCGCGCCGCGAATGGCTGGCCGCCGAACTCGCCAAGGTGCCCGAGCGGCGCGATCCGGTGCGCGAGGGCAAAGTGTTGTATCGCGGGGCCCCGATCTCCGTGGACTGGCGCGAGGACGCACCGCGCAAGCCTTCCTTGTCGGGCGGAGCACTGTCGCTCGGCGGGCCGCAACATACGCTCGGCAAGCGGCTGCAACGCTGGCTCGAGGGCGAGGCGCTGCGGCTGTTCGCCGACGATGCGGCCGGGTATTGCGCGCGCGGCGAGATCGAACCCGCCGAGGTCAGGCTGACCCGGGCGCGGCGCCGCTGGGGCAGCTGCTCCTCGGAAGGCGTGTTGCGCCTCAATTGGCGGCTGGTCCAGGCGCCGGACCCCGTCCGTCGTTCGGTCGTCGCGCACGAAGTCGCGCATCTGGTTCATTTCGATCACTCGCCTGCCTTCCACGCGCTGCTCGAACGGCTCTACGAGGACGATATCGAGCAGGCCAATGGCTGGCTGAGCCGCCATGGCCGCGAGCTCTACGCCGCATTCGGGTAAGCGATACTGGCGCGGTTCATCGAAAGCCCCTATCTTGTGGGCCATGCGCTTCAAGACACGTTTCAATGCCAAGGCGGGGTTTGCCGATCTGTGGGATTATATCCGCGAACCGCGGCCCTATCGCTGGCCGCTGCTGGCAGTGTCTTTCGCAATCCCCCTCACCTCGCTGGCCGTGCTGTCGCAGGAATCGCATTTCCGCCCGCCAGATGCGCCCGAAGTGACCTATATCACCACCTTCGCCGAAGGGCGCAGCGACGAAGAAATCCGCCGCTCGAACATCGAGAACCAGCGGCGCAAGGAAGCGCGCGAGGCGGAAGCGGCGGAATTGCAGCAGCGCAAGATCGAGGCCTACAAGGCGCTCGGCCGGGCGACCGGGCTCGATGTCGAGGCGATGGAGCGGCAGGCGGCGATCGACCGTGCGCGCGAAGAGGCCGAGGCAGAAGCCCGGCAGCGCGAACTTTACCGGGCGGGCTCGGCGGTTGACGGCACCGGCGACTGACGCGCGCTGGCTGGAAGCGGCGGCGCGTCTGGCCACGCGCACGCGCCCGTCGAGCTATCCCAATCCGGGCGTAGGCTGCATCCTGGTCAAGGATGGTATCGTGGTCGGTCGCGGCTGGACTGCGCCCGGGGGGCGACCACACGCCGAGGCGGTGGCCCTGGCGCAGGCAGGTGAGAGGGCACGCGGCGCGACCGCCTATGTCACGCTGGAGCCCTGCGCCCACCGCTCGGCACGCGGCCCGGCATGCAGCACCCTGCTGGTCGAGGCAGGCGTCGCTCGGGTCGTCGCGGGCGTCGAAGATCCCGATCCAAGAACGGCAGGCGATGGCATGGCCCGCCTGCGCGAAGCGGGAATCGACGCCGATCTACTCCCCTCGCCCGCTGCCGAGGCGAGCCTGGCGGGATATCTGACCCGTGCCCGGTCCCAGCGGCCCCATGTGACGATGAAGATCGCCATGTCGCTCGACGGGTGCATCGCCACGAGCAGCGGCGAAAGCCAATGGATCACCGGCGGGGCAGCGCGCGCGCATGTCCATTCGCGCCGCGCGATGGCCGATGCCATCGTGGTTGGTGGCGGAACGTGGCGTGCGGACAAACCGAAGCTCGATGTCCGCCTGCCCGGGCTGGAAGCATCCAGCCCGCAGCGCGTGGTGCTGACTCGCGGCGTCCCGCCCGACGGGGTGAAGGTCATCAACACGCCCGAGCAGATCGCGGCGCTCGAGGCGCTCTATCTCTATGTCGAGGCGGGCGCGAACATTGCCGCCAGCTTCCTCGCCGCCGATCTCGTCGACCGGCTCGAAATCTATCGCGCGCCGATCGTTATCGGTGGCGGACGCGGGGCTGTGGGCGATATCGGCCTCGCAGTCCTCGCCGATGCGCATGACCGCTGGGCCCTTGCCGAGCGTCGCCAGCTTGGCAGCGACAGTTTCGAAGCCTACAGCCGCCTGCGCGAGAAATAGAGGGTTAGCCAGGAGCACGCATGTTCACCGGGATCGTTACTGCCATCGGCACCATTGCCAGTATCGAGAACAAGGGCGATCTGCGCGTCGTCATCGCCTGTCCCTGGGATCCGGCCGGAATCGACATCGGCGCCTCGATCGCCTGTTCGGGCGTGTGCCTGACCGTGGTCGAGAGGGGCGGGGAGGAAGGCGATGCCTGGTTTGCGGTCGATGTGTCGGGCGAGACCGTGAGCCGCACCGCACAGGACCAGTGGCGCAAGGATCGCAGGCTCAACCTCGAGCCCGCGCTGCGGCTGGGCGACGAGCTCGGCGGGCATCTCGTCACCGGGCATGTCGATGCGGTCGGCCGCGTGGCCTTGGCCGAGGATATCGGCGGATCGACCCGGCTCGAAATCCTCGCGGGCGAGGACATCGCCCCCTTTGTCGCGGAAAAAGGCTCGATCACCGTCGATGGCGTATCGCTGACGGTCAACGATGTAAGTGACGAGCCCAATGGCGATGTGCGCTTCGCACTCAACATCATCCCGCATACGGGCGAGGTGACCACCTTGGGCGATTTGTCCGAGGGCGATGCGGTCAATCTCGAAATCGACGTGCTCGCACGCTATCTCAGGCGAATGCAAAGCCTCGCCGCCTGACAGGAAGCCCGGGGCGCGCGGTGCCGAAAATCCTCGTGAACTCCCGCCCGCTGCTGTGGCTCATACTTGCCCTGCCGGGGCTGTGGATCGGCTGGCGCTGGGCCATGACACCCGACGCCTATGGCTATGGTCATGCGATCGGCGATAGCGGCGACTGGGCGGCCTGGCTGCTGATGGCGACGATGGCGGTCACGCCGCTGCGGCTGATGTTCCGCCGCCAGCGGTGGACCGGCTGGCTCATGCGGCGCCGCCGCGATCTTGGCGTCGCCAGCTTCGCCTATGCCGCGGGGCACACGCTGATCTATGTGATACGCAAGGCCTCGCCCGACCTGATCCTTGCCGAGTTGTCGACACCTTACATTTTCGTGGGCTGGATCGCGCTCGCGCTCTTCCTGCCGCTGGCGATCACCTCGAACGATGTGTCGGTGCGACGGCTGAGGCGGTCCTGGAAGAAACTGCACCGCCTCGTCTATCCGGCGGCTATCCTGACCTTCCTGCACTGGGTATGGTCGGCCTTCGATCCGACCACGGCCTGGATCCACGCAGGGGTCCTGGCCGCGATCGAGATCGTCAGGGTTTACCTGCAGCGCCGTCAGAGAGTGACGTAGTTCTTGAACCGGGCGACTTCGGCTTCGTCGACATATTTGCCGATCTCGCGGTCGAAGTCACCCATGTCGGCATAGGGGCGGTATTCCTCGAACTCGTGCTCCATCTTCTCGGTCATGCCGGGGATGAGGCGGAGTTCTTCCTTGCTCGCCGTGTTGAGGTTCACCGGCACGAAGACGCCCTCCAGCACAGCGGCGGCCTGTTCGGCGTCAAGCGTTTCGAGCAGCTTGGCGTTGAGGTCGGTGACGCTGCCGTAGGGCTGTCCGGCAACGATGGCTGCCGCAAGCTCTTCGCTCACGCCTTCGACAGCGGCAAGCTCTTCGGCAGTCGCGGTGCTGGCATCGAGCACGGCGCCGTCGGTGGCTGCAGCGTCAGCGGATCCGGTATCGGCAGGACCGGCAGCCTCACTCGCTTCGGTGGCGTCTTCGGTTCCGCCCGAGCAGGCCGAGAGAGTGAGCATGGTGCCCGAAAGGGCGGCGGCAAGTACCAGCTTACGCATAGAAATGGATCCTCTTTTTGATAAGCGTTCGCATTAGCAGGTCATTGGCGGATGGAAAGCGATTTCGACGCCGGGCCTCCTCGCTCGGTTGCCACCGCAATTTCGCTTGAGACGTGCGGCGGGAAGCGCCGCGCTAGTCTTCGGGAGCGACAGTGCGACGATAGAGATGCCACGTGGCATGTCCCAAAACCGGCAGCACGACCAGCAGTCCGAGAAATGCCGGGATCATCGCCACGAACAATGCGATCGCGACCAAGCCCGCCCAGAGCAGCAACACGCCGCGATTGGCGCGCATCGCGGCAAGGCTGGCGATGATCGCCGAAATGAAGTCGGTGTCCCGGTCTACCAGCATCGGCAGGCTGATCACGATTACCGCGAAGAAAGCCAGCGCCAGGAGCCCGCCGATGATGCCGCCCACCAGCAACATCGCGAGGCCCGCGGACGTAAGGAAGATCTCGAGCGAGTGGCTTCCCACCCCCGATTCGGCGAGGAAGATGGCAAAGATCCCGTGAGCGAGGATCATCCAGAAGGAGAAAGCGACAAAGATGATGCCGCCCATCATCAGCAACTGGTCGTCGCCGCGGCCGCGCAAGGCACCCAGTACCGGTCGCCAGCCGAGCGGCAGACCCGCCTCGCGGCGGCGGCTGACTTCGTAGAGACCGACCGCGGTAAACGGCGCGACGAGTGGAAAGCCCGCTGCCGCCACGATCAGCCATGCGGTACCGGCCGATCCCGCCAGCGCATAGGATAGCGCCCATCCAGCCACCACGTAGATCGCGCCGAAGAAAAATCCGAACCGGGGATGGGCACGAAAATCCGCCCACCCTTTCGCAAGGCTCTGTATCAGGTCTGTCGCTGCCAGATCGTCGGCGACTGCCGGCTTTTGCGGTCCGGCATCGATATGCGCCTGTGCCATCGCTCTCTCCCTATCCTCTCGGAAACCATTGCTGCCGCAGGCCGGCGCGCACCGCAAGGGGTGGGATCGCAGCGACTTTCCTACTTGCCCGGGATTTGCTTGACGAACCGCGATGGCGCGAGTGTCTTTCCAGTCAGCAATGAGAACCGCTGCGGCCTCGCTCACCCAACCGCGGTTTTTAGCTCTGGACCGTGGTCCATGCGGTCCATGTCGCTGTACTGTCCTCGGGCAGTCCTACACCGGTCCAACATCACATGAGCGGGCCGTGGGCAAAGCTATCTCGCGTAATCTCGTAGACCAGGTGGACGACGCGCTTGCCCTGGTATTTCTCCAGTTCGTAGCGGGTCGTGCGCTCTGCGCCGATCGCCTCCAGCGCATTGCGCGAGCGGTAATTGGTGTCGCCGACGCGGAACTCGACCAGTGCGACGTGCTCGAAGGCATGGGCCAGCATGGCGCGCTTCATTTCGGGATTGATGCCCTTGCCCCAGCAACGGGGCGCGAGGAAGGTCCAGCCGATTTCGACCACCCCGCCCTCGTCCGGGTCGTAGCGGTCATAGCGGGTGGAGCCGAGGATACCATCGTCGCGCCGGTCGACCACCGCCAGGGCGCCGCCGCTCGCCAGCGCATCATCGAAGAAGGCATCGAACACCTCGCGCCGCCAGCGGTCGTGGATCGGGTGCTGTTCCCACACGGCAGGATCGGACGCGACTTCGTACAACGCCTCGCGATCATCCTCGGTGAGCGGGCGCAGTATCAGCCGCTCGGTCTCCAGAGTCGGCTGCCGGTCCACCTATCCGCTCGTGACGTCGGCCAGCGCGGCGATGAACTTCTCGGTATTGCCGGCGTGCAAGCCCGCCACGTTGATGCGGCCCGACCCGGCCATGTAGATGCCATGGTCCTCGCGCAGCCTGGCGATCTGATCCTTGGACAGCGGCAGCATTGCGAAGAGCCCGTTCTGCCCGCCCAGGGCGGCAAGGTTCAGGCCGGGTGCCTCGTTGTCCGCCGCCGCCAGCCGTTCGCGCACACGGCGCATGCGCGCCCGCATTTCGCCCAGCTCGTCGAGCCATTGCCTGGTCAGGTCCTCGTCGCGCAGGACGATGCGGACGGCGGCCCCGCCGTGGTCGGGCGGCATCGACCAGTTGGCCCGCGCCAGCGCATTGGCATTGGACGCGATCGCCGGCAGGTCCGCAGCGTCCTTCGCGACCATGTAGAAGGCCCCCACACGGTCGCGGTAGAGACCGAAGTTCTTGTCGCAGCTATAGGCCACCAGCGCCTCGGGCACCTTGGCGAGCACCTTGCGCACTCCAGCCACGTCTTCTTCGAGGCCGTGCCCCAGCCCATGATAAGCCACGTCGAGGATCGGCAGGATGCCCTTGTCGACAAGGGCATCGGCGATCCGATCCCACTGTTCATCGGTGTAATCGACCCCGGTCGGGTTGTGGCAGCAGCCATGCAGCAGCACGGCATCGGTTTCGCGCGCATTGCCGATCGCAGCGAGCAATGCATCGACATCGGCGGTGCCGTCGTCCTTCGCATGGTCGAACGTGCTGGTTTCGACCCCCACGTCCTGCAGGATCTGCGCGTGGTTGGGCCAGCTCGGCACGCCGAGGTGGATGCGGGTTACACCGGCGGACTTGGCCAGCGCGACGGCAAGCCGAACCGCGCCGGTACCACCGGGCGTCTGCATGCCTTCGAGCCGCCCCCCCATCGCGGCATCCTTGCCGAAGATATAGGGCTTGAGCGCGTCGACGAAGCCGGTGTCGCCTTCGGGGCCGAGGTAGCTCTTGGACTCCTGGGCATCGACCAACCGCTGTTCGGCAGCCTTGATCGCGCGGAAGACCGGCGTCGCGCCGTCATTGGTGCGATATACGCCTACGCCGAGGTCGATCTTGTCCTCGCGCGGGTCCTGTGCGTGCATCTTGATAAGCGCGAGCAGCGCGTCGGGGGACTGGGCTTCGAGTTGGTCAAGCATGCCCGCCTCATCGCCGGATATGGAAAGGGCCGCAACAGGAAATCCTGTCGCGGCCCTGGAGCCATCCGGAATTCTGGTTGTGCGACCCGAAGCGCTCCTTTCGAGTTAGAACGGCAGCCAGCGCTGCTTCTTGGAAAACTTCATGTAACCGGCATTGATACCGAGCCTGAGCCCTGCGCCCATGCGGATGGGGATCAGCACGACGTCGCCCTTGCGCAGATAGCTCGCGGTGACGCCTCCGATGACATAGGCTTGGCCTTCGCCCGATGGATAGCGCTCGTAGAGTTCCTCGCTATCGTAGAGGTTGTAGACCAGCACGAAGGTGCTGCCCGCATTCGCTCCGGCATCGAAACCGACCGACGGCCCGGTCCAGTATACCGGACGCTCGCCCTCGACCTTGTGGTAAAGCGTGCCCGATCCGTAACGCGCACCGACGATGAACGCGCCGCCCGCCTCGCGACCGACGATATAGGCGTTGGGTTCACCCTGTTCGGCCAGCAGCTTGCGGACCATCTTGGCGACGCCCTCGGCGCCCTTGCCGAAGACGCCCTCGGCCGCACCGATCAGGTCGTCCTCGCGATAGGTCGTGTCCGGATCGTCGACAGCGGCGGTATCGACCGCTTCGCTCGCCGCATCCTCCGCCGCCTGTTCGGACCATTGCGGCTGGTCTGGATAGGCGTCGGCGGGCGCCGCCGCGTCGGGTTCGGCGGTATAGGTAGTGGCCTCCTCCGGCTCGCCATAGACCGGCTGGTCGCCAGGCTGTTCGACCAGATCGCCGTCGATGGCGGTATCGGGGTCGATCGTCTCGACCTGCGCCGCAAGCGGGCCGGCCATCATGCCGAATGCGGCGAGTGCGAAGCCGAATTGCGGCAGTTTGCGTGTGAACTTCATCATCGATCCCTCCGTGTCGGCGGCGCATGCGCAGACAGCTGCGCCACGAGAAGAATCCCCTTTGAGCGCCGCGGCAATGAAACGGCGATGAACCGAATCGAAAACGCGGCGAAGCGAGTCGCCGGGCGGCGTTATGCGCACAGGAACCGTTGCAAAAACTCCCCTTGAAGGCACGCGGGGCCATGGCTATAGCGCGCCCCTCGCAGCCAAGATGCGTCAGCGGAGACGTGGGTGAGTGGCTGAAACCAGCTCCCTGCTAAGGAGCCATACCTGGTAACGGGTATCGAGGGTTCGAATCCCTCCGTCTCCGCCATTTTCCTTTGTTCCAGGAATGCGTTTGGGCAGCATCTGCAGATATTCCCAGATGTGTTCCCCCGACAGACGCAGCGGATTGTCGCACGCTCCCAGGAGCCGCTTCCCGACCTAGCGAGCATGGGCGCGCCTAAGCTAGACTGCTCCAGAATAGTTGGGCTGTCAGGTCAGCATAGGACTTCACCGGATCGGACCGATGCGAAAGATCAGTCGATCCATCGAGGACTCTTGCAGGTCTTGCGTGCCTTGGAGCGCGGGCGATGACGGTAGGTCCCGATCAACCGGTCAAGCAATCGGGATCGAATTCATATTCATTCGCCAACCAGGCGACCAGTTCGCTTGCATGTGGCCCACCGATCTTGCGGAAGGCATCGGCGATCGGCTCCTTTTCCCTCTCGGAAAGGAGATCGAGCCCACGTTCACAAAAATCATCGACATACGCGAGTATCGCACCCGCCGCCCGGCCGGAAACGCATGCGCGGACCGAATCTTCGAATGCAGCGTCGGCGCAATGATTGACCGGGTCGCGGGCCAGCCCGCCAAGCGCGTGCAGAGGTATCTGCGAAAGGTGCGGCTGCACCATCGGATTCGCAGCGTAACCAGCCAGCTGCCCGGACATCAGGGGACCCCGCCCCTGCACTCCTTTCAGGAAAAGATAGCGGCTCGTCCGAGCACCATCGTTGACGGGATAGTTGTCCCACAGGAACGGCCGCCTTCCCATGCGCGACGTCACCTCGCGTATTTGATCCAATCCGATCGCGTCGCTGACGACTTTCGGTCCCGTCCAGAAGATATCGATGTCGGGTGCGATACGATGGGATAGTTCTTCCAGGTAGCAGGTTGGCGGTTCGCCGAAGATCGAAGCCAAAATGGGATCGTCCGAATAGTAGGTCGGGCAAACGATCACGCGGTGTCCGGGCCAATGATCGCGGACGAATGCGACGATCTCTCCCTGGAAGCTGGCGAGTTGCGGGAGGTCGCCACGCATGTCGTCGAACAGGAGGCTCAGCACACGGCATCCGCGATCATGCAAGCTGATAAGCTTCGAGCGGAGCCTAGCCCGGTTTTCCCGCGACCAGTCCTTCCATATCTGCAGTGGGCTCAGTCCGACTCCGAACTCCAGACCGGATTCGCGGGCCGTCGCCGCCATTTCCTCGAGTTGCGAGCTCTCTTCGCGCGTGAAGTCGCGTTGCCACTCGCTCCGCAAACTCCGGTCCGACTTTGGCGCATAGATTGCGCCTTCGTACCCCCACCGCCCGATCAGTCGATAGTTTGCCAGCCGCGCCGCCATGGGCCAAGGCGTCCCGTAAAAGGCCTCGATGAGCCATAGGGGTGTACGCCAAGATTGCGTCACAGATCGGCCGCCTGGACGTAGAGGCAGGTGGCATCGTCATGCTGTTTGAAACGTGGGAACAGCTTGCCAAGTGGATCCCGGCGCTCGGCCTGGCGTAGCTCGGTGAGGACCTCACCGAGATCGCTTTTCTCTATCCGGACGAATAGATCTTCCGCGGTTCCCAGGCGGAAGAGATCGTACCAGCGCGAAAATCCGTCGCTCATGATGGCAAAGGCCGTCACTCCTGCGGGCAGATCGCGCTCGCTCACGAGAGCCTGGTGCGGAGGACGGATGCCTCCCACGGCATAGCCTTCCTCGAGATTCATCACCTGACGGTTTTGTTCGAGCACCGGACGGATCATTTCGAGCAACCGATCGTAATCTGCATCGGGCGCACGGGCCCGCGCATCCTGCAAGGCATCGAGCGACCGTTGCTCGAACCGAACGAAGCCGGGATCGACTATTGCCTGCACGCGCCCGTTTGCGGGATTGCGGTAGAGGACCGGGCAATCCGCCAAGCAAAGCACCGACCAGCCGTCAGTCGTCTTGCGGACCAGGCTGAGCGCCGCGGACGCTTGCTCGAGCGCTTTGCGGACCGGAGCGGGCGCAGCGGGGAATCTCGCCTCCAACCGGTCGCGGACCCCGCTGGAGAGGCTCGCCAAGAATGTCCGGGCTATTTCCGAAACACCGAATGGACACCGATTCTGCAATTCCGCCTGATAGGCTTCAACCAGCCACCAGGCAGCTGTTCGCCCCTCAAGCTGCGCCCGCGAGATATCGGTGGCGCCATCGAGCACCCAGGCCGCGCCTGCTGCGTATCCGAACCGATCCTCGTTACCGAGAGCGGACCTTCCCTCGCTCAGCGCGTGGATCATCGTGTCATCATGGGCTCGGGATGCCGGGGTTTGCTCGCGGAGATGGGTGCACGCACGCTGATGGCAACGAGGAATGACAGCGCAGAGCCCGCGAGCAGTTTCCAGGAGAAGGCGAGCGACGTCACGCTGTCGGGGACCCCGATCGCGCCACCGATGCCCGCTTCGCCAAGGACCATCGCAAAGAAGCCCACGACCAACGCCCAGATGATCGAGGCCTCGCTTCCTCGTCCCGTGAATACGGCCGCGGCAAACACGCCGAGCAGGCCGGCATAGGCGAACACCATCACCTGCAGGGCGAATTCGAGGAGGGGCAGGTCGGACTGACGTTGCCAGAAGAAACAGACCAGCGCCATCAGGCCCAGGACGACGGCGATCACGACCATCGCGATCCGCCCGACGAACACGGTTCGTTCTTCCGACATCGGTCCCGCCCAGGGCTTGTAGAAATCGGTGACCACCACCGAGGTCATCGAACTGAGGCCCGAGGTCAGCGTGGAGACCGCCGCGGCCACGATCGCCGCGCCGCACAGGCCTTTCAGCCCGTCGGGAAGTTCGGTCAGAATGTAACGCATGAAGATCGTCACGCTGTCGAGATCCTCACCGGTGACGGGAATGCCGGTCAAATCCCCGCGGTCGTAGAACAGATGGAGCAATTGCCCGATGCTCAGGAAGATGAAGATGATGGGCAGCGCGCCGATGGTCGACCAGAACAGCGCACGACCCGCATGTCGCGAGCTCTTTGCAGCAAGAAGGCGCTGGGTCGTATCCTGGTCGAGGCCGAAGTTGCCGATGTTGAGCAGCACCACACCGGTCAGCGCCGCTGGAATGGTGAACGGGTCGTCGAGCGTGAACGAAAAGTCGAAGACAGTCAGCTTGCTGTCTCCCGATGGCGGGGAATCGAGCGCCGCGAGCACTTGCTCGAACTCGAGACCGAGCTGCATGTACAAAACGTAGAGGACCACCACGGCCGTCCCGACGTAGACGGCGAACTGCACGCCGTCGCTCGCGATGACCGATCGCAATCCGCCGACCAGCGTCAATGCCAGTCCCAGCAGGACAATGATCGCGGTGGCCAGCGCGATGGCCGCGAAATCGGCGCGCATGAACAGGATCATGGCCACGGCGAGCGCGGCCATGAACAGGCGCGCGCCATTGGCGAAAATACGGCCGACAAGATACATGGCGGCGGCACTGCGCAAGGCCAGCACGCCGTAGCGCCGCTCGAGCAATTCATAAACCGTGGTGACGTTCTGGGCATAGAATCGCGGAAGCAGAATACTCGCCACCGCGACGCTCGCCAGCACCGCGCCGAACGATCCCGCGAGATAGGTATAGTCCGACCGATATCCGAAGTCGGGACCGCCGAGGAACGTCGCCGCCGACTGCGTGGTCGCGAGCACGGAAAAGGCGATCAACCAGCCCGGCATCTGTCCGTCGGCCAGGAAGTATTCCTTGGCCGATCGCGCGCCCCGCCGCGAAAGATACCAGCCCAGCGCCGCATTCCCGACGAGGTAGACTGCGACCACCAGCCAATCGATCGCAGCGAAACCTGATGTCATGGACATGGAGTGCGCACCCTAGTTCTTGGGCGCTCGGCCCGGTTCCCTCCGACGCCGAAGGCAACGACCGGTTGGAAGGGAAACCAACCGGTCGTCAAGCTCCGCGATCAGAAGGTGATACTGGCCGAAGCCCCGAAAGTCCGCCCGACGATGTCATAGGTTCCCGGATAGGTGCCGAACGCTCCCGGCGATGCGGGCTGAGGCGGCTCCTTGTCGAACAGGTTCCGCACACCGACATTGATCTTCATGTCGTAGATGCCGGTGTCGAACTGGGCATTGATGTCGAAATAGTCGACGGCGCCGATCTTTTCGGTTCGGTCGGACGCGTTTTCCACCTCGCCGATCCGGCGCCACACGAACTGCAGCATCCCCATGTCGGCATCGAATGTCGCTGCGACGCGGTGGCGGTAGTCGGGCTGGACCAGGCTGACCGCGTCGGACGAGCAGGCAAAACCGAAGGTTCCCTTGCAGTCCACCGGATCGAGCACCGGATTGCGTTGGATCGTATAGTCGGTAACGATCGTACCCTGGTAACCGAGCCTAAGCCCGGTGACGAAGCCGGTCGAGGACAGATCGATACTGTAATTGACGTCGATATCGACGCCCGACTGCTCGATAACCCCCAGATTGCGATCGTTTACCAAGGCATCGTCGATGAAGCCCGTCGTCGGGTCGCGAGAGATGGCCTGACAGATCGGGTTGTCCGCCACGGGATTGTCGACATAGCAGCTCTGTAGCGCGTCGACGGGCTGGATTTGCCCCACCGCATCGGTGATCCGGATGTCGTAGTAATCGACGATGATCTCGAGCCCGCGTGCGAATTGCGGTGTGATGATCGCCCCGAGCGTGTAGGTCGTACCATTCTCCGGACCGATATCGGGATTGCCGCCGAAGAAGTACTGACCCGTGAGATTGGCGGGATCGAGGCTGTCATAGGAACCTTGCGGCGGCGCCCCGAAACGGTCGCACTGCGCCTGATCGCCGGTACCGATCACGCATGGATCGCCGAGGTAGCGGGGTTGCAATCGCGGAACGGTGCGGAGCAGCGAGAACGGGATCGAGAAGACCGGCGCTGCGAACTCGCCGATGTTGGGCGCCCGAACGACCGTCTGGCGCGTTCCGCGAAAGCGGATGTTGTCGTCGACCTGCCAGGAGAAGCCGAGCTTATCGGTGTTGCCGACGTCGGCGTTCGAAAAATCGGAAAAGCGGATCGCCCCTTCCAACGTAAGCTCCTGGAAGAATGGCTTGTCCGCGAGCACGGGGACGAGCACTTCGGCGTAGACCTCGTTCGCATCGAAACCGCCTACGATCACGCCACCCGTGCTTCCGCGATAGGTCAGGCCGTTGACCAGCGCGGCCTCGTCCCCCGTTTCGAGCGATTCATCGCGGTATTCGTAGCCGACGGCGAAGCGGATCGGGCCGGCCGGCAAGGAGAACAGGGGCGAGCTGTCGCCGGAGATGCTGAAGGCTGCGACGGTCTGTTTGCGGTCGCGGATTTCCTGAACGAAATTCGATCCGAAACCTGCCAGGTCCGCACCGGGGCCGAAGATATCGACGCTGTTGACGATGGCGGCAAAGCGGCTGTTGCCCGAACCGTCGACCCTGAGTGCGTCGCCCGAGGTTACCGTTTCCTCTTCCACGCGGCCGTGCTGGACATAGGCATCGTAGCGTAGCCAATCGGCCAGCGGGCCGCGCAGGCCGACCTGGTACTGCGTGGTCGTTCGCTCGGTGGCCGCCGTCAGGATGCCGAGTTCTCCCAGCGTCCGTTCGACCGCCACTTCCGCCTGGCCGTTGACGAACGTCAGCCGCGAGCGGATGTCGTCGGTCAGGAATGGGTTGGTCTCGTCGATGAACACGGTTTCGTTGACCGTGACCGGATTGTTGCCCGCGCGGCCGGCGCCCACCGTGTCGACCTTCGTGTACATCGCCCGGCCATAGATCTCGGCGAAGGGCGCGATCTCGTAGTCGAAGAACGTCGACACGTTGATACGCTCTAGCGGCTGCACCGCCGGGTAGAGGTCGGAGAAATCCGAAGTCTGGCGGGTCGTTCGCAATGTCCCGCTCTCGTCGAAAGCGAAGAAATTGCCACTCGCGACGTCGGTGAAATTGCCTCCGGCGCCGGCCAAGGTCGAAGTGGTGTTGTCAGCGAGGAAATCCCGATCGCCCACCAGCAATTCGCCGCGATCGGTGTAATCGGCATAAAAGACGATGCCACCCCTGTCGCCGAGGCTGGCACCGAGCGTGAGATTGGTGTTGTAGGTCTGGAGATCGTCGGCGCCCTCCCAACTGCCGCCGACACGGACGCCCTCGAAGGCGGTATCGACGATGAAGTTAACCACGCCCGCGACCGCATCGGCACCGTAGACCGCCGCTGCACCGCCGGTAAGGACATCGACCTGCTTGAGAAGCGGTGCCGGGATGCTATTGACGTCAACTGCATTCCGGAAACTAAAAGGAACCATTCTAGTACCATTGAGCAGTACAAGCGTCCGGTTCTGCCCTAAGTTACGTAGGTCGAGTGTCTGCGCGCCACGCCCGTCGCTACCAGTCTGGGTGGCGTTGACCCCTCCGGCAAACTGCGGGATCCGGGCACTGATATCTTCGATAGTGACCGCCCTATCGAGTTCGATCTGTTCCTCGTCGAAGGAAGAAACCGGGCTTGTTGCCGTCAGTTCGGTCCGCTGAATTCGCGATCCGGTCACCACGATGGCATTGCCGGGCTCACTGGCTCCGGATTCGCTTTCGGGATCGGAATCCTGTGCAAAGGCCACCGCGGGGAAGGCGGCTACGGCACCTGCGAGCATGGTGCCGGCGAAAAGTCTTGCGGATGTCTTCACTTGGTCCTCCCGATAGCTTTGCTTGTGAACCTATATATTACCACTTTACGACCTCTTGGCAAGCGGCTTGCCGTGATCGCGCGATTTTCGCCGCCCGTCGCTCGTCAAACCCTGAGGCTCCAGCCCCTGGCGAAAAGCCAGCGAAGCAGTGTCCACTGGATGACGATAAGCGCGCACAATCCAGCCACTTCCCACAAGGGCGAAAGTGTAGCTAGCGGTGGGTACAGCGGGTAGATCAGGAAGCGCGCCAGCATGTAGGCTAGGATTGCATTTGCACCGATGGGAGCGGGCACCTCGCCCAAGCGCCGGACCATCGCATTTGTCCCTTCCCCATCGAACAGTCGTCGGGCCGCGGCAAGCAGGAAGAGGCAACAGCCGATCGCGATCAGATCGAAGCTGACGGTCCAGATTGCTTTGATTGGGGGATAGACGGCGCCTATCGCAATACCGGTCGCAAGATTGACCAACCCCGCCAATCCCATGGCTGCCGGACCGCTGTAGCGGTGGCCCGAGACCATCACTGCGCCAGCTCCCGCACCGGCCAACGCGATAGTCGCAGCCGATAACATTCCCAGCAAACCTTCCGGATCGTAGCTCCCAGCATGGAGGCGTCCGGGCAGGAGCAGCCGGTCGAGATAACCGTTAACGCTTCCTTCGGCCGTCAACAGACCAGCACCATGTTCCGGAACGGGGTAGACGAGATGCAGGGCTGCGACGGTCCCGGCAATGGCCAGCCCGACGCCGATGCGCGCCTTCCATCCCCTTAACAGGATCAGCGTGGCTGCAGCGATGAAATAGCTCACGCCGATCAGCCCGAGCACGCTCGGGAAGCGCAACCGGTCCCAAGACCAGTCCCCGCCGAAATTGTAGACGATGCCGAGGAGGACGAGGATAAGCATGCGGCGCGCCGCCCATGCCAAGCGCCGGCGGCGCGACATCGCTGCCGAGGAGGGGCGGGCGTCGACGATCGCCAGCGAGACACCCGACAGGAAGATGAACAGGGGAAAGACGAGGTCGTAGGCATGGACCCCGGCCCATTCGGCATGCGTGAACTGGTTGGAAAGCCAGGCTAAAGGTGGAACGGGCCAGACGCGCGCCATGGCATGGACCAGCGCATCGAGACCGATGATGACGAGCATGTCGAAGCCGCGCAGGGCATCGACCGACAACAGGCGCCGGGATGTCCCGCTCACGCCGGCACTTCGACCATGTCGCCATCGATCCAGCTTCGCTGCACCCGCAGGTCGCCATCGAGATGCAGTAGGTTCGCCCGACGCCCCGCTTCCACCGTCCCCAGTTCGCCCTCCAGTCCCATGAAACGGGCTGGCTCCATAGAAGCGAAGCGTAGTGCGCTCGCGAGATCGATCCCGAGACTTTCGGTGGCACGGTGAACAGCGCCGATCATCGTCAACGCCGATCCTGCCAGCGTCCCGTCTTCCCCCCGGCATGCGCCATCCTGGATCACTATGCGACGTCCGCCCAGGACGAATTCCTCGAGGTCAGTGCCGGCAACGGGCATGGCATCGGTCACAAGGCAGAACCGCTGGTCGGCCTTGGCGCGGATCGCGAGACGCAGGACGGCCGGGTCGACATGATGTCCGTCCACTATGAGTCCGCACCAGGCCTGGCCTTCGAGTGCCGCGACGACCGCGCCCGGCTTGCGCGATTCGATTCCGGTCATGGCGTTGAAGAGATGGGTATAGCCGGTCACTCCATCGGCTTCGGCGATGCGGGCCTCGTCGTATCCGGCAAGGGAGTGGCCCAGCGCCACCCTGATCCCGCGCCGTGCCAGTTCGCGTATGTGGTCGCGTTCGACCGCCTCAGGAGCAAGCGTAATCAACGTCCTTCCTCCTTGCATGGAGGAAAACAGCTCCAGCGTTTCGGCATCGAAGGTACGGAAATGGCGAGCATCGTGGATGCCGCGCTTGGCCGGATTAAGCATCGGTCCTTCGAGGTGGATGCCGACAATGCCCGGCACGCCCTCGGCCATTGCTCGCTCGACCGCGGCAATCGCGACCCGCACCTTCTCGATGTCGTCCGAAATCAAAGTCGGAAGCATGGCGCAGGTGCCGAATGCCCTATGCGCTTCGGACATTGTGCGCAGGGTTTCGAGCGTTGGGGCATCATTGAATAGCACACCGCCGCCGCCGTTGACCTGGATATCGAACAAGCCGGGCACGAGGTAGCCGCCATCCAGCTCCCGAGTGTCCGGTCGACGGGGCAATGCGGGCCCGGCTTCCACCGTCTCGATCCTGCCCTCTTCGAGAGTGACGGCACCCTCGCACCAATCTCCCGATGGTAGCAGGATCTGCGCGCCGCTCAGGGTGGTCATAGCGTCTTTGTTACCTTGCGCAGCGATGGTGGATTGTCGGGATCGAGCCCGCGACGACGCGAAAGCTTCTCGATGAAACCATAGAAGGCGCCGGCCTGCACGATCGGTTGCGTGAGTGGGTGGCCTGTTCGTACAGTCGGCAGATCGACGATGCCTGAGACCGCGACGAGACTTCCAAAAGTTGGAGCGCCGAGCCCGCTCACTGTTCGGGCGGCCTCCTCCACACTGACCTTGGCCGCATCCTCGGTACCGAGCAGGATCACCGGAGAATCCGGCCCGATCGCGGCCTTGGGACCATGTTGAACCTCGGCAGCGCTGAACGCTTCCGCATGAAGGCCCGCCACTTCCTTCGCCTTCAACGCCAGCTCTGCGGCCACACCCAGGCCGGGCCCACGCCCGATGACGAATGCGCGACCGGCATCGACGTACCGATCCACGATCTCCGAAGGCCAAGGATCGTTCGATCCGGACCGCAACTGGTCGGGCAGGCGATCCACAGCCGCATCGGTAGCCGGGGAATCGGTAATGGCGGCGATGAGGCGTGCAATGGTCGTCAGTGTACAGAGAAAGGATTTCGTCGCTGCCACCGCATGTTCGGGACCGGCCTGCATATCGAGCACGATGTCGGCCGCACCGGCAAGCGGCGATGCGGAATCGTTGACGATTGCGACCACCAGCGCGCCCCCTGCTCGCGCCGCTTCGGCACAGCGCAGGAGATCCGGGCTCTGCCCCGATTGCGAAACGGTAATGTAGAGCATCCCATCCAGCCGCAACGGGGTCTCATGCACCGAGACGACCGAAGGCCCCAGAGACGCAACCGGCAGCCCGGTGGCGATTTCCAGGGCATATTTCCCGTAGAGCGCCGCGTGATCTGAACTTCCGCGCGCGCAGGTCACGATCGCGTGGGGCGGCGAGGCCGACCATTTCGCAGCCAAATCCGCAAGTGGCTCCGCTAGCGAGGCAGCCTGCAGCGCGATGCGATCGGGTGCTTCGGCTGCCTCGATGGCCATCCGCGTTTGCGTCTCCCCGATCATGTGCTTGCCCTGTCAGCTTCCGCCACGGCGAACTGCATCCGGTCCTTGGGAACTCCGGCGAGCATCAGGGCTCCGCTCACCGCATCACCGAGCGGCTCGACCAGCATGTCGCTCGTTCGAGCCCTCAGCCATGGTCGCAAATGCGGTGCCAGCCCGCCCATAAGCGAGCACCGCGGCGCGCCCTTTTCGAAGATGGTTTCGATGAAGCGTTCGATGTGCCGCACCGCTTCGATGACGATCGACCGGGCGATATAGTCGCCCTGTTCCGCATAAGAGATCACCAGCGGCGCCATAGTCGCGTAGTCTCCGGGTGTGGCCGCGGCCATCCATTCGATTACCGCTTCCGTGTTGTCGTCGAACCGGCCCGTCACCGCATCGCTCAGCGGCGTGGACTGCGTGCGCCCATCAAGCGCGCGCAGGGCGTGACGGACCGCGCTCAGACCCAGAGCGGCACCGCTGGCTTCATCCGAGATCGGAAAG
Source organism: Qipengyuania sp. (assembly GCF_965277845.1). Classification (NCBI taxonomy): domain Bacteria; kingdom Pseudomonadati; phylum Pseudomonadota; class Alphaproteobacteria; order Sphingomonadales; family Erythrobacteraceae; genus Qipengyuania; species Qipengyuania sp. The sequence goes on from NZ_OZ255844.1 coordinate 479,959, forward strand.
CCGTATCCACCCATCGTGTCGACACGCCCCTCCACCCGCAAATAGGCAATCGATCCGGTGCCGACGATCAGGATCGCACCATCCTCTCCGCCATGCGCACCCAGGTTTGCAATCGCGGCGTCGGAGGCGATGGCGACTTCGGCGAAGGGCCAATTATGGGCCGCCAGCTGGCGCGACTGGCTCGCCCGCGAAAGCCCGGCGAGGCCAAGGCCCAGACCGATCGTCCCAACCGCGTCTCCGGAAAGCCCTGCCTGGTCCAACGCCTCCTGCGCGATCCCGAGCGTCAGCTGTTCGACCGCCTCCACGCCGATACGAAGATTGCCCGGTCCGGCGATAACGCGAGCGATTTCCCGCCCCTCGCCATCGACAAGACTGCCGCGGCTCTTGGTGCCCCCCGCATCGATGCCAAGCCAGAATCGGACTTCGCCTGGATCGGTTTCGTGCTTCGGATTGCTTTCCATCTCACCTATCCCGGCAAGCTGATCTTGCCCATCGACACGGCCGGCATGCCGGCGATCCGGCCAGATTCCATGCGCTGTCCCGCGATTGTCTCATTGGCGAGAACCGCAAAAAGGACCGCCTCTTTGGCATCCGGATCGATGCCGAGATCATCGGTCGTGACAACCCTGTGCCCGCCAGCAAGCTCGCGCCGGATATTCGCCATGAGTGTGGGATTCCGCGCTCCGCCGCCGCTTACATAGACCCATGCATCGGGGGCGATTTTCAGTGCCTCGATCGCCATGGCGATCGAACGGGCCGAACACTGGCTGAGGGTGGCGAGCAGGTCTTCGATGCGCGGCTGCCCGCAGCCCGTGCGTGCTATCGCTTCGTCGAGCCAGGCGAGATTGAAGGTTTCGGGCCCGGTCGTTTTGGGTGGGGGTTGCGAAAAGAATGGGTGGGACAGCAGCGCGTCGAGCAGTTCGGGCAACACCGATCCGCATCCGGCCATGGTCCCGTCAACGTCGAATCGCATGAGAGGCGAATGGCGCTGGACCAGTTGGTCCATCACCGTATTCCCCGGCCCGATGTCGGAACAGGACGAACGGCGACCGTTTTTCGCGCTGGAGACGAAAGTCAGATTGGCGATACCACCGATGTTGAGCAGGACGCGGTCCGCCTCCTCGTCTCCGAACAGCAAATGGTCGCCATAAGCGGCCAGCGGCGCACCCTCGCCGCCCGCCGCGATTTGCTTCTGCCGAAAATCGTGCACGGTGATGATGCCGGTGCGGTGCGCGATGTGATCGCCATCGCCCAGCTGAAGCGTCGCATTGCCATCGGGCGAGCCCTTACCCGGCATTCCCGGGGCATGGTAGACAGTCTGCCCGTGGCTGGCGATCAGGTCGATGCTGTCGGCCGGGCGACGCCATTCGTCCAGCGTTTTCAGGATCATATCCGCATGCACATGGGCCACGAAAGGGTTGAGCTGGCAAAGCCGCTCGAGATCGATCGTTCGCCGTGCGAACACTTCCGCCACCCGTTCGCGGAAGGCGGCGGCATACGGGACGGTGGTGAAATCCTCAAGCGTCAAGCGGGTCGCATCGCCCGAGCCCGCCACCCGGCACAGCGCGATGTCGAGGCCGTCGAGCGACGTCCCGCTCATCAGGCCGATGATATGACGCTCCTCCTTTGCTGCGACCGCCGCCAGCTTTTTTATGTCATCAAACATCGAAGACGAGTCCGCGATTGAGGATGTTGGCGGGATCGAGCGTGCGCTTGAGCGTGCGCATCAAGGCGATTTCCTCAGGGCTTCGCGAAATCGGCAACCACTCTTTCTTTTCACGGCCAATCCCGTGTTCGGCCGAAATCGCACCTTCGAAGCGTGACAGAGCGGTATAGACCGCCTCGTCCGCAGTCCGGCGCATGTCGGGCCTGTCGCTTCCAGCCGTGCCTGGCGCAAGGAACAGGTGAAGGTTGCCGTCGCAGATGTGACCGAAGACGTGGAGCGCCCCATCGGGGAAAGCATCCCGAAACGCCTTCTCCACTTCGCCGACATAGGCTTCCATCGACCGGAGCGGGAGGCTGACGTCGTAAAGATAGACAGGCGGTTCGGCGAGGATGCGCTCGAAGTCGTCGCGCACTCTCCAGAAATCCGACCGTTCGCGCTCGGATCCGGCCACGACGCCATCGGCAATAATGCCACCTTCGAGGTTGCGTTCGAGCAGGGACAGCAATGTCTCGCCGCCGCCCGCCTCAGCCGCGACGGTTTCGACGAGGACGTAGAAGGGCGCTTCGCGCGGCAAGGGCGGGCGGTGGCCGCCATCCGCCGTGACCGCATCGTAATATGCGCCCCACATCACCTCGAACGACAGTAGCCGTGCAGCCAGAGTCCGTTTGGTATCGGCCTGCAGCTTGAGCACCGCATCGAAATCATCGAGCGCGAGCATGGCCACGTCGCGAGCGCCGACATCCGGTTCGAGGCGAAGGACGACCTTTGTCACCACACCAAGAAGCCCTTCCGTGCCGATGAAAAGCTGCTTCAGGTCGAAGCCCGAATTGTTCTTGAGCATGCGGTTCATCGACGAGATCACCTCGCCTGTCGGCAGGACGGCCTCCATCCCGAGGACGAGATTGCGCATCATGCCGTACCGCAGCACATTCACGCCGCCCGCATTGGTCGCAACGTTGCCGCCGATGGTACACGTTCCGCGCGCACCGAGATCGAGCGGCAGGAACATGCCCGCTTGTGCGACCGCTTCCTGCAGCGCCTGGAGCACCACCCCCGCCTCGACGACCGCAATGCCCTCGACCGGATCGATCTCGAGGATGCGGTTCATCCGTTCGAGCGACAAGATTATGTCGCCTGCGTCTGTCCTGACGGCATCCACGCATGTCGTTCGGCCACCATGCGTGAAAACGGGCTGCCCTGTCGACGATGCAATGCGCAGAACGTTGGAGACTTCCTCCGTCGTGGTGGGCCTGGCTAGCGCCCGCGCGGTGAGCGAGGAGGCATCCCAGTAGCTGGTCTGGCGCAGGCGGATCTCGTCCGTATCGAGCCAGTCGATGTCCGGCAGCGCTTGGGGAAGCTTTCCGGCATCTGCCTCACTGGCCGACAAGCCGGTCACCGGTGCAGGTCCGACACGAATTTGTAGCGGTCCCCGCGATAGACCGAACGGGTCAGCTCGACGACCTCTTCCTTTGCATTGCGCGTCACCCGTTCGATGCGCAGCACCGCGCTCTGCTCTTCGATCGACAGCAATCCCGCCTCGGTCGGGGTCGCCAGCGAAGCATGGATGGACTGAGTCCCGCCGACTGGACGGTTTCCAAACGTTTCCAAAGCCTTGTAGAGCGATTCCCCGAGGTCGTCGATCGGCGGCAGGAAAGGTTTAGGCACTACAGCATGCTCGATCGCCAGCGGTTCGCCGTCGAGCAGCCGCACGCGGCCCAAGCGGACCACTTCGCTGTCCGCGCCGACCTTCAGTATCCCCGCCTCGTCTTCAGTCGGGCGAGCGATCGTCCGCATGATCCAGATCGTGCCGGCAGTACCGCCGCGGGCGACCGCTTCGTCGCTGAAGCTGCCCAGGGCGTCGTTCTTGGCCTCGATCAAGCGGTTGACGAAAGTCCCCGACCCCTGCCGGCGAACGAGCAATCCTTCAGAGATCAACTCCTCGATCGCTTTGCGAACCGTGACTCGCGACGCATCGGTCAGGGCACAAAGTTCGCGTTCGGACGGGAGAGCCTCGCCGACCCCCCACTCGCCCGCGATGATGTGCTGCTTGAGATTCGCTGCGATCTGCAGATAGAGCGGGGTGGAACGGGTCCGGCCCGGGGCCAGGTCAAGCGTCATCGGGCACTCCTGCCATATGCGACGGACGTCGCGAAAGCGCCCGACCGACGCTGTTATCCGCTTCGACCAACCGCCGCTTCGCTTCTTCGCGATCATACCCCGCAGCCACCAGGATTGCGACCGGCAGTTCGTTGCACGCCGCCTCCAGCGCTTTCCGGCTGCGGTCGGCCGGAGCGCCCGATATGGTCGAGATGATATCGACTGCGCGCCGGCGGAGCTTCTCGTTCGAGACGGACATATGCGTCATCAATCCATCATGCGTCCGCCCCAGTGCGATCATGATCGCGGTAGAAAGCGTATTGAGGACGATCTTCTGCGCCGTTCCGGCCTTCATCCGCGTCGAGCCCGCGACGAATTCCGCACCCGTCTCCGCGCACAAAGCGATTTCGGCCAGTTCGAGCAGCGGCGTGTCCGCTCGATTGGCAATGCCGATGGTCAGCGCACCGGCTGCCCGTGCTCGTTTGATCGCTGCGCAGGTGTAAGGCGTGCTCCCGCTGGCCGCCACGCCGATTACGACATCGTTCGGCGCGATGGCATGGCGTGCGATTTCTTCCTCGGCGAGACCGGCATCGTCCTCGGCGGCTTCTGCGCTTTCCATGAGAGCTCCCCGTCCGCCTGCGAGCAGAAAGACCATGCGGTCCATGGGCCAGCCATAGGTGGGTGCCAGTTCGACCCCGTCCTGGACGGCGATCCGTCCCGACGTGCCCGCGCCTACCAATACAATACGACCTCCACCTCGCAAACGCTCCGCCGATTCGGCGCCAGCGCGTTCGATGAGCGGCGCCAAGGCAAGAGTCGTTCTCGCCGCTTCGACTTGCCCTTCGAGCATAGCGGAGACGCTGGCAGCTGCGTCGCGTTGCAAAGCGTCACGAATGTCGGTGTTGTTTGTCACAGCGCCACCTTAGCGCAATCCGACCGAGAGGCAATACCTGTATTATATTGGTTTTATCGAATGTCTCGTCTCGGCGGCGAGTGGCATTTCCAGCCGCCGGACGTGTAAGACCTCTTCATCCTAGTCGGTATTGATGGCGAAAGGTAGCCAAGACAGCGGACCGCCTTTGCCTGGGAGCGCGCATTTTCGACGGTGATAAGGCGCTTTGGAATGCAATACCCTGGGTGCGTCATGCGGGACGCGAACGAGATCGAGGACAGCAGGATGGCGGCCAACCGGGATCACGGTGAACGGATGCGCTTGGGCGAGGATTGCCGCGCAGAGGACGGAAAATAGCGAGAGCACAAGGACCTCCATCAGAATCTGGAAATCCACACTGGTGCAATCGAGAGGATAAGTAGCGCTGCCATCGACATGTTGAAGAGCCGGAGCCGCTTGGCGTCGGACAGCATTGACCTGAGGGAGCGCCCCAACCCGGTCCAGGCGATATTGGCCGGTGCGCCCAGAGCCACGAACGCACCCACCATCGATCCCAGAGTCCCGATATCCCAATCGCGGGGGAGAAAGAGGGAGATCGTCGTGATGCACATCACCCAGGCTTTGGGATTGACCGCCTGGATGGCGATCCCGGACCAAAACCCCAACCTCCATGGCTTCTCTTCCTGCTCCCTTGCCTGCGCAGGCCGGAACATCCGGAATGCAAGATATAGAAAGTAGGCAGTACCGAGAATCTTGAGGGCTATCTGGATCGCAGGACTTTCCTCGAACAGCCGACCCAGCCCGAAGCCGATCGCCAGCATCAACATCGAAAATCCGATGTTTATCCCGATCACGAAGGGAAGCGTCTTACGGAGCCCCTGACGCAGGCCAGCATCGAGCAGGAGCAGGTTGTTGGGGCCCGGTGTGGCAACCGCGACCAGCGCGAACAGCAGGAATGCCGCCCAGACTTCGGCGCTCACGGCAGCTTTCCTTTGGGGTACCGCGAGCGGCCAGTTGCGTGAGGAATACCTCCATCGCCATAGGTTGAAACCACTTCGGAGATGATGACATGGTGGCCGTCATACCATTGTTTCTGACGGCTCTTCGCATATCGATGGATGCGATCCGTCACGAAGCGGTCAAGGCTCTCTCGATCTCTCCAGTAGTAATTCACAAGACGCGTCTCGCTGTCCAGGGAGCACCACTCCTCTTCGTCTACGAAGCCCTCGATGCAACGAGCTCGCTCACTGAGGGCGAGCGTAAGGGCTTCGAATTCGTCGTCCCGTTCACCGGGTCGGAAGATAAAGGTTGCGGTAAGCATCGCGATCCTCGTCAAAGGGCTTTTCTTGGGTTGATATTGCGCCGGATTTGGTGCCTGCGAGCACGCAAGGCGGGTGAAGCGGGTTCATTGGCAGGCTCGTTCGAGAAGCACCTCGGCGGCTTCGCGAGCCGCATCGACCGGCTCTGTGTCGTTTTCGATGGCAGCCTGCGACACGGCCCCATCCCAAAGCGCGAGCAATTGCCGCGCCAAGCGTGCCGGATCGTCGGCCCCGCAATGCCGCGCCAGCTCTTCAAGACGGGAATGCCGCGCAGACTTGTGATCACGAACCAGCCGGGCCAGCCGCTCGTCCTCGAAAGTGTGTGCAGCAAGGTTGATGAAAGCACATCCCCGAAAGTCCGGGCGATTGGCCAATGTCTTTGCCAGATCGAAGAAGCCCAAAACTCCGGCCTTGGGCGAGTCGGAGGCGGCGATCAGTGCATCAAACGATTGGCGCCGCTCTCGTGAAATCGCTGCATACGCGGCCCACGCAAGGTCGGACTTGGAAGAGAAGTTGTTGTAAAGCGACATCTTGGCGACGCCCGCTTCCCTGACCACTTCGTTGATCCCGACCGAAGAAAGCCCCTTCGCCTGAAACAGGCGAAGTGCGGCTTGGGTAAGGCGTTCAGAAGCTGAGTTGTTCATACATTCTTTAGGTAGACTGGTCGGTCTAGATTGGTAGAAGCGAATCGCGTGCGTCGCAAGGCTTCGCACGATCGGTTCGCGAATGAAGGTGTGGTTTGTGGGAATGGAATTCGCCTGGAATGTCGATCGGAGAATAAGGACCCCGGCCGGCGAGGTCGCCTGCGGCACCTGCGGCGAGGGCGAAGACCTGATCCTTGCCCACGGCTGGCCGTGGTCATCGTTCTGCTGGCATCGAATCATCGAACCGCTTGCCCGAAGATTCCGCGTCCACTGGTACGATATGCCCGGCTATGGACAGTCGGAAATGCCGGGCACCCGGCCCACTTCGCTCGATGTGCAGGGCGAAGTCTTCGCCTACATGCTCGACACGCTTAAGCTGGATCGCCCGCATGTGCTGGGGCACGATTTCGGCGGGGCGGTTTCGTTGCGGGCGCATTTGCTGCACGGTTGCGAATATCGCCGCTACTTTCTCATGAACGTAGTAGCCCTCAGGCCGTGGGGCTCCGAATTCTTCGACCACGTTGGTCGCCATGCCGAAGCCTTCCGGGGGCTTCCCCCGGCGATCCACAAAGCGGTGGTCGCCGCCTATATCCAGGGTGCTTTGACCACAGAAATCCCGCACGGCGATTTCGAGCAGCTTTGTGCACCATGGCTGACCGATGAAGGTCGGAACAGCTTCTACAACCAGTTCGCGCAAGCCGACGAGCGGTATACCGCCGAGTTCGAGGGTCGCCTGTCCGAGGTGCAATCTCCCGTCAAAGTGCTCTGGGGAGAACGCGATCCCTGGATACCCCTGGCAAGAGGCAGGAGACTTGCCTCTCTCCTCGATGCCGAATTGGCCGTGATCGAGGGTGCGGGGCATCTGCCGCAGCTGGAAGCTCCGCACAAGGTGGTCCGGCAGGTGCTCGCCTTCCTCGACGATGAGCCTGGCGCAGACGAAGGGAGGGCGAATGGACGCTAGCGAACAGAGGAAACTGATCGAAGCCTATATCGAGGCATACAACGCGTTCGACGTCGGGGCGATGATGAAGCCACTGCATGTCGACGTAGAATTCAGGAACATCGCCGGAGGGCAGACCACGCATCGCGCGACCGGACTAGAGGCGTTTCGCAAACTGGCGGAAGCCGGCGCAGCCATGTTCGCGGAGCGGCACCAGACGCTCCGCAGTCTGAGCGAATTCGGCGACGACGAAGCGACAGGCCTGAGGGAGGCGATTTCCTTTCGCGGCGTCCTCGCGCGGGACCTGCCCGGAGGCCCTCGGTCCGGCGAGAGGATCGCACTCGGCGGGACCACGGATTTCACCTTCCGGGACGGAGTGATCGCAACGATCACCGATCGCTCATGAGCTGGGAATCTCCGAAAGGCCTGCTGCAGACTATCCGCAATGGCGCGCGATCAGCGTTGCACTATCTTGCCACGCTCTATGTCGGCGATCATTATCTCCGCCACTATCCGTGCCGTGTCGTGCCGACCGGTTCGCCGGAGCCGAAGCCGTTGCGGCAAGATCGCTCCGCCTCGCCCTCCCATGCCCTATCCGCGAAGGTGTTCTCCGAATTTTTCGATGTCAGTCCCGGTATTAGGTGTGTCGCCATTCTCGAGGATGAGGATTTGCACTCGCTCGAGCGAAGAGAACCGGGCAATGCATCCTGTGCGAGCAGTGATCGATACGACGAGCTGTTCGTCAATCCGTCGCTGCTGACGCTGGCCGGATCGCGCGCCAATCCGGACCAAGGAGGGACGCGCTTCGTGCTGGTCGGATACGAACATTCCAGCCGGTTGATCGTCGATCTTCCTCGCGGCCACCTTTCCGTGTCGTTCGAGCCCGACGAGAATCCCCTGGCCCATGTGGAAGCGTTGCGGGCGCTTGCTCGCCGGTTCCATGGCGCGCGCGAAGGGTCTGGGGTGCGGACTTGAACGCGCATGTTGCGACCGGCTCCTCGCCAGCGCATGCGTGGCGGCAGGGCGCGATTGTGGCGCCCATAGACCGTGACCGGGCACATGCGCTGACCCGGACGTCGCCTGGACTGGCTGTAACTATCGGGAAGAGGAAAAGTCTTGGCCCACCCCTACGATGTCGAGCGCGCCAGCGACCTTCATGTCGAATGGTGCCGCGATCTGGCCGAACGCATGGGAGTGCGCACCACGCATCAATCCGGACCGCAGATGAAAGCGGTAATGCATGAGCTGCGCAAATGCCTGCCCGCCGAAGATGTGGTGGAGATCGCCAACCAGTTCCCGGCGCTCGAGCGAGGCATCTTCCTCGAAGGGTGGTCGCTTGCCGCAGAGCCGAAGGACGTGGTCGATGCCGAGACCTTTCAGGAACGCGTTTACCAACGCGTGAAGGCGCATCATTTCCGGGTTCCGTCCCTCGTCTCGGACGTATTCTGGCTTTGGGAAAGTAAGCTTGGGCCCGAACGGGCGGCGCGGATACGAGCAGTCATTCCGGAAGCGCTGCGCCCGCTATGGCCCGATTGATCGGCGCGCAGGGGTGATCCGTGCGCATGGCAGACAAGCCCGGGCCGAAGGAAGAAAGCGCCGCGCGCAACAGAACCCTCTCTTGGGCAAGGGCGTCGATCATCAAGGTTTTGCAATCGTCGGCATTCGCTTATCCGCTTGGCGGATTGGACTTCGATGCAAATTGGGAACCCTCCAGATGCCGAAATTTGCCATCACCGGAAGCAGCGGGCGTATCGGCCGCGCCATTCATAGGCTGGTTTGCGAAACGGGCGACGTCGCAAGTATCGATCGCAGCCCCAGTTCCGCGACGACGATCGTGGCGGATCTGCTGGACGAGGATGCCCTGAAGAAAGGCTTCGACGGGGCCGCGGCGGTCTTCCATGTCGCGGCGCTCCACGCGCCCCATGTCGGCCTAGTTGCGGACCGTGAATTCGAGCGGATCAATGTCGATGGAACGCTCAAGGCGCTCGAAATCGCGAGAGCATCCGGGGTGCGGACCTTCATCCTCACCAGCACCACTGCCTTGTACGGCCATGCCTCGCAAGACGACCACACCGCGGTCTGGGTGACGGAGGAAACAGACCCCCTGCCCCGCACGATCTATCACCGCACGAAGCTCCAGGCCGAGGCGGTGGCGAGATCGCAGGCCGGCAAGAACTTCGATGTCCGCGTGATCAGGATGTCACGGTGCTTTCCGGAACCGGCCCAGGTCATGGCTGCATACCGGCTGCACCGCGGGGTGGACGCGCGAGACGTAGCATCGGCCCATGTCGCGGCGGCGAACCATCGAGGCCGAAATTTCGAGGTGTTCAACGTCTCGGGCGATACACCTTTTCACAAGGACGACTGCGACGCGCTGAAACGCGACGCACCGGAAGTCATAAGGCAGCGCATGCCAACGCTCCATGCGGAGTTCGAGGCCCGCAACTGGCCTCTGCCCCGATCCATCGACCGGGTCTACTCGTCTGGCAAGGCCCGGCGAGAGCTGAACTGGTCGCCCCGATACGGATATGAGGAGGTTATCGCCCAACTGGATAGGCGGTCCCCGGAAGTGCTTCCCGAATGCGCCACCGGTTCGAACGTAGCCGAGTGAGCCAATAAGCCCCGTTCGCGGCCTTCCAAGCCAGTGGAGAGGCCTCGCTTGGCTCGCGCGAATCCGGGCCGATGAGCCGGTCGCAAGTCTGTCGGGACTATCGGGGCCCGCCCGGTTCCTCGAGCCTCGCTGGTCCGTCCAGAAGCGAGCGTGGATCGCAATATTGCCATGCCGGAAACAGGCAATGCAGTTTCGGCCCCTAATCAAGCCTCCATTGCGCAATATGTCCAAGCCATCATCAGCAAAGGGACGATAGAGCGATGGCGTTACTAGAGAACAAGTGCGGGGCAATCATCGGTGCCAGCTCCGGCATCGGTGCGGCAGCAGGCAAGCTGTTCGCCCGTGAAGGCGCGAAGGTGGCACTGGTTGCGCGGCGCAGGGACCGGCTCGAGGAATTGGTCGAGAGTATCGAGGACGCGGGCGGCGAAGCCATCGCCGTGATCGCCGATGTGACACGATCCGAAGATCACGAGCGGATCGTGACGGAAACTGCGAACGCTTTCGGGCGCTTCGATTTCGCCTTCAATAATGCGGGGACGATCGGCAATTTTTCACCGATGCTGGAGCAGTCCGAAGCGGACTGGGATTCCACGCTCGACACCAACCTGAAATCCATCTGGATGTCGATGCGCGCGCAGGCTCGGACAATGAAAGACCAGGGCGGCGGCGCGATCGTCAACACCTCGTCATGGCTCGCCTTCGGCGCGCTGCCCGGATCTACCGTATACTCCGCGAGCAAAGCCGGCATGGACGGGTTGCTGCGCGCCGCCGCACTGGAGCTCGCACCGCTCGGGATCCGGATAAACAACATCAATCCCGGCGGCATCGATACCGAGATGACGCGCATTGCCTTCGACCATGACGAGGCGGTGCTGGACGCTTTCGGCAAGGCCCACCCCGTCGGCCGGATGGGAACGCCGGAGGAAACCGCGCAATTGGCCGCATTCCTGCTATCCGACCGAGCGTCGAATATCACCGGTCAGGCGATCCTGGTCGACGGCGGGTACACCATTCCCGGGCAGCGCGGTTGACGACGGGCCGACGATCCGCGCATCTGCCCCCATGGATGTCGATCCCATCAAACGCGGCAATTGCTTTTGCGAACGTTTCGGTGGCCAGTTCCCGGTAATGCTGGCCCCGATGGCCGGCGCATGTCCGCCTGCCTTGTCGATCGCGATCATGAAGGCGGGCGGATGGGGCGCAGCCGGATGCCTCATGATGCAGCCCGAGCAGATCGCGGCATGGGCCGATGAAGTGCGCTCGGCGGCTGGCAGCGCCTTCCAGCTCAATGTCTGGATCCCGGAAACGGCGCCGCGCCCGGAACCGGACCGCGAAGCGGAATGGCGCCGTTTTGTGTCGTGCTGGTGCGATACGCCTGCACCGGACCCTCTGCCGTCACCGCTGCCAGATTTCGCTGCGCAATGCGAAGCCATGCTCGCGGCACGGCCCGCGGCAATCTCTTCGATCATGGGCGTCTTTCCTGCCGAATTCGTAGCGAAGTTGAAGACGGCCGGCATTCCCTGGATGGCAAGCGTGACAACGGTCTCCGAAGCGAAGGAAGCGGCGCAGGCAGGTGCCGACGTCATAGTGGCGCAAGGGATGGAGGCCGGTGGCCATCGCGGCGCATTCGATCAATGCGCGGCAGAGGCGACCCAGGTGGGCCTGTTCTCGCTCCTGCCCAGTATCGTCGATGCTGTGGACGTGCCGGTCGTAGCAACCGGCGGCATTGCCGATGGTCGCGGAATTGCCTCCGCCTTCATGCTCGGCGCGTCCGCCGTCCAGATCGGCACCGGCTTTCTGCGCTGCACCGAAAGCGCCATCCCTTCTTCCTGGAAGGACGCGATCGGCCGGGCATTGCCCGAGGAAACGATCCTCACGCGCGCTTTTACGGGCCGGGCCGGGCGCGCCGCCGATACGGCCTTCGCCCGCGCTGCCGCTCGGCCCGATGCGCCGCAGCCGGCAGCCTATCCCTGGCAGCGCCTCCTGACCCAGCCCATGACCGCCGCAGGACGCGACGATGACGATATCGATCGTATGCAGGCATGGTCAGGCCAGTCGGGCGGATTGGCGGGCGAAGGCCCGGCCGGCGACCTGGTCGAAAATCTATGGCAGGCGGCGATGGAGCATTTGTCGGCGGCTCGGTCCCGACGATAAGAACGGGTTTCGCTCGTGCGAGCGATCACTCGGAGCTTTGCCCGGCGTCCGCCGCCAGCTCGCTCACGATGACGCGAAAATCATACGGCCTTGCCTCGGTCGGATCGGGTCCGATTTTCCGCCGGATGCGAGATTCGGTGACATAGGCCAAGCCCTCCGGACCAACCGTCAGATTCACCGGCGATTCGATACGCTCGCTCACCGTTTCGACCGGCCGAGGCCCCGGCGCGGATGGCTCGGGAATGCGCAGCAGTCGCCCATTGCCGCTTTGCACTGCGCCTTCCGCCACCAGCAGTGCGCCGTCCTCTGTCAGCGCGAGCCCGTCCGGGTTCTCGAGTGGGCGGGCCAGTGCGATCGGGCGCAGCGCGCCGTCGGCCAGAATGAGCAATGCTTCCGTCTCGTAATTGGCAACATAGACGCGCCCTTGCGGATCCACGGTGACCCCCGCCGCGCCAACACGGTTGAGCGGCCTCAGACGCTCGTCTTCCACCAGGACCTCGAAGGCATCGCGCTCCCAATCATAGGCCAGAATTCGGCCGTTTACGCTGTCGGTCACGAGCAACCGGCCATCGACAGCCATCTCGGTGTCGTTGGCGAAACCATCGTCGGGCAGTCGCAGAAACCTGACCAGCCCGAGCTCCTCGCCCTCAAGCGCATATAGGCCGTGCTGCTGGTCGGAATCTTCATCGAGAAATGCCGGCGAGGTGCCCCAGACGAGATTGCGCCGGGGATCATGGGTCAGACTCGTCACCGAGAAGATGCCGGGAGCTGCCACGTCTATCTCCGTCCAGGCGCCGTTCTCGAACCGGGCGATGACCGGCGCGGTGATTGCGCCGACGAGCAAGCGACCCTCGCCGTCGAAAGCGATGCCATTGGGCCATTCGACCCGGGGCGGGAGCGTGATGGTATGTTTTGTGTCGATCGCGGCACGCAGGGAATGGTCCATGGCGGCGAAAGCCGTGCCGGTATTTGCGCCGTGATCAGGCGAGGAACCATCGCGTGCATGAGCGCTTGGTGGCGCCGCCAGCATGAACAGCGCTGCGGGAAGACAAGCTGTGAGAGCACGTCGGGCGGACGGGTCGAGTCGCTTGGCGGGACGATCCATCGGAGCTGAATTGCGCATGCTTCGGTCCTTGCGTGAATGGCTGCCCCCCAATATGGATCGGTGCCATCGTGGGAATAAAGTGGTGTTTGGGCACCAATAATTGCATAAGAGGCATCAATGCCCTCCTCGCTTTCCACCCAAGCCCTGACGGAGTTTTGTGCCGTTGCGGCGAACCTGAGCTTCGCGCGCGCGGCGGAGGCGCTGCAATTGCACCCCTCGGTCCTCAGTCGACGGATAAAGGCGCTCGAGGCCTCGCTTGGCACTCCCCTGTTTCACAGGCACACCAGATCGGTCACGCTCACCGAGGCGGGCGCCGCGCTCTTGCCGCATGCGCAGGATCTGCTGTCGCGCCTGGCCGACGCGGAGGCCGTGGTCGCCCGATTTTCGGCCGAGCCCACGGGCGTCTTGCGCCTGGCCCTGCCGACCTCGTTCGGACAGATCGCGATCGCACCGTTGCTGGCCGATTTCAGGCGTGCGCATCCTGGCATCGAATTGGAACTGAGCGTATCGGACGATTACATCGACCTGATCGAAGACCGGTTCGATGCCGCGATCCGCATCGGTGTGTTCGCGAGCGGGGCTGGCCTGAAAGCGCGTCGCCTGGCCGAGATCCCAAGGTACTTGTGTGCGGCTCCCGAATATTTGGCCCGCGCCCCTGAAGTGAATGTCCCGTCGGACTTGGCAAAGCACGACCTCCTGCATTTCAGTCCCCTGACGGCGGGTCCTGTCTGGAAATTGTCAGAATCGTCCCGCGAGGTCGAGATTCCCGTCCGCCCCAAGCTCGCCGCCGACAATGCCGTGATGCTGCGCCAGGCCGCGCTGGATGGTGCCGGGATCGCGCTGCTCGCCGGGTTTCTGGTCGACGAGGATTTGAGGAGCGAACAGCTGGTCGAGGTCTTGCCGGCGTTCAGACCCCAGCCTGCGCACGTCTGGATCGTCTTCCCCGACCGGCCGATCCTTGCGCGCAAGACGCGGGCGTTCATCGATTTTCTGGTAGAGCGATGGAAGGCCGGACCGCCTGGTGCGAATGTCGATTGATGGCGATCCTTCTAGCGTCGCATTGACACCACGGACCGCCTCCCCCCCCTGATTTAGCAATCCTTCCCCTATGGTCTCAAAGCGCGGTTGACAGGAACCCACCCCTGAATTTATCGTTAGGTAGCTAACATAAAGGGAGCTACCGATGGCCTTTCTTCGTTCCGTTCGCTCGTTCCTGTTTATCATCGCTCTTGGAGGTTTCGCCGTGTCCGCAGTTGCCGAAGCGCCCGCAAGTCCGCCACCGCTAGACAAGGAGCGCACAGCGCTCGTCTTCATCGAATTCCAGAACGAGTGGGTCGCACCCGACGGTACGCTGAGGGAATTGCTGGTCAGGGACGAAGCGCAATTCCAGACGGCAATCGACAATGGTGCGCGCATGCTTGAGGCGGCGCGCGAAGCAGGCTGGACGGTCGCTCATGCCCCCCTCGACCTGCGCGGTGATCGCGCTTACCGGATTTTCGGCCCGGCCGAAGATGCCCTCGGCCTGCGTCGGGCGATCCAGAATGCCGGCACCTGGACCGGCGACGGTTCGAATTTCCCGGTCGCCTTCAAGCCCCGAACGGACGAATTCGTGACCGTCGGCCGCAGCGGGGCGAGCGTGCTCACCAACTCCACGCTCGATGCCTTTCTGCGCAATAACGACATCAACACGGTCATTTTCCTTGGCTTCGCGACGCATGTCTGCGTCGAATCCTCGCTTCGCCAAGCGCATGATCTCGGCTACAACGCCTATGTCGTGACCGATGGGGTGGGCGCTTTCGAGGACCACCAGAACGCCTATTTCGAGGAGCATGTGCTACACCATTTCGGCGCGGGCATCGCCAGCGACACCCTCATCGCCATGATGGCGGGGACTCAAGGGTGAGCGCTGGCGATGTTCCTTCTGAAAGAATTGCCCAGCGATGCGATCATGTCGGCCTATGCCAGCCGCTATTCCGAAATGGACAAGCCGGCCACGCGGCGCGCCCTTGAAACGCTGCAACACGCTAGCTTTCTGCTGCGCGACCTGGAACAGCTCTTCTCGCGGCACGGCCTGTCGCAGACCCGGTTTCTCATCCTCATCGTGCTGGAGCGCGAAGGAGGACGGCTGACCGGCCCCGAAATCCGCGAAAGGATCGACATATCGCGCCCGGTATTGACGACGACGCTGAAGGGCCTGAAACGCGAAGGGTACATCGGGATCGGCGCAGTCGAAGGTGATGCGCGCGCGCTCGAGGCGGTTCTGCTCGATGCTGGCAGGGCCAAACTCGCCGAATTGTTGCCCGAATACTTCTCGATCACCAGCCGCGCAGGACGGGAAATGCAGACCGGCTGATGGCCATTCGCCTCATCGGCAAGGCCTCGAGAAGATACGCCCCAATCCAGAGAAGCGAGAGGACGAGGGACCCATGAAACCCAGCACCAAGACTGCGCAAAATGGCAACATCGAACTGTGGAGCGAAGCATTCGGCGAGATCGGCGATCATGCCGTTCTGCTGGTGGCCGGGGCCAATGCGCCCGGATCCATGTGGCCGGATTCATTGGTCTCGCGCCTTGTCCAAGGCGGTCTTCGGGTCATTCGCTACGATCATCGTGACACTGGGCGCTCGACCACTCGCGACTTCGATGAGGCGCCTTATGCCATTGCTGACCTCGCCGCCGACGCGCTTGCCGTCCTCGATGCGCATGGCATCGACCGGGCGCATGTGGTCGGGCTGTCGCTGGGCGGCACGATCGGCCAACTTCTCGCGATCGAAGCACCCGAGCGGCTGCGCTCGCTCACGCTGATGCTGACGGCAGCACTCGATGTCGATTTCGCGGGCGCTTACATGCGGGCCATGAACGGGGAAACGTCGCCAGGCCCGCTACCCGGGCCGGCACCGGACGTCGTCCGGCAGCTGGCTGCCATGTTCACGCCGGGTGAGACCGAGGCGGAAGAGGTCGGGCGGCGCGTCGAGGTCTGGCGCACCTTAAACGGGGAGGTCGCAGCCTTCGATGCCGATGATTTCGCTCGCCGCGAACGCGCAGCCATCCGCCATGCGGGTACGCCGGCCCCCGCGACTGCCCACGCACGCGCTGAGCCGGTTCCGCTTCAGCGCGGTGCCGAATTGTCGCAGGTCGACGTTCCGACGTTCGTGATCCAGGGCGGGCAGGACCCGCTCAACCCGCCACCCCATGGGCAGCACATTGCCGATTTGATCCCGACAGCGCGTCACGCGGAGATCGGCGAACTCGGACATGCGCTGCCGAAGCAGCTTTTGCCGAAGATCGCGGATCTGCTGATCACGCATTTTCGAGCGAGCAATTGAGGGGTGTCCGGTCCGAACCGGTCAGCGGGTTGCCCACTAGGCTTACCCGGCCAGCGCGATCCGGCCGCTCTTAAGTTCTCGGGCCATGGTTAATGTTTTCCTTCTCTACCGATAGAGTTAATCCACCGACCAATTTGGGTTTTGCTTAATCCCCCAACAGTAATCAGGCTGACCATTGTGCTGGGCAGTAAGGGGAGTTCACACATGCAGAACCAATCGCAATTGCAATGCTATCCGCAGCATGATCGGCGGCGGATCGAGCGCAGCATCCGAACTTTCAGGCCCGCCTGCATCGAGATCGCGGGGAAGGCCTACGCTGCGACGATGAAGGACTGCTCGGATTACGGGTGCGGCTTCGACGGCGAGATACCGATTACGAAAGGCGAGACTGTTCGATATCGCTGGGGCAGCCGCCCGTTTGTCACGGCAAACGTCGTCTGGGTCGATGGGACGCGCTTTGGCCTGGAGAATGAATTGCCCTGCGAGATCGCCCCGTCCGACGCTTTCCCGTATCGTTCGGTTCGCATTCCGTTCGAAGAAACCGCAGCCGTATACTTCGGCGGGCGGTGTATCGTCGGAAGCGCCCGGAACATCGCGCAAAAGGGGTTCTGCATCTCCGTGCCAGAACCCGTCCCCACGGGCTGCCTCTCGACACTCGAAATTGGCGGAGCAGTTTTCGAAAACGCAACCGTTCGCTGGACGAACGGCGATCAGGCGGGCTTCGCCCTCGACAAGCCGATGTCCATTCCCACGCTCGCATCGCTGACGAATAGTACCTGAAGATCGCCCGCGGCCTCGACTGGACCACGCCGCAAAGGACTACGATCTAGGTAAGCGACAACACCTGTCCCTGCACAAGGTGTCCCTTTTCCCATGAGGTTATGCACGCTTAGCCGGCCAAGCGGCGATTGCCTTAAAGCTGCAAGAGTGATAGCGGCGCGGTCACCCTTGCGGAAGGTGATGTGCGTCAATTACTCATTCTAGACGACAATCCTCAGGCGGTTGCGCTGTTCGAGCGGTTCGCAGTGAGGGCTGGATTTCAAGCTCACGGCTTCACCGAGCCCCGCGCCTTCTTTTCCGAACTGAAGGATATGGCGTCGTCTCCCGACGTTCTGCTCGATCTGCATATGCCCGACATCGGGGGTATCGACATCGTCGAGGAATTGCAGAGCCTGCGGTTCGACGGTCGCGTATTTCTCACCAGCGGCGCCGATGCGCCGGTCCTCGAAGCGGCGGGAAAGTTGCTCGGCAACAGCGGGGCCAGGATTGGCGGCCTCCTCCCGAAGCCCTTCAGCTACGCCGATTTCGAACGCCTGCTCAAGGCAGATGCATTTACCAAGGACGGCGATCCGATTTCGCAACCGTCCGAAGCATTGACCTGTTCGCGCGAAGAATTCGCCCAGATCGAAGCGACACTGGAACCTTACTTTCAGCCGAAAGTCTGGTCGCAATCGCGGGATTTGGCCGGATTCGAGGTGCTCGCACGATTCCGCAATGCGGCAGGAGGCGTCCTGCCAACCGAACACTGCATCGCCAGGCTGCAAAGTCTCGGAAGAATCAACGAATTCACGGCGACCGTGATTGAGCTGGGCTTCGCCTGGGCATCGATGGAACTGCCTGGCAATCAGATTATCTCGATCAATATCGAACCGGAGTTCTTCCAGCAGGCGGGCATGATCGAAAAGATCGAGCAACTTCGCCAGGCGCACGGCCTGGAGGCGTCCCAGGTCGTTTTCGAAGTTACCGAGCGGTCGGGCCTGCCCGAAGATGAAGCCGTTTTGAAGTCCTTCACCAAACTGCGTGTCGCAGGATATGGTATAGCTATCGACGATTTCGGAATCGGTTTCTCTTCACTCAAACAGCTGTCCGATTATCCGTTCTCGGAAATCAAGATCGACGGGAGCTTCGTCGCGCGAATGGAGCACGAGGCAAGGGCGGCCGAAATCGTGCGCGCCGTCGTCAAGTTGGCTAAACGGACGGACATCGTGTGCACGGCGGAGCGGGTGGAAACGGAAACCGTCGCCCAGATTTTGCAGGAGGCGGGATGCGACCAATTGCAGGGGTACTGGACCGGACGCCCCATGCCTGCCGACGAAGCGGCCGCATTGATTGCCTCTTCCTTACAGGACGGCGACACTCAGGTGGAGGAAAGATCGTTCTCAGAACCGGAACACCCATCCGAGGAGCCACAATCCAAGCCTCGCGTGGCGATCGTCGATGACGAATCGGGAGTAAGGCAGACTCTGGTTCGGGGTCTCGAACGCCATGGGTTTACCTGCCGCCCATTCCGCAGCGGTGCGGATTTCCTCGAGAGTCTGGAGTTCGAGCTGCCGGATTGCGTCATCCTCGATATGCGCATGCCCGAGATGGATGGCCTGAGCGTTCTCGACAGGATTCCTCCCGCGGCGCAAGCAATTCCCGTCGTGATGTTGACGTCTCACGGCGAAATCTGCCTTGCGGTCGACGCCATGAATGCCGGGGCCGTCGATTTCGTCGAGAAACCGGTCTCGATCAAGCGGTTCGCTCGCAAGATCGGTGAACATATCGCTCGATCCGCCGAGCTTCGTCGCAGGATCGACGAAGTCGAACATATCAAATCGCAGATTGCCTCGCTGACTTCGCGAGAGAGGGATATCGCGGCCCAGATCGCCGATGGTCATAGCAATAAGGAGATTGCGCGCATTCTGGACATCAGCCCGCGCACCGTCGAGACACATAGAGCGAGTATTTTCAAGAAACTCGGCGTGCGGAACGCGGTCGAGTTTGCGTTGCTATTCGAGAAAGCCAGCCTGGCGCAGTAGCTGTGCTCGAGTGCTCAGCGGGCCTCTGGCCTGCTCATTACGCGGGAAACCGCCCGGGCAAGCGCCTCGCGCGTATAAGGCTTGGGCAAGAGAGTATCCTCTCGTCGATCGAAGCCTTCCCGAAGCGTGCCCATGCTGGCATTCCCCGAAGTCAGCAACACCTTGAGCCCCGGTAGCCGCCGACGTGCCGTTTCCGCCAGTTGCAGCCCGTTCATTCCGCCGGGCATGACGATATCGGTGACGAGCAAGTCGACGTCGTGGTGATCTTCCAGCAATTCAAGAGCCTCGATGGCGTTGGATGCGCTGAGAACAGTTAGCCCCTCGCTCTCGAAGATTCGCTCCACGTAATGGCGGACCTGTTCTTCGTCTTCGACGACCAGGATTTTCCCCTCTGATAGCGGGAATGAGGTGTCGTCCTGGTCGCTTTCCGCATCGAACCGGGCCTTGGATATCCGCGGCAGAAAGATACTTGCCGAGGTCCCTTCGCCGGGTGAGCTTTCGATGAACGCATGCCCCCCCGATTGTTTGGCGAATCCATAGACCATGCTCAGTCCGAGACCCGTTCCCTCGCCCCTTTCCTTGGTGGTGAAGAAGGGTTCGAAGACGCGTGAGGCGATTTCGGGGGTCATGCCCGGCCCCGTATCGCTCATCGTGATCCGGACATATTCGCCCGGTGCAAGAACGGCATGGAGCGGGCCCACGTCGACGCGATGGGAGGACACTTCAACGGTCAACCTTCCACCATCGGGCATTGCATCGCGCGCATTTACGGCCAGATTGACGAGGGCATTGTCGAGCTGATGGGGGTCGGCTTCGACATAGAGATTGTCTTCGGTCAGATCGATCTTGAGGCTGATGTCCTCCGGCAGGCCGTATCGTATCAACTTGGCGACCTGATCCATCTGATCGGCGATGTCCACATGCTGCGGTGCCAGGGGCTGTTGACGGGCGAAGGCCAGGAGATGGCTGGTTAACTCGGCCCCGCTGCGAGCGGCCGATTGAATGAGATCGAGAAGCTCACGGGTTTCTGGATCTTCCACACTATCCATCAGGATCTCGGTATTGCCCATGATTATCATGAGCATGTTGTTGAAATCGTGCGCGACCCCCCCTGTCAGCTTGCCCAGCGACTCAAGCGATTGTTTCTCGCGGAGGAACTCGTCCAGGCGGCGGCTTTCGGTGATGTCGCGAACGGCTCCGACCACTTTCGTTGGCTTGCCGCCTTCCTCGCGGATGATGGCAGCGGTGTCCGCAACCTGCAGGGCCGATCTATCCGCCCTTTCGATCCGGTATTCCTCTCTCCAGCGGCCCGCGCCATTCTCGATCGCTTGGCGAAAGCTCGCCACCACGCGCTCGCGGTCTTCGGGAAGAATGAGATCGTACCATGCGCCCCCCGAACACGGCGCCAGCGCCGGATCGAGCCCGAGCCGTTCCACCCCGTCCCTTGCCCTCCAGACGACATCTGTTTCTGGATCGAGTTCCCACAGCAGGTCGCTGGACAACTCGGCCACGATGCGCATGCGCTCTTCGGACTCGGCCAGCCTTTCCTCTTGCCGTCGCAGTTCGGTCAGGTCTCGTTTCAATCCGATAATCCGGACTGCTTGCCCATCGTCGTCATAATGCACCATCAATTCGGAGCGCACGACGCCCAAGGATCCGTCCGGCTTCACGAAACGAAATTCCCGGTCCAATCTAGACCGTTGCTGCTCCAACGCGCGAGACAATGCTAGCTGATAGTCATTCCTATCCTCCTCGAACACGTAATGCGGCGGATCCGACGGATTTCTTTCCTTTGGAGGCTCGAACCCGAAAATGGTTTTGAAGTTGCGGTTGGCCCAATATTCCCCGGTACAAAGATCCCAGTCGAAAACGATGCTCTTGGTCACCTGCGCTGCGAGTTCGAAGCGTTGGCGCTCGCGCTCGGATTCGTACTCATGCGTGATATCGCTAAAGCTCAGCACAACGGCCGATAGCTCGCCAGATTCTTCATGTGTCGGAAACACGCTGCACTTCAGCCAGATCTTTTGATCTGAAGCCTTATGGACGATGCTTGCGATCAGATCGCGCATCTCCTGACCCGTCGCTGCCACCATGCTGGCGAGGCAATCGTCAACGCCGAGACGTGACCCGTCCTCTGCGAAGAGGTTCAGATCCTCGAACCTCAGCCCGTCGATGTCGCCAGAGGACGGAAGGTCGAGCAATCTGCGACCTTCCGGATTGACGCTTTCGATCGTGCCGTCCGCCCGGTGGACCACCATTCCCGCGGGAATCTTCTCGAAAATCAGTCGCAAGTGTTGTTCTAGTTTTTCTATGCGCTGTCGGTGCATCTGGCGTTCGGTAACGTCGCGCATTATTCCCACGTAGCCGGTCAACTCGCGATCGGCATCGAACTGCGGGGTAATCGACAAGTCGTTCCAGAAGGCTTCGCCGTTCTTTCGGTAATTGAGTATCTGGCCATCGA
This sequence comes from Qipengyuania sp., assembly GCF_965277845.1. Lineage (NCBI taxonomy): Bacteria > Pseudomonadati > Pseudomonadota > Alphaproteobacteria > Sphingomonadales > Erythrobacteraceae > Qipengyuania > Qipengyuania sp. The sequence continues at coordinate 501,975 of NZ_OZ255844.1, forward strand.
ACTGTTGGCCGTTCTCAATGGCTTCCTTGATGCGCTTCTTGGCCTCGGGGCAGGTGTCCTCTCCCTGAAGGAAACGGCAATTCCTTCCGACTATCTCGGAGTTCGAATATCCTGTGATTTCACGGAAATATCTGTTGGCGTATGTGATCGTCTCCGTCGTATCAGCAAATATCACCCCATGCCCGATGGAATCGATGACGTGCTGATCTAAGTGGGCTTCCATAATTCCCCCAAGAAACCGACAACTCTGACACAATAAGTATGCGAAACACTACTTACTGCAATAAGGATCTGGTGATCTAATGGCAGAGCACACACATCGAGCCGCTCCCTGTCACCCTGAGTTTGCATGAGAGCGGTTCTTTCCCGCTTTACCGGCAAAGGCCGGCATGAAGCTCTGGCACAATTCACTTCATACCCATCTAAGCCGCTTGCTGACGTCCGAGTGACTTGGCCTGTCGCGCAATGGAGTGTCGGGAAATTCGCATCGCGCTCGTCCATAGCCACCGGCCTGCTAAATCCTTCCATGGCGAATGACTGACGATTCTTTGCCGGAGCCAGATAGCGCCGCGCCGTCGAGCCATGCCAATTGTTCCAGAATCAGTGGAGATATGTCGCGATGGGCATTGCGACCTATGAACAGGTCCATGTGTCCGTAGCCCGGAATGATGTGCTGCCGGTAAAGTTCGCGGCCGTTCCGGTCCTGCAGCCAAACGCGGGTGCGCTGACCGCTTTCCGGGTAGAATATCCGATTGGTCGCCCCCGACAGGAAGCTGATCGGCAGGGCCAGACGTTTCGCGGCTTCGTCCGAGGTGTAGATCGGCCGACCGCCAGTGTCGACGGCAAGCCCGCGGCGCATGATCTCCTGCAATTGCTCGAACGGTTTGAGAGGCACGCGGCTGAACATGCTGCCGAGTGCGACATGCGTTTCGTGGCCGAGCTGGGCGTGGTCCCAGCTTGGTCCGAACACGCCGAACACGCGGCGGCAGGTCGGGTTCTTGCAGGCCTGCCCTTCGGGGACGGGAATCTGATACGCGATCGCATCGATCTCGTAGTCCGCCTCGGTCCCCTGGCTGGCGAAATCGAGGTGGCCGTCGAGCAGCGATATTTGCCCGAGCACACCTGCGACGCCAAGATCGGCCTTCATGTAGTTGAGCCAGTCGGTCACCGGATGCAGTGTCAGCTGCGAGGATATCATCGAGCGCACGCCCGACACCCAGCCCGCACCGATACCCATCAGCAGACTCATCGAACCGACGCAATGCGCGATCGCCTGCACGCTCTCGGCACCCGAGACGGCGCGGGTTTTGGCGATGGCCGCGGGCCAGTCGTAGCGCGCAATATCGTCGATGGTGAAGGCCGGCGGATGCTGGGTATCATTGCCCGAATCCGCGCTGGCGCGATAGTCGAACAGCCACACGTCGTAACCTTGCGCGACCAGGCTTTCGGCGAGGTTTTCCTCCACTGTCGGGGTAGCGAAGCTCGCCGCGCGAACCGAAAAACCGGGCGCGAGAACCAGCGGCCCGCGCGGTCCGCCGCGATAGCGGGTGAGACCGATCTTCGCGCCATCCGCGGTCGGGACGATATGCCGCTCCGCAGGCGGAAGACGCATCTCGCGCGGGATGAGCTCATCGGCATCCTTGGCCGGGAAATCGTTGAGCGTCGCCAGCATTCCGCCATAGGCACGGAACACCGTCATCGCGAAGAAGCCGGCATATTTGGCGACGAAATAGGTCTCGATCGCTTTCCTCGCCTGCGGAATCAGGTTCACGATGTGGCCGATCAACGTATTGCTGTCGTGGACTTCGATAGTCGTCAGCTGGCGCATGAATTCGTCGATGCCCAGCTTGAGCACGCCGCGACCGATCAGCGTCCCGTTTTCGTCCTCGCCGTGGCGCAGGGTGACGAAAAGCGTGGTGAGGTCGGTCCAGGGATCGGATTTGCCGCGCTGCTCGAGCGTCTTGAACCCATGGAAGTGGATTGGCCCGTCGGGCCCGTCGAGGACCATGTCGTAGAGCATCTTCCAGCTTTCCGCAGCCTCCGGATCGGCCACCAGCAGGCGGAAGATGCCCTCGCGCACCGGCAGCGGATCGGGTGATACGGCGCTCAGGGTCACCTCGCCGGTGATGCGCGAACGATGCTGCTTGTCCTCGATCATGCGATGAAGGTTGTCGGTCGTCACCATCAGCAGGAAGCTGCAGGCACTATCCTCGACGCGCCCCCAGGCCTCGCCATTGGCATAGTCGTCGCGAATACGCTCGGCATGGTCGCACGGGCGGTGATGGCAACCGGTCGCACTGATATGTCCGGCCATGGTTTCGGTGAAGGACAGCCCCGGGCTGATCGCTTCGGGATGATCGCGGATCAGCTTGCGTATGGCCGCCTTGGCCTTGTCGATCGCTCCGTTCTCGAAATGGTCCGCAACCTCCTCTATCCCGTTCGCGACGGGTGCGAGGGCATGGCCCGCAACCCATTTGGCGACACCCAGTTTGAGCGCATCGCCCCGCTGCGCGAGGACCTGTGCAGGCTCAGCGTCGGGTTTTTCCTCGGCGACCGGTTCGGGCAGCGGACCTTCCGCGCCCAGAGTATAGTCGATGCTCCAGCCCTGCCTCGCTGCCAGCTTTTTAACCGCGCGTTCGGCGACGGCAGTGATGGTCAGCAGCGGATTGACGCCCACAGCGCCCGGCAGCGCCGCACCGTCGCAGACGTAGAGCCCCTCGTGCACATCGTTGCCGACTGCCCCTGCGAACACGCGGCAACTGTCGTCTACCACACCGCTCGCGGCATCGTCGCCCATGCCGCAGCCACCGATCGGGTGCACGGTGATGAGCTTCTTGCCGAAGGGATCGGCCCACAGCGGGTCGGAGAAATACTGCGCATCGATCGCTTGCGCAGCCTCGCGCATGCGGTCATCGTCGCGGCGGAAAGTGCGCTGTTCGCCCGCGCTCTTCCAGTGAATTGCGATCCGGTCACCGTCGAGCGCCAATCGTCCGCCGGAATCATCGACGCTCATCACGAGGTAGGTCTGCGTTCGCGCCATCGGTCCCTTGTAGGCCCATTCGGCGATGCTCCCGGGGTCGGTCTGCACGGCTTCGCCGATCGCCTTGGCATCCATCAGGCGCGGCTTGACCTGATCCATGCCGAAGCGCGTGAAACCATCGGCGAGCGCCTCGCCGAAGAAAAAGGCCGGCGCGAGGGCGCTGGCGATGATGCCGGGGGCGACGCCTTCCTCGATCACCAGTCCCTCGGTCGGATCGTCGCTCGAACGCATGTCGATCACGCCGGTAATGCAGGGGCCGGGATAGGCCTCCTGCGCGACATCCGACGCGCCGACCCCAATGGCGTAGAGCGGTTTGGCGGTGAGTTCATCGCCCTGCTTTTCCGCCTTCAGATAGCTGTCATAGGCAAAACCGAGGGCGTCGCCGTTGCCGGAGAAGTTCGCGCCCAACCGGTCGGACAGATCGAGCCCCCTTTCGCGCGAGCGCAGCAGGATTTCGGTGGACCCGATCGCGCCCGCACCCAGGATGACGTGGTCGGCGGTGATGCTGGCAGGCCCCTTCGGAGCGTGCTTGCCATTGGGTTCGAGATGGACACGCCATTTGTCGCCATCGCGTTCGACCCACAGCACTTTGGCCTGGGTGAAAATCTCCGCTCCGTGGTTCGCCGCATCGGGCAGGTAGTTCATCAGCGTGGTGTTCTTGGCGCCCACGTTGCAACCCGAGACGCAGTCGCCGCAATTGGTACAGGCGGGCTGCGGAACGCCGAACCGGTTCGTCTTGTCTTCGAATGTGACGTTGATCGGCGTCTTGTAGAAGCGCTGTCCCATCGCCTTGGCCGAGTGCTCCAGCGCCTCCAGCTTGCCCAGCTTGGGGTGGCCGTCGGGATAGGGATTGGGTGCGAGCATTTCGCGCGCGCGCTCGTAATAAGCGTCGATTTCCTGCGGGTTGTCCCGGAAGGCGGCAGGCCAGTGCGCCTGATCGAGAAGGCGCTTGTCGAGTTCCAGCGAGACATTGGCATTGATCAGCGACGTGCCGCCGAGCCCGCAGCCGACGAGCGCATATTGATCATCGTTGACATGCACTTCGAACAGCGCGTCGGGTTCGCCGATGCGGCCGCCCTTGGCGTTGATCTGCATTGCGCCCTGCGCTTCGGAGATCTTGTCCGGATATTCGCCCGGCAACAGCTCCTTGCCGCGCTCGAGAACCGCGACATCCTGCCCGGCGCGCGCCAGCCGCGAAGCGGCGACGCCCGCGCCATAGCCCGACCCGATGACGAGAACGGTGTAGTGGGATTTGGCCTTGTCGAGCCCCTTCGCAATGCGCTTTTGCATGGTCATTCCGCCGCCTCCCGATGGCCTTCGTTGGATCGGTCGAGCATGCGGCGCACGCGTTTATCCGCTTCCTCGACGATGCGCGCATGAACCGTGCGCGAGAAATCGCTCCAGTGGCTCGCCGCCTTGTCGACCGCGGCGCCGGCCTCCTCGGCCAGGCGCGAGACGCGCCCGCTGCCCTCGACCCGCACGGGCGCCATCGTGCCGTCCGTCGGGTCGTTGAAAAGCCGCAGGGATGCGACTTCCAGATCGTCGGATACAAGCATGGCGGCGCAGCCCTGCACCGGCATCAGCGTGGGCTCGTCGAGCACCCACCCGCCCGTATTGAATACGCCGACGGGCAATTCGAACCCATCGACGGTCAGCTCGTCCTGAAACGGCTTGTGCGTATGGCCGAACACGAAATTCAGTTCGCGCGGCAGTTCTCCCAGCTCGTCGCGCAATTGCACTGCCACCGGTGTCGAGAGATACCAGCCGATGTCTTCGACCTCCTCCTCGCCGAGCACATGGCCGTAGCCATCGCGCTGACGTTCCGCGGCCCGGCCTGCGGACAGATCGACCCCGGCGCGGATCAGATTGTCGAGCGTGATGCCGTATTTGAGCTGCATCTTCGGATTGATGCCCAGCTTCGAATTAAGCCCTCCGGTGGCTCGCCGGGCAATGCTCTCGGCGAAATCGTGACTCGCACCGGCGCTCAGCATCGTCGCGTAAAGCGACCCGGCCTCGTCGCCCATGTCTCCTGCGCTGCCCAGATCGGACCAGAGAAAGTCGATCCACGGCCCGTTTTCGGCCTCGAGCTGTTCCATGGTCGCGGGACGCGCCTCGCTATCCTCGAGAAAGCCGCGCAGCGTCGACAGCGCGCGATACATGCCGTCGAGATAGTGCCCGTGATGCATGACCACTGCGCGGCTCGCAGCGGCGTCGGCGAGGCCCCAATTGGGATAGGAGATCCGGACAGTCGCGCCTGCCATATGGGGCCGATGCGCGAGAAGCGATTCCATCAGGCGGCAACCGATGGTCGGTTGTCCCATGATCGGCGTGATCTGTTCGATATCGCGCGGAATGCGGCCCGATTGCAGAGCCATCACAAACTGATGATCCTGCGCCATGCGCCACAAATGGTGATCGTGATTGCCCGCGACATAGACGATGTCGCGACGGAACAGCTCGCGCCCGTCTTCGGGAAAGAAGGCGTCGACCAGCTGGAGGAAGCTCTGCGACACGTCGCCGAAGGGCGAAAGGCCGAGGTCGAGCGCATCTCCGAGCAGGACCAGCTGCGGCTTCTCGCCATCGCCAAGGGTTTCGCGCAGGCCATTGGCAAAGGCAGACAGCACTTCCGAAGGACCTTCGGCAATCTCGCCGCTGGCGTTCACATGCGTAAGCAGGCTGTCGCGCGCGCCGAGGTGCAGGTCCGAGAGGACGATCTGGGCAATACTCATGCACTTGTCTCCAGACACGCGTAGAAGGCGTCGCGCACGATCTTTTCGCGCGGATCGTCCCATTTCCCGGTGCCGAGTTGGTTGGTGATCCAGGCGTAGGCGACGCCGTCTTCAGGGTCGGCGAAGGCAAGCGAGCCGCCCACCGCGAAGCTGCCGAAAGCGCTGCGGGTGCGGGCGTATTCCCACTCGGCGAAAGGCTTTTCGAAACCGTGCGAATAATACATGTCGGCGGTCAGGACCTGGTCTTTCAGGCCCTTGGATGGATAGGCATGGCCCTGCCGCAGGGCGTCCATCACCTGCGGCAAAATCCCGAGCTTTTCGCCACCCTCGGCAAAGGCCTGGTACAGGGTCGCCAAGCCCCGCGCGGAAGCCATCCCGCCTGCCGCACCCTGACCCACACGCCAGAAGTCCTCGCAGTCGAGCGCGCCCGGCCCTTCGAGGATCAGCGGGTTGTTGAGCGTGCGGAAGGCCAACGTCCCCGGCAGGCACATCTTGATCGTCAGCGGCCAGGGCATGGTGGTGTGGTGAATGAAGAGATCCGCCATGCCGAACCCTTTGATCCGGGCGATCCGGCTGCGATCGAAATCCTCCGGCAGACTCAGATAGACATCCGCTCCCAGCGGCCGAGCGATTTCCTCGGCGAAGTATTGCGGCAGGCGGCGGCCGCGCGGGTCGCGCCGGTGGATCAGCTCGCTCGCGATCCAGCCCAGCGTATAGGCATGATTGCCGCTGTGCGTGCCGGGCGCCCAATTGGGCTTCTGCGCGGCGATTGCGGCGCAGATCGCCTCCTCATCGCCCATGTTGCCGCGTGTGAGCTTGAAGTCGATCGCGGCAAGGCCGGCCTGTTCGGACAATGCCTCGCCGACGGTCACCGCATCTTTCCCGTGCGTGCCGAATTCGGGCCAGATGTCGACCAACCGCTCTTCGTAGGCGAACAAGCCGCGCGACACGGCGACGGCGCAGGCCATTCCCGTAAGCCCCTTGGTGAGCGAATAGACAAGCGCGATATCGTCGCCCTGCCATTCTTGCGTCCGGCTCTTCGAGCGCCAGCCCCCCTGCAGGTCCACCACGCAGTCACCGCGATAGATGATGGAGCAGGCTGCCCCGAGTGCGGTCTGAGCCTCGATGGCGGCGGCAAAGGCATGGGCCACGGGCTCGAAACCGGGCGCCACGTGGCCACGCGTCCAATCGCAAATACTGGCCAGGTTCGAAGCTTGTTCGAACGGCCGACGGTTAGGTTGGTGCATAAGCGACCCCAATTCCGTTCAGCGACGAGACCCCCTCCCGCCGCGCTCCAAGGGGCTAGCGAAAAATGGTTAACAGCCGATTTGGCAATTGGTCGGAGCAAGAACGGATGGGCGCATTGCCGCTCCAGCCTCATGATCGGTTTGATCTTGCCCGCCGCGCGTGCGAAGCGCGTCGACATGGATAATGGGGCTGGAACGGGCGCTTGGCGCTTTGCCGTCGATCGGGGCGGAACATTCACCGACGTCGTCGCGGTGACACCCGAGGGTCGCCTCGTGACCGACAAGCTGCTGTCCGAAAATCCAGGCCATTACCGGGACGCCGCAAGCGAGGCCGTTCGGCGCCTGATGAATTGCCATGGCGAAGGACCGATCGCCGAAATGCGTATCGGCACCACGGTGGCCACCAATGCGCTGCTAGAGCGCAAGGGCGAACGCGTGGCACTCGCCATCACCCGTGGTTTCGGCGATGCCCTGCGGATCGGAAATCAGGCGCGGCCGGAAATCTTCGCTCGCCACATTGTCCTGCCCGAGCAGCTTCCTTCGCGGATTATCGAGATCGAAGAGCGGGTCTCCGCCGACGGAAAGGTCCTGCTCCGGCTCGACGAGGATGCGGCACGCGTGGCATTTTCCACTCTGCGCGACGAAGGCTTCGACGCACTCGCCATCGTGCTCATGCATGGCTGGAAATACCGCGAGCACGAAGAACGGCTCGCCGCGATCGCCCGCGAGCTTGGCTTTGCGCAGGTCAGCGTGAGCCACGAAGTCTCCCCGCTGATCCGCCTCGTTCCAAGAGGCGATACAACCGTGGTCGATGCCTATCTCTCGCCCGTGCTGCGGCGCTACACCGACGGGCTGCAGGCGGGTCTTCCCGAGGTCGGCACGCTGCGCTTCATGCAGTCGAACGGCGGGCTGGCCGAGGTCGGCGCGTTTCGAGGGAAAGATGCGATCCTGTCCGGACCGGCGGGCGGCGTGGTCGGGATGGTCGCGGCGAGCGAGCCACTGGGCCATCGCAAGCTGATCGGCTTTGATATGGGCGGGACCAGCACCGACGTCGCGCATTATGCGGGCGAATACGAACTGACTGGTGATAGCGTGGTGGCGGGCGTGCGCGTTGCGGCGCCGATGATGCAAATTCACACGGTGGCGGCGGGTGGCGGATCGATCTGCCAATATGACGGTGGACGCTTCCGCGTCGGGCCGGAAAGCGCGGGCGCCGATCCGGGGCCTGCCTGCTACCGCAAGGGCGGCCCGCTGACGGTGACCGACTGCAACCTGTTCCTCGGCCGCATCGACCCGGCCTTCTTCCCGAGCGTCTTCGGGGCAAGCGGCGACCAGCCGCTCGACCCGGGCGCCTCACGAAAGCGGCTGGAAGAGGTCGCGGCAGCGCTGAACGCGTCCAAATCGCTCGAAGAAATCGCCGAGGGCTTCCTCGCAATCGCGGTCGATTCCATGGCTAATGCCATCCGCAAGATCAGCGTTGCGCGCGGGCACGATGTGACCGGCTACGCGCTTGCCTGCTTCGGCGGAGCGGGCGGCCAGCATGCCTGCCGCGTTGCCGATGCGCTGGGGATGGAGACCGTGCTCGTCCACCCGCTCGCGGGCATCCTCTCGGCCTACGGGATCGGCCTCGCCCCGGTGAAGGCGATCCGCGAGGTGAGCGTCGTGCGGGGCCTCGAAGCCGGGTTCTCGGAAGAGCTTGGCGCGCTCGAAAGCGAAGCGCGGGAAGCATTGGTCGAACAGGGCATCGATCAACACGCGATCACGCTCGAAGCCCGCGCCCGGCTAAGGTTCGAGGGCAGCGACAGCCTGCTTGCCATCCATTGCACTGACATGGCCGAGATGGACCGACAGTTTCGTACACTCCACCGCCAGCGTTACGGCTATTCCGACGCCGAGGCGCCGATCATCTTCGAGGCGCTGGGCGTCGAGGCGAGTGGCACTTCGGGCGGGCTAGGGGCGCTCGAGGCCGAACCCATCGCCGCCAGCGGCACCGCATCGGGGGACTGGCCCACGCTCGAACGCGCGGCGATGACCGCAGGCGTAACCCGCGACGGACCGCTGCTGATCATCGACCCGTCCTCTACCACCGTGGTCGAGGAGGGCTGGCAGGGACGGCTCGCCGAGGACGGCAGCCTCGTCCTCACGCGAGCGGTTCCGCTTACCCGCGAACGAGCGGCGGGGACGGAAGTAGATCCCGTCAGGCTAGAGATCTTCAACAATCTCTTCATGGCCATCGCCGAGGAGATGGGCGTCGTCCTCCAGTCGACCGCGACCTCGGTCAACATCAAGGAGCGGCTCGATTTTTCCTGCGCGCTGTTCGATGCGAGCGGCGCGTTGATCGCCAATGCGCCGCATATCCCGGTGCACCTCGGCAGCATGGGCGACAGCATCGCGCGAGTGATCGAGGCGCGGGGCGACCAGCGCGACGGGCGCGGGTTCCGGCGGGGCGACGCCTATGTCCTCAACGATCCCTTCCGCGGCGGGACGCATTTGCCCGACATCACGGTCATCGTGCCTGTGTTCTTCGGCGACAATGCTAGCGAGCCCGACGCCTTCGTCGCCGCGCGCGGGCACCATTCCGACATTGGCGGGATCGCCCCCGGGTCGATGCCGCCCGAAAGCCGCACAATCGAGGAGGAAGGCGTCCTCATCGATAATGTGCTGCTGGTGGACGAGGGGCACTTCCGCGAGGCCGAAATGCGCGAAACTCTCGCCTCGGCCACCTACCCGGCGCGCAATCCCGACCGCAACATCTCCGACCTGCGCGCCCAGCTTGCCGCCTGCACGCGGGGGCAGGAACTGCTCGACGCCGCCGCGCGCGACCAGGGGGCCGCGATCGTCAGCGCATACATGGACCACGTCCTCGCCAATGCGGAGGAAAGCGTACGTCGGCTGCTCGGCAAGCTGGACGACGGCAGCTTCGCCTACCCGATGGACAATGGCGCGGTCGTGAAGGTCGCGATCCGCATCGACGGCGAGGCGCGCTCCGCCGTGTTCGACTTTACCGGCACCAGCGACCAGCTTCCCGGCAATTTCAACGCGCCCAAATCGATCACCCGCGCCGCCGCGCTCTATGTGGTGCGCACGCTGATCGACGATGCGATCCCGATGAACGACGGCTGCCTGCGGCCGGTCGAGCTCGTCGTGCCCGACGGATCGATGCTCAATCCCAATCCGGGCGCGGCGGTGGTCGCGGGCAATGTTGAGACCAGCCAGGTGGTGACCGACGCACTGTTCGCAGCGACCGGCCGCCTCGCGCCTGCGCAAGGGACGATGAACAATTTCACCTTCGGCAACGCGGCGCACCAGTATTACGAAACGATCTGCGGCGGCTCGGGCGCAGGGATCGACCATCCCGGTACGAGCGCGGTGCAAACGCACATGACCAATTCGCGGCTGACCGATCCGGAAATCCTCGAAACGCGGCTGCCGGTCAGGCTCGACCGCTTCGCCATTCGCCACGGCTCTGGCGGCGATGGCACCTTCACGGGCGGCGATGGCGTGGAGCGGCGGATCACCTTCCTCGAAGCGATGCGCGCCAACATGCTCGCCAACCGACGCAAAGTGGCACCGCGCGGTATCTGCGGAGGCGAGGACGCCTCCCCTGGTCGCAACTGGGTCGAACGCGCAGATGGCACGCGCGCGGAAATTGGCGCTACCGGCTCGACCGAGATGCAGCCTGGCGATGCCTTCGTGATCCTGACCCCGGGCGGAGGGGGCTTCGGCCCGCTCCTCCCGGACTAGGAGACCCTATCAGACGGCCGCGTCGCGCTTGACCGTGATGACCTGCGGATAGGTGAATTCCTTCAACCCATCGACGCCGTATTCGGCGCCGAAGCCCGATTGCTTGTGCCCGCCGAAGGGCGCGAAGGGCGACAGGTGCATGAATTCATTGATCCACACCGTGCCGGTCTCGAGCTGTTCGGCAATCTCGACGCCCTTGTCGGTGTCTTTGGTCCAGACCGCGCCCGCGAGGCCATATTCCGAATTGTTCGCCCGTTCTATGACTTCATCAACGCTGTCAAACTTGAGCAGCGGCATGACCGGCCCGAACTGTTCCTCGGCCACGATCCGCGCGTCCTCGGGCGGATTGTCGAGGATCGTGATCGGCACGTAATAGCCCGTGCCAGAGGGGTCCTTGTCCCCGCCGGTTAGGAACTTGTAGCCATTGTCCTTGGCGTCCTGGATCAGCTCGAGCACGCGCTCGTACTGCTTCTTGTTCTGGATCGGGCCGACTCCCGTGCCCTGCTGCGATCCATCGCCCACGACCACGGTCTTGGCATATTCGGCGATCGCCTTGGACAGGTCTTCGTAGATGTCCTTGTGGATGTAGACGCGCTTGGCCGCGATGCAGACCTGGCCGGCGTTGGAAAAGCTCGACCAGAACAGCTGTTCGGCAACCTTCTCGACATCGGCATCGGGCAGCACGATCGAGGCATCGTTGCCGCCGAGTTCCAGCGTGATGCGCTTGAGGTCCCCGCTGGCGCCTTCCATGATCTTCTTGCCCGTAGCGGTCGAGCCGGTGAAGGTAATCTTGTCGATATCAGGATGCTCGGTGATCATCGGGCCGAGGCTGTCTTCGCCGGTGATGATGTTGACGGTGCCCGCGGGCACCACGTCCTTGATCAGCTCGGCAATGCGCAACGTGGTCAGCGGCGTGAAGGGCGAAGGTTTGAGCACGATGGTGCAGCCGGCGACCAGCGCGGGGACGATCTTTTGGATCGCCATCATGATCGGGAAGTTCCACGGCACGATGCCGCCGACCACGCCAACCGGGACGCGGCGGGTGCGCGAAAGGCGCGTGTCGTCATCCTGGTTGATCACGTCGTCGAGCGTCAGCGTCGATTGCGCGGCGGCGAGGCCCGCGGCCCCGTAAATTTCCTGCTGCGCCTGCGCATGCGGCTTGCCCTGTTCGGTGGTCAGCAGGCGATAGAGCTCGTCGGCATTGTCCTTGATCGCCGCGGCGATGCCCTGGACGACCTTCTGGCGTTCCTCTGCGCTCGTCTTCTTCCACACCTTGAAGGCCCGGCGGGCGGCGGCGACTGCGCGGTCGAGCTCGTCCTTGCCGCAAGCGGGCACGCGGCCGACGACCTGCTCGTTGGCCGGGTTCAGGACCTCGAGCCATTCGCCATTATCGACCATCTCGCCGTCGATCAGGTTCTTGTAGTCGGTCATCTGCTCTCTCCTCGCGCAAATCTGGGGATTCGTCTCTTGCCTCATACACTGTCGGGATTCGTTGCTCGATGCAACGGGTCTTGCGCCACGGCGTGAGATTGGCGAGAGCAGTGCGCGAGAGAGGAGAACCCTTGCAGACCTTCGTCACCGAAACGGTCGACTGGCCCGATACTGCGCCCGCCCTGCGCGAGCAGGTGCGTACGCTGGTAGCGGAGCACGGGGAGAGCGATCCCGTCCGCCGCGCCAACAGCTGGACCAAGGCCGACCCCGCTTTCAGCCGTAAACTGGGCGAAGCGGGACTGCTTGGCATGACCTGGCCCACAGAGTACGGCGGGCACGAACGCAGCCAGCTCGAACGGTATGTGGTGATCGAGGAGCTGCTGGCGGCGGGTGCCCCGGTCGGCGCGCACTGGATCGCCGACCGGCAGAGCGCGCCTCTGTTGCTGCGGCTCGGCAACGAGGAATTGAAGCGCCGCTGGGTGCCCGCGATCGCGCGCGGCGAGGCCTACGCCTGCATCGGACTCAGCGAACCGGGATCGGGATCGGACCTCGCCTCGGTAAGGACATCGGCCCGGCGCGACGGCAACGAGTGGGTCATCGAGGGTCAGAAGGTCTGGACCACCGGCGCGCATGTCAGCCATTTCATGATCGCGCTGGTCCGCAGCGAGGCGGGGAGCGAGCGGCAGGCCGGCCTCTCGCAATTCGTCATCCCTATGGATGCGCCCGGCGTCAGCGTGCGGCCGATCGTCGACCTTACCGGCGCGCATGAATTCAACGAGGTGTTCTTCGAGAACGTGCGCCTGCCCGCCTCCGCTCTGCTCGGCGTGGAGGGCGAAGGGTGGAAGCAGGCCACCGCCGAACTCTCGCTCGAACGCTCGGGGCCGGAACGATACCTGTCCTCCATGGTGCTGTTCCTCGAACTTGTACGCCACGCCGGGGCGAAGGACGATCCGGCACTGGCGCAATTGGTCGGGCGTCTGGCGGCGGAGGCGTGGACGCTGCGACTGATGAGCGCCTCGGTCGCGGCCAAGCTGGCGCGCGGAGAGGATCCGGCGCTGGAGGCGACCATCGTCAAGGACCTCGGCAATTCCTACGAGCAGGCGATCCCGCAGCTGGTGCAGGCAGCGGTCGATTTCGGCGACGCCGAAGCCGAGGTTCTGCACGCGGTCTGCTTCTACCTGCTCCAGGTCAGCCCCAGTTTTTCGCTGCGCGGGGGAACGCGCGAGATCATCAAGGGCATCATCGCAAGGGGGCTGGGGCTTCGATGACGCACCTTGGGATGAGCGACACCCGCCGCATGCTGGCGGAAATGGCCGATCCGCTGTTTGCCGAACTCGGCCCGGTCGCAAGCGAGGAGCGCGACCTCGCGCGGATCGAGAAACTCGGCCTCCCGCTACTGCTGGCGCCCGAGACCGAGGGCGGTTTCGGCGGCGACTGGCTCGATGCACTGACCGTCTTCCGGCTTTCCGGATATCACGCGCTCGGCATCGACCTCCCGGCGCTGGTGATCCAGCGGGCCGAGGGCGTTGAACGCGAACTTGCGATGGCTTTCGCACGCTCTTGCCAGATAGCCGGAGCGCTCGACGCGACGCTCGCGCTGTCGGTCGATTACGTCAACGAGCGCCAGCAGTTCGGTCGGCCGTTGGGCAGGTTCCAGGCGGTGCAGCAGAGCCTTGCCACTTTCTCCTGCGAGGCGGCTGCCGCCAATTGTGCGGCGATGGGAGCCGCGCAGGCGCTCGATCGCGGCCTCGCCGATTTAGAGATTGCGGCCGCCAAGCTGCGCGCGAACCGGGCGGTCGAGGTCGGCACGGCGATCGCGCACCAGGTCCACGGGGCCATCGGCTTCACGCAGGAATACAGCCTGCAGCACCTCACCCGCCGCCTGTGGCAATGGCGCTCCGAACACGGCAACGACGCCTATTGGAGCGCGAAACTCGGCAGCGGAGTCATCGCACGCGGCGCCGACAATTTCTGGCCCGATTTGACCGCCCGCACCGACTAGATCGAAGCAATCCATCACCGGAACCCGCTGCCCGCCCGGCGCCACGGATTGCCGCCTCGCCTGCGGCTCCTCGCAATGACCGGTAATTGTTAGGCCAGCGCCAGCACCCCGGTAAGGATATTGCGTACCAGGTCCACCTGCCCCCGCGCGCCGGTCTTGGCGTAGATTTTCTTCGAATAATAGCGCGCGGTCTCCACGGTCAGCCCATGCGCTTTCGCCGCCTGCGCAATCGACAGCCCTTGCGCGAGCGACCAGGCGAGCCGCGCTTCGGCGGGCGTCAGGTCGAAGACATCGACCAATTGTTCGTGCCGGTCGGCGCTCGAGGAGCGGTCGCCACGCAGATAGACCACTGCCACCGCCTTGTCCTTCCCGGCGAGCGCCTCGATGCGCACGGGCGCGACAAGAATATCGGTCCACGGATCCTGGCTGAGATTGATCGCGCGGGGGCGATGGCGCCGGTCCCCCGCCATGGCCTTGACGAGCGCGGTCAGCTGGCGGTCGATCGCGGGCAGGGCCGGGACCAGCCGGTCGTAAGGTCCGCGGCGCAAAGCACCCGAGCGCGCGAGGAGGCGCTCGGCCTGCGCATCGAGATCGACGATGCGGCAGCGTTCGTCGAGTGCGATCCAGCCGAAATTCATTCGGCGAAAGGCCTCTGCGCTGACCGAGGCGCGGCTGCGCTCGCGCTCGAGCGAGGCAAGCACCTGCAACGCGACACGCAGATGCGGCACGAGTGCCGAAATCAGGCTGGCGATCTCGGCCCCGGCTGCGCCGGGAGACAGGACCGCCAGCGTGAGCGCAAGACCCTCGTTCCCGAGCCGAACGGCGCGCAGCGATACATGCTCGGTGCCCAATTCCTCGCCCGAATAGACCCTCCCTTCGCGCATATCGGCCTTGGGGAGAGCGAACGTGTTTCCCTCCGCCAGCGTGACGTCGCCGCCTTCGCCCGCACTTTCGAGCCGGATCGACACGCCTTGCGCCTCGCACACCCGGCTGAGCTGGCGCAGGAAGGTCTGCCACATGGGTTGTTCGAACACGCCCGAATGCAGCGGCACCAGCAGATCGGTCTCGCCGAGATTGGGAATACGCATACAACTTTTTCTATCACCTCCCATTTGGGAGGTCCATATGGAGCGCGCAAACCTATCTCTCTGCCTGGAAACGCGGAGCCATCGAATGACCGACACCAAGACCCTGACCCATCTTCAGCGGCTCGAGGCCGAAAGCATCCACATCATGCGCGAAGTCGCCGCCGAGGCGGACAAGCCGGTGATGCTCTATTCGATCGGCAAGGACAGCGCCGTGATGCTGCACCTCGCCAAGAAGGCCTTCTACCCCTCGCCCCCGCCCTTCCCGCTGATGCATGTCGACACGACCTGGAAGTTCCAGGAAATGTACAAGCTGCGCGCAAAAGCCGCAGAGGATGCCGGGATGGAGCTGATCGTCCATCAGAATCCCGAGGCCGCCGAACGCGGGATCAACCCGTTCGACCACGGTCCGCTGCACACCGACATGTGGAAGACCGAAGGGCTCAAGCAAGCGCTCGACAAGCATGGCTTCGATGCCGCCTTCGGCGGCGCGCGCCGCGACGAGGAGAAGAGCCGCGCGAAGGAGCGCATCTTTTCCTTCCGCACCGCCACGCATGGCTGGGATCCGAAGAACCAGCGCCCCGAGCTGTGGAACCTCTACAACGCGCGCAAGAAGAAGGGTGAGAGCATCCGCGTGTTCCCGCTGTCCAACTGGACCGAGCTCGACATCTGGCAATACATCATGGCCGAGAACATCGAGATCGTGCCCCTCTATTTCAGCGCCAAGCGCCCGACCTACGAGCACGATGGCGGCCTTTTCATGGCCGACGATATCGACCGGCTTGAGAAGGCGATGGGCTATCGCCCGGAGATCACCACCCGATCCATCCGCTTCCGCACGCTGGGCTGCTTCCCGCTGACCGGCGCCGTGGAAAGCGAGGCGTCCACCTTGCAGGAAGTGGTGCAGGAAATGCTGCTCACCACCACCAGCGAGCGCCAGGGCCGCGTGATCGACAAGGACGCGGGCGACGCGTCGATGGAGAAGAAGAAGCAGGAGGGGTATTTTTGACGCGCCACGGAATGCGCAGCGTTCCGAAGCGTCAACCCCGGACTTGATCCGGGGTCGCCCTCCAACCGACCGGCTTCACCGACAACGAACCCAGCTTTGGCCTTTGGCCTGCTAACGCAACCACTGGGATGACGGGATGAGAAACATGACCGACCCGATCTACAAGACCGACGCCCTGATCGCCGAAGATATCGAGGCTTATCTCGAGCAGCACCAGAACAAGTCGATGCTGCGCTTCATCACCTGCGGCAGCGTGGACGATGGCAAATCGACGCTGATCGGCCGCCTGCTCTACGATTCGAAGATGATCTTCGAGGACCAGCTGGCTGCGCTCGAGAACGACAGCAAGAAGGTTGGCACGCAGGGGCAGGAAATCGATTTCGCCCTGCTGGTCGACGGGCTTGCGGCCGAGCGCGAACAGGGCATCACGATCGACGTCGCCTATCGCTTTTTCGCGACCGAGAAGCGCAAGTTCATCGTCGCCGACTGCCCGGGGCATGAGCAGTACACGCGCAATATGGTGACCGGCGCCTCGACCGCAGACGCCGCCGTAATCCTGATCGATGCGCGCAAGGGCGTGCTGGTGCAGACCAAGCGCCACAGCTTCCTGTGCCACCAGCTCGGCATCAGGAACCTGGTGCTTGCGGTGAACAAGATGGACCTGATCGATTACGACCAGGCAAAGTATGACGCGATCGTTGCTGATTACGAGGCCTTCGCGAAGAGCATCGGTATCGAAAGCTTTACCGCCATCCCGATGTCGGGCCTTGCCGGCGACAACATCACCACGCGTTCGGACAACACCGGCTGGTACGACGGCCCGGTGCTGATCGACCATCTCGAAGCGATTGAGGTCAACAACACCGCCAACCAGGCGAAGCCCTTCCGGATGCCGGTGCAATGGGTCAATCGTCCCAATCTCGACTTCCGCGGCTTCGCGGGCCAGATCGCCACCGGCACCGTCAAGCCAGGCGACATGCTGCGCTCCCTGCCCTCGGGCAAGACCAGCAAAGTAAAATCGGTGGTCGCGATGGATGGCGACCTCGATGAAGCGGTCGCCGGCCAGTCGGTGACGATCACGCTCGAGGACGAGATCGATTGTTCGCGCGGCGATGTGCTCGCAACTGCCGACAGCCCGCCCGAAGTCGCCGACCAGTTCGAATCGACCATCGTGTGGATGGACGACGAGCCGCTGGTCGTGGGCCGCGCCTACTGGCTCAAGCTCGGCACGCAGACCGTCAGCGTGACCGTGGCGCATCCCAAATACGAGATCGACGTCAACAATCCGAGCGGTTCGGGGTCGCACCTCGCCTCGCAGACACTGCATCTCAACCAGATCGGCGTATGCGAAATCACCACCGACAAGCGCATCGTGTTCGATCCCTATGAGGACAACCGCGCGCTCGGCGGGTTCATCCTGATCGACAAGATCACCAATCACACGGTTGGCGCGGGGATGCTGCATTTCAGCCTGCGTCGCAGCCAGAACGTCCACTGGCAGCCGACCGATATCTCGCGCAAACACCATGCCGAGATGAAGAACCAGACGCCGCGCGTGCTGTGGTTCACCGGGCTGTCGGGCTCGGGCAAATCGACCATCGCCAACGAGGTCGAGAAGAAGCTGGCGCTGATGAACCGGCACACCTTCCTGCTCGACGGCGACAATGTCCGCCACGGGCTCAACAAGGATCTGGGCTTCACAGAAAGCGACCGGATCGAGAATATCCGCCGGATCGGCGAGGTCGCCAAGCTGATGACCGATGCCGGGCTGATCGTGCTGACCGCCTTCATCAGCCCGTTTCGCGCCGATCGCCAGCTGGTGCGCGACATGATCGATGGCGGGGAGTTCATCGAGATTCACGTCGACACGCCGCTGGAGGTTGCCGAGGCGCGCGACGTCAAGGGCCTCTACAAGAAGGCGCGCGAGGGCAAGCTGAAGAACTTCACCGGGATCGACAGCCCCTATGAAGCGCCCGAGGACCCGGAAATCCGCGTCAACACGGTCGAGATGACAGCGGAGGAGGCCGCCGAATACATCATCGGCAAGATCCTCCCGCTCAAATAGGCGTCGGCGGCGCGGGCCGGGTCTCCCGGCCTAGTTGCGCAGTTGCGCACCGCCATCGCCGACGATCGCGAAGGCCGACCAGTAGAACGGGTGCGAGGTTTCCGCCCGATCCATCAGGGCGCCCTGCGAACGGCGCATCGCTTCGGCCAGCGGGGTCCCCCCAGGGGCGGCGAAGAACCCGTCGATCAGCCGATTGGTGGCATCGTAATCGTCGGGCACGGGCCAGTGGCTGGCGACCACCGTGCGTCCGCCGGCGCCGACGAAGGCGCGGACCAGGCCATCGAGCGCAAAGCCTCCCCCCGAAACGCCCGCCTCGCGCGATGCGCCGCGGGTTGCCGCGCCCGCCGTGTCGCAGGCAGAGAGGATAACCAGATCGGCATCGATCTTGAGATCGAAAATCTCCGCGAAGGACAGCAGCCCGTCGGAATGGTCGCCCCCGAACGAGGTGAGCAGGGCGGGCCGGGGCGGACATTCGGGCTGCGGTGCCGTGACGAGGCCATGCGTCGCGAAATGGAGGATACGATACTCGTCCAGATCGTCCATTCTCAACACTGCGCTATCGGTAAAGGTATCGCCGGTGACGATCCGTTCTTCGGCAGCGCTCGTACCCAGACTGCGCGACGCGGTGTAGAGCTCGTCGGCCTTGATCGGATAATCCCAGATTGCCGGAGCCCAGAGGCAGTCCGTCCCGCCTGCCAGCGCCGAGCGAGTGCCGAGCGTGCCGCGATCCTCGGCCAGCGGCGTATTCTCGCCGAAGCCGATGTATTCGCGCGAGGCCGATGACCGCGGCGCCTGCCGCACATCGCGGAAGGCGCTCGGCGAAACGGTGGTGGTGATCCGCACCTTGCGGCCCAGCCAGTTGGTGCCGGTGAAATCATATTCGTCGCCGCCCCGCGCGATCCGCTCGGCGTACCGCTCGACGCTTTGGTCGTCGGCCACGAGTAGATTGACCGGCAGGCGCAGCATCGCACCATCGGGTTCGAAGATCAGATGCTCGACCGAACCGAGCTCCCCGTCGATGGGATCGAGCAGCGCCTGGTAAAGCGAGCGCGATTTCTCGATGTTGAAGGGGAAGGTGAGCGTCTGGCCATTCTCGACATAGGCGATGGTCGCGCGCAGTTCGTCGACTTCGGCCTCCAGCGCTTCGGGATCGATCCCGGCACGATAGGCGCGGGCCATGTCGGGCGTGGCGTAGATGACGAAGGTCGCACCGTTCAGCGTGGCCAGCTTGAGATAGGCTTCGCCGGGCTGGAGCGTCTGCTGCAGTTCGTCCAACGTAACGCGCCCATCCGAGACCGCACGAAACCGGGGATACTCACCCAGCCTGTCCTGAATCGCCAGCTGCTGCGCCTCGAGCTTTTCGAGCGTGGCGAGCTGGGTGGCCAGCCGTTCGGCGGCTAGCGGATCGCTCGCGGCGCGGCCTTCTAGCAGTGCGACACGATTGCGCGCCTGTTCGACCGACCGCCCGACATTGACCGCCTTGCGGAACAATTGCGAGGCCTCGTCGCTCCCGCCCGACAGTTCGCGGGCGAGTACGGCCTGCGTCTGGGCGAGGCCCGGGCGTTGCAGCAGCTGGCTGGCGAGGAAGATGTCGGCCGCCGCGTCGCTGCCGGCCACGCCGCCATCGGTCAGCAGGTTGAAATAGGGGACGAGCAGGCGCCGCAACGAGGGCGCGGGCTTGCCCTCCGCCTTGTCGACCAGCTCGCGATAAGTCGCCAGCGCGTCGCCGGTCCGACCGCTGCGGGCGAGAAATCCGGCGAACTGCGCCTTGCTGCTGAGGAGGGCCGGTGAATTGGGATAGTTGGCCGCGAGCACGCCGATCGCTTCTGCGTGATAGGCCTCGGCAGCGGCGCTATCGCCTCTTTCCTCTGCCAGATCGGCCAATTCGCCCATGACCTGCGCCCTCAACCAGAGGATCGAACGCACCGTCCCGTTGCGCACGCGTGCGAGCCTCGTGTCGGCGTCGGTCAGATGGCTTTCGGCCTCGGCCCTGCGTCCCATCAACCGCAGCGCGGTGGCTTTGAGATAGGCCGTCTGACCATCGAGCAGATCGGCCCGTTCGAGCCCCGTCAGTCCACCGACGGAATCGAGCGCGCTCGCCTGCTCGGCTGACAGGCGCGCCGCCAGTGCGTCGGTGATCTCCAGCGATTCAAGCGCGTCGCGAGAGGTCGCACCCGACTGCAAGGGCCGTTCGAGAATATCGAGCGCGACCTCCGGCGCGCCAGCATTGAGCGCATCGATAGCCTCGTAATTGCGCAGCAGTCGCGACAGCACCGGATCGCCTGCGACCTGCCCCCTCGCAATTGAAAATCCCCGCGCCGCTTCGGCGAAATTGCCGAGGTTCGACTGGAGCAGGGCCGCGTTGAGGCGGGCTTCGGCCGCATCGCTCCCCTCGGTGGTGGCGGCAGTTTGCGCGAAGAACTCCGCCGCTTCGGCAAAATCGCCGCTGTTGCTGCGGCGATAGGCCTCGACGATGACGGCATCCGAGGCGAGCGCGCGGGCCTGCGCCCGGGCAAAGGCTGCTGCATCGCCGGTCTCGGTGAGCGGAATCTCGACATCCCCCTGCACCGGCCGGTCGTTGACCAGCGTGGCGATCCCCAGCCTTACCGCGTCCCCATATGCCGCGATCGCCTCGCCCGCATAAAGCCTGCCGCCCGCCTCGCCGGCCACGAGAACCCGCCGGGTTCCGAGATCGCTATCGGTACAGGCATAGCTTGCGCTTGCGGCGAGTATCTCGGGCACGGCCGCGCCGTCGCCCGCGAGGCATTCGGCCGACGGGAGGAAGCGCGCCCGGGCATCGCTTCCCTGTGCATCGCGGATCACCCACAGCGTACCCACCGGCGCCGCAGCGTCGCGGCAAACGATCGCATAGCTGCGGTCGAACAGGCCGGCACCGGCCTGCGGCGGCATGATCTGCGCCTCGCACAGGCCGTTGCCCCCGATCGGGAAGGTATCGCTATAGCTGATCGCGCGTTCCCGCTCTTGCCCCGATGCCGGATGGGCCGGATCGAACAGGGCCAGTGAGGCGGCTACACACATACACAGGGCGAAGCGGGTCTTATTGCGCATCGGTATCCTCCCCGGCAGCACCCTCTTCTTCGCCATCGTCGTCGCCCCCATCGCCGGAACCGTAGAGCGCGATGTCTCCGCCGCTCGCCACCGGGTCGTCGATCGTATCCTGTTCGGCGATGAACGACGCGCTGAGCAGACCCGGGAAGTCGGCACCGAACTCGACATTGCTGTCCTGCTCACTTTGCTCGATCGGCGCGGAGGCGACCGGCTCTGTCGTGGTCACAGCGGCAGCCGGCGCTTCTTCTTCGACCACTTCGAGCACTTCCTCGCGCTCGTCGGGCTCTTCGACCACCGTGCATTCTCCGGAATTGATGCCGCAATTGTTGAATTGCGCATCATCGGAGTAGTTGACCTCGCCTTCCTCCTCTTCCCCACCTTCAAAATCGACCAGTGCGAAGAAGTCGGCGCCGGTCGTGAAGGACCCGTCTTCATTCTGCCGACGTCCATAGGCAAACACATCGAGCAGGACTTCGGACTCGTCGCCATCACCATCGACGGTCAGCGATCCCGTCACGGTGATGCCGCCGGGCTCTGCGGCGGTGCCGGTGTTGCGCACGAGGAAGGATTCCCAGATATCGATCTCGACGTCACCGGCCCTCAGATAGCCAAGGGGATCGTCGCTGCCCGGTGCCGAGGTCGCGAGCAGGTCGTTGCGTCCCTCGAAGGCGACATCTCCCTGCAGCAGCGCGATAGTGTCGGCGTCGGCCATCCAGAAATTGCCGCCTTCGAACTCGAACGTGCCGGTATATCGATCATTCAGACCGAGGATCTGGATTCCGCCCGGTGTCACGATTTCAAGCCGGTCGGCGAAAATACCGAGATAGTCGGTGTCGGCGGCGTCCCGATAGGTCACCATCCCTTCCACGCGCACCACCCTGGCACTGATCTCGAGTTCGGAAACCCCCTCGTCGAGGGAACCGGAAATGGTCGTGTCGCGGAACAGGAGGTCATCGGATGCCGAGCCATCGAGGGATGTTGCGAATGTGGCTGCGCCAGCATCGATGCGGCCGAGTTCGTCCTGGGTCAGCGTGTATCCCGCCGTGTCGCCGCTGCCCCCGATCACCGTCTGATGATCGTTCCCGACGACGTTCAATTGCAGCAATTGCGCCCCGATCCGCGCGCCCGACAGGATATCGAGCTCGCGCGATCGGATGGCCAGCGTCTCACCGCCGAAGCTGATCCGGTCGTCATCGTCGCCATCGATCGTGACGGTACCTTCGGTGGAAATGTCGATCCGGGCAGAAGGCGCACCGAGGCTCGGGCCGCCGATAAATCCGCCGTTTGCCGTGACGATGTCGAGATCGCCCGTCAGCGTGAACCGGGCCGACCCGCTTATCGGGATCGTCCCGCCAGCGGCGCGGATCAGTGAAGCATCGCCGGCCTGTGAGCCGACGGCACTGGCATCGACTTCGTCGAGCTCGATCGTGCCGCCATTGGCGATAATCTGGAACGATCCCGCGGTGCCGGCACCGCTGGCATCGATCTCCAGGAAATCGGCGGTGAGCAGACCTCCGCCATCTGCGAGCACCTGAACCAGACCGCCGATGGCATCGCCCGACGGCGCACCATCCGCATCGACGCCGGCCGTCCCGTTGGCGGAAAGCGAGACGCTGCCGAAGCTGATGCTTCCTCCTGCCTGGCTGCGCACATAGGCGAGCCCACCCGTTCCGGTCCCGCCTACGCCGTTCGTCGATTGCGTGCTGCCACCAAAGCCGTTGGCGGAAATGTTGACCGGTCCGGTCACGCTGCCACTGCCCGCGTTCCCACTGAAGATGGCGATATCGGCCGTGCCGCCCGTCCCATCGCCGCCATCGCCCTCGATCGACTCGCCGCCATAACCGCTGGCGTCGACGGTGGCCGATCCCGAAATACTGGTCGTGCCACCCTGGAAGCCGAGAAAGGCGATCCCGCCTATCGCATTGCCGCCCTGGCCGGATTGTCCGAGACCGCCATAGGCAACCGACGCGGCGTGATAGTCGCCCACATCGATCGTCCCGCCATCGCTCGTCGCCATGCCGGCCTGGCCGCCGGTAGCATTCCCGCCGGTGCTTCCGGCTCCGCCGACGCTGGTGTCGAAAATGCCGATCGAACCGGCAGACAGGCCCGATCCGCGGCTGGCGACCAGGATGTTGCCGCCAAAGGCATTGCCGCCCATACCGGTATAGCGCCCCGTGTCGTCCGTTCCGCCCGAACCGGCATCCGCCCGACTGGCAACATTCAGCGTGCCGAATACCGCAGAGCCAAGTCGCGGTCCGCCCGCCATTGGTCCGACGAGACCGACCAATACGTCGCCGCCGATCGCGTCGCCGCCGCGCCCTCCCGTGCTTCCTTCGGGCGCATTGCCACCTTCTCCGCCCTGACCGAGCGCGGTGACATTTGCGTCGCCGGGGATGGACAGACGGCCGTAGTCTGCATCGACGAAGATATAGGCACCGGTTCCCTGCTCGCCGTCGACCAGGCTGGCGACGGCATCGCGCCCGCCCTGGCCCAGCCCGCCCTTGCCCGCCGCAACGATGCCATCGCCATCGCCCCCGCGACCGCCATAGCCATCGCTGAGCATGCTGAGCGTGCCATCGACCGTGAGACTGCCCAGCTGGTTGGCGTTGCCCCCCACGGACACCAGGGCCGCTCCGCCGAAGCCGTCGCCTCCATCGCCGCCCGGACCTTGCGCCGAGCCGCCGAAGCCTCCGGCAAAGACGATCAGCCCATCGCCGATGGTCGCATCGCCGCCATCGATCTGGATGCTCGCGATCCCGCCATAGGCAGCCCCGCCATTGGCCCCATCGAGGCCCGTTCCGCCGAAGGCGTCGGCGAAGATATCCACATTGCCTTGCGCGGTGAACGCGCCGCCGTTCACAAACAGGCGTGCATCGCCCGCAACGGCCATTCCAGCCGTAACGGTGCCCGAACCGCCGGAAGCGTTTGCGACCAGACCGAGCGAACCGATATCTGTCGTGGAATTCTCCTCGGCCTCGAACAGCGCATTTCCGGCAAAGGCATCGCCGCCGACAACACCCGATCCACCGCTACTCCCCGCCGACAGGGCGATGCGACCACCGACCATAATGCTCCCGGTGCGGGCATTGGCAAGGCGGGCCGTTCCGCCTTGCCCGATGCCGCCATTGCCCAATTCGGAGGATCCTCCAGAGCCGAATGCGGAGTAATCGATGTCGCCGGTCACATTCAGGATCGAATTCGTGTCCACGTCGGTATCGATCGAGGTTTCCCCGCCCGTGCCGTTACCGCCCTGTCCGGTCGTGGCTCCGCCACCGCTGCCGCCGGCCGAGGCGAAAAGGCTGGCGGCGGTCATCATGCCCGAAGTTACCGCCACGCCGGCATTGCCACCGAAGCCTTCGCCGCCGGTCGAGCCGAAGCCACCGAATCCGCTTGCCGTCGTCGAGATGCGCGCAGCATCGACCCGCGAATCCACGGCAAAGACGCCGGCGAACCCGCCTCGGCCGATACCGCCGATGCCCAGCCCTGATCCGCCCGTTCCACCTTGCCCACCGAATCCGCTGGCAGTCAGGGTGAGTGCATCGAAAATGGCCTGCCCGTCGCCGAGCGAGCCATCGCCAAATGCCCTATAGGTGCCCGCCTGCGTTGTGCCGGCAATTCCCGCACCACCTGCACCGCCCATCTGGCCGGTCCCGCCCGTTCCGCCACGACCGCCGTATCCGGACGACTGGAGGAAGGTCGTACCCGCGACGCTCAGGAAGCCCCCGTCACGCCCGGCAAGAGCGAAGGCTCCGCCGGTGCCCGGTGCCCCCTGATAAGTACCGCCGGTTCCGGTCCCGCCATTGCCTGCGGCTATCGTCGAACCATCGCCTGCTCCCCCATTGCCGCCGTAACCGCTAGCGTAGACGTCGGCATTCCCGCCGATCGTCACGCTTGCACTTTCCGTCGGTGATCCATCTGCCAGAAGGTAGGAGGTGCCTCCGAGCGCATCCCCGCCATTGCCGCCGAAACCGATAGTCGCGTCGCCGCCGAACGCCTGCGTGGAAACGTACGCATTGCCATCGACGGCGATCGAGCCGGCTACGGCGTAGAGACCTGCGTTGCCGCCCGTCGCATTGCCCCCTGCATGGCCATCGCCACCGAAGCTGTTGGCCTGAAGGTTTGCATTTCCGCTCAGGCGGATGTCGCCCGCCCCCTCAGTGAAGACTACGGACTGGCCACCCTCGCCGTCGCCCCCGCGACCATGATCCGCAGAACCGTCACCGCCCAATCCATGCGCGGAGGCGGAGAGATCGACCAAGTCCACCCTTCCGGTGCCATTAGCAAGGACCTGCGCGCGCCCCCCGAAGCCCGCGCCTCCGGAACCGCCACGGCCACCGCTACCTCTTGCGAGAAGCGTAGTCGTGTCGGCAATCGTAATCGACCCATCGATGGAATTGATCAGCACCAGGCCTCCGCGGCCGATCCCGCCGCCATCGCCCGGTCCCGCGCCAAAGAAACTCGCACCGTGGCCACCGTTTCCTTCCGCCCGCATGGACACAGTGCCGCCAAAGGCGATGCTGCCTCCATCGGCCCGAACCTGCACCAGCCCACCAATCCCGGCGCCGCCATCGATCACACCGAGCGAACCGTCCGCATCGCCGCCAAATCCCGATGCCTGCATCAGCGCATCACCCGCCACGTCGATCCGACCGCCGCTGCGTGCCAAAACTTCGCTGGTTCCCGCCGTGGCGGTTCGCCCAGCGAGGCCATTGCCGAAGGCGTTGGTATTCATATGCAAGCCGCCACGCAGGTCGATCAGGCCATCGTTTTCGGCGAGCAGACGGGTCGTGCCGCCGAACCCGTCGCCAAGCGTCCCGCTGGGGAAATGGTTGTTGGCCTGAGCGAACAGGTCGACATCGCCACCGACCGAGACGGTCCCGCCATCGGCGATCAGCGCTATGTCACCACCGGTCGATGTCCCATCGCGTTGGTCCGGAGTGGCGAAGGCCGAAAGAATCCCACCGAAAGCAAGGGTAGCCGCATCGCGCCCGGTAAGCGTGATCTCTCCCCCCGTCACATCGCCCGAAGGAGCGATTGTGCCCTTGGCCTGGAAGCTTGAGTCTCCGGCGACGGTAAGATCGTTTCCGTTGCGCGCCGTTATGGAAATGGAGCGGGCCGCGCGGATCGTCAGATCGTCGGCGAAACCGATAGTGCCTGCATCCGTGTCCGCATTGAAGCCGCCCGTGGCGCCTGCAAACACGCTGGAACTCAGGTTCGATCCACCGAGGATAGAGATCGACTCCGCGGTCGCAGCACTAGCAACCGACCCGGTGAAGACGTTGCGTCCGAAGACGTCATAGCCGGCCGACAGGATGATATCGCCATTGTCGATGCCGGCCGTGGTCGCGGCATCGAACCCCAGATTGCCGCGCAGCAGCATGGTGATCGGATCGGTCTGCGCTTTGGCGACCGCGTAGATCATGTGATTGTCGCCCGAGCCCGTGCTCGATGGCCCGCCGGTGGTTCCGCTGTGATCGATCGGCGTTCCGACACTCGTACCGACGGGAATCTGGATGTCGAACAGCCCGTTGTTATAGGTCAGATTAACCTTTTCGCCCGCCGCATAGGCTGTCGACCCGTTGATATGGGCCGTGCCCCGCATGATGATCTGCGGCGCCGCGACGGCGAGATAGCTGCCCTCGCCGCTCGCCGAGAACTGAGCGCCAGCGGCAATGTCGACGGCGGCGGTGGAGCCCGATGGACCGGCCAAGCGCAGCGTTCCCCCGGCCGCATAGCTCTCGAAACTGTCGAGATCGGGATCGAGCGTGGTCAGCAGCAATTGCCCGACGTCGAACACCGCCGTGCTTCCGACGAGGATTCCGGTCGGCGAGTAGAATGCCACAGTCCCGCCGCTCGAGAATCCGCCGCTGGCATCCTGCAGGCGCGAGATCACCGATCCTTCGAATACCACTATATTCCCGTTGGTCGACGGCAGGATCCGGTTGAGCACCGCAAAGCCGCCCTGCCCCGGCGCGTCCTGGAAATAGGCCGTGTTCCCGTTCGGCAGGAAGGTCAGCGCATTGCCGGAATTGTCCTCGAAGGGCGTCCAGTCGAGGACGGCAGTCGAAGAGGTGATCGTGATCGTGTCGGTGTTCGCGACCGAACGGTCGACATTGCCGCTGCCGCGCACGAAGACGGGCGAGGCGTTGAACGCATCGGCCCTGGCGGGTGCCGGATGGGCCAGCACGGTGGCCATGGCGAGCGCCGCCCCGCCAAGCAGCAGGGGCGTGCGGCAAAGGGGAGAGCGGGCCATGTCAGAACCTCCAGGGTAGCACGCGGGTGGTGAGCGAGAAGAGCAGCCGAACGTCTCCGCGATCGGCGGCGAAGTCCGGCTTTTCGAGCGGCACGGCCAGCGTCACATCGGCCTGCATCGCGCTGCCATAGGCAAAGCGGACGCCCGCCCCTGCGGACCACAGGCGGTCGGGATTGAGCGGGGCGCGGCTCGGGTCCTCGTTCCACACCCAGGCCATGTCGGTGAAGAGGTAACCTTCCCACGCCACTGCGCGCGGACCGGCCGGTGCCAACGAGCCGTAGCCGATCTCGAAGGAGAGCGCGTAGCCATTGTCGCCCAGGATGCTGCCCGGGTCATAGCCGCGTCCGATCGAATAGGTTCCACCGGCAAATTCCTCGAACGCCGGGAGTGGGTCGCCGGTGAATTGAGCGCTCATTCCGAGCGAGAAACGCAGCGCCGGCAGCGGGCGATAGTCGGCCTGGCCTTCGACCCGCACCATCAGCGGGGTGGGGTCGGCCTCGATCCGGTTGGGTGCGATGCCTGCTGCAATGCAGCCTCCGGGATTAGGGCGACAGTCGGGGCTGGCATCGAACACGTCGATGCCCTGACGCACTTCCACGGCGCCGAAAGCACCGAGGCGGGGCTCGAAGGCGGTGTACCCGTCCGTGCCCGAAATGCTGTCGGCGTCGACATAGGACGAGTCGAGCCGCAGGAAGACGGTTCGCACCCGGTCGCGGGTTAGGCGCAGATCGTTCACCGTCAAGTCCTGGTCGACGAAATCGAACCCGCCGCTCAGCACGTGCGAGGCGCTGCGGCTGCGCTGGAGCGGATAGGCCAGGCCAAGCGTGGCGAAGAGCGTTTCGGACTCGACGTCGAGTCCCGGCAGGTCGAGATCGGGATCGGTCCAGCTGTAGGTGAACTGGCCGAACATCCGCAGCCCTTCGCCGCCGATCGCGAAATCGTGCCCGAGCTGGACGGTCTGCTGTTCTTCGAAGTCCGCAGTCGAGAACAGCGCGACGCTGGTGCGATCGCCGAGGCCGGTGATGTCATAAACCTCGCCGCGCAGAAGCCCGCCGAACCGCCCCAGCGATTTGGCGCCATAGTTCTGCACATTGAAGTCGAGCGTGCCGCGACGCCGGATCACCGCAATGTCGCCGACCAGGTCGCCGGGTGCACCGTCCGCCGCCGGACGCAGCGAAAGGCGAACGTCGACGCCGGGCAGATCGTCGGCCAGCAGCAGGTAGCGCTCGGCCCGCCTCGTGTTGAACACGGCATCCTGCGTGATCGGCTCGAGATAGCCGGCGACCAGCCGTTCCGACGGCCCGGCATCGCCGCGCACGCGCAGCGCGGTCACGCGGCCGAACACGATGCGCATCTCGGCATCGCCATTCGACAGGCGCTGCGCCGGAATCTCGACCGTCGCGAGATAGCCTGCCCGTTGCAATCGCTGGTTGGCCGCCGCGCGCACGTCGCACAGCACGGAGATCGGCAGCTCGCGCCCAAGGTAGCTCCGATAGGCCCCATCCAGCGCGACATCGGGCGCCTTTTCCGCACCGACGAAGCGCACCGAGTTGAGCGTGACCTTGATGTCCGCGAGATCGGGAGCGTCGAGCGCGCAGGGAGAGCGTTCCATGCCGCCATCGATCGTCAGCGTGGTCGGCGGTCGGGCCGGCTCGCGTGCCTGCGGCGGGGTCAGCTCGGTCCGGCTCGGCACCGCTTGCGCGTATGCAACCGATGGCACAGCAACTGCCGCACCCCCCGCCAGTAGTATGGCCTGTATGCCAAGGAAGGCGGCCCTCTGACCGCGCGCAATCTCGTCGTTGTCGTGCTGGCAAATGCCCATCTGGATCGCCCCCCAACCGCGCGCCTGCGGGGCGCGCTAGCCGAAATTCTCAGCGATCCGACGGACCCTTGGAATCGGGCCTCTTCTCTATGGCAGGGGGGCTGCGTAACACTTCCGCGACGGAAATGTCATGTAAATTCCGGACACTTGGGAAAATGGTGCCGCTTACGTGACTCGAACACGTGACCCCATCATTACGAATGATGTGCTCTACCAACTGAGCTAAAGCGGCACTCTTCGCCGACCAGCGAGAAGTGGAGGCCCGAGCCGGAATCGAACCGGCGTGCAAGGATTTGCAGTCCTCTGCGTAACCACTCCGCCATCGGGCCTCGCCCACCCTCTCGGGAAGGAAGCGGCGCACTAGCGATTCTCTGCCCTAAAGGCAATCGTCACTTCATGCCTTACGTAACGTCAGTCTGGACGCACGGCACGACAGAGGCAATGACCGCCTTCATGAGCATTGCCAGCCTTCTCGATCCGATCACCGCCAAGGGCGGGGAAACCCGCTTTTCCGGCCTCGACAACTGGATGCAGGGGAGGACGCTATACGGCGGTGCCTCGGCCCTGATCGCCTACACCGCGGCGGTGCGGGCCTTTCCCGACCTGCCGCCGCTGCGCGCCGCGCAGGTGGCCTTCGTCGCGCCGACCGGGCCGGAGGTCGAGCTGAAGCGCGCAATCGTGCGGCAGGGACGCAATGTCGCGCAGGTGCGCAGCGAGCTGTGGTCGGAAGGCAAATGCACGCTCACCGCCTTCTGGCTGTTCGGCACCGAGCGCGAGGCGAATGCAGTGCACGATGCCGCACCGGTTGCCGACTGGCCTGGACCGCCCGAGGAAGCGCAGATCGCGATGAAGGGCAAGGGACCGGCCTTCATCCAGAACAACTTCGAGATCCGCCGGGCGCAGGACCTGCAGGGGCCGGGCGAGCCGGTGGTGCGCCGCTGGGCGCGGCTGACGGATCGCGAGGGGCTCGACCCGGTGAGCGAGCTGATCCTGCTCGGCGATGTCCTCCCGCCCGGCGCAATGCGCGCGATGCAGCGGCAGGGGCCGATCAGCTCGATCAACTGGTCGTTCAACCTGCTCGAGCCGACACCGCAGACGCGCGACGGCTGGTGGATGAGCGAGAATGCCAGCCAGCATGCCGCGCACGGCTATTCCAGCGAACGGCTGCGGTTGTGGAACGCCGACGGCCGGCAGGTGCTCGACGGGATGCAATGCGTGGCGGTGTTCGGCTGAACCTGGACCGCCGACGCGGCTTTCGGAAACCGTGACCTTCCGCAATTCGGCTGCGATTACAGACACATGTGCCGAAACGCCCTGCAGCACCTGTGACCTTCACCGGCGGGCGGGCGAGGTCGGCGATAGACGCCGGATAGACGATCTTCAAAGAACGTCCCGATGTTAGGGCGGATGGCAGTCTGTAGGAAAGTGCCCAAACCCAGCGGGCGGACCGAACGACGGCCTATTCGGGCAAGGCGAAGGCGACCAGGCTGTCGCCGATGCGGGTCCCGGCAGTGCTGTGCCCGCCCGCGGCGATGACGACATATTGCCTGCCGCCATATCGGTAGGTCATCGGCGTCGCTTGCCCGCCCGCAGGCAGCCTGCCCTTCCACAATTCGCGCCCCGTCTCGACGTCGAAGGCGCGCAGGTAATCGTCCATCGTCGCACCGATGAACACGAGACCGGAGGCAGTCACGACCGGCCCGCCGAGGCTGGGCGTCCCGATGTCGAGCGCAATACCACCCGGCGCGAGGTCCTCGGTCGTGCCGAGAGTCCGCCGCCAGACGATCTCGCCGCTTGCGAGGTCCACCGCCGCGAGCACGCCCCAGGGCGGCGGCGAGCACGGCAGGCCGAGCGGCGAGAGCAGCGGTGCACGGTGCATGACATAGGGCGAGCCCTCCATCGGGGCGAATTCGGCGCCATCCTCGATCGCATCGATCTCCTCGCCTTCGTCCGGACGCCTGGTCAGGCGCACGAAGGCGGCGACGTTGTTCATGTTGACCACCAGCAGGTTGCGGCCCGGATCGAAGGCAGCGCTGCCCCAGTTCGCCCCGCCCCCGGTGAAGGGATAGGCCAGCGTGCCCCGCTCGCTCGGCGGCGTGTAGAGGCCTTCGCGGCGCAGGTCGGAGATGGCATTGGCACAGGCCCAGCGGTCCCACAGCGTCACCCCGAAGGCATCCCAGGGATCGAGCGTGTTGCGGACCAGCGGCGGTGTGCGGACGGGAAACGGCTGGGTGGGTGACAGCACTTCGCCCTCCACGCCGCCCTGCGGGACCGTCCGCTCCTCGACCGGAAGGAAGGGCTCGCCCGTCTCGCGGTCGAGCACGAAGACAAGGCCGGTCTTGGTCACCTGCGCGACCACATCATGCGCGCGGCCATCCTTCCACACCTGGTAGAGCCCGGGCTGTGCGGGCACGTCGTAGTCCCACAGGTCGTGGTGTACGGTCTGGAAATGCCAGGCGACCTCGCCGGTCCTGCCATCAAGCGCGACGACCGAATTGGCGTAGCGATTGTCGCCCACGCGGTTGCCGCCGAAATAGTCGGGACTGGGGCTGGAGGTTGGCAGGAAGACGAGGCCGCGCTGCGCATCGACCGAAATCGTCGACCAGACATTGGCATGGCCGGTCGTGTCGGCCGAATTCCCCGCCCAGCTTTCCCGCGCCGGATCGTCCGGATCGCGTGGCACCGGGTTGAAGGTCCACAAAGGCTCGCCGCTGCGCACGTCATAGGCATGGACGATCCCGACAGGCGCATCGGTCCGCAGATTGTCGCCGATGGCCGAGCCGGTGATGACGACGTCGCCCGTGATCGCCGGGGCCGAGGTGATCTGGAACTCGCCGGGCCAGCGCAGCGACATGCTCGGCTCGACCCGCACAGACCCGCCGTCGCCGAATTCGGCGCAGGGCCGTCCGGTATGCGTATCGAGTGCGATCAGCCGCGCATCGACCGTGCCGGTGAATATGCGCGAGGAACAGGGCGCGTCGTCAGCCCCCTCGCCCTGCCAGTAGCTGACGCCGCGGCAGGTGAACTGGTTGGCAGGCCGCCCGTCGATCGGGATCTGCGGATCATGGCGCCAGATTTCTTCGCCCGTATCGGGTGCGAGCGCGATTACCTCGTTGAACTGGGTGCACAGGACCAGCTGATCTTCCACGAGGATCGGCGTGGTCTGGAAGGCAGTGCGCGACCGGGCCGAATCGCGTCCTTCGAGCGCGCCGGTGGAGACCTGCCAGGCGATCTCCAGATCGCCGACGTTCTCGGGCGTGATCTGCGCCGCATTCGAATAGCGCGATCCCAGCGCATCGCCGCCATAGGCGCCCCAACCTGCGCCGAAGCCCGGCTCGACTGTGCGGACCTGCGCGGCGCGTCCGTCGATATCGAGATCGTCCGCCAGTCCGAGCACCGACCAGATCGCCGTTCCGCCCAGCAGCGATACCGCTGCAAACAGCCCGAGGATGGCGAGCGCGACCTTCAGCGGCGCTAGCTTGCGGTTTCCAGGTTTTGTCGTGGCCAAGCGCTACTCTCCCCGTCACCCCGGTCTGGAGCGCCCATTTCCCTGGGGGCGCAATTTCGAGTGGATCAGCGCGCACTCACCCGTCGGTGAAGGACGGTGCGCGCTTCTGCATTTCGGCCATGACCGCCTCGACCTGATTGGGTGTGCGGATGATCTGATCCTGTTCCTCGCTTTCGGCGAGCAGGATCGCGTCTTCTCCTTCCTCTTGCATCACCTTGAACAGGCGCTTGGCACCGCGGATGGCCTGCGGGTTCTTGTTGGCGATGGTTTCGGCGATGGCTGTGGCGCGGGCGAGCGGATCGTCCTCGACCATGGTGGCAAAGCCGAGGCCGAGCGCGTCGGCACCGGAAAATTCGCGGTTGGTATAGGTCAGCTCGCGCAGCACATCGTCGCGCACGAGACCGCGCCACAGCGCATAACCGCCCATGTCGGGCACGAGGCCCCACTTCATTTCCATCACCGCCATACGCGTCGCCGGATGAACCACGCGGATATCGGCGCCGCTGGCGATCTGCAGACCGCCGCCGAAACACACGCCGTGGACCGCGGCGATTACCGGCACGGGGCACTTGCGCCAGGTCATCGCGGCTTCCTGCGAGCGATTGGCATTGCCATGCGTCCGTTCTGCGAGCGTGCCCGACCCCGTCGGATCCCCGCCGAAGCTGGAGGTATCGAGCCCGGCGCAAAAGGCGCGCCCCTCGCCCGAGAGCACCGCCACGCGCAGGCCCGCCATCTCGCGCAATGCATTCCCCGCCTCGGTGATCGCCTCGAACTGCGTGGGGTCGAGCGCATTCATCTTGTCGCCGCGGGTGAAGCGCACTTGCGCCACGCCATTGTCGGCCAGATCGATGGATACGCGGTCGCTGAAATTCATGGCTTTGCCTCTCGTCGGAAATGTCGTTTGGCACCTTGGTACCTTACGTAAGCGTAAAGTCCAGCGGGACGGCACATGTCAGGCGCAATGCGCGCGCATTTCCTTCGCGTTGGGATTCGCCTTGGGAGAGGTCACGAGACGATATCCGCCCTCCGGATCCGTTCGCACCAGCCAGTCGCAGCCCGCGATCGCGAGCTTGGCGCGCAGGCGCGAGACATGAACCGCGAGCGAATTGGTTTCGGGCAAATGCTCCAGGCGCCAGACTTCGCGCAGCAGGCGCGCGCTCGATACCCGCGTGCCGGGCGTTTCGGCGAGCCGCCAGAGCAATTTGAATTCGCGCGGGTGCAGCCCCAGCCAGCGCCCCCCGACCCATCCGTCACGGTGAAACAGGTCGAGCGTGACCGGTCCTGCGGCCAGCCGCCGCGGCATGGCGCCGTTCGCCCCCTTGAGTACCAGCAGACGCGTGCCCAGTTCGACGAAGGCGATTCGGCTTCCCAGCGCATCGCCGAATCCCTGGCCGAGCAGCCCGGCGCGTTCGGCCGGATCGTCGACACCGACCGCGACGACGAAGGCACGCCCGGCAAGCTCGCGCCATTGCGGGAGCCTGCTGTCCGGCCGCCAGTCGAGCACGCCGAGCAGGCGTTCGCAATCCCGCGCGCGGATCGTTGCATGGTCCATCGTCCAGTTCACGAGCCGCAAGTCCCAGCGCGCCGGCACCGAAGGACTGCGCGATAGCCACTGGAGTGTCGGAAAAGTCACGAATCGCCCCTTGCCCCCGGATGAATCCGAAGGTGAAGACAACGCATGTATTTGGGAACGGGGGTAGCGTAGAACTACTACCGTTACGGATGTTTCTTCGGCGCTATCCGCGCGCGTGTTCGGCGAGGAAGCGCTTTATATTGCGCGCCGCCTGACGAATGCGCTGTTCGTTCTCGACCATGGCGATGCGGACATAGCCCTCGCCCTCCTCGCCGAAACCGACCCCGGCCGCCACGGCCACTTCCGCATGCTGGAGCAATTGCTTGGAGAATTCGAGGCTGTCCATGTCCTCGAAACCGGGCGGAAGCTTCGCCCAGGTGAACATGCTGGCGGGCGGCGAGGGGATTTCCCAGCCTGCGCGCGTGAAGCTCTCGACCATCACATCGCGCCGCTGCTGGTAACGCAGGCGGTTTTGCTCGACCACGTCCTGCGGCCCGTTCAGCGCGGCGCAGGCGGCGGCCTGGACCGGGGTGAAGGCGCCGTAGTCGAGATAGCTCTTCACCCGTGTCAGCGCCGCGACGAGCTGCGTATTGCCGACGCAGAAGCCGATCCGCCAGCCAGCCATGGAATAGGTTTTGGACATGGAGGTGAATTCCACCGCCACATCCTTCGCGCCGGGCACCTCGAGGATCGAACGAGTCGGTTTGCCGTCGTAATAGAGTTCCGAATAGGCGAGGTCGGACAGGACCCAGACCTGGTTCTCGCGCGCCCATTCGACCAGCCGCTCGTAAAAGGCGAGGTCGACCGTCTCTGCCGTCGGGTTGCTGGGATAGTTGACCACCAGCACCGTCGGGCGCGGCACAGTATAGGCCATCGCGTTGTCGAGCGCCTTCCAGTAGTGCTCGTCGGGCGTCGTCGGCACGCTGCGGATCGTGGCGCCGGCAATGATGAAGCCGTAGGTGTGGATCGGATAGGCCGGGCTGGGCGCGAGGATGACGTCGCCCGGCGCACTGATCGCAGTCGCCATGGACGACAGGCCCTCTTTCGAGCCCATGGTGACGACCACCTCGGTTTCCGGATTCAGCTCGACCCCGAAACGGCGCTGGTAGTAATTCGCCTGCGCGCGCCTGAGGCCGGGAATGCCCTTCGACTGCGAATAGCCATGCGCATCGGGTTTCGCCGCGACCTCGCACAATTTGTCGATCACATGCTGGGGCGGCGGCTGGTCGGGATTGCCCATGCCGAGGTCGATGATGTCGCGCCCGGCCTGCCGCGCGGCATGCCGCATCGCGTTGACTTCGGCGATGACATAGGGGGGCATGCGTTTGATGCGGTAGAATTCGTCGGACATTCGGCCTCTTTCGAGCATTGGTTAAGTCACACTGATTACCTATTCACGGTGCAGGTGCAATCGGCCTAGGTGCATGAAGCCACGCAATATCCTATGGCCTACCCAACAGGCGCTTGGCACCAGGCAGGAGCGAGAATGACCGACGACGGCCCCGATCCCTTCACCAATATGTTCGAAGCCCCGGCGAAATTCGCGCGCGCATTGTTCGCGCCGCTGGCCGAGGCGTCCTCGGGCGCGCCGCTGAGCGCGGAGGACATGCAGCACTGGACCGAGGTGGGAGCCAAGCTGCAGGGGCTGTGGCTGCAGTACCAGACCGAACAGCTCGCCAATCCGCAGGCGCTGGCGCCCTATTTCGATCCCTCGCGCTGGATGCGCATGGCGGAGGACTGGTACCGGCAGATGCCGATCGCCGACCCCGCGCAGCAGCAGGCGCTGATGCAGGAAGGCATGGCGCTGTGGCAGCAGGTGCTGGGGCAGTACGGCCTGGGCGCGGACGGACAGCCCGAGGCCGAGGGCGATCCAGACCTGCCGCGCAAGGATCGCCGCTTCGCCGACCCGCGCTGGCGTGCGCATCCCGCCTATGCGCTGATCCACCAGACCTATCTCTTCCTCGCTGAACGCGTCGCGGAGATGGTCGACCGGATGGAGGGCCTGTCGGACGACAGGCGCGAGCAATTGCGCTTCACCACCCGCGCGATCACCGAAGCGGCGAGCCCGTCGAACTTCCCGCTGCTCAACCCGGTGGTGATGGAACGTACGCTCGAGACGCGGGGCGACAATCTGGTGAAAGGCATGGAGCACCTGCTGGCGGACCTGCGCCGCGGGCAGCTCTCGCACACCGATGCCAGCGCCTTCACCCTGGGCGAGAATATCGCGGTGACGCCGGGCAAGGTCGTCCACGAAACCCCGCTCTACCAGCTCATCCAGTATTCGCCTTCGACCGAGGAAGTGATGGAAGTGATGGAAGTGCCACTGGTGATCTTCCCGCCATGGATCAACCGCTTCTACATCCTCGACCTCAACGCGAAGAAGAGCTTCGTGCGCTGGGCGGTCGAACAGGGCGTGACCGTGTTCATGGTGAGCTGGAAATCGGCCGATGCCAGCATGAAGGACGTGATCTGGGACGATTACGTGCGCGGACAGATCGATGCGATCGACCATATCCGCGAGCGGCTCGACGTGCCGAGCGTCCACACGATCGGCTATTGCGTCGCCGGCACCACGCTGGCGGCCACGCTTGCCCTCCTCCACCGCCGCGGCGAGCAGGACAAGGTCAAGAGCGCGACATTCTTTACCGCGCAGGTCGATTTCGAGAAGGCGGGCGAGCTGCTCAATTTCGTCGACGACCAGCAGCTGGGCATGGTCAAGGCAATGAGCGCCGAGGGCTATCTCGACGGGCGTTACATGGCCGCCACCTTCAACCTGCTGCGCGGCACCGACCTGATCTGGAACTACGTCGTCAACAACTACCTGCTGGGCGAGGACTATCCGGCGTTCGACCTGCTCCACTGGAACGGCGACGTGACCAACCTGCCGGCCAAGTGGCACCAGCAATATCTGCGCGACCTCTACCGCGACAACAAGCTGGTCGAGGCCGATGCGCTGAGCGTCGACAACACGCCGATCGACCTCGGGATCGTCGAGACCCCGACCTATGTGCAGGCGGGCAAGGAAGATCATATCGCGCCGGCCGAAAGCGTCTGGAAGATCACCGAGCACTTCAAGGGCCCGCTCAAATTCGTGCTGGCCGGCTCGGGACACATCGCGGGCGTCGTCAATCCGCCCGAGGCGGGCAAGTACCAGTACTGGACCAACGAGGGTACGCCGCGCACGCTGACGGAATTCCGCGAGGGCGCCAAGGAGCATCCCGGTAGCTGGTGGCCCGACTGGATCGACTGGCTGCGCGAGCAGGACGAGGAAACCGTCCCCGCAAAGGGCAAGCGCAAGCCCGGCGGAAAGGGCGACAAAGTGATCGAAGACGCGCCCGGACGCTACGTCGCCACGCGCTAACGCACTGAAAACACGGTCCATCGCGCCGAATTGTGCACTGCACAAAAAATACTTGACTTCGCACATGCAATGCCTATTTTGTGCACTGCAACAAAGCGAGGTTTCCCATGGCCGAGAGCCAGAGCAAAATAGACGCCGCCGCCGAGAAGGCCTTTGCCGAGGCTGCGGAAAAGAAGACCGCGGATGCGGTGAACGCCAAGAAGGTCGAGCAGGCCGTCGACGCGGACACCACGGCGCCGGTAAAGGCCGAGGCTGTCGCCAAGGCCGTTGCGGCCGAACCGAAGAAGGCAACGCCGAAGAAGAAGAAGGCGCCGGCCAAGAAGCGAGCTCCGGCCAAGAAAGCCGCACCGAAGAAGACCGTCGCCAAGAAGAAGGCTGCACCGGCCAAGAAGCCCGTCGCCGCCAAAAAGACCAACGCTGCCCCCAAGAAGGCCGCTGCCAAGGCGAAACCCGCCAAGACCACCCCGATTTCCCAGTTGAAGGACACCATCATGGCCACTGCCAAGAAGACTGCCACCACCGATTACACCGCCAAGGCGAAAGAACTGGCTGCCGACGTGCAGACCCGCGCCAAGGCCGCTTATGACAAGGGCACCGAAATGACCAAGGACGCCGCCGAATTCCAGAAGGGCAACCTCGAAGCCCTCGTCGAATCGGGCAAGATTCTTGCCTCGGGCATGCAGGACATGGGCCGCACCTATGTCGAGGAAGCCAAGTCGGCTGCCGAGACCGTGCAGGAAGACGTCAAGAAGTTCGCCGCCGTCAAGTCGCCGACCGAACTGTTCCAGCTGCAGGGTGAAATCGCCCGTCGCAACTTCGACGCGCTGGTTTCGACCACTTCGAAGAACACCGAAGCCATGCTGAAGCTCGCCAACGACGCTTTCGCTCCGGTTTCGAACCGCATGAGCCTGGCCGCCGAGAAGGTCGGCAAGGCCGCGTAAGCGATACGCACGAGCTTCAATCCGCCGGGCACTCTCTCCTCTCTCCCCCGCCCGGCGAATTGGACACCGTGGGCCGGATGGTTTTTGCCATCCGGCCCTTTTTTCATTCTGACCCCGAGGCAAACTGCGCTTTCGGGACGCGCGCACGCAATTGCTCGGCGCTGACGCCTTGCGATTTGGCGAAGCGTTACGATAATGGCTGCAACAATGATCCACGCCCTGCCCCCCTTCCCGATCCGCGCCGCCGATGGCGATGACGACGCCAACGAAGGCGACGGCCAGGTCGGAATCGCCACCAAGACGCGCGCTAAGCCGAAGAAGCCGAGCCAGTACAAGGTGCTGCTGCTCAACGACGATTACACGCCGATGGAATTCGTCGTCATCGTGCTGAAGCGTTTCTTCAAGATGGATATGGAGGAGGCGACACGGGTGATGCTGCACGTCCATCAAAAGGGGGTCGGCGTATGCGGCATCTTCCCCTACGAAGTCGCCGAGACCAAGGTCCACCAGGTGATGGATTTCGCGCGCCAGAACCAGCACCCGCTGCAGTGCACGCTGGAAAAGGCCTGAGGCGATCGCATTTTCAGGCCATCCCGAACCCGATCCGGTGGCCGAGGGCCAGGAGAGTGTCTGGGATTATCCGCGCCCCGCGATCGCAGAACCGACCGACAGGCACATCGTCATCCGCCATCGGGACGTAACGCTGGCCGACACGCGCAGGGCCTGGCGCACGCTCGAAACGAGCCATCCGCCGACATACTACCTGCCGCAGGCGGATATCGCGATGGACCTGCTGGCTACCAATACGCGGCGCTCGCTGTGCGAATGGAAGGGGCAGGCGCGCTATTGGGACGTGCGGATCGCCGGGGAGACACTCGAAGCGGTCGGCTGGGACTACCCTGATCCCACTCCCGGCTTTAGCGGCATTGCCGGACACATCGCCTTTTATCCCGAACCTTTCGATACCTGCCTGGTCGACGGGGAACGGGCGGCACCCCAGCCCGGCGGCTTTTACGGCGGCTGGATCACCTCTCGCGAAGCCGGTCCCTTCAAGGGGGTTGCCGGGAGCCGCTTCTGGTGACGGCGCTTTTCGCATTGGGGCATGACCTGCGGCCAAAAGCGCGCTAGGGCATCCTTCGGAAACAATTGACCGGCGACACCCGTGCTTTCATTCCTGCCCAGCATCGATCGGTACATATTCCGGCTCGTCATCGTGCCGATGCTTTCGGTATTCGCCATCGCCGCGTCGCTGCTCGTGCTCGACAAGATGCTGCGCCTGTTCGATTTCGTGGCCGTCGAAGGCGGGCCGGTGGGCGTGGTCTTCAAGATGCTGGTGGCACTGGTGCCCGAATATGCAAGCCTCGCCATCCCGCTCGGCCTGCTCCTTGGAATACTGCTCGCCTTTCGCAAGCTTGGCACGACCAGCGAGCTCGACGTGTTCCGCGCGGTCGGGCTCGGCTACGGACGGCTGCTGCGCGTGCCCTTCGCGATCACGGCGGTGCTGATGGCGATCAACGTCGCGCTGGTGTTCTTCATCCAGCCGGTCAGCCGCTATTATTACGAGCAGATGGAATACGAACTGCGCTCGGGCGCGCTGGGTGCCTCGATCAAGGTCGGCGAGTTCACCACGCTGGCAGACCGCATGGCATTGCGGATCGAACAGAGCGAGGATGACGGACGTCGGCTGATGGGCATTTTCGCCCGCGTCGCGAACGACAAGGGCCAGGTGCTGTCGATCTCGGCCAAGGAAGGCGCTTTCCTTGCTACCACCGACAATCCGGACACCATTATCCTGCGGCTGACCGATGGCACCATCGTGCAGGATACCGGCAGCCAGACCCCGCGCGTGCTGACCTTCACCCGCCACGATTTGCCGATCGACCTGCCCGCGGTCGAGCAATTCCGCGCCCGCGGCGATGCCGAGCGCGAATACATCCTGCCCGAACTGCTGCGGATCGGCTGGAGCGACGAACAGCCCGAAGACAAGCGCGATGCCAGCCAGGCGAGCTTCAATTTCAGATTGGTCGAAGTGGTGATGATGGCGCTGATGCCGCTGCTGGCCGTGGCGCTGGGCG
This sequence comes from Qipengyuania sp., assembly GCF_965277845.1. Taxonomy (NCBI): domain Bacteria; kingdom Pseudomonadati; phylum Pseudomonadota; class Alphaproteobacteria; order Sphingomonadales; family Erythrobacteraceae; genus Qipengyuania; species Qipengyuania sp. The sequence goes on from NZ_OZ255844.1 coordinate 542,929, forward strand.
TGCCGCCCAAGCGATCTTCCAGTGCGCTGGGCGTGTTCCTTTCGATCATCATGGTGGTCGCCTATCACAAGGTGAACCAATACGGGGAGGACATCGCCGCGCTTGGCCGGCTCGATCCGATTATCGCATTGTGGGGACCGTTCTTCCTGTTCGCTGCCCTGATCGTGTGGATGTATTGGCGCGTCGCCTACGTGCCCGGCGGGCAGGCGATCGGCGCGCTCGAAATCTGGTTCGGCAAGATGACCAAGCGCCTCGGCCGGCTGTTCGGTCGCAGACGGCTGAAGATCGACCTCGCAGCGGCGGAATAACGACGGGATCCCATGCAGCTCGACTTTTTTCCCTCGCGCACGCTGACGGTGTATCTGGCGAAGATGTTCGCACTGCGGATCGCGGCGATGCTGTTCGTCCTGGTGCTCGTGCTGCTGATGCTCGACCTGCTGTCCAGCAGCGGCGAAATCCTCGCCGTCGAGGGTAATGGCCAAGGCGAATTGCTGACCTATGCGGCCTTGCGGATACCGCAGCTGATATCGCGCTTCCTCCCCTATTCGGTGCTGCTGGCGACGCTGATCACGCTGGTTGCGCTGAACCAGAACAGCGAGGTGATCGCGATGAAGGCGGCGGGCCTGTCCGCCCATCAGGTGCTCGCGCCGCTGCTGCTGACCGCAGGCATCGTCTCGCTTCTCACCTTCGCCTTCAACGAACGCGTGGTCACCCGCGCGACCGAGACGCTCAAGGCATGGGAGGCGGTCGAGTTCGGGCCGATTCCGACCGAAAGCGGGGTGCGGGCCAACATCTATCTCAACGACGACGGCAATATCCTCACCGCCGGCTATCTCGCCGGCCAGGGCGAGGCGATCGCGATGCGCAAGGTCACCTGGTACAGCCGCAACGACGAGGGAATGATCGTCGAGCAGGTCGAAGCCGACGCGGCTCGCTATGCCGGGCCCGGCTGGCGGCTCGAAGGGATCACCCGGTTCCGCGTGCAGAATGCGGTCACCGACGCGCCCGAAACCATGGTGGTCGGCGAGGGGCTGACGCCCGACCGGATCGACCTCGCCAAGATCGATCCCGATGCCGAAGCGTTCTGGACGCTGACCCAATCGATCGCCGAATTCGAGCGTGCGGGACGACGGACCGACGAATTGCGCGCCAAATGGTGGCACAAGATCTCCGGACCCCTGTCGGCTTTCCTGATGCCGCTGCTGGGCGCCGTCGCCGCCTTCGGGCTCGCGCGGTCCGGCCAATTGTTCCTTCGCGCGGTGATCGGCATGGCGCTCGGCTTCGCCTATTTCGTGGTCGACAACGCCGCGCTCGCCATGGGCAGCTTCGGCGGCTACCCGCCCTTCCTCGCCGCATGGGCGCCGTTCCTGCTGTTCCTGCTGATCGGCGAGACTGTGCTGATCCGAACCGAGGAATGAGCGATTTCTCGATAAGGCTCGCAAGGCCCGAGGATGGCGAACATCTGCCCGCGATCGAACGCGCCGCGGGGAAGCTGTTCGAGACCGTCGAAGGGCTGGCGGGACTCGCCGGAATGCACGCGATCCCTGCCGACGAGCAGCGCAGAATGATCGGCAAGGGCCACTCGCTGGTGGCCGAAAGCGAGGGCAGGATCGTCGGCTTCCTGTCGACCGAACCCTTCAGCCGCGAATTGCATATCCGCGAATTCTCGGTCCATCCGGATTTTCAAGGCCGAGGTATCGGAAGCGTCCTGCTGCGCGCCGTCGCCATAGATGCGCACAATAGCGGATTTCGCGCCGTTACGCTGACGACATTCGGCGATGTCCCTTGGAACGGACCCTTTTATGCCCGGCACGGCTTCGAAACGATCTCGGACCTCGAGGTGTATCCCCGGCTCGCGGCGGATATCGAGCAGGAGGTCGAACACGGCCTCCCGCGCGAACGCCGCATTGCGATGATCAAGTTTTTATGAGCTTCACGGGAACCGCCTAATTTCCGGCGCATTGACGCCACAATGTTGCCACAAAGGAGATTTGGCATGAAAGCCCTTGCAATCCCCGCGCTCGCCGCCGCGTTCGCCCTCGCCGCCTGCGGTGAAGCCGAAGCGCCCGCTACCGACGAGACCGCTACCGCCGAAGTGACCGAGACCACCGTGGTCGAGCCGGTCGAGACCGAGACGGTCGTCGTTGACGACGACACTCCCGAAGGCTCGAGCCTGACCATCGACGGCGGCGATGTCGATGCCACCGTCAGCGAGGACGGCGTCGAGGCCAAGATCAAGGTCGACTAAGACCAAACGGTTTACCCGGCCCACTGCCGGGTGAAATGCGAAGGCCGCTCCCACCCACCGAGGGGAGCGGCCTTTTTCGTTGGGTGCGCCTTCGACCTCCGTCGAAGGCTTGCTGTTCCAGCCCGCTCCCCCTCCCGGCCACCCACGGAATTATCCTGAATGGGTGGCCGGGAGGGGGAGCGGGATGGAACAGCCAAGGGAAGCGCGGATGCGCTTCACGTACGCAACAAAAACGCAAGCCCGAGCCAATCGACCCGGACCCAACCGAAACCCTACCGCATGGTATTCCGCGCAATCCGCGCGACCAGCACGCCCATCCCCGCGTGATTGGCGCCGTGATAGCTCGAATCCGCTTCGAGCTCGGCGACCAGGCGACGGTGCGCCTCGGGCAGCGCATGATAGGGCATCGATGGCATCAGATGGTGCAGTGCATGATAGCGCAGGCCCACCGGCGCCCACAGTTCGGCGATCATCCCGGGCGGCGGGACATTGACGCTGTCGAGGAACTGCGCGGTAACGGTCATCGCCTCGCCCTCGTTCTCCCAAAGATGGGCGACCAGCGTACGCAGCTGGTTCAGCAGCGCGACGACCGAAGCCACCGCGAAGGCGACGAGCAGCGGTTTCCAGCCGAAGGCGAAGACGCTGCCGATCAGCGCCCAGCTCCACAGCATGCCGCCGACTTCCTGCAACACCACACGCGGGCGCAGATCGCCTTCGGGCGGGCGGCGGCGGAACTCGGGATTGATTGCCAGCGCGCTGAGGCGCTGCCAGGTCAGCCGGCGGATGGGCGGGATGATCGCGCCGAGCGGGACCAACACCGCAAAACGGAACAGCAGCGCGGCTGGCGCCAGCAGGGCGATCAGCACGAATGCGGGCAGGCTCCACGGTTTCATCAGCGCCAGGGGCAGGTATTCCGGATCCGCCACGGTCCCGTATTGCGTGCGCTTGTGGTGCAGCGTGTGGACCTGTTCGTACATAAACGACGGCGTCAGCATGGGCACGCCCACGAAGGCATTCCACGCGGTGCGGAAGCCGGGCAGCGCGCCGTTTCGGAAATGCGAGATTTCGTGGATGAACAACAGCGCACGGTAGAGCGCGAGAACCGAAATCACCGCAAGCCCGATCGCGACCGGCACGCTATCGACGAGAATGGCACCCGCGAGCGAGGCATAGCCCACCACGGCCGAGCCGATCATGTCGGGCCAGTAGATTGCCGCACGGTGTTCGGCGATGTCCTTGGTCAGGTCGCGCGCGGCGCGCAGCATTGCCTTGTCATCGGGAATCTGGGCATGCCAGCCCGATCCCGCGTCGCGATGCGAGACGATGTCGGCAGCCGAAATCTGTGTCTGTTGCACACTCATGGTCGAAATTCCTGGGAGGCCTCTAGCCGAAAACGCACGCGCGATACAGCGCGCGGTGTCGATCATAGTGATCGTGGACGCGCGTTTCCTTGACAAAGATCAGCTAGCGCACACAGGGCTAATCGGGGCTGAACGAAGGTAATGCGCGAATGTTGGATGCAAATGTGGTGATCGAGCCGGTAGAAGGCAAGAAGGGGCGTGCCGAGTTCGTCGACATCGGCCGCGCCTTCGCTGCGCGCGAACCGCATTCCGTGCCGCAACTACGCTCCGAGCAGCTCGAATTGGTCAATCCGGACAAGAATCCCTTTTTCGGTCACGCTTCGCACCAGCTGTTCGTTGCCCGCCGCGGCGGCAAGCCGGTGGGCCGGATTTCGGCGCATATCGACCACCTCGCGCTCGAATTGCCGCGCGAGCAGGGCTTCGGGCCCGGCGCGGGCATGTTCGGCTATTTCGACGCCGAGGACGAGGCGAGCGCGCATCGGCTGCTCGCACAAGCCGAACACTGGCTGCGCGGCCGAGGGATGGACCGCGCCATCGGTCCGATCTCCATGTCGATCTGGGAAGAACCCGGCCTGCTGACCAAAGGCCAAGATCACGCTCCGCTCATCATGATGGGCCACCACCCTGCAGCCTATCAGAATTGGATCGAAAGCGCGGGTTACGCGCGTGCCAAGACCTTGCTGACCTACGACCTCGACGTCACCCACGATTTTCCCCCGCTGGTGCGCCGCATCGTTCAGTCGGGCCAGCGCAACGAGCGCATTACCGTGCGCACGGTCGACAAGAAGCGCTGGGACGAGGAGGTCGAGGTGATCCTTGCCATCCTCAACGATGCATGGTCGAACAATTGGGGCTTCGTGCCCTTCACTCCCGAGGAAATCGCCTATGCCGGCAAGAAGCTGAAGCCCGTCATTCACGAGGAGATCAACATGATCGCCGAACTCGACGGTCGCCCGGTCGCGTTCATGCTGACTTTCCCCGACGTGAACGGCGTGCTGCGCAAGGTCGATGGCAAGCTGTTCCCGTTCGGCTGGCTTCACCTGCTGCGGTGGATGCGCAAGCCCATGGGATCGGATATGCGCGTGCCATTGATGGGCGTCTTGAAAGAGCTGCACAATTCGCGCCTTGCCAGCCAACTCGCCTTCATGATGATCAGCCAGATCCGCGAGACTGCGACCCGCCTTTACGGCACGCAGCGCGCGGAAATCGGCTGGATTCTCGATGACAATCGGGGGATGAAGGCGATCGCCGATGCCATCGAGAGCAGGGTCAATCGCGAATACGCGATCTATCAAAGGCCGCTGGCCCGCTGAGCCGCGCCTGCTGTCGCAAGAATGCCACGGTCCGCAGGAGAACGGCACGCGACGGGAACTGCCCGCGCAGCCGCTCCGTTGGGCGGATAGATGCGAGGCGATTTCCGCCCATCCTTACGGGAACCGATGACGCAACACCCCAAGACCACCGCACGCGAGAAATTGCCGGCCCATGTGCTGGTGGTCGAAGATGATGCGGTTCTCGGCCTCACGATCGAGCAGACGCTGCTGGATGCTGGCGTTGCGCGCGTAGAGCTTTCGACGTCGACCGAAGACGCGCTGCGCCACCTGCGCGAAGAGCAGCCCAAGGTCATCGTCCTCGACGTCCACCTGGCCGACCGCGATGATGGATGGGCGATCGCCGAGCTCGTCCGCACGCTCGGCCCCGACAGCCCGCGGATCATCTTCTCGACCGGCGCGCCGCAGGACATTCCCGCGGATGTGGCCGCGCTCGGCTGTATCCTGGAAAAGCCGTATGACGCGGAAGTGCTCGTCGAATTGTTGCGCCAGCCCAAGCGGCGCGGGATCATTTCGCGTTTGCGCGGCGCCCTGCGCTGATCGCCCGGCAGGGGACCTGGCTTAGGAACGGTAGGCTTTCGTCCGATGCGCCCCCTTCGTCACGCCAAAGTCGTGTCACCACCGAGAAAAAAGGCCTCCGTTGCATTGCAACGGAGGCCTTTCGGGATCGTATCACCAGCCGCTTGGACGGGAGGGGGGGGTCTCGGCGGTGACATAGAGGATACGCGCTGCCAGAAAGAGGGTTCCCGGCCACCAACATTTTTTTTGAGCCCGGTCAAAACCCCCTCAAATGAAGGGCCTGCACTTGTCCTTGTCACGATCGAACTGCGCGTAATCCGCCGCCTTGGCCGGGTCGGGCACGTGGATTTCCCGCGATTTCCATTCGACCAGCCCTTCGCGCTGCAGCTGGCGCAGCGTGCGGTTGGTGTGGACGAGTGAGAGCCCGAGCATATCGGCAATCTGCGCCTGCGTGATCGGCAGAGAGACGATATTGTCGTCGTCGGCCAGACAGGTCGATTTCGCCCGGTCCAGCAACCAGACCGCAAGATAGGTCACGCGTTCGCGCGCGTTGTGCTGCCCCAGCGAGACGATATGTCCCTCGAGTGCAGTCTCCTCCTTCGCGGCGAGCCAGGTTATGTCGTAGCCGAGGCTCGGATGCTCCGACACGAGTTCCACGAAGTCGGCCCGGCGAAAGCGGCACAAGCGCGCGTCGACCAGCGCCTCGATCGTGTGGCTCGAAGGCTCGTCGAAAGCGCCCTGAAGGCCTATGAGATCGCCCGGGAACATGAAGTTCACGATCTGCCGCCGTCCATCGTCGAGAGAGCGCGACCGGATCAGCACCCCATCGAGGACCGTATACAGGCGCTCGTGCTGCATTCCCTCGTCGATCAGCACATCGCCACGATCGAGCCAGACCTCGCCGTCCTTGAATTTCTGCATGTAGGCGAGCTGGGTTTCTTCCAGCTTGCGCAGCCCCGGACAGGATTGAAGCGGGCACGCCGGACAGGCGATGGGATCGGCAATCTCGTGCAACGCTCTCGCCTCCTCTCGGCTAGGTTTCGCTGGCGTGGATGCGCCTGAAAAGACGCGTTTGTCAAACCGCGCCTTGCAGCCGGAGAGCTTGGAACCTAACCACGTGCAGTACGTTAGAAGCGCGCACCTTAAGGAAGGGGTCTAAATGTCGCTTGGTGATCAAATTGCTCGTAACCTGCCCTATTTGCGTCGCTATGCGCGCGCGCTGACCGGATCGCAGGCTACGGGAGACGCGTTTGTCCGTGCCACGCTCGAAGCCGCTCTGGCCGACAGCGAGCTCAAACAATCGCTCGAAGGCGGCCGCGTGCCGCTTTATCGGGCATTCAACAAGGTCTGGTCGAGCGCCTATATGGATGTGCCCGAAACCGTCGGCGGCGATGGGCACGAAGGCGCGGCCCAGGACCGCCTCAAATCGGTCACGCCGCTCAACCGCCAGGCGCTGCTGCTGACGACGCTGGAAGATTTCTCGTCGGATCAGGCCGCCGAGATCATGGACATGTCGGCCGACGATATCGAGCGGTTGGCGCAGGAAGCGGTTTCCGAGATCGACCGCGAATCGACGACGAGCGTGCTCATCATCGAAGACGAACCGCTGATTTCCATGCAGCTCGAAGACCTCGTGACCTCGCTCGGCCACGAAGTCTGCGGCACGGCTGCCACGCGCACGCAGGCGCAGGAAGTGGTCGCCGAAAAGACCCCCGGTCTCGTGCTCGCGGATATCCAGCTTGCCGACGGCTCCTCTGGCCTCGACGCGGTCGACGACATTCTCGCGATCAGTTCCGTGCCGGTGATCTTCATCACCGCCTATCCCGAGCGCTTGCTGACGGGCGATCGTCCGGAGCCGACCTATCTCGTGACCAAGCCGTTCCAGGAGCAGACGGTCCGCGCGGCGATCAGCCAGGCGCTGTTCTTCGGCTCGAGCCGCCCGCTCGGCTGACACGTTCCGAAGCATATTGGTAAGATGCAAAAGCCCGGGCCGTTCGGTCCGGGCTTTTTCGTGGGCGAAGCGCTTCAGTGCCCGCGGCCGCCGGGCCCCTTGCGGCGAAGCTCGAACTCGCTCGGCTCGCGCACGGGAACAAGCAATGTGCAGCGTACGCCTTCGGGGCGGAATTCCAGTTCGACGGGGTGGCGCAATTCATGCGCAACGATCTTCTCGATCAGATCTGTGCCGAACCCGCGGCGTTGCGGCCGCGAGACGGGCGGACCGCCGCTTTCGATCCATTCTACCTTGGCCAGCGTATCGTTGACCTGGCTCCAGCGCACCGCAACGCTACCGCCCGACACGCTGAGCGAGCCGTATTTGGCGGCATTGGTAGCCAGTTCGTGGATCGCGAGCCCAAGCGATAGGGCATCGTTGGGCGCGAGTTCGGTATGCGGACCATCGAGTTCGAGCCGATGGTCGGCGTCGCGCGCATAGGGCGCCAGTTCGACTTCGATTACCGAGCGGATGGGGGTCGTGCCCCATTCCGACTGGGTCAGCAGGTCGTGCGTTGCCGACAGCGCGCGAATCCGCCCGTCGAGCCCTTCGGCGAATTCGTCGAGGTTTTCGGACCGACGGCGCGTCAGCGAGACGATCGACAGCACGTTGGCGAGCGTGTTCTTGACCCGGTGATTGAGCTCGCGGGTCAGCGAGTTGCGGATCGAGTTCTGCTCTTCGAACCAGCTGATCGCACGTCGGTCTTCGAGACTCTGCTGGGTCAGCAGACGCGAGACGAGCATCAGGAGGCTGGCGACGGCGAGGCCGAACAGCAAGGTGATCATCGACATCGATGACAGCCCATCCTCCCGCGCCGACTGCACTTCGAGCACCATCCGGCGATTGGCGAGGTTCACTTCGCGCGTCACCGTCGAGCGGCCATCGACCCACGCCTCGGTCTGCGCCATCGAGGTTTGCGACGTCGCCTCGCCATCGAGCAGCCGCGAACCGATGGCTTCATAGCTGACCAGATCGGATGCCGATCTGAGGAACTGCGCGGCGTTGAAGGGACTGTAGATGAATCCCTTGAGCTCGCGCGAGCTGCTGAGGCCTTCGAAGACCGGCATGTAGATCAGGAAGCCGGCCGCATCGCCGCCGCCCTCCTGCACCAGCACGATCGGGCCACTCGCCGTCGGTCGGTCGTTGGCGGCAGCAAGGTCCATCGCTGCCCGGCGGACGGGCTCGGAATACATGTCATAGCCCAACGCCCGGCGATTTCGCACGGTGTCGGGCTGCAGATAGAGGATCGGCGTCAGCGTATCGCGCGGCTGTTCCTCTATCGAGGGGGAGACCGATTGTTCTTCCACGCGGCTCATGCCGAGGCGCGCTTCGAATTCAGCGAGTTCCTCGGCCTCGACCACGGGGGCCCAGCCGATACCTTCGGCACCGCGATAATTCGCATCGAGCCGCAGTTCCGAAACGAAGCGGCGGAACAGTTCGGGTGTCACATCGTCCTGCGTCGACAACAGCGCCGCGCCCGCGCGCAGATAGGCCGAGCTGGTGTAGGCCCGGCGTTCGATCGCCGAAGTCATCGCCTGCGCCTTGCGAGCGACATCCGCGGCATCGCGCTGCTTTTCGCCCCGCTCGATGGCGAAGACGCTCAGCACCGTGATGCCGGTGACGAGGATGAATATCAGCACCGGAATTCCGCGCGGATAATCGATCAACCAACGCCTGCGGCGCCCTTTGCGTTGGAGTTCTTCGGCTACCAGCTCATCGCCCCTGCAAACTTATGCGGCCCCATAGTATGCGATAGTATGCGGCGCGGCGCGATTGGTTCCAATGCGTTGCATTCGGGAACCTGCCGGCTAGACGTGCGTTGTGCGTAGCACATCCGGGATCGACACTCCTGCCGCAGGACAATACTCGCGCCAGGAAACCAAGAGGGTATAACCTTTCAAGCCATGAGTTCCGACACTCCGAAAAATCCGCAGCGCGTGCCCGCCGGCGGTCCGCACCCCGGTTCGGGTTCCCCCGGCAAGGGCAAGGATCCGGACTGGGCGAGCGGGCTTCGGCGTCTCTATGATTCGGTCGTAGAAGAGCCGCTGCCCGACAGTTTCCAGGACCTCCTCGACCAGCTGGACACCAAGAAGTGATGGCGGCCGAGGAACGGACGGCTTCCGAAAAGGCCGATTTCAAGCGCGAACTGACCGAAGTGGTTCCCCACCTGCGCGCCTTCGCCCGCGGGCTGTGCGGCCGCGCCGACATGGCCGACGATCTGGTGCAGGAAACGCTGCTCAAGGCATGGGCGGCGCAGGAACGCTTCCAGCCCGGCACCAGCATGCGCGCCTGGACCTTCGTCATTCTGCGCAACGCCTATCTCACCGACATGCGTCGCAATCGCTTCCGCGGGGAATATGACGAGACGGTCGCCGAGCGCGTGCTGACCGCGCCGGCCGGTCAGGAAGAGCCGATCCACCTGTCGGACATGCACCGTGCGCTGCTGACGCTGCCGCCCGAACGCCGCGAGGCGCTGCTGCTGGTCGGCGCTGGCGGCTTCTCCTATGAAGAGGCGGCGACGATCTGCGATTGCGCGGTGGGAACGATCAAGAGCCGCGTGGGCCGCGCACGCGCCGCGCTCAACGCCATGCTTGCCGATGGGAATATTCCCAAGCGCTCGATCGACGACAATGCCGCACACCGCGCGATCCTCGAGGAACTCGACGATGTCGCCGCAGGCCAGGGTGGCAGCCGCAATTAGAAAATCGAGGTGCGCTCGCCGCTTGTCACGATTCGCGGCGCAGGGCAGATAGGCGCTGATGAGCGAGACCAAGCCTCCCGAAGACGACGCGCGCCCGGCACAGACCCGCCGGTCGCGCAGGCTTGCCTTCGCCGAGCAGGAATTGCGGCTGATTTCCTCGCTCGTGCTGCTGATCGGCCTCGGCCTGTTCTTCGCGCTGCCCTTCGTCCTGTCGATCGGATCGGTGGTGTTCCTCCCCGTCGTCACTGCGCTCGTGCTCACGGTGATCCTTTCGCCGCTGGCAGACAAGCTCAATGGCTGGGGCCTGCCCAATGCGCTCGCCTCGATCACGGCGCTCTTGTTCTTCTTCGCGATCCTGCTGCTCGCGCTGGCGCTGATCCTGCAGCCGGCGATCGCGCTGTTCGACGACGTGCCGGCCATGGCCCAGGGGGTGATGGCACGGTTCGGAGAATTGCGTGAGCGGTTCGCCTGGGTGGCGACGATCAACGAACAGCTCGCGGCGTTGATGAGCGACGATCGCACGCGCGAAGTCGTTCTGGCCGCGCCCAGCCTGCTGGAACAGGTCGCCTTTGCCACGCCGGGCCTGATCATCGAGACCATCCTCACCCTGCTGATGGCCTACTTCATGATCGAGGCGCGCGTGCGCCTGCGCCAGCGGCTGCTGTTCGGTCGCGCAAGCTTCGGCACCAGCATCAAGGCGGCTCGGGTGATCCGCGAAGTGCAGGATCGGGTCGCCGCCTACATTCTGACGGTCGGCTGGATCAACGCGCTGGTCGGGGTGGTCGTGGCACTGGGCGCATGGGCGCTCGGCGTCGATGCGCCGATCATGTGGGGCGGCCTCGCCGCGCTGCTCAACTTCCTGCCCTATGTCGGCCCGATCGTGATGATCGCACTGCTCGGCCTGTTCGGTATCGGCACCGCCGACACGATCGTGCTCGGCCTGGTGCCGGCGGCCGCCTATCTTGCCCTGCATACGATCGAGGCGAATATGATCACGCCCTCGATCCTGGGCGCGCGCTTTACGATGAACCCGGTGATGATCCTGATCGCCCTGTCCTATTTCACCTGGATCTGGGGTTTCTTCGGCGCCCTTCTCTCCGTACCGATCCTGCTGATGCTGACCGCTCTGTTCGATCATATCGGCCGGCCGAATCTGGTCGGCTTCATCTTCGGCGAACCGCTGTTCGCCACCAATCTCTTCGACGATCACGATACCGCCGAGCCATCGCCCAAATAGAAAACCCGCCACCATCGCTGGCGGCGGGTTTCGATTTTTCAGGCGGAGTTCCGGCTTAGGCGGGATACTGCCAGGTCGTGCCACGCGCGAGGTTCTCGCTCGCGAACTTCCAGTTCAGCTTGCCGTTGACCGCATCGAGATAGGCCGGGCGCGCGTTCTGGTGATCGAGGTAGTAGGCGTGCTCCCACAGATCGATCACGAGCAGCGGGTTGACGCCGTCCTGGTCGGCCAGCGTATCGCCGTCATGCGTTTCCTCGATCGTCAGCTTGCCGCCCTTGACCGCAAGCCAGACCCAGCCGCTGGCGAAGTGGCCGGCACCGCGCTCGGCGAGCTTTTCCTTGAGCCCGTCGACCGAACCGAAGGCATCGTCGATCATGCTCTTGAGCTCGTCCGACGCAGCGGTCTCCGAACCGGCCATCGAATGCCAGTAGAAACCGTGGTTCCAGCTCTGCGCCGAATTGTTGAACAGGCCCTGGTTGCTGCCGCGGGCGGCCGCGATCACCTCTTCCAGGCTCTTGTCGGCCAGGTCGCCGCCTTCGATCGCCGCATTGGTCTTGTCGATATAGGCCTTGTGGTGCTTGCCGTGGTGGAACGACAGCGTCTTTGCCGACACGGCGGGTTCCAGCGCAGTATCGTCGTAAGGCAGGTCGATCAGCTCAAAAGCCATGGATAGTCCCCTCTTGGGTTGGTGTTAAAATCTTCCGTACTCGCGTCCTTAACGCCCGTGCGGACGCGTGGTTGCACATAGCGGCGATATTGTACGCGAAAAGGGCGCAAGGCGGTCTTTTATTCGTAAGCCATTCGCGCCATGGGGTGTGCAGGACAAGGAGATATCCCGCCAATGGCACGCAAATTCTTCGGCACTGACGGTATTCGCGGCCGCACGAACGAGGGCTTGATGACCGCTTCGACCGCAATGCGCGTCGGCCAGGCGGCAGGCGCCTACTTCCTGCGCGGCGGACATCGCCACCGCGTGGTCATCGGGAAGGATACCCGGCTTTCGGGGTACATGATGGAAAGTGCGCTGGTAGCGGGATTCACCAGCGTGGGAATGGATGTCATCATGACCGGGCCGTTGCCGACGCCGGCGATCGCGCTGCTTACCCGCGAGATGCGCGCCGACCTCGGTGTCATGATCTCGGCCAGCCACAATCCGTTCCAGGACAACGGCATCAAGCTGTTCGGTCCCGACGGGTTCAAGCTGTGCGACCAGGCCGAGGCGGAGATCGAGCGCTTGCTCGATCAGGAGCCGCCGCTGGTCGAGCCCGAACGCATCGGCCGCTCGCGCCGGATCGAGGATGCACGCGGTCGCTATATCCATGCCGTGAAACAATCGGTTGCGAGCGATATTCGCTTCGACGGGCTCAAGGTCGTGCTCGATTGCGCTCATGGGGCGGCTTACCAGGTAGCCCCCAGCGCGATCTGGGAATTGGGTGCGGAGGTCATATCTTTGGGAGTCGAGCCCAATGGCACCAATATCAACGACGGGGTTGGTTCGACTGCGCTCGATGCGATCAAGGCGCGCCTGGTCGAGGAAGGCGCGGATATCGGCATTGCGCTCGATGGCGATGCGGACCGCCTGATCGTGATCGACGAGAAGGGCAAGACGGTCGATGGCGATCAGATCATGGGGCTGATTGCCACTCGCCTACAGGAGAGTGGCGACCTGCAGGGCGGCGGTGTCGTCGCGACGGTTATGTCGAACCTCGGCCTCGAACGCTATCTCGCCGGCATCGGCCTCTCACTCGAACGCACCCAGGTCGGCGATCGCTACGTTCTAGAACGTATGAAAGGCGGCGGATTCAATGTCGGTGGCGAGCAATCGGGGCACATGATCCTGCTCGATCACGGCACGACTGGCGATGGCACGGTGGCGGCGCTGCGCGTGCTGGCCAGTCTCGTGCGCTCAGGCAAGCCGGCGAGCGAGCTGCTCCACGTATTCGATCCGGTTCCGCAATTGCTCAAGAACGTGCGCTATTCGGGTGGCGAACCGCTGGAGAACGGGACCGTTCGGCAAGTGGTTGCGAAAGCCGAACAGGAACTCGATGGCAAGGGCCGCTTGGTCATCCGTCCCTCGGGCACCGAACCGTTGATCCGTGTCATGGCCGAGGGCGACGACGCCGCCCAGATAGAGGACGTCGTCGACCGGATCTGCGATGCGGTAAGGGAAGCTGTCTGATGCTCGAAATGCGCCCCGATTGCGAACGGTGCGGCACCGACCTCCCGGCTGAGGCTTCGGGCGCGTTCATCTGCAGCTTCGAATGCACCTTTTGCGCCGAGTGCGCGGAGGAACTCGACGACATCTGCCCGAATTGCGGCGGCGAGCTGATGGACCGCCCGACTCGCGCGAAACAGCTCCACGGGAAATTCCCGCCGAGCACGACGCGCAAGTTCAAGGGATGAGCGACACGCCCCCTCCCCGCATCCTGTCGATCGCCGGATCCGACAGTTCGGGCGGTGCGGGTATCCAGGCGGACATCAAGACGATCACCATGCTCGGCGGCTATGCGATGACCGCCATCACCGCCGTCACGGCTCAGGACACGCTCGGAGTGCGCGGGGTCGAGGCGCTGTCGCCCGGGTTCGTACTCGAGCAGGTAGAATGCTGCCTGGCCGACATTGGCGCCGATGCGATCAAGATCGGCATGCTCGGCTCGCCCGAAACCGCGCGGCTCCTGGCAGAACGTCTCGATACCTTCGCCGGGCCGATCGTGTTCGACCCGGTCATGGTCGCGACCAGCGGATCGATTCTCGCTGACGAGGAGACCATCGCCGGATTTGCCGGGCTGATGGAAATCGCGACCGTCGTCACGCCCAACCTGCCCGAACTCGAAGTTCTTACGGGTCGCGGGGGAATCCCCGATGACGCTGTATTCGACGCCGCCAAGGCGCTCGCCGATCGCCACGGCGTGCAGGTGCTCGCGAAGGGTGGCCATGCCGGCGACGAAACACAGGTGGTCGACCGGATCGTTTCGCCCACCGGCAAGCTCGCCAGCTTCGCGCACGCGCGGATCGACACCAAGCATACACACGGCACGGGGTGCACATTATCGAGCGCGCTGGCGACAATGCTCGGCCATCGCCAGCCGCTCGTCAACGCGATCCGTATCGCGCGGGCCTTTACCTATGCAGCGATCGAAAACGCCCCCGGCTACGGCAGTGGTTCCGGCCCGCTGGGTCAACAGGCGGTGCGCCGGCTGAAGCCCGCAGAAGATAGCTAGCGATCGAGGTCGTAGAAGGCTGCGATATGCGCCCAGGCCTCTTCCGCGGTTTCGCACCAGCGGAACAGGTCGAGATCCTTCTTCGAGATTGTGCCTTCCTCGGCCAATGCTTCGAAATCGACCACCCGGGTCCAGAATTCCTTGCCGAACAACAGGATCGGCATGGGCTTCATCTTCCCCGTCTGGATCAGCGTCAGCAGTTCGAAGAATTCGTCGAAGGTGCCGAAACCGCCGGGGAACACCGCGACGGCCTTGGCCCGCAGCAGGAAATGCATCTTGCGCAGCGCGAAGTAGTGGAAGTTCAACGACAGATAGGGCGTCACATAGCTGTTGGGCGCCTGCTCGTGCGGCAGGATGATGTTGAGACCGATGCTTTCCGCACCCGAATCGCTGGCGCCCTTGTTGGCCGCCTCCATGATCGAAGGCCCGCCGCCCGAGCACACGACGAACTGGCGCTTACCCTCCTCGACGATCGATTTCTCCGAGGCGATTTTCGCCAGATTGTAGGCCTCGGCGTAATATTTGCTTTTCTTGACGAGGTTCTCGACCACCCGGCGCTCATCCTCGGGCAGTTCCTTGGCGCCTTCGAGCGCGGTCTCGGCCGCCTCGGGTGGGGGAATGCGCGCCGAACCGTAGACGACCAGCGTCGAGCCGACGCCCGCCTCGTCGAGCAACATTTCGGGCTTCAGCAGCTCGAGCTGGAAGCGCACCGGACGCAACTCGTCACGCAGCAGGAAATCGGTATCCTGAAACGCCAGCCTATAGGCGGGATGCGCGGTCTGCGGCGTTTGGTGCAGCAGGGTTTTTCCGAATTCGGCCTCTTGGTCGGCCGCGTAGAATTTGCGATCCGAAAGGTCGCGTTCGCTTTTGTTGTCGGTCATGCCTCGCGCGATAGGGCGGGCGTCGGCGGCGCACAAGCGCCGAAAGCGCGGGAAATGGCAGGGGTGACAGGATTCGAACCCGTGGCCCTCGGTTTTGGAGACCGATGCTCTACCAGCTGAGCTACACCCCTGCAGGAAGGGCGCGCATTAATGGGCTCGCCTGCACTTGGCAAGACGCATATCGCCGGGCGTCGCGAAGTGATATGATGTGCCGCAATGCACGCCCCCGCCACCTCCCGCATCCCGGTCGACCTTTTGCTGCGCGCCTATCGCGGCGGAGTCTTCCCGATGGCCGATCACCGCGGCGACCCGGAAGTCTACTGGGTCGAGCCACGCGAACGGGCGATTATCCCGCTGGGCGGCTTCCGCCTGTCGAAAAGCCTGAAGAAGGTGCTGCGGCAGGATCGCTTCCACGTCACCTGCAATGCAGCGTTCGCGCGCGTCATCGCCGAATGCGCGGCCCCACGCGAGGAACATGCCGAAAGCTGGATCAGCCATCGGATCGAAACCAGTTACAATGCGCTGCACATGGCCGGCCATGCGCATTCGATCGAATGCTGGCAGGGACGCGAGCTGGTCGGGGGCTTGTACGGCGTAGGGTTCGATCGCGTCTTCTGCGGCGAAAGCATGTTCAGTCGGCAGACCGATACCAGCAAGGTCGCGCTGGCCTGGCTGGTCGCTGCCATGCGCGAGGCGGGATATGCATTGCTCGACTGCCAGTTCATGACCGAACACCTGGCGCGGATGGGCGCGGTCGCGATCCCGCAAGAGAAATACATGGCCTTGCTGGCCGGGGCCATCGGCTATCCGGCTGCGTCGCTGCCCGATGTGATCGCGCGTTTCGGCGCCTATTCCTCGCCCGGGAAGTCCATTGCGCAGTCCTTGACCCAGACGTCGTAGATCGGGTGCTCGACCACATTGAGGCTGGGCGAGTTCTTGAACAGCCAGCCTGAAAAGATCTTGCGGAAATCGTCTCCCGTGCCCCGTTCCTTGACCAGGACCTGGACGAAGGCGCCGGTTTCCTTCGGCATTTCCCACGGCGCGGTTCGCTCGCAGGCCTGCAGGCGCACGATCACGTCGCCCACGCGCTGCTGTTCGCCGGGGCTCATCTCGAGGTTCCGGCTGACATTGTTGCGCTTGTTGAGCAGGCCCAGCGTGGCGACGCGTTCCTCCATCGGCGTACCGATCCCCGCCTCGGCGGCGGGCTGCGCTGGCATTTCGCCCTGCTGCAAGTCTTCGGGAATGGTCGTTTCGACGGCGTCGGCGGGCTCGCTTGCCTCCTCGCTACACGCGCCAAGCACCAGCGCGAGGCCAATGAGGGCATGCGCCCCGCGCATCGTCACGCCTCGGGCGACCAGGCTTCGTAATCGCCCGACGCGCTGGCACGCCGCCCGCCGCGTTCGAGCGCACCGGCCGGACGATAGGCCGCCGCCGTGCCGGTAGCGTTGGGCGTGTAATCGGTTTCCCAGATGCGGGCCGGGGGCAAGTGACTTTCGGGAACGTCGTCGAAGGCGCCATGCAGCCAGCCGTGCCATTCGCTCGGCACGCGGCTGGCGTCGTTGGAACCTTCGTAGATCACCCAGCGGCGCTCACGACCGTCGCCGGTCGTCTTTTTCGAGCGGTAGTACTTGTTGCCCTGCGCGTCGGTGCCGACGTGCTCGCCATTGCGCGAGGACCAAAGGTGGGTGCCGATGGTGGCGCCGTTCCACCAGGTGAAGATCTTGCCGAGAAAGCTCATGGCCGCGCGGTTAGCGGATTCGCGCGCGCGGGCCAAGCCAGTTCGATACTTACCATTCGACCAAATCGCCCGGTTCGATGCCCAATTCCTCCGCGCGGCCGCCGCGCAATTCGAGCACGCCGAGAACCGGGCCGATCGAATAGACCGATTCGAGCGAATAGGGCTCGGTCATCGCGGCGATATTGCTGATGCGCCGGTCGGGACCGATAAAGATGATGTCGAGCGGGAGCGGCGTGTTCTTCATCCAGAAGCTTTGCGCCGTGGTGCCGTCATAGGGGAAGATCATGCCCTCGAAATCGCCCAGCTCGGTGCGGAACATCAGTCCGCGCGCCTGTGCTTCGCGCGTGTCCGCGACCTCGACCGCGAATTCGATACGCTTCCCGTCCGCGGTCACGGTAAGCGGGGCGATTTGCAGGCCCGACACCGGATGCACTTCGGCCGCGGCCGTTTCCGCAGTCGCGACGCCCTGCTCGGCAGGCGATCCGGCCTGCGTCTGCGGCGAACAACCGACTGCGACGACGAGCGCCGCGAGCGCGCCGAGAGTACTCAATCCGTTTCGTCTCTTGCTTCTGCGATCCATTCCTCGAGTTCCTCGATGCTGCGCGCCTCGACGACGCGCCTGGCGTGCTCGAACTCATGACCCGCGCGCACCAATGCGGCAAGCCGCTTTTCCTTATGCTTGCGCGCATCATCGGGCGCGACATCGGCTTTTTGTTCGAAGGGGCCGAAGCCGCGTTTGCGCGCGAAAACCAGCGCCGCATTGCGCTTTTGCGCTTCCCCCGGCGCAAGCGATTGCCGCAGATCCTCGTCGATTCCGGCCGCCCGCAAATTCTGCTCGACTCGCCGCGCGCCATAGCCTCGTGCCGCCAGGTCGTTCGCCTTGGCCCGTCCGTAGGCCGCATCGTCGACATAGCCCTTGGCCACGAATCGCGAGACGATGTTTTCGACATCCGGCTCCTCCTCCTCGACGAAGCCGCGCTCGCGAAGCTTGCGCCGAAGATAGGCCTCGAGCTTGCCCGCGCTGGTCGCGAAACGCGCCACATAGGCTACCGCCAGCTCCTCCAGCCGCGTGCGATCGAGCGGTTTTGCCCGGCGGCGAGTGCGTCCGAAAGTTGCGCGTTCATCATCCATCGGCCATATTCCTGCCACACTCCTTTCAGATTGGGAAACGCGGGAGAGCGCTCGACCTTACGGATTGCGCGCAAGATCAAGCAATGAGGGAGGCCGCAAGGCCCCAGCTATTCACGGGTATCGCCGATAATTATGACCGACGCCGTACTTACGCCGACGCCGAACGACTGCGACCTGCCGCGCCGCCGTTCGGACTTCGCGACCTTCAACGAAGCCATCGACTACGCTGCGCGTAGCGCGAAAGGCCTCAATTTCCATGACATGCGCGGGACACTGGAGCGAATCTACCCCTATGCCCAGATGCGCGAGGACGCGCTCGAGGCGGCCTACCGGCTCGTCGAGATGGGCATCGAGAAGGAAGATCGCGTCGCGCTGGTCGCCGAGACCAGTCCCGAATTCGCGGCGCTCTTCTGCGCCTGCACGCTGATGGGCGCCTGGCCGGTCCCCCTGCCCCTCCCGACCACTTTCGGCGGCAAGGAAAGCTATATCGACCAGCTTTCGGTACAGTTGCAGAGTTCGGACCCGAAAATCCTCATCTATCCGGGCGAAATCGCCGATATGGCCAAGGCTGCCGCCGATCGTCAGGGTTGCGACGGAGAAAGCTGGGAAGACTTCGCCCGGCGTCCCGCGCCCAGGGTCGATCTCCCCGAAGCGCAGCCGGACGACATCTGCTATCTGCAATATTCGTCCGGTTCGACCCGCTTCCCTACCGGGGTCGCCGTTACCCACGAAGCCCTGCTGCACAATCTGCGCGGCCACGCCGAATCGATGGATATCGGTACCAACGACCGGGTAGTCAGCTGGCTGCCCTGGTATCACGACATGGGGCTCGTGGGCTGCTTCCTGTCGCTGGTCGCCAACCAGGTGTCTGTCGATCTGCTCAAGACCGAACATTTCGCGCGTCGCCCACTGGCCTGGCTCGACCTGATCAGCCGCAACAAGGGCACCACGCTGAGCTATTCGCCCACCTTCGGCTACGACATCTGTGCGCGGCGCATTTCCAGCCAGAGCCATGTCGCCGACCGTTTCGACCTGTCGCGCTGGCGCGTGGCGGGCAATGGCGCGGACATGATCCGGCCCGACGTGATGCAGAGCTTCGTCAATGCCTTCTCCGATGCGGGTTTCCAGGCGAGCAGCTTCAACCCGAGCTACGGCCTCGCCGAGGCGACGCTGGCGGTCACCGTCATGCCGCCGGGCGAGGGCATCCGCGTCGAACTGGTCGAGGAAGAGCGCCTGTCGGGCCGTCCGCGCGACCTTTCCAAGCCCGCGCGCTACCGCGCCATCGTCAATTGCGGCAAGCCGATCCCGGGAATGGAGGTCGCAATCCGTGGCGAGAACGGCCAGCCACGCGGCGATCACCAGATCGGCAAGGTCTGGTGCCGCGGCAAGAGCGTGATGCACTCCTATTTCCGCAATGAGGAGGCGACCACCGACTGCCTCGTCGATGGCTGGCTGGATACTGGCGACATGGGCTACATGGCCGATGGCTACCTGTTCATCGTCGGTCGGGCGAAGGACATGATCATCATCAACGGCAAGAACCTGTGGCCGCAGGATATCGAATGGGCGGTCGAGCAATTGCCGGGCTTCAACCACGGCGACATCGCCGCCTTCTCGGTCGACACCGACAATGGCGAAGAAGCACCCGCTGTGCTGGTCCATTGCCGCGTGTCGGATCCCGAAGAACGGATCAAGCTGCGCAACCAGATTGCCGACAAGGTTCGCGGCGTAACCGGCATGAGCTGTGTCGTCGAACTTGTCCCGCCGCGCACCTTGCCGCGCACCAGCTCGGGCAAGTTGAGCCGGGCAAAGGCGAAGAAGCTCTATCTCGCCGGCGAAATCCAGCCGCTGGATCTCGCTGCCTGAAGTTTCGAGGGAATTGCGCGCATTGGGAAATCCCGGCGCTTTGCTGCTCGTCGCGGTTCCCTCGCATATTATCGAATTCCGGCGGAACCCGTCATAGTTTCGCGTATTGGGATCATAACCGCTCGGGTCGCACCAGCTGGTTGATAGGCGCCAAGATGCCACACCGTCTTCCGGGCAAGCGGGTTCTCGTCGTCGAGGACAACCCGATCCTTGCCTATGACATCACCGATCTGGTCGAGGACGTAGGGGCGAAGGCGGTCGGCCCGGCCTTCGACGTCGCGACAGGTATGCGCCTGGTGTCGGAAGAGGAACTGGATGCCGCGCTGCTCGATATCGATCTGGGCGGAGAGCTGGTTTGGCCGATCGCCGAAGCGCTCGACCGGCACGATGTTCCCTACGCCTTCGTTAGCGCACAATGCCAGCCCGAATTGCTGCCGGAAGCCTTCCGCGCCCGGGTCTGCATCGACAAGCCAGCACGCCACAGCCAGATAATCGAGGCGCTAGTCAGCTTCGTCACGCGGCGCGAGGATTCCTCGCCGGATTAGCCCTGCACCCGCGCGCAGAAATCGACCGATAGGCCGACCGGTCCCTGCTGAAAGTTACGTGTGACCTCACGCATTCTTGGCGAGGACCTTCGAGAGTAGGCCGCGCTCGCCGACATTCAGCTGGACGCCGACATCGCTCCGGAAAGCGCGCGGCAATTCCGATCGTGAAGAGATCGGTCTTCGGGCGCATACCGAACGACTAACCCCCTTTCGACAAAGCGAAATCTGCGCGAATAGCTGCTCACGGCCGGAAGGTGGCCTGCTGAGATTTGGCTTGCCCAATTGCCATCTGGCGCGGCATGATCTGCCCGACCCCACGCAACCGCGCTTGAAGATCGTGTATTGCCACCTTAATACAGGATTGAAGCCGCTTGGAGAGAACCGCGCCCATGAGCGATACCAAACCGCAGACTGCCACTGCCACCGAAACCGCCTTCGACCTGACACCTCCCGAACCGGTGCCCGAGGTAAAGCCGGAGAAGGCGGCGGGCCTCGTACCGGTATCCGAGGAGGTTAAGAGCAAGCTGGAATCGAAAGTCGATGGCTTCGTCGAGGACCTAATCGCCGAAGATGCCAATTCGCCCGAATTCGGCAAGAAGGTCGACCAGCTGACCAATATGGGCCGCAAGGAAATCATGGCCGCTGCGGGCATGTCGAACCGCTTTCTCGACCGGCCCGTGCGCGCGATGGACAAGGACGAAGGCGTCGGCGCCAATCTCGCCGAACTGCGCCGCGTGGTCGAGGATCTCGATCCGGGCAAACGGGGCAAGCTGTCGGGCCCGCGCAAAATCCTGGGCATCATCCCCTTCGGCAACAAGCTGACCAACTATTTCCGCAGCTACCAGAGCGCGCAGACGCACATCCAGTCGATCCTCAACAACCTCGCCAGCGGCAAGGACGAGCTGATCATGGACAATGCCGCGATCGACGTCGAACGGCAGAAGCTGTGGGAGGCGATGGGCAATCTGGAACAGATGATCCACATCTCGAACTCGCTCGACGGGAAGCTCGAGGAAAAGGCCGCCGAGCTCGACGCGACCGATCCGGCCAAGGCCAAGGCGATCCGCGAAACCGCGCTGTTCTATGTCCGGCAGCGCACGCAGGACCTGCTTACCCAGATGGCGGTGAGCGTGCAGGGCTATCTCGCGCTCGACCTGGTGAAGAAGAACAATGTCGAGCTGGTCAAGGGCGTGGACCGCGCGAGCACCACTACCGTCGGCGCATTGCGCACCGCGGTGACCGTGGCCGAGGCGATGACCAACCAGCGGCTGGTGCTGGGCCAGATCACCGCGCTCAACGATACCACCGCGGGCATCATCGATTCCACCAGCACGCTGCTGCGCGACCAGACGGGCAAGATCCACGAGCAGGCCGCGGCCAGCACCATCCCGCTCGAAACGCTCCAGCGTGCGTTTCAGAACATCTACGATACGATGGACGAGGTCGACAGCTTCAAGCTGCGCGCGCTCGACAGCATGAAGCAGACGGTCAACCTGCTCAGCGACGAGGTCGAGAAATCGAAGGGCTACATCGCGCGGGCCGAAGGCCAGGCGCAGGCGCAAAAGCAGGTCTCCGAAAGCAGCCTGCTGAGCATCGAGGGCTGAGGAGCTTGGCCCAGTGAACGACCTCACCCGCGATAACGATCGCATTCTTTCCGAAGGCAAGGCGCTGCTGCGCGACAATCGCGAAGGCGGTCGTCACCGCCGCGCGCCGTCCATCGGCGAGGGTTCGGCCAAGGTGAAACGCGATCACCTGATGAAGAAGGTCCGCAATATCGCCATTGCGCTGTTCGCGCTGTGGGTGGGCATGGGCGTGCTCGGCATGATCATCGACGGGATCGGCTTCCTCGGCGTGATGGCGCTGGTGGTTGCCAGCGTGGTGGCCATCGGCGTGCTCGGCAATTACCCCAAGATGAAAACGCCCAAGCGCGCCGACATCAACAAGGGCAATGTCCAGCAGATGGTCAGCCGCACCGAATTGTGGCTCGAGGCGCAGCGCCCGGCCCTGCCCCCGCCCGCCGCGCGCATCGTCGACGACATGGGCGTCCAGCTCGATGCGCTGGGCCTGCAATTGGAGGGGCTCGACCAGAACCATCCCAAGGCCCGCGAAGTGCGCAGCCTGGTGGGCGAGCAACTGCCCGAGATGATCGACAGCTACCGGCGGATCCCGGCGCATCTGCGCAGTGAAGAGCGCGCCGGCGCGACGCCCGATGCCCAGCTTACCGACAGCCTCGGCAAGATCAGCAGCGAGATCGATTCGATTACCCGCCAACTCGCCGAAGGCTCGCTCGACGATTTGGCGATCAAGCATCGCTATCTCGATTACAAATTCGGCGAAGGGGCCCAGACCAGCCCCCGGCTCGAGGACAAAAGCTGATGCGCGTTCCCATTCCCCACAATCTCGACAAGGCCGAGGTCCGCCGCCGCCTCCATTCGCGCAGCCACGAGATCGGTCAGTTCGTGCCCGGCGGCATGGCCGACGTCACCACCAGCTGGCCGCACGAGGACCGCATGGACCTGTCGGTCAAGGCGATGGGCCAGGGCGTCGACGGCGCGGTGATCATCGAGGACGACCAGGTGATCTTCGAGGTCAACCTGCCGCCAGCCATCTCTTTCGTCGAGCCGATGGTCGCCAGCGCCATCCGCCAGAAAGGGCAGAAACTGCTCGAGGCGAAATAATCCAGATCTGCTCCCGGCAAAAATACTTGCGGATCGGGGAACTATTCGCGAGCATGCGCGCTTTGCGTTGAAGCGGGAATTGATCTTACCGCGCGGCGGGCCCATGCCTGCTTCAGGGCAGGACGGTACGGAAAGCGAGGCCGAGCGAATGCCGGTGACCAGTGGGGTGGGTCGCACCACCAGGGAATATCTCAAAGCCTGTACCGCGCCGAGCCACGACCGGCTCGATGGTCGCCTCGGCACGCTCACCGAAGGGGGTGAGCGCGACTATGCCGATTTTCTCGAAATCCAATACCGCGCCCGCCAAGGCGTCGAACTGTGGCTGGCCGACCGCGCGCCGACGACCGGTCCGCCAGGCCAGACCGGCCTGATCGCGCAGGATCTCGAAACGCTGGGTCGTGCTGCGCCTACCGATTTCCCGGCTCTGGAGACGCCTGCCGATGCGGACCCGGTCGGCGTTTGCTGGGTGATGGCAGGGTCATCGCTCGGCAACCGGGCGATCCTCGCGCGGCTTGCCAAAACCGGTATGCAATGGCCCACCGCCTTCCTGTCCGACCGGCGTATGACCGCCTATTGGCAGGATTTGCGCCCGATATTCGAACGGCCGCATTCGCCCGATCGGGACCGGGCGGCGCTCGCAGCCGCGCAGGCGACATTTGCGCATTTCAATGCCGTCGTCGCGCATGCCCTGTCGCCGGTCGCCGCGTGATGGGCGTGCAGGAGGTCAATCTTTCGAACTGCGATCGCGAACCGATCCACCAGCTCGGCCGGATCCAGGCCTTCGGGGCGCTGGTTGCGGTCAACGCGGACTGGTTCGTCGCGCATCGCTCGACCAATCTCGAAGCGATTTTCGGAGCGGACCGATCTCTCGAAATCGGCGACCGGCTGGGCTCGCTGGTCGCTCCCGCCGCGCTCGAACAGCTGCGTAGCGCCGCCGCCGCACTCGCGATTCCCGACCAGGTCGAGCGGGTGTTCGGGCTTGACCTATTCGACGATGGCACGCTGTTCGATTGCGCGCTGCACAGTTCGGGCGCGAATACCGTAATCGAAGTCGAACCCCATGCAGCGGGGGACCTCAATCGCCAACTCGCTCTCCTCCGCCCGATCATGGCCCGGCTCGAGAAACACCGCGATGTCCAGGCGCTGGCCGACGAGGCCGCACGCCAGCTTCGTCATGCGCTGCAGATAGACCGCGTCATGGTCTATCGCTTTCGCGAGGATCTTTCGGGCGAAGTCATTGCCGAGGCGGCGCGCGAGGATCTCGAGAAGTTCCACGGCCTGCGCTATCCCAAATCGGACATCCCCAATCAGGCGCGCGCGCTCTACCTGCGCAACCGGTTCCGCATCATCGCCGACGTCGAGGCCGACCCGGTGGAGATCGAGCCGGGCGTCTCGTTCGATGGCGAACCGCTCGATCTCGGCATGAGCACGCTGCGCGCCGTCTCTCCGATCCATATCGAATACCTCAAGAACATGGGGGTCGGTGCCTCGCTATCGATCTCGATCATCATCGGGGGGAAGCTCTGGGGCCTGTTCGCCTGCCATCATTATGGTCCCAAATTGCTGCCCTATTCGCAGCGTACTGCGGCGGAACTGTTTTCCGAACTGTTTTCGCTCATGCTCGACCGCACGCTGTCGAGCCAGGCGGCCGACCGCCGCGAGAAGGGCCGCGAGGTCCATTCGCGGCTGATGCGCGACATCGCCGCAGGCACACCGCTTTCCTCGAGCCTGCCGACGATCGAACCCGTCATCCAGCAGGTGATCCCGCACGATGGCGTGAGCGTTTTCGTCGAGGACATTTACGATTCGCGTGGCTCGGCCCCGAACGAGGAAGAGTTTCGCGCGATCCTTCCCAGCCTCAACGGCGGGGCGACCAGTAAACTGCTTGCGAGCGAGGCGATTGCCGAAAGACTGCCGCGAGCCGAACGGTTCGCCGACCGCGCGGCGGGCGCGCTGATAATCCCCGTATCGCGCACGCCGCGCGACTATCTGATACTGTGGCGCAAGCCGCTGACCCACACCGTCACCTGGGCGGGCAATCCCGAAAAGCCGGTAGAGGCAGGTCCGAATGGCGATCGCCTGACCCCGCGCAAGAGCTTCGAGGCGTGGCAGGAAACGGTCGAGGGGCGCGCGGAAAAATGGTCGCAAGCCGAACTCGACATTGCCGAGGGTCTGCGCGTCACTCTGCTCGAGATCATCCTGCGATTGACCGACGAGGCGGTGACCGAACGCACCAAAGCGCAACAGCAGCAGGAATTGCTGATCGCCGAACTCAACCACCGCGTGCGCAATATCCTCAATCTCATTCGCGGCCTCATCAACCAGTCGAAAAACGATGCGACCGATATCGAGACCTTCGTCGAAATCGTCGGGGGCAGGGTCAGTTCGCTCGCGGCGGCGCATGACAACATCACCAAGGGCAATTGGTCCCACGCACCGTTTTCGGAACTGATCGAGACCGAGGCCAATGCCTATCTGAGCGGCAAGACCGATCGGCTGGAGGTGAAGGGCCCGGAGGCGATGATCTCTCCCGAGGCCTATACGGTGATGGCGCTCGTGATCCACGAGATGATAACCAATTCGGCCAAATACGGCTCGCTGAGCGATCAGTCGGGCAAGCTCGAGGTCGAAGTCAGCCGCGACGACGAGGACAATTTCTGCGTCGACTGGCGCGAAAGCGGCGGGCCGCCGGTCAAGCCGCCCAAGCGGCGTGGATTCGGCAGCACGATCATCGAACGCTCGTTGCCTCACGAGCTCGAAGGCACCGCCGAAGTCCATTACCGTTTGGAAGGCGTCGAGGCGCGCTTTTGCATCCCTGCGCGCTTCGTCGAATGGCGTGGGCGCGCCGGCGGACCAGTTGCACAGGCAAAGAAGATGAAGAACGACCGTCCGAAAAACCTGCCCGAGAGCGTCCTGTTGGTCGAAGACAGCATGATCATCGCACTCGATGCGGAAGACTGCCTCAGGGAACTGGGTATTGAGAAGGTGCGCATAGAGAGTTCGGTCGCGGCCGCGCTCGATGCCTTGGCGAAGACGCGGCCGGCGCTTGCCATCCTCGACTACAATCTCGGCAAGGAAAACAGCGAGCCGGTGGCGGAAAAATTGCGGGAGGGCGGAGTGCCCTTCTGGTTGGCGACCGGATATGGCGAGATGGAAAGCCGGGTCACCGAACTTGGAGCATCGGGCCTCCTGACAAAGCCCTATGGCAGGGACGAGCTCGTCGAGATGCTCACCGCCTTCGACCAGCAGTAAGCAGCACCGCTACCGTCGCTCAATTGAAGAAGCGCTGCTGGTAGTAGAACGTCGCAGCGACCGGCCTGCCGCGTGAATCACGCGCCGGCTCGAAACGCAATTGGTCGAGAGCGAGCCGGCACACGGCGGCATCGGTTTCCGGGAACGGGCTCGGGCGATAGATACTGCAGCGCGTGGCGCGGCCTTGGGCCGACACGGTCAGCCGGACGATAACCGACTGGCCGATCCGCGCTTGGCGTCCGCCCGGCGGTACGGGAAAGGCACGTGCATCGGTGATCGCGCGTGTCAGCACGGGTTTGGTCGCCACCCCGCCGCCCTGCCCGCTGCCGCCCTCGCCACTCCCCGTGCCTTCACCCTGGCCCGAGCGGCCCGTGCCCTCTCCCTCCTCGGTCGCGCCGGAGGTAGCGGCCGCCCCCGTCGATGCCGCCCGCGGCGCGGGTGGATCTTCGCGCAGCGGGCGCTGCTGTTCGGGCGCAGTCACCGGAGCCGGCACCGCTTCGCGCCCGGGATCGCCCTGCGCTCCCTCGGGCTCGGGCTCTACCGGTTCAGGGTCGGGCGGGCTCGTGACGGTTACGGTGACGGCGGAGACGACCGAACGTTCGAGGCTGTCGACCATATCGGGCGCCAGCGCGCGGACCAGCAGATAGAAGATGCCGATGTGGACGAGCACGATAAGCGCGATCACCCAGGGATTGGGGCGATGCTTGATCGCGCTGAAGTTGGACGCATCTGCAGTCATTGCCGCAAAACGGTCCAATATTGATGCCAGTTCCGAACGATCGCGGTTCTGGCAGCGGAAAAAGGAAACGGCGGCCCTGTGGGGGCCGCCGCTCCTTTGTCCGCATCACTGCGGTTACGAGGCGATTTAGAACTCGTAACGCACGCCGACCTGGATACGCCAGACCGTATTGGATTCGAACGTGTTCGCTTCGCCGTCGCCCGCATCGAAGCTCTCGATGATGTAGCGGCCCTGATCGTCGAAACTGCCGTCCACGAGGGCAACACGGCCATCGAAGCCACCAAGCGCACGACGCGTGTTCCAACCGCTGTCGAGCAGATTGAGGAAGTTGTCGAAGTCGGCGAACAGTTCGATGCGATCGCTCACCAATCCGGTCAGGCTACCGAGGAACGGTATTTCCTGGCTGATGCGCAGGTCGAGATCATAGAACCAGCCGTTCCGGCACTGATTGCGCTTGACCGTCTGGCCGGGCGTGAAGTTGCAATTGATCTTGCTGACGATGTCCGGATTGGTGTTGTTGATCGCCGAAAGGAATGCCTGCACGGCTTCCGTATCCGAATCGGGCGACAGGTTCGGATCATTCACACCGGTCGGGATGTAAGCGAGGATGTTGTTCTCGCTCGAGCTCGAGTCGGTGAACTCGCCGCCACGAATGTCGTCGAAGACGAGGCTGTAGGGGCGACCTTCCGAGGCGCGGAAGAACAGGCCAAGCCCGGTGCCGAAATCGCCGAAGAATTCCTCGCGCAGATTTATCGACGCGACGAAGTTATGGCGGGTTTCGAAGCCCGACTGCGAAATCGCAGGCGTCTGACGGTTGAACGACGGCGTATTGTCGAAGTTCGAACCGGCCGTCGACGAGCGGAAGTTGATCGTCTGCTCGCTATCGCTGAATGCGTAGCCGAAGCTGACATTCACACGACCGCCTTCGGTGAAGACACCTTCCGAAAAGCGCTTGGACAGGATCAACGAAGCATTGTGGCTATCGAAGCTCGGCCCGTTGGTCAGCTGGAGGAAGTCGTCGATCCGGGTGCCGAAGCATGCCGCCGTGACATTGTCGTAGGTCGGCGGATTGTTGTCGATCAGCGTCGCGTTACAACCTGCATTCAACGGATCGATCGGACGAATGATCGGACGACCGTCGACGGTGAAACCATTCGCTCCGAGGCTCGGGTCGACGATCTGGGTCAGATCGACGATGCTCAGCGTGTCGTTGAAACGAGTGTAGATGTAGTCGACGTTGAGGCGCCAGTTGCTGAAGAAGCCAGTTTCCGTGCCGAAGTCGGTCGCGATGCCGATGTTGGCGCGCATGGCGGTCGGGATGTCGAAGTCCGGATCGGTGGACTGGACGTCGGCACGCCCCGCCGCAGCTGCCGCCGAGCCAGCGGCAATGGCGCAGGCCGGAATGCCGGTGAAGGTCCCGCCGGTCACTACGTCGATCTGGCCGGTGGCCGGATCGATGTTGAGATCGCTTGCATTACAGTCGAACGTATCGCCGTTAGCGGTCGAGAAACCGTTGTTCGAGAAAGCGTTCGAGAAGAACACGACCGGGTCGCCGCCCGAGAAAATTCCCACACCGGCAGTCAAGCGGGTGTTGGAGAAGATCCCGGTATTGTCGAAGTCGTAGGTGGCAGCGAAACGCGGCAGCAGGACCGGGTCGATCTTGCTGAAGGGATTGGCGTTGGTGTAGCCGAAGCGTTCCAGGAACAGCGGGTTTGGACGCGGGGCGTCACCCGTGTAGAGCTGGACACGCATACCGCCCGTCAGCGTCAACTGATCGGTTGCCTGCCAGGTGTCCTGTGCGAAGAAGCTGTAGGTCGTGCGATTGAAAAGCGCTGCAGCTTCGTTGATGTCTCCCGAAGGCGTGACCGCGATCGTGGCGCCGCCAAGAGGACCACCGTTCACTAGATCGTCGGCACCGGCAAATACGCTTGAGAAGAAGCCCGGTGCGACGAGACCCTGTTCGAAATCGTCGAGGTTCTCGAAGAAGATCGTGCCGGTTGCATTGATGGCGAACAGGTTGAACACTTCGAGGTCATTGATTTCGGCACCCAGCTTGAACTGGTGATCGCCGCCATCGATATTCATGACGAAGCGAGCCTGGTCGATCTTGGTATCGAGCTGGTTGGCCGAACGGAAAATGCCCGGTCCGGTCGTCAGGATGCCGTTGTCGCCGTTCGGGATCAGACCGTTGGTGGCGTTGTCGAGACCGACGGCGAGGCGGACAGTGGGGTTGTCGCTCTGTGCTTCTCCGAAGCCAACAGGCCCCTGCACGTCGCCGACTTCCGAGCGCGAAAGCCGCAGCTCGGTGCTGACTTTATCGCTCCAGTCCGAGTAAAGGCGCACGGAGTAGTAATCGCTAATCGTGCCTTCGTCTTCGAAACTGTTGAGACCGCCGAACTGATCGCTGCCGAAGTCGGTTTCGATGTTCGTTTCCTCGAGGCGCTGATAGGTTGCCTCGAGACGGTGATCTTCAGTGATGTAGGCGTCGAGACGACCGAAATAACGGACGTCGCGCTGAGCCAGCTGAGTGGGGACAGGACCAATTTCCTGACCGTAAACGTCACGTGCGATTTGCGCGAACCGGTCGAACTGCGCCTGAGTGACGAAATCAAACTCGTCGGCCGCACCCGAGCCGAAGGGGCCGTCGTTGAAGCCGTCGCCAAGATCGGTTTCTTCATAGCCAGCGAAGAAAAACAGGCGGTCGGGAACGATCGGACCGCCAAGCGTCACGCCCCAGCGCTCTTCACGGCCCGCATTGATGTCGCGCAAGCTGCCGTCCGCCTGTTCGACCTGGTCACCCTGCATGCCACCGTCGAAATAGGTGTAGAAGGCGCTGCCGGAAAACTGGTTGGTACCCGACTTCGTAACGACGTTCACCAGACATCCGGTGAAGTCTGAATATTCAACGTCAAAGGGCGCGAATTCAACCGAGGTTTCACGGATCACATCGAAAGGGAGCGGAAGCGAGTTGCGTGCGGCGAAGGGCGTACCGTTCAGCCCGAAGACATCGGACTGGACGATCCCGTCGACGGTGAAGGTATTGGCGCGGTCATTGCCGCCGAGACAGGAGATGCGATCGACGTCGTCCGATCGCTCAAGGCTGACGCGCGGGTCGAGGCGAATGATGTCGCGAACGTCGCGATTGAGCGAAGGGAAGCTTTCGAGCGTCGTGACGCCAAAGGCGTTGCCCGGGCCGACAGCGAGCTGCTGGACGTTTGCACGTGCACCGCTGACGACGATCACGTTTTCGGCGACGTTTTGGGTCAGTTCGAAGGTGAAGTCGGTGTTGCCCGAAACGGTGATGGAGACGCCCTCGACCGTCTGGCCTTCGTAGCCTGGCGCCGTGACGGTCACGGTGTAGGGGCCGCCGGGGACGAGCGACGCAGTGCGGAACGAGCCCTCATTGTTGGCCTCGAGCGTACGAGTCTGGCCAGTACGCGTATCGGTAACAGTGATCGTCGCATCTGCAAGCGGAGTGCCGGTCTCGCTGACAACGCGTCCCTCGATGCCCGAGGTAATCTGCTGAGCTGCGGCGGGGGCTGCAACGATGCCCGCGGTGGCAGTGATGCTGACGACCGACGCCGCCAGGAGATATTTGAACTTCATCGAGATGATCCCTTCAGTCTCGTGTGAGGTGTGCGGAGGCTTGGAACGCGCTCCCTCTGGCGGGAGGACGTTGCGCCCAAGCTATCTTTTTATGACAAGGTCAAGACACTTGTTGCGGATGCGAGACGCACCCGCAACAAGTGTCTATTTTTCAGAGATTTTTGTGCGTTGCAAAATAGCAACGGCGCGAAACTTTCTCGGTTTCGGTGCTCTATTGCAACGAATTTCGCAATGCCGGAGGCCGGGTCACGCCAGATTGATCTCGCGCAAACGCTGCAGCAGGAATTCGTGACTCGAAATCGGCGCGGGCCGATTCTCGGGCTGTTCCGGATCGATGCAGGATGGCAGCGTCTCGATCACGTAATCGGGCCGGAAGTGGAGGAAGAAAGGCATCGAATAGCGTGCGCGATAGGCCGCCTCGCCACGCGGATTGACCACGCGGTGGGTGGTCGAGCGCAGCTTGCCGTTGGTCAGCCGGTCGAGCATGTCGCCGACATTGATGACCAGTGCCCCTTCCGGCACGTCGACCGCCTTCCAGTCACCCTGCTTGGTCAGCAGTTCGAGGCCTGCCTCTTCGGCACCGAGCAGTAGCGTGATCGTGTTGATGTCGCCATGCGCGGCCGCACGAATCGCGCCTTCGGCTTCTTCGCCCTCCAGCGGGGGATAGCGCAGCAGGCGCATGACCGAATTGCCGTCCTCGACGGTCGGCGCGAAGAACTCGCGGTTCAGCCCCAGATGCAGCGCGATACCTTCGAGCACGCGGCCGCCGGCTTCCTCGAACGCGGCGTAGAGCTCGGTGAAGGTCTTGCGGAAACCTTCGACTTCCCCGGGCCAGACGTTGTCGGCCATATATTCGGACAGCTCATGGCCCTCGGGCAATTCGCGGCCCACGTGCCAGAATTCCTTGAGGTCGTGGACCTTGGCGTCCTTGGCCTTTTCGGTACCGAAGGGCGTATAGCCGCGCGCGCCGCCGCCGCCCGGGATGTGGTAGGCCTTCTTCACCTCGTCGGGCAGCGCGAAGAATTCCTTCGCCAGCGCCTCGGCGCGGTCGATCAGGTCCTGCGGGATGCCGTGGTCGCGAATGACGGCAAAGCCGTATTCCTCGAAACTGCGGCCCAGCTCGTCGGCAATGCTCTCGAGCGGCTGTGCCAGCGACACAACCGCGATATCGGTGTTCGAATCGGTCATAGTGGGTGCGCCCTTTAGTATGGTAGGAAGAGTCCCGCCAGCGCCGCGCTCATCAGATTGGCGAGGCTGCCGGCGGCGAGCGCGCGGATACCCAGCTTTGCGATCACCGGTCTTTGATTTGGCGCAAGTCCGCCGGTGACCGCCATCTGGATCGCGATCGAGCTGAAATTGGCAAAGCCGCACAATGCGAAGGTCACGATCGCGCGGCTGCGTTCGGACAGGACCGATCCGTCCATCGCGCCGAGATCGATGAAGGCTACGAATTCATTGAGCACGATCTTGGTGCCGAACAGCCCGCCGGCGGTTCCGGCCTGCTCCCAGGGAATGCCGATCAGGAACATGACCGGCGCGAAGACGAAGCCGAGCAATTGCTGGAAGCTCACATCGGGATAGCCGAACCAGCCACCGATCCCGCCGAGAATGCCATTGGCGAGCGCCACCAGCGCGACGAAGACCATCACCATCGCGCCGACCGCGACGGCGAGCTTGACGCCGGTCTGCGTGCCCTGCGCGGCGGCCTCGATGACATTGGCGGGCTTATGCCCTTCCTCGAAGGTTTCGGCGACCTGCACCTCGTGCGGCTTGCCGCTTTCGGTCAGGGCTGCTGGCCCCTCGGCGCTGATCCGCGCTTCGGGGAGCACGATTTCGCCTTCGGGATCGACTCCGGCCAGTTCGGCAGCATCGCGCGCCAACACGCTTTCATCGTCGGGCATGATGATCTTGGCCATCAGGATGCCGCCCGGCGCCGACATGAAGGCCGCCGCCAGCAGGAAAGGCACCGCATCCGCACCGATGAAGCTGGCGTATGCGGCAAGGATAGTCCCCGCGACACCCGCCATGCCTACGCTCATCAGCGTGAACAGCCGGCTGGGCGTCAGGGCGGCGAGATAGGGGCGCACAACAAGCGGGCTTTCGGATTGGCCGACGAAGATATTGGCCGCGCTGCCCAGTGCCTCGACCTTGCTGATGCCGGTGATCCAGCCGATCGCGCCGCCCACCCAGCGCACCAGCCGCTGCATGATGCCCCAGTGGTAGAGGATCGAGACGATCGCGGCGAAGAACACGATTACCGGCAACGCCGCGATCACGAATGTGTTGGTGAAGGGGTTGGCGCCCATCGGGCCGAACACCGCCTCGATCCCGACCTTCGAATAATCCAGCAGCGCGATGACCCCGTTGGACATCGCCTGGATCAGCTGGACGCCCCACGGCGTGCGCAATACAAGCAGCGCCATCAGCGCCTGCAGGGCGAATGCCGCACCCACCACCCGCAATTTGATTCGCCGCTTGCCCGTCGACAGCAGGAAGGCAATCAGCAGGATCGCCGCTATACCGACGAGATTGATCAGGATGGGCGACATGAAGGTCCCTTCGAATGCGGACAAGTTGCGGATGAAATCGGCTGCTGTCTTGCTTGCGGGGCTCCATTAGTCAATTTTCACCGCTCGCCGACGGCCTCGCCGTCCACGATATCTACGAGGCCGAACCCATGACCGAACCCGCCAACGAGACCCGGCTCGCAGCCGCTGCTATGCCGCGCGGCCTGTTCGTCTATACGATGCTCTATGGCGGGATGACCGTGCTGGCGGGCGTGCTGGCATTCAAGCAGGTGCAATTGTGGCCGACCGACCTGGCGGTCGAATCGGGCATTTTCGCCTTCCTGCTGCTGGTGGTGATTTCGAGCACGATCGCGCAGCTTTATGGCGAGAAGCTCGCCAACCGGATCGTCTGGTGGGGATTCGTGCCCTTGCTGGTGGCGTCCGTGCTGATGCAGCTGGTGCTGAACCTGCCCGCCTCGACCGAAATGGTCGAATTCCGGTCGGAGGATCTCGCCGCCTTCGAACGCGTCCATGCCACCTTGTGGCGCGTGTGGATGGCCGGGCCGGCCGCCTATATCGTTTCGCTGCTGCTCAACGTGTGGATCTTCTCGCGCCTGCGCGGCTCTTCCGAAGGGGCGTCGACCGTCTCGCTGATGGTGCGCGGCGCGATCGCCTCGGCATTGAGCCAGGCAATCGATTCGGTGATCTTCATCACGCTTGCCTTTTACGGGCAGTTCGACATCACCAATCTGCTGATCGGGCAGGTGATCGCCAAGGTCGCGCTCAGCATCGTAATGGTGCCCTTCCTGATTACCGGCGGCGTCGCCCTGGCGAGGTGGCTCGACCGGCGCTAGAGCCGCTCCACGTTCTCGATCAGGGTCTCGTCGAGACTCTCGCCATGGAGGACCGAGACATCGCCCGTCGTCTCCAAAACCACCGCGCGGACCTTGGTCAGGTCGAGCACATTGGCCTCGCGCAGCTTGGCGATCAGGTCGCTCTTGGCCACGCGCGTCGATCGGAGCGCGTCCTCGAAGAACTCGCCATCGCGCATGAGGAAAACCGGGTCGTTCTGCATCGCGCTTTCCGCTGCGTCCGAAGCCTTGCGCATACGTGCGGCCGTGTACTGCACAACGAACAAGCCGAGCATCGCAATCATCGCCTGCACGAATGCCTGCCAGTCGCTGGCCTGCCCCGCCCCGGCGACGAGACTGCCCAGCGCCACGGTCATCACGAAGTCGAAATTGGTCATCTTGGAGAGGGACCGCAGCCCGGTCACGCGGATCAGGACGACGATCCAGCAGATCGCCGCAGCGGACAGGAGGATGCCGCGAAGGGCTAAGTCGAGCCAGGTGTTATCGACGAACATGCCGAGGCAACGCACGAGACCCATGCGTCTTTCCCGCTCGGTCGTACCGAATTAGCGCGTCAGGCGCTCGGCATGCCAGCCGACATGCTCTGCCAAGAAGGTCGAGATGAAACAATAGGAGTGATCGTATCCTGGCTGCATGCGGATATCGGCGGGGATGCCGGCCTTCTCGCACGCCTCGACCAGCAGCTCGGTCTTGAGCTGGTCCTCGAGGAAATCGTCAGCCGTCCCCTGGTCGACGAGCAGGTTTTCGAGCCGCGCGCCGTCCTCGATCAATGCGCAGGCGTCGTATTCGCGCCAGGCATCGCGGTTTGCGCCCAGGTATCCGCCCAGGGCCTTCTCTCCCCACGGACAGTTCAGCGGGCTGACGATCGGAGAGAAGGCGCTGACCGAGCGAAAGCGGTCGGGATTGCGCAAGGCGATGGTTAGCGCACCGTGCCCGCCCATTGAATGACCGGTAATGCCCTGCCGTCCCATGTCGGCGGGAAAGTGTGCATCGAGCAGCGCGGGCAGTTCCTGATCGATATAGGTCCGCATGCGGAAATGCTCGGCCCATGGCTCCCGTGTGGCATCGACATAGAAGCCCGCGCCCTTGCCGAAGTCGTAGGCATCGTCGTCGGGCACGTCCTCGCCGCGCGGCGAGGTGTCGGGGGCGACGAAGATCACGCCATGCTCGGCGCAGGCGGCGCGATACTCGCCCTTCTCGGTGACATTGGCATGCGTGCAGGTCAGGCCCGAGAGGAACCACAGAACAGGCAGCTTGGCGCCTGCTTCGTGCCCGGGCACGAAGGCCGAGAAGGTCATCTGTGTGCCGGTGCGGGTCGAGGCGTGGGCGTAGACGCCCTGCACCCCGCCATGGCTGCGATGCTCCTCGAGGGTCTCCAGCGCGCCCGCCATCCCGCTAGAGCGCGACCTCGTATTGCGCCGTGGTCTTTTCGGCCACTTCCTCTGCGGTCACCCCCGGCGCCAGTTCGATCAGGCGGAAGGCGCTGTCGTGGTTCGGCCGATGGAACACGCCCAGATTGGTGATGATCATGTCGACCACGTTCTGCCCGGTCAGCGGCAGCGTGCATTCGGGGATGAATTTGGGGCTGCCGTCCTTGGCATTGTGGTCCATCACGACGATGATCTTCTTCACCCCGGCGACGAGGTCCATCGCGCCGCCCATGCCCTTGATCATCTTGCCCGGGATCATCCAGTTGGCGATATCGCCATTTTCGGCCACTTCCATCGCGCCCAGCACGGTCAGGTCGATATGCCCGCCGCGAATCATCGCGAAGCTCGCCGCGCTGTCGAAATAGGCGCTGTGCGGCAGTTCGCTGATGGTCTGCTTGCCCGCATTGATCAGGTCCGCATCGACCTCGTCAGGATAGGGAAATGGCCCGATGCCGAGCATGCCGTTCTCGCTCTGCAGCGTGACATGCATGCCCTCGGGGATGTGGTTGGCGACCAGCGTCGGGATGCCGATGCCGAGATTCACGTAATAGCCGTCTTCCAGTTCCTTGGCCGCACGGGCGGCCATCTGGTTGCGATCCCAGCTCATTATGCGGCCTCCCTTTCGCGCGTGGTCTCGAACTCGATCTTCTTGTCGTAAGGCGCGCCCACGATCATCCGCTGGACGTAGACGCCCGGCAGGTGGATGCAGTCGGGATCGAGGCTGCCGGTGGGTACCACTTCCTCCACCTCGACCACGCAGACCTTGCCGCAGGTTGCGGCGGGCAGGTTGAAGTTGCGCGCGGTCTTGCGGAAGACGAGGTTGCCGGTCTCATCGGCCTTCCACGCCTTCACGATCGCAAGGTCGGCGAAGATGCCG
This sequence comes from Qipengyuania sp., assembly GCF_965277845.1. Classification (NCBI taxonomy): domain Bacteria; kingdom Pseudomonadati; phylum Pseudomonadota; class Alphaproteobacteria; order Sphingomonadales; family Erythrobacteraceae; genus Qipengyuania; species Qipengyuania sp. Next base: position 579,659 of record NZ_OZ255844.1, read on the forward strand.
CGTTCGAGAATATAGGTCTCGCCGTCGAACTCCTTGTGCTCCTTGCCCTCGGCGACCTGGGTGCCGACGCCGGTCTTTGTGTAGAAGCCGGGAATGCCCGCGCCGCCTGCGCGCATGCGTTCGGCGAGCGTGCCCTGCGGGCAGAACTCGACTTCGAGCTCGCCGGAAAGGAACTGGCGTTCGAACTCCTTGTTCTCGCCGACATAGGACGAGATCATCTTCTTCACCTGCTGGGTGCGCAGCAGCATGCCGATGCCCTCGTTGTCGATACCCGCATTGTTGCTGGCGAAGGTCAGGCCCTTCACCCCGCTGTCGCGGATCGCGGTCAATAGGCGCTCGGGGATGCCGCAGAGGCCGAAGCCGCCGCTGGCAATGAGCATGTCGTCCGTCAGCAGCCCGTCAAGGGCCGCTGCGGCATCGGGATAAAGCTTGTTTGCCATCAATACACCACCACGCTGCGGATGGATTCGCCTGCATGCATCAGGTCGAAGCCCTTGTTGATTTCTTCCAGCGACAGGACATGGGTAATCATCGGGTCGATCTCGATCTTCCCGTCCATGTACCAGTCGACGATCTTGGGGACGTCAGTGCGGCCCTTGGCCCCGCCGAATGCGGTGCCGCGCCAGTTGCGGCCCGTCACCAATTGGAACGGCCGCGTCGCGATTTCCTTGCCCGCTTCGGCCACGCCGACGATGATCGAAGTACCCCAGCCGCGATGGCAGGCCTCCAGCGCAGTGCGCATGACATCGGTGTTGCCGGTGCAGTCGAAGGTGTAGTCCGCCCCGCCATCGGTCATCTCGACGAGTTTGGCGACCACTTCGTCGTTGCTCATGCCCTTCGTGTTGAGGAAGAGCGTCATGCCGAATTTGCGGCCCCATTCCTCGCGGTCCGGGTTGATGTCGATGCCGACGATCATGTTTGCGCCCGCCAGCCGCGCGCCCTGGATGACATTGAGGCCGATCCCGCCAAGGCCGAAGACCACCACATTGTCGCCGACCTGCACCTTGGCGGTATTGGTCACCGCGCCCACGCCGGTCGTGACCCCGCAGCCGATGTAGCAGCTGGTCTTGAACGGCGCGTCCTCGCGGATCTTGGCGACCGCGATTTCGGGCAGCACGGTGAAGTTCGAAAAGGTCGAGCAGCCCATATAATGGAAGATCGGCTCGCCCTTGTGAGAGAAGCGCGTGGTGCCGTCGGGCATCAGGCCCTTGCCCTGCGTCGCGCGGATCGCGGTGCACAGATTGGTCTTGCCCGAAAGGCACGATTTACACTGGCGGCATTCGGGCGTGTAGAGCGGGATCACGTGATCGCCCTGCTTCACGCTGGTGATACCCGCACCGACTTCGCGCACCACGCCTGCGCCTTCATGGCCGAGGACGCTGGGGAAGATACCTTCGCTGTCCAGCCCGTCGAGCGTATAGGCATCGGTGTGGCAGATGCCCGTCGCCATGATCTCGACCAGCACTTCGCCTGCCTTGGGCCCTTCGAGATCCAGCTCGACGATTTCGAGCGGCTGTTTCGGGGCGAAGGCGACGGCGGCGCGGGTCTTCATAGGCAAATTGCTCCGGACGGTGGTGCCGGCGCTCCGGCCTCGGGGCGAAGAGTGGTGGTGAGCCGTGCTGGGTTCGAACCAGCGACCTACTGATTAAAAGTCAGTTGCTCTACCGACTGAGCTAACGGCCCGACCACGGCGTGCCACCTAGGGCTGCTGTCGCGGGTGGTCAAGCCGGTCATGCCGCATTCCACCCGCATCGCTCAGGAATGGCGTGCGGCGAGCTGCCTGACGGTATGCCCGGTTACCGGATCGCGCCAATCCGGAGCAATTTCCGCTGCGGGGCGCAGTACGAAATCGCGCTCGCGGAAGAGCGGGTGCGGGATCGAAAGATCGGGAGCATGCCAAGCTCCGCCGCTCCACAGGACAATGTCGAGATCGAGCGTGCGTGAGCGCCAGCGCTGGCCGCGCCGCTCGCGCCCGAAGCCACGCTCGACATCCTGCAGGCTGGCGAGCGCCTCGGCCGGTTCGAGGTCGCCGGCAATCACCGCCGCGCCATTGGTATAGCGGCGCAGCGAGGGGCCGACCGGCGCGCTGGCCATCCAGCCGGACACGACCTCGATATGCCAGCCTTCTTCGGCCAGCGCGGCGATCGCCGCCTCAAGTACCGCGCGCGGATTGCCGATGCCGGGCAATCGCCGGTTCGAGCCCAGCGCGATCAGATATCGGTGCCGGCCTGCCGCGGTCATGGCCCCGGCTTCAATGTGCGATCATGGCATTGCGGGCCTGCCGACGGCCGGAAAATCTCGTTCTCGACCGTGCGTACGGCAAATTCGCCAAGCGTGAGACTGCGCTTTCGCTTGAGCAGGCCGCCACGCGCCAGTTCGAAGGGAGCGTGCACATCACCCGAGTAATTCGGAGCGCGCAGGCGCACTTCCATCGCTCCCTGCATGGCATGGTGCTGGACGATGGCGACGGCCTTGATCGTGCCCTCCTCCGCACGCATCCGGAGTAGCTCGGCGAATCGGTCGAGCACGGATTGCGCGCCGTCGATGGCCGCGGTTTCGAGAACGGCGACGTTCTGGATGGCACCGTTCGCGCGCAATTCGAACAGCAGTGGGAAGAATGTGCCGTCCTTCTCGATCCGGGCGATACCCGCCTCAAGGGCGACCGTGAACAGCGCGTCGAGCTGAACCTGGTCGATGCCGCCGCCCAAGATCAGATGTCCTCGCAGATGCGCCCATAGAGCTGCGGTCGCCGATCGCGGAAGAAGCCCATGCCCGCACGGTGTTTCTTCGCCCGGTCGAGATCGAGCGTCGCGACCAGCACGCCTTCGGACGAGCCGCCGAATTCCTCCACCAGATCGCCCCATTCGTCGGAAATGAAGCTGTGACCGTAGAAGCTCTGCTGGCGGTCGGCGGGGCCTTCATGCCCGATCCGGTTCGCGGCGCAGACGGGCATGCAGTTCGACACGGCATGGCCGATCATCGCGCGGCGCCACATGCGGCTGGTGTCGAGATCGGCGTCATAGGGTTCGGACCCGATAGCGGTCGGGTAAAACAGCACCTCGGCGCCCTTCAGCGCCATGACCCGCGCGCATTCGGGATACCACTGGTCCCAGCAGATGCCGACGCCGATGCGCGCGCCGAACACATCCCACACCTTGAACCCGTCGTTACCCGGGCGGAAATAGTATTTTTCCTCATAACCCGGCCCGTCGGGGATGTGGCTCTTGCGATAGGTGCCCATGATCGCGCCATCGGGTCCGATCATCGCCAGCGTATTGTAGTAGTGATGCCCGTCGCGCTCGAAGAAGCTGGTCGGGATCGCCACGCCGAGCTTTGCGGCCAGGTCCTGCATGGCCAGCACGCTGGGGCTCTCGGCGGTGGGGTGGGCGAGGTCGAACAGCTCTTCTTCCTCTTCGCGGCAGAAATACTCGCCCGCGAACAGTTCGGGCGGCAAGATCACCTGCGCGCCGCTGCCCGCCGCTTCTTCGACCAGCGCGGAAACCGCGGCGATATTGTCCGCCGCCTCTTCGCGGGCAAGCGGCAATTGCAGGACGGCGACGGTCAGGCTTCTCATTCTGGCGAGATAGGCCGCCGTCGCCGTACAGGCAATGTTTACCGGGCCTTACGGAACAGCAGCGTCATCCGGTCGCTTTCACCAATGGCGAGGTATCTCGCGCGGTCCTGGTCGCCGTAACGCAGCACCGGCGGCAGCGTCCACACGCCGCCTTCCCAGTCCGCCGGATCGTTCGGATTGGCGTTGATCTCGCTTTCAGAGGCCAGTTCGAAGCCATTGGCCTCGAAGATCGCGACGACATCCTGCTTGCGCATATAGCCGCGCTGACGCGCGCCGTAATCGTCGTAGCTCGCCCCTTCGGGCGCACGGTGCTGGACCACGCCGACCATGCCATCGTCCTTGAGCATGCGGCGCGCGGCCTTGAGCACGTCGTCGGCGCTGTTGCCGATGTTGAGACCGTGCATCGAGCGGAAGATCAGCACCCGATCGACCGTGCCTTCGATGCCTTCGGGCATCTCGTCGATCTCGAAGGCGGTTACGCTGTCGGCCTCGACACCCAGCCCCTCGGCGACATTCTGCTTGAACCGCTCGGTCCAGCCCTTGGCGCGCGCCTCTTGCGCGCGGTCGCGATATTCGCGTCCGTCGCTGTCCTGATCGAAGGCCATATATTTGCCCGCGGGCAGCAGATAGGGCGCGAGTACGCGGGTGTACCAGCCACCGCCCGGCCCATATTCGGCCACGGTCATGTCGGGCGTCACCTCGAAGAAGGCGAGCGTTTCAGCCGGGTTGCGATATTGGTCGCGCGCGCGATCGTCGTCGCGCAGGTCGGCGGCCAGCACGGTTTCCAGGTCGGCCGCGTGATCGTCGGCAGCGAGCGGCGCCGCGACAAGGGCGGCAGCAGCGGCAGTCAGCATCAGGCGCATGATAGTAACTCTCCTCGGTTCGTCCGCATGGTCTTCTGGACGTCCATTGGGTGGATGACAAGGCGAAGACGGCTACCTATCTCTCCTGCGCAAAGGAGAATGACGGACATGGCTACACAGCAGGCGATCTTTGCCGGCGGGTGCTTCTGGTGCACCGAAGCGGTGATGAAGGATGTGATCGGCGTCAATGAGGTCGAGAGCGGCTATATCGGCGGCGACAAGCCCGACCCGACTTACAAGGAAGTTTGCACCGGCAACACCGGCCATGCCGAGGGCGTGCGCGTGACGTTCGACGACGAGCGGATCACGCTCGCCCAGCTTTTCGACGTGTTCATGGGCACGCACGACCCGACCCAGCTCAACCGGCAGGGCAACGATGTCGGCACGCAGTACCGCAGCGCAATCTTCCCGCTCGACGGGCAGGAAGAAGAAGCCAGGGCCGCCATCGCGCGCTGGAACGAAGAGCATCCCGGCGAGGAAGCCGTGACCACCATCGAAAGCGGGGAATGGTATCCGGCCGAGGATTACCACCAGGAATATTGGGAAGGCGAAGGCCAGCGCAATCCCTATTGCCTCGCGGTCATCCCGCCCAAGCTGATGAAGCTGCGCAAGAGCTTCCAGAAATACCTCAGGGAAGACGCCTGAGCCGAGTACCGCAGCGATGAAGATCGCGATCATCGGCGCCGGCATGGCCGGGATGAGCTGCGCGCTGCGCCTGGGCGAGCTGGGGCACGAGGTGGCGCTGTTCGACAAGGGCCGCGGCCCCGGCGGGCGCATGGCGACCCGGCGGATCGAGCACGACGGCCGCATGCTCCACTTCGATCACGGGGCGCAGTATTTCACGGTGCGCGACCCTCGCTTCGCCGCTCGGGTCGAGGCGTGGGAGCGCAATCGCATCGTCGCGCGCTGGCCGCAAGCGGGCGCGGAAGCCTGGGTCGGAACGCCCGCGATGAATGCTCCGCTCAAGGCGATGGCGAGCCATCTGGACCTGCGCTTCGGCACGCGGATCGATAGCCTCGATCGAACGCTAGAGGGCTGGCGGCTTCGGGGGGATGGCGTCACCGACGCGATGTTCGACGCAGTCGTCGTGGCCCTGCCCGCCGAACAGGCCGTCCCCCTGCTAACCCCGCACGCCAAAACCATGGGCGCGCTCGCGGCAGCGACGGTGTCCGATCCCTGCTGGACGCTGATGGTCGCTTTTTCCGAACCGCTATCGGGTATCGACGCCACACTGCGCGACGCAGGCCCGATCGGCTGGGCGGCGCGCAACTCTACGAAGCCGCAGCGCTCGGATGAGGAATGCTGGGTGGTGCAGGGCTCGCCCGAATGGTCGCGTGCGCATCTGGAGGAGGACGCCGAAATGGCGGGCAGGGCGTTACTCGACGCGTTCTTGGACGCCGTGGGTGGAACCCTTCCCCCGATCCTTGCCCGCAGCGCCCATCGCTGGCGCTACGCTAAATCGGGTGCCGCCGGCACGCAGCCCCTGTGGGACGACGCCCAGCACATCGGCGCATGCGGCGACTGGCTGATCGCCCCGCGCGTCGAGGCCGCCTTTCTCTCCGGTCTCGAACTGGCCGAGACCATCGGTGCCGGAGAATAGCGCGGGCACGGCTTGTAATATCGCGCCAGTCAGTAAATACAGACCCCCAACTTGAGGGGTCGCAACATGAAGAGACTAATTTTCGTATCGCTTTTATTTGCTGCGCCGCTTGCGGCACGGGAAACGGCCAGCCAACCTGCACCCTTCGACGCCAGGGCGAGAAGCGACCGGGAACTCGTGGCCATGCTGCGCGACGAGAGCGATCCGTGGACCGCCCGTCCCTGCGAGCTTGGCGTACCACTCTTCGGCGAGCTCGAGAAGCGGTTCCCAGACGAGGAAGCTTACGAGCGCGGCGCTCTTTTCGCCGGCGCGATGTGTGATGAAACCGAGGGCGATTATCCGGGTGCTCTCGAGAAAATAAAACGGCTTGAAGCGAAATGGCCGACACTGCGGCTGAACAACGATGGCTTCTACCTCGCGCGCCGGATGGAAGACGCAGAGGAGTATCTGTCACGCCTGCGCAGCCTCGATGATGAAGAGCTGGGCGGGCTCAACCCATCGGGTTTCTGGAGTGGAGTTCGGATGCTCCACAAGCAAGGCTTCGACGACAAGCTCGAAGACCTGATGCTCGAATGGATAGAAGATGGCCGGATGGGTACCATCCCTGCCGAAATGCATCCCGGCGTGTCGAGATGGGCACTCACTGCGGCCGTAAGGCGAGACCGCATCGACATGGTCCCGCAATTACTTGGCAATCTTCGTTCGCCCTCAACCTACATCGAGCTGCTCGGCGAACGGCGATTCGAGCCGATCTGGCCGGTCGTGGCCGACCGCGCGGGTCCCAATCTCGACAAGATCGCCGATGAGTACGTGTTCTGGGCAACGGGCCGGCTGGAGAATCATCCGCAGGACAGGGACCGCTTCTCCACGGCGGCCCGCGCCCTGCATTATGCCGGTCGTTTCGAAGACGCCATCGTGCTCGCGCGGGGGTGGCGCGAACGCGAAGGCGCATTGGAATCGATCGAGGAAGGCGATGCATGGGCACTCAATATCGAAGCCTATGCCCACGATGCGCTTGGCAACCCGAACCAAGCCGACGCCATCTTCGACCAATTGGCAGAGCTGGATCCCGCGGAACACCATTGGGTCGTCAATTTCGTCATCAACCGGGCTTCGCGCCTGGTAGGCCAAGAGCGCTGGGAGGAGGGTCTCGAGGCGGCAGCACTTGCCCGTAACGTCGCGGACAAATCGGGCACCCCGTTTGCGCGCATGATCGTCGCGCGCGACCACGTCTGCGCCCTCAATGCCCTCGGCAGGACAGAGACGATTGACGAGGAATTGCGGTTCCTCCGCGAGAATCGTGCGGAATATCCTCCATTGGCGGCGCAGGCACTGTTGTGCGTGAGCAGACGCGAAGAAGCTGCGGCACTCCTGATCGAAGGAATCGAGGACGAACGCAATCGCAGCGTCTCTCTCGAAGCCTTGAGGTCGCCGAAGTTCGATCTTTTCTATACGCCGTCCAAACTGCCAGACCCGTCCGAATTGCTCGATGAAAGCCCCGAGTTGAAGGCGCTGTTCGAGACGTATGCGCGGGCGATCCCGGAGGAATTCGTGCCGACCGCGTCGATCCGCGCCAAGCGTTGATCAGCTGGCAGGTGGCGCGTGCCATCGGGCGACGAAGAACCCGTCGAGGCCGCCGCACTCGGCAAGCATGCCGGGATCGGTGCGCACCCAGCCCTCGGCTGTCGGAACGAGACCGGCGGGGCACTCATCCGGCGTGATCGCGGCGACGGGTAGCGGGACCGCCGCCGCCCGCGCTTCGCCCTCTTCGCGTTCCAGCGAGCAAGTTGCATAGACCAGCGTGCCGCCGGGCTTGAGCCAGTTCTGCGCGCGTTCGAGCAGGGCCTCCTGCAACTCGGCCATCTCCTCGATCTGCCGCGCACCGATCCGGTGGAGCACATCGGGATGGCGGCGCGCGGTGCCGGTCGCGGTGCAGGGCGCGTCGAGCAGGATGGCATCGAACCGGTGCTTGGGCTGCCATTGCAACGCGTCCGCGCGGATCGTGCCGGCCTTCAGTCCGGTGCGCTTGAGATTGGCCTTGAGCAGATCGAGCCGGCGTTTCGATATGTCGAGCGCTGTGACCTGCCAGCCCTGCGCCGCCAATTGGAGCGTCTTGCCGCCGGGCGCGGCACAAAGATCGAGCGCATGGCGGCGCTCTCCCCGGCCCAGAAGGCGTGCGGGCAGCGAAGCGGCGATATCCTGCACCCACCATGCGCCGTCGGCAAAGCCTGGCAGCTTCTCGACATTCTCACCACGCGGCAGGCGCAAATGGCCGGGCATCAGGCTGTCGGCGGAGAGCTGGACCTTCCAATGTTCGGTCTCTCCCGGATCGCGCAGCGTCAGGTCGAGCGGCGGAGGGTCGGCAAGGCCCGCAGCGATGGCCGGTGCGCGCTCACCCCAACGTGCGGCGACCTCGGCGGGCAGCGTCGGCACCCTGGGCAGCGATGCCTCGCGCCTGGTCAGCGTCGAGAACACACCATGCGCCAACCTGCGCGGGCCGCCCGCGAGCAGGTCCAGCCCGGTCGCGACCACCGCATGCGGCGGCGTTCCCAGCCGCAGCCATTGTGCCAGCATCATGCGCAACACCGTGCGCACCTTGGCATCGCCGGGCAGTGGCTTCTTCGTGGCGCTATCGATCAATGCATCGAGATCGACCAGCCAACGCAGAACTTCGCTCGCAATCGCGCGGGCGAGCGCCTTGTCCTCGAACTTGCGCACATCCTTGGTCGCGCCGGCAAAGGCGATGTCGAGCGTCTCGCCGCGGCGCAGCACCGCATCGAGCAGGCGCAGCGCGGCGCGGCGCGCGTGGATACCTTGTGGTTGAGCCATCGCCAGCGCCCCTAGCCCCACTTGAAACCGCGCGCCAGCTTGCGCATTTCCCATGCATGACCGAGCGCGCGACCAAACGACCCGAAAGCTTCGAAAAGCCGGCCCACTGGACCAACGATCCCCCCCCAGAACCGCGGAAGAGCGAGGACGAGGAAGAGCTGAGCCCGACCCGCTATGGCGACTGGGTCAAGGACGGCATAGCGATCGATTTCTAGTGATGATCCCCCGCGAAGGCGGGGTCTCGGGCAGCAAGCGCGGACCTGACCGACTGACGTCCCCGCATTCGCGGGGACTCACAGCGCCCGCAATTCGATCTTCAGCCCGTCCTTCGGCTTGGGGATCGGCCAGGCCTGCCAGTCAGGATCGCCGCCTGCCAATTCCACGCGAAAGCGCGGCAGCAGCTGCGCCATCAGGATCTTCACCTGCATATAGGCGAAATGCAGCCCCAGGCACATGTGCGCGCCGCCGCCGAAGGGGACCCAGGCATATTTGTGCCGCGCCTTCACCTTCTCGGGCGTGAAACGCATGGGATCGAACTTCTCCAGTTCGTCCCAGTAATCTTCGCTGTGGTGGGTCCAGTGGATATTGATACCTACAGGCGTGCCCGCGGGGATCCTGTAACCGCCATACTCGAAATCCCGCAGCGCGCGGCGCGGCATTGAGGGCACCGGCGGGATGAAGCGCAGGGCTTCCTTGAACGCCATCTCGGTCAGCTCGAGCTTGCCGAGGTCTTCATAGGCAAGATCGCGCGGGCGCCCGTTTGCATCGGCACCGCCCGTGACCGCCTCGACCTCCTCGCGCAGCTTCTCCTGCCATTCGGGATGCTTGGCGAGCAGCCACAAGAGCGAGGTCGCCGAAGAGGTGATCGTGTCGTGCGCGGCCATCATCAGGAAGTTCATGTGGTCGACCACCTCGTCGACCGGCATCAGGCTGCCATCGTCATATTCGGCGGTGGCGAACTGGCTGAACATGTCCTGCCCACCCCCTTCGGCGCGACGGCGATGGGTTTCCTGCGTAAAGTAATCGACCAGATAGGCGCGACCGTCGACGCCACGCTTCATCTGGCTAAAGGGAAGCGGCTTGCGCACGGGAGCGACGCTGGCCTGCACCATATCGACGAAGGCGCGATTGATCGTGTCCGCCTCGGGACCCCAGGGGATGCCGATGAAGCTGTCGGCCGCAAGGTCGAGCGTCAGCTCCTTGATCGCGGGATAGAAACGCATATGGCCCGCGCCCCATTCCTCGACGCGCTTTGCGATCCCGCGATTGAGCGCGCCCGAATAATGCCGCATCGGGCCGGGCTTGAAGGCGATCGAGAGCGCGCGGCGGTCGGCCCGGTGATGATCGAAATCCATCAGCATCAAACCGCGCGGGAACAGCTTGTCGAGGATCGGGCCCCAGCCCTGTTCGGAGGAAAATAGCTTCTCGCGATCGAACAGCACCAGCTCGTTCGCATCGGCCCCGATCAAGGCCACGTTCCAGCCGCCGAAGGCGCGGTTCTTGTACACCCGCCCGTATTTCTCGACCATCCTGCGCGCCATGCCATGCGGATCGGCCAGCATCTTGAATGTATTACCGACCAGCGGCCAGCCCTTCTCGCCGGGGATATGGGCGAGCGAGTCCTCGTCGGGATTGCCCTCGGTCCAGTGCGAGGGGATGGCTTCGGCAGGTTGGTGCGGGGCAAGCGTGGCCATAGGTAGCTCCTGACAACTTACCGCAGTGTAAGTAATTCCTAGGCGGGAATCCACCCCGCCAATTCGCGCCGCAACAGCGTCTCCAACATGGCAAGGCCCGCATCGGACGTGTTGAGGCAGGCAAGCGCGGCGAACCGCTCGCCACCTGCCTCCTCGAACTGCTCCCTGCCCTGAATTGCGAGCTCCTCCAGGGTCTCGAGGCAGTCGGCGGAGAAGCCCGGTGCCGCGATCGCGAGCCGCTTGGTGCCCGCCTGCGCCTCTTCCTCCAGCACCATGTCGGTCGCGGGCTCCAGCCATTTGGCCGGCCCGAACCGCGACTGGAAGCTGGTCCGAAAGCGCAGCCCCGGGCGGGAGAGCTTTTCCTGCAACAGGCGCGAGGTTTTCTGGCACTGGCAATGATAGGGATCGCCCAGGTGCAAGGTGCGCTCGGGCATGCCATGGAAGCTCAGCACCAGCACCTCGGGCGCGAAGTCGAGCGCGTCGATCTGACGCGACAGGTCCTGCGCCAGCGCATCGATATAGGCCGGATCGTCGTGATAGGGCGGCAGCGTGCGAAGGCAGGGTTGCCAACGCATTTCCCGCAGCTTGTCCGCAGCCTTGTCCACAACCGTCGCCGTCGTGGCCGAGGAATATTGCGGGTAGAGCGGAGCCAGCAGAATGCGCTCGCACCCGGCATCCATCAGCGTCTGCAATTTTTCAGGAATCGAAGGCGTCCCGTAGCGCATCGCCCAGTCGACTTGCACGGCATCGCCCAACCGCTCCTGCATCGCCAACGCCTGGTTGCGCGTGACCACCGCCAAAGGCGAGCCTTCCTCGCTCCAGACCTCGCGATAGGCCTGCGCGCTCTTCTTCGGGCGCGTATTGAGAATGATGCCGCGCAGGATCGGCTGCCACGCGATCGACGGGATTTCGACCACGCGGCGGTCGGACAGGAATTCGGCCAGGTAGCGCTTGACCGGCCCGGTTTCGGGAGCGTCGGGCGTGCCGAGATTGACGATCAGCACGCCAATCCCGCCCGATTTCACCGGGGGATGGTCGGCAGGAATTTTCTGCGGCTGCCAGGTCATAAACCCTCCGAAAGCAATGGCAGGCGGCGAAAGCGCACTCCGGTCGCCGAGTAAAGGGCATTTGCAATCGCCGGGGGGGCAACCGCGACGCCGAGCTCGCCCGGATCGAAGGCCGGCGCGTCGCTGGCGAGGAATTCGATCACGATCTCGGGGCAGTCGGCCAGCGTCGGCAGAGCGAGGCCCGCAAGACGGCCGGGGACCGGCTTGCCCTCTTCGTAGGCAATGCTCGATCCGGTGGCGAGCGACAGCCCGAAAACGAGGCCCCCCTCGATTTGCTGGCGCGCGATATCGAGATTGACCACGCGCCCGATATCGACCGCCGCGTGCAGGCGCGTCACTCTGACGCCTCCTTCACCCAGCGCAGCCTGCGCAACGCAGGCAATCCGGCCGCCGCTGTCGGGCGAACCTATGCGTACCATGGCCAGCCCCTGCCCGGTCCCGCGGCGCCCGCCGTCCCAATTGGCAAGACGGGTGGCACGGCGCAGCGTATCGGCCATGCGTGGCGACTGCCAGAGCATCTCCATCCGGTAGAGGAAGGGATCGCGCCCCGCACGCTCGGCCAGTTCGTCGATGAAGCTTTCGGTGAAAAACGCGTTGTAGGCCTGCGCATTGCCGCGCATCCGCCCGGTCGGGAAGGGCAGCGTCACGGGCAGGTGATCGACCGCGACATGGTCGATTGCATAGGGCGGTATCGCGCCATCGCAGGCAAGCGCGTCCGATTCCTGCGCAGCGTGTTCCATCGCGGCCTGCGGGGTCTTGTTGTCGAACAGGCGATGACCGAATTCACGGACTGTGGCGGGCATGGCCAGCCGGCTGCGCCAGGCGGCGATGCGCCCGCCGCTCGCGGCGAGGAATGCCGCTTCCAGCCGCGCGCTGACGGGTGTGCGCACGGGGATCGACTGGAGCTCCTGCACGCGCGGCCAGGTCAATTGTACGGGCCGCCCGATCTCCTTCGCGATCTGCGCCACCTCGATGGCATGCCGCCGTTCGAGCCGAGCATCGAAACTGCCGCCGGCCGCGGTCGGATAGAGCACGACGTCCTCGATCGACAATCCGATCGCCTTGGCGGCCGCGCGGCGCGTGAGCTCGGGGGCCTGCGCGGCGATCCACAATTCCAGCTTTCCGCTGTCGTAGCGCGCGGTCGCGCTGGCGGTCTCGATCGTCGCATGCACTGCCGGGGCGACGGAATAGCTTTGCGCGTAGTCGGGCCGCGCCAGCAGATTGTCGGCATCGCCCGTCGCATATGTCCGCTCGGGTTCGATCGTGCCATGGGCCTCCTCCAGACTCTGGAGCGCCGCGGCGCTTTCCGCCGCGGGCGGCCCGGCAAAGATCGGGCGCATTTTCTTCAGAGCCTGTTCGGCGATCCACCAGCTTTCCGCGACGGCGGCAAGATACCGTTTCGACCGCACGACGCCGACCAGGCCGTCGAGCCCTTCGACCGCGCCCGCCTCGAACGCAGAGAGCTCGGGTTTGCCCAGGGGCCCGTGGCGGATCGAGGCATAGACCAGGCCGGGAAGGCGGATGTCGCCGGCGAACAGGAAACTGCCGTCGACCTTGGCGGGCAGGTCGAGCCGGGGAAAGGCAGGGGCGAGTTCGGCTTGTGCAGGAGAAGGATCCTCGCTGGCCGGAGCCACGCGCAGGGGCGGAGGATCGGGCGGATCCAGCTGTGCCGCGTCCTCGACCAGATCGCCGAAGCCGAGTTGCTGTTCGCCATGGCGCACCAGGCCTGCCCCTACCGCGCATTCCTCCCATTCGACGTCCCAGCGCTCTGCCGCCGCCATGGCGACCATGGCGCGTGCGGCAGCCGCCGCCTCGCGCAGCGGCTGTTCGTAGGCGGTCAGAGAGGATCCTTCGGCGGTCGCGGCGAAAGCATTGGAGCGCGCGAAGTTCTCGGCCAGCCGGCTGTCGGGATCGCTCGCGAAGCTGGGCAGGTTTGACCATAGCGGCGCCCATTTCGCCGCCAGCGGGATATTGGCATAGAGGCCCGCGGGCGGCGCGGGCTCGACGGCGACCTGGCGCCAGTCGGCGCCCAATTCCACGGCGACCACCTGTGAAAGGACGGTGGTCACGCCCTGCCCCATTTCGAGCTGCGGGACCGCCACGGTGACCACCCCGTCGGTGCCGATGGTGATCCAGCCGCCGAAATCGCGCTCATTCGGGCCCGGCGCGAGCGGGCTTGTATAGTGCCGCGGCCATAGCCACCAGACTACCGCCAGCCCGCCGCCTGCCGCCGCACCCGCGACCAGCTGACGCCGCGTGACGGGGAGCGCGTCTAGCTTCGCGCGCCAATCCATGCGTCGACCTTGGCGGCGATGTCGTGAAACGGCTTGGCAAACGCATCGTCGCCGCTCGCAGGCGGCTCGCCCCTATCGCTGCCTTCGCGAATGGCGAGATCGAGCGGTATGCGTCCCAGGAACGGCAGCTCGAGCCGTCCGGCGGCCTTTTCGACCCCGCCCTTGCCGAAGGGATCGGACACTTCGCCGCAATGCGGACAGGCATAGCCCGCCATGTTCTCGACCAGCCCGATCACCGGGACGCCCGCCTGATCGAATAATTGGCCCGCGCGAGCGGCATCCATCAGCGCGAGATCCTGCGGGGTGGAGACCAGCACTGCTCCGACCGGCTTGAAGCGCTGCAACATCGTCAATTGCACATCGCCCGTGCCCGGTGGCAGATCGACCAGCAGCGTGTCGACATCGCCCCAATGCGCATCGACCAGCTGCGCCAGTGCATTGCCCGCCATCGGCCCGCGCCAGGCAAGCGCGCGGCCCGGCTCCACCAGGTGTCCCATCGACAGCACCGGAATGCCGAAGGCGCTTTCCACCGGCACCAGCTTCTCGTCGCGCGCCACCGGCTTCTGTCCCTGATTGCCGAGGATCACCGGCTGCGAGGGGCCGTAGATATCCGCATCGACCAGCCCGACCTTGCGGCCCGCCTTCTGCAGGGCGATGGCGAGATTGGCGGTGAGCGTCGATTTGCCCACCCCGCCCTTTCCGCTGCCGATCGCGATCAGGCGGCGCTGTGTGCGTTCGGCGGTCATCACCACGCGCACGTCCGATACTTCGTCCCGTTCGCCAAGGATTTCGGCAATCGCGCGCTCGATTTCGGCCCGCTCCTGCTCGCCCAGGCCGGCCGCATCGACGACGGCTATCGCACGACCATTCTTGATGGTCAGCGCGGAAACACGGGCGGCGAGGCTGTCGGGAAGCAGCGATTTGGGATCGGTCGAACTCATGGGGGCGGCTGCTGTAGCATCGAAAAGCGCGTCGCAACCCCTGTTTTTCCCGAGAAGCGCACCTATAACAATGACCATGAGAGTTTTTGACGGGTTAGGACAGAGGATTTCCCTCGCAATGGCAGGCAAGAAAAGCCCCTGGGGCAGCGGCTCGGGCAATGGGGGCGATGGCGACAAGCCGGCAGGCGCCGAAAGCGGCGACAAGCCCAAGGGCCCGCGCAACCCGTGGCTCCCCCCCGGTGGCGGTGGCAATGGCGGTCGCCGCGCGCCCAATATTGAGGACATCTTCAAGAGCCGCGGCCCCGAAGGCCCGCGCCGCAGCGGCGGCGGTGGACCCGGCGGACCGAATTTCCGCTTCCCGCAGCGCCCTGGCGGCAAGAGCTGGTTCCCGATAGCCGTGGTTGCCATCGTGGGCATCGGCCTGCTGGCGACCAGCTTCCACCTGATCGGGCCGCAGCAAGAAGCGGTTGTGAAGACATTGGGCAATTACACCCGAAAGATGGAGCCGGGGCTCAATTTCTCCGCCCCATTCCCGATCGAGACGGTCGACGTCGAGGATGTCGAAGGCGTGCGCACCGTCCGTATTCCGGGCAATAACAGCCAGGCCAAGCTGATCCTGACGGGCGATCAGAACCTGGTCGATCTGTCCTATATCGTGCGTTGGAACATCAAGGATCTCGAAGGCTTCAAGTTTCGCGTGGTCGACCCCGTGGAGACGGTGAACGAGGCAGCGGAGGCCGCGATGCGCGCTTCGGTTGCCGAAACCGAGCTCGACGAGACCTTCTCGGGCCAGGGCCGTGCGGCGATCGAACTCGATGTGCGCGAACGCATGCAGGCAACCCTCGACAGCTATGGCGCGGGCATCCGCGTTCTGGGTGTCGAAATCGAGAAGGCCGATCCGCCCGCGCAGGTGGTCGATGCCTTCCGCGACGTGCAGGTAGCCGAGCAGAATGCGGATGCGGCGCGCAACCAGGCGCGCGGCTACGCCCAGCAGGTGCTGGCGCAGGCCGAAGGTGAGGCGGAGGCCTTCGACAAGGTCTACGAACAGTATCGCCTTGCGCCGGAGGTCACCCGCCAGCGTCTTTATTACGAGACCATGGAGCGTGTGCTGAGCCAGACCGACAAGACCATCGTCGAAACCGACAATGTGACCCCCTATCTCCCGCTGCCCGAAATCCGCCGACGGGCGCAGCAGCCCACAACTACCGTGACGGCGACGGAGGGTCAGTGACATGAGCAATTTTCTGCAGAACCACCGCAACTCGGTCATCGCATTCGCCGTGCTGCTGATCGCCTTCATGATGAGCGCCTATGTCGTCCCCGAAGAGGAGCAGGCGGTCATCATCCGCACGGGTAATCCGATCGGCACGGTGAACACGCCGGGCGGCGAAACGGGCGCGGGCCTTTACCTGCGCGTGCCCTTCATCGATTCGGTCCGGCGCGTCGAAAAGCGCCTGCTCGATCTCGAAATGAACGACGAGGAAGTGCTATCGGCCGACCAGCAACGTCTGCTGGTCAACGCCTATGCCCGCTTCCGCATCACCGATCCCGTCCGCATGGTCGAACGTGCGGGCACCACGGACGGCGTGCGCAATGCGCTCGAGCCGATCCTCAACTCGGTCCTGCGCCAGGAACTCGGCCGCCGCACCTTCCAGTCGATGCTCACCGCCGAGCGCGGCAGCGCGCTGGCCAATGTCCGGGCCAATCTCGACCGGCAGGCACGCCAATACGGCGCCGAAGTGGTCGATGTGAAGATCATGCGCACCGACCTGCCCGAGGCGCCGCTGCAATCGGCATTCCGGAGGATGGAATCGGACCGCGAGCGCGAAGCCCGCACGATCCGCGCAGGTGGCAGCCGCGACGCGCGTATCATTCGCGCGGAAGCCGATGCGGAAAGCGCGCGTATCTATGCCGAGGCCTTCGGCAAGGATGCGGAGTTCTACGATTTCTACCGCGCGATGCAGAGCTACGACGCGACCTTCTCCAATAACGAAAACCCGTCGGAAAGCAGCATCATCCTGTCGCCGGACAATGAATATCTGCGGCAGTTCCGCGGGCGGCGTTGACCGTTCGTCGAGCGGCATAGGCGTCGTTCAAACGGCATTCAGCGGCGGGCGAGACATTCGCCCGCCGGAACGCAAGGCGCGCAGAGCGGTAGCCATACCGTGGCTGCAAGCCGTGTAAGCTAGAGAAGAGGACGAAAAGGACGTGAAGCCCGTGCGATATGCATATTCCGTGACGAGTGCGCTGCTGGTGGGCGGTGCCGCGATCTCGCTCGCGACCGGCTATCCGGCCGGCGCCCAGGTTGCCCAGAACGACGACAGCCAGATGGCGCGCGTCGTACCGCGTGCCGGCGCGCCCGAAAGTTTCGCCGATCTGACCGCGCAATTGCAGCCGGCGGTGGTCAACATTTCGACCCGCCAGCGGATCGAAGTAGCGACCAATAATGGTAACCCGTTCGCGGGCACGCCGTTCGAGGGATTGTTCAACCGGCGCCGCGGCCAGCAGCAGGAACCGCAATTCCGCGAAGGCCAGTCGCTCGGCTCGGGCTTCATCATCTCGGCAGACGGTTATGTCGTAACCAATAACCACGTGGTCAGTCCCAGCGGACGCGGCACGGTGGAAGAAATCACCGTCACCATGCCCGATGGCACCGAATACGAAGCCGAACTGGTCGGCACCGACGCGCAGAGCGACCTTGCCGTACTCAAGATCGCCCGCCGCGAAGCCTTTCCCTTCGTCGAGTTCGGCGACAGTGCGCAGGCGCGCCCGGGCGACTGGGTGGTGGCGATCGGCAACCCCTTCGGCCTCGGTGGCACGGTGACTTCGGGCATCGTCTCGGCGGTCTATCGCAACACTGGTCAGGGGGGCGCCTACGACCGCTACATCCAGACCGACGCGGCCATCAACCGCGGCAATTCGGGTGGTCCGCTGTTCGACATGCAGGGCAATGTGATCGGCATCAACAACGCGATCTTCTCGCCTTCCGGCGGCAGCGTGGGCATCGGCTTCGCCATCCCCGCCGAAATCGCGGCGCCGATCATACGCCAGTTGCGCGACGGCGTCGAAATCGAGCGCGGCTATCTCGGCGTGCAGATCCAGCCGGTGACCGACGATCTCGCCGACTCGCTCGGCATTCCGCAGAATCGGGGCGAATTCGTCCAGTCGGTCCAGCCCGGCGAACCGGCCGAAAGCGCAGGTATCCGCCCCGGCGATATCGTGACCAGGATCAATGGTCAGGATGTGACCCCCGACCAGACGCTGTCCTTCCTCGTCGCCAATATCCGTCCCGGTACCACGATCCCGGTCGAGCTGATCCGCGATGGCGAGACGCGCCGCCTCAATGTGACCGTCGGCAAACGCCCGAGCGAAGAGGAATTGCGGCAGCAGCAGCTCTTCGATCCGGACGCCGAGGAAGAAGAGGCGATGGAACCGAGCGAGAATGCCGTGATCGAGGAGAGGCTCGGCCTGCAGGTTCTTCCGCTGACCACGCAGATCGCGCGCCAGCTGGGTGTGAGCGCTGATACCGAAGGCCTAGTTGTCGCGGGAGTCGACCAGAACTCCGATGCGGCTCGCAAGGGCCTGCGCCGCGGCGACATTATCCTGACCGCGAACTATCGTCCGGTGACCACACTCGAGGATCTGGAAAACACCATTCTCGAGGCCCAACGCGAGAACCGCGAAGCAGTCCTGCTGCGCGCGCAGCGCCGTGGTGGCCCGGCACAATATATCGCAGTACGCCTGCGCTGATCGCTAAAGCGTCGAAAATGGGCGGTCCTCCTTATTGGAAGGGCCGCCCATTTCTTTGCCGGTCACCTAATTGGTCTGGCGGGGGGTGGGCGGAGGAGGCTCCTCGCGTCCTCCGCCGGTCGCTTCGTCGAGGAAATCGTCGCCGACGGCTTGCGGTGCGCCATCCGCTCCGCGAGGCAGCTGCTGCGGGGGACGCGGCGATGGCATTACCGGCCGACGGGGGCGATTGGGATCGAGAGTGCGGTCGAATTCGTCGGCGAAGGGATCGTCGCGCGGCAAGTCTGACGTGCCCGGTTCGATCAGATTGCCCTGCTCGTCGATGAAGTAGTAATCCTCAGGATCGCCGAGCATGTATTCGTCGTCCGGCTCGAGCTGCCATTCGGGCAGTTGCAGGTCGGTGTCGAATTGTTCGACCGGGCGATCTTTCACCGCATAGCGCATATAGGCGGCAAAGGCGCGCGCGGGTGCGGTACCGCCCTGCAGTCCGCCGACGCGTGAATTGTCGTCGCGTCCCATCCATACGCCGGTGGTGATGCCCGAGGAAAAACCGACGAAATAGCCGTCCTTGTTCGAGCTGGTCGTGCCAGTCTTGCCCGCTACCGGCCGACCGATCT
The DNA here is from genome assembly GCF_965277845.1 of Qipengyuania sp. Lineage (NCBI taxonomy): Bacteria > Pseudomonadati > Pseudomonadota > Alphaproteobacteria > Sphingomonadales > Erythrobacteraceae > Qipengyuania > Qipengyuania sp. The sequence goes on from NZ_OZ255844.1 coordinate 598,885, forward strand.
GCGCCGCACGACCGGTACCCGTCGCCACCGCGGTCTGCAGCAGGTCGGTTATCCCCGCCGCCACGTAATCGGGCACCAACTGCGACTGGCGCGCCGCCTCGTGCTGGTAGAGCAGTTCGCCTTCGGCTGTCTCGACCTTGAGGATGCCGTATGGTTCGACCGAATTCCCCTTGGCCGAAACGACCGCGAAGGCGCGGGTCATGTCGACCAGCCGCACCTCGTTCGATCCCAGCACCATCGCCGGATAGGTGTTGATCTCGGTCGTGATCCCGAAGCGCCGCGCCATCGAGGCAACGGTGCCGAAGCCCACTTCATTGCCGAGCTGCGCGGCGACCGTGTTGATCGAATAGGCAAAAGCGGTACGCAGGTCGATCTCGCCCACATTGCGCCCGCTGGAGTTGCGCGGGCTCCACCCATTGATGGTGACCGGCGTGTCGACCACGCGATCATCGGGCGTGTAACCGGATTCGAGCGCGGCCAGATAGACGAACAGCTTCCACGACGATCCCGGTTGGCGCTGCGCATCGGTCGCGCGGTTGTAATTGGTCTCGACATAGTCGGTGCCGCCGACCAGAGCGAGGATCGCTCCATCGCGATCCATGCTGACCATTGCCCCTTGGGCACCGTCGGGCGTATTCGCCTGGATCGCGGCGGTCGCGGCGCGCTGCATTCCGACATCGAGAGTGGTCCACACTTCGATCGGCTCGAAGGTTTCGGGCAGCAACAGGTCGAGCTGCGGCAGCGCCCAATCGGTGAAATAGCGCACCGAGTTCTGGCCCGCCTGCTCCTTGAGGTTCACGGCACTGGGATCGACGGTAACGTCCGGGGCGATGCGCCCCTGTTCCTTCATCAGGCGCAGCACCACGCTGGCGCGACCGACCGCAGCGTCGATATCGGCTGTCGGCGAATAGCGGCTGGGTGCCTTGACCAGGCCGGCAATGATGGCCGCCTCGGCCACCGACAGCTCGGTTGCCGGATGGCTGAAGAACCTCCGGCTGGCGCTATCGATACCATAGGCCCCGCCGCCGAAATAGACCTTGTTCAGATACAGCTCGAGGATCTGTTCCTTGGAGAACTTGGCCTCCAGCGCCATCGCCAGCACCGCTTCGCGCAGCTTGCGATCGAGCGAGCGGTTGTTGTTGAGGAAGACGTTGCGCGCGAGCTGCTGGGAGATCGTCGAGGTCCCACCGACGCGCGCGCGCGAGCCGGTGATCCCCTCGATGATAGCACCCCCGGTGCGCCAGAAGTCGATTCCGAAATGCGAATAGAAGCGCCGGTCCTCGACCGAAATCATCGCATCTTTCATGACCTGCGGAATTTCCTCGGAGGTCAGCCATTTTCCGAAGCTCGGGCCCAGTTCGACGATTTCGGTGCCGTCGCGCGCGCGCACGACGATGGTCTGCGCGGTCTGGGTCGCCTTGAGCTGGTAGTAACCCGGCATCGAACGCGCGGCGAATGCCACGGCGAGACCGACGAACAGCGCCACCAGCAATGCCAGTGCGCTACCCCAGATCGCCAGGCGACGCGCCCAGAATTTCACCCCGCTCTGCGGCCGATCCGCTGCGGCGCGCTTGCGGCTGGCCGTGCGCTTGCGGCGGCTCCCTCTCTTATCCATCGATTATGCAGGTACCCTTGCTGTTCGCCGCCCTATAATTGCCATGATCTTGCATGGCGAGGTCTAACCGCGTGTGAACGGGACGGACCGAATTTACTCCGCTCGATCCTCCGGCTCGAAATCGAGCGCGGCCGAATTGATACAGTAGCGCATGCCGCCGCGATCGCGCGGTCCGTCGGGAAAGACATGGCCCAGATGGCCCCCGCAATTCGAACAGGTGACCTCGGTGCGAGTCATCCCGTGCGAAGTATCGCGATGCTCGTCCACCACCTCGCCCTCGGCCGGCGCGGTAAAGGCCGGCCAGCCGCAGCCGCTGTTGTATTTGTCGTCGCTTTCGAACAGCTTTTGCCCGCAGCCCGCGCAATAATACTCGCCCGGATCGTAATGCTTGTCGTATTTCCCGGTGAAGGCCCGTTCGGTGCCGGCTTCGCGCAGGATGTGGTACTGCTCGGGCGTCAGTTTCTCGCGCCATTCGGCATCGGTCTTTTCGGGCTTGTCGCGCACGTCTTGTCCTTTCCGGTAGAGCGCCCCATATAGGCCCAACCGGAGCCGATGCACGCGGTTCCACTTCCCCGACGACGAATTACTTGACGATTCGGGACCATAGGGCTAAGTGCGCCGCTTTCCGGCGGCCCATGCCGCCCCTTCGCACGCATTACAGACATTTTCCGCCGCGCGAATTGTGCGGCCTGACGAGGACAGACCCGAGAACGTTTATGGCCAACACGCCGCAAGCCAAGAAGCGCATCCGTCGCAACGCCCGCCGGGCCGAAATCAACGGCGCCCGCATGAGCCGCATCCGCAATTTCCTCAAAAAGGTGGAAGTCGCGATCGAAGGCGGTGACAAGGACGGCGCTCAGTCCGCGCTCAAATCCGCGCAGCCCGAACTGGCCCGCGGTGTGGCCCGTGGCGTGATGCACAAGAACACGGCAGCGCGTAAGATGAGCCGCCTGACCAAGCGCGTCGCCGCTCTCTGATCCTTCACCGGTCTCAGGCCGGCTTTACTGAAAAATTCGGGGCCGCCGGTTCGACCGGCGGCCCTTTTGTCGTAATCCAGTTGCTTTTCGATACGGGCCGGAAACACCGCTGTAACATAAAGTACGGGTTTCTCACGATTCGCGTGCGCAAATTCTGGTAAGTGGCGCGATTTCATCGACTTATACGGCAGCCTGCGGCTTACAACCGAGTCAACAACTATATTTCATATTTTTTGCAGTTATCCCCCTTGCGACTCATCCGGCGAGCGACTTACACAATGCATCTCGGCTCGGGGCGGGACAGCCCGGGCTCTTAGAAAATCGAATGAGTGAGGAAATCTCCGGACGCACCGAATCCGGAGCCGGGCCACGCTGTGCCCGGCCTTGCCGCAGATGGAAAATCGAAGCGTCGCGAGACGCCGACCGGGGGATTCAAGAGAATGCGCAAGGCATCGGAAAATGGGGCACGGCAGTCACAGGACGATTTCATGGAAGATCAAGAAGCAGTGAACCTGGCAGCGGACTGGTCCGATATAAGCCAGGGACTGCGAAAAGATCTCGGTCACCAGCTTCATAGCCAGTGGATCAAACCGATCCAGGTGGGCGGGATCGACAAGGACACGGGCACGCTCGACCTGTTTCTGCCGACCGAATTCAGCGCCAATTGGGTCAAGGACCGCTTCGCCGACCGGCTGAGCCTGGCTTGGAAGATCGCGCGCAGCGAAGTGCGCGACGTGCGCATCCAGGTCCATCCGGGCCGCCGTCAGGTCGCCGATTTGCGGCTGCATTCGAACGGTCGCCGCCCGGCCAATGACGGCGCGGACACGTCGATGATGGCGATCGGCGCCGATACGCTGGGCGACACGGGCTTCACCAGCTCGGTCGGTCTCGACCCTTCGCTGACCTTTGCCGCCTTCATCACCGGTGAAGCCAATGTGCTCGCCTTCAATGCCGCGCAGCGCATGGGCGCGACCGAGAAGCCGCAATTCTCGCCGCTCTACCTCAAGGCCGCGACCGGTCAGGGCAAGACGCACTTGCTGCATGCGATCGGCCACAGCTTCCTGCAGGCCCATCCCCGCAGCCGCATTTTCTACTGCAGCGCCGAGCGCTTCATGGTGGAATTCGTGCAGGCGCTCAAAGCCAACCAGATGCTCGAATTCAAGGCCCGCCTGCGCAGCTTCGACCTGCTGCTGGTCGACGATATCCAGTTCATCATCGGCAAGGCATCGGCGCAGGAAGAACTGCTCTACACGATCGATGCGCTGCTCGCCGAAGGCAAGCGACTGGTCTTCGCCGCCGATCGCGCACCGCAGGCGCTCGACGGGGTCGAACCGCGGCTGCTGTCGCGCCTCTCGATGGGCCTCGTCGCCGATATCCAGGCCGCGGATATCGAGCTGCGCAAGAAGATTCTCACCTCCAAGCTGACGCGCTTCGCTCCGCTCGACGTGCCGGACGACGTGCTCGACTTCCTCGCCCGCACGATCACGCGGAACGTGCGCGAGCTGGTCGGCGGCCTCAACAAGCTAATCGCCTATGCGCAGCTGACCGGGCAGGAAGTCTCGCTCCAGCTGGCCGAGGAACAGCTCACCGACATTCTCTCGGCCAATCGCCGCCGGATCACCATCGACGAGATCCAGCGCACCGTGTGCCAGTTCTACCGCATCGATCGCAGCGAGATGAGCTCCAAGCGCCGCGCGCGCGCCGTGGTCCGCCCGCGACAGGTGGCGATGTACCTGTCGAAGGTGCTCACGCCGCGCAGCTATCCGGAAATCGGACGCAAGTTCGGCGGGCGCGACCATTCGACCGTTATCCACGCGGTGCGGCTGATCGAAGACCTGCGCCAGCGCGATGCCGATATGGACGGCGATGTCCGCAGCCTGCTGAGGCAGCTCGAAAGCTAACATAATAGTCCGCAGCTCTGCAAGCTGCTTCCACAATTCGTTCGCGCGTGATCGACAGGTCTTCCCACAGACCTGTCGACAGCTTGCGTACAGCCTGCCAACAGCCTTTCCATGAGCTTGTCCCCCGACCGCCTCGACCGCTTTGCGCGCCACATCGTGCTGCCCGAGATCGGCGGCGCGGGTCAGGTCGCGCTGGCGAGCAAGCATCTGGTGCTGGTCGGGCTCGGTGGGATCGGTTCGCCTGCGCTGCAGTACCTTGCGGGCGCCGGGATCGGCAGGCTGACGCTGGTCGATGACGACCGTGTCGATACGAGCAATCTCCAACGTCAAACGCTCTTCAATGCGCGCGATGTCGGGCATGGCAAGGCGGTGATCGCGAAGCGCTGGGTGACCGGCTTCGATCCCGAACTCGAGGTGCAGATCAGCGACCGGCGGATCACCGCCGCCAATGCGCACGACCTGGTGGTCGGGGCCGATCTGGTGCTCGACGGAACCGATAATTTCGCCACGCGGCTGGCCGTCTCCGATGCCTGCGTCGCCGAGCGCGTGCCACTGCTCTCTGCCGCAGTCGGGCGCTTCCAGGGGCAGGTCGGCGCTTTCGCCGGCCACCTCGCGGGCGAAGCCTGCTATCGCTGCTTCGTCGGCGATGCCTTCGATGCCGAGGATTGCGATACCTGCGCGGAAGACGGCATGCTCGGCGCGATGGCCGGCTGGGTCGCCACCTTCGCCGCCATGCAGGCGGTGCGCGTGCTGCTCGACGGGGTTAGCGCACTGGGCGAGGCCGACTGGGGCCGCGTCCACCTGCTCGACGGATTGAAGCCCGGCATGCGCAGCTTCACAATTGCCAAGGACCCGGCCTGCAAGACCTGCGGCTCAGCCGCCTAGAATCTCCTCCACCCATTGCGGCACCACCTCGGTCGCGGGGCCGTGGCGCGATTCGTGGAACCAGCGCGAACCCATGCTCGCTTCGAGGTTGAGTTCGAGCGTGCGGATGCGCATCGACCGCGCCTCCTGCACGAAGCCCGCGGCAGGATAGATGGCGCCGGAAGTACCGATCGAGACGAACAGGTCGGCCTCGCGCAGCGCCGAATAAATCCGCTCCATCTCGTAGGGCATCTCTCCGAACCACACGACATCGGGGCGGAGCGCGCTCGTCCCGCATGCCGGGCATGGCGGGCGCTCGATCAGCGGGCCGCTCCAGGGCGTCCGCACATCGCAGGCCGTACACCAGGCGTTGAGATGCGTGCCATGCATGTGCAGTACGCGGCCCGCACCGGCACGTTCGTGCAGATCGTCGACATTCTGAGTGACGATCAGCAGCTCGTGTCCCGGCTTCCTGGCCCACTCCTCGTCGAGCCGCGCCAAAGCCTTGTGCGCGGTATTGGGGCGCTTCGTCTGGATCGCTTCGCGGCGCTTGTCGTAAAAACGCAGCACGAGGTCAGGATCGCGTTCGAAGGCTTCGGGCGTGGCGACGTCCTCTACCTTGTGCTGTTCCCACAAGCCGCCCGCGTCGCGGAAGGTATCGATGCCGCTTTCGGCGGAAATCCCCGCGCCGGTCAGGATCACGATGTTGCGTATATCGGCCATTGCCCTCAAGTAGCGATGCAACGGGACAGGTCAAATGGGGCCGTGAACCAGCCCGGGCAGGGAGACCCAATGGCGCGGATCGGAATTATCGGAAGCAAGGGCGCGATGGGGCAAGCGCTGGGTGAAGTGATCGCGGCGAGCACGCACACGCTGGCAGGGGGCATCGACAAGGGCGGCGATGCGGCCGGCCTGGCCGATGCAAGCGACGTTCTGGTCGACTTCTCCGCCCCGGCCGCGCTGTGTGCCAACCTGCACGCCGCGATTGGTGCGGGAATCCCGATCGTGATCGGCACCACCGGTCTGGAAGACAAACATCACAGCTCGATCGACGAAGCCGCGCGGGTGGTACCCGTGCTCCAGACGGGCAATACCTCTCTGGGTGTGACGTTACTCGCCCATCTGGTGCGCGAAGCGGCTTCACGGCTCGGTCCCGATTGGGACATCGAAATCGTGGAGATGCATCATCGCCGCAAGGTCGACGCACCCAGCGGCACGGCGCTGCTGCTCGGCGAAGCGGCCGCCAGCGGTCGCGGGATCGAGCTGGCGGGGCATTCGGAACGCGGGCGCGACGGGCACACCGGCGCGCGGACAGAGGGCGCGATCGGCTTCGCCGCGCTGCGCGGCGGGACCGTGGCGGGCGAGCACAGCGTGATCCTTGCCGGTGAAGAAGAACGCATCACCCTCGCCCACAGCGCCGAGAACCGCAGCATCTTCGCGCGCGGTGCGGTGCGCGCGGCGGAGTGGCTGGTCGGCCGAAAGGCCGGACGCTATACGATGGACAAGGTGCTGGGCATCTGACGTCATGACCCTGCGCGAGCGCCTTCACCACCAATTGCATGTCGGCTCCTGGCCGAACGGCAAGCTGACCGGGCTCAATATTTTGGTGGTGTGGACGATCCTCGCCGCGCTGGGCGTGGGCATCATCGCTACCGAACCGATAATCCGCGTGCCCTACCAGCGCGAAATCCTGCTCGCCGAATTCGTCTTCGGGATGATCTTCCTGATCGAGTATGTGGCGCGCGTCTATGCCGCGCCCGAACGCGAGGGTCCGGGCAGCGACTGGGGCAAGCGCTGGCGCTTCATGATTTCGCCCATCGGGCTGATCGACCTGCTGGTGGTCGTGGTCAGCCTTGCGCCCTTCTTCGTCGCCAATGCCGCCGTGCTGCGCGTGATCCGGCTGCTCAGGATCGTTTCGATCCTCAAGTTCAGCCGTTTTTCGGCTGCGATGCGCGAGATTGCGGGTGCGCTGAAGGAGCGCAGTTACGACTTGCTGGTCTGCGCAACGCTGGCCTTCGTGCTGGTGCTGCTCGGCGCGGCGGGGCTTTACTGGATCGAAGGGTCGATCCAGCCCAAGGCCTTCGGCTCGATCCCCCGCGCGCTGTGGTGGGCGGTGATCACGCTGACCACGGTAGGATATGGCGACGTCTATCCTGTCACCACCGCCGGGCGCCTGATCGGCATGATAGTCGCGATTGGCGGGGTTCTGCTGGTGGCACTGCCTACCGGCATCGTCGCGGCGGCTTTTTCCGATGCGATGCAGCGCCGGCGCGAGGCGATGAAGAGGGCGCTCGAAGAGATCGAGACCAAGACCGACCTATGACCTTGACCTCATGACCAAAGACCAGATTTTCGAGTTCTTCCGGCGGCTGGCGGAGGACAACCCCGCACCCGAGACCGAGCTGGAATATGGCAATGCCTATCAGCTGGTGGTGGCGGTGGCGCTGAGCGCCCAGGCGACCGACGTGGGGGTCAACAAGGCCACCCGCGCGCTGTTTCGCAAGGTCGAGACACCGCGGCAGATGCTGGACCTCGGCGAAGAGGGCCTCAAACAGCACATCAAAACCATCGGCCTGTTCAATTCCAAGGCGAAGAACGTCATTGCGCTCTCGCAATTGCTGGTCGACGAATATGGCGGCGAGGTGCCCGACACCCGCGAGGACCTCGTCCGGCTGCCCGGCGTCGGCCGCAAGACCGCCAATGTCGTGCTCAATTGCTGGTTCGGGCAGGAAACCTTCGCGGTCGACACGCATATCCTGCGCGTCGGCAACCGCACCGGGCTTGCCAAGGGCAAGACGCCCGAACAGGTCGAGGCCAAGCTCGAAAAGCGTGTGCCCCAGCCGTTCAGGCTAGGCGCGCATCACTGGCTGATCCTGCACGGGCGGTACGTGTGCAAGGCCAGGACGCCCGAATGCTGGCGGTGCCCGGTGGTGGATTTGTGCAGCTACCGGAAGAAGGTGCTCGAGAAGCCGAAGGGGCGCTAGGACCCAGTTAGATCACGACCGCACTTGCCACATTCACGAGCAGGCCAGACCGTCGTAATTGGAATGCCCAACCAATCTCGCATGAAAAGAGATCGCCCACAGGAAGGGCACTTGATGAATAGTGAGCGCAATCCAAGGACCAAGAGCAGACCCATAAATGGCAACGTCATTGCCATGACCGTGTCGAACGGAAGGTCGAGCGGCAATAGTATCAAGGGGACCCCCCAGATTACCGCCGGCGCCGAAGCAAGCATCAGCCACATATGCCTCCGGCCCTTGGCATAGGGGCTAAGCGCGCTAGACATCGTCCGCCGAGACCATCTCGGCGGTGTCGATCTCGCCGGTCATCACGCCCACCGTGGTCGCCACTGTGGCATCGCCGGTGACGTTGGTGGCGGTGCGCATCATGTCCATGATCCGGTCCACTCCGGCGACGAATGCGATGGTTTCCAGCGGCACTTCGACCGCGGTGAAGATCGCCGCCATCATGATCAGCCCCGCGCCGGGAATGCCCGCCGCGCCGATCGAGCCGACCGTCGCGAGCACCGCGATAGTGACATAGTCGCCGGTCGAGAGGTCGACCCCGAAGATCTGCGCGCCGAACAGCGTGGCGAGGCCGAGATACATCGCGGTCCCGTCCATGTTGATCGTCGCGCCCAAGGAGGTGGTGAAGCTGGTGACCGAGCGGCTGACGCCCAGATTGCGCTCGACGCAGCGCATCGTCACCGGCAGCGTCGCGTTGGAACTGGCGGTCGAATAGGCCACCGCCATCGCATCGACGATCCCGCGGAAGAAATCGACCACCGGCAGCCTGGCCAGGAATTTCACGATTCCCGCATACATCAGCAGGATCAGCAGCAGGCACCCGCCATAGACCAGCGCCACCAGCTGGCCGAGCGCGAGCAGCGCCGGAACGCCCAGCGTCCCCGCCACCCAGGCCATCAGCGCGAACACGCCGAAGGGGGTCAGTTCCATCACCACGATGGTGACCTTCTGCATCACCACCGCACCCGAATCGAAGATGCGCTGCGCGGGTGCGCCATCCTCCTTGGCCATCAGGATCCCGATGCCGATCAGCAGCGAGAAGATGATCAGCGGCAACACGTTGACGTCGGCCATCACCTGCACCGGGCTTTGCGGGACCATGCCCAGAACCATCTCGCGCCAGGTGGTGGGCGCAGGATCGGGCACTGGGCCCATTTCGATCGCGCTGGTGTCGAGCCCGATGCCGGGCTGGAACACCGTGCCGAGACCGAGGCCCAGCCACACCGCAATCTGCCCGGTGACGACGAACAGCAGCAGCGCGCGCCAGCCGACATTGCCGAGCTTGCGCAAGTCGCCGATCGCCGCGACGCCCGCGACCAGGCTGAAGAAGATCAGCGGGACCACCAGCATCTTGATGAAGGCAATGAAGACATCGCCGATGATCTTGATGCTTTCCGCACCCGGCCCCCAGGCGAACCCGACGATGATGCCGAGCACCAGCGCACCGATAACGCGCTGCCACAGCGGAATTGCGAACCAGGTCTTCAGCATGCGGTGTCCTCTCCCGTGAATGCGGCATGGCTACGCAATGAGCCGCGGGAAGGGAAGCACCAACACCGCCTACCCCCACAATCGTCACCCCGGACCTGATCCGGGGTCGTGCTTCCCTGCGGCGCAGTGCAAGGTTTCAAGAAGAAGCCCGACCCCGGCTCGAAGGCCGGGGCGACGGCAATCTAGGTTGCAAGGCAATCGCGAGCAATCCGCGCGTAGATGCGGCTCAGCGTCGACAGGTCCGCCACTGCCACCGCCTCGTCGCGCTTGTGCATGGTCGCGTTGCACAGGCCGAATTCGATCACCGGGCACACCGCGCGTAGGAACCGCGCATCCGAGGTGCCGCCGCTGGTCGAGGGTTCGGGGTCGATCCCCGTCTCGGCCTTTACCGCCGCGGCGATGATGTCGCTGAATTCGCCCGGCGGGGTGAGGAAAGGTTCGCCCGAGATGATCGGCTTGGCCACGCCGCCGTGCTTCTCCGCGATCGCGCCCACCTTCTCCGATAAAGAGGCGCCCGAATGTCGGTCGTTGAAGCGGATCGAGATGCGCGCTTCGGCCTTCGCGGGGATGACGTTGTGCGCCATATTGCCGACCTCGAGGTCCGTGATCTCGAGATTGGAGGGCTGAAACCAGTCGGTGCCCTCGTCGAGCACCAGCGCGTCGAGTTCGGCGAGCATGGCGACGAGCTTGGGGATCGGATTGTCGGCCAGGTGCGGATAGGCGACATGCCCCTGCGTCCCATCGACCTCGAGCCAGATATTGACCGAACCGCGCCGCCCGATCTTCATCATGTCGCCCAGCCGGTTGACGCTGGTGGGCTCGCCCACGAGGCACAGGTCGGGTTGGTGGCCGTGTTCGCGCATGAAGTCGATCAGTGCACGGGTGCCGTGCAGCGCGGGGCCTTCCTCGTCGCCGGTGATGATGAAGCTGATCGTCCCGGCATCGGCAGGCACGTTCGCCACCGCATCGACCATGCAGGCGATCGATCCCTTCATGTCGACCGCGCCGCGCCCATAGAGCAGTTCGCCGCGCTCTTCGGGCTCGAAGGGCTCGCTCGCCCAGCCGCTGCCTGGGGGCACAACGTCGAGATGCCCGGCGAAGGCAAAGTGCTTCGATCCTTCGGGTCCGCTGCGGATCGCGAACAGGTTCTCGACCGGCGCCTCGGGCGAGCCTGCTTCCCCCTCGCCGCGCGTGAAGCGGGTGACCGCGAATCCCAGCGGTGCGAGCATCGCCTCCATCGCATCGAACACCGGGCCCGTAGCCGGGGTCACGCTGGGCTCGGCGATCAGCTGCTTGGCGAGGTCGAGAACTTCGGTCATCCTTGCCCCGCTAGCAGGAGTGCGCGACAATGCCCAAGCTCGATCTCGATACCATCCCCCAGACCAATGCCACGGGGTATCCCGCGCCCTTCGACGCCGATGTCGCGGGCCGCTGGTATCGCCGCCTCGCACCCGCCGCCGGCCTGACGCAGATGGGGGCGAGCCATGTCGTGCTGAAGCCGGGCGCCTATTCCTCGCAGCGCCACTGGCACCGGCTCGAAGACGAGCTGCTGGTGATGATCGCAGGCGAGGCGATACTGATCGAGAACGAGGGCGAGACCGTTGTCCGCCCCGGCGATGTGCTCGCCTGGGCGGCGGGGGTCGAGAACGGCCACCGGCTTCACAACCGGTCGGACACGGACTGCATCTTCGTGGCTGTCAGCGCGGGCGACAAGGACCGCGATTCGGGCGAATATCCCGACATCGACATGGTCTTCGATCCCGAAGGCTACGCGCGCAAGGATGGCACGCGCTACCCGACCCAGCGTATCCCCTGAGATCGCTAGTCGCCTCCGCGCGGTGGGGCGCGGAAGGAGCGAACGCCGCGCTCCGATGCTTGGGCGGGACCCAGCGCCTCGTCGAGCATATCGGCGATGCGCAGGCCGGCCTGCTGCACGCGGCGGCGCAGCGCGGGCAGTTGCGCCACGATGTCCTCCTGCGTGAGCGCGGTTTTGCCGGGCAGATCCCCCGCGCAGGGATCGTCCGTGTCGAAAGCGGTGGGATAGACCAGCTCGCGCGAGAGCTGCCAGCTTTCGCGCCCCCAGTCGGCGGGGGTGCCGCCAGCCAGCGCGGCGCGTTCGACGCTGTCGTAGCGGCGCACCAGCGCCGGCTGCGCGGAGGTTATCGCGCGCTCGGCCATGGGGCCGTCCCAGATCCAGTGCAGGTTGAGCGAGGGTACGATGCCGTAATCGGTCTCGCGGTCGTTGCCTCCGCGATCGTCCTTGTCGCCCGAATGCAGCGGCATGTGGATGTCGCCGGTGAAATGGACCAGCCACGCCAGCGCCTCGAGCCGCACATTGTCGGGCAGGTTGCGCCGCGAAAGTACGGTCATCGCGCGCTCGATCTGACCGTTGACGCAGGCCCCGCCGGGGCAATTGGCGAAGGCGGAATACTCCTCGCAGATCGGCGCGGTCTTGTAGTGCCACTGCGCGGTATAGCCCCAGCGGTCGCGATCGCGGCGCACGCAATCGGCCCAGACCGAAGCGTCGGCAAGGCTGTCCAGAGCGCAATCGGGCGTCCCCAGCAGCGGGGCCGCCTCGAGCAATCGCGCAATCTCGACGCGCGTTTCGGGACGGACGTTTGCCTCCGCGATCTCGGCGGTCACCCGATGCGCGTAGAACCCCCAGGCCTGCGCCTGCGCGGGCAGCAGCAGCGCGGCCAGCGCCGCAAATGCGCTCAGGCAATGGTTTCGTATTGTTCGATGACCCATTCTTCGTTTTCCGATGCCTCTATCCACGCCTGCATCCACTCGTGCTCCCACACCGCCTGCATATAGGCGGCGGCGAATCCGGGAACCGGGATCTGGTAGCTGATGAACCGTGACACTACCGGGGCGAAGAACACGTCCGCCGCGCCGAAAGTGCCGAACAGGAACGGCCCGCCGTTGCCGAACCGGCTGCGCGCTTCCGCCCACAGGCCGAGGATGCGCAATATGTCCGCCTTGCACGCCTCGCTGGGCTCGAACCCGTCGAAGCGCTTGCGCACGTTCATCGGGCATTCGCTGCGTAGCGCCTGGTAGGAGGAGTGCATTTCGGCGACCATCGATCGCGCCATGCCGCGCGCCACCTCGTCCTTGGGCCAGAAGCGATCGCGCCCGACCTTGTCGCCCAGATATTCGAGAATCGCGAGGCTGTCCCACACCACTGCCTCGTCGTCCCACAGGATCGGGACCTTGCCGCTCGAAGGCTGCGTGCCGCCGTCGCTCGCCTTGAGCTCGTTCCACGCCTCGCCGAACATCGGGACCGTGATCTCCTCGAACGAGAGGCCCGACTGCTTGGCCGCCAGCCAGCCACGCAGGCTCCAGCTCGAGTAATTCTTGTTGCCGATGATCAGTTTCATGCGGTGCCCCTTGCCGTTCGAGTCGGTCGTTAGGCGTTCATCCTTGCGCTGTCGATGCTGAACAGTGGACCGCATGGACCGCAGTCCAGCGATAAAATCGTCCATTATGGCGCGGGCGTCCTCGGGTGACAGATCGGGCGGCATGGCGGCAGGCTGGCACGCGCATTGTGCTGTAGGAAAACGAAAAGCGCTGGCCTAGGTTGCCGGGCATGAGCCTGCGCCCCTTCCACCTCGCCTTTCCCGTCGACGACCTCGCCGAAGCACGCCGCTTCTACGGCGAGACAATGGGCTGCGCCGAGGGGCGTTCGTCGGGCGAATGGATCGATTTCGATTTCTACGGCAACCAGATCGTCGCCCACCTCGCGCCCGGGGAGGCGGGGGACCGGGCCAGCAACCATGTCGACGGCCACGGCGTGCCGGTGCCGCATTTCGGCATCGTGCTGGCGATGGAGGACTGGCAGGCGCTGGCCGACCGGCTTCAGGCAGCGGGCGTCGAATTCGCAATACCGCCGACGATCCGCTTCAAGGGCCGGCCCGGCGAACAGGCCACGATGTTCTTCCGCGACCCCAGCGGCAATGCGCTGGAGATGAAGGCATTTGCGAACGATGCGATGCTGTTTGCGAGGTAGGCGTTCGTCGCCCCCCCCCCCCCCCCCGCTGTCATTGCGAGGAGCCGCAGGCGACGCGGCAATCCATGGTGGAAGCTCGCTTTGGTTCAGCCGAGAATGGTCTCGTACAGGTCCTGCCATTCGGGATTCTCGGTTTCGATCAGGGCAATCTTCTTCGTCCTTGATCCTGACTTCAGCTGCTTTTCGCGAAGAATCGCATCCTCCATCGTTCCGTGCAGTTCGAACCAAACCAACCGTTTGCAACCGTAGCGTTTGGTAAATCCGCTGCCCGCGCCTTCGCGGTGATGCCATGCGCGTTGCACCAAGTTCGATGTCACGCCGACATAGATCGTCCCATTCTTGTGGTTCGCCATAATGTAAACGGCAGGCTGAAATGTCTCGCGTGGCATGACCCGTTGTAGTCATTGCGAGCGCAGCGAAGCAATCCATGGCCGGACCCTTGCGAAATCCACTGGGGTCGCGGTTCTGGCGAGCTTTCGCCATGGATTGCCGCGTCGCCTGCGGCTCCTCGCAATGACGGATGATCACTTCGGCAAGGCATTGCGAACGCAATGAAGCGATCTGGGTCGGAGCGGCCTAAACCCCCGCATCCGCAAGCACCGCAGCCCGTAGCTCGCCAATCCCCATGCCCTTTTCCGCGCTGGTGACGTGGATTTCGGGATAGGCGGCGACGTGCTTGCGCGCTTCGGCTTTGGTGGCCTCGATCACCTTGGCGAGTTCGCTCGCCTTCATCTTGTCGGCCTTGGTCAGCACGACGCGGTAGCCGACGGCGGCCTCGTCGAGCATCTTCATCATCTCGCGGTCGACGTCCTTGGGGCCGTGGCGCCCGTCGACCAGCACCAAAGTGCGGGCGAGCACGGGGCGGCCGCGCAGATAGGTCTTCACGAGGTTTTTCCACTTCTCGACGACCTTTACCGGCGCCGTGGCGAAGCCGTAGCCGGGCATGTCGACGAGGCGGAACAGCGTGGGGTCGCCGATCTCGAAGAAATTGAGTTCCTGCGTGCGGCCCGGCGTGACCGAGGTGCGCGCGATCGCCTTGCGGTTCGTCAGCGCATTGATCAGCGAGCTCTTGCCCACGTTGGAACGCCCGCAAAAGGCGATTTCGGGCACGGTCGGTTCGGGCAGGAATTTCAGCTGCGGGGCCGAGAGGAGAAATTCCACCCGCCCCGAGAACAGCTTGTTCGCCCGCCGCTCCAGTTCCCGGCGTTCTGCTTCTTCCTGCTCGTCCATACCTTGTCCGTTCGTGTCGATCGCAGTCGAGACACCTATCCCGACTGCGGCCTTAGGCCCCCGCTCGACACGAACGGAGGTTGGGAAAATCAGTTCGCCTTGGCTGCCTCGGCCGCCTTCTTTTTCTTTTCCTCCTCGATCGAAGCACGCAGCTGCGGGTGCTTCGAATAGAGGTATTTCTGCTGGGCGAGCGTGAGGATGTTCGAGGTGACCCAGTAGAGCAGCAGGCCGGCGGCAAACGGCGCCATCACGAACATCAAGATCCACGGCATGATGTCGAATATCTTCTGCTGCATCGGGTCCATCTGGCTGGGGTTCAGCTTGAAGGTCAGCCACATGGTGAAGCCGAGCAGCACGGCGAGCACGCCGAGGCCGAAAATGATCATCAGCCAGCCGGGCACCTGGATGCCGACCATGGACAACGCATTGGCGAGGTTGGCCGGATCGGGCGCGGAGAGGTCCTCGATCCACAGGAACTCGCGGTGGCGCATCTCGATCGCGAGGTAGAGCACTTTGTAGAGCGCGAAGAAGACCGGGATCTGCAGCAGCATCGGCAGGCAACCCGCCACCGGGTTCACCTTCTCGCGCTTGTACAGCTCCATGATCTCCTGCTGCTGCTTCTGTTTGTCGTCCTTGTATTTCTCCTGGACGGCTTTCATCTTCGGCTGGATCGCCTTCATCTCGGCCATGGAAGCGAAGCCCTTCTGCGCGATCGGGAACATCAGCCCGCGCACGATGAAGGTCAGGCCGATGATGGCGATGCCGAAATTGCCCACCGCGTCGTAAATCGTGCGCAGCAGCCACAGCATCGGCTTTTCGAACCAGCGGAACCAGCCCCAGTCGATCGCGAGGCCGAATTTCTGCAGGCCGGCGTCTTCATAGCTGTCGAGCACCACGCTTTCCTTGGCGCCGGCATAAAGGCGCGAGGTCACGGTGAGCGCATTGCCCGCGGGAACGGTGGTCGCTTCGTAGATCATGTCGGCGCGGTAGGTTTCGTCGCCCATCGCGCGGAATGTGGTGTCGGGCGCGCTATCGTCCTGCGGGACGAGCGCGGCGAGCCAGTAGATGTCGGTGAAGCCTGCCCAGCTCGTGCGCCCCTCGGGGGAGATCCGCTGGTCCTCGTCGAGATCGTCGTAATCGACATCGTATTCTGCGCTGTCGCCGAATACGCCGATGGGGCCCGAATGGGCGATCCACAGATCCTCGCTGGCGGTGCGGCTGGTGCGGTTGACGAGGCCGAACGGCTGGACGACCGCCGGGTTGCCGCCCGAATTGGCCACGGACTGCTCGGCGGTGACCATATACTGGTCGTCGATCGAATAGCGGATCGAGAAAGTCAGCCCCTCGCCATTGTCATGCGTGAGCGTGACGGGGGTTTCGGCGGTCAGGACCTCGCCATCGGCTTCCCACAGCGTCTGCGGGCCGGGCACCTGGAGGTTCGAGCCGACCCAGCCGAACTGCGCATATTGCTGTTCGGGCGTGCCGCTGGGCGCGAAGATGCGCACCGGCTCGCTATCGTCCCGGGTGTTCTCGTTATAGCCCTTGAGCACGATATCGTCGATCACCCCGCCGCGCAGGTTGATCGAGCCGGCGACGCGCGGGGCATCGATCCGCACGCGCTCGGCACTGGCGAGCGCGCTGTCGAGATCGACCACCCGGCTGGCCTCGATAGCCGGGTCGGCCAGCCCGCCGGTCCGGGTGCGCTGCGCGGCGGCCTGGCTGGCCTGTTCGCGCGGGGTGTCCGCCCGGTCTTCGACCAGCGCCTGTTCGGGCTGCGGATAGAAATAGTCCATCGCCGATGTCCAGCCCAGCAGCAGCAGGAAGGAGAGCGCAATGGCGAGGATCAGGTTACGCTGGTTGTCCAAGGTCGGTCCCGTCTTTGTCCGGTCGAATGTTGAATTTGGGGCGGTGTCTTAGCCTGTCAAGACAGTCAAGTTGTGGAGCCTAAGGCACCGGGTCGTGGCCGTGGCCGCCCCAGGGATTGCAGCGCAATATACGCTTCAATGCCATCCATCCACCCTTGATCGCGCCGTATTTGCTCAAGGCTTCGATCGCATACTGGCTGCAGGATGGGGAATAGCGGCAGGTGGGCGGCAGGATGCGGCTCGGGCCGAGCTGCCACAGCCGCGCGATCCAGATCAGCGGATACTTCATGCGCGCCTGCTCCGCCGGTGGCGGGGTGTGCGGGCGCGGTCGCCCTTGCCTTCGGCAGCGCGGGCGAGCGCGGCGGCGAGCTCCTCGCGCAGGGCCGCGAAATCGCGCTCGACCCCGCCCTCGCGGCCGATCAGGATATGATCGTGATCGGGCAGGCCATGTTCGGGCAGCGCCGCCCACAGCAGCTCGCGAAAGCGCCGCTTCATCCGGTTGCGGACGACTGCATTGCCGATCTTCTTCGTGACGGTGATGCCGTAGCGCTTGCCCTGCCCGTCATTGGGTCGGGTGAGCAGTACGAAGCCGGGCCGCGCGACCCGCAGCCCGCGATTCGCGGCGAGGAAATCGCTGCGCTTGCGAATGACGGAGAGCGAGGGGTGCATGGGTACCGGATACGCAAAACGGGCCCCCGTTGGGAGCCCGCTTGCATCGCAGTGATAGTCGCCGCGCTTCAGGCGCGACCGGTCACATCACGCGCAGAGGTTCTTGCGGCCGCGGGCGCGGCGGGCGCGCAGGACCTTGCGACCACCCGGGGTGGCCTTGCGTGCGAAGAAACCGTGACGGCGAGCGCGCACGAGGTTCGAGGGCTGGAATGTCCGCTTCATCGGATCGTCCTTACAAAAGAATTCGGTTGGCTGTCGGCCCGAGCGATTCGCACCAACAAAAAGGGCCGCTTCTCGAAGCGACCGCCTACAGGGCCGCGCGCCTAAGCGAAAGCGGCCCCGAGGTCAAGCCCGACGATGCGTCAGGAAAAGGTGACGTTGGCATAGGCCAGCGTCGGAGCAGGCCGTGCAGGCTTGCGCTGGACAGGCGTCTTGGCCTGCTGCGGGCGACCGGTCCAGCGACGCATCTCGCTCGCGCCCAGCCACAATGCGCGGTGATGCGGAACCGAATTGGTGAAGTCGTAGAAGGCACGCGCCTGTTCCGCGCTCATGCCCATCTCGCGATAATAGTCGAGATACTGGCGATTTTCCGGTGCATTCATCGAGAAATCCTCAGCCTCGCGGCCATAGGCATCCATCCAGCTATGCACGGCGAACTCGGCGCCCTGAGCGATGTCGCGCTCGACGCCGGCGAAGAAGAGTTCGACTGCGCCCGAGCGTACCGAACCGATCGTCGGGACATGCGTGACGAGACCCGCTTCCCGGATCATGCGGCCGACCTTGAGGTTTGCGCGATCGTCGCGCGTGCCGGGGCATTCGACCATGTCGAGCTGCTCGAGCCCGGGAAAGGCGCGCATCATCGCACGGAAATAGCCGGGAGTTGCAGCATCGGTCTCGCCCACGAGCGCCACGCGGCGCTCGTCGAGCACGCGGAACGGGCCATATTGGGCCAACCCGCGATTATAATCGCGGAAGCGGCGGTCGATATAGGCGGGGGCCTTCCACACCGGCAGCGCGGCAGGAGTATAGGTCTGCGGACGCACGGCGGCGAGCTGCTGGCGCTGGTCTTGCGGCTGCGTCGTCGGTCGGACCGCCGGGACGGGAGCGATGGCCCGGCCCTGGTGCGTCTGCTGCACGATCGGACTGGAGACGTAGACGACCGGCAGATTGACGAGCGTCAGCGATTGTGCGGAAACGGGCGCTGCGAAGAGCGACCCGATGGCGGAAAGCAGGATTGCGGCTTGTCGAAACATGACGGTCATTTGCCGCCCGGCCACTTTCCAGCCGCCCAACAGGTTTGGATAACTCGCTGTTAACCATGTTCCTTTGCTCCACGTCGGAGGCTCTTTACCCTCGACAAATCGCGCCTTTCGAGGCATCCCTCCGTACGATCACGGAGTGGGGGTTAACGCTGGTCGCACTGGTCAAAACGGTGGCCTATCTGGGGCTCGAGGCGCGCAGCGTGGAGGTGCAGTGCTCGGTCGCCCCCGGTCTGCCCAAGTTCAATATCGTCGGCCTGGCGGACAAGGCGGTTGGCGAAAGCAAGGAACGCGTGCGCGCCGCACTCTCGAGCATGGGCCTCGCGCTGCCGCCCAAGCGGATCACGATCAACCTTTCGCCCGCGGACCTTCCCAAGGAAGGCAGCCATTACGATTTGCCGATCGCGCTGGCGCTGCTGTCGGCGATGGGCGTCACCGATGCCGAGCAGCTGGGCGACTGGATCGCGGTGGGCGAACTCGCGCTGGATGCGCGAATCGTGCCCTCGCCCGGCGTATTGCTGGCGGCGATCCATGCGAGCGAGGCCGAGGTCGGGCTGATCTGCCCCAAAGCCCAAGGCTCGGAGGCCCGCTGGGCGAGCGAGGTTCCGGTCTGCGCCGCGCCCGACCTTGCCAGCCTGCTGAACCATCTCAAGGGCACGCAGCGCCTGCCCGAACCCGAGCCCGGTGTGATCGAGAACGAACCGAGCGGCGGCGACCTCAAGCAGGTCAAGGGGCAGGAGACCGCCAAGCGCGCGCTCGAAATCGCCGCGGCGGGCGGGCACAATCTGCTGATGATCGGCCCGCCGGGCGCGGGCAAGAGCCTGCTCGCAAGCTGCCTTCCCGGGATCCTCCCGCCGCTTTCGCCTGCCGAAGCGCTCGAGGTAAGCATGGTGCAATCGGTCGCCGGCACGCTGGAAGAAGGCCGCATCAGCCGCACACGCCCCTTCCGCGCGCCGCACCATTCGGCGAGCATGGCTGCGCTCACCGGCGGCGGGTTGCGGGTGAAGCCGGGCGAGGTGAGCCTAGCGCATCTGGGCGTGCTGTTTCTCGACGAATTGCCCGAGTTCCAGCGCGCGGTGCTCGATTCGCTGCGCCAGCCGCTCGAGACCGGCAAGGTCGATGTCGCGCGCGCCAATGCGCATGTGAGCTTCCCCGCCAATGTCCAGCTGATCGCGGCGATGAACCCGTGCCGCTGCGGGCATCTGGGCGATCCCGCGCTCGCCTGCAGCCGCGCGCCCCGCTGCGCTGCCGATTACCAGAGCAAGGTTTCGGGTCCGATGCTCGACCGGATCGACCTGCATGTCGAAGTCGATCCGGTCAGCGCCGCCGATTTAGCCCTGCCCCCGCCTGCCGAGGGCAGCGATGAAGTCGCCGCGCGGGTGGAGAGGGCACGCGCTCGCCAGACCGCGCGCGCCGAGGCCACCGGCACGCGCACCAATGCCGATCTCGATGGCGATGCGCTGGAGGAATTCGCCGGCCCCGACGAGGCGGGCCGCCAATTGCTGATGCAGGCCGCCACCGCGATGCGCCTGTCAGCGCGCAGCTACACCCGCATGCTCCGCGTCGCGCGGACGATCGCCGATCTGGCGGGGGCAGAGACTGTCGGCCGCATTCACGTCGCGGAAGCACTAAGTTATAGAAGACAACCGCCGCGGGCATAGAATCACTTGGGGGATCAAATGGAGTTAGAAT
The DNA here is from genome assembly GCF_965277845.1 of Qipengyuania sp. Taxonomy (NCBI): domain Bacteria; kingdom Pseudomonadati; phylum Pseudomonadota; class Alphaproteobacteria; order Sphingomonadales; family Erythrobacteraceae; genus Qipengyuania; species Qipengyuania sp. Next base: position 619,483 of record NZ_OZ255844.1, read on the forward strand.
CACGACTCGAATCGTTGGCAGAAAAGGTCAAGCAGCACGCAGAGATTTTAGCGACTGAAGAGGCGGCAAAGACTGCGCTCGTTATGCCGTTCCTCCAGGCCTTAGGCTATGACGTTTTCGATCCTGATGAGGTAGTACCAGAATTTACCTGTGATGTCGGCGGACGCCGCCACGAGAAGGTCGATTACGCGATCCGCGTCAATGGAAATGTCAGCATGCTGATCGAGTGTAAGCCTTCTTCGCAGGCACTTTCGATCCGGCATGCGTCGCAGTTGTTTCGATATTTTGCGACCACTGATGCCAAATTTGCCATCCTGACCAACGGCGCTGAGTTCAAATTTTACTCCGACCTTGATGCGCTGAACAAGATGGACGAACGGCCATTCTTTGAATTTGACCTACGCAACCTTCGAAAGGCGGATGCAAGGGCGCTGGCGAAATTCCACAAGGGAGATTTTGATCCGGAAGCGACTAGGGAAGCTGCTGCTAGCCTGCAAATGGAGCGGGCTGTCGAAAAGGCAATCGAAGCGGAGCTTGAGAAGCCTTCCCAGGATTTCGTGCGGATCATCGGCAAGCAGGTTACTGACCGCGTACTAACCGCGGGCCTTAAAGCGGCAGTCGCGCGACACATTCCCAATGCGTTCAACTCACTCTTACGCGAGCGTCTCAACCAGCGCCTGACTTCAGCCTTGTCCGATGGCGTAGACGATGAGCCTGCAAGCACTTCGGAGGTCGATACGACCGAAGACGAGATGGAAGGCTTTCGCATCGTAAGCGCCATTGGTTCAGAACTCGTCGATACGTCGCGCATCGTCATGCGAGACTCGCAATCATACTGTGCGGTCCTATTGGACGACAATAATCGCAAGCCGATTGCGAGGCTGCGCTTCAACTCGCCGACGACCAGACACCTAGGCACCTTCGATGCTGACAAGAACGAAACGCTAAATCCTGTCGCCGAGCCGCGGGACATTTACCAGTACAAGGAGGCGATCCTCGCGCGGATCCAATCGATGATTGACGACGAGAGCTAGGCTCAGTCCGCCTCGCTCAGGTCGAGGTTGAGCTTGACCGGTTCGTGTTCGCGGTCGCCTTCGAATTTCTTGAGGAAATCCTCGATCGGAACCTGTTGTCCCTTGTCGACCAGCGGCGTCACGCTTGCCGCTTCGCCGGCCTTCAGCTCCTCCGGCGTCATGCGGACGTGGATATAGGGGACCCAGACCTCGCCGAACTCGGCCTGCTGGTACCAGACGTCGAGGATGTCGTAGGAGGCCCATTGCCCATTGGGTTCGAGCAGGCGAATCCCTTCGCCGATGCGCGGGACCGCCATCGCCTTGATACGATGCACGTTCTGGTGCGTTTCGTTCTGGACTTCGATTTCGATCACGGCGGATAGTCCGGCAATGCTGGGTGGATTCGCGAATGGGCTTCAGCCTGCCAGCGACATGTTGAGATCGCTTTAACGATGACGTCACGGTGCCACGGGGCCGTTTTACCACGCGACTGGTCCACGCTTTGCTTGTCACCATGCCGTAAATCGCGCATGCGAAGGCACGTGTGGCACCTATCGAAATCCGGCCGCTGCCGCTGACCGTCGAGGCACGCTTGCGATTGATCCGCCCAGCCGCGGCCCTGCCCACCGATTCCATCGCCTCGCTGCGCCGGCGGTATGCCGAGCTGCGGCCCGCGCTGCGCGAACGGTTGCCGGCCCTGGCGCTGGCGCTGATCCTGGAATTGCTGCTGGTCCTGGTGCTGCTATCGCTCGGTTCGGTGCAGCGCGAGGTGGCCGAGATGCGCGACACGCTGGTCGCCTTCACCACATCCGCCGCCGAAGACGAACCGGCGGAGACGCCCGCCCCTGCGCCGGTCGAAGTGCCCGAAATCGTCCAGGCCGCTCCGGCGCCGCCGCAACGCCCGCAGGCGACAGACGAGCCGGTCCCTCCCCTTGCACCGCCGCTGCCCGCCCCGCGCCCGATCCTTCGCAACAGCTTCTCGCTCGAAAGCGTGCCGAAGGCCGCCCCGCCTGCCACATCCGTCAAGCCGCAGACCTATGGGCCCGCCTCCAGCCCGGCGGCGGGCGACACGCCGCGGGTCGCGGGCAGCGGCCCGAATGGCGAGCCGCTCTACGCCGCGCGCTGGTATAGACGGCCCTATGACGACGAGCTTGCCGGCTATCTATCGACCGCGCGCGGGCCGGGCTGGGGCCTGATCGATTGCCGCACGGTGGCCGATTTCAGGGTCGAGGATTGCGTGGTGGTCGGCGAATCGCCGCGAGGGTCCGGGATCGGCAAGGCCGTGCAGGCAGCGGCCTGGCAGTTCAAGGTGCGCCCGCCGCAAAGGGGCGGTCGGCCGATGGTCGGCGAATGGGTGCGGATCCGAATTTCCTACGAGATCGATCCGGGCGCGGCTGCTCGAGCGCGCTTCCGCGACTGAGCGGCGATCAGGCGGCGCTCTTCGCCTTGCGTGCGCTGGCAATGTCGATCACGTCGCCGCATTCGAGCATGGTCTCGGCCTTCGCCTTGGAGCCATCGGCGCGAATGCCGAGATTGGCGCGTTCGACCAGGTAGAGGTCGGCGGGGCCGAGAATGCGACCGTCATGGCTGAGGATCGAGGTCGGTCCGATCGGCAGCCGGTCGCGCTCGTCGACGAGTACCGGGTTCTCCACCACTTCGGCGCCGTATTTCTGGCCCCATTGGCGCAGCGCGACCATTGCGGGCAGCAGGTCGAAGCCCTTGTCGGTCAGGCGGTATTCGATCTTGCGCTTGTCGTCGGCGCAGGGATCGCGCTTGAGGATTCCGTGTTCGACCAGCTTGGCGAGGCGGTTCGACAGGATGTTACGCGCGATGCCCAGCTCGCTGAGGAATTCCTCGAAATGGTGCAGGCCGTTGAAACTGGCGCGCAGGATCATGAAGGACCATCGCTCGCCCATGACCTCCAGCGCCTGCGGCAGGCCGCATTCGGTCAGTTCACGCAACGGTTCGCGGATGTCACCCATAAATTCAGTCCTCTTCCGACAACCTATCTACCGCAAATTCGGCGTTTGCCAAATTTTTCGAGATTTGAGTTGCATTGGGCAACCTATAGGCATAGGTAGTGATTCGCAACGGGTTGCTATTTGAAACTCAATTGCACTGAAATCAAGGCCCGTTGAAAATTTTGCAACCAGGAAGGATCTCCCCATGACCTCCACTCTCCCCCGCTCGGTCAATATCGGCGCCATCGCCGCTGCCTTCGCCTACACCTCGCTGACCTTCGGTGCCGCCATCGCGCCGACCGCCGCCGAAGCACGGTCGAACAGCACCTTCTACACCGTCGAACTGGCCCAGCCGGTCTCCGAACGCACCACCACCATTGCCGGCGGTGTCGCCTGGAACTGTAAGGGCACGACCTGTGTCGCGCAAAAGGGCAATTCGCGTCCGCTGCGCGTGTGCCGCGAACTCCAGCGCGAACATGGCGAAATCGCCGCCTTCACCGCCAAGGACGAAGCGCTCGATGCCGAAAAGCTGGCGAAGTGCAACGGCTGAACCGTCTTACCCCCACCCCTCTCCATCGGGTGGCAGACTCGAAGGCCCTGGCGAGCGATCGTCGGGGCCTTTTTCATATCAGCGCGCGGTTCGCCAGATCGTCCTCGAGCCGTTTCGAAGCGCGGAAGTGATGGACCTGCCAGCCGCATTGGGCGGCGGCATCGACATTGGCGGGATTGTCGTCGATGAATAGCATCGACCTTGCCGGCAGTCCGAACCGCCTTTCCGCCAGGGCGAAGATCGCCGGATCGGGTTTCGCCAGCCGCTCCTCGCCCGAGACCACGATATCGCGAAACCGGTCGAACACGGGCGCGGTCGGGCGAAAGCCGGCCCAGAACTCGGCCCCGAAATTGGTGATCGCGAACAGCGGCACATCGCGCGCATCGAGCCGCTCGACCAGAGCATGGCTGCCCGGCACCGGGCCGGGAATGGTTTCGTTGAACCGGGTGGCGTAGGCGCGAATCTCGGGTTCGAAATCGGGATAGAGCGCAATCCGCTCGGGCACCATTTCGGCCAGCGGCCTGCCGTGATCGGCCTCGAAATGCCATTCTTCGGTCACGACCTCGCCCAGCACCCTTTCCAGCCGCGCCGGGTCTTCGACGATCTTCTCGAACAGATGGCCAAGGCGCCATTGGTAGAGCACGCGCCCGACATCGAAGACAACCGCATCGACCTGCATCATACGACCTCAAATGCGAACGGCCCGCACTCCCTCGGGAGCCGGGCCGGTCTGCAAGACTGCTGCTCCCACGCGGAAGCAGCGCGCTAATCAGCCCTGGCGGGCCTTGAAGCGGCGGTTGGTCTTGTTGATGACATAGGTGCGCCCGCGGCGGCGGATGACGCGGCAATCGCGATGGCGGCCCTTGAGCGACTTGAGGCTATTGCGGATCTTCATGATGTCTCTCGTCAAATAAATACGCGCCGGAAATGGTGTTCCGACGCGCCGAAATCAAGCGCGCCGTTAAAGGCTGACGGGGATTCGGTCAACTGCTTTTGCGTGCGGGAAGCACATCCGTGCTTCCCTTGGCTGGTCCGTCCCGCTCCCCCTCCCAGCCACCCACGGCACGATATCTCATCGGCGGTCGGGAGGGAGCGGGATGGTACAGCCGAGCCGTCAGGCGAGCAAAGGAAGTCGGGGAGGTACGACCCGAACCGAGCAGATTCGAACCGACGCCCCTAACCACGCCTCGCTATCATCGGACCCAGCGGCTGCCCGCCGAAGATATGCACGTGCAGGTGGGGCACTTCCTGCCCGCCATGCGCGCCGACATTGGCCATCATCCGATAGCCCGGCTCGACCAGCCCCTTGTCGCGGGCCACCTTGCCCACCGCGCGGACGAAACCGGCGATCTCTTCCGCGCTCGCCTGTTCGCTGAAATCGTCCCAACTGACATAGCGACCCTTGGGCACCACCAGCGTATGCACCTCGGCCTGCGGGTTGATATCCTCGAAGGCGAAGGCCCACTCGTCTTCATAGACCTTGGTCGAAGGGATTTCCCCGCGCAGGATCCTGGCGAAGATATTGTCGTCGTCATAAGGCTGCGTCGGATCGATCGGCATTATTTCTCTCCTCCATCGGGTCCCCAGAAGATCACCCAGACCAGCAAATCCTCGCCGAATTCCTCGAACCGGTGCTCGGCACCGGCTTCGACGAAGATGACATCGCCCGGCCCGAACGGCAGCGTTTCGCCGCTCTTGGTGAAAGTCCCCGAGCCGGCGCGGATGAAATAGAGTTCGTCCTGGCGGTGCGGGGTCTGCACATTCGGATGATCCGGATGGTAGAGCATCACCCGCATGGTGCCGTGGCGAAGAACGTAATCACCCGGATTCGCTTCGAACCGGGCCAAGGGAACCAGCCAGGATGCGTCCGGGTCGGCGGGCATCACTCGCACCTGCTTGCCTTTTCCTCGATACCGGACACCCCCTCGCGCCGGTCGAGTTCGGCCAGCACGTCGGCCAGCGCAATGTCGCGCGCATTCAGCGCCACCAGCAGATGGAAAAGGATATCCGCGGCCTCGCCGACCAGTTCCTCGCTGCCGCCCGACAGCGTGGCCACCGCCGCTTCGACGCCTTCCTCGCCCAGCTTGCGCGCGATCTGCGGCAGGCCCCTGGCATGCAGGCTGGCGACGTAGCTTTGCGAAGGATCGGCCTCGCGCCGCTGCGCGATGGTCTGTTCGAGGCGGGATAGGGTGTCCATGCCCCGCGCTATGCACGGGCCGGGCGCACAGCGTCAATCGGCGTTGCGGCCGATCAGGAACCGCCCGATCAGCAGGCCACCGAGGCCCGCTGCCAACAGCGTCAGCGCGCTGGGTTCGACCAGGCGCGCGGCGATGCCGGCGGGACCGCCGAGATCCGCGAATTGCGCGGCCAGCGAGATGATCTGGCTGGACATGGCGATACTATACCATCGGCAAGCAAACGCGCGGTAAAGGGCTGCGGCGCTGTCCCGTCGCGGGACAGCTTTCGCTCAGCCGCGTGCGGGCAAGCCCGCCGCGCGCAAAGCGGCATGCGCTTCGGCGATCGTGTGTTCGCCGAAATGGAAGATCGAGGCGGCGAGCACCGCGCTGGCATGGCCGCGGGTCACACCCTTGACCAGATGGTCGAGCGTGCCGACTCCTCCGCTGGCAATGACCGGAACCGATACCGTATCGGCAATCGCGCGGGTCAGGTCGACATCGTAGCCTTTCTTGGTGCCGTCGCCGTCCATCGAGGTGACCAGCAATTCGCCCGCGCCGAGGTCGGCAAGCCGGATCGCGTGTTCGACCGCATCGATCCCGGTCGGCTTACGCCCGCCGTGAGTGTAGATTTCCCATCCCCGCGTCTTGCCGGTGATCGAGGCGCGCGCATCGACGCTGGCGACTACGCACTGGCTGCCGAATTTCTCGGCGATCTCGCGCACCAGTTCGGGGCGGCTGACGGCGGCGGAATTGACCGCGACCTTGTCCGCCCCGGCCAGCAGCAGCGCGCGCGCATCCTCCACGCTGCGCACGCCGCCGCCGACGGTCAGTGGCATGAAGCAGACCTTGGCCGTGCGTTCGACCATGTCGAGCAGCGTGCCGCGCCCTTCGTGACTGGCGGAGATATCGAGGAAGCACAATTCGTCCGCGCCTGCGGCATCATAGGCCTGCGCCTGTTCGACCGGATCGCCGGCATCCTTGAGGTCGACGAAATTGACGCCCTTGACCACGCGCCCGTCGGCGACGTCGAGACAGGGAATGACGCGGATGCGGACGGTCATGCCGCCCTCGCCAGGTCCAAAGCGGCGGGCAGATCGAGCCGCCCGTCATAAAGCGCGCGCCCCGTGATCACACCCTCGATCCCTTCATGCGCATGACGCGCAAGCTCTTCGATATCGGCGATTCCCGCGACCCCGCCGCTCGCGATGACCGGGATATCGACCTGCCGCGCGAGCCCGACGGTAGCCTCGAGATTGACGCCCGTGAGCAAGCCATCGCGGCCGATATCGGTGAACAGCAGGCTGGCGACGCCCGCATCCTCGAACCGCCGGGCAAGGTCGATCACCGGCACGTCGGACACATCGGCCCAGCCTTCGGTCGCGACCATGCCGTCCCTGGCATCGACCGCCACGACCACGCCGTGCGCATGTTCGCGCGCCATGTCCTTGACGAATTCGGGATCCTTCAGCGCGGCCGATCCCATTACGACCCGCGTCACCCCGGCGGCGAACCAGCCTTCGACATCCTCGCGCGTGCGGATACCGCCACCGAGCTGTACGCGACCCGGGAATGCCGCCACGATTGCTTCGACTGCCTTGCGATTGCGCGCACCGCCCGCGAAGGACCCGTCGAGATCGACGACATGCAAATGCTCCGCACCCGCCTCGGCGAACAGTCTCGCCTGCGCGGCGGGATCGTCGCCATAGACGGTCGCGCGATCCATATCGCCCTCGGCAAGGCGGACGACTTCGCCGCCCTTCAGGTCGATGGCCGGAAAGACGATCATGTTCCCGCTTCCGTTGCGGCGGTCGCGGCTGGCGAGGTTCTGATCGAAATCAAGGCTTCCACTCCAGGAACTTCGAGAGCAGATCGAGCCCATAGGCCTGGCTCTTCTCGGGGTGGAACTGCACGCCCACCAGATTGTCGCGACCGATGGCGGCCACCATCCCGCCGCCGTGATCGGTCATCGCAAGGACGTCTTCGTGGTGGCGCACCTTGAAATGGTATGAGTGGAGGAAATAGGCCTCGCCCTCGACAACCACCTCATGTCCGCGCGCATGCGGCATCGGAGCCACATCGTTCCAGCCCATATGCGGAACTTTCACGCTGGTATCGGTCGGTTGCATGAGCCGGACCGTGCCATCGATCCATCCGAGCCCCGGCGTCTCGCCATGTTCGAGCCCGCGCGCCGCGAGCAACTGCATGCCGACGCAGATGCCCAGGAACGGCGCACCGCCGACGAAAACGCGTTCGTGCATCGCCTCGATCACGCCCTTTTCCGCGCGAAGCCCTTCGGCGCAGGCCTTGAACGAGCCGACACCGGGCAGCACGATCCGGTCCGCCGCGCGGACCACGTCGGGATCGGCGGTGACCGTGACCTTCGCCCCGACCTTGCGCAGCGCGTTTTCCACCGAGTGGAGGTTGCCGGCGCCGTAGTCGATCAGAGCGACGATTTCATTGGCAGGCATTTACGATGCCTCCCGAGCGGCTGCTCCAGCCCGCGCCCCCTCCCGGCCACCCATAGAATACCGTGTCTTGGGTGGCCGGGAGGGGGCGCGGGACGGAATAGCAAGGTCGGAACACAGGTCCCGAGCGCACCAGACAGATAACACGTCACCCACCGAGCTGGCCCTTGGTGCTCGGGATAGCGCCGCCCTTGCGCGGATCGACTTCGACCGCGGCGCGCATGGCGCGGGCGAAGCCCTTGTAGATCGCCTCGCAGATATGGTGGTTGTTCTGGCCGTAGAGTAGCTCGACATGCAGCGTCAGCCCGCAGGTCTGCGCGACCGAATGGAACCAGTGCTCGATCAGCTCGGTATCCCATTCGCCCAGCTTTTCCTGGCTGAACCCGGCGCGCCACACGAGATAGGGCCGCCCGGAGATGTCGAGCGCGACGCGCGCTAGCGTTTCGTCCATCGGCGAATAGGCGCTGCCGTAGCGCGTGATCCCGCCCTTGTCGCCGAGCGCTGCGGCCAGCGCCTGGCCCAGCGCCAGCGCGCTGTCCTCGGTCGTGTGGTGCTGATCGACATGCAGGTCGCCATCGACCTTCATCGTCACGTCGATGAGCGAATGTTTGGCGAACTGTTCGACCATGTGATCGAGAAATCCGATGCCCGTGGCAATGTCATAGGACCCCGATCCGTCGAGATTCACCTCGACGAGAATCTTGGTTTCCGCGGTGTTTCGCTCGATCCGGCCTGTACGCATGCCCGCCGCGCTAGAACCGCAAGCCGCGAGGCGCAAGAAAATGCGCCTATCGGCAGGGTAAAGACGCGCTTAAACCGCTTGACCCCGCCCGCACGCCGCTCCACCTAAGAAGGCATGAGCGACGATACGCCCGACAGCCTGATCCCTTACGATTCCATCGTGCAGGAAGCCCTGCGCGCCGTCGTCGGCCGCGTGCTCGGCGAAATCGAGGAAGGCGGCGGCGAACTGCCCGGTGCGCATCATTTCTACATCACATTCAAGACCCATGCCCCCGGCGTCTCGATCCCCGCAAACCTGCGCGAGCGGTTCCCCGACGAGATGACCATCGTGCTCCAGAACAAGTTCTGGAACCTCAACGTGCGCGAGGATGGGTTCGCGGTGGGCCTGTCGTTCAACCAGGTTCCGGCCGAACTCGACATCCCTTACGCCGCGATCACGCAATTCGTCGATCCCGCGGTCGATTTCGGACTGCAGTTCCAGGCGACCGTCGCCGACATGGCCCCCGCGGCTACCGAACACCCGGACAATGACGGTTCGGAACAGGCGGAAGGCGCGACCGTTGATGATACCGAAGACGGCTCGAACGTCGTCACGGTCGATTTCGGCCGCAAAAAGTAAGCGCCGGGCCTTCCCGGCCAGACGGGGCAGGACATGGCGAAACTCGGGCTTACCGACGAAGACAAGCCGAACCATCTGACCGACGCGGTCGGCAAGAAGCTCGAGCGCGCGACGGACGATCTTCCCGGGCAGGACGATCCGGTGCCCGGGCCGAGCCCCAATCCCGCGACAAATCTCATCATTCACGATATCATGCTGCGCAGCGCGGGCCGCCTGTCGCGCATGGCGGTGGAGAAGGCGGTCCTGGGGCGACAATACGGCCAGCAATTCGCCAAGGACGCGGTCGAGAACCGCAGCCTGGTGCACACGCTTGCCGCCTACGGCGTGACCAAGGTCGCGACCAAGTCGGTGCCCGGCGCGCTGCTGGTGGGCACGGGGCTGGTGCTCAAGGTCCTGTTCGATCGCAGCCAGTCGCGGCGCAAATCGCGGCGCCGGGGCAATCGGACCTTGCAGCGCCAGGCCGATCCCGACGGCGAGATCTGACGGCAAGCCATGCGCGGGGGTTGATTCGCCCCCGCCCGATGCGCCAACAGCGCGCATGGCCGATTCCACCGTTTCGCACGACAAGCTCGCCCGCCGGGGCCTCATGTTCATCCTTTCCTCGCCGAGCGGCGCGGGCAAGACCACGATTTCGCGCATGCTGCTCGAAGCGGACGAGGAAATAAAGCTCTCAGTCAGCGTCACCACGCGCCCTCCACGCCCGGGCGAGGTCGACGGCGTGCATTACTATTTCGTCGACGATGCGGAGTTCGACCGGATGGTCGAGGAAGACGATTTCTACGAATGGGCGTACGTCTTCGGCCATCGCTACGGCACCCCCAAGGGCAGGATCCGCAACGCGTTGAAAGAGGGGCAGGACTTCCTGTTCGACATCGACTGGCAGGGCACGCAGCAGCTCTACCAGAAGGACCAGCAGGACGTGGTCCGCGTGTTCATTCTCCCGCCGAGCATCGCCGAGCTGGAGCGACGGCTGCGCAGCCGCGACACCGACAGCGACGATGTGATCGCCGCGCGAATGGAGCGCGCGCGCGCCGAGATCAGCCACTGGGACGCCTATGACTATGTGGTCATCAACGAGGACGTCGACGCCTGTTTTGCGCAAGTCCGCGAAATTCTCGACGCCGAACGCATGAAACGCCAGCGCCAGACGGGGCTGATCCCCTTCGTGCGCGAGCTGATGGCCTGAGCAGGCTCATGATCCGTCTTGAGACGCCGGGGCCAAGATGCGATTTGTCAATCGACGCGCGGCATGCACGCCTGCGTGATTCGTCGCGATATGGGTTCGATTTTGCAGGGTAGCGATGGCCGCGGTTGACTTCGAGAAGGGCGAGAAAACGATGGCTTTCCTCAAGAGCCATCGTCTGCCGCCGAGCCCGCAGAATTATACCCTCGCCTATATCGCGCTGTTCGACAGCGGCTCGCCGATCGGCCGGGCCATCCAGGAAATCGTCGACGAAGGCTACCGCATCAAGCAGGAAGAAGTCGACACGATCTTCGACCGCCACGGCGGCGCGGCAATCTACGGCTTGACGGACAAGGCGCAGGGTGAGCGCGCGGCCCATCTGCGGCACCAGACGATCAAGCTGGGCGAGCTTGCCTCTTCGGCTGCGGATGCCACGGGCGCCTTCGCCCGCGAGCTGTCCGAGGAAGCCGATCACTTCACCGGCGACAGTGCCAATACGCTGTCGATCGTGGGGCGCATGATCGAGCAGTCGCAGCAGGCGCAGGGGCGGCTGACCGAAGCCATGCAAGAGGTGAAGGAGCTGCGCGAAGAGCTCGAAGCGGCACGCAACGATGCGCATCGCGACGAGCTGACCGGCCTCGCCAATCGCCGCGCCATCGAGGCCTATCTTGCCGAACTGGCCGAGAAAGGCGCGCCGCGCGTGATCGCCTTGTGCGACATCGACAAATTCAAGTCGGTCAACGATCGCTACGGTCACGGCGTCGGCGACCGGGTGATCAAGCTGGTCGCCAAAACGCTGGAGGACATCTGCCGTCCGCATTTCGTCGGTCGCTGGGGCGGAGAGGAGTTCATCTTCGTGATGAGCGATGCCGATGCCGAAGCGGGCATCAAGCTGCTCGATCACGCGCGGCACGAACTGGCCAAGAAGGAATTCAAGCTGCGCGAAACTGACGAGCCGATGGGCCTGATCTCGTTTTCGGGAGGCGTCGCGCTGGCAGTGGGCGGCGAGGATGCCAATGCCGCCACACTGAAACTGGCGGACGAGGCACTTTACCGAGCCAAGTCCGAAGGCCGCAACCGCATTCTGGCGGCCTGATTAGAGGTCTTCGCCGGTTCGGATCATCCCGGCTGGGCGAAGTGGCTCGGCAGCAGCGCGTTGACGATGCCGCCGTCGACGGTGAGCGTCTCGCCGATCGTGTAATCGCCCGCGCGGCTGGCGAGGTACACGGCGGTTCCGCCCATATCGAATTTGTCGCCCACCCGCTTGTTCGGGATACCGGCAGCCGATTGCTCCTCGAAATCGCGCGCGGCGCGGTTCATGTTCGAGGGGAAGGCGCCCGGCGCGAGGCTCGTCACGTAGATATGGTCCTTGACCAGCCGCGCGGCCATCCGGCGCGTCAGGTGGATCAAGGCAGCCTTCGATGCCTGGTAGCTGTAGGTCTCCCATGGATTGACCCGCTGGCCATCGATCGAGGTGATGTTGATCACCTTGCCCGGCTGCTCCGCGCTGGCGGCGGCGGTCAGCAGCTTGTGCAGCTTCTGCGTGAGGAAGAAGGGCGTCTTGACGTTGAGGTCCATGACCTTGTCCCAGCCGCTCTCGGGGAATTCGAGATAATCGACACCCCAGGCCGCGCCGGCATTGTTGACGAGAATGTCGAGCTTGCTTTCGCGCTGCGACAGCTCCTCGACGAGGTTCTCGATCCCTTCGATCGTCGATAGATCGCCCTGAATGCCGATCACTTTCTCGCCCAGTTCGGCGCAGGTTTCCTCGATCTCGTTGATCTTTCGCGCGCTGATATAGACGCGCTCGATCCCGGCGGCGAGGAAACCCTCGACGATCATCTTGCCGATGCCGCGGCTGCCGCCGGTCACCAGCGCCACGCGGCCCTTGAGGCTGAACAGGTCTTCGAGGGTCATTGATCTTTTCCTTTCGTCATCCCGGCGCAAGCCGGGATCGCTCGCCGCACGGGCGGAGCCTGCCGACCGCGACCCCAGCCTTCGCCGGGGTGACGGTTTGATTAGTAGCCGCTCATCTCGGCGACACGACCGGCGTGGTAATACTGGTCGCCCAGGAATTCCTGCAGCGCGCGGTCGCGTTTCATATAGAGGCCGATGTCGTATTCATCGGTCATGCCGATGCCGCCGTGCATCTGCACGCCTTCGCGCACCGCGAGGCCGGCGACCTTGGCGACCTTGGCCTTGGCGACCGAGGCCATGAGGTCGGCCTTCTCGCTGCCCGCATCGAACAGCTGCGCGGCCTTGACGGTTACGGCGCGGGCGATCTCGACTTCGGAATAGAGATGCGCGGCGCGGTGCTGCAGCGCCTGGAATTCACCGATCACGCGGCCGAACTGCTTGCGCTGCTTGAGATAGTCGACAGTCATGTCCATCGCACCGCGCGCAACGCCCACGCCTTCCGCAGCCGAACCGACCCGGCCCGCCATCAGCATGGCGTCGAGCACTTCGCGGCCATTGTCGACCTCGCCGATCACCGCATCGCCGTCGAGCTCGACGCCGTCGAAGGTCACATGGCTCGCCATCGAGCTGTCGACCAAGCGCACGCTGTCGTGGCTCATGCCTGCCGCATCCTGCGGCACGGCGAACAGCGTGACGCCGTCCTTATCGCTATCGTCGCCCGAAGTGCGCGCGGCAACCACGATCATCTCGCTGCTGGCGCCGTAGACCACGAAGTCCTTCTTGCCGGTGAGCTTGAAGCCGTTGCCCGACTTTTCCGCCTTGCAGGCGATGCGTTCTGGGCGGTGCTTGCGTCCTTCGTCGATCGCCACGCCATAGACCTTGTCGCCCGAAAGCAGGTCTGGCAGCCAGCGGCCCTTCACGTCGTTGCTGCCATGCTTCAGCGCGGTGGCAGCCAGCACGGAGGAGGACAGGAAGGGCGAAGGCGTGAGGTTTCGACCGATTTCCTCGAGCACGATATTCGCTTCGACCTGGCCCATGCCGAGCCCGCCATCGTTTTCATCGACCAGCATGCCGGTGAAACCCATTTCGGCGAACTGCTTCCACAATGCGTGGCCGAAACCATCCTTGCATTCGCGGTCGCGCCAGTGGCGCAGCTGGTTCTTGATCGAGCCTTCCTCGGCCATGAATTGGCCCGCGGTGTCGGCCAGCATCGTCTGGTCGTCGTCGTAATAGAGAGGCATCGATCAGGCTCCCGGGAGTTCGAGGATGCGTTTGGAAATGACGTTGAGCATGACCTCGGACGTGCCGCCCTCGATGCTGTTCGCCTTGGTGCGCAGCCAGTTGCGCGAGGGTTTGCCGCCGCTCGTCTCCTCGCTGTCCCATTCGAGCGCATGGCTTCCGCCCGCCGCCATCATCAGCTCGTGGCGGCGCTTGTTGAGCTCGGTCCCGGCATATTTCATCATGTTCGGCTGCGCGGGATGCGCCTTGCCGACCTTGATCTCGTCGAGGAACTTCTCGCCCATCGCGGCATAGGCCAGCGCATCGACGTCGAATTGCGCCAGTTCGGCGCGCAAGACGGGATCGATCTCGCCATTGGCACGGGCAAGCGCGGCGCCGATCGCGCTGGTGCGATCGCCGCCGTCCGCGCCAGAGATCATCTCGCGCTCATGGCCGAGCAGGTATTTCGCGACATCCCAACCACGATTGATCTCGCCGACATAGGCGGGAACGTCATCGCCATAGCTCTTGGGCACTGTCACATCGTCGAAAAAGGTCTCGCAAAACGGGCTGTTACCGCTGATCAGCAGGATCGGCTTGGTCGACACGCCTTCGCTGGCCATGTCGTAGAGCATGAAGGTGATGCCGCGGTACTTGTCGTCCTTGTCGGTGCGCACCAGGCAGAAAATCCAGTCGGCCTTGTCGGCATAGGAGGTCCAGACCTTCTGGCCATTGACCACCCAGTGATCGCCCTTGTCCTCGCCAAAGGTCTGCAGGCTCACGAGGTCCGAGCCGCTGCCCGGTTCGGAATAGCCCTGGCACCAGCGGATTTCGCCGCGCGCGATCTCGTTGAGGAAGCGCTGTTTCTGGCCTTCGGTGCCGAAATGCAGCAGCGCCGGGCCGAGCATCCAGATGCCGAAGCTGGAGAGCGGCGGCCGCGCGCCGATCGCGCTCATTTCCTCGCGCAGAACCTTGGCCTGTGCGGGCGAGAGGCCGGCACCGCCATATTCCTTGGGCCATGCGGGAACGGTGTAACCCTTGTCACGCGCGGCCTCGAACCATGCCTTCTGTGCGTCATTCTTGAAGGTGGCGTTGCGGCCGCCCCAGTAAATGTCGTCCTCGTCGCGGACCGGCTCGCGCATTTCAGGCGGGCAGTTGGCTTCGAGCCATGCGCGCGTTTCGGCGCGAAAGCTTTCCAGATCGCTGTCGGACATTGGCCAATCCTCTCTTTTCAAACCAGCGGTATGTTGACGCTTACGTTAGGGTGATTCGCCCTAATTGCGCAAGGCCAGTCGCGATGGCCCGCATTGCCGTAACGTCGGCCGGAATGCGTTGACGCATTGCCCTGCTCGCCTAAGCTGGGCGCGGAGAAATTCGGGGAGAGAGTAGGGATGCGATTCTCGGACAGGACCGTGGTCGTCACGGGAGCGGCGTCGGGTATCGGCGCGGCCGCGACTGCGCTGTTCGCGCGCGAAGGAGCGGTGGTTTTCGCGAGCGACATCGACGTCGAGAGCGGCAAAAAGCTCGCCGAAGAAACCGAAGGCGACGTGCGGTTCGTCCGCTGCGACGTGTGCGATCCGGCGGCAATCGAGGTGCTGATGGACCGCGCCGCCGAAGAAACCGGCGGCATCGATACGCTGCTCAACAATGCCGGTGCGGGCGGAGCGCGCGAAAGCATCGAGGAGATCGAGCCCGATGCCTGGGACACCACGATGGACCTGCTGCTGCGCTCGGTCGCGATGGGCATCCGTTACGCGGTCCCGCATATGAAGGCCCGCCCAAGCACGAAAAAGGGCGGCGCGAGCATTGTCAACGTCTCGAGCGTCGCCGCGGTCGGTCCCGGCTATTCGCCGACCACCTATGCCGTCGCCAAGGCCGGCGTGCTGCATCTGACCAAATGCGCGGCGACCGATCTCGCGCAGCACGGCATCCGCGTGAATGCGGTGCAGCCGGGCTTCATCAATACGAATATCTTCACCGCCAGCCTCGACATCCCCGATGAGCTCAAGACACAGGCCAAGGCGATGATCGCGCAGATGTCCTCCAATGCACAGCCGGTGGCGCGCGGCGGCGAGCCGATCGATATCGCGGAGGCGGTCGCCTATCTCGCAAGCGATGCGGCGGGCTTCGTCACCGGCACCTCGCTGATCGTCGATGGCGGCATCACGCTCGGCCCGCGGCACAGCTGGGACCCGGAGGAAGGCGGCGCCTTCGAAGCGCTGATCGCGCTCGAGGAGCAGGTCAAACAGACGCAGCAGACCGCCTGATGCCCTTCGTCACCGGCCCCCTCCCCCAGCGCCTCAAGCTGATCCACGGCTTCGGCGCGGTGGCCTTTGGGGTGAAAGATTCGGGATTCTCGTTCTTCCTGCTGATTTTCTACAACCAGGCTTTGGGAATGGATGCGGGCACGGTCAGCCTGGCGCTGGCACTGGCGCTGCTGATCGACGCCTTCATCGACCCGCTGCTGGGCAATCTGTCCGACCGCACCTGGTCGCGCTGGGGCAGGCGTCTGCCATGGCTTTATGCGGCGCCCATTCCGCTGGCCTTTGCCTGGGTGCTGATGTGGCATCCGCCTGGAGGCGGTACGCCCGGTTTCTGGGAATTGCTCGCCATCGCGGTGTCGGTGCGCATCCTGCTGTCGGCCTGCGAAGTGCCCTCGGTCAGCCTGCTGCCCGAGATCACCGCCGATTACGACGAGCGCACCACGCTGTTCCGCTATCGCTACCTGTTCGGATGGTGCGGCGGGTTGTTGATGATGTTCCTCGCCTATTTCGTCCTTATGCCGGGCGCCGAAGGCCTGCTGCAGCCCGAGGGCTATTTCTGGTTCGGGCTGGTCGGTGCGTTCGTGATGGCTATTTCGGTGCTCGGCTCGGCGCTCGGCCAGCATTCGCTCGTCGCGGGATATCCCGAAACCAAGGCGCCGCCCTTCACCTGGCGCGGTGCCTTCGGCGAGATCGTCGACGCATTCAGCGAGAAGGCCTTCCTGATCTTCGCCGCCGGCGCGCTGGCCGCCTATATCAGCCAGGGTCTGACTTTCTCGCTGACCAATTACATCAATCTGTTCGTCTGGCAGTTCGACACCGCGGAACTGCGCATCTTCCCGGTCATCCTGTTCCTTTCGGTCATCGCGATGTTCTTCATCGTCGGGCCGATGCACCGCCGCTGGGGCAAACCGAAGAGCGCGGTCATCGGCGCGCTGGGATCGCTGGGCGTGATCCTGACCCCCTTCACGCTCTACCTGACAGGCTTTTGGCCGACGGTCGGCACGCCGACCAGCGCGGCGCTGTTCTATGCCTTCCTGCTGGTATCGAACACGTTGGGCGTGGTGGTGATGATTTCGGGCAGTTCGATGATCGCCGAGATCGTCGAGGCTTATCAGGAGCGCACCGGCCGCCGCGCCGAGGGGAGCTTCTATTCGGGCAACTGGTTCGTCCAGAAATGCGCCACCGGCGGCGGCATATTGATCGGCGGCCAGGTGATCGCGCTGTCGAACCTGCCCGCGGGTGCCGCGCCCGAGACCGTGTCGTCCGAGGTCGTAACGCAGATGATCCTGCTCTACTGCGGATCGATTACCGTGCTCGGCTGCATCGCCGCCTACTGGCTGGGCCGCTTCCCGATCGACCGCGCGCAGCACGAAGCGCGCGTCGCCGCGCTCGACGCCGCGGCGCGGGCCGATGTCGATGCGGCCGTCACCCCACCCTGATTATCGCTTGGCGCGGCCCCGCTGCCGTGCCAGTTTCCTGAAGATACGGAATCGAGAGAGAAGAGGATAGCAACGATGGATTTCGAACCGACAGAACGGCAAGCATACTGGCGCGACCGGGTGAAGAATTTCATCGACGACCATATCCGCCCCGCAGTTGCGACCTACAAGCAGCAGGACGCCGAGGGCGACCGTTGGAAGGTCATTCCGGTGGTCGAAGAGCTCAAGGCCAAGGCCAAGAAGGAGGGCATCTGGAACCTCTTCATGCCGCCGCGCAACGAGGGCCATCACCATGTCGAGGAGAGTTACGAGTTCGAAGGCCCGGGCCTGACCAATCTCGAATACGCGCTGTGCGCCGAGGAAATGGGCCGCATCGGCTTCGCTTCCGAGGTGTTCAACTGTTCCGCGCCCGACACGGGCAACATGGAAGTGTTCCACCGCTACGGCACGCGCGCGCAGAAGGACGAATGGCTGACCCCGCTGATGCATGGGGAGATCCGCTCGGCCTTCCTCATGACCGAGCCGTTCACCGCCTCCTCGGATGCCACCAATATCGAGACGCGGATCGAACGCGATGGCGACGAATATGTCATCAATGGCCGCAAATGGTGGTCCTCGGGCGTGGGCGATCCGCGCTGCAAGGTCGCCATCGTCATGGGCAAGACCGATTTCGAGGCCAAGCGCCACGCGCAGCAATCGATGATCCTGATGCCGATGGACGCGCCCGGCGTGAAGGTGCTGCGCCACCTTCCCGTCTTCGGCTATGACGACGCGCCGCATGGTCACATGGAAGTCGAGCTCAAGGACGTGCGCGTTCCCGTCGACAACATGCTGCTGGGCGAAGGCCGCGGCTTCGAGATCGCGCAGGGCCGCCTCGGCCCGGGCCGCATCCACCACTGCATGCGCACCATCGGCGTCGCCGAGGAAGCGCTGCACAAGATGTGCAAGCGCCTGCAGGAGCGCGAAGCCTTCGGCAAGCCGATCTACAAGCATTCGGTCTGGGAAGAGCGCGTGGCGCGTGCCCGCATCGATATCGACATGACCCGCCTGCTCTGCCTCAAGGCGGCCGACATGATGGACAAGGTCGGCAACAAGGCTGCGAAGCAGGAAATCGCCATGATCAAGGTGCAGGCGCCCAACATGGCGCTGAAGATCATCGACGATGCGATCCAGGCGCATGGCGGCGGCGGCGTGTCCGACGATTACGGCCTCGCAAACGCCTATGCGCACCAGCGCACCCTGCGGCTTGCCGACGGCCCCGACGAGGTCCACGCGCGCTCGATCGCGCGGATGGAATTCGCCAAGCACCTGCCCGAAAAGGGCCCATCCGCCAATGCCCTGCGCGAAGGCGCCGCCCCGACCGCGGGAGACGAGAACCTCAGCTCGGGCGACATGGGTGTGGCGCGCTGATGGCCAAGGCAGCAATCCTCGAACAGGTCGGCGGGCTCACCATCGGTGAGGTCGAGCTTGCCGACCCGGCCCCGCACGAGGTCCTTATCGATACCAAGGCCTGCGGCCTGTGCCATTCGGATCTCCACTTCATCGACGGCGCCTATCCGCACCCGCTGCCCGCCATCCCCGGCCACGAGGCTGCGGGTGTGGTGCGCGCGGTCGGCAGCGAGGTGAAGACGGTGAAGCCGGGCGATCACGTGGTCTCCTGCCTCTCGGCCTTCTGCGGACACTGCGAGTTCTGCGTCACCGGACGCATGGCGCTGTGCATGGGGGCCGACACCCGGCGCGAGCAGACCGCCGCGCCGCGCATTACGCGCGGTGGTGGCGAAACGGTCAACCAGATGCTCAACCTGTCGGCCTTTGCCGAACAGATGCTGATCCATGAGCATGCCTGCGTCGCGATCGACAAGGACATGCCGCTGGACCGTGCCGCCGTGATCGGCTGCGCGGTGACCACGGGCGCAGGCGCGATCTTCAACGCCTGTTCGGTCGTCCCCGGCGAAGCCGTGGCGGTGGTCGGCTGCGGCGGCGTGGGTCTGGCGACCGTCAATGCGGCCAAGATCGCGGGGGCAGGCAAGGTCATCGCCATCGATCCTCTGCCCGAGAAACGCCAGCTCGCCGAAGTGCTCGGCGCTACGCATACCGTCGATGCCATGGCCGACGACGCGGTCGAGCAAGTGATGAAGATCACCGGCGGCGGCGTGCACCATGCGATCGAGGCGGTCGGCCGGCAGGCCAGCGCGGACCTTGCGGTCAAGCTGCTGCGTCGCGGCGGTACAGCCACGATCCTCGGCATGATGCCACTGGACTGCAAGGTCGGCCTCGGCGCGATGGATTTGCTGTCGGGGAAGAAGCTGCAGGGCGCGATCATGGGGATGAACCACTTCCCGGTCGACTTGCCGCGCCTGGTCGATTTCTACATGCGCGGGCTGCTCGATCTCGACACGATCATCGCCGAGCGGATCCCGCTCGAGAAGATCAACGAGGGCTTCGAGAAGATGAAGCAGGGCACCTCCGCCCGCAGCGTGATAGTGTTCGACTAGGCAATGCGCCCCAGCGAATGCTGGGGCCTCCACCGGCCAGGCGCCGACCCGAAGGAGGTCCCAGCCTTCGCTGGGAAACAGCTATGAGTGAAATCGATTTCGACAAGGAAATGGTCGGCACGATCGAAGTGCCGGAGGCCGATCGGATGGACCTCGACGCGCTGACCGCGTGGTTCGAGGCGCATGTCGAGGGCTTCGCAGGCCCGATCAGCTATACCAAGTTCAAGGGCGGACAGTCGAACCCGACCTACCGGATCGACACGCCGGAACGCAGCTACGTGCTGCGCCGCCAGCCCTTCGGCAAGCTGCTACCGAGCGCGCATGCGGTGGACCGCGAATACAAGGCCATGCACGCGCTGGGGCCGACCGGATTCCCCGTGCCGAAGACCTATGGCCTATGCGAGGACCCGGAGGTCATCGGCAGCAAGTTCTTCGTCATGGGCCTCGCCGACGGGCGGAGCTTGTGGAACGGCGCGCTGCCCGATTATTCGCCCGAAGAGCGGCGCGAAATCTACAATGCCATGATCGACACCATGGCCGAGCTGCACCTGCGCAAGCCGGACGAGATCGGCCTGGGCGATTACGGAAAGCCGACCGATTATTGCGCGCGCCAGATCTCGCGCTGGTCGAAGCAGTACAAGCTGTCCGAGACCGAGCATATGCCGCAAATGGAGCGGCTGATCGAATGGCTGCCCGAGACCATCCCGCCTCAGCACGAATCGAGCGTGGTTCATGGCGATTACCGGCTCGACAATCTGATCTTCCACAAGAGCGAGAACCGCGTTTTGGCGGTGCTCGACTGGGAGCTGTCGACACTGGGCGATCCGATCGCCGACTTCAGCTATCTGATGCTCAACTGGCACAACCCGCATGACGGGCGCGCGGGCCTGCTCGGCCTCGACCTCGACGCGCTGGGTATCCCGACGCAAGACGAGGCGGTCGAACGCTATGTCGCGCGCACCGGCTATCCGGTCCCGCCGATGGACTGGTACTTCGCCTACAATCTGTTCCGCCTCGCAGGGATCATGCAGGGCATCAAGAAACGCGTGATCGACGGGACCGCATCGAGCGCACACGCCAAGTCGATGTCCGAACGCGTCGCACCGCTGGTCGAGCGCGCCTATCAGTTCGCGCAGGCGGCGGGGATGGACTAGCGCGGGGGGCCTGCTAACGAGCGCTCCGGAATTGCAAACGGAGACCAGCATGAGCGCCGACCTCGAAAATCGCATCACCGCGGCGTGGGACGACCGCGCCAATGTCACGCCGCAAAGCGCGGATGTGCGCGAGGCGGTCGAGGCGGCGCTGGCCATGCTCGACAGCGGAGAGGGCCGCGTCGCCGAGCCCGACGGCCAGGGTGGCTGGACGGTCAATCAGTGGCTCAAGAAAGCGGTTCTGCTCAGCTTCCGCCTCAACGACAACCGCGTGATGGACGGCGGCAGCGCCGGCCACCCGGCCTTCGACAAGGTGCCGAGCAAGTTCGCCGGCTGGGACGATGCCTGCTTCCGCCAGGCAGGCTTCCGCGTCGTGCCCGGCGCGATCGCGCGCAAAGGCGCCTGTATCGCGCCCGGCTGCGTGCTGATGCCCAGCTTCGTCAACATCGGGGCCTATGTCGGCAAGGGCACGATGGTCGACACCTGGGCCAGCATCGGCAGCTGCGCGCAGATCGGCGAAAATTGCCATATCTCGGCAGGGACGGGCATCGGCGGCGTGCTCGAACCCATGCAGGCCAACCCGACGATCATCGGCGACAATTGCTTCATCGGCGCGCGCTCGGAAATCGTCGAAGGGGTGATCGTCGGTGAAGGCTGCGTCGTGGCCATGGGCGTCTTCATCACCCAGTCGACCAAGATCGTCTACCGCGATACGGGCGAGGTCATCCACGGCCATATCCCACCCTATTCGGTGGTGGTGCCCGGATCACTGCCCGGCAAGGATGGCGGTCCCGGCCTCGCCTGTGCGGTCATCGTGAAGACGGTCGATGCGCAGACTCGGGAGAAAACAGCGATCAATGACCTCCTGCGCGACTGAGCGCACAGGAACATTCGCAACAGCGGAGCGTAAATCCTCCTAGAACGAGTGGGATCGCAAAATTTCAGGGAGTATCAATTCGTGCACAAGCAAGGCGACGAAATTCATGTAACCGATACCGAGGCGAGCGGCGGCTCGAAGGAAGGCGTCGTGCGCTGGGTGCTGGCCGGCGGCCTGCTGCTGGCCGTAATCCTGATGTCGATCGTCTGGATCGTTCCCGCGCTCACCACTGGCGATGTGGAAGAAGAGGGCACCGTCAGCGGCCAGATATCGTCGATGGAGGAAGAGGGCGACACCACCGACAGCATCGTCGGCGTGCCGAGCGAAACCGATCTCGGCGACGATCAGGTCGCCGCACCCGAGGGGGATCAGACCGAATTCGAGAACGGCATCGAGGTCATCGAGAACTGAGCAAGCCGGAGAGAGGTCGCCATGAGTAATTCGAACAGTTTCCAGACCGACCAGTACGTCCAGTGGGATTGGGGCAGCGGCAAGGGCAAAGGCCAGATCAAGGAGCGTTTCGAACGCGAGGTCACCCGCACCCTGCAGGGCACCGAGGTCACCAAGGATGGCGACAAGGATAATCCCGCCTACCTCATCAAGCAGGATGACGGCGACGAGGTGCTCAAGCGCGGTAGCGAGCTGGAAGCGCAGGACTGAACCATGGCCAAGGCTAAAAGCAAGGCGCAGCAACAGGCCGCCGGCGCCGCATTGGCGGCCAAGCGTGGCGAGAGCGACGCCGGTGATCTTCAAGGCGCGTCGAAGCAGATGTACGACAGCATGAGCGAGGACGAACTCGAGGAAATGGCCTCGACCGACCGATCGGGCCTTCCCGAACAAGCCGATCAGGACGACTGATCGCTTGGTCCGGGGCCGGTCCTGTGACGCCGTTGGCGAAGGGCCGACACTGGAGGGGCCGTGACGAACAGCCTGCCGGACGACACCCAGGTCATCAGCGCGACGTTCAACGAACAATTGCTGATCGGCGCGGCGATGATCGCAGTTTGCGTGGTCATCCACGGGATGGGCCTGTTCACCATCCAGCGCGTGCTGTCGGGTGAGCGGATGAGCAAGCGTTTCGAGAAGCTGCGCCCGTTATCCGTCACCGGCGCCGGCTTCACGCTGATCGCAGTGTTCGCGATCATCTTCATCCATTTCGTCGAGATCTGGCTGTTCGCCTTCCTCTACGATTATCTCGGCGCGCTACACTCATTCAGCGAGGCTTTGTATTTTTCGACGATCAGCTATGCGACAATCGGCTATTCGGACGCGTCGATCCACCAGGAATGGCGCATGGTCGCCGCCCTCGAAGGCGTGGTCGGAATTATCTTGCTGGGCTGGTCGACCGCCTTCTTCGTTCGCATCCTCGGACGGCTCGAAGGCGATGACGGTAAGCGCCGTTAAAACCTAGCCTTCTTCGTCGCGCGGCTCGCCAACCGCATATTCGATCGGCGTCATGTCCGCAGCACTTGCGGCGTAGGCTTCTGCTGCGCGCATGACGCGCATCATGTTGCGCGCGGCGATTTTTTCGAGATCCTCCTGCGAATAGCCGCGTTCGGCAAGCTCCACGAACAGCGCCGGATAGCCGGTAACGTCCTCCATTCCGACCGGTCCCGTAGGCATGCCGTCATAGTCCCCGCCGATCCCGATGGCATCGATACCCGCGACGTCGCGGATATGATCGATATGGTCGGCCATGTCCGAAATGGTCGAAACCGGCGGACGGTTTTCGGCATCCCATTTCGCCAATTGCGCTTCGACCGTATCGGGCAGGCCGGAATACAGGGCCTCGAGGCGAGCCTTTTCCGCCGCGCGGTCGGCCGCGTGCTGGCGCAGATCCTCGGTGATGAACCACGGCAGCGCGACCACCATCACGATGCCGCCGTTTTCGGGCAGGCGGGCGAGCACGCTGTCGGGCACGTTGCGCAGGTGGCCGGTGACCGCGCGCGCGCCCGAATGGCTGAAGATCACCGGCGCCCGCGCCACATCGAGCGCATCGTGCATCGCGGCTTCGCTCACATGGCTGAGATCGACCAGCATGCCGATCCGGTTCATTTCGCGGACCACGTCCATGCCGAAAGCGTTGAGTCCGTCATGCCTGGGCGCGTCGGTCGCGCTGTCGGCCCAACTCAGCGTCTTGCCATGCGTCAGCGTCATGTAGCGCGCGCCGAGGTCGTACATCTGGCGCAGCACGGCGAGGCTCGATCCGATCGAATGGCCGCCTTCCATGCCCAGCAGCGAAGCGATCCGGCCCGCCTCCATCGCTTCCTCGACCTCGTCGGCGGTCAGCGCCAGCTGGAGGTCGTTCGTATAGCGCGCGATCAGCCGCTTGGTGACATCGATCTGTTCGACGGTCGCCTGCACCGCTTCCGCCTCGGGCAGGCTGGGGCTGACATAGACCGACCACCACTGGGCCCCGACCCTGCCCTGGCGCAGGCGGAAGATGTCCGAATGCATGGCATTGCGCCCATCGCGCGCGGTGTCGAGCGTGTCGCGGAAATCGAATTCGTTGATCCGGTTGCCGAAACGCGCGCGTAGCTGGATTGGCACGTCGTTGTGGCCGTCCCACACCGGCGCCGCTTCGAGGGCCGCGGCGGCCGTTTCCTCTGCCGAGCTTTGCGCCGACACCGGTCCGGCGGTCGCAAGAGCGGTCGTGGCGGCAGCAGCAAGCAGGAAATGGCGCATGTTCAGGAACCCCTTGTCATCTTGCGGGCTGTCCTAGCAAAGAGGATCGGCAAGGAAAGGCCCCAATCATGACCATGACCGCCCGCTGGAATGGCGAGACGCTGGCGCGCAGCGACGACACGGTCGTCGTGGAAGGCAATCACTACTTCCCCGCGGGCGACGTCGCGCGCGGCGTGCTGGTGCCGAGCGAGACCACCAGCCACTGCCCGTGGAAGGGCACCGCAAATTACTATTCGATCAATGCCGGCGGCGAAATGAACGCCGATGCGGCCTGGTATTATCCCGAACCGAAGGAGGCGGCGGCCGATATCAGGGACCGCATCGCGTTCTGGAAAGGCGTCGAGGTGGTCGAGGAGTGACTTCGGCCGCGGCACTCATCGAAAAGCTCGGTTTGGCGCCACACCCCGAGGGCGGTTGGTACCGCGAGACCTGGCGCGCACCGGCCCCCAATGGCGAACGAGCGAGCGCGACGGCGATCCATTTCCTGCTCGAGCACGGCCAGAATTCGCACTGGCACCGGGTCGATGCCGCCGAAATCTGGCTCTGGCATGCGGGAGACCCGCTCGAGCTGTCGCTTGCAAAAAGCGATGACGGCCCCATCGAAACCATTCTGCTCGGCCCCGATGTGACCGGCGGACAGGCGGTCCAGCATGTCATTCCGCCGCACTGGTGGCAGGCCGCCCGACCGACCGAAGGCAAGGCAGGTTACGCGCTCATGTCCTGCATCGTCTCGCCGGGGTTCGAATTCTCCGGTTTCGAACTGGCCGCAGCAGACTGGCACCCGGGCGCATGATCCGCGCCGGGCTGCGCTGGTTGCTCGGCCTGTTCTATGCCCTGGCAGGATCTATCCACCTTGCCGATCCCGCACCTTTCCTGACCATCATGCCCCGCTGGGTGCCTGCTCCCGAAGCGGTTGTTTTCTGGACCGGCATAGCCGAATTGCTGGGCGCGGCGGCGCTGGTACAATGGGCCAGTCTGCCGCTGCGCCGCGCGGGCGCCATCGGCCTGGCGCTCTACGCCGTCTGCGTGTTTCCGGCGAACATCCATCATTTCGCGCTCGACATGGCGCAGCCCGATGGCGGGCTCGGTCTCGGCTATCACATACCGAGGATGATCGCGCAGCCGCTTATCGCCTGGCTGGCGCTGTGGACCGGCGGCGTAACGGACTGGCCGCTGCGCCGCCGGTGACCGCAGATCAGCTCATGTGCTTCGAGACGGCACCCGTCATCTTGAACATGGAGATCTGTTCCATGCCGATCACGCCACCCAGCGTGTCGTCGGGATTGATCATGCGCTTGTCGTTGGAATCCTGCAGGCCCTTGGCCTTGATGTAATCCCACACTTTCGAGGTCACCTGCGCACGGGTCATCGGACCCTTGCCGACCACGTTCTCGAGCTGCGGCGACAGGTTCACCGGCTTCTGCAGTGCATTGTTCTTGCCAGCCATGACTAATCCTTTCCTTGGCTATGCTTCATTCTACGTCGCCCAGATCGTCGACATCCAGTTCCTCGACCTCATGGCCTTCGAACCTGGCTGTCAGAACTGCGGCGGCGGTCACGTGTCCGTCCAGATTGCGGACGAGTTCCTCATGCGTCGCCCCCGGCATCAGTGTGAGCGGGAGGTCGATCGCAAAAAGCTGGAAAACGTAGCGGTGTTCTTCGCCCAGCGGCGGGTCGGGCAGCAGCCATTCGGAATTACCCTGCGCGTTCTTGCCGGTGCGCGGCGGGGTCTCGCCTTCCATCAGCTTGCCCTTCTGCGGCGCGAGGCCCCAGACGGTCCAGTGGACGTGACCCTTGTCCGCATCCTCTGCCACCAACACCAGTTCCTGCGCCCCGGGAGGGGGCGCAGTCCATTCGAGCGGCGGGGCCACCGCGTCTTCCTCGATCGCGGTGAAAGAGGGATCGAGCTCGCCTTCATGGCGGAACGCCGCGCTGGTCAGCGTGAGGCCACCGCGGCCGAGTACCCGCTCGTCGGCGACCTTTTCCAGGGTCAGCGTATGGCCGACGGGGTTTCCGCCGACTGCCTTTTGAACCCAGGGCGCAACGCCGCTTGCCATGAATACTCCTCCAGATCGTCGCTCATTGCTGCATTTGGCCAACCTTTAAGGCATAGCTCGGGGTCACAAACCATCCCGCCGGACCGAATTTGCACCGTTTTTAAGGGAAAGCGGGTCTTTGGGGCGCCTGTGCGCACCCTTGCCCGCCCCCGATTAAGCCGCCATGGGATCATTATCGCCTCGCTTACGGGGCATCGGACATATCGTACGGGAGTAATCGCATGGGGCTGGGTCGCACCATTCTAACGACAACACTGGCAATTTCGCTCGCTGCCTGCGGGGGCGGGGGCGGCTCGGGCGGTGGCAACGCCACAGCCGGCGGCGGTAGCGGTGCCGGCACTGGCGGGGGCGGAGGCGGCACGGCCAACACCTGCTCGCTCGGCAGCCGCCAAGACTGGGTGCTCTCCCAGATCGATGAATGGTACCTTTTCCCCAACCTGATCGACCAGACCGTCAACAAGGCGAATTTCACCACGGTCCAGGACTATATCAACGCGCTGGTCGCACCGGCGCGCGCGCAGGATCGCGATCGCTTCTTCACCTATATCACCTCGATCCAGGAAGAAAACGAACTGATCAACAGCGGCTCCAGCGCAGGCTTCGGCGTCCGGCTGAGCTACAACCAGTCCGAAGGCAGGGTCTTTGTGGTCGAGGCCTTCGAGAATGCCCCCGCCTTCGCCCAGAATATCGACCGCGGCAGCGAGATCCTCGCCATCGACGGGGAACTGGTCAGTACACTGATGGCATCGGGCGGGCCGCAGGCGGTGGTCAATGCGCTCGGCCCGAACAATCCCGGCGTGACCCGCAATCTGCGTGTCCGTCAACCCGACGGCAGCGAAATCACAGTCGACGTAACCAAGGCCGAATACGCGCTCGATCCGATTTCCGACCGCTACGGCGCGAAGATCCTCGACAATGGCGGCACCAAGGTCGGCTATGTCAATTTGCGCACCTTCATCGTCGACGATGCCAAGCGGCAGTTGCGCGATGCCTTCACCGCGTTCCGCAACGAAGGGGTGACCCAGATCATCCTCGACTTCCGCTACAATGGCGGCGGACTGGTCTCGGTGGCCGAGGTTCTGGGCGATCTGCTGGCAGCCGACAAGGTCGGCCGGATCTTCAGCAAGACCGTCTACCGCGATTCGAAGAGTGCCTTCGACGAATCCCGCCTGTTCGCATCGGAGCAGCAGGCCATCGCGGCGACGAAGATCGCCGTGATCGGCACAAATGGCACGGCTTCGGCTAGCGAACTGGTGGCCAATGCCTTCATTCCCTTCCTCGGCAACAACATTGCGCTGGTCGGATCGGACACCTTCGGCAAGCCCGTGGGCCAGATCGCCCGCGACCGGTCCGCCTGCGACGATCGCCTGCGCGTGGTCGCCTTCCGCTCGGTCAATGCCGACGATCAGGGCGACTATTACAGCGGTCTGGCCGATGTCATGCCGCAAACCTGCGCCGCCTCCGACGAGATTCTCAAACCGCTCGGCGATCCAAGCGAGGCCTCGGTCGCTGCGGCGCTCGATTTCCTCGCCGGACGCAGTTGCAACGCCATCGGTGCGGCTCCTGCGACGCCTGCAACTGCGAGCGAGGAACCGGAACGGCGCGAATTGCTGATGCCGGACGCGCCCAGCCCGGCGCAACTCGAAATTCCGGGACTGCAATGACGGACCGACGCTACTCGACCTTTGCCGAGTTCTGGCCCTTCTACCTTCGCGAGCATTCGCGGCCCGGCACGCGGGCGCTGCATTACATCGGCACCACGCTGGTCGTGGCGTTGGCCGTGGCCGCCATAGTGGCGGAAGAATGGTTGTTGCTCGCGGCGCTCCCGCTGGCGGGCTATTTCTTCGCCTGGATCGCGCATTTCGGGCATGAGAAGAACCGCCCGGCGACCTTCACCTATCCGCTTTGGAGCCTGCGAGCGGATTTCCGCATGTGGTGGCTGTGGCTGACCGGGCGGCTCGGTCCCGAACTCGACGCGGCGGGGGTCGAGAAACGCTAGGCCAGCGCGACGGCGACCGTCGCGAGGCCGAGACCGACCGATAGCGGCACGCGCAGCGCCATCCACCAGCGCGGCGCGAGCGCGCCCAACCTGGCATCGACACCCAGGCTGACCAACAGCGCCCCGCCGAGCATGACCAACGACGGTTCGGGCCACTGCCAGCCCAGCACCCAAGGCAAGAAGCAGGCCAGCGCGACTAGGCTCGGCGTGACAGCGGCGATCCACACCCAGCCCAGCGTATGGCGTCGCTCGGCAGCCGGGGCGGCGGCGGCGATCCCCCACCACATGCCGCCAAGGAAGGACAGGATCAGCGCGGCATAGGCGAAAGCGATTGACTGTGCCGGATCGCGCCATTCCGTAGGGCCGGCATAGAGCACTGCGACGCAGGCGATCTGCGGCAGCAGGCCAGCCAGCCCAAGCAGGCGCGGCAAAGCCGGAATGCTACCCAAGTTTGCGCCCCCGCAACAGGAAAGCGGCGAAGCCGAGTGCAAAGGCCAGATCACCTGCAACGATAGCACCCACGCCCGGGTCACCGCCCTCACCCCAGCTAGGAGGGCCGAGCATCAGCACGACCATCACCTTGCCGAGTATCCCGGCGATCAGCACGGGCGCAAACCGCTTCGGCTGGCGTGCGACCAGCGCATAGACGATGCCGAAGCAGAAAATCAGCACTCCGCCGATCGCCTCGGCCGAACCCCACTCCGCATCGAGGAATGCGCCGAGGCCGATTACGAGGTTGTAGGCCGCAGCAAGCCAGAAGAAGATGCGCCAGCCGATAGGGGTACGGTCGGCCATTACGGCGTGTCCGGGCCGCTGAAGGGCTGGCTTTCGGTCCAGGCGCAGCCCAGGCGCTGCTCGCCCCCGACAAGCAGTGTGGCAGTATAGGGATAGCTGCGGTCGCTCATCCCGTCGGAGCATTCTCCCGGAGTGATGGTCAGATCGAAACCCGCGCCGTCGAGCTGACCGCTGATGCCAAGGCCGTTGTTCCCGGCAAAACGCTGTACCGGGAACTCGCGGCCATCGGGATTCTCGGGCGTGGAATAGGTCGCCATGCCGCCGCCTGCCGCGCCGCCCCAGAACGGCTCGGTGCCGGTGTAGTGTACGACTTCGGCCTCGGCGATCTCGGTGAAAGTCGATTCCTGCAGCGATCCGGGGCCCGGATCGTCGCCGCGGTCACCGCAGCTGCCGAGAGCCAGCGCTCCCAGGCAAAGATAGAACCTACTGTGCCTCACGCCGCGCTCCTGTATTTGCGGATGAAGTCGACCGTCTCGCCACGCGCCCGTTTTCCCTCGGGCACGGGCAGCAGCATCCAGACGTGGAACATGTCCTCATACTCGCGATAGATGTGTTCGGGCATCCCCTCATCGCCCAGCCGCTCGGCAAGCCGGCGGCCGTCCACCAGCAGGATATCCGAAGTGCCGGAGAAGATCGCCATCGGCGGCAGGCCCTCCAGTTCGCCGAACAGCGGGCTGACGCGAGGATCGTCGATGGACAGGTCGCCGCGATACATTTCGCCGCAGGCCTCCAGCCCGCTGACCGCCAGCATCCGGTCGCGCTTTTCGATCGCGCGTTGACCCTCGGCGGTCGCGGTCGCATCGAGCCAGGGCGAATAGAGCACCAGACTGCCCGGCATCGCCGCGCCTTCCGATTTCAACAGTTGCGCCAGCGCCAGGCTCATTCCGCCGCCCGCGCTGTCGCCCATCACGGTGATGTTCTTCGCCCCGTAGCGATCCGCCAGTTCATGATAGAGCGAGCGCATGGCCGCCAGCACATCCTCGGCTTTGTTTTCCGGCGCGAGCGGATAAATCGGCACCGTCGCCGATGCTTCCAGCCGCTTGCACAGATCGGCCACCGTGTCCCAATGCACCGCGGCGATGTCCATCACATAGCCGCCACCATGCAGGTACAGCAGATGCGGCGCATCCGGCCGTGCCCCGCCCTTGGGCTCGATCGTCACCACCGGGAAGCCGCGGCTGGCAAACTCGCGAATGGCGAAGCGCTTGTGCCACTTCGCACGCGGGCGGATCGGCTTTTGCGCCCGCAGCTTTGCAATCCTCTCGTCGAACTTGTCCGGCTCGGAAAAGAAGCGCTTGATGCCGAGCAGCGGCAGCGCGAAATTGACGAGGCGGGCGCGGATGCTGGCCATTGCCCTTGCTCCTTCAGCCGGGATTGGTGTCGAAAGCGGGAATGTCGCCCGTCTCGACCCAGCATTGCTTGCTGCGCGTCCAGATATGCGCCGACGGCGTGAATTGCGTAGTATCGTCCAGCGTGCCTGCCTTGATCCACAGCATCTGCGGCGACACCTCGGCCCTGGTGAACAGAGGCGAACCACAGGTGTTGCAGAACTGCCTTTCGACAGACCGACCGCTTTCCCCGCTGTCCCGATAGCACGCGGGATCGCCGGTAATCTCGACCTGCCCTTCCGGCGCGCCGATGATGGTCGAAAACGCACTGCCCGACTGCTTCTGGCAATGCGTGCAATGGCACACCATGGTGGCCGCCGGCTCCCCTTCGAATGCATAGCGGATTTCCCCGCAAAGGCATCCGCCAGTTTGTCTGCTCATCTCTTCCCCTCCCGAAAACAATGGCGAGACTACCCTGCCAAATCCCTGTGTCCAGCGGGCAGGCGGCGGATTGGATGCAACTCGGCCCGCATCGTCGAGGGCCACTGTGTTCGCGAGCCGGCGGGGCTTTGGAACACGCCGGGGCCGATCGGCGTTGGGAAGGTGGAAACCCGTCGTCATGAATATGCCTCGCCTCGACCCTCGCCTTTGCGCCGCCGCTCTCGTGCTTGCCGTGGTCACGGCCGGCGCGCTGAGCGGCTCGGCGATCGGCTCCACCCCGATGCTTCAGCGCAGCGTGGCGAGCCATATCCCCGAGGCCCCACCCAACGCCGGCGTCGGCGACTTCAAGCTCGACACGCGCAAGCGGCCACCCGATCATTACCCGCTCGTCACCCCGACCGGCACCATTCCGGTGGCCGCGCTGGCGTCGCACGGGCGATTGCGCGACAGGCGAGGCGGTTGGGGGGACCAGCCCGATGCCATCCCGCTGGCGGCGACCTACGCGGATGAATTGGCCGAGGACGAGGTAGATCGCCTGGCCAGATGGCAACCCGCGCCGCGCCGGACGGTGCCGGTGGCCGTCCAAATTTCACCGCCGCGCGTTACCGTGGCACGCGGTGCAGAGCGCGGCGAGCAGACTTATGCGACCAGTCCGGTGCCGGAGGTCCAATCCGATCCCGCCGTCCAACAGCAAGATCTGGCCGACCCTTCGCCCTCCTATCAGGCTGGCAGCCGGTAGGCCCGCTGAGGCGAGGAAGGCGGCCCCCAAAGAGGCCGCTTCCCGATTTTCGCTCCGATTTCCAACGAAGCTTATTGCGGCATAAGCACCGTATCGATCACGTGGATCACGCCGTTCGAGGCGGCGACGTCGGTCGCGGTGACGGTCGAGGTGCCACCCGCGGCATCGGTCAGCACGACATTGCCGTCGACCACAGTGGCGGTCAGCGTGCCGCCGTTGACGGTGGTGATGGTATAGCCTTCCTCACCCGCATCGGTGATCGCCTGGGTCAGCGTGGCGGCGTCCACATTGCCCTCGACCACGTGGTAGGTGAGGATATTGCCGAGCGTTTCGGTATCGTTGGTGGTCAGCTCGGTCAGCGTCGCCTCGGGGATCTTGGCGAAAGCATCGTTGGTCGGCGCGAAGACGGTGAACGGGCCGTCGCCCGACAGCGTTTCGCCCAGCTCTGCGGCAGTAACCGCGCTGACGAGCGTCGAGAAGGTCTCGTCGCCCTGCGCGACTTCGACGATGGTGCCGGTTTCGGCTTCGGCATTGGCCATCTGGTCGGCCGCAGCGGCAGTATCGTCATAGCCGTCGTTTTCCGCCGGGGCTTCGGCGCAGGCGGCAATCGCCAGCGATGCGGCAGAGGCGAGCGCAATGGTAAGCTTGTTCATATCGGTTCCCTTTTGTCGGTAAATTCAAGCATTTCCTCAGCCGGCCCACCCGGCTGGTGCTTCAAGATACGAACGTACGGGCCGTGCGGATGTTTCGAATTTCGGCAAGATTGTGTCGAGGCGGGGCTGAGGCGCGGCGAAGCGTGCCGACATCCGGGCGAGCGGTGCGCGCGATGCCCCGCCTCGCCGCTTCTACAGCACCTTGTCGGGACGGGCCTCGTGCTTGTGCTTCGATTCCTTGCCGAAGTTCCGCTCGAGCCGCTGGGCCAGCGTAATGGCTGCCTTGCGCGCGGCATCATCGACCTTGGCGGCGTGCGCGGTGACGCCGATGGGATTGCCCGAACGCGGGCGCGCCTCGATGGTGCAGGCCTTGTCGTCCGCCCCGCCCTTGCGCCCGTTCTCGTCGCGCACATGGATCTCGACCCGGGTCAGCCGCTCCTCGAACCGCGCCAGCTTGTCGCGCACTGCCGCCTCGATGCGTTCGGCGACGTTTTCGGTGCCCATGACGCTGTTGTCGGAATTGAACTGGACCTGCATTGGGGGATGCTCCTCTCGGTTGTGATCTGTTAGCTGTCGAGATGGGGAGGATCGCCCGCGATGCAATCGCCGATCCGCCGGAAAACCGCCGAAGTTCTTCGCGGTATTCTGCCGGAGCCTAGCCTTCGACCCGCACGCCCTCTTTCGGCCAGTCCGCGTCGACATCGACGCCCTGCCGCTCCCACTCGGCGCGGGTCCAGCACATGATGCGCTCGATGCGGCTGCCCGTCACGGCCTCGACCTTCATGCAATAGCGGGTGTCCTCGGTCCCGGCAGGGGCGATGGCGGGGCGATGTTCGCTGCCCGCGGCAAGCGGGGCGGCGCTGGCCAGCAGGGCCAATGCGAGGATCGGGTGCGCGGCGTGCATGGCGGGTCTCCTCTAAGGGTGCGATGCGATGGCGCGCAGGATACCACGTTCGCGCGGGCGAGGCGAACCGCATCCTGCCCGCGCCCAGTTTCGTGCCAGCTAGCGGGGCGTAACGCGCGCGGTGATCTTGATCTCCACCTCGCCCTCGGGCGCGAACAGGCGGTCGATATCGATCGCGGTCCAGGCGGGGAACGGGGCCTTCACATAGCGGTTCTTGACCGCCGCCAGCGCGGGCATCGAGGCGTCGATATCGACATGGTAGGTGGTGATGTCGACCACGTCGTCCCAGCTCGACCCGGCGCGTTCGAGCACGCTGCCGAGATATTGGAAGCTGCGATCATAGGCCTGTTCGCGGGTCATCCCCTCGGGCGGGGGGCCGAGGATCACGCCCGAGAGATAGACCGTGTCGCCGTGGATCACCGCCTCGGAGAAACCGTATTCCTCCATCATCGCGAGCCCCGGCCCGCCCTCGGGCATCACGGTGCGCTTCTCGCTCGCGGCATGGTCGTCGGCCAGCGCGGGTGCGGCGCTCGCCAGCGGCGCGCCGAGCAGGGCGGCGGCGAGGAAGGGCTTGAAGGCAGGCATGGCGGGGGTCCTCTCGTTCGGGCGGGTCATGAGCGAGCGCGACCTAGCACGAAAGCGAACGGCAGGCGACGCGGCACTCCCCCGGCACGCGCGCATTGACCGCACCAGTGTATTACACTAGCGACACAGCCCATGAAACGCGCCATCGCCATCCTCGTCGCCCTCGTCTTCCTCGCCTCCGGGCTGATCCGCATCGGGGTCAGCGGCCTGATGATCGGGGAGGCGGCCGGCTGGTGGAGCTTCGGCGGCGAAGCGGCGGAGGCATTGGCCGGCACGCGCGCTTTCCTGGCCGAGGCACCGATGAACCTCCTCGGCTTCTCGGTGCCCGCCTATTTCGCCTACATCGGCGCGATGGGGCTGGTGGTCTCGGTCGGCGCGGTGGGCGCGCTGCTTCGGCGGCGCTGGGGCCTGACCTGGCTCGCCGCCTATACCGCGATGCACGGCGCGCTGTTCGTCAACTTCTGGACGATCAACCCGAAGATCTGGCTGGTGGCGCTGTCGGCGGCGGCGATCGGCGTGCTGTGGTGGGCGAATGGCGAAGGGCGCGCGTAACGCCGATACCGCGTGACGAAGGTGACACCGTGTCACCTTTCGTCGTCATCCTCAAACTCCTGTAATGCCTCGATCAATTCCTCGTCCGACCAACCGGACGGACAGTGGGGCGAGGCGCCTTTATGCGTGTACGCCCCTGTGCCAAGCGCGCGCAGCGCCTCGAGCTCGCCCGGATCGTCCGGCCCCGGCGCGCCGGTCTCGACCTCCTCGCCCGCCGCGATCCGCCCGAGCAGCCGTTCGAAATCGCGCGCATGCCGTTCCGCCCCCGGCCCCAGCCGCCCGAACGCCGGATTGCCGCCCAGCGTGAACCGGCCGAGCAGCGCGACGGTCAGCCGCTCGTCATAGCGGCGATAGCTGTCCACCTTCTCGCCCTGGAAATAGACCGGCACCTCCACCCCGTTGAGCGCGCGTTCGAGCGCGGCATGCGCGAGCACGTCGTAGGAATGGTGGAAGGCGACCTCCCAGGCGAGGTCGAACGCCTTGCCCTTGAGCCGTGAGCGCAGGCGATAGGCCGACTGGCGCGACATACCGACCGACTTCGCGGCCTCGGTCACCGAATGCGTGGCGGAGAGCGCGCGCAGGAAGCGCACCTGCCTTGCGAGCGACCAGCCGTCGTGACGGGTGGCGGGCCCAGAGTCGGAGAGTGCGTCGGAGGGCTCGGGAGTGGCGGGAGCGGCGGGCGGGATGGGGCTGTGACGGGTCATCCTGCAGGATAAGGCACAGAATGGGGCATGTAGGAAAGTTTGCCTGCCGTTTACCTGCCCCGGCCGCCTGCGCTAGCGAGGCGCGCATGAGCGCGCCCAACATCCTCGTCCCCACCATCCTCGTCGACGCCGATGCCTGCCCGGTAAAGGAAGAAATCTACCGCGTGGCGGAGCGTTACAAGGCGCAGGTCCGCGTGGTCAGCAACAGCCCCTTTCGCGTGCCGGTGAGCGAGCGGGTCAAGCGCGTGGTGGTCTCCGACAGCTTCGATGCCGCCGACGACTGGATCGCGGAGAATGCGGACGCGCGCAGCGTGGTGATCACCGCCGACATATTGCTCGCCGAGCGCTGCCTGAAGGCAGGCGCGCGCGTGCTGAAACACGACGGCCGCGAGTTCGACGCCGCCAGCATCGGCAGCGCCATAGCCACCCGCGCGATCATGGAAGACTTGCGCGCCGGGATGGACGGCATGGGCGGCGGCCCACCGCCGTTCAGCAAGGCGGACCGCTCGAACTTCCTGCAGGCGCTGGATCGGGTACTGGTGGGGATGCGCTAGGTCGCGACGATATGCTGGCGGAACCAGTCGGCGAGTTCGTCTTCGGACAATTCGCCTGCCGCGAGGGCGACGAAGGCGACAACCAGTTCGGCGTCGGTGGCATCGAGCGTGTGGCTATTGAGCATCAGGAAGGTTTCGCTCACCACCGCGGCGGTGCGCTTGTTGCCATCGACGAAGGGATGATTGCGCGCGATCCCATAGGCGTAGGCTGCGGCCAAAGCCGCCGCGTCGGGCTCGCCATAGTCGGCGAGATTGCGCGGTCGGGCCATTGCGCTGTCGAGCATTCCGGCATCGCGGACACCATCACCACCGCCATGCTCGGCCAGTTGCTCGGCATGAGCGGCAAGCGCCACGTCGGTGGCTATCCAGGTCCAACGCTCAGTCATCGCAGGATTTAACCGTCATCCCAGCGAAAGCTGGGATCTCTGGCGGTGGAGCGATACGATGGAGATCCCAGCTTTCGCTGGGATGACGTGAGAAAGTCACTTCGCCAGTTCGCGCAGCGCGCGCTTGCGTGCCGCCATGACCTTGCGCGCTGCGGCCATCTGCTCTTCGAAATCCGGCACCCCGCCGACAAGCTCGATCCCGTTGGGCTTGAGCACCAGCGTCAGCTCGTCCCCCACTTGCCGGTCGAGATGCGCCAGCACGTCCTTGGGCAGGACGATCCCGGCGGAATTGCCGATCCTGGTGATCTTGAGCGGCTTGTTCATACGGGAGTTATAACGCGCAGCTCAGTGAAGAGCAAGTTTCAAAGACTTCCAAGAGTTGCTGAAAACTTAGAAAGTTGCATTGACGAACAAAGTGCGAACCCTGAATATGGTTGTTCTGAAAGGATTAAAAATGGCACGCGAAGAACCGACCATTACTCGAAAGGTCTATTTTTTTCGGATCGCGCACTTTGATCAGGTGAGAGACGGCCTGCCTAGCGCCTGTGAGCGTATAGACGGTTTGGAATTTAGCGATACTGGGCGTTACCGGACTGATGGAGCATCACCCTACAGATATTCGCTTTATCCGGACACCTTGGAATTCCCAATCAAGCTGCGATTTGGCAAGATCCGTCGTGATGGGCTGCCCCAGATAGAACAAGTAGGTAAACTCGAAACGCTTGCTCTCGACGAAGATGCAGGCCTT
The DNA here is from genome assembly GCF_965277845.1 of Qipengyuania sp. Lineage (NCBI taxonomy): Bacteria > Pseudomonadati > Pseudomonadota > Alphaproteobacteria > Sphingomonadales > Erythrobacteraceae > Qipengyuania > Qipengyuania sp. The sequence continues at coordinate 656,683 of NZ_OZ255844.1, forward strand.
GTCGACCTGTCTCATATCGTGATTTTCAAAGATGGATTTGTAGCGGCTGAATGGAACGCTGACGGACCGAAGTTGTCTCAGATGACCCCATATTTCTTGGAAAAGGGCAAACTCAACGACCCCCCCAGCGTTTCTGCCATTGCTTGAACGCGATATTGTTCAAACGCTCGCGAAGCTCAATTCGGTTAGGGTTCTTGAAGTTGAGGTTCCCCCAGACACTGCTGAACTCGCTAAAGAGGCAGATGAAAGCCTCTACGATGCGATCAAAGCGCTAGAATCATTGGGTGCAACAAAGCGCGTCGGCCTAAAAATGACTGCCGATAACAGTTCGGCAAAGTTGCTGAAGTTAGCCAACAAGCTTGCCAACATGATTAAACGGAACCCGCACCAGCGCGATCAATTCAACAGCATTCTGGCTAGTGGCAGGGACGAAGAAGCGCGTATGACACGCTACATCGATATCCTCGAAAGCAAGATGGTCACTGCAGAGGAGTTTATTCGGAGCAGTTCGCGATCTCGTGGTATAGACACAAAGGACGCTTATCGCGTTCTCGAACGGGCCTATTCCGAGAACATCGAGCGATTGCGTCAGTCGGCAGTATCAAGTGAATTTTGATGCGAAGGTATTTCAGGCACAGAATCGTTGCGGACTGGCTAGTTGCAAGCATAGTTGGCGTGGCGTTTACGATCGCCTGGCGAAATGGGCTACTCTTCGGTTCGCCGAACGAAATAGATGGCCGCATATTCCTGACAGCGGGAACAATCTCCGCCACACTTCTCGGCTTCAGCTTAGCGACGGCCAGCTTCCTAATCAGTCACACTAAATCTGAGAGTATGGCACTTTTGCGGGAATCGAAAAGCTTCAGCCAGCTGGTCCAATTGCTGCAATCAGCACTCTGGCGATTCTTTGGTTTCGCCATCGTTTCGATAGGCACTTTCGCAAGTTACCAAGCAGAACCTACGATTGCGTTGGCTTCGTTCGTCGCGATGTCAGTCGCGACTACGATCACAGCTACCACTTTGATCTGGTCAGTCGGTGCGATCCTGCGCCTGACTCGTTGAATTCAAATGCTCACTCCTCCGGCAAATACAACTTCTCCCCTTTCTCGCGGTACACCTCACTCATCTCCTCCATACCCTTCTCCGCTTCCTCGGCCTCCTCGGCTGAGGTCTCGCGCTTGATGTTCTCGCTCGCGAGGTAGCTGTCCGAGTTCTGCTTCGCCGCGAAGTCGCGCACTTCCTGCGTGATCTTCATCGAGCAGAATTTCGGGCCGCACATGGAGCAGAAGTGGGCGGTCTTGGCGCCTTCTGCGGGCAGCGTCTGGTCGTGGTATTGCTCGGCGGTGTCGGGGTCGAGGCTGAGGTTGAACTGGTCGCGCCAGCGGAATTCGAAGCGGGCTTTGCTCAGCGCGTCGTCGCGGACCTTGGCGGCCGGGTGGCCCTTGGCGAGGTCGGCGGCGTGGGCGGCGAGCTTGTAGGTCACCACGCCCACTTTCACGTCGTCGCGGTCGGGCAGGCCGAGGTGTTCCTTGGGCGTGACGTAGCAGAGCATTGCGGTGCCGTACCAGCCGATCTGCGCCGCGCCGATGCCGCTGGTGATGTGGTCGTAACCGGGCGCGATATCGGTGACGAGCGGGCCGAGCGTGTAGAACGGCGCCTCGCCGCAGGCTTCCAGTTGCTTGTCCATGTTCTCCTTGATCTTGTGCATCGGCACGTGGCCGGGTCCTTCGATCATCACCTGCACGTCCTGCTCCCAGGCGCGCTTGGTGAGCTCGCCCAGCGTGTAGAGCTCGGCGAATTGCGCCTCGTCATTGGCGTCGGCGATACTGCCTGGGCGCAGGCCGTCGCCCAGCGAATATGCGATGTCATAGGCCTTCATGATCTCGGTGATCTCGTCGAAGCGCTCGTAGAGGAAGCTCTCCTTGTGATGCGCGAGGCACCATTTCGCCATGATCGAGCCGCCGCGCGAGACGATGCCGGTGACGCGCTTGGCGGTCATCGGGACATAGGGCAGGCGCACGCCGGCATGGATGGTGAAATAGTCGACGCCCTGTTCGGCCTGCTCGATCAGCGTGTCGCGGAAGATCTCCCAGGTCAGGTCCTCGGCAATGCCGCCGACCTTTTCCAGCGCCTGGTAGATCGGCACGGTGCCGATGGGGACGGGCGAGTTGCGGATGATCCATTCGCGCGTGTCGTGGATGTTGCGCCCGGTCGAGAGGTCCATGACCGTGTCCGCGCCCCAGCGGATCGACCAGACCATCTTGTCGACCTCGGAGGCGACGTCGCTGGCCACGGCGGAATTGCCGATATTGGCGTTGATCTTGACGAGGAAGTTGCGCCCGATCGCCATCGGCTCGGTTTCGGGGTGGTTGATGTTGTTGGGGATGATCGCGCGGCCGCGGGCCACCTCGTCGCGGACGAATTCGGGGGTGACGTAATCGGGCACGCTGGCGCCCCAGGGCTGGCCGCCGTCGCGCGCGGTCTCGTAGGCCGCCGCATCGCGCAGCATTTCGCGCCCGAGGTTCTCGCGCTCGGCGACATATTCCATCTCGGGCGTGACGATGCCCTGCCGCGCATAGTGCATTTGCGTGACGTTTGCGCCCGGTTTGGCGCGCAGCGGGCGCTTGACGACATTGGGGAAGGCCGGGACGCCGCCCGAACGGTCGGGGCCGAGCTGGCCGTTATCCTCGGGCTTCACTTCGCGTGCATCGTATTCCTCGACATCGCCGCGCGCCATGATCCATTCGCGGCGCTTGGCCTCGAGGCCGGCGCGGATGTCGATGGTCGCATCGGGATCGGTGTAGGGGCCGGAAGTGTCGTAGACGCGCACGCTGGGCTCCCCGCCCTCGAGGTCGATCTCGCGCATGGCGACACGGATGCCCGAGCCGCTCTTCGCGCCGACATGGACCTTGCGGCTGCCGCGGATCGGGCCGGTGGTGACGCCGATGTCGAATTTGGAATTGATGTCGGCCATGGATGAGGACCTTCCTTGGATTGGGGGAACGTTAGAGACGGATGAGCGCGGCGGCGATCAGCACCACGCCCATGAGGAGCGAGAGCCACGCCCAGAGCTTGTTCGCGGCGCCCATCAGGCGCCGGGCGATGGCAAGGAAACTGTCGCCGAAGGCGAGGATGAGCGCACCTTCGATAGCGATCCACCCGCCGAGGACGGTGACGAGCACGGCAAGCCAGTCGTCCGGCCGCCATGGCGAAACGAGGTAGATCGCCGCGCCTAGGGCGATGCAGACGATCCCGCTGAGAAAGCGCAAGCCGATATCGCGTTCGAAATGGGCGAGCAGCGCCGCCCAGCCGCCCGGCATGCGCAATTCGCCGATCGCCGCGGACAGCGCATAGAGCCCGAAAAACAGGGCGATCCAGGCGGGGATGTCGATAGCGTCGGCCACGCGAAATCTCTCCTCTTGGCGGATGGAGAGCGGACCCTTGGCATGTGCCGCCCACTCCCTCCGCCGATGCTAATCGGTTCAGGTTCGACGGGTCGGGCAGCGCAACCTGCCCCTCTCAGCCCAAAGCACGAAGACTCTGCTGGCTCCCCGGGGTTGGCTGGAATTGTACGCACTTGCACCGTCCCTGTCGAGCCGAACCCGACATGCGTCGGTTTGCCCCGCACCGTCCTATCGCTATAGCGGCCCCACCACCCCCTAAGGAGAGGATTCAACCGATATGAAACTTCGCGCGCCGCTCACCGCCGCCGCCTTGCTCGCCACCGCCTCGATCGCCGCGCAGGCGCAGGCACGGCCGATGACCCCCGAAGACGTCGCCAAGCTCGAAAGCGTCGGCACCATCGCCGTCTCGCCCGATGGCAGCCGTGTCGCCTATACGACCGCGCGGCTCCCCGACGTCACCGAAGGCGAGGAGAACGGAACCACGACGCAGCAGCTGTCGATGGCCTACGGCCCCGGCAATGTGCGCGAGTTCCTGCCCGACGACATGAATGTCAGCGGCGTCCGGTTCTCGCCCGATGGCCGCATGGTCAGCTTCCTGTGGGCCGACGGAGACGATAAAACCGCCGTATGGGGCATCCCCGTGGATGGCGGCGCACAGCGCAAGCTCGCCGCTGTCGAAGGCGCAGCCGTGCGCTCCTATGCCTGGTCGCCCGATGGCAGCCATATGCACCTGCTGGTCGCGGCGGAAGAGGACAAGGATCGCACCAAGCAGAGCGAGGCCGGCTTCAACTCGGTCGTCTACGAGGAGGAGCAGCAGCTCAACCGCCTCTTCCGCGCGCGTATCGGCATGGAACCCGATGCCGAACCACAGGAAGTCAGCGTTCCTGGCTACGTCACCTCGTTCCAGATCGCGGACGATTCGCGCATCGGCGTGATCGAAACGGCGCCCACCACGCTGATCGACGACCAGTACGTCAACAAGAAGGTCAATATTCTCGACATGGCTTCGGGCGATGTGCGCCTGGTCATCAACACGCCGGGCAAGATCGACGATGTCGAAATCTCGCCCGATGCGAGCCAGCTGGCGCTGATCGCGGCGGTCGACATAAACGATCCGGCGGCGACCACGATCCATTTCGTCGATACCGCCACCGGCACGGTGACGCCACATAATGCGGGCGCGCCGGAAGCGGTGATCGACGTCGAATACATGGATGACGGCCGCCTGATCGCGGCAGTGCATGTCGGCGCGCAGAGCGTGCTGCGCATCCACAATCTCGACGGTTCGCTTGCACGCGAAATCGATCCCGGCGCGCTGATCATCAGCAATGTCGAGACCGAGGGTTCGGTCATCGCGGTCGAGGCGAGCGCGCCGCGCCACCCGACCGAGCTGTTCCGCCTCGACGGCGACAGCTTCACCCGCTGGACCAGCCACAACCCCTGGCTGTCCGAGATCGACTTCGGCAAGCAGCGCACCTTCCGTTACACCGCGCGCGACGGTCAGGAAGTCGAAGGCGTGCTGATCGAGCCGGTCGGCGGCGCCCCGGCAGGCGGCGCCCCGCTGATCCTCAACGTCCACGGCGGGCCGGAAGCGCATGACAGCAATGGCTGGCAGACCGCATATTCCAAGCCCGGCCAGGTCGCGGCGGGCCAGGGCTATGCCGTCTTCCTGCCCAACTACCGCGGCTCGACCGGCTACGGCACTGCGTTCTCCAAGCAACACCAGGGCAATTACACCGACCCCGAATTCACCGATCTGGTCGACGCCAAGCGCGCGCTGGTCGCCGAAGGCATTGCCGATGCCGATCGCGTGGGCGTGACCGGCGGGTCCTATGGCGGCTATGCCACCGCCTGGTCCTCGACCCGCTGGAGCGAGGAATTCGCCGCCGGCGTCATGTTCGTCGGCATCTCGAACCAGATCAGCAAGTTCGGGACGGGCGACATTCCTTTCGAGATGTACAACGTTCACAGCCGCGCCTGGCCGTGGGACGACTGGCAGAAGATGCTCGAGGTCAGCCCCATCTATCATGTCGACAAGGCGGAAACCCCGCTGCTCATCATGCATGGCGAGGAAGACACCCGCGTCGATCCGGGCCAGAGCCTCGAGCTTTATCGCTCGATCAAGATCCGCAAGCCCGATACGCCGGTGCGGATGGTCTTCTACCCGGGCGAAGGCCATGGCAACCGCAAGGCCGCCGCGCGCTACGACTACAATCTGCGCATGATGCGCTGGTTCGACACCTATCTGAAGACGGGCGACCGCAACGCCGCCCTGCCAGCCGAACGCCCCGAGCTTCCGGCCGGCACGACCGGAACCAAGAGCGAGGACTGATCCTCTCGGCTCATGAAAACGAGGCCGCGCGACCCTGCGTCGCGCGGCCTTTCCGTGTCCGCCGCCGGTGGCTCAGCTGAATTCGAGACCCTCGAATTTTCCCGATTTGCGCCACTGGTCGATATGGTTGAAGAAGCCTAGCGCCCCGGCTGGATGGCCGAGCGCGAACCGTTCCTGCTCGCCATAGCCCTGCCCTTCATTGTTGTAATAGCCGGGTGTGCATTCGGTACTGCCCAGGCGCGCGCCCGGACCGGTGAGCAGGAAATCGATCCACTTCTGTTCGGCCTGCGCGCTCGGCTCGACCGCCGCATGGCCTTCGCTTTCCGCATGGCCGACCACGCAGGCCACTGTGTCTGCATGGTCGACGAGATTGTGCGGATAGTTGGCGATGAAGGCCGCAGCCTGGTTCTGCTGGACGAAGAACATGTTGGGAAAGCCGTGCACATGCAGCCCATGGAAGCTGCGCATGCCGCCCGCCCAGTAGTCCGACAGCGTCTGCCCGCCACGCCCGGTCACATCGTATCCCGCGCGCTCGGTGAAATCGGTGCCGACTTCGAAGCCCGAGGCATAGACGATGCAGTCGACCTCATATTCTTCGCCATTGGCGACGACGCCCTTGGCGGTGATCCGCTCGACGCCCTTGCCGTCGGTATCGACGAGGTGCGTGTTGGGCCGGGTAAAAGCCTGGAGGTATTCATCGTGGAAGCACGGGCGCTTGCACAGCTGGCGATACCAGGCCTTGAGCTTCTCGCCCGCTTCGCCGCCGACGATGGCTTCGGCGCGTGCACGAATTTCGCTCATCTTCTCGTTATCGGCATCCTCGAAGGCGGCCATGATGCCTTCGGGCGTACGTTCTTCGGGCGGCATGTCGACGACTTGCGCGCGGATGCGCTTGCCGAGATCGGTCCAGCCGTCATCGACGAGATCTTCCGCCGGGAAGCCGACACCGAGATTGGCGACGAAATTTTCCTGCCACTGCTTTTGCCAGCCGGGTCCGGTAACGCTGTCGAACCAGTCGCGTTCGAGCGGGCGGTTGTTGCGTTCATCGACGCTCGACGGCGTGCGCTGGAAGACGAACACTTCCCTGGCATCGCGGGCGACCTTGGGCACGACCTGCACCGCCGTGGCACCCGTACCGATAATCGCCACGCGCTTGTCGGCCAGCCCCGTCATCGGCTCGCCTTCGGGCGTCCCGCCGGTGTAGCCATAGTCCCACCGACTGGTGTGGAAGCTCTTGCCCTCGAACTGCTCTATCCCGGGCAAGCCCGGCAATTTGGCGACATGCAGCGGCCCCGTGCCCATGCCGACATATTTGGCGGTGAATTCGTCGCCGCGATCGGTCCGCACGATCCACAGCCTGCGACCTTCGTCCCATTGGACGTCGGTTACCTCCGTGTGGAACAGCGCGTTGTCGTAGAGGCCGTACTGCTTGCCGATGCGGCTGCAATGGTCGCGGATTTCGGGGGCGTGGGCGTATTTCTCGCTCGGCATGTGCCCGGTTTCCTCAAGCAGCGGCATGTAGATCATGCTAGCCGTGTCGCATTGCGCGCCGGGATAACGGTTCCAATACCACGTCCCCCCGAAATCGCCGCCTTTTTCGACGATGCGATAGTCGTCGATCCCCGCTTCCTTGAGCCGCGCCCCGACGACCAGCCCGGCAAAACCGCCACCGATGAAGGCGAAGGTCACATGATCGCTGACCGGATCGCGCTCTTCACGCGGCGTATAGGGATCGATGGCGAGACCGGAGAATTCGCTTTCGAGCCGCTTGTATTGCGCCGAACCATCGGCGCGCAGCCGCTTGTCGCGCTCCTCGGCATATTTTCGCCGCAGAGCCTCCTTGTCGATTACGCCGTCCTTGTGGGCCGTAGCCATGTCTCTCTCCCCCGCCGCGTCAGTCTCGATTCGCAACCGAACCATCATGCGTCGTCCAGGAAGGCGCGGCAAGAGGCCCCCCTGCCGGGGCCTGAGGAATGTCGGCCTATCGGCTATTCGGACGAGCATGCCCTCTTGCCCAGGGGCTCGGCGCCGAACGAGCCACGCCCATTCCGGCTCGGGACGGCAAGTGGGGGTGCGCGGAACTCCCCTGGTGGTTCGCGCGAGTGCACGGACACGTATATTCCCGCATACGAGCGAAACACGGGTGGCCCTAGTTCGTCGGGGGGAGCCGAGAAATGGATTTTGTCGACGCCGCCTGGGGAGACCTGCTTCCCTTTGTCGCGATCGGGTTCGTGGCCCAATTGGTCGATGGCGCATTGGGCATGGCCTTCGGAGCCATCGCAACCACCTTGCTGGTCGGCTTCATGGGTATCCCGCCCGCACAGGCATCCTACCGGGTTCACATCATAAAATGCTTCACCACGGCGGTGTCGGGCGCGAGCCACGCACTGAGCGGCAACATCGACAAGCGGCTGTTCCTGAAAGTGGCCCTGCCCGGCGTCCTGGGGGGCGTGATTGGGGCCTACGGCCTCACCCAGATCGACGGCGATACCGTCAAGCCCTTCGTTCTCGCCTATCTCGGCCTGCTTGGCGTGATCCTGATCCTGAAGGGCATCCATGGCCAGTTTCGGCAGCGCACGCCCAAGGCGGTCGTGCCTCTCGGATTTAGCGGCGGCATTCTCGATGCGATCGGTGGAGGCGGCTGGGGACCGGTCGTGAGTTCCGGGCTGATGCTTCAGGGCACCGAGCCGCGCAAAGTGGTAGGCTCGGTAAACAGCGCCGAGTTCTTTGTCGCAGTTGCCATATCGGGGGCCTTCGTCAGCCAGCTCGGGATCGAAGAACTGGCCGGCGCGACCCTGGGACTCCTCATCGGAGGCGTGCTGGCCGCACCTCTTGGCGCAATCGTTGCGAAACGCCTTCCGGCACCTGTCATGCTGGTGCTGGTCGGCAGCGTATTGAGCGCGACCACGACCTACTGGCTGTCCACCAGCGTCCTGTGATCCCCACGACGAGCAGCGCCACGCGGCCGAGGCCGAGGCCGTCCGACCGTCATGCCCGGCGTATCCGCGAAAATCCGTATAGCCAAGGCGGGAAGGGTATGTCGCAATCCCCCCGCTTTTCAGGGCGATTGCGGCCGCTTCGAAGCCGTACCGACCGGTTCGCCCTGGATGCAGGAAGGAAGCGAATTTCGATGCTCGCATCGCGCGGCAGCCGGTGGATCGTCCGCAGCATCCTGCTGATGCTGGTTGCGGTGGCAATCGTGCTCGGCTCTGCCTCCAGGTCCTCATCCGGAGAAGCGATCCTGCTCCGCGTCGAAGGGGCGATCGGCCCGGCGACCGCGTCGTTCCTGGCCAACGGTCTGGAGCAGGCGAGGCAGGCGGACGCCAGCCTCGTCATCGTCGCCATGGATACACCCGGCGGCCTCGACACCTCGATGCGCGACATCATTCGGGATATCCTTGCATCGCCCATCCCGGTCGCCACCTATGTCCATCCCAGCGGGGCAAGGGCAGCGAGCGCCGGAACCTACATTCTCTACGCCAGCCATTTCGCGGCGATGACGCCGGGCACCAATCTCGGCGCGGCGACTCCCATACAGATCGGCGGCATGCCCGCTCCCGAGCAACCCTCCGATGACGAGCAGGACACGGGAGCCGTTCCGGCAAACGCCGCGGAACGAAAGGCGGTCAACGATGCCGTCGCCTATATCCGCTCGCTTGCCGAAATGCGCGGGCGCAACGCCGAATGGGCCGAAGAGGCGGTACGCGGTGCTGCGAGCCTGTCCGCCAATGCGGCGCTGGAACAAGGGGTGATCGACGTCGTCGCATCCGATCCGGCATCGCTGCTCGGGCAACTGGACGGCCGTGAATACATCGTGGACGGCGAGACACGCGCGATGAGCAGCGCCGGTCTCCTGATCAACGAAATCGAACCGAGTTTGGGCACCCAGATCCTGGCGACGATCACCAATCCCAATATCGCGCTGCTCTTGCTGATGATCGGCGTCTACGGGCTGGTTTTCGAGTTCCTCAATCCGGGCGCGCTGGTGCCGGGAACCATCGGCGCGATCTCGCTCCTGATCGCCCTGTATGCGCTCGCCGCGCTTCCGGTCGGTTTTGCGGGAGTGGCGCTGATCGCGCTGGGGGTCGGGCTGATGGTGGCGGAGGCCTTTGCACCGTCGTTCGGCATATTGGGCATAGGCGGAGTGATCGCCTTCGTGTTCGGCGCGACCGTGCTGTTCGACACCGACGTGCCGGATTTCCGGGTCAATTGGTCCGTGATCGCCGCCCTGGCCGTCTTCGGGGCGGGACTAGTCGTTCTCGTGGCGCGGGTCGGCATTCGCTCGTTCGGACACCCCGTCGTTACCGGCGCGGAGGAGTTGATCGGCGTGACCGCGACGGTGCTCGACTGGCGCAATGGCAAAGGCCACGTGTTCGTTCATTCCGAACGCTGGAACGCCCACGGACCCGATCGCCTGGAAGAAGGCGAGACGGTCGTCATCGACGAGATTGCGGGTTTGAACCTCACGGTCTCACGATCGGCCGCGAGCGAGAATTGAAAGCCGGGAGATAACGATGGAATATGTGAATTTTGGTTTCGTCGGCTCGCTGGTCCTTCTGGTTCTTCTCTTCCTTTGGGCCGCGATCAAGATCCTGCGCGAGTACGAGCGCGCCGTCGTGTTCACGCTCGGTCGGTTCACTGGTGTCAGGGGTCCGGGCCTCATCATCCTGATCCCGTTCGTGCAACAGATCGTACGCACCGATCTGCGCACCATAGTGCTCGATGTCCCGACCCAAGACGTGATCTCGAAGGATAACGTGTCGGTGGAGGTCAACGCTGTGGTCTATTTCCGCATCGTCGATCCCGAAAGCGCGATCATACAGGTCGAGAATTTCGCGCAGGCGACCAGCGAGCTGGCGCAAACCACCCTGCGTTCGGTGCTCGGCAAGCACGAGCTCGACGAAATGCTGTCGGAGCGCGACAAGCTGAACGAGGACCTGCAGGAAATTCTCGACAAGAACACGGATGCCTGGGGCATCAAGGTCGCCAATGTCGAAATCAAGCATGTGGACATCGATGAATCGATGGTTCGGGCAATAGCCCGACAGGCCGAGGCCGAACGCGAACGCCGCGCCAAAGTGATCAATGCCGAGGGCGAGCACCAGGCCGCCGCCAGGCTGCTCGATGCTGCCCGCGTCCTGTCCGAAGCGCCCGAAGCGATGCAGCTGCGGTATCTTTCGACCCTTAACGTGCTCGCCAACGAACAGAACAGCTCGACCATCGTCTTTCCCTTCCCGATCGGGCTGGGCGATTGGCTGGCTGGGCGAAAGAACGAAGGATCCACCGATGCCGAAGCTCGATCGACCTGAAGAAGCGCCAATGAGCCCGGCCGTGGGAAGAAATCGTAATCGGGGAGAAGAACCATGCAGGACATCCATCTCGCGCGCATCCTACTCGGAGGCATCGTGGCGGGTCTCGTCATCATCGTCGGCGAGTACGTGCTGAATGCGGTCCTTTTGGCCGAGCACTGGGCCGAATTGAGGCATGACTTCGGGATCTCGCAACCCGGCACCGCCCAGTACGCTTCCGGTAGCATACTCACACTGTCCTACGGTGTGGTTCTGATCTGGCTCTATGCGGCGATGCGCCCGCGTTTCCGGTCGGATACCAAGGCGGCGGTCGTCGCCGCCTTCACCTTCTGGTTCATCGCCTATGTCCTGTTCCTGCTGTCGGTGTGGGCGAACGGATTCGTGACATTTGGAATCGCGATCGTCTCGATTGTCTGGGGCCTTTTCGAAGCGCCCCTTGCCGCTCTGATTGGCGCCCGGGTCTATGGGTTGGGGTCGGGCTTCACCAAGTGAGGGCCGCGCCCCATTCGCCTGCGTGCCCAAACTAGGGACATTTACGGGAAGATTCGTCGCCCGTCGACTTGCGATACTGCGGCCTCCCGGCGGGCGATCGCCGCCCGCCGGGAGCGGTGTATAAAAGGATAAGGGGGTGCTTGACGGAGTGCCCTGGAGATTGGTCAGACTTGAGCATGCGCCGACCGGCGTGTTTCCCGCCGGGTCCGCAACCCGTGCCTATCTCCTGCGGGTCCCTCTCAATTCGAATGGGCATATCGACCCGCTAATGCACGCCGTGGATCAGCGCCGCGCAACGATGAGGAGATTTTGGCCCAGCGAACCCGACCGCTCGGGCTACATCGTGCGCGAAGAAGCGACATGGCATTTCATCGTCACGAACAATGGTCCGCAAACCGACGATATCGCGTGGTTCGAAGATTGCGCGTTGAGGATCGGCAGGATGCTCGAAATCATCGAACTGGCCAATGGCCCCATCCCGTTCCGGGTCGCCGCGATCAGGCCCGACTAAGCCGATTCAGGTCGCCGGCCCGTCGGTCGGCTGGGTCCCGATGTCCGCGCCTGCTTCTTCACCCACACCCGCGGCAAAGGCAATGCGCAGCAGGTCCGACAGGTTGTAGACATCGAGCTTCTTCATCAGGTTGGCGCGGTGTATTTCGACCGTGCGCGAGCTGATTCCGAGATCGTAGCCGATGGTTTTGTTGGGATGGCCTTGCGCAAGCCCTTCCAGCACTTCGCGCTCGCGCGGCGTGAGGCCGTTGAGCAGCATTTCGGCTTCCTGTCGCCGCCTGCTCTTGGCGTCCGATCTATCCAGCCGTTCGAACGCCTCGCCGACCGCCTCGAGCATGGTCTCTTTGGCAAAGGGTTTCTCGATGAAGTCGACGGCACCGGCCTTCATCGCGCGCACCGCCACGTCGACGTCGCCATGACCCGTCATGACGACGATCGGGAAAGCGACGCCGCGGTCACGCAACTCGGCTTGCACTTCCAACCCGTCGCTCTTGGGCATTTGAATGTCGAGCAGGACACAGCCCGGTTCCAGCGAACGCAGTTCTTTCAGGAATTCATATCCATCGACATAGGTTTCGACCTTGTGGCCGGAGGTCTTGAGCATAAACCCGACCGAACGGCGGACGGCGGCATCGTCGTCCACGAGATAGATCGGATATTCAGTCATCGCCATTTCCTGTCTCCGCCAACGGCACAGTAAAGTGAAACGCCGTTCCTCCCAAATCCGAAGGTTCTACCCAAATCTTGCCGCCATGCGATTGCACGATGGAATGGCAAATCGAGAGACCGAGCCCCATACCATCCGACTTGGTGCTCTTGAACGGGTGAAACAGGTGATCGGCGATCTTCGAGTCGAGGCCCGGACCGCTATCGGCAACGGTGACCTCGACAAAGGCCTTCTCTGTCGCGGTCGTGATAACCCTCAACTGTCTGTGCGGCGATTCCAGCATCGCTTCGAGCGCGTTGCGGAGGAGGTTGAGCACGACCTGCTGGAGTTGCACGGGATCGACGAGGACCTTGTCTAGCGATGCGTCCAGCCTCGTCTCGAAATCGACGCCCTTGCCATCGCCATTCATCAAGGCGAGCGCCGCTGCCTCCTGGATAATGCGGCGCAGGCTGACGATTTGCCGTTCGGTCTCGCCGCGCTTGATGAAATCGCGCAGGCGATGGACGATCTGCCCGGCACGCAGAGCCTCGGCAGCACATTGCTCCAGCGCCTCCCGGATGAGGGCCATGTTCTCCTCGCCCGGCTCGTCGAGCAGGTCCCGCGCGGCATTCGCGTAGTTCGCTACCGCGGTCAGGGGCTGGTTCAATTCGTGCGCGAGCGAGGTTGCCAAGGAGCCCATCGACGAAATGCGCGACACATGGGCCAGCTCGGACTGCAGCGTATGCAGTTCGCGCTCGGTCGCATGGCTCTCGGTGAGATCGCGGATATACCCGACGAAGCCCTGTCCCTCCGCGGTTTCGATTTCTCCGATCGACAGCTTGATGGGAAAGGTATTGCCGTTGCGGTGCCGTGCCGTCGTGACCCGGCCGATTCCGATAATATGCGGCTCGTTCGTAGTGAGATACCGCCGGATATAGCGATCATGGTTTTCCCGATCGGGCGAAGGCATCAGCAGGCTGACATTTTCGCCCTGAACATCCGCCTCGCCATAGCCGAACATCTCCTCCGCGCCCTTGCTGAAGGAGCGAATACTTCCCTCTCCATCGATGACGACCATCGCGTCGGGCACAGTATCGATGAGTGCATGCATTCCCTCGGCATTGCGCAAGGAAATAAAGGACGGCGCCTTTTGATTGCTGTCGTCGACCGTTTCCATACCACCCACCTTCGAATCGCGAGGGGGGGGGACCCGCGATTGCAATGAGTATACGGTGATTTACGCATCCAACGCGAATCATGCTTTGGGCATGTCGGTCGCATGGCCCGAGTACCGATCAGCGATTGCCATGTCGGCGAAAAACGGGATCGCTATGGCCACGCGCCAATCACCGTCCATCGCAAGGGCCGGCTCGAGCGGATCGGACGCTTGAGCCGTTTCGGACCATGAACGGGCGCGCCTCGCCCACGGCAATCATGCGCGCGATGGAGTTCAAGAAAGTAGGTTCGCCCCTGGAGATGGTCGAACGGGCGATGCCCGCCCCGAACGCATCGCAAGTCGTGGTCCAGGTGGCAGCCTGCGGCGTGTGCCGGACCGACCTGCACGTTGTCGATGGCGACATTCGTGGATTACGACCGATCGTTCCCGGGCACGAGATCGTCGGCAGGGTCGTTGCGATGGGGGACGCGGTCACGCGTTTCGACTTGGACGATCGTATCGGCATTCCCTGGTTGGGCGCGACATGCGGCGAGTGCAGATATTGCCGCACACGCCAGGAGAATCTGTGCGACGCCCCTCAATTTACCGGTTTTTCCGTCGACGGCGGCTTTGCCTCGCACGTCTTGGCCGAAGCGGATTATTGCTTCGCGCTTCCGCCCGCGATCGACGATGCGCATGCTGCGCCGCTGCTCTGCGCGGGCCTGATCGGATATCGCGCTTTTGGCCAGATAGGCGATGCGCAGACGATCGGATTCTATGGTTTCGGCGCATCGGCCCACATCCTTGCACAGATCGCTACAAGTCTCGGCTGCACGATCGCCGCTTTCACCCGTCCAGGCGACGAAGAGGGACAGGAATTCGCGCGCGGACTGGGGTGTGCCTGGGCTGGTGGATCGGATGTGACCCCGCCCTTCGAGCTAGACGCCGCGATCATCTTTGCGCCGGTGGGCGCGTTGGTTCCTCTCGCCCTCTCCGCGGTCAGAAAGGGAGGCACCGTCGTTTGCGCCGGAATTCACATGAGCGACATACCCGCCTTCCCCTATGAATTGCTCTGGGGCGAGCGAAAGCTGCGTTCCGTGGCAAACTTGACCCGCGCCGATGGCGAGGCGTTCTTTGCCGCGATTGCGGACCTGCCCGTCAGAACCCGGATCGAACGGTTCGCGCTCGACGATGCGAACGAAGCGCTCGACAAATTGCGCGACGGGCGGATCAAGGGCGCCGCCGTGGTGGTCCCATGAATATCCCGTCGACGCGCATCGATCCTACGATCGGCGGCCTGGCCCGGCTATTGCTTGCCGCCGCCCTCTTCCTTTCCGCTCCCGCGCACGCCGCCCCGGCGTGGACTCCGACGCAGGCCGAGACCCTCTTGCGCTGGATCGAGCGCGCGCCCGGTGAAGCCCTCGCCCTGCCTTCCGACAGCATGCCCCGCCTTCGTGCGGCCATCGACAGCGGCGATCGAGACCGGCTCGATACCGTGTCCAACGAGGCGGCGATCGTTCTCCTTCGGGCGTGGCGCGGTCGATGTTGCGGCGCGAGGCGGCCTGCCTGGTGGCATATCGATGGCAGCAGACGCGACGCCGACCTTCACGCCGGTCTCGAACGTGCCCTTCGCGAGGATCGGCTCGATCTCTACCTGCGCTCCGTTCGGCCCTCGCACCGCCACTATGCCGCCTTGGCGACTGCGTTCGCGCAAGAGACCGACGCAGATCGGAAAAGGGTCATCGCCCGAAACCTCGCGCGATGGCGGTGGATGCCCGCAAACCTCGGCCGACGCTATCTGCTGGTCAACATCGCTTCGCAGTACGTCACCTTGTGGGAAGGGGGCCGTGTGCGCGCACGCTGGCGCGTCATCATCGGCAAACCTTCCACCCGAACGCCGGTATTCGGCACCGATGTCACCGGGGTGGTCCTCAATCCCTGGTGGAACATCCCTTCGAGCATCGCTGCCGAGGGTATCGCGCGTTTCGTTCGCCGCAATCCGGCCGCCGCGCGTGCGCGAGGCTATATCTATCAGAACGGCCGCTACAGGCAGATGCCGGGCGAAAAGAATGCGCTGGGTCGCATGAAGCTCGTGATGCCCAACCCCTACAGCGTCTATCTCCATGACACATCGAATCGCGAGCTGTTCGCCGAGGACCGCCGCGCCTTCAGCCATGGGTGCGTGCGTGTCGACCGTGCGCTGCCATTTGCAGCGAGGTTGCTCGCGCGCGACGGTTGGACGCTGGCGATGATCGAACAAGCGGTAGCGAGCGAAGAAACGCAGACGATCGAGATGTCCGAGGATGTGCCTCTCTACGTGACCTACTTCACGGCGGAGCCGGCATCCTCGGGTGAAATCCGGTTCCTGGAGGATCTTTACAGCCGCGATCCGGTGGTTTTGCCGCCCTCCTCGCGGGCCGGGGCTACGGGCATTTACGGATCGCCGCCCGCAGGCTCATCGGACAGTCTCGCTGCCGTTGCAGGAGCCGCGCCATGCCCGATCTGACCACGCCGACCACCGACCTCCCGAACCCGCCGGAAGGATCGCCTCCGAAGCGGTTTTCGAACCGCGAGGCCGAGGAAACATGGAGCGGCCCTGTGACGACGCATACCGGCATGGAATTTCTCATAACGCCGGCGCGACCCGATGATCGCGACGCGCTACAACGGTTCTTCGATCGCGTGGCGCCGCAGGATCTGTATTTCCGTTTCCTGTCGGGCCTGCGAAAAGTCGATGAGGAACGCTTGCAGCAGATGGTGCGGGACGACGATGACCGAAGCATCGATTTCCTCGCCATCGACCAGGAGAGCGGAGAGATCATCGCCAGCGCGATGCTGGGGGCGGACGAGAATTTCGAAACTGCCGAGTTCGCGGTGTGCACACGCGAAGACATGAAGCATCGCGGGATCAGCTGGGCCCTGCTGGACCATGCGGCCCGCTATGCCGAGGCGATGGGAATCGGCAAGATCGTCTCGCTCGAGAGCGCAAGTCAGGCCGACGCGCTCCAGCTCGAACGGGAGATGGGCTTCACCATCCGTAGCTGCCCGGATGACGCCACGCTGAAACTGGCCGAAAAGACCTTCTAGCCAATCTCGTCCCAGATGACCGCCGAGGACCGCGCCTGGCACGCCATGTCTGCCGCCGAGGCGCTCGACGCGCTCAGGGTCGATCGGCACGGGTTGTCGGAGGGAGAAGCGAACGCCCGGCTCGAACGGCACGGGCCCAATCGATTGCCCGAAGCCAGAATGGTCGGCCCGGCGCAGGTGTTCCTGCGCCAGTTCCGCAGCCCCCTCATCTATCTGCTTCTGGTCGCGGGCGTTCTGTCGCTGGTGATCGGCGACCGCTGGGACGCGACTTTCATTTTCGGCGTGCTGATACTCAACGCCTCGATCGGTGCGTTTCAGGAACTCAAGGCGGATGCCAGCGCACGCGCGCTGCGGTCGCTCGTGCCGCAGATAGCGCGACTGCGCAGAAGCGGGGTGACACGCGATGTGGCCTCGGAAGACATCGTCCCCGGCGACATCGTCGAGTTGGAAAGCGGGATGTCGGTCACTGCCGATATGCGCCTGATCGAGGCCATCGGGCTCGAAGCCGACGAATCTACCTTCACCGGTGAATCCATGCCGGTGGCCAAGCGGGCGAGCGAGAATCTGGGCATCGACACGCCCGTGGCCGATCGCACCAACATGGTCCACGCTGGCACATCGGTCGTTGAAGGTCGGGCGCTGGCGGTGGTCACGCAGACCGGCTCGCAATCGCAGTTGGGCGATATCGACCTTACCCTCGCCGAAGCCGGTCGAAGTGCGGGCGCCATTCCCCTGATCAGGCGGATGAACGTGCTCGCCCGTCAGATCGCGCTTATCGCGGTTATTCTGATCGTCGTTCTGGGCACCATGCTCGCGCTGGAGGGGCAAGGCTGGCGCGAGATCGTGCTGCTGGCGATAGCCCTGGCCGTGGCGGCCATTCCCGAAGGCCTGCCGGTCGCAGTAACGGTCGCGCTGTCGGCGGCGGCGAGCCGGATGGCGCGCCGCAACGTCATCGTCCGGGCCCTCCCGGCGGTAGAGGGACTGGGGGCCTGCACTCTGATCGCCAGCGACAAGACCGGCACGCTGACCGTCAACAGGCTCACCGTCGAGCGGGTCGTCTTGCCCGATGGCCGGTCGATCGCGCGGGCGGATTGGCAAACGGGTGGCGCCGACCACGCCTTGGCGGAACTGGCCGCGGCGGCGGGCCTGTGCAACGAGGCGCAGTTGCGGGAACACGGCAGCCCGGTGGGCGATGCGGTCGATCTGGCACTGCTCGATTTCGCGCGTGAGAACGGCGGCGATGTCGAGCGCCTGATCGCTGCGGACCGCCTCTCGATCGTCCCTTACGAGCCGGCGCTGCGCTACGCGGCGGTCGAAGCGGACTGGGGTGAGGGAACCCGAACCGTAGTCAAGGGTGCGCCCGAAACGGTGCTGCCGATGTGCGGGGATTCGCTTGCGGACGAGCAGGGCCTGGCCGATCGGCTGGCAGGAGAGGGATTCCGCGTCCTTGCGCTTGCCCGAGGGCAGGCTCAGACCGGCGGCGGCAGCATTCGCGGCCATCTGCGCAACCTCGAATTGCTGGGCTTCGTCGGATTGACCGATCCGCTCCGCCATGGCGTGGTCGAGGCGGTCGCCAAATGCCACGAGGCGGGCATCGGCGTGGTCATGATTACCGGGGACCATCCCGCCACGGCGCTCGCGATTGCGCGCCAACTCGGAATGGATGTCGACGAGGCGAGTGTCATCACCGGTCGGGAGCTGGGTTCTCGCCGTGGTGACGAGGAGGCCTTTGCCGAGCGGGTGGTGGGCAGGCAGATCTTCGCGCGGACCGAACCGGCACAGAAGCTCGCAATCGTGAGAGCGCTCGAAGAGGCAGGCCAGATCGTGGCCGTCACCGGCGACGGGGTCAACGATGCCCCCGCGCTGCGTATGGCCGATATCGGGATCGCCATGGGACGAAGCGGCACCGACGTCGCGCGCGGCGCGGCCGATCTCGTACTCGCCGATGACAATTTCGCCACGATCGTCGCCGGGGTCGAAGAGGGACGAGTCACCTTCGCCAATATCCGCAAGATCGTGCTCTTCATGCTGGCGACCGGCGCGGCGGAAATCCTGATGTTCCTCCTCGCGCTGTCACTGGGCCTGGCGATGCCGCTCACGCCGGTGCAGCTCTTGTGGCTCAACCTGGTGACCAACGGAGTGCTCGACGTGACGCTCGGCTTCGGCAAGGGGGACGGCGACGAATTGCAGCACCCGCCGCAACGCAAGCTGGCTTCGCTGATCGATCGTGAAGCCTTGATCCTGATGTTCCCGGGTGCAGCGCTGATGACGGTTATCGCGGTCTGGGTTCTTCATGACCGACTGGCCCTGGATATGCCGATCGAGGATGCCCGCAACCACGTCCTGGTGATGGTGGTCACGTTCCAGATCGCCTTCCTGCTCAGCATCCGCAATCTGAAGCTGCCCTTCTGGCGCTGGCATGCCCCGGAAAACGGCTGGATGTTCGTTGGTATGGCCGTGGCCATCCTGCTGCAGATCGCCGCCATGACCGTGCCGGCATTGCAGAGTTTGCTCGACACCGCGCCGGTCGATAGCGGTTTCCTGTGGCTCTGCGCAGGGGCCGCACTCGCAGTGCTGCTCGTCACCGAGATCGCCAAATGGTGGCTGATCCGGATGGAGCGTGCCCCGGAAGAGGCGATGCATTTTTCAGGCGCCCCGAGCATCAGGGGCAATCGATGAACCGATCCAGCGAACTGCCGCAATTCGATCTCGCCTGGCTTCGCCCATCGCGCATCGTGCTGGTCGGAGCATCCAACCGGGCTGGCTCGGTGGGAAAGGTGATTTGCGACAACCTGCTGGCGGGGCGCGGATCCTATGTGGTTCAGACCGTCAATCCGAAACCGCTCGGTGTGGCGGGCGCGGAGCATTTCACGGCCTTGTCCGATCTGCCGTCGGGCCCGGGGTTGGCGGTTTTGGCTATTCCGGCCAAGGCGGTTGCCGAGGCGATCGGCGAACTCGGCACCAAAGGCATCCGGTTGGCGATCGTGATCTCCGCAGGACTCGGCAGGACGACCGAGGAAGGCTCGGCCATGCTCGATGCCGCGCGCGCTGCCGGTATCCGCCTCGTCGGTCCCAATTGCCTGGGCATCATATTGCCGCATCATCGCCTCAATGCCTCGTTTGCGCTCGATATGCCGGCCCCGGGAGATCTTGCGCTACTCTCGCAAAGCGGTGCGATCGCCACCGCCATGCTGCAGTGGGCCAAACCGCGCGACGTGGGATTTTCGGCAGTCGTGTCGGTCGGCGACATGGCCCAGACCGGCATGGGCGAGTTGATCCGGCTGTTTTCCGAGGATCGGAATACCAGCGCGATCCTGCTCTATCTCGAAGGGCTGACGGACACGCTGGGATTTGTCGAGGCGGCGCGCGCTGCCAGCCGGATCAAGCCGGTTATCGCGCTCAAGGCCGGGCGAAGTCGAGCGGCCGGCCGGGCGGCACTTTCCCACACCGGGGCGCTGGCCGGATCCTGGGACGTGTACCGCGCCGCATTTCGCGAAACGGGCATCGTCACCGTCGACACGCTCGAAGACATGTTCGACGCGGCTCACCTGCTGGACCGCTATCCCGACGGAGCCGGCGGGCGCTTGGCGATCGTCACCAATGGCGGCGGTGCAGGCATTCTCGCCGTCGACGCGATGGCGGCGACCGGTGCGCGTCTGGCCGAACTGAGTTCAGAAACGATGGCGACGCTCGATCGGTCTCTCCCGACCACATGGTCGCGCGGAAATCCGGTGGACGTGATCGGAGATGCCGATGCCGCCCGTTACCGCGTCGCAATCGACGCCGTGATCGCCGACGGCGGAGTCGATGCGGTTCTCGTCATGAACTGCCCGACCGGACTGATCGCGCCCGGCGAGGCAGCATGGGTCACAGCGCAATCGGTGAAACAAGCGCGAGCGCGGGGGCTGACCAAACCCGTATTCGGATGCTGGCTGGGCGACGAGAATTACGCTTCTGCAGCGGCCGTCCTGCAGGCCGCACGCATTCCCGTGCTCGCCAATCCGGCCGATGCGGTGCGCGCATTCGGCGTGCTGATCCAGGCCGAGCGCTCTGGCCGGGTACGACCTCGCCATGCGCAGAAGGCCGTGTCCGAGGGGACCCTACGAGCGGCCCGGGCGCTGCTGAAGACGGTGGCGGCAGATGGACGCAAGATCCTGAGCGAGATCGAGGCAAAACACCTGCTCCGCCTGTTCGCCATCCCCGTCGTCGAAACCCGCCATGTCGGTTCCGTCGAAGAGATCGATGCCGCGTGCGCCGGGATCGATCCCCCCTTCGCGCTCAAGATCGTCTCGCCCGACATCACGCACAAATCCGACCATGGGGGTGTGGCCCTGGGGCTCGCCGATGC
The DNA here is from genome assembly GCF_965277845.1 of Qipengyuania sp. Taxonomy (NCBI): domain Bacteria; kingdom Pseudomonadati; phylum Pseudomonadota; class Alphaproteobacteria; order Sphingomonadales; family Erythrobacteraceae; genus Qipengyuania; species Qipengyuania sp. Next base: position 677,967 of record NZ_OZ255844.1, read on the forward strand.
GGCGTCCGTGCGCCGGGCCGCCAAGGCCATGCACGCCCATATCAGGGGAATTTTCCCCGCAGCGCGGATCGAGGGTTTTGCATTGCAGCCGATGATTGCACGCAAGACGGCGCACGAGCTCTTTGCCGGCATCGCGACCGACGAGACTTTCGGACCCGTCGTTCTGTTCGGCGCGGGTGGGACGGCGATCGAGGTCATCGCCGACAAGGCGATCGGATTGCCGCCCGTTTCTCCCGAACAGGCCCGCGAGATAATTGCCGATACGCGTATCTCGCGCGTGCTCGGAGGATACCGGCATATCCCGCCCGCCGATCTCGAGGCGATTGTCGAGGTGCTGGAGGCGCTTTCCCGGCTCAGTCTCGCTCTGCCCGAAATTGCGGAGCTCGACGTCAACCCGCTGCTCGCCGATACGGATGGTGTGATCTCGCTCGATGCGCGAGTGATTCTCGCCTGATTTCGCGCGCGCTAAGGGGGTTTCCGTATCGGGTCGATCGACCGGAAACCGTATGAGTCGCCCCCCAACCAGCCCATGGAGAAGTCAATCATGGCCGAAGAAATGCTTCTTGCGGAAAAGCGGCGCGAGCATTCCGGTTTGGCAGATTATCTGCGCGAACCGTTCAGTCGGCTGCGTGGCGAAGTCGACCGAATGTTCGACGAGTTCCCGCCGCGCTTTCCGGCCGCGCACTTTGGCTCCCGCTATCTCGCTTCCATGCCGATGCCGGCGCTGGAAATGAAGGAAACCGACGAAGAATACCGTCTCTCCGTCGAGGTGCCGGGCGTCGCTCCGGACGATATCGATCTCACTCTCGAGAACGACATGCTGGTGCTCAAAGGCGAAAAACGGGAAGCGCGTGAAGAGAAGGAGCGCGACTACAGCGTTTCGGAACGGCGCTATGGCGCATTCGAGCGGCGCATATCCCTGCCGCAGGACGCGGTAGTCGATGCAATCGAAGCGAAGACCGATAACGGCGTTATCACGATCGCGATTCCTCGCGACCAAAATGCGTCGCCCAAGACGCGAAAGATCGAGATTTCGGCGCCCAAAGAGGCCTGAAGTCACGACTCGTCGGCCGTCCCCCGATCAGCGCCGACGATGAAATGGATAGCTCGGCGATCCGGCTATCCAGCAGATGCTATCCCGGCCTTCTTTGCCCCCTTCGGCCGGGATAGCTTTTTTGATTGCGATGCTGTCGATCGGTCTGCTCGGCCGGGAACGGCGGCAGCCTCGTCCAGACGTTCCACGGTTTCGATTATTCGGCCTTGAAGCCGAGATCGCCAATCGACCGCGGCCATGGCCGATGCGCTCCGGCCCATCGAATTCGGGCATTTACCTATTTCGCGGCGGCGGCCGTCTCCACACACTCTGAGGAACGGACCGCGCTTGAGGAGGCACCCGCGATGCAACGACGTTCCAAACGATTGCTCATGGCAGTCAGCATGGCGTTCGCATTCGTCGTCACGGGATGTGCGATGAGCAGTACGCCCTATCAGCCGCTCCAATCGGCCAGCCGTATCTCGGGCGGCTACTCCGACATCCGGGTCGACGAAACCCACTATCGGGTCAGCTTCGCGGGCAATCGCCTCACTTCGCGCGAGCGCGTCGAGAGCTACCTGCTGTTTCGGGCCGCCGAACTGACCTTGCTCAAGGGCTATGATTACTTTGTTATCGAAGACCGCGAAGTCGAGCACCAGATAGAGCGACAGATTCGCCGCGACCCGTTATACGATCCCTGGTACTCACCCTATCACGCTTACTGGCGGCCGTATTGGCGCTATTATCGGGCAGGCCACGGCTGGTATCACTGGTACCCGTATTACGGGGATCCATTCTGGGCGGATCGCTATGACGTTCGCACGATCGAGCGGTTCGAAGCGACCGCAGACATCCGGCTCGGCCGCGGCCCGCTCCCCAATGCCAATTTGCGCGCGATGGATGCTCGCGAAGTGCGCGATCGTCTTGCGCCGCAGATCGAATACCCTTCGAATTGATCGCCTGATTGTTCACTCGCGCAAGGCGACACGCGTACCGTCCTCGATCGCGCTGCCGGGGTTGACGACCACAAGGGCGCCTTGATCGAGCCCGCCGAGCAACTCGGCGTGCTCGTCGTTGATCCGGCCCAGATCGACCGTCTTCACCCGGGCGCGCCCGCGCTCGATGGCGAAGACCTGCCACTCGCCTTCGGGGCCCCGGAATAACGCTCCGATAGGAAGGCGCAAGGCGTCTTCGCTGCGCCACAATTCGATTGTCGCGTCGACCTGATAGCCGTGGCCGAGGCGGGCGCCCTGCCCCGCCGACCCTTCCGCAAAGCCGATGATGACGTTGACACGCTGTTCCTCGATCCCGAGCGCGGAGATTTTTAGCCGACCGAAGGGTTCGATCCGCTCGACCGTGCCGAGCAGCGGATTGGAACCGCCCCACTGATTGATCTCGACCCGGTCGCCCGGTTTCACGCGCACGGCTTCTCGCGAAAGCAGGTCGACCACCACTTCGATCGTGTCGGGATTGCCGATCGTGACCAGGGGCGTTCCCTCAACGATCACACCCTCGCTTTCGTTGATGACCGACAGAACCTCCCCGCCTGCCGGCGCGCGCACGGCGACCGGTGCGCCGCTCGCAGCACCGCTGGGATCGGTCAGCATGGCGCGCAACCGGGCGATATCCGCTCGGGCTTGCTGCTGCGCCGATCTCTCGGTGGCAACACGCGTGCGGGCTGCCTCGAGCTGCGCACGCGGCAGAAAGCCGCGCTCGGATAGTTCCTCTGCGCGCCTCAGGTCGCGCCGTGCCTGGCCGAGCGCCGCCGTTGCCCCGCTCTCCGCGGCGCGAGCCGAAGCCAGCGCGCCGCGCATCTCGTCGCGACTGCGCTGATCGAGCGGGCTCGAGGGACGCCCCGTCATGCGCGTGATCAACGCCCCGCGGCCTACCGCATCGCCCGGTTCGAGCTCGATCCGAGAAAGATAACCGGTCACCGGTGCGGAGACGACGTAATACTCGTCGGCTCGTGTCACCCCGTCATCGGTGATCCCGACGGTCATCTCGCCGCGCGTTACCGTGCCCGTATCGACGGCAACCGCTTCCGGCCACAGGGCATAGAGGAATCCGGCCATGAGCAGTCCGGCAATCAGCAGCGCCCAGCGCCAGCGTTTGATCCGCTTCCACATCAGTCGCGCGCCTTCAGGACACGGACCATGTCGAGGCCCATCACTCGGCGGGCGACCACGAGGGCGGTCAGCAAGGCAGCGACAAGGACGACCATCGCCGAATAGGCATAGGTCGAATTGGAAGGCGCGAAAGGCAACCGGAACAGATCCGAACTGAACATCAACACCATAAACTGCGCCAGCCAATGACCGGTTATCAGTCCCAGGGGCACGGCGACCGCCACCAGCAGCGCAATCTCGCCGATCAGGACCACGGCGACTTCGTGGCGATGATAACCGAGCACGCGCAGCGTTGCCAATTCGTGCGCACGTTCGGAAAACAGGATCCGGGCACTGTTGTAGACGACGCCGACCGCTATCGCCGATGCGAAAGCGATATAGAAGAAGATCATGGTGTTGATGTTATCGTCGATCATCTCGGCGAAGCGCTCCATTTCCAGGTCGCGGTCACCGATACTCAGTGCCACGGGCATCGCCTTGAGTTCGGTCAGCAAAGTCTCGCGCATGGCGGGGTCGATGAGGAGAAGGGCCGAACCCGCCGGGGCGCCGTCGCGCGCCATATCCTCGATCGTGCGGTCGGTGGCATAGGCGTTGGCCCCGATGAACTCGTCGACCAGCGCGCCCACCGGCAGCATCGCTTCGGTTCGTCGTCCGCCCAGCATCTTTACGCGAACGCGGTCGCCGACCTCGGCACCCAACTGGTCGGCCAGTTGGCGGCTGAGCATCAAGCCACCTGGCGGCATTGCGATCACATTGCCGTCCTGGTCGATGCGCGCGGTCAACAGCGAATCCGGAGTACTGGCCTGCAGGGCCGTGCGCTCGTGACGATTGGCATAACTCATCTCCACGCTGAGCGCGCGCCGGGGTTCTACGCGCAAGACGCCGGGCAATTGCGCCAATTCGTAGAGCACATCTTCATTGCGCGCCTCGGTGAAGGTTATCGAAAGATCCTGCTGCTGCGAACGGAAGAAATAGGACTCAAGCATGAACTGGCTCGCATCGATGAATTGCAGCGTGGAGAACAACAGCCCCATGGACAGGGCGACGCCGCTGACGGTTATCGCCGAGCGGCCGGGCCAACGCGCGATATGGCGCACGATCATGTGACCGATCGCGGTAAAGCCCGCCCGCTGCCCCAGGCGTTCCACCGCACCTGCCCTGTAGACGGGCGGAGGCGGAGGCGACATCGCGACCGCGGGCGTCAGGCGGGCGGCGGACCATACGCCGGTAACCGCCCCCAAGGCTGCAGACGCCATGGCCAGCGCGCCCGCGCCGACGAAAACGCCAGGCGCGAAGCTGAAACGCAGGAAGGGGAAATGATAGTAGCGGCCGTAGAGTTCGGTCATCGCGCGCCCCATCCAGATGCCGGCCAGCGAGCCGAGGATGGTGGCGAGAATGGCAATCGCGAGCGCGAATTTGAGATAATGCCAGGCGATGGCGACGTCCGAATATCCGAAGGCCTTGAGCAGCCCGATCAGCGAGCGCTGGGTTCGGATCATACGCCCGAGTACGATGTAGACCAGAAATGTCGAAACGATCAGAAAGACGGGTGGGAAAACCTGCACCATCGCTTCGAGCTGATCGAGCTCGCTGTCGAGAAACATGTGGCTCGGATGATCCTCGCGCCCATAGGCACCGGTTCCGCCATAGGGTTCGAGGATGGTATCGATCGCCCGGATGACGTCGGGTTCGGATGCCCCGTGCTGTAGTTTCACCGACAGCGCATTGATCGCCTCCGTACGATCGGTCGCTGCCTCGAGCGCTTCCTCGCCCATCCAGAACACGCCGAAGCGCGTGTCGTCGGGCACGATATCGCCCGGCGCGAATGCGTTGATGTAGTTTGGCGCGAGACCGATCCCGACGACTCTCAGCCGCTGTTTCGTGCCGTAGATGATCGCGTCGACCTCGTCTCCCGGGCTGACGCCATTGGCAAGCGCGAACGCCTCGTCGACGACCACCTCGCCCGGCTGGCCCGGTGCGGGCATACGACCGGTCTTCAAGGTGACGAGATCGAGACGGTCCCGCCCGCGCTCGTCGACCGATTGCAGGAGCGCGCGTACTGCGTCGACGCGGTCGGGATAGTCGAGCAGCGCATATTGCAGGATCGATCCCTGCGCCTGCTGCACGCCTTCGACCCGCGCCACCCGGTCGACGATGCTGCGCGGCGCGCGGGTCATGTTGGCGAAGACGTCGCCGAAATTGTTTGCCGAGTAATAGGCGTCCCGGGTGACCGTCAGCGAGCCATGGACACCCATGGACAGGATGAAGGTTGCCGAGGCGGCGGCGAGCACTACCGCTATGGCCAGGGCCTGCCCGCGCATGCGCCACAAATCGCGCATCAGCTTGAGATCGAGCGCCTTCACCAGGTGATCTCCGACGGGCTGATCCTGTGCGTGTTGTTCTCGATCCGGGCGATCTTGCCGTCGAGGAAGTGAAACACGCGATCGGCCATCGCGGCGATCCCGGCATTGTGCGTGATGATGAGCAGCGTCGTATCGAGTTCGCGGTTGGCTGTGTCGAGCGTCTCGAGCACACGCACCCCGGTGCTGCTGTCCAGCGCTCCGGTGGGTTCGTCGCACAGCAAGACGCCCGGCTGTTTGGCGATGGCGCGCGCAACCGCCACGCGCTGCTGCTCGCCGCCGGAGAGCTGGGCCGGGAAATGATGCCGTCGCTCCGCCAGTCCCACCAGGCCGAGGGCGTCGGCAGGGTCCATGGGATCCTCGGCGATATCGGTGACGAGACGGACGTTCTCTTCGGCCGTCAGGCTGGGTATCAGATTGTAGAACTGAAATATAAATCCGATCTGCGCGCGGCGGAACCGCGTAAGATCACGATCGTCCAGCGCAGTCAGCTCGTTGTCTTCGTAGTGAAGAGTCCCCGAGGTCGGCCGATCGAGGCCGCCGACGATATTGAGCCAGGTGGACTTGCCGCTGCCAGACGGACCGAGCAGGACGAGGACCTCTCCCTTGCGGATATCGAAATCGACACCGCGCAGCGCATGCACCTCGGTTTCGCCCGTGATGTAAATCTTGCTCAGGCCACGTCCCGAAAAAGCGCGTGCATTCGCTGCCGTCTCGCTGTTTTCGCCTTCGCCCTGCATGCCGTTTCAATAGCAGGTCTGCGAGGCGCGACGTTACGCAATTCCCGCAATTGCCGGACGTTACGGCGCGAGCGAAAGCAGCATTGCGATACCGCAGAAGTAGACCAATATCGCGGCGATCGAGTCCTGCCCCATGCGCAGCACCGTCCGATCGCGCCGCTCGATGAGGCCGAGTACGAATATCCCCGTCAGCACCAGCGCCAGCATTGCAGCCGCGATTTCGAAATCGCCCGCCTGCTCGATCACCGGTTCGCCCGAGGCGACCAGGTCGATCGCGAGTATGATGGCGAGATTGAACATGTTCGAGCCGAAGATCTCGCCGATCGCGAGTTCGTATCGCCGGTTTCGCATTGCCCCGACGATGGCACTCGCCTCGGGGAGCGACGTGGCGATCGCGATGATGAGGAAGCCGACCACTCCTACACCCAGGCCGGTTTCGCGGGCGATTGCCTCACCGGTATTGGCGAGCGTGACACCCCCGACCAGAATGATTGCAGTAAGGGCGCCAAGCACCACTGCAAGCTTGCCGGTAGAGATGGGTCTTTGCCTGGCTTCCTCGACCAGTTCGAGGTCGGGCGGATTGACCACCTGCCACATCGGCCGCCGCTCGGCGCGATCGGAAACCACCAGGGCAAGCAGCACGGCGAGGAAAATCGCGATGGCCCAGGCGCCCGCCGGGCCGCCCCAATCCCCGCCTCCAATCCCGATGGCGGCGCCAACGAGAGCGAACAGGATCATGCCGAGCACGCCCTGGATCAGCGTGACGGGCCGCGCCACGACCGATGTCAGCGGCGCCGGGCCAAGCACCATATCCGCAAGCGCCAGCAACAGCAGGTTCAAGCTCGCGCTTCCGAGAATGTCGTTGAGGGACAATAGCGGCACGCCGATCGCGGCTGCGGTCGTACCGGTCGCGAGTTCGGGGAGCGAAGTGATCCCGCCCAGCACGAGCATCCCTGCCAGACCATGACCGATGCCCGTCTTGTCGCTCAGCGCAACGACATAGGCCGGAAGACGCGTACCGGCCCACCACACGGCAGCCGCCGCCAGGGCGAGGACCAGGGCGATTTCCCACAAGGCGGTCATCGCCCGCGGACGAATGGAAGACTGATGGGCCTGCGTCCTGCCATGCCGTTGCTCGTTCCCGCCAATTGAATGCGCTCCGCACCTTTGGCGCTCCGGCCGTCCGAACACATCCGTAGATGTCCCGATTGGCGTGCTTTGGCTGTGTCCGGAAATCACCCCTCGGGAGGTTTGCGTAATGACGGCGAGCGGCATCGGCGCCTAGCTTCGCAATTCCCTCGTTCAGCACCTTTCGGAGAACATGATGAGCGCCACGATCCTGCCCTTGTTCGACAAATCCCTGCAAACCACGGCCATCTGGCTAGAGGAAATACAGAGCGATATCGGTCCGGACCGCGCCTTTGCTTGGCGGGTTCTGTCGGTCGTCCTGCAGCAACTGCGCGACCATCTGCCGTTGGAGCTTTCGGCCCATTTCGGTGCGCAACTGCCCTTGATCGTGCGCGGAACCTTCTACGATCGGTTCGACCCCACCGGCTTGCCGCGCCCGACCCACGGGGGAGACGAATTCCTGCAGGCTGTTGCCGACGGCCTGCGCGATAGCCGCGGGGTGGATCCCAGGGACGCCGTGCAATCGGTGTTCGGCGTGCTCGACCGCCACCTGTCGCGCGGCCAGATCGAAAAGGTCGCTAGGTCGCTGCCACGCGGAATTCGCGCCATGTGGCCCGACTCGGAAGTGGTTGAGTAGCGCAGGACCCGCGCCTCTCACCGCTCGCGACCAACCGCCCGTCCCCCATAAGGAACGTTCCCTATGTCGAGTCACGCAACGCCGCAGCATCTTCGCCCGGGCGGCAGGGGATCGTCAGATTCGAAGAGGTCAAGACAATGCTAAGCCAGTCGGACTTGCAGCTAGCCAGCGATCCGCCACCGGCGACGTCTCGAGCAATTTCCGAAGAGCTCCGCGAAAACACGCCGCATGCGGCGAAGGGGCCGCGGCTGCTGGCCTGCGTCGACGAGACGCCGATGGCGCGCGTGGTCACGATCCACGCAGGAGCAGTGGCGCGCAGCCTGGGCCTGGAGATGACGCTCGCCAGGGTGATCGAAGAGGGCGGGCGCTATGGGGCTCCCGTCGATCCGATCGAGTGGCAATTGCGCCGTCAGGAACACCACTCGCAGCTACGCAAGCTCGCCGAGGATGCCAACGGACCCCGGCAACCTGCGGCGGTTCTGTTGAGCGGCGATGCCGGCGACGAATTGATCGACTGGAGCGAAACGCACGGCACCACATTGCTGGCGCTCGCGACGAGAAACGACAGCGGCCGCCACGCCCTGGGTTCGACGGTGCTGCGCCTGCTGGAGCATGGATCGGCTTCATTGCTTCTGGTGCCTCCACAAGCGAGGGTGGCGCCGACCTATCGCCGGATTCTGGTGCCTGTCGACGGATCCCCGCGCGCCGAGAGCGTAATCCCGGTCGCTCTCATCATCGCGCGTGCCCATGGTGCCGAATTGATACTGGTCCACGTCGTGCCGCCGGTGCGCCGCCTGTCCGACTTCCGAGCCGGACAGGCCCAAGACCTGCATTCGGAAATCGAGCGCCAGAACGCACGCGGCGCACGCGAGCATCTCGAGCAATTGCGGCTCCGTGCCCAAGAAGTCGGCCTCGTCGTACACTCGACCCTGCTGGGACCCGCCGAGCCACGCCAGGCGACCTGCCAGTTCGCGCGGGAGAAGGACGTCGATCTCGTGGTGATGTCGTCGCACGGGGCAACCGCCCTCAGCGATGTGCCGTGCGGTAGCGTTGCCGAATATCTCGCCACGCATTGCACCATGCCCGTATTGATGGTCCGACCCAATCTCGTGACCGGTTTTTGCGGTCACGATCTCGAACCGGACGGCCAATCGGTCTTTCGTTTCGGTTAGTGGCCGAGGCTGCCGAACTCACTTCGCCCCTGGAACTGGCGGCCGAGGAGCTGGGTCAAAAGCACAGCGTCACCCAGAGAAGCGCCGCCCCACTCGATATCATCCGCAATCCGAAGGCAGTCGAGAACTGGCTCAATCAAGCACGGCTGGCCTGTCGCAAGCCGGATCCGGATGCCGCCAAGGCTGCCGAGTGGGTGCTCGACAATGATTATCAGGTGAGCCGAGCCTTGCGGCTCATCCGCAAGGACATGCCCGACGCGTTCTACAAACGGCTACCGGCGCTGGCGGACGAAGGGGCATGTGGGCCGCGCATCTACATGATCGCGCACGAACTATTGCGAGCCACGCACCTGCAACTCTCGCTGGCCAATGCGGTTCGCTTCGTCTCCGCCTATCAGCGGAGCAAGCCGCTGACCATTGCCGAGCTATGGGCGTTTCCGACCATGGTCCGGGTCGCCTGCATCGAAATCCTGGCTGCTGCGCTCACTCCGATGCTCGCTGGGCAGGTGCGGCTCGGTTTCGCTGTGTCTACATGCGCTGGCGATGCGCATTCGCTCGAGCCGACCGAGCGCGTCGCACGCTCTATCTCGAATTTGGCCGAAGCGGCGGCGATCCCGTGGGAGGAGTTTTTCGAACGCACCAGCCTGGTGGAGAAGGCGCTGCGCGAGGATCCGCACGATACCTATGGGCGGATGGATTTCGAGACACGCGATCAATATCGCACCGCGGTCGAGGAAATCGCAAAATGGGGTAGCGTCCCCGAGATCGAAGTAACGCGCGAGGCGATCGCGCGTAGCCGAAGCGAACGCTCCGAGAAGGTCGGTTTCCACGTCGGCTACTGGTTGATCGACGACGGGCGCGCCGAGCTCGAACGACAGTTCGATGCGAAGCCTGAGCCGAGGCGGGCCTTCAAGCGCGCGATACTCGCCCGCCCCGGACGATTCTTTGCTGCAGGGATGACGATCTCCGCGGTGCTCTGCGCGGTACTTCCGGCATTTTATCTGGCCTGGATCGGGGCCGGCTGGATCGGATGGGTCGCCGCATTGCTTCTGAGCCAGATACCGGCCTCGATCCTTGCGATCACTCTGGTTCACTGGATCGTGACGAGGATAACCGAACCTTGCGTCCTGCCAAAACTCGACAGCGAGCGCGGCATCCCGGCGGAATTCCCGGTGACCGTAACCGTCCCCGTCGTCATCGCGCGGCAGGAGGAAGTCGACGCGCTCAAGCGTCAGATGGAGATGCATTGGCTGGCGAACACCGATCCAGCATTGCAGGTGGCGCTGCTCGCCGATCTCGCCGATGCGCCCGAGGAAACCCTGCCCGGCGACCACGCGATAGTAGAGGCGCTCGAATCGGCGGTCGAAGACCTCAACGAACGGTACGGGTCGCGCGGCATCGGGCCGTTCCATCTGCTGATGCGCCCACGGCTCTTCAATCCGCAGCAAGGCTGCTGGATGGCGTGGGAACGCAAACGCGGCAAGCTCGAGCAGTTCAACCGGCTGATAGTCGAGGGGGACGGCGCGCCCTTCACGATCAGGGTCGGCGATCGGATCGCGCTCGACGCCACGCGTTTCGTCCTGACGCTCGATGCCGACACGATTCTGCCGAGCGGCTCGGTCGCGAAGCTTGCGGGAACGCTCGCCCACCCGCTCAACCGACCGGCGATGACGCGCGAAGGCCGGTTGCAGCGCGGCTATTCGATCATCCAGCCGCGTGTCGAGATTTCGCCCGCCAGCGGCGAGCGAACCCTCTTTGCCCGGCTCTTCACCGGCGAAACCGCGATCGACATCTACAGCCGCGCAGTATCCGACGTGTATCAGGACCTGTTCGGGTCCGGCATCTTCGTCGGCAAGGGGATTTACGACCTCGCCGCCTTCCATGCTGCAGCGGATGGGAAGGTCCCGGAGAACGCGATCCTGAGCCACGATCTCTTCGAGGGTGCGCTGGGCAGGGCCGCGCTGGCGACGGACATCGTGCTCTACGAGGGGTTCCCCGACACGTATCGGCACTATGCGCAGCGCCTCCATCGGTGGATACGCGGCGATTGGCAGCTGCTTCCATGGCTGATGCGCAGAGTGCCGGGCACTAACGGCACGCGAATCCGCAATCCGGTCGGCGCGCTGGATCGCTGGAAGATGTTCGACAATCTGCGCCGCAGCCTGGTACAGCCGGGACTGGTGATGCTCGCCATGGCCGGCTGGCTAGTTCTGCCGGGCAGCCCCTGGTTCTGGACGGCGTTGGTCCTGCTTGCACCTGCCGGGCAACTACTGATCGACCTCGCCAGCGGCCTGACCCGCGGCCGTCGCCGCGGCGCAACCTTCGGCTTCCGGGCGCGGATGATCGACCAGACCGGCCGATGGCTGCTGGTTATCGTCTTCATGCTGCACGAGGCCTTGCTTTCGCTCCATGCGATCGTGGTGACCCTGTGGCGCCGCTACGTCAGCAAGCGAAACTTGCTCGAATGGACCTCGGCTGCGCATGTCGCGGCGCACGCCGGGGGCGAGCCCCGCAGGTTCGCCCTATGGCGGCAAATGGCCCCTGCTCCGTTGCTTGCGATTGCCATTGCGGCAGCAGTGTACCTTTTCCGGCCTGCGGCAATTGCGCCGGCATTGTTCCTGATCCTCCCATGGGCGCTCGCGCCCGAGATAGCCCGCTTCATCGAGCTGCCGCGGCGCAGGGCCGGACCGACCGAGGGCAAGCTCGACATTCCCTATCTGCGCCAACTGGCCCGCCGGACCTGGCTCTATTTCGAAACCTTTGCCGGACCGGGCGACAACTGGCTGCCTCCGGACAATTACCAGGGGCCACCGCACGAGGAAATCGCGCACCGCACCTCGCCGACCAATATCGCTATGCTGATCCTGTCGACGGCCAGCGCATGGGATCTGGGCTTCGTCGGGCGGGTCGAGCTGGCCGCGCGAACGCGCAATGTCCTCGATAGTCTGGGGCAGCTCGAACGCCACCGCGGTCATTTTCTCAACTGGTACGAGACGCATCACCTGCGCCCGCTCGAGCCGCGCTATGTCTCCACGGTCGATAGCGGCAATCTCGCAGCCGCCTTGGTCAGCTACGCGCATTGTCTGCGGGACGCGGCGAGGGAAAACGCGCTCGAAAACCAGCGCTGGGCGGGTCTGCAGGATCTCTTCGCCCTTGTCGCCGAACACGCCGGCGAGCTCGACGACAGCGAGGAGTTTCGCGCACGCGTCGGGCGCATGGGCGAGGATGCATCGCGGCAGGGAGACGATGCCGCAGATGCGCAGATCCTCCTGCATCGGCTGCTGAGCGATGATCTTCCCGCGCTCGAGGCGGAAGGTGCGCACATCATGCAGCGCGCGGCCAACGATCGCGCCGAGCAAGTGCGCGATCTCAATATCTGGATCGAACGCCTCAGGCATCACATCCACGATATGGCGCGCGACACGGCAACGGTTCCGACAATCGGCTCGGAGTTGATCGCGCTCGCGCACGAAACCGAACGGCTTGCGTGGGAAATGGATTTCACCTGGCTCTACGACAAGGAACGCCGTCTATTCTTCATCGGCCACAATGTGAGCACGGCCGAGACCGACGTCCACCACTACGATCTGCTGGCCTCCGAAGCGCGCATCGCGAGCTTCTTCGCCATCGCCAAGAAGGACGTCGCGGTCGAGCACTGGTTCCATCTCGGGCGTCCGATAACCCGCGCGGATGGCAACGTCGCGCTGGTCTCGTGGAATGGCTCGATGTTCGAATATCTGATGCCCCGCCTGTTGATGCCGAGCGGACCCGACACACTGCTGGGCGAGAGCGAGCACACCGCCGTCGCCGTGCATCGCCGCTATGGCCAATCCAGCAGCACGCCCTGGGGCATTTCCGAATCCGCCTACGCGGCGCGCGATCCCGAACATCGCTTTCGTTACCGCGCCTTCGGTGTGCCGGGCCTGGGATTGCGCCGCGGCCTCGCCCAGGACCTGGTGATCGCGCCCTATGCCTCCGCCCTCGCCTTGGCCCACGACCCAGTCGCTGCCCAGGCCAACCTCAAGCGGTTGGAGAGCCTCGGGGCCGGCGGCCGATACGGTCTATGGGAAGCGATCGATTTCACGCCGCATCGCGCACCGGCATCGGACGGCATCTTCACACCGGTCAACGCATTCATGGCGCACCATCAGGGCATGATCCTGTGCGCGATCGGCAACCTGCTCACCGGCGACGTTCTGGTGGACCGGTTTACGCGGGATCCGCAGATCCAGCTTACGACCTTGCTCTTGTCGGAACGCATCCCGCACGAACTGCCGGCCGAGATCGAACGGCTTGAAACGGTCACGATCGACGATGCCGCCGGCGCCAACACTCAGATCCGGTACAATTGGACTCCGGCAGAGACCTCGTTCCCGCAAACGCATCTTCTCGGCAACGGTCGGTTGTCGAGCCGCATATCTTCTTCGGGCGGTGGCGGGCTGTTCTGGAATGGACAGGCGCTGACACGTTTCGTGCCGGACGCCACGCGCGATGCCGAGGGATTCTGGTTTTACCTGCGCGACGAACACAGCGAACGCGTGTGGTCGGCAACGCGCCAGCCCACAGGGGTCGCTCCGGCCGAGGAGAGCATTACTTTCCGCAGCCACGCGGCGGAATTCCAGCGGCGCGACAGCCAGATAAACACCCGGCTCGAGGTGACTGTCGGCGCGAGCGACGATATTGAATTGCGCCGGCTGCTGATCACCAACGAAAGCAGCCGTCGCCGATCGCTCCGCTTGACGAGCTATGCGGAGATCGCCCTCGCGCCGCCGCTGGAGGACGAACGCCACCTCGCCTTCAGCAAGATGTTCGTGCGCAGCGATTTTCTCGCCGAGCCCGGCGCATTGCTGTTCACCCGCCGCCCGCGCCGTCCCGAGGATACACCGCCTGTGCTTTTGCAGACGGTCATCGGGGCCGACGGGATCGTCCCCGATGTGAGCTTCGAATGCGATCGCCGGCTGTTTCTCGGCCGCAACCGCACCGCGCACGCGCCGTTAGGAGCCACGCGAAGCCTCTCCGGCACCCAGGGGTGGACGCTCGATCCCGCTGCATGCTTTCAGCTGCGTTTCGATCTGGAACCCGGTGAAACGAAAGAGCTGTGCTTCGTCACGATCGCCGCAGCCTCGCGATCGAGCGCCCTCGAACTGCTCGAACGTCACGCTACGCTCTCGGCAATCCGCTGGCTGACCGACGATGCCGAGCGGGAAGTCTCACGGGCAATTCACCGCGCTCGCATCGCGCCCGATCTCTTGCCCGATGTCCAGGCACTCGGCTCGCTCATGGTCTATCCGCACTCCGCCCTGCGGGCCGAGCGCGCCACGATCCGCGGCAATGCGCTAGGCCAGCAGAACCTTTGGGGCCTCGCACTTTCGGGCGACTTGCCGATCCTGCTCCTGAAGGGGGAACTGGAGGAAAACGAACTGTTGGACCTGGTGATCGGCGCACATCAATTGTGGCGCCGCGCGGGCCTCCAGGTCGACATTGTCATCCTCCAGACTCTGGGTTCGGCCTATATCGAGCCTGTCCGTGATGCGTTGGTGAGCCTGCTTCAGGAAGTCGGCGCGACCGAAATGCTGGGCCGCAATGGCGGCATCCACCTCGTCTTCGCGGACCAGATCGGTTCAGGGCATGTGCGCTTGCTCGAAGCGATGGCATGGGCGGTCCTCGACGGCTCGAACGGACCGCTGGCCGACCAGATCGCGCGAGCCATGCCGCATCGCCTCGAGCCCCCGCCGATCCTTCCCTCGCTCGAATTCGAGCCCGAGCCGCAACGTCCGCCAGCAAGGCCGGACGATCTGCTGTTCGACAACGGATATGGCGGGTTCACCGCAGATGGACGCGAGTATCTGATCCATCTCGAGCCGGGTAACACGACGCCTGCACCATGGGTCAACGTACTGGCGAACGATGCATTCGGGACGCTCGTCACCGAGTCCGGCGGTGGCTTCACCTGGTCGGTCAACAGCGGCGAATATCGGCTGACCCCCTGGACGAACGATCCGGTCGCGGACCGCCAGACCGAGATCCTTTACCTGCGCGACGAGGAAACATCGCAGGTATGGTCGGTTACGCCCGATCCCGCCGGGCGCGACATGACCTGCCAGGTTCGGCATGGTGCGGGATTCACCGAATGGCGCCAGGCTAGCCGCGGGATCGAGCAGCGTATGACCGTAACGGTTGCCCGCGATGCCCCGGTCAAGCTCATCCGTCTGACCCTGCGCAATCTCGGCCGGCGCGATCGGCGCATCACCGCAACCTACTACGCGGAATGGCTGCTGGGCTCACTCCCCGGCATCGCCCGGCGTCACGTCCATTGCCGCTTCGATCCCGACGCGCAGGCGATAGTCGCGACCAATCCGTGGAATGCCGATTTTGCCGGGCGGAGCGCATTTCTCACGGCGAGCGAGCATGCGCACGGCTTCGCGACCGACCGCCAGGAGTTCATCGGCCGAGAAGGCAATCTCGCACGGCCCGCCGCACTTGGCCGCTGGGGCCTCGACAATTCCGAGGTCGCCGGCGCGGACGCCTGCGCCGCCTACCAGGTGCATCTCGACCTCGCTCGAGGAGAAAGCCGCGAGATTCTCTTCGTGCTCGGCGAAGCGGAGACCGAACAGGAGGCGCTCGCCTTGGCGCGCGACTGGCGTTCGGTCGGCCGCGGCGTGGCGGCCGAGGCCGAGAATACCGCCTATTGGGACGACCTGCTGGCCGCGGTCGAGGTCGAGACGCCCGACCCTGCGCTCGATATCCTGGCCAATCGCTGGCTGCTCTACCAGAGCCTGTCTTCGCGCATTCTCGCGCGTACCGGCTTCTATCAAGCCAGCGGTGCGATCGGTTTTCGCGATCAATTGCAGGACGTCCTCGCCTTCCTGCATGCCGACCCGGAACGCGTCCGCGATCATATCCTCACTTGCGCTGCGCATCAGTTCGAGGAGGGCGACGTGCTGCACTGGTGGCACCCGCCCGCAGGACGCGGTGTACGAACCCGCATTACCGACGATCTGCTGTGGCTCCCCTATGCGACGGCGCATTACGTAAACGCCACGGGTGACACGTCGATCCTCGAGGAGGAAGTTCGCTTTCTCACGGCGCCCCCGCTCGCCGACAACGAGCACGATCGTTACGCGATGTACGATGCCGGGGGAGTGCCCCGTTCGCTGATAGAGCATTGCGAACGGGCGCTCGAGCGGGTCGAGCTGGGCAGCCACATGCTCCCGCTCATCGGAACCGGCGACTGGAACGACGGGATGGACCGGGTCGGTGACAAGGGCAGGGGCGAGAGCGTCTGGCTTGCCTGGTTCGCCTCGGTCTGCGCCGCGTCGCTGGCGCATTGCGAGCGGCTCTTGGGCCGTATCCCGGAATCGCGCCACTGGGCGGAACGGGCCGCGACCTGGCGGCGCAATGCAGAGCATTCAGGATGGGACGGCGAATGGTATCGCCGAGCCTACGACGATGAGGGGACACCGCTCGGCTCGCAGGAAAACGACGAATGCTGGATCGACTCGATCTCGCAATCCTGGTCCGTCTTCGCCGGTGGCGCGAGTACGCGCAGCCGAACCGCGCTCCAGGCCGCGTTGCGCGAGCTGGTCGACGAAGAGGCCGGAATCGCGCGACTGCTATGGCCGCCGTTCGACAAGTCGGCGCACGACCCCGGCTATATCATGGCTTACCCCCCGGGCATCCGCGAAAATGGCGGGCAGTATTCGCACGCCGCGGCCTGGTTGGGTCTGGCTCTCGCACGGACCGGCCAGGGCAATCACGCGCATCGCATCTTCACCATGCTCAACCCGATCGAACACGCACGCGAGCGGCAGTCGGCGGATATCTATCGTACCGAACCTTACTCGGTGGCGGCCGATATCGGCTCGGTGGGCCGCCATCGCGGAATGGGCGGGTGGAGCTGGTACACCGGTGCCGCCGCATGGACCTGGCGGCTCGCGGTAGAAGGGATTCTCGGGCTCACCTTGCGCGATGGGCGGATACACATCTCGCCCTCGCTCCCGGAAGGATGGGATGGCTATGAAGCGACCCTGCGGCGCGGCGGCGGGACGATCCGCATCAAGCTCACCCGTGAGGGGCCCCTCCATGGACGTGCGCGGACACACTTGATTGTCGATGGCGAGCCGTTCGACGGGGAACTGATCGCCTTTCCGCCATCCGGCGAATGCCGCGAGGTCGAGGCGCGGATCGGGGACGCTCCAGACACGGTTTCCAAACCCGGACATGCGGGGGTGAAAGATAAAGCGACATGAACGATGACCCGATCATTTACCCGTTCGAGTCCCTGACGCGCGAGGACACGGCGAAAGTGGGCGGCAAGAACGCCTCTCTGAGCGAGATGATCGGCGCGCTGACGGACAAGGGTATTCGCGTGCCGCCAGGCTTTGCCACCAGCGCCGCCGCCTATCGCGCATTTCTGGGCGCCAATGATCTCGACGAGGTGATCGCCGGGGAAATTGCGAACTATCAGGATGGCCGGGCGAGCCTTTCGCAAGCGGGCGCCGCAATCCGGAGCGCAATTCTTGCAGGCGAATGGCCGGAGCCGATCGCCGATGCGATCCTCGCCGCCTATCGCGAACTCGACGCGCGCGACGGATCGGGAGCGGCGGACGTAGCCGTCCGTTCGAGCGCGACGGCCGAAGATTTGCCCGACGCGAGCTTTGCCGGGCAGCAGGAGACGTTTCTCAACGTCGTCGGCGAAGATGCGTTGCTCGGCGCGTGCAAGCGTTGCTTCGCCTCGCTCTACACCGATCGCGCAATCGTCTATCGCGAATTGAAAGGCTTCGAACACTCTGCCGTGGCGCTCTCGGTCGGCGTGCAACGGATGATCCGTTCCGACCGGGCGGGTGCGGGCGTCATGTTCTCGATCGACACCGAAACCGGTTTCGACCGGGTCGTGCTGATCAATGCGGCATGGGGACTGGGCGAAAGCGTTGTGCAGGGCTCCATCGAGCCCGATGAGTATCACGTCTTCAAGCCGCTGCTTGAAGATCGAAGCCTGTGCCCGATCATAAAGAAGCGGTGCGGGGCCAAACAGCGCAAGCTCATCTACTCGAACGATGATTCCGGCACCCGATGGGTCGATACTAGCGAGCCCGAACAGCACGCCGCCGTACTGGAAGATGAAGAGATTCTCACACTTGCGCGATGGGCAGCGGTAATCGAGCGCCATTATGGTTGCCCGATGGACATCGAATGGGCGAAAAACGGCCCGCAGGGCGAGCTCTTCATCGTCCAGGCACGGCCCGAGACCGTGCAGGCGCAGGATCGCGCAGATATCCTGCACAGCTCGAAAGTGCTTCGGCCAGGCCCCGTGCTGGTCGAAGGACAAGCCATCGGCTCGCAAGCCGCGACCGGATCCGTCTGCGTCATTTCGGGCGCCGCCGAGATCGATCGCTTCGTCGACGGATCGGTGCTGGTGACCGGGGTGACCGATCCCGATTGGGTGCCGGTGATGAAACGGGCGGCAGCGATCGTCACCGATCACGGCGGACGCACGTCGCATGCCGCGATCGTCAGTCGCGAGCTTGGGGTACCGGCCATTGTCGGATGCGGCAATGCGACCGCACAACTCGAAGAAGGGCAGAAAGTCACGGTCAATTGCACCGCCGGCGAGCACGGTCTCGTCCATGAAGGACGGTCGGAGATCCGCGAAGAGCGGATTGATCTCTCCGCGCTCCCTGCGACCCGAACGCGCGTGATGCTCAACCTTGCCGATCCGGGCGCCGCCTATCGCTGGTGGAAACTACCGTCCGACGGGGTCGGGCTTACGCGGATGGAGTTCGTCATTTCCAAC
This sequence comes from Qipengyuania sp., assembly GCF_965277845.1. Classification (NCBI taxonomy): domain Bacteria; kingdom Pseudomonadati; phylum Pseudomonadota; class Alphaproteobacteria; order Sphingomonadales; family Erythrobacteraceae; genus Qipengyuania; species Qipengyuania sp. Next base: position 696,956 of record NZ_OZ255844.1, read on the forward strand.
CTCATAAAGGTCCACCCGATGGCATTGCTCCAGCCCGAGCGGATCGCCGACCCCGAAGAGCGTGCCGCAATCGAACGTCTTACGCGCGGTCATCGCGGGCACGCCGAATTCTACGTCGATCGCCTGTCCCGCGGGCTCGCGCGGATTGCCGCGCTGCAATATCCGCATCCTGTCGTGATCCGGTTCAGCGACTTCAAGACCAACGAGTATGCGGACTTGCTGGGTGGCCGCGCGTTCGAGCCGGAAGAAGAAAATCCGATGCTCGGATTTCGCGGGGCTTCGCGTTACGCGTCGCCGCTGTTCCGCGAGGGATTCGCGCTCGAATGTCGTGCGATCCGGCATTTGCGCGAGACGATGGGCTTTACCAATGTCGTGGTCATGGTGCCGTTCTGCCGCACGATCGACGAGGCCGATCGCGTGCTCGCGGAAATGGCCGCGAACGGGCTGGCTCGCGGACGGGCCGGCCTCGAAGTTCTGGTGATGTGCGAAGTGCCGAGCAATGTCGTGCTTGCGGGAGAGTTCGCCGAGCGATTCGACGGCTTTTCTATCGGCAGTAACGATCTCACCCAACTCGTCCTCGGAATCGATCGCGATTCCGAACTCCTCGCCGAGCAATTCGACGCCCGCGATGCGGCGGTCTTGTGGATGATCCGGCATGTCATTTCAGAGGCGCATGCGCACAACACTCCGGTCGGCCTGTGCGGGCAAGCGCCCAGCGATCATCCGGCCTTCGCCGAATTTCTGGTCGAATGCGGGATCGACTCGATTTCCGTCACGCCCGACAGTTTCGTCGCCGTAAAGAACCATGTCGCGGCCGCCGAAGGCATCGCCAAGGTCGAACCCGCGATTGCGCAGTAGCTTGCTCAGGCCGTCTGCTCCGGCGAGAATTCGCGCGCCCTCGCAAGGTACTCGACGACTTCTCGGTCGCTGGTTTGCCCGAAGTCGGCATAATGCGCGCCGACGGCCTGGAAAGAGCGCGGCTGGGCCAGACAGATCACCTCGTCACATAGAGATGCCAGCGATGCGATCGTGTCGGGCGGGGCGACGGGTACCGCCAGCACGATCTTGGCCGGCCTGGCCTGGCGAATGCTCTCGAGCGCAGCACGCGCCGTGCTCCCCGTCGCAATGCCATCATCGACGACGATGACCGTCCGATCTTTTACAGAGACGGGGTTCATGGCACCATAGATGACGCGCCTCCGCCCGATCTCCGCCAGCGCGGCCTCCTTCGCGCGCTCGATGTAGGCATCGCTCGCTCCGGTCATCCGCGCCACGTCGGCGTCGATGACGACCTGGGGCGTCTCTCCGTCGACGATCGCCCCGACAGCGAATTCCTTATTGCCTGGCGCGCCAAGTTTGCGCACCATGACCAGGTCGAGCGGCGCCCGAAGCTTCTTGGCGATTTCGAACCCCACCGGCACGCCGCCGCGGGGAAGCGCGAGGATCACGGGATCGTGCCATATGCGCTTGGCGAGCTCTGCCGCGAGTTCCTTTCCAGCCGCTCGCCGGTCTTGAAATGAAGATATCGGCATGGGTTGGGACCCTTCTGTGAATGTGAGCTACAATTGGTTCAACGCTCTTTCGCGATCCCGAAATACGTAACGTTCCGCGATTTATCCGCCGGCGGACTGAGGCATGGGAGGTGCATGACATATCCTCCCCCAAGGAGTTGACGACATGCTGAGCATCGCGAGCCTAACGCTTAATCCCACTATCGATGTCGCCTACTCCGTTCCGCGCCTGAGCCACACCGACAAGGTGCGCATTCCGCCGCAATTGGCGGATCCCGGCGGCGGGGGGATCAATGTTGCGCGCGTATTCGTCCGCATGGGCGGCAACGCGCGCTGTGTCTACCTGTCCGGCGGATCGACCGGTATCGCGCTGGACGCGCTGCTCGACATCCACCAGCTGGTCCGCGAACGCATCGTCGTGCGCGGCGAAACCCGTATCAGCACGACCATACTCGAAGAGGAAACCGGCCACGAATATCGCTTGGTGCCTTCGGGCCCCGAGGTGCGAGAAGTCGAATGGCAGGGTTGCCTCGACAGGCTGGACCAGATCTCCAGCGATTTCCTGGTCATGAGCGGGTCGTTGCCGCATGGCGTACCGATCGACTTCTATGCTCGCGCTGCAGCCGCAGCCAACAAAAGGGGTATCCGTACCGTACTGGATTCGTCCGGGGAGGCGCTCTCGGCCGGGCTCGAGGCCGGAGGGTTCGAGCTGATCAAGCCCAATCTCAAGGAATTTCAGCAATTGGTCGGCAAGAAGGTCACCGAACCGGATGCGATTGGCGAAGCCGCCATGGACATTGTCCGAAGTGGCGGCGCCAGGCTGGTCGCGGTGACCATGGGCGAATGCGGCGGCATCCTGGCGAGCGAGGCCGGTGTGATCGAACTCGCGGCTCCCCAGGTGGAAACCGCCAGCGCGGTGGGTGCCGGCGACAGTTGTCTGGCGGCAATGATTTACGGGCTCGCACTGGGCAAGCCGGACGAGGATGCATTTCGCTTGGGCATCGCGGCAGGTGCGGCCTCGCTCATCACCGCGGGAACCGGGCTCGCCAAGTTTGAGGATATCGAGAAGATATACGGTAAGCCGATCTAGCCCGGCAGGCCGGACCTGAAACACTAAGGCCTTCTGCGTAGTTACCTCGTGCGAGCGGCATCGCATCCTTCGCCTTGTTCTCACGATGGCAATGGAGCGAGCGAATGGCCGAGCTTATGAAAGCCGCAATCTTCGTCGAGCCCGGGCGGATCGTCCTGGGCGAGAAACCGGTCCCCGATGTCGGCCCGCTGGACGCGCTTATCCGTGTCACCACGACGACGATTTGCGGCACCGATGTGCATATTCTCAAGGGCGAATATCCGGTCGAAAAAGGTCTCACGGTCGGTCACGAGCCCGTCGGCGTAATCGAGAAGCTCGGTTCGGCAGTCACAGGTTATGAGGAGGGCCAGCGGGTCATCGCCGGGGCGATTACGCCGGCGGGTACTTCCTATGCTTCTCTGGGCGGGTGTCATGCCCAATGCGGCGGCCAGGGCAAACATGGCATCAAGGCGATCGGCGGATGGCGCTTCGGCAATACGATAGACGGCGCCCAGGCGGAATACCTGCTCGTCCCCGATGCGATGGCGAACCTCGCGCCGGTACCCGACGGATTGACCGACGAGCAGGTGCTGATGTGTCCCGATATCATGTCCACCGGCTTCAGCGGCGCGGAGTCCGGGCGGATCAAGATCGGGGATACCGTCGCCGTATTTGCGCAGGGGCCGATCGGGCTGTGCGCCACGGCTGGCGCGCGCATGATGGGCGCGACGACCATCATTGGCGTGGAGACAGTCCCGGAACGGCAGGCAATGGCCAGAAAGATGGGCGCGACCCATATCGTGGACTTCGCCAAGGTCGATCCGGTCGACGAGATATTGAAGATCACGGACGATCGCGGTGTCGATGTTGCGATCGAAGCGCTGGGAACCCAGCAGACCTTCGAAGGTGCCTTGCGGGTGTTGAGGCCTGGAGGGACGCTCTCTTCGCTCGGCGTCTACTCGGACGACCTGACTATTCCGCTAGAGCCGCTTGCGGCAGGGTTGGGCGACCACACGATCCGCACTACGCTCTGCCCGGGGGGAAAGGAAAGGATGCGGCGGCTGATGGACGTCGTGGCATCGGGTCGCGTCGATGCCGGCCCATTGGTGACGCATCGTTACCCGCTCGAGTCGATCGAAGACGCCTACGAACTATTCTCGCATCAGCGCGACGGGGTGCTCAAAGTGGCGATCAGGCCTTGAGGTTCGGGCCAGACGCCGGTGGTCGTTTCAAGCCGACGGTGACATGGCGGGTGCGGTCAGCGCGCCTGCTGCCTGCTTCGCGAGCGCGCCCAGTCCGAAGACCATGGCGAGCAGCCAGATCAGCGCTCCCGCGACCGGGATCAGGGTGAGAAGGAAAAGCGCAATCACGCCGAGCAGCGGCCAGATTATGCGCGCGAAGAGCGTGTCGGGCGGATCGGATGTTCCGGTAGTCACCCTGCGCAAACTCATCCCGACGAAGTAGGCCGTGACGGCAAGCGCAATCGGAGTGAGCGCCACCGAGATGGCAATCAGCAGCACGGCAAGAGGTGCGGCGACAACCGTAATGACGAGCGCCACCACGAGCAGCGGCACGATCAGCGCGTAGAGTACGCCGATGCCGAAGCTCTGCCATGGTTTTTCCCGCATCATGGTCGAAGCAGAGCGCATCAGGCCCGGAGCAAAAAAGACCAGCAGCGCCACGAGAATGAAGTAGCTCAGGACGATGGATAGGCCAAAGAGAAGGAACAGCTGGCCGACGCCCTTGCCGATTTCTTCCGCAGTGGATTGGTCGGGCATCGGCAGGGCCGCCCTGCGGCCCTCGATAACGGCGCCGGGCTGGATGGTGAGATTTTCACTACGATAGAGAAGGTCGCCTCCAATCCGCGCCAGTGGGCCAAGCACGATCGTGTCGCCAGACAGGCGCGCCGTGCCCTGCACGGAGGAATTCACGAAGATGTCGCCCGCGCCGATCCGCAGGTCCCCGCCCACCGGTGCTTCGAGCCTGACCGAACCACCGGCGAGAACGGCCGACCCGCCGATATCGAAACCCGGTCTCGCCACGATATCGCCTCCCCCGACGATGATATCGTCGGTGACCTGCGCGCTACGCAACCGGAGCTCGCCACCCCATGCGATCAGGTCATGAACGGTCGCGTCGATCACCTCGATCTCCCCGCCAGCCAGGAACAGGTGATCGGCCTGCGCGCCACTGGTCACCACGGTGCCGCCGGCCGCGAACAGATCATCCGTCGTCACTGCCGACACAGCCAGGTTCTCGGCCGAAACGAATACCATGTCCGTTTCTGTCGCCGTGGCGACCGCAGGTTCCTGCGTTTGGCTCTCAGCCTGCCCGAACGACGGAGATGAGGGTGCGAAGGCCGCGATCATTACCGCCACCGCGCAGGCGAACAGCTTGCTGGGTCTCAATCGTTGGAAAAGCATTCCGATTACCCTCTTCGGCTGGCTTTCAACCTGTTTGGTCATGCGCCGTTGTGACCGATATCCGTAGATAACCGGAGGTCTGCGCCTGGCGTGATCGTTTAGGTTTTTCAGCGCGCTTCGCAGATGATGATGACGAGCCAAGCGCGAAATCGGAACGCAGGGCAGCGCGAACGGATCGAGATGAAACTCGAAAGAAACACGAGAGCGCCGCGAGCGGAGCCCCGGCCTTCACGTGGCGGCGAGCGGCATGGTTCGCCGACCGCTCTCGACGTCGTCGACATTCGCAAATCCTTCGGGGCAAGGCAGGTTCTGAACGGTGTATCGCTGACGGTGAAAGGAGGCGAGGTGGTCGGCCTGTTCGGGCGCGATGGCGCGGGCAAGACCGTCACCTTCTATTGCATTCTCGGCCTGGTGAAATGCGATGCCGGGCGGATAATGCTGCACGATACGGATATCTCCCGGCTGCCTTTTTATCGCCGCGCGATGCTGGGCCTGGGATATCTTCCCGAGCAGCCATCGGTTTTTCGCGGCTTGTCGGTCGCCGACAATATCCTGGCCATGCTCGAGATCGTCGAGCCCGACCGAGGGATCCGCCGGGAGCGGCTGGACGAGTTGCTCGCGGACCTGGGCATAGAACATTTGCGCGGCGCCAAGGCGACATCCTTGTCGGGCGGCGAAAGGCGACGCTGCGAGGTCGCGCGGGCGCTGGCGCTCGATCCGCTATTCGTTCTGCTAGACGAGCCATTTGCGGGGATCGACCCGCTTACGATCGCGAGCATCAAGAGCATGATACGGGATTTCAAGAAGCAAGGGATCGGCGTGCTGATGACCGACCAGAACGTACCCGAAATGACGGACGTCATCGACAGGGCCTACCTGCTCGATGAGGGCATGACGGTTTTCTCCGGAAGTCCGCAGGAGATGCTGAGCGATCGGCAGGTTATCGCGCGATATCTCGGCCATCACGATTGATGGAGTGCGCTCGCCCTTCCGGACACCTCGTCGGCGAACCGTGGGACCTTGCGATAGTGCGGCGATGCGCGCGCGATTCACATCGTCATGATCGGCGGCGCCTTCTGATCCTCAGGCTCCCGGCTACGCACCTTGTCCACCGCCACCATGTAATTGTGACCGTAGGCCTCGGCGCATTTGGGGCAGGTCGTATAGAAGATGTAGCTCTCCTCGACTTCCTCTCCCTCGTCGGCAAGCTCGCGCGCGTAGGCATCGAGCAGGACAGGAGCCTCCGGATAGGGCGCATCGAATACGCGCGTGCGAAAATGTCCGGACAACGTCACGGTTTCCTCGTCCGGCACCTCGCCATCGACAGCGAAGAGGTGCTCGGCCTCCCGGGACGAAAGATCGCGGCTGAGGACCAGGAAATGCGGCTCATCAAGCGCGCCTGCATCGGCTATCGCCTCGTGTACGCGGCCGAATACCTTATCCATGTCGACCGGCACGTGATCTTGCGAGCGAGTGGTGGCACGGACAAAGCGCTTGTCCTCGAAATGCAGGCTCTGGCGATCCCACCCTTCCGGATGGAAGCGCGGACAGCAGCCGGTGGTGTTGTCGAGCGGGTCGATTTCCGGCGTGGCATTTACGGGCAAGTCTGCTTGCAAAGCGGTTCCCATGGCGGCCTCCTGCTAGCGGGGCCAAGAGGATGCTCCCCGCGTCAGGCTCGCCGGAATAGGGGAAGGTCCGTAGGTGGCTCTACTGGTGCGCGATGTATTGCCGCGGCGAAGCTCGGTGCCGCGAACCGCATCGCAGTCCCGCCAATTCGCCACCCAGATTTCCATCGCGTGTCGCACTTCCCAAGGAAGCCAGCGCGTTTCTTCGACCTCGCAGGAACGCTTCGCGCGCCAACAAGAACGGTGGTCCAGTCCGCATTGGAGGCTGTACGGGCCCCTAGACCGCGGACCTCGCAAACGCCCGCGCCCCTGTCCGGATAGTGACGGATCGGAGAGGCAAGAGAAGAAGAAGTGGTGCCCAGAAGAGGCATCACATTCGAACTTCTTTTCCGTTTAATTTCTGATGTTTAGATATTTCGGTCAAGCTGAAAAGCCCGCAAAAGGCCCGCAAAATCCCTCTAATGTATTGGTTCGATGCCTTTTTTAGGACTCGGAATTTCAATTTCAAACTTGACCGCGGAGTAGGTCGTTATCCGCTTTGCGCTCCAATCTCCGCTATTCTACGGGCTGCGCGCTCTGCCCGGAAGCAGTCATCCGTTCGGTTTACTTTAAATCATCGATATTCGTTCCAGCTTCTCTTCTTTTTGGCCGATAGTCTGGGAGGGGAGGATTTGATGTAATTCCCTCAACCTGAATATCTTCGATTTTTTCACTGAGAGGAGCAAGTTCGCGACTAAGCTCGCGAAGGTCCGTTTCACCTTCAACCAAAGAATCTTCGACCGCCGGAATGCCACTCCTTATCTGGGAAAGTTTGTTTTCAGCGTTCTGCACGCCCTCCCTGAATTGGCGAAGGCGTCGTTGCGCGATAGCAGAAGCGCTCCGCCCTGAGATCCGCCGATCTGCATCTCGAAGATTATTTCCCCATCCACCAACCCTGTGCCCTAAGTCTAACAATCTTCCTTTTGTTGAGGCCAATCGTTCGTCCCAACCTTCGGCGTCCGATGCGAGTGCGGCCGTCGTGACTCGAAGCCGGACAAGATCGGAGGTGATCACCCGTTGCTTTTCTGGCTCCAGTCCTTCGTTCAGAGCGCGAATGCTATTTGCCACGGTCTCTACAGTGGCGGTCGCATCCCTCCCCAATAGTCCGGTTTCGTCCGCGGCGGGAATGATCTTTTTTCCTGACTTGTCGGTGTAAATGCCCTGACGACCCCGTCGGCCCTCGAGCACGAGCGCAGCCTCTCCAGTTATCAGATCCGTGCTGATTGTCGCTTCAAGGCCGTGGACTTTCGCCGCAGAAGGATCGAGAGTCAGAACAACGACCACGTTTTCCGGTTCATTTTCCGCCAGACGGACCGATGTTACCTGTCCCACAGGGACTCCCGATAGTGTTACAGTCGATCCCGACTGAAGGCCTTCCACGGAGCGATCAAACTTGATCTGATATGTTTCCTGATTTGGTCTGGGATCGATTAGCCACATCGCGAAAGCGATGGTCGTAAGCATCAGAATGCCAACGATCCACGCCACTAGGGAGAAGTTTGCGTTAGTTTCCATCTAGCACGCCGCCAGCGGTTTGTTCGTCCGGCAGAGGGCCGGTGCAATGAAAGTTCGCGTCCCGCATGCTCCATTCGGTTGTCCGCTATAGAACATGACCGAGGTTCGTCCCCTGGCGCAATCGCCACGAGCGGGGCATCCGGGCGCGTCGAATGTGTTTTGGTTTTGAGATCGGCCTAGTCCCAACACGGGCGTGATGCCGCCCCGCCCGTGGCGACCGAATATTGCTATGACTTGCGCAAGCCGCGTCCGGTCACTCAAGCGCGAAGGCGTCATGTCTTCCAGGCCGCTGCTGGAGGATGTGATTTCAAGTCTCCTGGCGATGTCCGTCTGGTTCAGGGCAGGAGCTCTGATCAACTGCGCCAACACACGCCACTGCGTACGATTGAGGCTCAGCGGCTGTGCTCGGTCATCGAATGCCTTGCGCGCGGCGCGGCTGATCTGGTCCATCATGAAGATCGCTCGATCATCGTGGGTGATGACATTGTCGAGTGCGAGAGTGCCCTCATCTTCTGGCATGAGACATTCCTATCGATCGGAGAAAAATAGTAAAGGACTTTCGCATTTTGTTTTGGCCGCTATATCGCTCGCGCAGCGGCTCAAACGATGGCGAGGAGCGAAATAATCATGGCGGACGAGACAGCAGGGGCTAGCGATGAAGGCGCACGTCCGACGGGGTTGTCCAGTCCGCGGGTCCGGCTGGGTCTGCTGATCGCCGGCATTCTGGTCCTGCTCGCCGGGAGCTACTGGTATTACAATCATCAGACGTACGGCAGATTCCAGCAGTCCACCGACAACGCTTATATTGCCGCCGACAGCGTCATCATCTCCCCCAAAATTGCGGGCTACGTCGAGCGCGTATTAGTGACGGAGAATCAAACGGTCGCGTCGGGCGATGCGCTTGTCCAGCTGGACGTGCGAGATTATCGTGCCCAAACGAACCAGGTCGAAGCCCAGATCGCCGCGTCGCTCGCCGGAGCAGATACGGTACGCGCCCAGCAACAAGAGCAGGACGCGGCAATTGCCCAGGCCCGTGCACAGCTCGCAGCAGCATCTGCACAGGCTGGTCTCGCTGCTGAGCAGGTTGTCCGGTACCGCCCCCTTGCCGCTTCGGGAGCGGAGCCGCGCGAGAGGCTCGATCAGCTGGAGGCCCAGGCCAGAGAAGCGCAGGCTCAAGTCGCGGCAGCGCGCGCCGCGCTCACGGCGGCACAGCGCCGACAGAACACGCTTAGCGAGCAGATAGACCAGGCCAATTCGCAAGCCAACGCCGCTCGTGCGCAACTCGAGGCCGCCCGTCTGAACCTGTCATCGACCACGCTCCAGGCCAGTATTTCCGGGCGGGTGGGTGACCTCACGGTCCGACCTGGACAATTTGTCCAGCCTGGCCAACGCCTTATGAGCCTCGTACCGACCGACCGCCTCTACGTGACAGCAAATTTCAAGGAAACGCAGCTCGGACTTGTCCGCCCGGGGCAACCCGTCACCTTGGAAATCGACGCGCTGCCGGACCTCGAGCTATCAGGAAGAGTGCAGAGCATCGCGCCGGGTACCGGGGCAGAATTCTCGATCCTACCTCCGCAAAACGCGACGGGTAATTTCACCAAGATCGTTCAGCGCGTCCCGGTGCGCATATCCATTCAGGCTTCGCCCGAGATCCTGCGTCTGCTGGTGCCGGGCATGTCTGTTGTCGCGAGTGTCGATACGCGCGCCGCTAGAGACCAACTCGATTCGATCCGCAACGCGGCCGGAGACTGACCGATGGCAGGCGCCGCTGCAGCGGTTTCGCCGCCGGTCGAAAAGGCCGATGCTACGGCCTGGATCGCCGTAGCCGCCGGTGCGCTGGGGGCGATGCTGGCAACGCTTGACATCTCGATCGTCAATTCGGCGCTGCCGACGATCCAGGGGGAAATCGGCGCGACCGGAACCGAAGGCACCTGGATCGCGACAGCCTTCCTTGTTGCCGAGATCATCATCATCCCTCTGAGCGCGTGGCTGGAAAGACTGCTCGGCCTTCGCACGCTGCTCATCGTCGCGGTTTCTGCCTTCACGGCCTTTTCGGTGTTGTGCGGCATTGCCACCGATCTGACGACGATGATCATCGGTCGCACCGGTCAAGGGTTCATGGGCGGCGCGCTTATTCCAACCGCTATGACCATCGTCGCAAAGCGACTGCCTCCATCGCAACAGCCGATTGGCATGGCGCTCTTCGGAATGACCGTGGTTCTTGGGCCGGTAATGGGCCCGTTGGTGGGGGGCTGGCTTACCGAGAACCTGAGCTGGCACTACGCCTTCTTCGTCAACGTGCCCGTCTGCGCGTTGCTCCTTGCTTTACTATTCATCGGGCTACCCCATGAAAAGCCCGACTGGGTTTACCTGCGCGAGGCTGATTGGGCGGGAATAGCTGGTATGATCCTTGGGTTGGGTGGGCTGACCATCGTTCTGGAAGAAGGCCACCGTGAGGAGTGGTTCGATTCCACGCTGATCGTCCAGCTCACACTGATGACGGTCGTGGGTTTTGCACTTCTGACCTACGGACAGCTTTACGCGCGCAAACCCGTGCTCAAATTGCGCCTGATGCTCAGCAGGCAGTTTGCCAGCGTCGTGGTGATGGCACTGGCGCTTGGCATGGTCATGTATGGCTCGACCTACGTGATCCCGCAATTTCTCGCGATAATTTCCGATTATAATGCCTTGCAGACCGGACTTGTGATCTTCTGGATGGGCGTTCCGGCTTTCCTGTTGATGCCCGTTCTCCCGTTCATGATCCGCAGGATTCACATCCGCATTGCGGTCGGCGCGGGCATGTTCATCATGGCGCTAAGCTGTTTCGTCAGCATAAATCTGACAGCGGAATCGGGAGGTGGAGTGTTCACCGAAAGCCAGTTCCTGCGTGGCATCGGCATGATCCTCACGATGATGTTCCTCAACCAGGCGACGGTAGCTTCGGTTGCCAAGGAGGATGCCGGCGATGCTTCCGGGATCTTCAACGCGGCGCGAAACCTCGGGGGCTCGTTCGCGCTCGCGGGGCTTGCCTCGTTCCAGGATCAGCGCCTGTGGCATCATAGTCGACGCATGGAAGAAACCCTCAACGCCAACAGCCCCCGGCTACAGGAATACCTGGACGGCATGACGGCGTCGCTGGGCAGCCCACAGGCCGCGCTGGAGATGCTTTCCGGCATCATTCAGCGCGATGCGTTCGTGATGACCTACAACGATGTCTTTTTCGCCATGGGCGCGATTACCCTGGTCACGGTGCCGCTGGTACTGTTCCTCAAGCCTCTCCCGAAGAACTTATCCCTTTCGATGCACTGAGAACTCTATGCGCAAGACCCTAACCCTCCTCGCTCCCATGGCGCTCCTCGCGGGTTGCATGTCCGGTCCCGACTATGCCGGTCCCCCGCAACTTGCGACCGCCGCAGGCAATGCGTTCGTACGCGCCGGCCCCGAAATCGATCCGTTTGCGCCGATTGCCGGCGACTGGTGGACGCTGCTCGGCGATCCGGTTCTCAATGAACTGGAGGCGCGCGCGCTGGTCGGCAATCCGGGCGTGGCCGCGGCGCGCGCTCGCATCGAACAGGCAAGGGCTTCTGTCCGCCAGGAGCGCGCCAACCGGCTACCCGCCGTGGCTGCGCAGGCGACTGCGGTCCAGGCGAATATCCCAGGGCTAGATATCGGCAGCGGCCCGCCCCCGGGATCGCCCGGCGCTCCTGCAGACACCGAAGAGCAGGACAGCCTCAGCGTCTACAACGTCGGGCTCAATGCAAACTGGGAGATCGATTTCGCTGGGGGGCAGGCACGGCGTGTCGAGGCCATTAACGCTCAGGCTGCGGCCTCGGTGGCGAACGCCGAGGATGCGAAAGTCCAGCTCGCCGCCGAAATCGCGCGGGCGTATGTGAGCCTGCGAGAAGCGCAAGGGCGGCTCGAGCTTGTCCAGCGAGAGCGCGACTTGCAGCAGCAAATTCTCGAATTGACCTATCAGCGCTATACACAGGGCGCTCTCGCGCTGTTCCCGGTCGGTAACGCGAACGCCGAGCTCGAACTGCTCAAGTCGCAGATCGCGGAAGCTCAAGCGGACATCGATGTATTCAAAGACACGCTCGCGGTGCTGACGGGCGAAGCGCCCGGCGCACTCGACGGGCTCCTGGCGGCTCAGGCCGAAATTCCGCTTCCCCCCGAACGGGTCGCGGTGGGCGATCCCGCAGCGCTAATAGCGCGGCGGCCGGATGTTCGAGCCGCCGAACGCATGCTGGCCGCGGCGAATGCGCGCATTGGCGTGGCAGAGGCTGCTCGCTTCCCCAAGATTTCCTTCATGGGGATTCTCGGTTTGGGCGGATCGGAGCCCGACGACATCCTGGACCCGGGCAACTTATCGGCAATCGCTTTGCCGCGGCTGCAGTGGAACCTGCTTGATTTCGGCCGCACGGCAGCATCGATCGATCAGGCCGAGAGTGCGCGCGACGAGGCCGAAGCGCGCTATCTTGAAGTGGTCCTGGGCGCACTACGCGACGCCGAACAATCGCTTGCTCGGTTCGGGCAACAAAGAGCCAACGTAGCCGCGCTGGCGCAGATCAGTCGGCAGGCCGACACGGCTGCGGAGCTTAACGAGCAACGCCGCGCCGCGGGGGTAATCTCGCAAGGCGAACTCAACACTTCGATCCGCAAGCGCGAACAGGCCAGAGCAAATCTCGATCGGGCGATCGCCGCCATGACAAATGGCTGGATCGCGATCCAGAAGTCGCTTGGGTTGGGATGGGTCGAATTGTCTCGCGACAATCGCACGTCGGTTGAGCCAGCTCCGGTCGATCGAAAATCAGTTATGAAACCTGAACAGAGTTAGGATAAGTTTTCTCAGAAGTCTGCCCCGCAGCCCCTTCCAACTTTTCCTAACGCGTCAGCACCTCGTGCACTACGACCCAATCTTGGATCATAGGGGTCAGCATGTTTCCGCCTTTCGCAGAGTGCGTTTGCCAGTATCACCATCGGATATCCCGATTGCACTATTCGGTGACTCTTCATTGTCGTTTCTATGTAAGGCCTTAAGCTTTCCGCGAGCATCTCGTAGCGACATCAACGAGCGATCGTACAGGCATTTCGAGTGCAGCTCGCATTTGGCCGGTTCGATGACCGCCTCGTCGGTAGGCTTACGAGGCGGTCATCGAGCATTACGCCGCTCTGGAAAAGCTATAAAGTCATGGGTCGAAATACGAACTAGCTGGCACTGTCCGTTCGGGTCGTTGGGAGGACCACCGATCTCCCCGCCAACACGATCTGGACCTGTTAGAAACTGAACCCCAAAGCAACACCATATCTACGAGGATCCAAAGTGTAGATATTGGTAAAATTCCCCGAGGATGCGTCGGTCAAGTACAATCCTGTCACCGAGCTGCTGTCGAAAATGTTCTGAACAAATCCGCGCACGAACCAACGCTCATCCGCACTGTTCAACTGCACGATCGCGTTGGCTTGCACGAATGGCTCGATCCGGTTGACCCTGCCGTTAAAGATATTGCCGTATTGCTCACCAGTCAGCGCTACGTCCACGCGAGGAACCAGAGTCATGCCATTGTCGAAAGTGGCGGTGTACTGCACACCCATCGAAACCTTCATTTCGGGGGCCTGCGGCAACTTGTTCCCTTTTATGTTGACCTCTACGCCAGGGCTTAATACCGCAAGGCCGCTGCCCGCCGGAACGGCTCCGGCCAAGACATCGCAAATGCTGAATGCGCCGCTTGACGCAAGATTGCCGTCATTAGGAAATTCTTCGGGACCACGAAGACCCAGAGCTGCGTTCACTCCGGCCACGAATGCGTCGGCCGCGCCGGGGGCTGGCCCGGTTACGGCACAATTAGCACCGTTGCTAATATCCTTGATGATGACGGCATCAGGATCGCCGCCACCCGGGTCGCGCGGATTGGAGAAGAACTGGTCGCCGGCAACTTCCGCGTTGAGATAACTGAACGTCAAGTTGACAAGCCAATCGGGATCGGGCCGGATAACGGACTCTAGTTCCACACCCCAGATATCGGCATCGATAGTATCATTAACTGAGGTACGGGCGACGATGCGGCTAAGCTGCAACCCGCTATACTTATAGTAGAATGCAGTAGCGTTTAATTGCAGTGCGCCATTCGCAAAGGTATTTTTCGATCCGATTTCAAATGCGTCGATGGTTTCTGATCCGAAGCTTTCAGCCACATCGAAAACGGGCGAAAGGGGCGGGTTGATACCCCCGGATTTATAGCCCCTGGCATAAGATGCGTAAATCGAATTGTCAGGCGTAACTTCGTAGTCGAGCACCGCACGCCCGGTTATTTCATCGAAACCTACTTCTCTAAATTGCGTTAGCTGCTCACCTGGCGTACCAGGATCGGCATCAAAAAGACCAGAGGGACCGGTTAAGGGAGTGATCGGGCTGTCGAACGGCTCCCCGTCATTCGCGTAAGGATTGAGGAAGCTAATCAAGGTCGTGCGCGCAGTCACGTCTTTCTTGTCGTCGTTATACCGCAAACCTCCGGTGAAGGTCAGACGCTCGGTCAGGTCGACGTAGATCTCCCCGAACACACCGAAGCTCTCAAGATTAGCCTCGAGAGAATTGTTGCGGTACATGGATGTTGCGAAGTAGGATGGCGGTGCACCGCCTGCCAAAGTACCAAACGATCCCAGAATGGCACTGGCGTAGTCAAGCGCGAATGAGTTTACATAGTAACTGTTGTCGGTAGTCTTGGACTTTGCATAGATCCCTCCGAGCAGGAAATTGAATGCTCCGTCGAAATCACTGGAAAGGAGGATTTCGCCGCTCCAGGATTCGCGTTGCTCTGAAGACCTGTCGAAGGATAGCGGCGTTTCGCCGCACAATACATTACCTTCGAACGCGCCCCTGTTCCCATCATCGTTATCGGAGGTGCACAATAAGCCCCCTGGGCCATTGGGGATGAGAGCCTCCACAATCGGGGTAAAATACGCCGACGAACCTGGCACGAACGCCGGTGCAGGTGCGGGGAGGCCGGTAGGCAAACCGTTGGCCGCGAAGCCGGACAACACGTTCAAGGCCGTAGCAAAGCCGGTACGATCCTGAATGCCCAGAAAGTAGTCCTGCCGGGAATCGACTTCGGTGTCCTGATAAAGACCGGTTGCAGTCAGTGTCATAGCTCCGATGCGCTGCTCGAGACGGGCCTGTAGCTGCACTTCATCGGCAAAATAGAATGGAGTATACGCCGTGTTTACCGTGCGCACATCGTCGGGCTTATCGAATCCTGCAAATGCATCGGGGCCGTACAGGCTTCCCAATCCCAGTACTGAGGGAATTCCCTGAATAGCGAAGAACTCTTGCGAACTGAGCGTTGCGCCGACTGTGGAATTGGCATTGGTGATGTCAAAGTCGCGGCGATTGTTCAGACAACCCAGCACGCCGAGCGGGTCACGCTGGCAGGCCTGCTTTTGATTACGTAAACGGGTGTCATCTTCCCTGAAATAATATGCCATGAAGTCGAGAGTGGTATCGGCACCGGGTTCAAAACGAAGAGAACCACGAACAGCGTACATGTCTCGGTCGTCGACATCCGAATTGTCGAAAAGGTTTGTGGTGTAACCGTCGCGATTCAGAAAGAATCCGGCTACCCGAACGCCGATAGAATCGCCGATCGGGACATTGACCATCCCTTCGGCCTTGATGCTGTTGTAATTCCCATACTCGAACTCTCCGGCCGCGCCGAAAGAACCGAGGTCAGGCTTGGCTGTCACAAGGTTG
This sequence comes from Qipengyuania sp., assembly GCF_965277845.1. Lineage (NCBI taxonomy): Bacteria > Pseudomonadati > Pseudomonadota > Alphaproteobacteria > Sphingomonadales > Erythrobacteraceae > Qipengyuania > Qipengyuania sp. The sequence continues at coordinate 712,885 of NZ_OZ255844.1, forward strand.
ACAACACCCGAGGTAGCGTTGCGGCCGAAGAGGGTGCCCTGCGGCCCCCGTAGGACCTCAATTCGCTCAAGGTCAAAATATTCTGTTTCGAACAGCCGGGTACCAAAAAGAGGGGAACCATTGATATGGATAGCCGTCGCTGCGTCACACGTCACACCAACACAAAGATCGCCGATACCACGGATGGTGAAGGACGACCCGGTGAAGTTGCCCTTCGAAAATGAGACGTTCGGGAGCGTCAATTGAAGGTCAGCAGCGTTCTCGATCTGCTGGCTTTCGAGAGCCGTAGCATCGAAGGCACTGACCGCGATCGGCACCTCTTGCAGACTTTGAGATTGGCGTTGGGCCGTCACGATGATTACGGATCCTTGGGGTTCCGCCTCATCAGTTGTGGAATCCTGCGCTAAAGCCATCTGCGGCCAAGCCAAGATGGCCGAAGTGGCGAGCACCATCGCTCTCAGTGTCATATAGCATCCCTTCCCATCTCTTCAGTGCGACGATAATTGGCTCCGCCGCTTACTGCAAAATGGGGCGACCTCGAGGGTCGCCCCTTAGTCTGTGGAGAGGAGAGGGAGAGAATTAGCCCAATCCCCGTCCATGGGCATATACATCCGCGTGATATTAGTAAAGCGCCTTATCTTTTGACCCCATGGGCCACGATCCAGATCGCACGCGGAGTGAACGTTTGCTAAAGATCAGCAATGGTTGGCGTGCTAAGCGAGTTGCTCCCGATAAAGCTTTTGCCCCAGCTGGCATCGAGACCAACGAAGCGTTCGCCGTGCCGACGGCGACAATAGTTCGGATATAGTACAAGATGAATATGGACGCCCTTTGCCCCCATCTCGCTGGCCTCTGACCAGGAACCAGCCTCTTAGTATGGGGGATCTCAGAGGCTCCAAAAGGCCAGTACCGCCCGTAGCGCAGCGACGAACGCGAGCGGCTGATCCAGCATGAGATGATGGCGTGCATCGGGCACTGCAACAATTGGTATCTTTCCCCCTCCCAGTTCCCGGATATAGCGGGCGGAATCGCGATCAAAGAGCTGACTTTTCTCGCCGTACACAATCGCTTTGCGCCCGGGCGCATCGACCAGCCTCTGGCCTACTGTCAGCCATTCGTCGGGCTTGTTGCTGCGCCGGAACACTTCGGGAGAAAACTTCCATGTCCACTCCTCGCCATCGCGGCGGAGAGAGTGATAGGCCATGTAATCCATCAGGAACGGCTCACCAACTGCCTGCGGCGGCGACAGGATATACCTCTCGCGCGCCGCTTCGTAGGTGGGGTAGCGTCGCACCGGTTTGTCAGGATTACCCGACCCGGGGCTCGATCTGCCCATGGTCCAGTATTTCTCCAGCTTTTCGGGCCGCATCACCATGAGATCGCAGACAATAACGCCGGCGAAGGCATCCGGCGATTGGGAAACGGCGGTCAGCGCTGCACCCGAGCCGAAACTATGGGCGATGATCGTCGGTCTGCTTCCATCTGCAAACAAATCGAGCGCTTCGCTGATCTCGACAAATTCCTTTCCCCGCGCAGCTATATCGGCCACGCCGCGCATCTCGCTATCGCCCATACCGGCCAGATCGAACGCCACCACGTCGTAGTCTTCGGCAAGGTACGGTGCGATGAAGGCAAAGCAGCGGGCATGGGCGAGAAAACCGTGAGTCATGAGCAATTTGGGCCGGTCACGCCTGCCCCAGCGAAGATAATGCACCCGCGCGCCACCAACCTCTACGAAGCCTTCCTCACGGGGCACGCTCAGCGCCCAGGCGAACCATTCGGGTATATCCGCCCCGTCGCCGGCCCATACGGGATCAATATCTGTTGACCCGTCGTGGATTGGTTTCATTTCATTCATTTCGGCGCAGTCTCCATACCGGATAGTGTATTCCTGATAAAACCACGATAATCGTGCCGTGCGACATCGTGGCATAGATCGGCGTAACCAGATACGCTGGGGAAATTGATCAGTTGTCGGGGTTTGCCGGGAATATTGGCGCCCATGTACCACGATTCAGCCTTGGGGAAGAGCGTCATCGACCCTACTTGGGCGACCATATCGGTCCAGCTTCGCTGGGCCAGCGCATCGGCTTCGAAAAGGCCGATCCTGTTATCGCGCAGCCAGATCAGGAAATCGCAGATCCAGTCACCCTGGATTTCGGCGCTTGTCGGACCGTTGGAAAAGCCTGAAGGGCTGAGCGGTCCGTAGGCGAACAGCATGTTCGGAAATTGGGCGACAGCCATGCCCAGATAGGCTTTGATCTCACTCTTCCATGCTTCTGCCAGCGCCAGCCTTCCGCGGCCGGTGATGTTCATGTCGATGAGCCCGCCACGACCGGCATCGAAGCCGGTCGCGAAGACAATGAGATCGCACGGGATCATGCCAGTGGCTGTTTCTATCCCGGCCTCGGTGACGCGAGTGATCGCGGTGTCGTTCAGATCGACCAGCGTCACATTGTCTTGTGCGAAGATCTCGTAATAATTCTGTTCGAGCGATGGTCGCTTGGTCCCGAAGGGATGTGGCGGCTCATCGGGAGCGAGCTTCTCGGCAATGGTCGGGTCGCAGATCCGCTCGCGCACCTTGTCACGCCAGAACTCGTAGGCGTGGCGATTGGCGTCCTCGTTCGTCAGTATGTCAGCGAAATTATGATACCAGAAGCGCAACCCTCCTCGCTGCCACAAATCCTCGAAATGCGTAGTCCGCTCTTCCTCGGTCACAGCCAGGGCCGAAATGTCCAGCGATTGGCATTCGAAACCGCCACTTGTCGTAAGCCTTTTCTGGAAGACAGCGGGATATTCGGATTTTTCGCGAAGCTGACGATCTGCGTCCAGTTTTTCCTGCCGCATGGGAAGGGCGAGAATCGGGGTTCGCTGAAAAAGCGTCAGCTGCTCCGCGCAGCTTGCCGCCTCCTGCGCCACCTGTACGCCGCTGGCACCCGTGCCGATCAGGGCGATCCGGCGGCCGGAAAGGTCGATGCCTTCCTGCGGCCAGCGGGCGGTATGGCACCATTCGCCTTCGAAATCGCTAAGGCCCGGGATATCGGGAATGTAGGGTTTCGAGGCGAACCCCAGGGCCGGCAAGAGGAAACGCGCGCTTACTTTTCCGCCATCGTCGAGCTTCAATCGCCAGCAGGCGGTGTCTTCATCGAACGGCGCGCTTTCGACCCGTGTTTTCATTCGCATTGCCGGCCAGAGGTCGAGCGTATCGCAGACGTGGAGGAAATAGGCGCGCAGTTCTTCCCAGCCTGGAAATCGTTCGCTCCACGTCCAGCTTTTCCATACTTCCGCAATGGAAATTTCGTAAAGTGGAACCTGGGAATCGACCCGTGCTCCCGGATAGCGGTTCCAGTACCAGATTCCGCCCGGCTGCTCCGCTGCGTCTACCAGCAGAACATCGAACCCCGCCTGACGCAGCTTGTATAGCAGGTATATTCCGCTGAACCCGGCCCCGACGATTACGACATCATAGTCAGGAAGGGGCGAATGGCTCACGAGGCCCCGGCACCCGCTTTCGCGATGTCTTTGGCCGTAGTATAATCCGCCTTGCCGTTTGACGCGCGCAAGGCGGTTTGCGTTGGGCAAATCGCCTTGGGCGTTTTGTAACCTGCCAGTTGCTGGCGCACGTGATCCTTGATCGCTTGCGCGTCGAAGTCCGCATCCTGGGTCAAATGCACCACAGCGGTCACCGCTTCGCCCCATTTTTCGTCAGGCACCCCGACGACAAGCGCGTCGGCAATGGCGGGATGGGTTTTGAGCACTTCCTCCACCTCCTCGGGGTAAACCTTTTCACCTGCGGTGTTGATGCAGACGCTGCCGCGGCCCAGCAAGGTCAGGCTTCCATCGGATTCCACCCGGCACCAGTCGCCCGGGATGGAGTAACGCACGCCATCGATCGTCCTGAAAGTCTTGGCCGACTTTTCCGGGTCCTTGTAGTATCCTGTGGGGATTGCGCCCTTGCGGGCAATAAAGCCGGGCACGCCGCTCCCCGCCTCGACCTTCCGGTCGTTCTCGTCGAATACGTCGCAAAATTCCCCGATCCCGAATTTCGCGGTGTTGGTGCCGCCCTGTGCGGTCGTCACCGACAAGCCGTAGCCCAGCCCTTCCGAAGCGCCAAAACTGTCCATGAGGATGACCTGGGGGATATGTTTGCACAGGCCCGCCTTTACCTGTTTACTCCACATGACGCCGGACGAGATGATCGAAATCAGGCTGCTCGTGTCCCAGCGCTTCGGGTGGGCGTCCAGCGCCTGCAGCATGGGTTTGGCAAAAGCGTCACCGACAATGGCGATGCTCTGCACCTTGTGCTGGTCCACTGCATCCCACAATTCTTCGGCGTCGAAGGATGGATCGGACAGCGTGACGATGGCCCCGCCCGACATGAGCGTGCCGATAGCAGTAATGAACCCGGTTCCATGCATCAGCGGGCACGCCGGCAAAGTGATGCGCGCAAGCTCGCCCTGCTTCACCAGGGCCACCATTTCCTCCATGGTCTGGGGAACCGGACCCAGCAGCTTTTGCGCGTCGAGCTGAGCCTTGCGCATATCATCGTGTCGCCACATCACGCCCTTGGGCATGCCGGTGGTACCGCCTGTATATATGAACAGCAGGTCATCGGGGGAACGCTCGATATCGAGAGGCGCGCCGTTACCTTCTACAAGTTTTTCGTAAGGAAGCGCGAAGGAAGCGATCTGCGAAGCATCGCCGATTTCTACAAATGTATGAACCTTGGTCAACCGTTCCTTCAGTTCAAGAATGCAGTCGCGGAACTCGGAACTGTAAACAATTACCTCGCTATCGGAATCGTCGAAGATGTAGAAAACCTCCTCGGGACGGTAACGATAATTGATGTTCACGTGCGTGAGGCGGCCCTTGAAGCACGCGGCCATCAATTCCCCGTATTCGGGACGGTTGCGCATGTAGAAGGCTATCTTCGCCCCGTCGCCTGCACCTTGCGCGCGCAGATTGCGCGCCAAATTGTTCGAACGCTTCGACATTTCGGGCCAGCTAATGATCCGGTCGCCGTGAATCAGCGCCGGAGCATCTTCTGGGACCGCAGGCTCGATTGCATCAAGGATGTCGCCAAGGTTCCAGTCGATCACGTATTAATTCCTCTCTCCTTGGTGGCCACGATTTTGTCGGTAGCGTGCGCCTAATTCATCGTCTCATGCGACCTGCGTCCACCCCTGCAAGGCCGCTGCTTCGGCCCGGACCGCTTCGGGACCGCCCAGAACCTGGCGGTCGAAACCGATTCGCTTGAACCAGAAATGCAGACCTAGGAGATCGGTAAAACCCATCCCCCCATGCACCTCGGTTGAGGTTCGGGCGACAAAACGGTGGACTTCGCCCGTATGTGATTTGGCATGGCATGCCACCAGCGAAGCCTCGTCGGGCGTCGCATCGAACGCATGGGCGGCATACCAGACCAGCGAACGGCATGGTTCATGGCGGGCAGCCATTTCCGCGCACATATGCTTGACCGCCTGGAAGCTGCCGATCACTCGTCCGAACTGTTCGCGCTGCCCGGCATAGTCGACCGCTTTTTCGATCATAGCCTGGCCCGCACCGAGGCTATCGGCGGCCAGGAGCACCCGGCCGGCGTCCCGCAGGCGCCTGACTGTGGCCCCACCATCGTCCGCGAGAGCCTCGCCCGCTACGCCAGAAAACCGCAGCTCCCCTACGCTCCGGGTGCGGTCGATCGTTTTGAGAGCAACCTTCTCCAGACCCGCAGCATCGCCAGCTACGAAGTGCATACGACCGGCGGTATCGGCTACCAGAAACGCGTCGGCTTCCAGGAAGTCGAGCGCGAACAAAGCCGTTCCGTCGAGCTTTGCGCCGTCGAAGTCCACGCCTGCCCGGTCCCGGATCTCCACCGTTTCCGCGATCGCGACGGCGATTTGCGCCTCGCCCTTCGCTATCCTCGGCAGCCAGTGCGCCTTCAACTCCTCGCTACCGCCCTGTGCCAGCGCAAGGGGTGCCAGTACATGGGCACCGATAAAAGCCACCGGCGCGACGGCATAGCCGAGCTGCTCGGCCACAACGGCGGCATCGAGCATTGTCATCCCGAGCCCGTCATGTTGCTCGGGAACCATCATTCCCCAAATGCCGATTTCGCCCAGCGCCGAACGCACGTTGTCGCTGAAGGGAACCGAGCCCTCCGCGCATTCGCGCACATGATCGAGCGGACAAGTATCAGCAAGAGTGCGGCTGATCGCGTCGCAGAGCATCTCCTGGTCTTGCGAAAGTCCGAAATCCATCAGGCGGCTCCCTTATTCTGCCCGCTTGCAACGGCCGTCGCCTGTTCGGCCGCGGGAGGCGTTGCGAACTTGGGTTCGCGCGGCATTTCCAGCCCGCGTTCGGCGATGATGTTCTTCTGGATCTGGGCGGTGCCTCCACCGATGATCAGACCAAGCTGGAACATGTAGTTCCACTGCCAGGCACCGTCTTCGCGCTCGCGCTCGCTTCCGTGATAGAGTATGCCCATCTCGCCCATTGCGTCGATCGCGAGCGCGGAAATCTGATGGGCGAGCTCACAGCTCTGCAGCTTCACGACAAGTTTCGCCATGCCGCCGGCATCCCCCCTAAGGCTGTTCGACAGGATGCGCATGCCGTTGAATTTCATCGCCGCGACTTCGGCTTGCAATGCAACCAGCCGGTCACGCAGAACGGCGTTGTCCATTGCGCAACCCTGGCCGATGCGTTCTTTTTGCATCAGCCTGACCAGCGCCTGGAGCCGGTTTTCCAGTGCATCGGGGTCGCCCAGCATGCCACGTTCATGGCCCAGTGTGGCATTGGCCACGTACCACCCCTGCCCGCGCTGCCCGACGATCTGATCCAGGGGAACCCGCACGTCGGTAAAGAACGTTTCATTGAACTCGGCATGACCGGTCATGGTCTTGAGTGGTCGGACCTCGATCCCTGGTGTGTCCATCGAGAAGATCAAGTAGGAGATGCCGCCGTGCTTGGGCGCGTCCGGTTCGGTCCGCACAAGGCAAAAGATCATGTCCGCCTGCTTGGCCGTGCTGGTCCAGATCTTCTGTCCGTTGATGACAAAGTCGCCATTTTCGACGCGGGCGCTGGTCTTGAGCGCGGCGAGGTCCGATCCCGCTCCAGGTTCCGAATATCCCTGACACCAGACTATCTCGCCATTAAGGGTCGGCTCGATCCATTGCCGTTTCTGGGCTTCGGTTCCGAGTTCCAGCAGCGTGGGAACGAGCATGGAAATGCCCTGGTTCGCAAGGCCTGCGGGGATGCCAGCGCGCGAAAATTCCTCGGCAATGATCCGCGATTTCAGGATGTCCGGCTCGGCTCCGTATCCGCCGTATTCTTTGGGAATCGTGCGCGCGGTGTAACCATGCAGGATCAACAGCTGTTGCCATTCGACGGCTTCGGGGGAAGGGCGCGCGGCACGGCCTTGGCCATCGGGTGCGCGGTGACCGTGGGTTTGCAGGAACTGGCGCACTTCCTCGCGAAACACGTCATACTGGGGTCCGTAGTCGAGATCCATCTTGGTCTATCCTTCTGCGCGCGCGATCGCGACGGGTCGGAATACTGGCAGGCGAAAATCTTCGGAGATCGGCTCGAAATCCAGCGTGACCGGCAGATCGAGCTCAAGCTCGTCGAGCGCGCAATCGACCAGCCGGGTTGCCATGCGCACTCCCTCCTCCAGTTCCACCACCGCAGCGATGAAGGGAATCTCGCCGGCGAAGGCGGGATGCAGTGCCTGATGGGTCACCGTCCAGGAAAACAGCGTGCCATTGCCGGTGCTACGCTCCCACGACCACTCAGGAGAACCGCATCGGGCGCACATATAGCGCGGCAAATGCCGAAAACTGCCGCATCCTTCGCACTGCTGGAAGTAAAGGTTGCCGTCCTGACACCGGTTCCAGAATTCCTGCTCCACCGGATCCTGCGGGCGCGGCTTTGGCTTGGCTGGTGCGGCCTGCGCCGAGGGGCGCATCTTGGGCGGCAGATCTTTCTCGTCGCTCACGCAAACCTCCTCAAAATCGCTATACTGCCGTCACCCAGATCGCCCCAGCCGGTCACCAGGCCGGTCTGGGCGCCTTCGACCTGCCGCTCCCCACAATCGTGGCGCAACTGACGCACCGCCTCGACGACATGGTTCAGTCCCCAAACATGGGCCTCGCTCAGCAGGCCGCCATGGGTGTTGACGGGATAGCGCCCGCCCAGCTCGATCTGGCCATTCGCGACGAACTCTGCCTGTCCACCTGGTTCGCAATAGCCCAGGGCCTCCAGCTGCAGGAGAACCACGTAGGTGAAGCAGTCGTAGATCTGCAGAAAATCCATGTCTTCGCGATCGACCCCCGCCATTTCGAACGCGCGCGGCGCGGCGTAGCTCAGGCCGATCTTGAAGGGGTCGGGACGCGAAGGGATATCGTCGGCGGGGTAAGGATGCCCTTCAGCCGCACCGGCGATGCTCACGGGAACATGCGGCATGTCCCTGGCGCGGTCCATTCGCGAAACCACGACTGCGCATGCCCCGTCAGTCTCCAGACAGCAATCGTAGAGGCGAAAGGGTTCGGATATCCAGCGCGCGGAATGGTAGGTTTCGGCATCCAGTTCCCGGCCATAAGTGAAGGCCTGCGGATTCATCTGCGCATGGCGACGGCACGCCAGTGCAACGGCCGCCATCGCTTCCGGGCCGATATCGTAAATTCGGGAGTGCCGGGTGGCGAGCCAGGCATACATCTGCACCGGCAGGAACACGCCATACGGAATGTAATAGCCTTGGATCGTATTCGTCAGGGTGTTCATGTTCATCGGCCGCGTCGGCGGTGCGCCAGGCTTGGGCCGCAAGGCGGAATAACCGTTCCACCCGAGCGTCACCAGCACATGGTCGCATAAGCCGCTGGCAATTGCCATCGCGGCGTTCTGGAGTGCCGTGGTAGGGCTCGCCCCGCCCATGTGGACCGTAGAGGCATAGCGCAGAACTTCGATACCGAGGTTAGCCGCCATCTCTTCCGAGGTGGTGTAGATCGGCGGAGGAACCATGCCGTCGATATCCGACGGCTTCAGCCCTGCATCTGCTATGGCTTTGCGCGATGCTTCCAGCATCATGTCGACCGCGGTTTTCTCGGTGCCTTTCACGAAAGCGGTTTCGCCCACTCCGGTGATGGCCGATTTGTCGCTTAAGCTCATGCCTGCCTGACCGCCTGGTAATCGCGTTCGAGCTGTTCGGAAAGAGCGCGCACCCTCTGATAGGTCTCCGGCGGACGCAGTCGCAACCCGCGGCGGACATCCTCCAACGGACGATCAAGATTTTCTTCCCAGTAGAAGGTGGTCAGATCGGCTGCAGCCCGGCCCCGGCGCCACGCTTCAAATGCAGCGCGCGCCACTGGCAACTGGGCAGCTTCCAGTTTCATCTTGGGAATGCCGACGCCCAAGATGAAAGCGATCCCGTGATTATAGAATTGCGCGTTTCCGAAGGACAGCACGCACAATTCGCCCAGTGCGTCCCTGCCGTATCCGGCGACGACATGAAACAGGTCATGCGAATCGCGAAGGCGCCGACGATAGAGGGAAACATCGGGGTCGCCGAGGTCCTCCAGACCTCCGGCCTCGCTGGCTTCCGCCAGACCTTCTGCTGTCAGACCCTCCCCGTAAACAAAATCGAGGTAGGCTCGGCCAAGCGTGCCAGACGCACAGGTCGCAAGGCGTTTGCGATCGCACAAGGTTTCAAGTAGGTCGGCCCGGTCGGAAGCGATACGCCGCCCATCGCTCGACTTCATGAAGCGATTGAAATTCCGATAATAGGAATTGCCCGACAATGCCTTGACGATACGGAACACCTGCTCCGTATCCTCCCTGTCGGCAATCAACTGCCTCATTGCCCCAGCGCTCTGAGAGGCTCTACGGGGCGGCGCAATTCATGACCTTTGGCGTAAGCCATCTTCTTGCCTCCTGCGCTTCACTTGTAGATGCCAGCGGACGCCAACGCCTTCTCGGCTCCATCGACCAGGTCGCGCATCACTTCGGCGGCAGGCCGGATCGAATCGATCAGGCCGATGCCTTGCCCCGCGAAGCCGGGGATGACATCCTTGCGCTCTGCCTTGATCCCGGAGGCCATGACCGGGCCGGAGATCATCGACTGATAGGGCATCGGCAGAGGCTCCTTTCCGGCCTGCACCCAGGCGTCGGCCCATTTGTTACGGATCATGCGCGCCGGTTTGCCGGTAAGCGATCGACTAACGACCGTATCGGCATCGCCGCTTTCGGTGATCGCCTCTTTCTGGAAGCGCTCGATGCCCGCTTCCTCGGTCGCGAGAAATGCCGTGCCGACCCACGCGCCCTCTGCCCCCAGCATCATCGCAGCGGCAACACCCCGGCCATCCGAGATACCGCCGGCCCCAAGGACAGGAACACGATCGCCAACGGCGTCGACCACCTGGGGAATCAAGGAAATAGTCCCGATCGGCGAGTTGTGACCTCCGCCATCGTGCCCTTGCGCGACGATCATGTCGATGCCCGACCCGACGACCTGTTCGGCGTGCTTGACCTTGCCGATCACCGCCATGACCTTGGTGCCATTGGCATGGAGCCGATCCATCCACGGTTCAGGATTGCCAAGGCCGGCAGCATAAACCGGCACCTTTTCCTCGATCACCACTTCCATCTGCGCCTCAAAGAATTCCTTCGAGAACAACTGCGGGCCGCCCTTGCCCATTTCAGGCGCGCCCGCCGCCCGCATGGCGGCGGCAGCATCGACCTCCGGAAGCTCTTCACGATCCATGAAGTCGCGCGCGAACTGCTGATATTCACCCATCAGATCCATGGGATTTTGGGGTGCAGCACCGCTTTGAGGGGCAGAGCCGCGCCTGACCGACGCGGGGAGCAGCGTATCGACACCGAAAGGTTTGTCGGTCAATTCCCGGGTCTGGCGAATCCAGTCACGCAACTGATCGGGCGAACACGCCGCGGCACCCAGGACCCCGAGCCCGCCGGCATTCGAAACCGCAGCCGCCAGCGCCGGAACGCTCGCTCCGCCCATCCCGGCAAGCAGGATCGGGTACCGGATCCCCAGCATTTCGCATATTCGGCTCTTCAACGCCATTCTTCCTCTCCAGCCACTTGCCTAAACGCACACTCAAACTATTGAAAATTCTACAGCTGCCCCCACCGCACCCGCTGCGAGACCAGCTCGGGGCTGCGCTCCGAAAGATAGACGGCAGAGCCGGCCACCAACCGGCTCATTGCTTGACGGGCCGCGGCGCTGTCGCCAGTCCGCACTGCCTCGAGCACCCGCACCAGAAACTTCATCTGCACCGCCCGTTCCTGTGCCGAATATCCCAGCGAATGGGAAAACTCGCGGGTCAACAGATGCATCGCAGAGGTCAGCAAACCGAACAGCGGATTGCCGCTCGCCCAACCCAACAAGTCGTGAAATCTGCGATTAAGTTCCTCGAATTGATCAGAGGCTTCATGATGCCTCAATTCCGCCAGACACCCTGCCAACGCGCTGAGATCAGCGGTAGTTGCACGCTGGGCTGCATACCCTGCGACATCGGGAGCAATTGCTTCGCGCAATTCAAGCAAACCACGCAAATCGGCTTCCATGAAATGCAGAATCAATGACAAACTGCTTGCAAAATCGCCGGTCTGCGGACGGGCTACGACGGGACCTCCACCACGGCCGAGCTGGAGATGGATGACCCCTTGCAATTCCAGGAACCGCAAAGCCTCCCGCAAAGTTGCGCGCGCAACCTCGTAACGCGCGAGCATTTCATCCTCGCGCGGAAGCCTGTCACCCGGGTTATGGCGACCCGCCTCGATGTCCCGCACGATGCTTTGCGCAAGAGAAAGGGCACGCTTGGCCTTCTTCACCGCTGACATCCGCCACTCATCAGCACACCCGCACCTCTCGAATAAAAAGTATAAGGATATTAGCAAACCTTCGTTGGATCGGCACACTATCCGATGGGATTGGTGTCTGCAAGGGACTAAAAGAGTATACGATTTATTGACTGCACGAGATGTCTCCCTTAAGGATGACTGAAGGCCGATCAGGCCTGAGATGTAGAAGGAATAGTTCTTATGGACAGCCAGATCGCCGAGCCGGATGCCGCGGCGAGGATCGCGTCAATTCCGATCGAGGAAATCGACGTGGCCCGGCCAAGCCTGTTTCAGAACGATACCATCGGTCTATTTTTTGACAGGTTGCGCGCCGAAGAACCTGTCCACTACTGCCGCGAGAGCTATGTCGGCCCTTACTGGTCCATTACCAAGTTCGACGACATCATGGCGGTGGACACCAATCATAAGGTCTTCTCTTCGGAAGCGAAGCTAGGCGGAATTGCAATCCAGGACATGCATTCGGTGGAAGGCGCGCTCGAACTTGAAATGTTCATAGCGATGGACCCGCCCAAGCACGATCAGCAGCGCAAGGCGGTGACTCCGGCAGTGGCTCCGTCCAACCTGCAACTGCTCGAGCCGATCATCCGCAAGCGCGCGGGAGAGATTCTCGATGAACTCCCGATTGGCGAAGATTTCGACTGGGTGGATAAGGTTGCGATCGAGTTGACGACGATGACGCTGGCAACCTTGTTTGATTTCCCTTGGGAGGAGCGGCGCAAGCTGACGCGCTGGTCCGATGTAGCAACTGCGGCACCTGAAACCGGGATCGTCGAATCCTACGAGGCGCGGCGCGAAGAACTCATCGGTTGCGCGATGTATTTCAAGACTCTGTGGGACGAACGGATAAACGAGGAGCCGAAGAACGACCTCATCTCGATGATGGCTCATTCTCCCGCCACGCGCGACATGCCGTTCCTCGAGTTTCTCGGCAATCTTATGCTGCTGATCGTCGGTGGAAACGACACAACACGCAATTCCATCAGCGGCGGCGTGCTCGCCTTGAACCAAAGCCCGGACGAGTACGCGAAACTCGACGCGGATCCTTCGCTCATTAGCAAAATGGTTCCGGAAATCATCCGTTGGCAGACCCCCCTCACTCATATGCGCCGCACCGCGCTGGAAGATTGGGAGATCGGCGGCAAACAGATCAAGAAGGGCGACAAGGTGGTGATGTGGTACCTGTCAGGCAACCGCGACGAGAGTGCTATCGAGCGCGCGGACCAGTTCATCATCGACCGCAAAAATCCGCGCCATCACCTCTCATTCGGCTATGGCATTCACCGCTGCATGGGAAACCGGCTCGCGGAACTGCAGCTGCGGATCATCTGGGAAGAAATTCACAAGCGCTTTTCCCGGGTCGAGGTTACGGGTGAACCAGAGCGTCTTTTTTCAAACCTCGTCCGCGGAATCACCAGGCTGCCGGTGCGGCTCCGCGCCCGCTGACTCTCGAGATCGAAATGCGGAGTTCAAGATGATCAAAATTACGTTCGTGGCTAGCGATGGTGAGCGACGGGAGGTCGAAATAGAAGAAGGCGAGACAGCCAGGGAAGCGGCGCTATACAATGACGTGCCGGGTATCGATGGCGATTGCGGAGGGGTATGTGCTTGCGCGACCTGTCATGTGCATGTCGATCCCGAATGGATCGACAAGGTGGGTCGGCTTATGCATGATGGAATGGAGGCCGACCTCTTGCAGTTCGCCGAAGGCACCACTGAATACAGTCGCCTTGCCTGTCAGATTCCGATGAAGCCGATGCTGGATGGATTGGTTCTTCACCTACCCGAACAACAATACTGACGGAGGGATCCTCGTCCCCGTAGCCTACATTCTTATCTGTCTTTCCTTGATTCTTCGAGAAAACACCCATGGCCACACAAATCGAGCCCGCAACCCAGACCGACGAAGACGCCTTCCGCGCGGAAGTGCAGCAGTTTCTGGCGGACAATTTTCCCGCCGAACTCAAGGGCCAGTCGAACGCGCTGGCCGGCGTGGACGGCCCCACCAATGAAACGCCGGCGCAGACCAAGTGGCGCGAAGCCGTGGGCGCGCGCGGCTGGGGCACCCCCACCTGGCCGAAGGAATACGGCGGCGGCGGCCTCACCAAGGCGCAGGCCAAGATCATCGACCAGGAATTCGCCAAGGCGGGTGCCTACAACCCGATCGGCGGCATGGGCGTCATGATGTTCGGCCCGACGCTGCTCGAATACGGCAACGAGGCACAGAAGCAGGAGCATATTCCGCCGATCTGCCGCGGCGAAATCCGCTGGTGCCAGGGCTATTCGGAACCCAATGCCGGCTCTGACCTCGCGAACCTCCAGACCTTTGCCGAGGACAAGGGCGACCACTACCTTGTCAACGGCCAGAAGACCTGGACCAGCGGCGGCCAATGGGCCGACAAGTGCTTTGCAATTGTACGAACCGACAAGAGCGACAAGCACAAGGGCATCAGCTTCATGCTGATCGACATGGACACGCCCGGCGTCGAAGTCCGCCCGATCACCATGATCAGCGGGACCAGCCCGTTCTGCGAAACCTTTTTCACCGACGTGAAGGTCCCGAAGGAAAACCTCGTCGGCGAGGAAGGCCAGGGCTGGACCATCGGCAAGCGCCTTCTGCAGCACGAGCGCACCAACATCTCGGGCGGCGGCAGCCTCGCCCGACTCATGGGCCAGAGCCTTGGCGATATCGCCAAGAAGTACCAGCCGACGGGCGCCGACGGCGAACTCGCCGATGCGGTGCTGCGCGACAAGATCGCTGATTTCGAAATCCGCTGGAACAGCTTCCTGCTCACCGCGCGCCGCGCGATGGAAGAGAGCAAGGCAGCTGGCGGCGTCTCCGAAATCAGCTCTGTGCTCAAGAAGCTCGGCACCAAGCTGAGCCAGGAACGCAGCGAATTGCTGATCGAAATCCGCGGGTTGCAGGGCCTCGGCTGGGAAGGCGACGGCTTTTCGGACGGCGAGCTCGGGGCCGTGCGCGCGTGGCTCTTCGGAAAGGCCACGACGATCTATGGCGGCTCGACCGAAATCCAGAACAACATCATTGCCAAGCGCGTGCTCGGCATGCTCGACCACCAGTAAGAGAGGGGAGCAAGGACAATGGCCGTTCTCAACGAAGAACAGGAAATGCTGCGCGACATGGCGCGCGATTGGGCCGTCAACGAAAGCCCGGTCACCGAATTCCGCAAGGTCCGCGCCAGCGGCGAGCCCGAAGCCTTCAACCGCGACGCCTATGCGACGATGGCGCAGATGGGCTGGGCCGGGGTCATCATCCCCGAAGAGCATGGCGGGTCGGACTTCGGCTTCCTGTCCGCGGGCCTCGTCGTCGAGGAACTCGGCAAGACGCTCACCGCCAGCCCGCTGGTGATGAACACCGTCGCCGCCTCGGCGATCGTTCTTGGCGGCAGCGACGAGCAGAAGGCCAGGTGGCTGCCCAGGCTGGCGAGCGGCGAGGCCATCGCCACCCTCGCCGTCGACGAAGGGCCGAGCCACGATCCTGCGAAGATCGAGACCAGTGTGTCCGACGGCAAGCTGAGCGGCACCAAGGCCTTCGTCCATGAAGCGCATGGTGCGGACCTGTTCGTCGTCGCGGCGAAGGACGGGCTTTACCTGGTCGAGAAAGGCGACGGCGTCGCGCTCACCACCCGCAAGCTGACCGACCAGCGCAGCCATGCCGACGTCACCTTCGACGGCGCGGCGGCGGAGAAGCTCGCCAATGGCGGCGACAACCTGCTCGATGACGTGCTCGACCGCGCGCGCGTGCTCACCGCAGCCGAAATGCTCGGCATGGCGCAGCAAGTGTTCGACGACACGCTCGACTATCTGAAGCAGCGCGTGCAGTTCAACCAGGTGCTGGCGAGCTTCCAGGCGCTGCAACACCGCATGGCGGACCTCTTCGCCGATCTCGCCCAGATGCGCAGCGCGGTCGAGGCGGGCCTGCAAGCCGTCGATGCCGGCTTCGGCGTGGCGCGCGCGGCGACCATCGCCAAGGCGGAAGCCAACCGCGTTATGCACACCATGGCAAACGAGGGCATCCAGCTGCACGGCGGGATCGGCATGACCGATGAGTACGACGTCGGCTTCTATCTCAAGCGCGCCCGCGTGCTGGAGCAGAGCTTCGGTTCGTCGAGCTGGTTAAAGGACCGATTTTCCAAGCTTTCTGGCTACTAGAAACCTGCATGTAGTGACCTGCATGGCATTTTTGCCACATGCTTGTCGACAATGTGAAATAATCCGTCAATTCATCTACCAAGTCTTGAAATGAAACGCGCTTATCGGCATCGTTTCTAACATCGACTAGTGCCTAGGATGGGGCACATTCTTAGAGGAGAGGCACATGAAAAGATTTCCATCACGCCACCATTGCGCCCTTGGTGCATTGGCAGCGGCACTTGCCTTCACACCGACAGCCGCCTTCGCCCAGGATGTTGGCGAACCCGATGCGGATCTGGTTGAAGGGGCCGATGTCGAAGACCAAAACGTAATCATTGTTACCGCGCAAGGGCGATCGCAGGTCTTGGCGGATGTTCCAGTCGCCGTGTCAGCTGTTTCCGGAGAAACCCTCCAGAATTCGGGCGCCAGCGACATACGTGAGCTGAACCAGGTTGCACCGTCCCTGCTGGTGTCTTCCACCGGCAACGAAGCTAACGGTTCCGCGCGTATTCGCGGTATCGGCACGGTCGGCGACAACCCTGGTCTGGAAAGTTCGGTCGCGGTTTTTGTCGATGGAGTCTATCGCTCTCGTTCGGGAAGCGCCCTGAGTGAGCTCGGCCCTATCGACAGGGTCGAAATCCTTCGCGGTCCCCAAGGTACTCTGGGCGGGCGGAACTCATCGGCAGGCCTGATCAATATCTACACCGCACCGCCCGAGTTCGATTTCAGCGCATACGGGGCCTTCACTTATGGCAACTATGATGCGATCCGCGTCGAAGGTGGCATAAACGCTCCGCTTGGCGACACCGTAGCTGCGCGTGTGGACGGCGTGTATTTTGAGCGCGACGGCTTCTACAACGATATTACCAACGGCGGGACGATCAACAATCGCGATCGTTATCTGGTCCGCGGTCAGCTCCTGTTCGAACCCAATGACGACCTGTCCATTCGCCTTGTCGGGGATTATTCCAAAAAGGACGAAGCGTGCTGTGCCGCGACGTTCGTCCAGCCCGAGTTTGCTCCGCTTGCACGGATCAGCGCTGGATTTGATCCCTTTACGAGGCCATCGGATGGGGCCGCCCTGACGAGTACCGCAAATCCGATCGTTCCCGTGTTGCTTGCGCTTGGGCAGGATCCGCGTGCCCTCACCCAGGATACATTCAACCGCGACCTGTACCCTACGCCGGGCAGAAGCTATGAAGGCGAAACCGAAGACTACGGTATTTCGGCTGAGATCAATTGGGATTTCGGGAACGTCACGTTGACGTCTATCACGGGCTACCGTGAATATGCCAACAGCCAGGGATCTGACACCGATTACACTACTGTCGATATTCTCTACCGCGCTCCGACCGAGAATGCTCTTGCTCGAGACTTTGAAACATTCACTCAGGAACTGCGCCTTACCGGTGAGGCCTTCGATGGCAAACTCGATTGGTTGATCGGCGCGTATTACGCCAATGAAGAACTGCAGGTGCGTGACAATCTGCGGTTCGGCACCCAGTACGGCAATTTCGTAGCGTGCCGCATCGCTATCGCGATCAACCCGGCTTTGGTCAATCCGGGGGCTTCCAATTGCCTGGGTGCCAACGTGGCGGCATTGGACGGTACGCTGACCGGAAGCCCGGCATTCGGCGCTGCAACCCCGGCGATCCTCGCAGGTATCAACAACCTTGCAAGCATCAGCGATTTGGGAACGGTCAGCGAGGTCTACAATCAGACGAGTGAGAACTTCGCGTTCTTCACGCATAATATCTTTGCGATCACGGATACGCTCGATTTGACGCTGGGGCTTCGTTATACAAACGAAACCAAGGACTTCGACGCAACTTTCCGCAACGACAACACGGTTTGTCCGACAAACCGCAATCTGCTCGGAGGCTTTCTGGGTGTTCCGACTTTGGCACCTCTGGCCGGTGGTATCATCAGCCTTTCCTGCCAAGGCAATTCGACATCGGAGCTCGATGGAGTTTCTCTCGAAGACTCGCGCGAAGAAGAGGAGTTTACCGGCACGGCTATCCTGAGCTGGAAGCCAACTCCCGATCTGCTAGTCTACGGTTCGTATTCACGCGGCTACAAGGCGGGCGGTTTCAACCTCGACAGGTCTGCACTGTCAAATCCGCTTGCGTTCGATCCGGCCAATATCTCGGCAGCCGCGCTGCAGTTCGATGAAGAAACAGTCGATGCATATGAGATCGGCCTCAAATACTCGACACGCGAGTTCGGGGTTAGCATTGCAGGCTTCCGGCAAGAGTTCAGTAACTTCCAGTTGAACACGTTCAATGGGGCGTTCTACATTGTGCAGACGGTCAATAGTTGCGATAGCGATCTCGGCGGGGCCGACAGAGACGCAAGCGCGACAACCGGTGCATGCTCTTCCGATGAAGTTGCACCAGGTGTGATCGCTCAAGGTGTCGAGATCGAAACCTATCTACGGCCCGCTCGTGATTTGGATATTACCCTTGGCGTCACCTATTCTGATACGAGCTTTGAAGACAATCTTATCGGGGACGATACCGGGGCACCGCTCGACCCCGCACTACGCTTGCTGCCAGGCGACAACCTGTCGAATGCACCAGAGATCGTGGCAACATCGTCGCTTACGTGGACGCCGCCAATCGGCGACAGTGGGCTCGAAGGCCTGGTCTTCGTGAACGCTCGTATGGCTGGTGATTACAACACCGGCTCCGACCTGCTCTTCGGCAAGGAACAGGACAGCTTCGTCGTAGTGAACGGGCGTGTGGGTCTGACCAATATTGCGGATCGCTTCGCGATCGAGGGATGGGTCAATAATTTGTTTGACGTTGGGTATACGCAGGTGGCCTTCAACACGCCTTTCGTGGCTCCGCAACAAACGTTCTCCGCTTTTCTTGCGGAACCGCGGACTTACGGCATCACCGTGCGCGGCAAGTTTTAAACTTACTCGCTAATTGCAAGAGGGTTCGGCGCTTCGCTGTGTCGAGCCCTCTTTTTCGAACTTTTATTTGCTCACGACTAGGTGGCGTCCGAACAAAAGTTCCGTGTGCTCAATATCGTCGATGATGTGATAGGGAGAGGCCGGCAGCGGTGTTCGCTGCATGAATCCCTCTTCGCTGGGCTACCAGCCGCCGGCCCCACAAACAATCTTGCCTCGTCCTGCCATGCTGCCTTACGCTGCGCTCCAGGCCGCCCAGCAGGGCGACCCCAACCGCCGGAACTCTAACTTAACCGGTGGACCACCCTGATGGGGCAGATCAGGTGGAAGACTACAACCGAGAGAGACCGCCCTCATCCCTTGGCTACGCGACATCGGCGGCGTTCGCCGCCGAACTAGATAAGCAATGGCCTGCTTCGCCACGCCCTACGGGCTCCGCTGCGCAGCCCATTGCTTCAACCGCGCTCATACGCATCAACGCAGCTCGGCTCTAATCCCGGCTGGGGGGAAGATCAGGGGGTCACGTCACTCATTGGAAGGCGGCTATCGCGACGCAATTCGCTCTGAAAGTCGTGGGACTATTTTGCAGGTCTTCGAGGAACAGACCTGCTAATTTTCGCCCTGCAGTTAGTTCCATTAGGATAACGCTGTTAGCATACGTAGGCACCGCGGCCGCTAGCCAAAAGGTTGCCAGTAGGACCGTATACACGTGTTTCAGCGACCGAGATATTTTTACCGATCTTGATTATTTTGCCCGATGCTACGAGTGGTCCCGAGGTTGCCGGGCGGTGGTAGTCGACCCTCAGATCGGCGGTCGCCTTGGCCCCTGTACCTTGCGACAATAAGGTGTAGAGCCCGGTTAAATCGATCAGAGAGGCGAGCACGCCGCCATGCGCTGAACCGATTGCCGGGTTTGACACGATCTCGTCGCGCCAAGGCATCTCCAGTTCAAGCTGCTCGTTCGAGCATGACCGTAAAGTGAGGCCAAGCCACCGGTGAAACGGGGCAATCTGCAGGATCTCTTCGAGGCGCTTAGGATCGATCCTTGTCAGATTATCGGTCATGTAACGGCTCCCTGCGGACTGTGATTACGCTTGAGAAAATCGAGTATCGCTGCCGAAAAGGCATCGTTGGCATCGCCAACCACCATATGTGTTGCCTCTGCGATGTCGGTGTATTCAGCGTGTGGAACAAGTTCGAGCAATTGCGCGACCGCGTCTTCGGAAACCAGATCGCTCGATCCGCCGCGAATAATATGCAATGGCAGCGAAAGCCTGCTGGCTGCATCGTTCAGCGCATCAAACTGGCGTTCCTGATGAGCCGGATCGCTTCGCTTGGCTAGTGTGATGTTGCGGATAAAGGCCGGATCCCAATGCCAGTAGTAGCGGCCGTCTTCCTTCTCTCGCAGATAGCGCCGTAAGCCCTTGCCGGCTCCGCGCTTGCGGCGATGTGGCATGTAGCGCGCGATGACCTCTGCCGCTTCGTCCGGTGAAGAGAAACCGGTCTCCACGTGCTCCTCCATAAAGCCGACTACGCGCATAACGCCCCCCGTCTCCATACGCGGCGCGATGTCGACGAGAGTGAGCGACGCGAAGCGGCCCGGCGCAAGGTGTCCTTCGGCGATCAGTCCGGCCAACCCGCCAAGGGAGGCCCCGACGAGCGCTGGCTTGCGGTCCATTTTTGAAGCGATCGCAACGAGATCTGAAGCGAAGTCGCGCGTTTCGTAAGCGCCCTCGGCAGACCATTCGCTGTCGCCATGACCGCGCATATCAATTGCGATCGGACGAAATCCCGCATTGGCGAGATCGGCTGTGACACGTTTCCATGCGTGACGGGTCTGGCCGCCCCCATGCGCGAGCAAGACCGGTAAAGCATCGGCATTTCCGGTCGCTTCGGCTGCTATGGAGATGCCACCATCTCCCCCGATATGGAAAGTTTGCGACTGCATACCGCAACCTCATATTGTAAATCGATTTACAGTAAACGGCTTTATTTCCTGATCCGCTATGGTAGGTTGCCCTAGATGGCTGCCATGACGGGCTATGACGCGGATACAAAGGGGGGCAAGTTCCCTCACCGATACCGATCGGCTGTTCTTTCTTATGGAGGAAGTGACCCGGCGTTTGCGCAGGACCGCCGATTCTTCGGTTGAACAATTCGGGCTCACGCGGACGCAATGGAGTATATTGGCTTATCTTTCGGAGCCCAGGCATGACCCAGACAGAGCTGGCTCGGGAACTGAAGCTAGAGCGCGCTAGCATCGGCCAGACTATTGATCGCCTGGAAGAACTTGAGCTGGTGGAAAGACGCAGGCGCGAAGAACGACAGGCGCGTTTGGCGGGTTCATTTACGCCCTGCCGCAATCGAGCTACTTCCCAAGATGCGAGTAGAAGCTGATGCAATGTATGCTCGCTTGCTCGGGGGGATCCGTTTTGGGGAACTGGAGCGCTTACGCGGATCGCTGGCTAGGATGCATGACAATCTGGGCAGCGAGCCATAATCACTCGAAATCGAGCCCATGCCCCGCGTTCACGCCCGCGTTTGCCCTTCAGGGGGTCTGATGCTCAGATGAGGGACGCCGAGCGCATGCGATCATAACATCCCGGCAGTCGTGGCAGGCGAGGTGGCCGGAGCCCCCGCACTCACCCAGCGCCGTTCGGTTCCTTATCAGCTTGAGCGACCATCGGATTCAGTTTCTGCTGTAGCGTGAAATCAGCGAGTGTTTGCATGGCGGCACTGCTAGCGAATATGGTTGACGCTGAGCTTGAACACGCCAGGCATGCGCGAGCCTTCCAAGATAGCGCTATGGATAAGCATATGCCGAAAGATGAGATACGTGATTACGCCCCCAACGAAAAGGATGACATCCTTTATTTGCTAGAAGAGGTGAACAGGACCGCTCGGCGGACCTTCGACGCTCTGATCGTGGGGCTCGACCTCAATCAAACACAATGGCGGATCATCGCGTCCTTGTTGCGAGAACCTACGCTAACACAGACCGAGATTTCTCGCCTGCTCGAGCTTGAATCGGCGACGATAGGACAGGCTGTCGCAGTTTTGGTTGAAAAAGGTTTGATCGAGCGAGAGCGGGCGGCGCACGATCGAAGGGTTTGGAACCTCCACCTCACCGAGCAAGTAAGAACCATCTGGCCGGAACTGCGCGAAGCGGCTGATCGACTCCACGAAATTCTCTGGAAGGGAATGTCTGCGCCTCAAATCGACCTCCTGCGTACGATGCTTCGAAAAGTTGCGGAGAATCAGAAGCAGGCTGACACTTGCGAAGAAAGCCGATGAAGCATGATCTGGAAAACAGTGTCGGTGAACTGACGCGGCTAGCAGAACTCGGTCAGATTTTCGCCCGGCACGGTCTGAAAAATCTCGGAAGCTTGCTTGGCTTTATGCCGGTTTCGGAGAATGAGCCAGATACCGAGGACTTGCGTCCTGCATCGGTGGTGGCGCTGTTGCGCGATGTCGGCCCTGTCGGAATAAAGCTTGGCCAGCTCCTGGCGACCAGAAGCGATCTGTTTACACAACCCTGGATTTCCGCGTTCGGCACTCTCCACGACCAGGTGGAACCGCTGCCGTTCGATAAGATCGAACCGGTGATTGTATCGGCTTGGGGCAGCGACTGGGAACGTGAATTCGCCGCTTTCGAGAGAAACCCGATCGCCTCAGCCTCTATCGCGCAGACTTATGTCGCAACCCTGCTGGACGGAAGCGAGACTATCGTGAAAATCCGCCGACCCGGCATGGCGTCCAGGATCGAGGCGGACATGAGGCTGTTGACACGGCTCGCGGGCCTCGCCGAGCGTCGGTCAAGCGACATTGCTCGCTATCGACCCGTGGAATTCCTTCAGACATTCGCCAAGAATTTAGCGCGGGAGATGGACCTGGCGGCAGAAGCACGTGCCTGTGAAAGGATTGGCGGTTATCTGGAGATGCTTGGGGTGAAGACGCCCGCGATCCACTGGGAACTCACAGGCTTGACGATCAATGTGCAGGAAGCCCTGGGCGGAAAGCCCGCGTCGCGGCACCCGGCAACTGATCCGGCAGGGAATGCCCAGTTCGCGAAGCGCTATGCCGATGCAGTGCTACGGATGATCCTTCTCAATGGAGAGTTTCATGGCGACCCGCATCCCGGCAACGTCTTCTGGATGGAAGGGAACCAGGTAGGCTTCATCGATTTCGGCTCGGTCGGCTTTCTCAGCGGCGCGCGGCGTCAGGAAATCGTCCGACTGATTTTCGCTATCGCGAACGGACAGATAGACAAGGTGGCCGATCTGCTGCTCGACTGGGCAGGCAATCCACTCGTGGATCGCGCGCAATTGGTGATGGACCTGGATGAGCTGATCGCGGAATTTAGCGGCACAGCTCTTGCCGGGATAGAATTCGCGGCAATTTTCGATCGGGTTTTCGGATTGTTGCGCGATTATCGCCTCGTATTGCCGCCCGACCTCGCTATTTTGCTGCGCACCCTGCTGACCGCAGAGGGCTTCGTTCGCTCTTTGGCGCCGGACTACAATATCGCCGAAGAAACGAAGCCGATCGTGATGCAATTGTTTGCCGAGCGATTTTCGATCGGAGCCGCGCGGGATCATTTGGCCAAGGTCCGCAGTGGCCTGCTTGATTTCTCGGCATCGCTGCCCGAGCTAATCGATAACGTTGCCTCGGTCGCTCGATCAGGTACGATTCAGGTATCCATCGACCCAGCCAGTCTGAACCATCTGACGCGGGAAGAGGACCGCAGCACCCCCGTCAAGGGTCCGGTGGTGGCAGCGTTGATCATCTCTGCCGCATTGCTGGCCGACCAATCGTTGTTACTGGCAGGAATTGTTCTGGCTTTCGCGGGAATAGCACTCATTCCTAGATGGAACTGATAAGACCACACACAATGAACGCTTAGACCACGGCCGCCCGGCACCGATATTGGCTACATCAAGGGAGAAGAGTGGAAATGACCGAACAGAAACCTGCCGAAGCGGTGCCTGCCGCCACCATGCTGCTGACCTGCCCCATCAGGGTGGTCCACCGGTTAAGTTAGAGTTCCGGCGGTTGGGGTCGCCCTGCTGGGCGGCCTGGAGCGCAGCGTAAGGCAGCATGGCAGGACGAGGCAAGATCGTTTGTGGGGCCGGCGGCTGGTAGCCCAGCGAAGAGTGTGGCCGGACGGTGTTGTAGTGGATACGCCAGCGCTCGATCAGGATGATTGCCTCCTTCAGAGTGTAGAAGATCTCCCCGTTGAGAAGCTCATCCCTGAGCTTGCCGTTGAAGGATTCGTTGTAGCCATTCTCCCATGGTGATCCGGGTTCGATGTAGAGAGTCTTCACACCAATCCGCCAGAGCCAGTCGCGCACGGCATGAGAAGTGAACTCAGCGCCATTATCGCTACGGATGTGATCAGGCGGACCATGGCGTTGGAACAGCTCGGTCAGCACGGCCAGGACATCATCGCTCTTGAGCTTGCGCTGGACATGGATCGCCAGGCACTGGCGGCTGTACTCGTCGATCACGGTAAGCATGCGGAAGGCCTTGCCGTCATGGGTGCGATCCATGACGAAGTCGTAGCTCCACACATGGCCACTATATTGCGGACGCAGCCTCACGCATGATCCATCGTTGAACCACAGACGCCCGCGCTTTGGCTGTCTCTGCGGAACCTTGAGCCCTTCACGGCGCCAGATCCGCTCGACCCGCTTGGCGTTCACCAACCAACTTTCATTGCGCAGCAGCGCCGTGATCCGGCGATAGCCGTAGCGACCATATTGCTGGGCCAGCCGGATGATTGCAGCTGTCAGCGGCTTCTCGTCGGCTGGTGGTGCGGGCAGCTTGCGCTGGGTCGAGCGGTGCTGGGCAACGACCCGGCAGGCACGGCGCTGGCAGATATCCAATGCCTCCTGCACATGGTCGATGGCCAGCCGACGCCGTGAAGGGCTCAGTACTTTCCCTCGACAACCTCCTTCAGGATCAGCGCATCGAGCGTAAGATCAGACACCGCCTTCCTGAGCCGCTGGTTCTCCTTCTTGAGATCCTTCAATCGCCGAGCCTGGCTGACCTTCAGCCCACCGTACTCGCGTCGCCAGCGATAGTAACTCTGCTCCGAAATCCCCAGCGATCGGCTGATCTCCCCGATCTTCTCTCCGTGCGAGAGCCGAACTTCGGCCTCACGCAGTATCCCGATAATCTGTTCCGGCGTGTATCTCTTCCGTGCCATTCATCAGCCCCTTTCAAGCCGTAAATAGCCGAAATCCTAACTCTCAAAACGGACCACTTTTCGGGGGGAAGGTCACCTCTGGCCGATGGGAAGGACGCTGACAGGCTGGAAACCGCAGTTGGGCGGTTGGGGCTTGATCGACCTTAGAAACGCGCAATCGGTCGATCCGTTTTCCCTGGCCTCAGATGAACTCATCGAGGTTACCGACTGGGAACTACTTGATTTTGCAGTTCAAGTTGTCAAGCAATGGCTCCAAAGGAAGGGTTTCGAGATCATGTCCACTCACTCAAATCCCAACGTCGATCCGAACATCTGATTTGTCGGAGACAATGGACCCGAGTGGGTAATCGTACGAGCAGCGCGATATCCAGAAAAGGTGGCTCAGATCCCGAGCAACGTAGAGGCCATCGCTAAGCAATGCGAAGCTCTCAGTCACTTGGGGAATTTCGCATCTTTTGGCTTTGCGTTGGCGGAAAACGTTGAAAGGCCCATCTGGCGGGGACACGCTGCCGATGTCCAATTCGAAGGCATTAAGCCGATCTGATCCGGAAGCTCTCATTGCTCCACGCAGGTGTGCGATCTCTTGAAGAATCATGCGGCCATATTCGTGCTCGGCGGTCGCTTTTGGGGTGTAATATAGCCGCCGCTCTGCGCCAAAACACCAGACGTCCAGACCGGTAACGGCGTGGGCTGTAGACTGGAGTTCGTTCGACCTGAGGCCGGTCGGATTACGACTTCTTACCAGTCGTCGAAACTTTGAATTTTGCTCAGATTGGAAACCTCATTCAAGTGCGTTTCCAAGTGATGGCGTTCCTCATCCCAAACCGCAAACAGATGTTCTGCGCCAGAATTCTCAATGTTGTTTAATTCGAAATCGTACACATCGAGAAACAATTGCTCGTAGTACTTAAAGAGACGATTCTCCATGCTGGTGAATGTCACGTATAGCTGGGCATTCTTCGGCCATTTTTTTGACGTGGCTATCAACGCGAAGCTCAGCAAACCCTTTCCCGACATACACGCATAACATCGTGTAATTGCCATGGTCGTCGCAGGCGTCATAGTCTACCCACAGGTGATAGAGGCCTGTCTGACCACGGAGGAATTTAAGATAGAGCTTGTACGTTATGTTCCCAATACGAAGTTCGTCGTAGACCGGCAGTTCCGCACAAAATGCGCTCTCGTTCACCAACTCATGGGCAGAAATTGGCTGGCTTAGTTCTAAGAGCGCTATTTGATCGAACGCATCGTACTCTTGATTTTGACACGGGAAATCTTGTTCGATGCACTTTGTCATGATCGGCTCGACCTACTCAATATTGTATGTTCCTTAATAGGCGCCGGTGGCTTCCGAAATCAGCTCGGTTCTTGCAGCGACGAGCGCTCCCAATACTCGAGGGTATCGGGCCGACTGCTTCGATCCGGCGACCGCGCAAAGGATGCCTTTGACTGCCCCTGTCGATGGCACGTCCGCCTCCAACCAGTCAGCTCCAGACCAATAAGCGGTCACTTCAGGCGGTCCGAAATCCAGGCCTCCACTTCGTCTTCTGCCCATGCGACCGCATATCCACCCAGCTGCACGGGCTTCGGAAACTTGCCCTCGGCCATCCAGCGATAGATTGTCGAACGGCCAAGCCCGACGCGATGCTGAACTTCGGGCAGGCGAATGAGCCGCGTCACCCGCCGGGTTTCGGTCGCTCCTTTGTCTATCTCTTCACCCACGATGGCCTCCCTCGGCACCGGCAAAGACATCGCCAAGCAGCGCATCCTTGCGTTCGAGCTCGTCGATGTGGTCGGAGAGCAAGCGGGCGACGCGGTGCGCGGTCCCCTTGGCCCAGCGCGGCTTCACATCGTGAACCTGGTTGCCCAAGACACGCTCGAGCGCTGAAGGCAGTTCGCCGGAAAAGTCCTCGAAGAATTGCGCGAGGTCCGATTGCAGCCACGCAATCGCGTGATCGCCGCCGCTGACGAGGAACAGGAGCAGGTGTGCGTGCGGCGCGACGCCGCTCGCGGCAAGAATGCGCAAGGCTTCGCCGAGGCTGGCCGAGCGTTCGCCCGCAAGAACACGGCGCAGGGCATCCTTATGGATCTGCGCGTCGCGAGCGATGTCGCAGCGGGCACGGCCGCTGGCTTCGACGGCGGCCAAAAGCAGCCGGGCGAGGTCGGCGCGAACCTGTTGTTCGGCAAAGAGCGCCATGTTGGTCATCGACGAATCCTTATCTCCAGAGTGATCGACTCTCCGGCTAACCGCGAAGGAAGCCTGTAGGAAAACAAAAAGAACATTTAGAGAACATAGAGGAAGGAACGATCAGCTTCCTCCGACGATTCGCGCGAATTTCGGTCGCCTGCGCGCATATCGCGGCTCTCTTCGCTCAGATGCCGGCACAGTCAGCGCTGTTGCGCGATCAGCCTGCGCGAATCCCGTGCATCGCACCTCCCGATGTCGCTTTTTGCTTGGTCGAAAGCCCCAAAATCCAATTCCCGATTTCCTACAGCCCGGCTCCGGGGAGAGGAAAGAACATACAGCGAACGCATCGCTGGCTGATGTTCAATCCTCGGAGTTTCCATCCATGACCACCAAGACTGCCCTTCCGGTCCAGCAGCGCTCGCCCAACGGGGCTCGCGGCCGCGACTACATTCTTCCCGCCTGCGTGGCGCTGGCCTGCGCCGGTGCCGCCTTTGCCGGCGCCGACACCACCTTCGATCCCGCGTTGACCAAGTTCACCGACTTCCTCGAAGGTTCGGGCGGCAAGATCATCACTGTGCTCAGCCTTGCGGGCGGCCTGATCGGTCTCGCCTCCGGGCGTTTCTCGCTCGGCCAGGTCGCGGTGCCGGTCGGCGTCGGCATCGGTGTCGGCACCGGCGTTCCGATCGTCACCTCGGTCGTGACCGCGGTCATCTGATCAGCGGATCCGGTCACGACAGGAGGGCGGCATGGCCGACAGGTACCTCGTTCCACGGCGGCTCGACGACCCGGAGCTCATCGGCTTCTGGACCATCGACGAGTTTGCAGGGATCCTTATTCCCTTCGCCTGGGGCATTCTCTCGCAGCATATCTTCATCGGTATCGGCCTGGCCGCCGGGGCCTGGCTTGCCTTGCGGAAGGCAAAGGCACGCGGCGCCGGTTCGGCACTGGTGCATGCTGCGTACTGGTACCTGCCCGGGAGCTTTCTCGGGTTGAAGGCCACGCCGCCCTCCCACTGCCGCCTGTTGGCGGGCTGAGGGAGGCGAACCATGCGAGCAGAATTCGCGCACGAACAGGCGCAGACCTACCTGCGGCAACGCAACCGCTTTGCCGTGCTGGCAGGTGTCCTGGGCCTGACCACGCTGGTCAGCCTCGGCGCCGCGGTCACCCGCGACGAGCAGGTTGTGTTGGTGCCGATCACCTCAGAGCGGATCACCGTCTCGAGCGGCGGGATCGACGCGCCCTATCTCGAACTTGTCACCCGCGACACGGCACTGATGCTCCTCAACCGGGCGCCCGAAAGCCTCGATTACTGGATGACGAACATCCTGAAGCTCGCCGATCCCGCCGCGCACGGCCGCCTCAAGGCCGAGCTCGTCCAAATCGTCGAGGAACAGCGCGGCTCGGACATCAGCCAGGCCTTCGTGATCGCGGAAATGCACGTCGACCCCAAGGCCCTGACCTCGACCGTCACCGGCACGCTCAAGACCTTTGTCGGCGCGCAGGTGATCGCGAGCCAGCGCCGCTCCTTCCGTTTCCGCTGGTCGAAGCGTGGCCTCAGCCTTGCGCTCGCCGGCTTTGAGCAACTTCCCACCGACAAGGAGGAACCCGGCCAATGAGCCTTCTCCCATCTCCCCTCGCTGCTGCGCTTGCCGGAACCGGCCTTGCCTGTTTCGCGATCGGCGCGACAAGGCGCCCCGATCCCGGGCTCAAGCTGACCGGCCTCGCCGTGCTTGCCTTCGCGCTCGCGCCGGTCCCGGCGTATGCCGACCAATTCGTCGAAGCGGCCGACAACGCGACCATCGACTGCGAGCTCGCTCGCGGCGAACTCACCCGGATCGCGCTTATCGATGACGGCTTTGCCAATGTCTCGAAGATCGCGAGCGGTTTTCCCTACAATGATTTCCAGGTGACGCACGAGCCAGTGCGCGGAGACATCTATATCTCCGTGCCCCCGCAATTTGCCGCTGCCCGGGTCAGCTTCTTTGCGACCAGCAAGGCGGGCTACGTCTACAAGTTCGCCTGCCGTCTCGGCGGCGAGGAAGCGACCCAGCTCTTCATCACCAATCCCGCGCTCGCTAAAGCCGCGGCCACCGAATGGGAGACCGAGACCGGTCCCGAGGACGCCGCGATCCGCCTGATCGAGGCGATGGCGAGCGATGCCGTCCTGCCCGGATTCACTGCCCGCGCCGAACTGTCGGCTCCGCGCCGTACCGGCGGGATCGAGGTCCAGCTGGTCGCCGAATACCAGGGCGATGAACTTACCGGACAGCGCTTCCTCGTGCGCAACCTCGGCCAGGAAAGCCTTGCGCTTGGCTCCGAGCGCGAAGGTGCCGCAGGCGCGCTCGCTTTTGCCTATGGCCGCGATGCACTCGCTCCCGGTGAAGCGACCAGTGCCTTCCTAGTCTTTGCCAAGGGAGGACTCGACTGATGGCCGAGGCACCACAGAAGGACGCCGGAAAGAGGCCTCTGCCGGGCTCGCCGGAAGCGCGAGAAAGCGGACGGCGCAACCTCAATTCGCAGATCGCACAGCGCCAGAAGATGCTGCTCGCCGGGATCGGGGCCATCGCGCTCATCGGCGGCGGCATGTTCATTTTCGGCGGCGACGGCGACGAGGCTGGCACCGATGCCAATGGTGCGGCGACAATCGACACCGGCGGCCTCGTCAATCGCAACCTCTCGCAGCGCGAGTTCGTCGCGAGCTACGGTAACCGGCTCGATGCACAGGGCCGCGCGATCAAGGATCTCCAGCAGGCCCAGCTGCCGCGCCCCGAGATCGAACAGGAGCTCGAAGCCCTGCGCAGCGAGAACGCGCAGATGCGCTCCGACGGCCAGGCGGCGATCGACGCGATCTCGGCCGAGAATGCCAATCTGCGATCACAGCTGAGCGAAGCTGCGAAGGCACCTGCCGCCGCGCCGCCACTGCCACCGCCACCTGCCTATGGACCCGGCGTCGGCACCGGCGGAGCTGTCCAGCCACCGCAAGGAGCGCCGGAAACGCAAGGCGGACAGCTCAGCCTGATGAGCTTCAGCGCGGAGACGGGCAAGGACGGCAAGCCGCGTGCGGCAGAGACTGCGCCAGCCTTGTTGCTCGAAGCGAGCCGCGATTACCTTCCGCCCAACAGCTACGCACCGGCAACGGTCATCGTGGGTGTCGATGCCTCGACCGGCGTTGCCAGCCAGAGCGATCCGCTTCCCGTGGTGCTCCGGATCACCGGTCCGGCCCGCTCGGTGATGCGCGGCAACAAACTGCTCACCACCGATATCACCGGCTGCCTCGTCAATGGCGCGGCGCGCGGCGATCTCTCGGCGGAGAAGGTCTACGTCAAGCTGGTGCGCATGACCTGCGCGCAACCCGGTGGGCGCTTCGCGGTGAGCGAGGTCAAGGGGTTCATCTCCTTCGCCGGAAAGTCGGGCGTGCGCGGCCGCGTGGTCAGCCGCGAAGGCAGCCTTGTCAGCCAGGCGCTGCTCGCCGGGATTGTGGGCGGCTTCGGCCGCGGATTTTCCGCCAACGCCAACGGCATTTTTACCGGCCAGGTCGGCGCCAACGGTCAGCGCGAGGCGCTGTCGCCGACCGACATCCTCGCCGGTGGCTTTGGCCAGGGTGCCGGCGAAGCCGCCGACACCGTCAGCCGATACCTCATCGAACGCGCCGAACAATACCAACCCGTCGTCGAGATGCCGACCGGCATCGAGGTCGAGATCGTCTTTCTCGACGGCGTCCACGTCAGGAGCCCCTCCAAATGAACTACAATGACTCGCCGCCAAGCCTGAAGGCGCGCGCCGCCCACCTTGCCCTTGCCCTCTCGAGCGCCGCCGCCGTGCTGACGCTCGGCGTCTCTGCCGTCACTGCGATGCCTGCGAGCGCCGCGGGCATGGCGAGCGATGTCGCGCAGGCGCTGAAACTGCGGCTGCCCAAGACCCCGATCGATGCGATCAGCTGCGACACGCTCGGGCCCTGGTGCGAAGTCGTCTCGGGTGACACGCTGTTCTACATCGACGAGACCGCCCGCTACCTGTTCGTAGGCCGTCTCTACGACATGGAAGAACGGCGCGACGTCACTGCCGCCCGCCTGCTCGAACTCAATCCCGATCTGCTCGCGGCCGGTGCGGCGCGCGTAGCCAGTGACGCGCCGGCGGGACGCGACGAAACGCCTGTCCAGGCGGCCGCCAACCATGTCGACCTCTCGTCGCTTCCGGCTGCCGGCGCGATCCACTGGGGCAACCTCAAGGGCGAACGCCTGGTCGTCTTCTCGGATTTCCAGTGCGGGTATTGCCAGCGCCTGACCGCCGAACTCGCCAAGGCCAAGGTTCATGTCGAAGAGCGACCGATCTCGATCTTCGGCGCGGCAAGCCGCAAGATTTCCGAGGCGGTGCTGTGCGCTAAGGATCCGGCAAAGGCACTCCATGCGGCCTATTCCGGCCAGGCTCTGGCGACTGATAAGACCTGCAAGGAGGCCAAGGCACTCGATGCCAACGAAGCCTTCGCGAAGGCCAACGGGTTTGCCGGAACTCCGGTCATCGTGCGCGCCCGCGATGGGGCGGTGCTTCATGGCTACCGCGATGCCGCGGCGATCCGCCGCTTCGTCGCCGAAGGCAAGGGAGTGGCGCAATGAGCCGGCTTCCAATCCTTCGCGCCATGGTGCTCGCTGCGCCGCTCCTCCTGGCCAGTGGCTGCGCCAGCCTCGGCGGCAACGTCAAAGGCAGCTTTGCCTGCCGGGCTCCGGAAGGGACCTGCGCGCCGACTTCCGCGATCGATGCCGGGGCGACCGGCATTGAAAAGGCTGACACGGTTGACGCGCATCGGACGGTGACCCCGACCGGCGAAGCGGTTCGTCGCCTGCTGGTCGTGCTGACAGGCTACCGTGACGCGGCGGGCCGCGACCATGAGGCGCGCGTCGTTCACCTGACGCTGCCCGAACAGGCAGGGACAGGCTGGCGCACGCCGCAGGGCCGCCGCGAAGTCCTGCGCTCGCTGGCATCGACTATTGCCGCGACGCGCGAGAGCAACCCCGCAACCGATTTCCAACCGCCAAAAATCCAAGAGGCAGACACATTGCCGGAACAGCTGTTCATCCCCTCGCAGCCCGTTCCGGCGATGCCCGGCGCTGACGCGCCGGAACCCGGGGGACCTGGCTCGTTTTCCCCTCCCCGCGAGCCGGTCCCCCAACCTGACATGACCGAAGGAGAGAGCCAGTGACGCTATCCCTTGCTGCCGCGCGCGACGCACTCTCGCGGGGCCTGTTTGCCGACACGGCTCGGCCCGAAAAGCCGCGGGCGCATTTCGGGCTCGATATGCTCTCGGACTGGCTGCCCTACCGGGTCTATGACGAGGGGGCGAAGCTCTACCGCAACGCCCGCTCCAAAGGCTTCGTGCTCGAAGTCACCCCGCTGATCGGGGCCGACGAACGGACCGGCGAGATCCTCGGTCAGTTCTTCTCCGAAGGCCTGCCGCAGGGCGCCTGCCTCCAGGTCCTGAACTTCGCATCTCCGCGGATCGGCAGCGTGGTCGGCCCCTGGTTCGCTCCGCGCTACGAGCAGGGCGGGATCTACGAGGCCATCGCCAGAGCGCGCACCAGGCGCCTTTACGATCTCGTCTGGAGCTCGGGCTCGGCGCATGCGCCGTTCCATGCTCGCAACGTCCGGCTGATCGTCTCGCTCGGCGTGCCGGTGCCCGGAAGCGTGACCGACGCGGAACTTTCGGAATGCCGCGAAGGGCTGATGGGCATGCTCCACTCGCTCGGACTGCACGCGCAGGAGCTGCGTCCGGGCGGCCTCTTGGCGCTGATCGACGAGCTCACCTCGCCGACTACCGCGCACGAGACCGATATCCATGCGTGGAACCCGCACGATACGCTTCAGTCCCAAGCGATCCGCCGCGACATCGAGCTCGAGGTCGGCGACGATCGCCTGATCCTCAGGACCGAGCGCTTTCGCGAGACGGGCCGCGACGAGGAGGGCAATCCTGAAGTCGGCGAATGCTATCCCGACCATTTCGATGTGCGGCACTATGCCGTGCGCTCTACCCCTGAGCGCTGGGCACCTTGGGAATGCGCGCGGCTCATCGGCGACATGTTCACCGACAAGCTGCGTTTCCCCTGTCCGACGGCAACCATGCTGTGCCTGGTCTACCCCGACCAGGAAGCTGCTTCGGCGCGCGCGGGCTTCAAGTTCATGCGCACGACCAGTCTCAGCCAGACCAAGAGCGCGCGTTTCTTGCCCAAGCTTGCCGAACAGTCGGCCGAGTGGCGCCACGTCCAGGCCGAACTCCAGGCTGGCAAGAAGCTCGTGAAGCTGTTCTACGGGCTCACCAGCATCTCGCCGCTCGGCCAGGGCGACGCGCATGAACGCATCATCAAGGCGATCTACAAGGCGGCGGGCTGGGACCTTGCCGACGAGCGCTTCCTCCAGCTCCAAGGCCTCGTCGCTGCCTTTCCCCTGTGCCTCGCCGATGGCCTCGCCGACGACATGGCGCGGTTGAAGCGTCTCAAGACCATGCTCTCGACGACAGCGGCACATATCGCGCCGATGCAGGGCGAATATCTCGGCGGCGTAATCCCGCACCTCCTGCTCGTTGGCCGCCGCGGCCAGCCCTTCTGGTGGTCGCCATTCGAGAACGGTGCCGGCAACCACAATATCGCGATCTGCGGCAAGTCGGGTTCGGGCAAGTCGGTGCTGCTGCAGGAACTCTGCGCCGCCCTGCGCGGCGCCGGTGCCAAGGTCGTGGTGATCGACGACGGCCGCAGCTTCGAGCATTCGGTCAAACTGCAGGGCGGACGCTTCGTTGAGTTCACGCCCGCCTCGGGCTTTTCCCTGAACCCCTTCTCGATGGTCGACGATGCCCGCGCACACGAAGACGAGGACTACCGCCTCGACTGCTTCGCCATGATCAAGGCAATCATTGGCCAGATGGCGCGTCCCGGCACCGCGCCGAGCGATACCGAGCGCGGGCTCATCGATCGGGCCGTGACCGCGACCTGGGAGGCACTCGGCAGCGGCGCATCGGTCGACGATGTCGCGCATGCGCTCCATGGATCGGAAAGCGAGGCGGGCCGCGATCTCGCCACCGCGATCGCGCCCTTCTGCCGCGGCGGCAGCTACGGCGGGTTCTTTGCAGGCAAGGCGAGCTTCGCGCTCGACGATGATTTTACCGTCTTCGAGATGAGCGATCTCGCAAGCCGCGAGGAACTGCGCAGCGTCGTCCTTTCGGCGATCATGTTCATGACCAGCCAGGCGATGACCCGCTCGTCGCGAGCAACCAAGAAGCTGCTGCTGATCGACGAGGCCTGGGCCATGCTCAAGGGCGGGTCGATGGGCGAGTTCGTCGAAACCTATGCCCGCACTGCCCGCAAGTACGGCGGCGCGCTCGCCACCGCGACCCAGTCCCTCAATGATTATTACAAGTCCGACGGCGCGCGCGCCGCGCTCGAGAATAGCGACTGGATGCTGGTACTTCAGCAGAAGGCCGAGACGATCGCCGATTTCAGGGCGAACGCGCGGCTCGACATGGACGACCGCACCGAGACGCTGATCCGCAGCCTCAAGCGTTCGGGGACCGAGTACAGCGAGGTCTTCATCAAAGGCCCCGAGACCGAGGCGGTCGGTCGGCTCGTGCTCGATCCCTTCTCGGCGACGATCTACTCCTCCGATCCCGACACCTATGCGGCGATCCAGGACTGCGAGCGGCGCGGGCACAGCCTCGCCGATGCCATCCGGATCGTGGCGGGAGGCGGACAATGATGGTCTCGCATCTCGTCGACCGGACCCCTCCGGCCAATCTCCGCAGCCTGCTGCCGTTCCTGCAAGGGAGCTGTTTCGTCCTCATCGAGACCGCGCGCTTTGCCGCGACTTCACTGCTGATCGTGCTGGGATTGCCGCTCGCGCTGTTCCTGTTCGTTGCGGGCTGGGACCTTGGCGGCCTCTTCACCCAGCTCGCCAATCTGTCGGACCGATATCTCGAAGCCGACGGGCTGCGCCGCAGCCTGTTCAGCCAGGACCTCAAGGGCTGCTTCCTCGCCCTCGCTGGCGCTGTGACGCTGTTTCGCATGCCCCGCTTCCTGAGGCGGCTTGCGGCCGATCTCGACAACCATCCGGCCCGGGAGGCTAAACGTGACTGAGACGCGCAGACTACCATCCTTCAATCGCCCGCTGTTGCTGAGAATTCTCGGCGTGCTCGCGCTCGTGGTCGCATTACTCTGGGCAGCCTGGGTCAGCCGCGAACTGTCGGAGCCGCGCCAGCAGATCGTCACCGTCCGGCTTGCCGAGACCATCGCCGCATTCGTCGATGCCGAAGCGCGCGCAGAGCAGGATCCCGAAGCCAGCCAGGCGCGCGTGCTCGCCTTCCTTCAGGCGTCCGAGCGCGCTGTTGCGGAAATGGGGGCCGATGGCCGCGTGGTGCTGGTCGGCGAAGCAGTGCTCGCGGGCGATGCCCCCGATGCTACCGATGAACTGCGCGTGCGGATCGCTCGCCAGCTTGGGCAGGGAGGCGGCCAGTGACGCGCTTTGCCTCTCGTTTTGTCCGCACGCTCAAACGACCGCTCGTCCTGACCGGTCTGGTGCTGCTGCCACTTGGATGGGGCGCGGTCGACGCCTTCGCGAAAGACCATGCCTTCCTCATCAATGCCAGCCCGAGCCTGCCCAACTGGGCCTTCTGGCTCGACAAGCATGCGCGGATCGAGCGCGGCAGCCTGATCTTCTTCGAGCCGCCGGCGAGCAGACTCGTCGAAGCGCATTTCGGAGAAGGCGCGCAGCTCTTCGGCAAGCGGGTGTTGGGCGTGCCGGGCGATGTCGTGAGCCACCGTGGCCACGAGGTCTTCATCAACGGCCGCAAGATCGCCGCGCGGCTCGATGAGACCCGTCTCGGCATTGCGCTTCACAAGGGCCCCGAAGGCCCGATCCCCGACGGCTGCTTCTACACCGGGACCAGCCATCAGCGCGGCCTCGACAGCCGCTACGCCGAGATCGGCTTCGTCTGCCGCGGCCAGATCCTGGGCAGCGGGAGGGCGATCCTGTGAGCAAGCTCATCCTCCCTGCAGCGCTACTTGCAGTCCTGCTCTGCCCTGCCGAGGTGCTGGCGCGCGACTATGGCCAGCGCGGCACGGTGTTTCCCGTGATCGAGCGCGACCTCCTCGAGCAGATTCATTCGCGCCTGACCCAGATGGAACGTTCGGGGGAGACCGCGCGGCTCAATGAAGACCTGAAGCGCCGCACGATCGCGCGCGTGAACCGGCCCGACCCCGTCGCCGGAATCGTCCGGGCCAGCGAAGCCCGTCGCTGGCAATTTGATCCGACGATCACGCTCGCTGCCGATATCCGCGGGGCAAAAGGCGAGCTGATCCATGCCGCTGGCACGAGGGTCAATCCGCTCGACAGCGTGCAGCTACGCGCCGAACTTCTCTTCCTCGACGGCGACGATCCCGACCAGCTCGCCTGGGCGCTCAAGCAGGCCGCCAATGCCAAGCTGATCCTGGTGAAGGGTGCGCCGCTCGAGCTGATGAAGGCCCGCCAGCGCCGCTTCTATTTCGACCAGGGCGGCAAGCTCACGGAAAGGTTCGGGATCAGATCGGTGCCCGCACGCGTGCGCCAGCAGGGCCGCCTGCTCGAGATCAGCGAAATCGCGCTGCCACCGAAAAGGAGGACGGCCCAATGACGCACTTAAGAAAGCTGGCGCTCATGCTGGCCGCCATTCTTGGTCTCGCCACTGCAACGCCCGCGATGGCCGATGCCGGTCCGGGACGCTGCACCGGAAGCTTTGTCAACCCGATCACCGACATCTGCTGGTCGTGCCTGTTCCCGATCTCGATCGGCGGGCTGGACATCTGGCCCTCGAGCCGGCCCGATCCCGATAACCCCGACCTGCCGGTGTGCCTGTGCGGTCTGAGGCCCGGAATTGCGATGGGCTTCTGGGAGCCCGTGCGGCTTGCCGATGTCAGCATGAAGCCGTGGTGCTTCGTGAACCTCGGCGGCATGAAGCTCGATCCCGGCTTCGATATCGGCTTCCGCTCGATCTCGGGTCCATCAGCAGTGGGCGGCGCGAGCCAGTATTATTCGAGCTGGCACGTCCACTGGTATGCCTATCCGCTGATCTACTGGATGGAGATCGTCGCCGATTTTCTGTGCCTGGAATCGGGCTCGATCGACATCCTCTACATCTCCGAGATCGATCCGCTGTGGCAGGATTCCGAGCTCACCGCGATCATCAACCCCGAGGCCGTGCTCTTCGCCAACCCGCTGGCGCTCGCTGCCTGTGCGGCCGACTGCGTCGCCTCGACCGCGAAGCTGCCGATCGACGAGATGTTCTGGTGCGCGGGCTGCCAGGGGTCGATGTACCCGATGAACGGCAATGTCTCGGCCAGCATAGGCCACGTCCAGGCCTCGCGCCTCGTGCTTTCGCGCTTTGCCTACAAGCTCCACCGCGAACTCGTCTCGTGGGGGACGATGGGGTCCAAGGGCCTGTGCGGCAAATATTTGATGCCGGTGATGCGCAAGCAACAATACCGCTTCCAGGCCACCAACCCCAACCCGGCGACTTCGGGCCGTTACGCCTGCCCGCCCATCGGCGCCTCCACCACCTTTCAATCGGCCGGACAGGTCATTCCCGCCATCGGCGAAGACATGGGATACCTCGTCTGGCGCAAGCGGAACTGCTGCGCGCTATGAACAAGCACCTCCTCCTTTTGCCCGTCGGCCTTGCCGTCACTCTCGGTGGCCTCGCTCTCGCCCAGAGCGCGCCCGAAGGCATCGACCTTGAAGCGATCCGCGAGCGTGCGGCCGAACACGCCGACGATGCGCAGGCGCTCAGCACCAATGTCCGCCAACGCGCCGAGGCGCTGACCGAGGACGCACAGGCTATCCAGGCGCAAGCGCAGGCCAATCGCGCAGCCTATGCGGACAGCATCAAGGCAACCGAGACCGACGCCGTCCTCGACTTCGACGCCATGATCGCAGGGCAAGCCGCCGCAGAGAAGGCGTCGCTCGGGGGAACCCCGCGCTTCATTGCCTTTGCCAGCCTGTCGATGCCGCCCGAAGCGCTGAAAGCACTGGTCCACGACATGACCAGGGCGGGAGGCGTCACCGTGCTGCGCGGCTTCCCGCAAGGTAACAGCGAGGCATTCAAGAAGCGGCTCGCCGCCATCTGGAGCACCCGAGACGCGGCCGGTTCGCTCGGCATCGATCCAAGGCTGTTCCGCGCCTTCAACATCGAAGCTGCACCGAGCTTCATTATGCTGAGCACCGAGTTCAGTCCCTGCGACGGGTTCGATTGCACCAGCGAGGTGCCGCCGCACGACCGCATCGCCGGCAACATTAGCGTGGGCGAAGTCCTCGAGACCTTTGCCTCGGGCAAGGGTCCGGGCGCCGAACTTGCCCGCCTCCATCTGCGCCAGCTCTCCAGGGAGGAACGGCCATGACCGCCAAAACCCTCGCCCATCTCCTTGTGGCACTCGTCACCCTCACAAGCGCGGCTTCCATTCAGGCTCAGACCCGCGATGCGGCAAGGGCTGACGGGAAGTACTTTGCCACCGAGCTGCTGGGCGAAGCGCGCGAGGCAGCAACGACCAATCCCGACGCAGCACGCGTTCCCAATTTCGATCCGCAAGCGACGCGCGATCTGCAGGATCTTGCGCGCGATCCCGACCAGATCGAGACCCGCGCCCGCAGCGCCGCTACGACCAGCACGCCGATGCGGACGATCCGCGACAGCATGGCCAATCGCGCACGGTTCGAGCCGAACGAGATCGAGGACGTGATCGCGCGCAGCCTCGCCATCAACGAGACGCCGCT
This sequence comes from Qipengyuania sp., assembly GCF_965277845.1. Taxonomy (NCBI): domain Bacteria; kingdom Pseudomonadati; phylum Pseudomonadota; class Alphaproteobacteria; order Sphingomonadales; family Erythrobacteraceae; genus Qipengyuania; species Qipengyuania sp. The sequence goes on from NZ_OZ255844.1 coordinate 751,990, forward strand.
CGACTACACCAGCGGCATGGCAATTTCGGGCAGCCAGGGATCCTGCGTTCCGCTGCCGCCCGGTTCGGGCGCGGCGGGCACATATACCGCGACCTGCAATACGGGCACACGGATCGATCAGTCGGTTGGCCAATGCGCGGTACCACTCGTCGTCAGGGTCAGCCAGCAACCGCAGTATCATTACCTTTGCAGCCCATTGGGCAGCTTCAACCTATCAGGTGAGCCGGACTGCGAAGAGTTTTCGGGCGCTCTTTGCCGGGTGACCGGGCACCGCGATGGTCCTTGCTTGCAGTGGGGTTGGTCCGGTGGTCGCAAGTGGTGCACCGAGCCGGGCGATCCGCTTACCGAGCTGACCTGCGACGAACAGGTCGCAGGTCAGACGCCCTACCGCATTGCCAACGCTACCACCGTTACCACGACCCCGGACGAAAGCCAGTGCACAGGTTTTGCGGACAATAGCGATTGCACGCTGGACGCAGAGATCTGCACCGATACCGATCCGCAGACCCGCGTGGTCGATGGCGTCTCTGTCACAAAGCCCTGCTGGGAATGGCAGAGGAGCTACACCTGCATCGCGCGCGAAGCGGCGACCGATTGCTCCGACATCGAAAGCCAGGGCAGCTGTCGCTTTGTTCGCGAGGAATGCCTCACCGACGAAGACCCCTGCGAGACCTGGGAGCGCATCTACGAGTGCCCGCTTCCCGGGACCGACAGCTCCACCCAGTATGTCTGCGACGGCGATGTCTATTGCATCGACGGCAGCTGCGAGACGATCCAGCGCACCGCGAACGACGAGTTCAAGGATGCCGTCACCGCGCTCCATGCGATGGACGAGGCCCGCGGGCAGTTCGATCCCGAGACGCTGACGCTGTTCCGCGGCACGCGCAACACCTGCTCGTCCAAGGTCTTCGGCGTGCTCAACTGCTGCAAGGGCAAGGGTTTCCCGCTCATCCCCGGCATCAGCCTGCTGGTCGCGCTCGGCTGCAACCGCGAGGAAGTTCTGCTCCACGAACGCGATGCGCAGGGGCTGTGCGCCTACGTGGGGACCTATTGTTCGGACAAGTTCCTCGGCGTCTGCCTGACCAAGAAGAAGGTCTACTGCTGCTTCGAGAGCAAGCTCTCGCGGATCCTGCAGGAACAGGGTCGCCGCCAGCTGCGCAAGCCCTGGGACAAGCCCAAGGAAGAGCAGTGCGAGGGGTTCACGCTCGACGAGTTCGCCCGGCTCGACCTCAGCCAGATGGATTTCAGCGAAGTCTATGCCGAGTTCACCGAGGCTGCACGGCTCCCCGACGAGCTCGAGACCAGCATCCTCATCCAGCAGAAAATCGAAGATTATTACGCAAGGAGTGGCCAATGACGCGCCGCCAATCACTGCCGATGCTGGCCCTCCCAGCACTGGCCATGATTCTCGCTGCACTGCTCCCCGTTCGGGCAGCCGCCCAGGAAGCGCGCCAGGCAAAGCCAGCTGCTTCGGCAGACAGCCTCTACTGCGAGCAGCGCAGGCTCGGCTACTGGTTCTATTGCGTAAAGCCGGTGCCGGCAGACGAGCCGCAGATGGCGCAGCCACCAGCCCAGGTGACCGCCACGCAGGAGCTGGACGCGGTCACGGGGGAACTGCGCGAACTCAAGGCGCGCGCGATCCTCTATCCGACGCCGGAAAACGTCACCGCCTATATCCGCTTCCAGCGTGCCCAGCTCGACCGGGCTTCGCTGTTCTCCGATGTCTGGCAACGCGCGATTTGGCAGGATCCCGAGCTCGACTACACGCTCGAACGACCGGTCGGCGCACTCGCCAAGAAGCAATGGCAGGACGCGCGCGCTGCCGACCGCGACGCGGTGATGGCCAGGCTCTCCGAACGCTATGGACTGTTCTACTTCTTCGCCCAGACCTGCGGCGCCTGCGAAGTGATGAGCCCGATCGTGCGCTCGGTGGCGGACCGCTGGCATATCACGGTCCGGGCGATCTCGACCGATGGCGGGCCGTCCAGGCACTTCCCCGACTACAAGGTCGAAAGCGGCCAGCGGCCCCGCATGGGGCTCGAACCCGGCATCACCCCGGCGCTCGTGCTTTGGGACAGCGTGGCCAGGCGCCCGATCCCGATCGGATACGGCGTGCTCTCGGCCGACGAGCTGCAGGACCGCATCTACCTCCTCACCTCGAAGGAAGCCGGACATGATTACTAGCATCCGCAATGCGGCGCTCACCATAGCTGCCGCCAGCATGGTCGCGTCCCCCGTCGCCGCAAACGTCGGCGACAGCATGGACCGCTTCATGGACGACATGGGCGCTGCGGCCAATGTCACCGGGCCGAGCGCATTCGAAGGACAGTCGGCGGGCTATTACAGCCTCGGCAATGTCTGGACGCGCTTCCCGCAGAAGACGACCAGCATCGCCAACCTCCAGCTGCCGCGTGCCCGCGCAGGTTGCGGCGGCATCGATATCTTCGCCGGGTCCTTCTCCTTCATCAACGCGAGCGAGATGGTCGCGCTGTTGAAGGCCGTCGCGAACAATGCGGTGGGGTTCGCCTTCAGCCTCGCGATCGATACCGTCTGCCCCGAGTGCTCAAAGATCATGCAGGAGTTCAGCCAGAAGGCGCAGCTCATGAACAATCTCTCGATCAACTCCTGCGAGATGGCGCAGGGGCTGGTCGGCGGCGTCTGGCCCAAGGGCGATCTCGCCGACAAGGCGATCTGCGAAGCGATCGGCAATTCCGAAGGTATCTTCACCGACTATGCTGCCGCCAAACACGGTTGCGGCACCAGGGGTCAGCGCGCCTCGACCAATGAGAGCGCCGGCGCCGACTATGCCGACGTCAATCCCGGTGTACCGCGCAATTACACCTGGCATGTCCTCAAGCAGAGCGCCTTCTTCAACCCTGGTGGCACCTTCGACCGCGACCTCGCCGAGTATGCGATGACGCTCATCGGCACGGTGATCTACGTGCCGCCCCGCGATGACGAACCAGGCAAGTTCGTGCCTTTCGCAGGCGATGCCTCCTCGACGCTGGTGACCGCGCTGCTCGACGGGACGCAAGGCCAGTCGGTGCGGGTGTTCCAGTGTGACGAGCCCGACCAGTGCCTCAACCCCACTTTCCAGCAGATGAGCCTCACGAGCGCGAAGGCCATCCGGCCCCGCGTTGCCCAGCTCATCGGCAGCATGGTCGAGGCCATCCGCAGCGACACAGCGATCGGCGACGAGGAGAAGGAGCTGCTCCAGGTGGCATCGGTGCCGCTCTACAAGATCCTCACCGTGCAGGCGGCCTATGGACGCGGGATGGCAACCGACGACCGCGACACGCTGGCCGAGATCGCCAGCATCGATCTTCTCTATGCCATCCTCGAACGCATCACAGCCGAGGCCGGACGCTCGATGGCGAGCTTCATTGCGGCCGATGAAGCGAAACTCGCGATCTGGCGCGCTCAGGTCGCGGAAGTCCGGTCAAGCCTCGCCCAGAGGCAAGCGACCGGACAGGCGCGGGTCTCCGCGATCATGCAGATCATCGAGAAGACCGCGATGATCGAGAACATGCTCGCCGCCTCGATGTCGCCATCGATGGCCGCCGCGCTCGACTGGTCGCGCGGGATGCAGTCCCGCTCCATCGTTCCATAAGGGTGAGGCAGCATGGTCGAGATTTTCACGGTCGGCGGCGGCGAGTATATCGTCAATGTCCTCAATGCCGTTGCCGCCTGGACCGGAGCGGGCGGCTACAAGAGCCTGATTCAGGTCGCGCTGGTGATGGGCATGGTGCTCGCGGTCATCGTGGTCGCGTTCAACCAGGACTGGCGCGCATGGCTCAACTGGTTCCTCGGTGCGACGCTCATCTACATGTGTCTGATGGTGCCGCGCATGGACGTCCATGTGACAGACCGGGTCAATCCAAGCCTTGCACCGGCAACGGTGGCCAATGTTCCGCTCGGGCTCGCCCTGATGGCAAGTTTCACCAGCCAGGCGGGGGACTATCTGACCCGCTCGGCCGAGCTCGTCTTCGGCTTGCCGGACGACCTCAACTACTCGAAGAACGGCATGATCTATGGCGCGCGGCTGCTTGAATCGACGCGGAGCTTGCGCATTTCCGATCCGGAGTTTGCTGCGAACTTCGACGAGCATGTCAGGCAATGCGTGTTCTACGATCTGCTGCTCGGCCGCTACTCGATGAAGGAGCTGTCCGAGAGCGATGATATCTGGGCGACGATCGCACCCGGCAGCGCGGCGCGCGCGCAGAAATTCCTGACCCGGCAGGCCGACGACAGCGTGACGGCCTCGATCATCACCTGCCGCGAAGCCTACACCGCGCTTTCGGGGCAATGGGCGAGCCTCATTGACGAGATGACGCTTGTCGCGGGACGCCAACTCTATCCGCGCCAGACCGAAGCGCTCGCCAAGGCCAAGCTCATGGCCGACCTCCCGATTGCCTATCAGTATCTTACCGGCATCTCGCGCAGCGCGAGCGACATTTTCCGCCAGGTGTTGACGATCAATGCCATGAACCAGGCCATGCACGGCTTTGCAGGGGCGAGCGGCACCGGCAGTATTGACGTCTTCGCGCAGACCCGGGCCGATATTCAGACCGAGCGGACCTATTCTTCGATCGCGCACAACGCGATGAAATGGGTCCCAATCCTCAATGTCGTACTGACGGTGGTGTTCTACGCGCTGTTCCCTGTCCTGTTTCCGCTGTTCCTGATGCCGCGGACCGGACCCATTGCATTGAGAGGTTACGTCACCGGCTTCTTCTATCTTGCGGCGTGGGGACCGCTCTTCGTCATCCTGCACATGATCCTGATGTTCAAAGGCGCGGGCGATGTCGCCGCCGCTGGCGGCAGCACGGGCCTCAGCCTCGCGACCTTTGCTGGCATGAGCGACGTCAACAGCGATATCGGCATCTTGGCAGGCTATCTTGTCGCCTCGATCCCGTTCCTTGCCGGCGGCGTGGCGCGTGGTGCGCTGGCGATTTCGGGCCAGGCAACGAGCTATCTCAACCCGAGCCAGAATGCAGCCGAGGAAGCCTCGCGCGAAGCGAGCACCGGCAACGTCTCACTCGGCAACTCGAGCATCGACAATTCGACAGTGTTTTCCCGCCAGTTTGCGCAGGGCAATCTTGCCCCCAACATTGCCTATGGCGCGGCACAGACGCGGGGATTCAGCGACAGCGGCACGCAGACGACCAGCTTCCCCGATGGCGAGTTCGCTGCAGTCCCGAATTCAAGCTATCCGTTCACGCCGACGCTCGGGCAGGACTTCACGGGCCGCCTAGGAACGATGGCGAGCCAGAGCCGGACGCAGAGCGAGACCTATGCCAACCTCGCCCAGCAATCGACGAGCTCTGCGCTCACCCGGTTCAGCGAGATCCGCAACGCCTACAGCCAGGGTCAGAGCTCCGATACTGTCAGCGGCGTTGGTACGAACGACAGCATCGGCACGGCATTCAGCGAAGTCGACAATGCCTCGAGGACGCTCCAGCAGCAGTTCGGCCTGTCCCGGCGCGCGTCAGACGACATTACTATTTCTTGGTTCCTCAACGGCGAAGCAGGAGCCGGAGCAAAGGCCGAAGGTGGAGTACTAAACGCGCAGGCGGGCGTCCGCGGTGGCCGAAATCAGTCGTGGACCGACAGCGATATCGGGATCGCCTCGGAAGATCGCGGCAGGATAATGGGTACGCTGCGGCAGCTTTCGGATAGCCGCAACTGGTCGAACACGCGTGAAGGCTTCCTGCGCGAGACGAGTTCGAGTTCGGTATCGCAGGTGTCAACCAGCTCGTCGGGTCTCAGCCGATCGCTGACCGAAGCCGAAAGCTACACACGAGAGGCGCGTCGGGCCGAAGAGGTGGCCAGCCGCCTCGAGAACCAGGCCAGTTGGTACGAGGCCAATAGTGCCGCAGGCACGCTAAACCTGAGCCAGGCTTATCGCGAATGGGGCATGGCCGAGATCGAAGCCAATCGCGACTATTACGGGCCGGTGCGCTTCGACGACATCGAGTTCCAGATGAGCGCGCGCGGCCAACAACTGCAATCGCGGTTTGTCGAGAGCTATGCTGATCGCCTACAAGACGACATCGAAGCCGACCTTTCGCTGCCGGACTTCGCTCCTGTCAGCCGCCCCGGGATCGGAAGTGCTGGGCAGGTACGCGCAAGAGGAGCCGTGGGCTCTGCGGGTGGTCCCTCAATGCCCGATGCTCCTGATCGGTCTGACATCACGGATGAGGTCGAGCGGGTGCGCCGACAGGGTCGTGGCAGGATCGGAACCGTGCGAACTTATCTTGATCGCCAAACGGAAGGCGCCACGGGCGCGAGTGAGGAAGCTGCAGACGACGTCAAAGAATGGGGCAATAGATAGCTACAGCACGAAATCCTGCAGGATGACGAACACCGCAAATGCGACGACGACCAGCCCAAGTAGCCAGAGTCCGCGTCGTTCCCAAGGATCTGCTAGAGCCTTCTTCCAGCTGTATTCCATGCGCCGATTTTCGGAGATGGCACGGTCGATCTCTCGCAGGCCCTTCCAGTCCGTCTGGTCGTTTTGCTCCTTCTCGTCATCCATTTCCATCACTCCGACCTAAATAAAGTAGCAAATTTGATGCATTATCGGGCATAAGCCAATTTACGTCTCGATATTGACACATTAAATATCATCACGTAAAGACGCAAAATCGCTACACAAAGCTCCATAACGGAGATAATGTCTCGATAATGCCACATTATGATTCACCAGATCTGCGTCCGCTCTCGGTGCTGCTATCCGACCTCGGGAAGCAGATCGAAGCATATCGCATATCACGCAATCTCAAGCAGGCCGAGCTTGCGGAAATGGCAGGTATCTCGCGTTCAACGCTCGCCCGCCTGGAAGCCGGTAATGGCGGGACCATCGATAGCCTCGCCAGGATAATGCGTGCGCTCGACATTGAAGACCGCCTGCTGGATGTCATGCCGGACGCCAAGCTGAGACCGCTCGATCCCCGGTCCGACACCGGCAAGGCGCGGCAAAGGGTGCGCAAGTCTTCTGAAGGTGAGGCTGGCGAGGAATGGAGCTGGGGTGACGAGGCCCCATGACGCGTGCGGTAGTCAATCTCTGGGGTCGTCAGATCGGCGCCGTCCTGTGGGATGAAGATCGCGATGTCGGGGTTTTCGAATACACTCCGGAATTCAGTCGCAGCGGCATCGAAGTCGCTCCGCTCACAATGCCATTACGAAGCGGCGTCTACGATTTTCCCGCGCTGAATTACGAGACCTTTAAAGGGCTACCGGGCATGCTGGCAGACAGCCTGCCCGACAAGTTTGGTAACGCGCTGATCAATCGCTGGCTTGCCGAGCAAGGCCGCACAGCCGACAGCTTCGATCCGGTCGAGCGCCTTTGTTATACCGGTCGCCGAGGCATGGGTGCGCTCGAATTCGAGCCCGCTACCGGTGAGCGCCGTGAACAGGGTCGGCCGGTCGATATCGCTCCGCTTGTCGAACTCGCCAACAGGGTCATTGCCGCGCGTGAAGAACTGGCCGGTGTGCTCAAGGGTGAAGATGATCATCGCGCACTTCAAGAGATCTTGCGCGTCGGCACCTCTGCTGGTGGCGCCCGGGCCAAGGCCGTCCTCGCCTGGAATGAGGAGACCGGAGAATTCCATTCAGGGCAGCTGACTGCAGGGCCCAGGTATACGCAATGGCTCGTCAAGTTCGACGGCGTGTCGGGCAGTGCCGACAAGGAGCTAGCCGATCCGATGGGCTTCGGCCGACTTGAATACGCTTGCTATCTGCTAGCCCGAGAGGCCGGCATCGACATGGCTCGTTCTCGTCTGCATGAAGAAGGCGGCCGGGCGCATTTCATGACACAGCGTTTCGACCGCACGCCTGATGGCAAGAAGCTTCACATGCAGTCGCTTTGCGCAATGCGCCATTTCGATTTCAACCTCGCTCGCGCATACAGCTACGAGCAGGCGATCGAGACCATCCGCATGCTCGGTCTCGGCCGCGAAGCGATTAAGGAGCAGGTGCGCCGCGCGCTGCTCAATATCTTCATCCGCAACCAGGACGACCACACCAAGAACATCGCATTCCTCATGGATAGCTCGGGTCGCTGGAGCCTCTCGCCCGCATTCGATGTCGTCTATGCCTACAATCCTGACGGGGACTGGACCAACGAACACCAGATGTCTCTGGCCGGAAAGACTGACGGCTTCGAGCTTGATGACTTGCTAGCGTTCGGCAAGTTCGCTGACCTGAAGGCAGGTGAGATCAGAAACATGATTGCCGAAATCAGATCCGCAATCAGCCTTTGGGACAGATTTACGGACTTGGCGGGTCTTTCGAAACGACTCTCTGCGCGTGCGAAAGCCGGATTCCGAGCCGAACTATAATGAAAATTGCACACTGAAAGTGATCCGAGACCAGGACTCACGCCAGTCCTTGCGGCTAAACTACTGTGCGGTGTCATCGCGGCTTCCAAGGTGATAAACTTGGGATCATCTCCGTCAGTTCGATTACACATCGTGGCATACCGACTAGACTTTGGAGAAGCTGTAGGTTGATTTTCAAAACGGCCACCGCAATTGGCATGCAAAATTGAATCTTTGGGAGTGCTGTCTCTAGGTTGGCCAGAAAACAGCGCTTGTTAGCTCCACGTACTCCTGACGATCGAAGTCCGCTGGTTCGACGTTCTGAAATATATTCAGAAATGCCTCCGCCTCGACGCTTTCTGGTTCAATGTATTGAGAGATCGCCCCAGTACAGCGAGAGCATGCCGCTGACAGGATCGGGATCAAATTGGCAAACATACGGTCCACTTCGTAGCTGTGAGCAAGACACCAATCCTCGAAGCGGTCCGCAGCAATGGCTTCACGCCCCGCAGCAACAGAATCCGCGTACTTGGCTGATTGCAAATCTAGAATTGCGCGGATGTCAGACCAGCTGACATAGTGTTCAGCGAAACTTCCACCATCTTCGCTTTCACCTGCTTCGAAATTGATCAGCAGATAGTCTCTGGGATGCTCTTCGGCTCTAGCCCGTCGATAAACGCTTCGAAGCCCGTTGGCTTGGTTATGGTGTCGAGCGTTTCTCAGTCGCAAGACAAATGCGCACAAGGGGTCATCGTAGAAATTGAAAGCTTCCGGCGCTTCCAATTTCACTGCGTCATAAAGGCCATGGAATGCATTCAGAATCCCATCGATTGCGTGGTCTAGATTGCCGACGGCTTCTGGTGCATCGATCAGAAAAAGTTGGCGAAAGCGAAGATGCTGTTCGGCAAAAACTCGAAACGCTTGGGCTAGAGTTTCGAAGCGATCTGAGATCATAGAATGGTGCTACTTAAAGGGTGTGATGGCTGGATCGGAGCCGCCGAACGTGAATTCGATCCAATCATCGTTATCGTCCTCGCCGCCAGGAATCACCTCAATCTTTGTCGGAAGCCTCCCGTTCGCGAACGGCAGTTTGAATGGATTGCCACGTTGAAGTTCTGACATACGATCCACACTGATTTGGCCAGTGAGAACCTCCATAATCATGCGAGAGCTCAATCTGACATTATCGCCTGACATTTTGCAGCCTCCATGGTGCCCCCATCCATAATCTGCTTCGATCGCCCTTCGTGCAGCATTGACTGGCATGTCTCGGGGATAAGGGAAGTTTCGCATCATCGAACGAAAGGTCGTGTCGAGATCGCCAGCAATCTTTAATGCGTCTTGCGTGCGCAGCATTGCAAACATTTGCCGGTCGTAGCCCTCGGCGGGATGCCAGCCACGTCTCTCCTCACGAACGCTAATCGCCAAAACGAAGTCTACCGAGCTGTTCTGCCGCAAGAAATCGCGTGTCAGAGTATCCATGAGATCGATGCGATTGCCGAAGCCACCATCGGCCATAGTGGCGCAATCCGCATCGCAGATGATTATCCCGGTTAAGGCATCCACCCCCTTCAACTGCGGAACCTTCGATCTCAGCGCCTTATAATAGGGGTTCCGATTTTTGATGCTTGGGCGGTCATATGAGGCATAGCCGCCGCTACTGTAGGGGCTCTTGGCCGGATCAATACTGACTGAAATTTCAGTTTCCTCGTCCACAATGTCTACGCGGATCGGACACTGCCCAGAGCGGTGCTGTTGCCTTATCTCAGGCTCGATGGCTGTCTTGAAGTATTGGCGCAGGCTTGACCGATTGGGCATCTGCAAGGTCGTTTGCTCGCCTCGATCCTTTCGCTCTCGACTCGATCCTATTCGGATATCCACTCCGCCTATTGGCATTCCGAGCTTGGTTTTCAGACTTTCAACCAGATTGCTCAGATCTTCATATGGATTTTTCTTGTCGAGCCCCGCGTCGGATACGGTAGTCACGTCTGCTACAAACGATATGCCTAGGCCTGCGTACTCGATATCGGGATTTTTGCCGTTCACCTGCTCCGCTTCAACAGCTACCGACCCGACTTGATTGAGGCCGTGTACAACCATGAGTTCATAAACGGCTGCCAGCCTATCGCGATTTGGCTGATTTAATCGGCGCACTAAGTCCGCATGCCACTCGCTCGGAGTGCAGGGCCGGATTGCGTCCAAACGTGCTTGAATGCTTCGACGACTAAAGAGCAAGATGGCCGCCTTTAGTCATTGATGCTGGTCACTTCTTTGAGCTGGCGATCCATTCCGTCAATGGCTCCAGATCGTGTGCCCAGAAGATGGTCAGGCCGCGTTCCTGCGCATCCAACAAATTGTGCAACTTGTAGACGCCGCTGAGGACCGCACTTGGCACAACCTGCCGCAGGCCAAAGTCCGTTTTCCAGCTCGTAGCTTTCACCGCAGCATCATTGTTCAACCGCTTGACCGAGTTGGTTGATGAGTTTGACACCTTACACTCTATGGGCATCACGCGATGGTCCCAAAGTCGCACGATGATATCGCCTTTGCGGTTGCCGAGCACACTTTCGCCGCAGAATTGTCCTGGCTCGGGTGCCAGGGCGATCGTAGTGATCTTTCGCGGTTCCACCTCTTCGAAACCGAGCTTCAAGAGTGAATCCTTCACCGCGCCTTCCTGACGATCTTTGCCAGATGTCCGACGCTTTGTCTGAGCTCGACTCGCAGCCATCAACGCCGCCGAGGCAAGCACGGCTGCATTGCGCTCAGCCTCGGTCGGTTCACGATCTTCAACGACCCAAGCGAAGCGCCGACGGTCAAGCACCTGGCGGACTACAGCTATTACGCGCTGGACCAGTGCCGGTGTGGCCGCAAGATGTCCTTTCGTGAGCGATTGTGCATCCGAAAGGGTCTTCAGATCGTCCTGAGAAATCGGAGGACCTGCGAGATACCTGAACGCCTCAAGCAAATTTGGATCGCCCAAAACATCGAGCGCCGTATCCTCAAGACGAGAAAGGTCGACGGTGGTCTCGAGTATCTCCTCGATATGCCCCTGATACTCGTCAAAAGCGTCGAGATAGTCTTCCAGAGGTTCTTCGAGACGTTCGGTGCAAAAGGCCGCGATTGCCTTTTCTCTTTCGACCTCTAATTCTTCGTCGCTCCAAAGCGGCCGATCAATCACAGGCATACTCCGCTTGTGAGCAACTCCGGGCTCGGCACAATCACCCGTTCCATTTCACGAGGCTCAAATTTGGTTAGACCACCCGCGTAAGTCCGTCCCGACTTTTGCGAGATGTTGTGCTGCAGATAGGAGACCAAGGCGCGCTTCAACTTTTCGTTCATCGGGTCACGAGGATACAACCCATGAGCGATATTGATATGCCTTGCTCCGGCTTTGTTTAGGGCAAAGCCAGGAGGGCGTCGGGCCATATATGTCGATATGATCGGGGCCGCTTCGCGAAGCCCAATTGACCACCAAGCCTTTCTATTGCGTGCGACATACCCGCTATGTGCACCCATCGATTTTGCTACCTTCAGGAAGCTTTCAACGCGCTTGCGGTCTGAGACAGAAAGTTCATCTAGGTCGGTTGGCAGATCGATGGCTTGCCTGAGCAAGTCGGGATCTTTCAACAAGCCGCCGGAATTGAAGACCTCGCGAGCGCGCGTGATGGTTGGGAAAAGCACCGAGTCAGGCAAACCAGCACTATGCTCTCCGGCGATCCATACGCCGTTTGCCCCGGTAACAGTGCCGCGATGAACCCGGCACAGTTCTCCTAGCTCGACGTATCCCTCGGGTGGACGTTCCGCTACCCGCGTCAGATGTGACCACCGCTTCTCGGTAGCGAGACGGTCTCGCCTAATGCGTCGACCACTTCCGAGTTTACCCAGACTTGCGAGGTCATCTACTCTCTGAAAGCTAACAGTCTTGGGTTCCGCACCAATTTCGAAGGTTGTGATCGCTGCGGTCGTGGCAGCATCGGGAAATGGCTGCGCGGTCGGTTCGATTACGGTAATGTTCTTCCCGCCGAGTTCGCCGAGCATCAGCGACCGAACGAGCGAGCCGTAGTTCACGTCAAGCCACTCGGAAGCTGTAACGAATGCCCCTACGTCCTTCTTCTCGGCTTCAAGTGCTGTCGCGAGGAAAAAGTACACGTGGAGCCCAGCGAGTTTGCTCGCCGGCAGTTTCAATTCTGCCGCTCTTTGCGCGAGCCAATCCTTCCACACAGCATCGATCTGATGATGCCTGACGTATGGTGGATTACCGATGTACAGTGTCTGTCCAGCAGTCCTCTCGGTGAAATTTCGGAAGTCACCGAGTATGATCTTTGCCCGCTTTGCATACCCATTCACACACAGATTGGCACGGGCCATCAGGGTTGCGACCGGGTCCACATCAATGCCGACAAGCTGAGCATTTGGGAACGCTCGCCCGGCGGCTGAGAGGAAGCGGCCTGAGCCAACCCCTGGGTCGACAACGCGCGATGGACTTGAGTTATTCGCGGCCCACTGCACCATCGACTGAACAATGCCCTCAGGAGTGTACGTCGCCCCATCAGACCGGCGTGTCTCCGCAGATCGGATTGACGAGAACCCTTCTCCTAAAGGGTCATTTCCGCTGAGAATTGAATCACGCAGCAGAGCCACTCTCTTTGCGGAAACTCGCTGCTTGGCAGAGCTTGCAGCGAGCCTCTTTTCAGCCTCCGATAACCCATGCCCGACATCGAGCGCGCCGAGTTGCAAGGCTGCCGAAATCAGTTCCTTCTCTGACGCGAAGAGAATGGGGAGATCAGTCATCGGACCGCCTCCCGATTTGCGCTTTGGCTCATCGACGTGGTTCCAACAAATTGGAACGGCTGCACCTCAATTTCTCTGTTTTTCTTGCGAGCTTCGGCGATGTCAAATGCAGTCTGCATCTGCATCATCGCTTCCAATGGAAATCCGAATGCCTTCTCCAACCGAACTGCCATCTCTGGAGACAAATGAACTCGTTGGTTGATGAGTTTGGATAGCGAAGGACGCGCGACGCCTAGAGCCTTTGCTGCCTCCGTGACGGATATCCCACGCTCGTCAATCAACTTGATTTTCAAGAACCGACCAGGGTGCCCGGGATGCTCCGTTCTAAACTGTGTCGCAGTACCCATTTGGTATCCCCTTTGCAGTCTATTGCCCTGTAACGCTACGGGTTACAAGTGTACCTTTGTTCTTTTTTTGTTCCACTGTCAATTGGAGCTGAAAGCAGCCTCACGAGCGTCGAGCTAGATAATTCTCTACCTTCTCGACTGTTCGGCGGCGCGGCCTGCGGCCAGCTCGTAGGTCAAGCACGAAGCGCGGATCGCCAACCGCGCGACGACCGAACCGTGTCGCCGAAATGTGCGATTCCTTCAGATGTCGTTCAATGCGATCCAGCAATTTCATGGCCTTCCTCGACTCACTCAACACTTGTGTTCCTGTTTTGTTCTTAGTAGGAAGGTTCCATCGAGTCTAGGAGATTTCCTTCTCTCCTGAGACCGCTAGAAGGAACGACACATGGAACATGTCAGAGAGGAGCTCGATCGCCTGATCCAGCAGCGACGGCTCGGATATTCCTCGATCTCGCGGATGATCGGAAGAAACTCGTCCTACATTCAGCAATTCATCAAGCGTGGATCGCCGCGCAAACTGGATGACGATGACCGGCGCACGCTTGCCAGCTTCTTCGGGGTCGACGAGCAAGTGCTTGGCGGACCGCCCGCACCCATGCGTGACGGGTTGATCGAAATACCCGTGCTCAATGTCGATGCATCGGCGGGCTTTGGAGCGATTGCCGAAAGCGAGACCGCCCATACCCGCTTCGGTTTCGACGAACGCTGGCTTGGCCGGTTGACCCGGGCGAAGAGCGCCAGCCTTTCGATCATCCACGTCTTGGGCGACTCCATGGAGCCGACACTCAGCGATGGCGACGAGGTGCTGGTCGATGCATCGGACCAAGGCTCGCGGCTGCGCGACGGTATCTACGTCCTGCGCGCCGACGATGCGCTGGTGGTCAAGCGCGTGACGCTCAAGCCCGGTGGCCGCAATATCACCATCAGCAGCGATAATTCGGCCTATCCGAGCTGGGACGATGTCGACCGGTCCGAGATCCAAGTGGTCGGACGGGTCATCTGGTTTGGGCGGGCGGTATAGAAAGCTCTCGTCGGCTCAGATCCCGATTTCGAAATGCTTTACCCTTTCCTTCGTGAGTTCGGGCTTGTCACTTGCAGGCGAAGGGCTGCGGACATCCTCGTCTTGCGAAAGGCCCTTGGCCGCTGCCGCCTTGAGCCTTTGCGTTACTTCAAGGGCCGACGCTTTCTCGCCGCTGTTGGACTTGATGGCCCGGCCGAGTTTCTCGGCATTATCTGCAATCAGCGTAAGGCCGTCGCGAAGCCGGGTGACCGTGACCAGGAAAGTCTGCCGATTGGCGAGATTGCGTTCGCGGCTGTCCATCACTGCGATCCCGCGATCCGAAGTAAGTCCCTGCGCCATATGCGCATTGAGGGCGTAGGCGAGGTCCATGCATTTGAGCATGGGGTCGCCGCGGTTCAGGCGGAGCTCCTTGCCCACTGATGTCTCGACCAAGACGCCCTTTGTGTCGATGGCCACGATCCTCGCCTGGTCGGCGTTGAACAGCCCGCGCTTGTGGTCGTTGTCGGTCCAACGGATTTTGTCACCTTCAATGATGGACAGCGATTTGCGCTCGAAGAGCGACAGCCGGCTATCGTCTGCGCCCGGCCGCAAGCGCGCGGGATTGAACTTGCGAAGCCGTCCTTTCCTGTCCTCAAGCACGAGCTGCTTCCGCGCATGGTCAATGGTCTTGACGGTGTAGTCACCCTTGGAGAGTTTCTGGGTGCTGTCGCGCGAGCGGAAGTTAAGGACCATGCCTGGTTGGTAAGTGCGAAGATAGCGCAGCTCCTCGTGTGTCACATTCACCCGCGAATGAACGGTCAGCCGGCCCGATCGTGGGCCGAGCTCGCCGTTGGCCTTGAGTCCGCACTGCACAGCCTCGTTGACCGCAGAACGTAAGGCCCGTCCCGAAGCGTAGATCGACGTCCGATCCCGATCCGCCGGGCTGAGCGAAAGCCACTTTTCGGCAGCAACAATCGCGCTGTCCCCACGAGCTTCGATGGTTGAAGGAGCAAGAGCCTGGAGCGCATCGTCGATGCGTCCCTCCTGCGCTGCGGCCTGGGCTCGCCGCAGTATGGGATCGCGGCCGCGTAAATTCACATCCATGTTGGCGCGCTCGATCCCGGCCTGCTGGACGAGGTCGAAGGGCTTACCGGCATCGACGGCGGCTAGCTGTCGCTTGTCGCCGACGAGAACCAGGCGCTGGACTTCTGCAAGGTTCGCCAGCCGTACCAGCTTGGCCTTGTCCTCGTTCGACACCATCGACGCCTCATCGAGCACCAGGACATGGTCTCCGAGAGCGCTCCGAGCCTCACGCAGCAACGTGGCATTTCCCGGCTCGTGCAGAAGCCTGCCCCATTGCGCGAGAAAGCGGGCGATGGTCATCGAACGGATGCCGGTGTCGCGCTCGAGCATCTGGACGAGCGTGTTCTGCACGGCGAGCCCCAGTACCTGCTTGCCTTCCTCGCGAAGCAGCTGGGCAACAGGCTTCATCACGCTGCTTTTGCCCGCCCCGGCTATGCCCTGGATCGCTACGGTCCGGTCACGCGACGAAAGGACAAGGCCAGCCGCATTCTCCTGTCCTTCGTTGAGCGAATTCCGTGGTTGAGCGCAGCAACAGCCTGAACCCGCTCTGCAGCGTCCGCCCGATCCAGGATGGGCAACACCGCACCTCGTCCCTGGTCGACATTCGCAATAATGGTGCTTTCAAGGTCAAGCGCCTCCCGGCTCGCCAGCCAGCCTTTGTGCTCGCCTTTGCCGGATTCGAGTGCGCCGCTTCTGATCAATGCGTTCACACGGGTTTCGATGTGGTCCACCGTCGTCGGCAGCCCAAAATCGAGCGCCGCCTTCAGCAATCCCTCACGGGGAAAGGCTGCCTCGCGCTGCGAGAGATGGCGCACCGCGGAAGCAACGGCCTGCGCTGCCGCGATGGTCGGTGCATCTTGCTTGAGGACATGGGCAGGGATCAGTGGATCCGCCGGATTGCCCTTGATCCGCTGCGCGAACTCTCTCAGCTTCGCAATTCCACGCTGCAGAAGGTTCCCTTCTTTCGAGCTGGGAATGTCCTTTGTTGCAGCGCGCATCTGCGACGCATCGATCAAGCCGGTAAGGTCAATCCCGACTTCCTGGGATTTCTGCCGCCACCCATCGAGAAGGCCTTCCCGGTCCCTAACGGGCGCCTTGCTTTTCCTTGTATCGAGCACAGCAATGTCGCGGGTTTTCGGAGTATTCTCCCCCAGCTGGCGTACCGCGTCGAGGACTTCTTCGCGCCGCGTCGAAAAGGCCATAACTTGCTGGCGGGCAATGCCCGCTGCTTCGAAGTTGCCATGCTTTCCAACCGGCCCAGCCTCGTAGCCCATTTTCTCGACTGCCAGACGAAAGCGAGCCATGGTCATCGAGTTGAGCAGCGTGTTGAACGACCAAAGTTTGTCGTTGCGAAGCGCGCGCCACTTTCCGTCGCTGCCTTGCGTGACATTCGCCACGACCGCGTGAAAATGCAGGTTTGGCTCCTGGTTGCGGTTGGTGTCGTGCTGGAAAAGACCAATCGTCAGGTTATCTGTCGCGACCTTCCCGTAACCAGCCTGACTGCCCATCCGGGTCTGCGCCGCGTTCTTTTCTGCCCAGCGCAAGGTCTCGATGACGGCCTCACGATAAGCATCGATAATCCGCTGGTCGCCGCCCACCAGCGCGAGCAGCGACCAGCTTTTCGGGAGTGAAAATGTGAGGTCGGTTCCCGGCCTGTGGGCCTGGCCCGCGTTGCCGACCTGGATACCGCCGGGAAGCTCTCCCCGCAGCAAGGCATCGAATTGCTCGGCGCTGACGCGGCCCTCAAGGCCAAGTCGTTCCGCTCCCTTCCCGACCCAGGTTCCGGAACGATCGGCATCGGCGCCGGTGTAGTAATTGTCTGCCGCGAAATAGCTCGCAGCAGCCGAAGGGGAGCGCACATTGGCGACGGAAAGCATCCAGTTTGGTCCTCGTCACGGCTCCCCTCGCGGCCGGGTAATCCCTCCCTATTTGCCTTTCACATGTCGGGCTCGAACTCGCCGAAATCCTTTTCCGGAGGATCTGCGACCGCACCTTCACGCAGGTCTTTCTCGACCGGTATGAGAGGCTGGCGCCCGTTGGCAGCTGAACGGCCTCGTTGCGTCGAACCAGCCTTGCCACCTGTGTCATCGCCGGCGGTTCCGGGTTCGGACGGATGCTGTTCCGCGCCCATTGCTGGTGCATCCTCACCGGTTTGCACTGCGGCGAGAGGTAGCGTTGGACCTGCATCCAGATGCGTATCGGAACGGGTTTCGGCACCGAGCTCACCAGTAGCGCGTCCTGCATTCAGCTTTTCAAGCGGCACAGGCTCCTGCCGATCCTGCGGTTCATCGGCGACACGGCGCTGCCCCTCCAAGTCGAGTTTGAGCTGCTTTGTATCGACAGGTTTACCGGCACCGTCGTCGTTCGAGGCGGGATGCTCATCAATCGGTTTCGAACCCGGTCTTGCTTGAAGCGCCGTTGCCGCAGGACCCTGGTCAGGCTTAATGAGCGGTTTCTCGCGGGCGATGAATCCCTCGGCAATACGGCCACGCGTGCGCGGAATGAGCGATACCGGCGCAGCGGGGAATCCGTCGGGAAATTTGATGTAGGCCGACAACCTCGGAAGGTTCATAAACTGGTCGGGCAGGAGCAATGGCTCGATCTGCCGCCTCGGCGTCAGGCTGACCGCATCGCGCGCATTGTTGTACCCGTAGCTATAGCCTTCTTCCATGTCGCGCACCTGCCGGTGGCCGATGAAATCGGAGCACCAGGTCGCTGTCTCTCGATCGGCCGTCGCTAGGATGAGCTTCGTTCGCGCAAGCGAGGAAAGTGTCATGGCCATGTTCTCGCCGTAGACTTCCTTGAGCTTGGCAAACGCATGCACCCCGGTGACGATCGCACCGCCGAAGTTGCGCGCCGTTTGCAACCCCTTTTCAAGCGCCGGTAGTCGGTGAAGGGCACCGAGCTCGTCGATCAGGAACCACATCCGCAGGTCATGTGTGCGCTCGAGCGTCATCAGCGTATTCATCGCCGTGTCGAGCCACAGCGTCAGCAACTGCGAGGAGATGCTCATGTCGACATAGCGGGCAGAAAGGAACAGGATCGAGCCCGCCTGGTAGTCGCCTTTGACCCAGTCGCGGACCGAAAAGCGCGGTCCGGATGAGGGCAAAAGCTTGAGCACTTTCGCATTCGCATTGAACACAGCGCGGATCGATTCCGCCATGCGGGCCGCTTCCGGAGCGGTCAGCGGATCGGCCATGGTACCGCGCATCAGCTTATGCACCTCGGACAGATCAGCGGTCATCAGCCGCCGTGCCAACGCCTCATTGGTTGCAGTGCCGGTACGGGCAAGATGAAGACACATCTCGACAAACAGCATGCGCGCCGCAAGCACCCAGAACTGTTCTGAACCACCCCCGTCATGGGGCACGAGCGCTTCAGCGGCAGCATGAAACTCAGCTTCCGTCGTGCAGTCGTTGAACACGCTCCAAAGCGGGCACCGCACATCGACAGGATTGAGAATGATGTCGCGTGCAGGATCGTAGAAGGCCTCAATGAATGCCCCTGTGAGGTCGAAAATGACCGCGCGCTGGCCGCGTTCACGCGCTTCGGCAACAAGTTCGGTGAGCGCCACGGTCTTGCCGGTTCCGGTCGTACCGATGAGCATGGCGTGGCTCTGCTCGAGCCGCCACGGCCAGCTTACACCGGCGAGATGTGCGGGTTGGTAATGGCCTGCTTCGGCCAGCGCCGACGAGCTCGCAAGCCGCCACTTCCAGCCAAACTTGCGGCCCAGTTCTTCGGCCCTGAATGCCTTGTTGTGACGCTCGATTTCTTCTTCGAGTTCGTCGAGCGAAACAAGCATTGCGCCGCGCTCGTGCTTGCGCTCCTTTGACCGACCGCCAAAGCGCTCGGCGAACCACCAGAAGAACACGAAGGCCGGGATCAGCAGTACTGCCGAAACCAGCAATCCCTGCTTCACTGCCGTACGAAACGCCTCGACCGCCTCGCGCATCGGCGGGAACTCGCGAACGATGCCGAACGGGAGGCCGACCCTTTCGCCGTCAAGCAGTTCAAGGTTGACCAGCTTGGCCGGATCGAACTCCATGAAGGCATAGAGACTGGCGTAGATATGCATCCAGACCAGGTAGATCTGGTGATCACTCAGAGCCGACCGCACCTCCCAATAGCAGGTGCCGACCGCTACCAGGCCGGTGACAATCAAGGGGCCCTTCAGGCCGGCTGCAAACATGAAACCAAAGTGGCCGAGCAACTGGCTCCCGCGGGTGAAATTCAGGAGATTATGCTTCATGGGATTGGCCTCCCATGTTTGCGTTGACGAGGAGGCCAAGACGCTCGAGGCGTCGCCGGTATGCCTCGTGAGTACGGTCGCGCAAACTCGCGTCAGGGTGGCTGGCCAGAAGCGCATCGAGCGCCACCGAAATGAAGATTGCCTGGCGCGCGGGATCGAGCCCTGCGGGCCTGTCCTTCGCCTCGTTATCGCGCTGCCACGCTGCGACGATGAGGTCACGAATAAAGACGCTGACACTGACGCCATGGTCCGCGGCACACTGGCGAACCCAGTTACCCACGGAGAGAGATACGAATGTCTGAAGCCGATCTTGTCGGGTCATGAAACAGGTTCCTTGTCGGGCCGACGGAACCTGGCTCACCTTGCGGAAGGTGGCAATGAGAATAAATCGTGAACAACTCGCAGTCAATCGAAAGATTCGGACTATATTTCAAGGTGATAGATGGATGTGAGTTGTCAGCGGATCAGCGCAAAGCCGCTCTACTCGCAGACGGGTTGATTTCGCCCAAAACCACATTCTTTAGCAATAACAGAAAGATTAATCCCGAAATCGCGGGGTAGGGTGTGCTCCTTTGTTCCCAAGTGCGCGAGGTGGTCCAGGCAATGAGGGGGATTCATCAAGGACGACTTTTCCCGATCTCCATGTTGGAGCGCGAGCAACCAAGCCTGGCAGCTCACAGCATGCAGATAGAAAGCAGTTGGACGCCTCCAGCCGAAGACAGCACCTGCGAAAGAGGCAGCGGCCAAGGGCGCGTGGGAAGCAAAGCAAGCGGGACCTGTCGCGTGCCCAAGCTTCCCGCCGCCCGACCCGGTGCCGGTTCGCAAGTGCGCGCGGGGCCCAAGAACAAATTACGCCGCACCCTCAGGAGCGCATCGCAAGATGCGCGGGACAGAGTGCGTCCACAGCCCCGCTCCACTTATCGGGCGGCGCCGCATTGCGGTGGGCGGCCGTCAGAGCAACCGACCGAACCGGTTTCTTGTGCTTCGATGGACTACCCGGCGAACAAGAAAAAAGGGCAGGAACCGCTTCCGGTTCCCGCCCTGTCGGAAGTCTCAAAACTCGTCGAGCATGCCGCCGTGGACCGTGTGGACCACCCGCGCTGCGAGATGCACTGGCAATATGTTGTAGTCACCCTCGTCGAGGGCAAAGTACCCGAGTTCGTCATCCTCGATAACGTGCTGATCGAAGAAGCTGTGCAGCGCTCTCTTCTCGGCTGTCTCCAGAGCCTCGAAATAGCTCCGTGACGGAAGGGCGCAATGCATCGAATAAGCCATGATAATCCTCCTGATTTCTGTCGTGAGACGACAGGAGGTGCGCGCGATGGTCTTGTGCATCCCGGGTCAGGGATCGCCCGGATGGGCGACCGCGATAGCGGCGGTGGGGGTAACGATTTTGTTCGCCGCCGGATGCAATCCGGTGGCGGGCAAAATGGTGGGGCCCCGCCGTCCTTGAGGCGGGAGGCGCAAGGCCATCATGCTGGGAGAACCGTGAGCAAGGACCCACCACCTCCGCCCAATATCAAACATCTGCTGCGTGCGAATTGTCTTTCCTACACCCCGATGACGCGGGCATGAAACCAACCGGGGAGCAGATCCGAGGGGGACAAAAGGACAAGTAACATGCCCCGAAACAGGAGCGCGATAGCAGCCCTGCAAAAGCTCGAAGCAGACCGCGAGGCGCTCGACGCCAGACAACGCGAACTTGAAGTGCAGGCGGCCAGAGAACTCGGCGAAATCATCCTGGGAAGTGGTCTCGAAAGCTTCTCGAAGAGGGGCCTGAGGAAGGTTGCCGAAGAACTCGGGAAACTCGGCGAGGATGCCGCGATCGAGAAACTGACGGGGCGCGGTGCAACACGTGCTTCGAATGCAGCGCCGGGAACCCAGTAACCCCAGAGGAAGAGGCCCTGCCGCTTGCGGCAGAGCCTCTTCGTAAGGGGACGATCGGGATCGATGTCAGTCGATATCGGGAGCGTCGGTGTTGTCGTTGTCGTCGCTCGAACCACTACCGCGGGAGAGGAAGTCGACCTTGTCGGCGAGGATCTCGGTGCCGTAGCGCGTGACCCCGTCCTTGTCCTCCCACTGGGTGTAGTGGATGCGGCCCTGCACGCTGACCAACTGGCCCTTGGAGCAGTACTGCCCGACGGTCTTGGCGAGGCCGTTGAAACAGGTCACCCGGTGGAACTCACTTTCCTTGGCGGTATAGCCGTTCTCGTCCTTGTAGGTCTTGCCGTCCTTGTCGCGTGCGGGGCGATCGGTGACGACGGTGATCCCGGTGACGTTGGTGCCTCCCTTGGTCTCGCGGGTGTCGGGATCGCGGGCGATGCGGCCGGTGAGGATTGCGATATTGGTCATGATAGTAGTCCTTCAGTTCCTCAAACCGGAGACCATCTCCGGCTTGCGAACTTGCCAAAGAAGCAGGGCATGGGAGGACTGCACCGCAGGAGCGAAGCTCCAAGGGGAACCTGTTCATGACGGGTGGTGCGGGCAGGCGCGCGAAGCGCGACCACACGGCCGGAAAGGAACGGGTTGCTGTACTCAGCTGACCTGATTCAGGACTGTTCGCGAAGAAAGCCGGATGGGTATCGGGTGCGGGTCTGAAGGTGCCAAGACCCTACTGCAATCAGCCTGCTCCATCGCCTTCCGATGCCGCCAGTAGATCCATGAAGTTGCGGGCTGCTTCCCGGTCTTCCTCGTTCTCGAACGCCACATCGAGATCGGGGGCGGACCCGAACATGTGTAGGAACGACCACAATGCAAAGCGCTTGCCCCGATCCTTCTCAAGGCCGAGATCGACCCGGCAATGTTCAATGCCGGCTGCAAAGGTGTCTGGGGCAACCCCGGAAAGGTCGCTGGTGGCAAAGTAGCGCTGTAGCAGAACGTCAAGTTGCATGACCGGTTCATATTCGGGTCGGCGCTGAATGCACATCCAGGCAATTCAGATGAAGATGATGAAGGGCCCCTCAGGACCCAGGAGAAGTGCCCAAGAGGCCGCGACGATCGACCACGGTGATCCGGCGCGTCTTAGCATCGATCACCAGTCGTTCGGTGACGCCATTGCCCGGAAAGGCGACGACATAACGCGGATTGAGCGAGAGCATCTGCTCGTTGCGCTTGAACCCGGCGCGGGCACCAAGCCGACGATCGAGCGAATAGGTCAGCTGCTGGACTTCGCGGCGTTCGGCCCAGCTGGCGGCCAGGCGATCGGCACCCTTGCCGTCGCCGCCATGGACCAGGAAGAGATCGGGAACCACGTCGCGAACCTTGTCCAGCGTCGCCCAGATATTGTCGGCATAAACGCGCGCGTCCTCGGCGCTTTCGAAGCTCTGGCGACCACCGGCGAAAACCACCGGAGTGCCTTCCGGGATCAGGGCATTACGCCGGTTCTCGGCGCGTGCGCGGAGGAAATCGCGGGCATCGATCACGGCCGAGGTAAGGTTTCGCGAATGGCTCGTGCGCGAGCCGGAAACGGGCTTCCACGAGGAACCGGTCTCGTCGCGGTAAAGTGCTGCCGCAGCCTCGCGCATCTGCTCGAAGGCCAGCATGCTGGCTTCGGCGGCCTGCGCGCGCTCGACCTGCTCTTCAAGATTGCTCGAATGCACTTCGGAGCCATCGGCGGATGCAAGGAGGACCCGGATCTCGTCGCTGGCCTGGTCAAGTTGAGCCGACTTGCGGCTGGCGGCGCGGTGGAAAAGGTTGACCATACCCCAGGCAATATCCTCGGCATCTGCTTCCAGGGCAGTGTCGGAAAACATCGCAAAAAGGTCGGACCAGACTGCGCCAAGCGTCTGTTCGATCGCATCCTCGCAGGGAAAGTCGGTCTCGTTGAATGGGGCCGGCCTGATGCTGAGGCCTGAGAGATCGAGGCCGCTCAACTGGTCGATGAAGCTGTCGTACATGAGGTGTCTCCTGATCGCGGGGACAAGGCGAGGAGGCACCATTGCCTCGGTCCTGTCCGCCGGAGCCCGATCAGGGCCGGGACAAGGGGCGAGACGCACCGCGAAGCGGGAAACCTGCGGCCCTAGGCTGGCGCGGGTAACACGGGCCGACGGGCCGCAGGTTGCGGCGCGCCCCGACCGGCCCAAGGGCCTCTCCCGGCGGACTGGGATGAGGCAGGATCAGGACCCGGTGTCGCACTTCGATCGGGAGCGCTCGAAGATCGCTTCGCCATTCGAGAACCGCCCGACCAGGCGCAGATCCCCGAACAGGTCGATGAACCTATCCGACACCTGGGTAAGCCAGTGCCGTGCCCTCGCCGTTCGTGGGTTGTAGAAATCCGCCTCCCAGTACCGGGCATCGTCACGCTCGGCGAGCCAGATCGCGGCAAGGCCGCAATAGGTCGATATGCCGCAATCGGCGAAGGCGTTGCGCAAGAGGATTCTGTCCTCGCGGCCGCGCCATCCATCGAAACGCTCGAAAGAAGGAAAGGTCGCCTTCGTGTTATCGATGACCTCGTCGACGAGGCACTCGTAGACCCAGTCGACATCGTCGCCTTCGCCCTCATCAAGCAGGCGAAAGGCCACCACGGAGCCGGTCGGATAACTGACGGAACGTCCCATCTCACTGCTCCTCAGGCGGCGTCAGCAAGGTCGATATCGTCCTCGCTCTCGCCGAATTGGTGACCCCCAAGATCAAGCAACAGGCTGGCCGCTTCCTCGGCCTTGGCCGCAGCGGTCAGGATCGCGCGCTCGTCCGATTTGAGGATCTTGAGCCAGGACGCGATGTAGCTGGCGTGATGGTCGAGGTGGGTGACCGGAAGACCCAGTTCGGCCCCGAGAATGGCCGAGGACAGCTCGGCGATCAGTTCCTCGGCAGCATAGGCATCGCTCCCGAAGCGGTTCTTGAGATCGCGGTCGAGCCGCGAAGAATGCCCCGTCCAGTGCGACAGCTCGTGTGCAAGCGTCGCGTAGTAGTGGTCATAGGCTTCGAAGAGTTCGGCTGGCGGCATGGTGACCCGGTCACGCTGCGGCTCGTAATAGGCCTGGGCTCCAGAATGCCGCAGGTCAGCGCCGATCTCGGCGAAAAAGGTATCAAGCCGCTCTTCGCGTCCTTTGGGCTCCAGCGCGGCAATGAGTGGCTTGGGATGATAGAACTCGGGGAGGCCGTCGCACTGGTCGGCATTGAACACGGCATAAGCTTTGAGGACGCGCCGGTACTCGGTGTCAGCTTCGCCTTCGGTGTTCTCGACCTCCTTGGTGTAGTTCTTGTAGAAGATCGCGATGGTCGATTTCTCGCCTTTGCGGACCTGTCCGCCGAGCGCCTGACACTGGCGGTAAGTCATCCAATAGGGCGAGACGTAGCCGTTGCCATCGGCCACCATCCACAACCAGAAGGTATTCATGCCGCGATAGGGCGTTCCGCAGGAGCGCAACGGCCGCGAGACGGGCACACCGCGCCAAGGCTTGACCCAGGGCTTTGTGCCTTGCTCGAGTTTTTCGATAATGGCGGCGGTAATGCGCTGGGCTGGCGAAGTCGAAGTAGTGCGGCGGGACTTGGTCATGGGAGCTCTCCTGATCGCCGGGACGGGCATGCCCCGGCTCAGGAAAGGCAAAGCTCCCTCCTCTCTCTTTTACATGTGGCGGCTACCGCAGGCGCGAGCTTCATCTCACGCGCTATTTGTTCAATAGACACTTCCAGAGGTGTCGAGCGCGGAGGATAGCCCAAACCTTTTCTCAGGAGGCGACTTTCGAAGATCAAGGCATGCATCGCGGTTGCCACCGGACAGACCTCAGAACTCCTCGTTCGCTAGTTTTTCGCCTGGATCTCTGGCCAATGCTCGCTCACCAAGGAGACCACGAGCTGCTCACCTCTTAAAGAAAGGCGATCGATCCATTCATCATCCATCGCCGAAAAATTGGTTCCATAACCAGCAACTGTGTCGCCGGATATAAAGTCATCTGGTTTGTTCGAGAGTCGCGCGTCGTCTTGTCCGAGATACGGCATTATGAAGCCACCGATCCTTCCGGCTCGTTGCAGATCGAAGAGCCGAGTGGTGGATGCGTTCTGAGCCCTCGCAAAAATGCTTTCAAAAACTGCTGCCATGCGTGCTGGCATTAACGACGAGGGCTCGCCAACATCCAGCGAGTAGCCCGCACGACATGCGATCAATTTGTAAACCGGATCAACCTCCAAGCTTATGGAGTGATCGCGGTCCGGCCAAAACGGCATCAAGCCGAGATTGTCGTAGACTCCTCCGTCAGTGAGTGAGATCCGATCAGAGCGCTTTGTTCCGTTGCGCTCGAACTCAACGGTGGTATCAAGCGCTGGCAGTGCCAACGGGTATGCTGCTGATGCTGCGACTGCATCTGCCAGGCTTGTATCTTCGGAGGTCGCTGAACCGTATCGCCAGCAATGCAACTTTTCTCTTGTAAAGTAGAACGCAGCCTTTGCGCGCAACTCACAGGCGACTATGATCAACCTGGGTCGATCACCACGCAATTCGGACAGGCGCTTCGAACCAAAGACTTTGTCGAAAACTCGCCTCAAAATTGTCGTTCGACTTGCTCTGCGGTGGAGGATCGTCCGGTATGGCCAGCGATCGCGGCGTGGACTCACTGGCAATAGTGAAATCATCAGCTTCGTCGGCAAAGCGGCCAATCGATCAAGGGATATGAGCAAGACGGTGAAGAGCGCCTTCAGCCCTTCCAAACTAAAGACCGCTTCGTAGGCTGCCGGCCAGACAAAACCTTGTCGCAACTGAATAGCCCCTAGTTTTCTAGACGCCCTCGGTGCTCATCATCTGCTGCCGTTCGAACTCTACGGGTGACAGCATCCCGTTTCTCACATGCTTGCGTATCGGGTTGTAGAACATCTCGATGTAATCGAACACATCCTGTCTGGCCTCGTCTCGTGAGCGATAGGTCCGCCGCCGGACGCGTTCGCGTTTGAGCAGGTTGAAGAAGCTCTCGACCACTGCGTTGTCATGGCAGTTGCCACGGCGGCTCATCGAGTGCTCCAGATTGTGGGCCTTCAGGAAGGACGTCCAGTCCATGCTGGTGAACTGCGATCCCTGATCCGAGTGGATCAGAACCTTCCCTTTTGGCTTCCTGCGCCACACCGCCATCAGCAATGCCTGCAGGACCAGGTCGGTGGTCTGGCGGTTCTGCATCGACCAGCCCACTACGCGGCGGGAGTAAAGGTCGATCACCACCGCCAGATAGGCAAAGCCTTCCTGTGTTCTTATGTAGGTGATGTCGGTCACCCATGTCTTGTCCGGTGCCGCGACATCGAACTGGCGGGCCAGCGTGTTGTCGACCACCCTAGATGGCTTGCCGCCATAGCTGCCCGGCCTGCGCTTGTAGCCGATCTTCGCTTTAATACCCGCCAGACGACTGGCGAGACGCGCCACCCGGTTCGGGCAGCAGGTCTCGCCCTGATCGAGCAGGTCGTCGTGCAGTTTGCGGTAGCCATAGACCTTGCCGCTGTCTTCCCACGCCTGCCGGATCATCGCAGTCTGGCGAACATCTTCCTTCGCCCGTCTGCTCAGCGGGTTCTTCAACCAGGCGTAGAAGCCGCTGGGCTGGATGCGAAGACACCGGCACATCGCGCGCACCGGGAACAGCGTGCGATGCTCGGCCACGAACGCGTATCTCACTTTGCATCCCTGGCGAAATACGCGGTGGCTTTTTTTAGGATGTCGCGCTCCTCGGTCACCCGCTGCAGCTCGCGCTTCAGTTGCCGGATCTCGGCGTCCTTTGATCCATCTTCGGGCCGCTTTGCGAACTGTCTCTTCCATGCATACAGCGAATGCTGGCTCACGCCGAGTCGCTCGGAAACCTCCGCCACCCGGTAGCCCCGCTCGGTGATCTGGGCCACCGCATCGCGCTTGAACTCATCGCTGAAATTAGCCTTCCCCATCGTCGCCTCCTGTCCTCAAAATTAGGAAAGAAAGCGTCCACAAATCTAGGGGCTATTCACACCCCGTTAGGCGACATCCATGCGAGGTTTGGGTTTATCGATGACATCATCATGCCTCATGCGCACGTAACGAATGAGCGGCGGATTGCATCAGATGCCGAGAGCTATCCCGAGCAGTTGACGGAATATGAAACGACACCGAAAGCCGAACACCTTCTTTCCCCGGAATTCGTTGAGGCGTGGCAAGAGCAGTTCGGCGCAGGTTTTGACGAAACCCGAGCGCTCGTAGATGCGATTGAAGACATTGGCATCAAGGCGGAGTCCGCTGTTCAGCAGCTCAAGAAAAGTGAACTTCTAGCGATCGGTGACGGGGCTTGGCCAATTACCTCCTCTTCCGTCGCGAGCCTCTTAGACGCACTTATCCACTTGCCGCGTTCCACATGGCGGGAAACGCCTGACGGGTTCGAGGATCGCGACCGGCATCCTTGGCGCTTCCGCCGACAGCTTTCGCTACTACGGCGCCCATTGATCCAGCTTGATGAGGATAGCGATCCAACGCTCATATTTGCTCCTGGCCAGATGCGCGACAGTTTCAAATATATGCTTGGAAATCTGCTTCGCGGTGAGTTCCCGCAAACTCAGCTTTCGCCGAAAATGAAGCGTTGGGCTGGCAAGGCTGCCGACAAGAAAGGACACGATTTCACGCTGAAAGTAGCGGAGCGCTTGAGAGAACTCGGATGGTGCACCGAGACCGAGGTGACAATCCCCAAGATCTTGGGCGAGCGCCAAGACAGGAACTACGGCGACGTCGATGTTCTAGCATGGGATTCGAACAGCCGCCGGGTATTGATCGTTGAGTGCAAGGATGTGCATTTTCGGAAGACCTACGGCGAAGTGGCGGAGCAACTCGCTGATTTCCGGGGCGTCATCCGTGAGAATGGAAAGCCCGATTATCTGCGTAAACACCTTGATCGCGTCGAAATTCTTCGCGGCAATATCGACGCTGTGGCGAGGTTCACCAAGGTCGCCGATTTGACCGACGTCGAGAGCCACCTAGTTTTTGCGGACCCGGTTCCATTGGAGTTCGCACTTGCACAGATGTCCGAGCAGGTTCGTATCTCACATTTTGATCGCCTAGGCACGGCGCTGGTCTGGGAAGCACCATAACTTCGAACTGTTCGAGAACACGAGCGAAACGGCAGTTTCGTGTTCCAGGCAGTAGGAGATCGTCCCTAGTTCCGTTCAGCCGCGCACATTAGATTGGCGCACCTAATGATCACATTCTTGGGATCAAGCCCCACAATACACGGGTAAGGCCCCCACGAAATTCGAGTAGTTGGAACTGTCATCCTTACAGCGCTAGTGCGACTTCTGAACCCCCAAGGCCTCCAAGACGTGAGGAGAAATAACATCAGGATCATACGGGAGGCGCAACGACGGCTTTTTATCCTCAACCTGGAACTGTGTGCCAAAGATTTGCGGCTGATTTGTCGCCAGCAAAAAGCGATCGAGGGAAGCTGCCGCAATCCAGCGTGCGGACGGTTCACCGCGTGCCAGTGCGACCATCGCCAAAGCGTGTGCTTGTAAATAATCCGATGGCTCTTCGCCGTGTTGAAAGATGAATGCAGCGAAATAAAAGTCCCTTCCTGATTTCAATTGACCTTCCCGCAGCAAACTCTTTGCTCGATTCCGCCTTTCTCGATCCCGGAGTGCCAGCAAATGCAGCCCTTGGTCATCTAACGAGGCAGCGTCGCTTCTTTCGCGCTGGTCTTCGTCAAAGATCGACGCGATTTCGCGGTTACTTGGGCGAAATCTAAGGTGACTATAGCGGGCGTTTGAGTCCCAATCTTCAAATGCGCATTTTCCCTCACTCGGAGCCCTCAGCATGGTGAAAGGCTCAAAGGGTAGCAGTTTAAATGAAAATTCCCCCTTGGTTTGATCTACGGGACTTAACTCGATGATGTCGGGGTTGTCAGGGTCACCGGGATCTTCAAACGCAATTGCGAGAGTACCTTCCTGTTCCTCAATCCAAAGAGATCTTCGCGAGACGGCGGGGCCGGACACCTGCCAAAAATCTTCTCCGTCCGTCAGATATTCAGACGGTGCAAGAAGAGAGGCACTCCACGCTTCCTCCTTGGTCAAATCAATTCGGAAAATTGCCTGACTTTCTGCACAAACGTACCATGAACCTTGTAGACCCGCCAAGCTGCTGGCGTCTGTCCGCCCCGCATGCAAAGCACCCGCCCCTAGGAGGCAAAGAGATATCGGCACAGTTCTAAACATTCTCAGGAATGCGCCACTTCGTAGGACCTGATCATATCCCATTACAAAGCACTCCAGATAGCTAAGCAGAAAGCGCGGGGACCTGCTCACCAATATCGGTCACAAAGCCCAAATCAGGGCTAGGGAAAAACTTAAACTGCTCAATGTACTTTTGGTATTCCGGGTCACTCAGCACATCGGGAAACAGGTTTTGGGCGCTGGACGCATCCCAGTCGCTTAGGGTTCCCCAAGCCAGAAAGTGGCAAAACGCGTCGGTGATAGGAACCTCTGGGCATTTATTCTCCAAGAAAAGGAATTGTCCGCTCTCGTTCACTTCCAAGAAGACAACTTCATCGTCAGGCGTTATGATAAAATCAAACGCCCCATACGTTAGGTTAAGCTCCTTCATTAGCTGCAAGCACTTCTCGAATAAGGACGGTGATAGCTCATAGGGATAGCACTTTACGCCACTCAAACCAGACATTCTCCAGTCTACGATTGCCTTTTCATGTCCCTGGGATTCGATCGCTATGCCGAATTGTTTCTCCCCGAAGATAGTTACCCTCGCCTCATACTTCTTTTCTATATATTGTTGGAAGATAGCCGGCTGAAGTCTTACAGCTTCGTCAGTGCGCGAGGAACGTGGCGGGAAAATTGCCGAATAGGCGTGCCAACTCGATTGCTCTCCCTTCCAAGTGTGAGGAAGAAGCGATTTGCAAATGAGCCGTCCTCGAGCTTTCTCACGGAAGCGCTCCACCTGTTCAGGTGAGTTGGTGATTAGGGTCTGTGGGATTTGCAAGCCGAGTTGTGCCGCAATAATCAGTTGCAGATGCTTACTGTTTCCAATCATCTTAGCTGGAAAATCGTTGACCATCAGACTCCCGGCATTCTTGCACATAACATCAATCATCGACAGAATTGATTTCCGGTGAGCTTTGTGAATTTGCTCTATATATGGCCGATCATCTTCGTGGATTTCAAACTCCTTGACGGAGTCTCCCGCCGTCCGTCGGAGCCAGACGGTATCATAGACGACATCAGGACCCAGGATCGTTTGGCTCTCGGTTGAGAATGACCACCCGTCGCCCACGTAAGTGGTTTGCTCATCGTAATAGGGAATGAGGCTTGGCATAAAGAATTCGACCTGAACACCCCTCCTCTCCAGCAAAAATGCCATTACGTAGGCCGTGTGATCTTGGGGCTCTGCGACGATAAGCACACGTGGGGATCGAAAATTGGTCATTCTAAAGCTCCGAGATACCTCTCTCCAATGCTGTGAATTGGCAGCAGAGTTCGATGAGATCTAACATGAATTGGAGAAATTCCTCCCATCTTCCGTCTTGGGCCATGCCGCGGAATGCCGGCGTGAAAGAGTTTCCATAATGATAAATCATGGGGCCTAGCGGAAGAAAGGGTGCTGAAATCACTCCTCGATTTGCAAGATTTCCATGAAAAATTGCGCGCGCCACACGTCCATTGCCTTCTTTTAAAGGATGAAAAATTACGAAGACCGCGTATAGAATTACCGCCTCCAACAACGGAGGAAAGGATCGACGCGCTCGGACATTCTTCAATTCCGGATGCCATAGCCGCGAATTCTCTACATTTATGTATTTCCAACCCGCAACATGCCCCATCCGTGGCTTGACTATTTCATTGTTGCGAAATTGGGCCACTTCGCCGAGCAATTTTGAGCCCATCTCAATGGCCCACTCAGGGTTGACTTGCCAATCGAGGAACTGCTCCCATCGCTCGACGAGAACCGGCTCCGAGCATAGCCTTTCTTGAAAGGTCGCCAGGCTCGGCGCGCGGTAAGAAATCCGAGGATGCGTCGCTATGCGCTCATCGTGCAAAGAAACAGTTTGCAGGAGTCCCGAGGCTCGAACTTCGCTCCCGTAGCTCCGCCACACTGCATTTTCGTAGTATCGGTTGAGCGAGGTGACGACACTCTCCAGCTCACAATATCGTTCCGTCAGGTGCGGTGAGCATTCCGGTAAGGTAAATCGGTCCTCTCGCATTGCGACCCTATTGAGCAAAGCCATCGAAAAAAGGGCGCCCGTAGACGCCCTTTTTCACTTAGTCGGCGTCGACGCCAACGTCATAGTCGGGACGAGGGAATGTGGGCTCCCAAGCTCCTCTGTCGCCGACTTATTTGCCTCGGACATGGATCTATTTGGGCACCAGCCGTCCATTTGGATGCGCAGCTTGCTCGACGATGTAGACCACCGGTTCATACCAAATTGCCCCGGTATCGGGGTCGACGCATTTTTCTAGGTGCCCGCCCCAAACATAGTTCTTCCCGTCGGCGTCGCTGCGTGGCGGCAAGCTCATTGTGCTCCGTCGCACCGGCATCTTCGCGCGCACTGGCACACCAAAGATGAGCGGCATGGGCTGGAAATAGATGCGGCCATTTCGAGTGGCGCTACGCGCAAGCGGTCGAATTACCTGCTCACCGGTCTTCGGATTAATGAGCCTCTCGAATATAGGTTCGAGAGGCACGGCGTCGGGCGGCGGATTGGCGTTAGCGTCCACTGTGAAATTTATACCGCCCGGCGCTTGTCTGGAAGCGCGCGGGCTCATCGCTGATAGTATTGATACTTTCGAGGATCAGCCTGATCCTGGAACGGTTTTCGCTCTTGCTCGGTCCGCGCCTTCTCCAAGGCGCGGAGGCGCTCCGCATTCTCAGGTTTCTTTAAAGCTTCCGCAATAGCCTTGAGTTTGGTCCTCTGGTGTTGATCAAGACGCCTGTAGGTATCTTGATCGAGCTTGATGCTCGCGGCGCGGGCCTCGGCCATCAGAATAAGCCTGCGTCCATCGGGTTCACTCAAAGCGCGTTCAAGTGCGTCTCGCCCTGCCGAGATCTGCGCGGCAAGACTATTCTGTCTTGCGCGGGCGGAATGCTGCCACCGCGGACCGGAGATGCCATGCTCGCTCATCGCCCGTTCCAGCGCGGCAGCTTCAAGAAGTGTGTCGTCTGCGCTAAGGCGGACCTCGAACATCTTCTTCTCGGTATATTGAATGCTTCGCAGTGAAGGCGCCACAGCCTCTAGGTCCGCCGGGGTAGGCGCAAGCGCGACCTCGCCAAATTGGGAGGGCCGTCTCAGGAGTTCGTTTTGCGCATGCCGAAGCCCCTTGTTGCGCGCCTGCTCGCGGAATGCCTGATAGGCACCATCTGCCTGGACAAAGCTGCGGCGGAACAACGCAAGGCTCTGTTCGGTGTGGTGTCCCCCGTCAGCACCTATGGCACAGATTGGCGGTTGTGATTTAAGGAGGATTTGGGCTTCGTCGTAGTGACGAAGGAACGAAGATGAAGCCCAAATCCTCAAGGTCCAAATCGCCTGCCGAGCAGGTGGTGAAGGACATCCGCCGCAAGACCCGTCGGCATTTCTCTGCAGAAGACAAGATCCGGATCGTGCTCGATGGCCTGCGCGGTGATGACTCCATCGCCGAGCTGTGTCGCCGCGAAGGGATCGCCCAGAGCTTGTATTACACCTGGTCCAAGGAGTTCATGGAAGCCGGCAAGCGTCGCCTGGCTGGCGATACTGCGCGTGCTGCGACCACGGACGAGGTGAAGGATTTGCGCCGTGAGGCACGCGATCTGAAGGAGTGTGTGGCCGATCTCACTTTGGAGAACCGGCTGCTCAAAAAAAGCATGATCGCGGATGGGGGTGACGACGAATGAGGTATCCCGCATCCGAGAAGCTCGAGATTATCAGGATCGTCGAGCAGTCGCATCTGCCTGCCAAGCGCACGCTGGATCAGCTCGGTGTGGCTAGGCGCACCTTCTACCGCTGGTACGATCGCTTCCTCGAGGGCGGGCCCGAGGCGCTTCAGGACCGCCCTTCAGCGCCGAGCCGGGTGTGGAACCGCATCGGAGACGATATCCAGCAGCAGATCGTCGAGATGGCACTGGAGCAGACCGAGCTGTCCCCGCGCGAGCTGGCCGTGCGCTTCACCGACGAGAAGCGCTACTTCGTGTCGGAAGCCACGGTCTATCGCCTCCTGAAGGCCCACGACCTCATCACCAGCCCGGCCTACACGGTGATCAAGGCGGCAGAGGCGTTCCACACCCAGACCACCCAGCCCAACGAGATGTGGCAGACGGACTTCACCTACTTCAAGATCATCGGGTGGGGCTGGGTCTACCTCTCGACTGTGCTCGACGACTACTCACGCTACATCATCGCCTGGAAGCTCTGCACGACGATGAAGGCTGAGGACGTCACCGAGACGCTCGACATGGCACTGACCGCCTCAGGCTGCGACCATGCCAATGTCCTGCACAGGCCGCGCCTGCTCAGTGACAACGGTCCCAGTTACATCGCCGGAGAACTGGCCAGCTATCTCGAAGGCAAGGCCATGGATCATATACGCGGTGCGCCCTTCCATCCGCAGACCCAGGGCAAGATCGAGCGGTGGCACCAGACGCTGAAGAACCGCGTCCTGCTGGAGAACTACTTCCTGCCTGGCGATCTCGAACAGCAGATCAAGGCCTTCGCCGAGCACTACAACCATCAGCGCTACCACGAGAGCCTGAAAAACGTGACGCCGCCGATGCCTACTTCGGCAGGGCAACCGCCATCATCGAACGAAGAGAAAGGATCAAGCGACAGACACTCGAACATCGGCGCTTGCAACACCGCAGGCTCGCCGCCTAAACATCAAACCCAGACAAGGCCCACACTCCGTAAGCCTACGCCGCGAGTTGTGCCAAATGTTCTGACGACGGACAATCGCGGAATTCAAGCTGTTTGAGCTCGTCCGGCCTGAGCCCGGTATTGGCCGCGAAAAGTACAAAGTCGTGCAACTGCTCCGCATGCCACCGATAGTGCGGACGCTGCGGGTCCGCCGCGTTGGATCGCGTGGCCTGATACAATAGCTTATATTCGTTTGGCGTAAACCAGGGTCGATGTTCGACCTTGGTTTGGCGACGGTAAGGATCTGAAAGATCTGGGACGTGTTCGATCCATCCGTGACGGTAGGCGGTCTTCAGCACCATGCTCAGCGTTACGACTTCGTTGTGAAGTGTGTTGCGCGCAGGCGGCTTCCACTCCTTCTCGTCATCGTTCCAGCCTTCCGGCTTAGTCATCCGCTTCACACGGTATTCCTGAGCGGTGCCGGAGGTGATGCTCTTAACGGGCATCTTTTCGAAGTGAGGTAGTAAATGAAGCCTGATCCGGTCTTTGTGGCCCTGCACCCACTTGGGGCTGCGCCGGCCACGGGTGATCGCTTCGTACTCTTTTCAAATTGCTTTGCGGCCTGAGCAAAGGTTTTGCCGGACTCGAGCTCGCCAAATCTCTTTTTGGCGCAGAGCTCCAGATACCAATCTTCGGCAACGTCTTTGGCGCGACCGAGGCTGCGCAGCTTCGTGCTTTTGCGCCACTCCTTGCCGTCGAGGTATGTGGAGCAGTGCCAGTTACCGCCGTCCGCACGGCGGTAGAGGCGGACCTTGTCACCTAAGATTCGATGTATTTCCAAAGCGCCTCCCTTTGTGTGCGTTTGTGTGAGCGCTGTGCGACTCCATTTTAGTGTATCACGGGGGAGTTTTGAGCGTCAAATGCGTGCCGCAGACAAAGAAAAAACCCCTATGAAAAAAATGGTTTAATCATTTTGTCGGTTGGTTGCGGGGGCAGGATTTGAACCTGCGACCTTCAGGTTATGAGGCTTGCCCCGCGGCGAATACTTGACCGAGCTGCAAAGACCCCGTTCGCGAACGGCCGTCATGACGCGGGTGTATCGCCGTGTCCGCAGAAACTCGTCGAAGATAAACCGGACGATCTCAGCTTCTGGCTCGTCGACCTTTAACCCCTGAGGAGTGGCAACATAGCCGAATGGCGGCAAACCACCGTGCATTTTCCCGTGCCGCTTGCGCGTGCGGATGCTGTCGCGCACCCTTTCCGCGATAAGCTCGCGTTCGAACTGGGAGAAGGTAAGCAGCACATTGAGGATCATCAGGCCCATACTGTCGGAAGTATCAAAGGCCTGTGAGATGGAGACCAGAGCTATGTTAAGGCGATCGAAGATCTCGATCATCCTAACGAAATCGGCAAGGCTACCGGTCAGCCGGTCGATCTTGTACACCACGACAACGTCGATTTCTCCTGCTTCGATATGCTGCATGAGCTGCGAGAGCGCAGGGCGATCCATTCCGCTCCCCGAATGGCCGCCATCGTCGTATCGGTTGGGCAGCTCGACCCAACCCTTGTACTGCTGACTCTTGACATAGGCGCTACTGATTTCGCGCTGCGTAACCAGTGAATTGACATCATGTTCGAGGCGCTGGTTAGTGCTCTTGCGGGTGTAAATTGCGCACCGTTTCAACGGTGCGATAGCTTCGATATCCATGGGCAAACTCCGAAATTCCTTCGAAACATCGCCCCGTTGCGATCGGCGGAGAAGGTCTAAGCGCCGGATGTGGAGAATTATGCGGCTATATGAAGAGCAAGGGCATCTCGCGCCTGACCGCTCCCCTTGGAGCGATCAGCCATCGACCTTCAGCCTAAGTCGATTGCCAGCATTGCAAGGTCTGCTCTTGTCTTTTTACCCAAACGCGGACTGATAGTTTTCTGCCGAGTATCTGGCATGGAAAAGGCGGCCCGTCCCGATTGGGACGGACCGCCCGCCGAGTGACCTGGACCTGTCAGGAGGGGTCAGGCAGCCTGCTCGGCAATTTCGTCAGTTGCTTCGGCGTTCACCGCCTCGTCTCCTTCGTGGTCGGCCAATTCGACTTCTTCCGAACCGGCGAAACGCATGCTCGAAGGCACCCAGGCCTGCGCTCGTTCCTTGATATCTGCCTCGCCGATGAAGTTGCCCGAGAAAATGCGTTCGGCAGCGCTCGCGAGTTCTGCCTTCTTCGACGCAGCGTAGCGACTGACCATTTCGGGACCACCAGCGGCATCGAGCGCTTCGAGCGTGCGGGTCTTGGCAACACGGTCGAAGTAGTTGGCAGCCGTAGGACGCCACCAATGCGCGGTCTCGATTTCGAGCAGCGAGCCGAGCGCCTCGTGCATCGGCACCGAACGCTCGCCTTCGCAGGCAAGACTGGCAACGAGTGCACGCGAGACGACATGACCAAGCCAGGCCGAGCGCGCCTCGTCGGTAAGCGCCCGGAACCTGGCAAACCGCTCGACATCGCTCTCGCCAGCACGCCAGCTTTCATCGAGCGACCCCGCGAATTCGGCCAAAGCAGCACTCGCCGGCGCATCCTTGGCCTCAAACCCGGTGACCGGGCCGGACGCTACCGATCCGACAAGCGTCGACGCTTTCTTGGCGCGCCAGTCGTGCCCATCGGCATCGGCGAGCGTGAAGACCATGAAGTCGAGTGCCAGTGCCGGATCGTTTGCGAGATGGATCGCGAGGATGTCGCGGCGCTGCATCGCGAGCTCGTCGAGCAGGCGCTGGGACAGCGAGCTCCCTTTAGGCTTCGCCGCTCCGCTCTCCTCGACGGCCTCGACCACACATTCGTCAGCGATGACTTCGGTCTCGGTGTAGTATTGCTGGACCAATGTCGGCTCGCCATTTCGCGAGAGGACTAGGAAGGCGCCAGCTTCGGATTTCAGCTCGTCGGCGAGTACCGGCGGCCGATCATTGATCGCGCGCATGGCGCGGTCGATTACCACGAGTTCCTGTTCGGCCTTGGCGACCTCATCCTCGTCGCTGTCCTCGTCTTCGAGCACAGCGGCGACGCGGTCGTAGTCGGCCTCGAGCTCGCCAAGTTCCTTCGCTTCCTGTTCGGTCATCGGCGCAGGCTCGCAAGGCAGACGGCTCAGACCTTCA
The DNA here is from genome assembly GCF_965277845.1 of Qipengyuania sp. Taxonomy (NCBI): domain Bacteria; kingdom Pseudomonadati; phylum Pseudomonadota; class Alphaproteobacteria; order Sphingomonadales; family Erythrobacteraceae; genus Qipengyuania; species Qipengyuania sp. Next base: position 789,673 of record NZ_OZ255844.1, read on the forward strand.
ACAAGGTCGTGGCTGACGTAATTGCCAAGGGTCGGCCGAATCCAGGCAAGTCCATATTCGAGCGCGGTCTTTTCTGCGGCTTCGTCCATGGCCTTGTGCGCTAGGTCCTCGAGCAGCGCGACGTCGATCCAGCTCTCGCTGGCATCATCGTCGAACAGTTCGCGCTCGATCCGGCCACCTGCGGCGATATAGGCATCGCGTCCGACGAGAACAGCACGCGGATCGGAACCGCGCACCGTGGCATCGAGCACCATGCGGCGGATCGTGTCGGGCGTGATCTGGTACCAGGCGTCCTGCAGTTCGGCATAGACATGCGCCTGGCGCTCCACGTCGGAGATCGCGCCGTAGGCCTTGGCCATGTCGAGCGTGATCGTGCCTTCGGCGAGCGCTTCGAAGACGCAAGGCGCGAGACTTGCAAGGCGCAGACGTCCTTCGACGAACCGGACAGTGAGGCCGAAGCGGCGCGCCACGTTTTCCGTGGTAGCCCCTGCCTCGATGATGGAGGCGAAGGCCTGCGCCTCGTCGGCGGGGTTCATCGCGAGGCGCTGGAAGTTCTCGGCAAGACTTGCTTCGCGCACTTCGCTTTCCTCGCCTTCGATAACGAGGCAAGTGACTTCGTGCGTGTCAGGCAAGGTGCCCTCTTCGGCCAGCGCCTGCAGCGCGGTGAGACGGCGACCGCCGGCCTCGACCTCGAACTTGCCGCGCTTTCCTTTGCGCACGACGAGGTTCTGCAGCAGGCCGCGCGCAGCAATGTCTGCCCGCAACTGGAGGTCGGCCAGCACGTCGCTCGACTTGCGAACGTTGCGCGGACTCGGGACGAGCTTCTTCAAGGGAATTGACTGGATCATGGGTGTTCTCCTGATAGGATGCAGGCGCAGGTGAGGATCACGAGGCCCACAAGCCCAAAGGGCTCCCTCCACTCTCATTCTGAGATTGGGGTCTGCCCGAGGGATCAGGCGGCAAGCGCGGGGAGGACCGACGAGGCTGCGGAGACTGGCACGAACAGCCGCGTGCGGTATCGGATAATCTCGGTGAAGCAGCCCTTGTTCTTGTACCAGTCGAGCCGATCGGGCGAGAAGCCAGTCAGTTCGAGGCGCTGTTCGCCGCCGACCAACGAGCGCTTCACGGTAAGTGGATCATGGCTTGCGAGGCCCAGCGGTTTTCCGCTTGCGAGGACGAGGTCGCCGATCTGCTCTGCCGATGGTCCGGTAACCCCGGACAGGCCAAAGGTTTTGGAAATCGCAAAGAGATCAACATCGAGCACTTCACGTCCGATGATCGACTGGCCGTCCTCGGCAACGAGCCGGGTGACCCGGACATGATCGCCAGACAGGCGCTTCCAGACCGGGAGCAGCAGCCCGGTAGCGAGATGGACGCGCTCGGTCACCGGTGAAGCGCCAGCCTCTTCTTCCTCGGCACGCCAGGCGCTCGTGAACGCGGTGACGCCAGTTTCTTCCCAGTGGCTTTCACCCAGTGCCTCAAGCGTCCAGTTCGCGGACTTGAGCGGTCGCAGCAGGCGCCGACGTTCGATCACCTCCCCGTCGTCGGCGATGAGACGCCGGGCTGGTATCGACAGCGCGACCTTGCCCGAGCGCGCATTGCGCATCGGGATTGCGTGCGGGCTGCCAATCTCGTGCATCCGTAGCAGGCGCTGCAGGCGCAGAGGCCGCAGGTGCCTCGTCACTTCGAGCGAGACGAGGCGGGTTTCCGCTCCGGTCACGGGGTCGGTGCGCAGGAGTTCATCGGCGAGGACCGTGAAACGATCGACCTTCACGGTTTCCAGTCCCTGATCGAGCGTTCCGGCCTCGCGCGCGGCTTCGATCCGCGCTTCGACGAGGCCAAGATATTCATCGAAGATGGCGTTCTGGAGCGCGATCGGCAGCGCGAGGATGCGGTTGAGCCAGCGCTGGATCGTGGGGAGATTGTCGGTCAGTCCCCCATCTGGGTTTTCGAGACGGAGGCCCGTTCGCTCGACGAAGTGGCCGAAAGTGGTGGCTTCGAGCTTGCCGTCATAGAGCAGCTGGAACCAGCGGCTGAGCGCGTCGCGCGCATAATCGCTTTCGAGATTGTCGGCCGGGTCGAACAGGTTCTGTCCGCCGGTCTGGCGCTGGCCGCGCGTAAGCGCGCCCAAAGCGTCGAGCCTTCGCGCAATAGTCGAGATGAACCGGCGCTCGCCCTTCACATCTGTGGTGACCGGGCGGAACAGCGGGGCTGAGGCCTGATTGGTGCGGTTCGTGCGACCAAGGCCCTGGATGGCGTTGTCGGCGCGCCATCCCGGTTCAAGCAGGAAGTGAACCCGGCGCTGCTGGTTCCTGGCGCCCAAGTCGGCATGATAGGAACGCCCCGTGCCGCCCGCATCCGAGAAGACCAGGATGCGCTTGGTCCCTTCCATGAAGGTTTGCGCTTCGGCGACATTGGCGCTGGGGCTACGCCGTTCGAGGCGCTGCTCACCATCGCGGCCGAGGACAAGCCTGCGGGTCCGGCCCGTGACTTCGGCCACGGCGTCGGTTCCGAAATGTTCGATAATCGCATCGAGCGCAGTGGCGATGGGCGGCAGTGCGCAAAGCTGTTCGATCAGCGCATCGCGCGCAGCAATGGCGCGCGGGCAGAAAACGGGATTGCCCTCTCCGTCGCTCATCGCCTCGGAGCGAAGATTGCCGTCCTCGTCGGCGAAGACCTGCATCAATCGTATCGGGAAGCTCTTCGTAAGGTAGTCGATGACGTATTCACGCGGGGACAGATCGATATCGAGAGCTTCGCGTTCTTCCACGGTAAGGTCGGCAAGGCGCCGGTCGAGCATGGCCTCGGCGGTCGAGACCAGCTGCACGACAACCGAATGCTCTTCGCCAAGCGCTACTTCCATCGCGGGGATCAGGCTCGGCAATTTCATCGAAAGCAGGAGCTGGGCAAAGAAGCGCTGCTTGGTGCCTTCGAAGATCGATAGCGCCGCAGCCTTGGCATTGCGGTTGAGCGTGTCGCCGCTGTCCTCGTCGACCACGCGGGTTGCTTCGAGCGCAGCTTCGAGGTTGCGGTGAATGATCGCCCAGGCATCAGCATAGGCATCATAGATTTTTATCTGCGCTTCGGTCAGGCTGTGTTCGAGGATCTCGTACTCGACCCCGGCGAAGGACAGCGCACGGGCAAGATAGAGACCCTGGGCCTTGAGATCACGGGCGACGAGCTCCATCGCCGCGACGCCGCCAGCGCGGATCTCGGTCATGAATGCCTCGTGGGTCGGAAAGGCGGTCTCGGGTCCCCAAAGGCCGAGGCGGGAAGTGTAACCGAGGTTGGCGATATCCGAAGCGCCAGTGGCAGACGCGTAGAGCACGCGGGCGCGTGGGAGATGGTTTTGCAACCTGAGGCCCGCCATGCCCTGTTCGGAGCCCTTGACCTTGCCGCGGGTTGAAGAGCCCCCAAGCGCATTGGCCATCGCGTGGGCTTCGTCAAAGGCGATCACACCGTCGAAATCCTCGCCCGCCCAGGCAAGGATCTGGTCGAGCCGCGTATCCTCGGCGCGGCCCGAGCGCAGCGTTGGATAGGTGACGAAGAGAATGCCTTCGGACATCGTTACGGGCTGGCCGAGTTTCCAGCGCGAGAGCGGCTGGAGATCGAGCGGCAGCCCGCCAAGCGCCTCCCAGTCGCGGCGTGCATCTTCGAGCAGCGCCTCGTTCTTGGTGATCCAGACATGTCGGCGCTCGCCTGCGAGCCAGCGATCCATGATGACCGCGGCGATCTGCCGTCCTTTGCCCGCTCCGGTTCCGTCGCCGAGGAAGAAGCCTTGGCGGTAGGAGTGTCCGTCCTCGGAGAGTTCCAGCGAGGTGCCTTCCTGGCTCACCTTGAACTGACCCGGAAGATCGCGCGCAAATGCCTGGGCAGCGTAGACCAGTGTCTCGCATTGCGCTTCGGACAGCAGGCCATCGGCCTGCCAACATGCGGGAAGGCGCGGGCAAACATCGGGCTGCGGTGCCGCGACCGAACCCATGGCGACCGATTCCACGAGCGGGGTGGGATGGGCCGGAGCGCCTTCGAACGCGATGCGGCTGGGCCGGTAAGGCAGGTAGATGCCTGCCTGTTCGGGCACAGGCGCGGGGTCGGCGAGGACCGAATAGGCAAGGTCGATCGCATTCGCCGTGGCTGCTGGTGTCGCGGCGAACGGCGCCACCGGCCGAACCGGCGCGCTTTGGGCCGAAGTCTTGCCAACGAGGCGCACTGGCTTGCCGAGCGGCAGGCGGTGGATGTTGGCGGGGGTCTGTATGCGTGGCGGAAGCGCAGTGATAAGCTCGTGGAGCGAGATGAGGTCGGCAGTATCTCCGGTGATCGCAGGCGAGGACGCAGTCGGCGTCTTGTCGAACACAACCAGGCGAACAGCGATCCCCGTCCCTGTCCGGCGAAACATCTGCTGCAGGCGAACATCGAGGAGCAGCGATGCTTCGTCCTGTTCCTTGGCGAAGGCGGAGGCGTCGAAGCCTTCAGGCATAATGGCGACGATCCTCGCCCGATTAGCAGCGGCCCGGATTGCACCGCGTAGGTGACGCATAGCGGTCTCACCGTCCTTGCCGCGTTCCAGGCTGTGAGCGAACGGCGGGTTCATCAGCACGGCAGACGGAACAGGGCCGCGAAGCAAGTCGGCGATCAGTTCCCCGTCATGCGCAGTGATGGTGGCCGTGGGGAAGACGTGGGCCAGACCGTCTCGTCTTGCCGGATCGATCTCGTTGAGGAGCAGCGAAGCGTTCTGGACGCTGCCCCAAAGAGCAAGGGCACCATTGCCTGCGGACGGTTCGAGGAGCGTGTCTTGCGCGCAGCCAGCTGCGGCCTTCGCCATCAGCCAGGCCAGCATTGGCGGGGTCGAGAACTGCTGGAGCTCGACCTGTGCTTCGCTGCGCACATGCCGCGGCGGAAAGGCAGCTTGGAGCCAGTCGAACCGCGCTTCGGCTTCATGCACGTTCGTCGCCAGATCGATCCGTGAGGACTCTCGCAACCAGAGCAGTGCGCCGATCTCGACCGCGTTATTGTAGTCAGCGATGGTCCAGGCGCTTCCCCAGTCCAAAGATCCAGTCTCCTCGGCGAACAGCCCGGAAATGTCGGTACGGGTAAGATGACGTCCCGAAGCAAGAAGCGCGGCAACTCGGGTGCCGATGGCATAGGCCAAGGGCATGGACGGCAACTGCTCGCCGGCGGGAAACAGGTCTGATTGAAACATGGCAATTCGTCCTCCTGATGGGGGCATCGGGACACGCCCTCTGCCGGATCAGGAATTCGAGAAGCTCTCTCTCCTCTACCGCGCCGCTTTGCGGCGCAGCCATGCTGTAAGTTCATCGTTCCAGTCGGTGTCGCGTGAGGATGGTTTGCGAACGTGGATCGTCCGCCCATCGCGGGCATAAGCGGCCAGGCCACGCGACGCAGCCAGCTCGCCGCCAGCATCGTGATCGACGAAGAGGTGAAGCTCGGTCACGCTCTCAGGCACGCTGACGAGACCGAAGCGCTCATTGCCCAGGGTCGCCCAGACGGGGATGCCGGTAAGAGCATAAGCCGACATTGCGCTCTCGATCCCTTCAGCAAGGCCGAGCAGGCCGGAGGCCGGAGCGAAGAGACGAACAGCAGCTTCACCGAGCGCGCCAAGCGCGCGCTTCGGCTTGTCGAAATCAGCCTTGGCATCGCCCGAAAGGAAAGTGCGATGGATGGCGATCGGCCCCTCGTCGAGGTTGACCGCCGCAATCATCGCCGGCAAAAAGCGGGTTCGTCCTTTCGGACCAAGCGGCGTTCGTGAATGGAAGCGGAGCGCCGGAGATGCGGCAAGGATGCCGCGGCTCTCCAGATATGCCTTTGCCGGGCTGGCACGCAGTGGCTGTGCATCGCGCCAGATCCTCAGCGCTGCCGCCGAGGGTTTGCGCGTTCTGGTCTGCTCGGGACCTTCGGTAGTCGCAGAAGCTGAAAAGAGCGCCGGTGCCTCGAAACCTTCACGCGCCAATGCAGACAATACGCTCTGCTGATCACATCCCGCAAAGCAATGGAAAAGGATAGCCTGTCGACCGAGCGACACACCGAGTGACGGCGTGCGGTCATCATGCGCGGGGCAACAGGCCATGCCCTTTGTGCCGGACCATTTGCCCCCTCGCGATTCGCAAATGCGACGGGCGGTCTCGGCAAGCGACCGGTTGGGATGAGTTTGGACAGACAGGGACATGCGAGCTCCTCAGCATGCAAAGTAGCCCCCTCATCAGCGCTCCTCTCCTCTCCCAAAGGCAGGCGTTCGCCGCTTTCCTACAGGGATATGTTCTATCTATGTTCTCTTTCGATTCGAATCAATGGAGCACAAGTCGAGATGACCTCCCTCAATCGTCTGACTGCGATAGCGGTCGCCTGTCTGGGGATGATCGCGACCTCCTCACAGCAGGTCCGCGCCCAGGATTTCACTTTGTTCGAGCACGCGATCGTTCCACCAAAGACGGACCAGCAGCCGGCAAGGCAATATCTACCTGCAATCTACCAAACAGGGCCAGCAGACGTATCCTACCGGGAAGGCCTGTATATGGCGGCAATAGCCGAGGCCGAGCGCCGTTACGGGCTTCCGACCAATCTGCTTCGTGCTCTCATCTGGGCTGAGTCCCGCTTCAATCCGATGGCTGTGAGTCCAGCCGGTGCTGCCGGGCTTGCTCAGCTTATGCCAGCCACGGCGCGAGAACTGGGCGTCCGGAACCGTCATGACCCTCTTGCATCGATCGACGGTGGCGCCAGGTACCTTCGCGACATGTTGGACCGGTTCGACGCGGTCCACCTGGCCTTGGCTGCTTACAATGCGGGCCCAGGTGCCGTCTCCCGATCACGCGGCATTCCCAACAATGGTGAAACGCCGCAATATGTCCGGTCTGTGTTGGGACGTTGGCAAGCAATTGGTACGTACAATTGACGAAACTACCTGATTTCCGGCTATTGTCTGAAATCATGTGCCGGAATGAAGACGGACAACGCCAGTGAATGAGACCCCCGGTGAGCCGTTCGACTTTCGCAAGGCGTTGAAGGCACAGAAGCGCCGGAAGCTGAGAAAGGAGATCGCGTTGGGTTTGGGAGCATTCGCGATCGTATTTGCTGGAGGGATGCTGGCACTCAACTGGTCAGTCCATGATGCCAGCCTTGCTAACGACGATCAGCAGCCTCAGGCTTTATTCCAGCAAGCAAGCTCCCCACAATTCGACATCTGCGGATCCGTCCGGCGCACATGCGTCGTGGATGGAGATACTTTCTGGCTTGATGGCGTGAAAATCCGGATTGCCGACATCGACACTCCCGAGATCAGCGAGCCTCGTTGCGACTATGAATACCAGCTCGGCATGCGCGCGACGCACCGCCTTGTCGAATTGCTGAATGGCGGGCCCTTTGAACTGAGGACCATCGGTAGCAGAGACGAGGATCAGTACGGTCGCAAATTGCGGGTTGTAACGCGCGGCGGCCGCTCGCTTGGCGATCAGCTGGTCAGCGAAGGCCTGGCGCGAACCTGGACCGGGAGACGTGAACCATGGTGCTGAACCGCGATCAGGAATTGTGGGCCGTCGCGCTCTGGGTCGAAAAGAACCATGGCGGAGAGGGAACCGCGTATATCGCGCAGCAAATCCAGCGGCTATCCAACGAAGGGGACGAGGCTGGCATAGCAACGTGGAAGACTGTTGCTGAACGGTTCGATCAGCTTAGCTGCCAAAGCTCTACGAACTGAGGCTCGGCACGATGCGGAAGTGGCTTAAGGTCTGGGGCATCAGAATTGAGTTCGCCTTGCTCGCGTCAGTGTCCCTGATAGGGCTGGTCCTGAGCCTTCAATCCTGCACTGGCTGAGAAGAAATTCGATCTCCCGATCAACCCTTCGCAAACTTCCCCATGATGACCTTTCCTCCAGTCCGGAGCTCATCGAGGTAGTCGCTCCACCATTGAGCCATCCGCACGCGCTCGTCCCAATGCTTGCCGCGATGGTAGATGCCACGCACAACATTGCTGTCGCCATGTGCCAAGGCACGCTCGATCGCATCAGGATTCCAAAGGCCCGACTCGTTCAGGAATGTCGATGCTGTCGCCCGGAGTCCATGAGCGGTGACTTTTTCCTTCGAGTATCCCATGCGACGGAATGCGGCATTGAGCGTGTTTTCACTCATGGGACGCTTGGAGCTGCGCGCAGATGGGAAAACATATCCTTCGCGGCCGAGCATCTCGGCCAGATCAGTGAGATAGCCTCTAACCTGCTTGGAAAGTGGGACGGCATGCGCTCGGCGCGCTTTCATTTTACCGGCAGGGATCTTCCAGACCCCATCGACGAGGTCGATCTCATGCCATTCGGCGTGCCGGAGTTCGCCGGGGCGTACGAACACATGCGGCGCTATCTGCAAGGCCAACTTCGTCACCATGTAGCCAGTAAAGTCGTCGATTGCGCGCAGCAGCCCACCTAGCTCGGTGGGCTCGAGGATTGCTGCATAATGCGTGGCTCTCGGCGTTACGAGAGCGCCCTTCAGCATACTGGTCGGATCGGATTTGCAGCGGGTGGTAGCAACACCGTAGCGAAACACGCGGCCTGCGAACGACCGACATTTCTTCGCAGTCTCGTGCTTACCGGTGGCTTCCAGCCGTTTGAGGGGAGCCAGAACTTCGAACGGCTCGATCTCGTTGATGGGTCGGTTCCCGATGGCAGGCGCAAGCTTGTCGAGGAAATAGTTGGCCTTGACGATCGTGCCATCGGCGCGGCCGTTCTGGACCATCATCTGTTCAATATACTCACGTGCGACTGCCTCGAACGTCTGTGCAGAAAGGAACTCTGCGCGGATTTTCCGCTTCCGCTTCTCAAAAGCCGGGTCGCCCCCTGAAGCAACAGCTCGTCGCGCCTCGTAGGCCGCGTCTCGCGCTTGCTTGAGGCTGATGTCGGGATAGCTGCCGATGCAGAGCTTCTTTTGCGCGCCGCCGATCCGGTATCGGAATCGCCAAAGTTTGCCGCCGGTCGGCGTGACCTCAACATATAGGCCGCGCTCATCGGTTACCTTGTACGGCTTATCCTTGGGCTTGAGTGCGCGGAGGCGAGTATCTGTCAGCGGCATGTGGGGGCCTTTTCATCTGGGCCTTTGCGAAACGGCCTCAAAAGGCCCACAAAAGTGTCTGGAACCCCCGAGAACAGGCGGGACGATCCGGAACGATCCAAGGGCCAAATCCCTAGGATTTCTGCGGGTTTTATAGATTATTTGGGAGAACGTGAGAAGAACAAATGGTGCCCAGAAGAGGACTCGAACCTCCACGCCCTTGCGAGCGCCGCCACCTGAAGACGGTGCGTCTACCAATTCCGCCATCTGGGCACACTTGTCGCTGGCCGGTCGTCGAAGGCCGGCCGCGGGTAGGGGCGCGCCACTAGCGAAGCACTGCGAGTCCTGTCAACGCCTTTCGCATCTGCCGGAACGCTTGCGGGCAGGCAAGGGTTGAGGCAAGGGGCGCAGCGACGATCTCACCTTCGAGGATACAGGCAATTACCATGGCGAAAAGCGGTGCGTTGGACGGCAAGCTCGTAGTACTGATGGGCGGCAGCGGCTTCATCGGCAATTACGTGGCACAGGCCCTGCTCGAACGCGGCGCGCGTGTGCGTATCGCCAGCCGCAATCCCGAACGCGCCTTCACTCTCAAGCCGCTGGCCAATCTCGGCCAGATGCAATTCGCGCGCTGCGATGCCAGCGACCGCCAGTCGGTCGAGCGCTGTATCGCCGGTGCCGATGCCGTGGTGAATCTGGTCGGCGCGTTCGATGGCGACCTCTACCGCCTGATGGGCGAAGCGCCGGGCTGGATGGCCGAGGCCGCCGCCAAGGAAGGCGCCGAAGCTTTCGTTCACGTCAGCGCGATTGCGGCCGAACCCGACGAAGATACCGAAATCGAGTATGCTGGCGCCAAGAAGATGGGTGAAGAGCGAGTGCTGGCCGCTTTCCCCAAAGCGACAATCCTGCGCCCCAGCATCCTGTTCGGCAAGGATGACAATTTCATCAACATGTTCGCCGGGCTGATTTCGACGCTGCCCGTGCTGCCGGTCTTCGCACCCGATTCGAAGCTACAGATTGTCTATGTCGACGATGTCGCCGAAGCCTCCGTGCGCGCACTGGAGGACCCGGGTACCTTCGGAGGCAAGACTTACGAACTGGGCGGACCGGAAAAGCTGTCGATGATGGAAATCAATCGAGCGATCGCTGCGGCACAGAACCGCAAGCGCACCTTCCTGCCGATGCCCGATGGGCTATCTGCCACCTTCGCCGCGCTTCCCGGCACGCCGATGGGCAGCGACCAGTGGAAGCTGCTGAAACAGGGCAATGTGGTTTCGGGCGAATTCCCCGGTTTCGCCAAGTTCGGGATCGAGCCGAAACCCCTGAGCCTGTTCCTCGAGAAATGGATGGTGCGGTATCGCAAGCACGGCCGCTTCAGCGAACGGCTGCGCTCCTGAGCTAATCCTCCTCGGTGCTGCCGCCCTCTGCGAGTAGCACGACGGGCTCGACCAGCAATTCCGCACCCCGGCTGCCGGTAATGCGCACCCGCGTGCCGGCATCGGCATCGGCACCGCGCGCGATCCACTCGCTGTCGCCGACTTTAACCCGTCCTTCGCCATCGGCAATCGCCTGCGTGACCAGCGCGGTTTCTCCCACCAGCCGGCCCGCGCGGTTGTTGAGCAGCGGGTCGGAGGAGATGATCGGGCGATCGCGCAGCCAGCGCTTGGCCGAAAAGGCGAAGATCATCGACAGCGAAACCCAGGCGATGATCTGCAAGGCCAGCGGCGGCGCGGATACGAAGGCAAGCACGGCAATCGCCAGCGCCGCCATCGCCAGCCAGATCAGATAGACGCCCGGCACGACCATTTCGAGCACGGCCAGCGAAAGGCCGACTATGAGCCAGATCCAGTAGGTGTCGACGCCATCCATATTCGCTATGCCTAGCTGTCGCGCGAACGGGGAACGGTTGGCCGCCGCACGCGCGACGGATCGCGGGTCGGAGGAATCGGGGTTCCGGTATCGACCGTGCCCTCGACATTGTTGAAGGTGCCCTTGACCAGTTCGCCGATCCCGCCGAGCGAGCCAATGAGTTGCGTCGCCTCGACCGGGAAAAGGATGGTCTTGGCGTTGGGGCTATCGGCGAATTTCCCGACTGCCTTGGTGTATTCCTGCGCGACGAAATAGTTGATCGCCTGATTGCCCGAGGAGGCGATGGCGTTGGAAACCATTTCGGTCGCCTTGGCCTCCGCCTCGGCGGCACGTTCGCGCGCTTCGGCGTCGCGGAATTGCGCCTCGCGCTTGCCCTCGGCCTCGAGAATGGCGGATTGCTTGCGCCCCTCGGCACGCAGGATCGAACTGGTCTTATCGCCTTCGGCCTCGAGGATTTCGGCGCGCTTCAAACGTTCGGCCTTCATCTGCCGCGCCATGGCCTCGGAGATGTCGACCGGCGGGCGGATATCCTTAATCTCGACGCGGGTGATCTTGATGCCCCAGGGCGAGGTCGCGTGATCGACCACGCTCAGCAACCGGGCATTGATCTCGTCCCGCTTCGAGAGGGTCTCGTCGAGATCCATCGAGCCCATGACCGTGCGCAGATTGGTGGTGGTCAGCGCGAGGATCGCATTGTGCAGGCCCGACACCTCATAGGCCGCCTTGCCCGCATCGAGCACCTGGAAGAACACCACCGCGTCGACGCCGACCATGGCGTTATCCTTGGTGATGATTTCCTGGCCCGGAATATCGAGCACCTGCTCCATCATGTTGATCTTGTGCCCGACCCGATCGATGAAGGGGATGATCAGGTGGAGCCCCGGCTCGGCCGCCATGGTGAACTTGCCCAGCCGTTCGATCGTATAGACGAAGCCCTGCTTAACCACGCGCACGCCCATCATCAGGAACAGCACGGCCAGCAGGACCAGCAGTATCAGGACTAGCGAACCACCGAGCATTTCGACCCTCCTATGATCTAGGGCATGGTAGCGCGCATGGCGTTGGCGGCAAGCGAAAGCGGATTACAACGCCTCGGCATAGGTCGCCAGCAGCCGCGCCCAGGCACGGTCCGCCTCCGCCTGGTCGTAGGCCGGCGCATCCGGCACGCACCAGCCATGGTCGGCGTCATAGACCTCGATCTCCGCCTCCGCTCCGTTCGCATTCGCAGCTTCGCGGAATTCGGTCTTGGCTTCGGGTTCCTTGGCATCGTCGTCCTGGGCGATGGCGATGAGGTAGTGCGCATCCTCACGCAGCATGCGGTGCGGGCTGGTGTCGCTATCGCGCACAAGGCCGCCGCCGTGGAAGCTCGCCGCGGCCTTCATCCGCGGCACCGCAGCTACGCTCCACACGGTGAATGGGCCGCCCATGCAATAGCCCTGCGTACCGATCCCGCGGGCGCGATCGACGCCGGGCTGCGTATCGAGCCAGGCGGTGGCCGCGCGGGCATCGGCCTGGATCGCTTCGGCATCGAGCTTACGGCGCCATTGGCTCGCCTTCTCCCAGCCCCCGCTGCTGGCGAAACCAGCGAAATCCTCGAACTGCTGGCCGGCAACGTCGCGATAATAGGGATTGGCGACGAAGACCGCATAGCCATCGCCTGCCAGCCGCCGCGCCATCTGCCGCTTCGCCTCGCGAATGCCGCCGATATCGGGCCAGAAGAGAACCAGCGGGCTGCGGGTCCCTGCGGGATGGACGAAGAAGCCGTCCATCGTACCGCCCGGCGCGTCGAAGCCGACCGTCCGCTCGGTCAGCCCGCCGGAAGTCTCGGTCGCTTCCGCTTCGACCCCGACCGGGGCGCAGGCAGCAACGCCCGCCGCCATTGCGCCGCCGCCGAAGGCCCTGCGCGTCAGTTTCGCGTTGGCCCAGCGAGCCAGATCCTGTTCGTCGCACATCGCTCGTCTCTCCACTCACCCTGTCGGCTACGATCCTTGCAGCACGCAGCCATATGGACAAGCCCAAGCAGGCGCGTCAGGGTAGGTTGCGAAGAGCGACGCAAATGTCGCCGGGGAGAGTATGATGCGAGGGATCGGTTGGGCGGCGCTGGCCGCGCTTGGGTTTTCCGGGGCGCTGGCCGGATGCAACATGGCGACGGGCGAAAACGCCGAAGGCGGGATCGACAATGTCCGGCTGGTCAATGCGGGCGAGGATCCGGCCAATTGGATCACGCACGGCAAGACCTATTCGGAACAGCGCTATTCCCCGCTCGACCAGGTCAGCCGCGAGACGGTCGGCGAGCTCGGTCTCGCCTGGTTCGCCGACATGGACACGGCCCGCGGACAGGAAGCAACCCCGCTGGTGATGGACGGCAAGCTTTATGTCACCAGCGCGTGGAGCAAGGTCTTCGCCTTCGATGCCGCGACCGGCGAGCCGCTGTGGAGCTACGACCCGCAGGTGCCCGGCGAAACCGGTGTGAAAGTGTGCTGCGACGTCGTCAATCGCGGCCTTGCCGCCTGGGGGAACCGCCTGTTCCTCGGCACGCTCGACGGCAGGCTCGTGGCGCTGGATCGCGATAGCGGCGAGGTGATCTGGGAGAAGGTGACGGTCGACCAGTCGCAGAGCTATTCGATCACCGGCGCGCCCCGCGTGATCGACGGCAAGGTGCTGATCGGCAATGGCGGCGCGGAATTCGGCGTGCGCGGCTATATTGCCGCCTATGATGCCGGGGACGGCGACGAGTTGTGGCGGTTCTACACCGTGCCGGGCGATGAGGGCGAGGACGCTCCCGACTATCTGAAAGCGGCCGCCGAGACCTGGAGCGGCGATGTGCTGACCGGCGATAGCGGGATCGGGGGCGGCGGGACCGTGTGGGATTCGATGGCCTACGATCCCGAGCTCGACCTGCTCTATTTCGGCGTCGGCAACGGTAGCCCGTGGAACCGCGCCTATCGCAGCCCCGGCCCCGACGGGACGGGCGAAGGCGACAATCTCTACCTCTCCAGCATCGTCGCGATCCGTCCCGACACCGGCGAATATGTCTGGCATTACCAGACCACGCCGGGCGAGACCTGGGACTACACCGCCACGCAGCACATCGTCCTTGCCGACATGGAGATCGACGGGCGGACACGGCAGGTGCTGATGCAGGCGCCCAAGAACGGGTTCTTCTACGTGCTCGACCGCGCGACCGGCGAATTCATCAGTGCCGAGCCCTATATTCCGCTCAACTGGGCGACGGGAATGGACGAAAACGGTCGCCCGATCGAAAATCCCGAAACGCGCGTGGATGTGACTGGAGAGCCGGCACTTGTGATGCCCGGCCCTCTGGGTGGTCACAACTGGCACCCCATGGCGTATCACCCGGGCGAGAAGCTGGTCTACATACCCGCCTTCGAAGCGGCGATGCTCTATGCTCCGCAATCGGACTGGAAGCCCGACCGCCAGCGCGGCTTCAACATCGGCTTCGACATGGGTGCCGGCGACCTGCCGCCCGACATGGGTTTCCGCCGCGAAGTTCAGGGCACGATCAAAGGCAAGCTGCTGGCCTGGGACCCGGTCAACCAGGAGGCCAAGTGGACGGTCGAGCATCCCGGACCGTGGAACGGCGGCGTGCTGGCGACCGGCGGCGGCCTGGTGTTCCAGGGCAATTCGGGCAGCGAATTCTCCGCTTACGACAGCTCGACCGGCGAGAAATTGTGGAGCTTCGCCGCGCAAACCGGCGTCGTCGCACCGCCGATCACCTACACCGTGAACGGCGAGCAATATGTCGCCGTCCTCGCCGGCTGGGGCGGCGCCTTCGCAATCACTGCCGACGGTACGCTGATCGACCAGATGCATCCGGTGCGCAACATCAGCCGCCTGCTCGTATTCAGGCTCGGCGGCGAGGCCGCGCTTCCGGCCGAGCCGGCACTTGCGGCAGCCCCGCTCGATCCTCCGCCGAGCCGTGCGAGCGCCGCCACGATAGAGCTGGGGCGCGAGAAATACGCGCGCTACTGCTCGGTCTGCCATGCACCAGGCGCAGTGGGTTCGACCGTGCTGCCCGACCTGCGCCGCTCGGGCGCGCTCGACAACCGGCAGGCCTGGCAGCAGATCGTCCATGACGGCGCGCTGCAGGACAATGGCATGGCCAGCTTCAAGGGGTCTTTGACGCCCGCGGAGATCGAGGCCATCCGCGCCTATGTGATCAAGCGCGCGAACGAAGACAGGGACATGGAAAACGCCCGCGCGGCCAATCGCGTCGCACGGCGCTGATCAGCCGCGGAAGACCACCGTGCGCTGGCCGTTGAGGAGCACACGCTCCTCGAGGTGAAGCCGGACTGCCTCGGCCAGCACGCGGCTTTCGATATCGCGGCCCTTGCGCACCAGCTCGTCGGGCGTATCGGCGTGGCCGATACTTTCCGCATCCTGATGGATGATCGGCCCCTCGTCGAGGTCGGCGGTGACGTAATGCGCGCTCGCGCCGATCATCTTGACCCCGCGCTCATAAGCCTGGTGGTAGGGCTTGGCACCCTTGAACCCCGGCAGGAAACTGTGGTGGATGTTGATGCACCGCCCGGCGAAATGGGCGGCCTGCTCGTCCGATAGTATCTGCATGTAACGCGCCAGCACGATCAGCTCGGCATCGGTCTCCTCGGCTATAGCCCTCACCTGCGCTTCCTGCTGCGCCTTGGTCTCGCGCGTGATCGGCAGATGGTGGAAAGGGATATCGCCCAGATACGTATGTTCGATCGCCTCGCGCGGGTGGTTGGAGATGATCGCGACCGGCTCCATCGGCAGCTCACCGATACGCCAGCGATAGAGCAGGTCGGCGAGGCAATGGTCGAACCTGCTGACCATTATCAGCACGCGGCGCGGCCGGTCGCGCAGGGCGAGCTTCCACCGCATGCCGTATTCTTCCGCAACCACGGCGAAATCGGCCCGGATGGCGTCTCGCGGCGTGGCCCCGGGATCGAATTCGACGCGCATGAAGAAGGCGTGCTCTCCCGGTCGTTGAACTGCTGCGCTTCGAGGATATTGCCGCCACGCTCGAAGAGGAAGGTCGTTACCCGCGCGGTAATGCCCGGACGATCGGTACAGGACAGCGTCAGGACCAGCGGTGGTGCCATGGCCGCCTCATGTCTCTCCCGCCCCCGCCTGCGCAAGTGCAAACCCGCTTGGGTTGCTGCAATGCGTTCTTGGTCAGTCGATTTCGAACACGACCTTGCGCATGCCCGCTTCGCCCAGCGCGGCTTCGACGACCGCTTTCTCGGCCGGATCGAGCTTCGTCTCGCAGCTCACGACATGCGCCACGGGGGCGAGCATCTCGAAGCCGCCTCGCCGCAATATCTTGCGGATCGCACGGACGATGGTGTCCTCAAGGTAGCGCGGATGCGCGACGATAGACTCTGCGGAGGAGAAGCCGAATTCGGCGGGCTGGTCGGCGAAATTCCGCGTCGTACGATGGGTTACCTGCACTCGATCCCGATAGATAGCGACATCGAGGTCCAGCCGATGGATCACCATTTCAGCGGCGCGCGAGCGCCTCCTCGCTTTGTCCGAGCAGCTTCTCGATGATCGCCGCGACCGGCTCCTCTTCCTTGAGCATACCGACCGACTGGCCGGCCATCAGGCTGCCGTTCTCGACATCGCCATCGATCACCGCGCGGCGTAGCGCGCCTGCCCAGTAATGTTCGATCTGCAATTGCGCCTCGTTCATCGCGATCTCCTCGCGGTCCAGAACGCCAGCGACCTCGATCTGTTTCCGGGTGAATTCCTCGGTGCCCTTGTTCTTGAGCGCGCGCACCGGGATCACCGGGAGGCGCGGGTCGACCTGGACGCTGGCGATCGCATCGCGCGCCGATGCGCGGAAGAAGGCCTTCTTGAAAGCGGGGTGAGCGATGCTCTCCTGCGCGCAGGCGAAACGCGTGCCGAGCTGAACTCCTGCGGCGCCCATTTCGAGATAGCCGGCAATCGCCTGACCGCGCCCGATACCGCCGGCAACGAAGATCAGGTGATCCTCGGCCAGTTCGGGGAGCATTTCCTGTGCCAGCACGCTGGTCGAGACGGGACCGATATGGCCGCCCGCTTCCATGCCCTCGATCACCAGCGCATCGGCGCCTGAGCGGAGCAGCTTCTTGGCCAATGCCAGTGTGGGGGCGAAACAGATGACCTTCGCCGGATTCTCGCCGCCCTTGATCGCCTCGACACTGCCCTTGGGCGGAATGCCGCCGGCGAGCACGACATGCCCGACGCCGTGCTTCTCGCACACTGCAATCAGCTCGAACAGGTCGGGATGCATGGTGATAAGGTTCACGCCGAAGGGCTTGTCGGTCAGCTTCTTCGTCTCGGCGATCTCGGTGTCGAGCAGCTCGGGCGTCATCGCGCCGCAGGCGATCACGCCGAAGCCGCCCGCATTGGAGATTGCCGAGACGAGATTGCGTTCCGAAACCCAGCTCATCGCGCCGCACAGGATCGCGGTGCGGGTGCCGAGGAAATCTGCGCCGCGCTGCATCAGGCGGGCGGTCTTGGGATAGTCGCTCATCCGCAGGGCGCTTAAGCCCGGCTCGCCCTCTCGGCAAGCGGCGATAGATCAATCGCCATAGACGATCCGTACCTTGTGCGCGGCATCGCGGGCCTTTCGCCGGGCCTCATCGGTATCGCCTGCGGTTGCCAGCGCCACGCCCATGCGGCGGTAGGGGCGGCTGGTCGGCTTGGCGAAGATGCGCAAATCGGCGCCCTCGGCCATGGCTTCGGCGAGGCATTCGTAGGACAGGCTAGCGCTGTCGCGTTCGGCAAGGATCACCGCGCTGGCAGCCGGGCGTGCGCGCAGCTCTGCAGGGATCGGCAGGCCCATGACTGCGCGGGCGTGGAGGTCGAATTCGGTGAGATTCTGGCTCACCAGCGTGACCATGCCGGTATCGTGCGGGCGCGGCGAAAGCTCGGAGAAGATCACCTCTTCGCCCTTCACGAAGAATTCGACGCCGAACAGGCCGTAACCGCCCAGATCGTCGACCACGGTCTTCGCCATGTCCTGCGCTTTCGCGACCGCGGCATCGGTCATGGGCGTCGGCTGCCAGCTTTCCTGATAGTCGCCGCGCTCCTGCCGGTGACCTATCGGCGGGCAGAAGCTGATGCCGTCCTTGTGGCGCACGGTCAGCAGCGTGATCTCGTAGTCGAAATCGACGAATTGCTCGACGATCACCCGCTGCCGGTCGCCGCGCATATTGGCACAGGCGTAATCCCACGCCTCTTCGAGCCCGGCCTCGTCGCGCACGGTCGACTGCCCCTTGCCCGAGGACGACATGACCGGCTTGATCACGCAGGGCAGCCCCGTGTGCTGCGCGGCGGCCTTCACCTCTTCCAGGTTCTTGGCGTAGCGATATTTCGAGGTGACGAGGCCCAGCTCGTTAGCCGCGAGGTCCCTGATCGCATCGCGGTTCATGGTCAGCTGCGCCGCGCGCGCGGAAGGAACGACGCTGAACCCCTCGTCCTCCAGTTCGGCCAGCACCGAAGTGCGGATCGCCTCGATCTCGGGCACGATATAGTCGGGCCGGTGCTTCTCCACAGCTTCGCGCAGCTTCTCGCCATCGAGCATCGAGAACACCTCGCGCGCATCGGCCAGCTGCATCGCGGGCGCATCGTCATAGGCATCGCAGGCCACGACATAGGCCCCCAGCCGTTTGGCCGAAATAACGAATTCGCGCCCCAGCTCGCCCGAGCCGAGCAGGAGAATCTTCGCAGTGTGGCTCATGCAGCCTCGTCTGCCGCATCCAGGCCATACGCCGTGTGCAGCACGCGCACCGCGAGTTCGGTCTCGTCCTCGTCGATCAGCACGCTGACCTTGATCTCGCTGGTGGTGATCGCCTGGATGTTGATTCCGCGGTCGGCCAGCGCCTGGAACATCGTGCTTGCGACACCCGCGTGGCTCTTCATGCCCACACCGACCACGGATATCTTGGCGATCTGACTGTCGGTGATCAGCCGGTTGAAGCCGATGTCCTCGCGCTTGTCCTCGAGCAGTGCCTGCGCGCGGGCGAGGTCGGCCTGCGGGACGGTGAAGGTCACGTCGGTCTCGCCTTTGTCGCGGCCGACGTTCTGGATGATCATGTCGACATTGATGCCAGCCTTGGCCAGCGGGTCGAAGATATGCGCCACCGCGCCGGGCTTGTCGGGCACGCGGGTGAGGATCACCTTGGCCTCGTTCTTGTCGTGCGCGATGCCGGTCACGTGCTGGCGTTCCATGTCGCCCTTCTCCACCAGTTCGTTCATTTCTTCCTCCGACACGATCATCGTGCCGGGGTGTTCGTCCGCGGGGATGGCATCCTCGCCGACGAAGCTGGAGAGGACCTGCACGCGCACGCCCTCTTTCATCGCCAGGCCCACCGAGCGCGTCTGGAGCACCTTGGCCCCCACGCTCGCGAGCTCGAGCATTTCCTCGTAGGTCACCGCCCTCTGCTTCTTCGCCTTGGCGACGATACGCGGGTCGGTGGTGTAGACGCCGTCGACATCGGTGTAGATGTCGCAGCGATCCGCCTTGACCGCTGCGGCCACGGCGACCGCCGATGTGTCCGAGCCGCCCCGGCCTAGCGTGGTCACGCGCCCGTCGGAAGCGCGCCCCTGGAAGCCCGGGATCACCGCAATCTCGCCGCGCTGCATGCTGGCGACCAGCTCGTCGGCATCGATGCTCTCGATGCGTGCCTTGGCATGGGATTCGATCGTGTTGACGGGCAGTTGCCAGCCGAGCCAGCTGCGCGCCTTGCAGCCCAGCGATTGCAGCGTGAGCGCCAGCAACCCGCTGGTCACCTGCTCGCCGCTGGCGACGACCACGTCGTATTCGGCCGGGTCGTATAGCGCATTGGCCTCGCGGCAGAAATTGACCAGCCGATCGGTTTCGCCCGCCATGGCCGACACCACTACCGCGACCTCGTGCCCGCGTGCGGCCTGCTTGCGCACGATATTTGCGACGCGCCGGATACGCTCGGTCCCCGCCATGGAGGTGCCGCCGAATTTCATCACGATGCGGGCCAAGCGCGTTTGTCTCCGTGCTGGAATGCTCAGGGTTTGGCTGCTAGCCACGCGGCATGAGCGATGCAACCACGAGCGCACGTAGCAATACTTCAGGCGGCCAAACGATCCGGCCCGACGAGGCGGCGCATTTCGGCAGGCTGGCCAAGGATTGGTGGGACCCGAAGGGCTCCTCCGCCATGCTGCACCGCCTCAACCCGGTCCGTCTGCAGTTCCTGCGCGAGGCGATCGACCTGCACTGGGCGGGCGATATCGAGGCGCGTCATCCGCTGG
This sequence comes from Qipengyuania sp., assembly GCF_965277845.1. Lineage (NCBI taxonomy): Bacteria > Pseudomonadati > Pseudomonadota > Alphaproteobacteria > Sphingomonadales > Erythrobacteraceae > Qipengyuania > Qipengyuania sp. Next base: position 809,862 of record NZ_OZ255844.1, read on the forward strand.
CCAGCAAGAGCGCGCTCGACGTCGGTTGCGGCGCCGGTCTGCTGTGCGAACCGCTCGCCCGGCTGGGTGCCGAGGTGACCGGCGTAGATGCCGCGCCCGAAAACGTCGCGGCCGCCGCCCTCCATGCCGAGGGCGCTGGGCTCGACATCCGCTATATCGCGGGCGAGATCGGTAGCCTCGACATCGGCACGTTCGACCTCGTCAGTGCGATGGAAGTGATCGAGCATGTCGCGGACAAGCGTGCCTTCGTCGCCGCGCTCGCCGCCAGGCTTGCGCCCGGCGGGCTGATGGTCGTCTCCACCCCCAACCGCACGCCGCAATCGCGGCTGCTGATGATCGGCGCAGCCGAAGGCATCGGGCTGATCCCCAAGGGCACGCACCACTGGGACGATTTCATTAACCCCGAGGAACTGGGCGATCTGCTCGACGAGGCCGGGCTCGAGTTGGGCGATCCGAAGGGGATCGGCTTTTCGCCCGCCAAGGGCCTGCACCTGACCGACGACCTGTCGCTGAACTACATCGTCACCGCCCGAGCGCGCTGAGCACCAGTGCCGGATCGTCGGTAAACACGCCGTCCGCACCCGCGGCGTGCACCATCTGCGCGAGTGTGCCGAGATCGCCGGTTGCGCCCTCCTCATCTCCACGGCGCAGCGCGGCCGGCAGGAAGGCATTCTCCTTGCGCAGCGTCCAGGCATGGACCTCGAGCCCGGCTGCCTGCGCATCGGCGACAAGCCGTGTCGGCGCGCCATCGGGCGACAGGACATGGCCAAGATACGGTCCGATACCGTCTGCATAGCTTGCCACTTCGGCGAGGCCCGAGGGGGTCATGATCTCGGACCAGCTCATCGCGGGCTCATCATAGGGGCCACCCTGCGGTCCGATCAGCAGCACCAGCGGGGTTTCGACCAGGCGGTCGAGACGTTTCAATGGCCCGACTTCGAATACCTGCACGAATACGTGGTCGTCGGCGTCGTCGAGATCGGCCTTGCGCAGCGCTGTGGCGAGCAGATCCACCGTATCGATCCCCTCCTCCTGCAGCAGCCAGGTCGGATGCTTGAGCTCGGGATAGATCCCGATCGGGCGCCCGGTTTCGGCTTCCTTCGCCTGCACCAGCGCGACGACCTCCTCGAAGGTGGGAATCTGGTAAAGCCCGTCGAAGCGCGCATTGGCGGGGCGCAAGCCCGGCAGCCGCTCGCGGGCGCGCAAGCTGCGCAGTTCGGCAAGAGTGAAGTCCTCGGCGAACCAGCCGCTGACCAGCCGCCCCTCGATCGTCTTCGAACGCCTGCGGTCGGCGAACTCTTCGCGGCTGGCAACATCGGTGGTTCCGCCGAGCTCGGTCTCGTGGCGCGCGACGAGGTGCATGTCCTTCGTCACCACGAGGTCGGGTTCGATATAGTCCGCGCCCTGGTCGATCGCGCGTTCATAGGCTGCCAGCGTGTGCTCGGGCCGCTCGCCGCTGGCGCCGCGATGCGCAATAACTATGAAGTCGTCGGCCGCGACGGGCGCTGCCGCCAGCGCCGCGAGGATCAGGAGAAGTGCGCGGACCATTCGTCTTCCTTGAAACCGACCAGCAGGGCGCCGTCATGCTCGACGACGGGGCGCTTGATCATGGAAGGGTTGTCTTGCAGCAATTTGACGGCCTTCGCCGCGTCGACATCGGCCTTGTCCTCCTCGGGCAGCTTGCGCCAGGTCGTGCCGCGGCGGTTGAGCACGGTATCGACGCCCTCGGACTCGATCCATGAAGCGAGTTTCGCCGGATCGGCGCCGTGCTTCTTGTAATCATGCAAGGTGTATTCGACCCCCTGCGCGTCGAGCCACTTGCGCGCCTTCTTGACCGTGTCGCAATTGGGAATGCCGTAAACAATCGTATCCGTCACCGATCCATGACCCCTTTTTCTTGCTTCTGCCGCACGGCTACCGGTCGATGGGCCGTTTGAACAGAGCTTGCGTCGTCTCCTTGGTCAGGGCCGCCGGAGCGGGAACTCCGACGGCCCTTGTGCTGGCTGGAACAGATCGGCCGGTCAGTCGCCGAAGCGAGCCGTCAGTTGGACACCGAAGAACCGCGGCTCGGCAGGAATGAATGTCGGGATACCGAAGGCACCGCCCGTATTGCCGGCATCGAGCAGATAGTCTTCGTCGAAGGCGTTGCGGATGAAGCCTGCGATTTCATAGCGGTCATCGGCGAAGGAAAAGCCCGCGCGCGCATTGACCAGCGTCACCGGCCCCTGCGAGATCAGCGGATTGTTGGGCACTTCGAAGAAAATGCGGCTGCGATGCGTGATGCTCGGCGTGGCGAAGAACCTGGTGCCGCCGCCCAGCGGATAATCCACGGTGAAACCACCCGACGCCTGCCACTCGGGTTGCAGGCGGAAACGCGCACCCGAAAAGGCCGGCGAGAACGCCCCGTCTTCGTCGATCCCCCCGTCGATGAAGCCGACATTGCCGAACAGCTGCAGCCAGTCGGTCGCGTCGACCGCGATCTCCGCCTCGACACCCAGATTGCTCGCGCTGCCGGCGCTCGCGGTTTCGAAGGCGCCGGTAGGGTTGCCGTTAGCGTCGAGCTGGGCGATCGAGACCTGGAAGTCGTCATAGACCTGGTAGTAGACGCCGAGCGAGGCCGAGACCGTACCGGTGGCGATCTTCACGCCGCCTTCGTAGTTCCACACGGTCTCCTCAGCGATGATCTCGAGGTCGGGGACGGGATTTCCCGCACCATCGCGGGTTGCTCCAAGCTGCACCACCGGGGCGCGGCGGCCCTTCGAGACCGTCGCAAAGACATTCACATCGTCGGTAATGCGATAGAGCGCGTTGAAACGCGGCAGTACCGCATCGAAATCCTCTTCTGCCGTAAAGGTCCGTCCACCCGTATCCACCTGACCCGGGATCAGCGGCGCACCGCTGAGTACCGCGTTCGGGATCGACGCGATGAAGCCGGATTCGCGGTTCTCGAACAGGACGCGCACGCCCGCGGTCAGCTCGAGCCGGTCGGTTGCGATCCAGGTCGCGTCGGCAAAAACCGAATAGGCTTCGTTGCGGCCTTGGTTCTCGAACACCGAAGCATAGGGGATCGCGGTTGCCGCACCTGCCGTGGCCAGTGCGGTGACCTGCGAGGCCGGGACACTGCCGTCCGGCGCGACACAGGGAATGCCCGGGATCAGCGGCGCGCCGAATAGCGTGGTGAGGCACTGGAGATAAGTGCCCTCCTCGGTAGCGAAGGGCACATTCTGGATGCCGTCTTCAACGAACGCGTTCCAACCGAAGCTCGCCCGGAACTGCGACCCACTATAGGTGAAGCGTCCTTCGTGACTGAATTGATCGCCCTCGGCGATTTCGGCGAATTCGAGGAAAGGGGCAGCAGTCCCATCGGCATCGAAGACCTCGGCGCTGTCGAACTTGCGATATCCATTGACCGTGGTGAAAGTCCAGTCGTCGGCGAACTGCCATTCGGCCGTCAGGTTGAGGTCGTAGACCTCGCGGTTAAGGCCGAGCTGGTCATTGCCCAGTGCCGCCGCGCCTCCCGGGTTGCCGCCCAGATTGGCGTCCTCGAAGGCATTGGCCGCGCCACCGGGAGCCCCCGCGAATGCCGGGAAGGTGCCGGAAATGAAGGGTGTGCCGCCATTGCGCTGCTGGTCGTAAGTGCCGATCAGGTCGATCGTGAGATCGGGTGTCGGCGTGTAACGCAGCGATGCGCGGAGACCGAACTGGTCCTGCGAATAGAGCTCCTCCTCCTGCGCCGGGTTGAGGTTTTCGACATAGCCATCGCGCGTGCGCCATTCGAAGGCGACACGGCCGGCGATGACGTCATTACCCACATTGAGATGACCGCCCAGCACGGTTTGGTCGAAATTGCCGTAACCGCCGGTCAGTTCGGCCGAGAAGCCATCGCGGGGACGCGCGGAGACGAGGCTGATCGCGCCGACCGCCGAAGCGGTGCCAAAGAGGGTCGCTTGCGGCCCCTTGATGACCTCGACACGGTCGAGATCGTAGATCGCCTGGTACGAACCGCGCGAGCGCGAGATGTCGACACCATTATAGTAGAGCGTGACACGCGGACCCTGCTGCGAGGAGCCGCTGTCCGAGGTGATCCCGCGGATCACGATGCCGGGATTATTGGCGCTCTGTTCCTGGATGTTGAGGCCGGGCACATAGTTCGACAGCTCGTCCAGGTCCGATACGCCCAAGTCTTCGATCCGTTCGTCGGTCACCGCCGAAATGGTGATCGGCACGTCTAGTGCCCGCTGTTCGATCTTCTGCGCGGTGACGATGATCGTATTGCCGGAAACCGTCTCCTCGGCCCCCGGGCCTTCCTGCGCCAGCAGGGGCACGGGCATTGCGGCGACGGAGGCGAGGAGAGCGCTGCGGAGGACGGTGCTTTTCATGCGGGGCCTCTGGATGACGGGAGGGGACGGAACGTCCAGCCCTCTACGGTCGGCCCATGACAGGGTGGCGGCAGTGATCTTACAATCCGGAGTAACGGGCAATCGGCAACGCCGCCCCTGACCGCAATGGCAGAAAGGCCGATCCCACCAGTTGGGAAATTTTCCCAACCCTGCGGAGTTCCCATCCTGCGCAGCATGCGCCCAAGGCGGCAAAAGTCCTGTTTTCTGCGCTTTCCCGGTTTTGGCACAGCTCCTGCAATCCTTCCGGCAACCGGCAAGACGGACTTGCCGAGAGATACAACGGAAGGAAATGCACCATGATCACCACGACCAACCAGAGCCTGTTCGCCGCCGCTTTCTCGATCGCCATTTCGGCTGCGCTGTTCGCCTCGGCCATCATCCCGGCCAGCCCCGCCGTCTTCGCCTGATCGCCAAAACCAGCCTGGGCGCCGCATTACGGGTCGCCCACCAGACAAGGACCATCACGATGGTCGCCACCGCCAACCAGCCCCTCTTCGCCGCAGCCTTCTCGATCGCCGTCTCGGCAGTGCTCTTCGCCACGGCCATCGTTCCCGCCAGCCCGGCGGTGTTCGCCTGATCTCGAAGAAGAATGAAAACTGTCCCGCCAGGACCAATCCAGCGTCGCCTGATCCTGCGCGCTAGGCCCTAGGCACAAGATGCGCATCGGCGATCGCCACGGCCAGCGCATCGGCCGCATCGGTCCCGGCAATCTTCGCACCCGGCAGCAGGACCTTGAGCATGGCCTGCACCTGTTGCTTGTCCGCTCCGCCCGTGCCGACAACCGCCTTCTTGACCAGCCGCGCCGCATGCTCGTTAACGCCAAGGCCCGCCGCGCCGCATGCCGCCAGCACCGCACCCCGCGCCTGCGCTAGTTTGAGCGTCGATTGCGGGTTCTTGTTGACGAAGACCTCCTCGGCGGCCGCGCGGATCGGCCGGTGGGTCTCAATCACCTCCGCCAGCGCCATCTGCAGCGCCGCCAGCCGCTGGGCAATCGGTGCCTTCGTTTCGGTCGGCACCTGCCCGTTGGCGATATGCGTCAGGCGCGCGCCCTCTGCCCGGATCACGCCCCAGCCGGTGCAGCTAAGCGAGGGATCAAGGCCGAGGATCACGGTCATGCGCAGGATACCTTGTGAAAGATCAGCCCGGCAGGCCGATCAGCCAGCCCAGACGCCAGGCGATCGCCAACAGGAAGGCGCCGCCCAGCACGAGTGCCAAGGCCCAGTCGCGCCAGGTCAGCTGTCCAGCTTCTCCATCACCTCATCCGAGATGTCGTAATTGCCCCAGACGGTCTGGACGTCGTCATCTTCCTCGAGCGCGTCGATCAGCTTGAGCAGAGTTCCAGCGCCCTTCTCGTCCATCTCTACAGTGAGGTTGGGCTTCCATGCGAGCTTGACCGTCTCCGCTTCGCCCAGTGCCTTTTCGAGGTCGCCGGCGACCTGGTGCAGGTCTTCCGCCGCGGTCCAGATCTCGTGGCCGTCTTCGGAGGACGAGATATCGTCCGCGCCGGCTTCCATCGCGGCTTCGAGAACCTTTTCCTCGTCCCCCGCATCGGACGGGTAGAAAATGAAGCCCAGTCGCTCGAAGCCGTGGGCAACCGAGCCTTCGGTGCCGAGATTGCCGCCGTTCTTCGAAAAGGCGGTGCGCACTGCGGTGGCGGTGCGGTTGCGGTTATCGGTCAGCGCCTCGACGATGATCGCGCTACCGCCCGGGCCGTAGCCTTCGTAACGGACTTCTTCGTAATTCTCGTCATCGCCGCTGGTCGCCTTGTCGATCGCGCGCTGGATATTGTCCTTGGGCATCGATTGCGACTTGGCGTTGTTGACCGCCAGGCGCAGGCGCGGATTCATATCCGGATCGGGCATGCCCATCTTGGCCGCCACGGTGATTTCGCGCGACAGCTTGGAAAACAGGTTGGAGCGCTTCTTGTCCTGCGCGCCCTTGCGATGCATGATGTTCTTGAACTTGGAATGGCCGGCCATGGTTTCGCTTTGTAGCTGGTATGGTTGGACGTCTTCTCATCAGAGAATCTTGGGGGTCGCCTTAGCCGCATGACCGTGGGAACGACAAGCCTTGCGCCCGCGAATTCGACGCGCGGCGAATGGGCGAATTTCGCCGCATTCCTCAAGCGACCCGCCTTGCCCGAGCGGGCGAACGCGCCAGGGCTGGCGAGCCTTGTGGCCGTCCTGCGCCTGCTGCTGCTCGACCTGGCCGTGATGGGCGTGCTGCTGGCGATCGCCAGCGCGGTCATGGCCATCGGTATCGAGGTGCCCGAAACCGCGCTGGCAGGCGTGGAGATCGGGCCCGGCATCATCTTCGCCGTGATTGTTTTCGCCCCGCTGGCGGAAGAGATCGCCTTTCGCGGCTGGCTTTCGGGCCGGCCGGGCCATGTGCTCGCGGTTCTCTTCATCCTTGGCGCCGTGGCGATGGCCGTGGCGCTCGGTGGCGGATCGACCGATCCCGGTGCGCTCCACGGCGCGGCGCTAGCCGTAGTCGGCGGAATGCTGATCGGATTGGTGGCCGTGTTCGCGCTGCGCAAGCGCGGGAGCATGGGCTGGTTCGCAGCTGTGTTCCCCGCCCTGTTCTGGCTCAGCACGCTGGGCTTTGCGAGCATCCACCTGTTCAACTTCCCGGCCGACGAAATGGCCATGGCCCTGCCGCTCATACTGCCGCAGTTCGTGATCGGAACAATGCTCGGCTATCTGCGAGTGCACTATGGATTGTGGGCAAGCATCCTGCTGCACCTGCTCCACAATGGCGCATTCATTTCGCTGGTTCTGCTGGCGGGCGGCGCGGCCTAGCTCAGACCTTTACGGCCGTGCCGCTGGCCGAAACCATGAGCATCGAGCCGGTTTCGCCGATCACCTCGTAATCGAGATCCACGCCGACCACGGCATTGCCGCCTCGCGCGCCGCATTCGGCCTGCAGTTCCTGGATCGCCTGCTCGCGCGCTTCGGCGAGGACACGCTCGTAGCTGCCCGAGCGCCCGCCGACGATATCGCGGATATTGGCGAAGAGATCGCGGAACAGGTTCGCCCCTACGATCACTTCGCCGGTGACGATACCGAGATAATCCTGGATCGGCCGGCCTTCGATGGTCGGCGTGGTCGTCACGATGATCCCGCGGGCGTCTTTCCAGGGGCTGGGCATTGTCTCGATCTCCTCACGACAAGGTGTGTTAGGTAGATAGATCACGCCCGGCCGAAATCAAGCCTGGAGCAGAGTCGGCGCTGGCCTCACCCCATCCCCAGCGCGGCCTTGTAGGTGTCGAGGATGGTTTCCTGCTCGCTACGCTCGTCGGGCTTCATCTTCCGAAGCCTGATGATCTGACGCATGATCTTGGTGTCGTAGCCAACCGCCTTTGCCTCGGCGTAAACGTCGCGGATATCGTCGGCGATGCCCTTCTTTTCTTCCTCGAGGCGTTCGATGCGCTCGATCAGGAGGCGCAGGCGGTCGTCGGTGGCTTCGGCCATTTCGTCTTAACTCCGGTGATGTGAGAATCGCCCTCGGGCGAGAGGCACGTGCGATAGCGCCGCCCGCTCCCGCGCGAAACCGCCCTTGTCGATAATTTCCGCTAACGCAAATCCGCCTTGTTGCGCGTAAGGCTGGCTTCCATCGCCGCGATCTGCTCCTCGGTCGCTGGGCTCTGGCGGGTCGTTTTCCATTCCTCCATCGGCATTCCGTGGATGAGTTCGCGCGCCGCATCCTTGTCGCCCTCGAAGCCGGCCTCGCGGATCCAGTCCGCCAGGCAATTGCGGCAGAAGCCGGCAAGTCCCATGAGATCGATATTCTGGGCATCATGGCGGTGTCGCAAGTGCCGTACCAGCCGCCGGAAAGCCTGTGCCGCTACGGCATCGTCGAGTTGGTCGAGCGGGTCTCCCGCATTCGTAGTCATCGTTTCATCGTCCTTGCTTTGTCGCATGGCGGTGCCATAGGCGAATCCCCATGGCAGAACCCGCACCGAAGCTCGACCCGCGCGGCCGCAAGGTCAAGATCCTCGCGACCGTCGGCCCCGCCAGCCGCTCGCCCGAAATGCTGGGCCGCCTGTTCAAGGCCGGTGTCGACGCTTTCCGCGTCAACATGAGCCATGGTGAACATGGTGATCACGCGCAGACGATCGCAGCGATCCGGGCGATGGAAAGAAAGTTCATGCGCCCGATCGCGATCCTCGCCGATCTGCAGGGACCCAAGCTGCGTGTCGGCAAGTTCAAGGACGGGCAGGCGGTGATCCGCCATTCGGGGCACTTCACGCTCGACCGCAATCCCGAGCCCGGTGACGAAACGCGCGTCGAATTGCCACACCCCGAACTGTTCGGCCTGCTCGAAAAGGGCCAGCGCCTGCTGATCAACGACGGAAAAATCCGCCTCAAGGTGATCAGCGCCGACGACGAGAAGATCCACTGCTCGGCCGAGGTTGGCGGGGTGATCTCGGACCGCAAGGGCGTCAACGTGCCCGATGCCGAAGTACCGATCCCCGCGCTGACCGAGAAGGACCGCAAGGACCTCGCCTTCGCCGTCGGCCAGGGGGTGGACTGGATCGGCCTCAGCTTCGTCCAGCGTCCAGAGGATCTTGCCGAGGCGCGCAAGATGATGGGCGGCCACGGTGCGCTGTGTGCCAAGATCGAAAAGCCGATGGCGGTCCGCCGGCTCGACGAAATAATCGACGCATCGGACGGCATAATGGTCGCGCGCGGCGATCTGGGTGTCGAACTCGAACCGCAGGAAGTTCCGCCCCTGCAGAAAAAGATCGTCAATGCGACGCGCCTCAAGGGCAAGCCGGTAATCGTGGCGACCCAGATGCTCGAAAGCATGATCGAGAGCCCCGCCCCGACCCGCGCCGAGGTCTCCGACGTGGCCAACGCAGTCTATGACGGTGCGGATGCGGTGATGCTTTCGGCGGAAACCGCGGCCGGCGACTGGCCGGAAGAAGCTGTCACGATCATGCACCGTATCGCGCATCAGGTCGAACGCGACGAAGCCTATCTCGAGCGCGTTCGCCTGCTCGACACGCCGCCCGATGCGACGACCGCCGATGCGCTGGCCCATGCCTGCATGACAGTGGCCGATACCGTTCCGGTCAGTGCGATCACGGTCTTTACCGGATCGGGTTCGACTGCGCGCCGCGTGGCGCGAGAGCGGCCGAGCGTGCCGATGCTGGTGCTTACCCCGAGCATGAAAACCGCCCGCCGCCTGGGGCTGTTATGGGGCGCGCATGCAGTTGCGACCAAGGACATCGGCAGCTTCGAGGAAATGATCGCCAAAGGCAAGCGCATGGCCCTGCGCCACGGTTTCGGTCAGGCGGGCAGCAAGATGATCGCGCTTGCGGGCGTTCCTTTCGGCACTCCCGGCTCGACCAACCTGCTCCACGTCGTCACCGTGAGCGGCGACGAGCTGAAAAAGCACCGCAGTTAGAGCGCGCGGCGTTCCTTCATGATGCGCTTGTTGCGTGCATCGACGAGGCGGAAAGCCTTGAAGACAGGAAAGCCGCGGTCGGTCCGCCCTTCGTGGCCGAGTAGCCAGATCTGCTGATAGAACCAGTAAATCCCGGCGAAACCGCTGACCGCCTTTACTATCTGAAAGCGTCTCAGGAAGCCTAGCCAGGAAGGGAGCCGGTCGAGATCGTCTTCGTAGCGAGCCAGCTCCTGCTTGCCGTCCAGCAACGCCCTCGGCGCGTCGGTGTCGACGCAAAGCGGGCGCCCCAGACCGATGACGTCCGCCGCGCCGCTTTGCAGCGCCTGCTCCATCGCGGCGCGAGTGCGGAAGCCGCCGGTAACCATCAGCGGCACCGAAACCTCCGCCTGCATCGCCCGGGCGAAATCGACGAAATAGGCTTCGCGAGCGGCAGTCGAAGGGGCGACATTCTGGGGCTCCTCCGCTTCCACACCCTCGACGCCCATCAGCTTGGGCTGTTCATAGGTGCCGCCGGAAATCTCGGTCAAATCGACCGTGGCCGCCTCGAGCCATTGGACCACCTGCAGACTGTCGCCGAAGTCGAAGCCCCCTTTTTGGAAGTCGGCGCTGTTGAGTTTGACCGAAACCGGAAAATCCGGCCCGACCGCTTCGCGCACCGCCGTCACGATCTCGAGCAGAAAGCGCGCGCGATTTTCGAGGCTCCCGCCGTATTCGTCGGTGCGAAGGTTCACCCGCGGCGAGAGGAATTGCGACAACAGATAGCCATGCGCGCCATGCACCTGCACGCCAGTGAAGCCAGCATCCATGCAAGCCTTCGCAGCCACAGCCCAGCGCTTCACGAGGGCGGCGATCTCGTCCTTCGTCAGAGGCGTCGGCTTGGCGAACTGCCCACCTGGAAGAGCGAGCTGCACGTCCGAGGACGATTTCGGGTGCGGATTGACGAGTTTCTGGGTCTGCCGCCCGCCATGGCTGATCTGTGCCCAGAAATGGTTGCCATTACGCGTGGCGGCTTTGGCCCACCGGGCGAGGCGCGCCTTCATATCGGCATCGGGCTCGGACTCGATGACGACGTTGCCGGGTCGCTCGAGATGGTCCTTGTCGATGATGATGTTGCCCGACAGCAGCAGTCCGGCGCCGCCATCTGACCAGATGCCGTAGAGCCGTTCGAGCGCCGGAGTGGGCCTGCCGTCCGGGGTGGCCAGCCCTTCGGTCATCGCGGCTTTCGCAAGCCGGTTGGGGAGCACGGCTCCGCATGGCAAATGCAGGTCCGAAGCGAGCGTTACTGTCATCAATTGTCCTCCCTATCCCTGCGCGGAACTCTCCAGCCGGCTAAGCGCACGCTCTTCGCCGATCAGCGGTAGCAGCTCGCTCATGTCCGGACCGTGGTCCATGCCCGTCAACGCCTGTCGCAACGGCAGGAACAACGGTTTGCCCTTGCGCCCGGTCGCCTCCTTCAACCTCGCCGTGAGCGCGCGCCACGGATCATCGCCCCATTCGAGCAATTTGGCGGCTTCGGCCAAATAGGCGCGATCGTCCTCGGAAAACTCGCGCTGCTCGATCGGGCCGGTGACCAGCCGCCACCATTCGGCGGCTTCGCAAACATGCGAGAGATTTGGCCGGATCGCGTGCCAGCCCGCCTCGTCGATCCCCTCGGGCAGCCGATCGGCCACCTCGGAGAACTCCATCTCGTGCACCAGTGCCGTGTTGACGCGTTCGAGTTCAGCTTCGTCGAATTTCGCGGGCGCACGACCGAAGGTCGACAGGTCGAAACTGTCGAGCAGCACCGCGCGATCGGCAATCGGCTCTACCGGTAGCGAAGTGCCCAGCCGCGCGAGCAGCGCGACGATCGCCGCGGGTTCGATACCGCGCTCGCGAAAGGCATCGCAGCCGAGCGAACCGAGGCGTTTGGACAGCTTGCCTTCCTTGCCCACCAGCAGCGCCTCATGCGCGAAACGCGGTATTTGCTGCGCTGGGTATTGTGCACCAATAAGTGCGGTAAATATCTGAATTTGAACGGCTGTGTTGGAGACGTGATCTTCACCGCGGAGGACGTCGGTCACGCCCATATCGAGATCGTCTACCGCGCTGGGCAACATATAAAGCCAGCTGCCATCGGCACGGCGGATGACTGGGTCCGACAATTGCGCGGGATCGAATTTCTGCGGCCCGCGCACGCCGTCCTGCCAGGCGATCTGCTCGTCATGATCGAGCTTGAAGCGCCAATGCGGGGCGATCCCTTTCGCTTCCTTCGCGGCCTGATCTTGCTCGCTCAGGTCCAGCGCGCCGCGATCGTAGATCGGCGGAAGGCCGCGGCCGAGGCGGATTTTGCGCTTGAGTTCAAGTTCCTGCTGCGTCTCGTAGCAGGGATAGACCCGACCTGCGTCGCGCAGCCCCTCGAAAGCCGCGTCGTACTTGGCCAGCCGGTCCGACTGGCGCTCCTCGCCATCCGGTTCGATACCGAGCCATGCGAGGTCGGCACGGATCGCGTCGACATAATCCTCGCGGCTGCGTTCTGCATCGGTATCGTCGATCCGGAGCAGGAAGCGACCGCCACTTTTTTGTGCGAGCATCCAATTGTGCAGCGCGGTACGGATATTGCCGACGTGAAGCCTGCCGGTGGGCGAAGGTGCGAAGCGCGTGACGATGGTCATGTGCGCGCGGATAGCCGAGGGTCGCGCACTTGGCGAGAGGTCTCAGCCGGCGCGCTTGGTGCGGCGTTTCAAGGCGGATTCGCGCGTCTGGCGATATTCGAGGATGCCGCTCGCTTCGCTATTCATCGCCGCTTCGACCGCATCGGCGGAAGCGAAACTGTCTCCGGGCACAGGCTCGCAGATCAGATAGCCTTGCGCTTCATCGCAACCCAGCTTGCGCAGCAGGTCGAGTTGCGTTCGCGATTCCACCCCTTCGGCAGTCGTCTCCATGCCCAGCGCCTTCGCGAGCCGGGTGATGCTGGTCACGATCGCCCGATTATCGGCCGACGCTTCAATCCCTTCCACGAAGGCCCGGTCGATCTTGATTCGGTCGAAGGGGAAGCGGCGCAGATAGCTGAGCGAGGAGTAGCCGATCCCGAAATCGTCGAGCGCGATCTTCGATCCGAGTTCCCGCAGCTTCTCCAGATTCGCGGCGCAGATACCGCTTTCCTGCATGAGTACATGTTCGGTAATCTCGAATTCGACCCGCGCAGGATCCATGCCCTGCGCATGGATGGCCTGGGCGACCACATCGGCCAGATGCGGGCTGCGCACCTGGGTCGGCGACAGGTTGATCGCGATGCGAAAATCGCCATCCCACTGCGCGGTCTCGGCTAGCGCCTGGCGAATCGACCACTCGCCGATCGGCACGATCATGCCGGTTTCTTCCGCCACATAGAGAAAGTCGGTCGGCGTCACGATGCCGCGCTGCGGGTGATACCAGCGCAGCAAGGCCTCGTATCCCGCAACCCTGCCCGAATCGAGATCGATAACGGGCTGATAATGAAGGTTGAGTTGGCCGCGCGCGATCACTTCGCGCAGGTCGCTCTCGATTTCGCGGCGCTCGCGTGCTACCCGGTCGAGGGCTTCGTCGTAGATGGCCAGGGTGTCGCGCCCTTTGTCTTTCGCGGCAAACAAGGCGATATCCGCGCGGCGCATCAACTCTTCCGCCTCGCACTTGTCATCGGCGCAGCGGGCGATGCCGATGCTTCCCGAAATACGATAGACCTGGCCGTCGATTTCGAACGGTTCGCGGATCGCGGCGAGGAAACGATGGGCGCGTTCGATCAGCATGCCTGCGCCCGACCGCGTCTCGAGCAGGACCGCGAATTCGTCGCCGCCGAGCCGAGCGACCAGATCGTGTCCGCGCACTTCGCGTTCGAGACGCGTGCCGACTTCGCGCAAGAGGCGGTCGCCCACGAGATGGCCGCGCGTGTCGTTGACCCCCTTGAAGTCGTCGAGATCGATATAGAACAGCACGGCGCTGCGCGCACGGGAGCTATGCGACAGGGCGGCACGCAGCCGTTCGTTGAACAGGTAACGATTGGCGAGGCCGGTGAGGTTGTCATAATGCGCCATGAAGGCGACGCGTTCCTCGATCAGCCGGTCACCGGTCACATCGCGTGCGACGCCGCCCAACCATCCATTTCCGCGCGGTCGCGCCGAGAGTTTCCAGTAGCGCAGCTCGCCCTCGACGTTGAGCTTGAGAATGAGGTCGCGGAACTGGCTGTGCTCGGCCAAATGCACCTCCAGCTGGTCGCGATCGTCGCCGGGCGCGAACAGATCGATGAGGGATCGGCCCTCGAGGTCTTCCCTTGCGGCCCCGGCAGCCGCAGCAAAGCGGGCGGAGACTTCACGCAGATGGCCACGCGGGCCAACCGTCCACAGCCAGTCGGACGAATGTTCCTCATAATCGTTGAGCAGCATTCGCACCGTGCTCGACGCCTCACGGAGATTGAATTCCGCCTCCGCCGCCGCGACGATCTGTCTCTCCTGCTCGCGGGTGGCCCCCAGAAAGGCAACAACGAAAAACGCCAGCAGGATGAATGCGGCCCAACCGGTGCCGTCGGTCTGGATCCACGTCGCGGCGGCGATCGACACGGTCATAGCGGCGATATGGAAGACTGCCGCTTCGGGAGCTGTCCGGTGAATCAGCAGCACGCCGCCGAGTACGGAGAATGCGATGACCGCGAGGGCAACAGCATCGAAACCGGATGCTACCGATGCGAGATAAGGGAAAATGACCGCCCAGATCGACGCTCCGATCCATTGCAGCACTGTGAACCGGCGCCAGTAGCGTTTCAGCTCGTCGAGAGAAGCATTCTCTTGGTCGAAACGAAGGCCCAAGACGACGATAACCGCCATCAGAGCCGCTATCGCAACCGTCCACGCCAGAAGAACGGCGAGTCTTGCGTGATCAAGAAACATGTAATTCAGGGCGGCGATCGAACCAAGCGACGGCAGTAGGGACAACCGCATCCCGATGGAGACGTCCGCCAACCGGCGCGTAAGCAGGATGTAATCCAGCGAATGCCTCTCGGCAGACTCACCTCCCGCGTCGCGAACTTCGGTGTCGGGCTCTGCTGCGGCCACGAATTCCCCCGGTTGTGGCCTCACCACCGACGTGGCCACTTACCACACACCGTGCAGCCCATCTCACTTACCGTCAAGCAACATACGGCGTCTCAGTATTCATGCCGATATAGGCGTTTGAAGGCAAAAAGGCCCCGCCGGATCGCTCCGACGGGGCCTTTTACTGTTACATTGACCAGTAAGGCTTATTCGCCGTCCTTGGCATCTTCATTGAGGTAGTCACCCGCGTCGGCATCGGTGCCGTGGGTTTCGCCCTCAATGCTCGCCAGTGGATCGTCGCCGATCGCCGCTTCGGGGCCCTGGGCGAGTTCCGCCTCGTGCTCTTCCTCGGCGGTCTGGGCAGCGATGATCGCTTCCTGGGCCTTTTTCCACTGGGCGCGCAGCGCGGCATCGCGGCTCGAGGCAGTGATGCGCATGCGGTTCATGCCCGCGCCGGTGCCGGCGGGGATGAGGCGGCCGACGATCACGTTCTCCTTCAGACCGACCAGCGTGTCCTTCTTGCCCTCGACCGCCGCCTGGGTGAGCACGCGCGTGGTTTCCTGGAAGGATGCGGCCGAGATGAACGAACGCGTCTGCAGCGAAGCCTTGGTGATGCCCAGCAGGATCGGCGTGCCGACTGCCGGCTGCTTGTTCCGGCCCAGCTTGGCATTGGTCTCGTTCAGCTCTTCCAAATCGACCTGTTCGCCCGGCAGCAGCACCGTATCGCCACCGTCGGTGATCTCGACCTTCTGCAGCATCTGGCGAACGATCACCTCGATGTGCTTGTCGTTGATCTTAACGCCCTGCAGTCGGTAGACTTCCTGGATCTCGTTCACGAGATACTCGGCCAACGCCTCGACGCCCAATACTTCGAGGATGTCGTGCGGGTTGGGCGAACCGGAAATCAGGGTATCGCCCTTCTTCACGAAGTCGCCTTCCTGCACGTCGATCACCTTGGTCTTGGGGATCAGGTACTCGACTGCATCGCCTTCCTCGGGAACGATCGCGATCTTGCGCTTCGCCTTGTATTCGCGAACGAATTCGATCTTGCCCGAAATCTTGGCGATGACCGAATTGTCCTTCGGAAGACGCGCTTCGAACAGCTCTGCCACGCGCGGCAGACCGCCGGTGATGTCGCGCGTCTTGGCGGCTTCGCGGCTGGCACGGGCAAGGATGTCGCCCGCTTCGACCTCTTGGCCGTCCTCGACCGACAGCGCGGTACCGGGCGCCAGCATGTAGCGCGCGGCCTCGCTGTCGTCGCCCGCATCGTTGAACAGGGTCAGGCGCGGACGCAGATCCTCGTTCTTCTTGCGGCCGGTGGTCTTGGTTTCGGTAACCACACGCTGGGCGATACCGGTGGCATCGTCGACGCGTTCTTCCATGGTCGTGCCGTCGACGAGGTCCTGGTAACGGACCACGCCCGACTGCTCGGTGATGATCGGCAGGCTGAACGGATCCCATTCGGCCAGACGATCGCCTTCCTTCACCTTGGCGCCATCCTTGTGCATCAGCACGGTACCGTAGGGCACCTTGTGAATTTCGCGCTCGCGGCCTTCGGCGTCGATCACTGCCAGTTCGCCATTGCGGGCGAGCGACAGGATACGACCCTTCTTGTCGGTGATGGTCGGCATGTCGCGATAGACGACCTTGCCGTCCGACACGGCTTCGAGATGCGAGGTCTCGTTGAGCTGTGCGGCACCGCCGATGTGGAAGGTACGCATGGTCAGCTGGGTGCCGGGTTCACCGAGCGACTGTGCCGCGATGACGCCGACGGCCTCGCCGATGTTGACCGGCGTACCACGCGCGAGGTCGCGGCCATAGCAGGTGGCGCAAACGCCCTGCTGCGCTTCGCAGACCAGCGGGCTGCGGATCTTGGCGACCTGCACTTCCGCTTCCTCGATGATCTTGATCATCGGCTCGTCGAGCAGCGTACCGGCCTTCGCGATGACCTCGCCGGTCGCTGCATTGACGATGTCCTCGGCTACGGTGCGGCCCAGGATACGTTCGCCCAGCGATGCGATGACCGAGCCGCCCTGCACGATAGCGCGCATGTCGAGCGAATTCTCGGTCTTGCAGTCTTCGACCACGATGGTGCAGTCCTGCGACACGTCGACGAGGCGGCGGGTCAGGTAACCCGAGTTCGCCGTCTTCAACGCCGTATCCGCGAGACCCTTGCGGGCGCCGTGGGTCGAGTTGAAGTATTCGAGGACGTTGAGGCCTTCCTTGAAGTTCGAGATAATCGGGTTCTCGATGATCTCGCCCGACGGCTTGGCCATCAGGCCACGCATACCGGCGAGCTGCTTCATCTGCGCCGGGCTACCACGCGCGCCCGAATGGCTCATCATGTAGATCGAGTTGATCTCGGCCTGAAGGCCGTCCTTGTCGATCGGGCGGGCCTTGATCTTCTCCATCATGGCATCGGCCACCTGGTCGCCGCAGCGGCTCCAGGCGTCGATCACCTTGTTGTACTTTTCCTGCTGGGTGATCAGGCCGTCCTGATACTGCTGCTCGTAATCGGCGACCATGTTCTTGGTCGTCTCGACCAGCTCCACCTTCTCCTCGGGGATGATCATGTCGTCCTTGCCGAAGGAGATGCCGGCCTTGAACGCGTGACGGAAGCCGAGCGACATGATCGCGTCGGCGAACAGCACCGTGTCTTTCTGGCCGGTGTGGCGATAGACCTCGTCGATGACGTCGGCGATGTCCTTCTTGGTCAGCAGGCGATTGACGATGTCGAAGGGAACCTTGTGGTTCTTCGGCAGGCATTCGCCGATCAGCATGCGGCCGGCAGTCGTCTCGAAACGCTTCATTTCGATCTTGCCGTCCTCATCCGCCTGCGGGACCCGGGCGAGGATCTTGGTGTGCAGCGAGACCTGTTTGGTTTCGAGCGCCTGGTGGACCTCGGCCATGTCCGAGAACATCGGCAGCTTTTCGACCTTGTTGCCGTCGGCATCCTCGGCGAACTCGGGCTTCTTCTCCTGCCGTTCCATCGACAGGTAGTAGAGACCTAGCACCATGTCCTGCGAAGGCACGATGATCGGCTTGCCGTTGGCGGGCGAGAGGATGTTGTTGGTCGACATCATCAGGACACGCGCTTCGAGCTGCGCTTCCAGCGACAGCGGAACGTGCACAGCCATCTGGTCGCCGTCGAAGTCGGCGTTGAAGGCCGAGCAGACCAGCGGGTGAAGCTGGATCGCCTTACCCTCGATCAGCACGGGTTCGAACGCCTGGATGCCGAGACGGTGAAGCGTCGGCGCGCGGTTCAGCAGAACCGGGTGCTCGCGGATCACCTCGTCGAGGATGTCCCAAACTTCCTTGCGTTCCTTCTCGACCCACTTCTTTGCCTGCTTGAGGGTCATCGAAAGACCCTTGGCATCGAGGCGGGCGTAGATGAACGGCTTGAACAGCTCGAGCGCCATCTTCTTGGGCAGGCCGCACTGGTGCAGCTTGAGTTCCGGGCCGGTCACGATGACCGAACGACCCGAATAGTCGACGCGCTTACCAAGCAGGTTCTGACGGAAGCGGCCCTGCTTGCCCTTGAGCATATCGCTGAGCGACTTGAGCGGACGCTTGTTCGCACCGGTGATGACGCGACCGCGACGGCCGTTGTCGAACAGTGCGTCGACGGCTTCCTGCAGCATGCGCTTTTCGTTGCGGACGATGATGTCCGGCGCGCGCAGCTCCATCAGGCGCTTCAAACGGTTGTTACGGTTGATCACACGACGATAGAGGTCGTTGAGGTCCGACGTCGCGAATCGGCCACCGTCCAGCGGCACCAGCGGGCGCAGTTCGGGCGGAATGACCGGAACGACTTCGAGGATCATCCACTCGGGACGGTTGCCCGATTCGATGAAGCTCTCGACGACCTTCAAACGCTTGATGATCTTGGCGGGCTTGAGCTTCGACTTTGTGGTCGCGAGCTCTTCCAGCAGATCCTCTTTCTCCTGCTCGAGGTCGAGGTCCATCAGCATGATCTTGACCGCTTCGGCGCCGATGCCGGCACTGAAGGCGTCTTCGCCATACTCGTCCTGCGCTTCGAGCAGTTCGTCCTCGGTGAGGAGCTGGAACTTCTCCAGCGGCGTCAGACCGGGCTCGGTGACGATGTAGCTTTCGAAATACAGCACGCGCTCGAGCTGCTTGAGCTGCATGTCGAGCAGCAGGCCGATGCGGCTGGGCAGCGACTTGAGGAACCAGATGTGCGCGACCGGAGCGGCCAGTTCGATGTGGCCCATGCGCTCGCGGCGCACCTTGGTGACGGTCACTTCGACGCCGCACTTTTCGCAGACGACGCCCTTGTACTTCATGCGCTTGTACTTGCCGCAGAGGCACTCATAGTCCTTCACCGGACCGAAGATGCGCGCGCAGAATAGGCCGTCACGCTCGGGCTTGAACGTGCGATAGTTGATCGTTTCCGGCTTCTTGATTTCGCCGAAGGACCACGAGCGAATGCGCTCGGGGCTGGCGATGCCGATTTGGATCTCGTCGAAAGTCTCGGGCTTCGCGAGCTGGTTGGTGAATTTGGTCAGTTCGTTCATGACTTATTCCCTTAGCGGGTGAATTCCTTGTGGGCGGTGGTGGGGGCCGAAGCCCCCTTATTCCGCCGCGATCGCGAAGCCGTCGTCGTCCTCGTCGTCGTCGCTGAGCGACTTCAACTCGACGTTCAGGCCCAGGCTGCGCATTTCCTTGACGAGCACGTTGAAGCTCTCGGGAATGCCCGCCTCGAAGGTGTCGTCGCCCTTGACGATCGCTTCGTAGACCTTGGTACGGCCGATCACGTCGTCCGACTTCACGGTGAGGATTTCCTGCAGCGTGTAGGCGGCGCCGTAGGCTTGGAGCGCCCAGACCTCCATTTCCCCGAAGCGCTGGCCGCCGAACTGCGCCTTACCGCCCAGCGGCTGCTGGGTGACGAGGCTGTAGGGGCCGATCGAACGGGCGTGGATCTTGTCGTCGACGAGGTGATGCAGCTTGAGCATGTAGATGATGCCCACGGTGACCTTGCGGTCGAAGGCTTCACCCGTGCGCCCGTCGAACAGCACCGACTGGCCCGAGCTGTGGAGGCCTGCCTTTTCGAGCTCGACCGTGACATCGCCTTCGCGTGCACCATCGAACACCGGCGTACCCATCGGGACACCTGCGGTGAGGTTGCCGGCCAGTTCGACCACTTCGGCGGTCGAACGGCTCTCGATCGCTTCGTGATACTCGTCGCCGTAAACCGTCTTCAGACGCTCGACCACGGCCTCGGGTGGCTTGGCTTTGGCATAGTCTTCCGCCGCGTTCGGATTGGCACGCTTCCACTCTTCGAGCTGCTCGCCAATCTGATGGCCCAGATTGCGGGCCGCCATGCCGAGGTGCGTTTCGAAGATCTGCCCGACGTTCATGCGCGACGGCACGCCCAGCGGGTTCAAGACGATGTCGACCGGGGTCCCGTCTTCGAGGAACGGCATGTCCTCGACCGGCAGGATGCGGCTGATGACGCCCTTGTTCCCGTGGCGGCCGGCCATCTTGTCGCCCGGCTGCAGCTTGCGCTTCACCGCAACGAAGACCTTGACCATCTTGAGTACGCCCGGGGCGAGTTCGTCACCGCGTTCGAGCTTTTCCTTGCGGTCCTCGAACTTCTCTTCGATGAACTTGACCGCCTCGTCGTACTGCGACTTGACCGCTTCGAGCTGCGCCTGGCGACCGTCGTCGGCCACGGCGAATTTGAACCACTCGTGCTTGTCGACACCCTCGAGCACCTCTTCGGTGATCTCGGTGCCCTTCTTGACGCCCTTGGGCGCTGCCGAAGCCGTCTGGCCGACCAGCATGTCGCGCAGGCGGTTGTAGGTCGCGCGGTTGAGGATGGCGCGTTCGTCGTTCGAGTCCTTGCGGAGGCGTTCGATTTCCTCGTTCTGGATCGCACGCGTACGGTCGTCGATCTCGATACCGTGGCGGTTGAAGACGCGGACTTCGACGACCGTGCCAGCCACGCCCGGCGGCAGGCGGAGCGAGGTGTCGCGCACGTCGCTGGCCTTTTCGCCGAAGATGGCGCGCAGGAGCTTTTCTTCCGGCGTCATCGGGCTTTCGCCCTTCGGCGTGATCTTGCCGCACAGGATATCGCCCGGGTGCACCTCGGCGCCGATATAGACGATGCCCGCTTCGTCGAGGTTGCGCAGGGCCTCCTCGCCGACATTGGGGATGTCGCGGGTGATGTCCTCGGGCCCGAGCTTGGTGTCGCGCGCCATGACTTCGAATTCCTCGATGTGGATCGAGGTGAAGACGTCGTCCTTCACGATGCGCTCGGAGATGAGGATACTATCCTCGTAGTTGTAGCCGTTCCAGGGCATGAAGGCGACCAGGCTGTTGCGGCCCAATGCCAGTTCGCCGAGGTCGGTCGAAGGACCGTCGGCGATGATGTCGCCCGGCTCGACCGTCTCGCCCACCTTCACCAGCGGACGCTGGTTGATGCAGGTGTTCTGGTTCGAACGCTGGAACTTCTGCAGCGTGTAGATGTCGACGCCCGACTGACCGGGTTCGACATCGCCGATCGCACGGATCACGATACGCGTCGCGTCGACCTGGTCGACGATGCCGCCGCGGGTCGCCGCGATGGCTGCGCCCGAATCGCGGGCGACGGTTTCCTCCATACCGGTGCCGACCCAGGGCGCTTCCGCCTTGACCAGCGGCACGGCCTGGCGCTGCATGTTCGAACCCATCAGCGCGCGGTTGGCGTCATCGTTTTCCAGGAACGGAATCAGCGATGCGGCGACCGAGACGAGCTGCTTGGGGCTGACGTCCATCAGCGTGATGGTGTCGCGCGGCGCCATCAGGTTGTCGCCGTCGTGACGAGCCGAAACCAGCTCTTCGACGAACGAGCCGTCTTCGGTGAGATCGGCCGAAGCCTGCGCCACCGTGTGCTTCTGCTCCTCCATCGCCGACAGGTAGACGACTTCGCTCGTAACCTTGTTGTCGACGACCTTGCGATACGGCGTTTCGATGAAACCGTACTTGTTGACGCGCGCGAAGGTCGAAAGCGAGTTGATGAGGCCGATATTCGGGCCTTCGGGCGTCTCGATCGGGCAGATGCGGCCGTAGTGCGTCGGGTGGACGTCGCGCACTTGGAAGCCGGCGCGCTCGCGCGTCAGGCCGCCCGGGCCAAGCGCCGAAACGCGGCGCTTGTGGGTGACTTCCGACAGCGGGTTGGTCTGGTCCATGAACTGCGACAGCTGCGAGGAGCCGAAGAACTCGCGCACTGCGGCCACCGCGGGCTTCGCGTTGATGAGGTCGTTGGGCATGACGGTCGAGACGTCGACCGAGCTCATGCGCTCCTTGACCGCGCGCTCCATGCGCAGCAGCCCGACGCGGTACTGGTTTTCCAGCAGTTCGCCGACCGAACGCACGCGGCGGTTGCCGAGATTGTCGATGTCGTCGACGTCGCCCTTGCCGTCCTTGAGGTCGACCAGTTCCTTGACCACGGCGAGGATGTCTTCCTTGCGCAGCGTGGTGACGGTGTCCTCGGCGTCGAGTTCGAGACGCATGTTGAGCTTGACGCGGCCGACGGCCGACAGGTCATACCGCTCGCCATCGAAGAAAAGGCCTTCGAACAGGGCTTCGGCGGTTTCCTTGGTCGGCGGTTCGCCCGGGCGCATGACCTTGTAGATCGCCTCGAGGCCCTCGTCGCGGTTCTCGGCCTTGTCGACCTTGAGCGTGTTGCGGATCCACGGACCGGTGGTGACGTGGTCGATGTCGAGCAGCTCCATCGCGTCGATGCCGGCGGCATCGAGCACTTCGAGGTTCTCGGCCGAGACCTCGTCGCCCGCTTCGATGTAGATGCGGCCGGTCTTCTCGTCGATCATGTCGCGCGAAGCATAGCGACCGAAGATTTCCTCGGTCGGCAGCAGCAGCGTCTCGAGACCGTCCTTGGCCGCCTTGTTGGCTGCGCGCGGGCTGATCTTCTGGCCGGCAGGGAAGACTTCCTCGCCCGTCTTGGCATCGACCAGAGCGAAGGCCGGCTTCTGGCCGCGCCAGTTCTCGGCGACGAAGGGAATGGTCCAGCCTTCGCCCTTCTTGCCGGTCGAACGCTTCCAGGTGACGGTGTCGTAGAAATGGTCGAGGATGTCTTCGCTGTCGAGGCCGAGCGCGAACAGCAGCGCGGTGACCGGCAGCTTGCGCTTGCGGTCGATACGCACGTTGACGATATCCTTGGCGTCGAACTCGAAGTCGAGCCAGCTACCGCGATAGGGGATGATACGGGCAGCGAAGAGGAGCTTGCCCGAGCTGTGTGTCTTGCCGCGATCGTGGTCGAACAGCACACCCGGCGAACGGTGCATCTGCGAGACGATCACGCGCTCGGTGCCGTTGATGACGAAGGTGCCGTTCGAGGTCATGAGCGGCATGTCGCCCATGTAGACGTCCTGCTCCTTGATATCGAGGACCGAGCGGGTCTCGGTTTCCTGATCGACCTCGAAGACGATCAGGCGCAGCGTCACCTTCATCGGAGCGGCGTAGGTGATGCCGCGCTGACGGCATTCGACGATGTCGTATTTCGGCGCTTCGAGCTCGTAATGGACGAAGTCGAGTTCGGCGGTGCCGGCGAAGTCGCGGATCGGGAATACCGAACGCAGCGTCTTTTCGAGGCCGGAGACGTAGTCGATCTCCTTGTTCGAGCGCAGGAACTGTTCGTAGCTCTCGCGCTGGACCTCGATCAGGTTCGGCATGTCGACGACTTCGTGGATGTCGCCGAAGATCTTGCGGATACGACGCTTCGCCGTGCCCTGCGCGTTCGTGCCCCGGGTCTTCTTCGGAGCCTTCGCCTTGGTAGCCATAAGGGGTAGTTACCTCTTCTCGTGTGCGCCGGAGATCGTCCACGTCTTTGGGCGGACAACCCCTCGGAATTCGTGTCTCATGCGCGTGAGATCATAGCCGGGACGCGAAAAGGCCGCAGCGTGACGCACACCGGTCCCGGCGTGCCTGCTGCAGCTTCTCAAGCGTCGCGAATATGGAAACGCCGCTTCCATCCTGTGCCCGATCCCCGCGCATGAATCGGACTCGCTCGAAGCGTGCGGTCGCAGGCCATGTAGGAATTGCGGCGCCGCGAGTCAAACGTCGAATGCGCGGCACGCGCCCGGGTAGGGAAATTCCGGCCACGATGGTCTAGACGTGGGGCATGACGAGTAACCGAAAACGCGGTCGACCTGCTCATCCCGATATCCTCACGCCGGGCGAGTGGCGTGTGGCGGAAGGCGTGAGACACGGACTGACTAATCCGCAGATCGCGCGGCGCCAGAAGATCAGCACCGATGCTGTCAAGTTCCACGTTTCCAACATCCTCGGCAAACTCGGCATGGCGAGCCGCAAGGAATTGAAGCGATGGCGCGGGATCGACAGCGCAAGCGCAATGGAGGGACGAAAAACGATGGGGAGTACTCTGATAGGAACGATCGGGCAGATTGCCCGCACGGTGAGCGACATTTCCGCAGCTCGCAGTTGGTACCGCGACGTACTCGGCCTCGAACCGCTGTTCGACGCGGGCAACATGGCCTTTTTTGCCTGCAATGGCGTCCGGCTGATGCTGGTCGGGGGTGAAGCGAGCCCTGAATCGACCCTCTATTTCCGCGTCGACGATTTGCATGGTGTGTTCGCGCGGCTGGAAGCGGCTGGCGCAAGGACTGTTTCGGCACCACACCGGATCCATACGCATGAAGACGGCAGCGAGGAATGGATGGGCTTTGTCGAGGACAGTGACGGTCGCCCTCTCGGCCTGATGACGACCGTTGGGGCGAGGGAAGGCTAGAGACCTAATTCAACCAGACGGTGGCAGCACAACATCCGCTCAATCATTTATGCCCGGTTTCGTTGGGCCCGGCATGGTTGATGTAATATCCTTCCTGCTTGCTGTATTTGCCATCGGAGGAGAAGGCGGTTCCGCTGCGATCTGAAACCAAAGCCGGTGCCTGTGCCCCCGCAGCCGGGCGACTTGCCAGCTTACGGAAAACATGAGGGAGCGCAGCAGTGCCCCGTTCTCTTGCCGACTTCCCAGCGGTCAGTGCGAACAGGCTCGCTTGCGCCACCGCTTTCCTGCAGTTGGGCGTGATCCCGTTGGTCGCTGAATTCGTCCAGCACGTTGTCGAAATGCGGATCGGCATGCACTCT
This sequence comes from Qipengyuania sp., assembly GCF_965277845.1. Taxonomy (NCBI): domain Bacteria; kingdom Pseudomonadati; phylum Pseudomonadota; class Alphaproteobacteria; order Sphingomonadales; family Erythrobacteraceae; genus Qipengyuania; species Qipengyuania sp. The sequence continues at coordinate 834,841 of NZ_OZ255844.1, forward strand.
GGATTCGAAAGCGCGGAAGCGGAAGCGACGATCGCCGGGCACCGAATGGCGTGAAGTTCGGAACCCGGCCCGTCTCCGCCGCGTTGTCGGCGGGTACCGGTAATCTCCGAAGCCGGTTCCAACAGGGGAGTTTTTATGAAGAAGATCATGCTTGTCGCCGTACCCGCACTGTTTGCCCTTTCCGCCTGCGACGGCCCGGCAGAAGAGGCTGGCGAGGAAATCGACGATATCGCCGAGGCCGAGGCGGAGGTGATGGACGAACGCGCCGAAGCGCTCGATGCCGTGGCCGATGCGACCGAAGATACCGGCGAATCCGCCGAGCTCGAACAGGAGGCCGAAGCGCTCGAGGAACAGGCCGACGGCATCTGATGGGCTGCCGCGAGTGTCGGAACGCTTGACTCCGACGCCAAAATCCTTAGAGGCCCGCCACCGGACGGCGGGTCTCTTTGATTCTGCCCGTTCATCCGTCCGAGACAGTTGGTGAAGGCAATCGGGTCTTCTTAATTTCCAGCCTAGACGGGGAACAGAGATTTTCCGGCGATGCGCAAGCCTCGCCGTTTCGCGCCGGATGGCGCACTCCTTCCCCATCAACGGACTCGCCCGTTCCGGTTCGCCGGAATGGACAAACGTAGCCGGTCGCCTGCCGCAAGCGGGTGGCCATAGTGAAGGAGTATGGCATGGATCGTTCGCAGAAAGCCGATGCGGTCGCCCAGCTCAGCGATGTCTTCAGCCAGGCCGGCGTGGTGGTCGTCACCCGCAACCTGGGCCTGACGGTCGAACAGTCGACCGAACTGCGCTCGAAGATGCGTGAAGCAGGGGCAACCTACAAGGTTGCGAAGAACCGTCTTGCCAAGCTCGCCCTGAAGGACACCGACTATGCAGGTATCGACGAATACCTGACCGGTCCGACCGCTCTCGGATATTCCGAGGATCCGGTTGCCGCGGCCAAGGCCGTGGTGGACTTCGCCAAGACCACCGACAAGATCGAAATCGTCGGCGGTTCGATGGGCGCGCAGAAGCTCGACGAAGCAGGGGTCAAGGCGCTCGCCTCGATGCCCAGCCTCGACGAACTTCGTGGCACGATCGTGGGCCTCCTCAACGCGCCGGCGACCAAGGTCGTCCGCACGGTCAAGGAACCCACCTCGATGCTCGCACGCGTTTTCGGTGCCTATGGCGCCAAGGAAGCCGCGTAAGAGCTGGTTCTCGCGCAGAACACATATTCATCGGGGCTTTTGTCCACCCGGACGCCCCGGCCTTATATTTGGAGTGAAACATCATGGCCGATATCGCCAAGCTTGTTGAAGAACTGTCGAAGCTGACCGTCATGGAAGCCGCTGAGCTTGCCAAGGCGCTCGAAGAAGAGTGGGGCGTTAGCGCCGCCGCTGCCGTTGCCGTTGCCGGTCCCGCTGCTGGTGGCGCCGACGGTGGCGCCGCTGCCGAAGAAAAGGACGAATTCGATGTCGTCCTGACCGGCGACGGTGGCAAGAAGATCCAGGTTATCAAGGAAGTCCGCGCCATCACCGGCCTGGGCCTCTCGGAAGCCAAGGCTCTCGTCGAAGGCGCGCCCAAGCCGCTCAAGGAAGGCGTCAACAAGGCGGAAGCCGAAGAAATCAAGGGCAAGATCGAAGCAGCCGGCGGTACCGTCGAGCTCAAGTAAGCCCTGTCCCCGCGCAGGCGGGGATCTGCTTACGCTTCGATCTCGTTTGCGAGATCACGCGAAGGGCGGTGCCAGGTGGCGCCGCCCTTTTTCGTCGGTCCTTATCGCCCGCGGCCAGTCGTGGTCAGCCGAGCCGGGTTTGCTCGACGGTATAGAAGAGTCCCTTCCCATCCTCGCGACGGCGCAGGACGATGTGGTTTTCGGGAACATGCGGCCCGATGGCATCGGCGAGCGAGCCGGATTGCAGTCGCGTGAAATCCTCATCCGAGAGCGTCTGGAATTTGAGCCCCTCGTCCGCCGCAAAGACCAGCGCTGCGGGCGCCTGGCCGGATAGACGCGCCATGAAAGTCGCTGCGGGCTCACTCGTCATGTATCCGTGCAGTTCGAGGATCTGGGTCAGCGAATGCGCAAAGGCGACATGATTGTTGCCCTTGCCATTATGCCATTTGCACAGCGGCATAAGATAACAGATGTTCGACGACGGTACGGTGCCGTCCATATTGGGCGTCATATGCCCGCCCACCTGAAATGCCGGATGGGAATGGTCGGACGTCTGCGGATCGACATAGCAATGGTCATTGGTGCCCACGCCGATGCCGAGCTGCTGAAGCAGATACGTCCAGCTCGGATAGCCGGGGATCTTGGGGTCGTGGGTGCTGCCGATCACATTGTATAGCGCAGCCGTATAGGTCACCACATTCGCGCTCGTCGACATCAGCCGCTTGTCCCCGAAACGGCTGACGAATTCCCGCAATACGCCGATCGGCTCTTCCGGACCCGGATTTTCCATGGTTACCCTCCATCATGTTGGAGACGATGGATGCCTGCGAGTGCGCTGATGGCCAAATGGGCTTGCATCCATATCCGACCGGATCCCGTGCAATCGGCTCGAGCGACCGGACTGCGGTCTTCCGGCTCGGTGGCCGGCACTAGCCTGGGATCGCCCCGGCACTGCATCGCCAGACCGCGTATCGCACGCAACGAAGGGCTCGATCGGAAGCAGGCAAATCCATTGCATCCCCACCGGACCGAACTCTGGCCCTAACCAAATGAGAGCCTCGGCTGTGTGGCGTGTGCGCACCATAGGAAACGCGAATTGCGCTTTCGCCCGTAGGACGGTTTGAGCGGCGTCCGCCCTTGCCCTATCCGGTCCGGCTGCATGACGCACGAGACCGCCATGGAGCCCACGCCCCCCATTGCGGAACCGGGCGGTGACGGCTGGCGCGACGAACTGGTCGCGACGCTGCGGCTGAGCTGGCCGCTGGCGGCGGCGAACCTTTTGCAGATGCTGACCTATGCCATCGACGTGATCTTCATCGCGCGGCTGGGCGAGGACCAGTTGGCCGCTTCCGCGCTCGCCGTCGCTCTGTTCGGCCTCGTGCTATGGGCCTTGTCTGGCCTGACCGGCGCGGTCGCTCCGGTCGCGGCCGCCGAGTTGGGCGAACGCGCGCCCGCGCTGCGCCCTGTGCGTCGGTCGGTACGCATGGCGCTGTGGCTGGCACTGTTTTCCGGAGTGGGCGGGATCGGCCTGTGCTTGCTGCTCGGCCCGCTGATGCGCGTCACCGGTCAGGAACCGCAGATCGTCGCCATGGCGATCGAATACAACACGTTGCTGGTGCTCAGCCTGGTGCCGATGCTGTTCAATAACGTTTTGCGCAGCTTCGTCTCGACGCTCGACCGGCCGATTTTCGCGACCGCGATCACCGCTGGCGGAATATTCGTCAATGCGCTTGCCAATTACGCCTTCATCTTCGGCAATTTCGGCGCACCCGAACTGGGCCTCAAGGGTGCGGCGGTGGCGACGATCATGACCACGCTGACCACGCTCCTCGCCTATGTCGTCGCGATTCGGCTCGACCCGCGGCTGCACCGCTATCGCATCTTCGGCCGCTGGTGGTCGCCCGACTGGCCGCGCTTCTGGCATATCGCACGCGTGGGCACGCCGATCGCGCTGACGATCACCGCAGAGGCCGGGATATTCGGGGCGGCCGCCTTCCTCATGGGCAATATCGGCGCGAGTCAGCTTGCCGCGCATACGGTGGCGCTGCAGATCGCCGCGCTCGCCTTCCAGGTGCCCTTCGGCGTCGGACAGGCGGCGACGATCCGCGTGGGCTATTTCTATGGCGCCCGCGATGCCGAGGGGATGAAGCGCGCGGGCTGGACCGCAATCGTCGTGGGCACGGGCTTCATGGCGCTGACCGCTCTCGCCATGGTGGTCATTCCCAAACCACTGATCGCGATCTACGTCGACCCATGGGACCCGAAGAACGCGGTGCTGGTCGGCTTCGCGCTGCAATACATCCTGATCGCCGCGGCCTTCCAGCTGTTCGACGGCATGCAGGCAGTCGCTGCGGGCGCGCTGCGCGGTTTGCAGGATACCCGGGTTCCGATGTGGATCGCGGCCTTCGCCTATTGGGTGCCGGGCATCGGCCTGTCGCTCTACCTCGGCTTCTATACCCCGCTCGAGGGTGTGGGCGTGTGGATCGGGCTCGCGACCGGCCTCACCGTTGCCGCTGCACTGCTCGGCTGGCGCTGGCACCGGCGAGAAAAACTCGGGCTGACGGACAGACCCCCTCGCCTGGCCTGAACACGCGCACACCCCGGCGAAAGCATCGCAACTTTTTTCGCCGACGCCCCGTTGACTCGACGAAAAGGCGTCCCCAAATGCGCCTCGCTGGCACTCTCGGAGTGGGAGTGCCAACTCTTGTTCCACACTCTTAGAAGAGAGGTCATCACTATGGCATTTCGTCCGCTGCACGACCGCGTTCTGGTCCGTCGCATCGAAGCCGAAGAAAAGACCGCGGGCGGGATCATCATTCCCGACAGCGCCAAGGAAAAGCCGAGCGAAGGCGAAATCGTCGCCGTCGGCAATGGCGCCCGCGACGATGACGGCGATCGTATCCCGCTCGACGTCAAGGCCGGCGACCGCGTGCTGTTCGGCAAATGGTCCGGCACCGAGGTCAAGCTCGATGGCGAAGACCTGCTGATCATGAAGGAAAGCGACATCATGGGGATCATCGGCTGAGCCGATCCCGCTGACGCTTTCAGACAGACACAAGAATTCCAGGAGAAACACCAATGGCAGCCAAGGACGTAAAGTTCGGCCGCGACGCGCGCGAAGGCATCCTGCGCGGCGTCGACACCCTCGCCAATGCCGTCAAGGTCACGCTCGGCCCCAAGGGCCGCAACGTCGTGATCGACAAGAGCTTCGGCGCCCCGCGCATCACCAAGGACGGCGTCACCGTCGCCAAGGAAATCGAACTGAAGGACAAGTTCGAGAACATGGGCGCGCAGATGATCAAGGAAGTCGCATCGAAGGCGAACGACGCCGCCGGTGACGGCACCACCACCGCGACCGTGCTCGCCCAGTCGATCGTGACCGAGGGCATGAAATCGGTCGCAGCCGGCATGAACCCGATGGACCTCAAGCGCGGCATCGACCTCGCCGTCACCAAGGTCGTCGAAGACCTCAAGAGCCGTTCGAAGGACGTCTCGGGCAGCGAGGAGATTTCGCAGGTCGGCGTGATTTCGGCCAATGGCGACCGCGAAGTCGGTGAAAAGATCGCCGAAGCCATGGAAAAGGTCGGCAAGGAAGGCGTGATTACCGTCGACGAGAGCAAGGGTCTCGAATTCGAGCTCGAAACCGTCGAAGGCATGCAGTTCGACCGCGGCTATCTCTCGCCCTACTTCATCACCAACCCGGACAAGATGACGGTCGAACTCGAAAACCCGTACATCCTGATCCACGAGAAGAAGCTGTCGAACCTGCAGTCGATGCTGCCGGTGCTCGAAGCGGCTGTCCAGTCGGGCCGTCCGCTGCTGATCATCGCGGAAGACATCGAAGGCGAAGCGCTGGCCACCCTCGTGGTCAACAAGCTGCGCGGCGGCCTCAAGGTCGCGGCAGTCAAGGCTCCGGGCTTCGGCGATCGCCGCAAGGCCATGCTGCAGGACATCGCGATCCTCACCAAGGGCGAGATGATTTCCGAAGACCTCGGCATCAAGCTCGAGAACGTCACGCTGGGCATGCTCGGCGAAGCCAAGCGCGTCACCATCGACAAGGACAACACCACCATCGTCGATGGCGCGGGTGACGAGGCCGACATCAAGGCGCGCGTTTCGGAAATCCGTACGCAGATCGACAACACCTCGTCCGACTACGACCGCGAGAAGCTCCAGGAACGCCTGGCAAAGCTCGCCGGCGGCGTTGCCGTGATCAAGGTCGGCGGTGCCACCGAAGTCGAAGTGAAGGAGCGTAAGGACCGCGTCGACGACGCGCTGCATGCGACCCGGGCAGCCGTCGAAGAAGGCATCGTTCCGGGCGGTGGTACGGCCCTGCTCTACGCTACGCAGTCGCTTAATGGCCTCGAAGGCGAGAACGACGACCAGACCCGCGGTGTCGATATCGTCCGCCGTGCGCTGCAGGCGCCGGTTCGCCAGATCGCAACCAACGCCGGTCATGACGGTGCCGTGGTCGCAGGCAAGCTGGTGGACGCCAATGACGAGACGCTCGGTTTCAATGCCGCGACCGATACTTACGAAAACCTCGTCAATGCCGGGGTGATCGATCCGACCAAGGTCGTGCGCACCGCGCTGCAGGACGCCGCTTCGGTGGCCGGCCTGCTGATCACGACCGAGGCGACCATCACGGAAATCCCCGAAGACAAGCCCGCCGGTGGCGGCATGCCCGACATGGGCGGCATGGGCGGCATGGGCGGCGGCATGGGCTTCTAAGCCCAGCTACCCAGCTTCACCGCAAAGAACGAGGCCCGGCAGGAGCGATCCTGCCGGGCCTTTTCGTTCGGTATCGGCAGTCCGATTTGTGTATTTCACTACAAAACGTTACACTTCAGTTCGGGAAAGGGGGCTCCAATGAACAAAATACTTTTCAGCCTAGCAGCCTGCACAGTTTTGAGTGGTTGTGCGACCTCTTACGTCGGCGGGGTGTATTCAGGTTATTCTAGCCAGGCCGTCGGTCCACGCGATATTTTTCTTTCAATCGATGGAACCGGGAATAACCAACTCTCGCGTACAAATGCGGCGCGCTTGTTCGAAATCGTAGAATCGAACAGCGGTAACGCGCCGCGGGAATTGGTGACTTACTATGCCGAGGGGGTCGGTAGTAATGGCAGCATCAAGGGCTTGACCGCCGGCGTAGGTATGAGCCGCGACATCAAGGAAGCCTTCGCATTCCTTGCGCAAACGTACGATCCAAAAGGTCGACTTTTCTTGAGCGGTTTCAGCCGGGGTGCCTACGCAGTGCGCGCCTTGGCCGGAATGATTGCCGTCGGTGGAATTCCTGACATGCGGACTTGGGATGCCGATGACCGGCAAAACGCGATTGATGCTCTGTTTGACGCATACAAAATTAAACGACGAACGATCGATGGGCGACAAGAATCGATAGCTGCGCACAATGGCCGGCGCCTACGAAGAATGGAGCGAGTTGCTGCGAAGTACGGATTTCAGCTACGAGGTGCGAATGGCCAGACCCGTGTCACGGCAATGGCGATATGGGACACCGTAGAAGCGTTGGGCGCACCCGATTTCACCATGAGCCCGGACGAGAAGGTTTCCCATTATTATCTCGCTCCATGCAATGTGGACCACGTGTTTCACGCGCTCGCACTTGACGACAATCGAGCCTACAGTTTCACGCCAATCTTCGCGACGGGCAAAACGATGGGACAGAGCTGCCCCGACGCGAGCAAGAAGCCCAAAGTCGAAGAGGTCTGGTTCGCCGGTGCACATGCGGATGTTGGCGGATCTTACGCGCCGGGCAATCGTCTGCACGGTCATATCCCAGGCGTTTCTTTGAATTGGATCCTGGATCATTTGAGGCAATTCAACTTGTTCGATCCCGATGCCCGCGTGTTCGCCGACCCCATGGGCCCCGTGCACGATGCGATCCGCTATTCCGTGGTATATAAACCGCTTTCGGAACATTATCGGTATCCGATGGCGTATCATGACAAGGCGGGTTCCGTTGGACGACCCCGCGTGCATTTTACCGCGTTTGAGAGGCTCGCCCGTGTCGGAAGTCTCGATCGGGCGTATCCTCAGTGTCCTCAGAGCAAGGACAATCCCGGTCCAACGCTTCTATGCGCTCGTCAGATCGCGAATTTCGGTTTGGTCGAAGAGCTAACCAAGAACAATTGCATGGACGAACTGATGGACGAAAAGGGTGAGTTGGTTGGTTACGAATTGCGCAAGGGCCAGTCATGTGTCTCGGTCGTCTGTCAGGAGCCGACCGATTCACGCTTTTGCAGTGCCGAGTACGCTCCTGCACATTCACTGTCGCCGGAAGACAAGTCGGCTGCCCTGCCAAGGCCCGGCATGGGCTTCTAAGCCGCACCAACCAACCGGACTTGAAAAGGCCCGGCAGGAGCGATCCTGCCGGGCCTTTCTTGCGTTTTTAGAGCGTGGCGCGAACTTCCAAGCTTGTATGCGGCTGCTACGATAAAGATGCTCCGCATGAGGGATAGGCAAAGCACCTACCCCCGCCAGGTTGGTCGCGAGGATCGGTTCGAGCCTCCTGCCGGTTCGAAGGACAATTCCTCGCCGCCGCAAGCGCGGGAGCGCTACACAAGGCCGAGGCAATCGGCCCTGATCCGCGTGGGCAAGCGATTGCGCGATCCGGTCAATCGCTGGTTTGCCCATCAGTCGCTGATCGGCGACGAGGATATCCTCGCACCCGAGAACCTTCCCTGCCTCGCCGAGCTGCAACGCGAGTGGCGGACCGTCCAGGCGGAACTCGCACCCTTGCTGGCCGAGCGGGGCGCCATTCCCGCCTTTGGCAAGCTGTCGCCCGATCACCGGCGGATCGCCAACACCTCGGCATGGAAGAGCTTTTTCTTCGAAGGCTACGGCTTCAAGGCGCAGGCCAACCGCGCGCGCTGCCCAAAGACCGCGACCATGCTCGACCGTATTCCGGGCCTGGTCGTGGCATTTTTCTCGATCATGGAGCCGGGCACGCATGTCCCGCGCCATCGCGGGCTGACCAAGGCCTGGCTCAACTGCCATCTCGGCCTGGCCGTGCCGCAGGGCCCGGGCCGCTGCGAGATGGAAGTCAACGGCCGCCCGATGCGCTGGCACGAGGGCGCATGGCTGCTATTCGACGAGACCAACCCGCACGAGGTCTGGAACGAGACCGCAAGCCCCCGAGTCGTGCTGTTCCTCCAGGTGCGCCGCCCAATGCGCTGGCCGGGCCGCATCGCGGCCCGGCTGCTCTATGCGATCATCCGTCGCACGGGTTTCGTGCAGGATGTGAAAAAGGCGATCGAAGCGTAGGTCAGCCGCCCTTGCGGCTCGCCTCCGCTGCGGCAATCGCCTCCGCCGGCCAAGTGACCTGCGTCTGCGTCTGCGGGTTGAACAGTTCGCCTTCATACTGGGCCGCTTCGGCGGCGGCGATTTCCTCGGCGGTGAGGAATTCGCTCGGCTCCAGCGCGAAGACGTCGAGCCCGCGGGTGATCTCGGTGGCGTAGATGCGGCCATTGTACCAATAGGCCGACCAATAGCCGCCGGTGATCAGTTGCTCCTCATCTACCGGGCCGCGGTCGAAATAGGCGATCTCGACCGGATTCGCCGCATCGGTGAAGTCGATCACCGAGATTCCGCCCTGATACCACGCCTGAACGAAGATATCGCGCCCCGGTACCGGGATGATCGAGCCATTGTGCGCGACACAGTTCTCCTTGTCTCCTTGCGGCGCGGGCAGCTTGTAGAGGCTTTCGAACCTGAGCTTGCCATTCTCGATCGAATAGATCGCATTGGCGCCCCAGTCGCGCGGATCGCCTGCCTGGCAGCGCGGACGGCCACCGCCGCCCCACTCGTCGGTGAACAGCACTTTGGTGCCATCATTGTTGAAGGTTGCCGAGTGCCAGTAGGCGAAGCCCTTGTCGGTCACATCGTCGACGCGCACGGGCTTGAGCGGATCCGCGATATCGAGGAGGATCCCGTTGCCCGAACAGGCGCCTGCGGCAAGGTTCATCGCGGGGAAGACGGTGATGTCGTGGCACTGGTCGGTCAGGCGGGTTTCCTGCGTCCCCTCGCCATGGTCGCCGCCGCGCCACAGGCCGGCGATCTGGCCGTCCTGCGCGAAAATGCGCGGGCTGTCGGTGATCCGCGCGGCGCCCGGATTGTCGACCGGAACCTCGATCACGTCGATGCTGAACAGCGCCGTATCGTCGCCGCCGCGCTCGAAGCAGCCGGCCAACTCCTTGTCGTCGCGCACGAAGCTGGTGCCCGAATTGTAGACCACCACGCGATCCGCATCGGCGCTGACCACCGAATGCGTGTGGCTGCCGCGACAGGTCTGAACCTGGCCGACCTGGCGCGGCCGGGTGATGTCGGAAATGTCGAAGATACGCAGGCCGCGGAAGCGTTGGTCGCTGACATCGTCGGCAACGCCTTGCAGGCCGCAATCCTTGCGCGCGCGGCTGTCCTGCACACTCATCAGCAGCAGGTCGCCAACGATCGACACGTCACCCTGCCCGCCCGGACAGACGACCGAACTGACCAGCTGCGGCACACCGTCGTCGCCCAGGCGATAAGCGTTGAAGCCGTGGTAATTGCCCGCCACCAGCAAATCTCCGCTGAAGGCCATGTCGGTGTTGGCGAAGCTGAGCAGCGAGCCGCGCTCGCCGAAACGCGGATTGCCGTCTTCGTCTTCCTCGTCGCGGATATCGGGACGCGAGGCATCGACCAGCTCGGACTCCCCGCTATCCTGCCCATCTTCGCCTGCCTCTTCATCTTCGTCATCGTCTTCGATCCTCGGGGCGAGCTGCGCCGGATTGTCGGGGTCGAAGAAGCCGGTCGGCTTGGGCTGCGCGCTGACGAGACGCAGATTGCTGATCGCTTCCCCGGCATCGCGGAAACCGGCGGCGAGCGTGGCGCGCGGATCGCTGGAGAGGCCCGCGAAGACCCTGTTCATCCGCTCGATTTCGGCTTCCTGCTCCTTCACCACATCGTTAGTGAATTCGAACATGACGGGGTCGTAAGCCGTGCCGGGCTGGTCGTGAAGTTCCTCGACCATATCGATCGCACCTTCGTGGTGGCGGACCATCAGCTGCAGAAACAGGCAGTCGAAATCGGTGCCTTCGAGCGTTGCCAGCTCGGCCATCTGCGCCGGCGTGGCCATGCCCATCTTCGCATGATGCGCGGCGTGGTCCATCCCGGCATGGTGCTGCATGGCAGTGGGCTGGCCGCGCTCGGTCAGCCAGTCGCGCATGAACCGGATTTCGTCCGCCTGGCTCGCATCGATCCGCCCGGCAATCGCGGAAAGGTCGGGATTGTTGCTGCGTCCCTCGACCAGCGCGGCCATGTCGACCGCCTGCTGGTGGTGGACGATCATGTCCTGCATGAATGTGACGTCGGCGGGCGAAAATCGCGTGTCGGACAGCCGGATCGCTTCGTCCTCGTCGATCACGCGCGGCGCGGCGCCCGGCGCGCCGGGCATAACGATCGGTGCCTGCTGCGCGATCGCGGCGGTGGAAGTGGAAAGAAGCAGGCCGGCGGCCAGCGCCCGAAACGTCGGATTCATGTTGTCAGTCCCCTAGAATGCAGCGCGCAAAAGGCCGCTTCCACGTGCCTGGGTCAAGCGAGAATTCTGCGAACCGTACAGCGCGCTCCATCAGGTGCGAGCGAAGCTACCGCGCCGCGGACCGAGATAGCCGAACAGATAGGCCGCGACCTTGCGCATCTGGATTTCCTCCGCTCCCTCGGTGATGCGATAGCGGCGGTGGTGGCGATAGATATGCTCGAACGGTTTGTGCCGCGAATAGCCGATCCCGCCATGCACCTGCATCGCGCGGTCGGCCGCCTCGCACACCAGCCGGTTCGCCCAGTAATTGCACATGGAAACCTTTTCGGAGATCGTCTTCTCGATCTCCTCATGCGCCATATTGTCCATCTCCCACGCGGTCTTGTAGATCAGCAGGCGCAGCATCTCGCATTGCGTCGCCAGCTCGACCAGCGGGAACTGGATTGCCTGGTTCTTCGCCAGCTCCTCGCCGAAGGGCTTGCGCTCGCGGGCGTACCGCACGCTTTCCTCCACGCAATACTGTGCCGCACCGAGGCTCGATGCCGCCTGGCGGATGCGGTTCTGGTGGACGAAACTCTGCGCCAGAGCGAGCCCGCGCCCCTCGACGCCGAGGATCGCGCTGTCGGGCACCCAGACGTTGGTGACCGACAGGCGCGGGTGGTCGGTGGGCATGTTGAAGGTCCACATCCACTCCTCGATCTCGAGGCCGGGGCTAGGATTGGGCACCAGGAAACAGGTAATTCCGCTCGCCTCGCCGTTCTCGCCGCTGGTGCGCGCGAACATGGCGCAATGCGTGGCGACATGCATGCCGGTGATCCACATCTTCTCGCCATTGATAAGCCAACCGTCGACGCCATCGCGCGTTTCGCGCACCGCTTTCGTCTCCATCCAGGTGGCGTCCGATCCGTGGTCGGGTTCTGTCAGACCGAAGGCGACGCGGCGCGTGCCCTCGAAACCGCCGGAGATGAATTCCTGCTTCTGCTCCTCGGTGCCGAAGGTCTCGAACATGGCGACGAAGGGGAAATTGCCGACGATCGAGTGTTCGTTCTGCAGATCGTTGTGGAGGCCCAGCCCGCGCTGGGCGAAGCGATCGCGGATCACAGCCATCCATAGGTTCGAGCCGTCTTGGCCGCCATACTTCTTCGGTGCGGAGAAGCGCCAGTGCCCCGCTTCGTCGGCCGCCCTGCGGCATTCGCGCAGCAGCTCCTCCCAATCGTGGCTTGGCAGTCCGCCGCGGTCCCAATCGGTCCGCGCATCCTCGCGGCGATGATCGAAGAAACGGATATTGTCGTCCCGCGCGACCATCGGCTCGATCGTGTTCTCGATGAAGGCCTCGAGCTCGGCATAATAGTCCTCGAGCTCGGCGGGAATCGCGAAATCCATCAATCCTCTCCTGTCCACTTCGCGCGTGCGAGCGCGAGCATGGGATATTTGGGCACGTCTGCTGCCAGCTTGTCCAGCGCGGTGCGCCGCAGCATAGCGAGCAGACCGGACGTCGCCAGCGAGCGCCCGCCTTCGAGCAACTCGCATGCGAGCAATTCATCGTCGAACTCGACCTCGATGTTGTCGCCGCGCGCGATCATGCCCAGCGCATTGCGCGCCACGGCAAGCTGGAAACGGTCGTGTCCCTCCATCCGGTCCTTAACCGTGGCCAGCCACTCGGAAATGGCTGTTGCGATTTCGCCGACACTCGCCTCGCCCAGCGGTTCGAGCTTTTCCTCGGCCGGCGGCACAGGCCGCGCCTGCTCCTCTTCCGGCGCCTCTTCCTCGAGCAGCAACAAAAGGTCGAGTTCCTGCTCGCTCGTGCGGCGCGAGATGACGACGCGTTCGAGCATGCGGTCATCGCCGCTGCGCCAGAAGCTCGCCATGCGCAGACAGCCCAGGGCCCACCACACGGTGCGATAGACCAGCCAGAAGCGGAAGCGCCTCGCATCGACCGTTGCGCCGCTTTCGGCCTCATAGGCATCGACATAGTCCTGCAGCGATCCCAGCCCGAGCGCGGGCCGGTCGACCCGGGCGAAACGCCAGACCGCCATGCAGCCGAAAGCGAGATCTTCGTGCCGGTCGCCGAAATGGGCGAGCTCCCAGTCGAGCACGCCGGTCAGATGCGAATCCTCGGCCAGCAGATTGCCGAGGCGGTAGTCGCCATGGTTGAGGACGGGCTCGACGCGAGCGGGCAGGTTGTCTCGCAGCCACTTAAGGCCGAGCGCGATGATCGGGCGGTCGCCGCCCGCTTCCGCGAACTGCTCGGCCAGTTCCTCGACTGCCTCGGCATAGTCCATCTCGGGCACGTCATTGGGCAATGCAGCGCGTTGCAGGCCGTGGATTCCCGCAAGATCGCGCGCAACTTCGCGCAGCAACCGATCCGGATCGCTCATTTTCAGGATCGCCCGCGGGTCCGGCGTGCCGGAAAGCGCGCGCATCACGAACCCGCTGCCGATCCCGTCGCCCAGCTCGAGCTCGACGATGACTTCGGGCGCGGTCACGCCGGCAGCGTGCGCAGCACGAATGATCGCCGCCTCGGTTTCGTGGCCGAAGGGGCGCCCCTCCATGAACGAAAGGCTCGGCGCGCGCCGCAGGACGTAGTCCTCGCCGCCGCTGGAGAAGCGCCAGCTTTCCATTGTCGCCCCGCCCGTAAGGCGCCTCAATCCTTCGGGCGCCTGCCTTCCGGCGCGCGCGAGTGCCCTCGCCAGTCCCTGCTCGAGCGCTTCGGCGCTTTCGATCTCTCCCATACGGCTCATGTGTGCAGGGAAACGCCTCGCCGCTCAAGCCCGGACCTCTCAGGCCGCTGGCTCGTTGAGAGGGCAAAGCAAACCAGTAGAGGAGACCTCCCCTATGCGCCTACCCAGCAACGCCCATGTCGCGATCGTCGATGGCGAGAATTTCACCGTCATGCGCAACAGTGGCAAGCCGCTCGAGCCCAAGCTGAATGCTGCCCAGAAGCCCGATCTGTCGGCGACGAATTTCAGCGCCGGTGTGAAGCACCAGGATCATATCGGCCAGCGGCACGGTCGGACCGATCTCGATGAGCTTGCGCATGGCGCGGCCGCCGCCGAATGGCTCAACGCCAAGTCGATTGCGGGCGAAATTACCGATGTGCTCGTGATCGCCGATCCCAAGACGCTGGGTGAAATGCGGCGTCACTATCATTCGGAGCTGGAAAAGCGCCTCGTTGGCGAAATCGACAAAGCCTTGGCGGGCGAAACGACGGAGCGAATCGAGCAGGCCATTGCGAACGCCTGAGGGAGGAATTCCGTACGAAAGTAACACATAGCGTGCCAAACCTGTCGCGTCTGCGCCACTTTTCGTCGCCCGGCCCTTGTGTCGACACAATCGGTCGGCATTAAGCTTCGCCTAACCACGGAGAGTGTATAGGGGCGGAATGCGGAAACGACTTTTTGGACGACTGCTGGCGATCGGGGCCGTGGCCCTTGCCACTCCCGGGCTGGCGCAGGGCAATGGTTTCGAAGCCCAGTTCGACAATGCGCTCGGGACCGAGCTTCGCACGCCGCAAACGCTGGATGCGATTTATTCGACGCCGCTTGAGCGTCAGCTCGCGCAATTGGCGGATAGCTCCAATGGGCGGATCGGGGTCTACGCCATCGATCTGTCGACCGGGCGCGAAATCGGCGTCCTGGCGGACCAGCGCTTCCCGATGGCCAGTACCAGCAAGGTGGCGATCGCGGCGGTCTTCCTTGCCGGGGTGGACGAAGGGCGCTGGAGCCTGACGAGCGAATTTCGCCTACCGCGCCCGGGCAGGGTCTATCTCCCCGCCTACAAACATCTCAGCCTGATGATTTCCAAGAGCTGCAACGATTGTACCGACGCGCTGCTGCAGGCGGTCGGCGGCCCCCGCGCGGTCAACAAATGGATGCGGGATGCGGGAATCGAGGGCTTCCAACTGACACGCGATATCGCAACGTTGATCCGCGAGGACGGCCGGGTCGATCCGGCCTGGAGCGTCGATGCCAAGGACAGTGCGACCCCGCGCGCCATGGGCCAGCTGCTTGCCGGGATCTATCGGGGCAAATGGTTGAGCGACTATTCACGCAGAGTGCTGCTCGACGCGATGGAGGAAACAACCACCGGCAAGAGGCGCATGCGATCCGCGCTTCCGGCGAGCGCCAATCTCGCGCACAAGACCGGCACGCTTTCGCGCACCGCCAGCGACATCGGCATTTTCCACACGCCCGACGGTCGCGCGATCGCGGCCGCGATCTATGTTACGGGACAGAGCCCCTCGATGGCGATCGAAAATGGCAGCCGCAGCCGCAAGCTCGAAGCGCGCGCGAATCGCGACGCGCGCATTTCGAACATTACCCAGGCGCTCTATTACGGATTCGGCCCGAACACCGATGACGGACGGAATTGGGCCTCCGCCGACTACGGCGGCGAATAGGCACGCATATTGCGAACAAAGAAAAAGGGCGGCGCCGGAAGGCACCGCCCTTTCTTTTCGTGAACGATAACCGTTCGCGAAGCGTGCGCGATTAGTCGGCAGCAGCTTCGGCTTCGGTTTCGCCTTCGACTTCAGCTTCGACTTCAGCGGCAGCTTCGTCGGCTTCGGCAGCAACTTCTTCAGCACCGGCTTCCATGGCGTCGCCAGCGGCTTCCATGTTGGCTTCAGCGTCGGCAGCAGCCGAATCGGCGGTTGCTTCAGCAGCGTCTTCGGTAGCTTCCGAGCAAGCAGCCAGGGTCAGAGCAGCAGCCGAAGCAGCAGCGAAAAGAGCGATCTTGCGCATAGATAAAATCCTTGAACAGCGAGTTTGTGTGCGGTTCGAAGGCCACGGGCCCCCTCTCCACGCGAGTCCCGAATTGGGGCCTCACAGTGTCCAAATAATGGCGAAATTTTGGCCCGGCAAGCAGATTCGCACTTATCCTGACACATTTTCGCCTCATTTGGCCCCAATGCGGCGCGAATCCGCCACTTGTGGACCGCGTGCAAAATGGCGCTCCCCATCACCGCAAGCCGTTGCTAAGCCGCTTCGCCATGGGTGACACACCGCATCTCTACCTCGTCGACGGCTCGGCCTACATCTTCCGCGCCTATCACCGCCTGCCCCCGCTGACCGATCCGGAGGGCACCCCCGTGGGCGCGGTCTATGGCTACACGACCATGCTGTGGAAGCTCGCCGACGATCTCGACAAGGCCGACGGACCGACCCATCTCGCCGTCGTTCTCGACAAGTCGAGCAAGAGTTTCCGCAACGAGATTTACGACCAGTACAAGGCCAACCGGCCCGATCCGCCCGAAGATCTGGTCCCGCAATTCCCGCTCATCCGCGATGCGACGCGGGCATTCAGCCTGCCGATGGTGGAAGAACCCGACGTCGAGGCGGACGACATGATCGCCTCCTATGCCCGCGCCGCACAGAGGCAGGGCTGGAACGTGACCATCGTTTCCTCCGACAAAGACCTGATGCAACTCGTCGGCGAGAAGGACGGTGCGCGCATCGACATGCTCGATACGATGAAGAACGCGCGCATCTTCATCGAGGAGGTCGAGGAGAAATTCGGCGTGGCGCCCGAGAAGGTCGGCGACGTCCTCGCGCTGATGGGCGATTCGGTCGACAATATCCCGGGCATTTTCGGCGTCGGCCCCAAGACGGCGAGCAAGCTCATCGCCGAGCATGGCGATCTGACCGCTGCGCTCGACGCGGCCGAGGACATGAAGAAATCCAAGCTCAAGGAGCGCCTTCTCGAACACCGCGCTGATGCCGAGCTCAGCCGCGTGCTGGTGACGCTCAGGGAAGACTGCCCCTTGCCGATCGCCCTCGACGACATGAAGCTCGACGGCGTACCCAGCGAGCCGCTCGCCGAGTTTCTCTCCAAGCATGGCTTCACCAGCCTGTTGAAGCGGCTCGATGCAGGCACCGGCAGCCCTTCGCGGACAAACGACCTCGATCCGGCCCGGCAAGACACGAAAGGCGCGCCCGCCAACACCGAGGGCAATCGCCAGCCCCTGCCCGATTTTCCCGCTATCGATCGATCGGCCTATGAGTGCGTCCAGACGATGGAGAAGCTGGAAGAGTGGGTCGAACGCGCTCGGGCGGTACGGCTGATCGCCGTCGACACCGAGACCAGCAGCCTCGATGCGATTCGCGCCGAACTCGTCGGCATCAGCCTCGCTCTGGGCGCAAACGATGCCTGCTACATCCCGCTTGGCCATGGCGGCAGCGACATGTTCGCCGAAAAGCCCGAGCAGGTGGACAAGTCTGCCGCGCTCGAAGCGCTGAAGCCGCTGTTTGGCAGCGATGCGGTGCTCAAGGTGTTCCATAATGGGAAGTACGATCTGAACGTCCTCGCCCGCAATGGCGTCGAGGTCGCGCCGATCGACGACACGATGATCATCAGCTTCGATCTCGATGCCGGGCGCCAGCTCGACGGGATCGGCGGGGGCCACGGGATGGACGAGCTTGCCGACCGGCATCTCGGCCATACCTGCCTGACCTTCAAGGAGGTCTGCGGCACCGGCAAGAAGGCGATCCCCTTCGGCGAGGTCCTGCTCGACAAGGCGACCGAATATGCCGCCGAGGATGCCGACGTCACCTGGCGGCTCTACCGGCATCTCAAGCCCCGGCTCTCGACCGAAGGCGGGACGACCATTTACGAGCGGGTCGACCGCCCGCTGGTCCCGGTAGTGGCGCAGATGGAGCGTCACGGGATCAAGGTAGATCGCGCGCGGCTCGCCAAATTGTCGGAGGAATTCGCCGGCGAAACCGCGCGGCTGGAGAAGGAAATCCATGGCATAGCGGGCACCGAATTCACCGTCGGCAGCCCCAAGCAGCTGGGCGAGGTGCTGTTCGACACGCTCGGCTACAAGGGCGGCAAGAAGGGCAAGAGCGGCCAGTATTCGACCGACCAGAGCGTTCTCGAGCGGCTGTCGGGCGAAGGCGCGGAGATCGCCGACAAGGTCCTCGAATGGCGCCAGCTCGCCAAGCTCAAGAGCACTTATACCGATGCGCTGCAGGAGGCGATCAATCCCGAGACCAGGCGCGTGCATACCAGCTACAGCCTGGTCGGCGCGCAGACCGGGCGGCTTTCCTCGACCGACCCGAACCTGCAGAACATCCCGATCCGCACCGCCATCGGCCGCCAGATCCGCGAGGCCTTCGTCGCCGAGGAAGGCAATGTCCTGCTCGCCGCCGACTATTCGCAAATCGAGCTGCGGCTGGCCGCGCATATGGCCGATGTGCCCACGCTGAAAGAGGCCTTCGCCAATAGCGAGGACATCCATGCGCGCACCGCGACGGAGATGTTCGGCGAGGTCAATCGCGACACCCGCGCCCGCGCCAAGACGATCAATTTCGCGATTCTCTACGGTATCTCGCGCTGGGGGCTGGCCGGTCGGCTCGGGGTCGAGCCCGAGGAGGCGCAGGCGATGATCGACACCTATTTCCAGCGCTTTCCCGGTATCCAGCGATACATCGTCCGCACGCTGGAAGAGGTGCGCGAGCGCGGCTATTCGGAGACGCTGTTCGGCCGCAAGACCTGGTTTCCGCGCATCGGCTCGAAGAACCAGGCCGAGCGCCAGGGCAGCGAGCGTGCCGCGATAAACGCGCCGATCCAGGGCACCAGCGCCGATATCATCAAGCGCGCCATGGTCCGCATGATGCCCGCACTCGAAGAAGCCGACCTGGGCCATGTGCGCATGCTGTTGCAGGTGCATGACGAACTCGTCTTCGAACTTCCCGAAGGCGATGTCGAGGCCGCCTCCGCAGTCATCGAAAGCGTTATGGCCGGCGCTGCCGAACCTGCTGTTAAACTTGACGTTCCGCTCGGCGTAGATATCGGTACGGGTTCCAGCTGGGGGGCCGCACACTGAGCGAAATCGAGGAATTCGTCGCGCGCACGCGCAATCCGCGCTGGATGAATGTCGCGCTGCTGAGCGTGATCGCCGCGGCGATGTTCGCGACGCTCGTACTCGCCTACCAGACGGTCGAGGCCGAGCGTGCCCAGCGCGAACAGGTCGAGCGCACCGTCGAACTGTTGGAGGAACTGCGCAAGGTGAACCGTGCCGCCTTGAGCGGAGAAACCGGCCAGCGCGGCTATCTGATCACGCTCGACCGTCGCTACCTCGCGCCATACCTGACGGGCCGCGAGCAGATCGAGCCTTCGCTCGATCGCATTCGCGGATTGCTTGGCGAGGACGCAACCCCGCGACAAACCGAGCTGGTCGACCAGATCGACGCGCTCGCGCGTGCGAAATTCGACGAGATGTCCGGCAGCGTGCAGCTTCTCGAAGACGGTCGCTTGCTCGACGCCCGGCGGGCGGTTTTGACCGACGAAGGGGTGGAAACCATGGAGCGGTTGGGGCGCGCCATCGCCGAATTGGAGGACATCGAGAACGAGATTCTCGCCGAGCGCATTACCGAAGCGGCCCGCTCGGAGGCGCGCGTTCTGCCGTTGCTCGGCGCGCTGCTGGTGCTGCTGATCCTGGCCATGCTGGCAGGTGCAAGGCTTGTCGGTCGCGCCGCTCGCGCCGAGGCCGAGGCCGCGCAGGCGGCCGTCGTGAGCGAAGCGCGCGACCGGGCAGACCTGCTCGCGCGCGAGCTCAACCACAGGGTCAAGAACCTCTTCGCGGTTATTCTCGCGATCGTTCAGATGAGCGCGCGCGACAAACCCGAAGCGAAGGAAGTCACCGACAGCATCGCCCAGCGCATTCGCGCGCTGCTGACCGCGCATGAGGTTAGCCAGGGCGAGCTCGACCGTCCGGTCGCCTCGCTACGCGCGCTGGTGGAAACCTCGCTCGCGCCCTACCGTTCGAGTAAGCATCCCGCCGAAATCGACGGTCCGGAAATCATGCTGCCGGCCAAGCGCGTGACGCCGCTGGGCCTCGTTCTGCACGAACTTACGACCAATGCGGTCAAATACGGCGCATGGAGCAATGAGGGCACGGTCCATGTCACCTGGTCCGAAAAGGACGGCACGGTAACCTTGAATTGGCGCGAGACCGGCGCGGATCTCGACGAATTGCCCGAACGAAAAGGTTTCGGCAGCCTGCTGATGACCAGCGCCGCGCGTCAGTTCGGGGGCTCGTTCGATCGCAGCTTCACCCAGGACGGCCTGCAGGTCACGATCGAGCTTCCAGCAGGTGACTAGGCTTGCCTTGACGCACCTTGGTCCATACCGGTGGATCGGATGCTAGACCGCTACGATCCGCGCAATTGGCAGATATCGCTCGAAGGGGTGATCCACACGTTGATCGTGCTCGGCGGCGCGCTTGCCGTCGCGTTTCTCGTGCATTGGGTCGCTTTCGCGATCCTGCGCCGTCTGGCGCGCACTTCCGACAGCTCGCTCGACGATGCCGTGGTCGAAGCGGTCCGCAAGCCGCTGCGCTGGGCAGCCTTCGCCTTCGCTATCGCGGTGGCCGCGGAAAACGATGCGTTGGTCGGTCAGGGATGGGACAGCCTGGCGCGGTTCCTCACGCCCGCAGTGGTCGGCTGGGTCGCCTATGCCGTCGTGCGCGGTCTCGCTCGCGGATACGAGGCGCAGATCAGCGGGGCGGAAGACCCGGTCGCCCAGCGCGGCCGCCTGACCCGCATCGCGATTCTCTCGCGCACGGTAAAGGTCGCGATCATCATCATCACGGTCTCGCTCATCATGCTCAACATCCCCGGGGTGCGCGACGTCGGGACGACCATGCTCGCCTCCGCCGGTTTGGCCGCTCTGGCGGTCGGTGCCGCAGCTCAGCCCGCGCTCAAGTCCCTGATCGCCGGCCTGCAGATGGCGATGACCCAGCCGCTCAGGATCGGCGATCTGGTCAAGGTCGATGGCGAGGCCGGCCGGGTCGAGGAAATCCGCATGAGCTACGTCACCGTGCGGACCTGGGACGAGCGCGTGCTCGTCGTGCCGACCAGCCGGTTCCTCGACCAGAGTTTCGAGAACTGGTCGCGCGTCGACGAAAAGCTCACCGGTCCGGTCATGCTCCATCTCGACCCGATCGCCGATGTCGACCCGATCCGAGCCGAATTCGAGCGCTTCGTGCAGGCGCATGACCTGTGGGACGGTCGCAATCTGCAGCTGCTGATGACCGACGCGTTTCCGGAGAGCATCGCGCTGCGCCTGTCGATGAGCGCCGATACGATCGGCGATCTGTGGACGCTGCGCTGCGCCGTGCGCGAGCACATGCTCGCCTGGCTCAAGGAGAACCAGCCCGATGCGTTGATCCGGCACCGCTTGGAAGTCCCGGGCGGCCACTCGAAGGCCGAAGAGCCGAGCGCGCCCTAGGCATCGCGATCGGGCGCGCGGAAAGGCGCCCTAATCGTGTTTTTTGTCGCGGGTCGATTCCACCATGCCCTCGTGCAGGAAGCCTATCGGTTGGACCTCCGCCGCGCGCTTCTTGAGCTCGCCGCGCATCTTGCGATATTCGGCCTCCATCTTGGACGTAACCGTCGCGCGGCTGTCCTCGAGCGCTTCGTGGAAGTCGGCACTGGTCACCTCCTTCACTTCCCCGCCCGCGCGCTTGAGCGCTGTTAGGCCGGCACGGCGGACGACATCTTCCAAGTCGGCTCCGGTGAAACGCGCGGTCTTGCCCGCGATGGCGGCAAGGTCGACGTCGTCGGCCAGGGGCATGCCCTTGGTGTGGATACCCAGGATCTGCTCGCGCCCCGGCTTGTCCGGCGTACCCACATAGACCAACTCGTCGAAACGGCCTGGACGCAGCAAGGCCGGATCGACCAGCGTGGGCCGGTTGGTCGCCCCGATCACCACGACCGATTGTAATTCCTCCAGTCCGTCCATCTCGGCAAGGATCGTGTTGACCACACGGCCCGTAACCTGCGGCTCGCCCTGCCCGCTGCCGCGTGCGGGAACGAGGCTGTCGATCTCGTCGATGAACAATACGCATGGCGCAACCGCCCGTGCCCGCTTGAACATGCGCGCGATCTGCTGCTCGCTTTCGCCATACCATTTGGAGAGGAGATCCGAACTCTTCATCGAGATGAAATTCGCCTTGGCTTCCTTGGCGACGGCCTTGGCCAGCAGCGTCTTGCCGGTGCCCGGCGGGCCGTAGAGCATGAAGCCCTTGGCCGGACGGATGCCGAGGCGATGGAAGGCCTCGGGGTTCTTCATCGGCAGTTCGATGCCCTCCTTGAGCTTTTCGATCGCATCGCCGATCCCGCCGATGTCGGACCAGCCGACATTGGGCATCTGGACCATCACCTCGCGCATCGCCGAGGGCTGGATGCGCTTCAATGCGGAAAGAAAATCCTCGCGCGTGACGCACAGCTCATCGAGGACCTCGGGCGGAATGGTCCGCTCGTCGAGGTCGATCTTGGGCATGATCCGGCGCACCGCATCAATCGCCGCCTCGCGGGCGAGCGCGGCGATATCGGCGCCCACGAAGCCGTAGGTCGCCTTGGCCAGCTCCTGCAGATCAACCTTGTCGCCAAGCGGCATCCCGCGCGTATGAATGCCGAGGATTTCGCGACGCCCCTTCTCATCGGGCACGCCGATCACGATTTCGCGGTCGAAGCGGCCGGGCCGGCGCAATGCCTCGTCGATCGCTTCGGGGCGGTTGGTCGCCGCGATGACAACGAGGTTCGAACGCGCCTCGAGACCGTCCATCAGCGTCAGCAATTGGGCGACCAGGCGCTTTTCCGCCTCGCCCGGCACGCGGTCGCGCTTGGGTGCGATCGAATCGATTTCGTCGATGAAAATGATCGCAGGCGCGGACTTGCTCGCCTGCTCGAACACCTCGCGCAGCGCCTTCTCGCTCTCGCCATAGCCCGAGCCCATGATTTCCGGCCCGTTGATGGTGAAGAAATTGGCATCGCTTTCATTGGCGACGGCCTGGGCCAGCCGCGTCTTGCCCGTCCCGGGGGGGCCATGCAGCAGCACGCCCTTTGGCGGATCGACGCCCAGCCGGGTGAACAGTTCGGGATAGCGCAGCGGCAGTTCGACCATCTCGCGCAATTGCTGGATCGTCTCGTCCATCCCGCCGACATCGTCGTAATTGACCACCGCGCGCGCATCGCGCGGCGCCTCGAACTCGGCGCGCAACTCGACCTCGGTGTTCTCGTCGATATGGACGATGCCCTTGGGGCTGGTCGACACCACGCTCAGGCGGATCTGCGTCAGCGCATAGGCGGGCGCGTTGAACATCCGGCGCACCTCGGAGGGCATATTCTGCACCGGTTGCTGCCCGGTCGTCGCCACGAGATCGCCCGCAACCAAGGGCTTGCGGAAAAAATTCCGCTTCAGCGCCTGGGCCGGACCCTGTAGCCGCATCTCTCGCTGAGCAGGGGCAAAGACGACGCGCGTGGCAGGGCGCGATTCGGCCACGGCCACCTTGACATGCTCGCCCGAGCCAACTTCTGCATTGCCGCGCTGAAGGCCATCCAGCCGGATGACATCGAGGCTCTGGTCCTCGTCATAGGCGGGCATGGCGACCGCCGCGGTCGCCCGCTTGCCGGTGATCTCGACCACATCGCCTTCAGTGATCCCGAGCGTCTGGAAGGTGGAACGCGGCATGCGGGCAATGCCCTGACCGCTTTCCTCCTGCCGTGCCGCTGCGACCTGCAGCCTTACTGTGGTGTCCTCTACCGCTGGTGCAGCATCCGCATCGGCCATATCGGCTAGGCTCCCGTTACCTGTTCGCTTGGTGCCCACCCACTTGGGAAGCACTCCTTACCGTTGCAATGAACGAGCGAACGCGGTGGGTCCGTTCGGGCCAAGAAAAAAGCCCGGCTGGCGAACCAACCGGGCTTGGAAGTCTTGGGAGAGGATGCCTAAAAGGCACGAGCAGATATGCGGGTAGGCCGGCTTTTGTGCAAGTGCGAAAAGGACAATTTTTGTTGCGTGAAATGCATCTTACGGTCTAGGCATAACCTAAAGCATTGAATTTGTGGGCTGTCGTGAGAAGGCTCGACGCACCAGGAATATTGCATTGCACAATCGTGCCGCAGCGCAGGCGGCTCCGCCAAACGGGTGTTAAGGTCGAGCAAGCGAGTTGGCCGGCGCTCGCACTGGATGTAAGGGAGGGACTGGTGAAGATGGGAGAAACGCAGATATCCGCAGCCCAGTCGTTCGCTATTTCCCCCTTTTCGGAGATTGGGACATGAACCGGTTTGTTCTACTTGCCGCCAGCACTGTCGCCCTGGGTGGATGTGCGAGTGTCCAAACCCCGACGAGAGCCAGCGCCCCCGTCGTCACGATGGACGAGCATCGACCGGCGCCCGACACCATGCGCTGGCTCTACGGCTCGGGCGAGGCGGCAGGGGCATCGATCCAGACCTGGCGACAGATCGCCGATTATTCGATCACCATCGCACAGCAGAGCTCGGTGGCGCAATCGGTGCCGCTGGGCCTTCCGGACGCCGAAGGCGGGATCGGCACACGCTCCTGCACCGCAAGAGATGGCACCGGCAAGCCACTCGCTGTCGTGTTCGACGTCGACGAAACCGTGCTGCTCAATACCGGTTACGAATATTGGCAGGCGCTGAGCGGCAGGCCGTTCGATCCCGCCGAATGGGATCAGTGGGCCGACAACGGCGCAGGGATTGCGCGGCCGGTGCCCGGTGCGGTCACCGGGCTCAAGCGGCTGCGCGAGGCGGGAATCACGGTGATCTTCAATACCAATCGCAATTCGGAAACGGCAGCGGCCACCATTGCCGCGCTCGAAGCGGCCGGGGTCGGCCCAGCCGCTCATCTCGAGACGCTGTTCTTGCGCGGTGATGACGACATGGGCGGTCGCAAGGACGGTCGCCGCGCGCGGATCGCCGAAAGCTACTGCATCATCGCCATGGCGGGCGACAATCTCGGCGATTTTGCCGATGTCTTCAACGCGGATGAGGGCGACATTGCCGCGCGCCGCGCGATGGTCGCGCGCGGCCAGTACGCGCAGCTCTGGGGCAATGGCTGGTTCCTGATGCCCAATCCGGTCTACGGCGCGTGGCAGGAAGGCAGCATCGGCGAGGTCTTCCCGCCGGATGTTCGCTGGAAGCCGGAGCCGGGCGATGCGCCCGCGATCATGGACGGCCAGTAAAGCCCGCTTGCGCCGGCGCGACTTGGCAATAGGGTGATCGCCGAGAGGAGACACCCATGCCGATGAACCGCGTCTGTGAAATGACCGGGGCGGAATTCCCGCTATTCGCTTTCAGCCATTGCCGCGATGTGGTCGCCGCGGTCAGCAAGGCGGGCGGTTTCGGAGTGCTGGGCGCGACGCGCTTCAGCCCCGATCAGCTGGAGGAGGAGCTTGCCTGGATCGATGCGCATGTCGATGGCGCGCCCTATGGCGTCGACGTGCTCGTGCCCGAAGTGATCGACCCGCGCGTTCGCGGGCTGTCCGACAATAAGAGCCGCGCCGGGGCCATCGACCCCAAATACCAGGGCTTCGTCAATTCGGTGCTTGGCGATCACGGTATCGCGCCCGAGGCACAAATGCCGATCCTCAAGGAGCGGATGGGCATCACGCCCGAAAACGGCCTCGCGCTGATGGAAGTCGCCTTCCGCCACCCGATCCGGTTGATAGCCAATGCGCTGGGCATAGCCCCACCCGCGATGATCGAGGAAGGAAAGAAGCGCGGCGTACCGGTTGCCGCGCTGGTCGGTGCGAAAGAACATGCGATCCGCCAGGCCGAGGCGGGCGTCGACATCATCGTCGCGCAGGGCACGGAAGCCGGCGGCCATTGCGGCGAGGTTTCAACACTGGTGCTGATACCCGAAGTCGTGCGCGAACTGGCGCGCGCCGGACACCGGATCCCGGTGCTCGCGGCGGGCGGAATAATGACCGGCGGGCAGATGGCCGGGATGATGGCGGCGGGCGCGCAAGGGGCGTGGACCGGGTCGATCTGGCTCGCCACGCCCGAAGCCGAGACCAGCGAGGCCTTTCGCGACAAGATGATCGTCGCGCGCAGCCGCGACACGATTCGCTCGCGCAGCCGCACGGGCAAGCCGGCACGCCAGCTCAAGACCGCCTGGCACGAGGCGTGGGACGATCCGCAAGGTCCCGGCACGTTGCCCATGCCGCTGATGGGCATGGTGTCCGAACCCGCTTTCGCCCGGATCGAACGCGAAGCGGCAGCGGGCAATGAAGGTGCGCGCGAGCTTGTCAGCTATTTTGTCGGTCAGGGTGTAGGATTGGTCGAACAGGTTCGCTCGAGCAGACAGGTCGTGCAGGATTTCCGCGAGGAATTCGTCGGAGCGGTTTCGGGGCTCGGAAACCTGCTGGAAGAGTAGGTCATTTCCCTCAGGCGCCAAATGTGAGACAATCGATGCATGGGCATTCGCAACGCCTTTCGCGAGCGATTCCTCGACGTGCTCGGATCGATCTACATCTATAACGAGCACCGGGGCTACACCTCGCTCGACCGTGTGCTGGAGGCGGTACGGGCGCGCTGCCCCGACGATGCCGACTTCATTGCCGCGGTCGAGAAGCATCGCGCCGACGAGGAAAAGCATTATCGCATGTTCCGGCGCTGGTTTGAGTTGCAGGGCAAAATGCCGCTCAAGGTCGATCGCACCTGCGGCCATATCGATCATTTCATCGAAACCATCTTCGGCTGCACGATCGACGAACTCGACACGCAGGCCATCGTGGCCGATGGCGATGAGTTCGAAAAGCTGTGCCGTGTGATCATGATTACCGAACAGCGCGGAATGGAGCAGGTCGAAGTGCTGCTGAAGAACCGGCACATCCGCTCGGACAAGGCACTGCGGCGTATCTTCGAAGTGGTCGAGCGGGACGAGCCCAGCCACTGGATGCCCTACGACAGCTGGCTGCGCGCGCATGGCCGAAGGCCCAAGCCGCGATGGCGCGAGAAATGGACCGACTACTGGATCCACAAATCGCTGATGCTGGTCAAACTGCCGGCCGTGTTCCTCGATCGCAAGAACCCCCGGCTGGCAGGCTGGCCTGATGAAAATCCGCAGGTCTACGCGATCTGAGCGCTTGACCGGACCGGATCGCTGGCCCAGCAGCGCTGCGCATGTGGCTCGATCGACTTCGCAATCCGAACGCCCCGCTCGCCGGGCTCAAAGTGCTCGAACTCGCTCGTGTGCTGGCAGGTCCGTGGGCTGGCCAGATCCTCGCCGACCTGGGAGCGGACGTGATCAAGGTCGAAAGCCCCGACGGCGACGGTACACGTAAATGGGGACCGCCCTGGGTCGAGCGCGAGGACGGCACCCGAGAGGCAGCCTATTATCACGCGACCAATCGCGGGAAGCGCAGCATCGTCGCCGATTTCGGGGACGAAGGCGATCTCTCGAAGGTTCGCCAGCTGGCGGCAACCGCCGACGTTGTGCTGGAAAACTTCAAGACCGGATCGCTCGCGAAATTCGGCCTCGACTACGCGACCCTGGCGCGGAGCAACCCGCACCTGGTCTATTGCTCGATCACCGGCTTCGGCCAGACCGGGCCACGGGCGCGCGAAGCGGGGTATGATTTCGTGATCCAGGCGATGAGCGGTTTGATGGCGCTCACCGGCGAGCCGGATGGCCAGCCGATGAAGATGGGCATCTCGATTTCCGATCTTACCTGCGGGCTTTATTCGGTGATCGGCATTCAGTCGGCACTTGCCATGCGCGAGCGAACCGGACGCGGGCAGCATGTAGACATGGCGCTGCTCGACTGTTCGGTCGGATTGCTCGCCAGCCAGGCGACGCATTTCCTGACGACCGGCGAGAACCCACCGCGCATGGGCAATGAACATGCGCAGGTCAGCGCTTACGGCGTATTCCCGGTGGCCGATGGCGAAATCGTCCTGGCACCGGCCAATGACGGCCTGTTCCGCAAGCTGCTCAGCCTGCTCGGGCGCGACGACCTGCTTGGCGATACCCGCTTCGCGACCAATGAGGATCGTCTCTCCAATCGCGACGAACTCGACGCCATCATAGCTGCGGAAACGCGCAAGTGGCAGATGGTCGAGTTGCTTGCCGATTGCGCCGAGGACGGGATACCTGCGGGGCCGATCAATCCGGTCGACGCCGTCTTCGCCGATCATCAGGTTCGCGCGCGCGGTATGCGTGTCGATCTCGACGGTATCCCGGGCGTACGCAGCCCTTTCACCTTCTCCGACGCCGAACTCGCGCTCGATCACCCAAGCCCGCGCAAGGGCGAACACGGCTAGGCGCGTCGGCCCGCGATGGCGCGCGCGCCGGCACGCCACAGCCGCTCGGTCGGCCCCTGTCCATACAGTCTTAGCCAGAGCGGCGACCATACCAGCATCAAAGCTGCCGGCACGAGCGAGAGGAGCAACGCTTCGGAGCGCGACACGACGGCGAACAGGCCCGCTCCCCAACTGGCAAAGAGCGCCGAGAATACCAGGCTTGTCATCAGGTAGTTGGTCAGCGACAGCCGCCCGGCAGCGGCGAGCAGCCAGACGCCGAGCGAATCACGAATGCGCGTGAACAGCGCCAGCATCGCTACCGCGTAGGCGACGCCCATCAGCAGGTCGAACGGGGCGGACAGCACCAGCGCTTTGCGCGCCACCACCTGCGGGTCGAAGGCTAGAGAATGCGCGCTGAAGGCGATGAGGGTCAGCGCGGGCAGTGCGACGAGACAGCACAGGACGATCAGGCCAAGCACCCGCCCGCGCGACCATCGCGAGGGCAAGAGGCCGCTCTTCCACAGCGCGACACCGGCAAGCATGGACGCAAGATTGATCGGCACCCCGGCGCTGATCGCCGCGAGCGTTGCTGGCAGGCTCGCGAGCCTTCGGACGATGCGGTCACCAATGCTTTCCCGTCCCAGCTCTAGGGCATAGGCCAGCCCGTCGGGATGCGCTCCGAAATTGAGTGCGAAGAACTCCGGCGACCGGCTCGACAGCCAGACATAGCCGCCGCCCAAGTGTAGCGCGACGAGCGCTATCATCGCGAGACCGAGGCCATGCCAGCCGAGCGGCAGGAGCAGCGGCAGGGCCAGGCCGGCAAGCGCATAGACCCGCAAGATGTCGTTGCTCGCGAGCAGCGTGGCGTGGATCACCCCGATCGCGAACAGGAGCGCCATGCGTGCGAGATGCTCGCGCCAGCCGGTACCGCGCTGCCACATGATCGCCACGCCCAGACCGAACAGCATCGCGAACAGCGTGCGAAACTTGTCCTCGACCAGTACGAAGCTGACCGCCCAAAGCGCGTAGTCGAACGCACTTTGGGCGCCATAGGCAGCCGGATTGTAATAGGCCTGTAGCGGCAGCGCGAAGACATAGACGTTCATCCACGCGATGCCGATCACGGCAATCCCGCGCAGCGCATCGAGTTCGACGATGCGCTCGCGCGGAAAGGGTAGGCCGGTCTCGCCGGCCCTGCCCATGTCAGGCCAGCGCGGCCTTCAGGTCGTCGACAAGATCGGTGCGTTCCCACGGGAAATGTTCACCGTCGGCTTGCCGGCCAAAGTGGCCGTAGGCGGCGCTCTTGCGGTAGATCGGTTTGTTGAGACCTAGATGCATGCGGATGCCGCGCGGGGTCAATCCGCCCAGCGAGCCGATGTTGGCGATCGCCTTCTCCAGCGCCTCGTCGGTCACGCCATCGGCGCTGGTGCCATGGGTATCGACATACAGCGAAAGCGGCTTCGAAACACCGATCGCATAGGCAAGCTGGATCGTGCAGCGCTTCGCGAGACCCGCCGCAACGATGTTCTTGGCCAGGTAACGGGTGATATAGGCTGCCGAACGGTCGACCTTCGTCGGGTCCTTGCCACTGAACGCACCGCCACCATGCGGGGCTGCGCCGCCATAGGTATCGACGATGATCTTGCGCCCGGTGAGACCAGCGTCGCCATCAGGTCCGCCGATTTCGAATGCGCCGGTCGGATTGATGTGCCAATCGGTTTCGCCGTTCAGCCAGCCTTCCGGCAGTATTTCGGACACGACCTGCTTAACATAGGCCTTGAGTTCGGCTTCCTTGGCGCCTTCATGATAGCCCTTGGCGTGTTGGGTGGAAACGACCACCGCCGTGCAGGCGACCGGCTTGCCGTCTTCGTAGCGCAACGTAACCTGGCTCTTCGCATCGGGCTCGAGGAAGGGCGCGGCGCTGTTTTTGCGATCGGCTGCGAGCCGCTCGAGGATCTTGTGGCTGTAATCGAGCGTCGCTGGCATGAGATCGGGCGTCTCGTCGCAGGCGAAGCCGAACATGATCCCCTGATCGCCCGCGCCTTCGTCCTTGTTGCCGCTGGCATCCACGCCCTGCGCGATTTCGGCGGACTGCCCGTGCAGGTGGTTTTCGAAGGTCAAGGTCTGCCAGTGGAAGCCGTCTTGCTCATAGCCGATCTCGCGTACCGTATGGCGCACCGCACGTTCGATCTCTTCCTTAGCTCCCGGTGCCCAGCCGCCGTTTTCGGCCCACTCCGGGTTTGTCGCATCATACATCGGCGCGCAGCGGATCTCGCCTGAGAGGATGACTCGCTGGGTCGTCGTCATCGTTTCGCAGGCGACGCGCGCCTCCGGATCCTTGGCCAGCATAAGATCGACGATGGCATCCGAAATCTGGTCGGAAACTTTGTCAGGATGGCCTTCCGAGACACTCTCGGAAGTGAACAGGTAACTTGTGCGCATAAAGTTGCATTTCCCGATATAAAGAAGTCTTTATGTGTTGCGCGTGGGGTAGCCTCCCGAGCGCCGCATGGCAACCAGCGATAGCGCCAGCATGGCGACGCCCCACAAAAGTGTGAGCCAATGGCCAAGACGCGCGAACCAGGTGGGTGCATGCGGGGGAGGCACGATGGTATCGATCCGGCCCTCGACATTGCGACCGATATGCTCGCGAACCACGCCGCGGGCATCGATCACCGCACTGATTCCCGTTGTGGTCGAACGCAGCACCGGCAGACCTTCTTCGACCGCGCGCATACGTGCCTGTGCCAAATGCTGCGGCGGCCCCCATTCGCCGAACCAGCCATCGTTGGACGGATTGAAGATATAATCCGGCCGGTCGCTGCGATCGACGACTTCGCCGGAAAAGACGATCTCGTAGCAAATCTGCATCCCCGACTTGCCATATTCGCCGAGATCGTAACTGAGCGGCCCCGGGCCGGGAATGAAATCGAGTGTGCCCGCGACAAGGCGCGACAGGCCAAGCGGTTCGAGCAGGCCGCGCATCGGCAGGTATTCGCCATAGGGCACGAGATGCGCCTTGGCGTAGCGCTCGCCCAGCCGCCCATCGGGATCGATGGAGGTGATGGCATTGTAGGCGCCGACGGCCCTTTCGCGCCCATCGACGGTCCCGATTTCAAGATCGACCACGCCGGTCAGGAGCAAGCTTCCCGGACCGATCACCCGGCCTATGCGTGCGCGGGCGAAGGCGGGATCGCCGGCAGCTGTCATCTGCGTGTAGTAGCGCTGGGGATAGCCATCGCGCAGGTAGTCGGGAATGCCGCTTTCGGGCCACAGCACCAGGCGGCGGTCGTGCGTTTCGAGCGGTACGCTAAGCTGGCCGATGCGTTGGAATTGTTCTTCGAAACGCGCGGTGTCGTTGATCTCTTCCTGCTCGAGGTTGGGTTGGACGAGCGTCAGCGGCAGCGTGCCTTTCCGTGCCTCACCGGCAGGCAGGTAGATCAAAGTGGTGATACCTGCAGAGGCGAGCGCCAATGCGATCCAGCGCCTCGACCGCGCGAAGGCGACAAGCACGACCGCCAGCCCCGCGGCAATGCCCGACAAGGCATAGCTTCCCGTAAACGGTAAGACCATCGCCAGGCCGGGCCGATCCCACGGGCCCAGCAGCATCATCGAAAACGGCCCCCAGCTATATCCGCTGAAGACCCAGCTACGCAGCCATTCGGCCGCAATCCACATGGCTCCGAACGCCAACGCGAATGCGACGAGATTGCCTTTTCGCGCGACAAGCCACGCGCCGCAGGTGGCCAGAGCAGGCCACACCGCCAGATAGAGCGAAAGCAGCGGCACCGCAGCCCAGCCGAGAACGGCTGGCATTTCCGTCTGGTATGTGAAGGCGGTCGCGATCCAGTTGTTGGTAACGGTGAAATGCGCAACGCCGAACAGCCAGCCGGCGAGCAGCGCGCGCTTCCAGCTCGGCAATTGCCAGGCGAGCCAGCCGAAAACGCCCATCGCGACGAGGCCGAGCGGCCACAGATGAAAGGGCTGAAATCCAAACGCCGAGACCGCGCCCAGCAGGAGCGCGGCCAAATTCGGGTGCGAACGGACGAAGCCGGGAATTTTCTCCATCGGCTCGCCCATTAGATTGTCAGATCAGCACTGCAAGCGCGATCAGCCGACCGCGCTCACTTCGCCGTCATCGTCCTGCTTGCGCTTGCGCCGGCGCGGGGCAGGCTTGGCCTCCTCTCCCGCGTCGTTGGCGCCGAGCGAAGGCGGCAGGACCGCCGCATCGATCTCGCCTTCATTACCGGGAGCGCCCTCCGCGTCCTTCTTGGCCTTACGCGGTGCACGGCGCTTCTTGGGCGCCTCGTCCTCGTCGTCGCGGCGCGTGAAGGGATTTTCTGCCGGCTCGAACTCGGTGTCGCTACCATCGTCGCCGCCCTTGGGCTTGCGACCGCGCGGTTTGCGAGCGCCATCGTCATGGTCGTCACGGCGTGCGCGCTGGCGGCGGTTGCCCCGGCGATCGTCGCCATCGCCCGCGTCGGCGTCATCGTCGGACTGGCTTTGTCCGCGCTCTTCCGCACGTTTGGCCTTCGCTTCTTCCTGGCGGGCCTTGTTGTCGGCGATCACGCGGAAGTAATGGTCGGCAAACTGCAGGTAGTACTCGGCCTGCACCCGGTCGCCATTGTGCTGGGCATCCTGGGCAAGCTTTTTGTACTTGTCGAGCAGCTGGGGCGCGTTGCCCCGTGCCCGGCTATCGATCCGGTTGGCCGAATTGGCTCCGCCCTGATGGCGACTCCCGCGTCCGCGACGACGGTTATTGCGATTGGTGTTCAAGGGTAGCTGGTCCTCATTCAATGCGCGGCGCGAACCGTAACCCGGTCCGTATGCGGCCGCGTGACCCCTTGCACGACTGCGCCTGTCGCAGCTCGTGTGCTCCGTCTCGTGCATGGTATGCGTAGCAATAGGCTGCGCACCAAAACTGCAATGTCGGAGCTGGAACCGGCGGGGAGGCGTTAGCCGCGCACCGCTGGCCTTGGGCCAGAGGTAATGGGTCGAATCGGCTTTGCCAAGTCTTTTATCGCAAGATAAGCGCGCGCGGTCGCCCGCCGAGGTCTCGGTGCATACTGACCGCGAAGCCCGATTCGCGCGCTATGCCCGCGACCGCCTCCTGCTGGGTCGCGCCAATCTCGAGCACCGCCACGCCGCCAGGCAAAAGAAGCTTGCCAAGCTGCGGAATAATCGCGCGATAGTCGTCAAGCCCCTCGGGCCCGGCGAACAGGGCGGAGGCGGGTTCATAATCGCGAACGTCGGGCTCGAGCTGCGCATCGGTCTCGACATAGGGCGGATTGCACAAAATGAGATCGAACTGGCCGAGATCATCGCACCAACCCGCTTCGTGCCAGCTGGCTTTGTGGAAATGCGCGCGATCAGCGAGGCCGAGCCGGGCGGCATTGGCGGCCGCAACCCCAAGCGCGCCCTCCGAAGCATCCAGCCCGATGCCGCTTGCCTGGGGGCGCCGGTCGAGAAAAGCGAGCAGCAACGCGCCCGAGCCGGTACCCATGTCGAGCACCCGCGCATCGGATCTCGCCGTATCGAGCGCGGCCTGAACGATCGTCTCGCTGTCACCGCGCGGGATCAGCGTGTCGGGCGTGACCGTGAACGCAAGCCCGAAAAACTCCTGCTCGCCGATGATATGCGCGATCGGTTCACGCGCGGCGCGGCGCTCAACCAGTTGGGCGAAATGCGCGGGCGCGGGATCGCGCATATGGTGCAAGAGCATGTCCGAGCGCGATGAGCCGAGCGCATGCGCCATCAGCAGCTCGGCATCGAGGCGGGCGGTGTCGGACGTTTCAGACAAGCATGCGGCCGCGTGCCTGAGAGCATTGCCGACATCGATTCCCGCGTTCATTCACTCATCGCCGCGAGCCGCTTGGCCTCGTCCTCGGCGATCAGCGCATCGACCAGTTCGCTCAAGCCAGGCCCGGCGATGATCTCGGGCAGCTTGTGCAGCGTCAGGCCGATCCGGTGATCGGTCACGCGTCCTTGCGGGAAATTGTAGGTGCGGATGCGTTCGGAACGGTCGCCGCTGCCGACCATGGCCTTGCGCGCCTCGGCCTCGGCGCCCTGCGCTTCGTCGCGCGATTTCTCGTATAGCCGCGCGCGCAGCACCTGCATCGCTTTCTCGCGGTTCTTGTGCTGGCTGCGCCCGTCCTGGCAGGTCACCACCAATCCCGTCGGCAGGTGGGTGATGCGGATGGCGCTGTCGGTGGTATTGACGTGCTGGCCGCCCGCCCCGCTGGCGCGATAGGTGTCGATCTTGAGATCGGTCGCATCGATCTGGACGTCGACCTCGTCGGGCTCGGGCAGCACCGCCACGGTGGCGGCCGAAGTATGGATGCGCCCGCCGCTCTCGGTCTCGGGCACGCGCTGGACGCGGTGGACGCCGCTCTCGAACTTCAACTTCGCGAAAACACCTTGCCCGGTAACATTGGCGACCACTTCCTTGAAGCCGCCGACTTCGCTCGGACTCATCGAAACCGGCTCGACCTTCCAGCCCTGCTCGGCTGCGAAGCGCTCGTACATGCGGTAGAGATCGCCGGCGAACAGCGCCGCCTCGTCGCCGCCGGTGCCCGCGCGAATTTCGAGCATGGCGGGTTTCGCATCGGCGCTGTCGCGCGGGAGCATGGCGATCGCCAATTCGCGCTCTGCCTCGGGCAGGCGCCTGCGCAGCTCGGCCAGCTCTTCCTCGGCCATGGCCTTCATTTCGGGATCGGCGAGCATGTCCTCCAGCTCCGCGATTTCCTCGCGCGCGGCCTTCACCTCGGCGGCGACCTTGGCCACCGGTTCGAGTTCGGCATAGTCGCGGCTCGCCTTGACGAATTCGTCGCCCTCGAGCGTGCCCGAGGCCATCCGCGCCTCGAGCTCGGCGAAGCGATGGGCGATCTGATCGAGGCGTTCGGCAGGGATGGTCATGCGTGCGTCGGGTGGCGGATGGGTGACAAAGGTGACAGGGTGTCAACTTCGATTTTTGGCCTAACCCTTTCTTTCTCAATGATAAATCTGCGAATATCTCGGGGTGACACCCGGGTGGGAGAGCCCCGGCGGGGGCGGTTGTTCGGCATTCGCCCGCCCCTTAACCCCTGACCGGGGGGTAGGAAAGTCTTTCGCTCTTTCCCCTTATCCCGGCCGCCGAGTGAGGACCAACATTCCCCTTACGTCATCCCGGACTTGATCCGGCATCGAGCTTTTCTTCCAGCGCGCCAGCCGAAGCACCGGCCCCGGATCAAGTCCGGGGCGACGGAATTCATCGGTTCACTTCGGTCCAGTGGTCGGCGAAGATCTCACTCGCATCCGCTTCCCGACCATATCCCGTGCCAGCAACCGTCAGCGTCTGTGTGCGCTGCCCATCCCTGATGTCGAAAGAAATCAGAATCGCGGGCTCTGCCTTGCGAGCCTTGTCGAACCGCTTGCGTGGGCTTCCTGTAGCGAAGAGTTCCGCATTGAAGCCGCGCCGCCGAAAGATGGAGACCATTTCCGCAGCATCACCTTCCCGCTCCACATTTTCGGCAGCGATGGCGATTTCCAACTTTTCCGTGCCCTTCCCCTCGCACAGCATCGCCAGCCGCTCGATCCCCGCGGCCCAGCCGACCGCAGGTGTGGGTGCGCCGCCGAGGCTTTCCATCAGGCCGTCATAGCGCCCGCCGCCGAGGATCGTGCTCTGGCTGCCAAGCTTGCCTGCGGCTTCGCTGCCCTCGTCGGGGATGAATTCGAAGGCGGTGTGACGGTAATAGTCGAGGCCGCGCACGAGGCTTTCGGCGCGGGTCCACTTTACGCCTGCTGCATCGAGGCCGGCGGTGACCGTGTCGAAGAAGGCGCGCGCCTCGTCCGACAGGAAATCGTCGATCCTCGGCGCGTCGGCGACGAAGCGCCGGTCGCGGCGATCCTTGGAATCGAGAATGCGCAACGGGTTCTTCTCGAGCCGCTCCTGCGAATCCTCGGACAGTTCATCCTTCACCGCGCGAAAATGCTCGACCAGCGCCGCGCGCCAGGCTTCGCGGCTGCCGCCATCGCCCAGCGTGTTGAGATGCAGCGTCACGCCCTCGATGCCGAGCTCCTTCAGCAACTGGTCGGCCATCGCGAGCAGTTCGACATCGGCCTGCGGCTCACCCGCGCCGATGATTTCGACATCGATCTGGTGGAACTGGCGATAGCGGCCCTTCTGCGGACGCTCGTAGCGGAACAGCGGCCCATGCGTCGCGACCTTCAGGGGCGCATGCTGTTGCCAGCCGTTCGAAAGATAGGCCCGCGCAATCCCGGCGGTGAATTCGGGACGCAGCGTCAGGCTTTCGCCGCCGCGGTCGTCGAAGGAGTACATTTCCTTGCTGACGACATCGGTCGTCTCTCCGATCGCGCGGCTGAACACTTCGGTCTTCTCGAACACGGGCATTTCGACACGGCGAAAGCGATAGAGCCTGCGCACGCGCTCGAAGGTTTCGACCACGAATGCGAAAGCTTCGGCATCGGCGCCGAAAATATCCTGCGTGCCACGGATGGCTTGGGGTGTTTTTGCCATGCGCGCGCGCTTAGGCGAGGAAGGCTGTTGCCGCAATATACACGGGGGGCTAGAGGCCGCGCGAAGTCTTTCTGGGGAGAGGGGCCGAACGCAACGAGAGAACCACGCAATGCGCATCGACAAGATTCCCACCGGCGACAATCCGCCCGAGAGCCTCAACGTCATCATCGAAGTGCCGACCGGCGGCGAGCCGGTGAAATATGAGTTCGACAAGGATTCCGGTGCGCTCTTCGTCGATCGTATTCTGCACACGCCGATGCGCTACCCGGCCAACTACGGTTTCGTCCCGCACACGCTTTCGCCCGATGGCGACCCGCTCGACGCGCTGGTCATCGCCCGCTCGCCCTTCATCGCCGGCTGCGTGGTGCGTGCCCGCCCGATCGGCGTGCTCAACCTCGAGGACGAGCACGGCGGCGACGAAAAGCTCGTCTGCGTGCCGATCGACACGACCTTCCCGTACTATTCGGACGTCGCCGAGACCAAGGACCTGCCGAGCATCATCTTCCAGCAGATCGAGCACTTCTTCACCCACTACAAGGATCTGGAAAAGGAAAAGTGGGTGCGCATCGGCAATTGGGGCGATGCCGCCGAAGCCAAGCGCATCGTGCTCGAATCGATCGAGCGCTACAACGACGGGAAGTAAGCGCTATTCGACCGGACGCGAGCGGTCGAGCAGGTCCTTATCCTGCTCGTCCCCGCCGCGGCGGCGCTCC
Source organism: Qipengyuania sp. (assembly GCF_965277845.1). Taxonomy (NCBI): domain Bacteria; kingdom Pseudomonadati; phylum Pseudomonadota; class Alphaproteobacteria; order Sphingomonadales; family Erythrobacteraceae; genus Qipengyuania; species Qipengyuania sp. The sequence continues at coordinate 872,312 of NZ_OZ255844.1, forward strand.
TGCTCCACCATCTCGCCGATCTCGTCGGCCGGGCGGACATCCTCGTCGCCCTCGGTAACCGTTATGTCCGGAATCGCCGGGCGCGAAGGCGCGGGCGATGCCGGCTGCCCCTCGCCCGCAGGCGCCATCGGGATGGTTGCCGAACGCGGATCGAAACGCAGGCGGTAGATCGGCTCGGGCAAGGCAAATCCGGCGTCCTCGAGCGCCGTCTTGACCGCCGCGATGGCGCGGGTCCTGGCCTTGAAGTAATCCGCCTCGCGCTGGTCGAGCCAGCCGAGGAACTTGAGCACGATATTCGAATCGCCAACCTGCTCGATCCGCGCTTCGGGAGGCGGGTCGTCGAGCACGAACGGCAGGTCGCGCAGAGTTTCGCGCCCCAGCTTCGAAGCGGCATTGGGATCGTCATCGGCATCCACGCCGAGGTCGAAATCGAAGCGCCGCTGCGGATTGCGCGTATAGTTGAGGATCACCGCCTTGAAGACCTGCCCGTTGGGAATGCGCAGGTGGTTGCCGTCGAGCGTCATCAGCACGGTCGCGCGGCTGGTCAGGCGAATGACCCGGCCTTCGAGGTCGTCGATCACCACATGATCGTTGGCGCGGAAGGGCTGGCGCAGGCTGAGCATCAGCGAGGCGACGTAGTTCTCGATCGTGTCGCGCATGGCGAAACCGAGCGCGATGCCGATGACGCCCGCGCCGCCGAGAACCGCGCCGAGCAGAGCGGTCGCCCCGACCATGTCGAGCGCGATGACCAGGCCGAGTATGGTGAAACCGAAGCGAATAGCGCTGGCGATCAGTTCGGCAAGAAAGCCATTGGGCGCAACGCGGTTCCACAGCCGGCCGAACCCGGCGATCGCATAGCCGGCAAGCGCGATGAGGAGCCACACGCCCAGCGCGGCGGCGATGAGCGGCAAGGCGCGGATCAGCGATTCCCAGCGCTCGCCGAGTACCGAGATACCGGCGCTGTCGGCGGACACCGACAGATCGCGCTCGAGCCCGTTCTCGACCGTTACGACGCCCGCAACCCGGTTCACGATCGCCTCGGCCCTATCGACATCCTCGGCCTTGGGGACGGTGCCCGAAAGCGAGACCACGCCCTCGCTGACCGCGACCTCCACGCCCCCAAAGGCGGGCAGTTCGGCAAAGATGCCGGCGATACGCTCGGCAATCTGTTCGTCCGCGCCCGCTTCCTGCGTCGCCGCGATCGTCTGGACCGGAGCGGGCGTCTCGACCGGTTCGGCGGGCGCTTCGAGCTGTGCGGCCAGCGGCATCGCCCAGGCGAGGGCGAGGATGGCGAGCAGGCGTCTCACTGCCCCGCCACCGACATGCCGTCGATACGGAAGGTGGGCACGTCGATCCCGCGCACCAGCTCCAGGTCGTTCGCCGGGACCAGCCCGCGAAACATGTCCGGCAGCTTGCTGGCGATGGTGATCTCGGCCACCGGTTCGGCGAGCTCGCCCTTGCGGATGCGCAGACCGCTCGCCCCGCGGCTGTAATCGCCGGTGACGAGATTGACGCCCTGGCCGAACAGGTCGGTGACAAACACGCCGTCCTCGATATCGCCGATAAGGTCGGCCACGCTTTGCGAACCGGCTTTCATATAGACGTTACTTGCAGCGACGCCGGGCGATCCGCCGCCACCCCGGCTAGCATGGCCCGTTAGCCCGAGACCGAGCTGCGCGGCGCTGGCGACATTGGTCAGCCAGCCGGTGACATGCCCGGCCTCGACCAGAGCGCGAGGGAGTGTTGCGACGCCTTCGCCATCGTAATTCCGCGAACGCAGGCCACGCAGGCGGTGCGGATCCTCGACAATGTCCACACCACTGTCGAATAGCTGGTCACCTTCGCGCCCGATCAGAAAGCTCGCCTTGCGTGCGATCGATGGGGCCGCCATCGCACCGAGCAAATGGCCGAGCACACCGGAACCGACCCGCGGGTCGAACGCCACCGGCATCGTGCAAGACGGGATGGATCCGGGGCCGACCTTGCGTACGGCGCGCTCGCCCGCCTCGCGCCCGATCTCGGCGGGGTCGGGCAAGTCGCTACGGTGGCGCTGCGTGCGATAGGCATAGTCGGTCTGCTTGTCCGCGCCCTCGCCCGCGACGACACTGGCCGAAAGCGTAAACGAGCTGCCCGCGTGGCCGCGCGCGAAGCCGTTGGTCGTGACCAGCGCGAAAACCGAGCGGGAACCCGATGCGCTGCCGCCGTTCGAATTGGTCACACCGTCGATCGCCCGCGCCGCGCTTTCGGTGGCGAGCGCTGCTTCGCGCAGATCTCCCGGCGAAGGCTCGGCCGCGTCGGTCAGGTCGAGATCGGCGGCTTCGCCTGCGAACAAGGCATCTTGGGGAGCAAGTCCGCCATAGGGGTCTTCCGGCGCCAGCCTAGCCATCTCGACCGCACGCTGCGCCAGCGTTCTCAAGCCTTCGGGAGCGAAGTCGCTGGTGTTGATCGAGGCGGAACGCCGGCCGACGAAGACCCGCAGGCCGATTTCCTCGCTTTCGGACCGTTCGACCTCTTCGAGGACGCCGAGCCGTACGCTTACGCTTTCCGAGGAAGAGGCCCTTGCGACCGCATCGGCCGCGTCGGCGCCCGCCTTTCGGGCGAGCTCGACGAGATCCTGGCAGCGCGCGAGGGCTGCGTCGTGGTCGATCATGGGCGAATGCCGGTCTGTGTCATCATTCGCGCGAAGTAGGCGCGGGGCATGATACTGGCAACCGCCGGGAAAGTCAGCCGAAGATGATGTTGAAGAAGGCGGTCAGGCTGAATGGCAGGCCGATCGCCAGCAGCCACAGCAGCAATTGGTCGCGGCGGAAGGAGGGCTTGAGAGCCTCATCCGCGGCCTCTTCGTCGCCAAGGCCGACCCAGCGCCGCTCGAACCAGCGGCAGGCGGGAATGATGCCAGCGACCAGAACCACGAGGGCAAGATAGGGAAGGATCGAGGAAGAGCCCTGTTTCATGGCATGGACGGTCACGAAAATTTGCAGGCCGGTATAGACGAGCAGCGCAAGCGCGACATTGTCGCTCATGGCCTTGCGCCAATCGCGTTTGCGTTCGGGGGCATGCTCGCCCGAGAAATCGTTTTCGTGGAGCGCCTTGTTCACTGCGTCTCTCCCTTTATGCCCTACCCGAATCGCATTGTTTCAAAAATGCTGCCAACTGGCAAGCAATCCTGCGCGTTCGAGACATGGACGCCCCGCTTTCGCACTGCGCGCTCCTCGATACTTTTCGGCCCCGGCGTCCATGCATGAATCCTGCCAATTCGTCGAAAAAGGCTCGCTGATGGGTTCCCACCATCGGTTCGCATGCTATGTCGCGCCCCATGGCCGATATCGGATTAAGCTCGGACAATGCCGCGGTGCACGACGCCGCCCCGCCCATTCCGCAGGGCGGTCTCGAAGTGATCTCGATCGCCAAGAGCTACGACAAACGGGCGGTGCTGACCGATATTTCGCTGACGGTCGGCAAGGGCGAGGTACTGGGCCTGTTGGGCCCGAACGGGGCGGGCAAGACCACCTGCTTCTATTCGATCATGGGGCTGGTACGCCCGGATGCGGGCCGCATCCTGATGGATGGTGACGACGTCACCAATCTGCCGATGTATCGCAGGGCGATCCTGGGGCTCGGCTATCTGCCGCAGGAAACCAGCATCTTTCGCGGCATGACGGTCGAGCAAAACATCGATTGCGTGCTCGAAATGGTCGAGCCCGACGCGGAGACCCGCGAGAAGGAGCTCGAACGCCTGCTCGACGAATTCGGCCTCGCGCGCCTGCGCGCCAGCCCGGCGATGGCGCTGTCGGGCGGTGAACGGCGCCGCTGCGAGATTGCCCGCGCGCTCGCGGCCAAGCCGTCGATCATGCTGCTCGACGAGCCCTTCGCGGGAATCGATCCGCTCTCGATCAGCGATATTCGCGATCTGGTGAAGGACCTCAAGACGCGCGGCATCGGCGTGCTGATCACCGATCACAATGTGCGCGAAACGCTGGAGATCGTCGATCGCGCCTGCATCATCTATGGCGGCCAGGTGCTGTTCGCGGGCACGCCCGAGGCGCTGGTAGCGGACGAAAACGTGCGCCGACTCTATCTGGGCGAGAGCTTCACGCTGTGATGTGCTGGCCCAAACGGAGCTGATCAATGGCGCTTAGTCCGAGGCTGGACCTTCGCCAGACCCAGTCGCTGGTGATGACGCCGCAGCTCCAGCAGGCGATCAAGCTGCTGGCGCTGTCCAATCTCGAAATCGAAACCTTCGTTTCCGAAGCGCTCGAGTCCAATCCCCTGCTGGAAATGGGCGAGGTCCGGCGCGAGGCGGGAGACGAGACGGCGCCCGAACCGCAGGAACCCGATAGCGCGACCGATATGGGCGGCGAAAACGCACTCGACGTCGCGGATCACGCGCTCGATCCGGAAGCGGCGCCGGGCGACATGGGCGATTGGAGCCGCGGAGATATCGGGTCTGCGGGCGGTGGCGAACTTCCCGACCTCGAAAACCGCTCTTCGGGCGGGCCGACGCTCGCCGAGCACCTGACCGAGCAGGTCGGCGCCGCCGCCCATGATGCGCGCGAGGCGCTGATCGCGTTACGGATCATCGGCGAGCTGGACGAGGCTGGCTACCTGCCGACCGATCTGCGGGTGATCGCCGAGGAGCTTGTCGTCCCGCTGGCGGAAGTCGAACGGGCGCTGGCCACCGTCCAGTCGCTCGACCCCACCGGCGTCGGAGCGCGTAGCCTCGCCGAATGTCTCGCGCTGCAGGCCAGGGAAGCCGATCGCTACGATCCGTGCATGGCGCGGCTGATCGACAATCTGGATCTCGTGGTCAAAGGCGACATCGCCCGGCTGAAACGCATGTGCGAAGTCGACGACGAGGACTTCGCCGACATGCTCGCCGAATTGCGCGGCTACGATCCCAAACCGGGCCTGGCCTTCGGCGGCGGCGCGGAATCGGCGATCGTGCCCGACGTGCTGATCACGCCGAGCGCGGAAGGCTGGGACATCCGGCTGAACGAGGCGAGCCTGCCGCGCCTCGTCGTCAATCGCGAATATTATCTCGAACTGAAAGGCGGCGCGCGCGACAAGGCCTCGCAAAGCTGGCTCAACGAACAGCTGGGCGAAGCCGACTGGCTGATCCGCGCGCTCGACCAGCGGCAGAAGACGATCCTCAAGACGGCGTCCGAAATCGTAAAGAAACAGGAAGGCTTCTTTCGCGAAGGGGTTACCGCGATGCGCCCGCTGACCTTGCGCGAAGTGGCCGAGCAGATCGAAATGCACGAGAGCACGGTCAGCCGTGTGACCAGCAACAAATACCTGTCATGCCCGCGCGGCACCTTCGAACTGAAGTATTTCTTCTCCAGCGGGGTCGCCGCCGCCGATGGCGAGGGCGCCAGCAGCGAGGCGATCAAGGCGCGGATCAAGGCGCTGTGCGATGCGGAGGATCCCAAGAAGGTACTGTCCGACCAGAAGCTTGCAGACATGCTCAACGAGGAAGGGTTCGACCTCGCCCGGCGCACGGTCGCCAAATATCGCGAGGCGATCGGGATCGGTTCGAGCGCGCAGCGTCGACGCGAAAAGAAGCTTCAAGCCCTGTGAGTCTTTTCTGGCACGATCAAAAAAGTTAACGCCTTTTACCCCGCGTTAACCTTTTCCGTTCAGATGTGATGTGGTTAATACATGGCAACACCTCTTTCCGAGGAGTTACCGCGAGACACTAGGGGCCAAACAGGGGACTTCCCATGCGTGTACTGCTTATCGAAGACGAGCCGACAACCGCCAAGGCCATCGAGCTCATGCTCACGACGGAAGGTTTCAACGTCTATTCGACCGACCTCGGCGAGGAAGGCTTGGACCTCGGCAAGCTGTACGATTACGATATCATCCTGCTCGACCTGAATCTGCCCGACATGCATGGCTACGACGTGCTCAAGAAGCTGCGCGTCGCGAAAGTCCAGACCCCTGTCCTGATCCTCTCGGGAATCGCCGAGATGGACAGCAAGATCCGCAGCTTCGGCTTCGGCGCCGACGACTACGTCACCAAGCCCTTCCACCGCGAGGAACTGGTCGCCCGCATTCACGCCGTCGTGCGCCGTTCGAAAGGCCACAGCCAGTCGATCATCCGCACCGGCAAGCTGGCCGTGAACCTCGATGCCAAGACCGTCGAGGTCGATGGCGCGCGCGTTCATCTTACCGGCAAGGAATATGCGATGCTCGAGCTGCTGTCCTTGCGCAAGGGCACTACGCTGACCAAGGAAATGTTCCTCAACCACCTCTATGGCGGAATGGACGAACCCGAACTCAAGATCATCGACGTCTTCATCTGCAAGCTGCGCAAGAAGCTGAGCCACGCTTGCGACGGCGAAAACTACATCGAGACCGTGTGGGGCCGCGGCTATGTGCTGCGCGACCCGAACGAAGAGGCGGAAGCCGCCTGACGCATCATTGCTGGACGGGATAGCGAGAGACGCCCGGCGCTTCGGCTGCCGGGCGTTTTTCTATTGGCTCCCGCCCAGCTGCGCCAAATCGAGCCCGCTGGGTTCCTGGAAGATCCGCAGGCCGAATTCCGGCAGGATCGCCAGCATATGGTCGAATATGTCGGCCTGGATCGCTTCGTATTCGCTCCACACGACCGTGTCGGTGAAACAATAGATTTCGAGCGGGAGGCCCTGCGGACCCGGCGGGAGCTGGCGTACCAACAGGGTGAAACCCCTGCTTGCGATCCGCGGATGGCTCTTGAGATAGGCGATCACATAGGCGCGCAGCGTACCGATATTGGTGATGCGCCGGGCGTTGATCGCGTCGCAATCGCCGGACAGCTCGTGGCGGTTCCACTCGGCGATCTCCTCTTGCTTTCGCGCCAGGTAATCGTCGAGCAGGCGGAATCGCTTGAGTTTGGCGACTTCTTCATCGCCCAGGAACCGGACCGAGTTCTGATCGATCACCAGCGCACGTTTGATCCGCCGCCCACCGCTTTCGCTCATGCCGCGCCAATTGCGATAGGCATCGGATATCAGCTTGTGCGTCGGGATGGTGGTGATCGTCTTGTCGAAATTCTGCACCTTGACCGTGTGCAGCGCGATATCGACCACGTCGCCATCGGCGTCCATGCTGGGCATTTCGATCCAGTCGCCCACCCGCAACATGTCGTTGCTGGTCAATTGCACGCTGGCGACGAGGCTGAGGATCGTATCCTTGAATACCAGCAACAACACCGCCGCCATCGCGCCGAGCCCCGAAAGCAGCAGCAGCGGCGACTGTTCGATCAGCACCGCGATCATCAGGATCGCCGCGCCGCAGAAGACCACGATCTTGACGACCTGGACATAGCCCTTGATCGGTCGGCTGCGCGCTTCGGGCCTGCGCGAATAGAGCTCGTTCGCGTAATTGAGCCCCCAGCTGATCGCCATTGCCACCGACAGCACGATCAGCGCGCGCACGACGTTGACAGTGACCGTTACGATCTCGAGCGGAAGGTTCGGTACCAGGGCAATACCGCGCGAAACGATCAGCAGCGGGATCACGGTGGCGAGCCAGGCCATCGCCCGGTCCGCCGTATCGCTGCGCTTGTCGAGATAGGGCGCGGCGGCGCGGAGCAGCACGCGCTTGATCAGCCAGTTCACCGCCAGTGCCAGCAGCGCCAGCCCGGCCAAGGCGATCAGCGACTGGAGCCACAGCGCGAGGTCGGAATAATCGTCGAGAAGTCTTTGCATGCCTGGCGGCCTAGCCGCTCGCGCAAGGGCGCTTCAACCCCGCAATCGGGGAGAGATTTTCTATCTCGCCCGGCTGCGCGAATCGCAGTACATGCCGTCGGTATCAACAGCGAAAGGCCCACCCCCGCTCATGGAGGTGTTCGGTTTCGATCTGGGGCCGATCGTCCCCTTCATCCTGATCGGTTTTGCAGCACAGATGGTCGATGGCGCGCTGGGCATGGCCTTCGGCGTCATCACCAACACGCTGATGGTCGGCCTGCTCGGTGTGCCCCCCGCCCTCGCCTCGCAGCGCGTGCACCTGGTCGAGTGCTTCACAACCGCGACCTCGGGCATCAGCCATTTGCTGAGCGGCAATATCGACAAGAGCCTGTTTGTCCGGCTGCTGATCCCCGGCGTGATCGGGGGGCTGGTCGGCAGTTATCTGATCACTGCTGTCGATGGCGACACGATAAAGCCCTATGTTCTCATCTACCTTGCGGCCATCGGGCTGTGGCTGCTCTTCCGCGGCCTGCTCTATCCGCCCAAACTGCGCGAGGCGAAGCATGTCGCACCGCTGGGACTTATCGGCGGCTTCCTCGATTCGGCCGGTGGCGGCGGTTGGGGGCCTGTCGTCACTTCCAACCTGCTCGTCCAAGGTGCCGAGCCGCGCAAGGTCGTGGGAACGGTCAACTCGGTCGAATTCTTCCTGACGCTCTCCATCTCGGCCAGCTTCGCCTATCATCTGGGCGTTTCGCATATCGCCGGGCCGACGCTGGGCCTGATCGTCGGCGGGATCGCCGCGGCGCCCTTCGGCGCGCTTGCGGCGAAGCATTTCAGCCCCAAGCTGATGCTGATCCTCGTCGGGATCGCGCTGAGCGTTACCAGCGCATACGGTATCTGGACGGCATGGGGATGATGGCGCTACGGCGCGCCGCATGTCAGCATTCAAGGAAGGCGATCCGACCACGCTCAACCGGCTCTACGGCCGCAGCCAGGGCAAGCCCCTGCGCGCGGCACAGCAAGAGCTGGTCGACAGGCTGTTGCCGCAGATTTCTGTGCCCGCCGATGGGCCGGTTACGTCGGAGGCGCTGTTCGGCTTCGACCGGCCCTTGCATTTCGAGATCGGCTTCGGCGGCGGCGAGCATCTGGCCGCGCGCGCCAACCTGCTCCCCGATCACGGCTTCATCGGCGCCGAACCCTTCGTCAACGGCGTAGCGCAGGCGCTGACGCATGTGCGCGACCGCACGCTGGCCAATGTCCGCATCCATCACGGCGATGCGCTGGAGGTGCTGCGTCGCGTGCCCGACGGCGCTTTGACCATGCTCTACCTCCTCCACCCCGATCCGTGGCCCAAAAACAAACACGCCAAGCGCCGCATGATGAACGACGGTCCGGTTCAGATGTTCGCCGACAAGCTCAAGCCCGGCGGCGAATTCCGCTTCGGCACCGATCATCCCGTATACCTGCGCCACGCCTTGATGGTGATGCGCCGCTTCACCGACGAATTCGAATGGCTCGTCGATGGCCCGAAGAGCTGGCAGAACCGCCCCTCTGGCTGGCCCGAAACGCGCTACGAACACAAGGCGCGCACGGTCTACGGGCACGAGGTGTGGTACTTCAGGTTTCGGCGCAGATAGCAAGAGGCCGCCCGGTCGCCCGGGCGGCCTCGCCTTATTCGTCTATGACCAGTCTGCGGATCAGAAACGCAGGCCGAGGCCGGCGACGACCTGATCGGTCGAGACATCGCCGACATCGCCGCCCACGTCGCTATAGTTCGAGCGCCGATACTCCAGCCGGCCTTCGAGCGGTCCGGGGAGCTGGACCTGGAGGCCGCCGCCAAAGCGCATGCCATCGGCATTCTCTTCCAGCTCGCCGAGCGAACCCGCGCTAGTGAAGGCACGCGTGTCGAGCGCAGTGTAGCCGACCTTGCCATAGGCGGCGATGCCCGGGGTCAGCGCGAAGCCGGCACGGGCGCCGATGTAATACTGACCATCGGCATCGAGCCCGTCGCGCGCGCCGGCGAAGCTGCCGGGAAACTCGGTCGAACCGCCGCTGGTCGACAGCTCACCCTCGACACCGACGAAGGCGCTGCCGAGCGAGAGGTCATATCCCGCGTTGATCCCGTAAACCGCCGAATCCGCGTCGGCGGTGACGCTGCCGTCGCTCGATTCGACGTCGAGCCCTTCGAAACCGGCGAGCGCGCCGACATAGAAGCCGCCGGGTGCGGTGTTGCTGTCCTGCGCCATGGCCGGCGCGGCAGTCATGGCACTTGCGATTGCGACCAGTGCGATTGTCTTTTTCATTTCGATTCCTTTCGTGTGCGCTTGTCTGCACAGCGGCGCCGTTGGCGACCCGGCGCTTGCACGGCGATGAACCGGACGGCGCAAAGTGTGGGAAAAGCGATGGGCGGCCGAAAAAATCGACCGGGGGATTGCAGGCTGCAGGGAACCCACCGAAGGCTGTGACGCTTCGATAGGAAACATGCGGAGGAAGCAGGCATGGCTGGCAAGACGGTTTTCATCCTGGGCGCATCGCGCGGTATCGGGCTTGGCCTGGTGCGCGAATTTCTCGGCCGTGGCTGGCACGTCGTGGCGAGCGAGCGGTCCAAGAGCGAAGACCTGCACGCGCTCGACTGCGATGCCCTGCGGATCGTGACCTGCGATGTGACCGATCCGGACAGCTATGGCTCGCTTGGCCTGGGAGACGCCACGCTCGACGCGATTGTCATCAATGCCGGGATTACCGGGGCCCGCCACCAGGACGCCTCGCAAGCGACTGCCGACGAGGTGGCCGAAGTGATGATGACCAATGCCTTCGGTCCGGCGCGCGCCGCAAAGGCTTTGCTGCCGAGCCTGAAGGACGGCGGCACGCTGGCGGTCATGTCCTCGCTGATGGGCTCGGTCGCCGACAGCTCGGGCGGCTACGAGCTCTACCGCACCAGCAAGGCGGCGCTGAACATGCTCGCCAAGGGCATTGCCGAACAGGATGCCGGCGCGCGAGATATCTCCGTGCTGTCGCTCCACCCTGGCTGGGTGCAGACCGACATGGGCGGACCCAATGCCAAACTGACCGTGGCAGAAAGCGTCGGCGGGCTGGCCGATGTGATCGAAGGTGCGGGCGGTGGCGGGTTCCGCTTCGTCGACTACGCCGACAAGGACCTGCCCTTCTAGGCGAGGCACTCGCGCAGGGTGGCGATCAGCGCCTCGGTGTCGGCAGGAGTGTTGTAGAGATGCGGTGTGACCCTGATCGACGATCCGCGCTGCGAAACATGCACCTGCGCCTTAGCCAGCCTCTCGGTGAGGCCATCGGGCAGGCCAGCAGGACATTCGAGCGCAAGGAAATGCGGCGCGCGCATGCCAATCGGAGCCGATAAGAGCCCTAGCTTGGCGGCCTCGTCGGCGATCGTCTGAGTCGCTGCGGCCAAAGTGTCGGAAATCGCTTCGACGCCGAACTCGAGCAGGACATCCAGCGCTGCGCTCGCCCCCATCAGCAGTGGCGGATTGGATTTCTCGCCCATGTCGAAACGCCGCGCGCCCGGCTGATAGTCTTCGCGATAGTCGACCAGTCGGGCGAAATCCTCCGATCCGCCGCGGTTGATCCAATTGTATTCGATCGGGACGCCGTCGTGATGGCGCGCGGCGACGTACATCATGCCCACGCCGTAAGGCCCCAAAAGCCATTTGTAGCAGGCGGCGACCGCGAAATCGGGCTGCACCGAGGCAAAATCTATCGGCATGGCTCCGAGCGACTGGGTCAGGTCGAGGACCAGCGCCGCCCCAACCTCGCGGCACCTTTCGCCCACCGCGACGAGATCGACCATCCGGCCATCGGCCCAGTGATTGTGCGGCAGCGCGACGATCGCGGTGTCGGGGCCGATCGCATCCAGCACCGCCTCGCTCCAGCAGCTTTGCGACGGCCGCCGGACCGCCACCACTTCGCCGCCCTTCTCCTTCGCCAGTTCGCGCCAGGCATAGACGTTGGACGGAAACTGGTCGGCCAGCGTGACGATCTGCTGGCCCTTGGCAAAAGGCAGGTTTTGCGCAGCGACGGCGAGCGCGTAACTCACCGAAGGCACGATTGCGATGCAATCCGCGTCGACCCCCGCCAGCCGCGCGGCGCGGCCGCGAAACGCCTCCGCGATGCTGAAGAAATCCGCAGGGCGAAACTGCCACGGCTGCTCCTTCAGCCGCACCCCCTCGACCATCGCCGCGCTCACATCCCGCGCAAGCGGCGCCATATAGGCGCAGTTGAGGTAGTGCACGCCATGGGGAATGGCGAAGCGGCTCCGCTGCGAGGGGATCACCGGTTCAGCCCACCACCCCCGCGCTTGCCAGCACCGCCAGCGTCAGCACATCGGGCGCGATGGCCGTCATCGGCGCGATCTGGACGGGCTTTTCCATGCCGATCATCATCGGGCCGACCGTGGTCTCGCCCGCCAGTTCGCGCAGCAGCTTGGCAGAGAGGTTGGCCGATTGCAGGCCCGGCATGACCAGCACGTTTGCCGGTCCCGACAGTCGGCTGAACGGATAGAGCTGCATCACCTTGGGATTGAGCGCGGCGTCGGGTGCCATCTCGCCTTCATATTCGAAACCCGGCTCTTCGGCATCGAGGATCGCCACCGCGTCGCGGATATTGTCGAGCCACTGGCCGGAAGGATTGCCGAAAGTCGAGAAGGACAGGAAGGCGACCCGCGGTTCGTGCCCCATGCGCCGCGCCACGGCGGCGGTTTCCCTGGCGATATGCGCCAGCTGCTCGGCGGTGGGGCGCTCGTTGATCGTCGTATCGGCGAGGAACACGGTGGTGTTCTTGCCGATCATCATATGGACGCCGAAAGGCACCGCGCCGGGCGCCGGATCGAGCACGCGGGCGACTTCGCGCGCGGTCTGGCTGAAGGTACGGGTCAGCCCCGAAATCATTCCGTCGCCATGGCCGAGCGCGACCAGCAGGGCGGCGAAAACGTTGCGTTCCTGATTGACCATCCGGCCCACGTCGCGCTCGGTATAGCCGCGCCGCTGCAGCCGCTTGTAGAGGAAGTCGACCATCGCCGGCACCTTGTCCGACACGGCCGAGTTCTCGATGATCCAGTCGTCCGGATCGTCCACCGCCAGCTCGACCAGCTTCTCGCGCACCTTTTCGGTCCGCCCGACCAGGATCGGCTCGCCATAGCCGAAATCGCGGAACTGGATCGCGGCGCGCAGCGCGACGTCCTCCTCCGCCTCGGCAAAGACCATCCGCTTGGGATTGGCCTTGGCCTGCTCGTAGATATTGGTCAGCGCCGCAGTGGTAGGATTGAGACGGACCTTGAGCGCAAGGCGATAGGCATCGAAATCCTCGATCGGAGCCTGGGCGACGCCCGTATCCATTGCCGCCTTGGCGACTGCGCTCGACACCACTTCCATCAGGCGCGGATCGAAGGGTGCGGGGATGATGTAGTCTTCGCCGAACTGGTGGCTGACGCCATAGGCGGCGGCAACCTCGTCGGGCACGCGCTGGCGCGCCAGCTCGGCGATCGCGCGCGCGGCGGCGATTTTCATCTCTTCATTGATCGCGGTCGCCTGCACGTCGAGCGCGCCGCGGAAGATGAAGGGAAAGCCGAGCACGTTGTTGACCTGATTGGGGTAATCGCTGCGGCCCGTGGCGATGATCGCGTCGGGGCGCACCGCCTTGGCATCCTCGGGCATGATCTCGGGCACCGGATTGGCCATGGCGAAGATGATCGGCTTGTCCGCCATATGCTCGACCCATTCGGGCTTGAGTGCGCCCGCCGCAGACAGGCCGAGGAAGATGTCCGCACCCTCGAGCGCCTCTTCCAGACTGGTGGCTGCGGTCTCGACCGCATGCGCGCTCTTCCACTGGTCGACATTGTCGCGGCCCGGCGTGATCGGCCCCGACCGGTCGCAGACGATCACGTTCTCGTGCGGCACGCCGATCGCCTTGATCAGCGCGGTGCAGGCGAGCGCGCTGGCGCCCGCCCCGTTGACCACCATCCTGCAATCCTTGAGCTCGCGTCCGGTCAGGTGGCAGGCGTTGATCAGGCCCGCAGCAGCGATGATCGCGGTGCCGTGCTGGTCGTCGTGCATGACGGGAATATTCATCCGCTCGCGCAGCGCCTGCTCGATGATGAAGCACTCGGGCGCGGCGATATCTTCCAGATTGATGCCGCCGAAGCTCGGCTCCATCAGCGCGACCGCCTCGATGAACTTCTCCGGGTCTTCCGTATCGAGTTCGAGGTCGATCGAATCGACATCGGCGAAGCGCTTGAACAGCACCGCCTTGCCTTCCATCACCGGTTTCGACGCCAGCGCGCCGAGGTTGCCAAGGCCGAGGATGGCCGTGCCGTTGGAAATGACCGCGACGAGGTTCGAGCGCGCGGTGTAACGCGCCGCATCCTTGGGGTTTTCCGCGATTGCCTCCACCGGGGCCGCCACGCCGGGCGAATAGGCGAGGCTGAGATCGCGCTGGCTCGCCATCGGCTTGCTCGCGATTATCTCGATCTTACCGGGACGGATCGTCTCGTGGTAGAACAGCGCCTCGCGGGTTGTGAATGCGGATTTCTCGTCGGGCATCGGCGTCCTCTTGTCTTGCGCTGCAGCCCCTAACCGCTCGGACCGCGAAGTCATAGGGGAAAGCAAGGGTGGGCCGACTCCCGAATCGCCGCCACGCTCGCTAGGCCCGATTCATGTCCGGCAAGCCCACCCCGATGATGCAGCAATATCTCGCATTAAAGCGCGAGGCGGGCGATGCGCTGCTGTTCTACCGCATGGGCGACTTTTTCGAGCTGTTCTTCGACGACGCGAAGGTGGCCGCGGGCGTGCTCGACATCGCGCTGACGACGCGCGGCGAGCATGATGGCGAACCGGTGCCGATGTGCGGCGTGCCAGTCCATTCGGCGGAAGGCTATCTCGCGCGGCTGATCAAGGGCGGTTGCCGCGTGGCCATCGCGGAACAGACCGAGACGCCCGAAGAAGCCAAGGAACGTGCCAAGCGCGAAGGCACGCCGGTATCGAAGGCGCTGGTCGCGCGCGATATCGTGCGCTTCGTCACCGCCGGGACGCTGACCGAGGAAGCACTGCTCGAACCGCGCCGCGCAAACCTCCTGGTCGCCGTCGCCCCGGTACGCGACGGTGTGGGCCTGGCCGCCTGCGACATCTCTACCGGACGCATGGAGCTCGAGGAATGCGCCCCGCAGGCGCTCGATGCGGCGCTGGCACGCATGGGTGCGAGCGAGGTGGTTACGCCGGACGACTGGGACGCGGCGCCCGCCGAGGTGATCGCCCGCCCGCGTGCCGACTTCCGCAGCGAAGACGGCGAGGCGCGGCTCAAGACAATCCACGGTGTTGCAACGCTCGACGGGCTCGGCGCGTTCACGCGGCCGATGCTGGCCGCGGCGGCGGGGCTGATCGCCTATCTCGATCATGCCGGACGCGGCACGCTGCCCTTCCTGTTGCCGCCCGTCGCGCGCGGATCGGGCGCGCATCTGGCAATGGATGCGGCCACGCGCGCAAGTCTCGAAATACTCGAAGCGCAAAGCGGCGGGCGCGCGGGAAGCCTGATCGCCTGCGTCGATCGCTGCTCCACCGGCGCGGGGGCCCGCCAGCTGGCCGAGGACCTTTCCGCCCCGCTCGCCGAGCGCGGCGCGATCGAGGAGCGGCTTGCCGCCGTGCAGCATTTCCATGCCGATCCGCTGCTGCGCGCCGATCTGCGCACCGTGCTGCGGCAGGCGCCCGACATCGGGCGCGCTCTCGGCAGGCTGGTGGCAGGGCGCGGCAGCCCGCGCGACCTTGGCCAGATTCGCGACGGGCTCGCCGAAGCGCGGCGAGTGCGCGACATGCTGGCCGCCAGCAGCGACCTGCCCCCGCTGCTGGCGCGGATGAGCGAAGCGCTCGGCGGGCATGCCGCGCTGGTCGATCACCTCGCCCGCGCGCTGGTCCCCTCGCCGCCGACCGAACGCAGTCAGGGCGGCTTCATTGCCACCGGTTACGACCATTCGCTCGACGCGCTGCGCGAGACCAGCGGCAATGCGCGCAAGGCGATCGCTGCGCTCGAAGCGAAGTATCGCGAGGAGACCGATACCGCATCGCTCAAGATCAAGCACAACAAGGTGCTCGGCTATTTTATCGAAGTGCCCGCCAAGCATGGCGACAAGCTTATGGCGGCCGACAGCGGTTTCACCCATCGCCAGACCATGGCGGGCGCAGTGCGGTTCAATTCGGTCGGTCTGCACGAGGAGGCGACACGGATCGCCGAGGCCGGGGCGCATGCGCTGGCGGCGGAAGAGGCGCATTTCGAGCAGCTCGTGAGCGAAGTCGTCGCCGCGCGCGAGGCGATCGCGGCGACCGCCGCCGCGCTGGCGCGGATCGACGTATCCGCAGCGCTCGCCGAACGTGCTGCCGAAGGCGACTGGGCGCGCCCCGAAATACTCGACGATCCGTGTCTCGAAGTCACCGGGGGTCGGCATCCGGTGGTCGAGCAGGCGCTGGCCAAGGCGGGCGAACGCTTCGTCGCCAACGATTGCACGCTCGGACCCGACGATCGGCTGTGGTTGATCGGCGGTCCGAACATGGGCGGTAAATCGACGTTTCTGCGCCAGAACGCGCTGATCATGCTGCTAGCGCAGGCGGGCAGTTTCGTACCCGCGACGACAGCGCGGATCGGCCTGGCGGACCGCCTGTTCAGCCGCGTTGGAGCATCCGACAACCTCGCGCGCGGACGTTCGACCTTCATGGTCGAAATGGTCGAGACCGCCGCGATCCTGTCGCAGGCCAGCAAGCGCAGTTTCGTCATTCTCGACGAGGTCGGCCGGGGCACGTCGACCTATGACGGCATGGCGCTCGCCTGGGCGGTGGTCGAAGCGGTGCATGAACAGCTCGGCTGCCGCTGCCTCTTCGCAACGCATTACCACGAACTCAGCCGCCTTGCCGACACCTGCGACGCGCTTTCGCTGCATCATGTTCGCGCGCGCGAATGGAAGGGCGATCTCGTCCTGCTGCACGAACTCGCCAGGGGCCCGGCGGATCGCAGCTACGGCCTGTCGGTCGCCAAGCTGGCAGGCGTCCCCGCGCCGGTAATCAAGCGCGCCAAGGCGGTACTCGACAAGCTCGAAAAGGGCCGCGAGGCGACCGGTGGGCTCGCCGCGGGCCTCGGCGAACTGCCATTGTTTGCTGTCACGGCGCAGATGCGGGAGGAAGAGGAGGACCCCCTCCGTAGCGCGATCGAGCAGCTCGATATCGATGCCCTCTCGCCACGCGAGGCGCTCGAGACGCTCTATACGCTCAAAGCGAAGGCCAGTGAAACCGAGGCTTAACCCTTCGCCGGCTAGATTGCGCCCCGATGGATCACGAATTTTCCACCGGTTTGGCGAAGAAGCTGGCGATAGTCGCCATCTTCCTGGTGGCCGTTGCGCTGCTGGTCGGCGGAGAGGACAATCCCGGCGTCATCGGCCAGCTGGGCGACGTCCCTCCGGATGAGCGCGCCGCAGCGGTGGCAAGCCCCGCCGCGCGATCCGGCCAGGTGCGAACGCCCCGGTCACGGGAGGACGATCGATCGCTGTCCGCCTGGTATGCCGAAAGCGAGTCCGCCGGTCCTGCCGAGCCGCAGCCCTTTCAACCCACCCCGATCGATCACAGCCATCTCGTCAACGACGCGCAGCCGATGATCGAAAGCGCGCCCGCACCGCCGCCCGGCGCCGTCAGAATCGCGCCCGTGCCCGTCGAACGCGGCGAGTAGGTCCGGAACCGGGGCTAGCCCTCGGCCATTATTCGGGCATGGCGCAGGACGATCCTCCGGACGAACCCGACAAATCGACGCAATGGGCGGAGTTTCGCACCGACCTCGCCGAAGACCGCAACATCATGGCGATGGAGCGGACCTTCGCGGGCTGGATGCGCACCGCCTTTGCCGCCATCGGCATCGGCCTGGGCTTCAGAGCGGTGTTCGGTGATTTCGAACCACCCTGGCTGGCCAAGGCCATTGCCACGGTGTTCATCGTCGGCGGTGGCTGGCTGGCGGTTACCGCCGAGCGCCGCGCATGCCGCACGCTGGAGCGGCTGGACTCGCATCAGTTCGAGGCGATTCCCCGGCCGAATTTCCGCGTGATGGCCTATGCTGTCGCCACCGGTGCGGCAGTGCTTACCGCTGGCCTGTGGATCCTGAACGACGGCTCGATCGACTGATCAGGTGCCATCGCCGCGCAGCCCATCTGGTTTGCGCGCCTTGCCGTATTTGTCGACATTGTCGTCATGGTTTGGCTCGCCGGTATAAGCATCCATGTCGATCCGGCCCGAACTTTCCATGTCGCGCATATGGTCGATCGTATCCTGCGTGGAATCGCCCATCAGCCCCGAAGAATTGTCGCTCTTCTTGCTTTCGGTAGGGGAGGCGGTCTCGCTGGTCAGCTGCTGCGCTTGCTCGGCCACTTCCTGAGACTGGCTGCGGTGATCGTCCTGCTCGTCGTTATGCGTTTCCGGGGCGAGGCCCGACTGGCGCATCTCCTGGCTCTCGGGTTTGGAATTGCTCATCGAATGTCTCCTTTGGGAGAGAAACGGGGAGCATGGGGCGAGAGTTCCGTTGTTTGTTGCATGCGGGCCGGACATCCGTCGAAGGCTTGCTGTTCCATCCCGCTCCCCCTTCCGAATTTGTTTGTTGCGTGCGGTAAGCGCGTCCGCGCTTACCTTGCGGTACCGGCCCACGCCCCCACCCGGCCACCCATAAGTTACCGTGCCGTGGGTGGCCGGGAGGGGGCGTGGGCCGGTGCCGCCGCAGGCTGTCGACGGATGTCGGCAGCCACGCAGCAAACTACCGCGTCGGCACCGGCGCCTCGCCCGAATAGTCGTAGAATCCGCGCCCCGTCTTGCGGCCGAGCCAGCCGGCCTCGACATATTTCACCAGCAGCGGTGCGGGGCGATACTTCGCGTCGCGAGTGGTCTTGTAGAGCACCATGATGATGTCGAGACAGGTGTCGAGCCCGACGAAATCGGCGAGCTGCAACGGCCCCATGGGGTGGTTGAGGCCGAGGCGACAACCCTTGTCGATATCCTCGATCCCCGCGGTCGACTGGCCGAGGACGAAGACCGCCTCGTTGATCATCGGCAGCAGGATGCGGTTGACGACGAAGCCGGGCTCGTCTTGCGAGAGCACCACTTCCTTGCCCAGGCTTTCGGCAAAATCCGTCGTGCGTTCGGTGGTCGTCTGCGCGGTGGCGAGGCCCGGGATGACCTCGATCAGCTTCATCACCGGTACGGGATTGAAGAAGTGCAGCCCGATGAACCGCGCCGGGTCGGGAGAGTAATTGGCCATGCGGGTGATCGGGATCGAGCTGGTGTTCGAAGCCATGATCGCATCGGGCGCGAGCATTTCCCCGGCCTTCTCGAAGATCGCCTGCTTGATCGCTTCCTTCTCGGTCGCAGCCTCGATGATCAGGCCCGCATCCTTCATCGGCGCATAGTCGCCGACGGGCGTGATGCGCTTGAGCGTCGCTTCGGCATCGGCGATCTCGATCTTGCCCTTGCCAACGAGCTTGCCGAGCGCCTTGTCGATCCCCGCATGCGCCTTCTCGGCGACGTCGAGGCTGACATCGGCCAACAGCACGTCCATGCCGTGCGCGGCCACGGTCTGCGCAATGCCCGAGCCCATCTGCCCAGCACCGATAATGGCGACCGTATCGTTCATCGAGATTTCCCTTCGCAAGTGCAGCAAAGTGCGCGGTCTAGCGAAGGCTCGGGCCTCTGGCTACAAGCGGATCAGCGATTGGCGCCCGGAATCCACTTCACGTCGGCCCGCCCGTCTTCATTGGCCACCCGGGCCAGCACGAAGAGATAGTCCGACAGGCGGTTGATATAGGCCAGCGCCTGCGGATTGGCGCGCACCTGCGCGGCCATGGCGGTCATCGCGCGTTCGGCGCGGCGCGTGGCGGCGCGGGCGACATGGAGCCGCGCAGCTGCCTCGCTCCCCCCGGGAAGGACGAAGCTGGATAGCGGTTCGAGCCGGGCATTGGCGGCGTCGATCGCGGTCTCGAGCCATTCGACCTGAGCGGCCACGACCCTCAAAACCATGTCCGAAGGCGCGAAATCGTCGTCTTCGGCAGCCGGTGTCGCCAAATCGGCGCCGAGGTCGAACAGATCGTTCTGGATGCGGTACAGCGGCTCGGCATATTCGCCATCCGCCAACGCCACTACAGCAAGCCCGAGCGCGGAATTCGCCTCGTCCACCGCGCCGATCGCTTCCATCCGCGCATCGTGTTTGGACAGACGCGAACCGTCGACCAGACCGGTGGTCCCTTCATCGCCGGTGCGCGTGTAAATCTTGGTAAGCTTGACCACGCGGCGCTGGGATCAGTTCGCGATGGCGAGGATCACCGCGACCACGACCACCGCGAGCGCCTGATACTTGATGCGCGCGAACATCATCTTGTTCTGCATCAGCTGCATGTCGCTCGCGTCGGTCTGTTCGCCGCTCTCGAGATCGATCTTGGTGCTCTTCATGAAAGCGACGATCCCGCGGATCAGCGAAGCGACCACCAGGACCATGAGGATGACGAGGAGGATGGTGAGGAAGGTTGTCATGGCCAAGGATTTAGGCGCTCAGCAGCGAAATACCAGCCGGAAAACGGTGCAAGCGCAGTTGCTCTGCAAGCAACAGTCCATCCTCTCCGCCCCTGCGCCGGTCGGCCAGCCCAAAGCCCAGAGCACCCGATCCGCGGCGCTTGGCGAGCTTCTGTCCACTCTCATCGAGCAGCAGGGCATGGTGATGCCAGCGCGGGACGGGCAAGCCGAGCAGCGCTTGCAGCAGCCGGTGGATATGCGTCGCTGGGAATAGGTCCTGCCCGCGCGTTACCAGCGTTACCGCATCGGCCGCATCGTCGAGCGTAGCCGCCAGATGGTAGCTCGCCGGCGCATCCTTGCGCACGATCACCACATCGCCCGCCTCGCGCGGATCGGCGATCTGCTGTCCGGCCAGTTCATCTTCCCAGGCCAGTTCGCCTGCATCGGCCATCGCCCGGTCGAGATCGAGCCGCAATGCGGCAGGCTTTTCCGGATCGAGCAGCCGCCCCTTGCAGGTCCCGGGATAGATCGCGCCCTGCGATCCTAAGCGCGGCTCCATCGCCTCGATCTCCGCGCGCGTGCAGGTACAGGGGTAAAGGTAGCCGCGTTCGAGCAATCCGCGTGCGACCTCTTCGTAACTCGCCAGCCGGGTCGACTGCGCGGGAACCTCCTCCCATTCGAGCCCCAGCCATTCGAGATCGCGGCGGAATTCGTCCGCCAGCTCGGAGCGCGAGCGGGGGCCGTCGATATCCTCGATCCGCAGCAGGAAACGCCCGCCCGCTTCGCGCGCCAGATCATGCGCGACGATCGCCGAATAGGCGTGCCCCAGATGGAGCGGCCCGTTGGGACTTGGGGCGAAACGGGTGACGGTCACAGGCTAAGGCTTGTGGGCATTTTGGTGGACAGGCTGTGGATAGCCTGTCTGTAACAGGCTTGACGCTTTTCCTTGCAAGTGCATTCTCGAAGCTATCGGGAGGGACGCACAGGTGTTCAAGGCCGAATTGCTGGAGCGGGCCGCAAGGTTCCGGAATACCGAGGAAGATCCGACGCGCAATCTGCAGTCGTGCCCCTCGCTCGTCCTCAACGCCGATTACACCCCGCTGTCCTATTACCCGCTGAGCCTGTGGCCGTGGCAGACCGCGATCAAGGCGATCTTCCTCGAGCGGGTCGACGTGATCGCCACCTACGACCGCGAGGTCCATTCGCCCAGCCTCGACATGAAGATCCCCAGCGTGATCGCGCTCAAGCAATATGTGAAGCCGAGCGAGTTCCCCGCCTTCACGCGCTTCAACGTCTTCCTGCGCGACCGGTTCAGCTGCCAGTTCTGCGGCGCCATGAACAACCTCACCTTCGACCACGTCGTCCCCCGCCGCCTCGGCGGCAAGACCACGTGGGAGAACATCGCCACCGCCTGCGCCCCCTGCAACATGAAGAAGGGTGGGCGCACGCCCAAGCAGGCCGGGATGCAACTCTATACCAAGCCGATCCGCCCCACGCATTGGCAGCTGCAACAGCACGGCAAGCAGTTCCCGCCGAACTACCTGCACGAAACCTGGCGCGACTGGCTCTATTGGGACATCGAACTGGAAGCGTGATCCGTTCAGCTTCGCAGGCATGAAGCTGAAAGATGGACCACCTGTTACACTGTCCAGGAGCTAAAAAGCCCGAGGGTACGCGAGCCGTGTTCCGGCATGGTGCAGTGTGGGCGAGGGAGCATTGCATCCGGCCGAAATGGCATGGATCGGGTGCTGTAGGACAGCCTTTCCGGAATGTCCGCTAGCGACTACTTTGCGGACATAATTGAAGTTGCTATCCACTCCGACATGAAGACTTTCTCACAGCTCGCCGTCCTCGTCGGAAGCGCTTTTGCCTCAAATCTTCCAATCGACGATATTGCGCAGATGTTCGAAGAACTAGTCCCTGAAATCGGGCAGTATCAAGAAGAGACGGAGATTGAGTTATCTCGCCTCGGACCGCCCGACCCCGACTGGACTGAGAACGGGCTAACCGTAGCCCAAGCCATCACTCAAGGAGGGGGCACGGTGCAGACGCATGTCCTTGGTGAATGGGAGGTTGGAGGACATAGCGCCAAGATAGTTGGCGATAAGCCATTTGACATTCCTGAAGGGTTTGTGCGCTACTCAGTTCGCCCTCACGACGGCCCAATCGATAACCATTACTATTACCGGATGACCAATGTCCCCGAAGGTATCGTCCTTCATTTCTTCGGGTCGAAACAGCCGAAAGCTGATCCACGATGTAATGGTCAAGGCGGAATGGAAGTGATCGCATCTACGCCTTGGGAGGAGTGGTCGGACGATACGATGTTGTTTGCATTCGTTGGCATTCGCGCGTCGCGAGACGATGATCGCGTTTACTGCTCGGTTTATGAACCTGACTCAGACGGAGGATACTATGAGCGCTCTTACAACCCGGAGGGGCGCCCATATCTAGTGGTGAATGAAGATCTCAGGGCCTTTACCGTAACATCGCGTGAGCACGCGTTGCAGGAGCTGTTTGAGCATCACGATGTGAGTGCTGAGTAGCTTCCGCTTCCCACCCAGATCGCGACCAATTTGCCGTAGTGGCGCTGTGGCAGGAGCCGACCGGCTGCTAACGACGCCATTGCGGACATTGGCCAATGAGCAGATAGTAAGAAAATGCTTCGGATTGTCGTGTTGGTTCTTGGCCTGTCGGCTGTTGTGTGGCTTGCTCTCACTTATGCGGGATATGTGATCGTCCGTGACGAAACCGGACTCGCACAAACAGCAAAAGTGACAAATGGCGAATGGCAACAACGCCTACGGGACCTCCCATTCGGCTACTTTGCTGTAATTCCGGAAGTTGAGGGTGAGGTCGTAGTTCGATGCTCTGATGGATCGACAGTTAGCGGGGGCTATGTCACTTCACATTGGAAGGAGCGTGTGAAAGTCACGGGCACCGGGACTTGCGAAAGTCTCGTCCAGATTTGACAGCTTTCCACCCAAAATCGGTCGTCAGGTAACCGCGGCCCGCTCGCGAAACTCCGCCTTCTGCCATTCGCCGCTCTCAAGCACCTCGGCCACGTGCCGCGCGGCCTCGGCCATGTCCTCGAAGCGCAGATAGGCGGGGGCGAAACCGAAGCGCAGGATGTCGGGGTCGCGGAAGTCGCCGATCACACCGCGCGCGATCAGCGCCTGGCAGATGGCGTAGGCCTCCTCGTGACGGAAGGAGAGCTGGCTGCCACGCGCGCCGGGGTCGGCCGGGCTGACGAGGTCGAGTGCGACGTCGCATTCAGCGAGGCATTGGCGGAGAAACTCGGAGAGCGCCTTCGACTTGGCAGAGAGCTGCTCGACGCCGATTTCGGCGATCAGATCGACGCCCACCTCGAGCGCCGCCAACCCGAGGATTCCCGGCGTGCCGCACAGCAGCCGCTCGATGCCGGGCGCGGCTTCGTAATCGTCCGAAAAGGCGAAGGGGGCCGCATGCCCCATCCAGCCGCTCAGCGGTTGCTCGGTCGCTGACAGATGCCGCCCGGCGACGAAGGCATAGGCCGGCGCGCCGGGGCCACCATTCAAATATTTGTACCCGCAACCGACCGCGAAATCGGCCTCGCAGGCGCCCAGGTCCACGGGCAGCGCCCCGCCCGAATGCGACAAGTCCCACAAGACCAGCGCGCCCGCTTCGTGCGCGGCCTTCGTCAGCGCGGTCATGTCGAAAAGTTCGCCGGTCTTGTAATGCGCATGGGTGAGCAGCAGCAGCGCGACGTCTTCGTCCAGCGCCTCGACCAGCTTGCCGCGCTCGACCAGCCGCCGCTCGGCGAGGCCCTGGCTCTCGAGCCCTTCGATCATGTAGACGTCGGTCGGGAAATTGCCCGGCTCGCTCAGCACGACCTTGCGCCCGGGTCGCATCTTGAGTGCCGCCGAGATCAGCTTGAACAGGTTCACCGAAACGCTGTCGCAGGCGATCACCTCGTGCGGCTGCGCTCCGATCAGCGGGGCGATCTTCGCGCCCACCTTGGCGGGCAGGTCGATCCATCCGGCGCTGTTCCAGCTACGGATCAGATCGCGCCCCCATTCCTCGCGCACCACCTGTTCGAGCCGCGCGGGAGTCGCCTTGGGCAGGCAACCGAGCGAATTGCCGTCGAGGTAGATTACGCCCTCGGGCACATCGAACCGCTCGCGAAACTGCGCCAGCGGATCGCCCGCATCGAGAACGCGCGCGCGCTCAAGCATCGGGTAGCTCCCGCAGGATCGCGCGGCACAATCCGGCATCGCCGCCGGCGATCTTCAGCGGCAGCGCAATCAGCTCGTAGCGCCCCTCCGGCACACCATCGAGCACCAGTCCTTCGAGGATGCGCATGTCGTGGGAAAGCACCGCCTTGTGCGCGTCCATCGTCTTGCTGTCCTGCGGATCGACGCTGGGTGCATCGGTGCCGACCAGCTTGACGCCCTGCAATGCGAGCCACTCGATCGCCTCGGCATCGATCGCGGTGAAGCTGCTGTCCCATTCGTCATGCGGGAAGCGTTCGAAAGTGCGGAACAGCACGCGATCGACGCTGTCGAGATGCGGCAGATCGCCGACCGAGATGCTGCCGCCGCTCACTGCGGTGGCATCGACCACCAGACACTCGCCGAGATAGGGATTCAGTTCGACGCTGGCGATATCGGGCGCGGTTGCCGAATAGTGGAGCGGCGCGTCGCCATGCGTGCCCGAATGGGTACTCATCGTCATCCGCCCGACATTGACCGGCGAGCCATCCTCCATTGTCCACGTCCGCTCGAAGGCGAATGCGGTATCGCCCGGCCAGACCGGCAGGTCCGGACGAAGCGTCTGGGAGATGTCCCAGATACGTCGTTTCGAGCGCCATGAACTCATGCCGCGGTCCTCACAGGGCGGTCCTCACGCTGAGCAATTCGGGGAAGAAGGCCGCCTTCAGCACGCCCGCGAGATAGGGCACGCCTGGCGTCCCGCCGGTGCCCTTCTTGAAGCCGATGATCCGCTCGACCGTTTTCAGATGGCCGAAACGCCAGCGCTGGAAGTGATATTCGAGATCGACCAGCTTCTCGGCCAGCTCGTAGAGGTCCCAATGCTCCTTCGGCCGGTTGTAAATTTCCGCCCAGGCCGCCTCGACCTCCGTCGAATGCTCCCATTTGCCCACCGTGTCGCGCGCCAGCACATCCTCGGGAATGTCGAAACCGCGCCGGGACAGGAGCGCAATCGCCTCGGCATAGATCGACTTTTTCGTCAGCTCCTCGCGCAGCGCCTCGGCCACTTCGGGCGTCGCCTCGTGCATGGTGATCATGTCCGGATTGCGCCCGCCGAGGAGGAATTCCATCATCCGGTACTGCGCGCTCTGGAACCCGCTCGATCCACCCAGATGCGGACGGATGGTCGAATAATCGTGCGGGGTCATGGTGCTGAGCACGTCCCAGCTCTGGATCAGCTGCCCCTGCGCGCGCGCCACGCGGGCCAGCATCTTGAAGCTGGGCCGCAGCCGGTCCTGCCGGATGCACTCGCGTGCCTCGAACAATTCGTGCAGGCACAGCTTGAGCCACAGCTCGGAGGCCTGGTGGACGATGATGAACAGCATCTCGTCATGCGCGTCGGATGCCGGGTGCTGCGCCGCGAGGATGCGGTCGAGGTCGAGATAGCTCGAATAGGTAACATCGGATGCCATGGGCGAGAGCCCTAGCGCGCAATGGTCGCGGATGAAACTACCCCTCGATCACCTGGGTCTGCGGGTGATGCTTGTCGAGGTGCTTCTTCACGATCCGCAGGTTCTTGGTGTTCGAGCGATAGACAACGTCGAAGGCATCGCCCACAACGGGCACCGAACCCACGGCCGTATCGATCGCGACATTGCCCATCATGCGCCACAGCTTCCAGCGCGGCAGGCCCAGATTCTTGGCTTCCCATACGATATAGGCGGCCATGGCCGCGGTCACGATATCGCCGATCACGGGGACAAAACCGATGATCGTGTCGAGGCCGATAGGGTATTTGGTGCCGGGCACCACCAGGCTGCGTTCGAGCAGGTGCTCCATCGCCTCGATCCGCTTGCGGATCGAAACCGGATCGGTGCCTGTCGGCAGCTCTATTCCCATCGGGCGAGGGCGGTTGGGATTGTCCATGATCGCTAAATGGGAGCGCGAGACAGCGGGAACAAGGGATGGATGTTCCAGGGGTTCTCGCTGAAGGCCTCGATATCCGCGCGCACCAGCGACCAGCGGACCGGCGCTCCGAGCGGGATGTAGAGATTCGCCGCAAGCAGCGAGCTTTCCGCCTCGTACAGATAGGAGGCCTCTTCCGTCCCGTCGCGCGCATCGAGCGCCAGCGACACGAGATAGTCCGCATCCTCGCTGCATTGCGTCGGCCGGATCTCGCAGTTGAACTGGTTGAGGAACCAGCGCGGCGAGGCATAGCGCGCCACGCGATCGCGCAAGGACAGATCCGCCGCGTCCGCGCTCTCGACGCGCGTGGCGGAAACGCCGATCGCCGCGAAATCCTCGGCCAGCCCGTCGAACAGCAGGTCCGAACCGGGACCCGGGGGCAGGTAAATCGACACTTGCGGCTCCTGCGCGCTTCCCGCACGCCATTGAGCCACCCGCTGGCGTGCCTCGCTGCGCCTTTGTTCGAGCGACAATGCAACCCAGCGCTCGCTTGGCGGCTCGGGATTGGTCGACAGGGCGGCGGGCACGATCCGGGTCGAGGGGATCCAGCCGCCGATGTTGAATGGTGCCATCAGCTCGGCCCGGTCCACCGCCATGGCCAGCGCTTCGCGATTGGCGATCGTCTCGAGGAAGCCGTCGGGCTTGCGCACGTCGAGCCCGAACAGGCCGACCGCTGCATCCAGCCGAACATTACCGCGCGAAAGCGGGCCGGTACTGGCCAGCGGCAAATTGGCCAACCGTCCGCCGAGCACGAGGTCGAAGGTCGCCTGAGAGAAGCCTTCCGTCGCCTGCTCGGCGTCGGCTGCATGTACGCGTACCTGGCGCACGATGTCTTCCCAGCCGGGCTGTTCGGGCAATCCGCGCAATTCGGGTGCCAGCGGGGCAAGCACCGCCACTCCATCCTCTGTGTTGCGCGCCATCAGGCCCGCACTCTGCCCGGCCAGATCGATGCCGAGTTCGGGCTGCGCGAGCAATTGCAGGAAATCGGGCATCGGGCTGGTCAGCCGGATTTCGACGACCCGCCCGGTCATCGCCCGGATATCGCGGATCTTAGCGAGATCGAGGCCGAGCGAAGTGCCCCGCAACTGGCGCAGCCGGCGCTGCAATGCATCGCGCACCCCCTGCGCCGTCAGTCGCGTCCCGTCGGCCAGGTCGAATTCGTTGATGCGGAAGATGTAGCTGGATCCGTCATCGGTGACGATCCAGCGCTCGGCCACGCCGGGCACGACCTCACCGCGCGAATCGATCCGTACCAGGCCGGTGGACAGCGCCGCGCGGATGTGCTGGCCTGCATAGCCCAGCCTCACCCCTTCGGCCACGAGCTCCTCGGGCTCGGCGATGAAGACGACATCGACGATCCCGTCATCGGCTCCCGCGCCGCAGGCGGCGAGGGAAGCGGACAGGAATGCGAGAAGCCAGGGGCGCATGGACGCCCGGTTAGCAGCCACGGTCGCCGGCGTCAGCCACGCAATTCAAAGGTTGCGGATGCGGCGCTCTTCTTCGGAGAATGTCGGCGTGGAAACCGCCGGCCGGGCGTAGCGCGGGGTTTCCGGGCTGGTGCCGATGGGTGCGCGCACGACCTTCGGGTCGATATCGCTTTCGAATGCGACACCGAAGCGGTTGCCCTGCGTCCAGGCGACACTTCCCCTGACGATACCGACATTGCGCAAATCGATGGCCAACCGGTCTCCGCGCGAAGCAACGATTTCGCTGCTCTCCGCCATCATCCCGCCAGCCGACAGGTTGCGCACCTTGACCCGCGTCGATTCGGACTGACCCTCGAAGGTCAGATCTGCGAAGAGAAACAGGCTGTCGCGAGCGACATGGCGCGTATCGACCGAGGACATGGCGTTAATCGTACCCTTGCGTGCTCAGTGCGGACCCAGCCCCGGACCGTTCCGGGACGGATTACACGCTAGGGTCGAGACCTAAACATTCGGTTATCGCGCGATCAATCGTCGCGCGAAATCTTCTCGCGCCGCTCATGCGCTTCCTGCGCCTCGACGGTCATGGTTGCGACAGGCCGGGCGATGAGCCGCTTCAGGCCGATCGGATCGCCGGTCACTTCGCACCAGCCATACTCGCCCTGGTCGATCCGGCGCAGGGCGGAATCGATCTTCGAGATCAGCTTGCGCTGGCGGTCCCGCGTGCGCAATTCGATCCCCCAGTCGGTTTCCGACGACGCGCGATCATTGAGATCGGGTTCACGAATTGGGCCGTCCTGCAACGACTGCAGCGTCTGCCCGGCCGCGTCGTGAATCGATTTCTTCCAATCGAGCAGCAGCATGCGGAAGTATTCCTGCTGCCGTTCGTTCATATATTCTTCGCTGTCGTCGGGTACGTACTCAGCACCGACCGCGGCGCGTGCCTTGGCCAGCTTTTCCTTGTCGTTTGCCACAGAGGCCATTGAGGACCCTCTCAACTCGGTCGAATTCAGCCTTCGGACCACCGCCGACCCGCCGGCCCGGATTTTTCCGGTGCCCCGGATGACCCGTTGGGCGCGGCGTATAGGCAAGCACCCCCGGCCACACAAGCGCCAATCCGATGAGCCGTCGAATTGTGCGTTTTTCGGGGCGAGAGCGCCTTTGATCGGGCCCGGCAGAAAGAAATACCGCACCGCGTTAACCACTTCTTGACCATAATTTTGGCAATTCTTGATCGTCCGGCAATCGATGTCGGTCCTTCAGGGGGAATGACGATGCAGCTTACCGGTATCGAAGGTGGCAACGGCACGATCATCCAGGGCGAGGAAGCCGCGGCCTTGGTCGCCCGGTGCCTCGCGGCATACGAACGCGGCAGCGTCGACGCACTCTACGACCTCGGTGTCGCGTTTTCGACCGGCAGCCACGGCACGGTCTGCGACATGATAGAGGCACACAAATGGTTCAACATTGCCGCGTCGAAGGGGCATGAGGAAGCCAGCTGGTGCCGCGCCGACGTTTCGGACGAAATGACCGCGCGCGAAATCGCCGAAGCACAGCGCCGCGCGCGCGAATGGCTCGCCGACGGAAGCCGCCGAGCCGCCTAGGCCTTCTTGAACGGCGTGCGGGTCGCGAGATAATTGCGATCGGCGTCCACGCCCGCGCGTTCGCGTTCGAGGAAATCGGCCACCGCTTGGCGAAACCCGGGATCGGCGAACCAATGTGCCGAGACGGTTTCCACCGGTTCGTATCCCCGCGCGAGCTTATGCCCCCCTTGCGCCCCGGCTTCCACCCGCGAGAGGCCCAGTTCGATCGCCGCGTCGATCGCCTGATAATAGCATAGTTCGAAATGCAGAAAGCGCACGTCGCGCGTGCAGCCCCAGTACCGGCCATAGAGGGCATCGCCACCGATGAAGTTGAGCGCACCGGCGATCGGTTCGCCCTCCTGTAGCGCCAGCACCAGCAGGATCTTTTCTCCCATCCGCTCCCCCAGCAGGTCGAAGGCCGCGCGCGTCAGATAGGGCGTGCCCCATTTGCGCGCACCGGTATCCTGGTAGAACCGCCAGAACGCATCCCAGTGCTCGGGGCGAATGTCGTCGCCGCGCAGGCGGACGATATCGACCTGGCTTTGCGCCGCGGCGCGTTCCTTGCGCAGGTCCTTGCGCTTGCGCGAGGCGAGCGTGGCGAGGAACGCGTCGAAATCGGCGAAGCCGCGATTGTGCCAGTGGAACTGGATATCGCTGCGCAGCATCCACCCGGCCTGCTGGAACAGCGCCCCCTGTTCCGGTTCGATAAAGGTCGCATGCGCCGAGGAGAACCCGTTCTGCAGGCACAATTGCTCGGCGGCAGCCAGCAGCGGCGCGGCATAGGCCTCGTCCGAGACGAGCAGGCGCGGCCCGGTCGCCGGCGTGAAGGGCGCGGCGATCTGGAGCTTGGGGTAATAGCTGCCCCCGGCGCGCTCATAGGCATCGGCCCAGCTATGGTCGAAGACGTATTCGCCTTGGCTGTGCCCCTTGAGATAGGCAGGCATGGCGGCGACCAGCGGCCCGTCTTCGGCACTGATGACCAGCGGCGCCGGCTGCCAGCCGGTCCCCGCCCCGACGCTGCCCGAATCCTCCAGCGCGGTGAGGAATTCGTGGGAGACGAAAGGGTTGTCGGTGCCGGCGAGCGCGTTCCATTCGGCGCGGTCGAATGCACCGACCGAACCACCGACGCGCGCGGCGAGGCCCCCGTCGCTCATGGCACGCCCGCCCCTTCGGCGATCGGCGCATCGGCATGGAGCAACGCGTGTCGCAGAAGATCCGGCGTATCCACCGTCCAGGTCAGCACCGGCATGCCAGCCGTGCGCAGCGAGGCGACCATCGGATTGGGCAAGGCCGCGACATGATAGGCGATGAATTCGGGCCGCGCGAGCCAGAGCGCCAGATGCCGCTGCCACGGCTTCTGCGTCATGCCGATATGATCCTCGCGCATGACGAGGCCATGCACGGTGCGCGGCGAATGCTTGCGGAACCAGCGCGAGACACGCGGGTCGAAGCTCATCACCGCATGGCGCCCTTCATATCCGGCCAGCGCATCGCGCACGGCGACGCAGCTTTCCTCGATATCGTAGCGGCGGCGCGACTTGATCTCGACCAGGATCGGCACCCTGCCCTCGACCAGCGCCAGCAGATCGTCGAGTCGTGCCAGCATGTGCTCGCTGTCGAGATAGGCGATCCGCGCCAGTTCCTCGGCCGAATAACACGCGGTCGGGCCGGTGACGCCGGTAAGCCGTTCCAGCTCCCAGTCGTGCATGAGCATCGCAGCGTGATCGCGGCTGCGCTGGATATCGCATTCCACGCCTATGCCGCGCTCGACCGCCCCTGCAAAGGCGGCAAGCGAGTTTTCCGGAGCATGCTGGTCATGCAGCCCGCGATGGGCAAAGGTCCAGTCGCGCAGCCAGCCGACCCGCGCGGAATCGGGCGGGGCTACGAAGAGGCGATCAAGCCTTGAGAGCAACGATCGCATCGACCTCGACCGCGGCATTGAGCGGGAGGACCGGCACCCCCACCGCGCTGCGCGCGTGTTTCCCGGGATCGCCAAACACCTCGACCATCAGGTCGGAGGCGCCATTGATGACCTTCGGCTGATCGAAGAAATCGGGGATCGACGCGACGAAACCGCCAAGCTTGACCATATGCGCCACGCGTTCGATCAGCCCTGCCGCTTCGAGCTGGGACAGGATCATCAATCCGCAGGCACGCGCCGCGGCAACACCCCGATCGAGCGCGACGTCCTCGCCGAGTTTGCCGGTCACCAGCTTGCCGTCGATAAAGGGAAGCTGGCCCGACACATAGGCGGTGTGGCCATCGACCACGACGGGCTGATAGCTGGCGACGGGCGCCGCTGCCGCGGGCAGCGTGATGCCATGCGCGCGAAGACGGTCGTGAATGCTCATGCAGGTTCCTTCTCGATTTCGCCCAGCAGCCACGGCAGCGCTTCGTCCCAGCGATCGATCCGCGCATCGGCATGGCCCGATGTGTGCGCGCAATCGATATGCGGGGCGAGCAGCGGTTCGCCGCAGAGGTGGAGCGTGGTGATCTGGCCAACGGTCTCGCGCGCCGAACGGTGATGCTGCGCAAGATCGTCGATGAAGATGGCTTTCGAAGGGTTGTATTCGTCGAGGATCGCCTGCAGCGCCGGCCCCTTGGGTCCCTGGTTGGTGAAGACCCGCGCATCGAGCCCGTGATCGAGCAATTGCGCGCGGCGCATTTCCTGGCGTTTATCGACCAGATTGGTGAGGATCACGACATCGGCGTGTTCGCGCAGGGCGGTAATCCCCTCGATGGCGCCGCCAATAGGTGTCTGGCGGTGCATTTCCGTGTCGAAGAAACCGCCGAGCTTCGACCAGATTTCCTCGGGCGCGAGGATTTCGCCACTGTCCTGCCAGCGCAGCGCCTTCGAAAAATCGCGGCCCTCCATGCGGAATTCGACGCCCTGCGTCTCGGCCAGCCAGTCACGGAAGGGCGAGACCATGTGCAGCAGCACTTCGTCGCAATCGGAAATGATCAGCGGACGGCTCATGCGGACAGCTCCCGGGCGGCGGCGACGAGCGTTTCCGGCGTGGTGTCCAGCGCGTCGGCGGCCAGCACCAGGTCGGGTTCGTGATTGGCGAGGAATTCGAGCACTGCAGATTGAACGCCGCGATCGGTCAGACCGTTCCGCAATCGGTCGGGCGTCAGGCCGGTCAGCGACAGCAGACGTTCGGCGCGCTTGTCATCGGCCAGAGCCCAGCCGAGCGCTTCCAGCGCCAGAACGTCGGCCGACCGTGTTTCCTGCTGGGTTGGTTCGCGAATAATTGTCAGCGCTCCCGCTTTTGCATAAGGCGCCCTCACACTGCGTGGAGGCATGGGCCAAGTGGCAAACAGAATCCTCGTTGTCGAGGACAACGATCTCAATCGTAAGCTGTTCTGTGACGTGCTGAAGGCAAACGGCCACGAAGTGGTGCCCGTGTCCGACGGGCAGAACGTGCTGCCCACCGCGAAGCGATTCGCGCCCGATCTCGTCATTATGGATATCCAGCTGCCCAATGTCAGCGGGATCGACCTGATCGCCCAGCTCAAGGCGGACAGCGCGCTGGCGGAGGTGCCGGTACTGGCGGTGACCGCCTATGCCGGCAAAGGCGACGAGGAGCGCATCCGCGATGCGGGGGCGGCGGATTATCTTGCCAAGCCGGTATCGATCGGCCCCTTCATGGCCGCCGTGCGGGCGTTGCTGCCGGGGTAATCGGTCGAGAGTTCGTTTTGAGTTCTCGGAGTCTTTGTTGGATGCGGTAAGCGCGTCCGCGCTTACCTTGCGGCACCGGCCCACGCCCCCACCCGGCCACCCATAAGATACCGTGCCGTGGGTGGCCGGGTGGGGGCGTGGGCCGGTGCAGCCGCAAGCTATCGACGGAGGTCGATAGCGCACCCGACAAAGAATCCAGCAGGGCGCGCGGAGCGGACGCAGGCCCCGACCGCAACCGCCAAACTAACTCGTCGCCATTTCGAAGGCGAAGACCGCCAGCGTCACGAACAGGCCGGTCATGAAAACCTTGTAGGCCAGCGCGAGGAAGCGGTATTTCTTGCCCGCCAGTACCTGCCCGTTCTGATACATGTCGTGCGCCATCGTTTCGAAAACGGTGCGATCGGTCTCGAGCCGTTCGAGCAGCTCCTCGGTCCACTCTTCTTCGTCCATCCAGGTGTAATGGCCGAAGAAGATGAGGTTGCGGTTGGCGATCTTGCCATCGGGCCGCCCGACCTTGGGCAGCACCGCCATGACGGCGCAGAGCGAGCTGGCGAAGGAGAAGCTGGCGAGGATCATCAGCGAGACCGGCATCTGCCCGGTCAGCGCGCGGCTGACCGAGAGCGAAAACACGAGGAAGGTCGCGCCGAGCAGGATCGAGGCCTTCTGGTCGGCCATTTGCGACAGTTTCAACGTGCTCATCTGCGCCGTGCGCATCAGATGGATCGCGTGGCTGGAATAACTCGCCTGGCGCTTGGCACCGGCCGAATCCGTCGCCGCCCCGTCGTCGATGGCGGGTTGATCGGCCGGAACCGGCTTCGCGGAGGCTGAATCGCTCATCCGTTTTCCCCTGATCGAACAGACGATTGCGACTTTTTCGCAAGCTTGCCATTGCGGCCCGCGCTTGACAAGCACCGCCTCAAGCCGCTTTGCCGCGGCAATCATTCGCGTGGTGTCCCGATATGGTCCCGCGCCGCACAAGGATTGGAAAGCCCCGCCATGGACCGAGCCCAAGTCGACGCCAAGATTCGCGAACTGGCCGAACCCTTCAACAAGAAGGGCGTGGAAATCACCGAAGGCACCACCTTCGCCAACGATCTGGAATTCGACAGCCTGACCGTGATGGATTTCGTCGCCGAGATCGAGGACGAGTTCGACATCATCATTTCGATGAACCAGCAGGCCGAAATCGAGAATTACGGCCAGCTGGTCGACGCCGTCACCAAGCTGCAGGCCTCCTGATGAGCGAGGGCATCATGCAGGCGGACCAGCCGCAGGAGATCGCGAGCGAAGGCAAGGACCTGTTCGCTAAATTCGACGACGTCATCGCATTGCGCGAGGGACTGCTCGCGCAGGGCCGCGAAGACCCCTTCAACCTGGTGATGGAAAAGGTCCTGTCGCCCACCCGGGCGATCTGTAACGGGCGCGACACGATCCTGCTCGGCACCTACAATTACATGGGCATGACCTTCGATCCCGACGTGGTCGAGGCGGGCAAGCAGGCGCTGGCCGATTTCGGCAGCGGCACTACCGGCAGCCGGGTGCTCAACGGCACCTACCAGGGTCACAAGGAAGTCGAGCAGGCGCTCATGGACTTCTACGACATGGACCATGCGATGGTCTTCTCGACCGGCTACCAGGCCAATCTCGGCATCATCTCCACCATCGCCGGCAAGGGCGATTACGTCGTCCTAGACATCGACAGCCATGCCAGCATCTGGGACGGCTGCGCCATGGGCCAGGCGGAAGTCGTGCCGTTCAAGCACAACGACGTCGAGGCGATGGAAAAGCGGCTTCGCCGAATCCCCGAAGGCGCGGGCAAGCTGGTCATTCTGGAAGGCGTCTATTCGATGCTGGGCGATGTCGCGCCGCTCAAGGAAATGGTCGCCGTGGCCAAGAAATACGGCGCCATGGTGCTGGTCGACGAAGCGCATTCGATGGGCTTCATCGGCGAGAACGGGCGCGGCGTGGTCGAAACCGCAGGGGTCATCGACGATGTCGATTTCATCATCGGAACTTTTTCCAAGAGCGTCGGTACGGTGGGCGGATTCTGCGTTTCGAACCATCCCAAGTTCGAAATCATGCGGCTGGTGTGCCGCCCCTACGTGTTCACCGCGTCGCTGCCGCCCTCCGTTGTCGCCACCGCCGAAACCAGCATCCGCAAGCTGATGCACGGGTCCAACAAGCGCGCGCATCTGTGGGAGAATTCGCGCAATCTGCACAAGGGCTTGAAGGACCTGGGCTTCAAGCTCGGCACGGACGAGCCGCAGAGCGCGATCATCGCGGTCATCATGCCCGACCTCGAAAAGGGTGCGGCCATGTGGGAAGCGCTGATCAAGGGGGGGCTGTACGTGAACCTCGCCAGGCCGCCGGCAACACCTGCCAACATGACGCTGCTGCGCTGTTCACTCTGCGCCGATCATAGCGAAAGCGAGGTCGACGAAATTCTCGCGATCTTCGAACAGGCGGGCAAGGAAGTCGGAATCATCTAGCGGTTCGTTCCACCGCCTCGCGCACCGGCTTTACCGGAATCCGCAAATAGGCGACGCCATTGTCCTGCGCCTCGGGGAATTTCCCGGCGCGGATATTGACCTGGACCGAGGGCAGCAGCAGTCGCGGCACGGCGAGCGTTTCGTCGCGCGCCTCGCGCATGGCGACGAATTCGTCCTCGGTGACGCTGTCGTTTACGTGAACACTGCTCCGCCGCTGCTCGCCAACCGTGGTCTCCCACTTGTACTCCTCGCGGCCCGGCGCCTTGTAGTCGTGGCACAGGAACAGTCGGGTCTCGTCGGGCAGGGCGAGCAGGCGGCGGATCGAGCGATAGAGCTGGCGCGCATCACCGCCGGGGAAATCGGCGCGCGCGGTGCCGTAATCGGGCATGAACAGCGTGTCGCCGACGAAGACCGCATCCTCGATCCGATAGGCGACATCGGCGGGCGTATGACCGGGGACGTGCAGGACCTCGACCTCTAGCTCGCCGATCGCAAAGCGCTCGCGATCGGCGAAGAGACGGTCGAAATCCGATCCGTCGGTCTTGAGATCGTCGAGCCCGAAGACCGGGCGGAACAGTTTCTGCACCTTGCGGATATCCTCGCCGATGCCGATCGCCGCGCCGGTCTTCGCCTTGATGAAGGGCGCGGCGGAAAGGTGATCGGCATGGGCATGCGTCTCGAGCACCCAGTCGATCGTCACACCCTCCTCCTCGGCCGCCGCGAGAATGTCCTCGGCCGAGCGGATATCGGCCTGGCCCGAAGCGAGATCGAAATCGAGCACCGGGTCGATCACCGCCGCGCGCATGCTGGCGGGATCCCATACGAGATAGCTCACCGTGTTGGTGGGTTCGTCGAAAAAGGCGCGAATGCGGGGGGCGGTCATGGGGGTCTCCATATCTGTCTGCCCTTGACATATATTAGGGGCATCTTATTTAGCAAGAGCTAATGAACAAACCAACTGCCCTTCCCCCTATGGACCTCGCCACGTTCGAGGCGAATGCCGGCACGGTCGCCGAGCTGCTCAAGGCGCTCGGCAACACGCGGCGGCTGATGATCATGTGCAAGCTCGCCGAACATGGCGAAATGCGCGTGGGCGATCTCGCCGAGGAGGTCGGCCTGGGCCAGTCTGCCTTGTCGCAGCATCTGGCCAGGCTGCGGGGCGAAGAGCTGGTGGCCTACCGGCGCGAGGCGCAGTCGCTGTGGTACCGGATCGCCGATCCGCGCTGCGAGACGCTGCTGGCCACGCTTCACCATCTCTATTGCGAGGAGCCTTCGACATGAGCCTTCCCACGATTTCCCCCGTCCACGCCAAGGAACTGGCCGCCAAGGGCGCGCGGCTGATCGATATCCGCGGCGCCGACGAATTCGCGCGATCGCACGCGGCGGGCGCCGAGAACCGTCCGCTGGATGCGTTGGGACCCGTCACGGACGAGGCGCCGGTGGTTTTCCTGTGCCGTTCGGGCATGCGTACCAGCGCCAATTCCGCGCGCCTCGCCAGCCTGCGCAAGGGCGAAGCCTATTGCCTCGAAGGCGGGCTCGATGCCTGGCGTTCGGCAGGCCTCCCGGTCGAGCAAAACACCTCCGCCCCGCTCGAGATCATGCGCCAGGTGCAGATCACCGCAGGGCTGCTGGTGCTTGCAGGCGTGATTTTGGGCTTTGCCGTGGCGCCCGCCTGGTTCGGCCTGTCCGCTTTCGTCGGCGCGGGGCTGACCTTTGCCGGAGCGACCGGCTGGTGCGGCATGGCAAGCCTGCTGGTAATGATGCCGTGGAACCGTTCGGCGGCCTGATCCGACCATGCCCCTCGCCGATTTCGCCATACCCGCGCTGCTTTCGGGCGCGCTGATCGGCTTCGTGCTGGCGCTGGTCGGCGGGGGCGGATCGATCCTGGCCGTGCCGCTGCTGGTCTATTTCGTCGGCGTGGGCCAGCCGCATATGGCGATCGGGACCGCCGCCGTGGCCGTCGCGCTCAACGCAGCGACGGGATTGGTCGGCCATGCCCGCGCGGGCAATGTCCGCTGGGCCTGCGCGGCCTCCTTCGCCGTGTCGGGAATGATCGGTGCGGCGCTGGGGGCAGAGGCGGGAAAAGCCTTCGACGGCGACAAGCTGCTCGCGCTGTTCGGCCTCCTCATGGTGGTGGTCGGCGCGCTGATGCTGCGCGAACGCAAGGGTGGCGAAAACCCGAATGTGCGCATGACGCGCGAGACCGCGCGCCCCTTGCTGAGGCGGATCGTACCGACCGGGCTCGCGGTCGGCCTGCTGGCGGGCTTTTTCGGCATCGGCGGGGGCTTCCTGATCGTCCCCGGGCTGGTCTTCGCGACCGCCATGCCGGTGTCGCTGGCGATCGGCAGCTCGCTGCTGGTGGTCACCGCGCTGGGAGCGACGACGGCCGCATCCTATGCGCTGTCGGGCCTGGTCGACTGGGAGCTGATCGCCTGGATGCTCGCGGGCGGTATCGCGGGCAGCCTGCTTGGCCGGATTGCGGGCAAGCGGCTCGCCTCGCGCAAGCGGATACTCGAAATCGGCTTTGCCGTGATGGTCGTCGCGATCGGCCTCGCCATCGTAGCGCAAGGCATCGCCACGCTGCTCTAGCGCGCTTCGATCGGCGGCGGGGCGGCGCAGGGGCCGCCATCGCCATCCTCGCTCCCGCCGAGCTGGGTGAGCACGACGACGCCGCCCACCACCAGCACAACGAACACCGTCGTCACCGTGCCGAGATATTTGTCGATCACCCGCTTGATCGGCGCGCCGAACACGCGGAACAAGATCCCCACGGTCATGAACATCAGCGCGCGGGCGAACAGGCTGGAAAGCACGAAGGTGACGAGGTTCATGCCGACGAAACCGGCAGTGATCGTCAGCAGTTTGAACGGCACCGGCGTCGCGCCGGCGATCAGGATCGCCTCGAAATCATATTCGCGCAGATGGCAGGCGGCCACGGGAAATGCCTCGGTCAGCCCCAGCGCGCCGATCAGCCACACGCCGACGGTGTCATAGAGGCCCCAGCCGATCGCATAGCCGAGCAATGCGCCCGCAACCGAGGCGAGCGTCGCGACGGTGGCGAACTTCACCGCCTTCTTCGGTTCGGCGAGGCACATCAGGCCCAGCAGCGGGTGCGGCGGGATCGGGAAGAAGCTCGATTCGATGAAGCAGAAGAACGCCAGCCAGCCCACCGCATGCGGGTGCGAGGCCTTTTCCATCGTCCAGTCGTACAGCCCGCGCAGCGGTTTCATGATCATGATTTGCGGAGGTTCCTCAGCGTCCCTGCAGTGCTTTGTCGATTAGGTGAGCAGCGACCTGTAGGCAAGCATCTCTGCATAACCTATTTGGTTCTTTTCTATTGACATCGTCACGCTGTTTGGGTACATATCTGGAACATCGCAAAAGTGTGATTCGCAAGGGCGGCTCTCTTCAGGGGCCGCCTTTGGTCGTTTCATGCCGCGCATCATCGGGAGGGACGCATGTCGCGATCAGGGTCTGCGGACCGGCACGCGTGGGAAGACGATTTCATCGCCGGCCTGCGCGAATACGGCATGGTCAGCCGGGCAGCGAAGGCGGCAGGGGTGAAATCCGGGTCGCCCTACAGCCGCCGCAAGCGCAGCGCCGAATTCGGCCAGCGCTGGGAGCGCGCGCTGGCCGCCTTCAGGGCGAAAGACAACACCCGGCTGCGCAATCGTGCCGGCAAGCCATCGCCCCGCCAATGGAAACGCATTTTCCTCGAACGGCTGGCGGAATGCTCCAACGTGTCGGCATCGGCCACGGAAGCCAACATTCCCCCGCGCGAGGCCTATCGCCTGCGCCGGGCGGACCGGGATTTCGCAGCCGCCTGGCGCAGCGCCCTGTTCGAAGGTTATGCCAATCTGGAAATGGAGGTGCTCGGCCACCTGCGCGACCCGGCACCGGACCGCAGGATGGACGTCGCATCGGCACTGCGTCTCCTCGCGGCGCACAAGGACACCATTGCCGCCGAACGCGCGACCCGCGCCAATGTCAGCGCCGCCGAAGTGCGCGCCTCGATCGAGCGCAAGGTGGAGATCTTCCGCCAGCAGGTCGCCGCCGAGAAGGAGCGCAAGGCCCGTGGCGGATAGGGAAACACGCGCAGGACTTTTCGCCGAAGCCGAGCCCGAACAGCGTGACCGTTTCGCGCGCACGCTCGACCAGAACGAGAAGAACGAATGGGATTTCGATTTTCCCAATACCGCCCACGGCGGCCAGTTGCCGCCCGAAGGCGACTGGCGCTGCTGGCTGATCCTCGCCGGGCGCGGTTTCGGCAAGACCCGCGCGGGCTCGGAATGGGTGCGCGCGATCGCCGAGCGCGACAATGCGGCGCGCATCGCCCTGCTCGCCGCAAGCCTCGGCGAAGGGCGTGCGGTGATGGTCGAAGGCGAAAGCGGCATCCTTGCCTGCTGCCCGCCCGGCCGGCGACCGGCGTTCGAACCCTCGCTGCGCCGCCTGCGCTGGCCAGGCGGGGCGGAAGCGACGCTGTACTCCGCCGCCGAACCGGAGAGCCTGCGCGGCCCGCAGCATAGCCACGTGTGCCGGGCAGGCACAAAAGGAATTTTACGTCAACGAAAGCCTCGCGCGGATCGATACCCTGCTTCACCCGGTTGTCGAAGGCGACGCAACGGCACCTCCCGCAGCGCCCTCGCCAGGCGATTGCTGGATAGTGGCGAGCCCGGCCAGCGGCGCATGGGAGGGACGCGAAGATTTCCTTGCGAGTTGGGACGGTACCCAGTGGACCCTGTGCCAGCCGTGCGAAGGCATGCAGGTCTTCGACCGGTCGAAAGGCAAGCGCCGAGCCTATCTGTCGGGATGGCGACAGGCAGTGCGCCCGGCATTGCCCGCGGGCGGATCGAATGTCGATGTCGAGGCCCGTGCCAGCATCGAAGCGATCATCGACATACTTGCAACACTGGCCATATTTCCGTCAAATTGACGGGAACCCCTTTTCTTCGCCGCCGTTCGCCCATCACGGAATGGGCCCGAGACCCGGAACCCATTCTCATTGCGCAGGAAAAGCGGCATTAATGCAACAGTTCCTGCCGATTGTTTGCTTGCCACCTTGGGGGTTGAAAGATAGATATGTTCCACTCGGTGGCTCCAATTCGCAAAAAGGGGAAACTATAATGCGGAAATTCGTCATAGGAATGGCGATGGCCTCTACGGCCCTTGCATCGCCAGCCCTGGCCAAGGACGACAGCTGGTATATCGGCGCCGAATTCGGTGCGATGATCGTCGAAGATACTGACTTCACGATCAACGGCGGATCCGATGCTCATATCGTCGACCATGACTACGGTTTCGACGGCGGCGGGTACGTCGGCTATGACTTCGGGTCCTTCCGTTTGGAAGCTGAAGTCAGTTATCGCAGCGCCGACGTCGACAGCGTCACAGTGAGCACACCTGGCTTGCCCACTGGCGGTGGT
Source organism: Qipengyuania sp. (assembly GCF_965277845.1). Lineage (NCBI taxonomy): Bacteria > Pseudomonadati > Pseudomonadota > Alphaproteobacteria > Sphingomonadales > Erythrobacteraceae > Qipengyuania > Qipengyuania sp. The sequence continues at coordinate 913,271 of NZ_OZ255844.1, forward strand.
GGTGTTTTGGCTCCCGGTCTGTACCCGGCTGGTGGCGACACCAATTCCCTTTCGTTCATGCTGAACGGCTTGGTTGATTTTGGCCCCGATGACGGCCTTCAGGGCTTCGTCGGGGGTGGTGTAGGCGTGGCGCGTACCAGCTACGAAGTTACGCCCTTCTCCAACCTTGCATCCTCGGTCGATGATTCCGACAGCGGCTTTGCCTGGCAACTGCTCGCCGGCGTGCGCGCTCCTTTGAACGACAATGTCGACGTTGGGCTGCGCTATCGCTTCTTCAAGGCGCAAGACAATGAGTTGGTCGATATTGGCGGCAACACACTGGAAGATACGTTCACCAGCCACTCGCTGATGGGTACGCTCGAGTACAACTTCGGTGCTCCGCCGCCGCCTCCGCCGCCGCCGCCGCCGCCGCCTCCCCCGCCGCCGCCTCCGCCGCCTCCGCCCCCGCCGCCGCCGGCGCCGGTCTGCGAGACGGGGCCCTACATCGTCTTCTTCAACTGGGACGAATCGGCCATCACTCCGGAAGCAGCGACGATCCTCGACAACGCGGTCTCGGCCTATGCCAATTGCGGCAGCGCCGCAGTCATGCTCGCCGGTCACACCGACACTTCGGGTTCGGCGGTCTACAACATGGGCCTCGCCGAACGGCGTAACGAATCGGTTCGCGGTTACCTGACCTCGCGCGGTATTCCGGATACCCGGATCACCAGCGAAGCCTTCGGCGAATCGCAGCTGCGCGTTCCGACCGCCGATGGCGTTCGCGAACTGCAGAACCGCCGCGTCGAAATCACTTACGGTCCGGGTTCGGGCATGTAAGCGACGGCAACATGCCAAAATCACCAAGGGGGCCGGAGCAATCCGGCCCCTTTTTCGTTGGCTGAACGAGACTGATTACCCGAGGGGAAGAGAAACCATGAGCCGACGCATCCTGTTCACCGCTCTCGCCATCCCGGCCATCGCAGCGTGCTCCACAATCAGCGAGCTGCCGACCGACCGCGTTGCCGAGACAACATTGCGCTTCGCCAATGGACTACCGGCAGGCACGGTCCAGCTCTTGAGCAACGGCCAAACGGTCTCCGTGGCGGTTGCAGCTGTCGGCATGTCGCCAGGTGAGCACGGGTTTCACCTGCATACGACCGGGAAATGCAACGCGCCCGATTTCAAGAGCGCCGGCGGCCACCTCAATCCCGGCAATGCCAGTCACGGCTCCCTATCTCCCGGCGGCAAACACCTCGGCGACATGCCCAATCTGACCATCGGTCCCAACGGTAGCGGCAGTGCGGAATTCGTCCTCGAGGGCAATGCAACGAGCGTGCTCAACTCGATTTTCGACGAGGACGGGACGGCGGTCGTCGTCCACTCCGGGCCAGACGATTACCGAACCGACCCGGCGGGAAATGCCGGACCGCGGATTGCCTGCGGAGTCCTGGAACGGATCTAGACCGCTTCGCCTGCGCCGCGGGCGCGCTCCAGCAGAGTCTGCTCGGCCTTGGGCACCGTCCGATAGGCTACCAGTAGCAGCAGCAGGCCGATCGGCACCGCGATCAGGAGGCTAAGGCCACCGGTCGAAAGGCTGCCGGTCATCGTGGATACCTGCCCGGCCATGTAGGGTCCGAGGGCGAGCCCCACGAGGGTGGTTGCAAGGAAGAAGGTCGCCGTAGCCGTGCCGCGCATTCGGGGCAGGACAAGATCCTGCGACGTTGCCGCCGCCGCACCGAGCGCCGAGCTGCCGAATAGCGATTGCATGAACGCGGCGATGTAGAAGACGGTGGGATCGAGCGTCGTGAACATGATGTAGAGAAAAGGCGCCGCGGCGGTAAGGCCGAACGCCACTACGAACAGGCGGCCGGTCGGCATGCGCTCGCGCAGCCAGTCGGCAACCCGGCCACCGATAATCACGCCGAGGAAACCTGCAGCGGCCCCAGGTCCGCCGATCCACCAGCCTGCCGTCGAAGGTGCCTCTTCGAGTATCCGGATCGCATAGGGAGCGGCCCAGAATGCTGCAGCATAGGACATGAACGCGACCATGCCGTATCCGAGAATGGTCGAAAGAAATGCGGGAGTGCCCCAGATCAGGGTAAAGGTGGGCTCGTCGCGTCGTTTGAGAGTGGAGGCCCAGGAGAAGATGGCATAATAGCCGATCCCCACGGCGCCCCATTGCTGCGCATTTCCGGTCAGGTCGGCCATCAGATAGGCGATGCCGCCGATAACCAGGGCACCGGTGAGATTTATCACAATACCGCGCGCGCCGCCCCGGGCCGCCCCGATCAGGGTGAAGGGCGGGATGACCGCGACCAATTCTTGGAAGAAGCCGCGGAACGGGTCTTTCACAGGCGGGGTCACGATCCCGTCGCTTTGTCCGCGAACCGGTTCGCGCAAGGTGAAAACGAGCAGCGCGAGGAGCAGTCCGGGAAGGCCGACGATGATGAAGGCTGCCTGCCATCCGGCAAGCCCGAGCGGCGGGTCGGTCGGGAAAGACTCGTTCCAGTTCTCGACGATTGCCCCGCCGATCAGCAGCGAGACGCCGCCGCCGATGTAGAGCCCGGAAGAATAGATGGCGAGCGCCGTGGCACGCATCTTCTTCGGAAACCAGTCGGAGATCAGCGAGTAAGCGCTCGGACTGGCTGTGGCTTCGCCAATCCCGACTCCGATGCGGGCAGCGCTCAGCATGGCAAAATTCTTCGCAAATCCCGAAAGCGCCGTGAAAGCCGACCAGATGGCAAGGCCTGCCGTCATCAATCTGACGCGGTGCCAATTGTCTGCGAGCTTTCCGAGCGGAATGCCGAACAGCGCATAGAAAACGCCGAAGGCGGTGCCGTAGAGAAATCCGATCTGATCGTCGCGCAAGCCGAGATCCGCCTTGATGTCCTCGGCAAGGATCGAGATGATGTTTCGGTCGACGAAGTTGAGGACATAGACGACCACCAGGACGCCAAGCGCATACCAGCTGTAGGCGGGGACCTTCTCGGTGCTGCTGCCTGCTTTCGAATCGCTTGGCGGTGCGGCATCCTTGATTTGGTCCAATTCCCTACTCCCCTGGGTCCGATTTTGTCTCTGCGTAGGGGGTGGTATCGGCAAGCCCAGCCTCGGCAAAGCCTTTTCGGCGCAAGCGGCAGGAATCGCAGGTCCCGCAGGCCAATCCATCCGCTGTCGGATCGTAGCAGGACCAGCTCCATGCCGGGTCCAGGCCCAGCCGGTCGCATTCGCGCGCGATGTCTGCTTTCGACATATGCTGCAGCGGCGCATGGATCGCGAAGGGAGCACCCCCGACGCCCTGCTTGGTGCCCAGCCGGGCGGTTTCGGCAAAGCTGGCGATGAATTCTGGACGGCAATCGGGATAGCCCGAATAATCGAGCGCGTTGACGCCGATGAAAATGTCCCGTGATCCGGTGGTTTCGGCAAAGGCGGTAGTCAGGGCGAGGAAGACGAGATTGCGCGCGGGAACATAGGTAACCGGGATATCATCGCCGACCCCGCCTTTGGGAACATCGATATCGTCGGTCAAGGCCGACCCGCCGAAGCGCCGCAGGTCCAGCGGGAGTTCGACATGACGCTCGACGGCAAGCTTTTCGCCTATCGCCCGGGCGGATTGCAGCTCGCGCACATGCCTCTGGCCGTAATCGATCGTCAGCGCGTGGATCGCGTGACCACGCTCGCGCGCGATTGCGGCAGTAACCATCGAATCGAGGCCGCCCGATAGGAGGACGACGGCGGGACCGGGATTGTCGGATGTGGTCATTGGGGTCCGCTAAGCGCGAACGAGAAGGCCCGCAAGTATCGCGATCAGCCGCAACTGCCCGTCTGGCGTGCTTCGGCCGTAAACTGAAACGGCTTGCCACCGGCGATTCCCTGACTGTCGATCTGGACCAGTCCGCTGGATTCCTTGCGGATATGCGTGCGTCCGTAGCCGTTGCCGCGGCAGGTATACTGGACCGTGACATCGCGCGCTTCGTCTTCGACAACGAAGCGATTGCAGCCGCTGTCCTTGTGCCGCAGCTGGATCAATTCGCGCCCCGTGCGAACGCAAACCTTTTGCGCGGAACTGCCATCACGATAACGCACTTCCCATCCGCCGCGGTCAAGACTGTCGAGCATCGCCAGCGAAGCCTGCGCCAGCGCCGGTGCTGCGAGAGCCGCCAGCGGTGCAGCCAATGCCGCGATGTGGAGTGCTCGGATGCGAGCCATAGCGAAATTCACCTTTCGTCCGCGAGTCCAGACGCGCCCGTGATTCGTTTTCAATACACCACAAGCGCGATGAACTGTTGTATAACAACGACACGCCGTTCAGATTTCGATCCCGAACTGCTTCGAGCAGAATGCACAATCGACCAGCACGATCCCGTTTTCGTCGCGCATTTCGACTCGCTGTTCCTCGGGAAAGCGCGCGAGGACGTCGCGATAGTGCTCAACCGAACAACGGCATCCGCGCGCAATGGTTGCACCGTGCTGTACGCGAACCTCTTCCTCTTCGTGGAACAAACGCCATGCGATCGCTTCCAGCGACAGTGCCGGATCGAGCAGCTCGTCATGGCGCAGCGAGCCGGCAAGGATCGCGACATGCTCCCATTCGGGATGATCGAGCTTGGCATGGAGGCGTTCGCGACCTTCCTCGCCCTCTGGCAGGTGCTGGATGAGTAACCCGGCGGCACGCACACCATCCGCATCCGAGCGCACTGCACAGCGGATCAGCGTGGGCACCTGTTCGGATTGGTAGAAATATCGCTCGCAGGCTTCGGCCAGACTGTCACCCTCCAGCGGTACGATGCCCTGGTAACGCCCCTTGCCCCTGGCAAGATCGAAGGTGATGGCAAGATAGCCCTTTGCGAACAGCGCAAAGAGCGAAGGGTTCGCGCCCAGTTCCGCAAGCCGGGCTTCGTCGAACTCGACATAGCCGCGCAGCTCGCCGCCCTTGTAATCGCATACCAGCAGTCCGACCGCACCGGCTTCGGTCTGGGCCTGCATGGTCACCTGCGATCCATCGTCTTTGACCAGTCCGCCCATCAGCACCGCAAGCACCAGCGCCTCCGCCAGCAAATGCTTGATCGGCGGCGGATAATCGTGCGCGGCAAGGATTTCGTCGAGCGTGCTGTCGAGGCGAACGAGACGGCCACGCGCATGACGCGCCGGGATGGTGAATGCGAGCAGGCGACCCGAATAGGTCTCTTCGGTTTTGTCGGGAGTAGCGTCCATCGCCGCCATATGGGGCAGACCCGGTCGAAATGTTAGAGTGCGTTCACTCCGCTCAAATTTTCTCCAAGCACCACAGCAGCACCGATTTTTGCGCGTGGATGCGATTCTCGGCTTCGTCGAAGACCACCGATTGGTCGCTCTCGAACACGTCTGCGGTAACCTCCTCGCCGACATGGGCCGGGAGGCAGTGGAGAAATTTCGCATCGGGCTTGGCAGCACGCATGAGCTCACCCGAAACCTGGAACGGCGCCATTGCCGCGAGCTTGTCTTGCGCATGCTCCTGCCCCATCGAAACCCATGTGTCGGTCACGACGATGTCGGCGTCCGCGACCGCTTCCCGCGCGTCGTTGGTAAGCGCCACAGTGGTCCCTGCCGAGCGCGCCATGTCCACGAATTCCATCTCGGGTTCGTAGCCCTGCGGCGTGCCGATCCGCACATTGAACTTCATCAGCCCGGCAGCCTCGAGGATCGAGTGCAGGACATTGTTGCCATCGCCCAGCCAGGCAAGTTCGAGACCGGGCAAAGCCTTGCCCTGTTCGATCACGGTCAGAAGATCCGCGACGATCTGGCAAGGATGCGAGCGGTCGGTCAGGCCGTTGATCACGGGCACGCTGGCATGGCGCGCCATCTCCAGCGCCTTTTCGTGATCGTCGGTGCGCAGCATGATCGCATCGACCATGCGGCTGAGGACGCGTGCGGTATCGGCGATGCTCTCGCCACGGCCCAGTTGGCTGGTCCCCGATTCGAGGATCAGCGCGGAGCCGCCGAGCTGGCGCATGGCCATGTCGAAGCTGACCCGCGTCCGGGTCGAATTCTTCTCGAAGATCATGGCGAGCACATGGCCCGCCAGCGGCGCGTCGGCATCGGGCTTGCCCTTGGGCCAGCCGACCCTCGCCGTCTTGCGGTCCTGCGCGTCGTTGATCATGGCGGCGAGCGCATCCCCGCCCGCATCCGAAAGGTCGAGGAAATGCCGCATCACTTCGCCCTCACTCAGCTTGTCGGAATGTAACTTGCCGCGCCGTCCGACAGCTTTTCGAAAAACTCGTCGAATTCGGCATCGCCCGCCACCAGCGGCGGAAGCACCCGCAGCGTATTGTCGCCAGCGGCCACGGTCAGCAAGTGGTGGTTGTCGCGCAGGTGGACGAAGAAGGGCCGGCTTTCGACCTTCATCTTGATGCCCAGCATCAGCCCCTTTCCGCGAACCAGTTCGAACAGTTCGGGGTAATTGCCGATGAACTGCTCGAGTCGTGTGCGCAGGCGCTCGCCCTTCTCGGTCACTTCGGCAAGGAATTCGTCATTGGCGACGGCGTCCATCACCGCCATGCCGGCCGCCATCGCGAGCGGGTTGCCGCCATAGGTCGAACCATGCGCGCCGAATCCCATGCCACGCGCCGCCTTCTCGGTCGCGAGGCAGGCGCCGAGCGGAAAGCCGCCGCCGATGCCCTTGGCGGTGGCCATGATGTCGGGCTCGATGCCGTAATGTTCGTAGGCGTAGAGCTTGCCGGTGCGCGCGACGCCGCACTGGACCTCGTCGAAAACGAGCATGAGGTCATTCTCGTCGGCGAGCTGGCGCAGGCCGCGGATGAACTCTTCGCTGCCCGGACGGATGCCGCCTTCGCCCTGGATCGGCTCGACGAGGAAACCGGCAGTCTTCTCGCTCAGCAGCGACTTGGCATGCTCGAGATTGTCGAACTCGGCATATTGGAACCCGGCCAGCAGAGGCAGGAAGCCCTTGTGCATCTTCTCCTGGTTGGAGGCGCTGATCGTCGCCATCGTGCGGCCGTGGAAAGCGTTGGTGAAGGTGATCAGCTCGGTGCGGTTGGCATCGCCATCATCGTGCTGATGATAAGCGCGCGCGGTCTTGATCGCCGCTTCGACCGCCTCGGCTCCGGAATTGGTAAAAAAGACGGTGTCGGCAAAGGTCTTGTCGACGAGCCGCTGCGCCAGTTCCTCACCCTGAGGGCTTCCATAGAGGTTCGAAACGTGCATCAGCGTTTCGGCCTGCTTCTGGATCGCACCGATCAGCCCGGAGTGACTGTGCCCCAGCAGGTTGACTGCGATCCCGCTGGCAAAATCGAGATAGCGCGTGCCGTCCTCGTCGATCAGGTGGCAATGTTCGCCCTTGACGGGGCGGACTCCGCAGCGCGGGTAGACAGGCATCAGCGGCGAAATCGACATGGGTCCTCCAGCGGCACCTCTTTCGTGGGTGCATTTGCGGTTGAAAGACAAATGGCGGTCCCTCGCGGGAACCGCCATCTGCGTGTTTGCCAGCGATCTATTGCGTCTCGTGCGCCGGGTCAAACCGGATCGCGCGGGCGCCCCTCAGTCCTGAACGGGAACGAGGTTGACCGCCGAATATTTGCCGCGTCGGTCGACTTCGAGATCGAATTCGTAGCGCTCGCCCTCGTTGATGCCGGCGAGACCGGAGCGTTCGACCGCGCTGATGTGCACGAAGGCATCGGGCTGGCCATCGTCGCGGGTAAGGAATCCGAAGCCCTTCATCGAGTTGAAGAACTTGACCGTCCCGGTCGCTTTCTCGCCGGTGAGTTCGCGGCGCGGCGCACCGCCGCCCGCATCGCCCCCACGCGACTGCACCGGGATCACGTCGCCGACGACCTGCAGGTCCTGTGCGGAGACCTTGCCGCCGCGATCGACGAGATTGAATTCCAGCTCCTGTCCTTCGGCCAGACCTTCCAGGCCAGCACGCTCGACAGCGCTGATGTGGACGAAAACGTCCTCGCCGCCGCCTTCCTGCTGGATGAAGCCGAAGCCCTTCTGGCTGTTGAAGAACTTCACCGCACCCTTGCCGGTACCGACGACCTGCGCGGGCATGCGATTGAAACCGCCGCCACCGCCGCCGCGATTGCCACCGCCGAAACCGCCGCCGCGGTTTCCGCCGCCATAGCCACCGCCACGGTCGCCACCCCGGTCACCGCCGCCGAAGCGATCGTTCTGGAATGCTTCGTGGGGTGCGAAATCGGCTGGCGGGCCACCGAAATTGTCGAAACCGTCTTCGCCGAATCCGTCGCGCTTGTCCTTTCCGCGGCGGCGCCCTCTGTCGTAACCCATAACTCGAACAATACCTTGTCGTGCAGCCCGTCATCCAAACCTCACCGGCACAAAGGACTGCTTCCGCACCGGTGCGGGCGGGCACGAAACCCTCCCTGTGCATTCGTCATAGCGTGAAAGAAGGCTATGCGCGAATGATTTAGCTGTTATGGCCAGCAAACCGCAAAAATGTGACATTTTCGCATAGAGCAGGTTGCGCGTATGATGGCTTGAACGCAGCGGAAGGGTTCGGCAGAGGGTCATCGATGGAATATCTGGCCCTGCTTTCCGACCCGGCCGCCTGGTTGGCCCTGCTCACTTTGATCGCGCTCGAAGTCGTCCTCGGAGTCGACAATCTCATTTTCATTGCGATTCTGTCGAACAAGCTTCCCGTACACCAGCAGCAGCGGGCGCGCCGGATCGGGCTGGCGCTGGCGCTGGTCATGCGCATCGGGCTGCTGATGCTTATCGGCTGGCTGGTGACGCTGCAGACCCCGCTGTTCGATCTCGGCATCACCGGCCCTCCGGTGGAAGGGACGAACAAGGTGAGTTTCGAGACCGCCTTCTCGGGACGCGACCTGATACTGCTGGTCGGCGGCCTGTTCCTGCTGTGGAAAGCGACCAAGGAAATCCATCACTCGATGGAACCGGAAGACGATTCGGGCGACCTGCTCGACAAGACTCCGGGCGTTGCCGATGCCGCAAAGGCAACCTTCGGCACGGTGATCGCGCAGATCGTCGCCATCGACATCGTCTTCTCGGTCGATTCGATCCTCACGGCGGTGGGGATGACCAACGAAATCCCGATCATGGTCACGGCGGTCGTCATCACCGTCGGCATCATGATGGTCGCCGCCGATCCGCTGGCCAGATTCATCGAAAAGAACCCCACGCTGGTGATGCTCGCCCTCGCCTTCCTCGTGATGATCGGGCTGGTTCTGATCGCCGACGGCTTCGGCTTCCATGTGCCCAAGGGCTATATTTACGCCGCAATGGGCTTTTCGGTCGGCGTCGAAATCCTCAATATCATGCAACGCAATCGCCGGGCAGCAGCGAAGCTGGCCAGCGCGCAGGGAGAGGCCCGATGAGCGAATTTCGCAAACTGTCCGACGATTTCTACGCCAGCCCTCAGGTCACCCCGCAGGAAATCTCCGAAGCGGCGGCGATGGGCGTTACGCTGGTGGTCAACAACCGGCCCGACGGCGAGGCGCCCGACCAGCCGCCGGGCGCGGATATCGAGGCCGCCACGCGCGCAGCGGGCATGGACTATCTCGCCATCCCGATCGGCAGCGCGGGTTTCAGCGAACCGCAGGTCGAGAAACTGCAGGACGCTCTCGCCGGCGCCGAGGGACCGGTCCTCGGCTTCTGTCGGTCGGGCACGCGTTCGACGTTGCTCTGGTCTCTTGCCCGCGCTCGCACGGGCGAGGACCCGGAGGCGATCAGCGAGGCGGCCGCATCGGCCGGTTACGACGTCAGCCCGGTGCGCCCGGCGATGGACATGTTCGCCGCCCGCACGCGTGAGTGATCAGCGGCGATAGTCGAGCGGCGGCTCGCGGTCGCCGAGCAGCGATTCGTAAACGTAATCCTCGCCGCGGGCCGCAACGAATTCGGCCTTGGCCGTCTCGCGCAATTGCGGGTTGGTGTAGAGTTCGACCGCTGCGAGCACCATTGCCTTGGCCGCGTGCTGCGTGCCCTTGATGCCATAGCTGTGCCCGCTCGCGGCGACCGCCTGCCAGCTATGCGCCGCAGTGCCCGGGACCCAGGCGGCGGTGCGCACGCTGACCGTCGGTACCGCCCGGCTGACGTCGCCGACGTCGGTCGAGCCGTAGCCGGTGAGTACCGCATAATCCTCGACCGCCTGCGCCTGGGTCAGCTCGGGTGCATCCTCGCCAAAGCTTTCGCTGATAGTCGCGGCCCATTCGAGTTCTTCGGCCGTATAGACGATCGGTTCGAGCTGGCGCAGCTTCCTGTCCATCATCAGCTGGAGCGATTCGAGCGGCAGCGTCGGGTTGTTGCCGTGGATGATCTCCCAATCGACCTGCGTTCCCGTACCCATTGCCGCGCCCTTGGCCGCCGCCTCGATCCGCGGCCACAATGCGCGCACCTCGTCGGCATCCGAATGGCGCACGTAATAGAAGACCTCGGCGAAATCCGGGACGACGTTGGGCGCCGCGCCGCCGCTGGTGATCACGTAATGGATGCGCGTGTCCATCGTGGTGTGCTCGCGCATCATATTGACCATCATGTTCATCGCCTCGACCCCGTCGAGCGCCGAGCGACCGCGTTCGGGCGCACCGGCGGCATGCGCGGAGACGCCGCGGAAGCGGAACTTGCCCGAACGGTTGGCGAGGCTCTTGCGCGAGGCGGCCGAATTGCGATCCGCCGGGTGCCAGTCGATCACGAAATCGGCATCGTCGAACAGGCCCGCACGCGCCATGTAGACCTTGCCCGAACCGCCTTCTTCGGCAGGCGTGCCGTAGAGGCGGACGCGGCCCGGCGTGTCGGTCGCCTCGAGCCAGTTGCGGATCGCGATCGCAGCGCTCAGCGATCCCGCGCCGAACAGATTGTGCCCGCAGGCATGGCCCACATGCTTGCCCTCGATCGGGTCGCGCGTCGGGGCGGTCGACTGGTTGATGCCGGGCAAGGCATCGAATTCCGCGAGCAGCCCGATCACCGGACCGCCCTCGCCCCACTCGGCGACGAAGGCGGTCGGGATGTCCGCCACGCCGGCGCGGATCGAAAAGCCCTCGCGCTGCAATTCGTCGATCAGCAGCCCGCTCGATTGCGTTTCGAGATAGCCCAGTTCGGCAAAGTCCCAGATCTGCTGCGCGACGCGCTCGGTGCGCTCCTGCTGCGCTTCGACCTTGGCGATCGGTTCGGCGTCGTTCGCGAATGTCGGCGTGACAAACGCCGCAGCTCCGGCAGCAAGCATGACAAAAGACTTCATCGGCATCTCCCTGTTATGTCCTGCTTGCCGCAAAGCGGGCAGCGTGCCAATCCTTTGGCAAGATGGATTTGCCGCCCGCCCTTCTGCAGTTCCTCGGCTCGCTCGTGGCCATTCTTGCGCTTGCCGGTTTGGCCTATTGGCTCAAGCTCGGCCCCGCCCCGCGCCTCGATAGCGAAGATGCCGCGCGCCTTGCTGCCGACGAAGCGGTCAGCGGATACGAACCGGTCGCGATCGGCCTCGATCGCGAAGGCCGGGGGGCGGTGATGCGCGATGCGGCGGGGCGCGTTCTGCTGCTGCGCCGGCACGGCGTACATTTTGCCGGACGCCTTCTGACGCCTGCGGCCCGCGCACGCGCGCAAGGCGAAGCGCTGGTAGTCGACACGGCGGAGAAGCGGTACGGCGCGGCCCGCCTGCTGCTCGATGATCCCGCGTCTTGGGCGAAAGCGATAGAGGCGCTAGAAGGCTGATCGCAATGCCCGATTTCTCCCCCACCGAATACGCGGTGCCCGGCTTCGTTGCGCTGGTCCTGATCGAGATGATCTGGGCCTGGCGCAAGCGCCCCACGGCCTACGAACCCAGGGACACGCTCACCAGCCTCGCCTTCGGCCTGGGCAGCACGGTGTCGGGCCTGTTGTTCGGGGGCGCGTTCTTCGCGCTGTTCCTGTGGGTCTGGCAGTTCCGGCTGTTCGATATTCCGTGGAGCTGGTGGGCCTTCGCGCTGTGCTTCGTGCTCGACGATCTCAAATATTACTGGGTCCATCGCTTCGGCCACCGCGTGCGCTGGTTCTGGGCGAGCCATGTGAACCACCATTCGAGCCAGCACTACAATCTCAGCACCGCGCTCCGGCAGACCTGGACCGGGTTTCTCACATTGGGATTCGCCTTTGCGCTGCCGCTGGTATTGCTCGGCTTCCATCCGGGGATGATCGCCATCTGCGCGGGCTTCAACCTGATCTACCAGTTCTGGATCCATACCGAGGCGATCGACCGCATGCCGCGCTGGTTCGAGGCGGTGATGAATACGCCGAGCCACCACCGCGTCCACCATGCGACCAACCCGCGCTATCTCGATCGCAATTATGCCGGCGTGTTCATCGTCTGGGACAAGATGTTCGGCACGTTCGAGCCGGAAACCCGCGACGAGAAAATCCGCTACGGGATCGTCAAGCAGCTGGGCAGCTTCAACCTGGTTTGGGCGGTGTTCCACGAATGGATCGGTATCGTGCAGGACATGTGGCGCGCGCCCTGGAGGCACAAAATGTCCTATCTCCTGCGCGAACCCGGCTGGACGCATGACGGTAGCCGCGAAACTTCCGACCAGATCCGCGAGCGCTGGCTCGAACGGCGGGGACAGGCGGAAAAATCCGTTTCATTCGAAAACCGGATTGCAGACGAAGCCGAGGCTGCCTAACCTCTCGCACAAGAGAGGAGAAATCATGGACGAATTCGATGTCATCGTGATCGGTGGCGGCAGCGCGGGCAGCGCCGTATCCGGACGGCTGGCCGAGGCCGGCAAGAGCGTATGCCTGCTCGAGGCGGGGCCGCGCAACGACACCATGCTGGTGAAGACGCCGGGCTTCATGCCCTTCCTGCGCGATTCCTCGAACTACCGGTACGAAACGGTGCCGCAAAAGGGGCTAAATGGGCGGACCGGCTACCAGCCGCGCGGTCGCGGGCTGGGCGGATCCTCGGCAATCAACGCGATGATCTACATTCGCGGGCACCAATGGGATTACGACAATTGGGCCGAGGTCGGCTGTAGCGGCTGGAGCTACGACGACGTATTGCCCTATTTCAAGCGCGCCGAACACAATGTGCGCGGGGCCGACGAGTTCCACGGCGCATCGGGTCCGTTATGGGTCAGCGACCAAAAATGGCCCAACCCTGGCAGCCTCGCCTTCGTCGAGGCGGCTGCCCAGCTGCAATTGCCGCGCAATCCGGACTTCAACGGCGCGAAGCAGGAAGGCTTCGGCATCTACCAGGTGACGCAAAAGGACGGCGAACGCTGGTCAGCCGCGCGCGCCTATGTCGAACCCAGGCGAGGCTCGAAGAACCTCGACGTGCGGATCGGGGTGAGCGTCCAGCGGCTCGAGATCGAGGACGGACGCGTATCCGGTGTCACCTATAGCGTCGGCGACAAGCAGCGCACGGTAAAGGCACGCGGCGCGGTCGTGCTCTCGGCAGGCGCGTTCAATTCGCCGCAAGTCCTGATGCTTTCGGGCATCGGCCCGGCGACGCATCTGAAGGAACATGGCATCGACGTCGTTCTCGACAAGCCGGCGGTCGGCGACGATCTGCAGGACCATATCGACTATGTTTCGAGCTGGGAGACCGAGAGCAAGGACTTCATCGGCAGCAGCCTTGCCGGGACCGTCCGCATGGCCAAGGCAATCGTTGAGCACCGGCGCAAACGCACCGGCATCATGACCACCCCCTATGCCGAGGCAGGCGGATTCTGGAAAGTCATGCCCGGCGCGCCGGCACCCGATGTGCAGTGGCATTTCGTCCCCGCCATGCTCGAGGATCACGGCCGCACCAAGGTCAAGGGCCACGGCTTCTCGCTCCATGCCTGCGTGCTGCGTCCCGAAAGCCGCGGGACGGTGCGCCTCGACGGGCGCGATGCGCGTCAGGCCCCGCGGATCGATCCCAATTTCCTCGACGACGAACGCGACATTGCGACCCTGCGCGAGGGGGTCAGGCTGTCGCACCGTATCGCGTCCTCACCCAGCCTGGCGAAGTACCAGCCACAGGATCGCTATCCGATAGATCTCGACGACGACGCGCAGCTCGACGAGCTCATTCGCAACCGCGCGGACACGGTCTATCACCCGGTCGGCACCTGCCGCATGGGTTCCGACGCGGATGCCGTGGTCGACCCGACGCTCAAGGCGCGTGGCATCGAGGGGCTCTATGTCGCCGATGCCAGCGTGATGCCGCGGCTGGTCTCGGGCAATACCAATGCCCCGAGCATCATGATCGGCGAACGCTGCGCCGATTTCGTCAAGGATGCGCTGGCCGCGTAACGCCCGTCCTCACAAAGCAAAAAAAGGGCCGGAGAACGAATCTCCGGCCCGAGTAAGTCGGTGTTCGCAGGAGGAACACGGTTGGGCGGGGGCACCGGAAGAGAGAGGAGAGAACGGCGCCCCCGCCGAGCTTGCGATCAGTTGGCCCGGGCGAATTCCGGGTAGGCTTCGATCCCGGTTTCGCCGATATCGAGGCCGGTCATTTCTTCGTCTTCGCTCGGGCGGACACCGATGGTGACCTTGAGCGCGAACCAGACGATGGCGGAAGCAGCGGAGACCCACACGGCGGTCAGCAGCACGCCGACGGCCTGGCCGGCGAAGGTCGCATCGCCCGTCCACGGCACGATCATCGTGCCCCAGATGCCGGCGACCAGGTGGACCGGGATCGCGCCGACCACGTCGTCGATCTTGAGCTTGTCGAGGATCGGTACGAAGATCACCGGCAGCAATCCGCCGATGCCGCCGATCAGGATCGCCTGGCCGACCGTGGGTGCGAGCGGCTCGGCGGTGATCGCCACCAGCCCCGCCAGCGCGCCGTTGAGCGCCATGGTGACGTCGGCCTTCTTGTAGCGCAGCTGCGTCGCGATGATCGCCACCACTACGCCTGCCGCGGCAGCCATGTTGGTGTTGACGAAGATCTTCGACACGTCGGAAACGTCGCCCACCGTGCCCATCGCGAGCTGCGATGCGCCGTTGAAGCCGAACCAGCCGAGCCACAGGATGAAGGTGCCGAGCGTCGCCAGCGGGATGTTGGTGCCGGGGAAGACATTGACCTGTCCTCCAGGCCCGTAGCGCCCGAGTCGCGGCCCGATGATCAGCGCGCCGACCAGTGCGGCCCAGCCGCCGGTCGAGTGCACCAGCGTCGAGCCGGCGAAGTCGGAGAAGCCCCACTCGGTGTCGAGATAGCCCGCACCCCATTCCCAACTGACCACCACCGGATAGATCACGGCGGTGAGCACGGTCACGAAAATGAAGAACGGCACGATCTTGATCCGTTCGGCCACCGTGCCCGACACGATCGAGGCGGTGGTGGCGCAGAACACCATCTGGAAGAACCAGTCGGAAGCGACCGAGTAGCCGGTCTCGAGATCGGCCTCGCCCACGCCCTGCATGCCGTAGGGCCCGCCGGCGATGCCGAACAGCGCGCTCGAGGCCTCACCATGCGGATAGGCGATGTTGTAGCCGATCACCCAGAACATCAGGCCGGCGATCGAGTAGAGCCCGATGTTCTTCAGGCACTGGGTCGACGTGTTCTTCGCGCGAACCAGCCCGGCTTCGAGCATGGCGAAGCCGGCGGCCATCCACATGACGAGGAAGCCGCCGATCAGGAACAGCAGAGTGTTGAGGATGTAGCCGGTGCCGCCGCCGACCGCGTCGGCAGCCGGTTCGGCCACCTCTTGGGCAAGCGCCGGTTCGGCAAGGACGAGAGCCGCGAGCGTGAGCGGCGCGGCACGGGAAAACAGTCGGGTCATTGGTCGGGGCCCCCTCAAAGCGCGGTGTCGCCGGTCTCGCCGGTGCGAATGCGCGTGGCGGTGGCGAGGTCGAATACGAAGATCTTGCCATCGCCGATGGCTTCGGTGCTGGCGGTTTGCTGGATCGTCTCGACCACCTGTGGAGCCAGGTCGTCGCTGGCGGCGATCTCGAGCTTCACCTTGGGCAGCATGTTGGTCGAATATTCCGCGCCGCGGTAAATTTCGGTCTGCCCTTTCTGGCGGCCGAACCCCTTGACTTCGGTAACGGTCATTCCGGCCACCCCGATGCCCCCCAAAGCCTCACGGACTTCGTCGAGCTTGAATGGCTTGATGACTGCGATGATGAACTTCACGCCTTCACCCCCTGATGTGATCCGCCGGCCCAGTCACCGGCGTTCGCACATGCAGCAAAGTGCGTGCCAAACGCGTTCAAGGTAAGAATCGGCCACGCATCGCGACTGATGCGTAAATATATTGCCCAATCCTTAAGCGCGTGCCTATTTTTTCATCAGCTGGAGCGTCGCCACGACGGGCAGGTGGTCGGAAGCCACGGCCGAAAGCCCGGTGTGGTGCACTTCCGCCGACTTGCAGCCCAATGGCTGCTCGCAACTATCCGGTCGAGCGTGGCGACGGGTTGGCGGCTGGGATAGCTGCGTCCGGGGGTGAGGATCTGCCATCCGCCAGTGAACTCGCGCATTGCGCCGGTACGTCTGCCCCACTGGTTGAAATCGCCCATGATGACCGTGGGCCAATCGCCGGCGCAGCGATCGGCGAATGCGAGCAACGCGCGAATCTGGTCTCGGCGGCGCAGGCCCGACAGATCGAGATGGGTGCCGATCACACGCAGGCGGTGCCCCTCGACCACGATCTCGCCGCAGACGGCCCCACGCGGTTCGATCGTGGGAAGGTCGAGCGCCTCGCCCCCCAGGATTTCGATGCCTCTGCGCACCAGCAATGCATTGCCGTGCCAGCCGATGCTGCGCGGGCGCTTGGCCACCTCGACCACGCGCCAATCGGTGTCGTCGATTTCGGCGCGTGGAAGCACGCTCGCCCGCTGACCGATCCGGCGGTCGGCCTCCTGCAGCGCGACGATGTCCGCATCGATCTCGTGCAGCACGGTCAGGATGCGCTCGGGATCGCGCTTGCGGTCGAGCCCTACACCCTTGTGGATGTTGTAGCTGGCGAAGGTCAGCTGCACGTACGCGCTATTCGCCTGCGAGATAGCGGTCGGTCGGCCGCGTGGGCAGGCCGTCGATGCTCTTCGTGCGCCCCTGCGTCTTGGCAACCCATTCCTGCGGATCGGATTGGGCGTGCGCTTTCTTCAGCGTATGGCGCTCGTCGCGATAGTCCATGAAGGGCACACCCCAACCGCAGCTGGTCTGGACGCTTTCGACTGCGATATCGAAGATCTGCCGCGTTCCCGGCATCAGGTCGAACTGTCCGACCAGTTCATCCCAGCCATCGTCCTGCGGCAACACCGCCCGCCCCCTTCCGTAGATCCGCAGGATCAGCGCAGGCCGGTCGAAATTGCAGAACATCAGGGTTATCCGCCCGTCAGCGGCGAGATGCGCGTGCGTTTCGTTGCCCGACCCGCCGAGGTCGAGATAGGCGACCCTGTCGGGCGCGATTACGCGAAAGGCGTCGTAGCCCTTGGGGCTCAAATTGATGCGGGCATCTTCGGCGGCTGTGGCAACGAAGAAGACCGGCTGCTTGCCGATCATCGCGATATGCTTGTCGTCCAGCGCGTCGAAGAAATCGGCCATCAGAGAAAATCCCGTATCGTCGTCATGAAGCGGTCGAACTGGTCGTGGTGCAGCCAATGGCCGGCATTTTCGAACTCGATCACTTCGGCATTGGCAAAATGGTCGAGCCGCCCATCGCCTTCCGGGTTCGAGGCCCAGCTGTCGGCGCCGTAGAGCAGCAGCGTGGGTGCGGTGATCGCGGCCCAGGTCTGGTGAAGGAACCGATCGGCAATGTCCTCGACCGCCCAGACGTTGAGATGTGGGTCGAACTTCCAGCTGTAGGTGCCGTCCTCGTTGCGGTTGACCCCATGGATCGTGAGATGGCGCGCCTGTTCCTCGGTGAGGTAGCTGTTCTCCTCGATCATGCGCGCAAAAGCGGCCTCGATGCTCTCGTATTTGCGCGGGGAACGGCCCGAGGCAGCGCGCTTCTTGCCGATCCATTCGTTTAGTCGTTCGGGATAGGTCTTTTCGCGCATCTCCGCCTGCCGCTTGGGGCTTGGCCCCAACCCCTCGATCGCGACGATCTTGCTGACCATATCGGGAAAGGTCCCGGCATAGCGCAGCGAGACATTGCCGCCCATCGAATGCGATACGATGGTCACCGGCCCCACGCCGAGCTGATGGACCAGCTGCGCTAGGTCGTAGACCATGTCGTTGGCGGAATAATTGCCGTCTGAGACCCAGTCGCTGTCGCCATGGCCGCGGTGGTCCATCGCCACGACATGCCAATCGTCGCGCAATTGTTCGGCGACCCAGTCCCAGCTGCGCGCATGATCGCGCCCGCCATGGACCAATACCAGGGGCGGCTTTCCGCGATTTCCCCAGTCGAGATAATGCAGCCTCAGCCGCTGCGAGATGAAGGTCTGCGAAGTCGGTCCGGCGTGAAGCGTCATGGCGCTGCAATGCCGCCTTGCCGCGCCTGCCGCAAGCCTACCGCTCCTTCGTCGCCGAGAAGGTGAGGTCCGGGTTCTTTTCCTGCTGGTAGTTCACGTCCCACGGGCTCTTGGCCATGAAGACCAGGTCGCCATCGCGATCCTTGGCGAGGTTCGACAGGTTGAACTTCTCGAACTCGTTCATCGCCTTCTCGTCCCCCTTGATCCAGCGCGCGGTGGCGAAGGGCGAGGCTTCGAGCCTGGCCTCGACCTTGTATTCGGCGGAAAGGCGACTGATCAGCACGTCGAGCTGGAGCTGGCCGACCACGCCGATGATCCACTGGCCACCGATCTCGGGATAGAAGACCTGGATCACGCCCTCTTCGGAAAGGTCGTCGAGCGCCTTCCTGAGCTGCTTGGTCTTGGTCGGATCGACCAGTGCAACGCGGCGCAGGATTTCGGGCGCGAAATTGGGCAGGCCGGTGAAGCGGATCGCGTTCTTCTCGCTCAGCGTATCGCCCACGCGCAGCGTGCCGTGGTTGGGAATGCCGATAATGTCGCCCGGCTCGGCCGTATCCGCGACTTCGCGGTCCTGCGCGAAGAACAGGATCGGCGAATGGATCGCGACCGGCTTGCCGAGGCCCGACGGGGTCAGCTTCATCCCGCGTTTGAAGGTGCCCGAAACCTGCCGCATGAAGGCGATGCGGTCGCGGTGGTTGGGGTCCATATTGGCCTGCACCTTGAAGATGAAGCCCGTGACCTCGTCATGCGTCGGCTCGATCTGCTCATCGCCGGCGGGTTGCGGGCGCGGCGGCGGGGCGTATTTCGCGATCGCCTCGATCAGCTCGGTGACCCCGAAATTCTTGAGCGCTGAGCCGAAGTAGACTGGCGTGAGGTCGCCATTGCGGTAAGCCTCGAGATCGAATTCCGGATAGCCGATCTGCGCCAGCTCGATGTTCTCGGCGAAGCGCTCGGGGATCGCGGGATCGCAGTCGCGCGTGCCGGTAAATTCCTTTGAGGGGCCTTCGGGCCGCGCGACGCAGCCGGTGGCGAAGTCTAGCACGCCTTCAAACTCGCCGCCCATGCCCACCGGATAGGCCTGCGGGCTCACGTCCAATGCGAGCATGTCGGCGATCTCGTCGAGCAGTTCGAACACCGGGCGCCCTTCCCGATCGACCTTGTTGACGAAGGTGATGATCGGCACGCTGCGCAACCGGCAGACCTCGAACAGCTTGCGCGTCTGCGGCTCGATACCCTTGGCCGCGTCGATGACCATGATGGCGGAATCGACCGCAGTCAGCGTGCGATAGGTATCTTCGGAGAAGTCCTCGTGCCCCGGCGTGTCGAGCAGGTTGAAAGTGATGCCCTCGCGTTCGAAGGTCATCACGCTGGAGGTGACCGAGATGCCGCGCTGCTGCTCGATCTTCATCCAGTCGGAGCGCGCGCGCCTTGCCTGTCCGCGTGCCTTGACCTCGCCCGCCAAGTGGATCGCGCCGCCGGTCAGCAGCAGCTTCTCGGTCAGAGTGGTCTTACCCGCGTCGGGGTGCGAGATGATCGCGAATGTGCGGCGGTCTGACATATTCTCTTTTCCTACCCTCCCGTTCGCATCGAGCGAAGTCGAGATGCGTCCAGGTCAACCGTGTCTCGACTTCGCTCGACACGAACGGAGACGGGCGTTGATGGGTTAGTGGTGTTCGCGCGCGACGCGGAAGCCGGCGAAATCCTGGTTTACCGGCATCAGTTCGAGCCGGTTGATGTTGAGGTGCGGCGGCAGCTCGGCGATCCAGCGGATCGTATCGGCGATGTCCTGCCCGGTCATCGGGTCGGCACCGCGATAGAGATCGTCGCTCGCCTCCTGGCTGCCGGTGCGCACCAGCGTGAACTCGGTCTCGACCATGCCCGGCTCGATGCTGGTCACCCGCACGCCCGTGCCGTGGAGATCGGCGCGCAAAGCGAGCGTGAAGTGGTTCACGAAAGCCTTGGAGCCCGCATAGACATTGCCGCCCGGATAGATGTAGCTGCCCGCGACCGAACCGATGGTGATGATCGCGCCCTTGCGCTCGATCAGCGTGGGCAGCAGCTTGCGGGTGAGCACCACCATGGCCGTCACATTGGTGTCGATCATGGTCTGCCAGTCGTCGAGGCTGGCTTCCTGCGCGGGCGACAGTCCCTGCGCGAGGCCGGCATTGTTCACCAGCAGATCGATACCCGCTAACGCTTCGGGCAGTGCGGCGATGGCCGCGTCCATGGCTTCGGTGTCGCGGACATCGAAACAGGCGGCATGGACCTTGTCCGCGCCAAGCTCCTCCACCAGCGCGTCGAGCCGTTCCTTGCGCCGCCCGGTCGCCACGCAGCGCCAGCCGCTGGCGACGAGCGTGCGCACGGTGGCTTCGCCGATGCCTGCGGTTGCTCCGGTGACGAATGCGGTCCGGCTCATCCGCGCAACTCCGCACCCTGCTTGCCGGCGCTCGCGACCACCTTGTCCGAGATCGCCTTGATCTCGGCGTCGGTGAAGCTCTTCTCGCCCGGCTGGAGCGTGACTTCGACGGCGACCGACTTCTTGCCTGCGGGCACGCCCTGTCCTTCGAACACGTCGAACACGCGCGCCGAGACGATCGCTTTCTTGTCTGCGCCACGCACCGACTTCACGAGGTCGCCCGCCGCAAGATCGGCCGGGACTAGGAAGGCGAAATCGCGCGTGAGAGACTGAAGCGCGGGCGGCGCGTAGTGCGCACGCGCGAAGCCTGCCCCCTTTTTCGCCGGAATCGAATCGAGGAAGATCTCGACCGCCATCACCGGACCATCGACGTCGAAGGCCTTGAGCGTCTTGGGATGCAGCGCGCCGAAGCGGGCCAGCACGTTCTTGGGGCCTAGGCGCAGCGTGGCCGACTGGCCGGGGTGGAACTGGTCGCCCGCCTCGCCCATCACCATCAAATTGCCGACCGGTGCGCCAGCCGCCTCCAGCAGCGCCATGGCCTCGGCCTTGGCGTCGTAGGCATCGAAGCCCTGAGCCTTGCCCTGCGCCCAGCCGCGCGGCGACTTGTCGCCGGCGAGCACCACGCCCAGCGTCGGTTTCTCGTCGCTCGCGCCGCCTTTCCCGCGGAAGTAGCGTCGGCCGATCTCGAACAGGCGGCTGCCATCCGCGCCGCGGTCGGCATTCCGCTTGGCCGCAGCGAGCAGCCCCGGGATAAGCGAGGGGCGCATCGCCTTCATGTCTTCGCTGATGGGATTGTCCAGCACCCACAGCTCGGCGCCGTCGGCGAAGTGCTCGGCGTCGGCGGTCGGCAGGAAGGACCAGGTCACAGCCTCGTTGAGACCGCGCGCTGCCGCCGCACGACGAAGCTTGCGCTCCTGCTTTTGAAGCGGGCTGGCGGTCGGCTTCGCAACGCCTTCCGCGCGCGGAAGGGCGACGCTTGTCACATGGTCGAGACCGTGGATGCGCACGACTTCTTCGACCAGGTCCGCCGGACCTTCGATATCGTGGCGGCGCGGCGGGCAGGTCACCTGCCAGTCATCGGCGACGACGAAGTCGAGCGATCCGAGGATCGCGCGCTGCTCGTCCTGTGGCACATCGATGCCGCCGAGGCGCGAAGTGAGGTGCGGGTCGAAGGTGATGACCTTCGGCTCGGCCGGGGCCTCGCCCGCCCGCGCGACCTCGGTGGGCGTGCCGCCGCAGGTTTTGAGGATCAGCGACGTCAGGATCGCAAGGCCGTCGTCGAGGAAGGCCGGGTCGACGCCGCGCTCGAAACGCGTGCGCGCATCCGAGGCGAGGCCGAGCTTGCGACCCGTCACGCCGATCCGCTCGGGATCGAAATAGGCGATCTCGAGCAGCACATCGGTCGTCGCTTCGGTCGCACCCGAATGCTCGCCGCCCATGATCCCGGCAATATCGTGGACGTCGTTATCGTCGGCGATCACGGTCATGGTGTCGTCGAGCGTATAGGTCTTCTCGTTGAGCGCCTCGACTGTCTCGCCGTCATTTGCGCGCCGGGCCACTACGGGACCCGACAGCTTGGCGAGGTCATAGACATGCGCCGGACGCCCGAAGGCGAGCATGAGGTAATTGGTCGCATCGACCAGCGCCGAAATCGGTCGCTGACCCGCCGCGATCAGGCGGCGCTGCATCCATTCGGGCGAAGGCTTTGTATTGTCGACGCCGCGGATGACGCGGCCGTAGAAAGCGGGGCAGCCTTCCGGATCGTCGGTACGGATTTCGACAGGGCAGGCGCCCTCGCCCTCCATTGCGGTCACCTCGACCGGTTTGAATGTACCGAGGCCCGCCGCCGCGAGGTCGCGTGCGATGCCTTGAACGCCCATGCAATCGGGGCGGTTCGGCGTGATCGCTACATCGAACACCGGCGAGGCATCGTGATAGTCGGCGAAGGTCTGGCCGACCGGCGCATCCTCGGGCAACTCGATGATGCCATCGTGCTCCTCGCCCAGTTCGAGCTCGCGCACCGAGCACATCATGCCGTTCGATTCGACCCCGCGGATCGCGCTCTTGCGCAATTCCATGCCATTCGCCGGGACGACCGCTCCAGGCAGGCCCAGCACGCCCTTCATGCCCGCACGGGCATTGGGCGCTCCGCACACCACCTGCAGCGGATCACCCTCGCCCGTATCGACGGTCAGTACCTGCAGCTTGTCGGCATCGGGATGCTTGTGGGCGGTCAGCACCTTGGCAACGCGGAAACCGGCCAGCCTGTCCGCCGGATTCTCGATGCCTTCGACCTCGTGGCCGATCCGGTTGAGCGCGGCAGCGATGTCCGCCACGCTCGCATCGGTGTCGAGGAAGTATTTCAGCCATTCGAGCGAGAACTTCATGCGCTTGCTCCCACACCGGCCGAAAGGGTCGGCTGGTCGAAAGGCGAGAAGCCGTAGTGGTCGAGCCAGCGCTGGTCGCCGTCGAAGAAGGCGCGCAAATCGTCCATCCCGTATTTGAGCATGGCGAGGCGATCGACGCCCACGCCGAAGGCGAACCCCTGCCATTCCTCGGGATCGAGCCCGGCGAACTCGATCACGCGGGCATTGACCATGCCGCTGCCGAGCAATTCCATCCAGCCATGACCGGGCGCATCGCCGTCACCGCCGAGAACGCGGCGCCCCTTCACGTCCTGCCAGCCGACATCGACCTCGACCGAAGGCTCGGTGAAGGGGAAATAGGAAGGGCGCAGGCGCAGCACGATATCGTCCCGCTCGAAAAAGGCCTTGAGGAAAGTCTCCAGCGTCCATTTTAGGTGGCCGAGGTGGATATCCTTGTCGATGACGAGGCCTTCGACCTGATGGAACATCGGCGTGTGCGTGGCGTCGCTGTCGCTGCGATAGACGCGGCCCGGCGCGATGATGCGGATCGGTGCGCCCTGCTTGACCATCGAACGAATTTGCACCGGCGAGGTGTGCGTCCTGAGCAGCATGCGCCGCCCGTCGCTGTCGACGTCGGGGAAATAGAACGTGTCGTGCATGGCGCGCGCGGGGTGCGTTTCGGCCATGTTGAGCGCAGTGAAATTGTGCCAGTCGTCCTCGATCTCGGGACCGGTCGCGACCGAAAAGCCGAGGTCGGCGAAGATTTCCGCCAGCTCGTCCATCACCTGGCTGACGGGGTGCACGCTGCCCTTCGGCGATTCGTGCGCCGGCAGGGTGAGGTCGAGGCTTTCGGTTGCAAGCCGCGCTTCCAGTTCAGCATCCTCGAGCACTACCTTGCGCGCGGCGATAGCATCGGCGGTTTCGCTGCGCAGGCCGTTGAGCAGCGGACCCTGTACCTGCCGCTCTTCCGGCGTCATCTTGCCGAGCGTCTTCATCAGGCCCGAGATCGATCCCTGCTTGCCGAGGAATTCGATCCGCAACGCTTCGAGGGCGGCGGCATCGGGCGCACTTTCGATCCGCGTCAGCGCATCGGTCTTGAGTTGGTCGAGGTCGGTCATTCTGTCTGGCTTGGAAAAATCGGGGAAAGGTGCCCGCGCCCCCTAGCGGCAAGAGCGCGATTGCTAAAGCCCAGTTTCGGAATCGCCGGCTCGTGCAGGGCGATACAGCGCCTGCATGGTGACGCCGGCTTTGGCATTCGTGACGCTGACCGCAGCGGTGATGATCGGATGTGGCCGGGCTGCAAACTCGCTGGGCGTCATGCCCATCGTCGCACGGAAATCGCGGATGAAATGGGCTTGGTCCCAGTAATGCGTGTCGAGCGAGCCGATCCAGCGCATGGACGGATCGAGCATGTATTGGCCAAGGCTGCGCAGAAACCGCTGGCGCTTCAGCAGCGTGCGCGGCGGAAATCCGAAGTGGCGCTTGCAAAAGCGTTCGAAAGTGCGCGGGTTCATTCCCGCCTTGGAGGCGATTGGGGCGACCGAGGACGCGTCTTCCGAGAGGAAATCGAGGTGGACGGCGCGAACCGTTTTGTCGACTTCCGGCCGCTCGCCGAGCAAGGCGCGAAAGGTCGTATTGATGAGTGTCGCCGCACGTTCGACATCGTCGCCGTCTTCGCGTAGCTGATCGAGCATCGTCTGGAGCGGTTCAAGATCGGCCGAGCCGCCAATGTCGCCAAAGCGGTTCGTCATCTGGCTTGCGGGTGTGCCGATGAAGCGGACCCAACCGGCGGGCGTGAGGCCGATGCCCCAGAATTTCCCGCCACCGATGCGCAAATAGGTAACGCGGTCGGTCGGGCCCGAGATAACCGAAGGGACCACTCGGACGACCGGATCCTCCCCGATCGCAGCCTCGTACACTTCCGCTCGCCCGGTCCTGAGATTGCCCTCTTCCGGCGGCAGCCAATCTTCCACGATTACCCCATCGGCTATTTCGGTTCGGTAGTAGGCCGAAAGATAGGGAGCGAGATCGGGTGGCGGGCCGATGAGCCGCAGCTTCAAACCACCCGATTCGTAGTCGGTTACCTCCAGCGAAGATTTCTGCAATGCGCCCTTTCCTACCAAGTCTTCCGGCCCCTTGCCGCGACGGGCGACAGGCCGGTGCGAAAGCCATGGGCGCCCGTCATTCAGTCGGCGGCGGAGCAGGTTTGTGCAGGACCTGCATCGCCTCCCCCGCGATGGCCGTACGCGCATGCGCGGCGGCCATCAGGACCGGGTGCGGCAGCCGCGCATATTCCGTCGGCGACATGGCCATGAAGCGTTTGAAATCGCGCACGAAATGGGCCTGATCGTGATAATGGCTATCGAGCGTGTCGATCCATTTCAGAGACGGGTCGAGCATGAACTTGGCAAGGCTGCGGACGAATCGCTGCCGGCGAAGCAGCAGTTGCGGGCCGAATCCGAACATCCTGTTGCAGAATCGTTCCATCGTGCGCGTGCTCATGCCGAGGCACTGCGCCAGTTCGGTCACGTTGTGATAGCGTTGGTCGGTGAATGCCGCGCCGACGCGCTGCATCTCCGCCTCGCGCGCGGCGGGTGTGGCGAACAGCATTTTCAGCTCGCGTAGCATCGCATCGCGTTCCGCGATGATATCGTCGTTTGCGTCGGGAACGCAGGCGCACAGCGGCCGCAATCTTTCGAAAGCGGCGTCCACCTCGACATCGGCGTAACGATCGGCGTACTCGCTGGCCCGTGCAGCGGTCATCCTGGCCCAACCGAGCGGCAGGATTCCGATGCCCCACGATCTGCCTTTGTGCGCCCGGAAATGCGTGGTGATACTGGTCGGCCCCGCGATGACGGCGCGCGGAACCCGCTCGAGCGGCTTGCCCCCCATTCCCGCTTCGACGGTCCGGCCGGGAATGAGCCGGAGGTTCGCCCATTCGGGATGCAGCCAGTCTTCCACCGGCTCGTCCTCGGCCCCCGAGATTTCAAGGTGGTAAAGCGTCGTGACGAAAGGCCGCAGCTCCTCCGGCGGCAGGAAGAAGCGCAAAGCCACTGCGGAAGTTGCGCCCCCGACGGTCACTATCGCTTCGCCCTATGGCAGGCGCGCAATTCAAGCCTGTTCGAACCCATTGGAATCACGTCCCTCTTGGCCCGGCTAGCAGATTTCGTCGCTTCCGTCACGAGGATCAAGGAAGTTCGAGCGTCTGGGCGGGAGAGCCCCAGATCCGCTTGCGCTCGGCCATGAAGGCGGACAGGACGGGATGCGGCTGGGCCGCATATTCGCTTGGCGTGCAACGCATGAAGGCATGGAACTCGTGCACGAAATGCGACTGGTCGTGATAATGGCGGTCGATCACTTCCGACCAGCTTGCCCTCGGCTCGAGCATGAAGGCGGCAAGGCTACGCATGAGGCGC
Organism: Qipengyuania sp.; assembly: GCF_965277845.1. Taxonomy (NCBI): domain Bacteria; kingdom Pseudomonadati; phylum Pseudomonadota; class Alphaproteobacteria; order Sphingomonadales; family Erythrobacteraceae; genus Qipengyuania; species Qipengyuania sp. Next base: position 939,784 of record NZ_OZ255844.1, read on the forward strand.
TGTCTTCGCAGCAGGAGCCGCGGCGAGAAGCCGAAATGCCGCGCGCAGGCGCGTTCGAGCGTGCGCTTGGACAGACCGCACCGTCGCGCGAAATCGTCAACCTGCAGCAGGCGCGGATCGACCATCACTTCGTGGATCTTCTGGATGCGACGGCTGTCGCGCGGAGGATCGGCCAATTGGCGGAAGAAATCGATCAGGTGGGCGAATTGCGCTTCGTCCGAATAGTCGCGCGAACACAGCGTGTCGCATAGCGGAGCGAACCGGGAGAACAGGGGCGACTTTTCTCCGTCGACGGCCGTATTGGTATGTTCGCTCGCATCGACACCGACAAAGCGTGCCCAGCCGAGCGGAAACAGCCCGGCGCCCCACATACGGGTCCGCCCGAGCGTGAAATGCGTGGGACAAGAGCTGGGGCCGGTCGCCTGAAAACGCGCCCCGCTTATCCGCGGTCCATCGGGAATTTCGGCAGAAGGCGGATTCTCGCTGAAGAACCGCAGATTGCACCATTCGGGCTGGAGCGAATCCTTCAGGACCTCGCCTTCGGGCAGGTCCACTTCGAGCCGGTAAATGGTCGAGAAGCAGGGTGCGAGATCGGCTGGTGGCGCAAAGAAGCGCACATCGATAAAATCCTGGCCGATCAGTCGCCTCCCCCAACTAGCTAGGTGATTATACCTAGTTGTGGGTTGGCGACAAGCGCCCCCGAAAGAAAAAGGGCACTCCGCGTAGGGAGTGCCCTTCTTAGCGAGCTACGGGTCGGGCAGTTAGGCGGGAAGCGCCTTCTTGGCCTGCTCGATGATCGCCTTGAAAGCCGCGGCTTCGTTCATGGCCAGATCGGCCATGACCTTGCGGTCGAGTTCGATGCCGGCGAGCTTGGTGCCGTGCATGAACTGCGAATAGGTCAGGCCTTCGGCGCGGACCGCCGCGTTGATGCGCTGGATCCAGAGGGCGCGGAAGTTGCGCTTCTTGATCTTGCGATCGCGGTAGGCGTACTGGCCGGCCTTCTCGACCGCCTGGCGGGCGATGCGGATCGTGTTCTTGCGACGGCCGCGATAGCCCTTCGCCTGATCCAATAGACGCTTGTGCTTCTGGCGCGTGGTGACGCCGCGTTTGATGCGAGGCATTTCGTATTCTCCTTAATTCGCGCTCAGTCGAGGCCGTAGGGCGCCCACTTCTTCACCGTCTTGCTGTCGGCTTCCGACAGGACGGTGGTGCCGCGGTTCTGGCGAATATACTTCGCATTGTGGCTGATCAGGCGGTGGCGCTTGCCGGCCACACCATGCTTGACCTTGCCGGTTGCGGTGATCTTGAAGCGTTTCTTCACACCGCTCTTGGTCTTCAGCTTGGGCATTTTCATCTCCTTGTGAGAGACACGTCGCGCCAGCCCTGGCAGCCCTTACGGCCAGACCGGCGGTGATTCACGTGTCGGTGAAGGCCGCGCACTTAGCGATTCTGCGCACAAAAGCAAGTCAGAAGTGGGTCAGATAGCCCCCATCGACCGCCAGCGTGTGGCCGGTGATATAGCTGGCCTCGGGCGAGGCGAGGAAGGCGACCGCGCCGGCGATTTCGTCGGGCTCGCCCCAGCGGCCGAGCGAAGTACGCCGCGCGAGGTGCTTGGCGACCCCCAGGTCGTTCGCCATGTCCTCATTCGCCTCGGTCGCGAAATAGCCCGGCGCAACCGCGTTGACGGTGATCCCGGTGATGCCCAGTTCGGCGGCCAGCGCACGGGTCAGCGCGGCCAGCCCGCCCTTGCTCGCGGTGTAGAGCACGTCGCCGCGCGCAATATCGGCGGCGATCGAGGTGATGTTGACGATCCGCCCGTACTTGCGCGCCTGCATCAGCGGCACCGCGCGGCGCGCGAGGTCGAACGGCGCGACCAGATTGGTGGCGAGCAGCGCGGCCATATCCTCGCGCTGGAGCTGGACCAGCGGGCGCCGGTCGCGCTGGCCGACATTGTTGACGAGGATATCGAGGCCGCCATCGGCAAGCGTCGCAAAGGCCGCTTCGGTCGCAGCGTCATCGGCGATATCGAAAGCCAGCACGCGCGCCCCGCCGCCGATTCGTCTTGCCGCGACTTCGAGAGCTGCCAGGTCACGCCCGTTGAGCCATACGGTCGCGCCATCCTCGGCCAACCGCCGCGCGATCTCGAAGCCCAGCCCGCGCGCCGCGCCTGTGACCAGCGCGATGCGACCTTCGAGCTGTCCGCTCATCCCATCGCCTCGAGTACGTCCTCGAGCCGGGCTGCGTCGCCCAGCGCGATCACGCGGCCGTCGCTGTCGGCATCGAGTGGATTGCCCTGCCAGTCGCTCATCACTCCGCCGGCCCCTTCGACGACCGGAACGAGCGCGGCGAAGTCGTGCAGTTTGAGCCCCGCCTCGATCACCACGTCGATGTGGCCGGAAGCAACGAGGCCGTAATTGTAGCAATCGCCGCCATAGATGATCTTGCGCTCGGCCACCGCCTTGGCCACGCCCATGAAGGCATCGACATCGTCGCCCTCGAACTGGTGCGGCGTGGTCGTACCGAGCACCGCTTCGGAGAGCTCCCTGCACGCGACGGCGTGCGTTTGCTTGCCGTTGAAGGTCGTGCCTTCGCCGATCCGCCCGACCCAGCGTTCGCGCGCGATGGGCTGGTCGATAACGCCGAGCACCGGCCAGCCATCCTGCATGAGCGCAATCAACGTGCCGAAAATCGGCCGCCCCGCGATGAAGCTGGTCGTGCCGTCGATCGGGTCGAGTACCCATTGCCGGCCCGCACCTTCGTTGCGGGTGCCGTACTCCTCGCCGATGATACCGTCGTCGGCGCGTTCGCTCTCGAGAATCGCGCGCATCGCGGCCTCGGCAGCACGGTCGGCCTCGGTCACGAAGCTGCGATCGGCCTTCTGTTCCTGCGACCATTCGCCGCGGAAGAACGGACGGATGGTTTCGCCTGCCGCGTCGGCGAGGCGGTTGGCTAGAGCGAGATCGGCCGCGGTCGCCATGATCAATCGAACAGCGAGCTGACCGAGCTTTCGTCGGCGATGCGTCGCACCGCCTCGCCGATCAGCGGAGCGATGGTGAGAATACGGAGCTTGTCCGAATCCTTGGCGTCGTCGGTCGGGCGGATCGAATCGGTGATGACCAGCTCCTTGAGCGCCGACCCATCGACCCGCGCCACGGCGCCGCCCGAGAGCACGCCGTGCGTGATGTAAGCGGCGACCGAAGCGGCCCCCTGGTCGAGCAAGGCCTGCGCGGCATTGCAAAGCGTTCCGCCCGAATCGACGATGTCGTCGATCATGATGCAGTGGCGGCCTTTCACTTCACCGATGATATTCATCACCTCGCTCTCGCCGGGGCGGTCGCGGCGCTTGTCGACGATCGCCAGCGGGGCGTTGTCGAGCCGCTTTGCAAGTGCTCGCGCGCGCACCACGCCGCCGACATCGGGCGAGACGACCATCAGGTCTTGGTCGCCATAACGCGCCTGGATATCCGCCGCCATCACCGGTGCGGCGAAGAGGTTGTCGGTCGGAATGTCGAAAAAGCCCTGGATCTGGCCGGCATGCAGGTCCACCGCAAGCACGCGGTCGGCGCCCGCCTCGGTAATCAGATTCGCCACCAGCTTGGCCGAGATCGGCGTGCGCGGGCCGGGCTTGCGGTCCTGTCGGGCATAGCCGAAATAGGGGACCACCGCGGTGATCCGCCGCGCCGATGCACGTTTGAGGGCATCGATGCAGATCAGCAGCTCCATGAGGTTGTCGTTCGCCGGATAGCTGGTCGACTGGACCACGAAGACATCTTCGCCGCGCACGTTTTCGTGGATCTCGACGAAGATTTCCTCATCGGCGAAGCGGCGCACCTGCGCGTCGACGAGCGGCATCTCGAGATAACCTGCAATCGCGCGGGCGAGCGGCAGGTTCGAATTGGCGGCCATGATCTTCATGCGGCGAATCCCCGGGAGTAGATGAGCTGCGCCCCGCCTAGCCGAGCGTCATGGGATTGCAACACGAGGAGTCGTTTTTGGGGAGGAATACAGCGCGCCCTGCCGGTCGCGTCTGCCCGAACCGTCACGAAGTCTGGTGCTCGCCCTTGATCCAGCGCACCGTGCCCGAGCTCGCCCGCATCACCACGCTTTCGGTCGTCATCCGTCCTCCGCGCAGGTATTTGACCCCGTCGAGCAGCGAACCGGAGGTTACGCCCGTCGCAGCGAAGATGCAGTCGCCCTTGACCAGGTCGTCGCGGGTGTAAATCCGGTCGAGGTCCTCGATACCCCACTTGGCAGCACGCGCCTTTTCGTCGTCGTTGCGGAACACCAGGCGGCCGTTGAACTGCCCGCCGACGCAGCGCAGCGCGGCTGCCGCAAGCACGCCTTCGGGCGCGCCGCCCTGGCCCATATACATGTCGATGGTGGTGTCCTCGTCGGTCACCGCGATCACGCCGGCGACGTCGCCGTCGCCGATCAGCACGACGCCGCAGCCCAGGCTGCGGAGCTCGGCGATAAGCTCGGCGTGGCGCGGACGATCCAGCACGCAGACGATGATGTCCGAGGGCTCGACACCCTTGGCCTCGGCCACCGCCTTCACGTTTTCGGTCGGGGTCCTGGCCAGATCGATGACGCCCTGCGGGTATCCCGGGCCGACCGCCAGCTTGTCCATGTAGACGTCGGGTGCGTTGAGCAGGCAGCCTTCGGCCGCCGCCGCGAGCACGGCCAGAGCATTGGGACCTGCCTTGGCGGTGATGGTGGTGCCTTCGAGCGGGTCGAGCGCGATGTCGATCTTGGGCCCCCTTCCCGGCGCACCACCGACCTTTTCGCCGATGAACAGCATCGGCGCTTCGTCGCGCTCGCCCTCGCCGATCACCACGGTGCCGTCCATATAGAGCGTGTCGAAGGCCTTGCGCATGGCTTCGACCGCCGCGGCATCGGCGGCCTTCTCGTCACCGCGGCCGATCAGTTTGGATGCGGCGACCGCCGCAGCCTCGGTCACGCGGACCATTTCGAGTACCAGGACGCGGTCGAGCGGATTGTCGGCGGGCGAGTTCATAATGCGTTCAGTCCCTCACGTGAGTTTGGCGCGACAGATTGCCGACGCGTGAATTCGTATGCGGGGCGCGGATAGACAGGGAGCCTTGCATTGTCGAGACGCTGGTGGGTCGCTTTCGCAATCATCTCCGCAAGCACCTCTCCCGGGCAGCTCGCGGGACAGGAGGCGGAAGAGCCACCGGAACGGATCGACATCCTTGTTCCGCAGGACAATTACGAGGGGCCGCTGGAGGATTGCAGCGCCGAACAGGAAGCCGCGATCATCTCGGGCGAAATCATCGTGTGCCGCCGCCGAGGCGACGGGGGCGAGTACGGTTACGATTCCGACCGGGCGCTCGAGCGCTACGCAGAAGAGACGATGAACAAAGGCGATCCGCGCGCTCCGGACCTTGCCCCGGTCTATCCCGGAGTGGTCGTCGCCCGCGGCTGTTTCATCCCGCCCTGTCCGCCGCCCGAAGCCTATATCGTCGATTTCGATGCGCTGCCGGATACGCCGCCCGGATCGGATGCAGACCGCGTCGGTCGGGGCCTGGCGCCGCTAGCTGGCACTGCCCCGGCTCCCTCGGGAACGAACGAAAGCGAACTGGGCCTTCCACCTCCGCCCGGAGGCGGGCTCGCGGATAGCATCAGTCCTTCAGAATCGGCATCACCAGAGGCGGAGCCGTCAGGCTAGAAGACCCGTCCAGGAGTTCGAGCGCCTTGGTCACGCAGCGTTCGGGCCCTTCGTGGGTGACCATGGCCACCAGCACTTCGCCCCCGTCGTGGTCGCGTCCGCGCTGGATCAGGCTCTCGATCGACACCCCGGCATCGCGCATCGCGGCGGTAATCTCGGCCAGCACGCCCGGCCGGTCGTTGACCGTGAAACGGAGATAATCGCGCCCGATGCGATTGCCGGGATCGGCAGGCGCGAACTGTTCGAGTTCTTCCACCGGCACAGAGAACGGCGCGCCGCTGTCGCCGCGGGCTATGTCGATCAGATCGGCGACGACGGCGCTGGCGGTCGGACCGGCGCCGGCTCCCGCGCCCTGGAACAGCAGGCGACCGGAGAAATTACCCTCGGCCACCACGGCATTGGTCGGTCCGGTAACCGCCGCCAGCGGATGGCCGCGAGCGACCAGGCAGGGACGCACGCGCTGCAAGAGCGTGGGATTGCCGCCGCTTTCGTCGAGCGAGGCGATCCCGACCAGCCGGATGACATAGCCGAGCGTACCCGCCTGGGTAATATCGGCAGCCCGAACCTCGCCGATGCCCGTGGCCGCGACATGCTCGAAATCGACTCGCGCGCCGAAACCGATCCCGGCGAGGATCGCGAGCTTGTGCGCCGCGTCGACCCCTTCGATATCGAAGGTCGGATCGGCTTCGGCGTAGCCCTTGTCCTGCGCTGCGCTCAGCATGTCGCCGAAATCGGCACCGGTGCGCTCCATTTCGGACAGGATATAATTGCAGGTGCCGTTGAGAATGCCGTAGATTCGTTCGATCCGGTTGGCCGCCGCGCCTTCGCGCAGGCCTTTCACGACGGGAATTCCGCCCGCGACGGCGGCTTCGAACTTGAGCGGCACGCCGCGCAGCGCGGCCTGTTCGGCCAGCGCCAGCCCATGATGCGCGATCATCGCCTTGTTCGCGGTGACGAAACCCTTGCCCGCATCGAGTGCTGCGCGGGCGAGTGTGAGCGCGGGCCCGTCGGAGCCGCCGACCAGTTCGAGTACGACATCGACGTCGCTGCGCTCGGCCATCGCCTGCATGTCGTCGACCCAGGCGTAGGGCGACAGATCGACCCCGCGGTCGCGCGTCCGGTCACGCGCGTTCACCGCGACGATTTCCAGCGCGCGACCGGCGCGGCGTTCGATGGTGGCACGATTGGTTTCGAGCAGCTCGATCACGCCGGTTCCGACGGTGCCGAGCCCGGCGAGGGCAATGCGGAGGGGTTCAGCCATGGCGGTCGCCTAGCGCAGCGCCCCCCAGGATTGGAACCAGTTTGTCTTGAACCGAGTGAAGCGCGGCCTTTAGTTAGTCGCGCGTGCGCGTGCAGGGACCGAGCGCGTCGCGGACCAGAGCATAGTCGGCCGCCGCGAGCGCCCGCGCCCGAGGATCGCGCGACAGGTTCGCGTTGCCCGGGAGGCTATCGGGCAGCGAACAGGCGAGCCGATACCACTCCAGAGTGTCGGGTTGCGGCGCGCGCGCCGACTGATCGACGATCTCGGTCCAGGATACGCCCCAGCGCGGCGCCTGTCCGGGGCGGCGGACGATCGTCACCGATACCGGGCCGTCGTCCTCGGTGTCGAGGAACAGTTGGGTTTCCGATTCCCCGACGAGCGTGCCCTCGACCGCCAGCGCGTCGCGAATCCCCGTAACCCGCGGCGGCGCGTCCTGCGCAAGGAGGCTGGAAAGGATGGGCCGCAGCCGGGCCTCGAGCGCCTCGGAATGGGGAAACTGGGCTTGCGGATCGACCAGCTGCAATTCATCGGGGCGCCCGCTCACCGGTCGCGCGAACAGGATGACTTCCTGTTTCCTGAGCCTGGGCGCCTTTCCTCTCTCGTCGAGCGGGACGTCGACGAGATAGCGAAGATCTTCTCCGACCGGCACGGTGCCGGCAATCAGGGCGGTGGTGCGCGCTTCGATATATAGCCGCGCATGACCGGGTGCGAGACCGGGCGAACGTTCTGGCTCGACGGTCGCCTGGCGGCGGATCTGCGCCCGCAGTACGAGCGGCGTACCATCGGCAAGGTCGACCATGTCGGCGTAGGTCAGTGCGGGCACACCGTCCTGCTCCTGCGCCAGGCCGGAAACCGGCGCGCCCGCCAGCGCGGCACAGAGGAGGAGCAACTTTCCGGGATGGTGGTGAAACGGCATGGCTGGGGAATCTTTTCGCTAGGGTGAGCCGGGTGGTGCGAATCGGTCGACCCGTGGTCGGTATCCGAGGTTCCTCCAGCCAAGCTACTGAATTCGCGGTTAACCGATAAAGGATTTGCGGTGAAACGGCATCATAGCTAAAGGGTCGGGCCGGACCCGAGTGGACGATACAATATTGCTTGGGGAGAGGTGCGCGGGTTCTAATTGGGAACTTTGGTGCGCCTTCGCCGCTGAGCCTTTTAGGGGCCCGAGCGGCGCGAATGCGTTAACGATGCCCACAGTCACGCCAATCGGGCGGGTCGCAAATGGGTGTCAATCTGCCCCGGGGTTTGCCGGGGCGACCGATGGAGTGATGCAACCGAATGGCTTATGCTGACCAACAGATGAGCGGCAATCGCATCGTCGCGATCATCATTGTTGCCCTCATCCATATCGCTCTCGGTTATGCTCTCATCACCGGCCTCGCATACAACGCGGTGCAGCAGGTGGTCGAGCGCGTGACGACGATCGATATCGAGGAACCCCCGCCGCCTGAAGAAGAGCCGCCGCCGCCGCCGCCGGAACAGGTGCCCGACACACCGCCGCCGCCGGTCGCGCCGCCGCCGCCGATCAATATCGCGCCGGCACCGCCTCCGATCCGCACGCAGACGACGATTCCGCCGCCTGCGCCGCCGCGGCTGGTTATCCCGCCGCCCGCACCTCCGGCTCCGCCGCCGCCGCCATCGAAGGCGCAGGGTGCGACGCCCAGGGGCCTTAGCGGCTGGTCGCGTCGTATTCAGGCCAATTACCCCCGCCGCGCGGAACGCGAGGGTATCGAAGGCAATGTCGGTGTGACGGTCCAGATCGGACCCAATGGCCGCGTTTCCTCGTGCCGTGTGACGCGGTCGAGCGGGTCGAGCGATCTCGACTCCGCCGCCTGTGACGGGATGACCCGCTATGCGCGGTTCAACCCTGCCCTGGACGCCGCAGGCAATGAAATCTCTGATAGCTGGTCGACCACCATCGTCTACCAGCTCAATTAACCATCCAGGGCCTGCTGCGGCAGGCGGACAACGGAATACTCAAAAGGACCACTCGTTATGACCTTCGAACTTCTTGCAGCTGCCACGGATGCAGCCCCGCAGAACTCCTTCGGTTTCATGGAAGCCATGGAACAGGGCGGTTTCGTCGCCTGGTTCATTCTCGGCGTGATGGTGATCATGTCGGTCGGTTCGTTCTACATCCTGTTCACCAAGCTGCTCGAACAGCGCAAGGTCCTGGCCCAGTACAAGGCCGTGCGCACCCAGTTCTGGAAGGCCGGTTCGCTCAAGGACGGCGCCGCCAAGCTCGAGAAGAACAGCGCATGGCGCCAGCTCGTCGACGATGCGCTGATCGCCGAAGACCAGCACTCGAAGATGACCGACAAGCTCGAAGCGCACGACTGGATGCACGGTTCGCTCCAGCGTTCGGAAGACACGATCAATTCGAAGCTCGCCGGCGGCCTGCCGTTTCTCGCCACGGTCGGCGCGACCGCGCCCTTCGTCGGCCTGCTCGGCACGGTTATCGGTATCTACCGCGCGCTGATCAACATCGGCATCGCCGGTTCGGCCTCGATCGACAAGGTCGCGGGCCCGGTCGGCGAGGCGCTCATCATGACCGCCATCGGTCTGCTGGTCGCGGTTCCGGCCGTGTTCGCCTACAACTGGCTGCAGAGCCGCAACAAGCGCATTGCCGAACTGATGCATGCGTTCACGACCGACCTGCTGGCGAACATCAGCTCGAACGGTTCGGTCAAGCCGACCTACATGACCGCCACGTCGACGCAGGCTGCCGGCAAGGCCGCCCGCACCGCTCCGGCCGCCAAGCCGGCCGCCGCGACCACCACGGTCAAGAAGTAATCGATCGAAACCGGGGGCGGTCAGGTACCGCCCCCGCATCGATCCCAAGAATTTCGAACGTTAGGAACTGAACCATGGCGATTTCGACAGGAGGTAGCGGCGAGACGCCCATGTCGGACATCAACACCACGCCACTCGTGGACGTGATGCTGGTGCTTCTGATCATCTTCCTCATCGCGGTTCCGGTCGCGATCCAGACCATCGAGAAACTGGAGGTCCCGGTCTTCGAATCGGTCGAATCCAAGGATAAGGTCGAAAACCTCCTCCTGACCGTCAGCACCACCGACGACAATGGCGTAAGCGCCGGTGAGCCGGGCTTCGAGGGTGCCTCGCGCAACGGCGAATGCCGGGTCTATTTCAACAATATCGCACCGGTCACTTCCGAAGAGCTCTACGATCAGGCCTTCGAACGCCTCGATGCCATCGTGCAGCGTGCCGGGGGTCCGGAAGCCATCATGAACGATCCGGAGAAGATCCCGCAGGTACACATCCGCGGCGACGTGAACGCACCGTGGTCCTGCGTGGCCGGCGCGATCTACAACGTCCAGGCGGCGGGCTACCCGACCGTCGGCTTCATTTCGAACCCGGTCGATCCCAACGTGTGATCGCGCGGTTCGGCAAAGCAAACTAGGGAGTAACCCACTATGGCAATGTCAGGCGGCACGGACGATGGATCGCCGATGATGGAAATGAACATGACGCCGTTGATCGACGTCCTGCTCGTTCTCCTCATCATGTTCATCATCACTATCCCGGTCGCGACCCATGCGGTCAATATCGACCTGCCGGCCCCCAGCAATGTTCCGCAGGACATCACTGTGGAACCGGAAAAGAACAAGCTGGTGCTGACCACCGACGACCAGATCCTGTGGAACGGCAATGCGGTCGACATGGGCCAGCTGCGCACGCTGCTGGAACAGTCGCGGACGATCAATCCGGAACCCGAACTCCAGTTCGAACCGGAAGCGCAGGCAAGCTACGATCTCGCAGCCAAGGTCCTGCAGCTGATCAAGGCCAGCGGCGTTACCAAGTTCGGCTTCGTCGGCAACGAGCGTTACCGGACTTTCGGCAAGGCCGGCTAAGCCGGATCAGGTCACCAAGCGACACACGAAAGGGGCGGAGCGATCCGCCCCTTTCTTTTCGCCTAGGGTTCACCCGCCTCCCCATCGACTCGCATCGCCGTACCCGCGAGGCTTTCCGCTTCGAGCAAGAGTTCGTCGTCGACCGATCCCTGGGGTGTCGCTTCGCGGCCGATCGTCACCATGACCGGCACCGCCAACGGGCTGACACGGTCGAGTTCGACATGCACCAATTGCTCCGCGGACCGGTCGAGCAAATCGGCCAGACGCCCAACGTCGGTCAGCCGCGTTCTCGCATCGGCCCAGGCCGCTTCGAGCAGCACGTGGTCGGGCTCGTATTTGCGCAGCACGTCGTAGATCAGGTCGGTCGAGAAGGTGACCTGCTTGCCGGTCTTGCGCTTGCCGGGATGCTGGCGTTCTACCAGCCCGCCGATAACCGCCACCTCGCGAAACGCCCGGCGCAACAGATGAGAGTTCTGCACCCATTCGATGAACTCATCCTGCAATATATCGGGTGACAGGAGCGGGGTGGGATCGGTCACCGGTTTCAGACCCCACACGGCCAGCGAGTAGTCGTTGGCGACGAACCCGCCTGGCATCAGCCCGCGATCTTCCATCCGCCTGGTGATCAGCATGCCCAGGCTCTGGTTCGCATTCCAGCCCTCGAAGGTATAATAGACGCTGTAGTGGCGTTTCGCGTGCGGGAAGCTCTCGACCAGCAATTGCCCCGGCCCCGGCATCCGGCTGCGCCAGTCCTGCACCTCGAGCCATTCGCGCACATCGTCGGGAAAGCGCGCCCAACCGGCCCGATCGACCAGCATTTCACGCACCCGTTCTGCCAGATGCGTGGTCAGCGGCATGCGCGCACCGCCATAGCTGGGGATCATGGCGCTGGCCTTGGCGGCCTTCACCACGACTTCCATGTCCTGCAGCTTGACCACCTCGAGACTCATCCCGGCGAAGGCGAAACTGTCGCCCGGACTGAGCGAGGCGGCAAAGCGTTCCTCGACCTTGCCGAGCGAACGCCCACCGCGCCCGCGTCCGGCATTGATCCGCACGTCGAGCATTTCGGAATCGATGATGATTCCGGCATTCATCCGGTGGCGTTGCGCCTGTTCGGGATGGGTCAGCCGCCAGACGCCTTCCCTGTCACGCAGGATGCGCTTGAACTTGTCATAGGCCTTGAGCGCATAGCCGCCGGTTTCGACGAAGGAGAGCACGCGCTGCCACACTGCCTCGTCGACCCACGCATAGGAGAGGCTGGCGCGAATCTCGGCGAGCAGCTCAGCCTCCTGAAACGGGGCCGCGCAGGCGCAGGCCATCACGTGCTGCGCAAGCACATCGAGCCCGCCCGGGCGGAACTCCTCGCCGTCGCGCTGGCCTTCGTCGACCGCGTCGCGTGCCGCGGTAGCCTCGAGGAATTCGAATCGATTCCCCGGGACCAGCAGGGCGCGGCTGGGCTGGTCGAGCCGGTGGTTGGCGCGCCCGATACGCTGCAGCAGCCGCGAGGATCCCTTGGGCGCCCCCATCTGCACGACCAGGTCGATATCGCCCCAGTCGACACCGAGGTCCAGGCTGGCGGTCGCCACCAGCGCGCGCAGCTCGCCCCGCGCCATCGCGCCCTCGACCTTGCGCCGCGCTTCCTTGCTCAAGCTCCCGTGATGGACGCCAATCGGCAGGTTGTCGTCGTTCACGTCCCACAGGTTCTGGAAGATGTATTCCGCAAGAAACCGGGTGTTGGTGAAGATCAGCGTGGTGCGATTGGTCCTGATCTGTTCGTAGAGTTGCGGAATCGCCCAGGTCGCTGCATGGCCGCCCCAAGGCACGCGCTCCTCCTCGGGCAGCAGGATTTCGACTTCGGCCGGGGCGCCCGCCTCGCCCGCGACCAGCTCGACCGCATCGATGTCGCCCCAGGGCGCCAACCATTCGCGAAAGCCTTCCGGGTTGGCGAGCGTGGCCGACAGCGCCGCGCGCTGCATGTCCGGCGCGATTGCCTGCAGCCGGGTCAGCGCCAGCGCCAGCAGGTCGCCCCGCTTGCCGGTGGCGAAGGCGTGCACCTCGTCGATGACGATGCGCTTGAGACTGCGGAACAGCTCGAAACTCTCGGGATAGGACAGCAGCAATGAGAGGCTTTCGGGCGTGGTCAGCAGGACATGCGGCGGCCGCGTGCGCTGGCGTTTCTTGCGGTCCGACGGGGTATCGCCGCTGCGCGTCTCCACCCGGATCGGCAGCCCCATATCCTCGATCGGGGTCAGCAGGTTGCGCTGCACGTCGTGCGCCAGCGCCTTCAGAGGCGATACGTAGAGCGTATGGAGCCCCTCGGGCGGCGGCCCCTCCGCCAGTCGCGAGGATGTGAAATCGGCAAGTGTCGGCAGGAAGCCCGCGAGCGTTTTGCCGGCACCGGTATCGGCCACCAGCAGCGCATGCCGCCCGGCATCGCTCGCGACGAGCATGTCCGCCTGATGGCGCCGCACGCGCCAGCCGCGTGCCGAGAACCAGTCGGTGATTTCGGAAGGAATATCGGGACGCATCATCGAGACAGCGATGGAGCCCCGGTTTGGGTCCCGCTGCTTCGCATGCGCAAATCCGCGCTACATCCCGCTTTCGTCGCCCGATCCATCCATCGGGCTGGGCGGCTTGACGATTTTCCCCAGCGCTGCCGGCTGCACGCCCAGCAGCTTCGCCATCCGCGCGCGTTCGGACCGGCTCAAGTCGGCATAGGCCCGTTCCGCCGGCAAGGTGGCCATCGCCTCCACCATAGAGCTTTCGAAATCGCCGAAGCTGCCCATCATAGCGGGCACCGCCTCCATACTGGCCTGGATGACCTGCGGATCGGCGAACAGCGCCATCGATTCCCTGGCGTAGACGCTACCCGTGGGGGTCGCGAAGAAGGCAGCGATGTCGGCCAGCTGCCTTTCATCGAAACGGACTGCATAGGCCTTCGACAACCCGTCGCGCATGGGGCCTTCCATCGCCGCGTACATGTCGCCCATTTTCGCGGTCAGGACAGTGACGATGGCATCCACGCGCCGGTCGTAGGCCGGATCGAGCATTGCCATGAGCTCGGCCTGTTCGCCTTCGTCCAGCGCCTCGATCGCCTCCTGCTCGATGTCGAGCCGGCTCCCCAGCACGAATTCGGGGGCGGTGAACATCGACATCATCGGACGAATCATCTTGTCCATCATGTCGCCCATCATCTCGCCATAGAAGCCTTCGGGCATCATGGTGCCGACCACCGCCGTCGCCGCCGGGAGCCGGGCTTCCTGCTCGGCGGTCAGGGGGTCGGTCTGGAACAGGCCCGCCACCATCCCGGAAAACTGATCCAGCTTCGCCGCGGATTCTTCTCCATTGGCATCCTTGGGCGCATCCTGCGCCAGTGCAGGGCCGGCGATGCTCATGGTCGCTGCCACCATGGTGCTGATCAGTGTTCGGCGCATGCCCTACTCCCCTCTCGTCGTGCCGTTCAGTGGCCGGCCTGCGGACCGCGCTCGAGGCCCGAGGCCGCGAGCTGCTCGTCGATCTGTGCGACCAATCTCTCGAGCCCTTCCCGGCTTTCGCTTTCGGCCCGCGCGACGAGGACGTCCTGCGTGTTCGAGGCGCGCAGCAGCCACCAGCCATCGTCGGTGGTGACGCGCACGCCGTCGGTCGTGTCCGCTACCGCATCGCCGTTCGCGATACGCTCTGCGATTTCGCCGATGGCGGCGAACTTGCGGCTCTCGTCGACCTGGAAGCGCATTTCGGGCGTGTTGACCATCGGTGGCATGGCGCCCCGCAGCTCGGTCACCGATTTACCCAACCGCGCCGCCGCGGCGATCAGCCGCACGCCCGCGTAAAGCGCATCGTCGTAGCCAAAATATTCGTCGGCGAAGAAGACATGCCCGCTCATCTCGCCCGCAAGCGGCGAACCGGTTTCCTTCATTTTGGACTTAATCAGCGAGTGGCCAGTCTTCCACATCAAAGGTTCGCCCCCATGCGTAGCCACGTGATCGAACAAGGCGCGGCTGGCCTTCACATCGGCGATGATCGTTACGCCCGGGCGCCGTGAGAGCAGGTCCTCGGCATAGATCATCAGCAACTGATCGCCCCAGATGACCCGGCCGTCTCCGTCGATCGCACCGATGCGGTCTCCATCGCCGTCGAAGGCGACTCCGAAATCGAGCGACTTATCGGCGACGAGGGCACGCAGATCTTCCAGATTCTCTTCGACAGTCGGGTCGGGATGATGATTGGGAAAATTGCCGTCGACTTCCGTATACAGCAGATGGTGTTCGCCCGGCAGGCGCGCGGCCAGCTTCTCGAGCGCCGGGCCCGCAGCCCCGTTGCCCGCATCCCATCCGACCTTGAGGTTTGCGAGTTTCGCGGTGTCGATACCCTCGAGCGCTCCGAGCATGCGGTCGACATACGCATCGAGAACTTCGCGCTCTTCGACCTCACCGGCACCGTCGACCCATTCACCCGCGGCACCCCGGCGTCCCAGCTCCTGAATGTCCGCACCGAAGAACGGCCGGCCCTGAAATACCATCTTGAAGCCGTTGTAATTGGCGGGATTGTGACTGCCGGTTATCTGAATGCCGCCATCCACATCCTCGGCTGATGCCTCGGCATAATAGAGCATCGGCGTCGGCCCCATGCCGATCCGCACGACATCCATGCCCGACGCGGTCAGACCTTCCACCAGCGCGTGTTCGAGCATCGGCGAGCTGACCCGGCCATCGTAGCCGACCGCCACCTTGGTGCCGCCGGCCTCGGCAAGCATCGATCCGAAGCCGCGTCCGATCGCCCGGGCATCGTCCGGACCGAGCGTTTCTCCGATGATCCCGCGAATATCGTATTCGCGCAGCACGGTGGGATGGAAATCGTGGCTCATTCGGGGGGCTCCGTTCGGGTCCGGGATAGATGATCGAGCAAGAGATCGCGCGCGGCATTGGCCTCTTGCAAAGCGGTAGCGCTACCCCCTCTGTCGGGGTGATTTATTGTAGCTATGCGACGGTGCGCCGCACGGATTTCGTCCGGCGTGGCGCGCGGCGAGACATCGAGGATGGCTCGGGCACGAGCGAGCGAGCGATCCGCGGGGCTTTGCGCCCGCAGATATTCCCACGGCCATTTGCCGAAAATCCAGCGGCAGGCCACGCAAAGCAGGATGGCAAGGGCGAGCAGGCGGATCATTGCGCCGGCTCCGGGATCCGCTCGGCTAGCCGATCGGGCAGGCGCAGATTGGCGACCAGCCCGCGCAATTCCTGCCGCGCAACCAGGTGGCTGGTACCGAGATCGCCCAGATGCCCCTTGTCGAGCAGGGTAAGGCCCGAGGGAAAGAGTTCGCGATAGATCACGCGCTCCGACAGGCCCTTCGCCACCCGGAAACCGACCCGCTTGGCCATTTCGGTCAAGGCCTGTTCGATACGTGCCATATTGCGCGCTTCGGTATAGCCGGTGCGGTTGCGCACGACGACCCAGTCCATCTGCGCGCGGTTCTGTTCGATCGAGGTGCGGCTGCGCTTGAGCCGCGCTTCCCAGATCAACTCGGCGTAGAAGGATAGCTTCTTCACTTTGAAACTTTCGCCCTCGACCTGGCCGATGAGGTCGAAATCGACGAAACTGTCGTTCATCGGCGTCACCAGCGTGTCGGCGGTTGTCGCCGCATGGCGCGCCAGCGGATCGTCGCGCCCGGGCGTGTCGATGATGACGAAGTCCGCCACTGCCGAGTTTTCGGCGAGGAAAGCATCCATCGCGGGCTCGTCCATGCCCTCGACAACGTGGCAGTGGGCCGTGGGCAGTTCGATCCCGCGCCGGCGCATGGTTTCGGCGCGGTTCTCGAAGTAACGACACATCGTCTGCTGGCGGTGGTCGAGATCGAACGCGACGACCCTGGCGCCGCGATGGGCCAACGCAACCGCGACATGCACGGCCGTGGTCGACTTCCCGGTGCCGCCTTTCTCATTGGCGAAAACAATGCGGTGGGGGTGCGACGTCATCGGCAATCGGCAGTGAGTTTCATGATGCCCTGTCCCTATCCAACCCGTCGCCCGGCGGCAACGCAGCGCGGCGGGAAGCTACGCGCTTTTTCCCACAATGGCGGATGTATACTAGCGCGAGACGCATCATTTGGTATCCTGCGCGCCACCTGGGTCGCGTGCGACCGGCGAGAACCGGCAGCAAGCCGGCAGCCGCGAACAGATCATTCGAGGGGATCCCAGGACATGAAAAAAGCACTCTTCACCACGCTCGCCATTCTATCCATGACCGGCATGGCCGCCGAACCGATTGTGGCGCAGGGCCGGTCCTCCGGACGCAAGGCGCAGGATCGGGCGACGATGGAGATTCCGCGCTGCACGCAGAATCTCGGCACGATCGCGGTGGTCGAACCCGACGACAAATGGTGGCGCGAACTCAATCTCGGCAGCCCCGAGCAGATCATCCGTGTCTTCGTGCAGCGTTCGGGCTGCTTCACCATGGTCAGCCGGGGCCGCGCGATGCGCAGCCGGGCAATGGAGCGCGCGCTGCAGGAACAGGGCGAGCTGCAGGAGGGGCAGAATGTCGGTCTCGGACAGGTCCGCACGGCCGATTACTTCCTCCAGCCCGATATCGTCAGCGCCAACAGCAATTCGGGCGGCGGAGGCGGCGTACTTGGCGGAGTGGTCGGCGGATTGTTCGGCCGCACGGCAGGCGCGCTGGCTGGCGGCATCCGCGTAAAGAAAGGCGAAGCGAACGTCGTTCTCTCACTCGTCAATGCGCGCACGACGGTCGAGGAGGCGCTGGTTGAGGGATACTTCCGCAAGAAGGATCTCGGCTGGGCCGCCGGCGGTGGCCTGTTCGGCGGCGGGGGCGGAGCTGCCGGTGGCTTCGGCAGCTACGAGAACACGGCGATCGGCCAGATCATCGTGCTCGCCTATCTCAATGCCTATACCGACCTCGTGACGCAGCTTGGCGGCCTGCCCCTCGATGCAGCCGCGGCGGCGCCCGAAGCGCGCTGACACCGGACACCTTGCATGAACACGGGCAGGGCGGCACAGATCGCCCCGCCCTTTCTTGCGAGCGGAGTGTAAGCGCTGAAGACGATCACGACACTGGACGAGCTACGCCGCGTCACCGCCGCCATCCGCAGCAAGGGATCGCTGGCGCTGGTCCCGACCATGGGGGCCCTGCATGAAGGGCATTTGACCCTCGTCCGCGCAGCGCGCGAGGCGGCGGACCATGTCGCCGTCTCGATATTCGTCAACCCGCGTCAGTTTGGCGCGAACGAAGATCTCGATGCCTACCCCAGGCAGTTGGCGCGCGATTCGGATTTGCTCGAAGCCGAGGGCGTTGCGCTGTTGTGGGCGCCGCCCCCAAGCGAAGTCTATCCCGAAGGGTATGCCACCAATATCTCGGTCGCGAAGGTCAGCGAGGGCCTTTGCGGGGCGGATCGACCGGGCCATTTCGATGGTGTCGCGACCGTAGTGTGCAAGCTCTTCAACCAGGTCCGGCCCGACATGGCATTCTTCGGCGAAAAGGATTGGCAACAACTCGCGGTCATTCGCCGTATGGCCCGCGATCTCGACCTGACCCGGCCGCATGTCGATGCGATACATGGCGTGCCGATCGTCCGCGAGGCCGATGGACTCGCGATGTCGAGCCGCAATGCCTATCTCTCGCCAGACCAGCGCGCAGTGGCGGCCGCGCTACCCGAGGCAATGCGCCGGGCGATCGCGCGGCTGGGCGGCGGCGAAGCGGCAGGGCCGGTCCTTGCCGAACTCTCCTCCGAACTGGTGGAGACCGGCTTTGACAGCGTGGATTATGCCGAACTTAGGCGTGGCGGCGATCTGGCGCCGGTTGGCGTTGCGGAACAGGACAGCCGCCTGTTCGTGGCCGCACGCATCGGTGGCACGCGGCTGATCGACAACATGCCGCTCGGCTGAGGGAAGGCACGGTCCCCCGCATGGGGGACTGTCATCAAACTGCAATTTATCCTATTGCGGAGGACCGTCGCGAACGGTGCCGGTCGGCACCCGCCCTTCGGTTCGCAAGGGTCGGGTGCATGGCGCAGGCAGCGCCGTGGACCCGACTTCCCGAAAGCTCTCCAATGGATCAATGAAACCCGCGGCGGCACAGCCGCGTGGAAGCATTCAGGCGCGCCGGAGGTCTGGAGCGGGTAAGGGGAATCGAACCCCTCTAGCCAGCTTGGAAGGCTGGAGCATTACCACTATGCTATACCCGCCCGGGAGTTGCGCCAATGCCATCGAAGGCGCCCGGGCGTCAACACGCTATTCGTCGGGTTCGTCATCTTCCTTCGAGCCCCCTTCCGCGGACGAGGCCAAGCTTTCGGCAAGGGTCGGCTGTTCGGGCGGTGCCGGCCTCGCCTCACTGCGAACTTCGATCTCGACACGGCGGTTGGCGGCCCTGCCTTCCTCATTGGGCGATCCGTCGGGCAGGGCATTGGGCGCGACCGGATTCTGCTCGCCGAAAGCGATGACCCGGATGCGATTCTCGGCGACACCGTTTTCGACGAGCCAGTCGCGAACTGCCTCCGCGCGCGCTTGCGAGGCCCGCAAATTTCCCTGATCGCTGCCACCGCTGTCGGTATGACCGCGCAGGATTATGGCCCCGGCCTCCTCGATCTGCGGAGAGGCCAGAACCGTTGCCAGTTCGGCCAGCGCCTCTTCGGTAAGCTCGGCGCCCTCGGGAAAGAGAATCCGCGTTTCAAGCGTGCCGAGCTCCGTCAGTTCCTCGATCGGCTCGACCTGGAACTCGGGGCGGAAAATCGACCGTGTTTCTCCGGGCGCGTCCTCCGCCGGTGTCGGACCGCTGGTGTCTTCGCACGCGCCCAGCAAGAGCATAGTGCCAGCGAGCGCGAGAGTGAAAGTTGTGCGTTGCGTCATGTCATGCCCCCTGTTCCGAGGTCTTATTGCGCTTGCGATCGCGCTTGGCGGCCGCGTCCTGCGCGGTGCGTTCCTGTGGCGGGGCGAAGCTGACGACGATATCTCCCGCCCTCGGTTCGGGCCGGGCCGCATGCGTGAAGAAGCGCAGCGTGCCGTTTTCGCGCACGAGTAGCAACATCGATGCCGCATCCGGAAGCCGCTCTTGCGCTGCTTCGAAGTCGAATTCCTCCGACAGCTTGGTCTTGCGGAATACCCAGCCGCGCGCGAGCCGCTCGTTCACGTCTTCCACGCCGAAGCCCGAATCGAACAGTGCACGGCCGCGGATGCTGCTGGGCAGCGCGTGGCGATCGTCGTCGTCGACCGCATCGCCCAGCTGGAAGACCGTGTCTCGCCCGATTTCATAGGCGAATTCATTGCAGACTAGCGCGTTATAGGCCTCGTTTTCGGTCGCGGCGACGAGGACGGAATAGGGCGTCAGATCGAGATTGTGTTCGGTCGCCTCGTTGAGGATTTCGCCATGGTAGAAAGGCAGTCCCTTCTGCCGCGCGAGCGCTAGCCGCTGCCAGCTCGAATCTACCACCATGACCGGCGACTTGAGTTCTTTCATCATCAGCGCGAGCGAGATCGTCCAGGGAGTGCTGCCGACGATGAGCACGCCGGGTCGGTTGCTGCCTTTGAGATTCAGCAAACGCGCGACGAGATCGATCGTGAAACCGTGCGCGACTATCGTGACAACGACCACGGCGAAGCTCAGCCCGATCAGGGCCGTTCCGTCATAGCCGATATCCTCGAGCCGCAGCGCGAACAGGCCCGAAATCGCCACCAGCACGATCCCGCGCGGCGCGATCCATGCGAGGAACAGCCGTTCGTTCCACGGCACCGAACTCCCGAGGAGGCTGAGAAGGATCGTCGCTGGTCGCACGAGGAAGAGCAGCGCCAGCAGGAACAGGCCGAAATTCCAGTTGAGATAAGCGAGTTCCTCGAATTCGAGGCTCGCCGACAGCAGGATGAAGATGCCGGCGATGAGCAAAACCGCGATGTTTTGCTTGAAGGGGTGGATGCTCCTGAGCGAGGTGATGTTCATATTGGCCAGCGCCACGCCCATGACGGTGACGGCCACCAGCCCGGCCTCGTGCTCGATCTGGTTCGACAGCACGAAGACGACGATCACCGAGGTCAGCAACACCGGGACTTTGAGATATTCGGGAATGGCCCCGCGCGGAAAGGCCCATGCGATCGCGGCAGCCGCGACATAGCCGATCAGGCCGGCGACAATGGCGGCGATGACCAGCGGCGGGACCACTTCGATCAAGCCCGAACCCGGTGCTTCGGCCACTTTGCGGAAGTATTCGTAGGAAACGACCGCGAACAGCGCACCGATCGGGTCGTTGACGATCGCTTCCCACTTCAGGATCGCGGCCGGACGCGTCTTGACGGATGACTGGCGTAGCAGCGGCATGACGACGGTAGGACCCGTCACCACCAGGATGCCTGCGAACAGGATCGCCACGGGCCATTCGAGCCCGCCGATCGAATGCGCCGCAAAGGCACCCAGCACCCAGGCGATGGGCCCGCCGAGCAAGACGAGCCGCCACACTCCGTCGCCCGCATGCCGCAATTCGCGAAAGTCGAGGCTAAGACCGCCTTCGAAAAGGATCAGCGCCACGCCGATGGCAATCATCGGATCGAGCAGTTCGCCGAAAGCGTGTTCGGGATCGAACAGGCCGAGTACGGGTCCGGCAAGGAACCCGGCGGCCAGCATCAGCACGATGGCCGGCCAGCCCGTTCGCCAGGCCAGCCACTGGGCGCCGATGCCCAGCATGCCGACCATCGCGATGACTAGTGTCTGTTCCATGCCCCTCTCTGGCTGCGCGATCGCTCGCAAGTCAGCGCGCCATCCCGGACGCGACTCCTATAAATGCCCGAGACTGCGAATATATCCAGTCCCGGGGGGTGCCGTCACTCGCCCTCGAACGCCATCAGCGCCCGAACCTCGACCGATTGCCCGGCCAGTTTCTTGTTGCCGCCGAGATCGGGCAGGTCGATTGCGAAGGCCGCACGGTCTACCCTTGCGCCCGCTTTGCGAAGCAACTTGGTCGCAGCCAGAGCCGTGCCGCCCGTGGCGAGCAGGTCGTCCACGATGGCGACCTTCTGGCCGTCGGAAACCGCTGCCGGGTCCATCTCCAGCCGGTCGAGACCGTATTCCAGTTCGTAATCGACCCCGATGACCGTGCAGGGCAATTTGCCCTCCTTGCGGATCGGCAGAAAGGGAAGGCCGAGCCGAGCCGCCACTGCCGCGCCGAAGATGAAGCCGCGCGCTTCCATTCCGGCAATCGCGTCGGCGCCCTCGACTTCGCCGGCCAGCCATTCGACCGAGGCGGCGAATCCCCGGCCGTGGCCGAGCAGCGTGGTGATATCGCGAAACTGGATACCCGTCTTGGGAAAGTCGGGAATCGTCCTGACCAGCGCCTTGAGCTCCTCGGGCGTCATCGTCACTCCCCCTTCCGAATCGAAACGCCCCTTGCATCGCGGGGATGCAAGGGGCGCGTATCATCTAATCACGAGACCGGTTCAGTCTTTCTTGCGTTTCGCCGCAGCCCAGATCTGCTTCTTGGACAGATAGGCAAGGACAGTCGCGAACAGCACGAATATCAGGACCGGCCAGCCCGTCTGCTTGCGCTCGATCATGGTCGGTTCGGCAGTCCAGGCCAGGAAGGCAGCTACGTCGATCGACATCTGTTCGATCGTGGCTTCGGTCCCGTCGTCATAGGTAACCTGACCGTCGATTGAAATCGGGGGGGCCATGGCGAGGTTGAGGTTGGGGAAATACGGGTTGTGATAAAGGCCCGGTCCCGGTGCCGCTTCCGGATGTTCTGCGAGCAATTCGGCCGACGGCTCCTGATAACCTGCCAGCAGCGAGGCGACGTAGTTCACGCCATCGCCGCGCGCCTTGGTCATCAGAGAAAGATCCGGCGGAATGGCGTTGTTGTTCGCCGCTGCGGCCGCGACATTGTTGGGATAGGGCGACGGGAAGTAATCGGTCGGGAGGCCCGGGCGCGTTGTCGCTTCGCCCGTGTTCGGATCGATACCCGGCACCTGCTTCGACGCGGCGAAGGCCTTCACCTGGCCTTCGTCATAGCCGATCTGCTCGAGATTCCGGAACGCGACGTATTTCAGGCTGTGGCAGGCCGCGCAGACTTCGTCGTAGACCTTGAAGCCACGCTGCAGCTGCTGGATGTCCCATTTGCCGAACGGGCCTTCGAAGGAAAACTCGAAGTCACGCGGCTTTTCGTAGGGCAGATGCCCGGCCGGTTCCTCGGTCGCGGCGGCATAGGCACCGATAACGAAGGAATAGAGCGCGATAAGGGCGAAGCCGAGGCCGATCAGGATGGCGACAAGGCGAACGCTGAGAAGTTTGGTCATTTTCTGTCTCGTTCTCGCTTAGACGGCCGGCTTTGCGTTTTCGCCGAGCACCGCCTGCTTGTCTTCGCCAAGCACGGCTTCGGTAATCGAATAGGGTAGCGGTTCGGGCTTCTCCACCTGGCCGACGATCGGCAGGATCACCAGGAAGTGGAGGAAGTAGTAGGCCGTCGCGATCTGGCTGAGCATCACATAGGGCTCTTCCGCCGGCGCGCCGCCGCAGATGAACAGAACGATCATCGCCGGGATCAGGCCGAACCAGAAGAACTTGCGGAACAGCGGGCGGTAATGGCCGCTGCGCACGGGCGACCTGTCGAGCCAGGGCAGGAAGAACCAGATCAGGATGGAGCCGAACATCGCGATCACGCCGAGCAGCTTGGCAGGGATGAACAGGAAGTCGACGGTAAAGGCGCGCAGGATCGCGTAGAACGGCCAGAAATACCATTCCGGAACAATGTGCGCCGGGGTCGAAAGCGGGTTCGCTTCGATATAATTGTCCGGGTGCCCCAACGCGTTGGGCAGGAAGAACACCATGGCGAAGAAGAACAGCAGCGCGATGCCGAGGCCGAAGCCGTCCTTCGCCGTGTAATAGGGGTGGAAGGGCAGCGTGTCGCTTTCCTGCTTCACTTCGACACCGGTCGGGTTCGAGGACCCCGGAATGTGCAGCGCCCAGATGTGCAGGATCACAACGCCCGCAATCACGAAGGGCAGCAGGAAGTGCAGGCTGAAGAAGCGGTTCAGCGCAGCGTTGTCGGGAGCGAAGCCGCCGAGCAGCCAGATCTGGATCGGCTCACCTACGAGCGGAATCGCACCGAACAGGCCGGTGATGACCTTGGCACCCCAGAAGCTCATCTGCCCCCAGGGCAGGACGTAACCCATGAAGGCGGTGGCCATCATGAGCAAGAAGATGACGACGCCCAATAGCCAGATCATCTCGCGGGGGGCCTTGTACGAGCTGTAGAAGAGGCCGCGGAAGATGTGCAGATAGACGACGATGAAGAAGAAGCTCGCGCCGTTGGCGTGAGCGTAGCGCATCAGCCAGCCCCAGTTTACGTTGCGCATGATGTGCTCGGTCGTAGCGAACGCGACCTGCGCGTTGGCCGCGTAATGCATCGCCAGCACGACGCCGGTAATGATCTGCAACACCAGGAAGAATCCGGCGAGAACGCCGAAATTCCAGAAGTAGGACAGGTTGCGCGGCACCGGATATCCGGCACCGATGGCGTTGTAGACGAGGCGCGGCAGCGGCAGTTTCTCGTCGAGGAACTTCATGACCGGAGTGGTCGGGGTGTATTCCTTGGCCCAGGGAAAGCTCATCGTATCGTCTCTTCTCTCTAAGCTCAGCCGACGCGGATGACGGTGTCCGAGGTGAACTCGTATTCCGGCACTTCGAGATTGGTCGGCGCCGGGCCCTTGATGATGCGGCCGGCGGTGTCGTAATGCGAGCCGTGGCAGGGGCAGAAATAGCCGCCGAATTCGCCCTTTACCTCGCCTTCGGCAGCGCCCAGCGGCACGCAACCGAGATGGGTGCAGACGCCCATGGTAACGAGCATGTCCTCGCGGCCTTCCTTGGTTCGGTCGGCGAGCGTTTCGGGATCTCGCAGCGTACTGACCGGGCGCGCATTGGCGGCAGCGATCTCTTCGGCCGTCAGGCGGCGGATGAACAGCGGCTGCTTGCGGAACACGGCCTTGATCGCCTGACCCGGCTCGACCGCCGAGACATCGACTTCGGTCGTGCTGGCGGCGAGGACGTCCTGCGAAGGCGCCATCTGGCTGATGAGGGGGTAGAGTACCGCGAGGCCGCCGATACCGGCGGCACTGACTGCAGCGATGTCGAGGAAATCGCGACGGCGGATACCGTCTTCGGTTTCGCCTGCCGTTTCGGGAGTTGCGGTTGCAGCGGTCTCTGCCATCAGCGCTTTGCCTTGCCTGCCTTGTACCTGCGCCTCAACCCGAAAGGGCATATCGGCACGATGAGCCAAATCATGGCCGGACATTCTGGAAAGCCGGTGCGCGCATTCGACGAAAGCTGCACGAAAGCCCCCGGTGTGCCCGGTTTGGAGGCGCCTCTAGCGGCTATGCGACAGGTTGCCAACCGCCATTTTGGCAAGCCTTGTGCACTCCGATGCAATCAGCACGCGGTCGAGGAGCCCGGATCAGGCCGCAAGTCCGATCAGGCTCGACTGACGTCCCGTCGTATTCTCACCGCGATGGGTCGCCCGCCGATAGGAGAAGAAGCGGTCGGGCTGCGTATATGTATCTTCTTCAAGATCCTGGACCTGCTCGACCCCTGCGTCGCGCAGGCGTTTCGCAACATAGGCTGGCAGGTCGAACTGGTAATGACCTTCGCGCCCGGACGCGAAGAAATGCGCGTCCTCGACGTCGAACTGCTTGCGAAAAAGCTCATCGACCTCGTAGCTCGCCTGCGCGATCGTCGGCCCGATCGCTGCGCGGATACGCTCGGGCCGTGCACCGAGCGAAATCATCGCCGCGACCGTGTTCTCGAGTATGCCGGCGTGCGCTCCACGCCACCCGGCATGCGCTGAACCGATCACGGCAGCGATCGGATCGGCAAGCAGGACCGGAGCACAATCGGCGGTGACTATCGTCAGCACCACGCCGCGCCGGTCGGTGACCAGAGCATCGCCCTCGGGCGGGTCCTGCCACGGACCCGTCGCGATGAGCGCTTTGTTCGAATGCACCTGTTTCAACCGCACGCGGGGCGCGTCAGGCAGGATATCCTCGCCCTCGCGCCCCGCCGCGGTCGAGAAACCATGCGGCACACCATCCAGCACGTCCGCCTGAAGGGAAGCCTCCATCGCGACCTTACCCGAGCGAGCGCGTGACCTGTTCGAAGGTATCGCGCGAGAGTTTGGGTGCCTGGGCAATGCGTTCGAGCGCTTCGCGCATCAGCTTGGCGCGCCCTTCCTCGATCCGCCGCCAGCGTCCCAGCGGCGGAACGAAGCGCGCGGCGGTTTGGGCATTGATCGGATCGAGCTCGAGGATCAGATCGGCAATCATCCGGTAGCCCTCGCCATCGGCCGCATGGAACGCGGCCGGATTGGCCGCAAAGGCCATGTAGAGCGAGCGCACGCGGTTGGGATTCTTGAGCGTGAAATCGGGATGGTCGCGCAGCGCCTTCACATGCTCGATGGCCTGTGGATGTAGCGAGCTGGCCTGCAGCGCGAACCACTTGTCGATCACCAGCGCATTTCCCTGATAGCGATCGTAGAAATCGATCAGCTTGCCGGTCCGCTCGGCGCTGTCGAGGCCCGCGAGTACCATCAGCGCGCCCTGCCGGTCGGTCATATTGTCCGCGCGTTCATACTGGTGCGCAGCAAGCTCGGCCGCCTTGGCCGGATCGCCGGCGGCGGCGTAGGCGAGCACCAGCGTCTTGACCTTGCGGGCACCCTTCGCCCCGGCCTCGAGAGAGAAGGGCACCTTTTCCGCCCGGTCGTATAGCGCGTGAAACTGTTCCGAGAGGCGCTTGCCCAGATCGGCCTTCAACGCCTCGCGTTCCGCATGGATCAGACCCGGATCGGCAACCAGCATCCGCTCTGCGATATAGGTCTGGCCCGGCATGGCCATGAGTTCACCGCGCATCAGATCGTCGAGCTGGTCGTCCTCGATCACGGATTGCATCGCCTGCGCGATATCGGAACGCGCGGCCTGGCGATCATTGTCGCCGAGATCGCCCGAGACGGCGGCCACCAAATGCCCGGTCATCAGCTCCTGCATGGCCTCGTAGCGCGCAAAGGGATCGTCGTCCTTCGCCGCGAGGAACACGAGCTCCTCGCGCGAGACCTCGCGATCGATCGAGACCGGCGCGGAGAAGGTCCGATTGATCGAAAGGGCAGGCTTGTCGGCAAAGCCATCGAAAGTGAATTCGGCGGTGTCCTTGTCCAGTACGACCAATCGTTCGCCGGAGTGCGTGCCGCTTTCGCGGTCGATCAGCGCGAGCTTGAGCGGGATCGGCATGGGCGCCTTGTCCGGCTGGCCGGGTGTAGGGGGGACGGTCTGCGTGAGTGTGAGCCTGGCGGTGTCGCCTTCGTGATCGAGTTCCACGGCCACCTTCGGCGTTCCGGCCTGCGAATACCAGCGCCGGAATTGGGTAAGGTCGAGGCCCGCGCCGTCTTCGATCGCCTTGACGAAATCCTCGCAGGTCGCCGCCTCGCCGTCATGGCGCTCGAAATAGAGATCGGTGCCTTTCCGGAAGGCCTCCTCGCCCGCCATGGTGCGCATCATGCGGATCACCTCGGCGCCCTTGTTGTAGACGGTCGCGGTGTAGAAATTGCTGATCTCGCGATAGGAATCGGGGCGGATCGGATGCGCTAGCGGGCCCGAATCCTCGGGGAACTGAATGCCGCGAAGCACGCGCACGTCCTCGATCCGTTTGACCGGCTCGCTGCCCATGTCGGCGCTGAACAGCTGGTCGCGCAGCACGGTGAAGCCTTCCTTGAGGCTCAGCTGGAACCAGTCGCGGCAGGTGATGCGATTGCCCGACCAGTTGTGGAAATACTCGTGCCCGATAACGCCTTCCACACCGTCGTAATCGCCATCGGTGGCGGTTTCGGGGTCGGCGAGCACATACTTCGTGTTGAAGACGTTGAGTCCCTTGTTCTCCATCGCGCCCATGTTGAAATCGCTGACGGCGACGATGTTGAACAGGTCGAGATCGTATTCGCGGCCGAAGACCTCCTCGTCCCACTTCATCGAGCGTTTGAGGCTTTCCATGGCGTGTTCGGTGCGATCGAGGTCGCCCTCGCGCACCCAGACGTTGAGTTCGACCTCGCGCCCGCTCATGGTAGTAAAGTTGTCGCTGCGTGCGACCAGGTCGCCCGCCACCAGCGCGAAGAGATAGGATGGCTTGGGCCAGGGATCGTGCCATTCGGCCCAATGCGTATCGCCGTCCCCGCCCTCGCCGGTCTTGTTACCATTGCACAGCAGCACCGGAAACTGCGCCTTGGGACCGCTCATCCGCACGGTATAGGTACTCAGCACATCCGGCCGGTCGGGAAAGAAGGTGATCCGGCGGAAGCCCTCGGCCTCGCACTGCGTGCACAGCATGCCGCCCGACGCATAGAGGCCCATGAGCTGCGAGTTGGCGCTCGGGTCGATTTCGGTCTCGATGCCGATCTCGTGCGCCTCGCCCGGTAGTGTCAGCACCAGATCGTCACCGTCCATGACCCAACTCTGCGACGGCTCGCCATCGACCATGACCACGGTCGCCGCGATCCCGTCGCCGTCGAGACGGATCGTCGGCGAGGGCTCGGCCTTGGCATTGCGCGCAACCGTCAGTGTCGAGCGCACGCGCGTGCAATCGATCCCGAGTTCGAAGTCGAGCCGCGTCTCCGACACGATCCAGGGAAAGGGCTTATAATCCTCGCGCCTGATCTCGGGCGGATCCTTGGGCTGCATTGCTGCATCGGCCATTTCCGGGTTGCCGTCGGGATTGGAGGGCGTGCGCGCGATATCCATGGTTTTCCTGTCAATTGCGGGATCACCGGCTAATACGCTCCGATGGCCCGATTGTTCATCTTCGGTCTCGGCTACACGGCGGGGCGTTTTGCGCAAGAGATGCGTGGCCGCGGCTGGCATGTGGATGCAACGGGTAGCGCGGGCAATCTCGACTTTTCCGACGCGGACGCGGTGGGCGCAGCACTGGCCGACGCGAGCCACGTGCTAAGCTCGGTCCCGCCATCGGACGGCAGCGATGCGGTATTGGATGAATACGGCGACGCGCTTAGCCACAAATGGCTCGGCTACCTCTCCTCCACCGGTGTCTATGGCGACGCGCAAGGCGCGTGGGTCGACGAATCATCGCCCATTGGAGGCGGCAGGCGCACGGCCCGAGCGCAGTGCGATGCGCGCTGGCTCGACGTAGGCGCGCGCGTGTTCCGCCTTCCCGGCATATACGGCCCAGGGCGAAGCGCGCTGGAGCGGGTCGAGGCGGACAAGGCGCACCGGATCGATCTGCCGGGGCAGGTCTTCAGCCGCGTGCATGTCGATGATATCGTCGCGGGCGTCGTGGCAGCGATCGAAACCGATGCGCCGCCGGGGCCCTACAATCTATCCGACGATCTCCCGACCAGCCAGAACGCCGTGATCGAGGAGGCCTGCCGCCTGCTCGGCATCGCGCCGCCGCCGTTGCAGTCCATCGAGGAAGCCAACCTTTCGCCGATGGCGCGCGGTTTCTATGCGGAGAACCGCCGCGTCGCAAACGGCAAGGCCAAGCGCGTCCTCGGCTGGGCGCCGAGCTTTCCCACATATCGCGAAGGGCTCGCCGCGCTTAAGGCTCGGGCGTAGCGCGCCGTGGTGGGGCACTTGCGCGGCCGCGCATGGCAACGACCATGCCGACCAGCGTGATGACCGCACCCGCAGCGGGCAGCAGCCCCCATTCGAAGCCTTCGAACAGCGTCGAGAGCACCATTGCCACGATCGGCACGATGACCGAGCTGTAGGCTGCCTGCCCCGCCCCCACCTTGCGTACGAGGCCGTAATAGAGCGGAAAGGTGACGACCGAACCGGCGAGCCCCAGGTAGAGGATCCCAAGCGTATAGGATGGCCGGGGATCGAACTGCGGGGGTCCGTCTATCGCCAGGGCATAAGCGGTATTGATCGCCACACCCACGGTCATCGACCAGGCAAGCAGCGCGAGAAAGGGCTGCTTCTTCGCGCCGTCCATCGCCTGTGTGATATTGGCCGCGCTGGCCGACAGGATGCCGCCAACGGTCAGCGCCGCACCGAGCAAGACGTCCTCCAAAGTCGCGGGCGAGGAGCGCCATTCATGCGCGAAAAGCAAAGCGACGCCGAGCGCCGCGATCGCAGAGCCGAGCACGAAGGCGCCGGTGATCGGCTGGCCAAGGAAAATCCGCCCGAAGATCGCATTGGGCACGACGAGCAGTGCGAACATCACCGCGACCAGGCCCGAGGTAATGTAACCTTCGGCATTGTAGACGAAGCCGAAGTTGAGCGTGAATTGGAACAGGCCGAGCAGCAGCGCCCAGCGCAATCCGCCCCGCCCCAGATGCAGCGGCTCCCGGCGCAGCGCGGCGAGCGCGAACATGCCAAGCGCGGCGACCATGAAGCGATAGGAGATCGACCAGCTTGCCGGGACGCTGGCGATCTGGTCGCGGATCACCAGCCAGGTCCCGCCCCAGATCAGGCTGACCAACAGGAAGGCGGCGAAATTGCGCGGTGTGAACAGACTTTCCGCCTCGGCCGGCACCTTCATAATTCGGCAATCGCCTTCGCAAGGGCTACCGCATCCTCGTCGCGCGTGTTCCACGCAGTGACGAAACGTGCAGCATCCTCGCCCCAATCATAGAAGCCGAAGCCCTGGGAACGCAGCGTCTCGCGCTCCGAATTGGTGCAGTGCACGAACAATTCGTTGGCCTCGACCGGATGCATCAACCGTCCATTGCAGGCCCCGGCGATTTGCTGCGCGGCGGCATTGGCGTGGCGGGCATTCTCGAGCCAGACATCGCCATCGAGCATCGCATGAAGCTGCGCGGCAAGAAAGCGACCCTTCGACTGGAGGTGCCCTGCCCGCTTGCGCCGGTAGCGCGCGACATCGGCCAGCTGCTCGTCAAACAACACGATCGCCTCGGCACTCATCGCGCCGTTCTTGATGAATCCGAAGCTGAGCGCATCGACCGGTCCGGCCACCTGCGCCGGCGCACAGTCCAGAAACGCGGCCGCATTGGCGAACCGCGCGCCGTCCATGTGCAGGCCGAGCCCGCGCTCACGCGCCAGCTGGGCAATCACCGCCACTTCTGCAGGCCGGTAGCTGCGACCATATTCGCTCGCCTGCGTGATCGAGATTGCGTGCGGCTGGACCTGGTGAACGTCATCGCGGATCGGGTCGATCGCTGCGCGGATCGTCTCGGGCGTCAGCTTGGCACCCTCGCCCTTGGCCAGGATCAGCTTGGCGCCGTGCAGGTAGAACCCCGGCGCGCCGCACTCGTCCATTTCGATATGCGCCTCTTCATGGCACACAACCGCACCATGCGGCTGGACCATGGTGGCGAGCGCAAGGCAGTTCGCCGCCGTGCCGGTTGCCGCCCACAGCACCGCGCAAGGTTTGTCGAAAACCTGCGAAAACCGTTCGTCGAGCGCGGCGCTGAGCGCATCCCCATCATAAGGCGAATCGGGCGAATCCGCTGCTTTCAGCGCATCCCAGACGGCCGGGTGCACGGCGGCGGCATTGTCGGAAAGGAACTGCATCGGAACGCCCTTAACCGCCGGAGCATTGCTTGCACAGGAAGGAAAGCTGCAGCCGATGAAACCGGGCCAGATCGAAATCGAACGCCGCAACCAGGGCGACCATGGCGCATACCTCGCCAGGGACGGCGATGGCGCAGAATTGGGCAAGCTGACCTGGACACTGCGCGATGGCGCGCGCGATGCCGAACATACGATCGTACCACCGCAAATGCGCGGTCGCGGAATCGCCGCGCGTCTCGTCGACGCTCTGATAGAGGATGCGCGCAGCGACGGGTTCACCATCATCCCGAGCTGTTCCTACGTGGCAGCGCAGTTCGATCGCCACCCCGATTGGGCGGATTTGCGCGGCTAGGCCACGCTTCCGGCGTCGTCGACGACAGCGGAAAAATCCTGCTCGGCCATGCTGCTGAGCACCGCATCGCGAATCCGCCGGGCCTCGCTCAGCGGCAGGCCGCGGATGCGCAAGCGCCCTCCCGCCAGCCCAAACCGGAGATCGGCATAGCCGCGCAGCCGCGCGAGCGGATTGCGGACGATTTCGACCGACTGCAGCTTGTGGCGCGAGGCGATCGAGAGGTCCGGCGCGAACCAGCCCCGCCGCGTGTAAAGCTGCCGCTCGCCGAGCGCATGCCAGCCCCAGCGCCAGGCCAGAAACTCGTGCAACCCCATCCAGGTGCCGCCGATCAGTACCGGCAACAGTGCAAGAAATCCGCGGCCAAAGGCAAGGGCCACCGCCGAAATCGCGAGCATGAAGACAAATCCGATCAGGAAGTTGTCGATCCGGTAGGCGGGCATGGCGCGGCGCCATTCGACAGTCTCTTCGGGGAGCGCAAAGCCGGTTTCGGCGACGACCGGCGCAATCTCCTCCATCTGCGCGAAGGGCACCGCTTCGTGGTTGGCCGAGCCGCTGTCGCCGGCAAGGCTCACCACCTTGAGCGCATGCCAGCCGAACAGGCGCCGGACGAGGCCGGTCCTGACGCGCAGAGCCTGAACCCGATGCACCGGCATGACGAGATCGGTCCGCGTGATCATCCCGCGCCTTCGCCGCAGCCCCTTGTCGGTCCGCTCGAGCCGGAAGTTCCATTCGCGCAGCGCGGTGCGCACGATGCCGGTGACAACGCCGACCAGCAGGAGCGAGCCGACGGCGAATACGCCGCCGATAATCTGCGCGAGGAAGCCCATGCCCGCCAGCCATTGCTCCGGACCCGCCAGCTGCTCGCGCCACGCGTTCCAGTCCCACAGCTCGAAGGGCAGGAGGAAATCGAACTGGCTGACGAAGCCGGCCACGACCGCCACGACCGCGAGCGAGAATTCGAACAGGCCGAAGGTGACGACGCGCCGTGGCGACATGGCAAAGAGCAGCCGGCTGCTGTCCGTCGGTAAGGGTGTGTCCGGATCCGACGGCTGCAGCGTGGTCCCCTCGCGCCTGCTGCGGACCAGCTCGCGCAGGCGCTCGCCTTCGCTTTCGGGCAGATAGGCCAGCGTCAAATCGTCGCCGCCTCCTGCGCCGGTTTCGAACTTGACCTCGACCAGGCCGAACAGGCGCGGCACCACCTTCTGTTCGAGGCTGACGTCCTGGATGCGCTCATAGGGAACCGAGCGGGCCGCGCGCGACAGCACGCCGCTCTCGACCCGGATATCGGCTTCGCCCACCGCATAGGTCAGGCGGCTCCAGCGCAGATAGGCTAAGAGGATATTCGCCCCCACCACGGCGAGGACCAGCGGCAGGAAGAACACGATCAAATCGGCCAGATTGCCATCGTCGAGTATGGCGTATCCGCCGACCAGAATGGGCAGGACAAGCTGCGAAAGAAGCGAAACGGCGCGCACCGCGAAGGTGCGTGGATCGGTACGGCGCGGCGTGTGGTCGGCGCTCTCGCTCACCGCGTGTCGCGCCTGATCGCGGCGCGGATATCCTCGCGCATGGCGGTCGCGTCTTCATGCCTCAGCCCCGGCAAGGACACCGAAGCATTGTGCGTTCCTGCGGTATGCACGGTCAGGGTGGACAGTCCGAAGACCCGCTCGAGCGGCCCCTGGCCGACGTCGATATGCTGGACCCGACCGAAGGGGACGACCGTATCGGCGCGGAAGAAAATTCCGCGTACGACCCGCAGCCGTTCCTCCGCGAGCGAAAAGCCGGTCGCATGGTACCGCCGCAGCGGCACACGGATCAGCACATAACCGGTCAGCAGCAGCGCGGGAATCCACACCGCGCCGGTCCATCCCGGTATCGCCACCTCGGCAATCGTGGCCGCCGCGAGCACGACGAGCGCGGCAATCGCCAACTGCAGGCGCAGCATCGATTTGTATGCGGGGTCGAGCGGATTGAGGTCTTCGGCATCGTCCATAGCGTCGTAGCTAGGCAATACAGCCCGGTGATTCAATCTGGTATCGCGCCCTTCCTGCGCTATGCCGGAAGCCGAGAAAGGGGAGAGCGATGGATATTTCGAAACTGATGTTCCGCGACGGGCTGATGGAGGGCGAGCGGATCCTGGTTACCGGCGGGGGCACGGGCCTGGGACGCGAGATGGCCGAAGCCTTCCTCAAGCTTGGCGCCGAAGTGCATATCTGCGGGAGGCGGCAGGGCAAGCTCGACCAAGCCGCCATGGAGCTGGCCGACCGCCACGGCGGCACAGTCGTGGGCCATGCCTGCGACATTCGCGATCCCGATGCGATTCACGAAATGGTCGACGCGATCTGGAGGCACGGCCCGCTGACCGGCGTGGTCAACAATGCCGCAGGCAATTTCATCAGCCGCACCGAGGATCTGTCGGTCAATGGCTTCAACGCGATCAGCGACATCGTCTTTCGTGGCAGTTTCTACGTCACGCTCGATGTGGGCAAGCGGCTGATCGAGGAGGGTCGCAAGGCCAGTTTCCTGTCGATTCTCACCACCTGGATATGGAACGGCGGGCCTTTCGTGGTGCCTAGCGCGATGAGCAAGGCGGGTCTCAACGCGATGACGCAGAGCCTGGCGGTCGAATGGGGACGCTACGGCCTGCGCTTCAATGCCATCGCCCCGGGCCTGTTTCCCACGGACGGCATGAGCGCGCGCCTGTCGCCGGGAGGGCGCGGTGGCAATTCGCACGACGAGATGAATCCGATGGGCCGCCATGGCGAAATGCACGAAATCGCCAATCTCGCGGTGTTCCTGATGGGGCCGGGCGCGGATTGGGTGAACGGCCAGACGATCGCTATCGACGGCGGCGGCTTCCAGGCGCATGGCGGCAACTTCTACGCCGCGCTCAAGGACATGGGCGACGAGCAATGGGAAGCGATGCGCGCGATGATCAAGGGCACGAATGCCAAGGATAGGGCGGAGAGGAGTACGTAGTCTTCGCCGCGGATGCGGTTCTTGTTTAGCCTCGGTCGCCGGCGGCCGCGTCCGCGGCCTTAGGCTATCCTCGCTCATGCGACCTTGCGGTCGCGTCGCTGCGGGCGCGCAGTCGCGCTTGCCTCGCCTGACGGCTCGGAGACTATCGCAAACCCTCAGGGAGGCACGCGATCCGGGCCGAGATAGGCCCGGCAAGGGCGACCGCCCGCCCGCCGCGGGTGCAGCTTGCTGCACGCATAGCGAGGACGCGCCGACGGATGTCGGTGCGAAAAACAAGGAATCCATTTTTCTTCGAAAAATGGTGCTGCTGGGGAGGATTGAACTCCCGGCCTCACCCTTACCAAGGGTGCGCTCTACCACTGAGCTACAGCAGCACATGTCGCCGCGAGAAGGCTCGCGGGGTGGAGGCGGGCGCTATTGGCAGACATGGAGGATAAGTCAACCTCCGCTTGAGCCGCGCGGCAAAATTGGCGAAAGCTTGCGCCATGGGAAGCAAAAACGACAAAATGAGCCGCGAAGAACGCCTCGCTGCGAAACTTCGCGAGAACCTGCGCCGCCGCAAGGGCCAGGCACGCGAAATCCGCGAATCGGATGAGCAAGGTCTTTCCAAGGACGATGCAGGCGGCTAACGCGCCTTGCTCATTGTTTTTTCGCCAGCGCGAGGACCCGTGCCAGCCCACTCCCCCGCCCGGCCACCCATTCGAGGATAGTGCCGTGGGTGGCCGGGCGGGGGAGTGGGCCGGTGCAGCAAGGGACGGACGCAGGTCCGGACCGCACGCAACGAAAACGGAGTGCCAATGTCGAAGCTTATCCTCGTCCGTCACGGCCAGAGCGAGTGGAACCTCGCGAACCGCTTCACCGGCTGGTGGGATGTCGACCTGACCGAAAAAGGCGTGGCCGAAGCGCGCGAGGCCGGCGAGCTGATGAAAGCCAAGGGCGTGCTGCCCACCGTGTCCTTCACCAGCGTCCAGAAGCGCGCGATCAAGACGCTCAACATCGCTCTCGAGGCCTGCGACCGGTTGTGGATACCGGTCACGCGCGACTGGCGCCTCAACGAGCGCCACTATGGCGGGCTGACCGGTCTCAACAAGCAGGAAACCCGCGACAGGCACGGTGACGAGCAGGTGCATATCTGGCGCCGCAGCTTCGACGTGCCGCCGCCCGAGCTCGAACCGGGCAGCGAGTTCGACCTGTCCGGCGACCCGCGCTATGCCGGGATCGAGGTGCCGCGCACCGAAAGCCTCAAGCTCACGATCGAGCGCGTGCTGCCCTATTGGGAGGAAGCGATCCTCCCGCAGCTGGGCAAGGGCGAAACGGTGATCATTTCCGCCCACGGCAATTCGCTGCGCGCGCTGGTCAAGCATCTCTCGAACATCTCGGACGACGAGATCACCGGCCTCGAAATCCCGACCGGTCAACCCATCATCTACGAGTTCGACGGCACGCAGGTGTCGGGCGAGCGTTACTATCTGAAGGAAGCCTGAGATGAGCGCCAAGGTCGCCATCGTCATGGGCAGCCAGTCCGACTGGGAGACCATGAGCTGCGCCGCGGAGGTCCTCGACGAGCTCGACGTCGACACCGATGTGCGCATCGTTTCCGCGCATCGCACGCCCGACCGCATGTACGATTTCGCCAAGGGCGCGGCGGACGCGGGCCTCGAGGTGATCATCGCAGGCGCGGGCGGCGCGGCGCACCTTCCGGGTATGATCGCGGCGCTCACCCACCTGCCCGTGCTCGGCGTCCCCGTGCAGTCCAAGGCGCTCTCGGGCCAGGACAGCCTGCTTTCCATCGTCCAGATGCCGGCGGGCGTGCCGGTGGGAACGCTCGCCATCGGCAAGGCGGGCGCGACCAATGCCGGCCTGCTCGCCGCAGCGATCCTGGCCAATCACGACACCGGCCTTTCGCAGCGCCTCCAGGACTGGCGCGCAGAGCGGAGCGCGGCGGTAACCGAACGTCCCGTCGACTGATGCTGAAGCGCGGGGGCACGATCGGGATCCTCGGCGGCGGCCAGCTCGGCCGGATGATGGCGATGAGCGCCGCGCAACTCGGCTATCGCTGCATCGCCTATGCGCCCGAAGGCGACAATGTCGTCAGCGGGGTCTGCGAAGACCTCTTCGTCAACAAGTGGGACGATAAGGCCGCCCTCGCCGCCTTTGCCGCCAGGTGCGACGTCGTAACCTGGGAGTTCGAGAACGTCCCCGTCGCTACTGCGAGGGCCATGCCCGAGGGTCGCATCTTCCCCCACCCGCGCGCGCTCGAAACCGCGCAGGACCGGCTGAACGAAAAGCGCTTCGTCGAAGATCTCGGCGGCAGGCCGGCGGCCTATATGCGAGTCGATTCGCGCGCCGACCTCGAAGCTGCCGCAGACCGGCTGGGTGCGCCCGGCATCCTCAAGACCCGGCGCGACGGCTATGACGGTAAGGGTCAGTGGCGCATCGGTTCTGACCGCGACGCCCAGGGACTGCGTTTGCCCGACGTGCCGCTGATCTACGAAGGTTTCGTCGAATTCGAGGCCGAGTTTTCGGTCATTCTCGTGCGCGGCAGGGACGGGGAAATCCGTTTCTGGGATTCCGCCCGCAACACGCATGAAGATGGCATCCTTGCCGCTTCCACCCTGCCTTCCGGCGACTTGATCGAGGCGCAAGTCGGCGAGGCACGCGAACTGGCGCGGCAGGTTGCCGATGCGCTCGAATATGTCGGCGTGCTGACGCTCGAATTCTTCGCCACCCACGAAGGGCCGATCTTCAACGAGATGGCACCGCGCGTGCACAATTCGGGGCACTGGACCATCGAGGGCGCCACCACCAGCCAGTTCGAAAACCATATCCGCGCCGTTGCGGGCCTGCCGCTGGGTGAGACGGCAACGCTTGCGAGAACGGTGACCATGACCAACATCATCGGGGCCGGGATCAAGGCCTCGCAGGATCACCTGAAGACGCCCGACACGCATCTGCACGATTATGGCAAGGCCAGAGTGCGTGAAGGGCGCAAGATGGGCCATGTGACCCGGCTCGAGCGATGAGCCTGTTCCTGATCTATGCGCGTGCGGCGAATGGCTGCATCGGCAAGGACGGTGCGCTGCCCTGGCATCTGCCCGCCGATCTCAAGCGATTCAAGGCGCTGACCATGGGCCGGGAGAATCAAGGTCTCCCGATGATCATGGGCCGCAAGACCTTCGAGAGCCTGCCGGGCCTGCTACCGGGTCGCCGCCACATCGTGCTCACCCGCCGCGAGCGGTGGGATTCGACCGGCGCCGAAGTCGTGCGCTCGGTCGACGAAGCGCTCGCGGCGGCGGGCGAAGGCGACGTGGCGGTCATCGGCGGCGCGGCAATCTATGATGTGTTCATGGAGCATGCCGATCGCATCGAACTGACCGAAATCCACGCGGAGTTCGAAGGCGATACTTTCATGAAGCCGCTGGGCCCCGAATGGGAAGTGGTCGGGCGCGAGGATTTCGACAGCAAGGGCGAGCGGCCCGCCTACAGCTTCGTGACCCTGGAGCGGGCCGAATGAAGCGCAAGCTCCTCTACGGCCTATTGGGGCTTACCCTCCTGACGCTCGCCGGGTTTTTCGTCCTCGCGCCGGGCATGGCCGAACGCGACATGAATCGGATCGACGGCAAGCCGCTGATCGAGGTTTCCGACGAGGCGAAGGCGCTCCATGCGACGCTCGATATCGTGGACCTGCATTCCGATACGCTGCTGTGGAAGCGCGACGTGCTCGAACCCGCCGACCGAGGCCACGTCGACCTGCCGCGCCTCCGGCAGGGCCATGTCGCACTGCAGGTCTTCTCCAGCGTGACCAAGACCCCGCGTGGCCAGAATTACGATTCGAACGGGGCCGACAGTGACAACATCACCCTGCTCGCGATCGGCCAGCTGCAGCCGGTGCGGACCTGGAACAGCCTGCTCGAGCGCTCGCTGTGGCATGCGACCAAGCTGAAGCGCGCCGCGGACGATTCCGGCGGCATGCTGACGCGTGTGACCGATCCCGCTTCCCTCGACGCGGTGCTCGATGCACGGCGCGAGGGAGAGCAGCCGACCGGCGCCCTGTTCAGCGCCGAAGGCCTCCATAGCCTCGAGGGCGATGCCGGTAATCTCGACAGGCTCTATGCGGCGGGCATGCGCATGGCGGGCCTCACCCATTTTTTCGACAATGAGCTCGCCGGATCGATGCATGGCATCGAGAAGGGCGGCCTCACGCCGATGGGGCGCGATGTGATCCGCCGGATGGAGCGCATGGGGATGATCGTCGACATCGCCCATTGCAGCCATCAGTGCGTCGCCGAAGTGCTCGCCATGGCGACGCGCCCGGTGGTTTCCAGCCATGGCGGCGTGCAGGCGACCTGCGAGGTCAATCGCAATCTCACCGACGAAGAAATCCGCGGCGTTGCGGCGACCGGCGGGATCATCGGCGTCGGCTATTGGGAAGGCGCGGTGTGCGATACTTCGCCGCGCGCCGCCGCCAGGGCGATGAAGCATATTCGCGACCTCGTCGGGATCGAGCATGTCGCGCTGGGCAGCGACTATGACGGCGCAGTTACCGTGCGCTTCGATACGTCGCAGCTGACGCAAGTTACGCAGGCGCTGATGGACGAGGGTTTCTCCGAAGACGAGATACGCGCGGCGATGGGGGGCAATGCCTTGCGTGTGATCGGCGAAGGGCTGGTGCCCCGATGAGGTGGCTCGATCATCGCGAACCGCTACCCGAAAGCTTGCGCGGCGCGGTGATCGCGCTGGGCAATTTCGACGGCTTCCACCTCGGCCACCAGGCGGTGGCGGGCGAGGCGATCCGTTGGGCGCGCGAGGAAGGCCGCCCCTCGATCATCGCCACCTTCGACCCGCACCCGGTCCGTCATTTCAAACCCGATGCCCCGCCCTTTCGGCTGACTACGCTAGAGCAGCGGCAGGAACATTACGTCGCCGCCGGGGCTACCGCGATGCTGGTGTTCCACTTCGACGGCGAGCTTGCCGGAACAACGGCAGAGGATTTCGTCGGCAAGCTGCTCGGCGACCACCTCGGCGTCGCCGGTGTCGTCACGGGCGAGGATTTCACTTTCGGCAAGGCGCGCGGCGGCAATTTCGAAAAGCTCGTGCAGCTGGGCAGAGACATCGGCATCGAAGCGCGCGCGGTCGCCCCTGTCATGGATGGCGGCGAGCCGGTCTCCTCCAGCCGGGTGCGCGATGCGCTGCGCGAGGGCGATCCGCAGGAGGCCGCGCGCCTGCTCACCCGACCCTTCGCCATCCGCGGCGTGGTACAGCATGGCGACAAGCGCGGGCGCGAAATCGGCTATCCCACGGCGAACCTGCCGGTCGAGCATTACCTGCGCCCTAAATATGGCGTCTATGCAGTGACCGGGCGCATCCTGTCGACCGGACAGGAGCTCAAGGGCGCGGCCAATATCGGTGTGCGACCGCAATTCGACCCGCCCAAGGAATTGCTCGAACCCTATTTCTTCGATTTCTCGGGCGATCTCTACGGGCAGGAGATCGAAGTCGCCTTCCACCACTTCCTGCGCGGCGAGGCGAAGTTCGATACGCTCGACGCACTGATCGCGCAGATGGAGAAGGATTGCGACGAGGCGAGGCGCCTCCTCCTCTGAGCCGTCACCCCTGCGCTGGCAGGGGTCCAGCTAACGCTACCGACATGCCCGACGCCAGCTTATCGGGGCCCCTGCCTGCGCAGGGGCGACGAAAGTCTTTATTGCGGGACAGGATTGCCCTAACGGCTCGCCTCTATGTCCGAGAAGCGCGATTACAGAGACACGGTCTTCCTGCCCAAGACCGATTTTCCCATGAAGGCCGGCCTCCCCGCAAAGGAGCCGAAGATTGCCGCGCGCTGGGAAGAGGAAGGGCTCTACCGGCAGCTGCGCGAGGCGCGCGCCGGGCGCGAGACTTTCGTGCTGCATGACGGCCCGCCCTACGCCAATGGCGACATGCATATCGGGCACGCGCTCAACCATACGCTCAAGGACATGGTCTGCCGCACGCAGAACCTGATGGGCAAGGACGCGCCCTATGTGCCGGGCTGGGACTGCCACGGCCTGCCGATCGAATGGAAGGTCGAGGAACAGTACCGCAAGAAGAAGCGCAACAAGAACGAGGTCGAGCCTAAGGAATTCCGCGCCGAATGCCGCGCCTATGCCCAGAAATGGGTCGATGTGCAGAAGGGCCAGCTCAAGCGGCTCGGCATCATGGGCGATTGGGACGATCCCTATCTGACCATGGATTTCGACGCCGAAGCGACCATCGTCGCCGAGCTGATGAAGTTCGCCGAGGCGGGCAATCTCTATCGCGGCTCGAAGCCGGTGATGTGGTCCCCGGTAGAGGAAACCGCGCTGGCCGAGGCCGAGGTCGAATACGAGGATATCGTCTCGACCCAGATCGACGTGGCGTTCGAGATCGTGGAATCGCCGATTCCGGAACTGGTCGGCGCGCATGCGGTGGTCTGGACCACCACGCCGTGGACGATCCCGGTGAACCAGGCTTTGGCCTATGGGCCTGAGGTTGAGTATTCCGAGCTTCTAGTCTGGCCTGCCGATTTGCCCCTCGAAGAAATGTCGAAAGAAGAGAAGATCGCCAACGCTGCGATCATGCTCGTAGCCAGCGATCTAGTCGCACCTTTCGTCGAACGCGTTGGTTTGATTGCAGCGGTGCAACGGAAATGGAAGGGCTCCGACCTCGCTGGCACCGTCGCCCGCCACCCGATGCACGATCTAGGCGGGTTCTACGCCAAGCCGCGCCCGTTCCTGCCGGGCGATTTCGTCACCACCGACAGCGGCACCGGGCTCGTCCACATGTCGCCCGACCATGGCGAGGACGATTTCCTGCTGTGCCGCGAGCACGGAATCGAGCCGCAATTCGCGGTCATGGCCGACGGGCGCTATCGCGACGACTGGCCGTGGCTCGGCGGAAGTGACGAACGCCGCCGCAGCGTGATCAACAAGCCCTTCAATGCGCCCGAAGGCCCGATCTGTTCGGACCTGCGCGAGGCAGGCGCGCTGCTCTCGGCAAGCGACGACTACCAGCACTCCTACCCGCATTCGTGGCGCTCGAAGGCCAAGGTCATCTTCCGCTGCACGCCGCAATGGTTCGTGCCGATGGACAAGCCGCTCGATGGGCCGCTCGATCCTTCGAAGACTCCGGTCGTCGAGGATGAAGGCACCGGCCATGCCAAAGGCGTGTCCGGCACGCTGCGCGAAATCGCCACTGCCGAGATCGCACGGGTCGAATTCATTCCCGAAAAGGGCCGCCGCCGCATCGGCTCGATGGTCGAGGGCCGCCCGGACTGGGTGCTGTCACGTCAGCGCGCCTGGGGCGTGCCGATCACGCTGTTCGTCCGCCAGGATGGCTCCTACCTGCAGGATCCTCGGGTCAACACCCGCGTGGTCGATGCCGTGCGCGAGGAAGGGGTCGATGCCTGGGACGAAAGCCGGAAGGCGGAATTCCTCGGGTCCGATTACGATCCAGACGAATTCGAGATGGTCACCGACATCCTCGATGTGTGGTTCGATTCGGGCTGCACGCATGCCTTCGTGCTCGAAAGCGGGCGCTGGCCGGCGCTCAAATGGCCCGCCGACCTCTATCTCGAAGGCAGCGACCAGCATCGCGGCTGGTTCCAGTCCTCGCTGCTCGAAAGCTGCGCGACGCGCGGCCGTGCGCCCTACGACCAGGTGCTGACCCACGGCTTCACCATGGCCAGTGACGGGCGCAAGATGTCGAAGAGCCTGGGCAACACCATCGATCCGCTCAAGGTGATGGAACAGTATGGCGCGGACATCATCCGCCTGTGGGCGCTGAGCGTGGATTCGACCGAGGATCACCGCATCGGCGAAGAGATCCTCAAGGGTACCGGCGATCAGTATCGCCGGCTGCGCAACACCTTCCGCTACCTGCTGGGCGCGCTCGACGGTTTCGTCGGCGACATGGGGGATATGGGCGAGGTTCCCGAGCTCGAACTCTACGTCCTCGCCCTGCTCGCCGATCTCGACGGCAAGCTGCGCACGGCGGCGGAGAAATACGACTTCAACACCTATACCCGGCTGCTGGTCGATTTCTGCAACGAGGATTTGTCGGCCTTCTATTTCGATATCCGCAAGGACGTGCTCTATTGCGACGGGCCGGACAGCGTGAAGCGCAATGCCTATCGCACCGTGCTCGACATCCTGTTCCACGCACTGGTTCGCTATGCCGCGCCGGTGCTGGTGTTCACCGCCGAAGAAGTCTGGTCGACCCGCTATCCCGATGGCGGCAGCGTCCACCTGCTCGAATGGCCGCAGGTCCCTGGGGTGAGCGCCGACGGTGCGCGCTGGGCGAAGCTGCGCGAATTGCGCGAAGACGTTATGGAAGCGATCGAACCCCTGCGGCGCGACAAGGTGATCCGCTCGGGGCTCGAGGCCGACGTGGTCGTGCCCGCCGCCGCGGTGCCCGAGGGCTTTTCAGACGCCGATCTGGCCGAACTGTTCATCACCGCGTCAGTCACGCGCGGCGATAGCGATACGGTGACGGTCACGCGGACAAACGAAAGCAAATGCGGGCGCTGCTGGCGGCTGCTGCCATCCGTCGAGGAAGACGGCGATCTGTGCGATCGCTGCGAACCC
Source organism: Qipengyuania sp. (assembly GCF_965277845.1). Taxonomy (NCBI): domain Bacteria; kingdom Pseudomonadati; phylum Pseudomonadota; class Alphaproteobacteria; order Sphingomonadales; family Erythrobacteraceae; genus Qipengyuania; species Qipengyuania sp. The sequence continues at coordinate 983,035 of NZ_OZ255844.1, forward strand.
GTCGTCGCACAATGGGATGCCGCCCGATGAGCGCCGTATTGAAAAACCGCCTGATCGGCTGCGTGGTCGCGCTGGCGATCTTTGCCGCCGACCAGTGGAGCAAGAATTACGTCACCAAGGTGCTCGGCATCGACCGGGTGGGCGAGGCGATGGAATTGCTCCCGATCTTCGACTTGCGCTTCACCCGCAATTTCGGCGTGTCGCTGGGCATGTTCGAAGCGACCAGTCCCGAGATGCGCTGGGGCCTGGTGCTGGTGACCGCGCTGATCGCACTGGTCGTGACCGTGTGGATGCTGCGCGAGAAACTGCTCGGCGATATCCTCGCGCTGTCGCTGATCCTCGGCGGGGCGCTGGGCAATATCAAGGACCGCTACGATTATGGCTATGTGGTCGATTTTGCCGACCTGCATTTCGGGGATTTCCGTCCCTTCCTCATTTTCAACGTCGCCGATGCGGCTATCACCATCGGCGTAGTCATCGTCCTTGCGCGTGCCTTCTTCATGCGCGACAAGGATGAGCAAGAGGTCGACGGCCTCATGAACAGCAAGGCGGCCGATGCCGCGGAGAGCAAGCAATGACCCAATTCGCCCGTATCGCCCTGATCGCCGGCCTCGGCGCCATGACCGCAGCCTGCGGCAGCGGCGGCCTGCTGGGTCGCGACCGCCCCGACGAGTTCGCGGTGCAGCGTCAGGCGCCGCTGGTGGTTCCGCCCGATTTCAACCTCGTGCCTCCGCAGCCCGGCGCCCCGCGTCCGGCCGAAGGTACCGCGGCCGCGCAGACGCTCGAGGCGCTGTTCGGCGGCCCGCAAGCGCGCAGCGACGTGGAAACCAGTCTGCTCGAACGCGCCGGCACGCCGGCCCCCGGCATCCGCAGCGCGGTGGGCGATCCGGACACCGCGACGGTCGCCAAGGGCACCGTGACCCGCGACATCATCGCCGCCCCCGAAGGCGACGGTGCGAGCGCGAGCGCGGTTATTCCCGGGTAAGGGGTTTTGTTTTGCGAACCCGCCTCCGCGGGTTCGTCCTCGCTAGACGTGCAGCAAGCTGCACCCGCTGCGGACGAAGTCCGCATGAGCGAGGAAAGCCTAAGGCCGCGGACGCGGCCGCCGGCGCTTGAGGCCAAAACAAAAACCCCTCTCTTCTTACCCTTCCGGCCCTGGAACGGCATCGCTCTCGCGGCTCACCAGCAGCTTGTCGATCCGTCGGCCGTCCATGTCGATTACCTCGAATCGCCAGCCCTGGTCGGTGAAGAAATCGCCTTCGCCCGGCAGGCGTTTAAGCACGTGGAGCGCATAGCCGGCGGCGGTGCCGAATTCGCGGTCTTCGCCATATTCGATCGCCAGCCGGTCGGCGAGGACATCCGCCGACAACGAGCCGGAGACCAGCAGGCTGCCATCCTCGCGCTCGATGATGCCCGGCCCGTCGGTCGCGTCCTGGTCGCTGACGAAATCGCCCACCAGCGCGGTGAGCAGGTCGACCGGGGTGACGATCCCGTCGAGATGGCCGTATTCGTCGTGGACCATCGCCATGGCGACTTCGGCCTGTTGCAGCACGCGCAGCGCATCGACCGCGTCGAGCTGGTCGGGCACGACCTCGGTCTTGATCATAAGCGCGGCGAGATCGACGGGTTCCTTGGCGACGAGACGGGTCAGGATGTCGCGCATCTTGACCACGCCGAGTACCTTGTCGGGCGATCCGTCGGCGACGGGGAGCAGCGAATGCGGGCTGTCGTCGAGCACCGCGCGGATCGCATCCTCGTCGGCACCGATGTCGATCCAGTCGACCTCGGTGCGCGGCGTCATCAGTTCTCGCACGGGGCGTTGGGCGAGGCGGACCACACCCTGCAGCATCTGGTGCTGTTCGTGCTCGATCACCCCGCTTCGCGTCGCCTCGGCGAACAGCATGTGCAGTTCTTCGGCGGTGACCGCGCTCTGGCCCGCCGGGCGCACGCCGAGCAGGCGGATCAGCAGCCCAGATGATGCATCGAGCAGCCACACCAGCGGCGCGGCGATTCGCGCCAGCGTCGCCATCGGGCGCGCCATGTAGATCGCGATCGGTGCGGCGGCGCGCAGCGCCACCTGCTTGGGCACCAGCTCGCCCACTACGAGGCTGAGATAGGTCGTCACCGCGATGACGGTGGCAAAGCCCGCTTCGGCCGCCCAGTTCGCCGGAAAGCCCACCGCCGCCAGCCGCTCGCCCACCGGTCCGCCCAGGCTCGCGCCCGAATAGGCGCCGGCGACGATACCGATCAGCGTGATGCCGATCTGCACGGTCGAAAGGAACTTGCCCGGTTCGGCCGCCAGTTCGAGCGCCACTTGAGCGCCGCGATTGCCCTGTTGCGCGGCCGCGCGCAGCCGCGCGGTCCGGGCGGAGACGATGGCGAGTTCGCTCATGGCGAAAACGCCGTTGAGCACGATGAGTCCCGCAATGATCAGCAGGTCAGTCCAGGGAAAGGGTGTCACGCGCCAACGGCTAGCACAAAAGCCGTGCGCTGCCAGCGCCTCGCGCAACTTATCTGCCACTCGCTTGGAACGGCGATGCGCGTCGGAGGTTGGAGGAATTGTGACGCGGGTGGGCGCGTCCGGCACCACTCGCCCGGCACCCGTCCCGACAAGGGCCGGGGCCACACATGATGGGGAAGTTCAAATGAAGAAGTCGCGCATTCTTACCGCCAGCCTAGCCGCCGTGTCGCTGCTGACCGTTTCGGCCTGCGTCACCGATCCCAATACCGGCGAACGCAAGGTGTCGCGCACCGTGCTCGGCGGGGTCGGCGGCGCGGTAGCGGGCGGCCTGCTCGGCGGGGTCATCGGCGGCAAGACAGGCCGCATCATCGGCGCAGCCGCAGGCGGCGTTGCCGGCGGCGTGGTCGGCTACAGGATGGACCAGCAGATCAAGGAGCTCGAGGAGCAGACCGCAGGGTCCGGAGTCGACGTATCGGAAGTGGACGGCGGCGAAGCGATCCTCGTCAACCTGCCCGACGGCGTCACCTTTGCCACCGGCAGCTACACCATAACGCCCGGTTTCCGCGACCTGCTCGACCGCGTGGCCAGCAGCCTGACGCAATATCCCAACAGCCTGGTCGACGTTTACGGCCATACCGACACGGTCGGCTCGGCGCAGTCGAACCAGCGCCTGTCGGAACAGCGCGCGCAGGCGGTTGCGAACTACCTGATCTCGCGCGGCGTAAGCTCCTCGCGCATCCGCTGGATGGGCTTCGGCGAAACGCGCCTCAAGGTGCAGACAGGCGACAACGTGAACGAACCGCTCAATCGCCGTGTCGAGATCAAGATCATTCCGTTCGACCAGCAGGACGTGCAGGCCGCCCAGCAGCAGGGCTACTAAGCGTCCGACCCTTCGGGAAAATCGCACCGAAACGGGGCCGGCCTTCGGGTCGGCCCCTTTTTTGTTACGGGCGGGAAGCGAATCCGCGCTTCCCTGGCGGCTGTTCCGTCCCGCTCCCCCACCCGGCCACCCAATCAGTATCGTGCCGTGGGTGGCCGGGTGGGGGAGCGGGACGGAACAGCAAGGACCGGACGGAGGTCCGGCACGCACGCAAATCCTACCCAATCCTCTTCGCCAACCGCTCGACGGCGGCGCCGTGAATCTCCGGCGCGCTGACCAGCACGCCGAAGGCCCGCGGGTCGCGCTTGTTGTAGTCGAGCTTGTTGCCATAGGCATCGCTCACCGCCGCGCCGGCCTCGCGCGCGATCATTCCGGCGGCGGCGATGTCCCATTCGAAGCCCCAGCGGACTGTGGCGACCAGATCCGCCTCGTCGGCCGCGACCATGGCGATTCGCAGCGCGATCGAATTGGGCTGGTCGACCGTGACAAGATCGGCGTCGGTCTTGGGCAGGGCGTGGGCCGGAACGCGCGATCCGGGAAATTCGCGCCGCGTACTGGCGCTGAGCTTTTTGCCGTTGCGAAAGGCGCCCCGTCCGGCAACCGCTTGCCAGGTCTCCCCGCGCGCGGGCGCGCACAAGGTTCCAATCAGCGGGCGGCCCCCGCTGATGAGCGCGACCGACACCGCCCAGCCGGTCCGCCCGCGAATGAAATCGCGCGTCCCGTCGACCGGATCGACCAGCCAGATGAGGTCGTTGCCGAGCCGCGAAGGATCGTCGGCGGTTTCTTCCGAAAGCCATCCGGCCGAAGGCAGCAGTGCGCCCAGCTCGCGCTTGAGGAAAGCATCGACCGCGAGGTCGGCTTCGCACACCGGATCGCCCGGCTTCTTTTCCCACGCAGCCAGCGCGTTGCCCGCCCCCGGCCACAGGTCGTAGGCGATCCTCCCGGCTTCGGAGACGATGGATTCGAGGCGCTGACTGTCGATCATGTGCGGATCGCAGCGCACTGCACGCGAAAGCGGGCCTTTTCAAGCGCGCCCAGACATGCTTATGGCGCTCGCGACTCCATTTCCCCCACGCGCATCACGCGAAGGACGAAGCCTCCCATGAACATTCACGAATATCAGGCCAAGGAACTGCTTGCGAAATACGGCATCGGCATACCCGCCGGACACGCCGCGCTGACCGTCGAGGAAGCGGTCGAAGGTGCCAAGCAGCTGCCCGGACCTCTCTACGTCGTGAAGGCACAGATTCATGCAGGCGGCCGGGGCAAGGGCAAGTTCAAGGAACTCGGCCCCGATGCCAAGGGCGGCGTGCGTCTGTCGAAGAGCATCGAAGAAGTCGAAACCAATGCCAAGGAAATGCTCGGCAACACTTTGGTGACCGTGCAGACCGGCGATGAAGGCAAGCAGGTCAACCGCCTCTATGTCACCGATGGCGTCGATATCGCCGAGGAATACTATCTCTCGATGCTGGTCGACCGCGCCACCGGCCGCGTCGCCATGATCGTTTCGACCGAAGGCGGCATGGACATCGAGGAAGTCGCGCATTCGACCCCCGAGAAGATCACCACCATCACGATCGACCCGGCACAGGGCTTCATGCCCCATCACGGCCGCGCGGTGGCCTTTGCGCTCAAGCTGACGGGCGATCTCAACAAGCAGGCGCAGAAGCTGGCCAAGCAGCTCTACACCGCTTTCATGGATCTCGACTGCGAGATGCTCGAAATCAACCCGCTGGTCGAGACCGAAGACGGCAATCTGCTCGTCCTCGACACCAAGATGAGCTTCGACGGCAACGCGCTGTTCCGCCACAAGGACATCGAAGCGCTGCGCGACGAGACCGAGGAAGACCCGGCCGAAGTCGAGGCGAGCGAGTACGATCTCGCCTATATCAAGCTGGACGGTAACATCGGCTGCATGGTCAATGGCGCAGGGCTCGCCATGGCGACGATGGACATCATCAAGCTCAATGGCGCCTTCCCCGCGAATTTCCTCGACGTGGGCGGCGGCGCCACCACCGAGAAGGTGACCGCGGCGTTCAAGATCATCCTCAAGGACCCGGCGGTCGAGGGCATCCTCGTCAACATCTTCGGCGGAATCATGAAGTGCGACGTCATCGCCAATGGTATCGTCCAGGCGGCGAAGGACGTGAAGCTCTCGGTTCCGCTGGTCGTGCGTCTCGAAGGCACCAATGTCGAAGAAGGCAAGGCCATCCTCGACAATTCGGGCCTCGCCATCGTCAGCGCCGACGATCTGGGCGATGCGGCGAGGAAAATCGTTGCCGAGGTGAAAAAGGCGGCCTGATCGACCGCACTACCTTCGCTCAGTCCATCCGCTCGAAGCGGAATACAAGTTCCTTGATCTCGCTGGCGTCGCTCTTCATGCGGACAGCGGCGAGCAGACCGTCGTCGCCATTGCAGCGCAGCGTCAGCGAGCGAAAATATGCCGCGCAGGGCTCAACTGCAATGAGGCGGAAGGTGAGCATGTCGTCCTTCTCCTCCCAACCGGTGAGGTCGGCATTGAAATGCTTTAGGCGCAACACCAGCGTGCCGCCCTCTTCCATCAGATAGAGATGCTCGGTGAAGCGGATCGTCTCATTGTCGGCCTGCTGGACGAAGGTGCCGACCATCGTACCGCCCGCGGGCGGGAGCCAGCTTTCATAAGCGGGCTGACCGCCGATGCCCTCGCCCGCCCACTGGCCGACCAGCCAGTCCATCTGCTCCAGCGTGGCCGGGGGCGGCACGTCGTCATCGGGCGCCGTGCGGGTCTCTTGCGCCAGTACGGGAGCGGAAATCAGCACCGAAACGGTAGCGATTAGGGGCCAGACGCGCATGGGACACCTCCTGTCTCGGGAGCGTGAAACTATGCCTCGCGCCAACCATAGTAAAGACTGAGCCATCCGCCGCTTGACCTGCCTCGCGCACCGCGCGAGGGATCGTCCAAGTGTCGCGTTCCGGCCTGCCGCCTTACTTGACGTTTACGTAAACGCAAGCTAGGTGGGCGCCACAGTTCTGAATCGAGAGGAAGGTACTCGCATGAAAATCCTCGTCCCCGTCAAGCGGGTGATCGATTACAACGTCAAGCCGCGCGTCAAGGCCGATGGCTCGGGCGTCGATCTTGCCAACGTCAAGATGAGCATGAACCCGTTCGACGAAATCGCCGTCGAGGAAGCCATCCGCCTCAAGGAAGCTGGCAAGGCGGAAGAGATCATCGCTGTTTCGATCGGTCCGGCCAAGGCGCAGGAAACGCTGCGCACCGCGCTCGCCATGGGCGCAGACCGCGCGATCCTGGTCGAGACCGATGACGAGGTCGAACCGCTGGCGGTTGCCAAAATCCTCAAGGCGATTGCCGAGGCAGAAGAGCCCGGCATCGTGATGCTGGGCAAGCAGGCGATCGACGACGATTCGAACCAGACCGGCCAGATGCTGGCCGCGCTGATGGGCCGTCCGCAGGGCACCTTCGCCAACACCGTCGAGGTCGAGGGCGATCACGTTACCGTGAAGCGCGAGGTCGACGGCGGCCTGCAGACGGTCAAGCTGACGCTGCCCGCGATCGTCACCACCGATCTGCGCCTGAACGAGCCGCGCTATGCTTCGCTGCCCAACATCATGAAGGCGAAGAAGAAGCCGCTCGATACCAAGAGCCCGGCCGACTACGGCGTCGACACCGCTCCGCGCCTCAAGACCACCAACGTCTCCGAACCGCCGGTCCGCCAGGCAGGCGAGAAGGTCGAGGACGTCGATGCGCTGGTCGCCAAGATCAAAGCGCTCGGCATCGCATAGGAATACCACCCCTCACCCGTTCGTGCTGAGCTTGTCGAAGCACCGTCCTTCTCCGGGCGCTCGGGTGACGAAAAGTACGGCCCTTCGGCAAGCTCAGGGCAAACGGACTTAGAGGTTCTAAAATGAAGACACTCGTTTGGGTCGAACACGATAATTCACACGTCGCCGACGCCACGCTGGCTGCGGTAACTGCCGCCGCCAAGCTCGGCGAAGTCCACCTGCTGGTCGCCGGATCGGGCTGCCGCGACGTGGCCGAGGAAGCCGCCAAGATCGCGGGCGTGGGGAAGGTGCATCTGGCCGACGACGCAGCTTATGAACACGCTCTGGCCGAGAACGTCGCTCCGCTGATTGCCGACCTCATGGGGCATCACGACGTTTTCGTCGCGCCCGCCACGACGACCGGCAAGAACATCGCCCCGCGCGTCGCCGCGCTGCTCGACGTGATGCAGGTTTCCGACATCCTCTCGGTCGAAGGCGACAAGACCTTCACCCGGCCGATCTATGCCGGCAACGCCATCGCGACGGTCGAGAGCTCGGACGAAAAGCTCGTCATCACGGTTCGCGGCACGGCCTTCGACAAGGCCGAAGCGACCGGCGGTTCGGCGGAGATCGAAGAGGTATCCGGTCCGACCGATGCCGGGATCTCGACCTTCGTCAGCGAGGAAATCGCCGAAAGCGATCGCCCCGAACTGACGAGCGCCAAGGTGATCGTCTCGGGCGGCCGCGCGCTCAAGGACGCCGAAACCTTCGAGCAAGTCATTACCCCGCTCGCCGACAAGCTCGGTGCCGGGATCGGTGCCAGCCGTGCGGCAGTCGATGCGGGCTATGTCCCGAACGATTACCAGGTCGGCCAGACCGGCAAGATCGTGGCCCCGGAAGTCTACATCGCCATCGGTATCTCGGCGCGATCCAGCACCTTGCGGGCATGAAGGATTCGAAAACCATCATCGCCATCAACAAGGACGAGGACGCCCCGATTTTCCAGGTCGCCGACATCGGCCTGGTCGCCGACCTCTACAAGGCCGTGCCGGAGCTGACCGAAAAGCTTTAGCGCGGAGGCAAAGCATGGAATGGAGGGCTCAGTCGGAAGGCTGGGCCCTTTTTTTGTACATTCATGTTGCATTGCAATTTGCACGATAAAATGCAGGGAGGTCATTGCGCAGAGAGCGGGATAACACTAAACGGGTGACATGAACGACGATTCTCTCCCGAACAATTTTGGCCGCCGTGTGGGTGATTTGCGTGATCTACCCGAGGAACTGCGTGAGCAACTACAGGTCGGCAAGACGGACGAACTTGAGGAAAAGATTGTCAACAGCCTTGGATTCCTAAACGGAATCGCAAATCTTGATGAAGTGCTAGTGGCACTTTTTCGAATGACCGGAGAGGTGTACAAACGGACGTACATTAGCAATAAAATGTACCGGATGGCACAAGCCGGGACCATTGAGAGCGTCCCCAAGAAGAAGGGAGTCTACAGGTTGCCGGATCGCCAAGCAAATAGGGGCCACCACATGTAGTGATGACCCCATCCGAGGTGGGCATACCACGACGGAGCTTTTGCTAAGCGCTCCAAGTCTAGTGGTCCTCGGCATCCCAATCAAGCCGTGTCATGTCCAAGCGGCTAATTGAAAGGATCCGGGAAATGGCACTTAAGCCCCTCGGAACCACCGCCCGGACCGGTGAGAAGTGTCCGGAATCCGGAGTGTGGGAGGCCCAGTCCTCTCCCTCGACCACGGCACCGATTGCGGAGGGGGATACTATGCCCCCGTATCGCAACGCGGCCGTCACGTGGAAGCTGATCGCTTACGCATGAAATATCGGGGCGGTGGGATAACCACCGCCCCTTTTTTGTCGGAGAAACCAATGGGCAATCGAATTGACGAAGCCGAAATCACGACCGCCGTCGAGGCGTATCTGTGGGATGCTGGCGGGAGCGCCACTATCGCGCAAATCCGCCGAGCCTTGCCGCATTTTGCCGATCTCAATCCAATGGATCGCGCTCTCTCAAGAACAAGGCCAGGTGAGCAAATGTGGGAGCGGCAGGTGCGAAATATAGTGTGCCATCGTGACGCCTACGGAAACGCAGTGAACGAGGGGCGCATCGTTTGGTCGACCGGACGGCTTACTCTGCGAGACGGACCCCAAATAAGCTTGCTAGACTAGATCACATAGACATCGAGCGTGTGGATGGTCATGCCGACCAGTCCGCCGACCAGCGTGCCGTTGATGCGGATGAACTGGAGGTCGCGGCCGACGGCGCTTTCGACCCGGTCGGTAATGGTCTGCGCATCCCAACGCTTCACCGTTTCCGACACGAGGCGAACGATCTGATCGCCATAGCGTGTCGCCACGCCCACGGCGGTCCGCCGGGCAAAGCGGTTGACCTGGCGCTGTAGACGCTCGTCGTCGCGCAACGCCGCGCCCAGTTCGCCCAGCGTTTCGCCGACATAGCCGTGGCCCGTCCCGCCCGAACTGCGAATCGTCTGGATCAGGTTTGCGCGCAGCCGTTCCCATACGCCCTGCCACCATTCGCCGATCGCCGGATTCTCGAGCAGTTCGCGCTTCATGCGCTCGACCCGCTCCTGCATTTCGGGATCCTCGCGCAGGCCCTTTGCGAGTTCCTGTAGGCCTTCCTCGATCTTGTCGCGCAGCGGGTGCTGGGGTTCGACCAGCACTTCGGCCAGGAGCTTGTAGAGTCCGTCGAGAACGGAATTGGCTAGCCGTTCATCGAGCCCGGTAAAGCGAAGCACCGCATTGGCACGCCGGTGAACCATGTCGCGCACCATCGTCTCATTGTCTTCGAGGACGAGGCCCGCCCAGCGGATGATCTTGTCGATTAGCGGCTTGTGACGCCCGTCGGCGATCATCGCCTCGAGCATGCCACCCAGCAGCGGTGCGATCTCGAGCTTGCCCAGCTGTGTCTTGATACCGCTCCTAACCTGCGTCCCGAGCCGGTCGGGATCGAGCGATTCGAGGACCTCGATCGCCAGTTCGCCGGCCCCCGCGCGGATGCGCGAGTCCCTGGTCGACTTGGGATCGGCCAAATAGCTGCCGACCGCGTGGGCGAGGTTCATCGCCCCCATCCGGCGCCCGACGACTGCGGGGGTCAGGAAATTCTCGCGCAGGAAACCCGCCATCGTGTCGGCGATGCGGTCCTTGTTTTCCGGAATGATCGCCGTGTGGGGGATCGGCAGGCCAAGCGGTCGGCGGAACAGCGCGGTAACCGCGAACCAGTCGGCCAGCCCGCCGACCATCGCCGCCTCGGCGAAGGCATGGAGATACCCCCAGGCCGGATGCGCATCGAGGTAGCGGCCCGACCAAAGGAACAGCGCCGCCATCAGCACGATCAGCCCGGTCGCGGTGCGGCGCATCATACGAGCGCGCTCGGGCGGGATCGGAGGCCCGGTAAAGCGCAGCCCCACGTGTTGGCGGCTACTCACTCGGCGGGTTCGACCCCGGGTGCGGGCGAGCCGTCACCAATGATGCCGCGTGTGTCGTCGCCATCCTTGTAGGTGAGCAAGCGATTGCGCAGCCAGGGGCCGGCCCGCTTCTCGAAGCCATCGGCCAGGCTGAAGCCTGCCGGCACGATGAGCAGCGTCAGCAACGTGGACAGGATCAGGCCACCGATAACCACCGTGCCCATCGGCGCGCGCCAGGCGCCGTCGCCGGAGCCGAGCACGCCGGAGAGGGACACAGGCACCATACCGGCGGTCATGGCAACGGTAGTCATGACGATGGGCTGCGCGCGCTTGTGACCCGCATCCATGATCGCTTCGATTTTCGACACACCCCTGTCCATTGCTTCGATCGCGAAATCGATAAGCAGAATTGAGTTTTTCGACACAATCCCAAGCAGTAGCAGGACACCGATCAGCACCGGCATGGAGGAAGGTTGGCCAACCAACCACAGCAGGAATACCCCCCCGAGCGGCGCTAGCGCGAGGCTGGTCATATTGACCAGCGGGCTCATCAAGCGCTTGTAGAGCAGTACCAGCACGGCAAAGACGAGGAAGATTCCGGCGGGTAGCGCAACGCCGAAATTGGCGAGCAGTTCCTGCTGCAACTCGTCCTGCCCGACCGCATCCCTGATTACGCCCTGCGGGAGATCCACCAAAGTGGGGAGGCTCTCGATCTCTTGCATCGCGTCACCGCGCAAGACCCCGTCTGCAACATCCGCGCCGACAAACACTCTGCGGTTCTGGTTGTATCGCTGGATCGTGGTCGGTCCCGAGCCGAATTCGACGTCGGCAACCCGCCCAAGCGGCACCGATCCGCCGCTTATCGTCGGTACTGGCAAATTTTCGAGTGTCGTAAGGTCTTCGCGGGAAGAGACTGGCAAACGGACCCGAATGGGGATCTGACGATCCGACAGCGAGAACTTCGCCGCATTCTGTTCGATCTCGCCCATGGTGGCGATACGTATCGTTTGACTGAGTGCCGCAGTCGATACCCCAAGCTCGGCGAGCAAGCCCGTGCGCGGCCTGATGATGATCTCTGGACGACGGATGTCTGCGGTAATGCGCGGCGCAACGATACTGTCGAGCCCCTTCATTTCCTCGACCAAGCGGCCCGCCGTCTCGTTGAGAAGATCGGGGTTGGACCCCGCCAACATGATCGTGAGGTCGCGGCCGCTTCCACTGCCACCGGGGCCACCCATATCTTGGAACCGCACACGCGCATCGGCGATCTGCGCGAGTTGCGGCGCAAGCTGGCGCTGAAATTCGATCGAGGTCCGCTCGCGATCCGGTTTGAGTGTGATGTAGATTGTCGCGTTGCCCTCGCGAATACGCTCGAGCGCCATTTCGACTTCTTGCTGCTCGTAGAGCAGATCGGCAATCTCATCCGTTTTGCGCTTGGTGGTTTCAAGCGTCGTGCCGGGGACCATCTCGATTTCGATCTGGCTGTTCGCATCGTCGGTTTCCGGCTGAAACTGGAACGGCAGTTGGCCGAAAAGCAGGATGGTCAGCAGGAAGGAGAACCAGCCGAGGCCCAGCATCCATATCCTGTGATCGAAAAAGCGTGCATGGAGATAGCGCCAGCTCAGGTGCAGACGCTCGCTCAGGATGCGCGTCCCGGAATTGAACAATGCCAGCATTCCGATGCTCGCCGCGAGGCCGATGATCACGACCAGCGCCAATTGCAGCAACTGCAGAGGGCGAGCAAGAAGTGCATGCCCAAGCGAATAGGGATCGCTCACGAGCGAACCGGCAATCGCAGCCGGAATTTGCGCTTCTTCGATAAGTTGGAACGAGAAGAAGGTCGCAGCGCCGCTAACGGCCAGCAGGCCAAGGACCACAACCAACAGCGACAAGACATAGAGCCAGCGATGCTTTGGGGCGGGCACCCCTTCACGTCTGTTGCGCATCTTCGCACGGTCGAGCGACCAGGCGAGGACACGCATGTAACGATCCATCCACCGGCCCTCGCCATGTGCGCCCTCGCCCTTGGCCTTCATGAAATAGGCCGCCAGCATGGGCGTGATCATTCGCGCGACCGCAAGGCTCATGAGGCTGGCGACGACCACGGTCAAACCGAAGTTCTTGAAGAACTGGCCCGAAATTCCCGGCATCAGTCCGACAGGCAGGAACACGGCGACAATACACATGGTCGTGGCGACCACGGGCAAGCCGATCTCGTCGGCGGCATCGATGCTGGCCTGGTAGGCGGTCTTGCCCATCCTCATGTGCCGGACGATGTTTTCGACCTCGACGATGGCATCATCGACCAACACGCCAGCCACCAGCGCCAGCGCCAGCAAGGACAGCGAGTTCAGATTGAACCCCAGCAGGTCCATGAACCAGAATGTCGGGATCGCCGAAAGCGGAATTGCGACCGCACTGATCAGTGTCGCGCGCCAATCGCGGAGGAAGAAGAAGACCACCACCACGGCCAAGATCGCGCCCTCGATCATCGCCGCCATCGAGCTGTCGTATTGATCCTGGGTGTAACGGACCGTGTTGAAAAGAGGGATGAACGTGATGTTCGGGTTTTCCGCCTGCATCGCTTCGATCTTGACCTTCGCCTCCTCGAAGACCGTTACGTCCGAAGCACCCTTGGCTCGGGACATATAGAAATTCACAACTTCGCGGTCGCGCACTTCGCTGATCGAGCTGCGCTCGGAAAACCCGTCGCGCACGGTGGCGATATCGGAAAGCTTGACTGTCGCTCCGGTCGGAAGCCGGATTTGGCGTTCGCCCAATTCGAATGCGCTCTCGGTATTGCCAAGGACCCGAACCGACTGGCGCGTCCCGCCGACTTCAGCCATACCGCCGGCAGTATTGATGTTGTCGGCCCGTAGCACCTGGTTCACCTGGCTGGCGGTGACTCCATATGCCTGCATGCGGGCGAGATTGAGCACCACCTCGATCTCTCGGTCCACGCCGCCGAACCGCCCGACTTCCGACATGCCATCAATCGAAAGCAGCTGTTTTGCGACGTAATCGTCGATGAACCAGCTTAGCTGTTCGATGGTCATGTCGGGCGCCTCGATGGCGTAGATGCCGAGGAACCCTCCGGCGACGTCGACCTTCGTCACACGCGGCTCTAAAATTCCGTCAGGCAGGGAACCGCGTACGGAATCGACGGCATTCTTGACTTCGGCGGTCGCGTCGTTGGGATCGACTCCGACTTCGAATTCGACGAAGGTGCGAGAGCTTCCCTCTCTGGCGGTGGAACTGATGTTCTTGACACCGTTAAGCGAGCGGACCGCGCTTTCGATCCTCTGTGTGATCTGGTTTTCGATTTCGGTCGGTGCGGCGCCGGGCTGCGAAATTACGACGTTCACCGCGGGGAATTCGATATCCGGATTGTTGACCACGTCCATGCGTGCGAAGCTGATCAGGCCCGCCAGCAGTAGCGCGACGAATGCGACCAGCGGTATGATCGGATTGCGGATCGACCACGCGGAGATGTTTCGGAAACCCATTGCCTGCGCCCCTAGTTCGATTCAGCCGTCTGCGGATTGACCGATTCGCCAGGATTCAAGAAGCCGCCCGCGCGCAAAACGACGCGCTCACGGCCGGTTAGCCCGCTGTTGACGACGATACCCGCACGGGTAACTTGCCCGATCTCGATATCGCGCCGCTCTGCCTTGTTTTCGGAGTTTATGATGTAGACATAGCTCCCTTTGTCATCGGACAGAACAGATGATTCCGGCAGAATCGGCGCGACGATTGTGCCACTGGCGATGATCGTGGTGGCGAATCCGCCGGGGCGCAGCTCGGGAGCGTAGGGCAGCGCAATCCGTGCCGTGCCTTGCCGATCCTGTTGGCTAATGACCGGCGAAATCTGCCAGACCGAACCGGTAAAAAGCTTGTCTACTCCGACGGGGCGGACCTGCGCGGTGGTTCCAACCGTGAGGTTGGCAAGATCACTCTCACCGAGCTTGGCAGCAAGCTCCATTTCTCCACCACGCGCGATCCGGAACAGGGCCGGCGAGCCGGCGCTCACCGTCTGGCCAGGCTCGACGTTGCGCTCGAGCACATAGCCCGATGCCGGCGCGACTATGTTGAGGCGTGCGTTGCGGGCGCGCAGCTCGCGCAATTGCGCCTGTGCCACACGAACCCGCGCCACCGCGGCATCGCGCGTGGCCGTCAAGCGGTCGACATCGGCGGTGGAGACGAAGCCGCGTTCCACCAGCTGCAGCGCACGGTCGAGATTGGCCTGCGCGAGATTGGCATCGGCCTGCGCGACCTGAATATTGGCGGCGGCGCTCTGGACCTGCTGCGACTGGACCGACTGGTCGATGCTCGCCAGCACCTGGCCCTGGCGCACCCAATCGCCAGCATCGACCGGCACCGAAACGACTCGGCCACCCTCGCCCACGACGCCGACGGGCATCTCGCGGCGCGCGGCCAATGTACCGGTGGCGGTGATTTGACCCTCGACCGTGGTGCGGCCGGGCGTCACGACCGTAACGGTGGGTGCCTGTGCGTTTTCGTCGCCCGCGGGAGTCGTCGTACCATTGCCCCGCATCGCGAAAAACGCCGCAATGGCCAGGCCGAGCACGATGAGCACCGCGATGATGATTATCTTGCGGCGATCGGAGCGGCGCTTTTCTTCCGCGGCTTGGTCAACGGGTTCGAAATCGACCGAAATCGTTTCGCCCTTTTCCGCTATCACTCCGGCTTCGTAATTCATTTCGTACCTGCCCCAGAAGCGCTGTCGAAGAGCAGTGTATTACATTGCTATATCACTCAGCGCAAGAATTTCGCATTCGGGCGATAGACCTCGGCCCGGGATTGGGCAATCGAGGGTTCGACCGGAGGCGTGTATGGCTGGACGAATGTCGCTCGCGCACAACAGTCGATCGCGTCGCAATCCGAGCAAAAACAAAGGGGCGGAGCGCCTATTTGGCGCCCCGCCCCCTGAAATGATGCGGGAACTGGCCGATCAGCGCACGCGGCCGCGCTGCACGAGATTGGCAATGCCCAGAAGCACGATGGCGCCCAGGAGCGACATCAGCAGGCCAGGTACGCTGAACTCGGTCAGCGTCGCGCCGACGCCGATCATCGAGCCGATGAAGCCGCCGATGAACGAGCCGACGATGCCGACGACGATGTTCCAGAAGATGCCCATCGAGGCATCGCGGTTCATCACCAGGCTGGCCAGCCAGCCGATGATACCGCCTACGATAATCGCGATAATCCAACCCATTGCAATTCCTCCTGCTAAACCCGCCGCCCGTATGCTTCTTCAATGAGCGGAAGCGGCGGACAGTTCCCCGGATTTCGTCCCGGAGTGAGAGGTGGAGCGTGTGTGCGGTGAGTTGGTTCCCGCGCGAAATGTCGCGGTGCGGTCAGTATTTGAGCTGGCGTTCGTAGAGGTCGCGATAGTGCTGGATACGCGTCACGCGCAGGCCCTGCATTCCCGAACGATCGACTGCACGCTGCCACGATGCGAATTCTTCGAGGCTGAGAGAATAGCGCTCGAGCACCTCGTCGATCGTCAGCAGACCACCATTGACGGCAGCCACCACCTCCGCCTTGCGTCGCACGACCCAGCGCTTCGTGTTGGGCGAGGGCAGGTCGTCAAGGGTCAGCGGCTCCCCGAGTGGGCCGATAACCTGGGCAGGGCGGATGTCCTGGTTTTCGATCATTCTTTCTCTCTATCGCCTTGCACCGCATCGTTTGCGGCTCGTCCAAGGCCTAGGCGCGCTGCTTTGCCATCGCTTAAAGCATCATGGTTAACAGGCGATTCACTTTCCTGGACGCCTTCGCGGCGGGCTTCTCCGAAGGCGTTGAACCCGCCCTCGACCTTGTCCAGTTCATCGCGCAAGTCCCGAGTCGCAGCGAGCTTGGCCACTAGGTCGGTCCAGCGGAACTGGCGCAAATCCGCCGTGTCACGCGGTTCCTGATGCTCTGCCCCTTCGATGTTTCGTTCAAACATAGGCGCTGTGGATAAGCGCGCATGGTAAAGGTTCCATGAAACATCGCATGTGGCGCTTACGGTAGGCTACTGGTGGCAAGCCCCCAATATGTGTATGGGGCGCTGCATGCCCGAAACTGCAACCCTTTCGCCGGACCAGGCCGCCGCTCTGTTCGACTTGCCACGACCGGCAGCCGAATGCCGTATCGTCGTCGCGATGTCGGGCGGCGTCGACAGTTCGGTCGTTGCCGCGCTGGCGGCGCGCACCGGCGCGGAAGTCATCGGCATCACGCTGCAGCTCTATGATTACGGCGCCGCCACCGGGCGCAAGGGTGCATGCTGCGCGGGCGACGATATCCGCGATGCGCGCGCCGTCGCCGAACGGCTCGGGATCGCGCACTACGTCCACGATCACGAAAGCGCGTTTCGCGAAGAGGTGGTCGAGACCTTCGCCGACGATTATCTTGCCGGGCGCACGCCGGTACCCTGCATCCGCTGCAACATGGGGCCTAAGTTCACCGACTTGCTGGCGATGGCGCGCGAGTTGGGGGCGGACTGCCTCGCGACCGGCCACTATGTCCGCCGGGTCATCGGTCCGGCAGGCCCCGAACTGCACCGCGCCGCCGATCCGGCACGCGATCAGTCCTATTTCCTCTATGCCACGACTGAGCAGCAGCTCGATTTCCTGCGCTTCCCGCTCGGCGGAATGCCCAAGGCCGAGGTGCGCGAGCTGGCCGAAAGTGCCGGCCTGCGCAATGCGGGCAAGCCCGACAGCCAGGACATCTGCTTCGTGCCCGACGGCGATTATGCGAAGATCGTCAAGAAGATGCGTCCCGAGGGCGGTCGCCCCGGTGCCATCGTCCACGCCGCCACCGGCGAGACACTCGGCCAGCACAAGGGGGTGATCCACTATACCGTCGGCCAGCGACGCGGGCTCGAGATAGGGGGGCAGCCCGAACCGCTCTATGTGGTGGGAATCGATGCCGAAAACGCGCAGGTCCGCGTCGGCCCCAAGCGCATGCTGGCGGTGACCGCGGCGCGGATCATCGAAACCAACCGGATCGGTCCGCTGCCCGATGTGCCGTTGACCGCCAAGGTACGCAGCCTCGCCAAGCCGGTTCCGATCATCCTGGACGGGGCGCTCGGCAACGGGGCGACCACCACGATCCGCTTCGAAACGCCGGAGTTCGGAGTAGCGCCGGGGCAGGCGGCGGTCGTTTATGCAGGCGACCGGGTCGTCGGCGGGGGCTGGATCGAATCGACCAGCCAGGTCGCCGCCTAACCCTTCCACTCCTGCAGCATGCAGCCATAGCCTTCCCGGTAGCTGGCGGTGTCGGATGCGACCAAGGGGATCGAGGCGGTCACGCTCTTCGTTGCCGCGTCCTCGCTCAGCGAGATCAGCTCCATCCCTTCGAGCTTGTCCTTGGCGCAATCTCCGAGACTGCGCCCGGCAACGAAGCGGCACGAGCAGGCAACGCGCGCGGCATAGGCGGAACCGACCCCGCCGGTTTTGCGCAGGCCTTCACCCCAGGCGAGCCAGGCCGCACCGAGCAGCGCGACCAGGAGGAGAACCGACCACAACCAGAGGCGCGACTTGCGGGAGCGTGTTTTGGCCGTTGCCAAGCGGGATTCCTTCGTGCGAGTGACGCGGGCCATGACCACGCGGACCGCCCCCCTTATCGCGCTTGCCCTCGCCACCTCAAGCCTTGCGTCCTGCGGCTCCCCCGGCCCGGTCGAGGAACCGCCCGTCAGCGAAGAGGCGTTGGCTGCGGTAACAGCCGATCCCGGAGCGCCGACCAGGCCGCTGGCGCGCGCGGCCGACGACCTGTTCGCACTCGACGGCCTCGGCGAAACGCGCGCGCTGGTCGTCTATCACGGCGGCAGGCTGGCGGTGGAGCGCTATGCGCCGGGTTATGACGAAGACACGCGTTTCGTCAGCTGGTCGATGGCGAAGACCCTTACCGCGGTGATGATCGGCATGCTGGTTGCCGATGGCCAATTGCGGCTCGATGCCCCGGCGCCGGTCCCGCGCTGGCAGCGCACCGGCGATCCGCGCGCGGAGATCACGCTGCGCCATCTGCTCCAAATGCGTGCCGGGCTCGAACATACCGAAGCGGGCGAACCGCCCTACGAGAGCGCCGAAGTGCGCATGCTGTTTCTCGACGGGCGCGACGATATGGCCGATTATGCCACCGCCCAACCGCTCGAGGCCGAACCGGGCGAAAAGTTCGAATATTCGTCGAATACCACAGTCATCCTCGCCGACATTGCCGCGCGCGCGCTGACCGAAAGCAGGGACCCCGACGTGCGGCGCAAGGCGGTGGCCGATTATCTCGATGCGCGGCTGTTCGCCCCGCTCGGCATGACCAGCGTGGTGCCCGAATTCGACCGCTCGGGCACGCTCATCGGTGGCAGTCTGATTCACGCCACCGCGCGCGACTGGGCAAAGCTGGGGGAACTGCTGCGCAACAAGGGCTCCTATCGCGGCGAGCAGCTGGTCCCACGCCAATGGGTCGAGGCAATGGTCGAACCGAGCCCGAAGAGTCCGCATTACGGCTTGCAGACCTGGCTCAATCGTCCGCTACCGGAGGGCGAGGAACACCCGTTGATTCCGGATCGCGCACCGCACAGCGCCTTTGCGCTGGCCGGCCACATGGGGCAGTATGTATTCGTCTCCCCGTCCCAGAAGCTGACCGTCGTGCGGCTCGGCCATTCGAACCGCGAAGAGCGGATCGAGATGCTGCAGCAGCTCGCCGATGTGATCGAACTCTATCCGGAAACCTAGGGCAGGAAGAAGCTGCCCTCGACCACGGTCACGCAGGGTCCCGACAGCACCGCCTTGTCGCCTTCGCGCCTGCAGGTCGCCCGGCCGCCGCGCCGCGAGGCCTGGAACGCGGTGAAGCTGTCGCGGCCCAGCCGCTCGGTCCAAAAATAGGTCAGCGCGGCATGCGCCGAACCGGTGAAGCTGTCCTCGTCGACTCCGCCGCCGGGCACGAAGACACGGCTCACAACGTCGGTCTCCTCACCGGGAGCGGTGCAGATGAACTGGTCGTTCCCCAAAGCCCGCAATCCGCGCAAATCGGGATCCAGCCCACGCACCTCATCCTCGCTGTCGAACAGATAGACGCCGTAGCCATCGGGGCTGAGCCACACCTCTGCCGGAGTTGCCCCGAGCAGCGCCACGGCTTCGGCCCATTCGCCGGGCTCGGTGCGGATCACCGGCAAAGCGAGCGCGTAACCCGCCTCCGCGCGCGCCACTTCGAGAACGCCCGCCTTGCGCGTGCGGAAGGTCACGCGCTCGCCGCCGTCGCGTGTCAGCAAGACGTGTCCGCTGGCAAGCGTCGCATGGCCGCACAACCGAATCTCTTCGGTCGGGGTGAACCAGCGCAGTTCCCAATCGGCTTCGCCACTCGCATCGCGCACGGCGAAGGCTGTCTCGGCGAAATTGTTCTCTTCGCCGATCGCCTGCAGGACCGGATCGTCGAGCCAGTGCTCGAGCGGCATGACCGCCGCCTGGTTTCCGGCAAAGGGCCGGTCTGCGAAGGCATCGACATGCCAGTAGGGCAGCTTGGCGGTCATTCGTCTTTCTCCAGTTTGGCGAATTCGTTATCCTCGGCCAGCGGGTTGTCGGGTTCGTCCACATGGCCTTCCGGATCGATGTGAATCAGCAATTCCATTCCGGGAAATTGCGCGCAAAGATCCGCTTCCACGCGCTCGATAATGTCGTGGGCCTCCTCGATCGTCATGAGCGGCGGGAGGTCGACGTGGAACTGCACGAAGTCGCGATTGCCGCTGGTGCGGGTGCGCAGATCGTGCAGGTTCGAAAGTTCGGGGTGCTTCGACGCCGCCTCGATGAATGCGAGCCGCCTGTCCTCGGGCCATTCGCGATCCATCAGATCGTCGACCGCTTCGCTCGCGCCGCGCCAGGCACCCAAGCCCAGCCAGGCGGCAATGGCCAGACCGAAGAGCGGATCGGCTATCCCGATTCCGATGAATTGGTCGAGCACCAGGGCGGCGATGACTGCAAGGTTGAGGAACAGGTCCGATTTGTAGTGCAGGTGATCGGTCTGGATTGCTAGGCTGCGCGTCCGGTTCATGACGTAACGTTGCCAGCCCAGCAGGGCGAAGGTCAGCACGATGGCGATCAGCGAGACGGCTATCCCCTCTTCCGCGGCGGCGGTTTCTCCCTGCCCGGCAAGCTGCATGATGGCACGCACCGCGATACCGAAGGCCGACAGCGCGATGAGCATCACCTGGAAGATCGCCGCCAGCGCCTCGGCCTTGCCATGGCCGAACCGATGCTCTTCATCGGCCGGCTGCGAGGCAATCCACACGCCCGTCAACGTCGCCAAGCTGGCTATGAGGTCCAGCGCCGAATCGGCCAGGCTGCCGAGCATGGCGGTCGAGCCGGTGCGCCAGCTCGCCCAGGTCTTCAGGGCGACCAGCACCACGGCCACCGAAATGGAGGCCATCGCCGCCGAACGGGCGAGCAAGGCGCGGTTGTCGCTCACGGATAGAGCAGCGTGTTGGACCAGGCATCATCCGCGCCGTCCCGGCTGAACAGACGACGATCGTGCAGGCGATATTGCCGATCATGCCAGAATTCGATCCTGCGGGGGCTCAGGCGAAACCCCGTCCAATGCGGGGGACGCGGGATGTCGCCTTCCGGATAGCGTTCCTCTATCGCCGCAACGCGGTCGAGATAGACCCGGCGATCGGCCAAAGGACGCGACTGGTCGCTCGCAGCCGAGCCGATCTGCGACACGCGCGGGCGTGAATGGAAATAGGCATCGGCCTCCGCCTCGGTGACCTCTTCCAACGGGCCTTCGATGCGGATCTGACGGCGCTGGCTCTTCCAGTGAAACAGCAGTGCGGCGCGCATATTGGCCCGGATCTGCTCGCCCTTGCGGCTCTCGACATTGGTGTAGAACACGAAGCCGTCCGGGCCGTGCCCCTTGAGCAAGACCATGCGAACCGAGGGAAGGCCGTCTGGCGTCGCGGTCGCCAACGCCATGGCATTGGGATCGTTCGGCTCGCTCCCTTTCGCCTCGGCGAACCACACTTCGAACAGGGCGAAGGGGTCGCTTTGCGGGATGGCGCTTTCATCGTTCTGCATCGCTGGGTTTCCTACGGGATGGAACACATGGAACACGGTTCAGGAGCAAAACACGCCGAGGCTCGTTTTGGCCCGGAATCCGTTGCGAACAGGAGAGATTTCCCGTCCATGCGAAGGCCCCTATCGCCATTGCGCCCCATAGGAAACCGCTCACGCTTGCGCAGCCGCGCTGTTGTGCCTAGCTAACACGCTCGATGGCCATGAATACACCAGATCCCTATACCACGCTTGGCGTGACCCGCGGTGCCTCCGAGAAGGACATCAAGAGCGCCTATCGCAAGCTTGCGAAAGAGCTGCATCCCGACCGCAACAAGGACAATCCCAGCGCGGCGGAGCGGTTCAGCCAGGTCACCAATGCCTACGACCTTCTGTCCGACAAGGACAAGCGCGCGCAATTCGACCGGGGCGAGATCGATGCCGACGGCAACCCCGCCAATCCCTTTGCCGGCATGGGCGGCGGCGGTGGCTTCAGGCCCAATGGCGGTCAGCGCGGCTTTCGGGCCGAGGATTTCCAAGGCTTCGGCAACGACCAGGTCGATCTGGGCGACATTTTCGAAGGCCTGTTCGGCGGCCGGGGCCCACGCGGCGGGGGCAGCCCTTTCGGCGGTGCCCAGCAACACCGCCCGCGACCGCAAAAGGGGGCCGATATCGCTTACAAGCTGCGCGTACCGTTCATCGATGCCGCTACGCTCAAGCCCCAGCGCATTACCTTGTCCGATGGCAAGACGATCGATCTCAAGCTGCCCAAGGGCGTCGAAGACGGCACGCAAATGCGCCTCAAGGGCAAGGGCGAACAGGGTCCGGGCGGTGCAGGCGACGGGCTGGTCACCATCGCGATCGACCGCCACCGCCACTACCGGCGTGAGGGCGACGACGTGCGCCTCGACCTGCCCATAACGCTCGATGAAGCGGTGAGCGGCGGCAAGGTCCGCGTGCCGACGGTCGATGGCCCGGTGATGATGACGATCAAGCCCGGAACCCACGGCGGGACCGTGCTGCGCCTCAAGGGCAAGGGCTTCACCCGCAAGAACGGCACGCGCGGCGACCAGCTTGTAACGCTTGAAATCCAGCTGCCCGATCGGCTCGACGAGCTTGCCAAGCGGCTCGAGGGATGGAAGGACACGGGCGACCCGCGGAGCAAGCTGGGGGTTTAGCCCTTGTCGCCAAAGCCATTTCCGGAAAGTCAGGAGCGCGAGATCCGCTCGCTGTCGCCCGAGCAACGCCGGAAAGAGGCTCGCAATCTGAGGGATCGTATCGGGGACAGCGTCGGCCCCGGTACGCGCGTCTGGGAAGTGGCCAAGCGCACGCTGGTTGGCACGTACAACGACGGCTTCATCCACGCCGGCAATCTCGCCTATCTCTCGATGCTGGCGATATTCCCGTTCTTCATCCTCGGCGCGGCGGTGTTCTCTGCCTTCGGCGAGGAAGCCGAGCGGGCGGCGACGATCAACGCGGTCTTGTTCGCGCTACCGCCGATGGTCGGCAACGTCATCGAGCCGGTCGCGCGCGATGTGATCGAGGCGCGCAGCGGATGGCTGTTGTGGGTCGGCGCGCTGATCGGCTTGTGGACAGTCGGCAGCCTGGTCGAAACCATTCGCGACATATTGCGCCGCGCCTACGGCACGCAGGCGACGCATGCCTTCTGGAAGTACCGGCTGTTGTCCTCGGGCGTGATCCTCGCCGCTGTTTTCCTGCTGTTGCTCAGCCTGATCGCGCAATTCCTGATCGGCACCGCGCAACAGGTTATCGAGGCGTTTTTCCCGCAGCTGGTCGACCGTGTTGCCGACCTGCGCCTCACGCGCATCGTTCCCTCGCTCGGCCTGTTCGGGTCGCTTTACCTGATATTCTATTCGCTCACCCCGTCGAAGTACCGGCGCAAGCGCTATCCCAAATGGCCGGGCGTGCTGCTGACCACACTGTGGTGGATTTCGGTGACCACGATCATGCCCGCAGTGCTGCGCAATTTCTTCGCCTACAACCTTACCTATGGCGGGTTGGCCGGTGTGATGATCGCGTTGTTCTTTTTCTGGCTTGTCGGGCTCGGTGTGGTTATCGGCGCAGAACTGAATGCCGCGCTGGCCGAGACGCCCGAGGAGGAGCTCGCGGAGGAAACCGACGAGGCCCGCAGGGCCGCATTGGCGCAGGAAATGGAAGAAGAGGAGCACGCAGCATGAGCGGGTTGATGGCAGGAAAGCGCGGGCTGATCATGGGTCTCGCCAACGACAAGTCGCTGGCGTGGGGTAT
The DNA here is from genome assembly GCF_965277845.1 of Qipengyuania sp. NCBI lineage: Bacteria > Pseudomonadati > Pseudomonadota > Alphaproteobacteria > Sphingomonadales > Erythrobacteraceae > Qipengyuania > Qipengyuania sp. Next base: position 1,006,885 of record NZ_OZ255844.1, read on the forward strand.
TGCGAAACAGCTTGCCGAGCATGGCGCCGAGCTGGCCTTTTCCTACCAGGGCGAGGCTCTGAAGAAGCGCGTCGGCCCACTGGCGGAGAAGCTGGGCAGCGACTTCCTGATCGAATGCGACGTGTCGAAGATGGAGGCACTCGATGCGGCCTTCGACACGCTCAAGTCCCGCTGGGAAACGATCGATTTCGTCGTCCATGCCATCGGCTTTTCCGACAAGGCCGAGCTACGCGGAAAATATGTCGATACCAGCCTCGACAACTTCCTGATGACGATGAACATTTCCGCCTATTCGCTCGTGGCGGTGACACAGCGCGCAGCCGAGATGATGCCCGAAGGCGGCAGCATCCTGACGCTGACCTACTACGGCGCGGAAAAGGTCATCCCACATTACAACGTAATGGGAGTGGCCAAGGCGGCGCTCGAAACTTCGGTGAAATATCTCGCCAACGATCTGGGTCCGCGGAACATCCGGGTCAATGCGATCAGCGCGGGTCCGGTGAAGACGCTCGCCGCCAGCGGCATCGGCGACTTCCGCTACATCCTCAAGTGGAACGAACTCAATTCCCCGCTGCGCCGAAACATAACGATCGACGATGTTGGCGGCTCCGGACTCTATTTCCTCTCCGACCTCTCATCGGGCGTGACTGGCGAAACGCACCATGTCGATGCCGGTTACCATGTGGTCGGGATGAAGCAGGAAGATGCTCCCGATATCGCGCTCGACAAATAAGGGGACGGCCTAGACGACGTCGGGCCAGATGCCCCGGGTGTCATAGACGGCCTTGTCGGCCCGCTCCTCCGGCGGAATGACTTTGAACACGTCGTGATCGACCAGCGTGATGAGCACGGACGATTCCTCCAGCGCGGTATCGATGTCGACCAGCTCAGCGCCAGTGTTCGCGAATTCGGGCGGCAGTTCGCCGGCATAAGGCTCGACCACTTGCACGCGCTCGCCGTATTCGCGCGCCAGCGAGGCCGCGACAAAGCGCGCCGGGCTTTCGCGGAAATCGTCGATATTCGCCTTGAAGGCGAGGCCGAGGCAGGCGACCTTTGCTTCCGGATTAGCCTCCACCAGCGCCTTCGCGCGGGCTAGGACGTGGTTCATCTTGGCATCATTTGTCTCGCGCGCTTGGCGGATGATCTTTGCTTCCTCGGGCGCGCCGTGAACGATGAACCACGGGTCCACCGCGATGCAGTGGCCACCGACGCCCGGCCCCGGCGTGAGGATGTTGACGCGCGGGTGGCGGTTGGCGAGCCGGATCACCTCCCATACGTCGAGCCCCTGCCGGTCTGCGATCATCGAGAGTTCGTTGGCGAAAGCGATATTGACGTCGCGGAAGGCGTTTTCGACCAGTTTGGTCATCTCTGCACTGCGCACATCGGTGGTGACGCATTCGCCCTTCACGAAGCGTTTGTAGAAAGCGAGCGCCTTGCGCGCGCAACGCGGCGTAATACCACCGATGGAGCGGTCGTTATGCGTGAGTTCCTCAAGAATCTTGCCGGGCAAAACGCGCTCGGGGCAATAGGCGAGCGAGACATCGGGCTGGCCTTCGCAAAGACCCGGCATGGCGAGATCCGGACGCTTGACAGCGATCGCATCGCGCATCGCCTCGGTCGTGCCGACGGGTGACGTCGATTCGAGAATCACCGTATCGCCCTTCTTGAGCACATCGGCGACCTTCTCGGCGGCGGCCATCACATAGGATGTATCGGGCGTGTGGTTGCCGTCCCTGGCGAAGGGCGTGGGCACGGCGATTACGAAGACATCGGCGGGCGCAGCATCGGTCGAAGCCCTGAGCAGACCGCGCTGGACCACCGCCTGCACCAAGCCGTCGAGATCGACCTCCTCGATATGGATCTCGCCGCGGTTGATCGTATCGACCACGTCTTGGGTCACATCGACACCGTGAACGGGGCATCCGGCGCGTGCGATGATCGCGGCCGTGGGCAGGCCGATATAGCCGAGGCCGATGACGCAGACGTCGGGCTTGGTGTCACCACGCATGAAAATCGATTCCCTGGTACTTGGCGGGGGCGGGTCTAGCGGCTGTCGGTAAATTTTACAGTAACGCCCAGTCACGGGGTCGCGAGCAGATCCGCAATGCGCGCGGCCGAATGTCCGTCGCCGAAGGGATTGTGCGCGCGCGCCATCGCCGCATAGGCCGCCTCGTCGTCGAGCAGGCGGTTGGTTTCGCGCACGATCGCCTCTGCATCGGTGCCGACGAGTTTCGCCGTACCCGCATCCACGCCCTCGGGCCGCTCGGTGGTCTCGCGCATCACCAGCACGGGCTTGCCCAGCGCGGGCGCTTCTTCCTGCACTCCGCCGCTATCCGTCAGCATCAGATGGCTGATATCGAGCAGCCGCGCGAAATGCGGATAGTCGAGCGGTTCGATCAACGCGACGTTGTCGAGGCCCGCCAGATGTCCGCTCATCACCGCCCGTACATTGGGATTGAGATGGACGGGGAATATAACCGCAACATCATCACGCGATGCAATATTCCTAACCGCATTGGCGATATTCTTCATGCCCGCCCCGAAATTTTCACGGCGGTGACTGGTCATCCCGATGATCCGCTTACCCGCAAACCGCGCCTCCAGATCGGCAAGGCCGGAAGCGAGCGACGGTTCGTCCGCAACCCGCTTGGTCACCCAGTGGAGCGCATCGATTACCGTATTGCCCGTGACGTGCACACTCGCCGGGTCGACGTTCTCGCGCAGCAGGGCCGCGCGCGCGGTTTCCGTCGGAGCACAGTGGAGCGCGGCGAAGCTTCCGACCACGCGGCGGTTCACTTCCTCAGGCCAGGGATGGTGGATGTCGCCGCTGCGCAGCCCCGCCTCGACGTGGCACACCGGGATCTTGCGATAATAGGCCGCAATCGCGCCTGCCATGACCGTGGTCGTATCGCCCTGAACCACGACCCAGTCGGGCTGCTCCAGGTCGAGCACCTTGCCAATCTCGACCAGAGCGCGCGCCGTCAGCGCATCGAGGGTTTGCCCCGGCGTCATCAGATCGAGATCGTGATCGGGCACGATCGCGGCTATTTCGAGCACCTGATCGAGCATCTCGCGGTGCTGCGCGGAAATGCACACGCGGCTTTCGAACCGCCGGTCTTGCGCCAACGCATGAACCAGCGGAAACAGCTTGATCGCCTCGGGGCGCGTCCCGAACACGGTGAGAATCTTCCGGCGCGAAGTCATGCGCGCCTAGTAACGGCAAATGGTTGAACCGCGATAGAGTCTATTGCGGCCCGTCTTCGCTCGCTGGTTGCGGGAGTGCTTCTTCGCCGGGCACCTCGGCGGCGCGTTCCCGCTCGAGCCGCTCCATATATTCGCGCTCGATCATCTCCACGCGCTCCTGCTCGGCGGCGGCCTCCTCGTCGATGGTCGCCAGGCGCTTGGCGCGCTCGGCGGCGATAATCTCGCCGAAGCGTACACCCGCATCGTTGGCCTTGTCGGCATAGGCAGCGTTGATCATTTCCTGCGTGCAACCGGTGAAGCCGCCCGCGCCGGTGGGCGAACACGACATGATGCCGAAATCGCCTGCCATCTCGAAGCTTTCGACCCGCGCGGCCCAGGACTCGTTTTCGGGGCTGTCGGAAAAGCGCAGGGTCTGCGGAATGCGATAGCGCTCATCCTCGGCCTTGCGGGCGCAGACGACGATCTGGTCTGCCGTGCTTTGCGGGCATTCGTCGTCCCCATAGACGATCACCATATTGTAGCTGTCGTCATCGGTCTCGACGCTGTCCTGGGCCTGCGCTCCCGCGGGAAAGGCAAGCGCGAGGCTAGCGATGGCAATCAACGGTTTCGACATGTCGGTCCTCTCGGCGAAATTCTGTCAACTTGCAATTAGCGCCCGGCGGGGTGAACTCTCTATGAAGCGCAGGTGCGGGTCCGCCGGTTCCCGTCAGACACGCTCCGAAATGCGGATCGCGGCGCGACAGCCCAGGCGGATGATGCCCGACAGCAGCGGATAGGCGGGCGCACGCTCGGCCCCGGCGGCAAGTGCGGCATCGCGGTGCTCGCGCTCGTCCTCGCGGAATTCCTCGATCATGGCGGCCAGCTCCGGATCCTCGCCGGTCTCGTGCAGGCGGTCGAGCTGCTTGGAATAATGATCGTCGATCTCGGTTTCGACCGCGGCCGTGCAGGCCATTGCCGCTTCGGGTCCGATCAGCGCGGTTACCGCCCCCAGCGCGAAACCGGCTCGATCCCAGAAGGGCTGCAGCGCAGTGGGGCGCACCCCGCGCCGCGCCATCAGCGCATCGAATTGTGCGCGGTGACCGGCTTCCTGCTCGGCCATGCCGGCGATCGCCGCCGAATCGGGTCCGCGGTCGCCCATCACGGCAAGCTGGCCCGCGTAGATCCGCGTTGCGCCGAACTCGCCCGCCTGATCGACGCGAATCATCCGCGCGATATGGTCGGGAACCTTGGTCATGCCCTGCGATCCTTCATCAACAGCGAAACGATAGCCACCCCTGCGGCCGTCGAAATCAGGAAGTTGTAGCCCGCCAGGCTTATGCCGAAAAGCGTCCAGGCCGGAGCATCGCAACGCACCAGCGGCGTATTCATGATGTCCTCGAGCGCATTGCCGCTACCGCCTCCACCAACGACCGCGCAGGATGTGATGCCGGGCCACCACCCGTATTCGACGCCAGCATGGAACAGGCCGATCGCGCCGGAGACGAGGATGGCGAGGGCTGCGGCGCCGATCCACAAGCGCTGCGGCGGGACGACGTATGCCAGGAGCGCGAATCCGAACGCGGCGAAATGGGGCCAACGTTGCCACCAGCACATCTCGCACGGATAGAGGCCGAAGCCGTATTCGGACACATAGGCGCCGCCCAGCAGCAAAGCGGGAACGGCAATCGCCAGGACGCGGGCGAGGCGGGCGTGCTGCGAAAGGCTCATGAGGCCGCGATTAGCCTATTTCGCTCGTACGGCAATGCTCTTGGGGCTGGTCCGGCGCAGCGTTTCGAGCGCGTAATGCAGCTGGAAATCCTCGATACCCTGTTCCTCAAGTTCTTCCGCAGTTTGCTGGAAGCGCGGATCCTCGCGCGAATCCTTCTCGACCGCATCGTCCGCGAGGCCGATTTCGTTGATCAGATGGCCGCGCAGATCCGATTCGCGCATCTGGAACCGCGCGCGCTGCGCAAGGTCGGGATCGGAGAGCTGGGGCACGGTGATGTCGGGTTTTATCCCGCCTTCCTGCACCGAATGTCCGGCAGGAGTGTAGTAGCGAGCGGTAGTCAGCTTGAGCGCAGCGTCACGGCCCAGAGGGAGCAACGACTGGACACTGCCCTTGCCGAAGCTGCGCTCGCCCATGACCACTGCACGGCGATGATCCTGCAAGGCGCCCGCCACGATTTCCGAGGCCGAGGCGGAACCCGCATCGATCAGCACGACGATCGGAAGTCCCTCCGCGATGTCGCCGCGGAATACGGTTTCGGCATCGTAGGCGATGTTCTCGCCCCGGGCGCGGCCGCGCTGCGAGACGATCCGCCCGTCGCTCAGGAACAAATCGGACAGCGCAACGGCTTCGTCGAGCGAGCCCCCCGGATTCGAGCGCATATCGAGCACCAGCCCGTTGAGGCGGCCCGTTGCGGTCTTGCGCAGATCTTCCCAAGCGGTGAACACGTCGCTGCCGACATCGCGCGAGAACTCGTTGATCATGATGTGGCCGATATTGCCGTCATGCAGTTCCCAGGTGACCGGCTCGAGTTCTATCACGCCGCGTGTGACATCCACGTCGAAGGGCTCCTCGCGCCCCGGACGGAAAATCGTCAACTGGATCGAGGTGCCCTCGCGACCGCGCATCTGTGCCACGGACTCGTCGAGCGTCTGGCCGACGATCAGGCGCCCGTCGAGATGGGTGATGAAGTCGCCCGCCTTGATGCCCATCTTGTCGGCGGGGCTGCCACGAAACGGCGAGATGACCTTGACTGCACCGTCTTCGGCCACGACCGACAGACCGAGACCGGAATAATTGCCGTCGATCATCGTCTCGAGCCGCTGGAGGTCGCTACCGTCGAGATAGCCCGAATGCGGATCGAGGGCGGCCAGCATGCCGTCGATCATACCGCGCATCAGCTTGTCGTCCTCGACCGGCTCGACATAGCTAGCCTTGATCCGCTGGTAGACCGCGAGCACCTTGGCGAATTCCGGACCGGCGCGGCCTTCCACCTGCGCGAGGCTGGCGGTGGTCGCGGGGATCAGCGCGACGGCGGTGACGAGAGCGGCCGAACGGGCCAGGGCGGCGAATTTCATCGGCAAGAATTCTCCTTTGCGCGCCACCATTCTATCGCTGGAGCGCGCTGAATGCCAGATGAGCGGCCAATGCATTGCAGCAAAGCGATTTTCGACCGGCGTCCTATCGCAGGTGGTCGAGCGGATTTACCGGCTCGCCGCCGTGCCTCAGTTCCAGCGTCACTTCGCCGCGCCGTGCGGGAGCGAGCCCGAGCGGTGAACCGGCGGTCACGTCCTGCCCGACCGCCACATCGAGCGTATCGAGCCCGGTCACGAGACTGGTCCAGCCGCTGACATGCTCGACAATGACAATCCGCCCATAGCCGCGATAGGGCCCGGCAAAGACCACCCGACCGGCGCCCGGCGCAACGACCTGCGCGCGCGGTCGGGCGGCAAGCGCAAGTCCCGCCTGCCGTTGTCCGCTCGTTCCCGCTTCGCCGAAACCCGCGGTAATCTCACCTGCGACCGGGAGCTGGTAGCGCGCCGGTGGCTCGGTAGCGCTGGCCAGCGGGCTTGGCGGCGCCGAAACGCTGGCGCTGGTCGGATCGGCGGGGCGCGGCAACGGCCCCGGCAGGGCGGCAAGCCGTTCGCGTAGCGATCCGGCAGCTTCGAGACGCCCGACGAGCTGGTCCAGATCGATCGCCTGTTCGGCCAGAACAAGCGCGCGCTGCGCTTCGCGGTCGGCCCCGCCGGCGGCTTGCCGAGCCTTGAGCCGCTCCTGCTCGGCCAGGGCCGCAAGTTGCTTTCGCCGCTCGCGCAAGGCGGCTTCGCTGTCGCGGCGATCAGCGAGCGCCTGGCGCGCTTCGGACTCGAGCCTCTTTGCGCGATCGAGATCGGTGCGCAACGCCGCCGTCCGTTCGCGCACGAGCGGGATCGTGCTGTCGAGAACGGCGCGCGTATAGACCAGATCGCGCAGAGAACCCGACTGTAGCGCCGAAAGCGCCAGCGGACGGCGTGACATGGACTGGAGAGCGCCGGTCAGGCGGACGAGGGGCGTGCGGCGCTGGGCAAGCGCGCGGTCCAGCGCAAGGCGTTGGCGATTGGCAAGCGCGAGACGGGCCTCGGCCGCGTCGATGCCTGCCTCGGCCTGCTGGACACGTGCCGCCATCGCCGCCGATTCTGCACGCGCCTTTTCCGAAGCCTCGCGCCCACGCGCCGCCTGCCGCTCGAGCCGTTCCCCCCGCGCCCGCGCATTGCGCTGCTGGAGCCGCGCCGCATCGAGCGCCGCGCGGGCCTGTTCCGCCGTTTCGAACCGCGTCGGAGCCTGTGCGGTCGCAGGAAGTCCCAGAAGCCCGACGGCAACGAGTGCGGCAAGGAAGGGAAGGCGGCGGCTCATTGGGGGCATTCCTGCCCGATCAGCCGCTGCGATGATAGGGGTGCCCGGCGATAATCGTCGTTGCGCGATAGAGCTGCTCGGCGAGCATGGCACGCGCCAACAGGTGCGGCCAGGTGGCCTTACCGAAAGCGAGCAGCAAGTCCGCTTCGCGCCGCTCCTCCGGCGCATGGCCGTCGGCCGCGCCAAGCACGAAGCGGCATTCGCGCATGCCGTCGTCTCGCCAGCGCTCGAGGATTTCCGCCAGTTTCTCGGAGGAGAGGTCCTTTCCGCGCTCATCCAGCAGCACGGTTTTGCAAGGCGTCAACGGATCGGCGGTACGACCGCCGGTTTCAGGCAATTCGGTAATCTTCACCGGCCACGTCAGTCGCTTTTCATAGCGCGCGACAAGATCCGCTTCGGGCGAGCGTGCGATCTTCCCACGAGCGATAATGTGAAGAAGGATAGGAAGTGCTCCGGGAATAGCGCCTGACCCATCACGGCGGCGGATCGGCAAGGATCACCGCTCTCCGACAGGCCGAAGCGCAGACCACGGTCGACCGCGCGTATGCAGCCGCGGACGCGTCCGCGAAGCCCCGCTAGGCCGTGCCGGCCACCGGCGGTGCGTCGCCGAACGCCCACATTCGCTCGAGGTTGTAGAAGCTACGCACCTCGGGACGGAACAAGTGGACCACGACGTCGCCCGCATCGAGCAGGACCCAGTCGGCTGCCGGAAGCCCTTCGAGCTTCACCGGGCCGAAGCCCGCCTGTTTGACCTTCTCGGCCAGTTTCTGCGCCATTGCGGCGACCTGGCGAGTCGAGCGGCCCGAAGCGATCACCATGTGATCGGCAATCGAGCTCTTTCCCTCGAGATCGATCGTCACGACCTCCTGCGCCTGATCGTCGTCGAGCTGTTGCAATACCAGCTTGAGCAGCGGATCGGTTGTCGCGTCAGCCAAGTCGATCACCTGTGCCGAAGCGGTCCCGGATGCAGCCGGGCCTGTCTGCGCCTGTGTCATAGGCGATTGCGGTACTCCTAAAATGAGAGGCTTGGGCCATGGAAGGGACAACCCGCATCATGGCGCGGTGGTTTCCTCCCCCGACAGTATCAAGTGATGCGTCAGCTGGTCCCTCGGAGGCGGTCCGGCATAGCGTAAGGCCCAGTCGGGATCGGCGCGGCGGATGGCCGTGGCCGATCTTTCGTCGGGATCGAAACGCAATGTCACCAGTGCCGGTGCGCTCCATTCGCCCCTGTTCACGAAGCTGGACAGCGGCACGGAAAAGCGCCTCAGCCAGGCCATCGCGGGGCTCGCGACAGCATCCGCATCATAGCCGGGCCTGGCGATGACCGCAATCGGCATCCTGCGCGCGATCCCCCGCCAGTCGCGCCAGCGATGAAATTGCGCGAGATTGTCGGAGCCCATCAGCCACACGAAATCCTTCTTGGGATAGCGCCGCTCGAGTGCGCCGAGCGTGTCGATCGTATAGCGCGTGCCCAGCTCGCGTTCGATCGCCGTGACGCGGATAGGTGCGCGTTTTGCCTGATCCATCGCGGAACGGACGCGAGCCGCGAGCGGTGCCATGCCGATCTTCGGCTTCAGCGGATTGCCGGGCGAGACCAGCCACCAAACCTCGTCGAGCGCAAGCGCATGCAGAACGAACAGCGAAACCCGCCGGTGGGCACCGTGCGCCGGATTGAAACTGCCGCCGAGCAAGCCGATTCGCCGCCCCTTGCTCACTTCGGCTCAGCCCCCGCAAATTTGTCGAATTTATACAATGGTTTGCTCACGGCACGCATCGAGAATCGCAAGCTGTTGGTAAACAACGACTTAATTTTCGGTTCCCACGACGATTCGAAAATTCCGCAGCGAGGAAACGACTCGTCCCATCGATGCTTCGACTCGTGGATTCTTCGGGAACCGCGATTCGATTTCACAAGCAACCTTTGTTAGCGCTCTACCTGGGACGTAAAAGACCATAAGGGACGGGTCGTTTTGAGCAATAAGATTGCCACCAGTGGCTGGGGGAGCCGCGTGAAGAGCTGGTTCCCCGATCGCGAATTTTTCATGCGATCGGAAGGCCAAGTTCGCTTCATCACCATCTCGTCGAAGGTCCAGATGACCGCCGCTACGATCGCTCTGGCGGCGCTCGTCGTCTGGGCGGTGTCGATGGCGGGCGCGGGCTGGACGCAATATCGCGCCACCGCAGATCGCCTTTCGCTGCTCGACCGCGAAGCGAAGGTGGCAACCGCGACCGAGCGCGTGAATGCCTATCGCCAAGATATCGACGCGGTCGCCACCGACCTCGTCAAGCGGCAGGAATTCATCGAGGACATGGTGGCCTCGCTGCCCGAGGACGTGAAGTCGGTGACCAATGTCAGCGATTCGGCCGGCGAAGCCTCGGCGACGGTCGACAAGGTCAGCGCCTCGATCCCGGAGGCCAGCGCGTTGGCGAAGATCGAAGCGCGCCAGCTTGCTTTCGTCGAAGGGCTGACCCGCTATGCCGACTGGCGCTCGCAGAAGGCGGCAGCCGCGCTCAAATCGCTCGGTCTCAATCCCGATCGCATGATCCGCAATGCCGACCGCAGCGCGATGGGTGGCCCGCTCGAAAAGCTGGCAACCGACGCTCAGGGCAATATCGACCCGCGCTTCGAACGGCTCGGCCTGTCGATCGCGCGCATGGCTGCGCTCGAACGCGGCCTGGCTGGCGTCCCGCAGGTCACTCCGGCGCGCAAGGACATGATTTCGAGTGGCTTCGGCTACCGCCGCGATCCCTTCACTGGGCGCGGAGCCATGCACAAGGGTCTCGATTTCAAGGGCGCCATCGGCACCCCGATCCGCGCCGCTTCCGCCGGACGCGTGAGCTTCGTCGGCTGGAAGGGCGGCTATGGCAAGACGGTCGAGATCACGCATGGTAACGGTCTGATGACGCGCTATGCCCATATGTCGCGTTTCGATGCTAAGTTGGGCCAGCGCGTTGCCGCGGGCGAGACGATCGGGGCGATCGGCAATACGGGCCGTTCGACCGGCCCGCACCTTCATTTCGAAGTGCGTATCAACAATCGCGCAGTGAACCCGCGCACCTTCCTGGAGACCGCTCCCAATGTTCTCGAAGAAATCCGGCGAGTCCCCCAACTCGCCTCAGCCAAGTAATCCGGGACGCGAACGCATGGCCAGCAAGAGCAATTCCACGTTTTCCGTGTTCGGTTCGGACATTGCGATAACCGGCGACATCAAGGCGTCGGCCGACCTGCATATCGACGGCTCGGTCGAGGGTGACATTTCGTGTTCATCGCTCGTCCAGGGCGAGACCAGCGCCGTCAAGGGAGCGATCAAGGCCGAAAGCGCCCGCCTGGCGGGCACGGTGGACGGATCGATCACCGCGCGCGAACTCGTCATTCTCAAGAGCGCCAAGATCACTGGCGACGTGTTCTACGATGCGCTGACGATCGAACAGGGCGCGCAGGTCGAAGGCCGGTTCGCCCACCGCGACGCCAAGGCCAAGGCGCCAGCCGCGACGCAACCGGCGACCAAGCCCGAACTCGCCGTAGCCGGCTGAGACGCAACGATTTGGAGGGGATGGAGGCCGCCCGCGCAATGACGCAGGCGGCCTTCTCTTTTGCGCGCGATCCCGCGAAACGCCAGGTGATCTGGTGGAGCGGTGCGTCCTAGTCGAGGACTTCCGCGCGCAATGCCTTGCGGTCGAGCTTGCCGATCATCGTCTTGGGCAATTCGTCGCGGATGACGACATCGTCGGCGCGTTCGTGCTTGCCCACGCGGGCGTTGAGCCATTCCTTCAGCTGAGCGCCCGTGATCTCGTGGCCCGCATTGAGCGTGACATAGGCGACAGGCACTTCGCCGCGATAGGTGTCGGACCGGCCGATCACCAGTGCCTCCTTGACCGCCTCGTGCTCCAGCAGCACGTACTCGACCTGGCTCGGAAAGACCTTGAACCCGCCAACCGCGATCATGTCCTTGATCCGGTCGACGATCTCCAGAAAGCCATCTTCGTCCAAAGTCGCGACATCGCCAGTGCGCAACCACGTCTTGCCGTCGTGCTCGACGAAGACGGCTTTCGCCTCCTCGGGGCGGTTCCAATAGCCCTGCATGACCTGCGGACCGTGAAGCGCAAGTTCGCCCGGCTCGCCATCGCCCGCCGATTTCGTCGGGTCTTCCTTGTCGAGCAGCATCACCTCGGTCTGCATTACGACCTGCCCGATCGTGCCGGGTTTGCGCGCGCCTTCGTAGGGGTTGGCCGAGACCACGCCCGAGCTCTCGGTAAGGCCATATCCTTCGACCAGACGAACGCCGGTCGCCGCCTCGAATTTTTCGCGCAGGGGGCCGGGTAGCGGTGCACCGCCCGAAATGCAGACCTTGAGCGTCGATAGGTCGGTCTTGGCGAGATCGGGGTGATCGAGCAGCGCCTGATACATGGTCGGTACGCCGGGAAAGCCCGTGGCACCGTATTTCTCGATCGTCTGCAGCACCTGACCGGTTTCGAAACGCGGGACCATGGCGATCGAGGCGCCGGTCAGGACCGCATGGTTGAGCAGCGCAGTATTGGCGAAGACGTGGAAGAAGGGCAGCGCGCCCATGAAAACCTCGCCCGACGGATCGCCGAAGGGGTTGAGGCCAGCGGTTTGCTGCGCGTTGATCGACAGGTTCGCATGGGTGAGCATCGCCCCCTTGGGTGTGCCGGTGGTGCCGCCGGTGTATTGGAGCAGCGCGAGCGATTGCGGATCGACGGTCGGCAGGTCGCCGCCCTCCTGCACACTCTCTTCGAGCAACTCGTCCCAACGCAGGATGTCCGAGCCGAAAGCGACTTTAGCGATCTTGCTGCGAGCGAAGATCTTCAGCGCCAAACCCTTCAGCCTCGGCAGCATCTGCGACAGCGAGCTGACCACCAGCGTTTCGAGCGCCGAGCCGCGCAGCACCTTTTCCGCGGTCGCATAAAGCTCGGGCACGTCGACCGTAACCAGAAGGCGCGTGCCCGAATCGGCGACCTGCTGTTCGAGTTCCTCGACCGAATAGAGCGGCGAGAAATTGACGACCACAGCGCCCGCCATCATCGCCCCGTAATAGGCGACGACATAGCTCGGCACATTGGGCAGGAAGAGGCCGACACGATCCCCTTCCGCGATCCCGCGCGCCACGAGCCCTCGCGCGAACGCCTGCGCGTCGCGGTACAGTTCGGAATAGGTATAGGTGCGGCCGAGAAAGTGCAGCAGCGGCGCTTCGGGCAATTCCTTGGTCGTGCGCGCGAACATCGCGGGCAGCGCCATCGCTTCGAAACGCGTGTCCCACGGCACCGGGTGATGGTTCGGCAGCTTGCTTACATCCATGTCAGTAGCATGGAGAATTGCGCCTCAAACGCAAGCAAAAAGGCGGGAGAAGCACCCGCCTCCCCCGCCTTTGAATTTTGACTTCTTCGAAACGATCAGGCTTCGCCGGGTTCTTCCGTCTCGCCCGCTTCCTCCGCAGCACGCTTGGCCTCGAGCCAGGCGGCGGCTTCGGCTTCCTGCGCGGCTTCGGCAGCGGCCTTCTCATTGGCCTCACGCTCGGCGCGCAGTTCTTCGATCAGCTTTTCGCGATCGCTGGTGCCACTGGTCTCGACCGGTGCGGCCTCCTCCTCGGCGGGCAGGTTCTTGGCAGCCTTGGCCACCACCGCATCGAGCTCGCGCTGCGAACACAAGCCGAGCGTGACCGGGTCCTTGGGCTGAATGTTCTGAATGTTCCAGTGGCTGCGCTCGCGGATGGCGGTGATCGTGTTGCGCGTGGTGCCGATGAGCTTGCCGATCTGGGCATCGGAAATTTCCGGATGGTTGCGCAGGATCCAGGCGATGCCGTCGGGCTTGTCCTGGCGCTTCGAAACCGGCGTGTAGCGCGGCCCCTTGGTACGGCTTACCGCAACCGGGGCGCGCTGCATCTTCAACCGGTATTCGCTGTCGGACTGACCTTTTTCGATCTCGGCCAGCGTCAGTTCGCCCGAATGCACGGGGTCACGGCCGGTATATTTGCTGCCCGCCAGATCGTCGGCCATGGCCTGCACTTCGAGAATGTGGAGGCCGCAGAATTCGGCGATCTGTTCGAACGACAGGCCGGTGTTGTCGACCAGCCAAGTGGCGGTCGCATGCGGCATCAGCGGTTTGGGTTGGTCGGCCATGAAAGTGCCTTTTCTCGCCTTACGAAAATAGAAGGCCGCCCCTCGCGGGACGGCCGTTGTGGTCCCGATGTAGGCGAGCACACCGGATTCGGCAAGCAAAAGCCTCAGGCGGCGGGTAGCTCTTCGGCCTCGAAAGCGGCGAGACCGCTCAGGAACTGCCCGGTGGCTGCGGCCCAGCTAAAACTCGCGCCATATTCGGCGCAGGCATTGCGATCGCAGAACAGCGCCGCGCCGATTGCCCGGTCGAGATCCTCGTGCAACGCGCCGACCGGCTCGGTGACGATATCGCGTGGGCCAGGCACCGGATAGGCGGCAACTGGCGTGCCGCAGGCCAGCGCTTCGATCATGACCAGACCGAAAGTGTCTGTCCTGCTCGGGAAGGCGAAGACGTCCGCGCCAGCGTAGCAGCCCGCAAGCTCCCGACCCGACCGGCGACCGAGGAAACGGGCTTCGGGAAACTTCGCCTCCAGCGCTGCCAGCGACGGCCCGTCACCGACGATCACCTTGCTGCCGGGGTAGTCGCCTTCGAGAAACGCTTCGATATTCTTCTCTACCGCCACGCGCCCCACATAGAGCTGGATCGGGCGCGGCAGGTCGGAAAACTCGGGCGGCGGCGGAGCATCGGGCGTGAAACAGGCCAGATCGACGCCGCGGCTCCAGCGGTGCAACCGGGTCAACCCATGCGCGCGCAGTTCCTGGCTTATACTTTCGGTGGCCACCAACACGCGCTGGGCCGGGCGGTGGAACCAATGGATATAGCGCCAGAACCACTCGGCGGGCAGATGCGTGCGCTTGGCGAGGTAATCGGGAAACTGCGTATGATAGGCGGTAGTGAACTCGATACCGTGCCTTGCGCAATACCGCCGTGCCGTCATTCCGAGCGGGCCCTCCGTGGCGATATGGATCGCCTCGGGCGAAAAATCGCGCAGCCGGCTCGCTACCGCGCCGGGCCTGGCAAGAGCCAGCCGGATCTCGGGATATGTCGGACAGGGCAGCGAAGCGAACTGATCGGGCGAGACGACCAGAACTTCGTGCCCCTGTTCGCGCAGCTGGTCGCAGGTCGTCGTCAGCGTGCGCACGACCCCGTTCATCTGCGGCAGCCAGGCGTCGGTGACGATGGCGATGCGCTGTGGCCAATGGGGTGGCGATTCGGTGATCGGTCCCTCCACCCCGAGTAGCGAACTCACGCAGCCTCCGGCACGGACGTCTTGACGTCGGTCGCGGTATTCTCGCGCCGCGCAACTTCCTCGGGCCAGTTGAGGATTTCCATGGTTCCGTCGAAATGCTCGACCAGCGCGTTGCAGCCCTCGACCCAATCGCCGTCGTTCCAGTATTCGACTTCCCGCCCCTCGTGGACGAAACTGCGGCATTCGGCAGTGTGGATGTGCCCGCACACGACTCCGTCGACGCCGCGCTCGGCAGCGGCCCGGGCAACCACTTCCTCGTATCGGGAAATGAACTCGACCGCGTTCTTGACCTTGTGCTTGGCGGCCTTGGAGAGCGACCAATAGGGTAGGCCGAGCCGCGCGCGCACGGAGGCCACCCAATTGTTGAGCTTCATCATGACGTGATAGAGCGCGTCGCCGACATAGGCGAGCCAGCGATGCGCGAGCATGATCGTGTCGAATTCATCGCCATGCAACACCATCAGGCGACGGCCGTCGGCGGTATCGTGGAACGCAGCGCGCATGATTTCGACGCCGCCGAAGTTCATGCCGCTGAAGGGGCGGATCATCTCGTCGTGATTGCCGGGGATGTAGATGATCCGCGTGCCGCGCTTGGCGCGCTTGAGGATGCGCCAGACGATGTCGTTATGTTCGGCGGGCCAGTAGAGCTTCTTCTTCAGTCGCCAGCCATCGATGATATCGCCGACCAGATACATCGTCTCGCTGTCGGTATGGTCGAGAAAATCGATCAGCAGCTCGTGATTGCACCCCTTGGTGCCGAGATGGACGTCGCTGATCCAGATGGTCCGGTACTTGCGCCGCCTTCCCTTGGTACGCTCGGGCACGGCGGGCTTGAGCGAAGGAAAATTCGCGACCTTGTGCGCCGCATCGAAGTGGTTGGGCAGATCGTTCATGGGCCTGACCCCCGATTTAGGTATCGAGCCCTGACTTGAAGCAAGATTGTTACGTGCGATTCACAGTGTCGTTACGAATCGGCGAAATTGCGACGGTTGCGAGTCAGCGTGGCGCAACCTCGAGGACGAGCTTGCCGATATGGTCGCCCGCCTCCATCCGCGCATGCGCGGCACCGGCCTCGACGAGGGGGAATATCCGATCCATCACCGGCGCTATGGTCGCGTCTTCGAACAGGTGCCAGGCCTGTTCGTTGATATCATCGGCGAGGAGCGCCTTGAATTCGTCCGATCTCGGACGCAGCGTCGAACCTGTCAGCACCAGGCGTTTGCGCATGACCGTGGCCAGGTTGATCTCGGCCTTTAGCCCGCCGAGTACCGCGATCGTGACATGACGCCCATCGTCCGCAAGGCATTCGATATTACGTGCGACGTATTCGCCCGAGACCATGTCGAGCACGATATCGACGCCGGTGCCGCCGGTGAACGCCTTCACTTCCTCGACGAAATCCTGCGTCTTGTAGTTGATCGCCAGATCCGCGCCCAGATCGCGGATCGCCTGGCACTTCTCTTCGCTCCCGGCAGTGGCGATCACCGCGATGTCGAATGCCTTGGCAAGCTGGATCGCCATCGTACCGATGCCACTTGTGCCGCCATGGACCAGCAGCGTGTCGCCATCGCTCGCCCAGCCGCGCTGGAACACATTGTGCCATACAGTGAACAGCGTTTCGGGAATCGCCGCGGCCGCATCCATCTTCATGGCTTCGGGAACGGAAAGGCAATGCTTCGCATCGGCGAGGCAATATTCGGCATAACCCCCACCCGACACGAGCGCGCAGACGCGCTGCCCCGCCATCTCGGGCAGGACCCCCTCGCCAACGGCGGCGACGGTTCCAGCGACCTCGAGCCCCGGAATCGGCGAGGCTCCCGGCGGCGGTGGGTAGAAGCCCTGCCGCTGGATCACATCGGGGCGGTTGATGCCCGCATGAGAAACCCTGATCAGCACTTGATTCTCGCCCGGCCTCGGCACGGGCAGCGTCTCCGGCCGCAAGACTTCGGGACCGCCCGGGTCGTCGAAACCCATCGCGGTCATCGTCTCGGGTAACTCGGCTGCCACTCACACCCCCGTATCAAGCCAGTTCTGCGTGGCGCCGTGGCCACGCCGCGAGGCAATACCGCGCGACCCCGTTGACAGCAACCGGGCAGACTTGCGAGATTGGAGAAGATGAACGACGACGAGAGTCCACGCCCGAGAGGCGATGCCGCGAGCATGCTGGCGAGCGAGGACCTCGGCCCCTATTCGCAAGACGAACTGACTGCGCGGATCGCGCTGCTCGAAGCCGAGATTTTACGCGTCGAAAAGCATCGCCGGTCCGCCGCCGCACACCGTGACGCGGCCGAGGCTTTGTTCGGGCGAAAGGAATAGTTGGCGATGCGGGGGCTGAAATATCCCGCCCCTGTTACCATATGCGACGCCTATACAGCATTGGCTAACCTTCGGCCGATAGGCTGTTTCGTATTCGCCCCGCGCGAGTCCCTGTGAGAAAGACCTTTGAATGCCCAGCTTTGCCGCAAACCTCGAAAAGACCCTCCACGCAGCGCTCACCGATGCGGGCGAACGGCGTCACGAATATGCGACGCTGGAGCACCTGCTCCTCGCCCTGATCGACGATGAGGATGCGGCGCAGGTGATGACCGCCTGCGGGGTCGACCTGACCGAGCTGACTGCGGTGGTGAAGCAATATCTCGAGCAGGAGTACCAGTCGCTCCAGGCGGACGAGAGCGCCGATCCGCAACCGACCGCGGGGTTCCAGCGCGTGATCCAGCGCGCAATCCTGCATGTCCAGTCTTCGGGCAAGGATACCGTGACAGGCGCCAACGTGCTGGTTGCGCTGTTTTCCGAACGCGATAGCTATGCGGTCTATTTCCTACAGCAGCAGGACATGAGCCGACTGGATGCGGTCAGCTTCATCAGCCACGGCATCGGCAAGGGCGGCAAACAGATCGAAAGCCGCCCGCCCGAGGGTGCCGAAGGTGCCGAGGCGCAAGGTGAGGAAAAGCCCGGCGAGAAGGGCAAGAAGGAGACGGCGCTCGACCAGTTCACGGTCAACCTCAACCGGAAGGCCGAGGACGGGCGGATCGATCCCCTGATCGGCCGCGGCCCCGAAGTCGACCGCACGGTCCAGATCCTGTGCCGCCGCAGCAAGAACAATCCGCTCTATGTCGGCGACCCGGGAGTCGGGAAGACCGCCATCGCCGAGGGGCTCGCGCGCAAGATCGTCGAGGGCGAGGTGCCGGAGGTCCTGCAGGACGCGGTCATCTATTCGCTCGATATGGGCGCGTTGCTCGCGGGCACACGCTATCGCGGCGATTTCGAAGAGCGCCTGAAGCAGGTCGTCAATGAGCTCGAGGGCATGCCGGATGCAATCCTGTTCATCGACGAGATCCACACAGTAATTGGTGCCGGGGCGACGAGCGGCGGGGCGATGGACGCTTCGAACCTGCTGAAGCCCGCGCTTTCCAGCGGAGCGATCCGCTGCATCGGTTCGACGACCTACAAGGAATTCCGCAATCACTTCGAGAAGGACCGCGCGCTGCTGCGTCGCTTCCAGAAGATCGACGTGAACGAGCCGACGATCGAGGATACGGTCAAAATCCTGAAAGGTCTGAAGACCGCGTTCCAGGATCACCACAAGGTGACCTATACCATCGATGCGCTCAAGACGGCGGTCGAGCTTTCGGCGCGCTATATCAACGACCGCAAACTGCCCGACAAGGCGATCGACGTGATCGACGAAGTCGGCGCGATGCAGATGCTGGTGCCGCCCAGCCGCCGCAAGAAGAAGATCACTGCCAAGGAAATCGAAGCCGTGATCGCGACCATGGCGCGCATCCCGCCCAAGTCGGTCTCGAAGGACGACAAGAAGGCGCTCGAGAACCTCGAACGCGATCTCAAGCACGTCGTCTTCGGCCAGGACCCGGCGGTGCGCAAGCTGTCGACCGCGATGAAGCTAAGCCGTGCGGGCCTGCGCGATCCGGACAAGCCGATCGGCTCGTTCCTGTTCTCCGGGCCGACCGGCGTCGGCAAGACCGAGGTCGCACGCCAGCTCGCCTCGATCATGGGTATCGAGCTCAAACGCTTCGATATGTCCGAATATATGGAGCGCCACAGCGTCTCGCGCCTGATCGGTGCTCCTCCGGGCTATGTCGGCTACGACCAGGGCGGCTTGCTGACCGACGCCGTCGACCAGAACCCGCATTGCGTGCTGCTGCTCGACGAGATCGAGAAGGCGCATCCCGACCTGTTCAACATCCTGCTGCAGGTGATGGATAATGGCCGCCTGACCGACCACCACGGCAAGACGGTCGATTTCCGCAACGTCGTGCTGATCATGACGACCAATGCCGGCGCCGCCGACATGGCGCGCCAGGGCATCGGTTTCGGCGATGTGAGCAAGGAAGATGCGAGCGAAGAAGCGGTGAAGCGCATGTTCACCCCCGAGTTCCGCAACCGCCTCGATGCGATCGTGCCCTTCGGCTACCTCGGCAAGGAAACCGTCGCCCGCGTGGTCGACAAGTTCATCCTCCAGCTCGAACTGCAGCTGGCCGAACAGAATGTCGACATCCAGTTCGACAAGGATGCGCGCGCCTGGCTGGCCGACAAGGGCTATGACCGCCTCTACGGCGCCCGTCCGATGGGCCGTCTGATCCAGGAACGGATCAAGCAGCCGCTGGCTGAAGAATTGCTCTTCGGCAAGCTCGCCGATGGCGGCGAAGTGTCGGTGACGATGAAGGATGGCAAGCCCGCCTTCGAACTCACCCCCGCCCCGCCCAAGACCAGGCGCAAGGCAGCGCCGAAGAAGAAACCCGCGGCGAAGAAGAAGCCAACGCCCAAGAAACCCGAAGCGGGTGCCGAAAAGGGCAAGGACGAAACCAAGAGCTGATCTGCGAATCGGCAGCGATGGGGGGGCCACCGGGAACGGTCGGCGCCCTTTTCGTTTGAATCGACGATGGCTGCTGCCCCCTTCTCCTGGATCAACCCCGAGCCGCATGGTATCCATATCGCCCCCGCCGATTGCTGGGTCGATCCCAGCCGTCCGGTCGACAAGGCACTGGTCACGCATGGCCATGCCGACCATGCGCGCGGGGGGCACGGCCAGACCGTTGCCACACCCGAAACGCTCGCGATCATGGAGTTGCGCTACGCAACACGCGACGGGGCGACGCCGGTCGAGTATGGCGAGACGATCCGCCTGCCCGGCGGGGTCGATGCGACCTACATCCCGGCGGGCCATGTCCTTGGCAGCGCGCAGATCCTGCTCGAACACGCGGGCGAGCGCGTGATCGTCACCGGCGACTACAAGCGACGTCACGACCCCACCTGCCCGCCCTTCGAAGTCACGCCCTGCGATATCTTCATCACCGAGGCGACCTTCGGCCTGCCGGTATTCTGCCATCCGCCGATCGAGGAGGAGATGCAGAAACTGCTCGACCGGCTCGCTGCGCATCCTGACCGTTGCGTGCTGGTCGGCGCCTATGCTCTCGGCAAGGCGCAGCGCGTGATCGCCGAACTGCGTCGCGCGGGACACACGGATCCGATCTACTTACACGGCGCGATGGAGAAGATGTGCCGCCTCTATGAGGAGCTCGGCGTGAATCTGGGCGAACTGCGGCTCGTGGCGGATGCCGACAAGGACGCAATGCGCGGCCACATCGTTGTCTGCCCGCCAAGCGCACTCAACGACCGATGGAGCCGACGACTGCCCGATCCGATCACCGCCATGGCGAGCGGCTGGATGCGCATTCGCCAGCGCGCTCGGCAGCGGAATGTCGAATTGCCGCTGGTAATCTCCGACCATGCCGATTGGGGCGAACTGACCCGTACGATCGAGGAGGTCGACGCGAGCGAAAACTGGATCACCCACGGGCGGGAGGACGCGCTGCTACGCTGGTGCCAGCTCCATCAGCGCCGCGCCCGCGCGTTGGCTCTTGTCGGCTACGAAGACGAGGACGACTGAGGGTGGACGAGTTTGCCGCCCTGATCGATGCTCTGGTCTACACCCGCAGCCGCAACGAAAAGCTGCGCCTGATCGCGGAATATCTGTGCGCGACACCCGACCCGGACCGAGGATGGGCGCTGGCGGCGCTCGCCGAAGGGCTCGATTTTCCGGCGGTAAAGAGCTCCACCATCCGCAATCTCCTGAAAGACCGCGTGGACCCGGTACTGTGGACGCTGAGCCGCGATTTCGTCGGCGACACGGCGGAAACCGCGAGCCTACTGTGGCCTGCGCCCGCCAACGAACCCGATCCGCCGGGCGTGAGCGAAACCGTGGAACTGCTGTCGGCGTTGACCCGCAAGAGCGTTCTGACCGGGTTGCCGAAGCTTCTGGACCGGCTCGACGCATCGGGTCGCTATGCATTGCTCAAGCTCGCGACGGGCGGGATGCGCATCGGCGTGTCGAGCCGCCTGGCCAAAACCGCCTTCGCGCAAGCTTTCGCGGTGTCGGTCGACCAGGTGGAGGAGTATTGGCACGGCCTCGAGCCGCCTTACGATCCGCTCTTCGCCTGGGCCGCACATGGCCAGGCTCCGCCCGATATCGAGAACCTTCCCACCTTCCGGCCCTTCATGCTCGCGCATCCGCTCGAGGACACGGTCGTCGACCTCGCCGACTATGCGGCCGAATGGAAATGGGACGGAATCCGCGTCCAACTGGTACGCGCAGGAGAGGAGACTCGAGTCTACAGCCGCTCGGGCGACGACATTTCGGCGACTTTCCCGGAGCTGCTCGATGTCCTGCCCTTCCCCGCAGTGCTCGATGGGGAATTGCTGGTGCGCGGCTCGACGCAGGGGGGCGAGGAAGGAGGAGCAGCCAGCTTCAACGCGCTGCAGCAGCGGCTCGGGCGCAAAACCGTGAGCAAGAAAATGCTCACCGAGTTCCCAGCCTTCGTCCGGCTCTATGATGCACTTCTGATCGAAGGCGAAGATGTGCGCGAACAGCCGTGGACCGCGCGCCGCTCGCGGCTCGAGGCGTTGATGGCCCGGCTGCCCGACAGCCATTTCGACATCAGTTCCGTTGTCGAAGCACGCGACTTCGGACATCTCGCCGAAATTCGCGAAGGAAGCCGCGAAGACGCGATCGAAGGGCTGATGCTCAAGCGCAAGGACAGCCCCTATATCGCCGGGCGACGCGTCGGGTACTGGTACAAGTGGAAGCGCGACCCGCTGCTGATCGACTGCGTGCTGATGTATGCGCAGCGCGGCTCGGGCAAACGCTCCAGCTTCTTTTCCGACTACACCTTCGGCTGCTGGAATGGCGATCCGGACAAGGGCGCGGACCTGCTACCGGTCGGTAAAGCCTATTCGGGTTTCACCGACGAGGAACTGAAGAAGATCGACCGTCACGTG
This sequence comes from Qipengyuania sp., assembly GCF_965277845.1. Classification (NCBI taxonomy): domain Bacteria; kingdom Pseudomonadati; phylum Pseudomonadota; class Alphaproteobacteria; order Sphingomonadales; family Erythrobacteraceae; genus Qipengyuania; species Qipengyuania sp. The sequence goes on from NZ_OZ255844.1 coordinate 1,029,088, forward strand.
CGCCAGAACACGATCAACCGCTTCGGCCCCGTGCGCGAGACCGAGAAGACACTGGTGTTCGAAGTCGCCTTCGACAGCGTGCACGAAAGCAAACGCCACAAATCGGGCCTCGCCATGCGCTTTCCGCGTATCCACCGCATACGCTGGGACAAGCCGGCGCACGAGGCGGACCGGATCGCGGCACTAAGGGCGCTAATCCGCGATTGAGCAAAGTCGCGCCGCGCACATTGCGACAGCGTGACGTCAGTCCCCAAACGCCTTGGCCACCGCCTCGCCGTGATGCTTGGCATTCTCTGCATAATGCGCGACGCCGATGCGCATGCCGGCAATTGCCGCGTCATCCAGATCGCGCATCTTGCGCGCGGGGCGACCGCCCCACAGCTCACGCGCGCCCATCACCTTGCCTTCGGTCAGCATGGCACCGGCGGCGAGCATCGCATCCGAGCCGATCACCGCCTTGTTCATCGCGATCGCGCCGAGACCGACGAATCCGCGATCCTCGATCGTGCAGCCATGGACCGTCGCCATGTGGCCGATCAGCACGTCGTCGCCAATGATCAACGGCGAACCGTCGGGATCGCCCGGTCTTTCGGGGTCGCAATGGCAGACGCTGCCATCCTGGATATTGCTGCGCTCGCCGATGACAATGCGGCTGACATCGGCGCGCAACACGCAATTGTACCAGACCGAGCTGTCGGCCCCGATCTCGACATTGCCGATGATCGTGCAGCCCGGCGCGACGAAGGCGCTATCGTGAATTTTCGGCGTGTGGCCGTGGATCGGAACGATGGTGACGCCGGGGCGGCTCGCGGTCATCGGGTGTTCTCCCATTGCTCTCTCGTGAGCGAATACTGGATCGTCGGATTGTCCTCGGCCGGATAGGCCGGGTCGGAAAAATCAAGGTCTTCGCGGCGGACCATGCCGAGCTTTTCCATCAGTTTCCAGCTTCCGGCATTGGCCTCGCTGGTCAGCGCGACGACATGCGGCGCGCCGACGCGGGTGAAGGCCCATTCGAGCACGGCGCGCATTGCCTCTTCGGCATATCCGCGCCGCCAGCGATCCTCCCGCACCAGCCAGCCCACCTCGTGATCGCCGACATTGGGCGCAAGCGGATTGTCGACGCGCTTTATCCCACAATGGCCGACCATCTCGCCGCTCGCCTTTTCGATCATGAAGAGGAAGCTGAAGCCCTCGCGCGCATAGAGCGCCATCGACTTGGCATGCTTGGCCTCGATCTCGTGCAGTTCCTTGACCCCGCCCAGCCGCGCCATCACCGCTAGCGTATTGAGCAGCCGATCCTGTTCGGCAGCATCGCCCTCCTCGATGGTCCGCAGGATCAGCCGGTCGGTTTCGGCAATGATATCAGCCATTCAGTAGCTGCGCGGCGCGGGGTGCGTGATAGGTCAGCACGCCGCTGCACCCGGCGCGCTTGAAGGCCATCAGCTTTTCCATCAGCAACGCGTCGCGGTCGCCCACGCCCGCTGCCGCGCCCGCCTCGATCAGCGCATATTCGCCGCTCACCTGGTAGGCGAAGACGGGAACGGAGAACTCCTGTTTCACGCGCCAGATCACGTCGAGATAAGCAAGCCCCGGCTTGACCATCACGCTGTCCGCCCCTTCGGCGATATCGAGGGCGATCTCTCGCAGCGCCTCGTCGCCATTAGCCGGGTCCATCTGATAGCTCTTCTTGTCGCCCCTGAGCAGGCCGCCCGAGCCCACTGCATCGCGGAACGGGCCGTAGAAGGCGGAGGCGTATTTCGCCGAATAGGCCATGATCTGGACATTGGGATGATGGTTCATTTCCAGCGCCATGCGGATCGCCTTCACGCGGCCGTCCATCATGTCCGACGGCGCGATAATATCTGCGCCAGCATTTGCTTGGTTGACCGCCTGGTCGACCAGCACGGCGACCGTATCGTCGTTGACGACATAGCCCGCCTCGTCGAGCAGCCCGTCTTGGCCGTGGCTGGTATAGGGATCGAGCGCGACATCGGTGAGGATGCCGAGATCGCTACCACAGGCATCGCGAACCGCCTTGATCGCCCGGCACATGAGATTGTCGGGATTGAGCGCTTCGGCCCCGTCGTCGCTGCGCTTTTCCGGCTGGGTATTGGGAAACAGGGCGATGCACGGAATGCCGAGTTCGACGGCCTCTTTGGCGCGAGACGCGATCCCATCGACCGACCAGCGCGAGACGCCAGGGAGGCTCGCCACCGGCTCCTCGACGCCCGATCCATCGGTGACGAACAGCGGCCAGATGAGGTCTGCCGCGGTGAGCACGGTCTCGCGATGCATGGTGCGGCTCCACGCGCTCGCGCGGGTGCGGCGCAGGCGGGTAGCGGGATAGCTTGCATTGGTCATGGCGACGCTGTGCCGCAAGCACGCGCTTGGTGCAATCTCAGCCCTTCACGGGCGGCGAAAGCTTGTCGATTTCGCGGATCGGTTCCTGCGCGGCAACCTCGGTAGAGGTGCGCTGCAATTCGGCCAGTGCTGCGCCAGGCTCGACCGTCTTGATCCGGGTGAGCGCTTCCTTGAAACGTCGCAGCTCCGCCCCGGTCAGCTGTGCGCGGGTGACATATTTCACCGAGGCCGGGTTGATCGCCCTGCCGTGGCGATACATTTCGTAGTGAAGGTGCGGGCCGGTCGACAGGCCGGTTGAGCCGACATAGCCGATTACCTGTCCGCGCCGCACGCTCTGCCCGCGATTCACCGCAATGCGGCTCATGTGGCAGTAACGCGTGTCGAGCCCGCCATCGTGGCGCAACCGCACCGCATTGCCGCAGCCGCCCATGCGCCCCGCCCCGGTGACGCGGCCATCGGTCACGGCAACGATAGGGGTCCCGTGACGCGCCTTGAAGTCGAGGCCGGAATGCATCCTGCGATAGCCCAGGATCGGGTGGCGGCGCATGCCGAAGCCCGAAGTCGTTCGCCCTGGCACGGGCGCCATCAGCCCACCGCGCTGTTCGCCCACTCCCGAGGCCTCGTAGAATTCGCCATCCTCGCCCCAGCGCATCAGTTGCACGCGCGGCGTTTCTCCCCGCTCGAGCCCGGCATAGAGCAATTGGCCCGCCTGCCGTTCGCCCGTGGCGGCGCGGCGATGGGCCAGGATGAAATCGAACGTATCACCCGCACGAACGTCGCGATCGAGGTTCACATACTGGCCCAGCGTCTTGAGATAGGACTGGACCGCACTGGCCGGTGCGCCCGCGGCACGCGCAGAGCGATAGAGGCTGTCACCGACGGTGCCGCGGATGCGCAGCGGCGTTTCATCGACACGGATAACATTCTTTGTCAGCGAAAGATCGGAGCCTTCTGCGAACCGCCCGATCTCGAGTTCGAGATCGAAGCGCGCGCGAAAACCGATCGTCTCGAGCGGGCGCGGCGCGCCCGGTGCGGGGCGGCGACCGAGGGTAATGTCGAACGTTGTGCCCGATTCGATTTCGCTCAGCGGCAGCGCCGCGCCGACCAGTTCGGCCACGCGCTGGCTGTCGTCACGCCCTACGCCGGCGCGGCGTAGCATGCGTTCGAAGCTGTCGCCTCTTGCCAGCGTCGCGACCATTTCGAGCCGCGGCCGTTCCGGCGCGGCGGCGAGCGGTTCGACCAGCGTGGTCGCACCCATGTGCCTGCCACTGTCGGCCCCGAGCGCGAGCGGGAGAATCATCTGGCTGCGGTATTCATCGCGCACCGCATCGTCGATATGCGCGGACGCCGCCGCCTCGAGAGGGGCGAAACTCGGCCAGAAGGCCAGGGCAGTGGCAGTCAGGCCGACGAATGTGCCCACCCCGCGCAGCCAACGCTTGCTGCCGATCTCGCTGCCGAGGTCGGGCGCAAGGTCGAGTGCGGCGATCCGGCCCGAAAGCTGTTCCCGCAAGGTGGTCCAGGAAAAAGAGGGTCCGTACGGATTCGGAACGATCTGGTCATGCGCCAGGGCCGCCGCGGACTGACCGTAACCGCCGGTCGCCGTGGGCTGTGCCGTATCCTGTGTGTCCGCGTGGGACGTATACACGCTGTGTCCCTTCCCATTGGCCGCTCCGGCGCGAATGGATGCGGCTCGACCCTCGTATCGGGTCCTCTGCCCGCATTGCCTGCCAAAACAAAGTAAAGGCCGCCTTAATCTGCGGCCATGCGAGTCCGGATTGCGGTGAATCGAGTCGCCATAGGGTCGGGCGGTTGCCCTGGCGCCCGCGCACTGCCAATTAAGGAGTGTGCAGGGTAGCGCGATCAAGGCGGTCCTCGGACCCACCAATACCGGCAAGACGCATCTGGCGATCGAGCGCATGGCGGCGCATTCGAGCGGCTGCATGGGCTTCCCGCTGCGCCTGCTGGCGCGCGAGGTCTACGACCGGGTGCGTGCGATTAAGGGCGACGACGCGGTCGCGCTGATCACCGGCGAAGAACGCATCGAGCCGAAGAACGCACGCTATATGTGCTGCACGGTCGAAGCGATGCCGCGCGACGGGGCGGGCGCTGCCTTCGTGGCTCTCGACGAGGCGCAGCTCGCCGCCGATCGCGAGCGGGGCCACATCTTCACCGACCGCCTGCTGAACACGCGCGGCCGCGAGGAAACCATGCTGCTGGGCTCCGCGACGCTTGAACCGCTGGTGCGCGAGCTGGTGCTCGAAGCCGAGATCTCCGACCGCCCGCGCTTTTCGACCCTCACTTACATCGGCCCGCGCAAGCTCTCGCGCCTGCCCCCGCGCAGCGCAATCGTCGCCTTCAGCGCGGAGCAGGTCTATGCGGTGGCGGAAATGCTGCGGCGCTTCCGGGGCGGCGCGGCGGTGGTCATGGGCGCGCTCAGCCCGGAGACGCGCAACAAGCAGGTCGCGCTGTTTCAGAGCGGAGAGGTCGACTACATCGTCGCGACCGACGCGATCGGCATGGGGCTGAACCTTGACGTCAATCATGTCGCCTTTGCCGGCCTGACCAAATTCGACGGCATGCGGATGCGCCGACTGTTGCCTGCGGAAATGGCGCAGATCGCGGGACGCGCGGGCCGCCATCAGCACGACGGAACCTTCGGAACGTTGGCCGGGACGAATAAGCACGGCACTCCTCCCGAACTCACCGAGGAGGAGGTCTATGCAATCGAAGAACACCGCTTCGCTCCGCTAACCCATCTGTACTGGCGCGAGCCCGAGCCGCGCTTCGATTCGCTGCCCGTCCTGATCTCCGATCTCGAAGCGCCGCCCGACGATCCGGCGCTGCGCCTCGCGCCCGAAGCCATCGACCTGGCGACGCTCAAGCGCCTCGCCGGGGAACCCGTCGCGGGCGATGTCCGGGGGCATGGTGCGGTGCGCCGGTTCTGGGAGGCCTGCTCGCTGCCCGACTTCCGCCAGCGCGGTCCCGACGTGCATGCGCGCTTCGTCGCGCGGCTGTGGCAGGATCTCGCCGAAGGCTATATCGGCGCGGATTATGTCGCGGCGCGGATCAGCGAACTCGACAACATGTCCGGAGACATCGATACGCTGCAGGGGCGGATCGCGGCGATTCGCAGCTGGGCTTATATCTGCCAGCGCCCCGATTGGGTGTTGGCGCGTGATGAAATGGCATCGCGCGCACGGGCGGTCGAGGCCAAATTGTCGGATGCGCTTCACGCGCGACTGACCGAGAGATTCGTAAACCGGAGGACGGCGATCCTGATGAAGTCGCTAGGACAGGATGCAGGCATGTTGCCGATCGAATTGAGCGATTCAGGCGAGGTGAGCGTGGAGGGCGAAGTTCTCGGCCATGTCGAAGGGCTCCGCTTTGCGGTCGATCCCTCCGCCCGGCACGAGGACCGGCGTATGCTGCTTGCTGCTGCCGAGAAAGCGTTGCCGAAACTGCTCGGTGAAAAGGCGGAGGCACTGGCAGCCTCGGATATGGAAGAGATCGAGCTTGAGCGCGGCGCCATCCGCTGGAACGGGCAGGAACTCGCCAAGCTCGAGCATCGCGATGGCGCCGTAACGCCGCTCTTGAGGCCCACGCGCGAAGTGACCACGCTGCCCGAAGCTGCGCGCGCAAAGCTGATGGCAGCGCTGGAAGCATGGCTCGCGACGAAGCTGGAGCCGCTCGCGCCGCTCGAAAAGATGCATCACGCCGTGAGCAATCCCGATGCCGGGTCACAGGCGCGCGCCCTGCTGCTCAATCTGATTGCGGGACATGGCTATGTGACGCGGGAAAAAGCGGGCATCGAACACTTGCCCAAGGAAATGCGCCCATTCCTGCGCAAGATCGGCGTGACCTTCGGCGCGCTCGACATTTTCGCGCCCGCGCTGCTCAAACCCGCACCGCGCCAGCTGCTGCATGCGCTCGGGCTCGACCGGCGGCCGTTGCAGGAAGCGATGCTACCGGTGATCCCCGATGCAAGGAAACTGCCCTCGGGCTATCGCCATGCCGGCAGCCAGGCGATCCGCATCGACCTGGCAGAGAAGATCCTGCGCGCCGCGCACGAAACACGCGCCAAGGCGCAGGCCAAGAACCGCAAGCGCAAGTTTGTGCTCGACTACTCGCTACCGATCTCGATCGGGCTCGAGGAAGGCAATATTGCGCGGCTGCTCGGTAATGCGGGTTTCCGCGTGCAGAAGGCAAAGCCGCTAACAGAGGGCCGGTTCGGCCCGCCGCGCCCGGATCGCTGGGAATGGCGCCCTTCGCGCCGCAAGCAGGAACGCAGCAAACCCGCTCCCCCGCGCGAGGGCAACGCCTTTGCGGCCCTCGCCGACCTGGTCCGCTGATGGCGTTGCCCGCGTGAGGATCGACCGGCTGCTGTGCTACCTGCGCTTCGTGCGCACCCGCAGCGCGGCCCATAGGTTGGTCGAACAGGGCCATATCCGCCGCAATGGCGAGCGCGTGAAACGCTGCTCGCGCGGCATTGCCGAGGGCGACATCCTCACCCTGCCGCTCGGCAATTCGGTCAAGCTGGTCGAAATCCTGCGTCTCCCCAAGCGCCGCGGTCCGCCGCGCGAGGCACAAGCCTGCTATCGGGAGCTTGACCCCAACGGATAATCCGCCCTAGCAGCGCGGATCAGGGAAACACTTCGCGAGGATTACTCTACCCATGACCTATGTCGTCACCGACGCCTGCATCAAGTGCAAGTACACCGACTGCGTCGAGGTCTGTCCGGTCGACTGTTTCTACGAGGGCGAGAACATGCTCGTCATCAATCCCAGCGAGTGTATCGACTGCGGCGTTTGCGAACCCGAATGCCCCGCCGAGGCGATTCTGCCCGATACTGAGGATGGGCTGGAAAAATGGCTGGAGCTGAACACCAAGTTCAGCGCCGAATGGCCCAACATCACCCAGTCCAAGGAACCGCCCGCAGACGCGGACGAGCACAAGGACGAAGAGGGCAAGTTCGAGAAGTTCTTCTCGCCCGAACCCGGCGAAGGCGACTGATCGCTCGCCTGGGTGGTCGCCGATCTCAAGAGAGCGTGGCAGCGCGGCGCCGAAGACAATATCGGCATCGTTGCGGCAGGCATCGCGCATTATGCCCTGCTAGCCCTCGTCCCCGCGCTCGCTGCGCTGGTCCTGTCCTACGGGCTGATCGCAGAACCTTCGACCGTTGCCGGGCATGTGACAGTGCTGGCCGAGAAGCTACCCCCTTCGGCTGCCGAGCTGATCGCCAGCCAGCTGAAGTCCGTTGCGAGCGGGGCAGCGGGTGCGCAAGGGCTCGGCCTGGCGGCATCGCTGGGGATCGCCCTCTTCGGGGCGCGCAACGGGGCTCGATCGCTGATGACCGGGCTGAACATCGTATTTCATGCAGACGAGCCCCGCGGTTTCATCAAGGCAAATCTCGTGGCGGTGGCGATTACCGGAGCGGGTCTTGCAGGCTTGATCACGGCAGGCATCGGAAGCGCTGCTCTGGCGAGCCTCGATGGAACGATCGGGGGAATCGCGAGCCTCGCTTTCCTCTTTGCGATTGCCGTTCTGGGCGCGGGCCTGCTGTACCGATTCGCGCCCAATGCACCTCGTCCGCCATGGGCGGCAATCTGGCCTGGGGCTTTCGTCTTCGCGGTATGCTGGTTGGCGGCAACCGGCGCTTTCGCTTTTTATGCCGCCAATTTCGGCAGCTATAACGCGACTTACGGTGCGTTGGGCGCTGTTCTCGCATTGATCACCTGGTTTTGGGCGACCGGTTTCCTCTTGCTGTTCGGCGCATTGATTGCGGCGCTGCGCGACAGCCCAAGCTAGTGGCTTGCTTGCGCGAGCGCGCGGATTCGCAATTTTCTTACAGCTGTGTTATATAATGCAACAACTGCACCGGTTTGCTCCCGGGCAGGTGTGAGAATTGAAAGGGCAGGCCACCAGCACACGTCACATTCGGTACCAGACCGCACTCCCAGTTGGGGATTGCGGCTGAGGCTTTCCGTGACGCTGCTGACCACCCCGGCCAGGCCCGGACGAAAGGATAGATTGCATGGCAAGCAAGGCTGATGCCTTCGACGTTGGCGATTACGTTGTTTACCCCAAGCACGGCGTCGGCCGTGTCATCGAGCTGCAGAGCGAGGAAATCGCCGGCATGCAGCTCGACCTCTATGTCCTCCGCTTCGAAAAGGAACGCATGACGCTGCGCGTTCCGGTGAACAAGGTCGAATCGATCGGCATGCGCAAGCTGTCGAGCGACAAGACGCTCAAGGAAGCGATGGAAACCCTCAAGGGCAAGCCCAAGGTCAAGCGGACCATGTGGAGCCGCCGCGCGCAGGAATACGAGGCAAAGATCAACTCGGGCGAAATCGTCCTGATCGCGGAAGTGACCCGCGACCTGTTCCGCCCGGACGACCAGCCCGAACAGAGCTATTCCGAGCGCCAGATCTTCGAAGCGGCTTCGAGCCGGCTCGCCCGCGAACTTGCGGCGATGGAGAAGACCGACGAGCCGACCGCGCTGGAAAAGATCCTCGATGTGCTGCGCGAACACGCGCCGCAATATTACGAGAACACCGAGGACGCGTAAGCGCTTCGCGTTTCCCGAGACACGGGAGGGGGTGCCGCAAGGCGCCCCCTTTTTTGTGCGTGCCGGCGATTCCATGAAACGATTACACTTGTCGACGAACGCGCTCGACTTGTGCTCGGCATGATGGGAAGCATGCGTCCATCAATCGGGAGAACCGTTATGTTTCGTATCCTTGCCGCCTGCTCGCTCGGCCTTGCTGCCGCAACCGCAATGCCCGCCATACACGCCCATCCGCAGAAGGAATGGCGGTCCTCGCTCGACGATGGCGAGCGTATCTCCGCATCCTGGGCCGCAACGGGTCGCTTCGACCAGGTCACGCTGGCCAGCCGCGACAATGTCGCGATCACGCGCGGCGATCGCTGGCGCGTGAGGGCCAGCGGCAGTCCCGACGTGCTCTCAGAACTGCGCTTCAAGATAAAGGACGAGCAATTGGTCATCGGCCGCCGCTGGCGCGAGGACCCGGTCAATGGCATCGCAACCATCCAGGTTACGGCCCCCTCGGTCGACGGCGTCACGCTGGCCGGTTCGGGCAATCTGTCGATCGACCGGATGGATGCCAGCGAAGTGGGCGCCACATTGGCCGGTTCGGGTACGATCGATGTCGGTCGCATCGCAACCAGGCAACTGGCGGCGACGGTTGCCGGAACGGGCAATCTACGGCTTGCCGGTCGCGCCGAGGATGGGGCCATCACGATCGCCGGAAGCGGGGATATCGACGGCCAGCAGCTGCGCATGGGGCGCGCCACCGTGTCGATCGCCGGTTCGGGCGATGCGCGCTTCAACGCCGATGACAGCGTATCGGCGAGCATCGTCGGGAGTGGCGATGCCGTGGTTTCGGGCACGACCGATTGCACCCAGACGCGGATGGGGTCCGGCCGCCTGACCTGTTCGCGCTGAGTCTGGGCGGCGACCGTCGCGGGTCGACCCTGGGGGTCCTGCAAGCCTGCCTCCTGCTGCATAGCCTTGATGATTTATGCCTGCTGTATTATATCAGCAACACGGACTGCCGCAGCTAGAGGAATACCATCGCGATGATCCACCGACTTCTCAAGGGGCTCGCCCCCATTGCCGCCCTCGCCGGCGCCGCGCTCGTTGCCGGGTGCGACGGAATGAACATCCAGATCGGCGACAGCGAAGGCGTGCCTCTGTCCGAGCTCGACATGACCGGCGCCGCGCCGACGAAACTGGTCCTGGCCGGCCCAGACAGGGTCATCGTCACGGAAGGCTCCGATCTCGATATCGCCGTCTCGGGCGATGACGACGCAGTCGATGCGCTGCGCTTCTCGCTCGACGACGAGACACTTGGCATCAGCCGCGAAAAGAACAGTTGGAAGGATCGCGGCAAAGCAACTGTGCGCGTGACGATGCCCAGCCTGCGGGCGATGGTGCTGGCCGGATCGGGCGATATCGAAGCGCCGTCGATGACCGGCCGGGCGGATGTGACCATTGCCGGGTCGGGAACGGCGGCAGTATCCGCTTTCGATGCCGAATCGCTCGATCTCACGATCGCCGGTTCGGGCGATTTCTCGGCCGGCGGCAAGGTCGAAACGCTCGACCTAACCATCGCCGGATCTGGCAAGGCAGAAATGCCCGACCTCGCCGTCGGTGACGCCGATATCTCGGTGGCCGGTTCGGGCGATGCGGAGTTCGCCTCCGACGGCCGCGTAGATGCCAGCATCATGGGTTCGGGCACGATCACCGTAAATGGTCGCGCGAACTGCACCGTCAATTCGATGGGATCGGGCACGCTCAATTGCCGCGAAGTCAGGGCGGCGACACCGGCGACCCCCGAGGCTCCCGAAGCCTGAATTCATCGACGTTTCACACAATCTGGGCTAGGCGGCGCAGCGAAAGGATCCCGCATGCGTCGCCTAGCCATTTTCGTTCTCCTTCCCGCAGCCGTGATGTTGCCCGGCTGCCTTGCCAAGACGGTGGTCGACGTCGCCACGGCACCCGTAAAGGTCGTCGGCAAGGGCGTGGACCTCGCCACTACCAGCCAGTCCGAAGCCGACGAGAAGCGCGGTCGCGAGATCCGACGGCGCGAGGCGCGGCTGGCGAAGCTCGAGCGCGATTATGAAAAGCAGCTCGACCGGTGCGAGGACGGCAATCGCCGCGCCTGCGACGAGGCACGCGACACCTATGCCGAGATGCAGCAGATCATTCCGTCGATACCGGTAGAGCCCGAAGACTAATCGGCAGGCGTCGCGGCGCGACGCAGGCGGTCGTTGATCGCGATGCCGATACCCCGTTCCGGAATCGGCGCAATCGCGATGCGCGGCTTGTCCGACCGCGCCCCTTCGTGGAGGCAGGCGTATAGGCGCGCCGCGGCTTCGGCGAGATCGCCGCGCGCCGACAGCGTGCAGTCCCCCTGCACTGAGCCGAACCCGATCATGAAGTCGTCTGGCGCAACTTGCGTCGCGTCGAGGCGCACCGGCTTGCCCGGGGCGTAATGGCTGGCCAGCTGGCCGGGCGCTTCGATCCGCTCGCCGCTGCTTCCACCCGCTTCGAGCGCAATCGGCCCCGGCCGCAGCACTTCTACCGATCCATCGGCGCGCACCGCAGCAATCGTCGATTCGAGCCCCCGTTCACACTCCCCGCCATCGAGCACGGCATCGATCCGCCCGTCGAGCGAAGCCAGCACATGGGCGGGCGAGGTCGGGCTGATAAAGCCGCTGCGATTAGCGGAAGGCGCGGCGATCGGCAGGCCGGTGCTTTCGAGCAGCAAACGCATCGCCGGGTGCGATGGCATCCGCAGCGCCAGCGTGTCGAGCCCCGCGGTCACGGCAGCCGACAACCCGGCATCGCGCCGGCGCGGCAGCACGAGCGTCAGCGGACCGGGCCAGTACCGGGCAGCCAGTTGCTCGGCTTCGGGCGAGATCTCGGCCAGGCTACGCGCCTGCTCGAGCGAGGCGACATGCACGATGAGCGGATTGAAGCTCGGGCGGCCCTTTGCCCGATAGATTCGCGCCACCGCCGCATCGCTATCGGCGCGGGCGGCAAGGCCGTAGACCGTTTCGGTCGGCACGGCCACAAGGCCGCCGTCGCGCAGGATCTGCGCGGCGCGGGCGATGCCACCTTCATCGACGTCGAGCGTTTCCGTAGCGTATTTGCCGCTCATGCCCGCGCGCTATATCTGGGGGCGCACAAAGCCAAGAGGAATAGACGTGACCTACACCCCCGCCACTCAGGACCAGCTGCTCGCCATCCGCGTCAACGCCGGGATCGAGGAACTGGCGAGAAGCGAGAAATTCGCCGCCGCCGAACCCGACATGGTCGAGGCGATCGTTGGCGGAATCGGCGAATTCGCCGCAGGTGAATGGGCACCGCTCAACCGCGTCGGCGATCTCGAAGGAGCAAAGCTGAAAAATGGCTTGGTGCGTCTGCCGGACGGATTTGCGGAAGCTTACGCCCATTATGTCGAGCAGGGCTGGAATGCGATCTCCGGCCCGGTCGAATTCGGCGGCCAGGGCCTGCCCTTCACGCTCTCGTGCAATGTGCTCGAAAACCTCGGCACCGCGAACATGGCCTTCAACCTGTTGCCGATGCTGAGTGTCGGGGCGATCGAGTCGCTCGAACATCACGGCTCGAAGGAGCTGCAGGAGAAATACCTTCCCAAACTGGTCAGCGGCGAATGGTCGGGGACGATGAACCTGACCGAACCGCAGGCCGGATCGGACGTCGGCGCGCTGCGCACCACGGCAGAGCCGATCGCCGAGGGCGAACATGCGGGCAAGTACCGCATCAAGGGTCAGAAGATCTACATCACCTGGGGCGAGCACGAGCTGTCGAAGAACATCATCCACCTCGTTCTCGCGCGGCTCCCCGACGCGCCCGAGGGCAGCCGCGGGATCTCGCTCTTCATCGTACCCAAGTATCACGTGAAGAAAGATGGCTCTCCCGGCCCGCGCAACGATCTGCGTTGCGTTAGCATCGAGCACAAGCTCGGCATCAATGCCTCGCCGACCTGCGTGATGAGCTATGGCGACAATGACGAATGCATCGGCGAACTGGTCGGCGCGGAAAACCGCGGCCTGATGGCAATGTTCACCATGATGAACAATGCGCGCATCAACGTCGGCAATCAGGGCGTCCAGATTGGCGAACGCGCGACGCAGCAGGCGCAGCTTTATGCCAGGGATCGCATCCAGTCAGCACGCGCGGGCTCGCCGGACAAGGCGCCGGTCGCGATCCTCGAGCACCCCGACGTGCGCCGCATGCTGCTGCGCATGCGTGCCCTCACCGAAGGTGCGCGGGCGCTGCTCTACTACACCGCCGGCCAGGTCGATCGCGGCACCCTGGGCGATGCCGCGGCACGCGCGCGCGGCGAAGTGCTCACCCCTCTGATCAAGGCCTGGGGCACGGATATCGGGATCGAGGTCGCCAGCCTGGGCGTGCAGGTCCATGGCGGCATGGGCTTCGTCGAGGAAACCGGCGCGGCGCAGCACTGGCGCGATTCGCGCATCGCCCCAATCTACGAAGGTACCAACGGCATCCAGGCCGCCGACCTCGTCACGCGCAAGCTCGGGCTAGATGGCGGCGAGGCGCTGAGCGCGCTGATCGCCGATATTGCGCGCGACGCCGGTGACGAGCCCACGCTCGCCGCACTTGCCGCCGATTGCGAAGCAGTAGCCAACTGGATGCGCGAGGAGGCGAGCCTCGACGATCGCCTCGCCGGATCGGTGCCGTTCTGCACCATGTTCGCTGCCGCGGTCGCCGGATGGCAGTTGCTGCGCCAATTGCGCGCGATCGAGGCGGGCGACGCGCCCGGCCTTGCGGGAAGCAAGTCGGCCAGCGTGCGCTTCTTCCTCGACCGGATCGTTCCCGAAGCCTCTGGGCTGAAGGCTGCGGCCACGGCCGGGGCCGAACCGCTCTACACGCTCTCGGTCGACCAGCTGATCGGATAGGCTATTCGGCGGTCACGCGACGCGCGTAATCGTCTTCGCCGAAAGTCGCTTCCTGCCCGCGGAGCTCGCGCCGGGCGGGAAGCCGGTTGCCGGTCACTCTGTCGATCCCGGCCTGCGCCTCTGCTTCGGGCGCAACCACGCGCCAGATGATCCCGGCAGTGTCGTCGGAGACCAGCAAGGACCCGTCGCCCGCCCATTCGACCCAGGTAGGGCGTCCGCGCGTCGTGCCGTCGTCCTTGAGGAAGCCGGTCAGTACGGGCAGCGGCTTGCCAGTCGGATTGCCGCGCTCGTCGAAGGCGACATAGACCACGTCGTAGCCCGACGGCGGCTTGCGGTTCCACGAGCCGTGCTGCGCGATGAAAGCGCCGCTTGAGAAGCGGTCGCCCATCCGGGCACCTTCGCGGCTGAACACCAGGCCGAGCGCGGCGACATGCGGGCCGAGCGCATATTCGGGCGTGCGGACATAGTTGATGAATTGCGGGATCGGATACTCCACCCGACGGTCGAAATTGTCTCCGAAATAGACCCAGGGCCAGCCGTAATGCGCGCCGACTGGGACATTGGTGAGGTAATCGGGCACGAGGTCCGAGCCGAGCATGTCGCGCTCGTTCACCGTCGTCCACAACTCGCCCGACCAGGGGCTGAAATCCATGCCGTTGGCATTGCGCAAACCCGCGCCGAAAACCCGCTGGCGACCGCTTTCGAGATCGATCTCCCAGATGAGCGCCCGCCCCTCCTCGATCTCCATGCCGTCTTCGCCGATGTTCGATTTCGAACCCACGGCGGCGTAGAGCCGGTCGCCATCGGGATGCAGCGCCAGATTGCGCATCCAGTGGCCTGTGCCGTGAGCGAGATCGGCGATCTTGCGCCCCTCGCCGCTCAGCTCGGTGGAACCGAGCTCGTAATCGAAGGCCAGCACTTCGTCATGATTGGCGATGTAAAGCGTGTCATCGCCCCAGGCGATGCCCGAGGGCGAGTCGAGATCGTCGCGCAGCACGAAGCGGCCCTCCGCGATCCCGTCGCCATCCGCATCGCGCAGCAGCACTATCTGGTTGGCGCTGTCACCGCCTGCGCCCGCCTTGCGGAACAGGAAGCCGGCGACGAGATCGCGCAGCCAGTTGCTTTCGCCGGTCTGGATATTGGGCGATTGGGTCAGCGCGACGAGGATATCGCCATTGGGCAGCGCCTGCAGCGTACGCGGATGGTCGAGCCCCTCGGCGAAGCGATTCACGGTAAGCCCTTCTGCCGCAACCGGCACCTCGCCTTCGGCCCAGCCCACCGGTTCGGCGATCGCGACCGTCGGGAAGCTTTCCTCGGCGGGTTCGTCGAGCGTCGGGTCGGTCCCGACCGTTTCCTCAAAGGCGACATCGGCGGTATCGCCGCGGGTGAGGAAATAGCCGGCGACGAGGACCACCAGCAGTATGACGAGGAGCGCGATGCCCAGCTTCTTGAGAATACCCATGGGCAGCGGAGATAAGCGAGCCCGGCCCCGCGAGCAATGGGGCTTGAAGAGCGGCTTGCGCGCGCTACATCGCGCGCCATGTTCGATTTTCGTCCCGAACCCGGTACCCCCAAGCCCGAAGCCTATCGCCAGCTGCTCGACGCGGCCGAAGCGCTGACGGCGGGCGAACCCGATGGAGTGGCTAACATGGCCAACATCGCTGCCTTGCTGTGGGACTTCCTGCCCGAACTCAACTGGTCGGGATTCTACCGCGTGATGGAGGGCGAGCTGGTACTCGGCCCGTTCGTGGGCCGGCCTGCCTGTATCCGGATCCCGATGGGCCAGGGCGTGTGCGGCGTGGCCGCGAAAGAGGGCACCACGCAGCTGGTTGAGGACGTGCATGCCTTTCCCGGCCATATCGCCTGCGACGCGGTCACCAATTCCGAACTGGTCGTCCCCATCCTGGGCGGCGGCAAGCCGATTGCGGTGATCGATCTCGACAGCCCGGCCAAGGCACGCTTCGACCGCGAAGATGCGGACGGGATCGAAGCGCTCGCCCGGATGCTGTCCGACCGGATCTAAGCGTGCCTGCCCCATAGCGGTACATGGCGGGCACCGTTTTTGCGCTCGGCACGACAGATGCCTACACTGGTCGGGTAATTGCGCGCCGGCGTTCTGCCGAGTCGCTTGCAGGGAGCCCGTGCCATGATCTTTCGTACCGCCCTCGCGCTGACCGCTTCCAGCTTTGCCCTCCAGGCGGGCGTTGCCGTGGCACAGGAAACCATGTCCTATGAAACAGGGCAGTACGAATACGCGCAGCCCAGCCCCGAACTTGACGACGATGTCGTCACCGAAACGGCGACCGATGCGACTTCGACGACCGACACGGTAAGCGCGGCACGATCCATCCCGCCGCGCCCGCAAGCCCCGGTCTTCGTCAGCAGTCCGACGATACAGCCGATCGATCCTTCGAATCCGGTCTATTACAGCTATGAAACGCTGGCGGCCCAGCCGGCGCCCGCCACGCGGACCATCCCGGCCCGCGCCGCCACGGCTCCGGTGCAGCCGGTACAGCCGACCTATGTCTACGTCCGGCAGCCGCCCCAGGTGATCTACGCCTATCCGACTCCGATGGTCTATGCACAGCCACCCGCCGGCGCCGCGCGGGTGATCTATCCCAATGCGCCGACCCAGGCTCCGGTACCTCCCGTGCAGTACGGCTATGGCTATCAGGCGGGATATGCCGGAGCTCCGGCCTATCTTCCCGCCGGGGCCCAGGTCGTTGCCTTCGACCGAAACGCCTGGCTCGAGGAATGCCGCGCGCGCCTCGACACATATGAGAGCGACAGCGACCGCGGCGAAGTGATCGGGGCATTGATCGGCGGCGTTGCGGGCGGCGTGCTCGGCAACCGGATCGCGGGCAGCGGCAACCGGACCGCCGGCACTCTGATTGGCGCAGGCGCGGGCGCGCTGGCCGGGATGGCTGCGGGCGATGCGATCGAGGACGGCAACCGTCGTCGGACCGACAGCTACAGCCAGTGCCAGGCCTATCTCGACGACTACATGCAAAAGGCGACCGCCAGCGCCGGGACGGTACAATACAGCCAACCCGGGCAATATATGCTGGTACCGGTAACGGTGGCCGTTCCCCAACGCGCCGTCTATCGCGACGGGACCCCCGCCAACTGACCCGGCCGAGTGCGGCAGTCATGATCGGATAGGCCGCCGGGGCGGCCAGCCCATCCTAGATATCGCCGCCCGTAAGCCTTTGACAAATAAGGTCTAATTGGTCGAGCGTGCGGTAGCGGATGGTAACGCTGCCCGTGTTCGGCGTCGTGTCGGTGGTGATCTTTACCGGCATGCCGAGAAATTCCTCAAGATGACCTTGGACCGCGGCGATATCGGCATTGTCTTCCTGCGGCGTCGGCCCGCGCGGCGCACTTTCTGACGGTGAACTGCTACGCTTCTGGCGCGTGAGTGCCTCCATCTCGCGGACCGACAGCCCTTCGGAAACCGCTTTACGCGCAAGCTCTTCGGCACCCTCCCGGCCGATAAGCGCGCGGGCGTGGCCCATGGAAAGCGAGCCGTCGGCGAGGAGGGCAAGCACCGTATCAGGGAGCGCCAGCAGGCGCTGGAAATTCGCCACATGGCTGCGCGACTTGTCGACCAGCTTGGCGATCTCGGCCTGTGTCATCCCCTCGTCTTCGGCAAGTTTCTGGTAGGCGCGCGCTTCTTCGACCGGATTGAGGTCCTCGCGCTGGAGATTTTCGATTAGGGCTAGGGCCACCACTTCGCGCTGGTCGAGATCGCGCACGAGCGCTGGAATTTCGTGCAGCCGCGCTTTCTGTGCCGCTCGCCAGCGACGCTCGCCGGCCACGAGACGATAGCGACCCTGACCAAGTGGCGACACGATGATCGGCTGGATTACACCGCGCGCCGCGATCGAGGAGGCTAGCGATTCGAGCGAATCCTCGTCGAAATGGCTACGAGGCTGGCCCGGCAACGGTTCGATATCCGCGACCGGGATCGATGCGAGGCCTTCCGACGAAGATGCTTGCGGCAGAGGGGCGACCGCCCCAGACTGCGCGGCACCGCCGCTTGCCGATCGCACCAGCGGCTCTTCGCGACGCGTTTCTCCCAAAAGGGCACCCAGCCCCTTGCCGAGCTTCTTCTTGCGGTCGATCGTCTTGGCTCCTGGATTGTCGCTCATGCCGCTTTCCTCTTTTCGGGCAGTCGGCCGATCAGCTCGCGCGCAAGCCCGATATAGGCGCGGCTACCGGGGCAATTGTGGTCGTAGACCAGCGCCGGCATGCCGTGGCTGGGCGCCTCGGACAGGCGGACGTTACGGGGGATGACGTTTTCGAACACCAGATTGCCGAGGCAATCGCGGACGTCGTCGGCGACCTGGTCGGTGAGGCGGTTGCGGCGATCGAACATGGTCAGCACCACGCCGACGATGCCGAGATCCTGGTTGAAGCCTTGTTGCACGCGTTCGACTGTCTGGAGGAGCTGGCTGAGACCTTCCAGTGCGAAGAACTCGCATTGCAGCGGCACCATCAGCGTATCGGCCGCGCATAGCGCATTGAGCGTGAGCAGGCCGAGCGACGGCGGGCAGTCGATAAAGCAGACGTCGTAGCCTGCGAAGCTCCCCCGCGCCTTCTCGGATAGCGCATCGGTCAAGCGGGCGGTCCGGTCATCGACTGAAACCAGCTCCACTTCCGCGCCCGAGAGGTCCTGCGTCGCCGGGACAATGTCGAGGCCGGGGATTTCGGTCGCCTGTGCGCATTCCGCCAGCGACGCTTGGTCGAGCAACAGGTCGTAGCTCGTATTCTCGCGATCCGCCCCCGCGACACCGAGGCCAGTCGAAGCGTTTCCCTGCGGATCGAGATCGATCAGCAGCGTCTTCCAGCCCGTTGCGGCCATGGCGGTGGCGATGTTGATCGCGGTGGTGGTCTTGCCCACCCCACCCTTCTGATTGGCAATGGCAATCGTGATCATCTGTGTGCGCTCCACTGGCCGCGTCCGACGACGATTCCCGCCTCGGGATCCGTCCGCGATTGTTCCACGTGAAACATGGAACGGCGATTCTTCGGCAGTCCGGTTACTTCTTGCGATGCCGAACGCCCCTTCGGCAACACCCAGCAGGTGGTGCTTGTGGAGAAGCGTGCGGATAAGGTGAGCAAACGTTCGAGCGGCGCAAACGCGCGCGCGGAGATCACGCCCGTATCGAACCGTTCGACAGATTCGAGTCGCCGGCCTTCGATACGGCACTTCGCAAGGCCCATGAGCTCGGTCGCCCTCGTCAGCCAGTCCACCCTGCGCTTGCGCGATTCGACCAGTACGACCTCAATCTCAGGTCGCATGGCCGCGATTACGAGGCCTGGAAATCCGGCCCCGCTCCCGAGATCGAGCCAGGGACCCTGCGCGTCCCCGCAGAATTCGAGCAATTGGGCAGAATCGGCGATGTGTCGCTGCCAGACCGTGTCGAGCGTGGGCCCTGCGACCAGGTTCTGAAGCTGGTTCTCGCGCTTCAGTTCATCGGCCAATAGTTCGAGCCGCTGCATCGCAGCTGCGTCGCACAGCGAAGCAACATAGGTGCGCGCTTCCGCGTCCGATGTAATCACGCCGCGCGATCCAGTTTGCGCGCGTGGACGAGCAAGGCCGCCAGCGCGGCGGGTGTGATCCCGCGGATTCGGCCCGCCGCGGCTAGTGTCTCAGGTTTTGCCAGAGAGAGGCGTTCGATCATCTCATTCGACAGCCCCGGCACCTGCGCAAAGGGGAAGTCGGGCGAGAGGCGCTGCGCCTCGCTCGTGCGCAGATCCGCGAGTTCAGAGCGTTGGCGGGCGAGATACGGCGCATAAAATGCGTCTTCCGCCATCTCCACGGCCAGCGGGTCGGTCGGATCGACACCCTCCATCCACGGCGCGAGCGCGGTTACGTCCGCATGTCCGCCGGCAATCCATTCAGACGCGGGCTTGGGTCCAGCATCGCGTTTCACGTGAAACCCTGCGTCAGACAGCGTTTTTGAATGGATCGGCGCATCGAACTGTCGGGTATATTCGTGACGCCGTTCTTGTCGCCGGTTATACCACGTAGCCCGCTCGTCACCGACGATCCCGCACTCTATGCCCAACGGCGTCAGGCGCGTATCGGCATTGCTCGCGCGCAGCCGCAGGCGATATTCGGCGCGCGAGGTCAGCATACGATAGGGCTCGGTGATGCCCTGAAGCGTGAGGTCGTCGAGCATGACCGCGATGTAGGAATTGGCACGGTCGAGCTGAGCCGTCTCCTTGTCTAGAGCCTGCGCCGCGGCATGCATGCCCGCCACCAGGCCCTGCGCGGCCGCCTCTTCGTAGCCCGTGGTGCCATTGATCTGGCCGGCACAGAAAAGGCTCGGAAGCGCATGCAGCTCAAGCGACGATGCGAGCGCCCGTGGATCGATATGATCGTATTCGACCGCATAGCCCGGAACCACCATCTCGACGCGCGCGAGCCCGTCCATCTCGCGTAGCATTGCGAGCTGGACGTCGGTCGGCAGCGAGGTCGAAATACCGTTGGGATAAACGAGTTCGGTGTCGAGGCCTTCCGGCTCAAGGAAGACCTGGTGCCCCTGCCGGTCGCCGAAACGGTGGATCTTGTCTTCGATCGAGGGGCAGTAGCGTGGGCCCGCCGCTCCGATCGCACCGGAGAACAGCGGCGAACGGTCGAGATTGGCGCGGATGATATCGTGGGCACGCGCATTCGTGCGCGTGATCGCGCAGAACACTAGCGGGTTCGCGCGAGACCCGGTCAGCGAACTCATCGTCCACCGTTCGTCGTCCGAGGGCTGTTCTTCCAGCGCTCCCCAGTCGATGGTACGCCCGTCGAGCCGCGGGGGCGTCCCCGTCTTGAGCCGCCCCATCGGGAGGTCGGCATCGCGCATCTGCGAAGCGAGGCGATGTGCCGCGCCCTCACCGATCCGCCCGCCGGTGAAGCGCTCCTCGCCCCGGAACAGAACACCGCCGAGGAATGTCCCGGTGCACAGAATCACGGCTTGTGCATGCAGAGCAGTTCCATCGGCGAGATCGAGCCCCGTCACACGCTGGCCCGCAAGACGCAAACCGGCCACTTCACCCGCGATCAGAGTAAGCGACTCCTGATCGCGGACCATCTGTTGCACCGCGCGATGAAAGAGGCGACGATCGGCCTGAACGCGCGGACCCCAGACAGCGCTCCCCTTCGAACGGTTGAGCATCCGGTAGTGGATCGCCGCAGCATCGGCCGCCCGGCCGATTACGCCGTCGAGCGCATCGACCTCGCGGACGAGGTGGCCCTTGCCCAATCCGCCGATGGCCGGGTTGCAGCTCATCGCGCCGATCGTCTCGAGATCGAGGGTCACCAGGCCAGTACGCGCGCCCATGCGGGCGGCCGCGCAGGCCGCCTCGACTCCGGCATGGCCGCCGCCGACTACAAGAACATCGAATTCGCGCATTGGACGCGCCCTTTAGCTTCCACCCGGATTCGCGTCAAAGGGCGATGTTTCACGTGGAACATCACTTGCCGATACAGAAGCGCCCGAAGAGCGCGTCGAGCATTTCCTCAGTCGAATCGCGCCCGACAAGTGCGTCCAGCGACTGGCGCGCGCTGCGAAGGTTCTCCGCGGCTACGAGCAGGTCACCCCCAACATCGACCGCTTCTAGATGCTCGGCCGCAGCGAGGGCGAGGCCTTTCTGCCTTCGATTGAAAGCCACACGATCGACGGGAGGCAGCGCCGCCCTGCCCAACTCCACCAAGCGCTTCAGCAGCGCCTCCAGCCCTGAACCGGTTACCGCCGAAACATTTATCACCGAGCTGTCTGTCTTGTCCGACAGGTCCGATTTGGATTGCACGAGCAACGCACCCTTTGGAGCGTCGCGTGCATCGCCGAGCCAGAGGACGATCTGCCCCGCCGCGATCTCCCGGCGCGCCCGTTCGATGCCGATTTCCTCGATCGCTCCCGCGCCTTGGTCGCGCACCCCGGCGGTATCGATCAGCACGAAAGGCACGCCCGCGATCGAAACAGGTCGTTCGAGCACGTCCCGCGTCGTACCGGCCTCCGCGGTCACGATTGCCGCATCATCTGCCAGCAATGCATTGAAAAGTGATGATTTTCCTGCATTCGGCGGCCCCGCGAGGACCACCCGGACACCATCGCGCAGCCGCTCAGCCGCCGGGCGTTCGGCCACTTTTCGAATTTCAGCCACCAAGGCGCGGAGCTGCTCATCGAACGATGGCGGAAGGCTCGCCACATCGTCCTCGTCGGCGAAATCGATCACCGCTTCGACACTGGCGGCCAGACCCAGGATCGAGTCCCGCCAATCCTCAATCCGCCGCGACACGTCGCCACCTGCAGCAAGCAAGGCGCCCCTGCGCTGCAATTCGGTTTCAGCTGCAAGCAAATCGGCGAGACCTTCAGCCTCAGCCAAATCTATCCGGCCGCTGGTAAACGCCCGCCTTGTGAACTCGCCGGGCTCAGCCTCGCGCAGTCCGTCGATGCATTCGAGTGAGGCCAGAATGGCGGCCACGACTGCCCTGCCCCCGTGGCAATGGATTTCCGCGAGATCCTCGCCGGTGGCAGTGGCCGGTCCGGGGAACCACAGGACGAGAGCGACATCGAGCACGTCACCGTCTGCATCGTGCAATGTGCGCAATCGAGGCGATCGCGCCGGCGGCAGGCTGCCGGCAAGCGTCTCCAGCGCCCTGCCTGCATCGAACCCGCTGATCCGAATCACTCCGATACCAGCCGGGGGCGCGCCGCTGGACAGGGCGTAGATTGTGTCGTCCATCGCGCCGCAGCGCCCTCAGTCGTTGTCGGTGGACTTGCCCTGCTGCGCCGAGCGCGCCGCATTGGCACCTTCCATGAAGCTCTGGAACAGTTTGAATCCCGCCTGCCCCATCGGTGCGAGCTGCTTGGCATATTCCTGCAGCTGATCGGTGTTGTTCACACCCTTCATCGCCTTCGACATCATGTCGACATAGACCGCATTGGCCTTGCCCACATCGGGAAGGCCCATAAAGGTCCGCGCCTCTTCGGGCGTACAGTCGATTTCGATATGGACCTTCATCGCGCTTTCTCCGTTATGGCTTGCGAAGCCCTATTTGGGTCCGCATCACGCGTCATGCAAGCATAAGACACCGATTCAACCAAGGGAGGCGACCAGCCCATGAGCGAGACCGTCACGATTTCCACCCTGTCCGGCAGCGAGACCTTTACCGCCTATGTCGCGCGACCGGCAGATGCGCCAAAGGCCGCAATCCTCGTCATCCAGGAGATATTCGGCGTGAATGCGGGCATCCGTCGCAAATGCGACAAGCTGGCCGAAGAAGGCTATCTGGCGGTAGCCCCCGACCTGTTCTGGCGGCTCGAACCCGGCGTCGAACTCGATCCCGATGTCGAACCCGAGTTCCAGCGCGCACTCGACCTGATGGGCAAGTTCGACCAGGATCAGGGCATCCGCGATATCGAAGCGACGATCCACCATATCCGCCGCGAGGAAAGCGTGCCCAAGGTCGGCTGCGTCGGCTACTGCCTCGGCGGACGGCTCGCCTTCATGACCGCCGCGCGCACCGATGTGAATGCGAGCGTCGGCTATTACGGCGTCGGCATCGATGGCCTACTCGGCGAAAAGCACGCAATCGCGCATCCGCTGATGCTGCATATCCCGACCGAGGATGGCTTCGTCGACAAGGATACGCAGAAAGCCATGCATGACGGGCTCGACGACCATCCCAAGGTCACGCTGCACGATTATGAAGGCCTCGACCACGGATTTGCGACCGAATTCGGCAAGCGGCGCTCGGAGGAAGCCGCGCAACTGGCCGACAAGCGCACTTCGGAGTTCTTCGTGCAGCACCTCGCCTGACACGTGGAGCACATCCCCTTCCGCTATATCGTACCCGCCGGACTGCTGGCATTGATCGGGCTGGCATGGTGGTGGGAGCCAGCGCATTGGGCGCTGTGGGCCCTCGTTCCGCTAACGGCACTGGCGCTGTGGGATTTCATCCAGCACGAACACACGCTGCGGCGCAATTACCCACTGCTTGGGCGCATCCGCTGGCTGATGGAAGATCTGCGCCCTTTTGCTCAGGCCTATATCGTCGAGGACGATCTCGACGGACGCCCATTCAGCCACCAAGCCCGCGCACTGGTCTATGCCCGCGCCAAGGGCGATCTCGATTCGCACCCCATGGGCACCGAACTCGACGTCTATTCGGACGAGTACGAATGGCTCAGCCACTCGATTGTGCCAAAGCCGGATGTTCCCGAGCATTGGCGAGTGGTTGTCGGCGCAGGGACCTGCAGCCAGCCCTATTCCAGTGCCTTGCTCAATATCTCGGCAATGAGCTTCGGGTCGCTCTCTGCCCGCGCGATCGAAGCGCTCAACGCCGGGGCCGCGCTGGGCGGCTTTGCGCATAATACCGGCGAAGGGGCGATCAGCCGCTATCACCGTTCGCCCGGAGGCGACCTGATCTGGGAATTGGGCAGCGGCTATTTCGGTGCGCGCAGGCCCGACGGAAACTTCGATCCCGACCAGTTCCGCGACAATGCCCGCGACGCGCAGGTCAAGATGGTCGAAATCAAGCTCAGCCAGGGCGCCAAGCCAGGCCATGGCGGGGTCCTGCCCGGCGCCAAGGTGACCAGGGAAATCGCCGAAGCGCGCGGCGTACCGGTGGGTGAAACGGTCACGTCGCCGGCCGCCCACCCCGCCTTTGCAACACCCATCGAGATGCTCGAATGGCTCGTCGAATTGCGCGAGCTGTCGGGTGGCAAACCGGTCGGGCTAAAACTGTGCATCGGGCAGCCGCACGAACTCTTCGCGATCGGAAAGGCGATGCTGGAGACGGGGCTGCATCCCGACTTCATCACCGTGGATGGTGCCGAAGGCGGGACGGGTGCCGCGCCGCTCGAACTGTCCAATTCGGTGGGCATGCCGCTGCGCGAGGGGCAGATCATGGTCCGCAATATGTTGATCGGCTTGGCACTGAAGGAGAAGGTCAAGATAGCAGCGTCGGGTAAGCTGCATTCGGGCGCGCAACTGGCCAAGGCCTTCGCACTGGGTGCAGACTGGTGCAATGCCGCACGTCCGTTCATGTTCGCGCTCGGCTGCGTCCAGTCGATGAACTGTCACAGGGGCACCTGTCCTACCGGCGTTGCCACGCAGAAGGCCTGGCGCCAGCGCGGGCTGGTGGTGGAAGACAAGGCCCCGCGCGTCGCCCGCTTCCAGCGTCAGACCGTCCACTCGCTACGCGAAATCGTCGTCGCCATGGGCCTGTCCAGCCCGTGGGAGATCACCCCGCACGATATGCGCGAACGCTTGAACGGCGCGCGTTCGGATGCCATCGATCGCATTTACACCTTCCTCGAGCCGGGCCAGCTGCTCGAAGATCCCGATGCGACACCCTATGCCCCGCACTGGCACGCCGCGCGGGCCGACACGTTCCGGAGAACCCAATGAGTGCGACGATCGGCCTGAAACGCTGGCACGGAGTTATCGACAATGGCAGCTCGCCCGAAGACCTTGCCGCAATCATTCACGAGGAAGCGGTCTTCCACTCGCCCGTCGTTCATACTCCGCAAAAGGGCCGTCCGATCGTCGTCGCCTATCTAGCGGCAGCCGGAAACACGCTCGGCAACGACAGTTTCGAATATGTCCGCGAGCTGATCGACGGCGAGAATGCCATGCTAGAATTCACCACCGAGATGGACGGCATCCACGTCAACGGAATCGATCTCATCCGCTTCGACGAAGACGGCATGATCGTCGACTTCAAGGTGATGGTGCGTCCGTTGAAGGCAATTAACAAGGTGTGGGAGCAGATGGCCGCCATGCTCGAGAAGATGAAAACCTGATCAGCTTTTCGCATCTGCGTCAGGAAGCGGCATGGTCAAGCTGAAGGCCGTTCCGCGGGGTCGTTTCAAATAGCCGACCTCGGCATTGAGCTGCATGGCCAACGCACGAACGATCTGGCGTCCTAGGCCGGTGCCCTGATCCTTGGGTCCTGCATCCACACCCACGCCATCGTCGTAGATCGTCAGCGACAAGTGACCGTCGGCAATCTCCGTTTCGACCGACACGGTTCCACCGCTGCCGGAAGGGAACCCGTATTTGACCGCATTCATCGCGATCTCGACCAGAATCAACCCGAGCGGGACCGAGTACTCGACGGCCAGTTCGACCTCGCCGCCCCTCTCGCAAAACTCGAAATCGATGCCGTCGCGCTGTCCGACGCTCGCCACGACATGGGTAAGCAGATCCTCGAGATAGCCGACGATCTCGACCCGGTCGTGCGCGCTCGTCTTGTACAACCGCTCATGCACTCTGGCGACAGTCTCCACCCGCCCCCTTGCCTCGCGCAAATGGGCGGTGAGGTCATCGTCGCCCGAGCTTTCCTGGAGTTCCAGCAGCGACGTGATGATGTGCAAGCTGTTCTTCACCCGGTGATTGACCTCGTGGAGAAGCACGTCCTTCGTCTTAAGCGCGGCGGCGAGATCGCGCTCGGCACGCTTGCGATCGGTAATATCGAGAGATGCGAGGAACAGCCGTTCGCGCGTTCCGCTCATCTTGGTGATAGTCGTGACGAACCAGCGATCGTTGCCGTCCGTATTCCATGGGTATTCGACGATTATCGGCTCGTCGGAAACGGCCGCCCTCCGCAGATCCGCAATCACGGTTTGTGCGCGTCGATCGCCGAGGATCGTCCGGCCTGACTGTCCCGTCAGAACCTCCAGCCCGAACGCCTTCGCCATCCGGCTGTTGCCCATGACGAGCGTGAAGTCCTCTGCCATGAGGTCGATCACCGCGGCGTAGACGCCGGCCGTCTCGAAGAAGGCGCGGACCGTCTCCTCGCTCTCACGCAATTCGCTGCGTGCCCTGAAACTCTCGGTCTCGTCCCGAATCGTCAGGACCGCCCCGATTTGCTCACCATCGGCGCCCAGCAACGGCTTGGCCGAACCAACGGCATAGACCTCGGTCCCATCGGGTCGCCGGATAACCCAGGGGGCGTCGACTACCGTCTCCCCGCCCACCGCGCGCGCGAGCGGCAAATCCTCGAACGGGTGCGGCTCACCTTCCAGTGTGAAGAGGTGATAGCGATCCGAATAGTCTTTCGGCTCCACATCGAGCTCGGCCACGCCATGCATGGCCCGTGCGGCCTCGTTAACAAATCGGATCGCCCCGGCCGCATCGGTAACGATGATGCCTTCGCGCAACTGGTCGAGCACCACCGTGGATGCAACCTGGCCAAGATCGAATACGGGCAGCGATGTCACCACTGCGCCCTATCACAAGAAATTGTAACAGGTGGTGAAAATTGTCGTCCGCGGGCCGCGAGGCCGGGAACCTACTGGTTCATCGTCGCGAAGAAGTCCTCGTTGGTCTTGGAATCCTTCATCTTGTCGAGCAGGAATTCCATCGCGTCGATCGTGCCCATCTGCATGAGGATACGGCGCAGGACCCACATCTTCGACAGCTTGTCCTTCTCGACCAGCAGCTCTTCCTTGCGGGTGCCGGATTTGCCGACGTCGAGCGCCGGGAAGATGCGCTTGTCGGCAACCTTGCGATCGAGCACGATTTCCGAGTTACCCGTGCCCTTGAATTCTTCGAAGATAACCTCGTCCATACGGCTGCCGGTATCGATCAGCGCGGTGGCGATGATCGAGAGCGAACCGCCTTCCTCGATGTTGCGGGCAGCGCCGAAGAAGCGTTTCGGGCGCTGCAGCGCGTTCGCATCGACACCGCCGGTCAGCACCTTGCCCGAGCTCGGAACGACCGTGTTGTAGGCACGGCCCAGACGCGTAATCGAATCGAGCAGGATCACGACATCCTGCTTGTGCTCCACGAGACGCTTGGCTTTCTCGATCACCATTTCCGCGACCTGGACGTGGCGGTTGGCCGGCTCGTCGAAGGTCGAGGAGATGACCTCGCCCTTCACGCTGCGCTGCATGTCCGTGACTTCTTCCGGACGCTCGTCCACCAGCAGGACCAGCAAGAAGACTTCCGGGTGGTTGTCGGTGATCGCCTTGGCGATATTCTGTAGCAGTACGGTCTTACCGGTGCGCGGCGGCGCGACGATCAGCGCACGCTGGCCCTTGCCCTGCGGGCTGATGATGTCGATCACGCGCGCCGACTTGTCCTTCACCGTCGGGTCGAGCGTGTCGAGCGACAGCTTCTCTTCCGGATAGAGCGGGGTGAGGTTGTCGAAATTGGTCCGGTGGCGGACTGCTTCCGGCTCGTCGAAATTGACCTTGTAGAGCGTGGTAAGCGCGAAATAGCGTTCGCCTTCCTTGGGCGCGCGGATTTCGCCTTCGACGGTATCGCCGGTGCGCAGGCCCCATTTGCGGACCTGGTTGGGCGAGACGTAGATATCGTCGGGACCGGCGAGATAGTTGGCTTCGGGGCTACGCAGGAAGCCGAAGCCATCCTGCAGCACCTCGATGGTGCCGATGCCCATGATCTTTTCTTCGTATTCCTCATCCTCGGCCAGTTCGCGCAGGATGCAGAACATCAGGTCCTGGCGGCGCATGGTCGAGGCACCTTCGACGCCCAGCTCCTCGGCCATCGCGACCAGATCTGCCGGGGTTTTCTCTTTCAAATCCTTGAGATGCATGTGTTTTTACTCGGTATTCTCGGTTTGGATGGCCGGCAGGTCGGTATGGGCTTGGAGAAAGCGGACCCGGCCTCGTCAGCATGCGAGGCCCGTAGCCGGTAGGTAAGGTGCAGTTACGCCCACGCGGCATGGGCGTCAATTCACAAAGCGACGTGTCGTTTTCCGGAAAGCCTCGGGCACAGCTCTGCGCCCGCGGCCCGCAATCAGAAAGGTTTGACCACCGCCAGCACGACGATGACGGCAAGCGCTATCCCCGGAAACTCGCCCCAAAGCCTCAACTGTCTTTCGGTCATCGGTCGTTCGCCCGCGACCATTTTCTTGGACCGGGCGACAATGATGCCGTGAAACGCCGTCAGAAGCACGACAACGAGCAGTTTGGCGTGAAACCAGCCCTGGTCCCATGCACCGATCGCCATGGACAGCAGGAGGCCCAGGATCCACACGACGATGAGACTCGGAGTCAGGATGACCTTGCGTAGCAGCCCCATCCGCTTCGCCCACAGAGCCGATTCCTCCGAGTCCGGCGTCGCCGGGTGGAGATAGATCATCTGGCGCGGCAGCATGAACAATCCTGCCATCCAGAACACCATGAAAATGATGTGGCCGGCCTTCAGCCAGTAATACGTCATCCCAAGCACATCCTGCATCGATGATCCATGTAGGGTCCGCTAACGCTCACGTCACCCTTCGAATGAGCGCACCACACTAATCAGCCGCTCCACATGGGCGATCGGTGTGCGGCGGTCGATCCCGTGTCCGAGATTGAAGACGTGCGGCCGGTCGGCAAAGGCTTCGAGAATGAGGCGCGCACGCTCTTCCAGACGGTCGCCGCCGGCGAGCAGCAGCAGCGGATCGAAATTGCCCTGCACCGGCATGTTCTCCGGCAATTCGCGCGCCACCCATTGCGGATCGAGAGTCTCGTCGACACCGACCGCCTGAACGCCCGTCTCGCGGGCATAGCCAGGTAGTTTTTCACCCGCACCCTTCGGAAAACCGATGATCGGCGTCGTGGGATGCCGCTCGCGGAGCGCCGCAACGATCCGCGCATTGGGCGCTATCACCAATCGTTCGAATTCATCGGGCGCCAGGCTCCCTGCCCAACTGTCGAACAGTTGCACTGCCTCGGCACCTGCTTCGATCTGACCAGAAAGATATTCGATGGTCTCGGCGACGATCCGCTCGAGAATGGCGTCCAACCTGGTCGGATCGCGATAGGCCAGAGCGCGCGCCTCATGCTGGTCGCGACTGCCTTCGCCCGCGACCATATAGGTCGCGACGGTCCAGGGGCTGCCGGCAAAGCCAAGCATGGTGACGCCTTCGGGCAGGCGCTGGCGGCAAAGTCGCACGGTCTCGTAGATCGGATCGTAGCGCGATTGGTCGGGAGTCAGCCCGTCGAGCGCAGCATCGACCAGCGGCGGCGACAGCTTGGGCCCCTCGCCGGCCAGGAACTCCAGATGCTGGCCCATCGCATGCGGCACGATGAGAATGTCGGA
Organism: Qipengyuania sp.; assembly: GCF_965277845.1. NCBI lineage: Bacteria > Pseudomonadati > Pseudomonadota > Alphaproteobacteria > Sphingomonadales > Erythrobacteraceae > Qipengyuania > Qipengyuania sp. The sequence continues at coordinate 1,058,978 of NZ_OZ255844.1, forward strand.
AAAGAGGATCGCTCCGTCGAAGCCGAAACGGTCGATCGGCTGCAAGGTAATCTCGCAGGCTGCCTCGCTGTCGTAGGCCATGGCGAGGAACCCGCCCTTCTTCTCCCGCAGCGCGCGATATTCGGGCAGGTAGCGACCCGCCTGGCGCATGAGCCAGAGTGGGACGCGATCCGCACGCTTGCCGTTCAGCGTATCGAGAAGGAGACCGGGCATCGAGGAGTCCAATCCAATAAATAATGATATTTATAATAGGGTTGAAGGAGTCTGTTGGCCCTGTGGATTTCAGGGATAAGCCGCTCCTGCCCGATTTCTCCCGCGCTGCAAAGGCCCGAGACCGAATTGCGACTCGCCAGCCGCCATGAGTCGAGTCGAACTTTTGCCCATTGTCCCCACCCTGCGCAAAACTCGTATTTGGTGTGCGGGAATCGCCCCGCGAAGGACTCGCAGCGGGAAGGGTTTTCCATCCCGAACTTGTCGCCAGCTTTCTCCCGTGGTTTATGCCAGCGTTCTCCACAGGCCGCAGAGCATCGAAATTTCCAACCGCGTCCATCTTCACCTGCTGTCCGATTCCACCGGCGAAACGCTCGAAATGCTCGCCAAGGCCGCGCTCGCGCAGTTCGAGGATGCCGATGTCGTGCGCCATTTCTGGCCGATGGTGCGCAGCCGTCAGCATCTCGAGAGGATCCTGCCCGAGCTCAAGACCAATCCGGGTCTCGTCCTGTTCACGCTGGTCAATCCGGAAACCCGCGACCGGTTGGAAGAGGCCTGTACGCAGCTGGGCCTGCCCGCCGTGCCGATTCTCGATCGGGTGACCGAGGCGCTTGAAAAGGCTCTCGGGCAGGAAGCGCATGGCCGACCCGGCCGGCAGCACGCGATGGATCAAGCCTATTTCAATCGGGTCGAGGCGATTCAGTTCACCATCGCGCATGACGACGGGATCGGCTGGGAAAACTGGGAGGAGGCGGACATCGTTCTTGCCGGCGTTTCGCGCAGCTCCAAGACGCCGACCAGCATCTACCTTGCCAATCGCGGTTACAAGGTCGCCAATATCCCGCTGGTGGTCGAAAGCCCGCCTCCGCCCAAGCTGTTCGAACTTAAGCATCCGATGGTCGTCGGCCTAACGACGGCACCCGAGCGCCTGGTTCAGATCCGCCGAAACCGCCTGCTGACGCTCAACGAGGAACGCGAGACGGATTATGTCGACAACGATCGGGTGAGGGACGAGGTCAAGTTTGCCCGGCGTATGTTCGCCGACAATGGCTGGGCGGTGATCGACGTTACGCGACGTTCGATCGAAGAAACGGCTGCCGCCGTGATACGGCTGTACAACGAGCGCGAAGCGCGCGGGACGCGCCAGGGAGCCAAGCCGATATGAACGGGATTTCGGGAAACGGGATCGTGCTTGCTTCGAACAGCGCCTCGCGCAAGGCGATGCTGGAGGCAGCGGGAATCGCTTTCACCGCCGAGAGTGCGGATGTGGACGAACGCGCACTCGAGGCCGAAATGGATGGCGCGGTGCCTGCCGAAATCGCACAGGCACTTGCCGCGGCCAAGGCAGTGGCCGTTTCGGAGGCACGACCCGAAGCCTTGGCGCTGGGTTCGGACTCGCTGGTCGAGGTCGAGGGCAAGCGATTCGACAAACCCGCCAGCCGCGAGAATGCCGCCGAGCATCTGGGTCAATTTTCTGGCAAGGTGATGACCCTGCACAGTGCCGCGGCGCTTGCGCGGGGAGGGCGCATCGTCTGGATCGGCTCCGATTTCGCCCGCCTGCGGGTGCGCGAGTTGAGCGATGATTTCATTGCAGCTTATCTCGATGCCGAATGGCCCGCAGTTTCCTATTGTGTCGGCGTGTTTCGGATCGAGGGTCCGGGCGTGCAATTGTTCGAGAGCATCGCGGGCGACCAGTTCACCGTACTCGGAATGCCGTTGCTGCAGGTTCTCGACGCGCTACGCGAGGAAGGTGCGTTACCGTCGTGACGCAATATGCCGAAGTGATCGGCGATCCCATTCGCCAGTCCAAATCCCCCGTGATCCACGGCTTCTGGATTGAGAAACTGGGCCTCGACGCGGAATATCGCGCGGCCCTTGTACCCGAAGGCGGGCTCGGCGAATACCTCGCCTCGCGCCGCGGCGATAACGACTGGTGCGGGTGCAACGTCACCATGCCGCACAAGCAGGCGATCATACCGCTGCTCGACCGGCTGGAGCCGCTCGCAAAACGCATCGGCGCGGTGAACACGGTGGTGAAGGCGCCCGATGGCAAGCTGGTCGGGCGTAACACCGATGTCGCCGGGTTCCTCGAACCGCTGGCCGAGCGGCTACGCGAACAGCATTACTTTCGCATGGGCCGCGTGCTCGGAACCGGGGGCGCGGCGCGCGCGATTGTGGCCGGTCTTGTAAAGGAAGGCTTCACGCTGGTTCTGGCTGGGCGCAATCCCGACAAGGCGCACGCACTGCTGGAAGAGCTTGCTCCCGTGGGAGAGCACCATGCGGCTCCGCTCGATCATTTTGCCTCTGCCACCGATTTCGACTTCGACGATCGCGAGGGCTGCTGCGACCTGGTCGTCAACGCCTCGCCGCTCGGAATGCGGGGCCAGCAGCCCCTTACCTTCCACTGGAGCCACGCCCCTCCCGGCTCCATCGCCTACGATATCGTCACCGACCCGGTCGACACCGCCTTCCTGAAGTCCGCGCGTGCGGCCGGCTTCGAAACCATTGATGGACTTGCGATGCTGATTGGCCAGGCCGCCGCAGCCTTTACCCATTTTTTCGGGGTCGAACCGCCGCGCGGGGACGACGGCGAATTGCGCGAAAGGCTTCTGGCATGAGCCGCCCCCTGATCGTGGGCCTGACCGGATCGATCGGCATGGGCAAATCGACCGTTGCGGCGATGTTCGAGGCGGCGGGCGTGCCGGTGTTCGATGCCGACGCCGAAGTGCGCGCGATGCAAGGGCCGGATGGCGAACTTGTGCCCGCGATCGAAGCGGCCTTTCCCGGCAGTACCGATGAAGGCGGGGTTTCGCGCGAAAAGCTGGGGGCACTGGTTTTCGGTGACCCGGAAGAACTTGCCCGCCTCGAGGCGATTGTCCACCCGGCCGTCGCGGCCAAGCGCGAGGCGTTCCTGATCGAACACGCCGGGGCACCGGTGGTGGTCTTCGACATTCCATTGCTGTTCGAAAAGGGAGGTGCCGGATCTGTCGATCGGGTGGTGGTCGTTTCCGCCCCGGCCGAAACGCAGAGAGAGCGCGTATTGGCCCGCCCAGGCATGACCGAGGAGAAGTTTGCGCATATTCTCGAGTTACAGACACCCGACGCACAGAAGCGTGCCCGCGCCGATCATGTGATCGATACCGGAACGACGCTTGAACAGAGCGAGGATGCGGTCATCGCGCTCGTCGCCGAGCTGCGCGCCGAGAGCGCCGCCCGACAGGCGTTGTAACCCCCTTGTAATCTGCGTGCGCGAGGCCGATAGGAGACTCGATGCGCGAAATCGTATTCGACACCGAAACCACCGGCCTCGATCCCAAGACGGGGGACCGGATGGTCGAGATCGGTTGCATAGAGATGGTCAATCTCGTGCCGACGGGCGAGAGCTACCACGCCTATTTCAATCCCGAGCGCGATATGCCCGCAGGCGCCGAGGCCGTACACGGGCTTTCCGCGGCGTTTCTCTCGGACAAGCCGCTGTTCCGCGACCTTGCGGCGGAGCTGCTTGCCTTCATGGGCGATTCGCCGCTGGTCGCGCATAATGCGGGCTTCGATTTCGGCTTTCTCAATGCCGAACTGACGCTCATCGACCAGGAGCCGGTCTGCACCAGCCGAATGGTCGACACGGTGGCACTGGCGCGCAAGCGACATCCGGGGGCGAAGCTCTCGCTCGATGCACTCTGCTCGCGCTACGGCATCGATCGCAGCCACCGCGTGAAACACGGCGCACTGCTCGACGCCGAGCTGCTCGCGCAGGTCTATGTCGAACTCAGAGGCGGACGCCAGATCGGGCTTGAACTCGCGGCGGAAGCAAGCGCCACGGAGACCGTGCCGGCAATCCAGACATCCGCCGTGCGCAAGCCGCCAGTCGGTCCTCGCCGCGAACCGCGAGCGCATCGTCCGAGCGAGGCAGAACTGGCCCGGCACAGGGAATTCATGGCCGGGATCGAGAACCCGCTATGGAGTTAGGGTGTGGACTATCGGAAACCGACCGCGGCGCCGGTGCTTTGGAATCGTCGGGGGGACGGTAAAGGAGAAGACGAGAAGATGGATATTCGTGTTTCCGGCCACCAGATCGACACCGGTGCAGCCCTGCAGGAGCATGTCGGCGATCGTTTGAACTCCATCGTCGAGAAGTACTTTAATCGCGCGATCTCTTCGCATGTCACCTTCGGCAAGGGGCCGGGAGGCTCCTTCACGTCGGATATCGTAACGCATGTGATGCAGGGGCTGATCCTCAAAGGTCATGCCGAGGCGCATGATGTGCATCAGGCCTTCGATGCCGCTGCCGGGAAGATCGAAAAGCAGTTGCGCCGTTACAAGCGGCGCATTCAGGATCGCCACCAGCAGGCGGCGCATGCGGTGCGCGAGGAAGAGGCAGCCTACACCATCCTGGCGGCGCCGGAGCCCGACAATGACGAGGAACTCGCCTCGGACAGCCCGCCGGTGATTGCCGAGACCAAGGCGATGATTCCCGAATGCAGCGTGGCCGATGCGGTCATGCTGCTCGATTTGCAGAATACCAACGGCCTGTTGTTCAAGAATGCGGGCAGCGGAGACCATAATATGGTCTATCGCCGCCATGACGGGTCGATCGGCTGGGTCGAACCGGGCTGAGGAGACCAGGCAGCGATGAGCGGTGCCGCAATCAGCGGGGCGGAGCGCCATTATCGGGCGCTCGAGAGCCTCTATGCATCGGCGCCGGTCAACGCGCTGTTTTCCTCTAAGCTTGAAATCACGGGCGAAGGCGCTGCGCGTATCACGTTCGACGTGACCGAAGAGGTCTACCACGCGGCAGGCGCGGCGCACGGCACGATCTACTTCAAGATGCTCGACGACGCCGGGTTCTATGCCGCCAACACTTTCGTAACCGACCGCTTTCTCCTGACGACCTCGTTCAATCTTCATTTCACCAAACCCGTGCGGGTCGGCGAGGTGGTGGCCGAGGGCCGCTGGGTGAGCGGGCGCAAGCGCGTGTTCGTTGCCGAATCGCGACTGGTCGATGGTGAGGGGGATGAGATCGGTCGCGGCACGGGCACGTTCATGCGCTCGCACATCCCTTTGTCGAGCCTGCCCGGCTATCGCGCAAATCCCTGATTCGCGTGGTCGCTCGCCTACCCGCCCATGTCGAGGTTTCCGGCTTTATCCGCGCGGTCGAAGCTGCGGGGGGCTTCGGCATGGTGCTTCAGAAGGGCGAAAGGGACGCCGGGGTCATCCTGATATTAACCACGCATAGTGGCAGAAATACCCGCCTCTGGGAGCGAATGCCGCAGCTCGACGGGTCGCGTGCATTCGTTTGCACCCGTGACCAAGATGATGAAAACAAAATAGATTTCGATGATTATGTGGCGAAGCGACGCAATTCGGACCCGGATTGCTGGGTGGTCGAACTGGACGTCGAAAATGCGGAACGTTTCGTCGCAGCGGCGACACATTAACTTGACTTGATTTCATTTGCGACTATTTGGCCGCCAACTTCGATGCGCAGGCGGCGTAGGACGGCAATGGGGTCGGTACGCTAGCACGCAGACGGGGGGTGGCCGGCAGGCCCGCTAACGGATCCGCTCACAAGGACGCAATCAACGCGCCAAGGGTCCCAGCCTGCGACAGACCGCCAACCGCTTAGTTGTCAGCAAATAATGGTTCGCAAGTTTACCGGTTTCACCGCGGTTGTCGCGGCGATCGCCCTTACCACGTTTGCCGGAGCGGAAGGTTCCGGCGCCAACGCCCAGGTTGCGGCTGAAGCAGCCGAAATCAGTGCTCCCGAGGCTCCGCTCACGGAAGAAGTGGTGCCCGTCTTCGTCGAGAAGGAAGTGGTGCAGGAGCTTTCCGACGATGTGGAGAATCAATCCGAGATTCTCGCCGCCGATGCACCGCAGGCAGACAGCCTGCGCGAGCTCGTCGCTGCCATGCCTGCCACTGGCCAGCTCTCGGAAGAGCTGCATTGCCTCGCCGGCGCCGTCTATTTCGAATCGCGTGGCGAGCCGCTCGACGGCCAGCTTGCCGTGGCACAGGTGGTCATGAACCGCGCCGAGGATCGCCGCTGGCCCTCGAGCTATTGCGGCGTCGTTTACCAGCGCGCGCAGTTTTCGTTCGTGAAGAATGGCCGTATGCCGCGCATTCGCACAGGCTCAAAGGCCTGGAAGCGTGCGCAGGCGATCGCCCGCATCGCCCATCGCGGCCTGTGGGACAGCAGCGCCAGCGATGCGGTCTATTTCCACGCGAACTACGTGCGTCCCGGCTGGAGCCGTCGCAAGGTCGCAGTCGCCACCATCGACACGCACGTCTTCTACCGCTGAGGTAGCAATCCGGAATTCGAACGTGGGGGCCGTCACGCAAGTGGCGGCCCTCATGCTTCGCGCCGTCAGTCGCGCAGTTCGACCCACACGGGTGCGTGATCGCTGGCTTTCTCGCGGCCGCGATACTCCTTGTCGACGCCCGCTGCGCCCATCCGGTCGGCGAGTTCGGGCGACAAGAGCAGATGGTCGATGCGGAAACCGTGATCGCGCTGCCACGCACCGGCCTGATAATCCCAATAGGTCCATACGCCGCCGCGCGGATTGAGCGTATCGATCGCATCGGTCCAGCCATCGGTCAGCAACCGCGCATAGGCATCGCGCGATCCAGGCTGCATCAACGCATCCGAGGCCATTGCGCGGACAGACCAGACATCCTTGTCCTCGGGAATCACGTTGAAATCGCCGAGCACCACAGCTGGAACCTGCTCGTTCCAGATCGTGTGCATGCGTTCGCGCAGCTTCTTCATCCAGGCGAGCTTGTAGTCGAACTTCGGCCCGGGATGCGGATTTCCGTTGGGCAGGTAGAGGTTGCAAATGCGCACACCCCTCACCTCGGCCTCGAGATAGCGGGCCTGCTCGCCCTCGCCGTCCTTCGGTCCATCGATACCCAACCCGCGCTGGATTTCGTTGGGCTTTTCACCATCGGCAAGGATGGCCACGCCATTAAAGCTCTTCTGCCCGTGCCAGATAGCCTGATAGCCGATGCTCTCGAATTCTTCGGCTGGGAAACCTTCGTCCATCGTCTTGATTTCCTGCAGGCAGGCGACGGCGGGGCGCGTTTCCTCGAGCCATTCCTTGAGGCGCGGTAGGCGCGCCTTGATGCCGTTGATATTGAAGCTGGCGATACGCATGCCGGGCCTGATGCCCGAAACGCTCACGCGGGTCTAATCTAAATCCCGAAACTCGACCCGCAGCCGCAACCGGCCGCGGCTTGCGGATTCTCGACGCGAAACGCCGCTCCGCCGAGCGACTCGACGAAATCCACCGTGCTTCCTGCAACGAGGTCGAGGCTTACCGAATCGACCACCAGTTTCACTCCATCGCGTTCGCTGACCAGGTCGTCCGCTTCGGGTTCGTCTGCTAGGCCGAACCTGTACTGGAAACCCGAACACCCGCCGCCTTCCACCGACAGGCGCAGGATAGCGGGTTTCGCCTGCTTCGAAGCGATGGCGGAAATACGCGCGGCGGCGGCATCGGTGAGTGTCGGAGCGGTGGTCATTTGCCTGATGTAGTGCGCCGGACCGGTCGTCTCAAGCCGTCTGGATATACTCGCGCAGCGCTTCGGCCTCGTGTTCGATCTCGTCGAGCCGGGCCTTGACCAGGTCGCCTATCGAAATGAAGCCGCACATGGTTTCGCCGTCGACCACCGGAAGGTGGCGAATTCGCCGTCTCGTCATGAGGCCCAGGGCGTTGAGAACCAGCGTGTCGCGCTCGACCGTAATGGGTGGGGCGGTCATCACTTCTCCCAGCGGACGCGAGAGACAGGCTTCGCCCTCTTCCGCGAGGCGATAGATCACATCGCGTTCGGAAAAAATTCCAGCGACCTTGCCGTTATCGATCACCGGCAGCGCACCGATGCGCTTCGAGGCAAGCATCGCCACCGCATCACGGACCGGCATGTCGATTGAACAGGAGATGATGTCCGAACTCGCTCGCCCTTCGATCAACCTGCCAATTTCCATGCGCCCTATCCTCCAACTGCGAGCGCCCAGAATGCCACCACCTACGCAAAAAAGCGAATCGGTTTCTCCGCCGGCGTTGAATCTCGCAGGCACACCCGCCATGTGCACCCCGCATGACCCGTAAATCGCCTCTCGACGACCCCCAGAACGCAGCTTTCGCCTGGGCGCGCTACCGGCGGATCATGCGTTTCATGTTCCTCTTGACTGTCGCCATCGTGACCATTGCCCTCGCCCTGCTCTACAAGTTCGGCGACGAGGAAGTGTCGATCCACTTCTACATCGCCGCCGCGCTGGGGATCGGTTTCACAATGCTGCTGACCAGCGCGCTGATGGGGCTCGTGTTCCTGTCTTCGGGCAGCGGGCACGACGAGTCGATCGAGGACCCCTTTCGCAAGGAAGACTAGTCAAACGGCCTGAGCCGGAATTCCTCCACCGGCACGCCCCCGACGAGGTGGCGCTGGATGATCGCCTCGAGAACCTCGGGTGTGCAGGAATGGTACCAGACGTTGTCGGGCCACACGACGGCGATCGGCCCCGCTTCGCAAATCTGCAGGCAATCGGCCTTTGTGCGCTGCACTGTCCCCTCGCGCCCCGCGAGCCCGAGCTCCTTTAATCGCCGCTTCAAATAATTCCAGGCTTCCTTCCCGTCTTCGCGGCGGCAGCACTTCTGCTTTTCCGAAAGGGCGCACAGGAAAATCTGCCGTTCCGCGCTCGCGGCGCCGGTCTTGGCCAGCGCTCGCTCGGCCTTGCGCAAGGATTTGGATGTGGCAGCCAACAGGTCCGGATCGGTATCAGCTACGCTTTCCGGCAATCCGCGAGATCTCGGCCTTGACCAGTTCTTCGACCATGCCGGGAAGGTTTTCGTCGAGCCATTGCGCCAGCATCGGGCGCAGCATTTCGCGGACCAGGCCTTCGAGCGACGTTTCGCCCGAACGCACAATCTGCGGCTGCTTGCCCGGTTTGGCGAGCATGGCGAGTGCGGCGAGATTCTGGCGCATGGCTTCCCGCGTATCGCCGCGTGTCAAGGCATCGGCTTCGCTTTCGGTCTCGCGCGGATCGCCGATCTCGGTGTCATCGAGGGCGATTTCCTCGGCCAGTTCGAGCACCTGCTCCGCCTCGTCGGCGTCGGCGGGTTCGGCCGAATTTTCGTTCGGCGCGTGTGCGGTACGGCGCCGACGATCGAGGGTGGCACTTTCGCGATTGTCGCGCGCGATCACTTTCTTGATCGAATCGAGAATTTCTTCGACCGAGGGTTCACCCGGTTGCTGCATCGTCAGTCTAGCCCCTGTTGGCGAATCGGCGTGCCCCGATTCGGTACATCGGCTCAATAGCCCGAAACGGTTTCGGTTTCATCCTCTGCCGGAACGCTGGCGTCGGGCGCGGGCACATCGACCGTGCTCGTGGCTGTCGCGGTGGGTTCGGGATCGCGGTCCCAATCCCAGATCCGCTCGCGCACGCGTTCGTAATTGAGCGCCGGATCATAGAGTAGTCCCTCGCCGACGAAACCAAGATCGCGTGCTTCCGCACGGCCCATGGCGGCAAGCAGCGTGAACCCGGCGACGTAGGCATTGCGCCTAGCCGTCACCAATTGGACGCGCGAACTCAACAATTCCTGCTCGGCATTGAGTACGTCGAGGATCTGGCGGCTGCCGATCGAATTCTCGGCCCGCACACCTTCGAGACTGAGTTCCGCGGCTTCGACCGCGATCTGGCTGCTTTCGATGACCGCAAGCGAGGCCTGCCAGCTGGACCACGCGGCCCGCACCTGCGCGATAACCTCGCGCTCGGTCGCGATGACCTGCTCCAGCGCTGCGGTCTCGCGCGCCTGTGCCTGCCGCTGCCGGGCGGCCGGGAGGCCGCCCTGGAAGATCGGAATGCTGACCTGCACGCCGGCATTGGCGGTCGTCTCTTCCTGCGCGATACCTCCCGCCCCGCCGGCCAGCGTATTGAAATAGTCGGTATAGGCGGCGTTGGCGAACAGCGCGACCGTCGGAAGGCGGCCCGACCCGGCGACTTCGCTATCGAAGCCCGCGGCATCGGCGCGTTCCTTTTCGGCGATCAGATCGGGATTGTTCTCCAGAGCGACATCGACGGCAATCTCCACGTTCTCCGGCAGATTGGGCAGCGCCGGCGGGGCCTGCAGGTCGGTCGGCGCCTCGCCCACGAGACGGATGTAGGTTTCGCGAGCATTGATGAGCGTGGCTTGCGCGTTGCGCAAATCGCCCTGCGCCAGCGCGAGGCGCGACTGAGACTGCGCGACGTCCGTGCGCGTGAGGTCGCCGATTTCGAAACGATCGCTCGTCGCCTGCAAGTTGACCGTGAGAACCTCTACCTGATTGGCCGATAGGGCAACCAGCGCCTCGCTACGGAGCACGTCCATGTAGGCGGCAACGACCTGGTTGAAAATCGAACTCTCGATCGCGCGCAAATCGGCCTGACCGGCGGAAACGCGCTCCTTGGCGGCCTTGACTGCGTTGCGAATGGCGCCGCCCGCATAGACCGGCACGGTGAGACTCGGACCGATTCTGAAGGTGCGGTCGGGCGCAGTGAAGCTATTGGGCGAGTTCTTGATGAATTCGGTATAGGTCGCGGTGCCATCGACGCTTGGAATGCCCGCAGCTTCCTGGATCGGCACGTTCTCGTCGACTGCGCGCTGGTTTGCGCGCGCGGCAAGTAAGGTGGGGTTGTTCCGGTAGGCCTGGCTCAACGCTTCCTGCAGCGTGTCGGCATGGGCAGGTGCAGCGAGCGCCAGCGCGCCGGCACTCGTGCCCAGAACCAGCGATTTGGCAAACCCTCCGCGAGGCATTCAGAAACTCCAGCTTTGCGGCCGGTCAAATGCGCCAAGCCGCGGGATGCCCATTTCGGCGAGCGGCAGGAGCGCCAGGGCCTTGCCCGATTTTCGACCGGTGGCAAGCCGCGTCACGCCGCGCTCGACCATGCCGGTCACGATCCGTCCGTCGTCGGCAACCAGTTTGGCGAGCTGGGGCGGGACATGTTCGATCGCCCCGTCGACCAGGACGAGCGTGTAGTCGCCGCGCTTGCCGCCGTTCGCTGCCTTGTCGGGCGCGACCGTTTCGAGCTTGTCGACCAGCGGCTCCACCAGAGCGGGCAGATAGCCACTTCCCGCATCGACCACGAGTACGCGATCGTCCGGCTTGGGGCGGGCCTCGGCCAGCATGGCCCCATGAAACAGCGGGGCGGCCAGGAAGCCGCCGTCCTCGAGCCGGATGGCGCGGTCCATATAGGCCGTAGCCTTGGCGCTTTCGGGGACGAAATCTTCGCGCGCGACGCTGCTCATGCGTTCGATCACGAAAGCATCGTTCACGCCGCTGGTGCGCAGCTGGCTGTCGATCATCGCCTTGCGGGCGGCGGCATAGTCGGGGCGGGTGGTCGTCAGGGTCATGGTCGTTCCGCGAGCTGTATTACATCAATAACACGCTTATGCAAGCTCCGGTTGCCTTAGGCGTATGGCCCGTCGTGGCCAAGCGCTTTGACCGATGGCGGCAAACGCGCCTATCGGGGAGCGCAAATCTGCAACATGGGAATTTGCGGCGATGAGCGACATGACCGTCATCAGCGAAAACGACCTTATCGAGAGCGTCGCCGACGCACTCCAGTATATTTCGTACTACCATCCAATGGATTACATCCGCGCGCTGGGCGAGGCTCACGAGGCGGAGAAGGGCCCGGCGGCGAAGGATGCCATCGCGCAAATCCTGACCAACAGCCGCATGTGCGCCGAGGGTCACCGACCGATCTGCCAGGACACCGGCATCGTCAATGTTTTCGTCCGATGGGGAATGAACTGTCGCCTCGATAGCGGGCGGTCCTTGCAGGAGGTCGTCGATGAGGGCGTGCGGCGTGCCTACAACCATCCCGACAACAAGCTGCGCGCCTCGATCCTGGCAGACCCCGCCTTCACCCGCCGCAATACGCGGGACAATACGCCGTCGGTCCTGTCGGTCGAAATGGTACCGGGCAATCGTGTGGACGTGGATGTCGCCGCCAAGGGTGGAGGCAGCGAGAACAAGTCGAAGTTCAAGATGATGAACCCCTCCGACAATATCGTCGACTGGGTACTCGAACAGATCCCGTCGATGGGCGCGGGCTGGTGCCCCCCGGGTATGCTGGGCATCGGTATCGGCGGCACGGCCGAACACTGCATGAAGCTCGCCAAGCTGAGCCTGATGGACCCGATCGACATGGGCCAGTTGAAGGAACGTGGGGCACAGAACGATATCGAGCAGCTCCGCATCGACATCTTCGATGCGGTCAACGCGATGGGCGTGGGCGCGCAGGGACTGGGCGGTTTGTCGACCGTGCTCGATGTGAAGATCCTCGACGCCCCCTGCCATGCGGCGGGCAAGCCGGTGGCGATGATCCCCAATTGCGCCGCCACCCGCCACGCGCATTTTACGCTCGACGGCTCGGGCCCGGCCTATCTTGAGCCGCCGAAGCTCGACGAATACCCGCAGGTCACCTGGAAACCCGACGCGGCCGCCAAACGTGTAAATCTCGATTCGCTCACGCCTGAAGAGGTCGCGAGCTGGAAGCATGGCGATCGCCTGCTGCTCTCGGGCAAGATGCTCACCGGCCGCGACGCGGCGCACAAGCGCATCAAGGACATGCTCGAGGCGGGCGAGGAGCTGCCGGTCGATTTCAAGGGCCGCGCGATCTATTATGTCGGCCCTGTCGACCCGGTGATGGGCGAAGTCGTCGGACCGGCAGGCCCGACCACTGCCACGCGGATGGACAAGTTCACCGAGATGATGCTCGATCTCGGCCTGCTCGCCATGATCGGCAAGGCGGAGCGCGGGCACAATGCGGTCGAGGTGATCAGCAAGTTCAAGGTCGCCTATCTGATGGCGACGGGCGGTGCCGCCTATCTCGTCAGCCGCGCGATCAAGGGCGCCGAAGTCGTGGCCTTCGAGGACCTGGGCATGGAAGCGATCTACGAATTCGAGGTAGAGGATATGCCGGTGACCGTTGCAGTCGATGCCGCCGGCAACAACGTCCACACGCTTGCGCCCGCCGAGTGGCGCCGCCGAATCGCCGAAGGGGATCTGGAGCTCGCCGAATAGCAAGGCTCTCGACCAACCGCACAGCCTGTTCGACCGCGGCGCTGGCATTTGCGCGCGCGAATGGGCACATCGCAAACCGTGTCGATTGATGAACGCCCGATGAATCGCGAAAACGAGCGCCTTCCCGGCAAGATTGTCCTTGCCTCTATGGTGGGCGTCTGGCTGTGCTATTTCCTGCTGATCACGCTGCGCGGCGTGATCGTCGGCCTTGAATTCCAGGACGAGTTGCTGTGGCGTCGCGCACTGGTGTGCGTCATCGGAGTCGGCGTGACCGGCCTCCTGTGGCTCTTGCTGCGCGCGGTCGAAAACCGCTCCTTGGGAATCAAGATCGCGGTTGCGCTCATTGCCGCGATGCCCGGAGCCATCATGATTGCGCAGGCCAATCGCTGGATTTTCGATTCCATAGAGGCCAAGGTCGAGCAGCAGATGGGCAAGGAACGCGGTATTGCCCTGCGTCGCGACGATGCGGGCAATTTGCTGATCGACCTGCCGCGCAAGCAGCTCGACGAGGAAGTCGAAGAAGCCGGGGAAGCAGCTCCGCAAAGCGTGGTCATCGCCCCGGCGCCCACCCCGCTCGACCAGTGGCGGATGACCTTCGACCTCGCGATCGGGCGTTATTTCCTGCTGCTCGCGTGGGCGGCCTTGTTTCTTGCCCTTTTGGCCGGCGCGCAGGCGCGCGCGGCGGAGCGGCGCGGCGAGCGGTTCCGCACCGCTGCCAAGGCGGCCGAGCTGCGCTCGCTGCGTTATCAGGTCAATCCGCACTTCCTGTTCAACACGCTCAATTCGCTGTCCGCCCTCGTCATGACCGGGAAGAGCGAACGCGCCGAGCAGATGATCCAGACTATTTCGCGCTTCTACCGCCATAGCCTCGCCGACGATCCGACGGGCGATGTCAGCCTCGAGGACGAAATCGACTTGCAGGAGCATTACCTCGAGATCGAATCGGTGCGCTTCCCCGAGCGGCTCAAGGTCAAGGTCGACCTTCCATCGGAACTGGCAGGGTACAAGGTGCCCGGCATGATCCTGCAGCCGCTGGTCGAGAATTCGGTCAAATACGGTGTGTCGGCTTCCAGCAAGCCGGTTACGGTCACGATCTCGGCGCGTGAGGAGTATGGCCGGCTGGTCCTGACTGTCAGCGATGACGGCCCCGGCACGTCGGGCAAGCACGGCTTCGGTATCGGTCTCGCCAATGTGCGTGACCGGCTAGAGGCGCGTTTTGGCAATGCCGCGACGATCGTTTCCGGCCCCTCGCTCACCGGCTATGAGACCGAATTGCGTATTCCGATGGTGAAACATGGCTGACGAAGAAGAGGGCGAAAAGCTCAAGACGCTGATCGTCGACGATGAACCGCTCGCGGTAGAGCGGATGCAGGTCATCTGTTCGAAGATCGGGGAACTGCAGGTCGTCGGGACGGCCAGCGACGGGGCACAGGCCCTGCGCCTGGTCGATGCGCTCCAGCCCGACCTGATGCTGCTCGACATGACCATGCCCGAAGTGGACGGCATGTCGGTCGCCAAGGCGCTGGCCAAGAAATCGCCGCGGCCCGCCGTCGTGTTCGTGACCGCGCACGATAATTATGCGGTCGAAGCCTTCGATCTCGATGCGGTCGACTACGTCCTCAAACCGGTCAAGCCCGAGCGGCTCGAGCGAGCCGTATCGCGCGCATTCGCGCGTCGCAGCGACAGCGAACGGTCCGACAGCGCGTGGCTGGAGGAATTATGGATCCCACATCGGTCCGAGCTGATTCGCATCGCGACCTCGGAAGTCGGCCGAATCGATGCGGAGCGCGACTATGTCCGGCTACATGTCGGCGAAGGCGAAACGGCGAGAACCTATCTGCTGTTGCAGACGATCGCAGGGCTCGAAAAGCGGCTCGACCCGGCCAAATTCATCCGCATCCACCGCTCGACCATCCTGCGCAAGGACCGCATTACCGGCTTGCGCCACGATGGCCTCGGCGTGTGGTCGGTCGAATTGGACGATGGCGAAGCCCTGCGGATCGGCCGCACCTATCTGCCCAAGGTAAAGGCGATGGCGGGGCGCTGACCGCCGTTAAATTCCTGCCCCAAAAGGAAAATCCGCCAAGCACAAAAGAAGACCCCGACCGGGGGACTGCATCCGGCCGGGGTCCGTGAGTGGGCGGGCTGGGGGTATCAGCCGCCCAAGCCGTCACTCTTGATGCGGGCCGCGATCTGTGCGCTGGCATTGGCCTTGGCTTCCTTGAAGCAAGTACGCGCGGCATTGCTCTGCAGCCGGGTGCCGGTGCGCTGCTCGTCGAGGCCGCATGCAGCACGGGCGGCGGCTTCGATCCGTTGATCGAGAACCTTCTGGCCGGCTTCGGTATCGAGATTGAGGTCATCATAGGTAACACTGACCGAACCGGCCTGGGCTGCGGTGGCCGACAGCGCGAGACCGGCAGCGGCGGCGAGGGTAACGAGGGTCGTCTTCATAATGTCTTCTCCGGGTCTGCGGCGGGCCCGATCTGTGAGGGGGGAGATGCCCGCCGCACAAACTGTATTACATGGCTACACCTGTAATCGCACGCGCGGTTCGACCGAATGCGGGAAGATTGGACCGGCAGCACCAAACCGGCGACCAATGGCATTTGGCAATCGGCGAACGTCGAGCTTACAACACTCGTCCCATGCTCATCGGAATCATCTTCGTACTCGGGATTGCCAATTTCGCGGTCCATAAGGCGGTCATCGAGTCGAACCATCCCTTGCTCGATACGCTTCCCGCGTCCTTTCGCGCGCGCGGCGGCCGGTTTTCGCTCATGTTCGAGTTCTTCGTCCTGCTTGCTGCCATGCTTCTGGCGGGCAGCGGCTGGAGGGCTGCCGTTTGGGGCTACGGTTTCTACAGCGTGATCAATGGCGTCACTGCCTGGCTCTTGCTCAACCGCCGGATCTGACTGCGGGAACCGCAACGGTCCAGCGACGCTTGGTTGGCATGGGTTCGCTACGCTCATGGCTGGTCGTCAATTCGCGCAGCGGCGGGAACAGCGATGCGGCGCGCGACTCGCTCTTGCGCTCGCTCGCCGCGCGCGAGCTCTCGCCCGAACGGACGTTCGAATTTCCAGCTGAAGAGCTGCCCACCTCCGCCCGCCTGCAGGAAGGGGACGTCGCTCGCTTGGTCATTTTTACCGGTGACGGCAGCCTCAATGCGGTAATCGAGGCGGTGTCGGGGTGGGAAGGTCAATTGCTCGTCCTGCCTGGCGGAACGATGAACCTCTTGAGTGCACGGCTCCACGGCTCCGATACAGGATGCGAGGAGATTCTCGACCGCGTTGCCCGGGGCGCGTTCCGACCCGTCCGCCCGATGATGGCATGCTGCGAGGCGGGCCGCGCCCATGCCGGTCTGCTGGTCGGACCCGGCACCGCTTGGGCCGAGGTGCGTGAGGCGATGCGCGATTTCGACGTCGCGGGCCTGGCCAGGGGAGCGGGAGAGGCATTGGCCGAGACAACCAGTGGCTCGCGCGTGCGAATGATCGATCCATCCATCGGCCACGAGGAAGGCTACCCCCTCATCGAGCTGACTCCCAGCCATCGTGGGATGCAGGCGGATGGCTTCCGTCTCGAGAGCGCGGGAGAATTCCTGCAGCAAAGCTGGGCGGTCCTGCGGCGCAGGTTTCGCGAGGGCCCGCACGAGCGGCTTGGCCTGCTCGACCGATTGGTCATCGAAAACTGCGCGGGCGAGCGATTGCCGGTGCTGATCGATGGTGAGCCGGCCCAGCTCGGATCGCGCGCCGAATTCACGGTAGCTGAATGCCCCGTCGACCTGCTAGCGACTGCCCATGGCTTCTGAACTTCGCCGGATTTTCCACCTCTCCGACATCCACTTCGGGCTCGAGAACAATCGCGCGCTCGATTGGGTGAAACAGCAAATCGTCGAAAAGCGTCCCGATGCAGTGGCGATTACCGGCGACCTGACCATGCGCGCGCGGCACCGCGAATTCGCGGCGGCAACCGAATGGATCAATTCGCTGGATGCGCCGGTCACGGTTGAAGTCGGCAATCACGACATGCCCTATTTCAATCCGATCGAGCGGTTTTTCGCGCCCTACAAGCGGTTTCGCGGTATGCAGGAGAAGGTAGAGAGGGAACTCGATCTCGGCGCACTGGCGATCGTGCCGCTCAAAACCGCGGTCCGGATGCAGCCCAGGCTCAATTGGTCGAAGGGCTGGGTCAGCAGTCGCGCGCTCGAGCGCTGCCTGGCGGCCCTCGATGCATTGCCCAGGGATACACGCGCGCTGGTCGCAGTGCATCACCCCTTGCGCGAAGTCGGGACCCAGGGAACCGCATTGACGAAACATGGTGGGAAGGCGTTGCGGGAATTGGCCAAGCGCAATGTCGAAGCTGTCCTTTCCGGCCATGTCCATGACGCGTTCGACATTATGGAGGAGACGGAAGAAGGACCGGTTCGGATGATCGGCGCCGGGACCCTATCCCAGCGCACTCGCTCCACGCCGCCGAGCTTCAACGAGATCGAATGGGACGGCACGAGATTGACTGTGGATGTGCGCAACCTCCAGCATGTCGACACACCGGACATGCAGATCGACGACGTTCCGGAAAACGCGCTGCCGCCCCGCAGCGAGGGCGAGCCGGTCGCTCCGGTCCGGCAAGTGCCCCGCGTCGATCCCCCGGTCCATTAACCAGATCGGCTAAGTCCGCTCGGCACGGGTTCGGAAACTTGCTGTCGCTACCTTCTGGTTCGACACGTTGCTGACAGGGGGCGATGCGGTGGAACTTGTCAAAGCGGCGCCCTTGGGCGCTATTCTTACATTAGTGGTGGCGCTGACGATCGGCTCTCAAGGATCGGCGGGTGGCCAGCTCGCGATCTTTCGCGCCGAAATCTACCAAGTCGATTTCTGGTGGTCGTGGCCGCTGTTCTTTGCGGGCACGGCGTTGGCCTGGGGCATCATGCTACTGCAGCGCTAAGACGCCGCAAACAGAAAGGGCGGCTCCTCGCGGAACCGCCCCCTTGGTGATCGGATGATCGGGTAAGGCCTTAGCGCTTCGAGAACTGGAAGCTGCGGCGTGCCTTGGCGCGGCCGTACTTCTTACGCTCGACCACGCGGCTGTCGCGGGTCAGGAAGCCTGCGGCCTTGACCGTGCTGCGCAGGGTCGGCTCGTACTTGGCGAGAGCCTGCGAGATACCGTGCTTGACCGCACCCGCCTGGCCCGAAAGACCGCCGCCGCGGACCGTGGCGACGACGTCGTACTGGCCCTGGCGATCGGTAATCGTGAAGGGCTGGTCGATGATCAGGCGCAGCGTCGGACGCGCGAAATAGACTTCCTGGTCCTTGCCGTTGACGGTGACCTTGCCGCTGCCCGGCTTGAGCCAGACGCGAGCGGTGGCGTCCTTGCGGCGACCGGTAGCGTAGGCGCGGCCTTCCTTGTCCAGCTCCTGCTCGCGCAGGGGCACTTCGGCGGTGGCTGCGATATCGGCAGCATCGCCCTGAGGCGCGTCACCGGCGATGTCCTTCAGATCGGCGAGATCCGAGACGGTTTCGTTCTTGGTTTCGTTCGGCGATTCGGGAGCCATTACGCGACAACCTTGTTCTTGCGGTTCATCGAGGCAACGTCGAGCTTCTCGGGCTTCTGGCCGTCATAGGGGTGCTCGGTGCCGGCGAATACGTGGAGGGCGCGCATCTGCGCACGGCCGAGCGGGCCGCGCGGGATCATACGCTCGACGGCCTTTTCCAGGACGCGCTCGGGGAACTTGCCTTCGAGCACCTTGGCCGGAGTGGTTTCCTTGATGCCGCCCGGGTGGCCGGTGTGCTTGTAATACACCTTGTCGTTCAGCTTCTTGCCGGTGAACTTCACCTTGTCGGCGTTGATGACGACGACATGGTCGCCGCAATCGACGTGCGGGGTGTAGCTCGGCTTGTGCTTGCCGCGCAGGTGGTTGGCGATGATGGCGGCGAGACGACCGACGACGAGACCTTCGGCGTCGATGAGGTGCCACTTCTTTTCGACCTCGGCCGGCTTGATCGACCGGGTGGTCTTCGTAAGAGCCTTCATGGCTGGTTTCCGTTCCTAGTGTTTGTGCCGTGCCCTTGCGGAGCGTCGGCGCCAATCGGCGAATCCGTGCAAGCGGACCCGCGAAGCGCGCGGCAAATGGCGTCGAAATGCTCGCCAGTCAAGCATTTCCGCGCATTTCGAATGGGGTAAAATGCAACCCCACCCCTTTCAGGCAAGCCTCAGGCGCCAGGTTTCGCGTGAAAGCCGGCTATCTTCGCCGATCCGCGTCGTGATCCGGCGTTCGAACAGATCGAGCAATCCGCCGGCTCCCGACCGGGAGGCGAGCCAGACCGATACCTCGCCAACCATCCCGCCCGGTAACTCCAGCGTCCGGACGTCATGCGCTTCACCCACGACCGGAAAGAACAGGTCCGCTGGAACGGCGCTGATGAACGCCCCCGCCGTCTCGGAGAGCCGCGAAAGAAACTGCTTTGCCTGCCGCAGATCCTTTGCGGACTTGCCCGCTTGTTCGAGTATCGCAATTGCCGTTCGGACTGCGGCTGCCTTGCCTTCCGCCTGCTGTGTCCGGCGGCCGATCAAGCGACCGGCGCTATCGAGCAAGGCCGGGAAGGGGCCCGCATCGCGCCGCTCGCGTTCGATTGCGGCGATAGGTTCGAGATGATCGGGTGCGGCAACCGTCGAGGCGATCTGCTCGCCGGTAACCCGCGTACCGCTCGGACCGGCCTCGAATTGCCCTTTCCACTCGCGTGTGACGATCAGGCTGGCGCCGCCCGCCAGTCCGCGTTCGAGCTCGCGCCGCAGGATAAATTGTCGCGCCGGGATGACGATCCGCCCGGTCGCCCCGACAGGTCCCGCAAGGGCCAAGGCTGGCAATACTGCGATCGCGCCCATGTATTTGAGCGCGCCCCGGCGACCGCTTGCTGTCATGGTTCCCCCGTCTTAGGCGCTAAAGTGCGCCAAGCCATTCTTTCGTTGCCGCCCCCGCAGCATCACAATGCCAACCCATTATTGCGGGCGCTTCATAAGGGTGCAAGGTTTCGAGACGGGCGACTGCGCGATCGAGCGCTTCGCTGGAGGTCTTCAGCAGGCAGGGGATTTCTTCGCCCTCGTCCAGCCGGCCATCCCACGCGAAGACCGAGCGCATCGGCGCACCGATATTGATGCAGGTGACAAGGCCCTCCTCGATAAGAGCGCGCCCGACTCTCTCGGCGTTTTCCGCGTCCGGAAAGGGGCAATAGATCAGCGCGGTCATAGCCGCCGGCCCAGTATGTGCGCGCCCCAGGCGAAACTCGCCACCAGCAGGGCGCCGACGATCTGGTGCGCGACTGCGACCCACAGCGCAACACCGGTCCATACGGTCGCGATGCCGAGGATAATCTGCGTCCCGAATGCAGAGTGGATCGCAATCGATGCCATGCGCACATGCGATTTCACCTGCCGCGCCATCACCACCAACGCTATCACCGCGATCCATGCCCACCAGCGATGCAGGAAGTGGAGCAGGTATGGATCGTGGGTCAGCGCCCAGAGAAATCCGCGCGACTGATCGTATTCGGGAACGAAGCGGCCTTGCATAAGCGGCCATGTATCGGATGCGAGCCCTGCGTTTAGCCCGGCTACCCATGCACCCAGCAAGAGCTGGATGAAAAGGATCGCCCCGACCCAACCGGCCGTAGCTGTCCAGCGTGCCGGTGCGCTCTTCGCATTGGCCAGCTGCCTGAGGTCCAACGCGGTCCAAACGAGGCCGCCGAGCGTGAATAGCGCAGTAAGCAGGTGAATCGACAACCAGAAATGGCTCACGTCGGTCATCGTGCTCGACAGACCGCTGCGCACCATGAACCAGCCGAACACGCCCTGCAGTCCGCCAAGCGCCAGCAGCGCGAGCAGCCGCCACTTGTATCCGGCCGGAATGGCGCCTTTGATCCAGAACCATGCCAGCGGTACGGCAAATGCGAGGCCGATGAGCCGGCCGAGCAGTCGGTGAAACCATTCCCAGAAGAAGATGAACTTGAAGGCCGCCAGGTCCATCCCGGCGGGCCCGGTCACGTTCTGATACTCGCCCGTTGCCTTGTAGAGTTCGAACTCGGCCTGCCACGCGCTTTCGGAAAGTGGCGGGATGGCACCTGTGATCGGTTTCCATTCGGTAATCGATAGGCCGCTTTCGGTGAGACGGGTGATCCCGCCCACGGCAACCATCAGGAGGACCATTGCGGCGACGAAATAGAGCCAATTGGCCAGTGCGATCGGCCGCGCCTGCTTGCTATTTTCAGACATGCGCCTGTCTCTGGTTGCCGCAAATGCGCAACGCAAGTGCAAATCCAACAAGCAGCGGACCGCTTGCCGCAATCGAATCGAACATAAGGCATTTCACGGTTTCGCTTGAAAGAGGATACACCATAACATAACTGCCATGTCATGTTGCAACGCGCCATCTCGCCGATTCGTCGGAGGCTCGACCGTGCGGGGATATTCCTGTCGGGCGCATGCGCAGTGCATTGCCTGCTCTCGATCGTGCTCGTATCTGGCCTTGGAATCGGCGGCGAACTCTTCCTTTCACCCGAAATCCATCGGTTCGGCCTTGTTCTGGCGACGCTGATCGCAGCGGTCGCGATCGGTTGGGGTGCGCTGCGCCACCGCATGGCGACACCTTTCGTGATTGCCATGACGGGCCTCACCTTCATGGGTGGTGCCTTGGCGGTGCCGCACGGCTACAAGGAGGCGGTCCTCACCATCATCGGTGTCGCGCTCGTTTCGCTCGGGCACATCCTCAACCTGCGCCATGTGCATTCTGCCGCTTGCAAGGAGCGCTGCGGCGACTAAGTCGGGCGGCATGATTGCCCTCACCGTAAACGGCGAAAGCCGCCGCACTGCCGCCACCACCGTTGCCGAACTCGTTCGCGAACTCGATCTCGATCCCGCCAAGGTCGCGGTCGAGCACAATGGTACCATTGCGCCGCGCAGCGAACTGGCCAAACATCGGGTATCGGAAGGCGATACGCTTGAGATCGTCCATTTCGTCGGAGGCGGGCAGGATGAGGACAGCTGGTCGGTCGCTGGGCGCACCTTCAACAGCCGCCTGATCGTCGGCACGGGCAAGTACAAGGATTTCGAGCAGAACGCCGCCGCGCTCGAGGCGTCGGGAGCGGAGATCGTTACCGTTGCGGTACGCCGGGTCAATGTCAGCGATCCCAAGGCCCCGATGCTGACCGACTACATCGATCCCAAGAAGGTCACCTACCTGCCCAACACCGCCGGCTGCTTCACGGCCGACGATGCGATCCGGACACTCCGGTTGGCGCGTGAGGCGGGCGGATGGGACCTCGTGAAGCTCGAGGTGCTGGGCGAAGCGAAGACGCTCTATCCCGACATGCGCGAAACGCTCACCGCGACCGAGACCTTGGCCAGGGAAGGCTTCCTGCCGATGGTCTATTGCGTCGACGATCCGATCGCCGCCAAGCAACTCGAAGACGCGGGCGCGGTTGCGGTCATGCCGCTGGGCGCGCCGATCGGTTCGGGTCTGGGAATCCAGAACCGCGTGACCATTCGTCTGATCAAGGAAGGGGCAAAGGTTCCGGTGCTGGTCGATGCCGGCGTGGGCACTGCCAGCGATGCGGCAGTCGCGATGGAGCTGGGCTGCGACGGCGTGCTGATGAACACCGCAATTGCCGAGGCGAAGGACCCGATCCGCATGGCGCGCGCGATGAAACTGGCGGTAGAGGCTGGACGCGATGCCTATCTTGCGGGGCGCATGGCCACGCGCAAATATGCCGATCCGAGCAGCCCGCTGGCGGGCCTCATCTGACGGTTCGAAGGGCGCAGCGTATGGGCCGGCAAGATTGGGCGGGTTGATCGGTCGGGTCTTCATATCGCCACGTCTCGTCCGTTCTCCATACGACAGTCCGAACGGAACGAAGACTGGTGCGACATGGTGAGCCTTGCCCCGGCTTACCGCTTGTTAACCATATTCGGTGACACTCGGCGTCGTAGCTAGGGAGTGCCGATCATGGCCGTAACGGGTACCGCATCGATCACTATCGCCGAAATGCGCGAGTTCGCCGGCCTGACAGCCGCCGAGCAGCGCTATATCCGCCGCAGCCTCGATATCGGCCTCGGCCGTTGCGATGCCTTTCGCATCTGGGGGCGCAATGCGAGCGAAAACGCCGCGATCCGCAGCCAGTATGTCGCCTATCAGGAACTGAAAGCGCTGCGCCAGTCGATCCCCGAACAATCGGGCTTCGACAGCGTCGAAGGCTTCGTCGGCAAGCTTACCCGCGTCGCCGCCTTCGACCTTGCGCAGGAACGCATCGACAGCTTTTCCGCTTTCCGCTTCCTCTACGAGCGCCTGATCTCCGCCGATGTCCGCCCGTGGCTTCCCAGCGCCTTCTGCGCCGCTGCCGCCCTGCCGCAAATTCGGCCGGAACGCCGCAAGATGCTGCTCCAGTCGCTCAGTGAAGCCGCGGCGACAGCGCCCGGCTGGAGCGACCGCAAGCCGAGCTTCTATCCCGAATTCATCGAGGAAGCCGCGGCCTAGCTTCGATAAAGCCCGGCGAGCCGCTCGCCGTAGCGGTCCTTGATCTTGTGGCGGCGGATTTTCATCGAGGGGGTCATTTCCTCGTTCTCGATAGTGAAGGGCTCGTCGGCGAAGGTGAACTGGCGGACCTTCTCGACCACCGAAAGATCCTTGTTCACCCGGTCGACCGCGGCGCGGATGGCGTTGCGGAATTCGGGTAGTTCCTGGACCTTCTTGCAGTCGAACTGCTTGCCCTGTTCGCGGCACCATTCGAGCGTCCATTCCGCATCGGGTACGATCAGGCCAACGATATAGGGCTTCTTGTCGCCCGCCACCATCGCCTGACCGATTTCGGGCTGCAGCGTCAGCATGCCCTCGACCTTCTGCGGGGCGATGTTGTCGCCCTTGTCGTTGACGATCATGTCCTTCTTGCGGTCGGTGATGACGATCCGGCCCTTCTCGTCGAGATGGCCGATATCGCCGGTATGCAGCCAGCCATCCTTGATCGTGCGCGCGGTCTCGCTCTCGTTCTGCCAATAGCCGTGCATCACAAGCTCGCCGCGGACGAGGATCTCGCCGTCTTCGGCGATCTTGATATCCACCCCGCGCATGGCCGGGCCGACCGAATGCATGGCAATACCGGCGGTGGGGCGGTTGCAGCTGATCACCGGGCCGGCTTCGGTCTGGCCATAGCCCTGCAGCATGGTCAGACCCATCGATTCGAAAAAGATGCCGACATCGGGGTTGAGCGGCGCGCCGCCCGACACCATCGCCTTGATCCTTCCGCCGAAGCGTTGGCGGATCTTGGGCTTCAACAGGCGCCCCACGGCGAAGTCCTTGAGTCCGTCGCCGAATTTCGGCTCGCCGGCAGCGCGGCGCTCACCCACTTCGAGTGCGGTGTTCATCAGCTTTTCCGCGAGGCCGCCCTGCTTTTGCACCTGCTTCATGATCCGCGTGCGCAGCACCTCGAACAGGCGCGGGACGACGACCATGATGGTCGGCCGCGTTTCCTCGATATTGCTGGCGAGCTTTTCGAGCCCTTCGGAATAGTAGATCTGCGCACCCACGCTGATCGGCAGGAATTGCCCGCCTGTGTGTTCATAGGCATGGCTCAGCGGGAGGAAGGATAGGAAGCGTTCGTCGTCGGCAATGCCGAAATCCTCGATCAGGATTTCCGCTGCACCGGCGACATTGCACAGGATTGCGCCATGGTGCTGCAGCACGCCCCGCGGCGCCCCACCGGTGCCGCTGGTGTAGATGATGCAGGCGGTATCACCGCGCCCGATCCCGGCGATGCGTTGCTCGACTGCCGCGCGCGCGGCAGCCGCATCCCCTTCGAGAACCTTGTCCCAGGTGTGAAAGGTAAAACTTCCCGATTGCTGGCGATGCAGATCGTCGATGCCGATGACATGCTCCGCTACGCCCGAAGCCTGCAACGCGCCGTGCAGCGGCCGCAGTAGCTTTTCGGTCGAGACGATGACCGCCTTGGCGCCCGAATTGTCGAGAATATGGACGTGGTCGCGTTCGGTATTGGTGACGTAGGCAGGCACGGTAATGCAGCCCGCCGCCATGATCGCGAGATCGGCGATGCACCATTCGGGCCGGTTTTCCGATACCAGGCATACCCGGTCGCCTTCCTTGAGCCCCAGCGAGCGCAGGTTTTCGGCAAGCAGGCACACCCGTTCCGCCGCTTCGTTCCAGCTGATCGTTTGCCAGCTGCCGTCGATCTTGGCGCCGAGGAATGGGCGGTCACCTTTCTCCCCGGAGCGTTTCAGAAAAAGTTCGACCAGATTGTTGGCGGAATCGATATCCGTCAGCACGGGCAGGCTCCTCAGCAGTTCTTTTCTTATGCGACCTTATGCTTGCGACGGCTTAAGCCGCTCGCCGCGCAACGGCAAGCAGGTGGCTGCAAGGATCAGGGGCTTTCGATCTGACCCGCGAGCCGTGGGTCGCGGGCGCTTTGCCATCCGTCCGGCGTGCGCAGGACCGCGCCGCCCTTTACGGGCGCTGCGCGCGGGATGATTTCGGCGTGGCCCAGGGCCCTGAACGCGTCGGCCTGCGCTTCGAGCCAGGTATCCTTTTCGAGCAGCACGCGGTCGCCGAATGCCATGATGAAAGGCAGCCCGAGAATGTCCTCGGCGGAAAGGCTGAAATCGATCGCTCCGATGATGCTTCGCGCGGTCTGGACCGGGATGGTGCCGCCGCCCGCCGCGCCGACTGCGAGGAACGGCCTGCCCGCGGGATCCCAGACGATGGTGGGCGCCATCGAGCTGCGCGGGCGCTTGCCGCCTTCGACCCGATTGGCGACGAGCCTGCCGTCGACGACTGGCGAGCGGCTGAAATCGGTCAGCTCGTTGTTGAGGAAAAAGCCCCCGGCCATCAGCCCCGAACCGAACGGCCCCTCGATGGTGGAGGTGTAGCTCACCATGGTGTCGTCCGTATCGACGACCGCGAAGTGCGATGTGCCTTTCTCTTCGGGTTCGTCGCCGTCGGCCAGCGCAGCGGGAGCTCCGGCCGGCGTCCCGGCCTCGACCTCGGCTAGCCGGCCGTCATCGGCGATCAGGGCGCTCCGCTCGGCAAGGTAGTCGGGATCGATCAATCCCGCGACCGGTACCGACACGTAGTCGCTATCTGCCAGATAGAGCTCGCGATCGGCATAGGCGAGGCGCTGCGATTCGACGAACAGGTGCCAGGTGACCGGGTTTTCGGCCCCTAGTGCTGTCAGATCGAACCGCTCGAGCTGGCCGAGAATTTGCAGCACTGCGACCCCGCCCGAGGTCGGCGGGCCCATGGTGCAGACCCGATAGGCGCGATAGGTTCCGCACACCGCATCGCGTGTCTTGGCACTGTAGTCGGTGATGTCGGCATAGGTCATCGCACCATCGCGCGGCGTGTCGGCAGCAACGGTGGCGGCGATTTCGCGCGCAAGATCTCCGGAATAGAAGGCCGAGGGCCCCGCCTGTGCAATCGCTTCGAACGTCCGCGCCAGTCGCTCGTTGGTAACGAGCGTTCCCACGGGGAGCGGTTTGCCCGTCGCATCGAAGAACATGGCCCGCGCTTCGGCGGAGTGCGCGGAGCGGTTCTTGGCACGCTCGAGCATTCCGTTGAGACGCGGATTCATCGCGAAGCCTTCGCGGGCCAAGCGGATTGCGGGTTCGAACAGGGTCGCCCACGCAAGCTTGCCATGCGCGGCGTGGGCCTTCGCGGCCAGCGCGATATTGCCGGGCACTCCAACCGAAAGCCCGCTGCGGACCGATTCGATATAGGGCGGCAACTCGCCGTTTGCATCGAGGAACCATTCGGGGGTCGCTCCGGCCGGTGCGGTTTCGCGGCCATCGTACGTAGCGACCGCCCCGTCCGTCGTTCCGCGCACCAGGAAGCCCCCTCCGCCGATGCCCGAGCTCTGCGGCTCGACGACGGTCAATGCCAACATCACCGCAAGGGCCGCGTCGGTCGCGCTTCCCCCGCGCGCGAGCATTTCCTCGCCGGCGGCTTGCGCGCGCGGATCGGCTGCCGAGACCGCCCCGGTAAATGCGGGTACGGACTGTTCGGGCGCAGTGGCGAGTGGGGGAGTGACAGTGCAGCCGACTAAGGCGAGCGCCGACAACGATGCGGTAAGGGGCCTGGTCATGCGCCGCATGCCTATTCGGTTCCAACCGCTTCGGCAATCGAGGCGAAGCCATCGCGGCGCATCAATTTCTCAAGGCCCCGCAATATCCGGCGCGGCAGGCCCGGGCCTTCGTACACCATAGCGCTGTAGAGCTGGACGAGGCTTGCGCCGGCGCGGATGCGTGCCCAGGCATCATCAGCGCTGCCAATCCCGCCAACGCCAACCAGCGGAATGCCGCCGCCGGTCGCCGCGCGGAAATCGCGCAACCTCTGCTGGGCAAGATCGCGCAGAGGCTCGCCGGACAATCCGCCGGTTTCGCTTGCATGGCAGGACTTAAGCGCGGGCCTGGAAACGGTGGTGTTCGAAACGATCAGGGCGCCCAGCTGTTTGTCGAGCGCGATCCGCGCGATGGCGTCGACATCGGCCGGTTCGAGGTCGGGCGCGACCTTCAGGAAAACGGGCGGCCCACCCCCTCCACGCGCCTCAAGAACGGCATCGAGCAGACCCGACAGCGCACCTTCGTCCTGCAGAGCACGCAGGCCCGGCGTATTGGGGCTCGAAATATTGACCGCAAGGTAGGATGCCAACGGCGCCATGATCCGCGTCATCGTCGCATAGTCGGCCGTGCGATCCTCGCTGTCCTTGTTGGCGCCGATATTGATGCCGACGATGCCACCGCGCGCTGCCCGCCGAGCGAGCCGGGACCGTGCGACTTGCGCACCCGCATTGTTGAACCCCATGCGATTTATGACCGCCCGGTCTTCGATCAGCCGGAACAGGCGCGGCTTGGGGTTGCCGGCTTGCGGGCGCGGAGTGATCGAACCGACCTCGACGAAGCCGAAGCCGAGGCCGAGCAATTGATCGGGCACTTCGGCATCCTTGTCGAAACCCGCCGCCATGCCGAGCGGATTGGGAAAAGCGATTCCCGCGACATCGATCGCGAGCGGCCCGGGCTCTTGCGCACCGGCCTGTGGCGAGATCGAGAGCGCCTTTACCGTCAGGCGATGGGCACGCTCCGGGTCGAGCGCAAACAGGACGGGCCGGGCGAGGTCGAACAGCATGGCGCGCGCCATGCCGCCTCCGGCGCAGCCTGTCGAGATGCATCCGAAATCCGGCGTTCACCAGTCTGCGGGGCGGCTAATCAAGAAAAAGTCAATCGATTCGGCACCCTGTCGCTTGCATACAATCAATTGTCACAGACTCGTCCTAGCAGATTCCCGCGACCCGAAGG
This sequence comes from Qipengyuania sp., assembly GCF_965277845.1. Lineage (NCBI taxonomy): Bacteria > Pseudomonadati > Pseudomonadota > Alphaproteobacteria > Sphingomonadales > Erythrobacteraceae > Qipengyuania > Qipengyuania sp. The sequence continues at coordinate 1,087,586 of NZ_OZ255844.1, forward strand.
GCTCGGAGCAAATCTGCAACGAGTTCTCGACTTCAAAGGGGGGGCCTTCACGGGCCGCCCCTTTTTTTCGTTCCATGCGCAATGCCGGAGAAGATCTTTTCGCAACCCGATTGCGATTGCGAGGATTTTGGCGTATTTATACAATTTGTTGGGCAAAATAATGATCGGAACAGGGGTTTGTCGGGTCCGCAGGGTGACGAAACGTCGCATTCTTTCGAGTTTGTAGCAGCGCCTTCCGATCTCGCGCCCTACCTCAATTCGCTCTACATCTGGCGAAGCCCCGACTCCCAGATGGACGATGTTCTTCCTGCCTATTCGGGCCAGATGGTCATGTTCGGTCGCGGTGTCGGCCGCATGCAATTCGATCCGGGCGAGATTTCGGAAACCGGCGACGCTTTGTTTGTCGCGCCTTTATGCCAGGCGCGCCACTTCAGCGTCAGCGGGCCGGCCAAGGTTTTCGGCGTCTCGCTCAATTTCCGCGGCTGGGCGGCGCTTTCAGGCTTGTCAGTGCACGATTATCACGATTGCTTCCTCCAGCCGGAAACGGTTCTTCCCGACGGACTCGCGGAGGAATTTGCAAGTCTCGCACCGCGCTGGCGCAATGGCGAGCTTGACGACACGTCTGTGCTCGATTCCATGGCTGGCATCGTTCGGCGTGGATTGTCGAAGCTGCCGGAACAGCATCTCACCGTGATAGATCGAACGCTCGAATGGCTGTCGAGCTCGTTCAAGCCCGATCTGGACGAGCTCTATGAGCGACTGCCCTATTCGAAGCGACAGTCGCAGCGACTGGTCGCACAGTTTTTCGGCCAGTCGCCCGTAAGGTTGGTGCGCCGATATCGGGCGGTGCGCGCTGCAACCCTGCTTTCCATCCCCGACCTTCCCGAGGAGATCGAGGCCGAAATCCGCGAAGCGTTCTACGATCAGGCGCATCTCATCAAGGAGATCCGGTTCTTCACCGGCCGCACCCCGAAGCGTCTACAGCCCGATGCGGGATTACCGATCAACGAAATGCTCGGCCCCGACGGATACAGTGCGGTCGATCTGTTCGGCTCCGGCGAAGCGGAGCAGCTCGGGCGGGACGGGCTCGACAAGGCCTGATTGCAAACGACTCGCAACAAGGCGTTTTCCGTTGAAACACCGGAGGCGGGCGCCTAACTGGGTAATCGGATCGATTTGGTCCGATTAAGCCATGTGCCTGTGAGATGAGACTTTCGAACCTTGCCGATTATGCGGTCGTCGCCATGTGTGCCGCCTCGCGCCATTGCGGGGACGGCAGGACCAGCGCGGCGGAATTGGCGGCGGAGACGGGCCTCCCGGTGCCGACGGTACAGAAGCTGGTCAGCAAGCTGTCGGCGGCCGGCCTGCTGCGATCGACTCGTGGCGCTGGTGGCGGGTTGCAGCTGGCCCGCCCGGCGGCGGCGATCACGCTCGCCGATATCGTCGAGGCGGTCGAGGGGCCCATCGCACTGACCGCCTGCATCGAAGGGACCGAATGTTCGGTCGAGCATGACTGTACGGTCAAGCCGCACTGGCCGGTCGTGAATGAAGCGTTGCGCGGCGCGCTGGCGGCGATCCCGCTGACCCAGCTCGCCCGGACAAGAGAGATTGCATGAGCGAAGAAATCGACATCCAGACCAAACCCGAAATGGACGCCGAAGCGAAGGAAGCCGCCGAAAAAGCTGCGGAATACGAACACGGCTGGTCGGCGGAGATCGAAACCGAGTTCGCCGAAAAGGGTCTGACCGAAGACACCGTCCGCTTTATCAGCGCCAAGAAGGGCGAGCCTGAGTGGATGCTCGAATGGCGCCTCAAGGCCTTCCGCCTGTGGCAGGAGATGGAAGAGCCCGACTGGGCAAAGCTCGGCTATCCCGCGATCGATTACCAGGACGCCTATTACTACGCCGCACCAAAGAAGAAGGAGAAGCTCAAGTCGCTCGACGAGCTCGATCCGGAGATCAAGGCGGTCTACGACAAGCTCGGCATTCCCGTGGCGGAGCAGGAAGTGCTCGCCGGGGTCGAGGGCGCACGCAAGGTCGCGGTCGACGCCGTGTTCGACAGCGTTTCGGTCGCCACCACCTTCCGCGAGGAACTCAAGAAGGCGGGCGTCATCTTCCTGTCGATCAGCGAGGCGATCAAGGAGCACCCCGAGCTGGTGAAGAAGTGGCTCGGCAAGGTCGTGCCGCAGCACGACAATTTCTTCGCCACGTTGAACAGCGCGGTCTTTTCGGACGGCACCTTCGTCTACGTGCCGAAGGGCGTGCGCTGTCCGATGGAGCTCTCCACCTATTTCCGCATTAACGCCGAGAACACAGGCCAGTTCGAACGCACGTTGATCGTCGCCGAACCGGGCAGCCATGTCAGCTACCTGGAAGGCTGCACCGCGCCGATGCGCGACGAGAACCAGCTCCATGCCGCGGTGGTCGAACTGGTTGCGCTCGAAGATGCCGAGATCAAATATTCGACCGTGCAGAACTGGTATCCGGGCAATTCGGAGGGCGTCGGCGGGATCTATAATTTCGTCACCAAGCGCGGCCTGTGCCAGGGCGCGCGCAGCAAGATCAGCTGGACGCAGGTCGAAACCGGCAGCGCGGTGACGTGGAAATACCCGTCCTGCGTGCTCAATGGCGAAGACAGCGTGGGCGAGTTCTACTCGGTTGCGGTCACCAACAATTACCAGCAGGCCGATACCGGCACCAAGATGATCCATAACGGGCGGGGCAGCCGCTCGACGATCATCTCCAAGGGCATTTCGGCGGGCAAGTCGAACAACACCTATCGCGGGCTGGTGCGCGTGGCGGCCAATGCCGACGGCGTGCGCAACCGCACCGAGTGCGATTCGCTGCTGATCGGCGACCAGTGCGGCGCGCACACCGTGCCCTATATCGAGGTGAAGAACCCCGGCGCGCAGATCGAGCACGAGGCGACCACCAGCAAGATCAGCGACGACCAGCTCTTCTACGCCATGCAACGCGGCCTCGACGATGAGGAAGCCATGGCGCTGATCGTCAACGGCTTTGCCAAGGACGTGCTGAAAGAGCTGCCGATGGAATTCGCCGTCGAGGCGCAGAAGCTGCTGGCGATCTCGCTCGAGGGGAGTGTGGGGTGATGTTTGGGACGAACCTCGAAAAGGTATGCCAGAAAATAGATGCGTTGATGGACGAACTGGCCATCATCGATAAACGCATCTCATACCACGAAGAGCAGTTCGAACTGGCTGTCAGGTTGGGTATAGCAAAGCCCGGCGATGATGAGTTCATTCAGCTTTGGCGAAGGGTGCATTCTCAGTTCACTGAGAATCTGCCAAAGGCAAAATCGGCGATCCAATCAGGCGAAGAGGACTTCAAGCAGATCAATCGAATCCTCCCGATGACTAATCGCCAAATCCGAGAGATTCGTGCTGATATCGCCGCGGCTGATCGTGCCCAAGAGCTTGGCAAGAAGCGGGCTCGCGAGCGCTTTGGGGGCTCTCGATGACCTCCCGCAAAACCCTCCAACTCCGCGATCCGTCAGAGACGGCCGACGAAACCCCCGCGCTCAAAAAGAAGGGCCGCGGGTGGGAGATTTCGGAGAAGCGGCTCGACGCGATTCACGAGCGTGCGCGCTATTTGCGGCGGCATGCGAGCCCGGCGCACAAGGCGCTCGCCGCGCGCTTCGCCAGGGAAGATTTCGGCAAATACAAGTTCACCCGCCACACGGTTGTCGGCTCGGCGATCCTCGATTTCGTTTCGCACCCGCTCGGCCTCGCGATCGCGATCGACGAGGAGGGGCAGGACGACCGCGTCGCCAAGCGCCGCGACAAGAGTCTCGCCAGCGTCGGCATCGAGGTTTTCCGCATCCCTGCCGCGACCATCCTCGAGGATGTCGAGGCCGCGATGCAGCCGATCTTCGCCGCCATGAACGCGCGCTACCGCGACAAGCAGGCCGCGCGCCGCGAACACCAATCGAAATACGGTTCGACGCCCCGCCGCTCGCGGCCCCAGCGTCGCGACGACAGGAAGTGACAATGCTGAAAATCGACAATCTCCACGCCGAAATCGACGGCAAGACGATCCTCAACGGCCTCAGTCTCGAAGTGCCGGCTGGCGAGGTGCACGCGATCATGGGCCCCAACGGCGCGGGCAAATCGACGCTCGCCTATGTGCTGGGCGGACGGCCCGGCTACGAGGTCACGCAGGGTTCGGTCGAGTTTAACGGCCAGAACCTGCTCGACCTCGAACCGCACGAGCGCGCCGCCGCCGGCCTGTTCCTGGGCTTCCAGTATCCGGTCGAAATCCCCGGCGTCTCCAACCTGCAGTTCCTCCGCGAGGCGCTCAATTCGCAGCGCAAGGCGCGCGGCGAAGAACCGCTTACCGGCGGCGAATTCCTGAAGCTCGCCAAGGAAAAATCCGCGCTGCTCAAGCTCGACCCCGAAATGCTCAAGCGCCACGTCAATGTCGGCTTCTCCGGCGGCGAGAAGAAGCGCGCCGAGATGGTCCAGATGGGCATTCTCGATCCGCAGTTCGCCGTGCTCGACGAGACCGACAGTGGCCTCGACATCGACGCGCTGCGCGTGGTGGGCGAAGGCATCAATGCGATCATGCGCGGCCCGGCCAAGGGCGTGCTGCTGATCACCCACTACCAACGCCTGCTCGAAGTGGTGAAACCCGACAAGGTCTCGATCCTGTCGAAAGGACGCATCGTGCGTACCGGCGGGCCCGAACTCGCGGTCGAGCTCGAGAACGAAGGCTACGACGCGGTGATGGCTCCAGAGACTGCCAATGCCTGAAGCTGCTGAACTTCCAACACGGCGCGAGGAAGCCTGGCGCTATTCCGCGGTCGAGCGGCTGCAGGGCGAAGCGCTAAACGACTGGCGCGAACTCGATATCGCAGCGGGCGAAACCGTCCGCGAGACGCTGGTGATCGCCGATGGCAAGGGTACCAGGCCCACCGAACTGCACCGCTGGCGTGTGACCGTCGGCGAAGGCGCGACCTGCGAGCTATTCGCGGTGCTCGCCTCGGCCGAATACGCGCGGCTCGAGGTTGAAGTGACGCTGCACAAGGGCGCGCATTTCGAGCTTGGCGGGATCACAGTGGGCGGACGCGAGACGGTTCGCGAATTCGTCACCCGCACGGTCCATGTCGCGCCCGAGGCGACCAGCAACCAGACGGTCCGCAGTGTCCATTGGGGCCATGGAACGGGCAATTTCCTCGGCAATATCGACGTGGTGCGCGGTGCGCAGAAAACCGACGCGGCGCAGGACTTCAAGGGCCTGCTGCTCGAAAAGGGCGCGAGCGTTAACGCGGTGCCGCAGCTCGAAATCTTCGCCGACGACGTGAAATGCGCCCACGGCGCCAGCGTCGGCCAGATGGACGAGAATGCACGGTTCTACATGGCTGCGCGCGGCCTGTCGCCCGATCTCGCCCGCCGCCTGCTGGTGCAGGCCTTCCTCGGCGATGCGCTGGTCGCGCTCGACGATGACGAAGCGCGCGAGGCGATGATGCAGGTTGCGCTCGACAAGGTGGACAAGGCGCTGTGAACGAAGCAGTCGCCCTCACCCGCTCGAAAGGCCTGAAAGCGGAGTTTCCGGGCCTCGTCACCGCCGACGGACAGCCGTGGCATTACCTCGATACGGCCGCTTCGGCGCAGAAGCCGCAGGCGGTGATCGATGCGATGTCGCGCGCGCTTGGGCGGGACTATGCCACAGTGCACCGCGGTGTTTACGGTCGTAGCGCGCAAATGACGCTGGGCTATGAAGCGGCGCGGCGCCGTACGGCCGAATTCCTGGGCGCCCGATCTGAGAACGAGATCGTCTTCGTGCGCGGCGCGACCGAGGCGATCAATCTCGTCGCCTCCAGCTGGGGCATGGCGAATCTCGGCGAAGGCGACCGCATCGTCCTTTCGACGCTCGAGCATCATTCGAACATCGTCCCCTGGCAATTGCTGGCCGAACGCACCGGCGCCCGGATCGATGTCTGCCCGCTGACCGAGGACGGCCGCATCGACCTCGCCGCGCTCGAATCGCTGCTGACGCCGAGGACGAAGCTCGTCTCCCTCGCGCATGTCTCGAACGTTCTGGGCAGCGTGCTCGACGCACGCGCGGCGGCGGACCTCGCACATTCGGTGGGCGCCAAGATCATGCTCGACGGCTGCCAGGCGGCACCGCGCATGGCGCTCGACATGGCGGCGCTCGATTGCGATTTCTACGCCTTCTCGGGCCACAAGATCTACGGGCCTACCGGAATCGGCGTGCTGTGGGCGCGCGAAGACATCCTCGATGCCATGCCCCCTTGGCAGGGCGGCGGGGCAATGATCGATCGCGTCACCTTCGAGAAGACCACCTATGCTCCGCCGCCGCAGCGTTTCGAGGCCGGCACGCCGATGATCACCGAGGCGATCGCGCTGCATGCGGCGATCGACTATGTCGATGCGCTGGGGCCGGCCAGGCTCTTCGAGCACGAAAGCGGTCTTGCTCGCCAACTGCGCGACGAGTTGCGCTCGCTCAACTCGGTCACGCTGTTCGGACCCGACGAAAGTGCCGGCATCGTGAGCTTCGCGATTCAAGGGGTTCACCCGCACGATCTCGGCACCATATTGGATGAAGAGAATGTCGCGATCCGCGCTGGCCACCACTGTGCGCAGCCGCTGATGGACCATCTCGGCGTCCCCGCCACCGCCCGCGCGAGCTTCGGGCTCTATTCCGACGAAAGCGACATCGCCGCCCTCATGCGCGGCATCGAACGGACCCAGAGGATCTTCGGATGAGCGAAGAAACGAAAAACGACACCGATTTCATCGCGGCCCCCTCGCCTGCCGACGCTGTGCCTGCGAAGCCGCCGCGCGCCCGAGTCGAGGACGCCGTCGACACGGAGGAAACCCCGCGCGAGACGATGGAGCGCAAGCGCGACTACCTCGAAGGCTTCCTGCAGAAAAAGCCGGAAAACGTGCCTGCTGGCGCGCCGGGCGGCGATCTCTACGAAGCGGTCGTTGCCGCGCTCAAGGAAATCTACGATCCGGAAATCCCGGTGAACATTTACGATCTCGGACTGATCTACGGCGTCGAGGTCGATGACGAGAGCGATGTCACCGTCACGATGACGCTGACCACGCCGCATTGTCCGGTCGCCGAAACCATGCCGGGCGAAGTCGAACTGCGCGCCGCCAGCGTGCCCGGCGTGCGCGATGCAGAGGTCAACCTGGTGTGGGACCCGCCTTGGGGCCCGGACAAGATGACCGACGAGGCGCGCCTCGAACTGGGGATGCTGTGATGAGCGATACCAAGACCCGCCGCGCACCAAAGGCCGCCGTCGTCCTGACCAAGGCGGCCGAGCAGCGCGTGGCCGATCTCATGGCGAAGGCGCCTAACGATGCGATCGGCGTCAAGCTTTCGACCCCGCGTCGCGGCTGCTCGGGCCTCGCCTATTCGGTCGATTACGTCACCGAGGAAGCCAAGTTCGACGAGAAGATCGAGACGCCTGGGGGCATTTTCTACATCGACGGCGCGAGTGTGCTCTACCTCATCGGCAGCACGATGGACTGGGTGGAAGACGATTTCACTGCCGGCTTCGTTTTCGAGAACCCCAATGCCAAGGGTGCTTGCGGCTGCGGCGAAAGCTTCATGGTCTGACCCTCGCGGGGGCTCAGCGCTCTAGCGCAGCCACACAGGCAGCGCGGTCGACATCGAGCCCGTCGCTCGCGCGGCGAGCGTCGACATAGGTCGCGCTCGGCTCGCCGCGCGGCTCGAGCGGGTAGAGATAGACATCGAGCACGCAGGCTTCACCGGTAAACTGCAGCTTCTTCGCATCTCCCTCGGTCACGCTCAGGCGGGGCGGCCCAAACAGATTGGCGAGCGCCGTCTCGTTCCTCCCGATCACGCCTTCCAGGCCCGGAACGTTCATCACGCGCGGCGCACGAAATCCTTGAGTGCTCGGCGCAACGCGTACTTCCTGCGGTGGAGGCGAGGCGCCGGGCCGCGAGACCGGCGGTGCAGATGGTCCGCTCGCCGGCACGGTGGTGCAGGCGCCGAGTAAGGGGAGGAGGAACAGGACGGATTTACGCATGCAGATCTTTCTCACGCGCGCGATGAACGAGATGCGTCGCGCTGGCGGCGCCTATTATCGGCGCAATCAGATTGACGAAAGGTATTGCGAGCAGCGCCACGACCACGCCGCCGAGCAGGAAGCGTTTTAGACCGCCGATCGGGGCGATCTCGGCCGCGTCCGCGCGGTGCCGCAGCCACACCATGTCGCGCAATTCGCGTCCGATCAGATAGGCGTTTACGGCCCAGAAGACCGCAGCCGCCCCGATGCCGGTCACCAGCAGGGCTGCTGCCACCGGCAGCGCGGCGGCATTGGCGAGCACGGTTCGCAGCAGCGAGCGCAGCGCGTTGCCCGCTTCCTCTGCCAGCGGGATGTCGCGCACCGTATGCGATGCCCCGGGATAATGCCGCGCCTCGACCGCGCGCACCACGTCCTCGGCGAAGAACTGCAGCACGAACAGTGCCACCACGCGAAAGAGAAACCAGCCCGCCAGGAACATTCCTGCCACGGCGACCAGCGCGCCCAGGCCGAAGGTGTCGGCGCTGGTGACGGAGGCGATGGCGCGCTCCACTCCGACATAGAGCGCTGCGCCCCCTGCGGCGAAAATCGCGAGCGTGATCAATGCGGTCTTGAGCAATACTTTCAAAATTGCCGGGTCGCCGAGCTGGCGCTGCGAGAGGGCGAGGGCGGCGGGCAACGACAACATGCATTTCGCGGGATGCGCGCCGCCCCCTCGCAAGTCAACGCCGCCCTTGGCCTCGTCGCGACGAACGGCTAACGGCGCCCGACGCAATGAATTCACCTCCCCCGGAGCACATATGACCGAACCCCGCTACGACGTAATCGCCATCGGAAATGCCATCGTCGACGTAATGGCCCCTTGCGACGACGAGTTGATCGCCGAACTCGAGCTCAACAAGGGCGGCATGACACTGGTCGACGAAGACGGCGCGCGTCGGCTCTACGAAGCGATGGGCCCGGCCAGGGAAATCTCGGGCGGTTCGGCGGCCAACACGCTGGCAGGCATGAGCGCGCTTGGCGCCCAATGCGCCTTTGTCGGCCAAGTGGCGAAGGACCAGCTGGGCGACGTTTTCAGCCACGACATCCGCGCGGTGGGTATCGATTTCGACACCGCTGCACGCGAAGGCCAGCCTGCTACCGCGCGCTGCCTGATCTTCGTGACGCCCGATGGCGAGCGCACGATGAACACCTTCCTCGGTGCGAGCCAGTTTCTCCCGCCCGCCGCGCTCGACGACGAGCTGATCGCCAGCGCGGGCATTCTCTACCTCGAAGGTTACCTCTGGGATCCCGAGGAACCGCGCAGCGCGATGCGCCGGGCAATCGAGGTGGCCCGCAAGGCCGGCCGCAAGGTCGCCTTCACCGCATCCGAGAGCTTCGTGATCGAACGCCACGGCGACGATTTTCGCGCGCTGATCGAAGAGGGACAGATCGACATCCTCTTCGTCAACGAACACGAGCTGGCGACGCTGACCGGCACCGACGATTTCGAAGCCGGCCTCGCGATGGTAAAGGACAACGTCCCCGTGCTCGTCGCGACCCGCAGCGCCAAGGGCGCGGTCGGCATCGCGAACGGCCAGCGTGCCGAAGTCGCCGCCGAGCCGGTGGAAAAGGTGGTCGACACCACCGGCGCCGGCGATCTTTTCGCTTCCGGATTCCTTACAGGCCACGCGCGGGGCTTGGGGCTGGAAACCAGCCTGCGCATGGGCTCGATCTGCGCCGCCGAGATCATCTCTCACTACGGCGCACGCAGCGAGGCCGATCTGAGGGCGCTGGTGGCCGAAAAGCTGGGCTGAGCGATCCAGCGCACCCTCGGATCACCCCGGCCTCTCGAAAGATCAAACTCCGCCTGCCTGTTTCAGCTTGCGAATAAATCCCGCGATTTGCTCATCGCATTCCTGCTGGCGGACCTGCTCCTGTTGCAAGCCCAGCGACGCCACAAGAGGGTGTGGCAGCAGATCGGAGACGAAATCGATCGCCTTTTGCGGCGGTGAATGTCCGCCGTGAGTAAGAAATAGGGCGACGCGCCGAGGCAGGGCAGGTTTGCTCTCCAGAAAAGATCGCAGTGGCAATGCGGGATAGCTCGTCCAGATAGGTGCGCCCAGAAGGAGAACGTCGTCGCCAGACCACGACGCCGGTGGGGTCTGGATTTCGGGTAGACGACCCCGAACGCTGTCGTATCCAGCAAGAAGATACCGAAACCATCCTCCGTCGTAGCGAGGGCATTCGATCTTCATCGGCTGGATATCGAGCTCTCGTCCCAGCATCCTGGCGACCGCCTGCGTCGTGCCCGTTCGCGAGTAGTAAAGAATGGCGGCGTTGATCATTCTCCGCCTCCTAAGCCAGCACTTCGGCGATCGGCCGCCTGAGCGACATCGGAAGCGCTGGCGCCTTGCCGAACCGGATCACGAGATCCGGGCGCTTGTCCGGAATACCAAGCCAACTGGCGAACTCGGGTCGGATGTCCGCCACTTCGATGGGCATGTTGAGATGGGCGTGCCGAATGCCGAGCGCGGTCGCTTGCAGCGCAAAGCGCTGAAAGCTGCGCCCGACATTGATCCAACCTTCCTCATCGTCCCGGTCGGCAACAAAGATCACGATACCGGCCGAGCTGTTCACATGCCCGGCATACTTCTCGTTTTCCGATTCCTTGGAGAAAAAGAGGTCGAACATCAGGCTCCCGAGCCAGCTCGGGGAAGTCGGGTTGCCCGAACAGGCGGTGAAGAGGCCATCTTTCGTTGCAAGCGCCGCCTCGGGGTTGAACCTGATCCAGTCCTTCAATTCCTCGACGAAAGCTGGATCGTCGCATTGCACGCTGTTCCCTGCAATCACATAATCGAGCACGCCGTCCATCCTCGCCCGGTCGGTGATGAACAACGTTTCCACGCCCGGCATGGCAGCCGCTCGACCCAACCTACGCAAGTCCTCCGTCGAGAGCGGCTGGCCGTCATAGTCCGAGCGGGTCGACTGGCGCAGCGGTATCGCATCGCAAAGCTCTCGGTCGGAAATGGCGCCGTTCCCCAACGCGACCGCGATCGAAGACGCCTTGCCCGCCGGATTGACCGACACTTCTCCGGGTCGGCCTCGGGCATTTCCGGCAATCAGCAGGTTTTCCGCCGCGCAACCTAGAGACACGAAGACATGGTGGTCATCTGGGTCAACAACAGGGCAGCTGCGGCTCAGGTCGGGCAGTATGTCGACAGCGTCATCGCCCAGCCTGAATTTCCAAGGCTGGGTGTTGTGGGAATTCGGGGCCAGTGACGCGAAGCGGACAAAATCTTCCGGTTTGGCATCGGCGGGAAGCGGAGCACGAAGGGCTCCCGCGGCATCATCGTAGGTTCCCATGCCGCTACCGCTGCAGCCGCCCAACCAGGTTGCAGTCACGCCGGCACCGCCTGCTGCGAGAAAGTTCCTCCGTGACCACCTCATCTCGACATCTCCAACCGTGGTGTTCCCGTAGGTTGGGTGAACCGGGGAGCCATCGAGAACCAAGTGTATAAGGTCCGCAAACTCGACCGATTACGTAATTGACCGAGGTCCAGTCTCCGAAACTTTGCGGACGCGCCGGATCGAGCGGGTATCATCGTCCGAGAAGGCGATGTCCGCTTTGAAGGGTCGTTTTCTAAACCACATCGTCCGCGAGCGGGTCGCAAACCGCCGCACCTACCCCTGCTCCCGCCTTACCTCGCGCTGGCCGATATCCCTTCGGCAGAAACCGTCCGCGAAATCGATCGCGTCGACCGCCGCATAGGCCCTTGCCTGCGCTTCGGTGGCGCTCGCGCCGCGCGCGGTCACGTTGAGCACGCGGCCACCGCTGCTGGTCAGTGTGTCGCCGTCCAGCTTCGTGCCGGCGTGGAAGACTTTGGCGCCGTTCGCCTCGGCCTCGCCTAGATCGATCGTGCCGCACTTTTTCGGCGTGCCGGGATAGCCCTCGGCGGCCATCACCACGGTGAGCGCGAAATCGTCCGACAGGACCGGTGCGGCGACCTCGCCCAGCGTGCCTTGCGCGCAGGCCTGCATCAGTTCGACGAGATCGCTCTCGAGCCGCATCATCAGCACCTGGCATTCCGGATCGCCGAAACGCGCATTGTATTCGATCAGCTGCGGGCCGTCCTTGGTCAGCATCAGCCCGGCATAGAGCACGCCCGAATAGGGCGTGCCCTCGGCGGCCATGGTGCGGACCGTCGGCTCGACGATTGCGCGCATCACCTGCTCGCGCAGTGCCTCGCTCAGCACCGGGGCGGGCGAATAGGCGCCCATCCCGCCGGTGTTGGGTCCCCTGTCCCCTTCGCCCACGCGCTTGTGGTCCTGCGCGGTGCCGATGGGGACGATCGCCGTGCCGTCGGTCAGCGCGAAGAAGCTCGCTTCCTCCCCCATCAGGAACTGTTCGATCACCACCTCGCTGCCCGCGCTGCCGAACTTGCCGTCGAACATTTCGTCGAGCGCGTGCTGCGCCTCTGCGCGCGTCTCGGCGATGACCACGCCCTTGCCCGCGGCAAGACCGTCGGCCTTGAGGACGAAGGGCGGGTCGAATTTCTTGAGCGCGCCCCAGGCGGCCTCCAAGGAGGTGCAGCGTTCATAACGTGCCGTCGGAATATTTGCGCGCTGGCACAGCTCCTTGGTGAAGCCCTTGCTGCCTTCGAGCTGCGCCGCCTGTTTCGAGGGACCGAATGTGTCGATACCCGCCGCACGCAGCGTATCTGCCAGACCGTCGACCAATGGCGCCTCGGGGCCGATCACGACGAGGCCGATGGCGTTGTCCTTGCAGAAATCGACCACCCCGTCATGATCGGCTGCATCCAGCGAAACGCATTCGGCCTCCTGTGCGATGCCTGGATTGCCCGGCGCCGCCCACAGCTTGTCGCACAGCGGCGATTGCGCCAGCTTCCAGGCTAACGCATGCTCGCGACCGCCCGAGCCAAGCAAAAGGATATTCATGGCAAGCGATTTCCCGTCCAATGGCGAAGATGCCAGCTTGGTAGCGAAGGGTCGTGCGGGCGACAACGCCGAGCCGCTGACCGTGAGCGAAATTTCGCAGGCGCTGAAACGCACGGTGGAGGACCGCTTCGGCTTCGTGCGGCTGCGCGGCGAATTGTCGGGGGTGAAGCGCGCGGCGAGCGGGCATATGTATTGCGCGCTCAAGGACGAGAAGGCGGTGCTCGACGGGGTGATGTGGCGCGGCAATACGGGCCGTCTGCCGTTCACGCCCGAAGACGGGCTGGAAGTGGTCGCTTCGGGCAAGCTCACCACCTATCCCGGACGGTCGAAATACCAGATCGTGATCGAGCGGATGGAGCTGGCGGGTGAGGGCGCGCTGCTGGCGCTGCTCGAAAAGACTCGCACGCGCTTGCAGGCCGAGGGTCTCTTCGCACAGGAGAGGAAAAAGCCTCTCCCATTCCTTCCTCGCACCATCGGCGTGGTTACCTCGCCCACTGGGGCAGTCATCCGCGACATCCTCCACCGGCTGGCGGATCGCTTTCCCAGCCGCGTGATCGTGTGGCCGGTGCTGGTGCAGGGGCAGGGCGCGGCGGAGCAGGTGGCCGGTGCGGTGCGCGGCTTTTCCGCGCTGCCCGAAGGCCACTCCGACCGGCCCGACCTCGTCATCGTTGCGCGCGGCGGCGGCTCGATCGAGGATCTGTGGAGCTTCAACGAGGAGGTCGTGGTCCGCGCGATCGCCGACTGTCCCATCCCCACCATCAGCGCGGTCGGGCACGAGACCGATACCACGCTGGCCGATTACGCCGCCGACCGCCGCGCACCCACACCGACCGCCGCGGCCGAGATCGCCGTGCCGGTGCGTGCCGAACTCGCCGCGACGCTGGCCGATTTCGAAGCGCGCAAGAAACGCGCGATCCTGCGGCCCGTGCAATTGGGTCGTGAACGCCTGCAGGCGCGCACCGACCGGCTGCCCAAGCGCGAGGCGCTGCTCGAACCGCATGCGCAGCGACTGGACGACCTCGCGGAGCGGCTGCGCAGGGGCTTGCGCGACCGCGCGGCGCAGGGGCGTGAAAAGCTGTCGAACCTGCGGCTGGCGCCTGCCATTCTCGAGCGCAATCTGCGCGAGGCGCAGCGCGCACTGGCGGGGCAGAAGCTGGCCCCCGCGCTGGTCGAGCGCCCGCTGGCCGAGCGGCGCGAGCGGCTAGCGGCGCTGGCGCGGCTGGCCGAGCAGCTCCATCCCGACCGCCCTTTGGCGCGCGGCTATGTCCGCGTCACCGGCCCCGATGGGCGCACCATCACCGACAAGGCCGCAGCGGCACAGGAAACCACGCTGACGCTCAAATTCCGCGACGGCGAACTCGATGTCGCGACCGGCGGGATTCCATCCCCTCCCGCGCCGCGCCGCAAACCGCGCAAATCCGGAACCGCGCCCAAGCAGGACGATTTGTTCGGATGACGCGCAAATGCTAGGGATGGCGCTATGCTGATGAAGAAGAATTCCGCCCCGTCCAATGGCGAGGCCAAGCTGCAATATGGCCCTTCGGGTTTTCGCGTTTTGCGCGCGGGCAACCACGTGTTCTGTGCGATGAGCGGGGTGCCCATTCCACTTGAGGAACTGCGCTACTGGTCGGTCGAGCACCAGGAGGCCTATGCCAGCGCCAAGCTGGCCACCGAGCGACTGGCGCCGTGAAGCCCGCCGGGGTCGCGCCGCTCTTCATCTTCGCCACGGCCTGTGTCCCGGCAGCAGAGCCCCAAGCTCCGCCACCGCCGCCCGCCGCGCAGGTCGTGCAGCCGGCGCGCGCCGCGCCGGCCCCGCCGTCGACGCCGACACAAACACCCACGCCGGCTCCATCGCGCTCGGCAGTCTTCACCTTTGCGGGAGAGCTCGAACAGGGCGGCTGGATTCGCGGCGTCGTGCCAGGCGGCACGAGCGAAGCGATGCTGGGCGACGAGAAACTCTCCTTCGACGCAGACGGCCGGTTCTTCGCTGCCTTCGATCGCGATTCGCCGCGCGCGGTGACGCTCACCGCACGGCTGGCGGACGGGCGAACCATCGAAAGCCCGCTGACCGTCGCTCCGCGCGACTGGGAGATCGAACATGTCAATGTCGCGCGCAGGCCGGGCAGCTCGAGCGCGGCCTTCATGCGTCGTCGCCAGCCCGAGCTCGACGCGATCTGGAATGCGCGGTTGAAAGAGACAGGCGCCGGAGGCTGGCGGCAAGATTTCATCTGGCCGGCAACCGGTCGCATCTCGGGCCGATTCGGCTCGCAACGCATCTATCGCGGTGAACCCGGCAGCTATCATTCGGGCATCGATATCGCACCCGGACACGGGGTGCCCTACGTCGCCCCGGCCGATGGGGTGGTAGTGCTGGCCGCGCAGGATTTCAGCCTCGAGGGCAAGCTGCTGATTATCGACCACGGGCAGGGCCTGAACAGCGCTTTCCTGCATTCCTCGCAGCTCTATGTGCGCGAGGGGGAGCGGGTGCGTCAGGGCCAGCATATCGGCGATATCGGCTCCTCCGGCCGTGCCACCGGCCCGCATCTCCACTGGAGCCTCAAGTGGCGTAACGCCCGGCTCGATCCGCTGCTCTTCACCGGGCCCATGCGCTGAGCGCTTGACGCGTCCGCCGACGCCGCCAAGAGAGCGATCCGTCCATGCGCCCCAAGCGTCTCCTCCTCGCCCTTATGCTTGCCAGCGCGCTCGCACCGGGGACATGGCTGCGCGATCCCGAATTGCCGCGAAACTTCCATCGAGCGGTGGCGATCGAACCCCTGGACCAGGATTTCCAGCGATCAGGCCCCTTCGCCCTCGTCGCGGCGTGGGAACTGACCGGCGACCGGGTGCAGTTTGGCGGGCTTTCGGCGCTCGTCGCGCTGGACGGCATGCGGTTCCTCGCGGGTAGCGATACCGGGCGCAAGCTGGTGTTCGAGCGGCCCGACCGCAGCTCTGCGCCTGGCGAGCTCAGCCGGCTTGGCGAGAACGAGACCAGCTACAAGCTGGGGCGCGATCTCGAATCGCTGGCGATCGATCCGGTGAGCGGCACCGTCTGGGGAGGCTTCGAATTTCGCGAGTCGATCGTGCGCTTCGACGCGGATCTGAAGCCGGATGAGGAGGTCCGCCCTGCCGCAATGCGCTATTGGGGCGCCAATTCGGGGGCCGAATCGCTTGCCCGGCTGGCCGATGGGCGCTTCCTGGTGATCGAAGAGCGTCCTCAGCGCTGGCGCGAGCCCGGGCATCGCGCACTGTTATTTGCCGGCGACCCGATCGAGGAACGCGCGCCGGAGGAGTTGCGCATCGCGATACCCGCAGGCTACCGTCCGGTCGATGCGACGCCGGTCGAGGGCGGCAAGGCGCTGGTCCTGCTGCGGCGCGTGAGCTGGGGTATACCCCCCGTCTTCCAAAGCGCGATCGCCGAAGTCGATGTCGACCGGCATGCGGCCGACGGGACGATTGCTGCCGCGCTGTTGACCGAATTCGGCCCTGCCATCCCGCAGGACAATTACGAGGGTATCGCGCTGACCCGCGATGCCGACGGAACGCATGTGTGGCTTATCTCGGACGACAATTTCATGTCGATCCAGCGTACCTTGCTGCTCAAGCTGCGCTGGGACCAACGCGAAAAGGCGCGCGAGTAACCTCGCGCGCCCTTCGAACCGGTGCGTCGGTTGCGGCGCCGGGGCGCCTGTTCACCTCACGCCGAAGCGGCGTCCGCCTTCTTCAGCTCGCGTTTCACCTTGAGCGCATTGGCCGACAGTTTGTCGTCGCTGGTCTTGAGCAGCCAGTTGTCGAGACCGCCATTGTGCTCGACCGAACGCAGGCCCTGGGTCGACACGCGGAACTTGAAGCTGCGATCGAGCTTCTCGCTCATCAGCGTGACGTTCTGCAGGTTCGGCAGGAAGACCCGCTTGGTCTTGTTGTTGGCGTGGCTCACATTGTGACCGACCTGGCGGCCCTTGCCGGTGAGTTCGCAAATGCGCGACATGATACGTCTCTCGTTCGAATGGGCGGGCGAGCTTCCCCGTGCTGCGCTGGAGCAGCGTGGGTCCGTTCTTGTCCCGGAAAGCGGCGCGCATAGCGGCGAGGGTGCGAATCGTCAAGCACGTTGCGCCCCCGCATGCCGCGGGCTAGCGAGGCGCTGGTATGTCGTTCTGGACCCTCCCGCAACCGATGACACGCGCGCTAGAGCTGGCGGAGGAGTCGGCGGCTGGGGGTGAAGTGCCGGTTGGGGCGGTCGTGACCTGCGGTGGCGAGGTAATCGCCGAGGCGCACAATGCCCCGCGCGAGACATGCGATCCGACCGCCCACGCCGAAATCCTGGCGATTCGCCGCGCCTCCGAAGCGCTGGGCGAGGAACGCCTCACAGAATGCGAGCTGTGGGTCACGCTCGAACCCTGCGCGATGTGCGCCGGCGCCATCGTCCACGCGCGAATCGGCAAGCTCTATTACGCCGCCAGCGATCCCAAGGGCGGCGCGGTCGAACACGGCGCACGGGTTTTCGACCAGCCGCAATGCCTTCACCGCCCGGAAGTCTATGCGGGCATGGGCGAGGCGAAGGCGGCGGATTTGCTACGGGAGTTTTTCAGAGAGCGGCGGTGAGCCGCATGTCCGCTTGCAACCCTGAATGCGGACATGCCCATTGGGTCCATCTTTTGCCCCATTCCAGACGTTGGAGATTGCCTGCAAATGCTCGAAACCGACCTGGCGGCCAACCACTGCCGGCGGACAAGAGCTATGTCTGATAGCGGGTGGGAAGCGGAATGACGGCTAATTGGCATAAATGTCGAACAAAACGACGTCGCCCATTTCGCTATTTAGCGAGGCTGTCCGCGTCCATTTGAACGTAATGCTTCTTCCATTGCGTTCGCAGATCCTGCTCAGAAAAGCCTTGATCATATGCAGGAGAAACCAACGGGCGAACTGACCTTACATCCATCACTATCACCGAGTTGACTTCCGACTGAGCACCTTTGGACCGTAAAAACCTGATCAACTTGTCGTGCGCTCTGCTTTCAGAAAGCACAACACATTCGCCTTTGAATCTGAAGCCCTTACGAGAGAAGTGATCAACCACATTTAATTCTGCAACTGGTTGACGCAACAAGTTCGAGACAGTGTTGGGAGAGCGAATTTCGCCGATCACAATCTGCTTTTCATTCAAGACGAACGTAAGACCTTTAGGTGACAAGTTCGGGGTGCCATCCGAGCAAACAGTGGCCAAGAAGCCGAGGCGCTGATCGGCCACGAATTTCTCTATTTCGCTCGTTAGGTCCATCCCGCGCAGCATTTACATCAAATCCGAGCCGCCGAAAACCGATCCGTATGACTGTATTCGGCCGGAAATTCAGCGACGCCGAATATCCGCTACCGGTTCGTTAGTCGAAAGACCGCTTCTCAGGATACGACGAGAAAAGTCGGACAGTCCGCTTCCGGGCCCGAATTGGGAAGTCGGATCGATCGGGCCGAGTGCCGGCTTTCAACCCGCCTTCAAGCACCGACAGTCCTGATCAAAGCCCCCGCCAGATTTTCGCCTCGGCCTCATCCTGCGCGCCGAACAGTGACCGGTTGCACTCTGTCGGCATGAAGCGTTTGTCGTAGCACAGGCGCAGTTCTTCGAGCCAGCCGCGTGCATTCAGTTTAACGCCTACGGCCTCTCGCATCCAGCCGGGATTGGCATCGACGAAGCGCGTGCGGATCGTGCCGGCGGTGAGGCCGTCCTCGCGGCTGATGCGATCGAGATCGGGGATGCGCAGGCCCTCCCACAGGATCCGTGTGACCTTGAGATAGGTGGCGGGTTTTCGCGTCATGCAGGCGCCGTGCTTGGCCCACTGGCGCGCTATCAGCGCCGCCGAGGGAGAGATGCACATATTCGCGGCGACCTCGCGCGGCAGGGGCGCTCGCGATTTCGGGCACCATTGCGGCCAGCTGCGCCCGCTGGCGGGCCACAATCCATGGACCACCAGGCCGAACATGCCTCCTCGACCGCCGCATTGGCGTGCATGACGGCGCTGGCCCTTGCGCGGCTTGCAGAATTCCGGGCTCCAGCTCATCGCAAGCGTATAGCCCGTTACCGGCAGCCGGCGTGGCGGCGCATCGGGCCGAACCTGCGGGACCTGAACCGCCCGCGGCGGGCTGCACTGATAGTGCTGCGCTGCCAGCGGGCCTGCGTGGCAAAGCGTGCCCGCCAGTACGAGCGTCGTGATATACCTAAGGCGCCACATGCCTGTCGCCGCCGCTGCCGAGCCAGGCGCGCGCGTCGGGCCGAAACAGCAGGGCCACTGCGGCGATCTGCATCAGGGTGACCAGAATGCTCGCCAGATTGCCGGGTGCCCACATGGTCGCGAAATCGAAGTTCACGAAGAACAGCCCGACGACGATCAGCGCCACGAGAAGCCACTTGGCCAGATTGCTCGCGCGGCGGGCGATGAAGTACCACAGCAGCAAGGGGATCAGCGCGCTCAGCGCCAATACGCCGATCAGAAAGCCGCCACCCCAGCCCATCCGCGCAAAGGCCGGGTCGGTCTGTATCTGCGCGAGAAGCGCGTCGTACTGAACCACGCTGCTGACCAGTGCCAGCGCGATGCTGAGCAGAAACAGGCGCTCGAACCAAATGATGGAAACCGGACGCATTGCAATTCCTCCCTCTGATCGAGCGGGGAATGCCTGCAAATTACAGGGGCGTAAAGTCGAGACCGATATCGGAAGCGGGCGCGCTCTGGGTGAGGCGACCGACCGACACGTAATCGACGCCGGTTGCGGCCTTTGCCTTGATGGTGTCGAGATTGATTCCGCCGCTCGCCTCGGTGGGCACGCGTCCGGCAACCAGCGCGACCGCCTCGCGCAAGGTGTCGGGGGCCATGTTGTCGAGCAGCAGCCGCGTGGCGCCTGCTTCCAGCGCGGACTCGATCTGATCGATGCGGTCGACCTCGCAAATGATATCCTGCACGCCCGCCTCGACCGCGCGGCGCACCGCTTCGCCCACAGATCCGGCGACCAGGACGTGATTATCCTTGATCATCGCGGCGTCCCACAACCCCATGCGGTGGTTCGATCCCCCGCCCATGCGCACGGCGTATTTCTCGAGGATGCGCAGGCCGGGAATGGTCTTGCGCGTATCGAGCAATGTGCAGTCCGGACTGTCCATTGCGCGGACATATTCGGCGACCATGGTGGCGATGCCCGAGAGGTGCTGGACGGTGTTGAGCGCGCTGCGCTCCGCGGTCAGCATGGCGCGTGCATTGCCTTTCATCCGCATGAGGTCGGTGCGCGCCGGGACGCTCGCGCCTTCCGCGACGAGGATGTCGATCTCCATGTCGGGATCGAGCGCGCGGAAGAACGCCTCCGCCACTGGCAGCCCCGCCACATGGATCGCATCGCGCGTGTCCATCACGCCCGAGAACCGCGCATCGGCGGGAATGACGCTATCGCTGGTGACGTCACGCCCACCGCCTGGCAGCCCCTCGCCGAGGTCCTCAGCAAGCGTGTCGCGAACGAATTGGTCAAGATCGAAGCCTTCCAGCGCGAACCCCATCGGTTATCTCCAGTTCCGAGCCGCAGGCGAGGCTAGGCCGACTGGCCGCCCGCAGCGGGTGCGGAAACGAAAACTCAGTGAACGAAGCGCGCCACGACGTCGCGGTAACTGCGGCTGACCTTCACCTCCGCGCCGCTGTCGAGCACGAGGAAGCACTCGCCATTGGTGTGCGGTTTGACCTGCCGCACCTGGTCGAGGTTGACGATGGTCGAGCGATGCACGCGCTGGAACTTGCGCGGGTCGAGGCGGCGTTCGAGATCCTTCATCGTCTCGCGCAGGATCAGCGAATTGTCGCCGGTATAAATGCACATGTAGTCGCCGGCGGCCTCGATATGCTCGATCGTATCGGTCTCGACACGGAAGATCTGGCCGCGATCCTTGACATTGATGAGCTTTTCGTAGCGGCTGGTGGCCTCGGCGTCCTCGGCGGCGAGGTTTTCGGCCGCTTCCGGAGCGACTTCGGACAGCACGCTCTTGAGCTTTTCGGCCTCTTCGGTCGATTTCTTCTCCGCGAGGCGTTGGCGCACACGTTCGATCGTATCGGCGAGCTTGTCCTCATCGACCGGCTTCATCAGGTAGTTGACCGCATTCGCCTCGAAGGCGCGGATCGCATGCTCCTGGAAGGCGGTGACGAAGACGAACAGCGGCGGGTCGATTTCCATCACGCCCTGCACCACGCTGAAGCCGTCGAAACCGGGCATCTGGATGTCGAGGAAGACGAGGTCGGGCTTTTGCGTCTTGATCGCGCGGATCGCTTCGCGCCCGTTCTGGCAGGTCTCGATGATCTCGACGTCCTCGAACGGTTCGAGGCGCAGCTGGAGGCCCTGGATGGCGAGCTTCTCGTCGTCGACGAGGATGGTCCGGATAGTCATGTTGCCTGGTGTGCTTTCGGGGGTGTGTGTGAGGGTATAACGGCCGGGGGAGCCGCGGGTTTCTGGGGTAGGGAGGCCTGCGCCGGCGCGGCTTGCGCTGCGCTTAACGCTTCGGCCTCCTCGGTTTCATAGGGCAGTTCGATCAATACGGAAAAACCGCCGCTTTCGGGCGAGCGGATCTCGAAGCGATGTTCCTCGCCATAGGCCTGCGCCAGCCGGTCGCGGATATTGGCAAGCCCGACGCCGGTCGAATCGCGCCGGGCATTGGTGGGGCGGACCGCGGGAAGGCCGTCCTCGATATCGTCGGTCGTCATACCCGGACCGGTATCGGACACGGTCACGCGCAGTCGGGGGCCGACGACCTGTGCTACGATCGCGATTTCCGCGCCTTCTTCCAGCGGGCTGACGCCGTATTTGATCGCATTCTCGACCAACGGCTGAAGCAGCATAGCGGGCAGCTTCGCCTTGGCGGCGTCGGGCTCAACCCGGAAACTCGACCGCAACCGATCCTCGAAGCGCATCTGCTCGATACCGAGATAGAGCTGCAAGGTCTCGACTTCCTGCGCAACCGTCACCTTGCCGCCGGGCTGCGTTACCAGCGTGTGGCGCAGGAAGCTCGAGAGCCGGGTGAGCATGGCATTGGCGGTCTCGCTCTGCTTCAAGAGCACCAGCGTGCTGATCGAATTGAGCGTATTGAACAGGAAATGCGGATTGAGCTGGTAGCGCAGCATGGCCAGCTGGGCACTGGTCGCCTGTGCCTCAAGCCGTTCGAGCCGGTCGGCCTGCTCTTCCACCTGGAGGAAGAAGTTGATCGCGTAATACAGCGCCGACCAGGCGCCGAGCAGCGTCAGATCGATGAAATAGATGCCAACGAACAGATTGGCGAAGCTGGCAGTGCCCGAAGTCGCGCCGGCGACATCGAGCACCCAGCTGTCGATGAAGGCGTAGACCCCGGTCGCCACGGCAAGGACCGATGCCGTCGCCCCCCATGTCACGAGCGGTCTCTGCCTGATCAGCCGGCCGTAGATTACCGCCAGGATCAGGCTGATCGAAAAGCCGGTGATCGTCGCTATGAGGATGATGACGAGGCGGTCGGGCGGCTGGCCGTTCGCCAGTGCCGACATCGCGCGCAGCATCATCGCCCCGCCCCAGCCGGCCAGCTGGAGGTTCCAGAACGCCTGGTTCTTGTTGGCGAAGAACGGCGTGGGTTGGATGGGCAACACGGCCATGTGCTGCATCCCCTAGCGCAATTGCGACGAACTGCGCCAGTCGCTAGAGTGCAACCGACAGCCGAAGCGAGGGAGAGACGCGATGGGCGTGCAGGAAAATATCGAACATGCGGTCGCCGAACGCGCCAAGTTTCGCGAGATGAAGGAAGGGACTGCCGAAGATTGGGCGATCATCGGCGAGGAATATCGCACTTTTGCCAAGGGCCTGCCCGATCGCGTGCTCGATCATCTCAGACTGCTCGACGGCGATTTCGGCGGTTTCCCGGTCGACCGGCTCGAACACTCGCTGCAGACCGCGACGCGCGCGCATCGCGACGGGCGCGACGAGCAATATGTCGTGATGGCCTTGCTCCATGACATCGGCGACACGCTCGGCAGCTACAATCATCCCGAAGTCGCCGCCTCGATCATCAAGCCTTTCGTCACCGAGGAGATCCACTGGATCTGCCAGAACCACGGCGCCTTCCAGGGCTATTACTATTTCCATTTCCTCGGCATGGACCAGAATGCGCGCGACAAGTTCGCCGACCACCCGCATTTCGAGGCGTGCCGAGAATTTTGCGAGAAGTACGATCAGGCGGCCTTCGACCCCGATTACGACAGCGAGCCGCTCGAATTCTTCGAACCGATGGTGCGCCGCGTCATGGCCAAGCCGCTGGCCTCGATGTATGCCAAGGCAATGGAAGAGGAATAGGCGCCTAGGTATCGGCGTCGAGCGCTTCGGCAAGCCTTTCGGCGGGTACCAACCCCTCGATCACCTCACCGCCCGCGATCCAGCTCGGCGTGCCGGTGAATTGCAGCGTGCGGGCAAAGGCCATGGTCTTGGCCAGCTCCGCAGTCGCCTCGTCCGATCGTGCAAAGGCCTGCGCGGCGCTCATGTCGAGCCCGGCAATCCGCGCTGCGCGTTCGATTCCTGCCTCGCTCGGCGTACCCTGCTCGAACATAGCGTGGTAGAAGGCGGGATACTTGCCCTGTTTAGCCGCTGCTAGCGCCATGCGTGCGGCTTGCTCGCTGCCTTCGAAAATCGGCCATTCGCGCACGACCACCTTGAGCTCGGGATCGCCCGCGATCAGTTCGTCGATTCCCTCGACCGACTGGCGGCAATAGGTGCAGCCGTAATCGGTGAACTTGACCAGCACCTTCGACCCTTCCGGATTGCCGAGCACCGCGCCCGCGAAGGGTTGGGTCACCTCGTCCGAAACCTGCGCCAGCCGATCGCGCGCCTCGCCGCGTTGATAGGCCTCGGCGATCTCGGGCAGGATTTGCGGATTGGCGAGCAGATAGTCGCGCGTCTGGCCATTGCCGAGCCCCGAAACGGACCACAGGCCGGCCCCGGCAAAGCCGAACACCAGCGCGATCAGCGCGGTCATCAGATAGTTTTTCATTATCGTTTTATTCCGTGTGTCAGCCCGGTGCGCAATTGCGCCCGCGTTCCATTTCGCACTGCCGCTCGAGCAGCGCACGCGCCTGCATGCCGATGTCCTGCGCACGAATCCAGTCGGGCGTGCCACGATCCAGCCCGCCCTCGGCCGCCTGCGCACTGCGCAAGGCCAACGCATATTGCCCGCTCATCACCTGTTGTTCGGCGGTGGCCAGGCGCGCGCGGGCGGTATCGCCACGCGCGGCGTAGACGACGCCAAGCTGGTACCAGGCAAAGGGATTGCGCCGGTCGCGGCCCACGGCGGCGCGCAGCACGCGCTCGGCCTCTTCGTAATTCGCCGGGTCTTCGGTCGCGACCAGCGCATGGCCGAACATGCTGGCAATGAGCGGTTCGGCATTGGTCAGCGCAGTCGCGCGGCGCAGCGGGTCGAGCGCTTCGCCCGGGCGCCCCGATTCGAGCAGCACCTGCCCCTTGAGCTCGAGGAAATAGGGATCCTGGGGATCCTTCGCGATCAGCGCGTCGGCCGCTTCGAGCGCGCGATCCACCCGTGCATTCTGGTGATAGGCATAGGCGCGGGCATAGAGCGCGGGCACCGTCTGGTCGGTCTCGGGGTAGTCGCGCAGCGTAGCCGACGGCTTGGCGATATAGCCGGTCAGCTTGGCTTTGACGCGTTCGAAATTGGCCTGGTTGCGCGCATTGGGGGGCGCATCCCAGGCCGGGTCCTTCTCATAGACTTCGCGCAGCGCGGAGATACGGTCGCCCGAAAGCGGGTGCGTGCGATAATAGCCCGCCTCGTCGCTCTGGCTGTAGCCATAGCGATATTCGCGATTGAGCAGCTTGCCGAAAAAGGTCAGCGAGCCCCGGCCGGAAATGCCCGCCTTCGAAAGGTATTCGGCACCTGCGAAATCGGCGGAGGATTCCTGCGTGCGGCTGAAGGCCAGGAACTGTCCGATCGCGGCCTGCTGGCCCAGCGCCATGACGCCCATGGCCGCTTCGCCCGCACCGGCCAGCGCGGCACCGATCCCGGCGAGCATCGAGAGCAACGAGATCCTCGTCGCAGAGGCGATGCCCTCGCCGTAGCGCAATATGTGTCCGCCGGTAATGTGGCCCAGCTCGTGAGCGATCACGCCCTGGACTTCCTCGGCGGTATCGGCCGCTTCGATCAGGCCCGAATGGATATAGACAATCTGCCCGCCCGCGACGAAGGCATTGATCGAGCGATCGTTGACGAGGACGATATCGACATTTTCGGGCTCCAGCCCCGCCGCCTCGATCAGCGGAGCCGAGATTTCGTCGAGGAAGGCTTCGGTCTCGGCATCGCGCAGAATGGACTGAGCGGCGACCGGCTGCGCCGAGAGCATGGCGGCGGCAAGGAAAGCGAGCAGGCGGGCTATGAGGCGCATCGGCGGACAGCCTAAGGCGTTTCGGCCTGAACCGGAACTGAAACCTCGGTCACGCGCCGCGCGAATGCGACCACTGCATCGTGGACGTCGCGCGAACCGCGCCAGGGGCTGGCCAGCGACACGAGCGGAGCGTTGTGGTCGAGATTCTCGTAATAGAGCGCCTCGACCGGCGCGCCCTCCTTTGCCAGAGTGCGGGCGAGGGCGCGGGTATTGCGCGGTTTGACCAGCGTGTCCCGCTCGCCGTGGATCAGCAGCATGGGCGGCGCATCGGATCGGGCGTGGTTGACGGGCTGGCTTTCCGCCCCGGCGCCAACCGAGCCGAAGCCGGCACGGGTCGACTCGCTGTCGAAGGGGTAGAAGTCGTAAGGCCCGGCAAGGCCGATCACCCCGTTGGGGACAACGCCGCTGGAGGCCAACCACTGTTCTTCGAGCGCGACCTGCATGACATTGTAGGCACCCGCCGAATGGCCGGCGAGGACGATCCGTGCGGGATCGCCGCCATAGCGAGGGGCCAGGCGCGCGGTCTCGACAATGGCTGCGGCGGTGTCTTCGAGCATGGCGGGATAGCGACCATCCTCGCCGAGCCGGTAGCCAGCGAGCACGACGAGAAAGCCTTCGGGCGCAAGCGAACGGGCGATGAAGTTATAATCGTCTGGATCGCCCCAGCGCCAGCTGCCCCCATGGACGAAGAGCAGGACGGGAAGCGCTGTGTCCGCATTCCGAGGCGAGTAGATGCGCAGCTTCTGCGCCGGGTGTGCGCCATAAGGCGTCTTGGCCACGAGCGTCACGTCGCGAGTGCCCCCGGTCAGCCGGTCTATGGCGTCGAGTACGGCGGGGCCGTTGTTGCGAATGGCAAGCAGCAGTGCTGCGCTCGCCAGCAGGAGGATGACGACGAGGCCTGCGAGAATTTTCATCGCCCGCCTCACACCGCCCGTCTCGGATCGGTTTGCTCGACCGTTTCGACGATGGCTCTCGCCTCGTCATCGGCCAGCAGGCCGATTGAGGCGAGAAACTCGTGACCCGTATCGTAGCGGTCTCCCACCCACAATGGCACGTTCGCAGCTTTGAGCTTCGCCTTTGCGGTCAACTCCTCCGGGCTCATCCGCTCGCCGACCTTGCGGATGAAGATCGCGCGCACACGCCCCGGATTATCCAGCGCGACATCGGCAAAGGCAGTCAGATCGCCCTGGCTGTCGTCGCCGATCAGCGCGAATTTGAGTTCCGGATAGGCGGCGAGAATGCCGTCGATCGCCGCGCGTTTGTGCGCACCATGGCTCTCTGAACCGAAGGTCGCTCGGTTAAGGCCCCAGTCGCGCAGAAAGATCGGGCCCAAAGGCAGGCCGCGCCCGCGGATATAGGTGACGAGGTAACTGAACAGGTTCCACGGGCTGGAGGAGACATAGAAGAACGGCCGGTGCGTCGCCGGCTGGCTTTCGCCCGCATGGCCTTCGCCCAGGGCCAGTACCTCGCCGCCGCCCAACGCATTGTAGAACACGTCCGCGCCCGGCACGATGATGCGTTCTTCGGGCATCTGCATCAGGACGCGCCGCCAGTTGCGCATGACCTTGCGAAAGTCCCCGGTAATGCCCGTCTCGACGATCGTGTCGTCGATATCGGAAATGACCGCCAGGCCGGTATCGCTTCCGGGCGCGAGCACATGTGCGTCGAGGCACTGTTGTCCCTCGCCCGCCGACCAATGGAAGGTGACCGTCTCCCACGCCGGTTGCTCGTCATAGCCCCAGGCGGGATCGAGCCGGATATCGAAATGGACGAACCCTTCCTCGTCGGTCAGACCCCGGTGCCGGCGGTTGGCGATCCCGGGCCGCGCAATCTCGAGTTCGACCGGGAATTCGGCGACTTCATGGCTGGCGAACTGGCCGAGCATGGTCTTGGCCGCGCGCCATTTCCCTCGCTTCTCGAACGTGCCCACGCGCGATCGCAAGGCGCGTGCGGTGATGCGCAGGCGCTCGCGGTTCCGATAACCGAAATAGGGCTGGATACGGACGGGCGCGGTGGGCAGGAACGGCATCGCCTCCGCGCTAGCCAATCCGGCACGCAGGCGACAAGCGATTTATCGGGTTTGTCGTTTTAGCCGAGCAGCTTGCGTGCCGCGCGTTCGACGAGGGGAATATTCTCGGGCACTTCGCCGATGACTTCCAGTTCTCCCTCGGACGTGCGGCGAACCATCACGAGCGCGAATTCCGGGCCGTCCTCTTCCAGCTCGGCCAAGGAAAGCGTTTCGAGCGCACGCAGCTTCTCTGCGAGGGCGGGGCGCACGGCCTTCTTGGTGTCGACCGGCTTGCCCTGTTCCTCCTTGCGCGCCTTGCGTTCGGCCTGGACCACGCCCTTCAGGCCGCCTTCGGTCTCGCGCAGGAAGGCCGCCAGCCTGCCACGTTCGATGCCCACGCGGTGCGCGTGCATCAGCACCGCGGCATATTCGGTGATCCGCGTCTTGTCGTAATCGGTGCCGAAAACCAGCTTGACCACCGGCGTCATCGGCGCGCGATCCTGAACGGTCAGGCCATGTTCTGCCACCAGTTCGTCGAAGTCTTCGGGCGCGTCCTGCGCTTCGAGACTGAAATCGTAGGCCCGTCCGACCGCGGCGTAGAGCGCTTTGCGGCTGCGATCCTCGGTGCTCTGCGCGGCCTGCGCCATCTGGCGCGCGGCGGCAAGGCAATCGTAGAGGCCCTCGGGCGAGGCGCCGATGTCGGCAGAATCCACTGCATCGGCAGCGAACGCCTCGACCGGCGGCTCGGTTTCCGGCGTGCCGTCTTCGACTGCGGCGGGCGCATCGTCTTCGGCGACGATGGCGAACTCGGTATCGTCCGCGGCGCTCTGCGCATCCGGTTCGACAGGGGCTTCCGCGGGGACCTCATAGGCCTGCGGCATCCTTGCGGGTAGCGGGTCATCGCCGGCTTCGTGGGCTTGCGGCATGGCCGGTACCCCCTGCGCGGCCGATAGATCCACGCTCTTCTTGGTGCGGTCGCCGCGATTGACGAGTGCGACGAGGCCGCTCGTAGCGCTGTCATCGGCGAGCGGGTCGACGACATCGTCGACATCCTCGTCGGTTTCTTCGTCCTCGTCCCATTCCGGCAGGCCGTAATCGGCGGCAGTCTTCAGGCCGCCGTCGAAATCGTCTTCGTCCCGTGCGCCGCTATCGCCGCCCGCATGAGGCCCGCCGAGCGGATTGCCGAGCGCATCGACGCGCGGAGATAGCGCAGTTCGCGCGGCCGGTTCGGCAAATGCGTTCTCGTCTTCGTCCTCATCCGCCGTGCCGAAGGCAGGCTCCGGCAGCATGTCGGGTGCGTGATTGTCCATCATGTTCTCGTTCCCGAGTTCGAGCACGTCTTCGCCATACTGGCCACGTACGCCATTGGTGAGCGTCTCGGCGGTCTCGATCGCCGCTTCGTCTTCGGCCTCGTCGCCGGAAGGGATGTCCAGCGCATGGTCGAGTTCCAGCAGCAGCGCGTCGGCGGTTTGCTGATCGGCCATCTGCTTCCAGTTGATCACGCCATAGATGAAATCGATCGTCGCATTGTCGCTCGAATAGGGCAGAAGGATGCCGCGGTAGAGTACCGTTGCGCCGTGCTCGTTGACGAATTCCGCCTCGAAACCGATCGGTGCCTGATTGGCGAGGATCTGCATATAGTGGTCGGTGATGCGGCTCAGGACGGAGCGGCCGGGCACGCGGGAGAGCCGCTCGAGCGAATCATCGTGCCCGCATTCGGCGGCCAGTTCCGTGCCGACGAAGCCGACCCTGGGGTCTTCGATGTCGTCGGACAGGTCGAGCAGCAGCGAATAGGGGCCGAAATCCTCGAGCGCGCCGGGTTCGAGATCGTCGATATGCGGGAAGTTGAGGTCGCCCAGTTGGCTTGCCCAGTGATTGTAGGCGCGCACCTGCATGCGGCGCTCGTCCTGGCCCACCGGCGAAGGCGGCGGCTCGATATCGGCGTCGGATTCCTCGACGTGTTCGTCGTCGAAATCCTCCTCCGCGTCGCGCGAGCCGAAAAAGCCGCCTAGCCTGTCGATCACTATATGGGCTCCCGAAGAATTCTGCTCATTCGACAGCCGTATGAGGCCCGCGTGGTAAACATCCGGTTAAGTGGATTAACCATTGCCGCGGGGTGGATCGTGCTAAAGCATGTACCGCATCCGGATCGCCATTGCGCGGTCCTCGGCGCCGATATCGAAGGCCGCGTCGGAGAATTTGGGCGGCCCCATACGGACCTTGGCGTCGCGCGAAAAACCGAACCCTTCCTTGGGCATCATGCCCAGTGCGCGATCGGCCTTGCCGTTGCCGTTCTCGTCATGAAGCAGGGCAATGGCGTAGCGACCGGGCTGAACGCCCTCGAAAGTGAAGGACACGCCGCCCTCGCGTGCTCGCGCGGTTGCGCCATGTGCGCCCGCCACGCCGCGGCATCGCGGAAACTTGTCCTCGTCCATGGTCATGCAGGCGCGCACGATGCCCTTGGCATTGCGCAGATCGGTTACCGTGACGGTGATGGTAGCGCCCTTCCCGGGTAACGGGACCGCAGCCGCCAGCATGCCGCCAAGCGGCAGCAGCGCCAGCGCGGCCGCGCGGCTCAGGCGTTGGGACTGAGGCCGCGATCCGTCCCGCATACGCGATCCCAGAAGCGGAAATAGAGACCGTAATTGCATCTGTACTCTTCATGATGACGCTGGTGGTGGCTGGCGGTTATCAGCCAGTTGCCTAACTTGGAATGAACCAGGGCCCGGGGAAAGATCTCCCAGCCCATATGATTGGTCACGCCCATCACTGTCATCACCAGCAGCACGACACCGAGCATGGCGACATGGATCGGGACGAGGAAGACGAGCGCGGGGATGACCACCGCGCCGGTGATCGCTTCCCAGGGGTGGAAGCTCATCGCCGCCCAAGCGGTCGGCGGGCGGCTGGCGTGGTGCACCGCATGCATCGTCCGGAACAGCTTGGGGCGATGCATCACTCGGTGCGTCCAGTAGAACCATGTGTCGTGCGCCAGCAGGTAGAGCAGCGGCGCGAGAGCGAGGTACCACAGCGGATAGGCATCCCACTCGGTATAGATCAGCGTCCAGCCGCGCTCCTGCCACCCCCAGGCGACCACGCCCGCGGGGATGCCGTAGATCGCCGCCGACGCCAGCGACCATCCGATCTCGCGGCGGATCTGCGGCCCGAGCTGCGCATGATAGCCCGGTCGCACGCGGTTGGTGAGCGCGGCGAAGATCCCGCTCGAGGCGAGATAGCGCATGGCCACGATCGCGGTCATCGCGGCCGCGGAAAGGATGATGGCGGTCCACATCGTGCGTCGACCCTAGTCCGCCGCGCGCAAAGGGAAAACCGGCAAATGCTATTCGGGCGTGCCCCACGGCGCGCAGTGTGGATCGAGCGCCACGGTCCCGCGGCGGAGCGCGGTGCGCGCGAGACGTTCGACCTCGACCTTGCGGCGCGCGGCGGCAAGCGGCGCCAGCGGTGCCGGACGCACGATTTGGCCGTCATAGCCATCGGCTACGATGATTCCGCAGCATTCGGGGCGATAGGCTTCCCCCTCGAGCGGGCCGCGATCGAGCCCCGGCGGCACGCCCCAGTAGAAACGGTCGCAATAATCGAGATAGTCGGGCCATTTGCCGTCACCCAAGAGGTCGCCGCGCTGGACCTTGATCTCGACGATGATCACGCGGCCCTTGGGATCGACCCCCATCAGATCCGCGCGCCGTCCATTGCGCAGCGGCATCTCAGCAAGGCACCAGACGTCGTTGCGCGCAAAGAGACGCGCGATGCCCTTTGCCACCAAGGCTGCCGTCTGCGCTTCCGTTATAGAATCCGTCATGCGGCTCGAATGGAACAGAGTGCGAACACGGTCAAGGCCAAACCCCCGGCACGTCGCGCTCATGCGGGATGCGTGAAAGATCGCCGATCCGGTCGCTATCGGCCTTTCGGCGCTACGCCGCGTCGACGAGATCGACGATCGCCCGGCGCGCAGTGTGGAACTCGCGCCACAGCGTGAGCGCGGCCGCGGTCGTGTCCTGTCCCTCGGCGGTCAGCGAAAGAAGCGCCCGCAATCCCGGTTGCATCACGGCGGCGAGGTCGTCGATCCCCCGCGCCGCCAACTCATAGCTCCGGCCACCCTTTTGCGCGGCACGCTGCGGCAGCTCGGCTATCTGCGACGACAGCGGTTCCCTGCCGAGCTGGGCGAGATTGCCCACGGCAGCGGCTGCTTCGTGAACGGCTTGCCACTGCTCGGCCAGTACGGTGCTGTCCGGGACGTCGCGCGGGCCGGTCTCGGCGGGCGGGAGCATCGTGGCCTGGGCCAGGTCGAACGGGTGGGACATCGCGCTCATGGCTGCCACGGATACGCCGCCAGTCTTGCGAAAGACCTAACGCGGTTCTCGCCAATTCCGCTGGGTCGTTTTAAGGCTG
The DNA here is from genome assembly GCF_965277845.1 of Qipengyuania sp. Taxonomy (NCBI): domain Bacteria; kingdom Pseudomonadati; phylum Pseudomonadota; class Alphaproteobacteria; order Sphingomonadales; family Erythrobacteraceae; genus Qipengyuania; species Qipengyuania sp. The sequence goes on from NZ_OZ255844.1 coordinate 1,119,395, forward strand.
GCGAGTGCGGACGCGCTTTGCTAAGCGCCCCCTTCGCCGAAAGGCCCGACATGCACCCGTAGCTCAGCTGGATAGAGCGCTGCCCTCCGAAGGCAGAGGCCAGAGGTTCGAATCCTCTCGGGTGCGCCAAGGGCGGGATGTTTTCGGCATCGCCTTGCGCGATTTGCCCGGTGCACAGTTGCAAATCGCCGGCGGGGACCTAGACGGTGCCGGCTGTGAGATTACCCGAATTCTACAAGCACGATCTCGACCGCCTTTCGCAGGCCGGCCGCCGCCGGATGCTGACGTTGGCACAGGGACGAGACTTCTCGTCCAACGACTATCTCGCGCTGGCCGGATCGTCCGCATTGCGCGAAGCGGCTGTCGCGGCGCTCCAGCGCGGGGTTACTCTCGGCTCGGGCGGGTCGCGGCTGCTGCGCGGTAATTGCGCCGAGCATGAAGCGCTGGAAGAGCGATCGGCGGCATTCTTCGAGGCTCCCTCCGCCCTGTTCCTCGGCTCGGGCTATGCCGCCAACAGCCTGATCTTTGCGACGCTGCCGCAAAAGGGCGACCTCATCCTCCACGATGCGCTGGTTCATGCCAGCGCGCATGAAGGCATGCGCCTCTCGCGCGCGTCGTCCAGAGCCTTTGCGCACAATGACGTCGATGCCGCCGCCGATGGCATTGCCGCGTGGCGCGCGGATGGTGGGCGCGGCACGCCCTGGATCGCGTTCGAAACGCTCTACAGCATGGATGGCGACCGCGCCCCGGTGGCGGAATTTGCCGAACTGGCGCGGCGCGAAGGAGCGATGCTGCTGGTCGACGAAGCGCATGCGGTAGGCGTGTTCGGGCCGCACGGGTGCGGGCTCGCGGCAGAGCTGCACGGACAGGACAATGCGATCGTGCTGGCGACCTGCGGCAAGGCGCTGGGCAGCGAAGGCGCGCTGGTACTAGGCCCGGCGATCGTCCGCGAATTCCTGGTCAATCGCGGGCGCGGCTTCATCTTCTCGACCGCGCCTTCGCCTCTGATGGCCGCGGTCGCGCATGCTGCGCTCGATATCGCCGCCGCCGCCGATGACCGCCGCACACGGCTGGCAAAGCTGGTCGAAGCGGCCGAACGGACTTTCGGCCATCTCGGCATCGCGCCCAGCGGCTCGCAGATCCAGCCGGTCGTCATCGGCGAGGATGCTCGCACCATGGAAATCGCTGCCGCGCTGCAGGCGCGGGGCTTCGACGTACGCGGCATTCGCCCGCCCACGGTCCCCGCCGGGACCGCACGGTTGCGCATCTCGCTCACGCTCAATACCGACGAGGCGGCCGTGGCCGCGCTCGGCGATGCTCTGGAGGACATCCTGTGAATCGCACGATCGTGGTGACCGGAACCGATACCGATGTCGGCAAGACGGTGTTCGCCGGCGGGCTCGCCGTTGCGCTCGGTGCGCAATATTGGAAACCGGTCCAGGCGGGACTGGAGGACGGCAGCGACGCTGCGCGCGTCGCCGCGCTGGGGGTGCCAAAGGCGCATATCCTGCCCGAAGCCTATCGCCTGACGACGCCCTTTTCGCCGCATCGGGCCGCGGAGCTGGACGGTCTCGCGATCGATCCCGCGCGGCTTGTGCTGCCAGAGGTCGAAGGATCGCTGGTGGTCGAAGGTGCTGGCGGGGCGTTGGTGCCGGTCACGCGCGAGTTGCTCTATGCTGATCTCTTCGCGCAATGGCGCGCGCCTGTCGTGGTGGTTGCCCGCACCGCGCTCGGTACAATCAACCACAGCCTGCTGACGATCGAAGCTCTGCGCAAGCGCGGTGTGCCGATCATCGGCATGGCCTTCGTCGGCGAGGCGCAGGAGGATAGCGAGGCGACCATCTGCGCGATCGGCGAGGTCGCTCGGCTCGGCCGCCTTCCGCTGCTCGACCCTCTCGGCGCGGACAGCCTTGCAGCCGCTTTCGCCGACAATTTCGAGATCGAGGCCTTTGCATGACCGAATCACCCATCTGGCATCCCTTCACGCAGCACGGGCTGGGCGAACCCATCCCCAAAGTCACGCGCGCCGAGGGTGCGGTGCTGCATACCGAGGACGGGGCGCAGGCGATCGATGCGATCTCCTCCTGGTGGGTGACGACGCATGGACATGCGCATCCCAAGCTCGCCGCGGCGATCGCCGAGCAGGCGAGCCGGCTCGACCAGATCATCTTCGCTGGCTGGACGCATCAGCCCGCGGAAGAGCTTGCGACCAGCCTGCGCGCCATGATGCCGCCGGGTCTAACGCGCGTATTCTTCTCCGATTCCGGCTCGACCAGCGTCGAGGTCGCGCTCAAGATGGCGCTGGGCTACTGGCGCAACCGCGGCGAGCCGCGCGAGCGGATCGTGGTGATGGATAATGGCTATCACGGCGATACCATCGGCACCATGTCGGTCGGCGCACGCGGGGCGTTCAACCGCGCCTATGAGCCGCTGCTGTTCGACGTTACCTCGATTCCGTTCCCGCAAGCAGGGGCCGAACAGGCGACGCTCGACGCGCTGGAGCGGGCCTGCGCGGCGGGCGCGGCGGCCTTCATCGTCGAGCCGCTGGTGCTCGGCGCGGGCGGCATGCTGATGTATAATGCGGACACGCTGGCCGAAATGCGGCGTATCTGCGCGGCGCACGGCACGCTGTTCATCGCCGACGAAGTGATGACCGGCTGGGGCCGCACCGGAACGCTGCTGGCCTGCGAACAGGCGGGGATCGAGCCCGACATATTGTGCCTGTCCAAGGGGCTGACCGGGGGTGCGGTGCCACTGGCGGTGACCATCGCGAGCGAGCCGATCTTCGAAGCGCATTGCAGCAGCGACCGGGCGCGGATGTTCTTCCACTCCTCCAGCTACACCGCCAACCCCATCGCCTGCGCGGCGGCCAATGCCAATCTCGCCATCTGGCGCGAGGAGCCGGTGGCGGAGCGGATAGCGGCGCTGGCGGCGCGGCAGGCCGAGCGGCTGGCAGAGCTCTCGCGACACCCGGCGGTGCGCCAGCCCCGTCAGATGGGCACCATCGCCGCCTTCGATGTGGGCGAGGCGGACGGATATCTGTCCGACCTCGCGCCGCGCATGCTGGCTATGTTCTGCGAACGGGACGTGCTGCTGCGGCCGCTGGGTAACACCGTCTATGTGATGCCGCCCTATTGCATCACCGCCGCGCAACTCGACAGGGTCTATGCGGTCATCGGCGAGGTACTCGATGCGGTGACCGGATGATGCCGGATGATCTCGAAGTCCTGCCCACGGGGGGCTTGCGCGATTGCGCCGGAGCGGCCCGGTTCCGCCTGCATGCCGGCTCCGGCAAGTGCCCGCGCCGGCTCTCCCGAGTGAGAGTGGCCGAGCCCACCCTTTCTGTTCGTCCGGGTGCCGAAATTTTTCTGTTAGACGTATCCATTGGGCGTCCCCAACGAAGAATGCATTGCGACGCTATTACAATTTGACGAAAATTCCCTAGATATGCGCCGGCGTCGGCGATTAAGGCATAGGTTTCATGGATCGGGTAATCTACAATTTCGACAGCCTGTCGCGGCGGCAAAGCGCCGCTACGGTGCCCCTGCGCCGGTCGATATACCGTGCCCGCCGCGTCCCCGAACCCCGCATCGGGATCATTTACAACCCGCGCAGCCACCGCAACAAAGGCCAGGACCTCGCGTGTGCCGGTGCCGACAACGCAATGGTCGCCCAACCGCGCACCCGCGACGAAATCGCCCACGCATTGGCCGGCTTCGCGCGCGAGGGCATCGATTTCCTGATTATCAATGGTGGCGACGGCACGGTTCGCGACGTGCTGACGATGGGGCAGGCAGTATTCGCCGACCGCTGGCCCGCAATCGCCGTGCTGCCCAAGGGCAAGACCAATGCGCTCAACGTCGATCTCGGCGCGCCCGCCGACTGGTCGCTCGAAGCCGCGCTCAAGGCCTATGCCTCGGGTCGCCGAATCCTCCGCTGCCCGCTCGCGGTCAGCCGGGTCGAGGAGGACGATCCTGCCATGCTGGGCTTCATCTTCGGGGCCGGGGCTTTCACGCTCGGTATCGAGGCCGGACAGGAAGCGCACTCGCTGGGCTTTTTCAACAGCCTCGCCGTCGGCGCGACGGGGGCCTGGGGCGTGCTCCAGGCGCTCTTCGGTACCAATGGGAACAAGTGGCGGCGCGGCACGCAGATGGACTTGCGTTATCTGCCGGGCGGCGCCCCCCTGCCGCGGTCCAAGCATGGCGACCCTGCACGGCGCAGCGTGATGCTCGCCTCCACGCTCGAACGCATGCCCATGGGAATCCAGCTGTTCGGCGCCCCGCGCCCGGGTCTCAAGGTCGCGGTCCTCGACCGTCCGCGGCGGCGCCTGTTGGCCGCATTGCCCGCCATCTTCATGGGCTGGCGCCCGCGCTGGCTGGCCGAGGCGGGGTTTCACCAGCTCGATGCCGATGCCGTGGCGATCGACGTGGCCGAGCCGGTCATTCTCGACGGCGAGGCCTTTCCTGCCGGACGCTATCGGATCGGGCAGGGACCCGAGCTGACCTTCATCAGCGTGTGACGACCGCGCTCGCGCAACGTCTCGACACCGCGCTCGACCGGCCGGTGCGCAGCGAGGTCGCGGTCTATGCGCGCAAGCTCGGCGAAGAAGCGGGTGCGCTGGCCGTGCTGTTCTATGGGTCGAACCTGCGGACCGGCTCGCTCGAAGGCGTGCTCGATTTCTACGTCCTGCTGCCCGGGCCGCAGCGCGAGCGAGTTTGGCCGCGCGTCAGCTATCGCGAATGGGATCACGGTGGGGAGCGGTTACGCGCCAAGATCGCCACCATGTCGCTGGCGCAATTTGCAAAGGCGGCGGGCGGGGGATCGCGCGATACGACGATCTGGGCGCGCTTCGTCCAGCCCTCGGCGCTGATCTGGCAGGCCGATGACGGCGCGCGAACGCTGGTGGTCGAGGCACTCGGCGCCGCGGCCATCACGGCCGGGCGCCTGGCAGCGGCCGTCGGCCCTGCCAGCGGCACTGCGGACGACTATTGGCGCGCGCTGTTCCGCGCGACCTATCAGGCGGAATTCCGGATCGAGAAGCCCGGGCGCGAGAACGCCATTCTCGAGGTGAATGCGGATCACTTCGATGGCCTGCTGCCGCTGGCATGGGAAGCGGCCGCTATCCCTTTCGAGCGACGGGGCGACTTGCTGGAGCCCGCACTTGCCGATCCCGGGCGCCGCCGTATTCTCGCTTGGTGGCGCAGTCGGGCGCGGCTGGGTAAGACGCTCAACCTGCTGCGGCTGGCCAAGGCGACCACGACATTCGACGGAGCGGCCGATTATGCCGCGTGGAAGCTCCACCGGCACACGGGTATCGCGCTGGAGGTCACACCGTTTCGCGCCAAGCACCCGCTGCTCGCGGCGCCGGGAGCGCTCGTCGAGCTGTGGCGCAAACGCCGCGCTCAGCGATAGCGCATCCGGATCGACATGGTTTTCACGCCCGAACCGACTTCGAAGGCGGTCTTCTTGTAGCTCGGCTTGCCGAGGTTGAAGATGTTGATGCTGGGATTGTTCGACATCGCCCCGCCATCGGAGAAGATATCCGTCTTGCCGTTGCCGTTGACGTCGTGGCGCACAGCGATACCGTAGGTTCCGGGCGCGGGCAGCGGCATGCAGAAGGTCATCGATCCGGCTTTGGCGGGGGCCTCCATGCGGTAGATCCACCGGCCCTTCTCGAGCCAGTCTTCCTTGGTGCCGCGATAGCTTTGCACTCGAATCGTGCCTGTGCTTTCCTTGATGTCGTAAATAGTCACCCACACGGCAGGTCCGCCGCCGGCAGCGCATTTGCTGGCGTCATGGGTGATTTTCTGGCGATATTGCGCATCGGCCGGGGCAGGCGCGGCAAGCCCGGCCAGGGCAAGCCCGGCGATGCCGACGGCGGTCAGTGTCTTGCGATCCATAAATGATATCCATCGTCGAATTCTGGTGAAACGGGGCTTCGGCACCGGGTAAAGGGACGCATAGCCCGCTATTTGGGGTCCGTTTAGCGAATTGCGCTGAATTGCGGCTGAATTTCTTGCCTGCGCATCAATCAAACAGGCTGTCGTTCTCAGGGCCCCGGTCGGCCCGCTCGCGCATGCTCCATGTGGAAAAGGTCCCGCGTATCGCTTGTTAACCCTCCTTTCGCGCGCGTAGGGCTGGCCGAGGCTCACCCGCGATCCAAGGTCTCAGCCCCGCATGACCATCCCGCTGATATCTCCCTCCATCCTGTCCGCCGATTTCGCCGCGCTGGGCGAAGAGGTGCGCGCGATCGACAAAGCCGGGGCGGACTGGATCCATGTCGACGTGATGGACGGCCATTACGTCCCCAATATCACCATCGGCCCGGCGGTGGTGAAGGCGCTGCGCCCGCATACCGACAAGCCCTTCGACGTCCATTTGATGATCGCGCCGGTCGATCCCTATCTGGAGGCTTTTGCCGAGGCCGGTGCGGACATCATCACGGTCCACCCCGAGGCGGGGCCGCATATTCATCGCACGCTGCAGGCGATCGCGAATCTCGGCAAGAAAGCGGGCGTGGTGCTCAATCCCGGAACGCCGGTAGAGGCACTCGACTATATTCTCGAAGATGCCGATCTCGTACTGGTGATGAGCGTCAATCCCGGCTTCGGCGGGCAGAGCTTCATCCATTCGCAACTCAAGAAAATCGAGGCGATCCGCAAGCGCATCGATGCGCTGGGCAAGCCTATCCATCTCGAGGTAGATGGCGGCGTCAATGGCGAAACCGCACGGCTGTGCGTCGATGCGGGGGCAGATGTGCTGGTCGCGGGTTCGGCCACTTTCAAGGGCGGGCCAGGGCGGTACGCGTCCAATATCGCCGCGTTGAAAGGGCAGAAGTGAGCCAGGGCGCGCGCACCCTCCTGCGCGCGGAAGGCGGCGCTCGCGAGGACGAGGCCGCGCCCGCTCTGCCGCTGAAGGGCATGGATGAGCCGCTGGTGGACAAGGAGCCGCCATTGCCCGAAGCGGTTCCGCTGGAGCCGGCCCGCGCGCTGGCGCTCGCGGATTTTCAGCCGCCGCGCGCGGGGGCCGTCGACAGCATGGTGCGCTGGGCCTACCGGCTGGGCGTGCCGGGATCGGTCCTCGCGGCGCCCCTGCGCAAGCCCGCCGCGCCGCGCCTGCTGGCGACAGTCGCCAGCCCGCTCGGAGGTGAACGCGCAGCAGGCATGGCGCTGCGCGCCGGACAATTCCTCGTCCATGGCCTCAAGCTGCCGGTCGACAGAATCGAACTCGCAAGCAATGCCCCGCTGACGCCGCCGGTCCAGCGCATGGTTCACGGCTTCACCTGGCTTCGCGATCTCGGCGCCTGTGCCCCGCGCGAGGAATGTGCCGGGATCGGCGAGACGCTTCTGGCGCGCTGGCTCAAGGCCAATCCGGTCTCGGCCAAGGGTCCGGCCTGGAGTGTCGAGCACGCGGGTCTGCGGTTGCTCGGCTGGCTGGTCCATGCGCCGCTGCTTCTGGGCGGCGATGCGAGGCTGCGCGGCCAGGCGCTGGAAGCGATGGAGGCCACCGCGCGCTATCTCGACCGACAGGTCGCCCGCGCCGAGGATCGATTGGGCCAGGTCGCCGGCTGGTGCGCAATCGTCGCGGCCGGCCTGTTGCTGCCCGATGGTCGTCCGCGTCGCCTGTTCGGAGAAGCGGGGCTGCTTCGCGCATTGGGCGAGCTGGTAAGCGAGGATGGCGGCGTGCTCTCGCGAAGCCCGCTTGCGCAGATGGAAGCGATCGCGCTGCTGGTCGATCTGCGCGCCTGCTACGAGGCGGTCGATCGCGATCCGCCGCCCGCGCTCGAGACCATGCTCGGCCTGCTCGTCCCGCCGCTGCTGGCGCTGCGGATGGGCGATCGCGGGCTCGGTAGCTGGCAGGGCGCCGGCGCGACCTCTGCCGCGCGGGTCGACGCGCTGATCGCGGCAAGCGGGATCCGCGCGCGCCCGAGCAAGGAATGCAGGCACTGGGGCTACCAGCGGATCGATGCGGGCAAGGCGGTGCTGGTGCTCGATGCCGCGCCCCCGCCGCGCGCGCGGCATGCGCGCCACGGCTGCGCCTCGACGCTCGCCTTCGAACTGTCGCATGGCGAACAGCGCATCATCGTCAATTGCGGCGGCGGCGAGCTGGCGGGCGGGAATGTCCCCGTGCGCATCGAGCAGGGGCTGCGCGGCACGGCGGCGCATTCGACGCTGGTGCTCGACGATGCCAATTCGACCGCAGTGTTGATCAAGGGACAGATCGGCAAGGGTGTCGAGGAAGTCGATATCGCGCGCACCACGGTCAAGCAGAAGGGCCGCGATGCGGCGCGGCTTGAGGCTTCGCACAATGGCTATGCCGCGCGATACGGCCTGATTCACCGCCGCACGCTGCTGCTGGGGGCGGATGGCACCGGCCTGTCGGGCGAAGAATTGCTCGAACCATCCGGGCGGCAGGGCAAGCGGGGCAAGATCGCTTTCGCGATCCGCTTCCACCTCGGCTACGGGATCGAGGCAGGCCTGTCGGACGACAAGCGCGGTGCCGGGCTGGCGCTGCCCGACGGAAGCTACTGGCAATTCCGCCTCGGAGGCGATAGCGGCGAGGCGCATATCGCGATCGAGGACAGCCTCTGGGTCGACGGGCAGGGCCGCCCGCGTGCGACCAAGCAGCTGGTCGTCGAAGGACTGACATCGCGCAGCGGGGGACGCTTCCCCTGGCTGCTCAAACGCATGGGATGAAATCAATGACCGACGTGGCGATCAAGCGGGCACTGCTTTCGGTGTCCGACAAGACCGGCTTGGTGGATCTGGGCAAGGCGCTGGCCGCGAAGGGTGTGGAGCTGGTGTCGACTGGCGGCACCGCCAAGGCGCTGCGCGAGGCGGGTCTCGAGGTGAAGGACGTCTCCGATCTGACCGATTTCCCCGAGATGATGGACGGCCGTGTGAAGACGCTCCACCCTATGGTCCATGGCGGGTTGCTCGCCGTGCGCGACAATCCCGATCATGCCGCCGCGATGGACGAACATGCGATCGGCGCGATCGATCTGGTAGTGGTCAATCTTTATCCGTTCGAGGCGACCGTCATGCGCGGCGCGGAGCGCGACGAGATTATCGAGAACATCGATATCGGCGGTCCTTCGATGGTCCGGAGCGCGGCAAAGAACCACCAGTTCGTCACCATCGTCACCGATCCTGCGGATTACGAGACCCTGATCGGCGAGTTGGAAGCGTCCGGTGCGACCTCGCTCGACTTCCGCCGCAAATGCGCGACGAAGGCCTTTGCCGCGACCGCCGCTTACGATTCGATGATCAGCCAGTGGTTCGCCTTCGCCGACCAGCAGCAGCTGTTTCCCGATTTCCTCGCGGTCAACGGCCGGGCGCCGGTCGAACTTCGCTATGGCGAGAACCCGCACCAAAAGGCCTCGCTTTACACGCCCTCCGGCCCGCATGCGAAGGGCATCGCGCAGGCCGAACAGCTCCAGGGCAAGGAGCTCAGCTACAACAATTACAACGATGCCGATGCCGCGCTCGAACTGTGCGCCGAATTCAGGGGTGGCAGTCCGGCGGTGGTCATCGTCAAGCACGCGAACCCGTGCGGCGTGGCGCAGGCTTCGACCCTGCTCGAGGCCTGGAACGAGGCGCTCGCCTGCGACAGCGTCTCGGCCTTTGGCGGGATCGTTGCGGTCAATACCGAACTCGACGGCGAGACCGCGCGCGCGATCTGTGGAATCTTCACCGAAGTCGTCATCGCGCCTGCGGTCAGCGACGAGGCGCGCGAGGCCTTCGCGAAGAAGAAGAACCTGCGTCTGTTGGTGACCGGCGACCTGCCCGATCCTCGGCGCGGCGGGCTTGCGGTCAAGCCGATCACCGGCGGCCTGCTGGTGCAGACGCGCGACGACGGCGCGATCACCGAGGCCGAGCTCAACGTGGTTACGCAACGCGAGCCGACGCAGCAGGAATTCGAGGACTGCCTGTTCGCCTGGACCGTGGCGCGCCACGTCAAGTCGAACGCCATCGTCTATGCCAAGGACGGTGCGACCGCGGGTATCGGTGCGGGTCAGATGAACCGCCGCGATTCCTCGCGCATCGCCGCAATGAAGGCTGCCGAGGCGGCCGAGAAATACGGCTGGGCGGAGAGCCGCACCGTGGGCAGCGCGGTGGCATCCGACGCTTTTTTCCCCTTCGCCGACGGCCTGCTCGCCGCCGCGGAAGCAGGCGCAACCGCAATCATCCAGCCGGGCGGTTCGATCCGCGACGAGGAAGTGATCGCCGCGGCGGACGAGAGGGGCCTCGCCATGGTCTTTACCGGGATGCGCCACTTCCGCCACTGAGACACCGTTGAAGGCGGCTCATCGCCTGAACCGATCACAACCATTCGATTAAGCACGTTGCAATGGCAGCGTGTGTAACCACGTCGGCAAGGCTGACGAAAGACCCATCATGACCCTCTTCACTCCCGACCTCTATCGCAATTTCGGCATCGGATTCGGTGCTGGAGCTATCGCCATCCTGCTGACCAATGGCGGCGACATTCTGGCCGCCGTCCCGCAGCTCATCGCCTCGATCTTGTGATGCGGCTGCCCGCCGCCCTGGCTGCTGCCGCGCTCGCGCTCGGCGTGTCCGCCTGCCAGCAGCCGGCGATCGCGGCCGAGAAGGCGGTCGCAGCGCCAGCGGCAAAGCGCGTGGCCGACGAAGGCGCAGGCCTCAAGACCGCGATCTTCGCAGGCGGCTGTTTCTGGGGCGTCGAGGGCGTTTTCAGCCATGTAAGGGGCGTGAAGAGCGCTGTTTCGGGCTATCATGGCGGCACGAGGCGGCAGGCCGATTACAAGCTTGTTTCCTCGGGCGTTACCGACCATGCCGAGGCGGTGAAGGTGGTCTACGATCCCGCAGTCATCCGCTACGATCAGTTGCTGCGCATCTTCTTCTCGGTGGTCGCCGATCCGACCCAGCTCAATCGCCAAGGCCCCGACGTCGGCGCGCATTACCGCAGCGCGCTGGTGCCGCAGTCGCGCGAACAGGCGGCGGTCGCGGCGGCCTATCTGCAGCAATTGCGCGCCGCCAAACTTTGGTCGAAGCCGATCGTCACAAGGATCGAGAAGGCGCGGACGTTTTATCCGGCCGAGACCTACCATCAGGATTTCATGCTCAAGAACCCGCGGCACGGCTATATCGTGCGCTGGGATGCGCCCAAGGTGAAGGCGCTGAAGGCGATGTATCCGGGCGTCTATTCGGCGGACTTCCAGCCGGGCTAGCTTGCGCGCGAGGGCGTGGCATCCTACCTCTTACCGCATGGCCACACACGCACATGCGCATACCGAACATGAAGGCGACGACCTGATCCGAGCGGCGCGCGCCACGCTGACCGACAGCGGCGAGCAATGGACCGGCATGCGCCAGTCGGTGTTCGAGGAACTCGCCCGGCACGACAAGCCCGCAAGCGCCTACGATATCGCCGACAATCTCTCGCGCTCGCGAGGCAAGCGCGTCGCGCCCAACAGCGTCTATCGCATCCTCGACCTGTTCGTGCGCACCAACCTCGCCAACCGGATCGAAAGCGCGAACGCCTATCTGGTCAATACGCATCCGGGCTGCCGACACGACTGCATTTTCCTGATCTGCGACGATTGCGGAACGGCCACGCATATCGATGACGAGCGCGTGACGGGCGCACTGCGCGAAGCGGGCAGGGACGCCGGCTTCATCGATGTCCGCCCAGTGGTCGAATTGCGTGGCTTGTGCGACGATTGCGCTCGCTGAGCAGCGCCGAAGCGTTCTTTTCAATAGATAAAGCGTTCATCGACAGTTGCGATTTACGGGTGTAGAGATTCTCCCATGACTAGTCGCCCGAAGACGCCGTTGCTCGATACGGTCAATACTCCCGAAGACCTGCGCAAGCTGAAGCAGGACCAGCTTCGCCAGCTTTCCGACGAACTGCGCGCAGAGATGATCGATGCGGTCGGCACCACCGGCGGCCATCTCGGCTCCGGACTGGGCGTGGTCGAGCTCACTGCGGCGATCCATTATGTTTTCGACACGCCGACCGACAAGCTGGTGTGGGACGTGGGCCACCAGTGCTATCCGCACAAGATTCTCACCGGGCGGCGCGACCGGATTCGCACGCTTCGCCAAGGCGGCGGATTGTCGGGCTTCACCAAGCGCGCGGAGAGCGAATACGATCCCTTCGGCGCGGCGCACAGCTCGACCTCGATCTCGGCCGCGCTGGGTTTTGCCATGGCCAACAAGATGCAGGGCCGTGCGGGTCGCGGCATCGCGGTCATCGGCGACGGCGCGATGAGCGCGGGCATGGCCTATGAGGCGATGAACAACGCTGAACAGGCAGGCAATCGCCTGATCGTCATCCTCAACGACAACGACATGTCGATCGCGCCGCCGGTGGGCGGTCTGTCGGCCTATCTCGCGCGCACCGTCTCAAGCAGCGAATATCTCGGCCTGCGCAGCCTTGCCTCGCGCCTGTCGAAAAAGCTCAGCCGCAAGGTACACTCGGGCCTCGAAAAGGCCGAGGAATATGCCCGCGGCATGGTGACGGGCGGCACTCTGTTCGAGGAGCTTGGCTTCTATTACGTCGGCCCGATCGACGGTCACAATCTCGACCATCTCATTCCGGTGCTCGAAAATGTCCGCGATAGCGAACAGGGCCCGGTGCTGATCCATGTGGTGACCAAAAAGGGCAAGGGTTACGCCCCGGCCGAAAACAGCGCGGACAAATATCACGGCGTCGCCAAGTTCGATGTCGTCACCGGCGAACAGAAGAAGTCGTCCGGCGGGCCGCCCGCCTATCAGAACGTCTTCGGCGAGACGCTGGCCAGGCTGGCGAACGACGATCCGCGCATTTGCGCCATTACCGCGGCCATGCCGAGCGGGACGGGTGTCGACAAATTCGCCAAGGCGCATCCCGACAAGGCCTTCGACGTCGGCATCGCCGAACAGCACGGCGTAACCTTTGCCGCGGGCCTCGCGGCGGAAGGCATGCGGCCCTTCGCGGCGATCTATTCGACCTTCCTCCAGCGCGCCTACGATCAGGTGGTGCACGATGTGGCGATCCAGAACCTGCCCGTGCGCTTCGCCATCGACCGTGCCGGGCTGGTCGGCGCGGACGGCTGCACGCATGCAGGCGCCTTCGACATTACCTATCTCTCGACGCTCCCCAATTTCGTGGTCATGGCCGCCGCCGACGAGGCGGAACTGGCGCATATGACCTATACGGCGGCCGAACATGACGATGGCCCGATCGCCTTTCGCTATCCGCGGGGTGCGGGCACGGGAGTCGCGATCCCGGAGACGCTCGAGAAGCTCGAAATAGGCAAGGGCCGGATCGTGCGTGAAGGGTCCAAGGTCGCGATCCTGTCGCTCGGCGCGCGCCTCGAAGAGGCGAAGAAGGCCGCCGAACAGCTCGAGGCCAAGGGCCTGTCGACCACGGTCGCCGACCTGCGCTTCGCCAAGCCGCTCGACACCGAACTGATCGAAAAGCTCATGCGCAGCCACGAAGTCGTGGTGACGATCGAGGAAGGCGCGGTGGGCGGCCTCGGTGCGCATGTGCTGACCTTCGCCAGCGACAGCGGGCTTACCGACGGCGGGTTGAAGGTGCGCACCATGCGCCTGCCCGACATGTTCCAGGACCAGGACGCGCCCGACAAGCAGTATGACGAGGCCGGCCTCAACGCGCCGCACATCGTCGACACCGTGCTGGGCGCGCTGCGGCACAATTCCGCAGGCGTCGAAGAGGCGCGGGCCTGATCGGCAAACGGCTGGCGCGCTTCGTGACAACCGCGCTGGCAACATTCGCGGTCGCTTATCTCGCGCTTGTGGCCGTGCTCTTTTTGGCGCAGGGTTCGCTCATCTATCCCGCTCCGCGTGGGATATTGCCCATTACCGGCGGCTTCGAGGAAGTCTCCTACACCACCGCTGACGGCCTCGAGCTGAAGGCGGGATACCGCGCCGCGCGGCCGGGCTTCCCGACGATCGTCTATTTCCATGGCAATGGCGCAGACTGGGTCTCCAGCGTGGTGGCGACCGACCGGCTGGTGCCGGAAGGCTATGGCGTGCTGGCGGCGGAGTACCGCGGTTATCGAGGCAACCCCGGTTCGCCGAGCGAAAAAGGGCTCTACCGGGACGCCAGGGCCGCAATCGCGTTTCTGGCCGAGCGCGGCGTCGACCCGGGAAACCTCGTGCTGATCGGCAACTCGATCGGATCGGGCGTCGCGGTCCAGATGGCGAGCGAGATCGCTCCTGCGGCGCTCGTGCTGATTTCGCCCTTCGCGAGCCTGTCGCAGCTTGCGGCGGAGAAGTTCCGCTGGCTCCCGATCGGACTGCTCCTGCGCGACCGATACGAAAACATGCAGAAGATCGGCGAGATCGGGGCTCCGACCCTGATCCTTCACGGTGATGCGGACAGCGTGGTTCCGCATATCCATGCCGAGCGACTGCTCGCCGCGAATCCCGATGCGTATCTGCGCATATTTTCGGGTTACGGTCACGATCTCGCATGGCATGACGCCGCCGAAGAGGCCGTGATCGCGTTTCTGGCCCAGCAGACCGAAGAGGACCATCGCGAATGAGCCTGCTCACGATCGAAACTGCCGACCACGTCACCACGCTGACGCTCAACCGGCCCGACACGATGAATCCGCTCGGGGCTTCGGGCGACGGCGACGCTTTCGCCGCAGCGTGCGATGCGATCAACGCCGACATGGACGTGCGCTGCGTGATCCTGACCGGCGCGGGGCGCGCCTTCAGCGCCGGCGGCGACATCAAGGCGATGAAGGAGCGGACGGGCACATTCGGCGGCACCGCGCCGGAGATTTCGGACGGCTATCGCAACAACATCCACAAGGTTCTGCGCGCGCTCTACGGCTTGCGCGTGCCGCTTATCGCAGCGGTGAACGGTCCGGCGATCGGGCTGGGCTGCGACCTTGCATGCCTCGCCGACATGCGTATCGCGAGTGATCGGGCGAAATTTGGCGTTACCTTTCTCAAGCTGGGCATAATCCCGGGGGATGGCGGAACCTGGATCCTCCCGCGCATCATCGGCGAGGCGCGGGCGGCGGAGCTGTTTTATACTGGCGATGTGATCGGTGCGCCGACCGCGCTCGACTGGGGCCTTGTCAGCCGCATCGTCGAGGGCGAGGCGCTGATGGACGAGGCCCGCGCCTTGGCCGCGAAGGTCGCGGCAATGCCGCCGCATGCGCTGCGGCAGGCGAAGAATCTGATGCGGCAGGGGCGCTCGGTCTCCTACGACACGGCACTGGAAATGGCGGCCAATACGCAGGCGCTGATGCATCTGACCGGCGATCACATGGAAGGGATCGACGCGCTGCTCGAGAAACGCGCGGCGGTGTTCAAGGGCGCATGACGCACGATGTCGCCGCGCGGCCAGCGGGCGGCTAGCCCAGCCAGCGAAACACGCCTGCCGGAATTCCCGCCGCGCTCACGTGCCAGTAGCTGATGCCGAGCCAGGCCGCGATCGCGATGGCCCACAGAAGCAGACCGGCCCCGAAGATTTTCCCCCAACGCGGCCAGTAGCTGGTCTTCGCTTCCCACTCTTTCCACGCAGCGCCCATCAGCGCTTCCTTCTTGCGGTCCTGCATATGGGCGCCGACCAGCGCGAGCACGAGGATCGCACCGGCAACGATCATGGTGCGCCAGCTCCACAGCAGCAGGATGTGCGAGAGCGCCCAGAGCGCGAACCCCCACATCATCGGATGGCGGGTAACCGCGAAAACTCCCGTCGGACTCTGCGTAGCAAGCTTTTGGGCGCCAGGGGCCGGCAGCGCGGGATTGCCCCTCAGCGAACCGAGAAACAGCACCAGCGCGGGCAGCGTGAGGACGGTGGCGACGATCCAGCCAATTTCGCCGCTGGTGGCGAGCCCCCCGGCAGGCGCCGCGACGAAGGCAAAATACATCCACGCCATGCAACCCGCCGCGATCAGGCTGTAGGCCGCCATGAAGCCGGTCGCACCGAGAATGCCGACGAGCGGTGCGCGCAGCGGGTGCGAGAGCGCGAAATGCGTGCCGACGAAGGCGATCGAGGCGGCCAGCAACGAAATCAGAGCGTCATCCATGACCAACTCCCATGTTTACAGCGTCAACATGGATAGCAGAATGTGACCGCAACGCAAGCGGTGCCGCTTCGCCTGGGTTAGTCGGAGCGCTCGATATCGAGCAACTGGACCTTGAACAGCAGCGTGGCCCCGCCCGGGATCGGGCCCTTCCCGGTCGGGCCATAGGCGAGGTCGGCAGGCGCGGCGATTTCGATCGTATCGCCCACCCCCATCTCGGGGATCGCCATCTGCCAGGCCTTGATCAACCGCCCCAACGGAAAGGCGGCAGGTTCGCCCCGGTCGAAGGAGGAATCGAAGGTCTCGCCATCGATGAAGGTCCCGGCATAGTGGACCGTCACCCTGTCCTCTACGCGGGGCCTTTCCTTGCTGCCGGTGTATTCGACATAACGCCACTTGAGCCCGCCGGGCATCGTGCGCCAGCCATCCTCTTGGCCAAGTCCGGCCAGATAGGCCTGCTGCCCATTCATCCAGGCGATGTCCTGCGATCGGTCGACCTGATCCTGCGCCGAAAGCGTCGCGAATCCGACCGCGGCGGCAGCCGCGCCAAGCGCGAGCAAGGTGGTACGCATGTCCTTCATGTCCTCGTCCGGGGTGCGCCTTACCAGTCGTAGGCCTTGGGCAGGTCGCTCGTATCGAGGTCGAGATAGCGATCCCTCAGGCGGCTCTGGTGGTTCTCCAGCGGCTGTTCGACGCCGTCGATGAACACCTTCAACGGCATCGATCCGACCTCGAGCGGGTCGTCGTCCCATATCACGAGATCCCCCAGCGCACCGGGAGCAAGCAAGCCGGCGCGGCCATCCATGCCACTGATTGCCGCCGGTACCGAACTGATCGCGGCGAAAGCCTGTCCCCAGCTCAGCCCGTCGGCACCCGGCACGCGGGTGAGCGCGACCAGATTGCCGGCATATTGGTTGAGATTGCGCGGATTCTCCATCGCCGCTGCGTTGATGGCGACCCGTACGCCGGCCTTGACCATCCGCCCGATATTGCTCTGTGTCGAACCCAGCTCCTCGAAATTCTGCGGCAGATCGTCGAGCCCGTCAGCGATTACGGGCACTCCGGCGGCGGCGATCTCGCTGGCGACCAGCCAGCCCTCGCTCGCTCCGACCAGGACGAGATCAAGATCGGGGAATTCGCCCTTCAACGCCAGCGTGCTGCGAATGTCCGATGCGCGTTCGACATAGACGTAAAGCGGTTGCTCCCCGCGCACGACCGGCACGAGTGCCGCCGCATCGAAGCGGGTCAGCAATACATCGTCGGAGCGCTGCGTGTCGCGACCGGCAAGGCGCGGATCGAGCGGAACGTCGTCGCCCCTGCGAATGTCGCGACGCGTGCTCGATCCCGGAATGCGGGCTTGCGTGCCGAGCGTGCTCGCCTCGCGCAGCGCGTTGCGGAACAGCGCGTGCGTCGCCGCGCGGCTGCCACCGGCGAGCCGGGCGCCATATTCGCCCAGCGCAACGACCTGAAAGGCCCGTGGGCGGGTGACGGCGTTCGGATCGGCACCAAGGTCGATGACCGCACCCTGCCCGCCGAAGATCGAACTCGACGGCATGGTGACGGTGGTGGCGCGGGTAACCCCGGCAGCGCGATGGATCGAAACGTGCTGCGAGGCCGGATTGACGATCGGCGCGGCATCCAGCGCCGCGCTGAACGGCGAATTGCCCGCGCGCGTATCATTCGACTGGCTCACCGCGCCGACGTCCCACAGGCCGAGCGTCGTGACCGTGGCGAAAATTCCGGGAGTGACCCAAGCGCCGGTACCGTCGAGCATCGGGATCCCCGCGGGCACCGCGATGCCCCGGCCCGCAGCGACGACCTCACCGCCCCGCACGACCACGGTCGCGCCATCGATGGGCTCGGACCCGTCACCCGTGGCCACGGTCGCATTGGTGATCGCGACGTCCTGCGCCGCGGCCGGGTTTGCGGTGGCCAGTGCCAGCAGGCCGGCGGTGCCGAGGGCGAGGGCGTTCAGCGCGCGCGTCATTTCACGTCTCCTTCACCCGGCTGGCCGAGCTCGAAATCGCTCACCGGCCGCCGCTTGCGGTCCATCGCATCGAACAGCAGCGCGCCGTCGATCCAGACCTTCTCGGGCCGCGAATACACGCTCAGCGGGTCGCCGTTCCACAACACCACGTCGGCCATCTTGCCGGGTTCGAGGCTGCCGGTCATCGCATCGATACCCATGGCCCTGGCGGGGTTCAGCGTGATCCAGCCGATGACCTCGGCATCGGGAATGTCTATTCCCACGCGGCGGCCTGCAGCCTGCGCCTTGGCAGCTTCCTGGTTGAGGCGCTGGATGCCGTTGGCATCGTCCGAGTGGATGACGACGCAGGCGCCCTCGCGCTGGAGAAAAGCGGCATTTTCGAGGATGCCGTCATAGGCTTCCATCTTGAAACCGTACCAGTCGGCCCAGATCGCGCTGCACACGTCGTTTTCGCGCAGCAAATCACCGATTTTATAGGCTTCGACCGCGTGGTGGAAGGCGGTGACCTCGTAGCCCATCTCCTTGGCCATATCCATGACCAGGGCCATTTCATCGGCGCGGTAGCAGTGGTTGTGGACGAGGATTTCGCCGTCGAGCACGCCTTTCAGCGTTTCCTTACCGAGATCGCGCTTGTCGCCGTCATAGGCCTGCGCATCGAGCCACATCTGGCGATTGACTGCGAAATTGCCCATGCGGGTCGAAGGCATCCGGCCCTTGCCGCCATAGACGCGCTTGGGGTTTTCGCCGCAGGCCATCTTCATGCCGTAGGGCGCGCCGGGGAATTTCATCCCCTGCACCGTACGCGCGGCGACGTTCTTGAGCGTCACCGAACGCCCGCCCGTGAGGTTGGCCGAGCCGGGCAGGATCTGCAGCGCGGTCACGCCGCCATTCGCCAATGCGCGGGTGAAGCCGGGGTCCTGCGGCCAGACCGAATGTTCGGCCCAGACCTCGGGTGTCATCGGGTCGGTCATCTCGTTGCCGTCTGCATGCGCATCCACACTCGGGGTAGGGTAATCGCCGAGGTGCGAATGGATGTCGATAATGCCGGGAGTGACGAACTTGCCGCTGGCGTCGATCCGGTCGTAACCCTCGGTCGAGAGCGCGGCGTCGCCCACCGCGACCACTTCGCCGTCGCGGAACAGGACCGTGCCGTTGTCGATCCGCCCGCCCTTGCCGTCGTAGACGGTTGCGCCGACCAGCGCGGTCGGGCGGCCGGGATAGCGGCGGTAGGTCGAGGCGAAGGGTTCTCGCCCATCCGCGCCGACCGGCGCGGTCCAGTCCCGCGTTGAAGCCGAGGCGACACCATCGCCCCCGTCAGTGGTGGAACATCCAGCCACTGCGAAGGCAGCGGCACAGGCGAGCACGACGTGTTTTCTCATGGAACCCCCAATGCAGTCGGGCCGGAGCATCGCTGCCCCGGCCCGCCCGGTCAATCCAATTTGGTCGAAGGAGATCGCCGTTCGGACGATTCCCCGATCGCGATCAGGCGCGGGTGGTCGGGTGCATGCCGCCTTCCTGCGCTTCCAGGCCCGCTTCGGACTGGCCCTCGAGATCGTGGTCGAGATTGTCGTCCCTGATCGTGTCGAGATGCATCAGCTTCTTGATCAGCGGGCTGATGACCATCACGCCCACGCCGATCGCAATGGCATACCAGCCGACGGTCGAGTAGACGTCGAGCACCACCTGCTTGCCCGCTTCCTCGCCGACGCCTTCGGCGCCGGTAGCGGCGGCGATCAGGCCGGCGGCGAAGTTACCCGTGGCCGAAGCGAAGAACCAGGTGCCCATGATGAGCGAGGCCATATGCGCCGGGCTCAGGCGGTTCATCGCCGACAGGCCGACGGGCGAGAGGCACAGCTCGCCGGTGGTGTGCAGCAGGTAGATGAGGAAGATGAAGATCACCGGAGTCGGCACGCTGATGCCGACGCTTTCCGAGCCCCACACGAGCACGAGGAAGCCGAGGCCCACCTGGATCACGGCGAGGCCGAACTTCATTGGCGTGCTGGGTTCGGCGCCCTTGCGCGCCAGCCCCTGCCACAGCATCGCGAACAGCGGGGCGAGCAGCACGATGTAGATCGCGTTGATCGACTGGAACATCGAAGCGTTGACGCCCTGCGTGTCGACATGGCGATCGGTGAACAGGTTGAGGCTGGAGCCCGCCTGTTCGAACAGCGCCCAGAAGACGATCGAGGTCAGGATCAGGAACATCGCCGCGAAAATGCGGTCACGCTCCTGGCTCGGCAGCTTGGTCACCGCGGTGAACAGGACGTAGAGGACGAGACCGCCGCCGAAGGCGCCGAGCACGTAGCCGACCAGTTCCTGATACTGGATCGCGGCCCAGCACAGCAGCACCATGGCAAGGCCCGCACCGTAAATGCCCCATTCCTTGGCGCCCCTGATCTTGGCGGGATCCTTGGGCTCGCCTTTGCCGAGCAGCAGCGGCTTGCCGAGCACGAAGAAGACGAGGCCGAGCAGCATGCCGAAGCCGGCGAGGCCGAAGCCGTATTCCCAGCCATAGGTCTGGCCGAGATAGCCGCAGATGATCGATGCGGTCGCCGCACCGACGTTAATGCCCATGTAGAAAATGGTGTAGGCCGGGTCGCGACGCACATCGGTGCGCGAATAGAGCTGGCCGACGATCACCGAAATATTGGCCTTCAGGAAGCCCGAGCCGACGATGATCAGCGCCAGCGCGAGCCAGAACACGTTGATCATCGGGTCGGCCTGTCCGCCCGATCCCTCGAACGCCATGAAGAAGTGGCCGAAAGTCAGCAGGATCGCGCCGAACAGCACCGCCTTGCGCTGCCCGATGTACTGGTCGGCGAGATAGCCGCCCACCACCGGGGTGATGTAGACCAGCGCGGTATAGGCACCGTAGATGATCGAGGCTTCGCTGTCCGAGAACAGCCAGTGCTGCACGAGATAGAAGATCAGCAGCGCGCGCATGCCGTAGTAGGAGAAGCGCTCCCACATTTCGGCCATGAACAGGAGGAACAGGCCCTTGGGGTGCCCGATCACCTCTTCCTGCGGGCGCGTGATGAGAACCACGCCGCCGATGAGAAATGCTGCCAGTGCGACCACTGCAACCCTGAATGTCCACATTTCGAACGCAGAGTCGAATGTGAAGAACATGCCTTCGACCATATTGTACCGGTTTCCCTTGATTCCTGTGCGGAGCCACGCTGCTCGCGCCGGCCCTCCCCGAAGAAGCGCGCACACTAGCGGGTTCGCGCCTCATGTGAAGCATTAGTTACACACGTGACCGGCTTGCGCGTATCTGAACGAGGCTCTTCGGGAACCTTGCGCGCCGCGCTGTATTATGGCACTGATGCAGTCTGTCTCGGGGAAATTGTCATGAGCAACCAGTCCAAGCCGGTTTATCTCAAGCTGCGCGACATGATCGCGGCCGCGATCATCGACGGGCGCTATCCCGAAGGCGAGATGCTCCCTTCGGTGCGCGCATTGGCTGCCGAACAGGGCGCAAACCCGTTGACCGTTGCCAAAGCCTACCAGCAGTTCCAGAACGACGGTCTGGTCGAGGTGCAGCGCGGGGTCGGAATGTATGTCGTCAGCGGCGCGGCCGATCGCTTGCGCCGTTCCGAACGCGAGGCATTCCTGCGCGAGGAATGGCCTGAAATCCGTACGCGAATGGATCGCCTGGGGGTCTCTGCGCACGAATTGCTCGCCGACGCATAGGGCGATGGCGTAAATTTACAATTGTGAGCTTGCGGGCGGTTGCGGCTTCTGCCACAGTCATCGCGTTGGAATCGGACGCAAAAGCGTAATTCCGGCAGGGGCGCATCGTGGAAACGACTTAATGCGGCCGCACCGGCCGGGAGACGCCAAATGATCCGATCCGAACTTCTTGCTGCCCTCGCACAGGACAATCCCGAGCTGCGGGCCGAGGAAGTCGAGCAGGTGGTGGACATTTTCTTCGAGGAAAT
This sequence comes from Qipengyuania sp., assembly GCF_965277845.1. Taxonomy (NCBI): domain Bacteria; kingdom Pseudomonadati; phylum Pseudomonadota; class Alphaproteobacteria; order Sphingomonadales; family Erythrobacteraceae; genus Qipengyuania; species Qipengyuania sp. The sequence continues at coordinate 1,141,356 of NZ_OZ255844.1, forward strand.
AGCCCAGCGTCTGACCGAGGGCGGGCGCGTAGAATTGCGCGGTTTCGGTGCCTTTTCCACCCGCGAGCGCGAGGCGCGAAAGGGGCGCAATCCGCGCACCGGCGAAACCGTCGACGTGCCGGCCAAGCGCGTGCCCTATTTCAAGCCGGGCAAGGATATCCGCAAGCGCCTCAACGAGGGTTGAGCTTATCCATACCATCGCCAGATCGGCGATTGCCCACCCGCCGGGCAGCGACTAGGGCTGCGCGGTGCAGGCGGGTGTGGCGGAATGGTAGACGCCGGGGACTTAAAATCCCCTGATCTTGCGATCGTGTGGGTTCGAGTCCCACCACCCGCACCAGCCCCGCCGCGGCGGGGCCGCGCAAAAAACTCGATCCTGCTTACCTAGGCATTAACCCCTAGCCGCCTATTAGCGTAAACCAAACAGGGTATGGTGCACGGTCAGTGTGCCAGTCATTGTAAGGCTGCGCTTGTTTGGGACACGAAGGGGCTATGGATTACAGCACCGGAGTAGACAGGAATGACAACGACGCCGGTGGCGATGTCGAGCAGCGCGGCGCCCCGCGCTTCACCTCGCTCATTCGCTCGGCGAAGCTGGTCTGCGGCCAGGGCGAATTCGTCTGTGTCATTCGCGACGTCTCGGCAACCGGTGTATCCGTGCGCACGTTCCATCCGCTGCCGACCGACACCGCGGTCGCTCTGGAATTGCAGAACGGGGAGACCTACGAACTTGAGCTGGTGCGCGGTGAGGGCCGCGAGGCCAGCTATCGCTTTGCCCGTCCGATCGAGGTCGAACGCCTGATCCACGAGAACTGGAAGTTCCCCAAACGCGCATTGCGGCTCAACATCATGCTTCCGCTGACGGTATCGACATTGTCCGGCAAGGCCAGGGCCTTCACGCTCAATATATCCCAGCAGGGCGCACGGATCGAATGCGACGATGTCTTCGCGATCGACCAGCGCGTGACGATCAGCTGCGAGCATCTGCCCGACATTCGCTGCAAGGTCCGTTGGCGCAAGGACGCCAATTACGGTCTGGTATTCGAAGACACTTTCGCCCTGCGCGAATTCGCCATGATGGCCGCGAAGGTGCAATGCCCCTTCCTCCTGCAGGGCCAGATGTGATCCGGCCCGGCCAATCCGCCGCGCCCTTAACCTAGTCCTAACCATTATCCTTCACTCCCGGCGAGGTATCAACCGGGGGAACCTCATGGCCTGCGCATCCCAGGAACTTGCAGTAGACGTTGCTGTCATCGGCGCGGGGCCCGCGGGGCTGACCGCGGCATATCTGCTGACGAAGCAGGGCAAGTCGGTCGCCATCATCGAAAAGGATGCGAGCTATGTCGGCGGAATCAGCCGCACGGTCGCGCACGAAGGCTATCGCTTCGATATCGGCGGGCACCGCTTTTTCTCGAAGAGCCAGCAGGTCGTCGATTTGTGGAACGAAATCCTCGGCGAGGACGATTTCATCCAGCGGCCGCGGATGAGCCGCATCTATTACGAAGGCAAGTTCTACAGCTATCCGCTGCGCGCCTTCGAAGCGCTCGCCAATCTGGGTCTGCTGCGCTCGATCGCCTGCATGCTGAGCTATCTGCGCTACAGGCTGTTTCCCAAAAAGGACGTGAAGAGCTTCGAGGATTGGACCACCAACCAGTTCGGCCACAAGCTCTATTCGATCTTCTTCAAGACCTATACCGAGAAGGTCTGGGGCATGCCCTGCGACGAGATGAGCGCAGACTGGGCTGCGCAGCGCATCAAGGGGCTGAGCCTGTGGAGCGCGGTGATCGACGGGCTCAAGCGTAGCCTTGGCCTCAACAAGACCCCCAATGACGGCATGGCGACCAAGACGCTGCTCGAAACCTTCCGCTATCCGCGGCTGGGGCCAGGCATGATGTGGGAAGCCGCGCGAGACAAGGTGCTTGCGAGCGGCCACGGCCACCTCTTCATGGGGCACGGCCTGAAACAGCTTACCGCCGATGCGAGGGGGGGATGGCGCATGAGCGCGAGCGGTCCCGACGGCGATATCGTGGTCAGCGCTCGCCATGCGATCAGTTCCGCGCCCATGCGCGAGCTTGCCAAGCGGCTGCACCCGCTGCCGGAATCGGCGTTGCAGGCCAGCGAGCTCGGCTATCGAGACTTTCTTACCGTCGCCCTGATGGTGGAGGGCGAGGACCTGTTCCCCGACAACTGGATCTACATTCACGACAGCAAGGTGAAGGTCGGCCGTGTGCAGAACTTCCGCAGCTGGTCGCCCGAGATGGTCCCGGATGCGGACATGGCCTGCGTCGGCCTCGAGTATTTCTGTTTCGAGGGTGACGGCTTGTGGTCGATGGATGACGAGGACCTCGTCGCGTTGGCCACCGACGAGATGGAGGTGCTCGGCCTCGTCGATCGCAAGAAGATCAGATCGGGTGCCGTGGTCCGGCAGGAGAAGGCCTATCCGGTCTATGACGCGTCCTATGCCGCCAATGTCGATGCCCTGCGCCGCGAGTTGGAAAGCAAGCATCCGACGCTGCATCTGGTCGGGCGCAACGGCATGCACCGCTACAACAACCAGGACCACGCGATGATGACCGCGATGCTGACGGTCGAGAACATCCTTGCGGGCGAGCGCGTCTACGATACCTGGTGCGTCAACGAAGACGCCGAATATCACGAGGCTGGCGAAGAGGGCACGGATAAGGCGCTGCCCAGCCGCGAAGTCAGCGCCGACCAGGCCGCCGCTCTCGCATCGCTGCGCGAGGTGCCCGAGCGGGTCGAGCCCGGACGCCGGGCGGCATAGGCGGCGCCGGGCCATGCGGATTATCTTCGCCCCCTTTCTGGATAGGCGCTTTCCGCGCTACCTGCTTGCGAGCGTCGGGGCTCTCGCCGTCGACATTGCCATATTCATGGCCCTTCTCGCCGCAGGACTGGGCGCCGTACCCGCCGCGGCGACCGGCTATGCGCTCGGCATTCTCACGCATTGGTTCCTGTCCAGCCGCGCGGTCTTCATCGACAGCGTCGCCGCGAACGGACGCCGCCGCAGCTGGCAGAAGGCGCTATTCGTCACATCGGCATTGCTGGGGCTCGCGATCACGACGTCGATCGTCGCGGTTGGCGAGGCGATCGGGGTCGATCCGCGTCTTGCCAAGCTGGTTGCGGTCGGCGCCAGCTTTGTCGCAACCTGGCTGATGCGCAGGCACATTGTCTTTCGCGCCGCAACCGTTCCCGGCTGAAATGGCCAGCCGCCCCGTCGACCGGCGTGCGCTGGCGCTGCGTATCGCGCTTGTTTGGCTGCTGGTCGCGGGAATTTCGCTCATCGCCTCGTTCGATCAGCTGTCTTCCCAGTCCATCCGCGGCGACGATGCGCTGCGGCTGGTACAGGTGCGCGACCTGATTGCCGGCCAGGGCTGGTTCGATCTGCGCCAATACCGCCTTTCGCCCCCGGATGGGGTGCCGATGCACTGGTCGCGGCTGGTCGACCTTCCGATCCTCGCCGTGATCGCGTTGCTCGCTCCTGTCCTCGGGCAGGCGGGCGCGGAACTCGCCGCGCAAATCATAGTGCCGCTGGGCGTGCTCGCGCTGACCATGGCCGCCGTCGGCTGGAGCGCGGCGCGGCTGTTCGACCTGCGCACTGCCGGCTTCGCCGCAATCGCCGTCGGCCTCCTGCCGGCAGTCCTGAGCCAGATGCAGCCGGGGGTGCTCGATCATCACGGCTGGCAGGTCGCGATGGTCGCGCTGGCTGCAGCCGGCTTTGTCGCAGGGGCTGGTTGGAGAGGGCCGGTGCTGGCGGGTGCAGCCATGGCAGTGGGCACATCGATCTCGCTCGAAGTCATGACCATGGCGGCGGCCTTTGGCCTGGTTTTCGCCCTGCGCTGGCTGGCCGATCGCCGATCTCGCGCGCAGCTGTCGCTCTACCTGGCGAGCTTCGCCAGCGGCTTGGCGGTGATCTTCCTGATCGCGCTGGGGCCGGCCAACTTCGTCCAGTATTGCGATGCGATAGGCCCGGCGCATTTGCTGCTCTTCGGCGTCATCGCCGCAGCCGTGGCGGTTGTCGCCCGGCTCGACCCCGCGCGCCCATTCTTCATAATGGCCCCGCTCGCGCTGGCCGGGGCGCTGGGTGTGGCAAGCTTCGCGATGGCGGCACCGCAATGTCTCGCCAGCCCCTTCGGCACGCTCGCACCCGATGTGCGCACCTATTGGTACGCTCTCGTCATGGAGGGGCGGCCGATCTGGGAGCAGAATTCCGCACTGGCCGCTCCGGTTCTCCTGCAGCTGATCTTCGGGCTGGGCGCGGCCCTTTACCTCGCTCGCTCGCGGGGCGGGATCTGGCCGCTCTATACGTTTCTCATCGTCCTGGCCCTCGGCTTCGGCATGCTGACCTGGCGCTCACTCGCCTTTGCCGGAGCGCTCGCCGCGCTTCCGCTGGGCTGGCTGATCGCTTCCGCTTTCACACGTGTCGAGCGTGAGAAAGCGGTTTGGGCGAAAGGCGCCATCCTCGGCGCGCTGGTGCTTGCCCTGATGCCTTCGTTGGTGTTCGACAGGCTGATACCCGCGGACCGGACCGGTCCGGGAGCTGGCACTGCGCTTCCGTCTGGAGCGGACAATTGTTATGCACCCGAAAACTTTACGAGGATTTCGGGGCTGGCGCATGGGACGATCGCGATGCCCTTCGACATGGGGCCGGCGATGCTGGCGCACACGCCGCATAGCGTCCTCGCCACCGGACATCACCGTGCGGAGCAGGCGATGGCCGATACGCTGGCGATGTTTCGCTCCGATCCGGCCACGGCCTACGCGATCGTCGCGCGGCGCGAGGTGGATTACATCGCCCTGTGCAAGGGCATGTCCGACACGCAGGTCTATGCGCGCAGTGCCCCCGAGGGACTTGCGGCGAACCTGCTGAGGGATCGCGCCCCTGCATGGCTGATCCCCGTGCCGAGGCTCGATGAGGGCAATCTGCGAGTCTGGCGCGTCCGTTAGGCCGGGCGGAAGTCCATCGCCGCGCCGTTGATACAATGGCGCTTGCCGGTCGGTTTCGGGCCGTCGTTGAAGATGTGTCCGAGGTGTCCGCCGCAATCGGCGCAATGAACCTCGGTGCGCGGATAGCCGATCTTGAAATCGGTGCTGGTGCCCACCGCGCCCTTGTCGACCGGCTGCCAGAAGCTTGGCCAACCGGTTCCCGAATCATATTTGCTCCGCGAACTGTAGAGCGCATTGCCGCAGCCCGCGCAGACGAAGGTGCCGGCGCGGTTTTCGTCGTTTAGCGGCGAAGAATAGGGCCGTTCGGTGCCCGCTTCGCGCAGGATACGAAATTCCTGCTCGCTCAGTCGCTGGCGCCACTCGGCCTCGGACAGGCGGATCGGGAAATCCTTCGCCTCCGCCGCGCGCGAGCCGCAGGCCGTGAGCGCGACGAAGCTGGCAGAGGCACCGATCCAGCCGAGCAGGCGGCGGCGGTCGAGCGAGTTATCGGTCATCAAGCGCGGGCCCATGGCGTGGAGCGATAATACCCCGCGCCTGAACCTACGCTTGAAGGGACCGATTGGTTACGCGGCAAGGGTCAGAACTCGGTGACCTCGACCTCGAGCTTGCGGAAGCCGTGCACGAAATTCGCCCGCACCCGCTCGACTTCGCCCACGACGCGCACGCGCATGCGGCGCTTGTGCATTTCTTCGAGCAGCACGCGCAATTGCAATTCGGCAAGCCGCGCACCGACGCAGCGGTGAATGCCGTAACCGAAGGCGATATGGCGCCGGGCGTTCTCGCGCGTGATGTCGAGCTTATCGGGATTCTCGAACACTTCCTCGTCGCGATTGGCGGAGAGGTACCAGAGCACGACCTTGTCGCCCTTCTTGATCGTCTGGCCGAAAACCTCGGTGTCTTCCACGCAGGTGCGGCGCATATGCGCCAGTGGGGTTTGCATGCGCAGGATTTCCTGCACGGCGTTCGGAATCAGGTCGGGCTGCTGTTCGAACAGCTCGCGCTGATCGGGATTCTTGTCGAGCTGGTAGATGATCCCGCTCATCGAATTGCGGGTCGTGTCGTTGCCGCCCACGATCAGCAGTATCAGATTGCCCATGAATTCCTGCGGGCTCATCTGGTTCATCGCGTCCGAGTGGATCATCATCGAGATGAGATCGTCACCCGGCTCCTTGTCCTGCGTGCGCTCGGCCCACAACGACTGGAAGTAGGCCGCCATCTCGTGGAGGAAGCCCCAGCGCATCTCGTCGAGATCGCGGACAGTTGCGAGTTCGGTGTCGCCCGACCAGTCGGACCAGAAGGTCAGCAGGCGGCGGTCTTCCCAGGGAAAGCCGAACAGGATCGCGAGCATGCCGGTGGTGAGCTCGATCGAGACCTTGTCGACCCAGTCGAACTTCTCGCCGCGCGGCAGCGAATCGAGCAGTTCGCCGGTACGCTGGCGAATCTCGCCTTCCATCTCGGCCATGCCGCTGGGCGTGAACTTGGGCGCGACGGTGCGCCGCTGCCCGGTGTGCTCCGGGCGGTCCATCGCGATGAACATCGGCAGCTCGCGCCGTTCCTCGATCCCCGCTTCGGCCAGTTCCTCTTCGGTCAGGCGGTTCAGGATGGTGATCCCGCCGTGTTCCCAGCTGGAAGAGAAAGTGTCGGGCAGCGCCTCGATATGCTGGATCGCCTTGTGGCCCACCACGGCCCAATAGGGGCCGTAGGGGCTATCGGGAATATAATGCAGCGGCCCTGCTTCGCGCATTTCGCGAAAGATCGGATGCCAGGTATTCTCGGCGTAGATGTCGCTGCGGCTGACGTCCCATTTGTGCGGATGGTCGAGCTTGTGCTCGGGATGCTCCTCGAAATGCTTCTTCAGCGCCTCGTAGGCGGTCGGCGAAGTGCGGCATTTGGGGCGTTCGATTGCAGCAGTGGCCATGTCTCTCTCCTCGCGGGAGCGAATCCGTCCGGTCGCTCTCTCCATGTGCCGCCATCCTGCCCTAACTGACAGGCGTGTCAATAGTGCGTTTCAAATCGCTACCCAAATTGGTACGCGTCGCCCGATAGCGATGGAATCTACGCGACGATTCAGACCGGTTTCGTCCCACCGACATGTCCTTTCACTGCGCGACCAGCCTTTCCCGATTTCATGACGCGGCGGCGGAAGATCGTTGCACCGACGCGCACGAATGCAAACACGCATAGCGCCTGCCATGCCAGCGCCAGAGCATGTGGCCACAGCGCCTCCGATTGGGCCGCACGCGCAAGCATGGCGAAGGGCGAGGATAGCGGAAACACGGCCGAGAACAGTTCGATGGGCGATCCCGGCCGGGTGATCGAGGATGCCGCGAGGAAGAACACCAACAATTGCGCCATGGTCACCGGCATCGACAGCGTCTGCACCTCGCGGACGGTCGCCGCCATGCCGCCGATGGTCAGGAAGAGCGAACCGAGCAAGAGGTAACCCATGGCGAAATAGGCGATCCCGAATGCGACGAAGAGCGGCCAGCCGAGCGCCGGCTCGGGCAGCTGCGGCAGCGCGTTTCCGGCAAGCAGTCCTATCGCGCCCCCCGCCACGGCCCAGACCGCGATGCCGACGAAGCTGACGCCCAGCATGGCGACGAGCTTGCCGAGAAACACCGCATCCATCGGGATCGCCGCGGCAAGCACCTCGATCACTTTGTTGGCCTTCTCTTCGACCAGGTTCGACAGCACCATGCCGGCGAGAAGCATCATTAGCAGGAACAGGATGAGCTGGCCGGCCTGCGCGGTACGGATGCGGTCGCTCCGCTCGGCAGCCCTGCTGGTGGCGACGGGACGCGCCGCGACGGCGGGATAGGCCTGCACCTCGCTCGCATCCGCATGTGCGGCGATCATGGCGATCGGCCCGCTCCACATGGCGATCGCTTCCTGCGGCGCCGTAACCTCGGGCGCATCGAGCGTTCCGGTAACGACCGCAGCGTAATTCCTGCCCGTTTCGCGCAGGATCTCCTCGGGCGGGGCGGAGGACCGTGAGATTGCGAGTTCCGGCAAGGCGCGGCCGATCTGCGGTGCGAGCCGCGCGCGTGCTTCGACCATCGCCTCGGCATCCGCCTCGGCCATGACCACCGCGACCAGACGAGTGGTCGCATCGCGCTGGACCTGTCCGCCGATTCCGCCTGCGAGCGCGCCGATCAGGATCGGAAACAGCGGTCCGAGCAGGAAGAAGAGGAAGGCGCGGCTGAACAGGATTGCGTGAAAATCACGCCGTGCGACGACCCGGGCGGCTTCGAAGCGCGTCAGGCGGGTAGTGTCGCTCATCGACCTACCCCTCCGGCGGTATCCTCGTCGAGCGCGCGGGCCGCCGCTGCGCCCGCGATCTCGACGAATGCATCATGCAGACCGGCGCGCTCGATCGACAGCGACAGAATTCCCGCCTCGCCCTCGATCAGTCGCTTGAGCAGCGCCTCGATCCCGGTCTCGGGGACAGGGAAGCACCAGAAATGGCTGTCGTCTCCCTTGCGGTCATGGCGCGCGTCATCGGGGAGCGCCGCGCGCCAGGCACCCTCGCTGGAGCGCGTTTCCAGCCTCACCTGCGCGGGGATGCGGTCGCGCGCGGCATCGACCGATCCGGCATAGGGTACCTTGCCCCCGGCAATGATGGCGACCTCGTCGCACAGCCGCTCGGCATGATGGATGACGTGGGTGGAGAAGATCACCGTCGTGCCGGTCTTTGCGAGTTCGCGGATCATGACCTCCAGCTTGCCCTGGTTGATCGCGTCCAGCCCGCTGAAGGGTTCGTCGAACACCACCAGCTTCGGACGGTGGACGAGCGTTCCGAGCAATTGCACGGTCTGCGCCATGCCCTTGGAAAGCTGGCGGATCTGGCGGTCGATCGCATGGCCCAGGCCGTGGGCTTCGAGCAGCTCGCTCCCGCGCGCCTTGCCCTCAGCGAGCGGTAGCCCGCGTAGTGCACCCATGAAGGCGATCGCTTCGTCGCATTTCATGGCCGGGTAGAGGCCGCGTTCCTCGGGAAGGTAGCCGATCAACTTGGCCACCTCGTGCGGACGGTCGTTGCCGAACACCCGGCGAACGCCTTCGTCGGGATCGATAATGCCCAACAGCATGCGCAAGGTCGTGGTCTTGCCAGCGCCATTGGGGCCGAGGATGCCGTAGATCGCGCCTTCGGGCACGGCGATATCGACGCCGTCCACCGCCAGCGTGCCGTCGAAGCGCTTGACCAGCCCGTTTGCCTCGATAGCGAGCGGACCATGGCCGCAAGCGTGGGGTCGCGTCATGGTGCCGGTCCCGGTAAGCATGGGCGCATGTATAACGGCTGGCAATGAACGGGAGCACACGCAAGCGTGGTTAATTCTGGGTTGCAGACGGACTTGCGCGAGGAGGCGGCGCGGCTCGGTTTCGCCGCCTGCGGCTTCGCGCCTGCCACTCCCGACCCTCATCGCGCCGCGCGCCTGGAGGAATTTCTCGGGGCGGGTCGCCACGGTTCGATGCAATGGATGGAGGATCGCAAGGTGCAGCGCGCTTCGCCGCAGGGGCTGTGGCCCGAGGCGAGGAGCGTCATCGCACTCGGCATGAGCTACGCGCCCGATGTCGATCCGCTGGCGCTGGAAGAGGCTCCGGAAAAGGCGCGCATTTCGGTCTATGCCCATGGGCGCGACTATCACGACGTGGTCAAGAAAGCGCTCAAGGCGCTGGCGCGCTGGCTGATCGCGCGCGAGCCCGCCAGCGAGCTCAAGGTCTTCGTCGACACCGCGCCGGTGATGGAGAAGCCGCTGGGCGAGGCGGCGGGGATCGGCTGGCAGGGCAAGCACACCAATCTCGTTAGCCGCGAGCACGGCTCATGGCTGTTCCTCGGCGCCATTTATTCCACCCTCGATTTCGCTCCCGACCAACCGCATGCCGATCGCTGTGGTAACTGCCGCGCGTGCCAGGACGCCTGTCCCACCGATGCCTTCCCGCGACCCTATCAGCTCGATGCGCGGCGCTGCATTTCCTATCTCACGATCGAGCACAAGGGGCCGATCCCCGAGCAATTCCGCGCTGCACTGGGCAACCGCATCTACGGCTGCGACGATTGCCTGGCGGTGTGCCCGTGGAACAAGTTCGCCGATACCGCGCACCGGCATCTCAAGCTCGCCCCGCGCGAGGAATTGCTTGCCCCGGAGCTCGCCGCATTCCTGCAGTTCGACGACGCGGGGTTCCGCCAGTTTTTTTCAGGATCGCCGATCAAGCGGATCGGGCGCGATCGCTTCGTGCGAAACTGCCTCTATGCCGCGGGCAACAGCGGATCGGCCACGCTAAAACCCATGGTCGCGCGACTGTGCGAGGACACTGATCCGACCGTTGCCGAGGCCGCGCGATGGGCGCTGATGCGGCTCAGCGCATCTCCTTGAGCTGGACCTCTGCATCGGCAAGCAGGCCGGGATCGATCTCGGCGCGGTCCATCACCAGCTTGCGACCCTGGACATAGTCCTTGGTGTTGTTGACGCAGTCGAGCGCGATCACGCAGCCTTCCTTCAGATAGACCACGCTGAATTTCTTCGCCGCCGGATCGCCGCGCAGCACGGTCGCATCGTATCCGATCGCAACGCCCACGGTCTGCAGCCGCAGATCGTACTGGTTCGACCAGAACCATGGCACCGCGTCGTAATCCTGTTTGTCGCCCATGATCGCCTTGGCCGCACAGGTCGCCATATCGTTGGCGTTCTGGACCGATTCCAGCCGGATGACCGCATTGTCGGCGTAAGGGTTGGCGTGGCTGGCGCAGTCGCCGATGGCGTAGATATCGTCCAGCGTGGTTCGCCCGTAGGCATCGACATCGACCCCGTTCGATCCCGCCGCGCCCGCCGCGATGAGCGGGCCTACCGCAGGCACGATGCCGATGCCGGCGATAATAACGTCGCAGGCAATCTTCTCGCCGCTATCGGTCAGCACGCCGGTGACGCGGCCGTCCTTGCCCTCGATCGTCTCGACGCCGGTCGACAGGCGCAGGTCGACGCCCTGCTCGCGGTGGTAGGCGGCATAGAATTCAGACAGTTCCGGGCCCGCCACGCGCGCGAGCACGCGGTCGAGCATCTCGACCACCGTGACCGCGCAGCCCAGCTTGCGCAGCACGGCGGCGGCTTCGAGGCCGATGTAACCGGCGCCGACGATCACCGCACGCCGGGCACCCGCGGCCAGTTCCTCTTTGAGCGTGTCGACATCGCGGCGCGAGCGGATGTAGTGGATCCCGGCAAGATCGCAGCCCGGGCACGACAGGCGCCGCGCGTCGCCGCCCCCTGCCCAGATCAGCTTGCGATAGGTGATCCGCGTGTCGTCCGACAGGCCCAGCTCGTGCGCGATCGGGTCGACCTCGTTGACATTGCGGCCCAGCCGCAGCTCGATGTTCTTGTCGGCCCAGAACTGCTCGGGCCGGATCTGGATTCGCTCGAAGGGCTTGTCGCCCGCGAGATATTCCTTCGACAGTGGTGGGCGTTCATAGGGCGGATTGCGGTCTCGGCTGACCATGAGGATCGATCCCTCGTGGCCGTTCTGCCTCAGGGCAATGGCGGCCTGTGCACCGCCGTGCCCCGAACCCACGATGACGACGTCGTAATGTTCCATCGCCGCGCTGGCTGGCGCGAAAACGTCGGCCGGTCAAGCACAGTGCTAACGCGCGAGCAGGTTGCGCGCCATGCTGGCGACCTGTGCCAGCATGGCCGGAGCGACCTCGCTCTGCGCCTGCGCGCGGCCGACCATGGCGCGGAATCGGCGGATTGCGGCGGCGTGTTCATCCGCCCATCCGGCAACCGCGCCGATCGGGTCCTTCTTGGCGCCCTTCCGACGTGAAAGCCGACGCAGGAACTCCAATCGCATCTGCTGGAAGTCGCGCGAGAGCCCGGCGACCAGCAGACGCTCCCACACGTCCGACGGGTTCATCATCGCCGATGTGCTCTGCGCCCAGTCCAGCCCGATGCGCTCGCCCAGATCGGTGAAGGCGGCGGTCAGGGCGCGCACCTCGATCTCGGCGGCGCGCGAGAGCGCGGCCAGCCCTACCGCACCGTCGATCTGGTAGAGGTGCGTGACGCGCGCGGCGAGTGTCTCGGGCGCGCCCATATCTACGAATTCCGCCTTGAGCCTGTCCGATTGCCGGATCGACGCCGCAGTCAGCAGCTCCTCCGATCCGGTCATCAGCCGTGCCACGCGATCCTTCAGGCTGGCTATGATCTTGCTCGGAGGTTCGGCGCTTATCCCGGTTCGGATGAGGTCCGCCATCTGGCTGCGCAGTGCGCCTGCCGTGTGGCGGAACAGGTAGATGCGCACATCCTCCGGCATCGCGGCCGTCTCCAGTTCCTCCCACAAATCGCCCGCGCCGAACAGCTGGTCCGCCGCGACGAAGGCGGCGGTGACATCGGCAAGACCCACGCCTTCTTCTTCCGCGAGTTCGAAGGGATGGACGAAGCCCATGCGATTGACGAAGCGGTTGGCCAGCGCGGTGGCGACGATTTCGCGGCGCAGCTGGTGCGTTTCGATCTGCTGCTTGAACTTCTTGCGCATGGCCGAGGGGAAGTAATCGACCAGCAGGCGGGCGACGCTGGGATCGTCGGGCAGGCTGCTCTGCTCGATGGCATCCTGCAGAACCAGCTTGGTCGATGACAGCAGCACGGCCAGTTCGGGACGGGTCAGGCCCTGTCCGTCGGAGGCGCGACGCCCGAGGTTTTCGCTCGAGGCAAGGCCCTCCGTCTGGCGGTCGAGCGCACCGCGATCTTCGAGCGCCTCGATCAGCCGCAGCTGCGGCGGCACCGCGACGGCCCCGCCCTGTTCGGCGATCGACAGCGCGAGCGCCTGCAGGCGATTGTCCTCCAGCACGATCTGCGCGACCTCGTCGGTCATCGATTCGAGCAGCGCGACGCGCCTGCGTTCGCTGAGCTTGCCCGAACGCTTTGCGGCCGCCAGCGCGATCTTGATATTGACCTCGTTGTCCGAGCAGTCGACGCCGGCCGAATTGTCGATGAAGTCGGTGTTGCAGCGGCCGCCGTGGAGCGAGAATTCGATGCGGCCGGCCTGGGTAATGCCGAGATTGGCACCTTCGCCGATGACCTTGGCCCGCACCGCGCACGCATCGACGCGCAGCGCATCGTTGGCGGGATCGCCCACCTGGACGTTGTTCTCCTGGGCGGCCTTGATATAGGTGCCGATACCGCCGAACCAGATCAGGTCGACCGGCGTCCGCAGGATCGCCGAAATCAGTGCCTCGGGTTCGATCTCGCTTTGCTCGATGCCGAGCTTGGCCTGCACCGCCTTGGACAGCTTGATGCTCTTGGCATCGCGCGGGAATACGCCGCCGCCCTTCGAGATGAGCTTCTCGTCATAATCTTCCCAACTCGACCGCTGCAGGCCGAACAGGCGCTTGCGCTCCTTCCAGCTGGTCGCCGGATCGGGATCGGGGTCGAGGAAGATATGCCGGTGGTCGAAGGCGGCGACGAGCTTGATCGCTTTCGACAAAAGCATGCCATTGCCGAAGACGTCGCCCGACATGTCGCCGCACCCCACGACCTCGATGCTGTCGCTCTGCACGTCCACGCCCAATTCGAGGAAGTGGCGCTGCACGCTGACCCAGGCCCCCTTGGCGGTGATGCCCATGGCCTTGTGGTCGTAGCCTTTCGAACCGCCGGACGCGAAGGCATCGTCCAGCCAGAAGTCCCTCGACTGCGCGATCGCATTGGCAATGTCGGAGAAGGTGGCGGTGCCCTTGTCGGCGGCAACGACGAAATAGGGATCCTCGCCATCGGTGATGACGACCTGGTCCGGGTGCACGACCTTGTCGTCCACGATGTTGTCCGTGACCGACAGCAGCGTACGGATGAATGTCTCGTAGCTGCTGCGCCCTTCGGCGACCCAGCCTTCGCGGTCGATCGCGGGGCTTGGCAATTGTTTGGGATAGAAACCGCCCTTCGCTCCGGTCGGCACGATCACGGCGTTCTTCACCCGCTGCGCCTTCATCAGGCCGAGGATTTCGGTGCGGAAATCGTCCCGCCGGTCGGACCATCGCAGGCCCCCGCGCGCCACGGGGCCGCTGCGCAAATGGATGCCCTCGACCCGGCGCGAATAGACGAAGATTTCGCGATAGGGGATCGGCTTGGGCAGGCCCGGAACCTTGGCCGAATCGATCTTGAAGGCGAGCGCCTCTGCGGCCGCGGGCGCGAACGCGTTCGTGCGCAGGATCGCATCGATCAGCGAATTGTAGAGGCGCAGCAAACGGTCGTCGTTGATCGCCTTGACCTTGAAGAGGCCACGCTTGATCGCGTTGCGCGCTTCCTCGATCGCCTTCTCGCGTCCGCTGCCGAACTCGGGATCGTGGCGTGCGGTGAACAGCGCGATCAGCGCGCGGGTCACGTCGGGTGCGGCGGCGAGCGCATCGACGACAGTATAGATCGTGAAGCCCATGCCCGCCTGGCGCAGGTAACGGTAAAAGGCGCGCAGCCAGTTGGCCTCACGCGCGGCCAGCCCGGCCTCGGGCACCAGCCGGTTGAAAGGATCGTTTTCCGCTTCGCCATTGAGCACCGCGGCGACCGCCTCTTCGATCGCGTCCGACCGCTCGATCAGCGCCTTGGGATCGGCGCCCGGCTTGAGGTCGAGCAGGAAATCGTGGACCGTTCCGAGCCGCCCCTCATCGAGCACGGTGGGCATTTCCGAGCGCACGTAGAACCCGAAATCCTCGAGCGCGGGCACGCCTTCGGACAGTGGCAGGCTGCCTTCGGACTGGTAGAGTTTGAGTCGCAGGCAGCCGGGCAGTTCGCGCTCGCAGTAATACAGCCGCGCCCCGCGGACCACGTCGTCGTTTTCGACGCTGGCACCGAGATCATGCAACCTCGCGATGTCGAGCGCGGCTTCGCGCGGGCCATAGCGACCGCGAAAGGCGGTCGGGAAGGAGTCGGCGAAACGCATGGCTAGGCCCGCCGCGCGGGATGGCTCCTCGATCGTCGCGAGTTCGGCCTCGACCGCTTCGCTCCAGCCGCGCAGCAGCGTTTGCATCTGCTGTTCGAGCCGGGCCTCGTCGGGTGCCTTGTCGCCATCGCGAATATCCAGGACGAAGCGGATCGTGGCGAGATTGCCTCCTTCGACCTCGAGGCTCCAGTCGAGCAGCCGCGCGGATGCGGCTTCTTCGAGCAACGCCTGAATCTCGAGCCGGACTTGCGTTGCGACCATGTCGCGCGGCAGCCAGACAAAGGCGAAGAGGTGGCGCGCCAGCGGCGCCTCGACCAGCGCGAGCCGTGGGCGCGGGCGGTCGACCAGGCTCATCATGGTGGTCGCGACGCGCTCGACGTCGCCTTCGGAGAAGCCGATCAGCAGGTCGTGCGGCAGCGTGGTCAACGCATGGACCAGGGCCTTTCCGGCATGACCCGTATCGTCGAAGCCGTGGCGTTCGCGCAGTGTTTCGAGTTCGCGGCGCAGGCGCGGCACGGCGCGCGGTGCGGCGGCCAGCGCGGCGCTGGTCCAGACCCCCGCATGGACCGAAAGAGCGGCCGGCTTGCCCGGTTCCCCGACGGGTATGATGAACAGGTCGAGCGGGACGCGGCGATGAACATTGCTGAGGCGATTGGCCTTGATGATTAACGGGCGGCGACGGTCCCCGTCGGCCTCGAACCAGGCAAAGGCGCGTTCATAGGAGGCCTCGGCGAGCAATTGCGCCGCGCTCTTGCGGCAAATGCCGAACTCGTCTTCCTGCCGTCCGTCGCGATAGCGTTTTACATGGCCGAGCTGGGTGAGCATGCCCGAATTGAGCCAGTCGAGCAGTTCGGCACCTTCGCTGTCGGCAGCGGCGATCCGTTGGGCGTCCGCCGCCATCGCGTCCTGCATCTTGGGCCAGTCCGAGACTGCCGCGCGGACATCGGCGAGCGTTTCCTTGAGCGATTCCTGCAGCTGGCGGCGGGTCTTCGCATCGACGCGCGCAGCCTCGATGTAGATCATCGATTCCCAATAGGCGTCTTCCGGATCGCCATCGGGAATCGCGATCAGCTTGTCCGCGTCGTCGCGCTCGACCGGGATGACGGGGTGGACCAGGCGGTCGATCGAAAGGCCCAGTGCGGCAATCGTCGCGGCGACCGAGTCGACGAGGAACGGCATGTCGTCGTTGATGATCGCGATCCGCGTCAGGCGGCGCTCGTCGCTGATGCTTTCGATCGCCATGGCCGAGCGGCCCAGCGTGCGCTGCGCGGCCAGCTCACCGACGAAGGCCGCGGCATCGCCCAGACGTTCCTTCTCGAACGGCGTATCTCCGGTCAGCAGCGAAAGCCGCATTCTTTCGGTAATCGCGTTCTGGAGCTTCTTGGGAAGGGCGGCAGTTCTCGAACCCATGCGGGGCCTCTCTCCTGGCGGCGCATGATCGTTTCCGCGCCGCGAAATATCCGAGTCGTGTGCGCCACGACCTGCGCGCTGCGCCTAGGCCCGTTGGACTCGCCCTGCAAGGCAATCCGCACGAGAAAATGCAATCGTATGCGAAGCCTGCGTCGCTCGTCGACGCTACGGCATGCCTAGCCGGCCAGCTGCTCCAACACGAGCTCCAGCGAGCGGCAGCGCGCCTCGGCGTCGAACATGCTCCCGCCGAATATGATCTCGTCCGCCCCGGTGCGCGCGATGAAGGCCTGCACCGCCTCGGCGGCCTGCCGCGGCGTGCCGATCGCACTGGCCTGGCCGATATGGGCGAGCATGGCCTGTGCCTGCGCGGGGAGCTGTTCGCGATACCCGCGAATCGGCGGGGGCAGCTTGCCGGGCGTACCGGTTCGCAGCGCGACGAAGGCCTGGAGTTGCGAGGTAGCGAGATATTCCGCCTCTTCCTCGGTATCTCCGACGAACAGGTTCATCGCCGCCATGACATGCGGTTTCTCGCAGTGTTCGGAAGGCTGGAAATCGCGGCGATAGAGCTCGAGCGCGGAATCGAGATGGTCGGGCGCGAAATGGCTGGCGAAGGCATAGGGCAGGCCGAGCCTGGCGGCGAGCCGGGCCCCGAACAGGCTCGAACCCAGCATCCAGAATTCGGGCCGCGCGCCGAGGCCCGGCGTGGGATGGATTGCCGCCTCGCCTGCCATCAGCGCGATCAGCTCGGCCACGTCCTGCGGGAACATCTCGGCGGCACGATGGAGATCCTTGCGCAGTGCGCGCTGCAGTTCGGGCCCCGCACCCGGCGCGCGGCCGAGACCGAGGTCGATCCGTCCGGGGAACAGCGCATCGAGCGTGCCGAACTGCTCGGCGATCTGGAACGGCGTATGGTTGGGCAGCATGATCCCGCCCGAGCCGATGCGGATGGTCGAGGTGGCATTGCCGATATGCGCCAGCACGACCGACGTCGCGCCGCCCGCAATGCCCGCCATCGCGTGATGCTCGGCCACCCAGAAGCGCTTGCAACCCGTCTTTTCCGCGGTTCCGGCCAGCGCTGTCGCCGCGTCGAATGCCTCACCGAGTGTTCCGCCTTCGCGCACCGGCACGAGGTCGAGCACCGAAAAGTCGGTCACGATGCGAGTTGCTCCAGATAGTCGCGCGCGCGCCTCGCCTCCGCGCTTTGCGGAGCGACCAGCAGGACGGATTCGAAACTTCGGCGCGCTTCCTCCTCGCGACCCGCAAGCGCGGCGATCACCCCCGCTTCCAGTCCCACCGCCGGATTCTGCGGTGAAAGCAGCGCGGCCTGCGCGATCTGCTCGCGTGCCTCGCCGAGCCGTTCGAGCCTGCGCGACAGCGTCGCCGAGAGCAGCCAGGCACGCGCATTGCCGGGATCGCCGGCGCGTGCGCCCGCAAGCGCCGAGACCGCCTCGTCATTCCGCTCGAGGGCCACCAGCGCGCGCGCGCGATCGATGGAAACGCTAGCGGCGAGCGAGGCGTCGGCGGCGCTGGTGGCGAAACTCACAGCCCGGCTGAAGGCGATTTCGGCAATCGCGGGCTTGCCCTGCGCCATGGCCGCATTGCCCGACATTGCCGCCAGCCGCGCCTGATAGGCGGGGGCGCCCGGAGGCACTTCGTCTGTCGCAAGATCGAAGGCACGCTGTGCCCCTTCGAAGTCTCCCTGCCGGACAAGTGCCAGGCCGAGGCAATGCGCGGACTGGGCGAGTTCCAGCTGGCTGGCGGCGGTTTCGCGCCAATTCTGCGCGAAATCGCTTGCCGCCTCGGCATCCTCGCGCGCCAGGTTGACGCATTCGGCGAGCTTGCTGCCCGCTTCGGAGGCGATGGCAGGGGGCTGCCCGGCGCGCGGCCGTTCTGGCCGGTCGCGCAATTCTTCGGGCGTTCCGGGAAAAGCGTCGAGCGAGGGGTTGGGGCCGACCTGCATCAGCAGCAGGGCAAGGGCGGAGGCAATCATGCGGAGCCTTTCGAAAGCGCGTCGATCGTGCGCAGCAGCAGGGCGATATCCTGCTCGCGCGACAGGCGATGGTCGCCGTCCTTTACCAGCGCGACCTGTACGTCGTCCGAACGCAGGCCCTCGGCGAGGCGCAGGCTGATCTCCCATGGCACATCGGCATCGCGCTGGCCGTGGATCAGCCGCACGGGTGCATCGATCGCGATCGGGCCGCCCAGCAGCAACTGCGCCTGACCGTCGGCGAAAAAGCCGGGATGCATGGGCGTTGGATCGGGCCCATAGGGATTGTCTTCATAAACGGTTTCCCCGCCCGCAAGCGTCGCCTTGTCGGCTGCGGAATAGCCCCATTCGGTGAAATCGGGAGCCGAGGCGATGCCGACCATGCCCGCCAGCCGCTCGCCCAGCGCTAGGCCGACCATCAGCATCAGCCAGCCGCCCATCGAAGACCCGATAACGATGACCGGCCCCTCGATGGTCTCATCGATCAGCGCGAGCACCTCATCGCGCCATCGCGAGAGCGTGCCGTCGGCGAAGTCGCCCTCGCTTTCGCCGCAGCCCGAATAATCGAGCAGCAGGCACGCGCGGCCCTGTTCGCGGGCCCAGTCGAACAGCGCGCTCGCCTTGCCGCCCGCCATGTCCGACATGTAGCCGGGCAGGAACACCAGCGCAGGGCCGTTGCCGCGGATATGGCGAAAGGCGATGCGCCGCCCGTCGGCCAGCTCGAAATGCTTGGTGTCGAACATGGCGCTCGATGTCGCCCCGCAGCCGCGCGAATGCAAGGCTTAGAAGAAGTCGAATTCTTCGACGTCCGGATCTTCTTCGCACATTGATTTGAGGGCGGCGAACTCGCCGGGTGTCAGTACCGGCGCATAATTCCCGCCATCGTCGGCCGCGTCGCGATAGGCTTCGGCGCGCTCGCCCGAGGAGGGATGGCTCGCCAACCAGCCCGCCAGAGCCGGGGCGTCGGCGTTTTCGCCGTATTCCTCCGACATTCTCTCGAAGAACCCTGCTGCACCCAGTGGCGAGATGTTGCTCTCCTTCAGGCGGGCGCGGGCATATTCATCGGCCTCGCGCTCGGCTTCGCGCGAATAGCCCATCGAAGCGAGCCCGAAGATGGAGTTGGTAACGCCCGAATCGGCGCCCGCGAGCAGGATCGAGAGGCCGAATTGCCGCAGCAACGCGGTCATGACGTGCCGCTCGCGCACATGGCCGACTTCGTGCCCCAGTACCCCGGCAAGCTCCTCCGGACTTTCCGCCTGCTGCACCAGCCCGTCGAACAACAGCACCTGCCCGCCCGGAAGCGCGACCGCATTGACCATGTCGATATTGGCGATGCCGGCGCGCACCCGTTCCGCGGCCGGATCGACCTTGGAGAGCAGCTTGGCGAGCGCAGCATCGCCGGCGGGCGTGCTGCAGATGCGGCCGCCGAAATCGCCAACCATCGCCTCGCCTATATTGCGTTCCCAGCTGGCCGGAATGCGCGGACCGAGCCAGTCGGGCGCGGTCAGGAACAGCGCCACCGCGGCAGCGCTCGCTACGCCGAAGATCGCCGCCGCCTTGCCCAGCCCGAGCCGGTCGATCCACGCGCCATAGTCGCTCTTCGCGGGGAGCTGCGCGGCAAGGCCCGGAGGTACGTCCTCGGGCAGGATCAGCCGGAAGCCGGGCAGGCTTTCTCGCCGGTAGACGCGCTGGCCCGGCCGGGTCTCGCCGAAGCGCAGGTCGGCTGCCGCGAAGCTGTCGCGCGCGGTCGGGCTAACCAGCGTGAAGCCGCCGCTGCCGTCCCACGCCAGTTCGCCCGAATGGCGCACCGCATTGGTGCCGTCGTACCATTCGGCGGCAATGGCGAAGGTGTCTGCCATCCGTTCAGATCGCGCCCACGTCGAAGGCGTCGAGCAGGCCCTCGCCGTGCCTGGCGGTTTTCGTTTCCGATTGGGTCAGCTCGTCGAGCAGGATTTCGCCCCTCGCCTCGAGATGCGTCATGAAGAATTTCCAGTGACGGTAGGAGAGGAAGATCAGCCCGATCCCCAATGTAAACACAACCAGCAGCGCATCGACCACCAGTAGCTTGACCCAGTCGAGCGTGGTGGCCTCGAAGCTGAATTCGAGATCGCGCCAGCGCGTCGCGCCGACCACTTCGCGGTAGAATTTGGCATAGAAAGCCACCGCGATCAGGCCGAGGCCGAGATAGAAGAACAGGATCAGGCCCAATATGCCCAGCACTCCGCCCACGGCCATGCCGTCTTCGCCGCCGATACCGTAGCCTGCCAGCATGCCCATGCCGGCCATTATCACCCCGCCCGCGAACAGTACGAAAGGCGCAAGATAGAACAGCAGGAAACGGCCGAAGACGCCGCCCGCCTTGGCATCGGATTCGAACGCGAAGGGGCCGAAGCTCATTTTCGACCAGCGCTCGTTCCACAGGCTGGTCATCGACCAGGGAACGAGCAGGCCGAGCGGGATCCAGCCGACCAGCGTCTTCCACATGTAGGACAGGCCGAATCCGAAACCCTGGTCGTTGCTGCCGCCGCGAATGCCGCGCCAGCGGGTGCGCGACAGGCGGTAACGAAGCGCGCGGAAACGGGCTACGCCGAGCAGGTAGAAGATCGCGATCAGCGCGCCGAAGCTGAGCGCCACGCCCCATGCCTCGTAGCCGCGTGCGATCAGTGCCTGGGCGACGAAGCTCAGCCCGAAATAGGGAATGCCGAACAGCACGAAGACCATCACGAAACCGAGAAACAGCTCCATTCCCGTGCCCGCCCATTCGAGTTGTTCGTCGACGAAGCGGCTGCGCGACCACAAGTAGCGCCGCTCGCGGGTGGTCGCCCAGAAGCGGTAAATGCCCAGCGTAACGATCGTCAGCAGCAGGTTGGGAAAGGCGATTTTGGCGAATTCGCGCCAATCGCCCTCGAAAACGAAGGCACTGTCCGCGCCCTGCCTGTCGTGCATACCGTGCATGGAACAAAACCCTTTCGACCCGAGCGGCTGTTGCTCACGGATCGAAGGGGCCATGTCAATCGCCGCACCGCTATTCTTCGCGCAGAAAGATTTCTTCTATGGCGAGGCCGAAGACATCCGCGATCCGAAAAGCGAGCGGCAGCGAAGGGTCGTAGCGCCCGGTCTCGATGGCGTTGACGCTCTGACGCGAGACCTCGAGGCGCGCGGCGAGGTCCTGCTGGCTCCAGTCGCGTTCGGCGCGCAGGACCTTGAGGCGGTTTTTCACATCGCCCCCCATGAACCGTATTTCATCCGGTTCATGACAGCTCCCACGCCGATGCCGCCGAACCAGACCACCGCCCACCAATAGGCATCCAGGTGAATGACGATGTCGGCAGTCTCGAGGAAGCCCCAGACCGAGGCGGCGCTCAGCGCAAGCGCGGTGGCGATCAGCGACTGGCGAATGGTGAGCATCCGCAGGAACTCGTCCCGCTCCTCGACGATCAGCCTGCCGATCGACCAGAACACACCGATTATCGCGAGGCCCGGCAGCATGGCGAGGACCACGCGCACCGCGTGTAAACCGACGCCGTTCTTGTCGGCGAAGGTCATCACCGCGAGCGCGAGAAGATAGAGCGAGGTGAACAGGGCCACACGCTTGGTATAGCGCCGTTGCACTTCTCGCTTGCCGGTGCAGCTGCCATCACGATTGGCGACGCGCATGGTCTGGAAGAAGAGCGCTGCGGGCACGGTCATCAGCAGCAGCGTGGTCGCCGTGTTGATCGCGTCGCTCAGCGCCAGTCCCGCGACCGCACCGAATGCGGCAAAGGTCAGCCCAGCCCAGAAAGGGACGGTGCGGGTAAGTGCGAATTTCGCGTTCTCGGTCATGCCGAGCCTTTCTGCAAAAACGCGCAACAGCCGCTCCGCGGCATGATGCCCAGCCATGCGAGCACAGGCAGCACCAGAACGGAGAATTGCGCGACCTCCTGAGGGACGACATCGAGAACCGCGAGCACGGCGATGGCAAGCATCGCTCCCGCCCAAAAAAGCGCTTGTTTTCTAGCTGACATGGCAATGGTCCTTTCCTTGATGTAAAGGTTATTTGTCATAGACGATCGTTCATGTCAAGTTTGCTTTCCAAATAGACGCGAAGGCTTTCCATGTTCCGCAATTCGCTTGTCACCGCCCCGTCATCGGGCGCAGGCATGTCGGCGCCAGAGGAGACATCCATGATCGCTACCGAACCGCCCGCCCCCGCCCGCATGCCCGCGATCGATCGCCGGACGTTGCTGAAAGGAGGGCTTCTGGGATTGGGCGCCGCCGGGGTGCCGGTCGCAGCGCAAGGCCGGGCGATCGGATTCACGCATGGTGTCGCCAGTGGCGAACCCGGGCCGACGCGGGTGCTGCTGTGGACACGCTTCGTCGGAGCACAGGATACGCCGCTCGAGTTCGAGGTCAGCGAATCGCTCGACTTCGTCCGCCAGGTAGCGGGCGGCACGGTTTCGGCCAGCGCCGAGAACGACTGGTGCGTTAAAGCCTTCGCTGAGGGGCTCGAGCCGGGGCGGTGGTACTATTACCGCTTCACCGCGCCCGACGGTTCGCATTCCGACATCGGCCGCACGAAAACGCTGCCGGTCGGCGCGACCGAGAAATTCCGCATGGCGACATTCTCCTGCTCCAACATCGGCTTCGGCTGGTTCAACGCCTATGCCCACGCCGCCGCCGATGGCGGTTTCGACTGCGCGTTGCACCTTGGCGATTACTTCTACGAATACGGCCCCGGCACCTATCCCTCCAGCGAACAGGCCCAACCGGGGCGTATCCTGTTCCCCGCGAGCGAGACGGTCAGCCTGGCCGATTACCGGCTGCGTTTCGCGACCTATCGCGCGGATGCCGATCTGCGCCGGCTGCATCAATTGTACCCGATGATCTCGGGCTGGGACGATCATGAAAGCACCAATGATTCGTGGGAAGGCGGCGCGCAAAACCACCAGCCGGATAGCGAAGGCGAGTGGTCCGTACGCAAGGCCGCCGCGATCAAGGCCTATCGCGAATGGATGCCCGTGTCGGACGAGCCCTGGGCCGCCTACGAAGTCGGCGATCTCGCCACGCTCTTCCGGCTCGAAACGCGGCTGACCGCACGCGCCGAACAGTTTTCCTTTGGCGATATCCTCTCCGGCAAGACTTCGGCCGAGGATGCCATGGCCGCATTGATCGCTTTCCGCGAAGGCGATTATCGCGACGGTAGCCGTGAATTGCTCGGCATGCGGCAGCAGGCGTGGCTGTCCGACGGCCTGAAACGGTCGGCAGGTGCGGGCAAGCCGTGGCAGGTGCTGGTCCAGCAGGTGCTGATGGGCAATCTCGCCACCGCGCCGAGCCTGGCCGATGGGCTGCCGGGCGACTTGCCCGACTACATCCGCCAGCGGATCCTCGCCGGGGCGATGGCGAGCCGCGCCGAACTGCCGCTCAACATGGATGCCTGGGACGGCTATCCCGCTGCGCGCGACCGCGTGTTCAAAGCCGCGCTCGAGGCGAATGCCAACCTCGTCAGCCTGGCGGGCGACACGCACAATGCCTGGGCTTTCGATCTCGACCACGCGGGCGAGAAGGTTGGCGTCGAATTCGGCGTCCAGAGCGTCACATCGCCCGGCCTGGAGAGCTATGCTTCGCACATCGCCAGCGACCGGCTCGAGCGCGAGACCGTGGCCCACAACCGCCAGCTCAGATGGATGGACGGCTCGCGCCGTGGCTACATGGCGGTCGAACTGACCCCGGGCAGCGCCTCGTGCGAATTCCGCTTCCTGTCGAGCGTGCGCGAAAAGGGCGCAGGTGTTGGCGCGACCAAGCGTGTCACCACGCTCGCCGGGAGCCGCATGCTCGACTTGGGTTGAGAAATTAACCGACCGGCGCTACTTCGCGGGTCATGACGCAAATGCGGATCACGACCACGACTACCACCACCCCGGGCACCCGGGGGCGGTCGGTCGCGGCTTAGTCGCATCCGCCGCCACCCGGTTTCGGGTGGCGCGGCGTCCCCTCGAAATCGAAATTACCCCGATCGCCGCTTCAAGCATGCGCGCCCTTGTGCCATGGGCGCGTCAAGCAAACGGACGACGAGTGACATGACGGAACTGCTCAAGATCAGCCTGCCCGATGGATCGGTGCGCAAAATGAAAGAGGGCTCGACGCCCGCCGATGTGGCCGCGGCGATTGGCCCGGGCCTCGCCAAGGCCGCGATCGCTGCGCGTGTCGACGGCGAGCTGCGCGACATCAATCGGCCTTTCGAAGGCGATGCCGAACTGGCGCTGGTCACGAACCGCGACGAAGAGGACGCGCTCGAACTGGCGCGGCACGACTATGCCCATGTGCTGGCCGAGGCGGTGCAGGCGCTGTGGCCCGGCACGCAGATCACCTTCGGCCCGGCGACCGACGATGGCTTCTACTACGATGTGAAGGCGCCCGACACGCGCGAGCCGTTCAGCATGGACGATCTTCCCGCGATCGAGGAGAAGATGCGTGAGATCATCAAGGCCGACAAGCCGCTCAGGCGCGAAGTCTGGAGCCGCCAGCAGCTGATCGACAAGTGGGAAGCCGAGGGCGAGACCTTCAAGGCCGAATGGGCCAAGGAACTTCCCGAGGACGAGGAACTGACGGTCTACTGGTCGGGCGAGGACTGGCTCGACATGTGCCGCGGCCCGCACCTTGCCTCAACCGGCAAGCTCGATCCGCAGGCCTTCAAGCTGATGCGTGTCGCCGGGGCTTATTGGCGCGGCGACCAGCGCAATGCCCAGCTTACGCGCATCTACGGCACCGGCTGGCTCAACAAGAAGCAGCTCAATGCCCACCTGCACCGGCTGGAAGAGGCCGCCAAGCGCGACCACCGCAAGTTGGGCCGCGAGATGGACCTGTTCCACCTGCAGGAAGAGGCACATGGCAGCGTCTTCTGGCATCCCAAGGGCTACCGCATCTGGCGCGAGCTCGAAGCCTATATGCGGCGCAAGATGGATGGCGGTGGCTATCGCGAGATCAAGACCCCGCAGCTGATGGACGTGCGACAGTGGACCCAGTCGGGCCACTGGGGCAAATATGCCGAGAACATGTTCGCGGTCCCCGACATCGTCCCCGATGTGGAATCGGAGGACGAGGCCGCCTCGCCCAAGATCGCCGACGATGCCGACTGGATGGCGATCAAGCCGATGAACTGCCCGGCGCATGTGCTGGTCTTCAAGCAGGGCATCACCTCCTATCGCGACTTGCCGATGCGGCTGGGCGAGATGGGCTGCTGCCACCGCAACGAACCGCATGGCGCGCTCCACGGGCTGATGCGCGTGCGCCAGTTCACGCAGGACGATGCGCATATCTTCTGCACCGAGGCGCAGGTGGTCGAGGAAGTGCGCGCGTTCTGCAAGCTGGCGGATGAAGTTTACTCGGATTTCGGCTTCAAATACGAGATAAAGCTGGCGCTGCGTCCCGAGAAGCGCCTCGGCTCGGACGAGGACTGGGACCGGGCCGAGCAGGAACTGCGCGATGCGGTCCGCGAAGCCGGGATGGACAACGAGGAATATGGCTGGGAGGAGCTGCCCGGCGAAGGCGCCTTCTACGCGCCCAAGCTCGAATGGCACCTCACCGATGCGATCGGCCGCACCTGGCAGGTCGGCACGATCCAGGGCGACCGCGTGCTGCCCGAACGGCTCGATGCGAGCTATGTCGGCGAGGATGGCGAAAAGCACCGCCCCGTCATGCTCCATCGCGCGATCTTCGGCTCCTACGAGCGCTTCATCGGCATATTGATCGAGCATTTCGCCGGGCGCTTGCCCGTCTGGCTCGCACCGACGCAAGCGGTCGTTGCGACCATCGTTTCCGATGCGGACGACTATGCGAAGGGCGCCGTCGCCAAGCTGGAAGCCGCGGGCATTCGCGTCGAAAGCGATCTTCGCAACGAGAAGATCAACTACAAGGTGCGCGAACACAGCCTCGCCAAGGTCCCGCACCTGCTGGTGGTCGGCAAGCGCGAGGCCGAGGAGGGCACTGTCGCGGTCCGCACGCTGGGTGAAAAGGAGCAGAAGGTGATGAGCCTCGACGAGGCGATCGCAATGCTGAGGGATACCGGCACGCCGCCCGATCTCAAGTAACGCGCCGAGCCCCCGCCCTTAGTCTGCCTGACAAGCCGACCGCCCAGGACAGATTGCCCGCAAGGCCGGCGGGGGCCGCGGTCGGACTGCAACGAGTTTGCCTGAGATTCCCGTCTGCGCGGGAAGGCGCCTAGAAGGGCAGCACCGGTCCGGCGAGGACGAGTGCGAGGGCGCAGCAGGTAACGATCAGCGCGCGCGCGACATTGGCAGCCGAGAGATCGGCGCTTTCGGAGCGGACGAGAGCGATGGTTTTGGCCATGCGGCCATTGTCCACTGCAATCCCTAATGAAGCGTTAAGGGCGCCAGCCGGCAGACGGCATTTGCTGGCTGGCGCAATGGAATCCGCCGCCGCCCGCCAGCACCGCATCGCCCGGCAGGCCGATTGTCGCGCGATCGGGGAAGAGCTCGGCGATCGCTGCGACACCCTCGTCGTCATGCGGGCTGCCGAAGGTCGGCACCACCACGAGGTGGCTGGTGATCGCGAAATTGGCGTAGCTTGCCGGCTCGACATGGTCGCCGCTGGTGACGAGGCCGGGTGAGGGTATCTCCTTCACCGTGACCCCCGCATCCTCGGCGCGCCGCTTGGCATCGGCATAGATCGCCGCATTGGGATCGTCGCTGCCGGTCGCGCGCGGCAGGCACAGCGTGTTCGCGGCAACGAAGCGGCCGAGATTGTCGACATGGCCGTCGGTGTGGTCGTTGATCAACCCCTCGCCGAGCCATAGCACGCGGGTGAAGCCGAGGTTGCGTTTCAGCCGCTCCTCGATCTCCCCGCGCGAAAGCTGCGGGTTGCGGTTGGGATTGAGCAGGCATTGCTCGGTGGTAACGACGAGACCGGTGCCGTCGCCGTCGATCGCCCCGCCCTCGAGGATCCAGTCTGCCACCTCGAGCGGCAGGCCGACATCCTGGGCCAGTTCGGCGCCCACCGTCTGGTCCCCTTCCATCAGATACTTCCCGCCCCAGCCATTGAAGCCGAAGCGCCGCGCGGCGCGGTTGCCCTCGCCGTCGCATAGTACGAGCGGGCCCGTGTCGCGCAGCCAGACATCGCCATAGACGCGCCGCTCCAGCCTCACGCCGCCTGTCGCCAATTGCCGTGCGCGCGCTTCGTTGGCGGCGTCGCGTACCAACAGCCGGACCTCCTGCCCGCTTTCGGCAACTGCGTTGGCGAACGCCGCGATCTGCTCCTGCGCGCGCGGAAGCACTTCGGGCCATTCTTTCGAATCGTGCGGGAAGCCGATCCACAGCCAGTCCTGCGGCGCCCATTCGGGCGGCATCACGAAAGGCATGGATCGGCTCTCCGTTTCGCGCCTCAGGCGGGTGCGCAGCCTGCGCCGTCCTCGGCGCAATTCTCGTCGCGTACGGCCTTGAACTCGTCACCCTCGTTCCAATTGGGCCAGCTGGTCGAATCGGCGAGCATTCGTCCGATGCGGTAGAACAGCGACAGATCGCTCATCACGCCCGACCAATCCCAGTTCGGATCATATTCGTCCTTGGGGCCGTGATACCGGTTCTCGCGATAGTCGGCCGCAACCGCCGCGCCCGCTTCGCGCCCGCCCTCGATCAGATCTTCGCCGCCGTCGAGATAGAGCATCGGCACGCCGCGCTTGGCGAAGGCGAAGTGGTCCGAGCGGTAATAATAGCCTGCTTCGGGATTGGGGTTGGGCGTGGTTACGCGATCGTCGTTCATCAGCGCCTTGTCGAGGAACAGGTCGAGTTGCGACTTGCCTGGGCCGACCACGGTCACGTCGCGCGCCGCGCCCGCCATCAGGAAGGCGTCCATGTTGATCCCGCCCACCGTCTGGTTGAGCGGGAAGACGGGGTTGGCGGCATAGTAATCCGCGCCCAGAAGGCCAGACTCCTCTGCCGTCACGGCGAGGAACACCAGCGTACGCTCGGCAGGGCCGGCTTCGACATGCGCGGCGCCCAGGGCGACCAGCGCCGCGGTGCCGGTCGCATTGTCGACCGCGCCGTTGCAGATATCGTCGCCATCGGGGGCCGGCGTGCAGCGACCTAGGTGATCCCAGTGCGCGGTATGCATGACGTATTCGTCGGGCCGTTCGCTGCCGGGCAGCATGGCGATCACGTTCTGCGAGGAGAAGGTGCGGATGTCGTTGCGAAAGCTGGTCGATGCGGTGAGGCCGAGCGGCACCGCCTCGAAATCCTGCTCGCGTGCGGCGGCCATCAGCTCGTCGAGATCCCGACCCGCGGCGGCGAGGATTTCGCGCGCCTTTTCCTTGTGCACCCAGCCGTTGACCTTGGTCATGGGCGGCGGGTTGTCGCCGCGCGAGGCATAGGCCTGCGGGCCCGACCAGCTCGATTCGACCACGTTCCAGCCATAGCTCGCCGGTTCGGTGTCGTGGATGATGATCGCGCCGTCCGCCCCCTGGCGTGCGGCCTCTTCATATTTGTAAGTCCAGCGGCCGTAATAGGTCATCGCCTTGCCGTTGAACGGACCCTCGAGGCTTTCGGTGCCATAGTCGGGATCGTTGACGAGGATGACCGCGGTCTTGCCGGTCATGTCCACGCCTTCGTAATCGTTCCATTCGCGCTCGGGCGCATTAACGCCGTAGCCGACGAAAACCAGCTCGCTGTCTTCCAGCGCGGTCTGGACGTCCTCGCGATAAGTCACGCCGACCCAGTCGGTGGCAAAGGCGAGCTGCATGTCGCCGCCCTCGCCGCCCGAGATGGTCAGCGGGGCGAACTCCTTGCCGGTGATCTCGACCAGCGGGACATCCTGCACCCAGCTGCCATTGTTGCCCGGCTCGAGACCGGCCTTTTCGAATTCCTCGATCAGATAGGCGATGGTCTTCTCGCCGCCCGGTGTGCCGGGAGCGCGGCCTTCGAACTCGTCCGAGGACAGTCTTTCGGTGACGCGCTTCATGGTCTCTTCGGAAATCGTGCCGTCGGCGACATCGGGCAGGTCGAGCGCGTTCGCGCCGCTGTCGACCTGGCCGAGATCCTGGCACGCGGTGAGCAGCAGTGCCGAACAGGCGGCAAGTGCGAGGCGTTTCATCGGGGGACATCCTCTCTGGTGTGTTCGCAAATATGCGGGCGCTTCTAGTCGGCTGGACGGGGCAAGGGCAAGCTTGCACGCTCGCCCTCGTGGCGGCAGGGGTGCAGGCGATGGCAGCCGACTGGACTTCAGCGATCGACCGCGCCCGCGCGCATGCCCCGTTCCTTGCGCGAGCGTTGGAGCGATTGCCCGATTTGGCGGAACGGCTGGCTGCGGGCGAGGGCGAGGCGGCATTGCGTCTTGCCAAGCAGGTCGACGCGGATGACGTCGCGACCGCCCTTCGCCGCGAGCGGCTGGGGCTCGCGCTGGCGCTGGCGGTGGGCGATCTTGCCGGCGCGTTCGACCTCGACAAGGTCATGCGCGAACTGTCGACTTTCGCCGACCGCGCGCTGCACGCTGCGATCGTGGCCGCGATCGCCAAGCGCGTGCCCGATGCGGAACCTTGCGGCCTGATCGGCCTCGCGCTGGGCAAGCACGGCGCGGGCGAACTGAACTACTCCTCCGACATCGACCCGATCCTGCTTTACGATCCCGATGCACTGCCGCGCCGCGACCGCGACGAGCCGGGCGAGGCGGCGCAGCGCTATGCGCGCGAGACGGTACGGCTGCTTTCGGAGGTGACCAGCGAAGGCTATGTCTTTCGCGTCGACCTGCGGCTGCGCCCCGCCTCCGAAGTCAGCCCACTGGCGATCCCGCTCGATGCGGCGATCACGCATTACGAAAGCTCGGCACTGGCGTGGGAACGCGCCGCGTTCATTCGTGCGCGCGCCTGCGCGGGCGATATCGGCGCGGGAGAGGCTTTTCTCGACCACATCCGCCCTTTCGTATGGCGCCGCAGCCTCGATTTCGGCGCCATCGACGAGGTGCGGCGCCTGACCCACCGCATTCGCGACGAGCAGCGCGGACCGGGCGTTCCCGAACCGGGCTACAACCTCAAGCTCGGACGCGGCGGAATTCGCGAAATCGAATTTTTCGCACAAACGCATCAGCTGATCCATGGCGGGCGCGATCCCTCCCTGCGGGTCCGCGGCACGCGTGCCGCGCTCGATGCGCTGGCGACGACGGGACGGATATCGAACGATGACGCGCGGGCGCTGGGCGAAAGCTATGACGGCCTGCGTACAATCGAACACCGGCTCCAGATGGTGGGCGATAAGCAGACGCATTCGCTACCGTCGGGCGAGGCGCTGGACGATGTCGCGCGATTGCACGGCCTTTCCGACGGAGCCGCGCTGGTCGAGCATGTGCAAGAGCTCGCCCTTCCTGTCGCGGAGCGCTTCGATGCGCTGCTCGACGAAGATCGCATATCGGTCCCCAAGAGTGCGCCGCACGTCATGGGCGATTCCGAAGGGACACCTGAAATCTCTGCCGACCTCGCCGAGCGCGTAAACGCCTGGACGGGCGGCCGGTATCAGGCGCTTCGCAGTACCGCGGCGCTCGGTGCATTCGAAGCGATCCGGCCCGACCTGCTGGCCTCGATTGCCGGCTCGCCCGACCCGGATGCCGCCGTGGTGCGATGGGAAAGCCTCATTTCGCGCCTGCCCAGCGCGATCAACCTGTTTCGCCTGCTCGAGGCGCGTCCCGGCCTTTTCACGCTGATCGCCGATTGCCTGACGCTTGCACAGCCGCTCGCCGAGGATCTCTCGCGCAAGCCGGACCTGCTCGACGCGCTGATCGACCGGACCGCGCTCGATCTGCCCGGCAGCGTCGAGACGCTTGCCGCGCAGATGGGGCGACGCGAGCGGGGTGATGATTACGAGACCCGGCTCGACCGATTGCGCGTCGTGACGAGCGAGACCCGCTTCGCCCTGGGGGTCCAGCTCATCGAGGCCGCGCACGACCCACTGGAGATCGCTGCAGGCCTTTCGCGCACGGCCGAGGCCGCTTTGCAGGTAGCCGTCGGGGCGGCGGAGGAAGAGTTCGCCGTCAAGCACGGTCGGATCGCAGGAAGCGAGCTGGTCGTGTTGGGCCTCGGACGACTGGGTGGCGGTGTGCTCACGCACGCTTCCGACCTCGACATCATCTACCTCTTCACGGGTACCCATGAAGGCGAATCCGACGGTGACCGCCCGCTGGGCGCCACGCTCTATTTCAACCGGCTCGCACAGCGCGTCACCGCCGCGCTCAGCGTGCCGACCGCGCAAGGCGCGCTATACGAGGTCGACACACGCTTACGGCCGCAGGGCAATCAGGGACCGCTGGCGGTCAGTGTCGAGAGTTTCGCGCGTTACCAGCGCGAGGATGCGTGGACGTGGGAGCATATGGCGCTGACCCGCGCGCGTGTGCTGGTAGGGAGCGAGGCTGCGCGCAAGGATGTAGGCGAGGTCGTGGCGTCGATCCTCTGCCGAGAGCGCGATTTCGATAGGCTGTGCGCCGATCTTCTCAAAATGCGCGGCGAAATGGCGGCGCACAAACACGCCAAGGGCCCGCTCGACGCCAAGCTGTTGCGCGGCGGGCTGGTCGATATCGAGTTCCTCGTCCATTTCCTCCAGCTGCGCCATCGCACCGCACTGACTCCCGATCTCGATCGGGCCATCGGCGGGCTGGTCGACGCGGGGCGCCTGCCGCCGGCTCTGATCGAAGCGCATGGCTTGATGACCCGTCTGCTCGTGGGTACGCGCCTGCTTGCGCCCGATCTCGATCGGCCCAATGCGGCGGCCGCATCTTTGCTGGCACGGCAGAGCGGGTGCGCGGACTATGCGTGCCTGATCGAGCGATTGCACGAGGCGCGCAAAACTGTCGCGGTGGCGTGGCAGGACATATTCGGCGAAACCCTGGAGGTGGATTGATGACCAAGAGCTATGGCGAAGGCGATGCCTTTCCCGACTTTTCGATGGAAACGCCCGATGGCGGCAAGGTGACCAAGGCGGACCTTGCGGGGAAGAAGGCGGTGATCTTCTTCTATCCCAAGGACAACACGCCCGGCTGCACCACCGAAGCCAAGGACTTCACCGCGCTCAAAGCCGAGTTCGAAGCGGCGGGCACCTACCTGCTTGGCGTCAGCAAGGATTCGGCCAGGAAGCACCAGAACTTCATCGCCAAGCACGACCTCACGGTCGACCTTGCGACCGATGCGGAAGAAGGCGGGCTGTCGGACGAACTGGGCGTGTGGACCGAAAAGAAGATGTACGGCAAGACCTTCATGGGCATGGTCCGCACGACCTATCTGCTGGGTGAAGACGGCACGATCCTGCGCGTTTGGCACAAGGTGAAGGTCAAGGGCCATGCCGAGGAGGTACTCGAGGCCGCGCGCGCCGCATGACCACCCCGCGTCTCTCGGTTTCGGCTGCGATCCGCGATGCGCTGCTGACCGGGGAGCCGACCGCCAAGGTCTTCGCCGCGCGGCAGGTGGCGCGCGACTGGCGCCTTGGGCGGCTGGATTTCGTGTTCGACGCGGCCATGCCCGATCGTCCGGCCTGGCCGGAAGGTCTCGAGCTTCTTCCGCCCAGTCAAATGCCGAAGCGCGGCAAGATGGGCTCCGAGCGCAACCGGATCGCGCTGTGGCATGCGCTTGCGCATATCGAATTCGTCGCCATCGACCTTGCACTCGACATGGCCGGGCGCTTCGGCGAATCGATGGGAAAGGCGTTCGTTGCGGACTTTCTGGCGGTGGCTGCCGACGAGGCGATGCATTTCGCACTGATCGCACGCAAACTCGATTCGCTCGACAGTCGCTACGGGGCGTTGCCTGCGCACGACGGGCTGTGGAGCGCCGCGCGGGATACCGCGCATGACGTTGCGGCAAGGCTCGCGATCGTTCCCATGGTCCTCGAAGCGCGTGGTCTCGATGTCACGCCAGCCACGTTGGAACGTGTGCAGGCGCAAGGTGATGAAAACGGGGCGAAAATTCTCAAACGAATCCTTGACGACGAGATTAACCATGTCGCGGCCGGGTCAAAGCATTTTCACACGATCTGTGCGGAGCGCGGCGAGAACCCACGGGAATCGTGGCAAAATCTCGTAAAACTGCACTTTTCCGGAGGGCTGAAAGGGCCGTTCAACGACTCGGCGCGTTTCGCAGGCGGTCTGCCGCGAGACTTCTATGTGCCTATTGCTTGATTAAGATTTCCGCCGCTAACCCAAACTCACGAGACGCCGGGGGGTTCCGGCAGTGACAGAAAAAGGCGCGAGCGGCACGGGACGCCGTCTCCGCCAAGGATCGAAAAGGCGCGAAACAGCGCCGGATGGACGGGTTAGCATGATCTCCAAGCGCACTACGCTTGCTCTCACAGTTATGGCAGGTTTCAGCATTGCCGCCGCCCCGGTGCAGGCGCAGGAAACCAATGCCGCCGCTGTCGGCGCGATCGACATGAGCAAGGTCGCAACGCCTGGTCAGGGTGGCGACGACGCGCAATTCCAGCAGCTTTTCGCGCAGTGGGACAAGCTCGACCGCTCGACTCCGGCTGCTGCCCGGGTCTCGGTGCCGTCGCGCATGCCGCTCGACAACACCGTCCTCACCAGCGATTACGGCATGCGCACGCATCCGGTGCTGGGTGGCCGCCGCGCGCATAACGGCGTCGACCTCGCCGCGCCGACCGGCACGCCGATCTACGCCACCGCCGATGGCTATGTCAGCAAGGCGCAGTGGTTCTCGAGCTACGGCAAGTACGTCTCGATCGAACATGGCGCCAATTTGCAGACCCGCTTCGCGCATATGTCGCGCATTGCGGTCGAAGCCGGCACCCGCGTGAAGAAGGGCGACATCATCGGCTACGTCGGTTCGACCGGCCGCTCGACCGGTCCGCACCTCCACTATGAAGTCCGCATCGACGGCAAGCCGGTCAACCCGGTTCCCTACATGGTCGAATCGGAAGCGCAGCGTGCATTCGCGCTAGCGACCGGCGAAGGCGGTCAGGGCGACGGTGACGAAAACTGAGCCGATAGGCCCCTCGGGCTTTGCAAAAATGGCGGCGGGAGCGATCCCGCCGCCTTTTTTCTTGCCCGCAGGAGTGGGTTGGGTAGGTTTCTTTGCGAAACCGGACAAGTTCGCACCCATGACGGACCGCCGGAGAGGAGAGAGACAGACCGATGCACCCCATCACCCATGCGCGGACGCGCCCCGATCACCCTGCGATCATCATGGCCGGCAGCGGCGAGACCGTGACTTTCGGCCAGATGGACGAATACGCGAACCGCTTCGCGCAGCTCCTGCGTGCGCGCGGGCTGGAGCGCGGCGATCATTTTGCAGTGCTGATGGAAAACAATGCGCATTACCTGCAGGTGGTCTGGGGATCGCAGCGCGCGGGCACGATGATGGTGCCGATCTCGACCCGGCTGACCGCGCCGGAGATTTGCTACATCCTCAAGGATGCGGGCGCCAAGTTTCTGCTCACGACGACCAAGTTCGCCGAAGTGATCGAGGGCATCCGAGGCGAATGCGCCGACCTGCCGCTGCTGATCGTGGGCGGCGAGGGCGACGAGGATTACGAGGCGGCGCTAGCGGCCCAGCCTGCCGAGCCGATCGCCGACCAGGCGCCGGGCCAGTACATGCTCTATTCCTCGGGCACCACCGGGCGTCCCAAAGGCGTCAAGCCCGCGCCGCCCGAGGACGACGATATCCTCGCCACCAATCCGCTCGTCGCGCTGGCGATCATGGGCGCGGGCATGCCCGCCGATGGCAGCATGGTCTATCTCTCGCCCGCCCCGCTCTATCACGCCGCCCCGCTCGGCTGGGGCACCACCGCGCAGCGGCTCGGCGGGACCGTGGTGGTGATGGAGAAGTTCGACCCCGAACATGCGCTGGAGACGATCGAGAAATACAAGGTCACCGACAGCCAGTGGGTGCCGACCCATTTCGTGCGCATGCTCAAGCTCGATCCGCAGGTCCGCACGCGATACGATCTGTCGAGCCACAAGCGCGCGCTGCACGCGGCGGCGCCGTGTCCCGTCCCGATCAAGCGCGAGATGATCGAGTGGTGGGGCCCGATCATCAACGAGTATTACGCCGGCTCGGAAGGCATCGGCATGACGCTGATCAAGGCCGAGGACTGGCTGACCCATCCCGGCAGCGTAGGCCGCGCGATCCACGGCACGCTGCATGTCTGCGACGAGAATGGCGAGGAGCTCCCCGCGGGGCAGGACGGGCTGCTGTTCTTCGAGAACGAGAACATTCCGACCTATCACAACGACCCCGAGAAGACGCGCGAGGCGATGCATCCCAAGGGCTGGATGACGCTGGGCGATATCGGTCATGTCGACGAGGACGGCTATCTCTACCTCACCGACCGCAAGAGCCACATGATCATCTCGGGCGGGGTCAACATCTACCCGCAGGAGATCGAGAACCTGCTCGTCACCCATGACAAGGTGATGGACGCTGCAGTGATCGGCGCGCCCTGCCCAGACTTCGGCGAGAAGGTCGTCGCGGTTGTCCAGCCGATGGACATGGGCGAAGCGGGCGAAGCGCTCGAAGCCGACCTGCGCGATTTTCTCGCCCCCAGCCTCGCCAAGATCAAGATGCCCAAGCTGTTCGACTTTCGCGCGCAATTGCCGCGCGAGGCGAATGGCAAGCTGTACAAGCGCGAATTGCGCGACGAGTATCTGCGCAAGGCCGAGGAAGAGACGGAGCAGGCGTGATGGCGACGCAGGACAAGCCCCGTCTCGATCCCGACACCGCCCGCGCGGTGATCGACCCGGAAAGCTACGCCGAATGGGACGGCATCCTCGACATCTTCGACCGGCTGCGCGAGGAGAGCCCCGTGGCCTGGGTCGAGCCCGACGACACGCTCGTCCATCCGCCGTTCTGGCTGGTCACGCGCTATGACGACGTCATGCGCATGTCGAAGGACAATGCGACCTTTCTCAACAACCCGCATTCGGTGGTCTTCAGCCTGACCGAGGGGCTCGAATTCGCCAAGCAGTTCAGCGGCGGCAGCGAGCATATGGTCGCCAGCCTCGTCACCTTCGATGCGCCGATCCACATGAAGTATCGCAAGCTGACGCAGGAGTGGTTCATGCCCAAGAACCTGCGCGGCATCGAGGACGAGATCAGGGGCATCGCCCAGGCGACCGTCCAGCGGATGGTGGATGCCGGGCCGCAAGTGGACTTCTGCAAGCTCGTCTCCGCGCCCTATCCGCTGCATGTCGTGATGCAGATCCTCGGCGTGCCCGAAGAGGACGAGCCGCGCATGCTGATGCTCACCCAGCAGATGTTCGGCGGCAGCGACGAGGATCTCAACCAATCGGGCATGAAGGACCTGCCGCCCGAGGCGATCACGCAGATCGTGGCCGGGGCGGTCAAGGACTTCGAGGCCTATTTCGCAAAGCTCACCGCCGAGAAGCGCGCCAACCCCACCGGAGACGTCGCCAGCACCATCGCCAATGCCGTGGTCGATGGCGAGCCGCTGAACGATCGCGACATGATGGGCTATTACATCATCGTCGCCGCGGCCGGGCACGATACCACCAGCGCCAGCACCGCAGGCGCGATGCTCGCCCTGGCGCAGGACCCCGAACAATGGGCGCGGGTGAAGGCCGACCGGTCGCTGCTGCCCGGCATCGTCGAGGAAGCGATCCGCTGGACTACCCCGGTGCAGCACTTCATGCGCACCGCGGCAGAGGAAACCGAGGTCGGCGGGCAGGCCATCGCCAAGGGCGACTGGCTGATGATGAACTATGTCGCGGCCAATCACGACCCGGCCCATTTCGACGATCCGCGCAGCTTCGACGCCGCGCGCAGCCCCAACCGCCACCTCGCCTTCGGGGCGGGCGCGCACCAGTGCCTCGGCCTGCACCTCGCGCGGCTGGAGATGCGCACCCTGTTCGAAGTGCTGCTCGACCGGATCGAGAGCGTCGAACTGGCCGGCGAGCCCGCGCGGTCCAAATCGACCTTCGTCGGCGGGCTGAAGACGCTGCCGCTGCGCTTTACCGCGGCCTGATCGCGGGTCCGGCGAGGGCCGCAAAGTGGACCGCAAATCGCGTTCCCGGAAACCGTGACCTTCCGCCGGGCGCCACGGATTTCGGGGGCTGCGGCGCCATTCCTGCCTGTCAGAGTGTGACCT
Source organism: Qipengyuania sp. (assembly GCF_965277845.1). Taxonomy (NCBI): domain Bacteria; kingdom Pseudomonadati; phylum Pseudomonadota; class Alphaproteobacteria; order Sphingomonadales; family Erythrobacteraceae; genus Qipengyuania; species Qipengyuania sp. Next base: position 1,178,700 of record NZ_OZ255844.1, read on the forward strand.
TCGATCCGACCTGATCCTTACTGCCGTAGACAGCGCTCGATGCGCTTTATCTGCACCCTATCCGCCCGCTGTTCGCCGAGCACGAGGATGGCGGAAATCGAGGGCTATCAGTTGCAACGCAAGTAGGAAAATCGAACTCGGTTCGTCGCATATTTCTGCCAAAATCCGGCAATTTTTGCTAAGAAAGACGCATGTGAGCAAGTAGGAGCGCAGGGCGACTGACCTATAGGCGGTGCGCGTGTTCCTCGATGGCTCTATAGTCAAGAAAAAGGGGGGTCATGTCGATATTTGAAACGCACAATATGCCGTTTGCCGTGGCGTTCGTCTTGGTCGTGGCGCTTGCGATAGTTCAGGCGGTAGGGCTTGGAGACTTGTTTTCCAGCGACGCGGATGTGGATCCGGCGGCCGGCGTCGATGGCGAAGCGGCGATCCAGCCGGATGCGCTCGACGGGCTGTACACGCTGTTGGGCATCGGCCGGGTTCCGTTGACCATCTGGATGGCGCTGCTCCTGTTCGGCTTTGCCGCGATCGGCGTGTCGACACAGGCGCTGGCGGAAAGCCTCACGGGGGCCCCGCTTCACCGCTGGCTGGCGGCGCTGCTCGCAGCCGGGGCCGCTGTGCCGCTGACCGGTGTGCTGGCCCGCCCGCTGGGCGCGATCCTCCCGCAGGACGAAACGAGTGCGGTTTCGACCGACACGCTGCTCGGGCGCCGTGCCACGATAACCGACGGCGTCGCTCGCACCGGTTCGCCGGCCCGCGCCCGTGTGCACGACATCCACGGCCAGGCGCATCACGTAATGGTCGAACCGCACGAAGCATCGTCGGAATTGCATGCGGGTGACGAGGTGCTGCTCGTCCGCCGCGAAGCCAACCAATTCTACGCAACCGCGCTCGCCGAGCGCCGCCTCTCGCCGCAAGGCTGACGCGCAGTAAAAATTTCACAACCAAGGAGAAGCAATGGAAAACCTTTCTGAAATCGCAATCTGGGCCGGAGGCGGCTTTGCCGTCTTCCTCGTCATCGCCTTCACGCTCACCCGGCTCTATCGCCGCGCGTCGAAGGAAATCGCTTTCGTGCGCACCGGTGTCGGCGGCGAGAAGGTGGTGATGAACGGCGGTGCATTGGTGCTGCCCGTCTTCCACGAAACCATGCCCGTCAACATGAACACGCTGGTGCTCTCGGTCGTCCGCCGCGACGGCGAGGCGCTGATCACGCTCGACCGCCTGCGGATCGATGTGAAGGCTGAATTCTATGTTCGGGTGAAGCCAGATGCGAGTTCGATCGCGATGGCCGCGCAGACGCTTGGCCAGCGCACGATGCAGCCGGAAATGCTCAAGGACCTGGTCGAAGGGAAATTCGTCGACGCGCTGCGTTCGGTCGCGGCGGGCATGAGCATGAACGAGCTGCACGAACAGCGGGCAGATTTCGTCCAGAAGGTGCAGCAAGTTTCGTCCAACGATCTGGCCATGAACGGGCTGGAACTCGAATCTGTCTCGCTGACCGGCCTCGACCAGACCAGCATCGAGCATTTCAACGCCAACAACGCATTCGACGCCGAGGGCCTGACCAAGCTGACCGAGCAGATCGAGGCGCGCAAGAAACTGCGCAACGACATCGAGCAGGACACGCGCGTGCAGATGGAAACCAAGAATCTCGAAGCCGACGCGCGCAGCTTCGAAATCGGGCGCGACAAGGAATATGCCCGGCTTGCGCAGGAGCGTGAGGTCGAGGTCCGCCGTGCTGCGCAAAGCTCGGAAATCGCGCGCGAGCAGGCCGAACGCACCCGCGAGGCCGACGCCGCGCGGATCGAGGCGAAAAAGCAGGTCGATGCCCAGCAGATCGAGGCCGACCGCCTCGTCGAGGAAGCACGGATCGACCAGCAACGAGCGCTCGAAATCGCCCGACAGGAGCAGCAGATCGCGGTGCAGAACAAGAGCCGCGAAGAGAGTCAGGCCAAGGCCGAAGCGGATGAAGCCCGCGCCAAGGCGGTCGCCGCAGAAGAGCAGGTTTCGACAAGCCGCGAAACCGAGATTGCGGAACGCATGAAGCGTATCGAATTGATCGAGGCGGCCAAGCAGGCCGAGCGCGACGCGATCGGCGTCAAGGTCGAGGCGGAGGCAGAAAAAGAGGCTGCATCCAACCGCGCCGAAGCGCTGCGTCTCGAGGCGCAGGGCGAGGCCGAGGCCGAGAAGCTGCGCGCAGAAGCCTCGCGCGTCCGGTTCGAAGTCGAGGCCGCGGGTCAGAAAGCGATCAACGAGGCGGCGAATATCCTGTCTTCGGACCAGATCAGCCTGCAGACCAAGATGGCGCTGCTCAAGGTACTGCCGGAGGTCATCCGCGAGAGCGCCAAGCCGATGGAAGCGATCGATTCGATCAAGATCGTCCAGGTCGACGGACTCACCAATGGCGGTGGCAAGGCCTCTGCCAACGGCAGCACGGCTGCTGGCGGCGGATCGGGCAATCTCGCGACCGACGCGGTGAGCGCCGCATTGGCCTATCGGGCGCAGGCACCCGTGCTCGACGGGCTGATGAAGGAGCTGGGCCTCGACGGGTCCTCGCTCGACAGCCTGGTCAAGGGCCCGGCGGCAGCCGAGGCGGATGCTCCGCGACTTGCCGAGGTGCTCGACGACATCGCCGAGCAGATCGAAGAAGCCGAAGTCGCCGACGGCGAGGCTGAAGCTGGCGAAAAGGACGAAGCCTTGGCCAGTTGAACCAGAGCCGGCTTGAACGGAAAGGGGGCGCCCACCGCGCCCCCTTTTTCATATCCGCGTCAGGCGGGGACCGGCGGGTCGTTGTCCTCGACCGCGGTCAGCGAGCCGCCCATCGGGACGCAGTCGCCGGCCTCGACATATTTCCAGGCATTGCCCTGCCAGTCGACGGTCGAGGTGCCCGCGCAGCTGGTGCCGGGGCCCGCGGCGCAATCGTTCTCGCCCGCCTTGGCCACGCCGTAGCACTTCTCCATCTCGCCCTGTTCCGCCGCGGCGACCAGCTCGGGATCGGCCGGTGCGCCCTGGGCGGTGGTGGCGCCATCGGCGGCGCTGTCGTCGGCGGCCCCGCCGCAGGCGGCCAGGGCCGCGACCGCGCCGGCCAGCGCTGCGTGTTTCGCAAAATTCATTTCTCGTCTCCCAGTGATCTATGGAAAGCCTCGATGCTCCCCGTCACCGGTTCGACCAAAGCCGCCGAAAGGTTACGCGGGGGCGATCAGCCGGCGAGCAGCCGCTCCATCACCGCGCGCACTTCGGCGCCCATATCCTCGCGCTCGAGCGCCAGCGCCAGCGTCGCCTCGACGAAGCCGGTCTTGCTGCCGCAGTCGAAGCGCCGGCCCGCGAAGGTGACCGCGTGGAAGGCCTGGTTGCCGATCATTTTCGCCATGGCGTCGGTCAGCTGAATCTCGCCCCCCGCGCCCTTTCCCTGGTCCTCGAGCACGCGCATCACTTCGGGCTGGAGGATGTAGCGGCCCGAGATGATCTTGTTCGACGGCGCCTCGTCCACCGGAGGCTTCTCGACCAGGCCGGTGACCTCGGTCAGCGTATCGCTCCTGGTCTCGCCCGGCGCGATGACGCCATAGCTCGACACCTCGTCCTCGGGCACTTCGAGCACCGAGATAAGGTTGCCGCCGACCTCGTTGTATGCCTCGACCATCTGTTTCATGCAGCCGGTGCCGCCGCCCTTGGCCTCGATCATCAGCTCGTCGGGCAGCAATATGGCGAAGGGCTCGTCGCCTACGATCGCGCGCGCGCACCAGATCGCATGGCCGAGGCCGAGCGGGACCTGCTGGCGCACGGTGATGATGTCGCCCGGCGTCGCGCGGGTGGGATCGAGCACCGACAGGTCCTTGCCGCGTTCCTCCATCGTGGTTTCGAGCTCGAAGGCCATGTCGAAATGTTCGACGATCGCGGTCTTGCCGCGCCCGGTGACGAAGATGATCTGTTCGATCCCCGCCTCGCGCGCCTCGTCCACCGCATACTGGATCAGCGGACGGTCGACGATCGGCAGCAATTCCTTCGGGATCGCCTTGGTTGCGGGAAGAAATCGCGTGCCGAGCCCGGCAACGGGAAACACGGCCTTCCTGATGGGTTTATGTGCAGTCATCTGTGCTCACGTGCCTTTTCGTGCGGCGGGTGCATAGGATCAAATCGACAAACCGCCCGCGGCGGGGGTTACGACATTGTCGTGACGCTTGCCAGCAGGGCGCCCAAGGGTAAAGCACACTTCCATGGACAAACTGATCATTCGCGGCGGCAAGCGCCTGTCGGGCACGATTCCCATTTCGGGGGCCAAGAACGCCGCGCTCACGCTCATTCCCTGCGCGCTGCTGACCGAAGAGGCGGTGACCTTGCGCAATCTTCCGCGCCTGGCAGACATCGACGGCTTCCAGCACCTGATGACGCAATTCGGCGTCAGCCATACGATCCCGGGCAAGCGGCCCGAGGAGTTCGGCCGCAATGTCACGCTCGAAGCTATGCGGATCACCAGCTCGGTCGCGCCCTACGATCTCGTGCGCAAGATGCGCGCCTCCATCCTCGTCCTCGGCCCGCTGCTCGCGCGCACGGGCGAGGCGACGGTGTCGTTGCCTGGCGGCTGTGCGATTGGCAACCGACCGATCGACCTTCACCTCAAGGCGCTGGAGGCTTTCGGCGCGCATATCGAACTGGCCCAAGGCTATGTGAAGGCCATTGCGCCCGACGGTGGCCTGCCGGGTGGAGAGTTCGATTTTCCCGTGGTCTCGGTCGGCGCAACGGAAAATGCGCTGATGGCGGCGGTGCTGTGCAATGGGACCAGCCGCCTGATCAATGCCGCGCGCGAGCCCGAAATCGTCGATCTGTGCAACCTGCTGGTGGCGATGGGCGCCGACATCGAGGGTATCGGCACGTCCGAGCTTACGATTCACGGCGCAAAGAAGCTGCATGGCGCGACCTACCGCGTGATGCCCGACCGGATCGAAGCGGGTTCCTATGCCTGCGCCGCAGCGATCACCGGCGGCGAAGTGCGGCTCGAAGGCGCCGAGGCGAAGGACATGGGCTCGACCATTCACGCGCTGCGCAACATCGGCGTTGAAATCGAAAGCGACAAGAACGGGATCGACGTCAGGGCCAATGGCAGGCTCAAGGCGCACAACCTCACCACCGCGCCTTTTCCCGGCCTCGCTACCGACATGCAGGCGCAGCTGATGAGCCTGCTGACCCGTGCCGAGGGCACCAGCGTGCTCAAGGAGACGATTTTCGAGAACCGCTTCATGCATGTCCCCGAACTGGCGCGCATGGGTGCCGACATCGAGACAACGGGTCGTACGGCGGTGGTCAGGGGCCCGGTCGAACTCACCGGCGCCGAAGTCATGGCGACCGATTTGCGCGCCTCGATGAGTCTGGTGATCGCGGGTCTTGCGGCAAAGGGCGAGACGACCGTTCGCCGCCTCTACCACCTCGATCGCGGCTACGAGCGGCTCGAGGAAAAGCTGCAGCTGGTCGGCGCCGACGTCGAGCGCGTGGGCGACGACTGACGCGGTAATTGAAGCGGCAATTTGCGGACCTTTCCGGCGGCCCAGACGTTGGGTCGACAAGAAAGGAGTCCGCATATGTTACTCAAGATGCTTGTGCTCGGCGGTCTCGGCTACGCCGGCTATCGCTATTACGAGAAGAACCGTATCGACAGGAACGGCGTGGCCTTTGCCGACGGCCAGCCCGAGGGCCAGTTCCGCGACGCGGGGGCGGCTGCGACCGCGACCGAAGGCGACACGATGAGCGCGACCGACGAAGCGCTCGACGAGACCTTCCCCGCGAGCGATGCGACCGCGAAATACTGATCAGACAGTCTGACTGTCCGGATGGGCGGCTGGAGCGATCCAGCCGCTCTTTTCGTGCGTGACCAGCCAGATCCGGATCGCACCCGCGAGGCCCGGCGGGGTCTCGGCGCGGATACGCTCGGCATCGATCTCGGCCACCAGCGCATTGATCGACTGCCCGCGCACGGTGGCGGCCGTGCAGAGCTTTTCCCAGAACAGGGGTTCGAGGCTGATCGAGGTGCGGTGTCCGTCGATCCGGACGGAATACTTTTTCGGGGGGTGGTAGGGGGGCATGTGCATCGCGCGCGCTCCTAGCCCCGCGAATCCGCAAACTGAACCCCCCAATCGACGAAGTGCGTCGATCGGTATATTTGCAGCTTCCGGATACGAATTTTTCGGGGTGGCCGGCACACCGTCCGCAGCCTAGCCCTGCGATGTCCATGGCAGAAGCGCGCACCACCAGGCCCGAAGGCTACGCCGACCTGACCGAAAAGGAGAAGGAGACGCTGCGCCTGATGGTTCGCGGCCATGACGCGAAGTCGATGGCGGGCGAGCTCGCGCTTTCGGTGCATACGATCAATGAACGCCTTCGCGCCGCGCGGCGCAAGCTCGCGGTGACCAGCAGCCGCGAGGCCGCGCGGCTGGTCTGGGAGCATGAGCGCGCCACCCCCGATTTTTCTGTCTACGACGAATTGGGGGACGCCACCGGGACTCCAGCGAGCGAGGAAGGACGGGAAGCGGCAGCAAGATCGAACCGCCGCATCCTTGCAGGAGTTCTCGCCATGATGACTGTGTTTGCCGCCGGGCTTATTCTCGCTTCGCACTTTCACGAACCCATACGGCAGGAGGTGCCAGTGGACGTGCCCGCGAGCGATGCGACCGTGGTCGCGGCCGCGCGAGATTGGCTTGCCCTGACCGATGCGCAGGACTGGCAGGCCAGTTTCGATGCGGCAGGCAAGGCCTTTCGCGATGTCAACACCGTGTCGGGCTGGGCGAGCGCCGCACAGCAGGTGCAAGCCCCACTCGGCGCACTTGTCTCGCGCGAACTGCGCGCGGTCCGCTATCTCAACGCGCCGCCATACGGCTATCAGGAGGTCCACTTCACCGCACGTTACGCGAACCGCACGGACGAGGTCATCGAGACGGTCACGCTCCAGCAGGAAGATGGAGCGTGGAAAGTCGTCGGCATTCTGGTCGAGTAAGGCAACCGCAGGCGCCCGCGCAGCGCAGGTGCCCGGCTGCCGTCAATACATATGCTGGCCGCCGTTGATGCTCATCGTCGAGCCGGTGACGAATTCGGCATGTTCGGACGCGAGGAAGCTCACGCCGCGGGCGATTTCGCTGGCCTTGCCGAGGCGACCGACGGGGATCTTGGCGACGATCTTCTCGAGGACCGGCTCGGGTACGGCGGCGACCATGTCGGTGTCGATGTAGCCGGGAGCGATGGCGTTCACGGTGATCCCGAAGCGCGCGCCTTCCTGCGCCAGCGCCTTGGTGAAGCCGTGGATACCGCTCTTCGCCGCGGCGTAATTGACCTGCCCGTACTGCCCCGCCTGGCCGTTGATCGAACCGATGTTGATGATGCGGCCCCAGCCGCGTTCTTTCATGCCGGCAAAGGTCGCCTTCGCCATGTTGAAGCACCCGCCCAGATTGGTGCGCATGACCGCGTCCCAATCCTCGTAGCTCATCTTGAGCAGCGTGCCGTCGCGCGTGATGCCGGCATTGTTGACCACCACCTCGATAGGGCCGTGCTCCTCCGCGACCTTACCGCAGGCATCCTGCACGGCGTTGTAGTCGCCGACATCGAACTTGGTCGTCGCAATGCCGGTTTCTTCGGTGAATTTTTTCGCCGCATCGTCATTGCCGGCGTAATTCGCGATGACCGTAAAACCGCGTTCGTCACGCAGCCGTTCGCAAATGGCGCGACCGATTCCGCGCGTGCCCCCGGTTACGATGGCAACTCGTGACATAGTCTATTCTCCCAAGCTTTCCGTAGCGTCGGCACAGGCTTAGGACATGAAGGCGAGACGCGCCAAGCCAAAACGCCGCAAGGGGCGCCGACGCAACCGTATTCTCGGGATATGTCTTAGAAGCTGACGCGGGTGCCGACGTAGACGGCCTGATCGTCTTCGACCCCGTCGGTGAGCGGTGCCAGACGGTTGTTGTCCTTCGACAGGCGGACCCCGGCGGTCAGATTGAGACTGCCGACCACGCGATAGGAGGTGCTGAGATCGACGCTCTGGTTGCCCGAGCCTTCGAAGGTGCGCGGAGACCGGCCGGCCCTGTCTTCGTTTTCGAGCGAGAGGCGCGAGCCGAAGCGACCCGGCTTCTCCGGCTTCTCGTCGGTATCGGGCGCGAAGGTCGACAGATCGGGCATGCCCATGTCGCGCAGGCCGATCGAAACATTGGTCTGGCGGGTGGGCTGGGCGAAGCTCTGATAGCCGCGCGCAACGCCGAGATTGTAGCTGGTCGGGCTGATGGCGAGGATACGCTCGCCGGAATTGGCGGTGCCGACCGAATCCACCGCGCTACGAACCGAAATCGCCCGCGCCGTGGCATCGTTGACCCGAACCGCGACAGTGACCGAACGATCCTTGTTGAGGGCCGACTTGCTGGCCGGGGTGAAACGCAGGCCGTCTTCGCCGATCAGGGCGGCGACGCGCGCAGCGAGCTGCGTGTCGACCTTGGCGGGAGTGAACGGAAGGTAGGAAACGGTTTCCGGAAGCTCCGCCGCAGCGCTGGTCTGGACGACGGCAAGACCGGCCGCAGGAATGGTCAGCGCGAGCCCGGCAGCAGCCAGCGCCGCGGGAACGAACCGCGCCTTACCCTGACTCTTGACCGGACGTGTCATCGCGAACCGATTTTCCTTCTCACCGTGGACTCTTAAGCCAGAAAGCCGGTGAATGGTTCCTGACTCCTGCCGGGCAGGCTGCCGAGTCCCTGCCTGTCATCGATCAGACTAGCACTCCCTGATCGGTTGACCAGCTTTTCCACAGGCTGCGGCCGCAATTGGCGAAAAGTGTTGCGCAGTTTCCACAAGCACTTGCCGGAGCCAACCGCCCCCGCTGGCGGATTAAGCGCGTATTCACCCGAAAAGGGGTGTGTGCGGGGCGAATGGCCCTTTGCCTTGCTCCGCTGCGAGCAGGCAGTATAGAGCCAAGACCCCTGCAGGATACCAAGGACCGACATGAGCGCTTTCGCAAATCTTCGCCGCCCAGCAACCATCGCCGTCGCGATTGCAGCATCGCTCGGCATTGCGGCGTGTGGCGGTCGCGAGCGTCCCGAGGCGGATCTCGCAGCAGCGCAGGTCACCACGATCGGCGTCAATTCCTACCTCTGGCGCGCCGCGCTCGATGCGGTCAGCTTCGCTCCGCTGCTGCAGGTCGACAGCAATGGCGGCGTGATCGTGACCGACTGGTACGCCAACCCGAGCAATCCGGGCGAGCGGGTCAAGATGACCGTCACCATCCTCGATTCCGACCTGCGCGCCGATGCGCTGCGCGTGGCGGCCAGCCGCCAGGTCAATCAGAACGGCACGTGGGTGGATGCGCCGGTACAGGCGGCAACCGTGCAAAGGCTCGAAGACATCATCCTCACCAAGGCGCGCGAGCTGCGCCGCGAAGCGGTGAGCTGATCTGCGGCGGGCGCTGCTCGAAAAGCGCCTTCCCATCGCTTCCAAAATCCGTAAACGCGGCTGCCTATGAGCAGCGATACCCGTTTCGACCCGGCTTCGGCCGATGCACGCTGGCAGGCCGCCTGGGAAAAGGCGCAGACTTTCCGCGCCGACAGCGATTCCGAAAAGCCCAAGAGCTACGTGCTCGAGATGTTTCCCTATCCCTCGGGGCGCATCCATATCGGCCACGTGCGCAACTACACGATGGGCGACGTTCTGGCGCGCTACAAGAAGGCCAGAGGGCATGAAGTGTTGCACCCGATGGGCTGGGACGCTTTCGGCATGCCGGCGGAGAATGCCGCGATGGAAAAGGGCGTCCATCCGGGCGGTTGGACGCGCGACAATATCGAACACATGAAGGCGCAGCTGAAGCGCCTCGGCTTCGCGCTCGACTGGTCCAGAGAACTGGCGACCTGCGAGCCCGACTATTACGGCCACGAACAGGCGCTGTTTATCGATCTCTACGAGGCAGGCCTCGTCTATCGCAAGGAATCAGAGGTCAACTGGGATCCGGTCGACATGACCGTGCTCGCCAACGAGCAGGTGATCGACGGCAAGGGTTGGCGTTCGGGCGCGGAAGTCGAGAAGCGCAAACTCAACCAGTGGTTCCTCAAGATCACCGATTTCGCCGAGGAGCTGCTCGAAGGTCTCGGCAGCCTCGACAACTGGCCCGACAAGGTCAAGCTGATGCAGGAAAACTGGATCGGCAAATCCAAGGGGCTCGAGTTCGCCTTCGACCTCTCGAACGGCGAGAGGCTGCCGGTCTATACTACGCGCCCCGACACGATTTTCGGCGCGAGCTTCGTCGCCGTTGCCGCCGACCATCCGGTGGCGCAGTCGCTCGACAGCGAAGAAGCCAAGGCCTTCATTGCAGAGTGCAAGAAGGGCGGCACGACCGCTGCCGAATTGGAGACAGCGGAGAAGCTCGGCTTTGATACCGGTATCACCGCCAAACACCCATTCACCGGCGCCGACCTGCCCGTCTACATCGCCAATTTTGTGCTGATGGATTACGGCACCGGTGCGATCATGGCCGTGCCGGGCCACGACCAGCGCGACTTCGAATTCGCCACCAAATACGGCCTGCCGATCCCGCGTGTGGTTGCACCCAGCGTGGATGACGCGGACAAACCGTTCGACGGCGAAGCCGAGGCGGGGGAAGGCGTGATCGTCAATTCCGATTTCCTCGATGGAATGGAGGTCGAGGACGCCAAGCGTGAGATCATCCGCCGCATCGAGGAACAGGGCCGGGGCGAAGGCAAGACCGTCTGGCGGCTGCGCGACTGGGGCGTTTCGCGCCAGCGCTATTGGGGCACGCCCATCCCCTTCATCCATTGCGAGAGCTGCGGCGTGGTGCCCGCGCCCAAGGACAGCCTGCCGATCACGCTGCCCAAGGACGTCGATTTCCAGACGCCGGGCAATCCGCTTCTGCGCCATCCGACCTGGAAACACGTCGACTGCCCCAAATGCGGCGGCAAGGCCGAGCGCGAAACCGACACGCTCGACACCTTCACCAACAGCTCGTGGTACTTCCTGCGCTTTGCCAGCCAGCCGGCGGACAGGCCCTTCGACCGCGAGGAAGTTGCCAAATGGCTGCCGGTCGAGCAGTATATCGGCGGGATCGAGCATGCGATCCTTCACCTGCTCTATGCCCGTTTCTGGACCCGCGCGCTCGCGCAGATCGGCATGCTCGACGTCAAGGAACCCTTCGCCTCGCTGTTCACGCAGGGCATGGTCACGCACGAGACCTATTCGCGCCGCGAGGGCGGAAAGACTGTGTATTACGCGCCCGACGAGATCAGTCGCGAGGCCGAGCGCGCGCTGCTGACCGCCGATGGCGGCGAGGTCGAGATCGGCCGCGTCATCAAGATGTCGAAGTCGAAGAAGAATGTCGTCGACCCCGATACGATCGTCGACACTTATGGCGCCGACGCGGTGCGCTGGTTCATGCTGTCCGACAGCCCGCCCGAGCGCGACCTGCCGTGGTCGGAAGCGGGGATCGAGGGCTGCAGTCGCTTCGTCCACCGGTTGTGGCGCCTGTTCGGTGCCTATGACGCCGGGGCAGAAGGCGAAGACAAGGCACTGGCGCGCAAGACGCACCAGACCATCGCGGCAGTCGCACAGGACATCGAGGCGCTGGGCTTCAACAAGGCCGTCGCGCGCATTTACGAGCTGACGGGCGCGGTCGAGAAGGCCAAGCCCTCGACCAGCCGTAGTCATGCGATCCGCACGCTGGTCCAGCTCGTCGCCCCGATGATGCCGCATCTCGCCGAGGAAGCCTGGGCGACGCTGGGCGAGAGCGGAATGGTCGCCGATGCCGCCTGGCCCGAAGTCGATCCCGCGCTGCTGGTCGAGGATGAGGTGACCATCGCGGTCCAGCACAGGGGCAAGCTGCGCGATACGCTGACCGCGCCCAAGGGCGCGCCGAAGGAGGAGCTCGAGGCGATGGCGCTGGCCAGCGAGAAGGTGCAGCGTTCGCTCGACGGGGCAGAAGTGCGCAAGGTCATTGTGGTGCCCGACAGATTGGTGAATATCGTCACCTGATGCGGATTCTCCTCGCCAGCTTCGCCCTGTTCGCGCTGTCGGCCTGCGGGCTCTCGCCCATGTATGCGGGGGGCGGCAGCGGCGCGGTGGCGCAGTCGCTCGCCGCGATCGACGTTGCACCGATCGAAGGCCGCGCGGGATGGCTGGTGCGTAGCGCGCTCGAGGAACGCTTCGGCGCGGCGGGACAGACGAGCCCGCAATATCGCATCGAAGTGCGGCTCGACGATCAGCTCGAAGGCCTGGCCGTCCTGCGCGACGACACGATCAGCCGCGAGCGCCGCACGCTCCGCGCGCGCTACCAGCTGATCGACCTGTCGAGCGGCGAGATCGTCCTCGATGCGAGCGATGGCTCGGACGCAGGGATCGACGTGGTGTCGAGCGAGTATGCAGTCATCGCCGCCGAGCAGACCGCGCTCGAGAACCTCTCGCAGGACCTCGCCCAGCGGATCGTGACGCGCGTCGCGCTGGCGCTGCGCAGCCAGGGCGACGGAGAGCAGTGAAGCTCACCAATCGCGATTTTGCGGCCAAGGCGCGTGGCGCCGCGCAGGGCTGCTCGATCTTCTTCTTTTGCGGGCAGAACGAGGCTGGGGCGACCGCAGCGGCGAACGAGCTCGCCAGCTGGCTCCCCGACCCAGGCGAGCGCGTCGAGCTGTCGGGCGCCGAACTGCGCGGCGACCCCGCGAAGCTGGGCGACGAGGCGCGGACCAATTCGCTGTTCGGCGACAAGCGCCATATCTGGGTGCGTGCGAGCGGCGAAGAGGCGCTCGAGGCGTTGAAGGTGCTGGTCGAGACCGGCGAGGCGGGCGCGGGCGAGGCCTGCCCCGTGATCGTGGTCGCGACCTCCGCGACCGACAAGTCGCGCAGCGCCAAGCTGCTGGAAAAGCGCAAGGATGCGCTGGTCGCGATGTTCTATCCGCCCGACTTGCAATCGGTGACGCGCAGCGTGCGCGCGCTGGCCGACGGGGCGGGCGTCCGGCTGGGCGGTGACCTCGCCGAACGGATCGCGCGGGCGGCCAATCTCGATGTGCGGCTCGCGAAGAGCGAGGTCGACAAGCTGGCGCTCTATCTCGACGCCTCGGCGCAGAGCCCGCAGACCGCGACTGCCGAGGACCTCGATGCGATCGGCGCGGCGAGCGAGGATGATGGCTTCGCGCCGCTGGTCAACGCCGTCATGGGCGGGCAGGCGGCCAAGGTCGGCGTGGAACTGGCGCGGATGAAGCAGCTCGGCCTCAACCCCGTCGGCGTGCTGCTCGCCTTCGAACGGCGCGCGGCGCAGCTGGCGCGGATCGCGGCCACGCTCGGCTCGCGCCCCTTTGGCGATCTCGATCGGGGCGAGGAGGCGCGGCTGGGCATCTTCTTCAAGGAGAAGCGCGACATCGGCCAGCAGTTTGCGCACTGGCGGCACGGCGACAAGCTCGACCGGCTGACGCAGCGGCTCGTCGGCCTGCACCGCGAACTGCTGACCAACAGCCAGGCGGCCGAACTGCTCCTCGCGCAGGGTCTCGCCGATATCGCCAAGGTCGCCGGGGCGCGATCCCGCTAGGCGCGGATCAGTTCTCGGGGACCGAGAAGGTTCCTGTCACGCGGCCGCCCGACTCGCCCTCGCCGGTGACCGAGGAGGACCCGCTGGCGCGCCCGTCGACGCTCGAAACGCCGGTCGCCAGATCGATCACCAGCCGCCCGCCATTGAGCGTATCGCCGCCGCGGCGGAGCCGGACATTGCCCGCCATGGTGATGATCCGCCGATTGAAGTCGTAGACTGCCGTATCGCCGCGTGCGCGCTCGTTGCCGCGTGACACGTTCACCCCTCCGGTCGCCATGATCCGCTGGATGGAGAGATCGCCCGCGTCGGAATAGTTCACGATCGTGCGCGCCGCGCTGAGGTTGAGCCCGGCCTGGCTGATCTGAACATTACCCGACAGCACCACGCGGTTTTGCCTGTCCTGCAGCTCGATCCGGTCGGCGGCATAGGAGACCGGCGCGTTGGAATTGTGCCCGGCGATCGCCTGCGCGGAAAGCTGTATCCCGGCAAAGGCGGCCGCGGTGACGGCGAAGGAGCCGATGCCCCAACGGGCGATGGTGGGGAGCAGGTGCTTCATTACGGCATCCTCAATTCACCGGGTACCATGCGCAGCCGCGCATTTCCGGTCAGGGTTATGGTGCGCGCCGACAGATCGGCGGTCAAGCGGTCGGCGCGAAAGGTCCCGGCGGGGATCGCGCCGTCGACCCCGCCCGCGCCGACGAGCTGCTTGTTGGCGAGATCGACCGAGACGTCGCGCGCCAGCATGCGATAGCCGTCCGCCGCCAGCATCCGCATGGGCCCGATGATCGAGACGACCTCCTCGTCGATATCGTATTGGCCCGCCTCGGCGGAAAGGCGCGCGGGCCCATCGTCGAGCAGCAGCCGCGCAACCAGATCGTTCATCCGCACGATGCCCTCGGAACTGGAGCGCTGTACCGCCTCGCCAGCGGTCAGCGAAAAGGGACGCCCCTGGTCGTCCGCCCCGCGGTAGAGCGCGTTGTCGACGCGCAGGCGCTCCTCGATGATCGCCACCTTGTTGCGATCGAGCAGAAAGCTCACCTCGCCGCGCGGACTGAGCGGCGTGATGACCATCAGCGCGGCGAGCACCCCGACTGCCATCGGCAGCGCGCGCGCGAGCAACCCCACCAGCCGGTCATGCGTCCCGCCCGGCTCGGCCCAGTGCTGGCGTTCGTGCCGCCGTTCCTTGGCCTGTGCCGTTTCGATCCTGCGATGCCGGGATGCCATGGGTGTTACCTGTCCGGTCGGTCCTTACATATGGCTGAAGATATCGTGGTCGGCCCATCCTGCCACGTCCAGCCGCGCGCGGGTGGGGAGGAATTCGAAACAGGCCTGCGCCAGATCGGTGCGCCCTTCGCGGTCGAGCCTGCGGTCGAGTTCGTCCTTCATCCGGTGGAGGAAGCGCACGTCGCTCGCGGCATATTCGCGCTGTGCCTCGTTCAGCTCGGGTCCGCCCCAGTCGCTCGACTGCTGGGCTTTCGAAATGCTCTCGCCCAGCAATTCCTCGACCAGCATCTTGAGGCCATGGCGATCGGTATAGGTGCGGGTCAGCTTGCTGGCGATCTTGGTACAATAGCACGGCGTCGCCATCACGCCGAGATAATGCTCGATCGCGGCGAGGTCGAAGCGCGCGAAATGAAACAGCTTGAGCCGCTCCGGATCGGCCAGCACCGCCTTCAGATTGGGTGCGTCATAGGTGCTCTCGGGGCCGAAGCGCACGAGGTGCTCGTCGCCCTTGCCATCGCTGATCTGCACGACGCACAGCCGGTCGCGGATGGTGACGAGGCCCATGGTTTCGGTGTCGACGGCCACCGGGCCATCGGCGAGGACGCCTTCGGGAAGGTCTTCTTCGTGGAAATGCACTGCCATGGGCCAGCGCCTTAGGCCGATTGGGGATTGTAGGGAAGGGGTGCTGGCCCACCGCCCGGTCCCGGCTACAATCGCATCATGACCGAAAGCGTCCCCCAAAGCTGGCAGCCCGTGCTCGAACCGGTGCTCGCAACTCCCCAGGCGCGGCAGCTCGGCGGGTATCTCGTGGCGGAAGAACGGGCGGGCAAGGCGATCTATCCGCCGCGCGGGTGCCGATTGAAGGCGCTCGACCTGACCCCGCTGGACGAGGTCAAGGTGGTGATCCTGGGGCAGGATCCCTATCACGGGCCGGGCCAGGCGATGGGGCTGTGCTTTGCAGTGCCCGAAGGCGTGAGGGTCCCGCCAAGCCTGGTCAATATCTACAAGGAACTCGAAGCCGATCTTGGGATTGCGCGACCCGACCATGGCGATTTGAGCGAATGGGCGCGCCAGGGCGTGCTCTTGCTCAACAATACGCTGACGGTCGAGGCGGGGCGGGCAGGCAGCCATGCCGGGCGCGGCTGGGACGCGATTACCGATGCCTGCGTGGCGGCGGTGGCGGCGCGATCCGAACCCAGCGTGTTCATCCTGTGGGGCAGCCATGCGCAGGCCAAGGCGAAACGGATCGATGGGTTGCGCAGCGGGCGGCACTGCGTGATCGAAAGCCCGCACCCCAGCCCGCTGTCGGCGCATCGCGGCTTTTTCGGGTCGAGGCCGTTCAGCCGCACCAACGCCTTTCTCGCTGAGAACGGGCGCGGCTCGATCGACTGGGAAGTGTGACACGAACGCCGCCGCTGGAAAGCGAGACTTTCCGCAAAAGCCCTTGCTTTCCGGCGGGTTGCCGCCCCGTCGCGCATACGGCCTGTGACTTTCCGTTGGCGGCAGGTCTCGGGCGAAGGGTTGGCGGTCCGGCATGCCCGCTACTTGCCATGCGCAGGTCCCTGTAGGAAAATGCTTACATGAGAGAGGACGAGGCCCGCACCCGCCTGCTCGCGCGCCGCGCCGAACTCGAAGCCGAGGATGCGGCCAATGCGGACTCGCGCGATACGGTCGAATTGCAGCAGGACAGCGTCGGGCGTCTGTCGCGCATGGATGCGATGCAACAGCAGGCGATGGCGCAGGCGACCGAGCGCCGCCGCAAGGCAGAGCGTAACCGGATCGCCGCTGCACTCGCCCGGCTCGACCAAGGCGAATGGGGCTGGTGCACCGTCTGCGGAGAGCAGATCGCCGAACGGCGGCTCGCCCACGATCCGAGTATCGCGACCTGCCTCAAATGTGCGAGCGCCGGTTAAGCGGCTTTGCAGACGCAGGGCGCTATGCCAGTTTGCAGCGCGAACGTTAAAGGGGGAGAAGCTCGTGAAAGCGGTTTTCAAGGCAGGCGCGGCGCTGGCGGTACTCGCAATGGTGGTCCCGGCGGACGCGCGCAGCGGCGGCGAACACCATGCCGAGGTGGCGGACGGCACGACGGCAAGCGACGAAGCAGCCAAGGCCGAGGCGCTGGCCGAGGCGATGCGCGCGGCCGAACTCTGGATCGAAGGACAGCGACAGTTTCGCAAGATCCCCGCAATTTCGGCGGCGGTCGCGCGGGGTGACGAAACCGTCTGGGCGCAGGGCTTCGGAACGACCGACCGCGCGAAGACCAAGCCTGCCACGCCCGATACGATCTATTCGATCTGCTCGATATCCAAGCTCTTCACCGCGATCGCGCTGATGCAGCAATGGGAGCAGGGCAAGGTCGCGCTCGATGCGCCGATCTCCGAATACCTGCCCTGGGCGACGCTCGCAGACGATCCGCGCGAAAGCGTGCCGGTAACGCTGCGCGGGGCGCTGACCCATTCGGCCGGACTGCCGCGCGAAGCGGATTTTCCCTATTGGACCGGGCCCGATTTTCCCTTTCCGAGCCAGGACCAGATCCGCGCGAAAATCGCCAGCCAGGTCCCGCTCTATCCCGCCTCCACCACCTGGCAATACTCCAATCTCGGTCTGACGCTGGTGGGCGAGACGGTCGAGGCGGTCAGCGGTCAGCCCTTCGCCGACTATGTCACGGCCAATATCCTCGATCCGCTCGGTCTCGACGATACGCGGCCCGGAATCCCCACCGGTCTTTACGGCGGGCAGATGGCCGTCGGCTGGGGCGCGCTCGAGCCCGACGGCTCGCGCCCGCAGGTCGCACTGTTCGATCCTGCGGGAATCACGCCGGCTGCCGGGTTCAGCGCCAGCGTGGCAGACCTCGCCAAATTCGCCGGCTGGACCCTGCGGCTGGCCAAGAGCGGCGAAGCCGAAGTGCTGCGTGCCTCGACGCTGCGCGAGATGCAGCGCGTCCATTACGTCTCGCCCGACTGGGAAACCAGCTGGGGGCTGGGGTTCGCGGTGCGGCAGGAAGGCGGCACGACGATCGTCAGCCATGGCGGGTCGTGCCCGGGCTATCGCAGCGCGCTGATGATCGCGCCGAAAGAGGAAATGGGCGTGGCCGTGGCGATGAATGCGATGGACGATCCGGGCACTGTCGCGCGCGGCATCGCAGCGCTCGTCAAGGCGCGGGGCGAGGCCAAACCTTTCGATCCGGTCGAGGGCGTGTCGCTTTCCGATTATGCCGGGGTCTATGGCGGCCAGCCGTGGGGCGCGGATTACATGATCATTCCCTGGGCCGGCGGGCTGACCTGGCTATCGCCCGATGCAAACGAGCCGGCGAAGGGCATGTGGCGCCTCAAGCCGCTCGGCGAGGATCGTTTCCGGGTCGTCACCGACAAGGGCGACGAGCGGCACGAGGTCCTCTTCGAACGGGACCGTGCGGGCAAGGTCCAAGCGGTGCGGCAACATTCGAACGTTTCGCCGCGATTGCGCGGTCTCTAGCTCAAAAAATCGAATAGCCGCCGTCGATCACCACCGAATCGCCGGTGTGAAACTTGCTGGCATCGCTGGCGAAATAGACCGCGATGCCGGCGAAATCCTCGCCCTCGCCCCAGCGGCGCATGGGCACGCGGCCGATCGCCTTTTCGTTGAAGGCGTCCCAATTCTGCAGCCGCTCGGTCATTTCGGTGGCGATCCAGCCGGGCAGCACCGCATTGGCGCGGATGCCATGGCGGGCGAGTTCGACCGCCGTACCGCGCACCATCGCGAGGACCCCGGCCTTGGTCGCGGCATAGGCCTGGTTCTGCGGCGCGCCGTGGATCGCCGAGACCGATGAGGTGACGAGCAGCGAGCCACCCTTGTCGCCGCCCTCTGCACGCTCGACCATGTGCTTGGCCGCCTCGCGAAAGGTCCAGAACACAGCGTCGAGATTGACCGTGGTGACCTTGCGCCAGGCCTCGGTGGTCTGCTCGGTCAGCGGCGCGCCGCCGCCCACACCGGCATTGGCGATGCAGGTATCGATCCGCCCGAGGCGCGACAGGCTCTCGGCCATGGCGTCGATCACGGCCTGTTCGTCGGCAACGTCGACCGCCAGCCCCTCGACCCGCGTGCCATGGGCCTTCAGCTTCTCGAGCGCGGCGGCGTTCTTGTCCGCATTGCGGCCCCAGATCGCGATATCCGCGCCGGCCGCCGCCAGCCCTTCGGCCATGCCCAGCCCGATCCCGCCATTGCCGCCGGTCACCACTGCCACCTTGCCGGTGAGGTCGAAGGGTTTGAATGCCATGCTCGTCTCTCCTCTCCTGCCCACTCATGCCGAGTGGGAGGACGATTGCAAGGCGCAACCCATCGGCTAGGCTATCGCGCATGACCGACCTCATCCTGACCGAGATCGCCGACGGGATCGCCACCGTCACCCTCAACCGACCCGAAGCGATGAATGCGCTGTCGAAAGCACTGCGACACCGGCTGTTCGAGGTGATGACCGCGCTCGATGTGGACGACGCCGTGCGGGCAGTGATCCTCACCGGTGCGGGCGAGCGGGCTCTTACCGCCGGATTGGATCTGAAGGAATTGGGATCGCAAGAGGGCGCGCTGGGTGCGGCCAATGCCGAAGGCGCGGAGGAAAACCCGGTCAAGGCGATCGAACACTGCCGAAAGCCCGTGATCGGCGCGATCAACGGGGTGGCGATCACCGGCGGGTTCGAACTGGCGCTGGCCTGCGACGTGCTGGTCGCCAGCACCCATGCGCGCTTTGCCGATACCCATGCGCGCGTGGGCATCGTGCCGGGCTGGGGCCTGTCGCAAAAGCTCAGCCGGATGGTCGGGATTTCGCGCGCCAAGGAGCTGAGCTTCACCGGCAATTTCCTCGATGCGCCAACCGCCGAGCGCTGGGGGCTGGTCAACCGCGTGGTTACGCCCGAAGAGCTGCTGCCCGAAGCGCGCCGCCTCGCCGCCGATATGGCAAGCGTCGACCCAGATTTCCTCGCCACCTACAAGCGGCTGATCGACGAGGGCTACGCCGCCAGTTTCGGCGAGGGGCTGGCGCTCGAACACCGGCTGTCCTCTGCCGCCAACAGCGCAGTCAGTCCGGAGGAAGTCGAAGCGCGCCGAGCCGCCGTGCAGGCGCGTGGCCGCACGCAGCGATGATGCATTCGGCGAAACAACCGGTGAATGTTTGGCGCTTCCGAAATCACGCTCGCCGAGCTATCGAGACGTCATGGAACGGCAGCTGTCCGCCCGTCTGACCGGCCTCGCGCCGATCGTCCTTCCCATCCTCGCCATCGCGCTCGCCCGCGCCATGACCCATACGGATTGGGCCGCGGCCAATGCGGTGCTGGCGGCGCTGCTCTTCGCCTGGATCGTGGCCGACAGCCTGCTGCTGGCGACGATCGCCAAGGCAGAAAAGCGACGGCCCGGCGCGCGCGCAATGCTCGGCGCCGCCGCGCTCGCCAGCATTATCATCCTGGCCGGTGCGGCCGAGCCTGTTCGCGCGGCGATCCTCTCGATGCCGCCCCTGCTTGCGGCGGCGGCGCTGACGGTCACGCTCTTCGCGATCTGGAGCGGCACCGTCGTCGTTCGGGCATTGGCAGCAGGCGCATCGCGCGAAGAAGCCGCCGCGCTCGTCTTCCCGCCAGGACTGGTTCGATTCATGAGCGCGGAAGCGCGGATCATGCGGCTCGCCTTGCTGGGCTGGCGGTGCGGGCAGGATATTCCGAAAGGCGCGCAGGCGTTCGACTATCACCGTTTTCTGTTGCCGATGATCTATGTCTTTCTCGCCTTGCAGGCGATCGAGCTTGCGGTGATGCATTTCCTGCTGATGCAATGGAACGCGACCGTCGCGTGGATCTGGTTCGGCCTCGGCATTGCGAGTGGGCTGTGGATCATCGGTCTCGCGCAGGGTTTCCGCCTGCATCCGGTGTTGTTGACCGACGAAGGCCTGCGGGTGCGCAGCGGCATTATGGTCGACGTATTGGTGCCCTACGCCGCGATTGCGGGCGTGGTGCCGAGCTTCGATGCCGAGCAGGTGAAGGCGAAAGACACGCTTAACCACGCGGTCCTTTCATGGCCCAATGCCATGCTCGAACTGGATCGGGCGATCATCGTCCGGCCGTTGATCGGGGCCGAGCAGGAGATCGTGCGGGTTGCCCTACGGATCGACGACAGCGCGGCCTTCCTCGCTGCGCTGGAGGAGCGCCTACCCGCCTAACGCGGCAGCTCGCTCGTGCCCATCAGCGCCTTGTCGACCGCATGGGCGCATTGGCGCCCCTCGCGGATCGCCCAGACTACCAGGCTCTGCCCGCGGCGCATGTCGCCGCAGGTAAAGACGTTGGGCTCGCTGGTGAGGTACCAGTCGGTATCCGCCGCGACATTGCCGCGTGTGTCGAGATCGACACCCGCGCGGTCGAGCAGGCCCCGGCGCTTGGGCCCGGTGAAGCCCATCGCCAGCAGGATGAGATCGGCCTTCAGCGTGAAAGTGCTGCCCTCGATCTCCTGCATGCGCCCGTCCTTCCATTCGACGCGCACGCATTCGAGCCCGGCGACGTCGCCATTTTCCTCGACCACGCGCTTGGTCAGAACGGCCCAGTCGCGCTCGACCCCTTCTTCGTGGCTCGAGGAGGTGCGCAGCTTCAGTGGCCAGTCGGGCCAGGTCAGCGCCTTGTCTTCCTTCTCGGGCGGTTTGGGCATGATCTCGAGCTGCGTCACGCTGGCCGCGCCCTGGCGGTTCGATGTACCGACACAATCGCTGCCCGTGTCGCCGCCGCCGATCACGATCACGTGCTTGCCCGTGGCCGTCAGGCTCCCGCGCGGGGCCGCGCGAACCTCGTCGTCGCCTGCATTGCGCTTGTTCTGCTGGGTCAGGAACTCCATCGCCAGGCGCACGCCGTCGAGCTCCGAGCCGGGAATGTCGAGCATGCGCGCTTCTTCCGCGCCGCCCGCCAGAACCACCGCGTCGAAATTCTCCTGCAGCGCCTGGAAGCTGACCTCCACCCCGACCTCGCTCGATGTGCGGAACTGGACGCCCTCGGCTTCCATCTGCACCGCGCGCCGATTGATGAGGTGTTTTTCCATCTTGAAGTCGGGAATGCCGTAGCGCAGCAGCCCGCCGATCCGGTCGCTCTTCTCGAACACGGTTACCGCGTGGCCGGCCCGGGCGAGCTGTTGTGCGCAGGCGAGGCCGGCCGGGCCGCTCCCGATCACCGCGACCGATTTCCCGGTGCGTTTCTCGGGCAGCTCGGGCTTGACCCAGCCTTCGGCAAAGCCGCGATCGATGATCGCGCATTCGATGCTTTTGATCGTGACCGGCGAGTCCACGATGTTGAGCGTGCAGGCCGCCTCGCACGGTGCGGGGCAGACGCGGCCGGTGAATTCGGGGAAATTGTTGGTCGAGTGGAGAACGTCGAGCGCGTTCTTCCAGTCGTCTTCGTAGACGAGGTGGTTCCAGTCCGGGATGATGTTGTTCACCGGACAGCCGGTGTGACAATAGGGAATGCCGCAATTCATGCAGCGCGCGGCCTGGCGGCGCAGCTCGTCCTCGGGCAGCGGAACGACGAATTCCTTGTAATTCGCCACTCGCTCCTTCGGGTCGAGATAGGTGCGGTCGTGCCGCTCGTATTCTAGAAAGCCGGTTTCCTTGCCCACGAGGTCAAATCTCCGATTCGGCCGAAGCCCCCGCGCAGGCGGGGGTCCCGCCAGGCTGCGCGGGAACGTTGAAAGAAGAAGTGGGATCCCCGCCTTCGCGGGAGTGAATGGGGAGGTCGAAATCGATCATTCCGCCGCTTCCATCGCGGCCTGTTCGCGTTCGTCTTCGAGTGCTTCCAGGGCGCGCTTGTAGTCGCGCGGCATCACCTTGCGGAAGTTCTTGAGTTCCTTCGCCCAATCGTCGAGCAGCGCCTTGGCCTTGGCCGAGCCGGTATGCAGCAGGTGGCGCTCGACGAGTACCTTGAGCCGTTCGGCATCGTGATAGAGCGGATCGCCCATGCCGAAATTCTCGACCGAGACGGGGCGTTGCTGCGGGCTGCCCCAGCTCTTTTCGGCGCCTTCGCCGTCGCCGGGCTGGACGTCCAGAACATCCACCTGCGCATGGTTGCACAGCTTTTCGAAGCGATTCTCGGGATCATAGACATAGGCGATGCCGCCGCTCATCCCGGCGGCGAAATTGCGGCCCGTCGGGCCGAGCACGCAGACCACGCCGCCGGTCATGTATTCGCAGCCGTGATCGCCGGTGCCCTCGACCACCGCGACCGCGCCCGAGTTGCGCACCGCGAAGCGCTCGCCCGCCACGCCATGGAAATAGGCCTCGCCCGCAATCGCGCCATAGAGCACCGTATTGCCGACGATGATGTTGTTCCCGGGCGCGCGCGGCGCTTCCTTCGGCTGGCGCACGATGATGCGACCGCCCGACAATCCCTTGCCGACATAATCGTTGGCATCGCCAGTCAGGCTGATGGTGACGCCGTGGGCGAGCCAGGCACCGAAGCTCTGCCCGGCAACGCCGGTGAAATCGATCCGGATCGTGTCGGGTGCGAGGCCAGCATGGCCATGCGTCTCTGCGATCCGGCCGGACAGCATCGCGCCGACAGTGCGGTTCACATTGCGGATCGTTCGCGAAAGCTGGACCGCCTGACCGCTCTCTATCGCCGGCTTGCAGGCTTCGATCAGCGCGACATCCATGGCCGCGGCTAGGCCATGATCCTGGCTTGCGGTGTGATGGAGCGCCCGGCCTTCTTCGCGCGGGACGGCATGGAGGATGCGTTTCAAATCGACCCCATGCGCCTTCCAGTGGCGCTCGACGCGGCGCATGTCGACCCGATCCACGCGGCCGATCATCTCCTCGACGGTGCGAAAGCCCATCTCGGCCATTATCTTGCGCAGCTCTTCGGCGACGAAGAAGAAGTAGTTGATGACATGCTCGGGGGTGCCGGTGAAACGCTTGCGCAGCACCGGGTCCTGCGTCGCGACGCCGACCGGACAGGTGTTGAGATGGCATTTGCGCATCATGATGCACCCCGCCGCGATCAGCGGGGCGGTGGCGAAACCGAATTCGTCCGCGCCGAGCAATGCGCCGATCGCGACATCGCGCCCGGTCCTGAGGCCCCCATCGACCTGCACCGCGATGCGGCTGCGAAGATCGTTGAGCAGCAGCGTCTGCTGCGTTTCGGCGAGGCCGATCTCCCAGGGGCTGCCTGCATGGGTGAGGCTGGTCAGCGGGCTCGCGCCCGTCCCCCCTTCGTAGCCCGAAATGGTGACGTGGTCGGCTTTCGATTTGGATACGCCCGCGGCGACCGTGCCCACACCCACTTCGGACACCAGCTTGACCGAAATGCGGCTTTCGGGCTGCACGTTCTTGAGGTCGTGGATCAGCTGGGCCAGATCCTCGATCGAATAGATGTCGTGGTGCGGCGGGGGCGAGATCAGGCCCACCCCAGGGGTCGAATGGCGCACCTTGCCGATGCGCTTGTCGACCTTGTGGCCGGGCAATTGACCGCCCTCGCCGGGCTTGGCGCCCTGCGCCATCTTGATCTGGATATCGTCCGAATTGACCAGATATTCGGTCGTCACGCCGAAGCGTCCCGAGGCGACCTGCTTGATGCGGCTGCGCATCGAATCGCCATTGTCGAGCGCGCGGAAGCGTTCGGGCTCCTCGCCGCCTTCACCCGTGTTCGAGCGCCCGCCGATGCGGTTCATGGCGATGGCGAGCGTCGAGTGCGCTTCGTGGCTGATCGAGCCGAAGCTCATCGCGCCGGTGCTGAAACGCTTGACGATTTCGACCGCGGGTTCGACCTCGTCGAGGCTCAACGGCTGTTCGGCGGGCTTCAATTCCATCAGCCCGCGGATGGTCAGCAGGCGTTCGGACTGCTCGTTGATCGAGCGGGCGAACTCGTCGTAATTCTTGGCATCGTTCCCGCGCACTGCATGCTGCAATTGCGCCACCGATTGGGGCGTCCAGGCATGCGCTTCGCCGCGCAGGCGGTACTGGTAGATGCCGCCGACATCGAGCATGCCCTTGTACAAGGGATTGTCGCCATAGGCTTGCGCGTGGCGCAGCACGGCTTCCTGCGCCACTTCGGCGAGGCCGATGCCTTCGATCGTGGTCGCAGTGCCGGTGAAATAGGTGTCGACGAATTCGCTGTTCAGGCCGACCGCATCGAAGATCTGCGCGCCGCAATAGGACTGGTAGGTGGAGATGCCCATCTTGGACATGACCTTGAGGATGCCCTTGCCGACCGCCTTGACGTAGTTCTGGCGCACTTCGGTCGGATCGAGGTCAGCGAAACGTTCGGCGCGCAGGCTCTCCAGCGTTTCGAACGCGACATAGGGGTTGATCCCTTCGGCCCCATAGCCCGCCAATGCGCAGAAGTGATGCACTTCGCGCGCTTCGCCGGTTTCGATGACCAGGCCGGTCTGCATGCGCAGGCCCTGGCGTACCAGCTGGTGGTGGACGGCCGCGGTGGCGAGCAGCGCGGGCATGGGAATGCGGTCGGGGCCCTGGTTCCGATCGGAAAGGATCAGGATGTTGGCATCGCCCAGCACCGCCTCGGTCGCCGCCCAGCACATTTCCTTCAGCGCCATGGAAAGGCCTTTGGCTCCGGTGCTCGCATCCCAGGTGATGTCGATGGTCGCGGTACGGAAGGCGCCGTCGAGCGCTGCCTCGACCGAGCGGATTTTCGCAAGCCCCTCATTGGTGAGGATCGGCTGGCTGACTTCGAGGCGCTTGTGCGTGCCGGCATCGCGGCCGAGCAGATTGGGGCGCGGGCCGATCATCGAGAGCAGGCTCATCACCAGATCTTCGCGGATCGGGTCGATCGGCGGGTTGGTGACCTGCGCGAAGTTCTGCTTGAAGTAATCGTAGAGCAGGCGGCTGCGGTCGGACAGCACGGCGATCGGCGTATCGGTGCCCATCGAACCGATCGGATCTTCGCTCCCGCGCGCCATGGGCCCGAGGAAGCGGGCGATGTCCTCCTGCGTGTAACCGAAGGCCTGCTGGCGTTCGAGCAGGCTGGTGGTGGCGGTGGGAATCTCGCTCAGCTCGGGCTCGATATGGTCGAGATCCTTGAGCTTGTACTGCGCCGCCTTGAGCCATTCCTCATAGGGCTGCGCATTGGCGAGATCGGCCTTCAGCTCCTCGTCCTCGACGATACGGCCTTCATCCAGGTCGATCAGCAGCATGCGCCCCGGCTGGAGGCGCCACTTGCGCGTGATGTCCTCGTCCTTGAACGGCAACACACCGCTTTCCGAAGCGAGCACGACGAGATCGTCCTTGGTCGTGCACCAGCGCGCGGGCCGCAATCCGTTGCGGTCGAGGCAGGCGCCGATCTGGCGGCCGTCGGTGAAGCATACGGCGGCGGGGCCGTCCCAGGGCTCCATCAGCGCGGCGTGATATTCGTAGAAGGCGCGGCGCGCGGGATCCATCAGCGGGTTCTTGGCCCAGGCTTCCGGCATCATCATCATCATCGCATGCGCGAGGCTGTATCCGCCGGTCAGCAGCAGTTCGAGCGCATTGTCGAGACAGGCCGTGTCCGACTGTCCATGCGGGATCAGCGGCCACATCTTGTCGAGATCGGCGCCGAGCAGCTCGCTTTCCATCGTGCGGCGGCGCGCTTCCATCCAGTTCACATTGCCGCGAACCGTATTGATCTCGCCATTATGCGCCATGAAGCGATAGGGGTGGGCGAGGCGCCAGCTGGGGAAGGTGTTGGTGGAAAAGCGCTGGTGGACCAGGCCCAATGCGCTGACACAGTCGGGATCGCGCAAATCGTCGTAGAAACTGCCGACCTGATTGGCGAGCAGCAGGCCCTTGTAGACGACGGTGCGGCTGGAAAAGCTCGGAATATAGGCGGTGGTCAGGCCCGGGATGCCGTGCTTGTCCTCGAGCGCCTTGAGCGGGTTGAGCGTCTGCTTGCGGATGACGACGAGCTTGCGCTCGAAGGCGTCCTGATCGGCGCAGTCGCCCCCGCGCGCGACGACGCATTGGCGGATGACCGGCATCGAATCGACCACCGCCTTGCCGAGCCCGTCGAGCGTGGTCGGCACATCGCGCCAGCCGACCACCCGCTGGCCTTCCTTCTCGACGAAGCGCTCGAGCTGCTTTTCGACGAATTCGCGCGCCTCGCTCGCCTGCGGGAGGAAGCACATGGCGACCGCATAGTCGCCCGGCTGCGGCAGGTCGTGGCCGTGTTCCTTGGCCCAATTGCGGAACAGCGGATCGGGCACTTGCAGCAGAATACCCGCGCCATCGCCCAGCAGGGGGTCGGCGCCGACCGCGCCGCGATGGTCGAGATTGGCGAGGATTTCGAGCGCCTGGGTGACGATCGCATGGCTCTTCGCGCCCTTGATATGCGCGACCATGCCTACCCCGCAGGCGTCGTGTTCGTTACGCGGATCGTACAGACCCGTTGTGTGGGGCGGCGTGCGTCCCATTGGCGAAGCGTCCTCCTTCGTGCCCGCCGACCGGCCTCGCTGGATGCGGGGCGGCCGGGAACATGGTCGAGCGGTGCCCTTCGCGGCACCTGCAAAATTGCGCGAAGGGCCCTAATGCCGACAGGATCGATATTTTGCAACTGCGAGAAGCGTAGCAAAATTTCTCCAGCGCCAAGAATTACGCTTGAGCGCGCGTTTCCGTAGAGGAAATTCGTATGCTTACTTCGGCTTGCCGACGCGGCTGAGCTTGTCGAGCGCGCTGCGCAGATCCGCCTGCGGATCGCCGGAGCCGCCGCCCGAACCGCGATCGGGAGCTTCGCGCTCCGCTTCCCGGCGCAGGAAGGCGATGACCGGATCGGCATCTCCATTCTCGGGCGGGCCTGCCTTCAAGGCATCGAGCGCAGTGCCGAGACGCTGGGTCAGCTCCTCGAGCGAGAGGTCGCCGAGCGCTGCGGGCGAAGGAGGGCTGGCTGCGCTTTCCGGCTCGAGCGTTTCTTCCACCTCAGCCTCCACCGTCGCGCTGTGCGAACTCTTCGCTTCTGTGTCCGGAGAGGTCTGGACGGCGGGCTCCTCCACCGGGGAGGCCGGCTCTTGCGTGTCTTCCCATGCATCCGCGGCCTCGGCCTCGTGGATGGGCTCCTCCCATTCCTCGGCGAAATAGGGGTCGTCGGGAACGCTTTCGACCTCCTCGAGACCGGCTTCTTCGGTATCGGCATCGCGGGCGGTCAGGCCGCCACGCGCGCTTCCCTCGAACGAACCGATGCCCTCTTCCGGCAAATCTTCGCGCGGGTTGAAAGGGCGCCGCGGAGCGTCCGCCCCTGTGTCGGCGGGCCTGGGGTCTTCCTTGTCGTCCTGAAGCCAGACGCCCGCGGTTTCGGCGGCCTCTTCGTCGTCGCTTTCGTCACTTGCCTCGTTGATCGCGGCAACCCGCATGGCAAGCACGAGACCGATCATCAGGCCGAGCAGCGCGGCACCCATCGAGAGGACGAGGCGGGCAGCGGATTCGCCGGGCAAAATGCCGGCCAGGCCGAAACGCTCGGCCAATAGCTGGTGCACACCGGCCGGCATCACGAACAGGCCGAGCCCCAGCAGCAGCGCGAACCACGCGCCGACGCCCCACTTGAAGGCGGGGTGGCTACTGATCGGCGCTGTGCGCTTGGCGGCAGTCATTTCTCGTTCGAATACCCGTTCCATGCGGCTCACTCGGTCGCTGAAGAGCCACTTTCTAGCAGATGTTGGTAAACGGCCCGATAACGATCGATGTTCCTCGCCCAATCGTGGTTTTCGGCGACATGGCAGCGACCGGCCTCGCGCATCGCGGGCCAGCGGTATTTCTCGTCGATGAAGCGCGCCAGCGCTTCTGCGATTCCCGCGGGATCGTCGGGCGGAAACAGCAGCCCGGTGACACCGTCCTCAATCAGCTCGCGATGCCCGCCGACATCGCTCGCGGCGACGATACGCCTCTGTGCCATGGCCTCGAGCGGCTTGAGCGGCGTGACGAGATCGGTCAGCCGCGATTTTTTGCGCGGGTAGGCGAGCACATCGACCAGCGAATAGTAGCGCTCGACCTCGCTGTGCGGAACGCGGCCGGTAAAGATGATCGCATCGCGTGCCGCAGAGGCCGCCGCCAGCGCGCGCAGCGTCTCCTCCATCGGCCCACCGCCGACGAGCAGGAGTTGCGTGTCCGGGTGGCGTGCGCGCAGCATCGGCATGGCGGCGATGGCGTCATCGAGCCCTTCATAGTCGTAAAAGCTGCCGATGAAGCCGATCACCGGCCCCTCGCCAATGCCGATCTGCCGCGCCAGCCCAGCGTCGCGCGGTGGCGGTTCGCCGAACAGGGCAAGGTCGACGCCATTGGGCGACAGCGCGAGTTTACCTCCGTCGTGTCCGCGCTCGACAAGGTCCCCGCGCAACCCCTCGCTGATCGTGAACACTGCATCGGCCCCCTTGACCACGCGGTCCTCGAGCGCGCGGGTCAGGCGATATTTGAGCGAGCCTGCGCTGCCGGTTCCATTGCCCACCGCCGCATCCTCCCAGAAGGCGCGGATCTCATACACCAGGGGCACGCCAAGTTGCCGTGCGGCGCCCAGGCCGGCCATACCGCACAATGCGGGCGAATGCGCATGCAGGATATCGGGGCGCCAGTCGGCGGCGAGACGCTCGATGCCGGCGCGCAGTGCCGCGATCTCGCGCCATTCGCGCAGGCCCGGAAGGCTGGACGGGGTGCCCGGCACGCGGTGGAATGTCAGCCCCTCGACCTCCTCGATCGGCGGGCCGCCTCGAATATGGCGCGGGCCGGTAATTCCGCGTATCTCGACGCCCGCGGCCTGCAGGCTCTTGAGGATCGCGCGCGTGCGGAAGGTATAGCCGGAATGCAGCGGCAGCGAATGGTCGAGGATATGCAGCACGCGGGTCATCGGCTGCGCTGTGTGACACAACAGGCTTAACGGCGCGTCAACCGCGTTGCATTAGGGGGTAGCGCAGGAAGAACCGCCTTGTGATCGATTATTTCGCCCTTGCCCTGACCCATGCGCTGATCATGATCGCGCTGTTCCGCATATTGATGCGCGACGAACTCGATCGCGAGGACCCGCTCAGCGACCATGCGGCAGATGCGGACGCGCCAAGCAGGCGCGAGGCGCGGCGCGCCCGGCGCAGCCGCAAGGAACCGGGCGATGCTTGACGCCGCACTGTTCCTCACCGTGATGGGCATGTTCGCGCTTGGTCTCAAGCGGCCCTTCGTCTGGGTTCTGGCCTATCTCTACATCGATATCCTCGCCCCGCAGAAGATCGGCTGGACGCTGACACCTCTGCTGCCGATCTCGCTGATCGCCTTCCTGCTGGCCTTTGCCGGCTGGGCGGTGGCCGATCCGAAGGCGGAAACCCGCTTCACCCTGCGCCAGGGCATCCTGCTGGTGCTGCTGCTCTATTGCTTCATGACGCTGCAATGGGCCGAATTCCCGGAAAATGCGCAGGGCAAGTGGGACTGGGTATGGAAGGCGCTGGTGTTCGCGATCTTCCTCCCCTTCACGCTGTTCACGCGGCTGCGGATCGAGGCCGCGGCGCTGGTGCTGGTGCTGACCGCAGGCGCGATCATCATCTCGGCAGGCATGAAGACCGCGCTCGGCGGCGGGGGCTACGACAGCCTCTATTTCTTCGTGAACGACAATTCGAACATCTATGAAAGTTCGACCCTGGCGACCGTCTCGATCGCGCTGATCCCGATTATATTGTGGTTCGCCAAACACGGCACCATTTTCCCGCCCGACTGGCGCGTGAAGACCTTCGCCGGCCTGCTGATCTTCGCCTGCCTGCTGGTACCGGTGGGAACCGAGGCGCGCACAGGTCTCGTGTGTATCGCCGTGCTCGGCCTGCTGATGCTGCGCGACGTCAAGAACCGCATCATGTATCTGATGGCGGCGGGCGCACTGGGCGTGATGGCACTGCCGTTCATCCCGGCGAGCTATTACGAACGCATGGCGACGCTCGGCTCGCTCCAGTCCGACCAGTCGGCTTCCACCCGCGTGCAGGTCTGGATGTGGACGCTCGATTACGCAACCGAGAACCCGCTCGGCGGCGGGTTCGACGCTTATCGTGCGAACGAGTTCACCTATGATTTGCCGGTGACGCGTGACGAAGGCGGGGCGTTGGTCACCGAAATCAAGGAAGTGACCGACGAATCGCGTGCGTTTCATTCCTCCTTCTTCGAGATGCTTGGCGAGCAGGGCTGGCCGGGGCTGTTCCTGTGGGTCAGCCTGCATGCGCTCGGCCTGCTGCAGATGGAACGCATTCGCCGAAGATGGCGCCATCGCGACAGCCCGGCAGAACAATGGCAGGGGCCGCTGGCGAGCGCCTTGCAGTTTTCCAACATCATCTATCTGGTCGGGGCGACCTTCCAGGGGATCGCCTACCAGCCGGTGTTCCTGATGCTGATCGGGCTGCAGATCGCGCTGTCGACCTATTGCCGCAAACGCGATTCGGCCAGGGCCGAGGCGGAGCGCAAGGCGCTGCGCGAAGCGCGCCGCACGGCTGCCTCGGCCAAGCCCGCCATGCCGTAACGGCACCATTCGCGCGGTTGCGCGCCCTCTTTCCATGCGCCATGACTCGCGCCGCATCGCGCGGCCGGAGTCGCGCGAATCCGACGATTTTGGACAAGAGGAGAGGCGCGCATGAGCCCGCAGGAACTGGCAGAGAAGGTTGGCGAACACATCGGCACGAGCGAATGGGTCGAAATGAGCCAGGAGCGCATCAACCAGTTCGCCGATGCCACCGGCGACCACCAGTTCATCCACATCAATGAGGAAGCAGCCAAGATGACGCCGTTCGGCGGCACCATCGCGCACGGCTTCCTGACGCTGTCGATGATTCCCTATCTCGGCGCCAATTCGGATACGCCCAAGCTCGAAGGCGTGAAGATGGGCGTCAACTACGGCGGCAACAAGACGCGCTTCATCAGCCCCGTCCGCAGCGGCAAGCGCATTCGCGGACACTGGAAGCTGCTCGAAATGAACGAGAAGCGCCCCGGCCAGTGGCAGCAGACCTGCGAGATCACCATGGAGATCGAGGGCGAGGAAAAGCCCGCCCTGATCTGCGAATGGATCACCCAGATTTTCGTTTAGTGTGAGTCCCAGCGAAGGCTGGGACCTCCGTCGGCCCCGCGCCATCCCTCAAGGAGACCCCGGCCTGCGCTGGGGATCAGCAAGGAAAAGCAAATGTCACGTGACGCAGTCATCGTCTCCACCGCCCGCACCGCCATCGGCCGTGCGTATAAGGGCGGGTTCAACGACACCAAGGGCCCGACGCTCGGCGCCTATTCACTGAAGCCCGCGATCGAGCGCGCCGGTATCGAGGCCGGCGAAGTCGACGACGTGCTCTGGGGCAGCGCGCTCCAGCAGGGCACGCAGGCCGGCAACCTTGCACGCCAGGTCGCGCTGCGCGCCGGTTGCCCGATCGGCACCAGCGGCATGACCATCGACCGCCAGTGCTCTTCGGGCCTGATGAGCATCGCCACCGCGGCCAAGCAGATCATTACCGACCGGATGGATGTGGTCGCCGCCGGTGGTCAGGAAAGCATTTCGCTCGTCCAGACCAAGGAAATGCGCGTGATGCCCGATCCCGAGCTGGTGAACATGCATGGCGCGATCTACATGCCGATGCTGCAGACGGCAGAGACGGTCGCCCAGCGCTACGGCATCAGCCGCGAGGCGCAGGATGAATATGCCCTGTCGAGCCAGCAGCGCACTGCTGCCGCACAGGAAAAGGGCCTGTTCGATGACGAGATCGTTCCCGTCACCACCACGCACAAGGTGCAGGACAAGGAAACCGGCGAGATCTCCGACGTCGAGGTGACCATCGACAAGGACGAAGGCAACCGCCCCTCGACCACGCTCGAAGGCCTCGCCGGCCTGCAGCCTGTCATGGGTCCGGGCACCTCGATCACCGCGGGCAACGCCTCGCAGCTGTCGGATGGTTCCTCGGCCAGCATCCTCATGGAGGCCAAGGTCGCGGAGAAAAAGGGTCTCACCCCGCTCGGCCGCTATGTCGGCATGGCGGTTGCGGGCACCGAGCCCGACGAAATGGGAATCGGCCCGGTCTTCGCCATCCCCAAGCTGCTCGAGCGTTTCGACCTCAAGGTCGACGACATCGGTATCTGGGAACTGAACGAAGCCTTCGCCGTGCAGGTGCTCTACTGCCGCGACAAGCTGGGCATCCCGGGCGAATTGCTCAACGTCAATGGCGGTTCGATTTCGATCGGCCACCCCTACGGCATGACCGGTGCGCGCTGCACCGGTCACGTCTTGCTCGAGGGCAAGCGCCGCGGCGCCAAATACGGCGTCGTGACCATGTGCGTCGGCGGCGGCATGGGCGCGGCAGGTCTCTTCGAGATTTTCTAACAGCAGGAGTTCTTTCGATGACCGAGCGGTGGCCCAAACTCGATTTCGAGGCCGATCGCCCGGTCATCGAGAGCCTGCATGCCTATCTGCAGGTGGTGGGTAAATTGCCCACCCGCGCGCTGCCGTGGTGCAACCACAGCTGGCACGTCGCCCTGCGCGTCGTGCCGCGCGGTTTCCGCAGCTATCCGGTGTTCTTTCCGGGCGGCGAGGCCGAGATCATGGTCGACTGTCTCAGTTCCGCCGTCGCGGTCGAAACCTCGAGCGGCTTTGCCGACGGCTTCGAAATCACCGGCCAGAGCGTTGCCCGCTTCCACGAGCAGCTTGCCGAACTGCTCTCGCTCGCCGGGGTCGACACCGATATCTCGGGCGCTCCGAACGAGGTCGAGGAAGCCATCCCCTTCGCCGAGGACAGGCGCGAGCGGGCATGGGACGAGGCCGTGCTGTCGCGCATCCACCGTGCCTTTTCCGACGTCAATCGCGTGTTCGAGACCTTCCGCACCGGTTTCGTCGGCAAATCGAGCCCGAGCCACCTGTTCTGGGGCAGCTTCGATCTCGCGGTCACCCGCTTTTCGGGGCGCGAGGCGCCATTGCATCCGGGCGGCTTTCCCAACCTGTCCGACGCGGTGACCCGCGAAGCCTATAGCCACGAGGTCGCCAGCGCGGGATTCTGGCTTGGCGGCGGCGGGGTCGATGAAGCGGCCTTCTACGCCTATGGCTATCCCACGCCCGACGGGCTGGCGGAAAGCCCGATCGAACCCCACGCCGCTTACTGGCACGGCGATCTGGGCGAGTTCGTGCTGCCCTATGCCGCGCTGCGCGAAAGCGCCGATCCCCAGGCTGCGTTGCTGCGATTTCTCGAAAGCAGTTATGCCGCAGTGGCCAAGTGCGCCGCATGGGAGCGGGCCATGCTGGAGATCCCGCGAGGTGGCTTCGGCGAACCTTACGATGTCGCGGCCCGCCGCGATGGCTGATCGCTGAGATGCCGCTCCCAGCCGTATCGAGGCCCCTGGCATGAGTTACGACGCGCCGCACGATTGCCGTCCCGAGCAATCCTGCGCACGTGCCGAAGCACACGATCTCAAGGCCGAACAGGCGCATCCGCGCTGGGTTCTGGCGATGTCGATCCTCGCCTCCAGCCTGCCCTTCATCGATGGCTCGATCGTCAATGTCGCGCTGCCCGCGATCCGCGCCGACCTCGCCGCCAGCGCCGCCGAGACGCAATGGGCGGTCAACGCCTTCACGCTGCCGCTCGCCGCGCTGCTGATGCTCGGCGGGGCGCTGGGCGACCGGTACGGGCGCAGGAAACTGCTGGTGATCGGCGTCGTCCTGTTCGGTCTCGCGAGCCTGCTCTGCGCTTTGGTGCCGACCCTGCCCGCGCTGATCGTCGGGCGTGCGGGCCAGGGCATCGGCGGCGCGCTGCTGCTGCCCAATTCGCTCGCGCTGCTGAACGGCGCCTTTTCGGGCAAGGCGCGCGGACGCGCGGTCGGCGCTTGGGCGGCGGCGGGGGCGGCGTCGGGCGCGCTGGCACCGCTTGCGGGCGGCTGGCTGGTCGAAAATTTCGGCTGGCCTTCGATCTTCTGGCTGCTGATCCCGATCAGCGTGGCCGCCGCCACCCTCGCGCTGTGGAAGACGCAGGAGGTGCGGCGCGCGGGCGACGTGCCGACCGATTACGCGGGCGCCGGCACCGCGACGCTGGCGCTGGCCGGGATCACGCTGGCGCTGACCTTCTGGAGCGCGAGCGGCGCATTCGACTGGCGGGTCGCGGCAAGCCTCGCCTTCGGCCTTGTGCTCGCGGTCGTCTTCTTCGGGATCGAGAGCCGCAAGGGCGAGGCGGCGATGATGCCGCTCGCGCTGTTCGGCGGGACCTGCGTGGTCAGCCTCAACCTGCTGACCTTCCTGCTCTACGGCGCGCTCGGCGGGATGCTGCTGATCCTGCCCTATCTCCTGATCGAAAGCGCGGGTTATTCCCCGACAATGGCGGGCCTCGCGATCATGCCCTTCCCGCTGCTCATCGGGCTGGGCAGCCCGCTGATGGGCGGGATGGCGCAGCGCACCGGCGTGCGCCTGCCGCTGACCATCGGCCCGCTGGTGGTTGCAGGCGGCTTGCTGCTCGGCCTGCGGATTGGGCCCGAAAGCTCCTATTGGGCGAGTATCCTGCCCAGCATTGCGGCCATCGGGATCGGTATGGCGATCGCCGTCGCCCCGCTGACCAGCGCGGTCATGGCGGCGGTCGAGGACAGCTATACCGGCACGGCGAGCGGGCTCAACAATGCGGTATCGCGCACCGGCGGGCTGATCGCGGTGGCCCTGATGGGGAGTGTGCTCGCCATGTCGGGCGAGGCGCTGTTCGACGGCTTCCATGCCGCGCTTTACGCCATGGCCGGGGCCGCCGCGCTGGCGGGCGCGACCGGGTGGTTCGGCCTCAAGCAGCTCGACGCGAAAGCCTAGCCTGTCCGGCCGAGCCTTGGCCGAATCTAGCCGTGCCTGGCGATGAATTCCTCGACCACCGGCGCGATCTTGCTGCGCCAGCGGCTGCCGTTGAAGATGCCGTAATGGCCGGCACCTTCGGCCATGTAATAACGCTTCTTCGCCTCGGGCAGACGAGGGGTGAGGTCGAGCGCGGCCTTGGTCTGCCCGAGGCCCGAGATATCGTCGCGTTCTCCCTCGATCGCCAGCAGTGCCGTCCGAGTGATGTCGCCCAGATCGATTCGTTTGCCGCGGTGCAGGAAGGTGCCGTTGGGCAGCGCGTGGTCCTGGAACACCTCCTGCACCGTCTGCAGATAGAATTCGGCGGTCATGTCGCAGACGCTGCGATATTCGTCGTAGAAATCCTTGGTCGCCTGCGCGCTGTCCTGGTCGCCCACGGTGAGGTGTTTGAACATCTCGTAATGGCTCAGCATGTGATTGCCGAGGTTCATGCTCATGAAGCCGGCGAGCTGCATGAAGCCGGGGTAAACCCGCCGCCCCGCGCCGCGATACTGCATCGGCACGGTGGCGATGACGTTGTGGCGGAACCATTCGATCGGGCGATCCATCGCGAGATCGTTGACGCTGGTCGGCGAACAGCGCGTGTCGATCGGCCCGCCCATCATGGTCAGCGTCTTGGGCGTGCAGGGATGCTTGTCGCGATTCATGATCGCGGTTGCGGCGAAGACCGGAACCGAAGGCTGGCACACCGCCATCACATGCGCGCCCTCTCCGATATGTTCGAGATAGGCGATCACGTAGTCGATGTAGTCGTCGAGGTCGAAAGTGCCCTCGTGCAACGGCACGGTCTTGGCATCGGCCCAGTCGGTCACGAAAACGCGGTAGTTTTGCAGCATCCGCTCGACCGTTCCGCGCAGCAGCGTGGCATAGTGCCCGCTCATGGGTGCGACCACCAGCAGGCGCGGCGCATCTGCGGGCAGGCTCTCGCGGTAGAATTCCTTCAGATCGCCGAACGGGCGGTTCATCACCGTCGCTTCGAAAACGGGGTCCGGCCGCCCGTCGACCTCGACCGTCTCGATGCCCCAGGCCGGCTTGCCGTATGAGGCGGTGGCATGGGCGAAGACTTCCAGCGCGCTCGCCGCCATCGGGCCGATGTTCATGTACCTTATCGGGCCGACATAGTTCATCGGATTGGACGGATTGTTGAGCATCTCCACCCCGATCGAGGCGAAGGCGCTGGCCGAATGGAGCCAGCTGCGCTGCAGTTCATAGGCGTGATAGAGCAATACGTATCCCCTGCTGCCCCGGGTTCTTGTCGTTTTTTCCCGGACGAAAGGCGCTCATCCTGACGCCGGCGTGACCATTGTGCAATGCACAACCTCCGAAATAGTGTCTTCGCGCGTGCAGCGCAGTGGATTTTCGCCGCGCGTGGACCTAGTGGGAAGCGCATGTCAGCAACGGACGATACGAAGATCGAGGGGCGCGGGCGCTTCGCGCGCAAGCGCGCGGCCAAGGATGCCCCGCGCGAACGCTCGCTCAAGCCGCTGAAGATGGTGTGGCGCGCGGGCAAGAACTATCCCGGCCATGTCGCGCTGGCGCTGCTTGCGCTGTTCATAACCGCCGCGGCGACGCTGGCGATCCCGGCGGGTTTCAAGCTGGTAATCGACCGCGGCTTCGCCGATGGGGCGGACCCCGCCAACATGGGGCGCTGGTTCCGCTACCTGCTGATCATCGTGGGCGTTCTGGCGGTGGGCACCGCGATGCGCTTCTATTTCGTCAGTTGGCTGGGCGAACGCGTGGTCGCCGATATCCGGCTGCGCGTGCAGGAAAACCTGCTGCGGCTCGCGCCGGGCTTCTATGAAGAGAACAGCCCCAAGGAAATCTCCAGCCGGATGACCAGCGATACCGCGCTGATCGAACAGGTGGTGGGCACGACCGTTTCGGTCGCGCTGCGCAACACGCTGATGGCGGTGGGCGGTACGCTCTATCTGTTCTGGCTGGTCCCGGGCCTGACGATGGGGCTGTTCCTCATCATCCCGGCGATCGTCGTCCCCATCACCCTGTTCGGCCGGCGGCTGCGCAAGGTTTCGCGCACCAGTCAGGACCGCGTGGCCGATATCGGCGCGATGGTCACCGAAGTGCTGTCCGCGATGAAGATCGTGCAGGGCTTCAACCAGGAGGACCGCGAGCACGGCCGCTTCAGGGAAGCGGTCGAACGGACCTTCAGCGTGGCCAAGCGCCGGGTGATCCTGCGCGCGGCGATGACCGCCGTGGTCATTCTGCTGGTGTTCGGCGGCATCACGCTGCTCGTCTGGCGCGGCGCGGAGGCGGTCAGCGAGGGCACGATCTCGGGCGGTACGATCGCCGCCTTCGTCCTTACCGCCGGGCTCGTCGCGGGCGCGATCGGGGCGCTGACCGAGGTATATGGCGACCTGCTGCGCGGCGCAGGCGCGGCCAGCCGCCTGTCCGAGCTGCTCGACGAACAGCCCGCCATCACTGCGCCCGAGCGCCCGCAGGACCTGCCGGTGCCGCCGCGCGGCAGCCTGTCGTTCCGCAACGTCACCTTCCGCTATCCGACGCGGCTGGAGGCGCCGGCGATAACCGATTTCAGCCTTGAAATCGAACCGGGCGAGACGGTCGCCATCGTCGGCCCCTCGGGCGCCGGCAAGTCGACCATCTTCCAGCTCGCGGAGCGCTTCTACGATCCGCAGGCCGGCTCGATCCGGCTCGACGGCATCCCGCTGACCGCCGCCGATCCCGCCGAGGTGCGCCGCCGGATCGCCTATGTCCCGCAGGAAGGCGTGCTGTTCAGCGCCAATGCCCGCGACAATCTGCGTTACGGCAATTGGGATGCGAGCGAGGACGAGATCTGGGCCGCCGCGCGCGCCGCCAACGCCGCCGAATTCATCGAGAAGCTGCCGCAGGGCATGGACACCTATCTTGGTGAAAGCGGTACGCAATTGTCGGGTGGCCAGCGCCAGCGCATCGCCATTGCCCGCGCGCTGTTGCGCGATGCGCCGATCCTGTTGCTCGACGAGGCGACCAGCGCGCTCGACGCCGAAAGCGAGCGCTTGGTGCAGGAAGCGCTCGAACATCTGATGGAAGCCCGTACCACGCTGGTCATCGCGCACCGCCTGTCGACCGTTCGCGCGGCGGACCGCATCGTGGTGATGGAGGACGGCCGCATTGCCGAACAGGGCACGCACGATCAGTTGTCGGCCAATGGCGGGCTCTATGCGCACCTCGCCTCGCTGCAGTTCGGGCTCGAAAACGCCTGATTCCTCGGCGGAGGTGTCCGAGAACCCGCCTGCGACCGCGCTTTTTCGACAAAGTTGCAAGTGAAACCGACCGGCGTCGTCATTTTCGCGCCGATCGCCCTATGCAAGCATCACACGATTTCGCCCTGCGGGGCCATACGAATTGGGAGACTGCCAATGTTCCGATCCATCATCACCACCGGCGCCAGCGCGCTGGCGCTTGCGATTGCGACGCCCGCGCTGGCCGAGGCCGAAACCGACGATGCCGTCGAGGTGCCCACTCCGACCATGAGCTTCGGCGAATGGGGCTTCGATACGCGCTATCTGTCGCCGGACATCGATCCGGGCGACGACTTTTTCGCCTATGCCAACCAGAAATGGATCGACGAGAACCCGCTGCCCGCCGACCAGGCACGTTTCGGGGCGTTCGACCTGCTGCGCGAAAAGTCGACCGCCGACGTCAAGGCCGTGGTCGACGAGTTGCTG
Source organism: Qipengyuania sp. (assembly GCF_965277845.1). Classification (NCBI taxonomy): domain Bacteria; kingdom Pseudomonadati; phylum Pseudomonadota; class Alphaproteobacteria; order Sphingomonadales; family Erythrobacteraceae; genus Qipengyuania; species Qipengyuania sp. Next base: position 1,217,918 of record NZ_OZ255844.1, read on the forward strand.
GCGAAACCGGCGGCGGAGCTGACCTATGACGAGCGACGCATCGTCGATGCCTATGCATCCTATCTCGACACCGATGCGATCGAGGCGGCAGGCCTCGCGCCCGCTCAGCCCTATCTGGACGAAATCCGCGACGCCGACACGCTGGCCGAACTGGTGACGTTGTGGGGTACGCCCGGCTATCCCTCGCCGCTCGGCGGCTTCGTCACGGTCGATGCGAAGGAGCCGACGCGTTACTCGGTCTATGTGGGGTCCGGCGGGCTCGGCATGCCCGACCGCGAATATTATTTCGACGAGAGCGAAAAGGGGCTTTCGATCCGGTCGGCCTACCAGGACTATCTCGGCTTTCTGCTATCCGAGGCCGGATATGACGCCGAAATGGCACGGAAAGTCTATGATTTCGAAGATTCCATCGCCCGCAAGGTCGCGTGGGACCGCACGGTGCGCCGCAATCGCGATCTCACCTATACGGCGCTGACGCCGGAAGAGCTTGGCGGACTGTCCGAAAGCTTCCCGATGGCGGCGATGCTCGCCGCGACGGGATTCGACGCGAGCGACCGCTTCATCGTCAACGACATTCCGCCTTCCGCCGCGCTCGCGGCCGAGCTCGAGCTGGACGAGGAAACGCTCGAGAAGATCGGCGGCGGAACGCCGGCCATGCTCGAACTCGTGCTCGACACGCCGATGGAAGTGCTCCGAGCGTGGACGATCAAGAACTTCCTGTCGAACAACGCCGCGATCCTGCCGTCGCGCTTCGACAAGGCGAATTTCGCCTTCTACGGCACGGCGTTGCGCGGCATTCCGGAACAGCGCGACCGCTGGAAGCGCGCCATCGCCGCGACCGAAGGCATGCTGGGCGAGCTGTTGGGTGCCTCCTATGCCGAGCGCTATTTCCCGCCCGAAAGCAAGGCGGCGATGGAAGAACTGGTCGCCAACCTGCGCGTGGCACTGGCCGAATCGCTGGAGGAAATCGACTGGATGACCGAGGCCACCAAGGCCGAGGCGATGGCCAAGCTCGACAGTTTCGATCCCAAGATCGGTTACCGCGACAATCTCGAAATCTATGAGGGCCTGGAGATCGTCGCCGGTGACCCGCTGGCCAATGTGATGGCATCGGCCGAGTGGTCGACCGCCGATAATCTCGCCAAGCTGGGTCAGCCGATCGACCGCACCGAGTGGTTCATGCTGCCCCAGACCGTGAACGCCTATTACAATTCGACCAAGAACGAGATCGTGTTCCCGGCCGGCATTCTCCAGCAGCCTTTCTTCGGCAAGGACGCCGATATCGCGGTCAATTACGGCGCGATCGGCGGTGTGATCGGGCATGAGATCGGCCACGGATTCGACGACCAGGGCTCGAAATCGGACGCCTCGGGTGCGCTGCGCAACTGGTGGACCGACGAGGACCGCGCCAACTTCGACAAGCTGGGCGACAAGCTGGTGGCACAGTACGACCAGTTCTGTCCGCTCGACGATGGCGAGACCTGCGTGAACGGGCGCCTCGCGCTGGGCGAGAATATCGGCGATCTCGGCGGTCTTTCGATGGCCTATCGCGCCTACAAGCTGGCGACCGAGGGTAAGGAGGTTCCGGTGATCGACGGGCTGACCGGCGACCAGCGTTTCTTCCTCGCCTGGGCGCAGGTCTGGCGCGGGAAGTATCGCGAAGACGCGCTGCGCGCGCAGATCCGCCAGGGTCCGCACAGCCCGACCAAATACCGTACCAACGGAATCGTGCGCAACATGGATGCCTGGTACGAGGCGTTCAACGTGACCCCGGAGGACGATCTCTACCTGCCTCCGGAAGAGCGCATTCGTATCTGGTAGACACGATTCGCCGCTAAATCGTCAAAGGGCGGAGCAGGTTGCTTGACTTGCTCCGCCCTTGCTTCATGGACGCGAGCGCAATGAACGATTTCCTCACCGCGATCTTCCTCGGCATTGTCGAGGGACTTACCGAATTCATTCCCGTTTCTTCGACCGGGCACCTGATCCTCGCAACCGAGATCTCGGGCGCGGACCCGAACGAATGGGCGATGTTCAACGTTGTCATCCAGCTCGGCGCGATCCTGGCGGTCGTGTACCAGTACTGGGGCACGTTCTGGTCGGCCGGCATGGGCGTGCTCAAGGGCGAGCGCGAGGGGCTCATGTTCGCCCGCAACATCCTGCTCGGTTTCCTGCCCAGCGCGGTGATCGGTTTTGCGCTCTACGAAAATTTCGAGGCCATGCTCGGCAATCCGGGAATCGTCCCCTGGGCGCTGATCGCGGGCGGGATCGCCATTATCGTCATCGAACGCGTGGCGCAGCCGCGCGACGAAGGGCGCGGAGTGGCGGAATTGCCGCTCAAGAAGGTGCTTGGCGTGGGCTTTGCACAATGTCTCGCGATGGTTCCCGGCGTCAGCCGCTCGGGTGCGACGATCATGGGCGCGCTCGCCATGGGCATCAACCGCAAGACCGCGGCGGAGTTTTCGTTCTTTCTCGCGGTTCCGACGATGATCGGGGCCAGCACGCTCGAAGTCGTCACCAAGTACGACGAGATGATGAGCGGGACGACGCGCGTCGGCTGGGACGAGATCGCCGTCGGTTTCGTGGTCAGCTTCATCGTCGCGCTGGTGGTGATCCGCGCCTTCGTAGCCTTCGTCAGCCGCAGCGGCTTTACCCCCTTCGCCTGGTATCGCATCGTGGCAGGCACCGCAGCGCTCATCTGGCTGTCGTTCGCCTGACGCTGCCGGTCCGGTCTGCGCCACAGTCCGGCCATATTTCTGCTGTGCGGCGGAACCTTTGAGTGCACGCGGGTTTATGACCACAGAGTGAAACGCAAAGGTAGACACAAATGGGCTTGCTGATCCTGATCGTAGTGGGTGCCCTGCTCGGGTGGCTGGCGACGATTATCCTGCGCATCGAAGACGGTAGAGATATTCTTGCCAATGCGCTGGTCGGCGTTCTGGGCTCGCTTGTGACGGGCCTGATTGCCGGTAAAGGCGCGGTTTTCGGAACCGTGAGCGGTATCGCGCTGCTGTGGGCGGTTCTGGGTTCGATCGTGTCGATCGGCCTGTTCAACCTCGTGCGGCAACGCGCCTATCGTTAAGCGCGCTTCACAATCATCCGCATTTCTTTACAAACGGGCGCGGGATGGATTCGCGTCTCGAATACCAAGGGGAACGAAAATGAACTTCAACAAGCTTACCATCGTCGCATCGGCCGCTGCTCTCAGCCTCGGCGTCGCCGCCTGCGACAGTGCTGCCGAGAACGAAGCCGAAGCCAACATCGAAGAGATGGAAGACGCTCGTGACGACCAGGTCGACGCCATGGAAGAGGCCGGTGAGATCACCGAAGATCAGGCCGACGCAATGGACGACCAGACCGACGCCATGGAAGAAACCATGGAAGAGCAGGCTGACGAAATCGACGAAATGTAATTTTCGGTCGATTGCGACCAAAACGAACGGCCCGGGAGCGATCCCGGGCCGTTTTTGATTCGCTCAGACGGGTTTCGCGCCCGAACCGCGCCCGCCGCGAAGCGTATATTCCAGCGTCCCGCGGTTGACCACGTAGTCGACATCGATCACCGCCGTGTTCGCGTAAGTGAAGCCGGGCCCGAGATTGCGGTAGAGCTTGTCGAAATCGCGCTCGACAGTCTGCCGGTAAAGATCCTCGAAGCTCTCGATCACGAAATAGGTCGGCTGAAGGTCGCTGATCACATAATCGGTGCGCATAACGCGGTCGACATTGAGCATGATCCGGTTCGGGCTTTCTGCCTCGACCGAATAGACGACCTCGGTCGGGCCCGAGAGGATGCCGGCGCCATAGGCGCGGATGTCGCCCGGCGCTTCCTGGATCAGTCCGAATTCGACCGTGTACCAATAGAGCGCACCCAGCGCTTTCAGCCGGTTGTAGCGCATCGCCTTCCACCCGGCGCGGCCATACTCCTGCATGTAATCGGCATAGACCGGGTCGGTCAGCATCGGCACATGGCCGAACACGTCATGAAAGACGTCGGGTTCCTGAATGTAATCGAAGGTCTCGCGCGTGCGGATGAAATTTCCCGCCGGGAAGCGCCGGTTGGCGAGGTGCCAGAAGAACACGTGGTCGGGGATCAGCATCGGCACGGGCACGACGCTCCAGCCGGTCAGCCTGTCGAGCTCTTCCGACAGCTTCCCGAATTCGGGCACACCGCCCTTGCCCAGATCGAGTTTCTCGGTCCCCTCCATGAACGCGGTTGCGGCCCGCCCGGGCAACACGCCCATCTGCCTTGCGAACAGGTCGTCCCAGATCGCGTCGTCTTCGCTGTCGTACTCGGTCTGTTTGGGTTCGAGCCAGTCGTCGCCGACATGCTCGGGCTTTTTCAGCGGCGCGGTGAATACGTCTGCCGGAAGGTCGGGCAGGCGGGTAAAGTCCTGTTCGGGTTCTGCGAGTGTAGCCATATCGTAGACGTTGATACTACCATTGGCGCAGGCATTCAAATGGTGCGAAAGGAGCGCGATGAAGCGCAAGGATTACGAGGCGGCGTTGAAGCCGATGCGCGCGGAACTGGTGGCCATGGCGCGCTGGGCGCGAACGACCGGGCAGCGCATCGTGGTGCTGTTCGAGGGGCGCGACACGGCAGGCAAGGGTGGCGCGATCCGCGCGGTTTCGGAAAAACTCAATCCGCGCCAGTGCCATATCGTTGCGCTGGCCAAGCCGACCGAGGCGGAGCGGACCCAGTGGTATTTCCAGCGTTATGTCCAGCACCTGCCCTGTGCCGGCGAAATCGTGCTGTTCGACCGCAGCTGGTACAACCGCGCGGGGGTAGAGAAGGTGATGGGCTATGCCAGCGAGGCCGAGGTCGCCCAGTTCCTGCAGCAGGCTCCGACCTTCGAGCGCATGCTGGTCGACGATGGAATCTTACTGTTCAAATACTGGCTTACGACCGACCAGGCGCGGCAGGAAGAGCGTTTGCGCGAACGGCTCGATGATCCGCTCAAGCGCTGGAAGCTTTCGCCGATCGATCTCGCTGCACGCGGCCAATACGATGCCTACACCGAAGCGCGCGAGACGATGCTGGCGGCGACGCATACCGAATGGGCCCCCTGGACGCTGGTCGATTTCAACGATCAGAAACACGGGCGGCTCACACTGGTGCGCGATCTGCTCGACCGGCTGCCGGACACGCATGTCGCGCCGCCCGAAATCGAGTTTTCCGAACTGGGACGCGAACCCAAGGCCGAGCACTATTCGGTGCTCGGTCCGATTGCCGACTATCCGCTCGGCTAGCCGAGCGCCGCGCTGGCTTTCACGACCTGGCGCCCGTCAGAGGCGAAGGCGCCCATTTCGATCTCCCCGTTCGTCCCGCGCAAAGCGAGGTTGAGCGTCTCGCCGGCAATGGCGGGGCTCACCCCGCGGAAGGTGAAGGTGCCGAGGCGGTTCTCGCCGAAATGCGCGCTGGCAAGCTGCAACAGGAGGCTGGCCGTTAGCGGGCCCTGAACGACCAGCCCCCGATAGCGTTCGACCTCGCGCGCGAAGGGCGCATCGTAATGGATCCGGTGGGTGTTGAAGGTCAGCGCCGAGTAACGGAACAGCAGCCGCTCGTCGGGAATCAGCGAACGGTGGGCATCCCAGCTCGATGGGTCGAAGGTTTCGCCCGTCGGTTCGGGTGGCGAAATCGGTGCGTCGGGCGCGAGGCCTTCGAGATAGACGATGCTCTGCCGCTCGCTCACAGCGAGGGTTCCGTCGGCGTGGGTTTCATGATCGACGTCGACGAAGACCATCTCGCCGCGGCTGCCCGACTTGGGCGTGATCGAAGCGACGCGGCTGGTCCGCTCGATCCGGGCGCCGATCGCGATCGGGGCGTGGAATTGCATCGCACTCGATGCCCACATGCGGCGTGGCAGCGGAACGGGTGGCAGGAACCTCGCGATGTCGTCGTCGCGGACCGGGTGCCCATCGGGGGCGAGCTGGCCGGTGCGCGCCTCGGGTGTGCACAGGCACAGATGGATGCCCTGCGGCATCGCGCTGTCGGCCGGCGCATCGCGGTCGAAGGTGGCGCACCATTGCGCGGCGAGGCGCGCGCCAAGCTCGTCCGCGCCGCGCTGTTCGCGCCCGATCCAGTCCGACCAATCCGCCATCAGGCGGCGCGCTCGAACACGGCGGCCATCCCCTGTCCGCCGCCGATGCACATGGTCTCGAGGCCATAGCGCACCTCGCGGCGCTGCATCTCATGCGCCATGTCGGCAAGGATGCGGATGCCTGTCGCGCCGATCGGATGGCCGAGCGAAATGCCCGAGCCGTTGACGTTGACCAGTTCGCGGCGGCTATCGTCCTCGGCAAAACCCCAGCCCTTGAGCACAGCGAGCGCCTGGGGGGCGAAGGCTTCGTTGAGTTCGATCAGGCCGATGTCGTCCCAGCCCATGCCGTTGCGCGCGAACAGACGCTCGACGGCCGGGACCGGGCCGATGCCCATCCGGCTGGGATCGCAGCCCGCCGCACTCCACGAATGGAACCAGAGGATCGGTTCGAGACCCAGTTCCTCGACCTTGTCTTCGGCGACGATCAGGCAGGCCGCCGCGGCGTCGTTCTGCTGGCTGGCATTGCCTGCCGTAACGATGGCGTCGGCGTCGCGCTTCAGGTCGATGGCGCGCAGCTTGCCCAGCGTTTCCATGCTGGCATCGGCGCGAAACCCCTCATCCTTGTCGAACACCACCGGATCGCCGCGCCGCTGCGGAATCTCGACCGGGACGAGCTGCTCGTCGAATTTGCCCTCATCCCAGGCGCGCGCTGCATTCTGGTGGCTGCGCACCGCAAAGGCGTCGGCCTCCTCGCGCGTAATGCCGTAATCCTTGGCGAGGTTCTCGGCCGTCTCGATCATGCCGGTGATGACGCCATAGCGCTCGATCGGTTGGCTCATCAGGCGGCCGCGCGTCAGCCGGTCCCATAGGACCATATCGCCCATGCGCGCGCCGTTGCGGGCCTTGGTCGTGTAATGCTCGACATTGGACATGCTCTCGACGCCGCCCGCAAGCACGCAGTCGGCCACGCCGGTCTGGACCATCATCGCTGCCGTCGCGACGGCCTGCAGGCCCGAACCGCAGCGCCGGTCGAGCTGGAAGCCGGGCACTTCCTCGGGATAGCCCGCGGCAAGCCAGCTCCAGTGGCCGATCGCGGGTGCCTCGCCGCTGCCGTAGCCCTGGCTGAAAACGACGTCGTCGACGCGCGTGGGGTCGATGCCGCTACGCTCGACCAGCGCCTTGATGATGATGGCGCCAAGCTGTCCCGCTTCCAGCGGGGCGAGGCTGCCGAGGAAGCGTCCGACGGGGGTTCTGAGGGGCTTGCAGATGGCTACGCGGCGGGGTGACGTCATGGATCAGTCCTTATCGGAGAGGCGGGCGATGCCGCGATCGACGAGCGCGTGAATCGCGCCCGATGCCAGCCCGAGACGCTCGGCGAGCACCTCTTCGGTGTGCTCGCCGAGATAGGGTGCTGGCGCGGGATCGCCCGCATCGCGGGTCGGGATATTGGCGAAGCTGCGCGTCGCCGGGTATGCGAATTCGCTCGGATTTGCAGGCGAGGGGCCGAACAGCGGGTTGTCTGCAACCAGCCGCGCGTCATTGGCCGCTTCATACATCGTGCGATAGCGTTCGAAGGTCGTGCCTTCTTCGGCAAGACGCGCGGAGAGATCGGCCCAATCCAGCTTGTCTGCGCGCGCCTGAAAAAGGTCGAACAGGCGGTGGCGATTTTCGAAGCGCGGTCGGTCGCCTTCTGCGAAGCGCACGCCGAGTTCGCTTTCGAGTGCACTGATTTCGTCCGCAAGATCGAAGGCAGCGACGAGCCCGTTCCACTGCTTCGCCGTCAACGCGGCAACCATGAAACGCACGCCGTCGCGGCTGCGGAAATCGCGCCCGAAAGCACCCCAGATGGCATTGCCCAGCCGCTCGCGATCGGCCCCGCGACAAAGCATTTCGGCCATCGCCCCGCTGTTCGCCATGGTGCCTATGGCAACATCGCCCAGCGGCACGCGGATTTCGCTGCCTTCGCCGCTGACGTCGCGGTGGCGCAGCCCCGCCAGCATCGCAAAGGCGCAATAGGCGCCGGTGATGAAGTCCCACGCGGGCAATACCTGGTTGACCGGCGGCGCCGTTTCCAGGTCCCACTCTTCGGGTCCGCACATCAGCGGATAGCCGCTGGCGGCGTTGACGGTGAAGTCCATCGCCTGCCTGCCGTCGTGCCAGCCCATGATCCGCACGCTGACCAGATCGGGTGCGCCGTCGGGCTGCTGCGCCGCAATGACGTCATGCGACAGGAAGCTCTTTTCCGGCAAATTGGTGATGAGGTTGCCGGTCCGGGCGGACAGCTCGACAAGAAGTTCGCGGCCCTCGCCGCTACGCAGGTCGAGCGCGACCGATTTCTTCGCCCGGTTGAGATTCTCCCAACTCAGCGAGCGGCCCTCCTTGGTGAGCATGTAGCGATCATAATCGAGCCCGCCCGCCTTGTGATCCACCCGGATCACCTCCGCGCCCATCTGCGCGCAATAAAGGCCTGCCGTGGGCGAGGCGACGAAGCTCGAGGCTTCGATGATCGAGAGGTCCGAAAGGAGGCTATACATTTTTGTTGGGTGCGCTGCCGACGTCCGTCGTCAGCTCGCGGCTGTTCCATCCCGCTCCCCCTCCCGGCCACCCACGGCACGGTATTTTATGGGTGGTCGGGAGGGGGAGCGGGATGGAACAGCAAGGGCCGGACGGAGGTCCGGCGCGCACGGAAAAAAGACTCGTCACAGGGCTCATCCGACGTCTCGTCACACACCCGCCGCATATTCGCGCAGCATGTGCTTGGCGATCTGGAGCTGGAGGATCTGCGTCGTGCCTTCGTAGATACGGTAAATGCGTGCGTCGCGGAAGAAGCGTTCGGCGTCGTACTCGGCGAGGTAGCCCGCGCCGCCGTAGATCTGCACCACGCGATCGACCACGCGGCCGCACATTTCGGAGGCGAAGACCTTGAAGGCGGCGGCGTGCTTGACCGTATTCTCGCCGCGATCGACGCGCGCGGTGACATCGGTCATCATCGCCTCGGCGGCGTAGATTTCTGTCCAGCTGTCGGCCAGCATCTGCTGGATCAGCTGGAAATTGGCGATCGGTTCGCCGAAGGCCTGCCGCTCGTTGGCATATTTGACTGCGGAATCTAGCGCGCGGCGGGCATAGCCCGTGCTCGCTGCTCCGACCGATATGCGGCCGTTGTCGAGGCTCATCATGGCGAAGCGAAAGCCCTTGCCGGTCTCGCCGCCCAGCAGCGCTTCGCCCGGCACATGCACGTCGTCGAGCATGATGTCCGAGATATGGCTGCCTGCTTGGCCCATCTTCTCGTCGGGGCTGCCCGTCGACACGCCGGGCGTGTCCATCGGCACGATGAAGGCCGAAACATGCGCGTTCTTGGGCAGCGCGTCCTTCTCGGTCCGCGCCATGATCAGGCCGACATCGGCATGCGGTGCGTTGGTGATGTAACGCTTGGTCCCGTTGAGGATCCAGCCATTGCCGTCGGGATCGGGCTTGGCGGTGGTGGCCATGGCGGCGCTGTCGCTGCCCGAACCGGGCTCGGTCAGGCCGAAACAGGCGATCGCGCCCTCGGCGATCCGGGGCCACCATTCGGCCTTCTGCGCCTCGGTCCCGCCGTTCTTGATCGCCGAGTTGAACATGCCGACATTGATCGAGAAGATCGAGCGATAGGCGGGCGCGGCATAGGCCATCGTCTTCACCACCTTGGCATATTGCGTCGTGTTCAGCCCCGCGCCGCCGAAATCCTCCGGAACGGTCAGGCCGAACAGCCCCATCTCCTTCATTTCCGCGACAATCTCGTCGGGAATCTTGTCGTTGGCGATGACGTCTTTTTCCGCCGGAATCAGCCGTTCGCGAACATAGCGTTCGAGCTGTTCAAGGAACTGATCGAAGGTTTCGGCATCCATTCCGGGATTTGCGGCGTCACTCATCGGGAAACTCCATTCGAGCCGGCCCGCCCGATTCGCGCGGCGCCGGGAGGGTTTGCCCGGTGTCTGCGCCGGGCTCGCCCGCGCCGTCGTCGCCTTCGGGTGGCAAGACGTCTTCGGGCAGGCGACGCTGCTCGATTATTTCGGCGGCATCGTCGAGCGCGTCGGCCTCGCTTTGCGAAACCGCCTCGACCGGCTCCTCCCCCTCCTCGTATCCGGAGCAGGCGGAAAGCGCGGCGAGCGCGGCGAGCGGGGGCGCGAGTCGTAACATGGGGCGGAGGCTAGGCGCTCGCGCGCGAAGCGCAAAGGACGCTACGGCGCGGCTGCCCGTACGTCGGCCGATCAGTTGCCGATATCTTCGGCCATCGCGTCCATCGCGGCGGCGGCCGTGTCGGCGGCATTGTCGCCAGCTTCCTGGATCTGCGCCTCTTCGCTCGGGGACATGCCTTCGGGTTCGGGGGCCGTTTCTTCGATCGTGGCCGCCGGATCCTCGACCGGCTCGGCATCGATGTCGGCCAGCGCTTCGTCCGCCGCGATTTCGACGGTGTCGGCTTCGGCTTCGGTCGATGCATCCTCGGTGCTGCCGCAGGCGGCAAGCGCGATGGTGGCGGCGGCGGTCAGGGCGATACGGAACTTCATGACGTCTCTCTCCGGATTGGACTTGTTGCCGGCGGATAAAGCGCAAGCGGAGGGCGCTGGGCAAGGGGAAAATCGCATGCCGCCGGTTGCGCCTGCGTGCACGTCTGGCATCAGGCCGGGATGAGCGGAAACGCAGGCGCACTTCAAGCCCTAAAGGACACATTCGGTTTCGACGCCTTTCGCGGGCGGCAGGGAGAGGTCGTTGCGCGCGTATTGGGCGGGCAATCGACGCTGGCCGTCATGCCGACCGGCGCGGGCAAGTCGCTCACCTACCAGCTCCCCGCAGTGATGCTGGAAGGCACCTGCGTGGTCATCAGTCCGTTGATCGCGCTGATGCACGACCAGCTGCGCAGCGCGCGCGCCAACGGTATCCGCGCGGCCACGCTGACCAGCGCCGATGCCGACTGGCGCGAGACGCAGGAGGCTTTCCGCGCGGGCGAGCTCGATCTGCTCTATGTCGCGCCCGAGCGTGCAAGCCAGCCGGCGTTCCGCGAGTTCGTGGGCGCCGCGCCTCTGTGCCTGTTCGCGATCGACGAGGCGCATTGCGTGTCCGAATGGGGGCACGATTTCCGCCCCGACTACCGGCTGCTGCGGGGCCTGTTGGATGGTTTTCCGCAGGTCCCGCGCCTCGCTCTGACCGCGACCGCCGACCAGCAGACGCGCGCCGATGTGATGGCGCAGCTCGGCATCGCGGAAGATGGCCTCGTCCTCGCCGGGTTCGATCGGCCCAATATCCGCTACGCCATCCGCCACCGCGACAATCCGGTGCGCCAGCTGACCACTTTGATGGCGAGCGAGGCGGGGCCGGGAATCGTCTATGCCCAGACGCGGCGCAAGGTGGAGGATTTGGCCGAGAAACTCGCCACCGCGACCGGCAGGCCGGTGCTGCCCTATCACGCGGGGTTGGATTCCGAGGTTCGCGCAGCCAATCAGGCCGCCTTCGTCGCGTCCGAGGATATGGTGATCGTCGCCACGGTCGCTTTCGGCATGGGGATCGACAAGCCCGATGTGCGGTTCGTCGCGCATGTCGGCGTGCCGAAGTCGATCGAGGCCTATTATCAGGAAACCGGCCGCGCGGGGCGCGACGGCGATCCGAGCCAGGCGGTCATGTTCTGGGGTGCCGGCGACTTCGCGACCGCGCGCCAGCGGCTCGCCGAGGTGGATGAGACGCGGCGCAATGCCGAGCGCGCGCGGCTCGATGCGCTCGCCGGGCTGGTCGAGACTGCCGAATGCCGCCGCGCGGTGCTGCTGCAGCATTTCGGCGAGAATCCGCCCAGAACCTGCGGCAATTGCGACAATTGTCTCGAACAGCCCGGGGTCACCGACGTCACCGAACTGGCGCGCAAGCTGCTCTCAGCCGTTTACCGGACCGGTCAGAGCTTCGGCATGGGGCATTTGCAGAAGGTCCTGACCGGCAACGAGGACGAGCGCGTGCGTCAACGCGGGCACGACCGGCTGAGCGTGTTCGGCATCGTCGGGGGCGAGGAGGCGCGCCTGCTCCAGCCGCTGTCGCGGGCCTTGCAGGCGCGCGGCGATCTTGTCGCGACCGAGCATGGCGGGCTGGCGCTGGGCGGATCGGCGCGCGCAATCCTCAAGGGGGAGAGCGCGGTCGAGATCGTCGTCCCGCCCAAGCGGGCACGCAAGCGCCGCGGCGATGCAACGCCCAATCCGGTGGGCGACCCGCTGTTCGAGGCGCTGCGCGCCTTGCGCAAGGAACTGGCCGAGGAGGCGCAGGTGCCGCCCTATGTGATCTTCCACGATTCCACCCTTCGCGAAATGGCCGCAGCGCGGCCCGCAACGACCGCACAATTGGCTCAACTGCCGGGCATCGGCGCGAAGAAGCTGGAAGCCTATGGAGAGCGTTTCCTGCGCACGATCGCCCAACATTGACCGCCGACCGACCGTGGGACTATTTCGAAGGCGAAGAGGTGGCGTCGCGCCCCGGCGTCCTCGCCGTGGTCGCCCCATGAAAGAGAGCTGAGGTGAAAGACGAGAGACCTTGGTTCGCCCCGAAGCGCTATGGCTATGGAGCGGGCCTGCCGATCGCCTGGCAGGGATGGGCCGTTCTCGCAGTATACATCATTGTGATGATCGCACCGGCACCGCTGATCGAACGGGATCCGATCGTCGGCCTCGCCATCGTCGCCCCCATCTGGCTGGTCGCAACCATCTTGGTGATATTCATCGCGAAACGGAAGACACGCGGCGGATGGCGCTTCCGCGATGGCGAAGAGGACTAAGCCGTATGCGCGAGGGATTAGGGTGATGTTAACCATAAGCGCCTAGGCAAGCAGCATGGCTTCGCCCTTCGTACCCCATGCCACCCGCCTGCCGCGCTGGCTGCTTGCAGCAGTCGCGGCCATGGCGGTGAGCGCGATCCCGCTGGCCGCGGTGTTCGCGCAGGGCGGCGGGCCGGCGACGTTCACCGTGGCCGAAACGGGACGCGGCTATGCCTCGCTGCAGGACGCCGTCGACGCGATCGGCGACCGCGAGGGCACGATCGTCATCGCGCCGGGAAACTGGAACGAATGTGCCGTCCAGCGCGACGGCGTGGTCCACTTTCGCGCCGCGCAGCCGGGGTCATCGTTGCTCGGCGGGCGTGCGTGCGAAGGCAAGGCCGCGCTGGTCCTGCGCGGCCGTGGCGCCAGCGTCGACGGGCTCGTCTTCGCCGACCTTTCGGTCGAGGATGGCAATGGCGCGGGGATCCGGCTCGAACGCGGGCCCCTGCACGTGTCGCAAAGCTGGTTTCGCGACAGCCAGCAGGGGATCATGACTACCAATGGCGTGAACAGCGAACTGGTGGTCGACAAATCGACTTTCACGCGGCTCGGCACCTGCGAGAATTCGGCGGGCTGCGCGCATTCGATCTATGCCGGCGACTATGGCAGCGTCACGGTCACCCGCAGCCGCTTCGAACAGGGCACGGGCGGGCACTACCTCAAGTCGCGCGCTGCGCATATCGTGGTCGAGGAGTGCAGCTTCGACGATGCCAACGGCCGCGGCACAAATTATCTGATCGACCTGCCCAATGGTGGCACCGGCGTGATCCGCGGCAACTGGATGGTGCAGGGGCGCGACAAGGAAAACTGGTCGGCGATGATCGCGATCGGCGCCGAAGGCGCGCGCTATACTTCGGACGGTTTGGTGATCGCCGACAATAATGCGCGTCTGGTGCCCGGCCTTTCGCGCAGCCCGGCTTTCGTGGCCGACTGGACCGGCGATGCGCTGGTGCTGGGTGAAAATGCTCTCGGCCCCGGCGTGCGCCAGTTCGAACGACGCTGAGGAAACCTGCCTCCTTTTCGCTCGTTGATCGGGAAAGGAGCAGACGATGGCCGGTGGCTGGGCCCGCGACGGGGCCGTTCAGGAACAGATCGAGGATTCGGTAAGCGATGCCGTCAGCGCGGCACGTTCGCGCCTGCCGTCGGGCGAAAGCGCCCGCTATTGCGACGAATGCGGCGAAGCGATCCCGGCGAAGCGGCGCGAGGCGCTGCCGGGTGTGCGAACCTGCGTCGAATGTCAGACGGGCCGCGACGGCGCCGTTCGGCACTCCGACATCAATCGCCGCGGAAGCAAGGATAGCCAGTTGCGCTGATGCGGTCAGTCCGACATCGCTCCCCGCCATGACCTCGCCCTTCATCTGGTTGCAGCATGCCCTGCCCCACCATTCGGTCTCACGCGCCGCAGGCAAACTCGCATCCAGCCGGGTACCATGGCTCCGCGACCTGCTGATCCGCCGGTTCGTAGATGCCTATGATGTCGACATGGGCGAGGCCGCCCGCGGACTGGGCGAATTCGACAGCTTCAACGACTTCTTCACCCGCGAATTGAAGCCGGGTGCCCGGCCGCTGGCGGATGCATCGCAATTCGTGCTCAGCCCGGCGGACGGTGCAGTCAGCCAGATCGGCCGGATCGAGGGCGGACGCATCTTCCAGGCCAAGGGGCGCCACTTCACCGCCGAACAATTGCTCGGCGGTGACGCCGCCTCCGCAACGCGCTTCGAGGGTGGCCATTTCGCGACGATCTACCTCAGCCCGCGCGACTATCACCGGGTCCACATGCCTGCCTCGGGCGATCTCGAGAGCGCGACCTATGTGCCGGGCGATCTGTTCAGCGTGAATCAGGTCACGGCGGAGAACGTCGATGGCCTGTTCGCGCGTAACGAGCGGCTGGCCTGTCTGTTCGCCGGCGAGGACGGCCGTTTCGCCAGCGTCATGGTCGGCGCGATGATCGTCGCAGGGATCGAGACCGTATGGTCCGGCCCGGTGGAGACCCATTCGCCGACCCTGGCGCGCGAGGACTTCGCCAGCGGCACGCATCGCCTTGCCGCAGGCGCCGAAATGGGACGCTTCATCCTCGGCTCGACCGTGGTACTGCTGTTCGAACCCGGCATGGTCGAGTGGCTCGACGGGATCGTGGCCGGCGATACCGTCCGCATGGGACAGGCGCTCGGCCGGCGGCTTCAGCCGAAAGCGGGCGCGTAGCTTACCGTTCCGCTCGGCGCATCGCCATCGATCACCAGCCGCTGGAAGTATTCGGCGGGCGGGCCGGGGAAGACGAGCTGCGGATCGTGTTCGAAGCCGAAGCGCTGATAATAGGCCGGATCGCCCAGCAGCACGATGCCCCGCGCGCCGCGCATCCGCATATCGGCGATAGCGCGTTGCATCAGCCGCAAGCCGACCCCCTGGCGTTGCAGCGACGGCAATACCGCGATCGGGCCGAGGCCGTACCAGTCGCGCGAGCCATCGGTTATCTGTACCGGCGAGACGGCAACATGGCCGACGATCCGCTCGCCATCCTCGGCCACCAGCGAGAGCGTCAGATCGCCGTCCGATCTAAGGCGGTCGATGATGCGCACTTCGCTGCCGTCGCTATGCGGCGAATCTGCGAAGGCCGCCTGCGTGACCACGCCGATCGCTGCATGGTCGCGCGGCTCCTCGGGGCGGATGGCGATGGCGGTCACAGCAAATGCCCCGACCGGTCGCGCTTGGTCGCGAGATAACGGGTGTTGTGCGGATTGTCGGGCAGCGCGTGTGGAACCCGCTCCGCGATGTGCACGCCCTGCGCGGAGAGTGCGTCGACCTTGGCCGGGTTGTTGGTCATCAAGCGGATCGCCTTGATCTCTAGCAGGTCGAGCATTCGCGCTGCAGTGGGGAAATCGCGCGCCTCGTCGGGAAGGCCAAGCCGCGTGTTGGCATCGACCGTATCGAAGCCCTGATCCTGCAGGCGATAGGCGCGCAGCTTGTTGACGAGGCCGATCCCGCGCCCTTCCTGCCGCATGTAGAGCAGGACGCCCCATCCGCCCTTCTCCGCCTCGCTCGCCATCGCATGCAGCGCAGCGTCGAGCTGAGGCCCGCAATCGCATTTGAGGCTGCCGAGGATGTCGCCGGTCAGGCATTCGGAATGCAGCCGCACCAGCGGCGCGCGGTCGGCGGTCTGCTCGCCGATGATCAGCGCGACATGCTCGCGCGTATCGTCGGGGCTGCGGAAGGCGACGATCCGCGCATCCTCCGCCGCCGCCACGGGCAGCCGCGCGCGTGAGGCGATCTGCAGGCGCCGGGCATCGGCAAAGGCGGCGACGTCGGTCGCGCTGAGCGGGACGGCCTCAGCCGCTCCTTGCGGGTCGACGAGATATGCGGGCAGCACGCCGGCCATGCGCGCCAGTTCGAGCGCGGCACGCGCCTGGTCCTCCCAGCCGAGAGGCAGCGCCTTGAACGGCCCCTTGAGCGGGTTGGCCATGTCGAGCGCAGGGTCTGCCACGGCTAGGGCGGCAGACAGGTCGAAGGGGTCGGCGGCACGCATCAACACGGGCTGGCGCGGCGCGGCGGCCTCGATCTGGTTGATGAGCTTGAGTGTTGCCGCTCGCGTGGCGGAAATGAGCATCGCCTCGCCCGACACATCGCCGAACGCCGTCTCGACCGGTTGCAGCACGGGCGCGCCTTCGATGGCGAGCGGCCAGCCGTGGCGCAGCGCATCGACCGCTTGCGCGGCGCGGCGGGAAGGGGACACTGCGCTCAGAGGGTGAACTCCGTTACCAGCGGCACATGGTCCGACGGCTTTTCCCAGTCGCGTGCATATTCGTGGACCGAGTGCCCGGTCGCCTGTTTCGCCAGTTCGGGGCTCGCCCACATATGGTCGAGCCGGCGCCCGCGGTCGTTGGCTTTCCAATCCTTCGCGCGATAGCTCCACCAGCTGTAATAGCGCTCGGGCGCCTTGATGTGCTCGCGCCCGATGTCCGACCAGCCATGCGCGTCCATGAAACGCTGCAGTGTCTCGACCTCGACCGGCGTGTGGCTGACCACTTTTAGCAATTGCTTGTGGTTCCAGACGTCGCTTTCGAGCGGGGCGATGTTGAAATCGCCGACGATCAGCGTCGGGCGGTCGATCGCATCGGCCCAGCGCGTCATGCGCTCGAGGAAGTCGAGCTTCTGCCCAAATTTGGGATTGACCTCGCGGTTCGGCTCGTCACCGCCTGCGGGGACATAGACGTTCTCGACGATCATCCCCTGATGATCGGTCAGCTCGACGCCGACATGGCGCGCCTCGCCATTGTCCTGCCAGTCATGGCGCGAGAATTCCCTGAGCGGTGTTTTCGCGACCGTCGCGACGCCGTGATAGCCCTTCTGCCCGTGCACTGCGAAATGCTCGTAGCCGAGTTCGCGGAACGCCTCGTAGGGGAACTGGTGTTCCTGGCACTTGATTTCCTGCAGGCACAGAACGTCGGGCGACTGCTCCTTTATGAAGCGTTCGACGATCGGCATGCGCAGGCGGACGGAATTGATGTTCCAGGTAGCGATAGAAACCATGAGGGCGGGTTAGGCGAGCCCTTCGACTGCCGCAAGCGTCGGGGATCGGTCATGCGGGAGTCTTTGCTTGGTGCGCCTTCGCATCCGTCGAAGGCTTGCGGGACAAAGCAGCCAAGGGAAGCGCGGACGCGCCTCACGCACGCAACAAGAAACCGTCGCGCTTTCGTCATGCCGAGCGGTGATATAGGGCGCGCGTTCAGATCCAGGGAGTTTCCAGATGACCATTCGTCCGCTTTGCCTTGCCACCGCCGCTGCGCTTGCGCTGGGAGGGTGCACCGCCACCGTCGCGCAGGAGTCGCCGCAGGCCGCGGCCGCTGCGGTCCCGGAGGAGAAGCGGGCCAAGAACGTCATCCTCTTCGTCGGCGATGGCATGGGCATCTCCACCGTCACCGCCGCCCGCATCTACGCCGGTCAGAAGCTTGGCCAGACCGGCGAGGAATATGTTCTGCCGTTCGAGACATTCGGCAATGTCGCTCTGGTCAAGACCTACAATACCGATGCGCAGGTCCCCGACAGCGCGGGGACGGCCAGCGCGATGCATACCGGGGTGAAGACCAAGATCGGCGTTCTCGGCTACGGCCCCGACATCGCGCGCGGCGATTGCAGGTCGGGCAGGGGTAAGGAGCTCGCGCTGCTCGGCGAGGAAGTCACCGCACGCGGCCTCGCGCTCGGCATCGTCAGCACCGCGCGGCTCACGCATGCGACGCCCGCCTCGGTCTATGCGCGCAGCGTCAGCCGCGACTGGGAAGCCGATGCCTGGATCCCCGAAGACCAGCGCGGCCTTGGCTGCACCGACATTGCCAGCCAGTTGATCGCTGCCCCCTTCGACGTCGCGCTCGGCGGCGGCAGCGTCGCCTTCTACGGGGAGGCGCAGGACGGGCGACGGATCGAGGCGGATGCCGATCTGCCCGCCGCATGGGTGGCTGCAACCGGCGGAAGTTTCGTGACCACGACTGCCGACATGCGGGCTGCGCCCGCCGACAAGCCATTGTTCGGCCTCTTCTCGCGCAGCCACATGACCTATATGGTCGACCGCGAAGCCGACAGCAGCGAGCCGACGCTGACCGACATGACCGCTGCGGCGATTTCGCGCCTCAGTGCCGATCCGCAGGGCTATTACCTCATGGTCGAAAGCGGGCGCATCGATCATGGCCATCACGAAGGCCGCGCGGGCTATGCGCTGGAGGAAACGGTGGAATTCGCCCGAGCGATCCAGTGGGCGATCGACAATACCGATCCCGAAGAGACGCTCATCATGGTGACTGCCGATCATAGCCACGTCTTCACGATCGCCGGCTATCCCAAGCGCGGCAATCCCATCCTCGGGCTCGTCACCAACCCGCTCGACGATGGGCCGTCGCTGGCCGAGGACGGCAAGCCCTACACCACGCTCGGCTATGCCAACGGCATGGGCGCGTTTTCGGGCGAGCGTCCGATGCCCGAAACCGGGGTGCGGGCGCGCCAGCAGGCGACGGTTCCCCTCGATTCGGAAACGCACGCGGGCGAGGATGTGGCGCTCTATGCGACCGGCCCGGGCGCGGAAAACGTGCGCGGCGTGATGGAGCAGAACCTGATCTACGACGTGATCCGCAAGGCGTTCGGCTGGGAAGGAAAGTAAGCGGAATCTTTGTTGCGTGCGGGAAGCGCGTCCGCGCTTCCCTTGGCTGTTCCATCCCGCTCCCCACCCGGCCACCCACGGCACGGTATCCTATGGGTGGCCGGGTGGAGGAGTAAGCCGGAACAGCCGCAAGCCTGCGACGGATGTCGAAGGCGCACCCAAGCAAAAACACAAAAAACCCCCGCGCCGGGGGCATTGGCGCGGGGGTTTCCTGTGAGCGTTCGTCACGCTTGGAACGAGAAGAACCAGATCGAGGGGATCAACAGGGGGGAAATCCGCCTCGCGTCGTCTCGTGATATGTAGATTATGTCTCGCCCGATTGCTGTTCAATGAACGGTGGCAAGCGGGATATCCCGCAGATCGCACCGCTCACCGCCGAAACGTTTACCCCGGGCGGCGGGACGAACGGCGCGGATCGCGAAATGTGAACGCGCTATCGGCCACGGCGACACCGTAACGCTGGTTCGAGAGCCTAACGGTAGTGCGATGGTTCTGCGAATCGAGCGCGACCCAGTGGGTCAGGCGCAGACCGCCGGGGGCCGATGCGTCGCGTGCGAAGATCAGCGTGATCACGCCGAATTCGGGACGCTTGGTATCGCGCACCTCGACGCTGACGACGTCGGGGTGGTTGGTGGGGACCAGTTTGCCGTATCGCTTCACGTCGCGGTTGGGATCGAGCAGCGCGCCCAATGGCGAATTCTTGATCGGCCAGCGTTGGACCTGGTTCACTTCGTAGTCGACCATATACATCGACCTGCCGTTCGAGACGACGAGCATGGGCACCCCCTTCTCGTACTGGAAACGGATCTTGCCGGGGCGTTTCAGCGTCATCACCCCGCGCACGCTTTGCCCGCTGCGATCGGTCTGGACGAAATCCGCCTTCATGGTCGAAATGCCGCGCAAAGCGGCGACCGCGCGATCGAGGTCGCCCTCGGCAGCGACCACCGGGGCCGGGGCCAGCACGGCGGAAACGGGAAGCGCCGCGGCCAGCGAAAGAGCCAGCGCGGCGCGAATCGGTTTGTTCGATTTCGAAGACAAGATGCTCATGCTCCTGCGATTAGGACTGGAGCATTGAACCATCACTGAACCCGGCTCGTTCCCGCGGTTCAGCTTGGCAGAGCATTACTTGATCTTGGCTTCCTTGAACTCGACGTGCTTGCGCACGACGGGATCGTATTTGCGGAAGGTGAACTTTTCCGTGTGGTTACGCGGATTCTTCTTGGTCACGTAATAGAAGCCCGTGTCGGCGGTCGAGACGAGCTTGATCTTGACGGTTGCGGGCTTCGCCATGGCGTGTTCCTAAAGATCTTTCTGAATGGCCCTCGGGCCGAAATAATAAGGGCGGCGTGTTCCTTGCGCTTGGTCAGACCGGTTCCGCCCCACTCCCCCTCCCGGCCACCCATCAGCATACCCTAGTGGGTGGCCGGGAGGGGGAGTGGGCTGGTGCCGAAATCGTTTCCCAGAAACGAAAAGAACGGCTGCACCGCCGTCCGGCGCGCCCTTTGTGTGATTCACGGGGAAAAGTCAAGCATTGCGGAGTGGGCAGGTATCTCGACTACCAGTCGACCTTGCCGCGCTTCGCCTTCACCTCGCCCCGCGCTTTCTTCGCCTTCAGCCGCTTGACCTTGCCGACGCGATTGACGCGGCTCTTCTTGCGCTTCTTCGGCGGGGTGAGCGCTTCGCCCAGCAGCGCGACGAGCCGTTCGCGTGCGGCCTCGCGATTCTGGTCCTGCGTGCGGTATTCGTTCGCGGTCAGCACGATTTCGCCGCCTTTGGTCAGCTTGCTGCCCGCGATCTCCTTGAGCCGCTCGAAGGCTTCCGGGGGCATGCCGAGCTGGAATACGTCGACGCGGAGCTGGACCGCGGTGGCGACCTTGTTGACGTTCTGCCCGCCGGGGCCCGAGGAAGCGATGAACTTCTCCTCGGCGATTTCGAGCGCCTTGTCGGCAATGCGTCCCATTCAATCCCGGCCATCCGAAAAGCCGAGGGCGGCGAAATCCTGCGGTAGCGGGGCCTGGGCGGCTATCGGCGGCTTGCCCTCGCGCGGAACGGTTATCGCTGCGGCATGCAGCATGGTGCGCGGTGCACCCTTGCCGTTGCCGTAGACCGGGTCGCCCAGCAGCGGCAGGCCCAGCCCCGCCTGGCAATGCACGCGGATCTGGTGCGTGCGGCCGGTCTCGGGCCGGAACTCGAGCAACGCGCGACCGTCCTTCTCCGCCAGCATCCGCCAATGGGTGACCGAAGGCTTACCCTTCTTCGCCGCGATCATTCGCCAGCCCTTCTCGGCGCTGCTGATCTTTGACAGCGACAGTTCGATCGTCCCTTCGGTAGCGTGGGGTACACCGGCAAGCACACCGAGATAGCGCTTCTCTACCAGCCTATCCTCGAAGCTCTTGGCAAACCGTTTGAGCGCCTTGGGATTGCGCGCCAGCAGCAGGCAGCCGCTGGTATCGGTGTCGATCCGGTGGACGGGCACGGGGGCGCGCTGGAAACCCAGTTTCAGCTCTTCGAAATGATCCTCGAGACATGGGCCGCCTCGGCGCGGACGTTCGATCGGCAGGCCCGCGGGCTTGTCGATCACAAGCGCCTCGCCGTCTTCGAAGAGGATCGGGATGTGCGTCATGTCTTGAGCGTCGCTTTCATTTCCAGCCTGAGCGCGTTGCCGAGCAGGAAACCCTCCGCCAGATCTTCGATCCTCAGCTCGGCTTCCCTCGCCCTGCCCTCGTCCAGCAGGGTCTGGCGATAGACACCGGGCAGCAGGCCGAGGCTGGCGGGAGGGGTGAGCAACACGCCGTCCTCGCCCTTCACGAAGATATTGGTCAAACAGCCTTCGGTCAGCAGCCCGTCCTCGCGCACGAACAACGCCTCTTGCGCGCCGTTTTGACGCGCGATGCGCTGCGCATCTTCATAGAAGCCGCGATCAGAACTCTTGTGCCTGAGGCGCCAGTCCCCCGGATCCACCGGCAGCGGCAGCACGATGCAACTGGCCGGCTGGGGCCAGGCCTCGGGCATGTCCTGCGCCTCGAGCGCTATCGACCCCGCACGCGATGCGAGCAAGCGCACCCGGCTCGGTTTCTCGAGCACGAAACACAGCGCGTGAAGCTGGTTGCGCGCCTCGTGACGGTCGAAGGCGAAGCCCAGTTCGGCCGCGCTCCTCTTGATACGCAGCAAGTGGCTTTCGATATACGGGATCCCCGTTTGGGGCGTAAACCGCATCGTTTCGATCAGGTCGAACTGCGCTGCGCGCTGATCCGGCGCGGACGTGCGCGCAAAGGCGCCCTTGAGAATCGCTTCGCGCCATTCGGTGCGCGGCTCGCTATCGGCGACGATGGCACCTCCCACGCCGAGCACCGCTTTGCCGCGAGCATTCTCGATTTCGGTCAGCCGCAGCGTCCGGATCGCCACGTTGAAGGCGGCATCCCCGTCCGCCCCGATGCGCCCGATCGCGCCGCAATAGGGGCCTCGCGGATCGCGCTCGACATCGCCGATCAGTTCCATCGCGCGGATCTTGGGCGCGCCGGTGATCGAACCGCAGGGAAACAGCGCACGCACCAGATCGATGGCGCCCTCGTCCTTCTCCAGCCGGGCGCGAACGACGCTCACCATCTGGTGGATGGTCGGATAGCTCTCGATCGCGAAGGGATCGTCCACCCGAACGCTGCCCGCCTCCGCCACGCGCGACAGATCGTTGCGCATGAGGTCGACGATCATCAGGTTCTCCGCCCTGTCCTTGACCGATCCGGCGAGTTCCTCGGCGAAGGCGCGATCCGCCGCTTCGTCATGACCGCGCGGGCGCGTGCCCTTCATCGGCTTGGCCTTGGCCTCGCGCCCCTTGAGCGACACGAACAGTTCGGGGCTGAGGCTGAGCAGCCAGTGCGAGCCGTCGAACACTAGCCCGCCATAGCCCGCCTGCGCTGCCGGGCGCAGCGCGGCATAAAGTCCCAGCGGATCGCCGGTGAAGCCGCCTGCCAGCGGGAAGGTGAGGTTTGCCTGGTAGATATCGCCTGCGCGGATCGCCTCCTGCAGCGTGGCGAAGGCCTGCTCGTAACCGCCGGGCGAGAGCTGAGGATCGAGGGGGCCGACGCTGCCGCTGCCCTGGGCATGCGCTTCCAGCCAGCCGAGCACTTCTTCGGCCGCGATGCGCGTCGGGGCATCGAACAGGCCGAGCCACACCAGCGGCCCCGCCGCGCCGCTGCGCGCATCGGCCAGCGGGCGCAGCTTTTCTTCCAGAGCGAGCCCCGCCTCGTAACCGATGTAACCCGCCAGCTCGCCGCCCGCCCGGCGTGCGTCCTCCGCGGCGGAGAGCACCGCGTCGACCTCGTCGGCACGGCGGGCGATGAAAACCTCGCGCGGATTTTCGAACAGCAGCGCATCGGCCGCACCGCTTTCGCGCGCATCGTCGAGCAGGACAAAGGGATGCCGTTCCGCCATCGGTGCCAGCCTTTACCGCTTGGCGAGCGCCTGTCGAGGGATTGCTTGACCGCGCCCACAAGGCTGCGCCAAACGGCCGGGACCTGGGATCGGCGGGAGCAGTCACCTTTATGAGCGAAATATTCCTCGGGCTGGGCGCCAATGACCAGCGCCAGCACCTGCGGCTCGACCAGGCCAATCGCCACGGATTGATTGCGGGCGCGACGGGCACCGGCAAGACGGTGACCTTGCAGGGGCTGGCCGAAAGCTTTTCCGCGCGCGGTGTCCCGGTCTTCGTCGCCGATGTGAAGGGCGACCTCGCCGGAATTTCGATGGCCGGATCTCCGCAGTTCAAGCATGCCGACAAGCTGGAAGGCCGAGCGCAGGAGCTGGGCATGGAGGACTATGCCTATGCCGACAATGCGGCGGTGTTCTGGGATCTGTACGGCGAAAAGGGCTTCCCCATCCGCACGACGATCTCGGAAATGGGGCCCTTGCTGCTGGCGCGGCTGCTCGATCTCAACGATACGCAGGAAGGCGTGCTCAATATCGTCTTCCGCCATGCGGACGAGAACGGCCTGCTGCTGCTCGACCTTGGCGATCTGCAGGCGATGCTCGCCCACGCCTATGACAATGCCAAGGCGTTGTCGGGAACCTATGGCAATGTCTCGAAGGCCAGCGTCGGGGCGATCCAGCGCCAGCTGCTAAGCTTCGAGAGTCAGGGCGCGGATATGTTCTTCGGCGAGCCCGCGCTGGAAATCGACGATTTCCTCAAGCTGGACGAGCAGGGGCGCGGGACTATCAACGTACTCGCCGCCGACAGGCTGATGCGCAGCCCCAAGCTCTACGCCACCTTCCTTTTATGGCTGCTTGCCGAGCTGTTCGAGAGCCTGCCTGAGGTCGGCGATCCGGAAAAGCCGAAGCTGGTGTTCTTCTTCGACGAGGCGCACCTGCTGTTCGACGATGCGCCCGAGGCGCTCGAGGACAAGGTCGAGCAGGTGGTGCGGCTGATCCGCTCGAAAGGCGTCGGGGTCTATTTCGTGACCCAGAACCCCGTCGACATTCCGGAAAAGATCGCCGGACAACTGGGCAATCGCGTACAGCATGCGCTGCGCGCCTTCACCCCGCGCGACAAGCGCGCGATCAAGGCGGCAGCGGAGACGTTCCGCATCAATCCCGATCTCGACGTCGAACAGGCGATTACCGAACTGAAGGTGGGTGAGGCGCTGGTCTCGACGCTCGACGATGACGGTGCCCCGACCGTGGTGCAGCGCACGATGATCAAGCCGCCGCACTCGCGTCTCGGACCGGTGACCGAAAAGGAGCGCAAGATCGTCAACTCGGTCAGCGAGCTTGATGGCAAGTATGACGAGGCGGTCGACCGCGAGAGCGCGGAGGAAGTGCTCGCCGCCAAGGCCGCCGATGCGGCCGAAACCGCGAAAGAGGTCGAGGAGAAGGGCGAAGCCGAGGTGCGCAAGCGCTCTCGCAAGCATACCTCGATGTGGACGAAGGCGGGCAAGGCTGCAGCCAAGGCGGCGGCCGGTTCGCTGACCTCGATCGCGGTGGCAACGGTAATGGGCAAGAAATCGCGCGCCGACCCGCTGCGCACCGGCGCGACCGCTTTCGTGCGCAACATCATCGGCGGGCTGATGCGCTAGGCGGGCAGCCGCAGTTCCGCCCGCAGTCCTCCCTCGGGTCGGTTGGCGAGGACCAGCGTGCCGCCATGCTGTTCGGCCACCGCACGCGCCAGCGTGAGGCCGAGCCCCGCGCCGCCCGTCTCGCGGTTTCGGCTCGCTTCTCCGCGGGTGAAGGGTTCGAGCATTTCGGCGATCCGCGCTTCGGGAATGCCGGGCCCCTCGTCCTCGACGCGGAGCACCGCCAGGCCATCCTCGCGCAGCACCGAAACCTGCGCATTGCCGCCATAGCGCAGCGCATTGGTAACCAGATTGCGCAAGCCCCGCTTGAGCCAGGTCAGGTGCACCGGCGCGGCGATCCGGCCGGCGACTTCGAGGGTCACCGGTCTTCCCATATCCTCGAATTCCTCTACCACCGATGCGGCGAGCGCGCCGAGTTCGGTCATCTCGGGCGGTGTGTCGCTGCGCCCGATTCGCGCGAGCGAGAGAATCTCGTCGAGCGTCCGGGTGATGTCCTCGATCGTCGCCGCCATCTTGTCGCGCGCGGCAGCATCCTCGACACTCTCGATGCGCACCCGCAACGCGGCGAGTGGGGTCTTGAGATCGTGCCCGATCGCGCCGAGCATCACGTCCTTCTCGTCGAGCATCGAGCCGATCCGCGCCTGCATCGCATTATGCGCTTGGATCAGCCGCCGGACATCGTCCGGTCCGCTGGCCGCCAGCGGCTCTTCGGGCGCGCCTGCGCTTCCGAAGCGGCGGGTCCGGTCGGCCAGCGCATGGAGCGGGCGGGTGATCCGGCGCAGCACGAAATAGAGTAGGCCGACCAGCACCAGAAACAACAGCAGCGTCTGCAACACCAGCGTGCGTACGATCGCGCGGTCGGGGGGTGGCACGGCGAGCCGCGCGACCTGCCAGGTTTCGCTGCCCTCGCGCCGCAGCCCGACGACGAGCAGTTCATGCGGCGCCTCGCGCAGCCGCTGCGCCCAGCGCGGGGCGACCTCGCCGAACTGGCGGAGCAGTGGATCGGACGCGAGCGCACGATCGACGGCAACAATTTCCGCTATCTCGACGCCCTGGCGTTCGAGTTGCTCGGCGATTGCGCTTTCGCGCTCGGGGTCGCGCGCCTCTCCGGGAAGCAGCGGGCTGGCGCTGCCTTGCGAATAGCGGATGCGGCGCGGCAGTCGCAGGAAGGGCTGTTCGCCCATTGGCGGGCGGGCGAGGCGCGGGCGGGTGCCGCGCCGGGGCCGGTCTTCACGCAAATCGCGCCGCTGCCCCATCAGCAGCTGGAAGCTGGCCATGCTGGTCAGCGCGAATTCGCGCCGCTCGGTCGCCGCGCGGTAGAGCATCGTCGCCGAAATCGCCTGCGCGATCAGCAGCGCGGCGGCCAGCGCCAGCATGACCTGGCCCAAAAGGCTGCGTGGCAGCAGGCGCATCAGGCTTCGTCGCCGGGGCGCTGGAGCCGCGCGACGTCGGCACCGAAACGGTAGCCCCCGCCGCGCACAGTCTGGATGAAATGCGGATTGCGGCTGTCCGCCTCGATCTTGCGCCGCAAGCGGCTGACCTGATTGTCGACCGCGCGGTCGAACAGCTGCGCCTCGCGCCCCTGGACCATGTCGAGCAGGCGGTCGCGGTCGAGCACCTGGCGCGGATGGTCGCAAAAGGCGCGCAGCATGCGAAATTCGGCGGTCGAGAGCGGGACGAGCGTGCCCTCGGGATCGGTCAGGCGACGCTTGAGCGGATCGAGGTGCCAGCCTTCGAAGCCGTAGACCAGTTCCTCGGACGGTCCTGGCGCGGGGCGCTCGGCGCGGCGCAAAACCGAGCGGATGCGGGCGACCAGCTCGCGCGGCTCGAACGGCTTTGTGACATAATCGTCGGCGCCGATTTCGAGCCCGACGATGCGGTCCATCGCCTCGCCCCTGGCGGTGAGGAGGATGGTGGGAAGTCCGCGGGATTCTATGAGGTGACGGCAGAGCGACAGCCCGTCCTCGCCCGGCATCATGATGTCGAGCAGGACGATATCGGGCGATTGCTGCCCAAGCAGACTGCGCGCCGCAGCCGCGCTCTCGGCCTCGCGGACGGCAAACCCCTGGCGGGTGAGATATTCCGCCAGGGGTTCGCGCAGGCTGCGTTCGTCATCGACGAGCAGGATGGTGGTGGGCGCGGGATCGGTCATGCTCTGTCCTTGCCCGCGCCTACCGCCGGAATGCGCGCGCGATCAAGCGCTTACTGGCCGCGCCGCTCGCTGCGCTTGGCCCGCCATTCGGCGCGCATCGCCTGCCGCGCGGCGGTCCGCTCGGCCTGGGTGATCGCGCCGTCGCCATCGGCGTCGACACGGGCGAAGCGGGCTTCGACCGCAGTGTCGAATTCGCTGCGGGTCACGGTGCGATCGCCATCGCTATCGGCCATGCGCAGCATGCGTCGCGGGCCCTGGCCACGGCGCATGCCGCGGCGTTGACCACGCGCTTCGCGCATCGCGGCCAGTTCATCCTGCGAAAGACCGCCGGAATTGTCGGTATCGAACCGGGCAAAGCGCTCGTCCATGCGTGCGGCGCGGCGCTCGGCGCGTTGTGCCCGGCGCTGTTCGCGGCGTTCCATTCGCGCTTCGCGCATGGCTCGCATTTCGTCCTGCGACAATTCGCCGTCACCATTGCTGTCGGCCCTCGCGAACATCTCCTGCTGCATGGCTGCGCGATCCCCGGCGTCGAGCACGCCGTCGCCATTGGCGTCCATCCGTTCGAAAGCCTGCGCACCATGCGCGCGCGCTTCGCTCAGCGTCACCACGCCGTCGCCATCGGCGTCCGGCTTGGTCCAGCGATCCTGATTGGCGAGCGCGGCCGTGCCGGTCAGCGCCAGCGTGGCGGCGGAAAGCGTGAGAAAAGTCTTGGTCATCGCATATCTCCAAAGGTCTGGAGAGCTGCGACGGACCAGGGGGGTCTGAGAGGGATCGTGTGAAGCCCGCCGCAGCTCGTGTCCCTGTTCTAGGGTTGCAATGTCGCAGCAATATCCCGAACCCGGCCTGAATTGTAACGCATTGTACCGCACCGGCGGGTCCGTTCACCGGAGCGAAAGTCAGCGCGGGCGGTGCTGCGTTCCCTCGCCCGCAGTGATGAAAATCGCGCTCGCCTCGTCCTCGACGTCGGCGATATGCCACACGCCGGGCGGGTTGATCGCATATTCGCCCGGCGTCAGCGTCACCGATTCACGGCGACCTCCGGGAAATTCCTGCGTCAGGACCATTTCGCCCGCGATGCAGATCACCACCTCGTCGCCCAGCGGGTGCATTTCCCAGCTCGGCCAGCCTTCGGTGAATGTGTGCTGGCTGACCAGCCGGCCCTCGCGCCCGTCGGCACCGTGCCGTTGGCCATAAGCCTCGTACCATTCCATCCCGTCGAATGGCGGCTGGGGGACCGCCGTCGCGCCGAGCCCCAGATGGATGAAGCTGTCGGCGAGACGGCGTGGCCCGGTCATGTCAGCCCACCTTGTCCATGAGGAAGGCGTTCAGCTTGTTGCCGTCCGGATCGCGGAAATAGGCGGCGTAGAACACCATGCCGTTCTCGTCGGGCTCGCCGCGCGGGCCGGGCTCGCCCTCACAGCTGCCGCCATTGGCGAGCGCGATGTCGTAAAGCCGCTTGACCTGGTCGCGGTCCTTGGCCTGCAGCGCGACCATGGTGCCATTGCCGGTGCTCGCCTCCTTGCCGTCGAACGGCTTGGTGGCGGCGATCCCGGCACCGCCGCCCGGATCGCCCCAGGCAATGAAACTGTCGAACTCCATCATCCGCCCGACGCCCATTTCGGCGGCGATAGGGTCGTAGAACTTGGCTGCGCGCTCGAGGTCGTTGGTCCCGAGGGTGACGTATCCGATCATGGTAATGCTCCTTGTTTCAGCGACTCGCGACCGCTAGCGATTCGCGAGAACAATACGGGAACAAAGACATTCCTACAAGGGTGCGCATTCCGCTTTCAGCCATTCGAGGTCCTCACCCGCGAGCTGCGGCGAGAGGATGTTCCAGACCTTGGCGTGATACTCGTTCCACCAGTCGATTTCGGCCGGGGTGAGCAGGTCCTTGTCGACCAGACGCCGGTCGAGCGGCACGAAGGTCAGCGTTTCGAAGCCGAGATAGTCGCCCTCGCTCTCGATACCGGCCGGCACCACCAGCACGAGATTCTCGATCCGGATGCCATAGGCGCCCGCCTTGTAATAGCCGGGCTCGTTCGACAGGATCATGCCTTCGCGCAGCGGCGTTTCGGTGCCGGGGAAGGCGCCGCCGGGCTTGGAAATGCGCTGCGGACCCTCGTGGACCGAGAGATAGCTGCCCACGCCGTGGCCGGTGCCATGGCCGTAATCGACCCCACCGTTCCACAGATGCATACGCGCGAGCGCATCGAGCGCGCCGCCAGTGGTGTGGTCGGGGAATTTCTGCATGTCGAGCTGGATGTGGCCCTTGAGGACGCGGGTGTTGCGCTCGATCATTTCGGCGGTGGGTTCACCCGGGCCGACCCACACGGTGCGCGTGATGTCGGTGGTGCCGTCGAGATACTGGCCGCCCGAATCGCACAGGTAGATCGAGGAGGGCGGGATCGGGATATTGCTGTCCTCGTCCACCTTGTAATGCGGCAGCGCGGCATGCGGACCGGCGGCGCTGATCGTGTCGAAGCTCGCGTCCTTCAGCACGCCGACCGCCTCGCGGAATTCGCGCAGCTTGGCCGCAGCGGTCAGCTCGTCGATTTCGCCCGAGGGCGCATGGATCGAGATCCAGCGCAGAAAGCGCGACACCGCCGCCCCGTCGCGGGCCTGCGCGTCGCGGTGGCCCTGCTGTTCGGCAGGGTTCTTGATCGCCTTGGGGAGGACGGTGGGGTCGTCTGCGCGAACCACGGTCGCCCCGCCCGTCTTAAGGGCGTGAAAGATACCCGCGACCGCATGGTTAGGATCGACCGCGACGGTCTTGCCTTGCAGCGCTTCGAGCGCGGGCACGAATTCATCCCGGGGTCGTACGGTCACCGCATTGCCGAGATGCTTGGTCAGTTCGGGAGTGACCTTGTCGAGCGCGATGAACAGCTCGGCGGTACCGTCGGCATGCGCTAGGACATAGGACAGCGCGACCGGCGTATTGTCGACGTCCTTGCCGCGCATGTTGAGCAGCCAGGCGACCGAATCGAGCGCGCTGATCACTGTGGCGTCATAGCCTTCGGCCTTGAGCCAGTCGGCCACCTCGGCGCGCTTGTCGGCGCTCGATCGGCCGGCGTGCTCCGCGTCATGCGGGACTGCGGCGGCGAGCGAGGCTTGCGGGCGGTCGTCCCAGATCGCATCGATCGGATTGCCCGCGACCGGGACCAGCTCGATGCCCTTCTTGGCGAACAGCTTGTGCGCCTCCTCGGCCCAACCGATGCCGTGGAGCCACGCATCGTAGCCGATCTTCGCACCCTCGGGCGCGTGCTCTGCAATCCACTTCGCAGGTGAAGTGGCGGGCACGTCCTCGTAATCGTACAGCATGCCGTCGACCTGCTCGCGCACCTGCACGGTATAGCGGCCGTCGGTGAACATCGCCGCCTTGTCGGTGAGCACCGCTGCGCTGCCTGCGCTGCCGCCGAAGCCGGTCAGCCATTGGAGGCGCTGCGCATAGGCGCCGACATACTCGCTCATATGCTCGTCGGAGATCGGGATCACGAAGCCGTCGAGCCCGCGCTTGGCGAGTTCGCGGCGCAATCCGTCGAGGCGGGCTTCGTAGGTCTGCATCAGCATGGGAGGAATCCTTTCATCGAGGCCGGTTGCGCTTTGCGCGACTCGGCGCTTGCGGGCCATGGCATGGCCGCATAATCACTCCCCATTCATAGTCATCCGCGGCGCCGCTTTCCAGTTTTGCGCCGCTTGGGGAGGACCGATCATGCCTTTCATGCGATACGCCGCGTGCCTATCTGCCGCAGCCCTGGCGCTGGCCGCGCCAACCCATGCCCAGACTTCCGAAGGGACCCAAGTGACACAGCCGACTTCGCCGCCGACTGCCGAGAAGCGCGACCACAGCTATTCGCATCACGGCATCACAATCGCCGATCCCTATCACTGGCTGAAGGACCAGTCCTATCCGACGATCGACGACGAGGATGTGCTCGATCACCTGAAAGCGGAAAACGCCTGGTTCGAAGCGCGCATGGAGCCGCACCAGCCGCTGGTCGACAAATTGTTCGAAGAGATGAAAGCGCGGATCAAGGAGGACGATTCCACCGTACCGCAGCGCCGCGGCGACTGGCTCTACTGGTCCGAATTCGAAGAGGGTGCGGAGTACCGCAAATATTACCGTAAGCCGGTGGCCGGCGGCGATCCGGTACTGATCCTCGACGAGAACGAGCTGGCCAAGGACGTCGAATACTTCCGTCTGGGCGCCTTTTCGGTCTCGCAGAACGGGCGCTATCTCGCCTATTCGGCCGACACCAACGGGTCCGAACGCTTTACCGCGCGGATCAAGGATTTGCAGACCGGCGAACTGCTGCCCGACGAAATCCCGGGCACGCTGTCGGGGCTGGTGTGGGTGAAGAACGACACCGCGCTGGTCTATGGCACCGCCGACGACAACTGGCGCGTCCACGATGCGACCATGCATGTGCTGGGCACGCCGGTCAGCGAGGATGTCGAGCTCTATCGCGAGACGCAGGACGAAGGCTTCCGGGTCGGTAGCGGCCTCTCCGCGCAGGAAGACTGGCTCATCATCTCCACCGGCGACAACGAGACCAGCGAGGTCCGCCTTGTTCCCGCAGACGATCCGACTGCCGAGCCGATTCTGGTGAAGCCGCGGACCAAGGGCGTCGAATACGACGTCGACGTGCGCGACGGGACGCTGTGGGTCCATACAAACGACGATCACGTCAATTTCCGGCTGGCGACCGCCTCGCTTGAGGCGCCGGGCGAATGGACCACGCTGATCGCCGGATCGGACGAGTTTTACCTGACCGATTTCGACCTGTTCAAGGACTTCTACGTCACCGAAGGGCGGCTACGCGGGCTCGACCAGATCCAGCTGCGCTCCTACGCCGATCCCAACCTCGTCAAGCCTGTCGCCTTTGCCGAGGCGAGCTTCAATGCGGGGCTCGATAACAACCCCGAATACGATCAGGACAAGCTGCGCATTTCCTACGAGAGCATGGTCACTCCGGATTCGGTCTATGACTACGACGTCGCCAGCGGCGAGCTCGAACTGCTCAAGCAACAGGAGATACCGAGCGGCTACGATGCCGATCTCTATACCACCGAGCGGGTCGAGATCGCGGCGCGCGACGGGACCATGATCCCGGTCAGCCTGGTCATGCGCAAGGACCGGCCGAAGACCGGCCCGCTGCATCTCTATGCCTATGGCGCCTATGGCTATGCGGTTCCACCGGGCTTTTCCAGCACGCGCCTCAGCCTAGTCGATCGCGGCTTCGCCTATGCCATCGCGCATATTCGCGGCGGCGACGATCTGGGGCGCAAATGGTACCTGCAGGGCAAGCTCAACGAACGCACCAACACGTTCAACGATTTCGTCGACGCGGCGAAGGGTCTCGTTGCAAAGGGCTATACCGAAAAGGGCAAGATCAGCATCTCGGGCGGTTCGGCGGGCGGTAGCCTGATGGGCGCGGTCGCCAACACCGATCCCGATCTGTGGGGCGCGGTGGTGGCGCATGTGCCCTTCGTCGACATCCTCAACACCATGCTCGACGAGGAACTGCCGCTGACGCCCGGCGAATGGCCCGAATGGGGCAATCCGGTGCTGTCGAAGCAGGCCTTCGCCTATATCCTGAGCTACAGCCCCTACGACCAGGTCGTGGCGCAGGACTATCCGCCGATGCTGGTGACCGCCGGGCTCAACGATCCGCGCGTGACCTATTGGGAACCCGCCAAATGGGTCGCCAAGCTGCGCGAATACAAGACCGACGACAACGAGCTGCTCCTGAAGACCAATATGGGCGCCGGGCACGGCGGCAAGTCGGGCCGTTTCCAGTCGATCCGCGAAACGGCCGAGGAAGTCGCCTTCATCCTGTGGCAGCTGGGTTTCGGGGACGCGGATTGACCATCAGCAATGTCGTCTTCGATATCGGGAATGTCGTCGTCCCGTGGGACCCTCGGGGGATCGAGCGAAAGGCCTTCGGCAGCGAACGGGTCGACGACCCGGCCTTTAGGCCCGCATTGTCCAGCAATCCCATCTGGCTCGCGGTCAATCGCGGCGAGCACACGCTGGCGGATGCGAAAGCGCTTTACATCGCCGAGCTGGGCCTGACCTCGGCCGAGGTCGACCGGCTGTACGATGTGCTGATGGACAGCATGGTGCTGCTCGAAGACACCCATGACCTGATGAAGGAACTGCAGGCGGCGGGCTACCGCCTTTTCGCGATAACCGACAACGTGCATGAAATCGTCGCCCATCTGAAGGAGCGGCACGATTTCTGGCCGATGTTCGAAGCCGCGGCGCTATCGGCGGAACTGGGCGTGCTGAAGCCCGATCCGAAAATGTACGATCACGTGATCGAGGCGGGTTCGCTGGACCCGAGCGAATGCCTGTTCTTCGATGACGTACCGGCCAATGTCTCGGGCGCGGAGGCAGTGGGGATGGTCGCACGCCGTTTCACCGATGCGGAGCAGGCGCGGGCCGATCTCGCGGCACTGGGCGTAGCGCTCTAGGCGGTCGGGATGGGAACGCTATTCACCAAGCGCTTTACCGCCAGGGCCGAGCACATCGACGAGCTCGGCCACGTCAATAATGCGGTGTGGGTGCAGTGGATCCAGGACATGGCCACCGCGCATTGGGACGCGGTGGCCCGACCGGAGGATCGCGCGGTGTTCTTCTGGGTCGTGACGCGTCACGAGATCGACTATCGCGGCAATATCGATGCCGGCGAAAGCGTTACCGGCGAAACCTGGATCGAGGGGCCTGCGCGGGGCGCGACCTCGCTGCGGCGCGTCGATTTCCGCAACGCTGCGGGCAAGGTCATCGTCGGCGCGGCGACCACCTGGGCGATGCTCGATCGTGCTTCGGGCCGGCTGGTCCGCGTCAGGCCCGACGTGCTCGAACCCTTCGTCTAGGCGAGGATGTCCGCCACCGGGCGGTAATCGTAGCCCAGTTCGCTGGCGACCGCTTCATAGGTCACTTCGCCCTTGTGGACGTTGAGGCCTTCGGCGAGGTGCGGGTCGGTGGCGAGCGCGGCTTTCCACCCCATGCGGGCGATGCGCAGCGCGTGCGGCAGGGTGACGTTGTTGAGCGCATAGGTGCTGGTGCGCGCCACTGCGCCGGGCATGTTGGCGACGCAGTAATGGACGATATCGTCGACCACATAGGTCGGATCGGCATGCGTGGTCGGCTTGCTGGTTTCGAAGCAGCCGCCCTGGTCGATCGCGACATCGACCAGCACCGCGCCCTTCTGCATGTCGCCGAGCATGTCGCGGGTCACCAGCTTGGGTGCCGCCGCGCCGGGAATCAGCACCGCACCGATGACGAGATCGGCGTTACACACGGCGTCGTAAAGGTTCGCGGCATTCGAGAAGCGCGTGCTGGCGCGCGCTTCGAAATGCGTGCCGACCTTCTCCAGCACCTCGGGATCGCGGTCGAGGATGGTGACGTCCGCGCCAAGGCCGACTGCCATCTGCGCGGCGTTGAAGCCGACCACACCGCCGCCGATCACCACGACCTTGCCCGGCATCACGCCCGGCACCCCGCCGAGCAGCACACCGCGTCCGCCATGCGCCTTCTCGAGCGCGGTCGCGCCGGCCTGCACGCTCATGCGACCGGCGACCTGGCTCATCGGCTTCAAGAGCGGCAACTGGCCGCGCGGACCGGTGACGGTCTCGTAAGCGATGGCGGTGACGCCGCTTTCGACGAGATCCCTGGTCTGATCCGGATCGGGGGCGAGGTGGAGATAGGTGTAGAGGATCTGGCCCTCGCGCAGCTTCTTACGCTCGACCGCCTGCGGTTCCTTGACCTTCACGACCATTTCGCACTCGGCGAAGATCGCGTCAGGCCCGTCGACGATCTTCGCCCCGGCGGCGACATATTGCTCGTCGGCGGCATCGATCCCGCAGCCCGCTTGCGTTTCGATCCATACCTCGTGACCCTGCATGACGAGCTCTTTCGCGCTCTCGGGCGTCAGGCCGACGCGGTATTCGTGATTCTTGATTTCCTTGGGGCTGCCGATGAGCATGGGGAGGACTCCTTATATGGGCGCGCCCGTTACAGCTGTAACCAAGCTGCGGCAAGCCTGCGCGGATGGTCTAGGGCGCGCTTGCGGTCGACCAGGCGGCGCTCACCGTGTCGCCTTGTCCCTCGGCACGCAGGTCGACGAATTCCGCATCTTCGCCGAGCCCTAGGCGTACGGCTTCCAGCGCGTCTTCGCTGCCGGTCAGCGTGATGCGCAGCCCGGTGCGCCGCGCGGCCCAGCCGACCAGCGCGAGGCGGATGGCATTTTCGGCATCCAGCCCTTCCTCGCCCAACGTCACATCGGGCAATTCGGCCAGCGGCGGACGCAATTCGACCGTCCAGCCGGGTACGGTGCGTTCGAGCCGGCGCTCTAGCTCGCGATAGCCCGACAGTGTGAGCCCTTCGAGCGGCTGCGCCGCAGCCTGCGCACGCTTGTTTTCGCGGTCGAGCAGGACGTCGCCTCGTTCGACTCCGGCAATCAGCGCCAGGCTGCGTGCGAGCGTGGCGATTTGCCGTTCGCTGGCCTCGGCCGCTTCGCGCGCGCGGGCCTGCGCCAGCGCGGCCTGTTCGGCGGCCCCCGGATCGGTGCCGACCTGGAACTGGTCGATGTTGACCACCACCGCGCGGCCTAGCCGCTCGATCAGGCGCCGTGCGACCTCGGAGTCGGCATTGGGGTTGAATTCGGGGGTAAAGACGCTGGCCGACACGGTCACCGGCTCGGAGTCCCAATTGACGACCGGCTGCTCGACGCGCGCGCGATCGGTGAAGGCCTCGGCGACCTCCTGGTTGATGATCCGCTGGCCGTTGGCTTCCCAAGCGATCGTCCGCAGCGAAAAGCCCAGCGGCACCGCCATGGCGATGAACACCGCAAGGATGACGACCGATTCGACCTTGCCCTGGCGATTGGTCACGCCCGATTCGAACCCGTAGAGCCGCGCCATGATTGCCGCGGTCAGGCCGATGGTAACGAGGTTGGTGATGAACAGGCCCAGCGCCCCGGCGAAGACCGTCCAGTTGAAGGTGGCGAGACCGAAGCCGACTACGGCAATCGGCGGCATCAAGGCGGTGGCGATGGCCACGCCGACGATCGTGCCCTCGCGTCCGCGGATTACCGCATAGGAGCCTGCCAGTGCCGAGAACAACGCCACCAGCAGGTCGAACAGATTGGGCCGCGTGCGTGCGGCGATTTCCTCGGTCACCGTCTGGAGCGGAGAGAAGAAGACGATCAGCGCGCAGAAAAGGATGGCGAAGAGCGAGCCGGCAGCCAGCGCCTTGCCGCAACGCCGCAGCCAGTCGGCATCGCCGGTCGCCAGCGAAAAGCCCGTTCCGATGATCGGACTCATCAGTGGCGACAGCAGCATGGCGCCGATCACCACGGCGGGTGAGGAGAGCAGCAGGCCGAGGATGGCGATCCCGGCGCTCATCGCGGTCATGAAGATATAGCGACTGGTCAGCAGCGATTCGCCACGCACCCGCTCGATCGTGGCGACGTGGTCGAGGTCGGCGATGACCCCGTCGCGCCACCACATGCGGATTTCCGCGAGCGCGCGCAGGAGAGTCCAGCGGCTGATCGGGCGCCGCTTGGATTGCTCGCTCCCCCCCGAAGCACCCGATGGGGCGGGAGTAGCGGAAGTCTCGGTCGCGGTAGGCATTGCTGCGCGATTTAGCCGCAAGTCGAAAGGAAGTCGCGTCAAATCTGCGCGATACCTCGGCCGGTCGGCGCTGGCGGCCTAGATCGGATTGCCGTCCTGGTCGCGGAAGATTTCGCGGCGACCGACATGGTTGGCGGGGCCGACCAGACCTTCGGCCTCCATCCGCTCGATCCACTTGGCGGCGGTGTTGTAGCCGACGCCCATCTGGCGCTGCAGCCAGCTGCCGCTCGCCTTCTGGTTCTCGATCACGATCTGGCACGCCTGGCGGTATTTGCGCTCGTCGGGATTGTCGCTGGCGGTGAATTCGTCCTCGAAATTGAACCCACCGTCCTCGGGCTCTTCGGTGACCGCGTCGACATAGTCGGGCTTGCCCTGCGCGCGCCAGTGATCGGCGACGCGCTCGACTTCCTCGTCCGACACGAACGGGCCGTGCACGCGGATCATCGCGCCGGTGTTGGGCTTGTAGAGCATGTCGCCCTTGCCAAGCAGTTGTTCGGCGCCCTGTTCGCCCAGGATCGTGCGGCTGTCGATGCGGCTGGTCACCTTGAAGCTGATCCGCGTGGGCAGATTGGCCTTGATCACGCCGGTGATGACGTCGACCGAGGGGCGCTGCGTCGCCATGATCAGGTGGATACCTGCCGCGCGCGATTTCTGCGAAAGGCGCTGGATAAGGACCTCGATCTCCTTGCCCACGGTGACCATCAAATCGGCCAGCTCGTCGACGATCAGCACGATCAGCGGCAGCGGTTCGTAATCGAGCTGCTCTTCTTCGTAGAGCTCCTCGCCGGTTTCGGGATCGAAGCCGGTCTGCACGCGGCGGCCGAGCGGCTTGCCCTTTTCGATCGCCTTTTTCACCTTCTCGTTGAATCCCGCGATGTTGCGTGAGTTCACGCTACTCATCATGCGATAGCGCTTCTCCATCTCCTCGACCGCCCATTTGAGCGCGCGCACCGACTTGTGCGGTTCGGTCACCACGGGGCTGAGCAGGTGCGGAATATCGTCGTAGCTCTTGAGTTCGAGCACTTTGGGATCGATCAGGATCAGGCGGCACTCGTCGGGAGTAAAGCGGTAGAGCAGCGACAGCAGGATGGCATTGAGCCCGACCGATTTACCGCTCCCGGTAGTGCCCGCGACGAGCAGGTGCGGCATGGCGGCGAGGTCGGCGACGATCGGTTCGCCCGCGATATCCTTGCCAAGGATCATCGGCAGGCTGCCCTTGTGGTCGACGAAGGCGGCCGAATTGGCGAGCTGCTTGTAGCTCACCATCTGGCGGTCGGCATTGGGAAGTTCGATCCCGATCACCGTCCGGCCGGGAATGGGTGAGACGCGCGCGGAGATCGCGGACATGTTGCGCGCGATATCCTCGGCCAGGCCGACCACGCGGCTGGCCTTGATGCCGGGCGCGGGTTCGAGCTCGTACATGGTCACCACCGGGCCGGCGCGAACGGCGGTGATCTCGCCCTTGACGTTGAAATCGTCGAGCACGTTTTCGAGCAGGCGCGCATTGCGTTCGAGCGCCATCTTGTCGAGCTTGGGCGCCGCGCTTTCCGGTGCATCGTCGAGCAAATCGTGGCTCGGCAGCTGGAAGCTGGCGAACATGTCGCGCTGCTTGGCCTTGGCGGGTTTGGGCTGCGCGGGAGTCGGCGCGGGATCGGCGATCTCGGGCGCGCGGCGCGGCTCGCGTACTGGAACCGCGTCGGTATCGTCCTCATCCTCGACCCGTTGTTTGGCGCGCTTCTGCTTTTTCGGGGCGAGCGGCAGGTCGAGGTCCGGCAGTTGCGCCCTGCGCCTGACGAAATCCGGAAGAGTGAGGAACTGTGCCCAGTCGATCGCGAAGACGCGCGTGACCAGTGCAATTCCTCCGCCGAGCGCCACCAGAGCGAGCGCCAGCACGATCCAGCCTGCGAATTCGCCGCCGAACCGGTCCGCCACCGCCTCGATGGAAAGACCGCCCAGCTGGCCGAACAATCCGCCAAGGCCGGCAGGCAGGCTGCCGGTCGCCGGGTCGAACATGAGTGCGAGCACTGTGCCGAGCAGCACGATTGCGGCGAGCAGCATGGCGAAGGGACCCCACCAGCGGCCGGGCGTTTCCTCCTCGTCCTCGCGCTCGACCCCGGTCCACAATCGACGCGCGGAGATGTAGAGAAGCGGCAGCAGCAGAACCGCGGGCAGCCCGAGGAAATTGAGCGCTCGCTCGCTCGCCCAGGCGCCGCTGGCGCCCATCCAGTTGCGAATGTCGTCGCCGCTGGCGGCGGTCGATGGGCTGGGATCGGTCTGCGTGTAGCTCGCCAGCGAGAGCGTCAGGAAGATAAGCAGCGCGAACAGCAGCCCCGCGCCTGCCATATGCGTGGCGCGGCGGAAGGAGCGGCGGAATGCCGCGCGCCAATCGGGTGCTGCGCCTGCGCGCGAAGCCATCTGTGTTCCCCTGATCCGTCGAGAGCGTGCAGTATGAATCCTCGGGGACTCCGAGGTCAAGCGGCGTCTGTTTCGGTTCGCCTCAAGCGCCGGCGTTCGCATCCGCTCACTTGGCTATCCTCGCTCCTTGCAGTCGCTGCGGGCGGGCGGTCGCCCTTGCCTCCCTTCGGTCGGAGATGAACCGAGTCCGTCGATCGCGCCCCAGCGGGGCCAGTCGAGTTCGCGTGCCCGTTTGTGCGTCATGCCGCCCAGTGCGATTACGGGCACTCGCGACTGCCGCGCGAGCGCGTGAAAGCGTTCAACGCCGAGCGTCGCGGCACCGGGATGCGATGCTGTCGGGAACACCGGCGAGAGAAAAATCGCATCAGGGTTGGCCTCGAGCGCTGTGTGCATTTCGTCGCCGTCATGTGCGGTGGCGAGACGCAGGCCCGGGCCAAGGCGCTCCGGCGGGCCGTAATGTCCGTCCGCGCCCCAGTCCTCGACACCCGACAGGATGACGGTGTGGCCAAGGCTGTGCGCCGTGGTTGCCAGTTCGTCGAACCGCGCGCGCCGTGCCTCGGGATCGAGATGGTAGTGGCGAAACACGAAGCCCGACCTTTCCGGCAATGCGCGCAGGGCCGTCTCCAGCCGCGCGTCGTTGCGCGCATCGCTGAGCAGCCACAGCAGGGGGAGGGACTGGTTTCGAGCCACATACACGCTATAGCGCGGCGCGATGGAAAAGGCAGACACTCCGCTTCAGCAGGTGCGGGCGAACATCGCCAAGGCCTGCACGATCGCCCGCCGCGAGCCCGATGATGTCACGCTGATCGCAGTCAGCAAAACGCATCCGGCGGAGAGAATCGAACCGCTGCTGCGCCAAGGCCAACGTCATTTCGGCGAGAATCGCGTGCAGGAAGCGCAGGGGAAATGGCCCGCGCTGCGCGAAGCCTATCCCGATGTGCACTTGCACCTGATCGGCCAGCTCCAGTCGAACAAGGCCGAGGATGCGGTAGCACTGTTCGACACGATCCACTCGCTCGACCGCCCGAGCCTGGTCAAGGCGCTGGGCAAGGCGATGGACAAGCTGGACAAGCGC
The DNA here is from genome assembly GCF_965277845.1 of Qipengyuania sp. Taxonomy (NCBI): domain Bacteria; kingdom Pseudomonadati; phylum Pseudomonadota; class Alphaproteobacteria; order Sphingomonadales; family Erythrobacteraceae; genus Qipengyuania; species Qipengyuania sp. Next base: position 1,258,264 of record NZ_OZ255844.1, read on the forward strand.
ATACCGTGTTTCGTTCAGGTCGACGTGGGGGAGGAGGAACAGAAGGGTGGCTGCGCGGTGGCAGATCTGCCCAAGCTGCTCGACCGGGCGCGCGATGCGGACATCCCGGTGGCGGGGCTGATGTGCCTGCCACCCTTCGAGATCGAGCCCGCCCCCTTCTTTGCCCTTCTCGACAAGCTGGCCTGCGACCACGGACTGGAAGGCCGCAGCATGGGCATGAGCGGCGATTACGAAACCGCTGTCAAGCTCGGCGCGACGCATGTGCGCGTGGGCACGGCGTTGTTCGGAGAACGTAGCGAACCGGGCTGAGCCGGCCGCTTACGCGTTCTCGAGCCGGTCCTGCATCGCGTCGCTGGCGGCTTCCATCAACCGCGCCTCGATACGGTTCATGCGCTCGCCCGGCTCGAGCTTTCCGCCGGTGAGGTCGGTCACGTAGAAAGTGTCGGCCGCGCGCTCGCCGTAATTGGTGACATGCGCGGAATGCACTACCAGTCGGCTTTCGAACAGCGCGCGCGCAAGCCGATTGAGCAATGCGGGGCGATCGCGCGCATTCACCTCGATCACGGTGAACTTGTTGGAGGCCTTGTTGTCGAACAGCACGCGCGGAGCGACATCGAAGGCGCGCGCCCGGCTGTGCGCCAGCGGGCGTTGGGCTAGACGGGGCGCGAGGTCGACGGTATTCGAAAGCGCGTCGGCGATGCTCTTCTCGAGCCGTGCGAGCTGGCCCGCTTCGGCAAAGGGCTCGCCATGCGGGTCCTGGACGAGGAAATTGTCGAGCGCCCAGCCAGTGCGCGTCGTGTGGATCCGCGCGTCGATGATGTTGCCGCCGGCAAGATGGATTCCCCCAGCGATGCGGTAGAACAGGCCGGGGTGGTCCGCGGCGATCACCGTCACCAGTGTCGCGCCGCGTGCCTCGTAATATTCGCAGTGGATCGACAGCTCGTGTTCCTGCTGGCGCGCGGCCGCGTAATGCACGAGATTGAGCGCGATGATGTCGCTCGGCTCGGCGATCCAATAGGCGTCGCCCATGGTCTTTGCGAGATCTTCGACCAGCGCAGCCTCGTCGCCGAGGATCTCGACCACCTCTGCCTGCTTATGCGCGATCTTCTGGCCGCGCCCGTGGCGCATATGGCCGAGCCGCAGCCGTTCGCTGGAAACGTCATAAAGTTCGCCCAGAAGCTGGCCCTTCCAGCTGTTCCACGTGCCCGGTCCGACCGCGCGGATATCGACCGCGGTCAGGATCGCGAGATGACGCAGGCGTTCCTGACTCTGCACCTGCGCGACGAAATCCTCGATCGTCTTTGGATCGGTCAGGTCGCGCTTTTGCGCCGTATGGCTCATCAGCAAATGGTTGAGCACCAGCCAGGCGACCATCTCGGTCTCGCTTTCGGTCAGGCCGAAGCGCGGGCACAGTTCCTCCGCGACCTCGGCGCCCAGCACCGAATGATCGCCCCCGCGCCCCTTGGCGATGTCGTGCAGCAGCACAGCGACATAGGCGACGCGGCGCGAATTGACCTTGTGGATCAGCCGCGTGGCACGCGGGTGGTCGTCCGCCAGTTTGCCCTTCTCGATCTTGTTGAGCAATCCGATCGCGCGGATGGTGTGCTCGTCCACCGTATAGTGGTGGTACATGTCGAACTGCATCTGCGCGTTGACCTTGCCGAAATCGGGAACAAATTTCCCGAACACACCCGCCTCGTTCATCCAGCGCAACACCATTTCGGGATCGTTGCGGCCGCACAGCAGGTCGAGGAACAGCGCATTGGCGCGTTCGTCCTCGCGGATCGAATGGTCGATCAGCCCGCAGTCCCGGTTCGCCTGGCGCATGGTTTCGGGATGAATTTCAAGCCCTTCGGCCTCGGCCAGCTGGAAAATTTCGATCAGCCGAACCGGGTTCCGCTTGAACCAGTCGTCGGATGGGGCGCCGATCTTGCCGGCATGCACGCGATATCCCTTGAGTTGCCGTGCCTTGGCTTTCCACCCGGCAAAGAAACCGCGGCGCGCCGTCCTGGCCTCGAACTGCTCGTCGATATGCGCGAGGAACACCCCGGTAAGCGAGCCGACGCGCTTGGCCTGCAGGAAATAGAACTGCATGAAGCGCTCGACCGCACTCTTGCCGGGGCGCTCGGCGAAATTCATCCGTTCGGCGATACGCCGCTGGAGGTCGAAGGTCAGCCGATCCTCGGCCCGGCCGGTGAGGACATGCATGTGGCTGCGCACCGCGAGGAGGAAGTTCTCCGCGCGCCGGAAGCTGCGATATTCGGCCCGCGTGAACAGGCCGACATCGACCAGTTCGGATGCCGTACGCACCCGGTGAATAAACTTGCCGATCCAGTAGAGCGTATGGAGGTCGCGCAGGCCGCCTTTGCCGTCCTTGACATTGGGTTCGACTACATAGCGGCTATCGCCCATGCGAACGTGCCGCGCATTGCGTTCGGCCAGCTTTTCGGTGACGAACGCACGCTCGTTGCCGCGCACCACTTCCATGGTGAATCGCCGCGATCCCTCGTCGAAAAGCTCCTGGTCCCCCCAGACGTAGCGCCCTTCGAGCAGCGAAGTGCGGATCGTGAGGTCGCTCTTGGACAGGCGCATCGCCTCGTCGAGCGTGCGCGTGGAATGGCCGACCTTTAGCCCGAGGTCCCACAGCATATAGAGCATCGCCTCGACCACCTGCTCGCACCAGGCGGTTTTCTTTCCCCCGACAAGGAAAGCGATGTCGACATCCGAATGCGGCGACATTTCCGCGCGGCCGTATCCGCCCACCGCCATGACCGCGAGCCGCTCTGCCTGCGAGCGGTTGGCGGCGGGATAGAGATGGGTGGTCGCATGATCGTGGATCACGCGGATCAACTGGTCGATGAGGAAGGCAAAGCCGCCCGCATTCTCGTGTCCGGCCGAAGGCCTTTCTTCCAGCCTGCGTTCAAGCTCGGCGCGCCCTGAGTCGAGCGCGGCCTTGAGCAATTTCACCACATGCGGACGTGCCTTATCGCCATGCTCCCCGACCAGCGCTTCGATCGCGGAGGCAAGCTTGCGCCTGTCGATGATCGCGCGCTGTCGGGGGACTCGGATTGCGCTCAAGCGGCCTGGTGCTCCTTGGCGTAATTGGCCTTGACCGTGCGCTTGTCGACCTTTTGCGTTCCGAGGCGCGGCAGCTGCTCTTCGCTCTGCCACATCAGCGAAGGAACTTTGAACGCAGCGATATGTTCGCGCAGAAAGTCCTGCAGTTCCTCGGCCGACAGGCTTTCGCCCGGGTGCAGATAGTAGACCGCCGCGGGAATCTCGCCGAAGCGTTCGTCGGGCAGGCCGAAGACCGAGCATTCGGCCACCTTCGGATGCGCATAGATGGCCTCTTCCACTTCTATGCAGGAGATGTTCTCACCGCCGCGGATGATGATGTCCTTCTTGCGATCGACGATGAAGAGGTAATTGTCCTCGTCGAGATAGCCGAGATCGCCGGTCCGGAAATACGCATCGTCGGAATAGGCGGCCTTGGTGGCCTCCTCGTTCTTCCAGTAGCCGAGGAAGTTGCACACCGAGCGGATCGACACTTCGCCGATCTTGCCGGTTTCTAGAGGCTCTCCGTCATCGTCGAGGATCGCCATGTCGACCAGCGGCAACGAGGGCATGCCGGTGCTGCTTGGCTTGGCGAGGTAGTTCTCGTTGAGATTGCCCGCGCCCACTCCGTTGGTTTCGGTGAGGCCATATCCGAGGACGGGATAACCGTCCTGAAAGGCATCCTTGATCTTCTTCACATGCTCGATCGGGCGCGCGGCCCCGCCGCCGGCAAAGGTCTTGCACTGGGAGAGATCGTATTTCTCGCGCTCGGGATGGACCGCGATTTCATAGCTCATCAGCGGCACGCCGACGAAATAGGTGATCTGTTCCTTCTCGAGCAGGCGCAGGGCTTCGGTCGCGTCCCATTTGGGCATCAGCACCAGCTTGCGCCCCATGGCGAAGCTTTGCAGGAACAGCGGGACCTCGCCGGTAACGTGGAACAGCGGCACCGCCACCAGCGCGCTGGGCTGCACGGTCGGCGCTTCGCCGCGCTCGGTCAGCAACTGCAGGATCATCGCGGTCTGGCAGACATAGTTCATCGTGCCCGAAACCACGCCGAGATGGTCCGAATAGGCGCCCTTGGGATGGCCGGTCGAACCCGATGTATAGAGAATGGTCGCCAGGTCGTCCGGCCCGATCTGCCCGAGCATCTGCATCGCCGTATCGCCGGCAGCCCAGACAGGGGCGAGGCCTTCGGACGGCGTGCCATGGTCGAACACGACCAGCTTGGCCGGATGCTCGATACCTTCGAGTCGGGCGGCCCGCTGCGGATCGGCCAGCACCAGCTTGCATTCGCACAGCTCGATTCCGTAAGCGAGCTCTTCGCCCGTCCACCAGCCGTTGAGCAGCGTCGCGCAGCCGCCGGCCATGAGGATGCCCATGTAGGCGACGATCCAGTTGGTCGAATTGCGTGCGGCAAGCCCGACCCGGTCGCCCTTCTCGATGCCGTGTTCGGTGGCGAGGCCATGCGCCACATGGGTGGCCGCGTGCCAGATCTCGCCGAAAGTCAGGCGCATATCGCCGTCGACGATGAAGACCTCGTCCTTCTTCTCGTTACAGAAATACGCAAAGTAGTGCACCACGCTGGGCGGGGCGTTCTTGAATGCGGGCATGGTTACGCCGCGGCGGGTGACTTCGGTCAGCTCGAACATCTGGCCGGGTGCGGTCACGGCCTTGGTGATCCGGTCGATGTCCTTGTCGAGTTGTGTCGGCATGGGTTGTTTCGTGTCCTCTCCAATACGGCGCACGGCCCCGTGTTCGAGGCTCGCGCATGAATTGCGGCTCGACGCAGGCTTTCCCCAAAACCCCTGCTATGCCAAAAGCCGCCCCCGATGGGTCGCCGGTCGCGGCCTTGGACACACCTCTAAGGGGATTACGACTTGCTGTCACTACTGGCTGCATCGGGCGCCGCGGAGCCGATCTACTGGGAGAATCTGGGGCTGCGCCCCTATCTGTTCGAGATCGGCGGATTCCAGTTGCGGTTCTATTCGCTCGCCTACCTGCTCGGCATATTGTTCGGCTATTGGCATCTGTCGAAGATGATCAAATCGCCTGGCGCGCCGATGGCGCAGCGCCATGCCGACGATCTGTTCTTCTACTGCACGCTTGGCGTGATCCTCGGCGGGCGTCTGGGCTATGCGGCCTTCTACAAGCCCGAACTGCTCGCCAGCACCGATCTGTTCAAGCTGTGGGAAGGCGGGATGAGCTTCCATGGCGGCGTGATCGGCGTGCTCGTCGCGATCAGCTGGGTCGCCTGGCGCGGCGGGCTGAACTGGCTGCGAATCTGCGATTACATCGCGGTCAACGTGCCGCTGGCCTATATGCTCGGTCGACTGGCAAATTTCGTCAATGGCGAGCTCTACGGCCGTCCTGTGGAAAGCGATTTTCCGCTTGCCATGGTCTTTCCGACCGATCCCGACCAGCTGGCCCGCCATCCCAGCCAGCTCTATCAGGCCGGCTTCGAGGGGCTGCTTCTCGGCGTGGTGCTGATGGCGCTGTTCTGGTCGACCCGCGCGCGCTACCGCGCCGGGCTGCTGGTCGGCGTGTTCACCATCGGCATGGGGCTGGGCCGCTTCCTGATGGAATTCTTTCGCGAGCCCGATGCGCACCTTGCCTATGTCGTGGTCGAAACCGGCCTCTCGCGCGGCCAGTGGCTCAGCCTTCCGATGATCGCCATCGGCCTGGTGGTTATCGCCTATGCGCTGATGAAACCACCGGTGGGCGGCGCGGCGAAAGTCAAACCGCAAACCACATGAGCGATGGCGGGCATACCGACCTTGCGGCGACGTTTCGCCGTCTGATCGCGCAGCACGGACCGATGCCGGTGTCGCGCTACATGGGCGAGAGCAACGCGTGTTACTACAGCTCGCGCGATCCGCTCGGCGCAGCCGGCGATTTCACCACCGCGCCCGAAGTCAGCCAGATGTTCGGCGAGATGGCCGGGCTGTGGCTGGCGGATATCTGGACACGGGCGGGCCGACCCGCGGAGGCGATCTATGTCGAGCTCGGCCCGGGACGCGGGACGCTGGCGAGGGACGCCTTGCGCGCGATGGCGAGCCAGGGGTTGCGGCCGGATGTGCACCTTGTCGAGGGCTCGGAGGCCTTGCGCAAAGTGCAGAGTGGGGCGCTCGGCGGTGCGCAATTCCACGATACGCTCGATACGCTGCCCGAAGACCGGCCGATCCTGCTGCTGGCCAATGAATTCCTCGACGCGCTGCCGATCCGCCAGCTGGCGATGACCGAAAAGGGCTGGCGCGAACGGATGGTGGGCCTCGAACAAGGCGAGCTTGCCTTTGTCGCGGGTCCGAACCCGATGGAGGACGCCGTGCCAGAGGGGCAGCGCGCTGCGCAGCCGGGCACGGTAATCGAGACCTGCCCGGCGGCGGCCGCGCTGGTCGAGGCGCTGGCGCGGCGGCTCGACGTGCAGGGCGGGGCGGCGCTGTTGATCGATTACGGGCATTTGGCACCGCGCACCGGCTCGACGCTGCAGGCGGTGCGCGCGCATGAGAAAGTCGATGTCTTTGCCGCGCCGGGCGAGATGGACCTCACCGCGCATGTAGATTTCGCCACGCTCGATACGATTGCGCGCCGCGAAGGCGTGGCGAGCATGTTGACCACGCAGGGTGCGTGGCTCACCTCGATGGGCGTCGGATTGCGTGCGCAGGCGCTGGCCAAGGCTTCACCCTCCCGCGCCGGGGAGATCAAGGTGGCGCACGACCGTCTCGTTCAGCCCGAGGCAATGGGCGAGCCGTTCAAATGCATGGCATTGACCGCGCGCGACTGGCCGCGCGGGGCCGGCTTTCCCGAAGGCCAGCGGAGGAAATCCGAGACATGAAACGCCTGCTCGCCCTTGCCGCCCTGTCGCTCGCCGCCACCCCGCTTGCTGCCGCCGATCCGATCGAGGGGCGCTGGATCACGGCCGAGAAAGACGCGATTATCCAGATCGGCGATTGCGGGCGCAGCACCTGCGGGCGGATTGCGAAGTTCCTCGTGCCCCCGCCGCAGGGGGTGGACCAGCGCGACGTGAATAACAAAGACAGGGCGAAGCGCGGCCGCAAGCTCCTGGGCATGCCGATCCTGACCGGCTTTACCGAGGAAGCGGAATTGTGGCGCGGGACGATCTACGACCCCAAGAGCGGCAAGACCTACCGCTCGGTCATCCGTCGAAAGGGAGCGGATCGGCTCGAGGTAAAGGGTTGTATCGGGCCGTTCTGCCAGACGCAGGTGTGGAATCGGGCGCGCTAGGTCACAGGCCGACGCGCTGAGCCAGCCTGCGCGCGGCCTCGTCGAACGACAGCTGGTCTTCCTCGCGGTCGACCGAAAGATTGGCCGCGCGCATCGCCTCGACATCGATCGCGCCGACCAGCGGCGACAGCGCGGCGACGATCCCGTCGTCCGCTCCCGTCTCCGGGCTGAGCAGGACGATGGCGTCGTAATTCGGAAAGGCGCCCTCTGGGTCGTCGAGGAATACCAAATCGTCGGCCGCGATCCGCCCGTCCGAAGTATAGGCGCCGATCACGTCGGCCTCCCCCGATTGCAGCGCGTTGTACATGAATGTGGGCGAGAAATTGCGCCGCTCGGCAAACCGCAGCCCATAGGTGTCGCGTACTCCGAACCAATCGGGCCGCTCGAAGAATTCCGGATCGCCGCCGATGGTCATGCTGGGAGCGCGCGCGGCGAGATCGCCGATGCTCTCGAAGCCGCCTGCCTCGGCTTTCGCTCGTGGCATGGCGAGGCCATAGGCATTCTCGAATCCCAGCCGGCCCAGGACATGCGTACCGCTGGTGCGCGTTTCCCACTCGATAATCTCGGCAAGCATGGCATCGCGGTCGGGATTGTCGCGCCGCTCCATCTGATTGGTCCAGATCGTGCCGGTGTAATCGACCAGCACGTCGATCGCTCCGGTCGAGACCGCGCGATGCGCTACTGCCGAACCGAGTCCGTCGCGATAGTCCACCGAATAGCCTGCCGCCTCGAGCCGCTGTCCGATCAGACGGGCGAGGATATACTGTTCCGAGAAACTCTTGGCGCCGATCACGATGCGATCATCGTCGCTGGCCCCGAACTGCACGGTGAGCGCGGTCAGGACGCCGAGCACGACCGCGCCCAGCCCGCCGACAGCCAACAGGCGTCGGCGCGTGGCGAGTCCTTTTTCGATCATGCCGAGCAGTGCATCGGCCACCAGCGCCAGCCCGGCGCTGGCAATGCATCCGGCAAGCACCAGCACCCAATTCTGAGTCTGCAGCCCGGCAAATATCGGATCGCCGAGGCTTGGCTGGCCGATGGTGGTCGACAGCGTCGCCGCGCCGATGGTCCAGACTGCGGCGGTGCGGATGCCGGCCATGATATAGGGCGCGGACAGCGGGGCTTCGACCAGCCGCAGGCGCTGCCAGAAACTCATTCCCACTCCATCGGCGGCCTCGATCACGCCCGGGTCGAGATTGGCCTGCGCGGTCACCGCGTTGCGCAGGATCGGCAGCAGGGCATAGAGCGAGAGCGCCAGCAGCGAAGGCAGGAAGCCGAGCGTGGGCAATCCCTCGCCGAAGACCGCGCGCAGGCTCAGCAGGATCGGGAAAAACAGCGCCAGCAGCGCGAGCGCGGGAATCGTCTGGACGAGACTGGCGAAACCGAGCGTCGCCCGCGCGACGGCGGGCGAGCGGCTCGCCCAGATCGTCAGGGGCAGCGCCACCGCGATGCCCAGCGCAATGGCGGAAGCGGACAGCAGGACATGTGCGGCCAGCTTGTCGCCGAGGCCTAGAAGCGCAATCCCGATATCGTTCACCGTGCCAGCTCCGCCAGCCGGTCGGCCTGCGCGCGCGGGACGGCGACGAGACCCTGCGCGATCTCGCCGCCCGCACCGTCCAGCAGGGCATGCGGCGTCTCGTCGGCGACGACGCGGCCTGCATGCATCACCAGCACCCGGTCGGCCAGCAGCAGGGCTTCGGCCATGTCATGCGTCACCATCACGGTGGTCAGGCCCAGCTCCTCATGCAGCGCGCGCACCCGTTCGCCGAGCGCATCGCGCGTAATCGGATCGAGCGCACCGAAGGGCTCGTCCATCAGCAGCAGGTGCGGCTCGTTGGCCAGAGCGCGCGCAACCCCGACGCGCTGGCGCTGCCCGCCGGACAATTCGTCGGGCATTCGCGCAGCGAGGGTCGAGTCGAGATCGACCAGTTCGAGCAGTTCGGCAATCCGCCCTTCCGCCAGCTTCTCGCCGACCAGCCGCGGGCCGATGGCAATGTTCTCGTCCACTCGCATGTGCGGAAACAGGCCGATCGACTGGAACACATAGCCGATCCGGCGGCGCAGTGCGGCGAGCGGCAGGCTTTCGACGTTTTCGCCTTCGAACCGCACGGTACCGGTCGTCGGGTCGACGAGCCGGTTGACCGTCTTCAGCAGTGTCGACTTGCCCGAGCCGGAAGCGCCGACCAGCGCAACGAATTCGCGCTGCGCGATCGCCAGCGAAACTCCGTCGACCGCCGCAGTCGTCTCGTAGGTTTTCCGCAAGTCGCAAAATTCGAGCAGCGGTGCGGGCGCATCTGTCACGCCCCCGAATCGTCCTCGGCGGGTTCCCCTTCGGCGGGCAGCTCGTAATCCACCCGCTCGAGTTCGATGGTCAGCCCGCCGTCGCTTTCGGCCCGCATGGTGTCACCGGACATCCGGCCGGGCTCCCAGCAGCGCTCGATGGCATTTTCGTCATCGGGCGTGAAACACAGCAGTTTGGGACGCGCGCCTTCATCATAGGTCCAGCTGCCGGTCTGCCAGGGATCGCCATTGCGCAAATCGCGATAGGTACCGTCGGGATCGAGATAGGTGGTGTAGCGCGCACCGTCCTCCGCCACGGCGCGCCAGGCTGTGGCGGAGAAGATTTCCGGCGCAGGTTCGCCCGTCGGAGTGAGCGCGGTCTCCGGCGTGGCAGCGGACTCGTCACCGCTCTGGCCGGCGGGAGCGCAGGCGGCGAGGACAAGGCTGGCCAGTGCAGCATCTATGATACGTCTCATCGTGACGTTCCCTGTTTCACGCCCCGGGGAAAGCACAGCCGGGCGGGGGTGGCAAGTCGAGCGCGCGATCAGCTTTCGACCGCGGAGCGCGGGAAGACGATCCTGACCTCGAGCCCTTCCTCGGAGAAGGTCCGCTCGAATGTTCCGCCCAACTGACCCTCGACCGCCATGCGCAGCAGGCGCGAGCCGAAGCCTTCGCGCTCGCTTTCGTCGGGAATGCCGCAGCTGCGTGCGCTCTCTTCCCAGTTGACGCACACATCGTCGCCGCCCGCGCAATCGTCTTCCACGGTGACCGTGACATGGCCCTCGGCGCAGGAGAGCGCGCCATATTTTGCCGAATTGGTCGCCAGCTCGTGAAAAATGAGCGCCAGCGGCGTCGCAGCGCGGGCGCCGATCTTGATCCCCGGGCCGCTTACGCTGAAACGTTCCTGCTCTGCCGTGCCATAGGGAGCCAGCAGGTCGGCGAGCAGCCCCGACAGGGTGCCACCTCCTTTCCCGTGACCGGGCCGAACATAGTCATGCGCCGCGCCCAAAGCGCGGATGGTCTGGTTCAGTTCGGCGGCAAAATCGGCGACTTCCGGCTTGCCGCGAGAGCGGATCGCGACGAGGCCGGAGACGACGGCGAAGATGTTCTTGATGCGGTGCGACAACTCGTTCGCCAGCAGGTCGCGCGATTCGGACAGCCGGTGCTGGCGGTCGACGTCGATCACCGTGCCGAACCAGCGATTGGCATCCTTGCCCATCGGGATGCGGACCGCGCGCGAGAGCATCCAGCGATAGTCGCCATCGGAGAGCTTCAAGCGCCATTCGTACTCGTAGGGCCGGCCGCTTTCCAGCGAGGCCTCGAACGCCGCCAGCGCCTTGTCCCAGTCGTCCGGGTGGATCGCAGCGCGCCAGTCCTCGACCGTTGTGGGTTTCGGGAGACCGGTCAGGTCTTCCCATTGCGCATTGATCTGGTCGAACTTACCCGAGGCGTCGGCCGACCAGGCGATCCCCGGCACGCTGTCGATCATGCGCTGGAGATAGTCGTCGCGCACTGCCACCGCTTCCTGCGCGGTTTCGCCCAGCCGCCGCTGCGAAATGCGCCGCATGACCGCCCTGGCCAGGACGCCTAGGCTCTCCTGCTGGAAGCCGGTTAGCCCGGCGCTGCGCGGCACCGTGTCGATCACGCATAGCGCGCCGAGCGGTGCGCCCTCGGCCGAAATCAGCGGGTGGCCGGCATAGAAGCGAATGTAGGGCGGCCCGGTGACCAGGGCGTTGTCGGCGAAACGCTCGTCTTCGCGGGCATCGCATACTTCCATCGCTTCGCTGCCGAGCATCGCATGCGCGCAGAAGCTGGTCGAACGCGGCGTTTCGCGCGCATCGATCCCGGTGCGGGTCAGGAACAGCTGCCGGCCCTCCTCGACCATGGTGACCAGCGCCATCGGCGCGGCGCAAATCTTGGCGACGAGTTCGACGAGTTCCTGCAGCTCGGGATCGTCGACCAGCGCATCTACGCCATGCGCGGCAAGGATCGCGAGACGCTTGTCCTCGTCGCAATGCGCATCCGAGGGTGCCTTGCCCCCGGGCCACAGGATGGAACCCTTCCGATACATGCCGATGTCCATTCGCCTAGGACCATGCGCCCACGGCGTAAAGCACTTAGCGCCGCCGGCGCATGCCGGCCGCCAATTGGGGCCGCCTATTGGGTTTGCCCCGTGCCGCTTGCTCGGCTATCGGCCCGCTCCGCATACGAATTTTCGCGGAGCCCCAAGGAGAGAGCATGCGCGCGACCCCCGATTTCGATTTCCAGCTCGGCGAAAGCGCCGAGATGATTCGCGAGAGCGTCGGCCGTTTCGCCGACGAACAGATCGCTCCACTGGCCGAAAAAGTCGACCGCGAGGACTGGTTCCCCAAGGAAGAGCTGTGGCCCGCCATGGGCGAGCTGGGCCTGCACGGCATCACTGTGAGCGAGGAGGATGGCGGCCTCGGTCTCGGCTATCTCGAACATGTCATCGCGGTGGAGGAAGTCAGCCGCGCCAGCGCATCGGTCGGCCTCAGCTATGGCGCGCATTCCAACCTGTGCGTCAATCAGATCGCGCGCTGGGGCAATGCCGAGCAGAAGGCGAAATACCTGCCCAAGCTCATCTCCGGCGAACATGTCGGCAGCCTCGCGATGAGCGAGGCGAGCGCCGGGTCGGACGTCGTCTCGATGAAGATGAAAGCCGAAAAGGTGCAGGGCGGCTACCTGCTCAACGGCACCAAGTTCTGGATCACCAACGCGCCCCATGCCGATACGCTGGTTGTCTATGGCAAGACCACGCCCGATGCGGGCAGCCGCGGGATCACCACCTTCCTGATCGAGAAGGACTTCGACGGTTTCTCGATCGGCCAGAAGATCGAGAAGGTCGGCATGCGCGGCAGCCCCACCGCCGAGCTGGTGTTCGACGATTGCTTCGTGCCCGAAGAGAACATCATGGGCCCCGAAAACGGCGGCGTGGGCGTGCTGATGAGCGGGCTCGATTACGAGCGCGTGGTGCTCGCCGGGCTCCAGCTCGGCGTGATGCAGGCGTGCCTCGACACGGTCATCCCCTACCTTCGCGAGCGCAAGCAGTTCGGCAAGCCGCTGGGCAGCTTCCAGCTGATGCAGGCGAAGGTCGCCGACATGTATGTCGCGCTGCAATCGGCGCGCGCCTATACCTACGCGGTGGCCAAGAGCTGCGATGCGGACAAAACCACGCGGTTCGATGCCGCGGGTGCCATCCTGCTGGCGAGCGAGAATGCCTTCCGGGTTGCGGCGGAGAGCGTCCAGGCACTGGGCGGCGCGGGCTACACCACTGACTGGCCGGTCGAGCGCTACATGCGCGATGCCAAGCTGCTCGACATCGGCGCGGGCACCAACGAGATTCGTCGGATGCTGATCGGCCGCGAGTTGATCGGGGCGGCGGGGTGAGCGACCTCACCTCGTGCTACGTAGAGCGTTGGTTCGTCACCAAGGAAGCCCTCGCCAATCAGTGCGGGCTGTCTGAACAGGCGTTGGACGAACTGCTCAACGCGAAAGCGGCGCCGGGAGTGGTATATAGCCGCAACGTTAGCGGTGAGTGGTGGTCTGCCCTTGCCGGTTACACTGGGAAATCCCCTTCAGCGCCAGCTGCTGGGGGAGAAGATCGCTATGCTCCGGCGGCCGCGTATTGGCTCCGCCGAGCTGTGCTGATCATGCGCGACGGGAGCAGCGCTGAAGAAGCTGCCGCCCAGAACCGTAAGGATTTCGCCGCCCAGTTTGTCGATGCTCTGGAATCAGAGCCGCTGGCTCTTACGAATTATCCGGACGCTTTCGAAAATGGTGTCGTGAAGATCGCTATGGCGACATCAATCGCCAACCAGGAGTGGGATGCGTGGACGTCTGGTGCCTATGCTGTTTGCCTAAGGTCGTTCACCGGACAGAGCTGTGTTGCGAAGGAATCGTTGGCGCGTTTCTTGCGGGTCAATGCACAAGCAGGCGGCATGTCTCATCCTCCGATCGAAGTTCTCGACCAGATCGAACGGCTTTCTATCTGGTTGATGCCCTTCGCCCCTTTTGAACGCGAACAAGGCACTCCCGGTCTGGCGATCGACATGAATCTCGAACATTTGAAGCTCGGGCGAGAAAATCCCTATGGCTTTGCACAGCCGGAGAAAGTTGCATGACCGCACCCGTTCTCACATCGCAACTTGACCGCGAAGCGCCGGATGCGAAGGCGCGCTTCGAGCATAACAAGTCGCTTGCGGCTGACTTGCGCTCCACCGTCGCTGCGGCCGCGCTTGGCGGGTCCGAAGGCAGCCGCGAGCGGCATGTCTCGCGCGGCAAGCTGCTCCCGCGTGAGCGGGTGGAACGGTTGCTCGATCCGGGCAGCCCGTTTCTCGAGATCGGCCAGCTCGCCGCCAATGGCATGTATAAAGACGCGATCAACGGTGCGGGGATGATCGCCGGGATCGGGCGCGTGTCGGGCCGGCAGGTCATGATCGTGTGCAACGATGCCACCGTGAAGGGCGGCACCTACTACCCCATGACGGTCAAGAAGCACCTGCGCGCGCAGGAGATCGCGCAGGAGAACCGGCTCCCGTGCATCTACCTCGTCGACAGCGGCGGGGCGAATCTGCCGCACCAGGCGGAAGTCTTCCCCGACCGCGACCATTTCGGGCGTATCTTCTTCAACCAGGCCAATATGTCGGCACTGGGCATCCCGCAGATCGCCTGTGTGATGGGGAGCTGCACCGCGGGCGGCGCCTATGTTCCCGCCATGTCCGACGAGACCGTGATCGTGCGCAACCAGGGCACGATTTTTCTCGCCGGACCGCCGCTGGTGAAGGCCGCGACGGGTGAGGAAATCAGCGCAGAGGACCTAGGTGGCGGCGACCTTCATGCCAAGAAATCGGGCGTGGTCGACCATCTCGCCGAGAATGACGAGCACGCGCTCACCATCGTGCGCGATATCGTCAGCCAGTTGGGTGCGAATACCGGCGCGGCGAAGGACGTTGCGCTCAAGGACCCGCGCCCGCCCAAGTTCGATGCCGACGATCTCTACGCCATCGTCCCCGAGGACGTGCGTGCACCCTACGATGTGAAGGAGATCATCGCGCGGTTGGTCGACGGCAGCGAGTTTCACGAGTTCAAGCAACACTATGGCAGCACGCTCATCTGCGGTTTCGCGCATATCTGGGGCATGCCGGTGGCGATCCTCGCCAATAATGGCGTGCTGTTCTCCGAAAGCGCGCGCAAGGGAGCGCATTTCATCGAACTTGCCTGCCAGCGGCGCATTCCGCTGCTGTTCCTGCAGAATATCTCGGGCTTCATGGTCGGCGGGAAGTACGAGGCCGAGGGGATCGCCAAGCACGGCGCGAAGCTCGTTACCGCGGTCGCAACCGCGACCGTGCCCAAGATCACCGTGGTAATCGGCGGCAGCTTCGGTGCTGGCAATTACGGCATGGCGGGCCGCGCCTATTCGCCGCGTTTCCTCTTCACCTGGCCCAATGCGCGGATTAGCGTGATGGGCGGCGAGCAGGCGGCGAGCGTGCTGGCGACAGTCCACCGCGATGCGGACAGCTGGAGCGAGGAGGAGGCCGAGGCATTCAAGGCTCCGATCCGCCAGAAATACGAAGACGAGGGCAATCCCTATTACGCCACCGCGCGCCTGTGGGACGATGGGGTGATCGATCCGGTGCAGACCCGTGATGTGCTCGGCCTTGCCTTCGCCGCGACGCTCGAGGCGCCGATCCCCGAGAAACCCCAGTTCGGCGTCTTCCGGATGTAATCGGCGGCAAACCGCTGCATCCCTATCGCTTTCCCCGACGTAGCTGCTAGGTCTGGCTTCCAGGGGAGAGAGAATTGTCGTCCAACGGGCCGCGCCGCAAGCGTTCGATCCTGTCGCGCATCGTGCGACGGATCATCATGGCGATCTATCGTTTGAGGGGCTGGAAGCTCGACGGGCACCTGCCCGACATCCCCAAGTTCGTCATCGCGGGCGCGCCGCATACGTCGAACTGGGATTTCGTTTTCTTCATCGGCGCGACCGCCGCGGAAGGCGTGGAACCCAATTTCATGGGCAAGCACACGCTGTTCCAGGGTGTGATGCGCAACTTCATGTTCGATATGGGCGGCATACCCATCGACCGGACGCGGCGCGCCAACATGGTGGACCAGATCGCTGACGAGTTCGAACGGCGCGATCATCTCGCCCTGGTTGTCGCCGCAGAGGGCACGCGCAACTCCAGCGGGGAATGGAAATCGGGATTCTACAATATTGCGCGTGCCGCCTGCGTGCCGATCGTGCCCG
The DNA here is from genome assembly GCF_965277845.1 of Qipengyuania sp. Lineage (NCBI taxonomy): Bacteria > Pseudomonadati > Pseudomonadota > Alphaproteobacteria > Sphingomonadales > Erythrobacteraceae > Qipengyuania > Qipengyuania sp. Next base: position 1,274,111 of record NZ_OZ255844.1, read on the forward strand.
CATGGGTGTGCAACGAGCGACGGCTACTCGGCTTCGGCCCGGCAATCGTGCCGACCGGGAACTATGGCGAAACGCTTCTTGAAATCGCCCGCTTCATGCGCTCCAAACTGCCCGAATACGGGCGCTTCAGGGTTCTGGAACAACAGGCCCTGCGCCTGATCGAGGAGGATGCGAAATGATCGTCGAAGCGCTGCTCGCCAATGCGGTGATCCTGCTGGGCATGGCGCTCGTGCTGTGGGTGATCGCTGTACAGATCGACGATGTCAGCTTCGTCGATGCCTATTGGGGCGGGGGCATGGCGCTGATGGCACTGGTCAGCTGGCTGCGGCTTTACGAGCCAGGCCCGCTGGCGACGCTGCTGATGGCGATGGCAGTGATCTGGGGCGCGCGGCTCGCCATCTACCTCTTCATCCGCTGGCGGCGCGAGGGCGAGGACAAGCGCTACAAACGCATCCTCAAGAAGGACCGGGAAAAGGGGCGCTTCGCGATCGCCGCACTGACCAAGGTCTTCCTCGGCCAGTCGGTGTTGCTGTTCATGGTCTCCAGCCCCGCGCAATATGGCATTCTCGAAGCAGGATCGCTGACGCCGATCAGCGGCCTGGCGTTGCTCGGCTTCGCGATCTGGGCCATCGGCATTTTCTTCGAATGGGTGGGCGACTGGCAGCTTGCGCGCTTCAAGGCCGATCCGGCCAACGAGGGCGAGGTCATGGACAAGGGGCTGTGGCGCTACACCCGCCATCCTAACTATTTCGGCGATGCCTGCGTGTGGTGGGGCATCTGGATCGCTGCCGCCTCGGCCGGCTGGTGGGTCGCCGCAACGACCGTGATCGGGCCGATCTTCCTGACTTTCACGCTAACCAAATGGTCGGGAGCGCCGCTGCTCGAAGGGGGAATGAAGAGATCGCGCCCCGGTTATGCGGAGTACAAGGCTCGCACCTCGGCCTTCTTCCCGCTCCCGCCCAAGAAATCCGTCGGCTAAGCCCGTAAGGGGTTTAACCGGCGCGCATCCGTCCCTAATTTGCCGGAAGGCCAATTGGGGAGCGCGCCAGCGTGAGCGAGAAGGACATCGACGAATTGCGCAGTCGCTTCGCGCGCGAGGCGATGGCTCTGATGGAGCGCACGGGCGAAGAAGTCACCCGCACCCGGCTAGCTGCCGAGCTCAAGATCGCGCGCGCACGGGTCGAGGTGGTTTTTCCTGAAGACGGCGATCTGTTCGAGGCAATTACCGCCGAATGGTTCGCGCCCAAGCTCGCCGTCATGGACGAGGTGATGGCCTCCGACCTGCCGCCACGCCGCAAAATGTACGAGTTCTTCGCCCGCCGTTTTCGGTTGCTGCGCAAGAATTTCCGCGACGATCCGGCGACCTTCAACCTCTATGTCGAAATGGGCGAGCGCTATTTCGAATATGCGCGCAGCTATATCGACCTCGGCGATCATTATCTGTGCGAGCTTATCGCCGAGGCACAGGCAGAAGGTTTCCTCGAAGGCCTCGAGGTCGACACCGCCTTGTCGCTGATCAACCAGATGGTGATCTGCTATTTGCAGCCCTACCTGATCGCCATGCTCGACGAACGGCTGAGCGAGGAGAAGCTGGCGCTGATCGTATCGGCCATTTTCGACGGGCTCGACGCCAAGGATGGCGGTGCGCGCGGTACGAAGGATATCCGCGCGGCTTAGTCAGGCTCCGGTCTCGCGCTCGGGTCCCTCGGCTACGCTCGCGCCGTCGGGCCCGCGTTGCTCGGCAAAGATTCCCCAGGCCGCGAGGAACAGCCCGCAGACCAGCGGGCCGACGACGATACCCGACAAGCCCATCGTGGCGATCCCGCCAAGCGTGGTGACGAGGACCAGCCAGTCGGGAATGCCCGTATCGCGACCGACGAGGATCGGGCGCAGGACATTGTCCGCCATGCCGATCAGGGCGATACCCGAGACGATGACCACCACGCCTTCCCAGATCGCACCCGTCGCCAACAGATAGATCGCCGCCGGGACCCACACGATCGCCGGTCCGAGTGCGGGTAATAGCGAAGCGATCGCCATGATCACGCCAAGCAGCAGGACCGAAGGAATGCCCACGATCCAGAAGGTCAGCGCACCCAGCGCCCCCTGTACCAGCCCGACCACGACCGAGCCCTTGATCGTTGCACGTACGATCGTGAGGAAACGTTCGGCGAGGCGGTCGGCCACAGGGCGCTCCATCGGCAGCGCCGCGAGGATCGCATCGCCGACCGCGCGCCCGTCGCGCAGGAGGAAAAAGCTGACATAGAGACCAACGGCGAAGGCCAGCACGAAGCCGAATACGCTGCCGCCGATGGCGATGGCCTGGGTTGCGATGAGTCCCAGACTGGCTTGGACGAAGGCGGTTGCGCGCTCCTGCACCGCGACGAAATCGCCAAAGCCGGCGCTGGCGAGCGAGGTCTGGATATTGGCGGGAAGCGCGGCGAAAACGCGTTCGAAGTAGATCGAAACGTCGATATCGCCGTCGCGAAAAGCCAGAAAAAGTCCCGCGGCCTCGTCGACCACGGCGCTGCCGATCCAAAATGCGGGTAGGACGACCGCAAACAGGATCACCACCATGCTGGCGAGCGCGGACTGGCTTTCCTTTTCCGGGCGCTTCTCGTGAAACCAGCGATAGAGCGGCTGGAACAGGATCGCGCCCAGCGCCGCCCAGAGAAGCGGGCGCGCGAAGGGCAGTACCACAGCCAGCAAGGCCACCGAGACGAGGCCGAGGAAGAGCAGAAACCCGCCCTGCTCGACCCCCTTGGTTGCCTGCCCCCCGCTCACTCGGTCAGACGTCCAGATTGGCGACGTTGAGCGCGTTGTTCTGGATGAATTCGCGGCGCGGTTCGACGACGTCGCCCATCAGGCGGGTGAAGATCTCGTCGGTCACATCGGCATCCTCGACCTTGACCTGCAGCAACGCGCGGTTGTCGGGGTCGAGCGTGGTCTCCCACAGCTGCTCGGCATTCATCTCGCCAAGACCCTTGTAGCGCTGGATTTTTTGGCCCTTGCGTCCAGCGGCGATGACGGATTCGAGCAGTTGCGTGGGGAGGGTGATCGCATCGTCGGCAAGGATCGGTGCATCGTCCTCCGTATCGCTGGTATCGACCTCATCTGTCTCGGCCCCGGTCCCGCTTCGCACGAGCCGCATGGGGCTCGTGTAGAGATCCGCGAAGTCATGCGCGACGCGGTGGAGCTTGCGTGCCTCCGCGCTGTCGAGGAAGGCGGGATCGATCTCGTGGACGTCGGTTACCCCGCGCCAAAGTCGGCTGAGGCGGACCTTGCCGTCTTCGCCGGTCTCGGCGCTCCAGCGCGCTTCGGGATCGCCCATTTGCAGGTGCGCGGCAGCGCGGTCGAGCGCCGCCGAGCGGTCGCCTTGCGGATCGAGCGCGCCAGCCAGCGCCATCGCCTCGATCAGGTCGGTCTTGTACTTGCGCGGCACGAAGCCGAGCAGGTTGCGCATGCGAAGGCCGTGTTCGACCAGCGCTTCCAGTTCGCCGCCGCCCCGCACGCCGCCGCCTTGGGTTTCGAGCACCCGCCCGTCGAGCCCCTGCGCGATCAGGTAGCGATCATAGGCGGCCTGGTCTTTCAGATAGACCTCGCTCTTGCCGCGGGTCACCTTGTAGAGCGGGGGCTGCGCGATGAAGAGGTGTCCGGCCTTGACGATCTCGGGCATCTGGCGGTGGAAGAAGGTGAGCAGGAGCGTGCGGATATGCGCGCCGTCGACGTCGGCGTCGGTCATGATCACGATCTTGTGGTAGCGCAGCTTCTCGAGGTCGAATTCGTCGCGCAGGCCCGTGCCCATCGCCTGGATCAGCGTGCCGACTTCTTTCGAGGAGATGATCCGGTCGAAACGCGCGCGTTCGACATTGAGGATCTTGCCCTTGAGCGGCAGGATCGCCTGCGTCTTGCGGTCGCGGCCCTGCTTGGCCGAGCCGCCTGCCGAATCACCCTCGACCAGGAAGAGTTCGCAATTGGCGGGGTTGCGATCCTGGCAATCGGCCAGCTTGCCGGGCAGCGAGGCGATGCTCATCGCGCCCTTGCGGCTCATTTCGCGTGCCTTGCGGGCGGCTTCGCGTGCGGCGGCGGCATCGATCACCTTCTGGACGATCGCCTTGGCCTCGTTCGGGTTTTCCTCCAGCCATTCGCCCATTTTCTCGCCCATCAGCGATTCCAGGGGCTGGCGAACTTCCGAGCTGACCAGCTTGTCCTTGGTCTGGCTGGAGAATTTGGGATCGGGCAGCTTTACCGATACGATGGCGGTCAGGCCTTCGCGCATGTCCTCTCCCGAAAGCGAGACCTTTTCTTTCTTCAGCAATCCCGAGTTGGATGCGTAATTGTTGAGCGTGCGGGTCAGCGCGGTGCGGAATGCGGCGAGGTGTGTGCCGCCGTCGCGCTGCGGGATGTTGTTGGTGAAGGTGAGGACGTTTTCGTAATAGCTGTCGTTCCATTCGAGCGCGACGTCGATGCCGATGCCGTCTTTTTCGGCCGACACAGCGATCGGTTCGGCCACCAGCGCCTGCTTGTTGCGGTCGAGGTATCTGACGAAGGCGGCGATCCCGCCTTCGTAGAACAGGTCGTGCTCGAGAGGCTGCTCGTGCCGCTTGTCGCGCAGCAGGATGCGCACGCCCGAATTGAGAAAGGCGAGCTCGCGATAACGGTGCTCGAGCTTCTCGAAATCGAACTCGGTGACGTTCTTGAAGGTGTCTTCGGAAGCCTTGAAGGTGACGCGCGTGCCCTTCTTGAACCCATTCTCGTCGGGATTCTGCTCGACCGTGGGCGCATCACCCACAATGCGCAGGCTCTCGACCGCATCGCCGTGCTCGAAGCGCATCCAGTGCTCCTTGCCGTCGCGCCAGATGGTGAGTTCAAGCCATTCCGAGAGCGCGTTCACCACCGAAACGCCCACGCCGTGCAGGCCGCCCGAGACCTTGTATGCGTTGTCGTCGCTGGTGTTCTCGAACTTACCGCCCGCGTGCAGCTGGGTCATGATGACCTCCGCCGCCGACACGCCCTCTTCCTTGTGCATGTCGACGGGGATGCCGCGGCCATTGTCTTCAACGCTGACCGAGCCATCGGGGTTGAGTTCGATCAGGACGAGGTCGCAGTGCCCCGCCAGCGCTTCGTCGATCGCATTGTCAGACACTTCGAAAACCATGTGGTGGAGACCCGATCCATCGTCGGTATCGCCGATATACATGCCAGGCCGTTTGCGCACTGCGTCGAGGCCCTTGAGGACCTTGATCGAATCCGCGCCGTAACCGTTCTTTTTCGGCGCTTCTGCGCCCGTATTTTCAGGGGTATCATCCATGCCGATCATATAGGCTTTCGGTGGCGGAAATCCAAAGTTTTGCAGTCGATTTTACCCACAGATTGGCGTGGCATCGGTTTCAGCTGCAACCGGTTGATTTAGGCATGCGAAAAGCGCATCCCGAGCCGCATGCTATCGGTACTCGACATCTTCAGAATCGGGATCGGCCCCTCGTCCTCGCACACGGTCGGGCCGATGCGGATTGCGCGGACCTTCGTCCGGGCGCTGGCCAAGTCGGGCAAGCTGAACAAGACCGCACGAGTGGCCGTCGAATTGCAGGGCTCGCTGGCGCTGACGGGTGTCGGGCACGGGACGGTAGATGCCACGATCCTTGGCCTGATGGGCTTCGCTCCCGACACGACTTGCCCCGACGAAGCTGCGGCAGCGCTAGAACGGCTGCGCGGCGACAAGCGACTCAAACTCGGAGGCGCGCGCGAGATCGCATTCGACCCGAGCGGCGATATCGAGCTCGCAGGGCATATCATTCCCGATCTGCACCCAAATGGCATGACGCTGGTCGCCTATGATGCCGCGGCCAAGCAGCTGTCCAAGCGTACCTATTATTCGACCGGCGGCGGCTTCGTCGCCTCCGAAGCGCAATTGAAGCGCAAGCCCAAGGACGATCGGATCAATGCGGGCGCGCGCGTGCCGCATGATTTCGGTTCGGCGGAAGAGTTGCTCGCGGCATGCGAGGAGGCCGGCCTTCCGATCGCGGAACTCGTACTTGCAAACGAGGATGCCTTCCGCCCGCGCGACAAGACGCTCGACGGCATCGACCGTATCGCCAGCGCGATGGACCAGTGCATCGATCGCGGCCTGTCGCAGCGCGGTATCCTGCCGGGTGGGTTGAAAGTCGCGCGGCGTGCGCCCGATCTGTGGGACAAGCTCTCGGCCAACCCGCAATCGAACGAACGCGAACAATTGTTCGACTGGCTCAATTGCTATGCCATGGCGGTGAATGAGGAGAACGCGGCGGGCGGGCGCGTGGTGACCGCCCCGACCAATGGCGCGGCGGGGATCATCCCGGCGGTGATCCGCTTTTATTGCGAGGACGAGGGCGCTCGCTGTACCGAGCGGCGCCGCACTTTCCTGCTCACCGCGGGTGCGATCGGGCTGCTTTACAAGCAGCGCGCGAGTATTTCTGGCGCCGAGATGGGCTGCCAGGGCGAGGTCGGCGTCGCCTGCTCGATGGCTGCGGGCGGGCTCGCGGCGCTGTGGGGCGCCTCGCCCCAGCAAGTCGCCTGCGCGGCGGAAATCGGCATGGAACACAATCTCGGCCTGACCTGCGATCCCGTCGGCGGGCTCGTGCAGGTGCCCTGTATCGAGCGCAACGCCATCGGCGCGGTCAAGGCGGTCAATGCCGCGCGCCTCGCGCTGCACCGGCCCGAGACCGACACTCGCGTCAGCCTCGATCAGGTGATCGAGACCATGCGCCAGACCGGGCTCGACATGTCGAGCAAGTACAAGGAGACGAGCCAGGGCGGTCTGGCGGTCAATGTGATCGAATGCTGATCTAGTCTCTCGACAGGCGCGCGCGCGACGATAGGGTGCGCGCATGGGAGAGACACAGATTGCCGCGCTGGCCGAACCCTTCGGCAGCTTTCCGCACATCATCGCCGCCAACGCCGCAGCCCTGGGCAGCCAGGTCGCGATGCGAGACGACGATGGCGAGCTGACCTGGTCCGAACTGGGCGACAGGGTCGAGCGGATCGCCGCGCGGCTGGCAGAGGAGGGCCTCGAGCGAGGCCAGTCGGTAGCAATCCTCGGCTATTCCTCGATCCCCTATGCGCTGGTGTTTCTCGCCGCGGTCCGCGCGGGCGGAGTGGCAGCGCCACTGACCACCAGCGCCAGTCCCGACCAGCTCGCCGGAATGGCGAGCGATTCGGGCGCGCAGCACATCTTCATCGATCGCGCGAAGCTGGTCGAACTGGGCGAGGATTGCTTCGCGGGCATGACGCGCGTCGTGCTCGACGAAGATCTCGATAGCTGGATGGCGTCGGAAGGAACCATCGCGCCGGCTTTCGACCCGGAACCGGGCGATCCGTTCAACATAATCTATTCCAGCGGGACGACCGGCACGCCCAAGGGCATCGTCCATTCGCACCAGATGCGTTGGCGGCAATTCGCCGCGACGGCGGCAAGCTGGCTCGAAAGCGGCCTGCCGGTGCGCACGCTGGCCTCGACCCCGCTGTATTCTAACACCACCATGGTCGCTTTCCTGCCACCACTGCTTGCGGGCGGGACCGTGAGGGTCATGCGCAAGTTCGACGCGCTTCGGTGGCTGGAATTCGCGCAAGACGACCGGGCGACCGCGACAATGCTGGTGCCGGTTCAATACCGGCGCCTGATGCAGGAATCGCGCTTCGATGACTTCGATCTTTCCGCACTCCACCTCAAATACTGTACTTCCGCGCCCTTCCCGGCGAAATTGAAACGCGAGGTACTCGACCGGATGCCCGGCGCGCTGATCGAGATCTATTCGATGACCGAGGGCGGGGTGGTGTGCCTGCTCGAAGCGCACAAGTTCCCCGACAAGCTGCACACTGTCGGCCGCCCCGCGCCGGGCAGCGAATTGAAAGTGCTCGACGATGCCGATAAGCCCGTGCCGCCGGGCGAAGCGGGCAATCTGATCGGGCGCAGCCAGACCATGATGGCAGGTTACAAGAACCAGCCCGACAAGACGCGCGAAGGCTACTGGACCGATCCCGAAACGGGCGAAGTGTGGCAGCGGATGGGCGATATCGGCCGTGTGGATGCCGACGGTTTCGTCGAGCTAGTCGGCCGCGCCAAGGACATGATCATCTCGGGCGGGTTCAACATCTTCCCCGTCGATCTCGAAGGCGAATTGCTGCGCGAGGCCGAGGTGGTCGAAGCCGCGGTAATCGGCGTGCCGAGCGAGCGTTGGGGCGAAACGCCCGTGGGATTCGTTACCCTGAGAAACGGTGCGGGCGACTGCGAGGCGATCCGCGAGAGGGTCAATGCGCGGCTGGGCAGAACCCAGCGCCTTGCCCAGCTTCACGCGATCGAAGACATGCCGCGCAGCCATATCGGCAAGCTGCTTAAGACCGACCTGCGCGCGGAGGCCGAGCGGCAGGGCTTGCCCGTCTAGATTACCGTCGGTGATAGCAGCAGGCTGGTCAGACCGGCGGCCAGGATGAGGGCGGCGAAGCGGTTTGCGAAATCGAACATGACAAATCTCCTTGCGTGAGTGTGCAAGGACGTTCGCGTATGCCTTTGCGAAAGTTACACGGGCGAATCGCCGCGAGCGTTTCGAGACGCGGCGCCGACTTCTAGGGGGGAGGGAGAGGAATGTCGGCGGCCGCGTCTCTACTCGCTGCCATATCGCCTCGCCGGTGCGGGGGGCCGGTGGCCGGCCGCTATTGGCGAGGAAGGCCAGAAGCACGGTTGCTTGGGGGACCGACGCTCCTGCAAATCGTCCGGGACGGAGTATCAGGGGTCACCGTCCGGCTGTGAGGTCGGTAATAATCTTTCAGTCGAGTGATAGAAAGTGAGAAAAGGTTGAACGACGTTGCGTTTCACGCAACGCAGAACTCGTATGCATTTGGGCCTGATGAGCGGCATCCCGCTATTCTCGACGGGATAAGGTCCGGGCATTCCTTGCGAATTGCACCGAAGTGCATAGTCGCAACGTCGAGCAAGCGCCGCCAGGCCCGTTTTCCAGCGTCTGCCACGCAATCGGTTCGCTGGTGCTGGACAGGCGTGGCGCGCTGGCCTTAACGGGTGCGCCATGCAGGCAGAACATCTTCCCGATTCCATTCTGATCGTCGACTTCGGCAGTCAGGTCACCCAGCTCATTGCACGCCGCGTGCGCGAGGCGGGGGTCTATTCGGAAATCGCACCGTTCACACAGGCGGAAGATGCCTTCAATCGGCTCAAGCCCAAGGGCGTGATCCTGTCCGGCGGCCCGGCCAGCGTACCCGATGAAGGCAGCCCGCGCGCGCCCGACATCATCTTCGAAAGCGGTGTGCCCGTGCTCGGCATTTGCTATGGCCAGCAGGTCATGACCCACCAGCTCGGCGGCGAGGTCCGCCCGGGGCATGAAACTGGCGAGGGCGGCGAGTTCGGCCGCGCATTCTGCGAGGTGTCGGATGAATGCGTGCTGTTCGACGGCCTGTGGAAGCCGGACGAAACGCACCAGGTTTGGATGAGTCACGGTGACAAGGTTACCCGGATTGCCGATGGTTTCCGTATCGTCGCAACAAGTTCCGGTGCGCCCTTCGCGCTGATCGCTGATGACGAGCGCCGCTATTACGGCACCCAGTTCCACCCCGAGGTCGTCCATACGCCCGATGGCGGCAAGCTGCTGGCCAATTTCGTGCGTCACGTCTGCGGCTTGGCGGGCGACTGGACCATGGCCGAATTCCGCAAGACCAAGATCGCCGAAATCCGTGAACAGGTCGGCGACGGCAAGGTCATCTGTGGCCTTTCGGGCGGTGTCGATTCCGCGGTTGCCGCGGTCCTCATCCACGAGGCCATTGGCGACCAGCTGACATGCGTCTTCGTCGACCATGGCCTCATGCGCATGAACGAGGCCGAGCAGGTCGTCACCCTCTTCCGCGACCATTACAATATCCCTCTGGTCCATGTGAATGCCGAAGAGATGTTCCTCGGCGGCCTCGAAGGCCAGACCGATCCCGAAAAGAAGCGCAAGTTCATCGGCGGCGCCTTCATCGATCTGTTCGAGGCCGAGGCCAAGAAAATCGGCGGCGCCGACTTCCTTGCGCAGGGCACCCTCTATCCCGACGTCATCGAAAGCGTCAGCTTCACCGGCGGGCCCTCTGTCACCATCAAGAGCCACCACAATGTCGGCGGCCTGCCCGAGCGCATGAACATGGAACTGGTCGAACCCTTGCGCGAACTGTTCAAGGACGAGGTCCGCGAATTGGGGCGCGAGCTGGGCCTGCCCGAGATTTTCGTGGGCCGCCATCCCTTCCCCGGCCCGGGCCTGGCCATCCGCATCCCTGGCGAGGTGACCAAGGAACGCTGCGACATCCTGCGGAAGGCCGACGCGATCTACCTTGAGGAAATCCGCAATGCGGGTCTTTACGACGCGATCTGGCAGGCCTTCGCGGTGCTGCTGCCGGTCAAGACCGTCGGCGTGATGGGCGACGGGCGCACCTACGACAGCGTCTGCGGACTGCGTGCGGTGACCAGCACGGATGGCATGACCGCCGATATCTATCCCTTCGACAGCACTTTTCTCAGCCGCGTCGCCACGCGCATCATCAACGAGGTACAGGGCATCAACCGCGTGGTTTACGACTATACGTCGAAGCCCCCGGGCACGATCGAGTGGGAGTGAGGCCAGCAGAGGCCAGGGAACATCCCCCACAGCCTCCCGTTCCAATTGCGAGACTTATTGTCGCAAGGGGGACCCAATGATCCGTCGCACGCTTGTCACCGCCACCGCTGCTATCGCTCTCATCGGCTGCGAAACGGTCCAGCAGACCTATACCGAGGCCATTTCTTCGACCTATACTGCCGAGCTTAGCGGCGCGAACGAGGTGCATCCGGGCGACCCCGATGGGTCGGGGTTGGCGGAAATCAGCTTTGCCGACGAGCTTACGCGGGTGTGCTGGGACCTGAGCGATCTTGAAAATATTGCGCCGATCACGGGCGCGCATATCCATCGCGGTGCCGCCGGGACGGAGGGTCCAGTGGTCCTCCCGCTCAAGCAGGCAACAGAGGGCGGTTGGCGTGGATGCAGCAGCGATACCTCGTGGGTGCAACAAGCCTTCGACGAAGGCATCGGCAATTATTACGTGAACGTCCACACGGCAGAATATCCGAGGGGCGCAATTCGCGGACAATTGCAACAGTAGAGCGCAAAGCGGGGAGGGGCGGAACTTGACTTCGATATCTATCGGGAAAGTCCTCCTCATACCGCTGACGCTTGGCCTTGCCGCATGCGCAACCACGCCGGACGTCGCGACAGCGCTTGACTGCAAGGCTCCCGAAAAGCTGGGCCTGTTCGATCCCTCGCGCGATCTTCTGGTTGCCAATTACGATTCCAAACCCGACGTCGATGATTTGCAGGCGGTCGCGGGGCTGGGATCGGTACTCAGGCACCCCGACTATGCCTGTATCGACTATATTGCCACCGCCGGTGCCTATGGCTCGCAGGGCGGGAAGTTTCTTCCGGCAGCACAGCTCTTCACTCTCGCATTCGGCGACAAGTGGTTGGACGCGCACGCTGATCGCGATGCCACGGTCGTCGCGCTCGCCGAGCGGATGCACACGACTATTGCGCGTGGCGGCAGGGTGTGGGTTGCCGAAGCAGGGCAGTCCGATGTGACCGCTGCTGCGGTCGAGCAGCTACCAAAGGACATGTGGACCGGCGTTCACGTGGTCCAGCACAGTTATTGGAATGAAAGCATGACCAGTGACGAGGCCATGCAGACCGTCGTCTACAACACACGCTACCACCGCATCCAAGACGGCAATTTCCCCGACAATGGCTCGCCCGCCTTCAATACGACGGAAAATCGGCACTGGCAGGCGCTGCTCGCCGACCCGCACATCGGCCCGATCTGGGCCGAAGCAAAACGCCTGTCCGACCTTCACAACCCGGTCGCTGCCTATGTGAACCCGGCGGTCGCTGCAGGTGGGCTCGATTTCTCGGATACGGTCGAAATCGCCTACATCTTCGGCTTTGACGACATGGAGGGCGTCGGAGATTTCGTGGAGCGGTTTGCGCGCGGCGAATAGACGGGGCCAACGGGACGAGCGCGGAATTCGGGCTATGGGAGCGTCGCCCTCGGCCGTGTCGCCTCCCTCATCACCAATGATGTTCAGCGTATCAACCGGCTGGTGTATGACGGTGGTTCGAAGCCGCCCGCCAATCTCGAATGGGAGTAGTCAATGCAGCCGGACGAAATGCTGATTCGCATCGCCTCCGGGCGGACCGATCTGTTCGTCGATCTGTTGAAGCGCGACGACTGGCGCGACGTTTTGACGCAGGGGCGCATCAAGCCGCTGCAGTGGTTGGTCTATTACGACGACGTCACTGCAATGAAGCTGGTGCTCGATGCCGGCGGGGACTTGTCGAGCATCGACCTCGATGAAGAATTGGGAAACACCGCGTTCTTCGGTCACTGGAAGATGTGCGACTTCCTGCTGATGCAAGGCGCCGATGCGCGCTATGCCAATGCGGATACCGGCGAAACCGCGCTCCACAGTGCCTTCTGCAAGGCAGGTCGTCCCCACTACAACTACGTCGTCCGGCTGCTGCTCGAGCATGGGGCGGATACCAATGCCGCGACCGTGCCGGGCCGCGAAACCGGCGGGTTCATGCGCGATGTGAGAACGCGCGGTGAAACCCCGCTGCACCGCGCGGCCGCGTTCGCAGACCCGCGGGGTATCCAGCTGTTGCTCGATCATGGAGCCGACAAGGAAGTGCGCGACGCCCATGGCGATACGCCGCTGGCCTGGGCGAGCTGGCATTTGCGTCCCGGGGCCGTGCTGTCCTTGCTGGCCTATGGGGAGCACCGGATCACGCCGGCCCATGTGGAGAGAAACACCAGCGACCACGGTGCGGGCTGGGGCAATGCGATGGAACGCAGCCTGCTTGGCGACTATCTACCGGAATCGCTCTAACCGGCGCTGGACCCCACCCGATTTCGATTGAAACAGATTGACCGAATTCGAACTCCCTTTCGAGCCCGATCCGCGTAGCGAAATTCTGCGTCGGCTACAGGCACTGCTGGTCCAGCGCTTCGGGCATATCGAACGCGCGGCCGCGAATTGGCGGCGGCCCGAATGGGTTCTGGTGCAAGGAGTGATCGGCGCACGGACCAAATCCGAAATCTCCAATGCGGCGACGGATCGCCTGCTGAAACGCTGGGGAAGCTGGGAGGCGGTCGCCGATGCCCCACTGGACGAATTGCAGGCGGAGCTTGTGACTCAGACCTATCCCGCGATCGCTGCCGAGCGGCTCAAGGCGAGCCTCTCCGCGCTGATCGACTTGCGCGGTGCGGTGGATCTTGCGCATCTTGCCGATATGGAAACCGGACCGGCGATGGAGTGGCTCGAACGCCTGCCCGGTATCGGGCGCAAGATCGCGGCGGGAGTAATGAACGCCAGCACGCTCGACCGCCGCGCAGTCGTGCTCGACGGACATCATACCCGCATCCTCCAGCGGATGGGGCTGGTCCCCGCCAAAGCCAGCACGGCACGCGCGTTCGATGCGATCATGCCGGCCATGCCCGAGGAGTGGTCGGGCGCGGATTACGACGAGCATCACCTGCTGATGAAGAAGCTCGGCCAGACCTGGTGTCGCCCGTCGGTACCCGACTGTGCCGATTGCCCCGCGCAGGCGCTGTGCGAAACGGGAAGCAAGCGCGCCTGATTGCGGCGCGCCTCGGCTTGCGTCACAAGGGCAGGCGATGAAGCGTATCGGTTCGATCCTGTTGTGGTCCGCAATCGCGGCGGCGTTCATTGGGCCCGGTACGGTCGCCGCGGCGGCGAGCGCGGGCGCGAATATCGGCCCGGCGCTGCTGTGGGCGATCCTGTTCTCGGGCATCGCGACCTTTACCTTGCAGGAATTTGCCGGCCGGCTGTCGGTGGCGACGGGTGACGATCTCGCAACCGTTCTGCGCCGTCGCTACCCGAGGGGCTTTGCACGCGTGGCCACCTTGTTGCTGGTCGGCGGCGCGGTCCTGCTGGGCTGTGCTGCCTACGAAGCGGGCAATATACTCGGCGGGGCAGCGGGCGCGATGCTTGCGATCGATCTGTCGAAGGACGTGGTGACCGTGATCCTGGCGAGCGCCGCGGGCTGTTTGCTGCTCGCCGGATCGCCGCAGGGCGTAGCACGGCTCATGGCGATCTTCGTCGCGCTGATGGGTGCGGGGTTCCTGCTTGTCGCGATTTCGCTGGCTCCTGCCATCGGACCGCTGCTTTCCGGTCTCGTCCCGACCCCCGGTTTCGCGGACGAACCCGCCGCCTTGCTGGCAGTCCTCGCGCTCGTGGGGACGACTGTCGTGCCCTACAATTTGTTTCTCGGAGCGGCGTTGGCGCGCGGGCAGAGCCTGGACGCAATGCGTTTCGGCCTCGCCGTTTCGGTGGGCCTCGGCGTACTCATCACTGCTGCAATTCTAGTCGTCGGAACCGCGCTTGCCGGGGAGTTCTCCTTCGCGGCACTGGGCGACGCGCTTGCCGCGCAGCTTGGCGGCTGGGCGCGAACGGGTTTTGGCATGGGCCTGCTCGCTGCGGGGGTTTCTTCAGCGGTAACCGCCCCTCTCGCGGCCGCATTGACCGCGCGGGGCCTGTTCGGCGCGGCCGACGATCCTCGCTGGCGGGCGAGCGGCTGGCGCTTTCGTTCGGTATGGTTTGCCGTTCTCGTTATCGGATTGGGTTTCGGATTGGCGGCCATCAAACCCACTCCCGCGATTCTTGCAGCTCAGGCTTTCAATGGCGTCCTGCTGCCGCTCGTCGCGCTGTTTTTGCTGGCGGCTATGAACGACGATTCGCTGCTGGGCGACAAGGCGAATGGCCTTGCCGCCAACGGGTTTGGACTTCTGGTGGTGAGCGTTGCGACAATGCTGGGCCTGACCGCAGTGGCGCGCGCGGCGGGTGCCGTACTCGGCTTCGCCCTGCCGGATCCGGGATTGATGTTGCCCGCCTTCGCCCTGCTCGGCGTGTTGGCGGGCCGCGCGATTACGCGCCGTGCTCAACCTTCGGCGTCGACCTTGGTATAGGGGACGAATTCGTCGAGGAAGATGACGCCGCTGAAGAAGCCGCTAAAGCGGTCGACCAGATGAATCTGGTCGGTACGGCACAGGCTCGTGCCATCGAACCGCCGGATGACCATCACATCGCTATCGTCGATGCTTTCGGGATTGCGCGTGTAATTGACCCATATGGTCTTACCGTCGCGATAGGCCAGCGCAGTACCATCGATTTGCGTCAGGTTGCGGCTTCCGAACGTACGGATACACTGCCGGGGCTCGCCTGCCTCGCGCCCTTCGAGCAACTTGGCCAGCTTCTCTTCACCACGGGTCATTTCGACAGGCTCTTCGGCGGTCTCTTCCGCCTGGGCGGGTGCGGCCAGGAGGCCGAGCGCGGCAGTGGCGAGGGCAAGGTGCTTGAGCATGGCGAGTCTCCTGATGAGCGTGCAGATACTAAATCACAAAGCCTGAACCTGCGATGAGTTCTGCGTCTGGGCGCCTCAGGCCGTGCCGCCCACCGTGATGCCGTCGATCAGCAAGGTCGGCTGGCCGACGCCCGCGGGAACACTCTGCCCGCCCTTGCCGCACATGCCGATGCCTTCGTCCAAGGCCATGTCGTTCCCGATGCCGCGGACCTTGGTGAGCACTGTGGGCCCGTCGCCGATCAGCGTCGCGCCCTTGATCGGGGCAACGATCCTGCCCTTCTCTACCTTGTACGCCTCGGTGCAGGCAAAGACGAACTTGCCCGAAACGATATCGACCTGTCCGCCGCCGAAGCTGGTCGCGTAGATGCCATCGTCGACGCGGCTCAGCAGTTCCTCGGGATCGTCGGTTCCGCCTTGCATAAAAGTATTCGTCATGCGCGGCATCGGCGCGTGCTCGTAAGACTGCCGGCGGCCGTTGCCGGTCGCATCGACCCCCATCAGCCGGGCGTTGAGACGGTCCTGCATGTAGCCTTTGAGTATGCCGTCCTCGATCAGCACGGTCTCGCGCGTAGGGGTACCCTCATCGTCGATGCTCAGCGAACCACGGCGATCGGCAATGCTGCCATCGTCGATCACGGTAACGCCGGGCGCGGCGACGCGCTCGCCGATCCGGCCCGAAAAGGCGCTGGTGCCCTTGCGATTGAAATCGCCCTCGAGGCCGTGGCCTACCGCCTCGTGCAACAGGACGCCGGGCCAGCCCGGGCCGAGCAGCACGGTCCGCTCTCCCGCCGGTGCCTCGACACTCTCGAGATTGACCATCGCCTGCCGCACGGCCTCGTCGACGGCCCGCATCCAGCGGCCCTCGTCTAACAGGTCGTCGTAGAGATAGCGTCCACCGAATCCGAAGCTGCCGGTCTCGCGGCGGCCGTTTGTTTCGGCGACGATGCTGACGTTGAGCCGCACCAACGGGCGAATGTCGCGGGCGGTGAAACCGTCGGCGCGGATGATGTCGATCGCGCTCCAGCTCCCCGCAAGGCTTGCGCTGACCTGCGCCACGCGCGGGTCCCGGGCGCGGGCGACCGCATCGATTTTCTCGAGCAGCGCGACCTTTTCCGCAAACGGCACGAGATCGAGCGGGCTGACGTCGGTGTAGAGATGGCGGTTGGTTCTCTCGGGCGGGGCGGCCTGCGGCGATTTTGTGGCGTCGAGCAATTGCAGCGTTTCGCCCGCCCGCGAGATCGCCCTGGCGCTGATCTCATTGGCATGCGCGAAACCGGTCGTTTCGCCCGAAACGCCGCGCAGGCCGAAACCCGAGTCGCGGCTGTAATCGGCGGTTTTCAATCGTCCATCGTCGAAAGTGAAACTCTCGGTCGCCATAAACTGGAGATAGAGTTCGCCATCGTCGCACGGCGCCAGCAGGCGCGCGGTCAGCGCCTTCGCTTCCTCGGGATCGAGCTGGTTGTAAAGAAGGGCGTGCGGGTCAGTCGATTGCGTCATGAGGCCCTATGTAGGAAGACGCAGCGGGGATGGCGAGAGGTCAGCGGTGTCCCGGATCGCCGCCTTCGGAAATATCCATCAGCTGCGACTGGTCGACACCGTCTGCGGGGCCGCCTTCGAGCACGAAGCGCCGGTCGCAATAGCCGCAGTCGACATAGCCGTGCTCGTCGATCTCGAGATAGATCTTGGGGTGGCCGAGGGCTGCAGCGCGGTAGTTCTTACCCGTGCGGATGTCGGTCGCGCCGTCGCACCACACGCTGCGCGTGGTGACCATGGATATTTCGGGAGGTGGCAGGCTCATGCGGTGCGCCGATAATGGGTTTGACCGGGCCGCTCAAGAGCCTAGGTCACACGCCATGACAACTCCTCCCGCAATCCGCATCGAAAACCTCGTCAAGGAATACGCCTCGCCCGGCCCCGGCGAGCCGCCCAAGCTGGCGCTCAAGGGCGTGAGCTTCGATGTGCCGCAAGGCGGCATCTTCGGACTGCTCGGGCCCAATGGCGCGGGCAAGTCGACGCTCATCAACATCCTCGCCGGGCTGGTCCGCAAAACCAGCGGTAGCGCGGAAATCTGGGGCTTCGACATTTCCGAGAATGCGCGTAACGCCAAGCGCTCGATCGGGATCGTGCCGCAAGAGATCGTTTTCGACCCCTTCTTCACCCCTTTCGAGGTGCTTGAAAACCAGGGCGGTTTCTACGGCGTCCCCAAATCCGAGCGGCGCAGCGAGGAACTGCTGAAAGCGGTGCATTTGTGGGACAAGCGCGATGCCTATGCGCGCACGTTGTCGGGCGGGATGAAGCGCCGCCTTCTGATCGCCAAGGCGATGGTTCATTCGCCCCCGATCCTGGTGCTCGACGAACCCACCGCGGGCGTCGATGTCGAATTGCGACGCCAGCTGTGGGAACTGGTCACCGAACTCAATCGCGAAGGCGTGACGGTGGTACTGACTACCCATTACCTCGAGGAAGCCGAGCAATTGTGCGACCGCATCGCGATCATCAACCACGGGGAGCTCATCGCCGACAAGCCGACGCGGGAACTTGTCGGCATGGCGCGCGAGAAGATCGTCGCGGTGACGGTCGACAAGGACCTTGGCGGGCCGATCATGGAAGAGGCCTTCACCAAGGCCGAAGTCGTCGAGCCACGGCGGCTCGAGATCACCTACGACCGCGACAAGGCGAGCGCGGGGCAGGTGCTCGCGCTCGTCCAGTCACATGGTTATGCGATCGAGGATGTCACCACGCGCGAGGCCGATCTGGAAGACGTTTTCGTCCAGCTGACCGGCGCGGGGTGATGTCCGTGAGTCTTTAGCTGACCTTGCTGTCCCCCCTGGCAAGCCACGGCACAGTATCTTATAGGTGGCCGGTAGGAGGGCGGGACAGAACAGCCGCAAGCTAGCGGCGGATGCCGCTAGCGTACCCTGAAACCTACTTAATAGCCCGCGGACCCAATCCTGCGTCCTTGACCATCTGCACCGCCCAGTGATGCGGCTCGATCTCTTCCATCGGTGCCTTGCAGTTACGGCAACGACCCACCTGCTGGCCGCCGGCGCGCTGTACATTCTTACGATCGATGCTGTGCCTGCCGACAGCGCAGGCAATTCGTCCCAGTCCCATGAACGACCCTCAATTTGCGGTTTTCGTTATCCCCTGTCGAATCGGGCGATAATGTGGCGACAGGGAAACCTTAACCCCGCTGCGCCGAATCGTTCCTTGCTTGCCGCGTAACGATTGCCTCGGCATGACGCGCGCATGACAGACATCCCCCACGACGTACTCGTCATCGGCTCGGGCGCGGCCGGACTGACAGCCGCGCTGGCATTGGCCGAAACCAAGAAGGTGTTGGTGCTGGCCAAGGGTCGCCTCGACAGCGGCTCGACCGCCTGGGCGCAGGGCGGGATCGCCGCCGTGCTCCACGCGGGCGACACCTTCGACGACCACATCCGCGATACGATGGTCGCGGGCGCGGGGCTCAATGATCGCGAGACTGTCGAATACGTGATCGAACGCGCGCCGCAATCGATCGACCGGCTGTGCGAATTGGGTGTTCCCTTCAATCGCGAGGAGGGCGATCTCCATTTGACCCGCGAGGGCGGGCATTCGCATCGCCGGATCGTCCATGTGAACGATGCGACCGGCTGGGCGGTGCAGGCTGCACTGCTCAAGGCGGCGGAGGACAATCCGAACATCACGCTGTTGCCGGGGCAAAGCTGCATCGATCTGGTGACCGGGCGCAATCAGGTCGATTATTCGGGATCGGGCCGCGTCTGGGGTGCCTATGCGCTCGACGAGGCGAGCGGCGAGGTCGTCACCCATGTCGCGCGCGCAACCGTGCTCGCGGCAGGCGGGGCGGGGCGCGTCTATCTCTTCTCCACCTCGCCGCGCGGGGCGACGGGCGATGGTATCGCGATGGCATGGCGGGCGGGTGCGCGGGTCTCGAACATGGAAATGATGCAGTTCCACCCGACCTGCCTCTACAATCTCGAGGTCAAAAACTTCCTCATTACCGAGGCGGTGCGCGGTGAGGGCGGCCGGCTGTTCAATCCGGTTACCGGCGAGCGCTACATGGAACAGTACGATCCGGAACGTATGGAATTGGCGCCCCGCGATATCGTAGCGCGCGCGAATGACGATCAGATCAAGCGCTACGGGCTGGACTATGTCCATCTCGACATCAGCCACCAGCCGCCCGAATTCGTGACCGAACACTTCCCGACCATTCACGAGAAACTGCTGAGCTTGGGGATCGACATGACCAGGGGCCCGATCCCGGTCGTGCCCGCGCAGCATTACACCTGTGGCGGAGTGAAGATCGGGCTCGATGCCAAGACCGACCTGCCGGGCCTGTGGGCGGCGGGCGAGTGCACCGAAAGCGGCCTGCACGGCGCCAATCGCCTCGCGTCCAACTCATTGCTCGAGTGCTTTGTCTTCGGGGAGGCGGCGGCCAGGGACATCCTCGACTGCTGGGACCGGCTCGACGACCCACCCGAAATTCTGCCGTGGGATGCAAGCCGTGTGACCGACTCGGACGAGGAGGTGGTCATCAAGCAGAACTGGACCGAGATACGTCGCTTCATGTGGAACTATGTGGGCATCGTGCGCACCACTAAGCGGCTCGAGCGGGCGGGTAACCGGATCGATATGCTGCGGCAGGAGGTGGAGGAATACTACGGGTCGTTCCGCGTCACCACCGACCTGATCGAGCTCAGGAACCTGCTCGAATGCGCCGGCCTGATCGTGAAGAGTGCCCTCAAGCGCCACGAGAGCCGCGGGCTGCATTTCATCATGGATTATCCGGAAACCGATCCGATCGGGAGGGACACGGTGCTGGTGCCGTAGCCGGCGTCAATTCAATCGGGCTTTCGGGCAGCCTCCTTTGGGAGACCCGAAAATCGCATGAGAATGTGGAAATACGTCGAGAAATTTCCCGCGCGTGAAGGCCTGCGCTGCCCGCAAGTCGGCCGCTGCCCAAATGGCGTAATTCCGGTCGGCTCACTTCAGGTCGGGTTGTCGTCGCATGGGCGGCAATTCGCGCCCGAAACGGTCGGCGGGTGACTGATGCTCCTCGTGCTCGATCGAGCGCAGCTGAAAATACTTGAGGGTCGCATCGACCAGTTCCTGGTAAAACCCAACGCCCATTCGGTCGCCATTCTTCCACATGATCTCGCCGATCACTGTAAACCCTTCGAGCAGTGTCACGGAGATCTTGCGCCCTGCCGTTGCGGTGACGCAATCGCCCTCGATCATACAACCGTCACGCGAGAGGTTGAGCAATTTGCCGGGCATGACCACCTCATTGATGGTAAACAGCACTTCGTCGTCGGTCTTCGAGCGTTTGCCGTTACGTCTCTCGGTTTCTTCGTGCTGCGACAAGCGACCCTCCTGTGGAAACGATATTTCTGTCACGATTGTGTCCAAATTTGGGCGTGCGACACGTGATAGTCCTTATGTAGCGTGAGCTGGTTCAGCTCTTCAGCGATCCCCAGCTTCCGAGCGACCAGTCGCCGCGCAGCATCCAGTCGTCGAGCGCGTATTGGCGGACGATATTGGGGCTGATCGGTTCCAGAAAGAAGATGCCGATGCTCTCGCCCAACTGCCAGGCGACTTCGCCGCGGGCGACATAACCCGGCAGCAGCGCCAGTTCCACCGGCGAGCCGATTTCGGCAATCAGGTCTCGGCACTCGACCATACAGCCCGACGGTGAAAGGTTGCGCATGGCGCAGCGTAACCCGACGCCCGCAACACTTATGCGAACATCGTCATGTGTCAGCTTTCGCTCTTCTTGCCTGCGATCGGCCATAGCGGGTCCAGAGGAAATCGATTCCCAGCGAGACTCAGAATGACCTGTCGGATGGCAGTGCGCTTGTACCCGAACGACATAATCGGGGGTGCGTTAGAACGATGCTAACCATGTTCCCCCCTCCGGGGATTTCGTGATGGACAATCGCACGTGTTTCCGGTGAGTTCTCGCCACGAAATGCATGGGGAGAGGCAGATTGCCCAAGGTTACCGCGAACGGGATCGAAATTCATTACGAAGAGCATGGCGACAAGGCGAACCCGCCGCTGTTGCTGATTATGGGGTTCGGCGCACAACTGACTCTGTGGCCCGACGAGTTGGTGGAGGCGCTCGCCCGCCACGGTTTTCGAGTAATCCGCTACGACAATCGCGACATCGGTCTCAGCCAAAAATTCGACGGGGTGAAAGCGCCCGGTCTCATCAAGATGACATTGCTGTCCAAGATCGGACTGACGCCCAGGGTCCCCTACACGCTGGCGGACATGGCCGATGACGGGGCGGGACTGCTCGATGCGTTGGGAATCGACAAGGCGCATATCGTCGGGGCGAGCATGGGCGGGATGATCGCGCAGCATTTCGCCGCGCGCCACGCCGACAAATGCCTCTCGCTCACCTCGATCTTCTCGACGACGGGCAATCCCAAGCTGCCGCCCGCCAAGCCCGAGGCGTTGAAGGCACTGGTCACCCGGCCCAAGAGCACCGAAGAGGAGGTGCTTGTCGAACACGGCATGATGCTGGCCCGCACGATCGGCTCTCCCGGATATCCGCCCGACGAGGAGCGATTGCGCGAACGCACCCGGGCCAGCGTGCGGCGGAGCTTCTATCCCGAAGGGCCGACGCGGCACCTCTCGGCAATCGTCGCCGATGGCGACCGCCGCGAGATGCTGAAGTCAATCTCGGTGCCGACTCTGGTGTTGCATGGCGAGGATGATCCACTGGTGCCCTGCGAGGGGGGGCACGATACGGCGGCCTCGATCCCGGGGGCCAAACTCAAAACGATCCCGGGATGGGGACACGACCTGCCGCTGGCGCTGGTCGACGAGGTAGCCGATGCGATCGCCGATCATGCCAAGGCGAGCATGAGCTAGGCCCGAAAACGGCGCTACCGGCAGTGCAAATCGCCAAATGGGAACGCTTTCCTTCGACCAACGCCCTGCCTCGCTCGACCAGCGGACGAACGGAAATTGTGCCAAAAGTATGACAGTAGCGAGTCCGTTACCCCATCTCGCAGGATTCTTGTTCGTAGCAGAAACGAGCGTTGCCACGAGCGTGAGGAAGTTCGACGGCATTTTCATTAAGTTTCGTAATCTGTCCTTTTATGCTGGAATTGCCGCTCGTTTGACAATAATCTTTCACCGTTTACCGTATCGCACAGGATAGCCGGCAACCGCAGCCGCTGGTTTGTCCCCGATCGACCAAAGATCGTGCAACACGGGATTGCCGCCTTCCTCCTGGTAGGCAGGGCGACACGAAACTGCGGCCGATCATCTTTTGCGAGAGAAAGGATGATCCGATGAAGACCCCCCTCATTGCTCTAGCCAGCGCGCTGCTGATGACAGCGGTTCCGGCCACTTCCCAGGACATTATCGTCTCGGCCGAGGAGGCCGCAGCAGTCGAGCTGATTTCGCGCGAGCTCGATCGCAATCTGGTTCATGCCGATTGGCCGCGCCAACAGGCTCGGGGGGAGGGTGTCGCCATGGTACGGTTCCAGCGCGATGCCGATGGCCGCGCCGTGGATGTCGAGTTCTATCGCCGGTCGGGCAGTTCCAGTGTCGATCGTCTGGCGCGCAGGGCCGTGAAGCGGCTCGGCCGGAATGCCCCGTTGCCGGCGCTTGGCGGGGCGGACCAAATCTTCCAGGCCAACATCATCGTGGCGAACAGCGAGCAGGCGTTCTCGAATTTCGCGAGCAAGCTCGCCAAGCTCGAGAAAACCCGGCTGTCCGACCCGCGTGAACGGAGGGTCTTTGCCTTCACCGCATCCCCGCGCAAGGCGAGCTGATACCCGACTGGCTTTGGCGCTCTTCGGCGTCGTCGCGATCCCGTGCTGCGGACGGGGCGCGGTGGCGCCGGAGTTGTTCTGCGACGGCCCGGCGAGCGCCGCGCCGATTCCAAAATTGCGCGCTCGGATTCGATTGAATCTCAAGCCGGCACGATGATTTTTGCCCGCAAAATTTTTTTCACCGATTCATTTTCGCCCTTGCGCTCGCCGCGAGTCCAGCTTGGTCCACGCGTCGCGGCGTTGCAGCAAACTAAGGCACCTCGTCCCGAAGCTGCGAAGCGGCCTTAATTCCGCATTGACCCTCTTGCGCGTGAGTCCTGCCTGATTCAGTATCTAGTGGTCGGGCTACCGGGGGTACCCACAAGACCTAGCTATTGGCGGCCAAATGCCCATATTGGCATGCACCCGCCCGGACGGCAGGCTTGTGGGAAAGAAGAGGATAAGTTTTCCCCCCGGTGCCGCGCAAAATTGCTAGGCGGGACAGCGGTCCCACCGACTCGAACACAAGCGGAACACGCGCGGTGCGAATGCAGCCGCGCGAAGCACACGGAAGGCGGGGCAGACGATGGATTTCAAGACCGGGGACGATACGGCGGTGGCACTGGATATCGATACGCAGGACGCCGCACCCGAGCCCAGCACGGAGACAAAGGCGGTCGCGATGGACAAAACGGACAAGGGTAGCGACGGGCTGGTTCAGCAGGCCGCGGGCGAGGCGCTGGCCGGCGCGGTGGCGAGTGCTGCGGCCGAAGCCGCCAAGCACGACAGCAAGAAAGTGCTCGACCGCCGTTTCGACGTGAAGATCGACGAGAGTCGCGATGCTTTGCTGACGGAATTCGGCAAGGAAACGCTTACCGATCGCTATCTGCTGCCGGGCGAGAAGTAC
The DNA here is from genome assembly GCF_965277845.1 of Qipengyuania sp. NCBI lineage: Bacteria > Pseudomonadati > Pseudomonadota > Alphaproteobacteria > Sphingomonadales > Erythrobacteraceae > Qipengyuania > Qipengyuania sp. The sequence goes on from NZ_OZ255844.1 coordinate 1,298,214, forward strand.
CAGGACCTGTTCGCGCGCGTGGCCGATTACTTCGCCGACGACGCCGAGCATGCGCAGCGCCTCTACGATTATATCTCGAACCTGTGGTTCATGCCCGCCACACCCGTGCTGTCGAACGGCGGGACGACGCGCGGCCTGCCGATCTCCTGCTATCTCAACAGCGTCGAGGACAGCCTCGACGGGATCGTCGGCACCTGGAACGAGAACGTCTGGCTGGCCTCGAAGGGCGGCGGCATCGGCACCTACTGGGGCAATGTCCGCGGCATCGGTGAGCCCGTTGGCCTCAACGGCAAGACCAGCGGCATCATTCCTTTCGTGCGCGTAATGGACTCGCTGACCCTGGCGATTTCGCAGGGGTCGCTGCGCCGCGGTTCGGCTGCCTGTTACATCGATATCTCGCACCCGGAGATCGAAGAGTTCCTCGAAATCCGCAAACCTTCGGGCGACTTCAATCGCAAGGCGCTCAACCTGCACCACGGCGTGCTGGTGACCGATGCCTTCATGGAAGCGGTGCGCGCGGGCGAGGAATTCGATCTCGTTAGCCCGCGCGACGGCAGCGTGCGCAAGACGGTCGACGCGCGCAGCCTGTTCCAGAAGCTGGTCGAGACCCGGCTGGCCACCGGCGAACCCTACATCGTGTTCTCCGACACGGTGAACCGGATGATGCCCAAGCATCACCGCGAGCTCGGCCTCAAGGTCTCGACTTCGAACCTGTGCGCCGAAATCACCCTGCCGACGGGGATCGACCACCTCGGCAATGACCGCACGGCGGTGTGCTGCCTGTCCTCGCTCAACCTCGAGAAATGGGACGAGTGGAACGGTGACAAGCAGTTCATCGAGGACATCATGCGTTTCCTCGACAACGTGCTGCAGGACTATATCGACCGCGCGCCCGACGAGATGGCGCGGGCGAAGTATTCCGCCATGCGCGAGCGCAGCGTGGGCATGGGCGTGATGGGCTTCCACTCCTTCCTCCAGCAAAAGGGTATCGGTTTCGAAAGCCCGATGGCCAAGGTGTGGAACCTCAAGATGTTCAAGCACATCAGCGGCAAGGCCGAAGAAGCTTCGCTAGTCCTCGCGCAGGAACGCGGCGCCTGCCCCGACGCCGAAGAAATGGGCGCGATGGAGCGCTTCAGCTGCAAGATGGCGATCGCGCCGACAGCGTCGATCAGCATCATTTGCGGCGGGACCAGCGCCTGCATCGAGCCGATCCCGGCCAATATCTACACCCACAAGACGCTGTCGGGCTCGTTCATCGTCAAGAATCCCTATCTCGAAAAGATCCTCGACAAGAAGAGCAAGAACTCGACCAATGTGTGGAACTCGATCCTCGAGCGCGGCGGGTCGGTCCAGCACCTCGATTTCCTCACCGACGAGGAAAAGGCCGCGTTCAAGACCAGCTTCGAGATCGACCAGCGCTGGCTGCTCGAATTCGCCGCCGACCGTGCGCCCTTCATCGACCAGGCGCAGTCGCTGAACCTGTTCATCCCGGCCGACGTCGATAAGTGGGACCTGATGATGCTGCATTTCCAGGCGTGGGAGAAGGGCATCAAGTCGCTTTACTACCTCCGCTCGAAGAGCGTGCAGCGCGCCGGCTTCGCGGGCGGCGTCGAGGCCGACAACACGGCCGATGCGGCGAAGTACGAACTCGCCGCCGAGCAGACCGATTACGAGGAATGCCTCGCCTGCCAGTAAGGGGGCGCGAGCGCCCTTCATCGAGCGGGGCCGGCAACCATCGCGGTTGCCGGCCCCGCTTGTGTTCTAGCTCCGGTCAGGCATGCCGTGCCGCCACCACGCTACGGTTTCGTCCCTCCGCCTTGGCGCGATAGAGCGCCTCGTCGGCAGCCGAGATCATTTCCGCCAAAATTGGCGCATCGGGCCCTTGGTGCAAGGCGATGCCGATGCTCGCCGTGCAGCTCGCGGTTGCCCGGCCGCCGTCCTGGACGATCTCGATCCGTTCGATCGAGACCCTTAGATCTTCGGCTACCGCCAATGCCTGAGAGGCGTCGTCCGCACGCAGTAGCATGACGAATTCCTCTCCCCCGAAACGTGCCGCAAGTCCGCCGTATCGAACCGAGGTGTGCCGCATGACTTCGGCTACCGCGCGCAGACAATCGTCCCCCGCCTGGTGCCCCCAGCGATCGTTGAACTCCTTGAAATGGTCGATGTCGAGTATCAGCAGCGCCGTCTTCGGATGGCCGCTCGCCACCGGCATGGCGAAATGCGCAGCGAAATTCTCTTCCGCCCGGCGACGGTTTGCAAGCCCGGTCAACGGGTCTTCCATCGACATTTCGGTGAGTTCGGTATTGCTCTCCTGCAAGCTTGCGGCGCGACTGCCGGCCTCCAGCGTCGCCAGCAGCGTGCGGCGCTCGAGCCAGTGTACCCGGCGCGTGAGTACCGTCGCCGCGCCTGCGGTCAGCACCATGATCGGCAGATAGGCATCCGATGTGGCTATTACGCTCTGAAAGACGATTACGAAGCCGCTCACCGCACCGAAATACAGCAGCACGAAGGCCGGAACCTCCCATCCGCGAAAGGGCAGCACGGGCAGCGCAAAGCCGAGTAGCGAGACGACTCCGAGGGCAAGCAGGGCATCGGACGGCGGCGGCACGAAGAGGCTGGCATATGCCAGACTCACCGCGAAGCCGGTCAGAAGCAGCGCCATCAGCACCTTTTGTAGGCCCAGCATGTGACGCGGCAGAAGTAATGCGGCGATGCCCAGCGGGACCACCATGCCCAGCCGGAAGGCGGCGACTTCTCCGATGTGTTGCGGCGCCACCACCAAATCGACCGACAGCGACAGCACCGCGATGGTGAGCGCGAAACCGATCAGAAAGCGCGCCTCGCGGTGATGCGCATCACCAAGTTCCTGCTCGACCGCGGAACGCAGGCGCGAATCCCATGTCGAGGGAGGCTGTCTTCCCGCCAGCGCGGCCTGTGCGGCAGCGGCGAGGTCGAAGTGTTGCGGCCGGTCCATTCTGCAAGCGCGATACAAGACCAGGCGCGCGCCGCAAATGTTTCCTGCGCCCATGCGCTGCATGCAAAGCAATGCCCCGCCGCCGGCAAGACCGGGGCGGGGCGTTGTCCGATCCGCTGCGGGATCGGTCAATTTGTTATCGGTTAGGCGTCTTCGGTGACCGCCTTGTTGCCCAGGCCTCCGGGGATGCGGGCGCCTTCCTTCAGATAGATGCGATTGTCGTCGATCTTCTCGACATCGTCGAGCGAGAGGAAGTGGTGCATGTCGTCCGCGCTGTCCGATTTGGTCAGCTTGATCGCATCGTTCTCGACCGCGTCGACGGTACCGACGTGCAGACCTTCTGCATTGGCGACTTCCATATGTTCCTTGATGCGTAGCTTCTCAAACATGTAAAACCCTTTTGTTTTTCGTTGCTTATACCCTACCAACGGGCGGCCACGGGCATGGGTCCACGCCTCGTCGAGGGTCATGCACGGGTGATGGAAAGAGGGAGTTTCGGGTTCCCCCGCCCTCAAGTAGCGGAGCGATAGGGCGCAAAAGAAAGACGCGCCGCCCTCAAGTAGCTTAGCGGAAGGGCGCAAAAGAAGACGCCCCGCCCCTCTGGTCGAGGAGCGGGGCGCCGGGGCTTGCGGACATCGCCCGCAAAAGGGGAAACCGAACGATGTCGCTGTTCCCCGTGGTCTATCTTGTTGTCGTCAGCCTTCGCCGAGCGGCCTCGCGGCATCGGCGCGGGCGCGCGTGTCGGGCCGGGCGTCGTCGATGCGGTCCTGCTCCATCGCGCCTTGTGCATCGCGGGCATTGCCATAGCCCATCTGAGCTTCGCTTTCGGCCTGGGGCGCGTCGCTGCGGTCCTGCTGCTCTTCGGCCTCGCGCCAGTCTTCGGCTTGGGCCTTGTGTACGTCGCGTTGGTCGTCGGGGGCGTATTCACCCATGGATATGTCTCCTTTACCCGACCAACGGCTGCCCGCTCTTGCCCGTTCCGCAATTCGTCGCAAAGGCGGAGCGGCGAGGCGCAGCGCGCGGGTTTTCCCATCTTATCCCCGCCGAATCACAACCGCTTGCCTTCGAATCCAACCTCTGATTCACTATATGAGTCGCCCACGCGAAAAACCGGAGAACCACCAGATGTCGTTGCTCGAAGCCCGCAAGACCTACAAGCCCTTCGAGTACCCCTGGGCCTACGAGTTCTGGAAGCGCCAGCAGCAGGTGCACTGGCTGCCCGAAGAAGTGCCGCTGGGCGAGGACTGCCGCGACTGGGCGCAGAAGCTCACCGATCACGAGCGCAACCTGCTCACGCAGATCTTCCGCTTCTTCACCCAGGCCGATGTCGAGGTGCAGGATTGCTACCACGACAAATACGGCCGCGTGTTCAAGCCGACCGAGATCAAGATGATGCTCACCGCCTTCTCCAACATGGAGACGGTGCACATCGCGGCCTATTCGCACCTGCTCGACACGATCGGCATGCCCGAAAGCGAATACGGCATGTTCCTCGAATATGAGGAGATGAAGGACAAGCACGACTATTTGCAAGAGTTCGGCGTCGACACGGACGAGGATATCGCCCGCACGCTCGCCATGTTCGGCGGCTTTACCGAAGGGCTGCAGCTGTTCGCCAGCTTCGCCATGCTGATGAACTTCCCGCGCTTCAACAAGATGAAGGGCATGGGCCAGATCGTCAGCTGGTCGGTCCGCGACGAGAGCCTCCACTGCGAAGGCATCACCCGCCTGTTCCACGAATTCGTCCGCGAGCGCGACTGCCTGACCAAGGCGGTCAAGGAAGACATCATGGATATGTGCCAGAAGACGGTGCGGCTCGAAGATGCCTTCATCGACCTCGCCTTCGAGGATGGCCCGGTGCCGGGCATGACCGCGAAGGAAATCAAGAAGTATATCCGCTATATCGCCGACTGGCGCCTCAGCCAGCTGGGCCTGCAGCCGATCTACATGGTCGACGACCACCCGCTGCCCTGGCTCGCCCCGCTGCTCAACGGCGTCGAGCACGCCAACTTCTTCGAAACCCGCGCGACCGAATATTCGAAGGGCGCCACCCGCGGCGACTGGAACACCGTCTGGTCGAGCTTCGACAAGCGCAACAAGGCCAAGGCCGCGAACGAGGAAGAAGCCGAGGACGACGGCCCGGGCCTGTTCGGCGACGACGGCGAAGGAGCGCAGGCGGCGGAGTGAGCCCGGTCGCGGGAATAGGAGGGAGCGAGCTTCTCGCGCTGGCGATCTCGGCGATCGCACTAGGCATATCGGCCCTAACTCTCTGGTTGACGTATTTTCGTAAGGGAACGGTCAAAATGACCCGCCCCGCTCAGGTTTATCTGGGCCCTGACGGTTCACGCAAGGCGGGACCAAATGGAAGACCGAAGATCTTTCTCAGAGCGTTGCTCTTGGCAGAATCGAAACGCGGACGCGTAGTCGAATCGCTATATGCGACGCTCACTCACGAGGAGACACGACAGAATTTCAACGTGTGGGTATACGGTGAAGACAAGCTCGTGCGCGGCAGCGGACTCCATGTGAGTGATGTCGGTGTAGTAACAAACCATCACTTCTTCTTGCCTGCGGACTTTTCCGATTTTCGATGGAAGGGTGGTCGCTATAAGCTTGAGGTTTTTGCGGAACTCTTGGGGGACAAGAATCCGATTCAGCTCACATCCGTTTTCCTCGAGATGAGCGCGGACGAAGCTGGGAGCATCACCTCAATGCAATGCGGAATGTACTACGATTGGGGGCCTCAGGCAGGACGTTATATTTCGCACCTTGAACGGCCTGATGTGCCCTGAGGGCTCGGTGTTTAAAGCAAATAGGGGGTACAGGTTGAATACTGAGGCGCTTCGATACGCTGCGGTCCGGTCCGCCGAGCCTGAGATTGCCTTCCGCCACGGGGCTCTCATAGCGCTTCCGCTGTCTATCGTACTCGTCTAGTTATCCATAACGGCATCATCCCGAACGCCACTTGCCCGATCAATCCGTAGAGACCGGGCGGTTGCGAAATCGATGCGAGCCACTGGGCTGGGCTCATGGCAAACACCGCGACGCCGAGCGCCAATTCGGCCACCATTAGCAGCGCAAAGGCGACCCCGCCCATCGCCAATGCTTCTCCGTGGCGCCGAATTTCGAAACGCCCGACCAGCCATCGCGCAACCAGCCAACTCGCGCCCAGGATTATAGGCATCTCGATCAATCCGGCGACCGTTTCGCCCACCCGTGGAGCCAGCCACAGCACGCGCGCAGTGCCGAGGATAACTCCCAGTCCGAAAATCAGCGCCCAATAGGCGACGCCCGCCTTCACTGCGCCTCTCACCGCATCACCTCCCCAGTCCGCGCACGCCGCCGAGAAGGAAGCGCGAATACCATTGGTGGGGGCGCTGCATCACGCGCCAGCCCGATTGTTCGAGATTACCGACCCACGAGCCGAAAAGCAGGCGGGTGCGGGGCGTTTTCGCGCCTACCGCTCCAAAGCCGGATTGTAGGGGCTCCACCGCCAGCCAGCTGGCCGTACCGGTGCCCTTGGATTCGAGCAGGATTTCATCCTCCCGCCGCTCGACCACTTTCCACACCGCGATCGCGTCCGCCTGTCCGTGCGCCAGCGCCTTCGCATCGATATTCGATGCGCCGCGGCCGATCAGGCCGAGCACGATCCGTTCGGGGCGGAAGGCCGTGCTGCAATAGAAGCGCTTGATGAATTCCTCCAGCGTGACCGTGCCGGCCACCTCGCGGCAGAAGCAGTCGCGATAGTCCTGCGCCCCGCCGAATGCGGCGAGCAGGCTGCCTTCGGGCAGGTCGCAGGCGGTCACCCCGGCCATTCAACGGGCATAACCCTCCCGGGCGCTCGCTGCCAGCGCGCAGGGCCGGTGCAAATTTGATCGAGCGCAATGAACGCCCTGCACCCGCTGCTAAAACCGGCTGCATCGTTATTGAGAGGATTCCCATGTCGCAACATACGCCCAACGAACTCACCACCATCTTCGCGCGCGATCGCGAGCTGGTGACGCGTCTCAAGCAGGAGGATGCGCATTACGCGCGGCTCGCCAAGGACTACCACGAGGTCAATCGCGAGGTGCACCGCATCGAGGCCGAGGCCGAAGCCGCAAGCGAGGAGCGGCTCGAAACGCTGAAGAAACTGCGCCTTGCGCTGCTCGACGAGATCACCGGGATCGTCAAGACAGCGCGCGCCGCGGCCTAGCGGCCCGGCTCCCTCCCGCCTCGCGCTTGCATGGCGCGGGCGGGAGTGCGAGGCTCTCTCGCCTCTCGCAACCGTCCCCACACAGGAGATCTGCCGATGACCACCCGCTTTACCACCGCCGCCCTGCCGCTGGCCGCCGCGCTGGCGCTCGTCGCTTGCGGCGAGGCAGAGGATACGACCTATGAAGTCGGCGCCACCGATGAGGGCGGCGGCGAGCTGATCGTGTCCGAGGAAGACCCGAACGCGGTCGAGGTTGACCTGCCCGAAACGCCGATGACCAACGTCCCCGAAGAGGACGCTTCCGCCGACGCCGAAGCCGAACCGCCGAGCGAATAGGCTGCGTTAGCTCCTCTTTCCCGACCGGGGCGGACGAACGGGCTGGTTCTTTGAAGAACCGTGGCCGATCCAGCGGTGGTGGCCGCATGACGTTCCAACGCCAGCCCTTTACGCCTTACCAGCCCCAGGCGGGCGGCGGCGGGGCGACAGGATCGCTCAGCCTCATCTCCACGCGGAACAGCCGCGCGGGGTCGTTGCGGCGGGTCAGCTGGTAGGCGAACAGGCCGTCGGGCGTATCTGCCGAGTCGACCTCGACCCGCCAGACATTGGTCAGCGAGGCGTCGAGCCCCTCGCGCGTGAACAGCGCAATGCTCTCGGCATCGACGGGGAAATCCTGCCCGCGTGCGGCGCCAGCATCGGCGGTGGTGCCGCCATAGAAGGTCATTGCATCGGCCTTGCCATCGGCATGGCGGTGATCGTGCTTGAGCGTGAGCCGCATGTCCGGCCCCGCGCCGCTCCGCGTTACGATCCAGGTGCGGCTGCGATTCCAGCCCCCCGGCGCCTCGGCGTCCTCGACATGGAAAGCGATGGCGACGCGGTCCGCGCTGCATTCGGCCCAATGCGCGACCATGCGCTTGCCCGCCCAATCGGCATCGCGCGCGTCGTCGCTGACGAGCCCGCCGGCATAGGCCATGCCGGGTCGGTCCCCGCCGCAATGGCTCGAAAGCGCGTCCCAGAAGGCCTCCTGCGCAGCGAGGCTGCTGCCCCCGACGGTTTCCGGTCCGGTGGCGCAGGCTGCTAGCGCGAGTGGCGCGCACAGCGCGGGCAGCAGGGGCTTGCAAGTCATCGCGCGACCCTAGCCCGCTGGCCGCCAAAGGGAAGCGGTTGCAGCATGCGAGCCATGGTGTATTGCTCGGGCAACACACGCACACTATTCGAGAGGTTCCTCATGTTCACCACCCTTGCCGCCGCGTTGCTCTTCACGCAGGCGTCCACCACCGCGTCGCAGCCCATGCCCACCGGGGATGCGCTCGAGCAGGAGGTCGCGGCCAACGATGCGCGCCTTTTCTGGGGCTTCTTCGAGGGTTGCAATCCCGATGCCGTGGCCGAACTGGTCCACCCCGATTTCCGGATGCTGCACGATCTCGTCGGAATGGCCACGTCGAGCGGGGCGCAGATGATCGAGCAGGCGCGCGAGAATTGCGCCAATCGCAGGCCCGGTGGGGCGAATGAGGGTTACAGGAACCGCCGCCTGCTGGTGCCCGGCTCGCGCCGAATCCAGAAACTGGGCGACTGGGGCGCGCTGGAGGAAGGGCTTCACACCTTCCACGAATGGCGCGCCCATGCCAATGGCGGGCAGGGCGGCTGGGTGCTGACCGGTGGCGGGCGTTATATTCATTCGTGGCAATGGATGCCGCAAGAGGGCCGCTTCCGCCTGCTGGAAAGTCTGAGCATCGATCACGGTCCGGCCATGCCTTATCCGCCCCGGTCGGGCGCGGGCGAATAGGGGCAAGCGAAAACCCCGGGCTGCTCCGCGCCGCTTCGGGTCGGTAACCTCGGTTCGATTGGTGGCGGTGGTCGGTCATCGCGCCCAGGACGCCGAAACCCGGCGCGAACGACGCAATGCTTTGGCGATGTTCCAACGTCCGGCGACCGGTGATCGCGACCGATCCACCGCCGCGCGGAAACCTTTGCCTAGCACGCTCGCCCCCGCTAGTCCGGCACGCCATGACCGAGACACGCGACATTCACGCCAAGGCCGAAACGCTGATCGAGGCGCTGCCCTATTTCCAGCGCTATGCCGGCCGCAGCTTCGTGGTGAAATACGGCGGCAATGCCATGGGCGACGATCGTGCCGCGCGCGAATTCGCCGAGGATGTCGTGCTGCTGAAGGCGGTCGGCATCAATCCCGTGGTGGTCCACGGCGGCGGCCCGCAGATCGGCGCAATGCTCGAAAAGCTGGGCGTCGAGACGACCTTCGTCGACGGGCTGCGCGTCACCGACAAGCAGACCGCCGATGTCGCAGAGATGGTCCTTTCTGGCGCGATCAACAAGGCGATCGTGGGCTCGATCGCGCGCGCGGGCGGCAAGGCGATCGGCATTTCTGGCAAGGATGGCGGCCTCGTCACCGCGACCAAGCTGCGGCGCACGCAAAAGGACCCCGATAGCAATATCGAAAAGGCGCTCGATCTCGGCTTCGTCGGCGAGCCGGCCAGGGTCGACACGACCATCATCGAGACCGCCACCGGGGCTGGCATGATCCCCGTGGTCGCACCGATCGGCGTTGGCGAAGACGGGCATACCTACAATATCAATGCCGACACCATGGCCGGAGCGCTGGCCGCTGCGTTGGGGGCGGCCCGCCTGCTTCTGCTAACCGACGTCTCGGGCGTCCTCGACAAGCAGGGCAAGCTGCTTACCGATTTGAGCCCGGCCGACGTCCACCGGCTGCGCGACGACGGAACGATTTCGGGTGGGATGATCCCCAAGCTCGAGACTTGCGTCCGGGCTGTCGAATCGGGCTGCGAAGCCGCGGTCGTGCTCGATGGGCGTGTGCCGCATGCCATGCTGCTCGAATTCTTCACTGCGCGCGGCGCGGGAACGCTCGTCAGCCGCGGGGCGTAACCCGTAGGAGAGGGGTGGCGCGCGGCGTATTGCGCTTGTAAGACGCGCCCCATAGCCAAAACGCAAGGGAACGCTCGGTCACATGCAGGCGCTCAGCACAGTCTACCAGATCATCGCGATGCTCACCAACGTGCTGGTGATGCTGATCATCATCCAGTTCATTATCGGCCTGTTGTTCGCTTTCAACGTGGTGAACCGGTCGAACGATTTCCTCGCCAGCTTCTATATGGCGATCAACCGCTTCCTCGATCCGGTGCTGCGTCCGATCCGCAACATCATGCCCAATACGGGCGCGATCGATTTCTCGCCGCTGGTGCTGATCATACTGCTCAACGTTGTCCTGATCGTTCTCGGCAATGTGATTTACGGTTGATGACGGCGCAGGTTATCGACGGGAAGGCTTTCGCCGCGAAGCTGCGCGAGCGCGTCGGCAAGCAGGCGGCCGAATTCGAAAGAGAAGCGGGACGCAAGGCGGGCCTCGCGGTGGTGCTGGTGGGAGAGGATCCGGCGAGCCAAGTCTACGTGCGCAGCAAGCACAAGGCGACCGTGGCCGCGAACATGGAAAGCTTCGAACATCGCCTGCCCGGCGACGCGTCGGAGGCGGACCTGCTGGCGCTGGTCGAAAAGCTCAACGCCGATCCGGCAGTCGACGGCATTCTCGTGCAGCTTCCGCTCCCGGACCACCTCGACGAACAGGCGGTCATCGCCGCGATCAGCCCGGACAAGGACGTCGACGGTTTCCACGTCACCAACGCCGGTCGGCTCGCGGTGGGGCAGAGCGGTTTCGTACCCTGCACACCGCTCGGGTGCATGATGCTGCTGAGCGATCGACTGGGCGATCTCTCGGGGCTAGAGGCGGTGGTGATCGGCCGCTCCAACATCGTCGGCAAGCCGATGGCGCAGTTGCTGCTCGATGCCAACGCCACCGTTACCATCGCTCACAGTCGGACGAAGGATCTGCCCGCGGTGGTCAGGCGCGCTGATATCGTGGTTGCCGCCGTGGGCCGCGCCGAAATGGTCAAGGCCGACTGGGTCAAGGAGGGTGCCACGGTGATCGATGTCGGCATCAACCGCTTGCCCCCCGAACCTGGCGCGGAGAAGGGCCGGCTGGTCGGCGATGTCGATTACGCCGGCGCGCAGGATGTCGCTGCGGCGATCACGCCGGTGCCGGGCGGCGTCGGACCGATGACGATCGCCGTGCTGTTGCGCAACACGCTGGTCGCCGCCTATCGTAACGAAGGGCTCGACCTGCCCGAGGGCGCACTGTGAGACTTGCTGTTGCCCTGCTCGCGCTGGGCCTCGCCGCCTGCTCAGCCAATCAGGGCCCGCGTGATCGCTATGCGAGCATGCTCACCCCGACGGCCAATCCATCGAAAGTCGTCGCTGCAGAGCTCGCCTTCGCCCGCGCGGCGCAGGAAGATGGGCAGTGGACCGCTTTTCGCGACTTCGCGGCCGATGAGGGGGTGATGTTCGTCCCCGAGCCAGTCGACGCGCGCCAGTGGCTGGCGGGCCGGGCCAACCCACCACAGGCGGTGCAATGGCAGCCGCACCAGGTCTGGTCGAGCTGCGATGGCTCGCTGGCAGTCACGCGTGGCGCATGGCAGCGGCCCGATGGTTCCACCGGCTATTTCACCACGGTCTGGCAGCGCCAGCGCGATGGCGAGTATCGCTGGACGCTCGACCAGGGCGATGTGCTCGAAACCCCGCTCGAAGCACCCGAATTCGTGCGAACCGATGTCGCCGACTGCCCGCAGCGCGGCCTCGCTGCCGATCTGCGCGCGCAGGCCGAACGGTCCCGGCCGGTGACCGGTGGGACCTATTTCGACCAGGTGAGTGCCGACAGCAGCCTGTTCCTGACATTCGTGGTCTCGCCCGATTTGTCGCGCCACTGGAAGCTGATGCTGCACCGCGACGGGCAGATGGTCGATGCCATGGCCGGTAGCGTGAACGCGCCGACGGGCGATTGACATGACCGCGCTGTTTCTCTCCGCCTTCATCACGCTGTTCGTGGTCATCGACCCGCCTGGCTGCGCGCCGATCTATGCCGGGCTGACGAAAGGCGCGACCTCCGCCCAGCGACGTATGATGGCGATCCGTGCCTGCGCTATTGCGCTCGTCATCCTGCTGGTCTTCGCGCTGTTCGGAGAAGATCTGCTCGCTGCGCTCCATATCGAACTGGACAGCTTCCGCATTGCTGGCGGTCTGATGCTGTTCTGGATCGCTTTCGAAATGGTCTTCGAAAAGCGCACTCAGCGCCGCGAGGAACGTGCCGAGAAGGTGGCCGCCACCCCCGAGGTCGAGGATGTCTCGGTCTTTCCCATGGCGATCCCGATGCTCGCCGGTCCCGGCGCGATCGCGGCGATCATGCTGCTGATGAACGAGGCGCAGGGGGCGGAAGAAACCTTCATCGTCCTAGGCGCGCTGGTCGGCGTCCTGCTTATCACCATGCTCGCCCTGATGGCGGCAGGACCGCTGATGCGTCTGTTCGGCGACAAGGTCGAAGCTGCGATTACCCGGGTGCTCGGAGTGCTGCTCGCAGCGCTGGCAGCTCAATATGTGATCGACGGATTGCGCGGAAGCTTCGGCCTCGTCACCGCTACTGCAGCGTAACGATCTCGTCGCCGTCGTCGCGCAAGGCGAAGAACTGCATCAGCTGAATCATCAGCTCGCAGCGCTGACGCAGATCGGGTGCTTCCAGCAGCGCCTGTTTCGAAGCGGCGTCGAAGGGGATGATCTGGGCAACGCCGTTGATAAGCGTCTCGTCGTCGAGCTTGGCGACCGACTCCCAATCGACCGAATAGCCCTGCATGTCGGCGAAACGCCGGGCTTCGAATTCGAAGCCGGCGCGCTCGACGCTCGACAGTGTTTCGTCCTGCGGGTCCTCGATCAGCTCTGCTTCGATCTGGCGGAAGCTGGTGGTCACGTCGAGTTCGCGCAGCAAGCGGAAGCGCGCCTCGCCATCGAGCACGATGTTATAGCGCCCGTCCTCCAGCGCCTCGACATCGCCGATCCGCCCGACGCAGCCGATCTCGTATAACGGCGCCCCCTCCTTCGACTTTTGCGGCTGGATCATGCCGATCAGCCGGTCCTTTGCCAGCGCATTGCCGACGAGGTCGCGGTAACGCCGCTCGAAAATATGCAGCGGCAGTTGCAGACCGGGAAACAGGATTGCGCCGGGCAGGGGAAAGATGGGCAGGCGAGTACTCAAGTGGCCCCCTATCCGAACAGGATCTTCGACAGGCGCCGGCGGGTCGCGACGACCCAGGGGTCTTCCAGCCCTACCGCTTCGAAGATCTGCAGCAGCTTGGCCTTGGCCGCACCCTCACTCCATTCGCGATCGGCTTCGAACATGGACAGCAATTCGTCCGCCGCGATATCGCGCTCGCCTGCGGCAAAGGCAGCCTCGGCATAATCGTAGCGCGCCTGCATGTCCCCGCTGCCGGCCTTTTCTTTCAGCGCGGCCAATTCGCCGTCGTCTACTTTGTTGCCCGCCAGATCGAGCGCGCTCTTGGCCTGTTCGATCTGCGGGTCGGTGGCCAGGGCGGGATTGGTTTCGGCAGCCGAAAGCGCGGCCTGCGCCTGCTCGATATGGCCAGCCTGGACCAGCGCGCGGATAAGGCCCGCATGCGCAGCGGCGTTGTCGGGTGCCATCTGCACGACCTGCCCGAAGACGCCCGCGGCGCGTTCCGCATCGCCTTCGGCAAGCACTTGCTCGGCCATCGTTACGAATTGCGAGACGTCCTGCTGCGGCTGGCCACTTTGCGATTCGTCGCCCGCACCGGGCTGGATCGGCAATTGCGCGAGAATCTGGTCGAGCGTCTGTTTCATCTGCGATTCGCTGCGCGCATTTGTCAGGTCGGCGACCGGCTGACCCTGGAACAGCGCATAGATCGTCGGTATCGACTGGACCTGGAACTGCGCAGCGATGAACTTTTCCTCGTCGACGTCGATCTTCTTGAGCACTACGCCCTTGTCGGCATATTCGGCGGCGACCTTTTCCAGCATGGGGGCGATCGCCTTGCACGGCCCGCACCACTCGGCATGGAAATCGAGGATGACGAGCTTGGTCATCGACGGTTCGACAACTTCGGTCTTGAAGCGTTCGACCGCTTTCTGTTCATCCATGTTCAGGCCCATGCTCGCCACGTAGATCCACCTTTCGTTCGAAAAATCTTGCCCGCCCCATGTGGGCATTGTCGCGCGAATGTGAAGGAGCGTGGGGACTGCCGCAAGGGTGGCAAAAAATCTGCAAATTCGGCTTGCGAGTCTCGCAAGCCGCTGCTAGTTGGCCGCCTCCCCACCGGAGGCCGTACGGCTTCCGGTAGCGCCAGTGAGCGGGCGTAGCTCAGGGGTAGAGCACAACCTTGCCAAGGTTGGGGTCGGGCGTTCGAATCGCCTCGCCCGCTCCAGTTTCTTCGCGACTTTCAGGGATCAGAGCACGGCTGTCCTGCAGATGATGCGCTTACAAGCTGCATTCTTGGCTTGGGGAGAGCGTATCGCCAGCGCGGCAAATCTTGGTTCTCGCGAGAGCCGTTGCCCTTGCGGTCTGTCAGGACCCCTATCGGCTTGATTTTTCATTCTCCTGATGACGCTCTAAGGGCTGGAGTTGTCGCGCCCTTACCGTGACGGTTTCAACAACGACGGAGCGCAACCAGCGATGCGCGGGGTCGGCCTCGAGCCGAGGGTGCCACAGCAGAGAAATCGAGAATGGCGAGGCCTCGAACGGCAGTTCCGTCAGAGCTACCCCCGTTTGAAGCCCCTGCGTGTGAATCCTGGGCACCAAGGCGATCAGTTCGGATTGTCGGGCCAAGGCAATCGCGGCTCCATAACTGGCGACGATGGCGGACGGAGTTCGCTCGACCCCTGCGCGCCGCATGGCATTCTCGACGAAGTGCTCTTCCGCTTCTTCTCGATAAAGCCCGACGTATCCAAACCTGCATAATGCTTCTGCATCGATTTGTTGCGAAGCGGTCGGATGGCCGCACGAGGTGACAGCGACATAGCGATCCTCGAACAGACGGCGGCTGCGGACTTCCGGTCCGATCCGGCCCGACAACACACCAGTTTCCAGATCGACAGAGCCATCGCGCAACATCGAACTGCTCTTGTCGGTCTTCCGAAGAAAAGTCAGGCGGCTTCGCGGCGCTACCTTCGATATCGTCTCGATCAGCAATGGCCCGAATGTCTCCGCAAACCCCTCGCGGCACCTGATGGCGAAAACGCGTTCCATCGCGGTTAGGTCGAAAGAACTGCCTGGGCCAAGCAGCGACCGAACCTGATCCATCGCCTGCGGCAACTGCTGTTTGAGTTCGGCTGCGCGAGGGGACAGGACAAGCCCTCGACCGGCTCGGACCAGGAGCGGGTCGCCGGTAACGTCGCGCAACCTCGCCAACGCGCGGCTTGTCGCAGACGGGGTGATGCCCAGGCGCCGGGATGCTGCGACGACGCTTTCCTCCTGCAAAAGCGCCGACAAGGCATGTAGCAAATTGAGGTCGAGCTTGTGCATGGTCGTGAAGTAGCGGCCACATACATGATCTTCAATGCACTATATTGATGCCAATGCTGCATGTTGTGCCATGTGTGGACACGTCTACCTTGACCACATCACCGGCAGCCAGACGATTACCGAGTCACACTGGCAAGACCGGCCATCGATCAAGCCCTTCGAGGTCGCCCCAGCATGCTGCAGTCATCCCCAGGTCCGGATCGACCGGCGGAACCGATCGCGGGCCACGGAGGCTGGCGGTTGCAGGCGGCCTTGCTGGCCGTCTTTCTCGCGACATTCATGAGCGCGTTCGCCGTAAGCAGCGTGAATATGGTCCTGCCCCTATTTTCCGGGCATTTGGACACCAGTTATTCGGCCAGCCAATGGGTGGTGATCGGGTATCTCCTGGCTGTTTCTTCGAGCCTGGTCATTGCCGGGCGATTGTCCGACAGTTTCGGCAAGCGCGAAATGTTTCTCGCCGGAGCATCGCTTTTCACTCTTGCTTCGGCGCTCGCAGCCTACACCGATAGCATACTGGTCCTGACGCTTCTCAGGGTTGCACAGGGAATGGGGTCCGGCGTTCTTCTCGCGGTCAACCTCGCGATCGTCCGGCAACTTTCCTCCCCCGGTTCGCTACCGCTGAATGTCGGACTGGTTGGCAGCATGTCCTCGCTCGGGACGGCATCCGGCCCGGTAGGCGGCGGCGCCCTGGCAGAGGCGTGGGGGTGGCAGGCGATCTTTTTTGCCAATGTGCCGATCGGCCTGGCGGCCCTCATCCTCGGGTGGACATCCCTGCCCGCGACGCGGCGCAAGGCGATGACCCGCTCCAGGTTCGACTTTGCGGGTTCGTTTCTGGTCGTCGTTTCGATTTCGTCCCTGGTCCTGGCGATGAGGCCGGCCGGTGGCGGCGATGGACATCGGGTGATTTTCGCCATTCTTTCGCTCATCGCGATGGCGGGTTTCTATGTCTCGGCCCTAAACACCGATCGCCCCGTGATCGATATCGCCGATCTGATCCGCTCGCCTTTTCGCGTCGATCTGATGGCGAACTTCCTCGTGTCATGCGTGATCATGGCCTCGCTCGTAATCGGGCCGTACTATTTGACAGGCGGGCTTGAACTCACCCTATCCCAGGCGGGATTGGTGATGGCGGCAAGCCCGGTCGCGGCCGCGATCACATCGACAATTGCGAGCCGCGCGGTGACCCTGTGGGGCGCCGAGATCACCGGTATCGTCGGCCTGGGGATCCAAGCGGCCGGTTGCACCGGCATGGCGATGCTCCCGCTGTCCTGGGGGGTGCAGGGCTATCTGGCATGCCTTCTGGTGACGACATTCGGCTACGCCACGTTCTCATCGGCAAACAATAGCGGGGTGATGCAGAAGTCCCGATGCGAGAAGGCCGGCGAGGTCGCGGGCCTATTGTATCTGTCACGGAACATCGGCCTGCTCGTCGGAGCCACATTGATGAGCACGGTGTTCGCCTGGGCCGCACGAACAGCCATTCACGATCACATCCCGCCGGACCTCAACGCGCGCGGCCTCAACGTCAGCTACGGCGTGGCGGTTATCCTCGTCGTGCTGGCCTTGATCGCGCGCCTGCGACGCTGGCGATCCGATCTTGCACACTCCGATCCGGCCGCAACGCTCGGCCAAGATCACAGTAACCGTCAGAAGGAAACATAGCCATGCCGTCGGATTCACTGCAGCAATTCGTCAAGGATGCCCAAGATGGCTGGAGCGGCCTCAATTCGGACACCGTGATCCGGCTTACGCAGGCTCTGGAACGTTTGGTCGCGAATTGCGGGGCCGAAGCCTGGTGCCGGAAAATCCATGAAGAGAAACCCGAAACGGTCGAACTCTATCGCGATCAGAAATGGGGCTTCGTCCTGCTGGCGCATACCGAGCGCAAGGGTCTGTATCGCCCCCCGCATGACCATGGATGCGGTTGGGTCTTTTATATTCTCCAGCACGGGGAAAACCGAATCGGGACCTATCGTCTCGTGACCGACAGGCAGGGGCATTCGTCACTGGTGACGCGAGGCGAGAGCACCAAACATCCCGGAGAATGCAGCGTCTACCTGCCCGGGGACATTCACGACACGGAATGCATGTCCGACTATATCGTCCAGTTTCGGCTCACGAGCTCGGATTTTACAAAGGAGAAGGCCGAAGGTCGCATGACCATTTTCTCCGATTTTCGCCGTTAGACGGATTTGGAGCCGAACGGCTTACTCGATATTTCGTCGTCTTTGCTTCATGATGATCGATACTCGGTAGCTCCGGTTCGCGGTGGCGGCGAATCAACGCCTGGCATCGAGCGAGCGGTTCGGCGGTGTCGTATCTTTAAACTCATGTCGAAGGGGGCGAGCATGTCGCGAAAATCGAGGTGAGCGAAGACAGTCGCATCGCGCACCATCCGTCAATCGATTGCCCATGACTTCCAGTTTCCATCACCGCCCCGGCAATTCCGATCCCTCCTTTGGCTATGATGCGGTCGCCGACGCCTATTGCGCTGCCCGCTCTTCCATCGGGCGCGAGGTGGTCGAGACCTGGGCCGCGCAGCTTCCCGAGGGCGGCGCGGTTCTCGACGTCGGCGCCGGATCGGGCGATCCGATGACGCCCGTTCTTCTCGAAGCGGGTCTCGATGTCTTTGCGATCGATGCGTCGCCTCGTCTTGTCGCACTCTACCGCGAGCGTTTCCCAGAAGCGCGGATCGCCTGCGAACCGGCGGAGACGAGCCCCTTTTTCGCGCGCACTTTCGACGGAGTGCTGGCGATCGGCCTCGTCTTTCTCTTGCCCGAAGCGAGGCAGCGCGTAGTGCTCGCGAAGATGACAAGGGCGCTCAATTCCGGGGGGAGCCTGCTCTTTTCCGCCCCGCAGCAGATGGTCTCCTGGGACGACGCTCTCACCGGACGGCCTTCGCGCTCGCTTGGCGAAACGGGCTACCGCGCGATCCTGCACGATGAAGGGCTCGATGTGGTCGCAACGTCGAGCGATGAGGGCTCGAACCATTATTATCACGCGGTGCGGCCCGCATCTTGACTGGACAAGCAGGCTGCGTAGCGGATCGCGCTTTGCCGATCTCCCGTTTCCGGTTTTCTGCGCGCAGCGCGGGCGACCTCCCCCAACGGCGTCCAGACCGAGCACCGGGATAAGGCCCCAGCGAAGTGTCCTACGGCGATGCCGATATGGCCGATACCCGCCTCGATCGGCTATGAGGGCATTCATGCCATTCGATCTGCTTCGCATCGATGACCGACTTTCTCATGGCCTGAGGCATTGGCGGCGCACAGGCGGCGTGAAGCAAGAGAGCCTCGCGCATGATATCGGTGTCTCTCAGGCGACGATCTCGCGGCTGGAGAGCGGCCAAGCGCTTCCCGGCGAGCGCGATCTGCACCAATTGCTGGCGCGCATTTCTGCGAGCCCGTCGGCGCCGTCCGACAGGCAGCTCATTCGGCTCGTCCGGCAATCGGCCGAGCCGCTCCACCTCGTCTGCGATCTCACCCATCGTTTGCTCGCCGCTTCACCGTCCCGGGCTTCGGAATGGGCCATCGCGCCCGAGCGACTCAACGGCCGATCATTGTGGCGATACGCGTCGCCTGACATCGTCGAAGCCGAATGTGGGCTGGGCGCGATCGGATGGCACGAGCGCACCTCGCTCGAGACACGATTTGTCACCGCTTCCTTCGAATCCTCCGCTATATCCATAAGAAAGAGCGTCGTGCACTGGGTCAGGATTCCGCTGGCAAACGGGACGTTTGCCCGCCTCGTTCGAACCGGCAATGTCGGCACTGAATAAAATATTCGCCCGATTGAGATCGGACACGGCGCGCGGGTAAGCGTTGACCCATGTCCAACGATCACGTTTCCCCCGGTTCTCCGCCCCATGAGAAGGGGCGCATGCATGCCCTCCTCGCCTTCCTTCAGAGTGCGGAACGGCTCAAGGACACCTTGCGATCGGGGCGAACCGCAATGGGCCGACCGGAAAGCACTGCCGAACACACCTGGCGGCTCTGCCTTCTGGCGATGCTGCTCGAACGCGATCTACCGGGCGTCGACCATCACCGTCTGCTGAAGATCTGCATGCTCCATGACCTTGGGGAGGCGATTTCCGGCGACGTGCCTGCTCCCGCGCAGGGCGCAGATGATGGACGGCATGCGCGGGAGCGTGACGGTTTCGAGGAGCTGTGCTCCGAGCTTCCGCGCGACCTGCACGAGGAGTTCCTCGAGCTATACGATGACTATGCGCAGGGCCGTTCGATCGAGGCGCAGTTCGCCAAGGGGCTGGATAAGCTCGAGACCATGCTCCAGCACGTCGCGGGCAAGAACGCGCCGGGTTTCGATTATGCCTTCAACCTGGGTTACGGCATCGAGGCGACTTCGCGCCATCCCCTGCTCGTACGATTGAGGCGCATCGTCGATGAAGAGACCAGGATCAGCATGACGGGACCGACCTGATCCTTGCGCCGAGCTTGGCCGCCGGGGCGGGGCAATCGCGCGAGAAGCCGCCGGGCCGTCGGTGCACGAGATGGTCCCACCGGCATGCGAACCATTGGCCGGGCTAGTTCGCAAAATCCGGTTCGCGCGTTGCGCGCGCACCGCGGGTGAGATGTCAATCGATCAGGGGCAGGTCGCGCGAGATCGAGACGGCTTCGACCGCAGGATCGTGTTCGAGCCGCTCAAGCACCGAGCGATCGACCTCGGCGGAATAGATCTGCCTACCGAAGCGTGCACGGCATGCCGTATAATCGGGGACCGATGCATCCTTGGCGAGCTTGATCAGTACCAGAAACCGCTCGCGGCGCGCAGGATCGGCGGCTTCGCGCAAGGCGGGAAACCCCTCGATCTTTTTCAGCGATGACAAATCTATGGGCATTAACGGCGCTCCAGAGCTTTATCGAATATAGCAATCGCGACGCCGGTCTTCAATTCGCGAGGGTGTCGTCGCATCAAGACCGTATCAGATGTGCGCGCGTCCGAAGCCGCGTCGCGGATGCCAAGTGCTCTTCCCGCCTTTGGGCGGGTCGCGCCGTGCTCGGCGGATCAATTCGTCACGCAGCTCGTCGATCGACAGGTCCTGCCCGCGCCGCGCCGCATCGGCGTAAAGCAGTGCAATCAGGCCGCTCACCGCCGGTGCCGCCATACTGGTTCCGGATTTGCGCGTCACGCCCCCGGTCGTGCGCGAACGCGCCGCAAACACATTCTGGCCCGGGGCCGAGACTTCCGGTTTCTCGCGCCCGTCGCGCGTCGGCCCGGTACTCGAATAGGTGTAGACGGGTAAGCTCGCTTTGTGCCCGTCGAAGGCGCCGACCACGATCGCCTTGCGCGACGTCGAGATCGAACCCAGCGTATGGCTCTCGACCGGCTGCGTGAAATAGGATTGCGCGTAGTCGTCGCGTTCGATCCAGGCATGAAAATCGGTGCCCTGCGATGTCATGTTGGTGAGCCGAACGGTCCACTCGCCTTCCATCACGTTTTCTGCCACCCAGATGCCGATCGCATTGTCGCCATTGGTGCGATTGCCGACAATGCTCGCAATGAAGATGATAACTTCGTGATCGCCCAGCGGGAGGCTGGATCCCGGTCGAACGGGGCCGAAGCGTGTCCCGTCCGGCGCGATGAGTTCGACCTCGAGGCGACGATCGCCATCATACCAAAGCTCGAATTCGCCGCCCCATTCCCCTGGATGGTCCCAGCCGATATCGAGGCTGCCCGATGCCGTCACCCGGCCGCTTGTGTGCGTCCCGTCGCCATGCGAATTGCCTGCTGCGATCACGATCGCGCGATTGGAATCGCCTTCGACGAGCGCATCGATACCCTGTTCGACCAGCGATGAGCCATCATGCGGGCCGCCATTGGTCCCCAGGCTGAGATTGACGACGCATGGCCTGTCCCCCGCTTCATCGAAGATGTAGCGCACCGCTTCCAGAAGCTGCACCGAATCGCCGAAGTGCTGGTTCACGACACCCGGTCCCATCCGCGAAATGTCGGATGCTGCGATATCGACGAAGATCAGGGTCGCTTCCGGCGCAATTCCTGCCTGACCCGAACCCGTGCCATTTCCACCGGCAATGTCCATCACATGCGTCCCGTGCGTGCCGGTCCGCAAGGGCGAATCGGGTTCCGGGCCGTAGCCGAGCGCGTCGTAAGGATCGCTGGCCGACAAGGCGGCATCGATCTGAGCGGCGCTGTAGCGCCTGCCATAGCCCATCGGGCTGTCGATCGACGCGATCCCAAGCTGGTCCCAAATCGATTCCAGGCGGCTCGACCCATCTGCGCGCATGAAATTGCGATGCGCGAAATCGCAGCCGTAATCGACAACGCCGATGACGACCCCGTCGCCGCCCTGCGGGTCGAAGCCCTCCGGGAAGGAGGCCGGATCCGCACCTGTCTGCTCCACACTCGCGCCCAGCGTCGGATGGACCGGCTGCGCCGCGCGAAGATCGAGAATATCAGTCTCTGCCGCCAGGGCTTCGACCCGGTCGATAGGAATCCTTCCGGTGACCAGAAAGCCTCGGCCTTTGGCTTTGCCCAGCTGCGCCCCCGCCATGACATCGGGGTGTTCGCGCCAGGCTTTGAGCGTTCGCACATGCGCGATCACGCTCACTTCATCGGCTTCGGTCGAGGCCGTCGCAAATCCGCGCATGCCCGAGCGGCGATTGGCGAGGGCGAGCTGCAGGCGCGGATCGAGGTCGGCATTCTCCGACACTGCGAGTTCGCGCAGCGCTCGCGCGCCGAGCGCGCGCGAATTGGACACCTGCGTCGCGAGGCGCGGGCGCGCTGTGCCCAGTATGTCCGCCTCGGTCAGCGTTATCGCGGCGTCATCCAAAACTGATTCCGGAAATCGGCCGACCTGCCCGGAGATGACTGAGGGGAGTCTTTGGCCGGCGACCGCGCGTGCGAGCAAGGAGGCGAGACTCGGCAGCCGGTGGCGGACCGCGCCGCCTTCGCGCCGTGGCGACGGCTTTTCCTTGTCTGTTTCCTCGCCCATGCCTTTCTCCCTTCTGGTTAGGACAGACCGCCCGGGCGGTCTTCAGGCGGCTGCGCCGCGCTTCAGTGCCTGCTCCTTGATCAGGTAGGGTGCCAGCGAGACCCACATGATGGTGACAAAGCCAAACAATCCCGCCCCGGTTTCGGCGTTCACCGGCGCGCTGAAACCGCCTTCTTCCACCCAGAAGCCGCCGGTGGCGCCGACCCAGAGGAGGAATGACACGAGCGAGGCGCCGATCTCGTTCCAGGCTGGTTCGCCATCCTCCTTGGTGGCGAAATAGCGCAGGGCGATCACGAAGCAGGCGACGATGACGATCACCAGTGCCACGATCGACGCGCTGCCATCTGCGAGCGTCAGCCCGAGCGGAAACAAAGTTGCCGCTTCGATCGGAAACAGCTTCGCCACATCGGCGACATAGGCGGGAGCCTCACTGGATTCTTTCCCCGCCGCTGCGCTTCTCTCGCTGGTGATACCTGGCCGGGTCGTGCGCGATGTGCGGCTCGAAGCAACCCGAAGCGAACCCGACAGAGCGCCGAGCTGGCGCGCGGCGCGGCTCGTCGCGCCAACCAGCTTGCTGGCCCTCGCATTGGCTTTGGTCGCCGCTGCGATAACGCTCTGGATCGCCTTCGCATCCTTAGGATCGGCAGCTTCTGCTTTGCTTCGGGCGTCTCGCGCAAGGGCGACGACTTGCTCGCCATCGGGCACTTCGCCACCGCCGAACTGGTCCTCTATCCGCTCGCCGAGATTGCCCGCTAACCAAGCGCGCTGCAGGAGAATATTTCGGCTCTGCGGGTTCTGAACCCGCATGGCGAAATTGCTCAGGCTGTCGCGCATTGCTTCGAGTGCATCGATCACTTTGGTGGCCGAACTCATGCAGCCCTCCTCATTTCAGTGGCGGGAAAATTGCGGCTATCTGACTCAGGATCGAAAAGACTGCGCGCCGGTTCTCGCGCGCGATCCGCGCGCGCTCGGCCTCGCTGAAATCGCCGGCGAGCGCCCGGCGCATGGCCTGATCGACCTTGGCGAGCTCGGCCAGCACCTTGGCCAGCTCCTGGGCTGCCTCGGTATTGGCACCGCTCACGAGATCGTTTGCTGCGGCAATCTCACGTAACAACGCACGTCGCTCGGCAAATGGCGCGCGCTGCGCCTCGCTCGCATAGGCAAGCGAAAGCGCAAGCAGCAGCTGGGTATCGGCATTGCCTCCCTGAAGGCTCTCGAGCCTGCCAATCGCCGTTTCAAGATCCTCGATCAGCATCGCGGTGTTGGCACGATCGACAAGTGCGCGCACCTTGCGAACCTTCATCTTGGTCTCGTACATATCGCTCAGCGTCTGCACCAATGTCAGCACCGCATCCTGTCGTTCGCCGGTGAGCGGGCCCAGATCGATCGCCACGCCCCCGGCAATGCGATTGATGTCGGTCGCCGCGACCGCAAGCGTGCTCGTCGCGGTCGCCAGCGTGAGACGCGCTTCATCGGGCTTTTCCTCCAGAATATCGGCGAGCGCTGCCTGGTATGCAGCAAGCCCCGCCACGATAGTCGTGAGCGTAGCCAGCCGATCTTCCGCAATCGGTTCGAGCGAGACCTCTATCTGACGGGCTTCGGGCACGCCTTGAAGATCGCACAGGCTGCGCGAACCATCCCATTGCCGATCCACGGTAATGGTGCCGCCCCACATGCAGAGGGGATCGCTCGCGACGAGCGCGACGGCCGCTTCGCGCCGCCGCAACTGCAGCTCGTTTGTGTAATTGCGCGCAAGGGCAACCGTCGACCTCGTGACCGTCGAGGCCGCGCCGGCCCGTTCGAGCTGCAGGTTCGACGCCGCGCAGCCGGACAGCAGGAGCGCTGCAAGAATGGCGATGCGCATATCGATGCCCCTTCCCCAAGATTGCGCGGTCTGAGTAACACAAGGGCACGAGAACCTCAATCGAATGTATTTTCCCCCCACCAATACCTACCACCGCATGATTTTTCTGTTTTCGGTTTCGTCTCTTCGAAAACGAAAACAGTAAACGCGAGGTTGAGTGGAATAATGAACCAGGCCAATTCACGATCCGGGGGCGGTGTATCGCGGGATGAAGAGGAAGATTGACCATACCCATTATACGGCATTTCGGGCGACCCCTGAAAAAGGGGCGGCCGCTTGCATTGCCCTCCCGTTGCATCGGCTTCCATGTCGAACTTCCACCGCATGGTTTGCGAAGTATCGCGGACCATTCTAGCCTTGCGCGCGTTCGACGCGGGAGGAACCTATGCGCGCACTGGCTTCGTTCGGATTATTGACATTGGCGCTAGGCTTGGCGGTGCCGGGGCAGGCGCAGGATCGACCGGTCACCGACCAGCGGCCCGATGCCGAAGACGTGGTCACCACTCCGCTGACCGATCTCAACCTCAAGAAGGGCGAAATTCCGCCACTGCTCGAGCGAGCGGTCGAACGACCCTACGATCTCGAGGGGCTAGGGAGCTGCAGCGCGCTGATCGGCGAGGTCGAGCGGTTCGACATCATGCTCGGGGACGATTTCGATCTTCCCGCGGAGGAACTGGGCGGGCTCGGCGCGGGCGCTGTCGGCAAGATGGCGGTCAGTTCGCTCATTCCCTTTCGCGGCCTGATTCGCGAGGTGTCGGGCGCGCGCAAGCAGCAGGAGCGATTGGAGACCGCGATCCGTGCGGGTCTCGCGCGGCGCGGCTTCCTGAAGGGCATCGGTGCCCAGCGCGGCTGTGCCTATCCGGCGCGACCGGCACGCGAAGCCGATATCGCCCGCATCGTCGCGCAACGCCAATCGGAAGAAGCCGACCGCGACGAATAGACCGTCTTCGCGGCGGTGCCGTTCGTCGTTCAGCCGCGTATTTTCGTCGAACGAAGGCGAATCTGATGCGAAAAGGGGTTGCGCGCGCGGGCCGGCTCTCTATCAGGCACGATATGTTGTATCGTTCTAAACACTCGCTCCGCCTTTTCGGTTCCACCCTGTCGGTCGCGGCCATGCTTGCCGCGGGTCCGGCGCTTGCCCAGACGGCCGGCGACACGGCCGTCGCCACGCAGGCAGCTGCCGACGACGAGCCGCCCGCCGAAGATCTGCACGATCGCCGGATCGACTACCAGGGCCGGATCGTGGTCAGCGCCGAAGGGATCCGCGATCTCGACCTGCTGGCGGGCACCGATGTCGTCGAGGGCGTCGAACTGCAGCGCAATCTCGACGGGCAGATCGGCGACGTGCTCGACAGCCAGCCCGGCGTTTCGGCCAGCGGTTTCGCACCGGGCGCCTCGCGTCCCGTATTGCGCGGTTTCGCGGGCGAACGCGTCAAGGTGCTGGTCGACGGGATCGGTGCGATCGATGCCTCGAACACTTCGGACGACCACGCGGTGTCTATCAATCCGCTTGCTGCCGAACGCATCGAAGTGCTGCGCGGCCCGGCCGTGCTGCTGTTCGGCAGCCAGGCCATCGGCGGCGCGGTCAATGTGATCGACAAGCGCATCCCGCGCCGTATTCCGGCCGAACCGATCCATGTCGACCTTCTGGCGCGCGGCGATACCGCGAGCAATCTGCGCGAGTTCGGCGGATCGGTCGACGTGCCGCTCGGCAGCAGTGGCGTTGTGTTCCACGCCGACGGATCGTGGCGCGAAACCGACGACCTCGAGGTCGCCGGATTTACCGTCGCCCCCGCTCTGCGCGCCGAACTGCTCGAAGAGGCGGCGGAAGAAGAGGAAGAGGGCGAATTCGAGGAGGCCGAGGAACTGCGCGAGGCGGCCGAACAGCGCGGCGTGCTGCCCAACAGCGCGACCGAAACCTGGACCGCCAATGCCGGCCTGGCCTTCTTCCGCGGCGACAGCACGCTCGGCGTATCCTTCGGCGTCTACGACACCGCTTACGGCGTTCCCGGACGGCCGGGTGCTGGGCACCACCATCATGGCGAAGAAGAAGGTGACCATGGTGACGAGGATCACGAGGATGAGGATCACGGCGAAGAGCACGGCGAAGAAGAGGGTGAAGAGCTGGTCAGCATCGGCCTGCGCCAGTATCGCGCAGACCTGCGCGGTGACATCTTCCTCGGCGAAGGCTTCTTCGAGCGGTTGAAGATCCGCGCGGGCTATTCCGACTACACCCACACCGAGTTCGAAGGCGACGAAGTCGGCACCGTGTTCGACGTCGAAGGCCTCGAAGCGCGCGCCGAACTGGTGCAGGACACCTCCGGCCCGTGGCGCGGATCGCTCGGCGTGCAGTATTACTGGCGCGACTTCGAAGCCATCGGCGCCGAAGCTTTCGTCGCGCCCAACCGTACCGACCAGATCGCCGTTTTCGCACTGCAGGAATACAGCAGCGGACCCTTCCAGATCGAAGGCTCGGCGCGCTTCGAAAGCACTGCTGTCGATGCGGCCACGCTCGGCATCGAACGCAGCTTCGACACGTTTTCGGGTGCGCTCGGCTTCGCTTACGATGTCACGCCCACCGTGCGTACGGGGATCAATCTTTCGCGCGTCGCACGCGCGCCGTCGGGTGAAGAGCTCTATTCGAACGGCCCGCACATCGCCACGCAAGCCTTCGAGATCGGCGATCCCGATCTCGATGAAGAAAAGGCCTGGGGCGCGGAAATCTTCGCGCGCGGCAGCATCGGCGGGGCGAGCTTCAGCATCGCTGCCTATCGCAACTGGTTCGACGACTTCATCTACCTGACTCCGAACGGCGAGGAAGAGGACGACCTACCCGTGTTCCTGTTCCTCCAACAGGATGCGACATACACCGGGATCGAGGGCGAACTCGCGTTCGACTTCGTCGATACCGGCGATCTCACCGTCGGCACCGAATTGCTGGGCGAATACGTTCACGCAGAGCTCGACGACGACACCTTTGTCCCGCGCATCCCGCCGCTTCACCTGGCGGCGGCGCTGACCGCCTCGACCCGCGCCTTCGACCTGCGCGGCGAGGTCGAGTGGTACGACGATCAGGACGACGTCGCCGCGTTCGAAACTGCCACCGACGGCTTCACCCATGTGAATGCCTCCCTCGCCTGGCGGCCGCTGCGCGACAATCCGAACATCAGCATCATCCTGAAGGCAGACAACATCTTCGACGAGACAGGCCGCCGCCACACCAGCTTCACGAAGGATTTCGTGCCGCTTGCGGGCCGCAACTTCAGCGCGAGCGTGCGCGCCAGCTTCTAGTCGGAGCCGGCGCCGCCCGCAGCCTCGGCCTTGCCCTCGGCGCGGGCGGCGCGGACTTCGGCGTCGAGCCGTTTCGCGCGCTCGTCGACCACCTCGATCCGGCTGCGCTGCTGGCCATAGGCGAAGACCATCAGCAGCCCGCCGATGATGGCGAGGTTCTTCAAGGCCATCGCGGCCTGGACCTGGTCGGTCACCTGCTCGTGGAAGAACAGCGTCGCGAGCGCGGTGAAAACCACCAGCGCCAGGCTGGCGATGCGCGTCATATAGCCGCTGGCCAGCACCAGCCCGGCGACGATCTCGAACACGCCGACGGCCAGCGCCATGCTGCCGGGGAAGGGCGACTCGGCTTCCATGTAGGCGGCCGTCCCGGCGGTATCCATCACCTTCCCGAATCCGGCGAATACGAACAAGGCGCCGAGCAGGATGCGCCCGACCAGTGCAGCGATTGTAGCCATCGTTTTTTCTCCCCCGTTGATTGTCCTTGCGAAACTCCCGCTCGCGCGGCGGGTTCCTATTCCTCCACCGCGAAGGTCAGCTCGGCGTGCTCTCGCAACCGTTCGACCAGCGCTTCGCCAAGGAAGGAGCCGGGCGTGCCGATACCGCCTTCGGCGTCGCAGTCGAGCAGTGCCATGCCGGTTTCAGCGAGCATCCGGCTGGTCGAGCCGTAGCCCGGATCGTACTTGCCCTTCACGCCGTAGTGGAGCCGCTTTCCATCCGGCCATTCGCCTACGAACAACACGTCGTAATAGCCGTTCTCGCGCTCTTCCTTGCTCGGCCCTTCGCCGGGCTTGGGCGGCTTGGCACCGAACGGGTTCTTGAGCATCTCGACCACCGCATTGGCAGCCGCCTTGCCCGCTTCGCCGGGGCTCGTGAGCATCATCTCGTCATAGCGTAAATCCTCGCCATAGGGATGCCCGCGCAGGAAATTGGTGCGATGCACGTTCTTGGTGTTGATCGTCGCCATGATGAAGGGCGCGGCCCATTTGCCCAGTTCTTCCTCATGGCGCGGGATCATGCCGCTGGGCTGGTCGGGGCCCTCGAAACCGGGTGTCAGGCCGAAGGGATCGTTCAGAACCTTGATGATGCCGGGATTCTTCGCGGCCGCCTTCATCGTCGCGGTCAGGCTGGCTGCGGTGCCGCCCGAGAAGGTGCCCTGCATCGCGCGCACCCGGCCTTTCACGCGCGGGGCGGGCGAACCGTGGCGCGCTACCGCTTCTTTCTGCAGCATCAACACGCCGAGATCGAAGGGGATCGAATCGAACCCGCTCGAAAAGGCGATCCGCGCGCCGCTCTGCTTCGCCGCTTCGTGGTGCTTGTCGATCTGTGCGCGCATCCAGGCGGGTTCACCGCACAGATCGGCATAGTCCGTGCCGGTCTTGACGCAGGCGGCGACCAGCTTGTCGCCGTAGAGCTGGTAGGGCCCGACCGTGGTCAGCACGACCCTGGTACGGTCGCACATCGCCTCCAGGCTCGCCGGATCATTCGCATCGGCGACCACCAGCGGGGTGGATTTGGGGGCGCCGATTTCGTCGCGCACCGCCTCCAGCTTGTCCATGCTGCGCCCGGCCATCGCCCATTTGGGGCCATCGCTCCGGCTACCATATTCGCGCACGAAGTGCTCGGCGACGAGGCGCCCCGTATATCCGGTTGCGCCATAGACGATGATATCGAATTCGCGGTCGGCCATGGATTATCTCTCCTTCGAGCGCATGTGTGCGCGCGGACGTGCGGAGAGTCAAAGCCGTTACGTCACGAAGGGCGTGTGCGGCAGGACCCCGGTCTGGCTCGAGATTGCCAGCAGAGTACCGTCCTCCGCAAAATGGCGCGCGCTGCCATGGACCACGCCACGGTCGAAGGCTGCAAACTCGGTCACGCTCAGCACCCAGCCGGGTTCGGCGGCACGGATAAAGCGGAAGGTCGCATCGAGGCTCGACCCGCCGCGCGTGCGCGGATGCGCACCTAGGAAGAAATCGCTCACCAGGGCGAGCCAGCCCGCATCGTTGGCGAACCCTGCGGCCGAGCGCGACCACACCGCTTCGTAGCCCCGCGCGTTGTCCTCGTGCGCGATGCGGCGTTCGAGCTGACCGACGAGATTGTCGTCATAGCCGTTGGGATCGGAAGGCTTGGCCTCGCTGTCGTCAGGCCTGGGTACATCGGGCATCTGCGCGAATTGCGTATCGCTGTCTCCCGGCCTTGCGCCGAGGGCCGCGCTGACGCGGTGCACGGGACGCTCTCCGGCATAGGCGGTCGCCGCCCATTGCGAGACGCTCCTGCCGCCGCCGACCGGTTCGCAGTGAATGACCAGCTCGTCCACGCCCTGCGTCGGCGAAAGAAACTGCGTATTGGCCCAGAGCAGCGGCTGACCGCTTTCCTGCTCTAGTACGTCGATCGTCGCCGCCAATGCAGCGCCGCCCATCACATGCGGATGTTCGGGAGGGCCGACCGTGGCCGGCCTGGTGACCGGGAAGAGATAGCGGCCCTCACCGACTTCGGGTGCGCATCGCCAGAAGGGGAAGCGGGCGATGCTCACAGCCTTGGCAAGGTCACCCCGCGCTGGCCCATATATTTGCCCGCGCGGTCGGCATAGGTGACTTCGGGCCGCTCGTTACCCTGCAGGAACAGGAACTGGCACGCGCCCTCATTGGCGTAGATCCTGGCAGGCAGCGGGGTGGTGTTGGAGAACTCCAGCGTGACGTGCCCTTCCCAGCCAGGCTCGAGCGGGGTGACGTTCACGATGATGCCGCACCGCGCATAGGTGCTCTTGCCGAGGCAGATCACCAGCACGTCCTCGGGTACGCGGAAATATTCGACCGTGCGCGCCAGCGCGAAGCTGTTTGGCGGGATCACGCAGACCTCGGTCTCGCGATCGACGAAGCTGTTGCTGGCGAAATCCTTGGGATCGACCACCGCGGAATCGACGTTGGTGAAGATCTTGAACTCGGGCGCCACGCGCGCGTCGTAGCCATAGCTCGACAGTCCGTAGCTGATCACCCCCTCGCGCCGCTGCGCCTCGACGAAGGGTTCGATCATGCCCTCGTTCAACGCCTTGTCGCGGATCCACTTGTCCGAAAGAATCGCCATGGCCAAGGGATTCCCGATTGGCCTCGCCGGGGCAAGCGGAGCGAAGGGAATATCCCCTTCTGCGGCTGGGGGAGCCTATGGGTGGGCCGAAGACAGGTCCACTGGCGGCTCACCTTGTTTTCGGCGTGACGATCCAAAACAGCAGACCGGCAACAAGGATCCCAAGGGCGGTTGCGCCGATGTCATTCAGATCAAAGACGAACCGATCGCTCGTCGTCTGTATGGCTTCCCATGCCAGCAGGCCGACACCACTGATGGATGCACAGATGAGAAACCGGTGCTTGGCGGAGCCGGGGGCGGCCTCGGCCTTATGGTTGGTCCAGATACTGAGCAGTACGAAGGCGATGGCGATTGCAGCGGCGAAGTTGGGTAGGGTGCCAAGCAGATAATCGCTTGTCGGCCCCGACCACCTCGGATTGTCACGCAACCGATGGACCACCGTCAAAAGCGCGAGGGCGCCAATGCCTGCCAGCCCGTAACGTGTCGATAGCTGCATCTTGCGCTCCAGCAAACCAAAGCGTTTTGCCACAACTCGATCGACGTCGGCAATCGGGGCGTGTCCAGCCCCATCGCTCTACTCTTCGCCCCGGTTCCTCAGTGCGCGTACTTCCCGTCTCAGGCCCCGCAATTCGCGCAGGATTTCCTCGCGCTCGTCATGCGCTTCCTCGCTGGTGGTTTCGGCCATCGCATTGACGATTACACCGATGAACAGGTTGAGGACGATGAAGCTGGTGAGCAGGATGAACGGGACGAAGAACGCCCAGGCATAGGGGTAGAGCTCCATCACCGGACGCACGATCCCCATCGACCAGCTTTCCAGCGTCATCACCTGGAACAGCGAATAGAGCGAGGCGCCCAGCGTCCCGAACCATTCTGGAAATGCCCCGCCGAACAGCTTCGTCGCCATCACCGCGCTGATATAGAACAGCAGCACCAGCATCACGATGACGGTCCCGATGCTGGGGATCGCGCTGAACAGGCCGACGATGACCTTGCGCATGCTCGGCACGACCGAGACCAGCCGCAACGCACGCAGGATACGCAGCGCGCGCAGGACGGAGAATTGTTGGCTGGCAGGGATCAGCGCCACGCTGACGATCACGAAATCGAACACGTTCCAGCCATTGCGGAAGAAGCGCCACCCGTAGGCGAACAGCTTCAGCGCCAGTTCGACGACGAAAATCGCGATCGCCGCCCGGTCGAGCGCAATGATGAATGGCCCGAACCGCGCCATCACCTCGGGCGAGGTTTCGAGGCCGAGCCCGATGGCATTGAGCACGATCACCGCGGTGATCGCGTGCTCGAAGCGGCGGGTCTCGACAAGGGCACGGATGCGCTCGCGCAAGGTCATTCGGCCTCCATAGACAGCGAATCGGCCTTCACCGCGCCGCACGAGACCGCGCATTAACATTGCCGCAAGTCAGCTTCCAAGCAGGAACGCATCGCGCCCGATCATGCGGAGCGACGATGCCGGTTCAACTTGCCAGCAGCGTCGCATTGCCCCCGGCGGCGGTCGTGTCGATGCACACTACCCGCTCGGTGGCGAAGCGCTGGACGTAATGCGGACCGCCCGCCTTGGGGCCGGTGCCCGAGAGGCCCTCGCCGCCGAAAGGCTGGCTTTCGACGACCGCGCCGATCTGGTTGCGGTTGACGTAGAAATTGCCGACCTTGGCGCGTGCCTCGACGAAGGCGCGGGTGTCGTCGTTGCGACTGTGCAGGCCCAGCGTGAGACCATATCCGGTCGCGTTGATATCGGCGATCACCTGCTCCAGATCCTCGGCGCGATACCGCACGACATGCAGGATCGGCCCGAAATTCTCGCGTTTCAGATCGAGGATAGAATCCATCTCGATAATGGTCGGCGCGACGAAGCAGCCCGCATTGGCACCGCGATGCAGGCGGCGGCGCCAGACGGGTCGCCCGCCCTTCTTGCGGCGCGCGACGTGCCGTTCGAGCGAGGACTTGGCATCGGGATCGATCACCGGGCCGACATCGGTCGATAGCTCTTCCGGATTGCCGATGGTCAGCGCTTCGAACCCGCCGCGGATCATGCGCAGCATTTCGTCGTAGACGTCGTCCTGAATGTAGAGCACGCGCAGCGCCGAGCAGCGCTGACCCGCGCTCTGGAAGGCCGATGCAACGACGTCGCGCGTAACCTGTTCGGGCAGGGCGGTGGAATCGACGATCATTGCGTTCTGGCCGCCGGTCTCGGCGATCAGCGTGGCGATGGGGCCGTCGCGCGAGGCGAGGCTGCGATTGATCGCCTGCGCGGTTTGCGTCGAGCCGGTGAAGGCAACGCCCGCGATGCGCGGATCGGAGGTGATGAATTCGCCGACATCGCCGGCGCCGGGGAGCAGTTGGAAAGCTTCCTCGGGAATGCCCGCCTCGTGACACAGCCGCACCGCCAGCGCGGCGATCAGCGGGGTCTGCTCGGCGGGCTTGGCGATCACCGTATTGCCTGCGGCCAGCGCGGCGGCTGGCGTGCCGATGAAGATCGCCAGCGGGAAGTTCCAGGGGCTGATGCAGGCGAAGACGCCGCGGCCATGCAGGCTCAGGCGGTTTTCCTCGCCGGTGGGGCCGGGCAGTGGCATGGGCTGCGTGAACAGGCGCCGCGCCTCATTGGCATAGAAGCGGAGGAAGTCGACCGCCTCGCGCAGTTCGAGCACCGCATCCATCAGCGTCTTGCCCGCTTCGCGCTGGCACAGGCTGAGGAATTCGTCGGTGTGCTCCTCGAACAGGTCGGCGGCCGCCTCGAGCAGCAAGGCGCGCTTTTCGCCGCCGAGCCGGTCCCAACCGGGCTGGATCGCCTCGGCGCGGGTGATCGCTTCCTCGACCTCGAAATCGAGCGTGTCGCGCCGCGTGCCGACTTCCGCGGTCAGATCGTGCGGCTTGTTGATCGGCGCACTTTCGCTTTCGGCCCCCGACATAAAGGTCGGTTCGGCTTCCCAGTGCCTTGATTCGAGCGCGGCGAGCCGCTCCTGCAGCGGTTCGAGCACGAGCGGGTCGGACAGATCGACCCCGGCCGAGTTGCGCCGATCGGGGAAGATGTCGGCGGGCAGCGGGATGGTGGGATTGCGATACGGCTCGAGCGCGGCCAGCTCGGCCACCGGGTCGGTCGCCAGATCGGCGGCGGGGACTTCGGCATCGGCCATGCGGTTGACGAAGGAACTGTTGGCTCCGTTCTCGAGCAGGCGGCGTACCAGATAGGCCAGCAGATCCTTATGCGTCCCGGTCGGCGCATAGATGCGCACATTGGTCCGGCTGTTACCCTCCATCTGGGCCAGCGCGCCGTAGATATCCTCGCCCATTCCATGCAGCCGCTGGAATTCGAGCGGCTTAGAGCCGGCGAGCGCCTTGATTGCACCAATCGTATA
Source organism: Qipengyuania sp. (assembly GCF_965277845.1). Taxonomy (NCBI): domain Bacteria; kingdom Pseudomonadati; phylum Pseudomonadota; class Alphaproteobacteria; order Sphingomonadales; family Erythrobacteraceae; genus Qipengyuania; species Qipengyuania sp. The sequence continues at coordinate 1,332,373 of NZ_OZ255844.1, forward strand.
GGCGTTGTGGGTGGCGAAGGCGGGGTAGATCGCATCGTCCGCCGCGAGCATCTTCTCGGCACAGGCAAGGTAGCTGACATCGGTCGCCAGCTTGCGGGTGAAGACCGGGAAATCGGTAAAGCCGCCGACATGGCTGAGCTTGATCTCGGTATCCCAATAAGCGCCTTTGACCAGCCGGACGAAGAATTTGCGGTCGTGCTTGCGCGCCAGCCGCGCGGTCCACTCGACCAGCGGGACGCCGCGTTTCTGATAGGCCTGGATGGCGAGCCCGAAACCTTCCCAGCGGCTGCCGTCGGGCCGGGTGAACAACGCATCGTCGCGCGCCAGCGCCTCGATCAGGTCCATCGACAGTTCGAGCCGGTCGGCTTCCTCGGCATCGATGGTGAAGTGAATATTCGCATCGCGCGCTGCGGTGGCGAGATCGCGGACGATCGGCAGCAGGTCGGCCACTGCCAGGTCGGCATGGAGGAACGTGTATTTCGGATGCAGCGCGGAGAGCTTGACCGAAATGCCGGGCGAGGTCCGGACATCGCCGGTCGCCTCCTTGACCAGCCGCTCGATCGCCTTGTGGTAATTGACCCGGTAGCGTTCGGCATCGTCGAAGGTCATTGCCGCTTCGCCGAGCATGTCGAAGCTGTGCGTCAGACCGCGCGCGCGTTCCGGAGCGGCGCGCTTGAGAGATTCGCCAATCGTACGCCCGTAAACGAACTGCCCGCCGAGAATGCGCATGGCCTGCAGCGTCGCCTTGCGGATGACGGGTTCGCCCAGCCGGTTGACGGCGCTCTTGAGGGTGCGCCGCATGCCCTTCTGCGCTTCCTCGGGCCGTTCGAGCACTTCGCCCGTCAGCATCAGCGAAAACGTGGCGGCGTTAACGAAGGTCGAGGAGCTTTCGCCCATGTGCTCGGCCCAGTCGATATCGCCGATCTTGTCGCGGATCAGCGCATCCGCGGTTGCCGCATCGGGCACGCGCAACAGCGCCTCGGCAAGGCACATCAGCGCGACGCCCTCTTCGGTCGCGAGGCCGTATTGGTGGAGAAAGGCATCGATCCCGCTCGCCTTGCGCTTGCGCGCATCCTCGATCAGCCGAATTGCGGTTGCCGCTGCTTCCTGGTGCTTGGCGCTTGCCCCAGCTGCCTGCGCAAGCCGTTCGGCGACGCAGGCATTCTCTTCCGCGCGATAGGCTTCGCGGACGGCTTGGCGGGAAATTGCGGGTAGGGGGGCAGGATCGTGCAGGGCCATACGACTCCGGGGAAAAGAAAGGTGTCTCGGGTCACTTGGACCCGCGGTGTTTCCCTTTCAAGCTTTGTGAAACACGCTTGTTCCGTAGCGTTCTCTCAGGGTCGCTGCGTAAACCAGGTCTCGACAGCCTGCCGCGCTTCCGCAGGCAGGTGCAGGCCCAGCTTGCTGCGCCGCCACAGCACGTCCTCGGCCCTGCGCGCATATTCGTGCTCGACGAGATAGCGCAGCTCCGCCTCGTACAGCGTGCCGCCGAGATGCCGCCCGAGATCGTCGAGCGAGACGGCCATTCCGAGTACGAGATCCAGCCGCGTGCCATAGGCACGGGCGAGGCGCAGAAGCATTTCGGGCGGGACCCAGCTATAGCGCTCGCTTGCTCGCCAGAGAAAGGCGGCGAAATCGCCATCGGGCATGTCGCCGCCCGGAAGCGGCGCGCGAGCGGTCCATTTCTCGCCAGGCATATCGAGTACCTTGCCGAGCTTTGCCAGCGCATGTTCGGCGAGCTTGCGATAGGTGGTGATCTTGCCGCCATAGACCGACAGGATCGGGGCGCCTCCCTCGGCCTCGAGCTCGAAGACATAGTCGCGAGTCACAGTGGAATCGCTCGATGCATTGTCCTCGTAAAGCGGGCGCACGCCGGAATAGGTGGAAACTATCTCTTCGTTGGTAACCGCGCTGGTGAAATAGCGCGAGGCGGCCTCGCACAGATAGCGGGTCTCCTCTTCCGAAATCCGCACGGCATCGAGATCGCCTTCATAGAGCAGGTCAGTGGTGCCGATGAGCGTAAAGTCGCGTTCGTAGGGGATCGCGAAGACGATACGCCCATCGGGCTGCTGGAAGATATAGGCGTGCTCCCCGGGGAAGCGGCGCGAAACGATGATGTGACTGCCTTTGACGAGCCGCAGATGGGCCGGCGTTCCCTGGCCGAGCGCGGTCTTCGCCACGCGGTCGACGAAGGGTCCGGCGGCGTTGATCACCGCGCGCGCGGTGACTTGCCGTTCGCCATCGGTATTGCGCAAGGTCGCGGTCCAGCTCTCCGCAGAACGCTTCAGATCGGTGCATTCGGTGCCCACCAGCACTTTGGCTCCGCGTTCCTGCGCATCCATCGCCGTCAGCACCACCAGCCGCGCGTCTTCGACCCAGCAATCGGAATATTCGAACCCCGACTTGAGCCGTTCCTGCAAAACGCCGCGATGCGGCGCTACACGCAAGTCGACGCGCTTGCTGCGGGGCAGGCTCATCTTCCCGCCGATGCGGTCGTAAAGTGCAAGGCCGAGCCGCAGCATCCATTTGGGCCGCATGCTCGGCTCGTGCGGCATAACAAAGCGCAACGGCCAGATGATATGCGGCGCATTGCGCAGCAACACTTCGCGCTCGCGCAGGCTCTCGGCGACGAGGCGGAATTCGTATTGTTCGAGATAGCGCAGCCCGCCGTGGACCAGCTTGGTACTGGCCGAGGAGGTGTGCGAGGCGAGGTCGTCCTTCTCGACCAGCAGCACCTTCATCCCGCGCCCGGCGGCGTCGCGCGCGATCCCCGCGCCGTTGATTCCGCCGCCGATGACCAGGAGGTCGCAGGTCTCGCTCATCCGCCCTCGAACAATCGCCCGGCAACCGCATCTAGCTTGGCGAGGACGGTTCGGTCGTGCTTGTCGGGGGCGGTGATGACCGCATCGGCCAGCGCCCGGTCGATCGGCGAGGGGCTGCGCTTCTTCGGCAGGTCCTCGCAGAAGGCCTGGATCGCCTTGCGCGCCCGTTTCGAATTCTGCTGCATCCGTTCGATTACCTGCGCCACATCGACCGCCTCGCCGTTGGCCTGCCAGCTGTCGTAATCGGTGACCATGGCGAGCAGCGCGTAGGGCAGCTCCGCCTCGCGCGCCAGCCGGGCCTCGGGCATGCCGGTCATGCCGATCACCTCGGCGCCCCAGTGGCGGTAGAGGCGACTTTCGGCGCGGGTTGAGAATTGCGGACCTTCCATCGCGAGATAGGTCGCACCCTCGCTGCATTCTCCGCCGGCCTTGGCGACCGACTTTGCGGCATGTTTCGAGAGACGGTGGCACACCGGGTCGGCCATCGAGACATGCGCGACGAAACCGTCGCCGTAAAAGCTGGAAGGGCGGCCCTTCGTATTGTCGATGAACTGGTCGACCGTCACGAAGCGGCCGGGTGGCAGTTCCTCGGACAGCGAGCCAACCGCGCTGATTGCGAGGATGTCGGTGCATCCGGCTCGCTTGAGCGCATCGATATTGGCGCGCGAATTCAGCGTCGAGGGCGCAATCCGATGCCCGCGGCCGTGGCGCGGCAGGAAGCGCACGCGGACATGGCCGATCCTGCCGCACAGGATCTCGTCGGATGGTTCGCCCCAGGGCGATTGCACCGGGATCCACTGCGCATCCTCGAGTGCATCGATGGCATAGAGCCCCGACCCGCCGATGATGCCGATCGTCCAGTCGCTCATGAAGTTCCTTTGCCCAAAACGCTTGCCAGCACGGCCATGGGGTGGCGACTGGCGCGGCCGGTGTCCAGCGCTTTAGCGCTCGACGATATCGCGGCTCATCGGGGCGAGCTTGGCGAGAAAGCGGTTCTGCGCTGCGAAAGGCACATCTTCCTCGCGCATCGCCTGCTGGAGGTTCTCGACGATGGCGTTGAGGTCGGCCTTGCGGCTGCCCAGCCCTGCATGCGAGCTCCGCATGTCGCGCCCGGTGTAGTCGCAGCCGGCGTTGAGGATGTAGCAGAACTGCTCGAAAATCGTGCGGCGGAAGCGAACTTCATCTTGCCCGGCGAAAATCCCGGCGACGCGCGGGTCGGAAAAGCTGAGATCGGTGAAACGGTCCGCAATCCGGCGGATGCCCTCGCGCCCTCCGAAATGAGCGGCCATCGCCTCGCCGTCGAAGGGCGTCGCACCGGCATTGGCGTTGCCTTGTTCGTAGGGCTCGACCGGAATCTCACCCGTCTCGGGGTCGCGCGCGACTTCCTCGACACCGAATTCGGCATCCCAGTCGACGTCTTCGGCGGGGGCCTGCTGCATCAGCAGGAGCGGCAGAGTGGCGGTAAGCAACATGGTACGGGCTCCTAGAAAGCGACCTGCGCCTGCAGGAAGGCGCCGCGCTGGCCGGTAAAGGTCGCGATCGATCCGAGGTCGGCATAGGCGGCGGTAAGAGTGATATTGTCGGTCGGTGCGTAGGCGGCGAACAGGTCGAACCAGTCGTCTTCGCCGAGGCCGAGATTGTCGGGCTTGCTGCGGAATTCTCCGCCGATGACGAAGCGGCGCGAAAGCTGATACGCGACCGCGCCCTCGAACTGCAGCGAATAATCGTCATCCGCCACGCTGCCGAAGCCGAGCAGGCCGTTCTGGTTGGCCTTGGTCAGCCGCGCGGCGGCGTTCACCAAAAGGCTATGGCTGAGGAACAGCTTGGTCGCGCTGAGCGTGACATCGATCCCATCGTCGTCCGCAGCGCCGACGGCTGCGGCGACGGCGCCATCGAGGTTGCGCTTGTATTGCACGCCGAGCGAGACCTGCGGGACCAGCGGATCGCCATAGACGAGATCGCCCAGCAGGCGGACCTTGGCCCCGAACACATCCTGATTGAGCACATATCCCTGCCCGATACCGAGCGCCGCGCCGACATCCTGCGTGTCGAAATTCTGCCGGGCGTAGCTGAGTTCGACCCGGTCGGCGATGCCGAGAGCAACGCCATGCGACTGGTAGAAATAGTCCGGCAGCAGGATGGCGGTGACATGCGCCTGAACGCCGATGCCGCGGGACTCCTGTCTGCCTGCGATCGTCGCCCAGTTGGAAATGCCGCCCCCGCTTGCACCATCGATGGCGCTGACCGCATTGGTGAGGAGCAGCTTGGCATTGTAATCGGCGAACCCGTCCGCGCGCGCAGGCTCCTCGGCCGTGGAAGTCGTGTCCTGCGCGGCAAGCGGGGCGGGAATGAGGGCCAGAGCCAGCGTCGCAACCGCGGGGGCAGGCGGCCATATGGTCTTTATCATGGCGCGCCGGATCGCAGCATTTCATGGAAAACGCGTTAACCCTCTGCGGAGAATTCTTAACTCCCGGTCGTTTACCGGCAGTCTCATCGTGATTCGCTTTCTTACCCTGCTCGCCGCGCTGGCGGCCTTGCCCGCATCCATCGCATGGGCCGCATCGACTGGCGCGGTGACGGTGCAAATCGTGGACGAGCGCGGCGTGCCTGTGCGCAATGCCGTGGTCGAACTCGAGACTTCGGGCTGGCGCGGGGGCCGTATCACCTTTCCCTGGCGCATGGCGATGGCGCAAAGAAACGAGCAATTCGTTCCCAGCACGCTGGTGATCGCGCGAGGGAGCACGGTGGCTTTTCCCAATCTCGATAAGGTCCGCCACTCGGTCTACAGCTTTTCGAAGCCGGCTCGCTTCCAGATCGATCTCTACGGCCGCGACCAGACACGATCGCATACCTTCCCCGTCAGCGGTTCGGTTACGCTCGGCTGCAATATCCATGACGATATGAGCGGGTATATCCGCGTGGTCGATACGCCTTTCGCCGCCAAGACCGACGCCAATGGCTATGTCACGCTGACCGGCGTGCCGTCGGGGGCTGCGACCCTCACCGTATCGCATCCACGCCTGCGCGCGCCCGGAGGGGAGATGTCGAAGAGCATTTCGGCACGCGGTGCGCAAAAGATCGCGGTCCGCCTGCGGTGAAGAGCGCCTTCCCATCGTTCCCGGTGCCGACCTTTCGCTCGCTCAAGATCCGGATCGCCGTGCTCTACGCCGCGCTGTTCGCGGCGGTGGCTGCGGTCCTCATGGTGCTGGTCAATTCGGGTATCGAACGGTTCGGCGAAGCCAGCGCAAGCCGGGATCTCGCCGCCAACGCCCGGGTGTTCGACGAGATCATCGAGCTGCGAGCGAGGCAGATGCGCGCATCTGCCGATGTGCTTGCGCGCGACTTCGGCTTTCGCGAGGCGGTTGCGACGGGCGATGCGCCGACCATCGCCAGCGCGTTGCGATCGCTGCGCGACCGCTCGCAGGCGAGCGCAGCCTTCGTGGTCGGGCTCGACGGATCGCTGATCGACGATGGCCAAACGGCTACGCCACCGCTCGAGGCGATCTGGTACAATCTCGACGACGGAATCGAGAAGGGCACCTTACGCCTCGGCGGCGTGCTGGCGTTGGCGGCGGCATCGCCGATCGAAGCGCCGGAGCTGATGGGCTGGCTGGTTCTGGCAGCGCCCTTCGATGAAAGGGAAATGGCGCGCCTGGCGGAACTCGCCGCGGTCGAAACCGAAGCTGCCGTGCTCGGCGAGGCCAGTCTCACTCCGCTCCTCGCCGATGCGGGGCTGGGCGAAATCTTCGAGGCGGACGATCCGGCGCGCAACCTGTATCATGTGAGCGCATTGCCGAGCCTGCAGGACGGCATCGAACCGCGTCTCGTTCTGCGCCATTCGATGGCGGGGGCGCTCGCGGAATATGCGAGGCTCAAATACGTGCTGGCCGGCGTTGCGTTGGCGGGCCTCGCGCTCATGGTGGGACTTGGCTGGCGTATCGCACGCGGCATCACCGGACCATTGTCGACGCTCGACGAAGCGATGTGCCGCTTCGGGAAGGGCGAGGAGACTGTGGTCCGCGTCGAGACCGAGGACGAGGTCGGGCGGCTTGCCTCCAGCTTCAATTCGATGTTTGCGGCAATCGCGGAACGGGAGCGCCAGATCGTCCATGTCGGCCTGCATGACGAACTGACCGACCTGCCCAATCGGAAGCTGTTCGCCGAACAACTCGATCAGGCTCTGGCAAGGCGTGACGATCACGAGCGCGTGCTGGTCGCCTATTGCGACCTCGACGATTTCAAGCTGGTCAACGATACGCTTGGCCATCCGGCCGGCGATACCCTGCTGCGTAAGGTCGCCGAAGGCTTGACCGCCGATCTCGGCAAGGCGCTGATCGCGCGGCTGGGGGGCGACGAATTCGCAGTGCTCGTGGTGGTCGATGACGATCAGGCCAGTCTGCTGCCTATCGCCCGTCGCATACAGGAAAGTTTCGACCGGCAGGTCGATCTCGATGGCTACACCGCCTTGTGTTCGGCCAGCGTTGGTATCGCCGTGGCCCCGGGCGATGGCGAGAACGGGACCGATCTGCTCAAGCATGCCGACCTGGCCCTTTATCGCGCCAAGCGCGAGGGCAAGTCGTCCTTCCACTTCTTCGAGCCGATGCTCGATCAGGAAGCCCGCCGGCGGCGCGAACTCGAACTTGAACTGCGCCTGGCGATCAAGAACGGCGAATTCGAACTCTATTTCCAGCCGCTCTACAGTCTGGCCCAGGAGAAGCTTCAGGGCTTCGAGGCCCTGATCCGCTGGAACCACCCGACGCGAGGCCTCGTCAACCCGGCCGAATTCATCCCTCTTGCCGAGGAAACCGGGCTAATCCTCCAGATCGGCGAATGGGTCGTGCGCGAAGGCTGCTGCGCGGCGCTCGCCTGGCCCGAAGCCCTGTCGATCGCCATCAATATCTCACCTAGGCAGTTCGCCGCGCCGGGACTGGCAACTACCATCATGCAGGCCCTCGCCGATTCCGGCCTGCAGCCGGAGCGGCTCGAGCTGGAAATCACCGAAAGCGTTTTCATCGCCGACATCAAAAAGACGCTCGGCACGCTCCACGAGCTGCGCGACCTGGGCGTGCGTATTGCGCTGGACGATTTCGGCACGGGCTATTCTTCGCTCAGCTACCTGCGCAGCTTCCCCTTCGACAAGGTGAAGATCGACCAGACCTTCGTGCGCGACCTGAACGACAAGGGCAACAACGCCCATGCCGTCATCCGTGCGATCACCACCCTGGCTTCGGCGCTGGGGATGGATACGCTGGCCGAGGGTGTCGAAAACCTGGAGCAACGCGAAATCCTGCGCCGCGAAGGGTGCGAATTCATCCAGGGCTATCTGCTCAGTCGTCCGGTTCCGGCTCACGAACTGGCCCTGCTGATCGGCACGGAGGAGATGGAAGGCCTCGCCGGCGTGGTGGTTTGAAACGGCGACCGCATGCGTATTCATGTGCTCCTCGCGGGGCCGCGCCTTGACAGTTGCCGCGGTATGGCGCGGAACTCATCGCTTCCCCCAGGATAGAGAAGAGCGATGGCCGAGACGAATATCGAACCGACACTGGCGAGCCTGAGCGAGCGCCTGAGGGTACTGCACCGCCAGACGCGGGAAACTCCGCTGTTCAATCCCGTGTTCCAGCTCTCGCTCGATATCTCGCGCAAACTCGAAAGCGGCCAGCTGGGAATTGCGGCGCTGGCCGGGCTGGTGGACGAGCTCGAGGCGCAATCGCTCGATGCGCGGGCCACGAGATTGCGTACCCTGCTCGCGCCGCGCAAGGCGGAGGAAAGGCTGCCGGCGCTGGCCGAGGCGGGCGATGACTTCGAGCGGTTCCGCACCCAATGGGAACACCCGCACATGCATGCGGTCTTTACCGCCCACCCTACTTTCCTGCTGTCGCCACAGCAGAGCGAGGCGGTGGCGGGAGCGGTCGCCGAGGGCGGCGAGGCCGAGACGGACGGGGAAAGGCAAAAGCCAGACATCACGCTGCGTTACGAGCATGACCGCGCCATGGCGGCGCTCGCCAATGCCCAGGAGGCACGCGATCGCATCGTGAGCGCCGTGCTGCGCGAAGCGCAAAAGGCCTACCCCGATCGCTGGACCGAATTGCAGCCGCTGCCGTTCCGTTTCGCCAGCTGGGTCGGCTACGACATGGATGGGCGTACCGATATCAAATGGTACACTTCGATCGCGTTCCGGCTTGCCGAGAAAGCGGAACGGCTGGGTCGTTACGCGGCATCGCTGGAAGCGATCGATTCCTCGCATGCGCTGGTCGCGACCTTGCGGGCGGCGCAGGACCGTGCGCAGCGCAGCGCGGAGGAATTCGCCGGAGACCTGTCCGACCCGAAGGACCTGTCGCAAGCGGCCAACCGCTTGACCGCAGATCACTCCGACAAGCTGCTCTCGCTCGCTCCGCTGATCGACCGTCTCGAAAGCGAGGCCGCCGAAAGCGACAGCGATCGGGCGATTGCGCTACGCACGCTGGTCGCAGCCATGCGTGCGGACGGGCTGGGCATGGGCTGGATCCATTTCCGCGTGAACGCCAAGCAATTGCACAACGCCATCCGCACGCGGCTCGGCGATGCGGCGGATATCGATCTATCCAGTCGCGGCGCGATCGCCGCGCTGCGCGAGCTTCTCGCGAATGTCGCGCCGCAGAGCGCGAATTTTGCCAGCCTCGCGGTCGAGAGCTCGACCGCCGTGCGTCAGTTCCTCGCGATGGCGCAGATACTCAAACACATCGATTCCGATGCGCCGATCCGCATGCTGGTGGCGGAATGCGAACAGCCCTCCACCGTTCTTGCCGCGCTCTATTTCGCGAAGCTCTTCGGGATCGCCGACAAGGTCGACGTGTCGCCCCTGTTCGAAACCGAAACCGCGCTCGAACATGGCGGGCGGTTCCTCGACCTGTTGCTCGCCGAACCGGACTACCAGGCCTATGCCAGGGAGCGCGGACGCGTGGCGATCCAGACGGGTTTCTCGGACGCGGGTCGCTTCGTCGGCCAGATCCCGGCGAGCCTTGCCATCGAGCGCCTTCAGGGCCGGCTGGCCGAGGCGATGAGCGCCAACGGCCTTACCGATGTCGCGGCGCTGATCTTCGACACGCATGGCGAGGGCATGGGCCGCGGCGCGCATCCGTCGAACTTCGAGGATCGGATCGAGTGGGCGCTCAGTCCCTGGGCCCAGCGACGTTTTGCCCGTGCCAGCATCATGCTGGAGCCCGAGGCGAGCTTCCAGGGCGGCGACGGCTACCTTCTTTTCGCGACGCCGCAGATCGCGCTCGCGACGCTGACGCAGATCGTGACCTACAGTCCGGCGCATACCGATGCCGATGTTCCCACCGATCCCTTCTATCGGCGGACCGACCTCAGCCTCGATTTCTACCGCGCGATCAAGGATCACCAGCGCGAGCATCTCGAGAGCCGCACCTACAGCCGTGCGATCACCGCCTTCGGCCTCGGCCTGCTAAACGAAACGGGCAGCCGCAAGTCTCGCCGCCAGAGCGACATCAATGCCGATCGCGAGATGAGCCTGCGGCAGATCCGCGCGATCCCGCACAATGCGATTCTCCAGCAGCTCGGATATCCGGTCAACATCATCGCCGGGGTGGGCAGCGCGGCGGAAAGCAATATCGAAGAGATCGGCGCGCTGCTTTCCGAAAGCCCGCGCGGGCGGCAGATCATGCGGCTGGTTCGCGCCTCCAATGCGCTTGCCAGCATCAAGACCGTCGCCGCCTTCGGCGAGCTGTTCAATTCGGCCTATTGGGCAAGCCGCCCCTATCGCGGCACCGAACCGCACCTGGCGCAAGCCTGCGAAGCGCTGGCCGAATATCTTATCAAGGACGACCGCAACGGCGTGTTCCGCCGTCTTGCCTCGCGCTTGCGGGTCGATGCCTTGAAGCTCCACCGATTGTTCGACCTGGTGCCCGACGACGAACCGCATCCCGAGCGCGAAAGCGTCCGCCGGGCGATCGGCGTGCTGCAAGCGGTGCGGCTTGCCTTGCTCCAGCACATGTTCCTCAAGGTGGTTTCGGTGCCCGCCTTCAGCCGCGCCAACGACATCAGCCGCACCGACGTGCTCGAGATGGTCTTTACGCTTCGGGTCGACGAAGCACTGGCCCAATTGCGCCGCGCCTTCCCGACGAGTTTCCCGCGCAAGGGCGATTTTGCTCTCGACGAGGCCGGTGAATATCCGGTTGGTGCGGGCGAAGGCTATGCCGCGATCCGCGAGAACTACATCGACCCGATCGAGCAAGCCTATACGTTGTGTCTGCGTATCTCGACTGCCATCGCCAATGAGTTCGGCGCACACGGCTGATTGAATTTCCCGCGATTCCAGCGCAGTATCCCCCGGGATCATTCGGGGGGTGCGATCATGGAAAATTTCCTGCTCGGTGTGGGCGCCACGTTGTTGGCGCTGGGCGTGTTAGGCTATGTCGGCTTCAGGCTGTTCCGTCGCGGGCCGCTGACCTTCGCCATCGACGGTTTCTACACGCATGTCGTCGACGGGGATGTCGGCCCGTTCATCCGCGATGTGCAGGCCGATGTGCCCGATGCCGAGATATGCCGCCTGGACGATCGCATGTCGTGCTCCATTCGCGATGCGGTGCAGTGCCATAATCAGGCCAGCCGACCCGACTGCAACGTTCTGCTGCTCTCGGGCGGTGGTCAGTGGGGCGCCTATGGCGCAGGCCTGTTCGATACGCTCAGCCGCAACAGCGGCAACGATCTCGCGCTGCCCGATGTCGGAGTGATCACCGGCATCTCGACTGGTTCGCTCCAGGCGCTGATGCTGATGGTGGCGCTCGATCCCAAGCAGACACCCGATATGCGCCGCTTGGCGCTCAAACGACTGGTATGGGGCTATTCGCCCGAACGCGAGAGCGATGTCGTAAGGCACACCAAGATGATCGGTGTCCCGATCTTCGGATCTGCCGCAGGCACCGCGCCCCTGCGCAAACGGATCGTGGAAGCGCTGATGCCCGATGGCGACGAGAGCCTCGTCACGGCGATCGGCCAGTCGAGCATCGAAGGCTTCGCCGGCTTCGTCGAAGCCGAGCGCGGTGTCTTCCGCTATGCCGATATCAAGGAGCTGGTGAATGCCGCGCCCAATGCCGCGGCAGCGGCGCAGGCTCTGGCCGCGGCGACCATGGCGTCTTCCGCCATGCCCGTGTTCCACCAGCAGCTGCGCGTCGCCGGTAGCGACGGGAAACCGCTCGCGCTCTACGATGGCGGGGTCCGGCGCTCGGTCTTTTTCGACCGCGCGATGGCGGCGGTCGACCAGGAAGTGCGCGCGCAGATGAAGGGCCACGCGGTGGCAAAGGTGGCGGGCGGTGCATCGCAGGAAGCAATCGCCCAGGACTACGAGGCCACGGCGCCGACCGTTTACGTCGTGCGCAACGGCCCGACCGCGCGCAAAGATCAGATTTCGCTCAACTCGACGTCCGGCCCGCTCAAGAACGGGCAGCGCGGCTACGACCTGCTTGTCAATGAGAGCGAGATCGGCGCAATCGCCGGTCTAAGGCTCAACAATCCCTATGGCCGTATCATGCTGACCAGCGCGGATCGCTACGACACTTTCTGCAGCGAAGTGGGCGAGAATTTCAAGAAAGACGAAATGTTCAAACCCGCCTTCATGGCCCGCCTGCGCGACCTCGGCCGCCACAAGGCCGAACGCGCCGAGGGGCCATGGTGGCCGCTGAGCACGATAAAACCGGTTTGACAAATGTCATACGACTGGGACTGTTTGGTGCGGTCGAGAAGACTCGAACTTCCACGGCCTTGCGGCCACAACGACCTCAACGTTGCGCGTCTACCAGTTCCGCCACGACCGCACACAGTCAGCATCGAGAGCGAATCCGCATTCGGAGGCTCCCGTCGGTAGGAGCGCGCCACTAGCAGCGAGGCTGCGGCCCCGCAAGCATCTTTATCGCAGGTTTGCGGACGCTAGCGCGGTGCCCAGCCGATATCGGCGAAAACGGCCGATTTGGGCACGTCGGTTACGGCTTCGTTGATGGTCAGTTCCTCGCCCGGCGCGAGCGTGGACTGCGGCGGCTGGACCACCCAGCTATAGACCTGTCGCTCGCGCTGGTCGCGCAGCACGATCAGGATCGGCGGGATTGGCCGGGATTCGCGTGCGGTGTTCGTGACGATGATCCGCGCGCCGAAGAATTCGGTGCCATTGGGCAGCGTGCGGCGCTCCTGCTGCTCGACCGGGAACGACAATTCGAGATCGGGCTGCGCAGCACCGAACAGCGGACGGGAGACCGGAACCCACTCGGGCAGGCCGACAGTATTGACCGCCGCGATCGTGCCCAGTGCGATCGCCGCGAAAATCGCCGCGGCCCAGGTCCACAGCTTGGTGATGTTGCGGCGCGGCCGGAACGGCGGCGCATGGTCGAAGCGCGAAGGGCCGTCGCTCTCCTCCGGGGCGGGCGGAGGCGGCAGGTCGTCCTGCACCTCGCCAAAGGGCGGAGCGGTCTCGTCGAAATCGGGACCCTCGCGGAGCGGCGGTTTGCTCGCCGTGTCGTCATAGCTAAAGCCCGGTTTCGCAGCCGGATCGGGTGCTCCTGCTGCGGGCTTGGGCGACGTTGGCGGCGGCGGTGCGGGTGCGGGAGCGGCTGCGGGGACCGGCACCGCTTCGGCGGCCGCGATCCGCTCGGCATCCGGGCCTTCCTGGAACCAGCTATGCTTGCACTTCGCGCAGCGCACGGTGCGCCCGTCGATTCCGATGGCGCTGTCGGGCACGACATAACGCGTGGAACAGGCGGGGCAGGCGATGATCATGGTGACCCGAGGCCTTAGGACGCCATGCGAATCACGACAAGCGACAGTCCTGTTCGCAAACCCCGGAGGCGGCTTTTTTCCACATGCAAGCGCGGTTATAGGCGGTTCGAGACGATGACGGGCGTTCCTTTCCTCTTTATCGAACGGGCCGGGCAATGAGCGTGCCCGAGGACGAGATCGTCCAGTTCGACAATGTCGGATTGCGCTACGGCACCGATCGCGAGGTGCTCTCGAATGTTTCCTTCACGCTCTATCCGGGTCGTTTCTATTTCCTCACGGGTGCAAGCGGGGCGGGCAAGACAACACTCCTGAAACTTCTCTACCTCGCCCAGCGCCCGTCGCGCGGGGCGATCCGGATGTTCGGGACCGATGTCATCACGCTCCCGCGCGAGCGCCTTCCGGCCTATCGGCGCCGGATGGGGGTCGTGTTCCAGGACTTCCGACTGGTCGATCACCTTTCGGCCTTCGACAATATCGCGCTGCCGCTGCGCGTTTCGGGCGTGCGCGAGGCGGACTTGCTGGGGCCGGTTACGGACATGCTCGAATGGGTCGGGCTCGCGCATCGTGCCGGCGCGCGTCCCGCTACCTTGTCGGGCGGCGAACAGCAGCGCGTCGCTATTGCCCGCGCGGTCATCGGTCGACCCGACATGCTGGTGGCCGACGAACCGACGGGCAATGTCGACCCTGAAATGGCGCTCAAGCTGATCCGCCTGTTCGAGGCGCTCAACCGGCTCGGCACGACCGTGGTGGTGGCGACACACGATGTGCATTTGCTGCGCAAGGTGCCCGATTCACTCATCATGCGGCTCGACAAGGGGCGACTGTCCGACCCGACCGGCGCTCTGCGTTATCCGCCGCGGCGGGTGGGGGCGGGCGAATGAAGAAGCCCCCGGTCCTCGCCCGCGCTGCTGACCGCGGTTTGTCGCCTCTCAGCGGACGCCGCGCCGCGCATCTGCTGCCTCAGGCGCGGCTGGGCGGGCCGATGCCCTGGGTGATCGCGATCATGGTCGCGCTCACGGTGCTGGCGGCGGGCGGTGGGCTCGCGCTGGACAACCTTGCCGACCGCGCGCGCGGCGAACTCGCAGGCAGCGCCACGGTGCAGATCGTCGAAGCCGACCCGCAACTTCGTGCCCGGCAGGCCGAAGCCGCAGCGACGATCCTTGTGCAGGATCCACAGGTCGCCGGGCTCTCGATCGTGCCGCAGGAGGCGGTGGAGCAACTGCTCGAACCCTGGCTGGGCACCGACAATCTCGAAGACGCGGTCCCGGTTCCCGCGCTGATTGACTTGCGGCTGCGTGACGGGGCCGACGAGGCGACGCTTCAGCGGCTGCGCAGCCTGCTTGCAGATCAGGCCCCTGCGGCGCGGATCGACGCGCAGGCGCAATGGCTCGCGCCCGTGCTGTCCGCGCTGTCGGCCCTCGGCTGGATGGCTGTGGGACTGATCGCCCTGCTGGCTTTCACCGGTGCGGCGGCGGTCTGGCTTGCGGCGCGCAATGCGCTTGGCACCAATCGCGACACGATCGAGATCGTTCATCTGCTCGGCGGCAGTGACGACCAGATCGCGCGCGTGTTCCAGCGCTCGATCCTGACCGATGCGCTGGCCGGCGGCGTGTTGGGCCTGCTGATCGGCATGGCGGCCGTGTGGCTGATGGGCACCCAATTTTCGGCACTCGATTCCGGGTTGGTTTCGGGTGGGGGGCTCGAAAATACCGATTGGCTGGTCTTGGCGCTTGTTCCCGTGGGGGCGGTTGTTCTAGCGGTCTACACGGCGCGCTTCACCGTGCTCGCGTTGCTCAGGAAAATGCTGTGATCCTTCGTTTCTTCGCCGCCGTCCTGTTGGTTTACGCCTTCGGCTTTCTCGGCTTTGCCGTCTCGCTGCCGAAACCGGTGGCGGGCGAGCGGACGGACGCGGTAATCGTGCTGACGGGCGGGCCGGGAAGGATCGCGCGCGGGCTCGCGGTTGTCGAGCAAGGGTTGGCGAAGGAAATGTTCGTCTCGGGTGTCGATCCGGAAGTCCGGCCTGCCGAGTTTGCGGCCGAATTCGACGTTTCGCGGCGCACCATGGAATGCTGCGTAAAGCTCGGCTATCTCGCGGTCGACACGCGCAGCAATGCGGGCGAAGCGGCGCAATGGCTGAGGGAGAACGAATTCGAGTCGGTCCGGCTGGTGACGACCGACTGGCATATGGCCCGCGCGAGTTCCGAATTCGGCGAAACCCTGCCGCCCGACATGCGCGTGGTGGAGGATGCGGTGGTCTCGCATCCCGATCTCGCCACGCTTTATCTGGAATACAACAAGCTGCTCGCAGCGGCGATCTCGCAAGGGTTGCCGAGCTGAAACTGCCATGCGTCTGCTCCGCAATCTCGCCTTCTACCTCGCCTTCTATCTTGGCAGCTTGCTGATAACCGCGGCCTCGCTCGCGTCGCTGCCGTTTAGCATCGATGCCTTTCGCGCCCGCGTGCGCAACTGGGCGCAGTGGCAGCGCTGGTGCCTGACGCACCTGCTTGGTTGCGAGATCGTGCTCGATGGCGCGCCGCTCGACGAACCGGTGCTCTATGCCATCAAGCACGAAAGCTTCTTCGAGGCGATCGATGCGCCCGCACTGTTCGATACGCCAAGCGTCTTCGCCAAGCAGGAGCTTTTCCGTATCCCTTTGTGGGGCCGCGCGGCCGCCGCCTTCGGTCTGGTGCCGGTCGAACGCGATGCCGGGGCGAGGGCACTGATGACCATGATCCGCTCGGCCAGGGCACTGGTGGCGGATGGGCGCCCGCTGGTGATCTTTCCCGAAGGTACGCGCGTGCCACATGGCGAAAACCGCAAGCTGCAGGCGGGCTTCGCGGGGCTCTACAAGATGCTCGGCTTGCCAGTGGTGCCGGTAGCGGTCGATAGCGGGCCGGTCTATCACAGCCTGCTCAAGACACCGGGCCGGATCACTTACCGCTTCGCCGAACCGATCCCGCCGGGCCTCCCGCGCGCCGAAGTGGAAGAGCGGGTGCGAGAGGCGATCAACGCGCTCAACAGCTGAAGCTTACAGCCCGTCGCAGGGCAATGTTCATGCTGTGAGCGTTCGATCGCGAATGTCTGCCTTTCCGCGGGATGGCTGGTGCATTCAGCGGGCATCTAACCGGCAACGGCTAGGCATCGCGCATGGACAGACGCCACTTCCTTGCCTCCACAGCGGCCCTCGCATGCGTGACCGGTGCGGCACCACTCGGTGCGGTGCGCGCGCCAATGCGTGCCGAGCGTGCGCCGCTGCGCGAATGGGAAATCGGGCCGGTCATCCGCGGGCGCAACTATTCGGTCGGTATGCCGCTGCACCCGGAAATCTCACGCGAGGGATGGTTCTTCGATTTTCCCGGCCCGCGCCGGCGCGATGGCCATGTGCATTACGTGACCAGGCGCACCGGCCCGCTCGACGGCGCGCGCGGCTTGAGATTGCGCTATCGCATCGACGCACAGGCTGGCACGCGTTTCGTGCCGCAGGAGTTTCCGGACAGGGCGGCGCTCTTGTCGCTCTATATCCAGCGGAGGGGCGACGACTGGCTGGCGCGCAGGGGCACGCAGTTCCACCGCTGGTATTCGCCGCAAGATCGCGTTGTGCCGCTCGAGCCGGGCGAGCATGAATTGACCATCCTCTTCGCGGAGAACTGGATCAGCGTGATGGGATCGGATCACGCGCGCAGTCCGCGGGCATTCGCCGAGGCTTTGGCCGAAGCGGGACGTGTCGGATTCACGCTGGGCAGCAGCGGCGGACGCGGTCACGGCGTCTTTGCTACCGCTCCCGCAAGGTTCACGGTCCTGGAATTCAGCGTAATCTGAAGACGCGCGCGGGCACTACTGTCCCGGTGGATGTCTCGCCGCGTCGTCTGCCACCTAGTGATCTTTGCGGCCGAAATCGGGGCGTGCATCGTCCTGGCCTTCCTCGATGATCGAATTGCGGATGGCGCGGGTTTTTTCGAGTAGGTCGAACAGCGTGTCGCCGTCGCCCGTGCGGATGGCGCGCTGCAGCAGGCTGAGGTCTTCGGTGAAGCGGCCGAGCACTTCGAGCACTGCGTCGCGGTTGGAGAGAAAGACATCGCGCCACATGATCTGGACCTTCGCGCCAAGGCCCTTCCGCCAAGCGCAGACTGCGCCGACCCCCTGTGACCTTTCAAAATGTCATGAGCCGTGCCCGTTCGGCAACGATGTGGCATTTTGACGACATAGCCATGGAATAATGGCGTGCAGGCGGAGCGGGAGGTTGTGCATGCGATTTGGCGCAAGCAGAATGAGTGGTGCATAAAAACTCAAATAACTGATTTCGATAAATTTTTCGGACGAAGGGAAGATAATGAAGCTCAAGTCGCGACGTTTCCGCAGCATGACACCGCTTATGGCGAGCGCAGGGATCGCTGCCCTCGCTATGGGGCTTCCCGTCACGGCAGCCGCACAGGAAGCAGGCGCCGCTGCGGAGGAGTCCGCTGAAGATGAAGGTGATGTGATATTTGTCACCGGCACCCGCATCCAGCGTCCCGAAGTCGCAACGGCGACCCCGATCGTGGCTGTTACCGCCGAAAACATCGAGCAGTCGGGCCTCACCAATGTAACCGAATTGTTGACCCAGACCCCGGCGCTTTTTAACTCGGAAGACAATTTTGACGCCGCTGGCTCACAGGCTCGCACTGGCGCGGCAGGGGTGAACCTGCTGGATCTGCGCAACCTCGGACCCAACCGTACGCTCGTGCTGGTTGATGGACGCCGCCATATTGCCGGTGTCTCCGGCGAGGCGGCGGTGGACATCAACACCATCCCTGTTGGCCTGATCGAGCGGATCGACGTTCTCACCGGCGGTGTTTCATCGGTCTACGGTGCCGACGGCGTATCCGGCGTCGTCAACTTCATCATGCGTCGCGATTTCGAGGGTGTCGATATCCGTGCCCAAACGGGTGTTTCGGACTTTGGCGATGCCGAAAGCATCTTCGTTTCGGCAACAATCGGTAAGAACTTCGCCGACGATCGCGGCAATTTCGCAATATCCTATGAATATCGTGACGATGCACGTGTAGGTGCGCTTGCACGTCCAAATGGCCAGTTTTCCGCAGATACGCTTGTTCGGAACCCGAACGATATTCCCGATGATCCGAACATTCCCGACAACGTGTTCCTCAATAATATCGGTTGGGCGGACAGTTCACCCGACGGGGCGCTGGTTGTCGACGCAAGCTTTTCTCCGCTCTTCCGCGGTGGTGGCCAGCCCTACGATCCCGGTCAGTTCCTGCCGCAATCGGGTTTCCTTGCTACTGGCGGTGACAATACGCCGGTCAACAGTTACCAGGGCGACCTACAGGCCGGGACCGAGCACCATTCCTTCAATGCCTTCTTCAATTTCGAGCTGAACCCGGGCCTGCGGTTCTTCGCCGAAGGCAAGTATGTGAAGTCCGAGAATTTCACGGTCGCGCAGCCCTCGTTCGACTTCTTCACCTTCATTTCGGAGGACAATCCGTTCATTCCGGCAAATGTTCGCGCGAACGGTCTGGACACATTTGGTGGCCTCCTTTTCAACCGCGACAACTTCGATTTCGGCACGCGTGACGAGATATTCGAGCGGGACCTTTTCCGCACGGTCGCCGGTTTCGAAGGTGACATCGGTGAAAACGCCAAGTTCGAGATCAGCTACGTCTATGGCCGTAACGAGACCGAATATACTTCGACCAATCAGCGGATCGAGGATCGGTATTTCGCGGCACTCGATGCAGTGGATGCCGGCGCATTCCTCACCGGTACGCCCAATGGCGTGATCGATTGCCGCGTCAATCTCGACGGGGGGGCGATCGCTGATGCTGGCACGTTCAATTATGGAGAGGCACCGCAAACCTTCTCGCCCGGCCAGTGTGTGCCGCTCAATATCTTCGGGGAAGGGGTCGCCAGCCCCGAGGCGCTGGCCTTCATACTGACCGACACGTCCAATACGTTTACCCTCGAACAGCATGTGATCAACGGGTTCGTATCCGGTGACTTCGGCGAGATTTTCGAGCTCCCCGGAGGGCCGGTGAGCTTCGCATTCGGCGCCGAATATCGCGACGAGAGCAGCGACTTCCAGCCGGATGCGATCTCGACCCAGGTCTCCACCTTTGACCCCAACACCGGTGTGTTGGCCGACCTCGCATTGCTTGCTCCTGAGACGGGCAGCTTCGATGTCTGGGAAGTTTTCGGCGAGCTTAACGTCCCGATACTTTCGGACACTCCGTTCTTCGAACTGCTCGAAGTCACTGTCGCGGGTCGCTATTCCGACTATTCGACCGTGGGCAGCACCGAAGCATGGTCGGTCAACGGCCAGTGGGCTCCGATCGAAGACATCCGTTTCCGCGGTGGTTATTCGGAATCGGTGCGTGCACCGAATATCACGGAACTGTTCGCACCGCGCGGTGGGGCATTCTCCTTCCTCGACGACCCTTGTGATCCAGGAGAGATCGCAAATGGTTCGTCCTTCCGGGCTGCGAATTGCGAAGCATTGATCACCGGACTTGGTGTGGATTTCGACACGTTCGAACCCTCAAGCGACATCGATTCCAGCGCCAGTATTGAGGGCATCACCTCAGGCAACGTAGCCCTTCTCGAAGAGCTTGCGGAAACTTGGACTGCCGGTGTGGTCATTCAGCCGCGCTTCATTCCTGGCCTGACCCTTACTTTCGATTGGTACGATATCAGCATCACCGACGCGGTCCGCACACCGACACTTCAAGAGACTGCGGAATTCTGTGTCGACTCGCCCACACTCGATAACGCTTTCTGCGACGCAATTACTCGATCAACCGATACAGGCTTCGTGATCGACTACTTCGTTGGCCCCCAAAACGTTGCGTTTATCGATACGTCGGGCGCGGACCTGACGCTTAATTATGCGTTTGAACCGGGCGATGGCAGCATCGGGCGCTTCAATTTCCGCGGTACGCTCGGATATCTCGACGCTTTTGAGTTCGTTCCCGCAAACGGCGGTGAAATCGATGACGACAAAGGCGAAATCGGTTTTCCGGAGTGGGTCGGCAACGCCGACATCACCTGGACGCTCGAGAACTTCTCGATCAACTATGGTTTGCAGTATATTGGCGAACAACTTCGTTTCGAGAATGAGGAACTTGCGCCAGAAGCTAATCCCGATAGTGCGGCACCGGAATTCCTCTCGCTGGACTCGCGTATCCTGCACGATCTGCGAGTGGCATTCACGACGGATGACGAGCAGGCAACATTCTTCGTCGGTGTGAACAACCTCACCAACGAACTGCCGTCGCGGGGTCTCGACAATGCCCCGACTGGCTGGCTCGGACGCTATTTTTATGCTGGCGTCCGGATCACCAGCGACCAGCTCGGCTTCTGATAAATAGCTGAATTGACTACGGAGAAGGGCGCCCCTGGTGGCGCCCTTTTCACAAACTGGCAGGATGAACTTCCTGGAATGCCTGATCTAATCCCCCTTAGCACGCTACCCGACGATGGCCGATTGCGGCGCATCGTGATCGTCGGAGGCGGCAGCGCCGGGTGGATGGCGGCGGCAGCCCTGTCGCGCATCACATCGACACCGATCGTCCTGATCGAATCCGACGAAATCGGGACCGTCGGGGTCGGCGAGGCCACCATTCCGCAGATACGCACGTTCAACCAGGCACTCGGCCTCGACGAACGGGAGTTTCTCCGCGAGACGAAGGGGACCTTCAAGCTCGGAATTCGCTTCTTGGGATGGAATGGCGAAGGAAGCGATTATTCTCATGCATTCGGCCAGGTAGGCCGTCACAGCGGTATAGTTCCATTCCATCAAATGTGGATCAGGGCGCACCATCGTGGTCTTGCGGCTTCTTTTGACGCCTATTCGCTCAACGACGTAGCTGCCAGGGCCGGCAAGATGGCGATGCCAGGAGCCGGACTGTCACCACAGGGCGTCAACATGCCCTGGGCCTACCACTTCGACGCATCGCTTTACGCGGCCTATTTGCGCCGTCTCGCGGAAGCGAACGGCGTTACGAGGGTAGAAGGCAAGGTGGCCGGAGTATCGGTCGGCACCGACGGTCAGACTATCACTGGATTGACCGTCGACGACGGCGGTTTCCTGGAGGGCGATTTCTTCCTCGACTGCACAGGGTTTCGCGGGTTGTTGATTTCGGAACTGCAAGGGTCCGAATTCTGCGACTGGAGCAAATGGCTGCCTTGTAACAGCGCTCTTGCTGCTCCGTGCTCATCGGATAAGCCGACCACGCCATATACGACGTCGACCGCTCACAAGGCCGGGTGGATATGGCGTATTCCGCTGCAGCACCGTGTCGGTAACGGGATCGTCTATTGCAGCGACGTCATGGATGACGATGAAGCGCATCGTCTCTTGTTGGCGCAGATGGATAGATCGCCGGACGTGGAGCCGCGCCAAATTCGCTTCACTACCGGGACCAGGCGGCAGCACTGGATTGGGAATTGCCTTGCCATAGGTCTTTCCGCGGGCTTCCTCGAACCTCTTGAATCGACGAGCATTCACCTGACTCAGTACTCGATTGCCCGCTTGATGGCGATGCTTCCGCGGCGTTCAATCGATCCCGTAATGCAATCAGCGTTCAACGATGAAATTTCGCGACAATGGCTGAGGGTCAGGGACTTCCTTATCTTGCATTATTGGGCGAATGGGCGAACGGGCGAACCCTTCTGGGATGCGTGCCGCGACTGCGAATTGCCCGGAACTCTCAAATCGAAAATCGCTCAGTTTCGCGCGGCGGGACACTTCATCCGGGAGGACGATGAATTGTTCACCGAGGTGGCATGGGCCCAGGTTTTTATCGGTCAGGGACTAATTCCCGAAAACTGGAATCCGTTGGCGGATGAGATCGACGAGAAGCAATTACGAGAGTCACTCGAGACCATTCGGCACCAACATGAGCAGCTCGTTGCGAATATGCCTTCGCACGACCAGTTCATCCAAGGATTCATCCAAGCCTGAGCATTCAGCGCGCGGCAGTTAGAGCACCGCCACTATAGAATTGGAAGGTCGCCGATCTTTCCAGGCGGCCGCCCGTCAGTGATCCTTGCGGCCGAAATCGGGGCGTGCGTCGTCCTGGCCCTCTTCGATGATCGAATTGCGGATGGCGCGGGTTTTTTCGAATAGGTCGAACAGCGTGTCGCCGTCGCCGTTGCGGATGGCGCGCTGGAGCAGGCTGAGGTCTTCGGTGAAGCGGCCGAGCACTTCGAGCACTGCGTCGCGGTTGGAGAGAAAGACATCGCGCCACATGGTCGGATTGCTGGCGGCGATGCGAGTGAAGTCGCGAAAACCCCCGGCGGAATACTTGATCACCTCGCTGCGGGTGACGTCTTCGAGATCGGATGCGGTGCCGACGATTGTGTAGGCGATGAGATGCGGGATGTGGCTCGTTACCGCGAGCACGAGATCGTGGTGTTCGGCATCCATGATCTCGACCTTCGCGCCAAGGCCCTCCCAAAATGCGCAGACGGCACGGACGGCTTCTTGCGGCGTGTGTTCGTGCGGGGTGACGATACACCAGCGGTGGCGGAAGAGTTCGGGAAAGCCCGCGTCCGGCCCGCTCTTCTCGGTCCCGGCGACGGGATGCGCGGGGATGACCACGGCATCGGGCAGGGATGCCGTCAGTGCCTCGCCGACGCTGCGCTTGGAAGATCCGACATCGCTGACGATCGTGCCGGGCTTGAGATGCGGTGCGATGGCCTCGGCGGCATAGCCCATTGCGCCGACAGGTACACAGAGGATGACGATGTCCGCCTCGCTCACCGTCTTGGCCACGGTGTCGCACACCGTGCCGACGAGTCCGCGCTTCGCGGCACGTTCGCGTACACCGGCATCGGCATCCCAACCCGTGGTCGCAACATCGGGCAGCATGTCGCGAACCGCCAGCCCGATCGATCCTCCGATCAGGCCGAGGCCGATTATGGCGACACGCTCGCCAGTCATGCGGCTTCTCCGCAAAGTTCGCGTAGCACGCCGGCGATGTCGTCCATCTGGCTTGGCGTGCCGATGGTGATGCGCAGCGCCTGCGGCAGGCCCTGGCCCGGTAGGTGGCGCACGGCATAGCCCGCCTCCGCGATCGCCTCGAGTGCTGTCTCTGCCTTCAACTCGCCCTCGAACAACACGAGCACGAAATTCGCCTTGCTCGGCACTGCGCGCAGGCCGTGATTGCCCAGAGCCTCGACCGTGTCGGCAAAGCGCTTGCGTTCGATACGGTTGGCTTCGCGCGAGCGGGAAACAAACGCATGATCGGCGAGCGCGGCCTGGGCGGCGCGTTGCCCGCTAGCAGTCACGTTGAACGGCCCGCGAATTCGGTTGAGCACATCGATTATATGTGGGGCGCCGGTCGCCCAGCCGATCCGTTCGGCCGCAAGGCCATAGATTTTGGAGAAGGTTCGCGTGACGAGCACATTGTCGTGCCGCTTGGCCAGGTCGAGCCCGCCGTCTGCCTCGGCGGGCTCGAGGTATTCGGCATAGGCCTGGTCGATCACAAGCAGGACGTTGCCCGGCAATCCCGCATGCAATCGCTCTACGTGGTTTCGCGGCAGGTAGGTGCCGGTCGGATTGTTCGGATTGGCGAGGAACACCACGCGCGTGCGTTCGGTCACTGCGGCCAGCAGCGCCTCGACATCGGTGGCGAAATCCGCATCCGGCGCCTCGACCGGGATTGCCCCGCAGCGACGCGCGGCGATGTCGTAGACCGCGAAGCTGTAGCGGCTGAACAAGACCTCGTCGCCCGGTCCGGCAAAACCCTGTGCAGCGAGGTTGAGCAGTTCGTCCGAACCCGTTCCGCAAACGATTTGCGCCGGATCGATACCGTGCTGCGTGCCGATCGCAGCACGCAGGGCAGTTGAGTCGGGATCGGGATATGTGGCGGGCGCATGGTCGGTCGCAAGCGCCGCCAGCGCAGCCGCGCTGCAACCGAGCGGATTCTCGTTCGCCGACAGCTTGACGAGCTTGCGCCCGTCCGCCCCGGTCGATTTGCCGGGCACATAGGCATGGATGCCCTCGATCCAGGGCTTCATTTCGGGTTTGTCTGCCATATCGGCTTTCAGGCCTTAAAGAATTACGGCCCTTCGACAAGCTCGGGGCGAACGGATAGAGAGCCGAGTCCAGAACCCGTTCGTGCTGAGCTTGTCGAAGCACCGTTCTTTTTGATGACACAAGGCTTGGTTTGAACGCGACCTCACAGACAATCGCATTGTCGAGCACGCTGCCCCTCGATGGCGGCGGTGAGCTGGCGGGTGTGGAAGTGTCGTACGAGACCTATGGCACTTTGAATGCAGAGCGTTCGAACGTCATATTGCTGTGCCATGCGTTGACCGGCGACCAATATGTCGCCTCGCCGCATCCCATCACCGGCAAGCCCGGCTGGTGGGAACGTATGGTCGGCCCCGGAAAGCCGATCGATACCGAACGCTTCCACGTCATCTGCGCCAATGTGATCGGCAGCTGCATGGGCTCGACCGGACCGGCAAGCGTCGCGCCCGACGGCCAACCTTATGGCATGCGCTTCCCGGTAATCACGATCCGCGACATGGTTCGCGCGCATGTCGGCCTGCTCGATGCGCTGGGGATCGAGCGGCTGCATGCGGTGGTCGGTGGCTCGATGGGCGGGATGCAGGCGCTCAGTCTTGCGGCGAACTGGCCCGATCGGGCCGAACGTGTCCTGGTGATCGCCTCGACCAGCAGGCATTCGGCGCAGAATATCGCTTTCCACGAGCTCGGACGGCAGGCAATCATGGCCGATCCGCGCTGGGCGGGCGGCGATTACTATGGCGGCGAAGCGCCGGACAACGGGCTCGCGGTGGCGCGGATGGCGGCGCATATCACCTATCTTTCCGAAGAGGCACTGACCGAGAAATTCGGGCGCAATCTGCAGGACCGGGACACCAAGAGCTTCGGCTTCGATGCCGATTTCCAGGTCGAATCCTATCTGCGCTACCAGGGGAGCGGCTTTACCCGCCGCTTCGACGCCAACAGCTACCTCTACATCACCCGCGCGATGGATTATTTCGACCTCGCCGAAGAACATGGCGGGCGGCTGGCGGATGCCTTTGCTGGGACAAGCGCGCGCTTCTGCCTCGTCAGCTTCGACAGCGACTGGCTCTACCCGACGAGCGAAAGCCGGCATGTCGTGCATGCGCTGAATGCCGCGGGCGGGGCGGTAAGCTTCGTCGAACTTTCCGCTCCGCATGGCCACGACAGCTTCCTGCTCGAGGTGCCCGCCTTGGATCGGGTTATCGGTGGTTTCCTCGGATGAGCCTGCGCCCCGACCTCGCCGTGATTGCAGCCCATGTCGAACGCGGTAGTCGCGTACTCGATATCGGCTGCGGCGATGGCGCGCTGATGCTCGCTTTGCGCGAGAAGGCTTGCGACGTGCGCGGGATCGAGATCGACGGCGACTGCGTCGAGCGCTGCGTATCGCAGGGCCTGTCAGTTGTGCAGGGCGATGCGGACCGCGACTTGGCCGACTATCCCGACAAGGGCTTCGACTACGCCGTGTTGAGCCAGACGCTGCAGATCGCCGAACGGCCGGACCGCATGCTCGACGAGTTGCTGCGCGTCGGTACGCGCGCATTCGTCAGCTTTCCCAATTTCGCCCATTGGCGTACCCGCGCCGCCCTGATGTTCGGCGGGCGCATGCCGGTGACGCGCAGCATTCCGGTAACCTGGTACGAGACGCAGAACATCCACCACGTCACGATAAAGGACTTTCGGGAGCTTGCCCGCCAGAAGGCGGCAAGGATCGAGCGCGACTGGTATTTCGCTGGCGAAAGATCCATTCCGCGGATCGGCGCCAATGGTCGGGCGGAATTCGCGGTGTTCGAACTGACGCGTTAGCGCTTCGAAGCGAGATTATCGGTAAGCAAGGTAGACGGGACTGCCGGCATTGCCGACAATCCCGCCCGACCGCAGATCATCCAGCGCGGTGGAGGCCGCAAATCTTGTGGCCGTCGAGGTCGCGGAAATAGCAGAGATGCATTGCGCCCATCGCGCTTTCGCGCAAGCCCGGCGGGTCTTCGATGCTGGTTCCGCCCGCGGCGATCGCGGCGTCGTGCAGTTCTTTCACCTGCTCGGGCGAATCGCACTTGAAACCGATGGTCATGCCATTGGCGCATGTCGCGGGCTCGCCGTCGATCGGCTGCGACAGCGCGAGGACGTTGCCGCCATGCATGAAGAACACGCGCTTGATGCCGGTGTCGGTGGTGTTGTCCATCGATCCTTCGACGCCGACGACCTTCAGCACCTTCTCGTAAAAGGTCTTGGCCTTGTCGATGTCGTTGGTGCCGATCATGATGTGGTTGAACATCCCGTCTCTCTCCTTTGAGTTTCGATTCGCTACTGTAATCGCGCTTGGGGGCGTGACAAGCCGCGATCGCATTTCGTCGCTTGTGCTTCGGGCCCGGGCGTCTAGTAACGCGCGATGTCGATGATCTCTGCCGCGCTCGCCCTCGCACTCACGCAACTCAGCGCCGGTGCGCAGGGTGCGAGCGATACCTCGCTACCCGACCTGACACTGGAACAGGCCAGCGCGCTGCGGTGCTCGGTGGCATTCGGACTCGTTCACAAGGCGCAGGTTTCCGGCGAACGGGTGAGCGAGGATTATCCCTTGATGGCCGAACGCGGTCGTG
Source organism: Qipengyuania sp. (assembly GCF_965277845.1). Classification (NCBI taxonomy): domain Bacteria; kingdom Pseudomonadati; phylum Pseudomonadota; class Alphaproteobacteria; order Sphingomonadales; family Erythrobacteraceae; genus Qipengyuania; species Qipengyuania sp. Next base: position 1,359,585 of record NZ_OZ255844.1, read on the forward strand.
AATTCTTCGTGCAGACGACCGCGAGGCTCATGGACGACCTTGGTGCGGACCGCGAGACGATCATGGGGCTCGTCGAGCGGGAAAGCGTGGATCTAATACAATCGCCCCAGCGGCTCGACGCGGTCATGCCCGCCTGCCTGCTGATGCTGGACGCGTCGGGTATCTGAACGGGCGTTCAGCAATCGGCAAGCGGCACGCCTTTAGCAGGCGGCATGTCGTCGAGTCACAAGGAATCGACCATGCGCCATTTCCTGCTGCCTGCCGCATTTGCGGCCTTTGTCCTGCCCGTCCCGGCGCTTTCGCAGGAGTCAGCCGAGCCGCAGGCTGCGTCGCTCGCCGAGCTGGGCGAGCAGATGCGCGACGCCGAACGCCAGCGCGAGACCGCGCTGATGCTCCAAGCACTGACCGAAGTGCTGCTCGACATGCCGATCGCGCCGCTGGCGGAGGCCGCCGCCGAGATGGCCGGCGAACAGGCGGAGAGGATCGATCCGGACATGACGCTGCGCCAGGTGGCACCCGATGCGGACCGAGTGAGCGACGAGGTTGCGCGCAACGTCCCGCGCGCCATGGAAGCGGCTGGAGCGCTGGCCGAAGGCCTCGCCGCCATGACGCCGGTTTTGCGTGAGATGGCGGAGCGTTTTCGCGCCACGCTGCCGCCACGCGACTGATCCACCGCTAAATTTGGTTCCGACAAGGGCGCGGCAGTGGACGCGTGCCCACGCGCTGTGGCAAGGCGGCGGAATCCATGTGGCAGCTCTACCAATTTCCCCTGTGCCCCTTCAGCCGCAAGCTGCGTCTGCTGATGGGCGAGAAGAACATCGCCTACGAATTGGTGCGCGAGTATCCGTGGGAAGGGCGCGACGAATTCTGGCATCTCAATCCCGCCGGGCGCACGCCGGTTCTGCATGACGCCGCGCGTGGCACCAGCCTGTCGGACAGCCAGGCGATCTGCGAATATCTCGAGGAGACGGTCGAGCGTAATCCTATGATCAACGGCTCGGCGCCGCAACGCGCCGAAATCCGCCGGCTGGTCGCGCTGTTCGATGAGAACCTTCATGCCGATGTAACGGGGCCGCTGCTGCACGAGCGGATGAAGAAGCGCCTCGTCCTGCGCCAGCCACCCGATTCGAGGATCCTGCGCGAAGCGATGAAAAACGCCCATGCGCATCTCGATTACATCGACTGGCTGATCGACACCCGCCAGTGGCTCGGCGGTGCGACGCTGAGCCTCGCCGATCTGACCTGCGCCGCGCATCTGTCGGTCGCGGATTATCTCGGCGGGATCGATTGGAAGGGCCACGATCAGGCGCGCCACTGGTATTCGGTGATGAAGAGCCGCCCGAGCTTCCGCCCGCTGCTGAGCGAGAAGATGGAGGGGCTGCCCCCGCCGCCGCATTACGCTCTGGTGGACGCCTAGCGCGTTATTTCTGGCAAATGGGGCAGAACCAGGTACTCCGCCCGCCCTGCACGATACGGCGGATGGTTCCGCCGTCCTCGTGGTGGCACGCTTCGCCTTCGCGGCCGTAGACATGGAAGCGGGTGGCGAAATAGCCGAGATTGCCGTCGGGCTGGGCGAAATCGCGCAAGCTGGAGCCGCCGTCGCGGATCGAGCGTTCTAGCACGTCCTTGATCGCAGGGACGAGGCGCTTGAGCTGCGGCATGGTTACCTTGCCGCCTGGCTTTCGCGGATGGATGCCGGCGTCCCACAGCGCTTCGCAGACATAGATGTTGCCGAGACCCGCAACGATGCGCTGGTCGAGCAGCAGCAGCTTGATCGCCTGCTTGCGCCCACGGGTCGCCTCGCGCAGGTGCTCGGCGGTCAGCGCGTCGCCGAGCGGTTCGGGACCGAGCGCGGCGAAGGGCGGCCACAGGTCGAGTTCGGGTGCGAGCAGCAGGTCGACCGAACCGAAGCGGCGAGGATCGTTGAGCGCGAAGCGATGTTCGGCGGTCTCGATCACGAGATGGTCGTGCTTTTCCGCGTCGGCCGGATCGATTCGCCAGCGCCCGCTCATCCCGAGGTGGAAGACCATCGCATGGTCGCGGCTGGTGTGGATGAGGCCGTATTTCGCCCGGCGCGTCAGATGCGTCACGCTCGCGCCGGTCAGCGCCTGCACAAGATCGGGCGGAAAGGGGCGGCGCATGTCGGGGCGGTTGATCACCACGCGCGTGATCGTTTCGCCCTCGAGGAAACGGGCGAGCCCTCGGATCGTTGTTTCGACTTCGGGAAGCTCGGGCAATTTTTTGATTTCCGGCGAGTGGCAAGGTGTCGCAAGTGGAAATGGCAGATTGCCGGACGCCGCACCAGCCCTCACCCCCACCCGGCCACCCACGGCAATATACTGATGGGTGGCCGCGTGGGGGTGAGGGCTGGTGCCGAAGGGACGGACGGATGTCCGGCCCGCACGCAACAAAAACTCCTCCGCCAACACCCTTTGCGCCCGGCTCAATTCCCCCTAAGGCTCGGCCCCATGAGCGACACAGTTTCCTTCGGCTACGAAGATATCGATGCGAACGAGAAGACCGGCCGTGTGGGCGAGGTTTTTTCCAATGTCGCGGCCAAGTACGACGTGATGAACGATGCGATGTCGGGCGGGATGCATCGGTTGTGGAAGAATCGCTTCGTGGCGCGGGTAAAACCGCAGCCGGGCGAAGCGATCCTCGACATGGCTGGAGGCACGGGCGACATCGCCTTCCGCATGGCGGCAAAAGGCGCCAGCGTAACCGTGTCGGACATCAATCAGGACATGCTCGACGTCGGCATCGAGCGTGCGATGGAGCGCGGGATCGACGGGCTCGTCTGGAGCTGCCAGAACGCCGAAGAACTGACATTCTCGAGCCGGATTTTCGATGCCTATACCATCGCATTCGGCATCCGGAACGTCACCCATATCGACAAGGCGCTGAAGGAAGCACACCGCGTGCTGAAATTCGGCGGGCGTTTTTTCTGTCTCGAGTTTTCCAGCGTCGAGTGGCCCGGCTTCAAGGAGGCCTACGACCTCTATTCGCACAAGCTCGTGCCGCAAATCGGCAAGGCTATAGCGAATGACGAAGACAGCTATCGCTACCTCGTGGAATCGATCCGCCGTTTTCCCGACATGCCCGCCTTCGAGGCGATGATCCGCGAGGCGGGCTTCGAGAATACTCGCGTGGAACCGATCATGGGCGGCCTCGTCGCGATCCATTCGGGGTGGAAGGTGTGACAGTGGCACCTGTTCGTTCCCCGCGGTCGCTGCGCGCCGTTCCGTCAGGCGCGCCAGAATAATGGCAAGACCCTCAACACATATCTGGCGACTGCTCAAATGGGGGCGCACGCTCGCGCGCCACGGGGCGCTGCGCGGGATCGAGCGCGATCCCAATACGCCGCCGCCGGTCAAGCGCTTGGTGCGAATTGCCCGTTTCGGTACGGTACAGCCGAAGGAGCCCGATTATGCCGGCGCCTTTCGCGAGATCGGCCCGGCGGCGATCAAGCTTGGCCAGACGCTCGCCACGAGACCCGACCTCGTGGGCGAGGAGGCCGCACGCAACCTGCTGAAACTGCAGGACGACCTGCCGCCGGTCGAATTCGCGCGAATCAAGCAGAGCATCGAGGCGAGCTTCGAGCAGCCACTGGAAAACCTGTATTCCGAGTTCGATCCGGTACCGATCGGCGCGGCCTCGATCGCGCAGGTCCACCGTGCGGTGACGACCGAGGGCAAGCAGGTCGCGGTCAAGGTGCTGCGTCCGGGTGTGCGCGAGCAATTCGCGCGCGATATCGACACCTATGAATGGGCTGCCGCGCATGTCGAGGCGATGGGCGGCGAGGCCGCGCGTCTTCGCCCCCGGCTGGTCATCGCCAATTTCAAGCGTTGGACCAACCGCGAACTCGACCTGCGGCGCGAGGCGGCGAGTGCGTCCGAACTGGCCGAGCACATGGTCGGCACCGAAGGCTACGAGATTCCGGGTATCGACTGGGACCGGACCAATGGCCGCGTGATGACCGTCGACTGGATCGACGGGATTAAGATCAGCAATACCGCGGCGATCCGCGCGGCAGGCCACGATATGGACGAATTGGCGAGCCGGCTGGTTCTCGCCTTCCTCAAACAGGCGATCGCCGCCGGCTTCTTTCACGCCGACATGCACCAGGGGAACCTGTTCGTGAAAGCTGACGGGACCATCGCCGCGATCGATTTCGGCATCATGGGCCGGATCGATCGACGCGCGCGGATGTGGCTGGCGGAAATCCTCTATGGGCTGACGACGGGCAATTACAAACGCGTCGCCGAGATCCATTTCGAGGCTCAGTACGTGCCCAGCTATCACAATGTCGACGAGTTTGCGACGGCGCTGCGCGCAGTGGGCGAGCCCATGCGCGGCAAGCCGGTGAGCGAGCTTAGCGTCGGGCAGATGCTCGACGGGCTGTTCGCGATCACCCGCGATTTCGACATGCAGACGCAGCCGCATCTGCTGCTGCTGCAAAAGACCATGGTGATGGTCGAGGGTATCGCCACGCAGCTCAATCCGCAGATCAACATGTGGGATGTCAGCGCGCCCTATGTCCGCAGCTGGATCCGCGACGAGCTGGGCCCCGAAGCCGCGATTGCCGACCGTATCCGCGAGGATACCGAGACGCTGCTGCGCATTCCCGACCTTGTGCGCCGTGTCGAGGAGCGTTTCCCGCCCAAGGGCGGCGCGCCCGAAGCGCCGCCGTTACCAAAGGTCGAATTGATGTGGGAAAAGCGCCGCCGCAAGGGGGCTTCGCGCGGACTGCTTGGCTATGCTCTCGCGGCACTGGCAGGGGGGCTCGCAGCATGGGCGGCGATAGCGCAGGGGTGGATCGGCTAGACGGCGCCGCGACCGCGCCGGCTTGGAACCGCTTCGCTCAATGGGGCGCATGGCCCGCTCGCACGTTGCTCGCAGTCGTGGCGGCGCTGTTGGTTCTCGCCGCATTCACACCCCTGACTGCCAGCATGGATGGCGCGCCTTCCGAGGTTCCGGCATTCGTCGGCGGTGAAGGGGCGGCGCAAGCCGGGATCGAGCGCGACGACGACCTCGCCTTCTACGACCGCGTGATCGAGCGTATCGATCGCGGCGAGAGCTATTACGATTTCATCGTCGAGGAACAGCGCGCGAGCGACTATCCGGTCCGTCCGGGCCTCGCCGTTCGCCTGCCGACTCTTGCGCATTTCCATGCATGGCTCGGCGAACCGGGCATGCTCGTGCTGGCGGTCCTCCTGATGGGCGCGACGGTTTGGGCGTGGTGGAAACGGTTGGGCGAAGAGCCGGGCGGTCGGAGCATGCGAAGGATCGGCGCCGCCTTGATGCTGATGGGCGCTTCTTTGGGGCTCAACCGATATTACTTCGTGCTGCACGAGCTTTGGGCGGGCATGCTGATGGCGCTGGCTTTCGGGTTGCACCGGCCGGGGCGCTGGGTTTGGTCGCTAGTCATCGCCACGCTGGCGCTGGCGATCCGCGAGCATGTATTGCCCTTCGTCCTGCTGCTTGGGGCGATGGCCGCGTGGCGACGCGACTGGCAGGAGGCCGCGGCATGGGCCTCTCTGGTGCTTGTCTTCGTCGCGGCGATGGCCTGGCACCTGTCGCTGGTCGCGCCGCATGTCCTTCCCTCCGATCCCGAGAGCCCCGACTGGCTGGTGCTGCGCGGTTTGTCGGGCTGGCTGGGCAACGTGGTGCTGAGTTCGAACCTGCGTTTCCTGCCGCATGAGATGGCCGGACCGCTGGTAGTGCTGATGGTCCTCGGCTGGGCAGGGTGGAAATCGTCTGCGGGTACGACCGGGACGTTCCTATATCTCGGCTACGGGCTTGCTTTCATGATCGCGGGCCGGGCTAACAATTTCTACTGGGGGGCGGTCGTGGCTCCGGCGATGTTCATTGGTCTCGCCTTCGTGCCGATGGCGCTGTCCTCCCTGGTCAAATCGGCGCGAGGGGACGCGTGACCTTTCCCGAGCGGCCGCTTGCAAGGCTGCCGCGCTGGGCGGCGCTTGCACTGCTGCTTGCGACATTGTTTGGCTGTGTTTGGAACGCATTCGCCCTCGAGGAGCGCAATACGTCCCACGAAGCGGATATCGAACAGCGGCTCGAACGCGGCGAGCGGGTGGACATGGACCTTTACCGTGCCATCGACGCGCGCGTGACGGCAGGCGAAGACTATTACGAGGCGGCTGCCGCGGAACACCGCGAATTCGCCATGCCGACCGCTCCCTTCGTCACCGTGCGAACGCCGGTGCTGGCCTGGACCAGCGCGCTGTGGGGAACGGATGGGTGGCGGATCATCGCGGTGGTGCTCTGGGGTGCCAATATCCTCTTATGGTTCGTCGCGCTGAGGCACGAGGGCCGGTTCGAGCGTCTCGCAGGAGCGGGGCTGGCGGGCTTGTTCGGCATGGTCGCCTTCATTCCCGAAATCCCCTTCAGCCACGAGATCCTCGCCGGGCTGATGCTCTCGCTCGCTCTGGCGCTTTCGGTGGGCGGCGCATGGGCGGGCGGACTGGTGCTGGCGGTGTCGGCCATCGCCCTGCGCGAATTGGCGCTGCCTTTCCTGCTTGCCTGGGGCGCAATTGCCGTTCTCGCTCGGGAGAGGCGTAAAACCCTCGCGCTAGGCGCCGCGGCGATCCTGATAGCCATCGGGCTTGCACTGCATGCCTCGGCGGTAGCCCAAGTCCGTCAGCCCGCAGATCTCGTTTCGCCCGGCTGGAGCGGGTTCCTCGGGCTTTCGGTGCCGCTCTACGGCATCCACGTCACAACGCTGCTGCAAACGCTCCCCGTCTGGTTCGCCGGTCCGCTCGGCGTCTTGCCGCTGCTGGGCTGGTTGGCCTTGGGGGGAAGGCTTGGCGCACTGGCCAGTCTGTGGTTCGCAGGCTTCATCGCCGCTGTCGCGCTATTCGCCCGACAGGAGAACATTTACTGGATGGGCCTGTTCATCCCCGCTTATGGAGTGGGCCTCGCCGTCGTCCCGCGCGCGCTTGCCGACCTGGCTCGCGCAATCAAGCGTCCGGCTTCGGAACGCCCCAGGCCCGCATCGCCACGATGATGACGATGCAGTGGAACGCTTCTACCGCCATCGGCACCATCCAGCCATCATAGGGCCCTTGCGCGATCACATTGATGAACCGCCCGGTAAAGGCGATCCCGAACAGGCCGAGCGCCGGCCACATGACATCGCCGCGCCGCTTCCATGCGCCCCATGCAAGCGAAAAAGCCGTTACGTAGAAGAATGCGGTCATGTCGCCGCGCAGCGTCGATTCGCCGTGGGTCGAGACGATAGCCAAGCCGAAATCGCTCGCCGCGCTGGCCGGATCGACCAGGAAGCTGGTGCCCAGTACCAGGTCGAGTATTGCCAGCGCGAGCAATATCGCGCTCAAAATGACATGCATCAAAACCCCTCCGTTTCCCCTTTTTTCACCATGCAAGGGTAAGGGGAATCACGAAAAACGCCAGTGCTATGCGCTGGCCATGTCGGACGGGGGACGCTAGCAAGCGCAGCGATGAGGTTATGGGTATCCATTCACCGATCCGCGCGACAGGGCGCGGGCGAAACGCAGGCTGCGGGGCGCATGACGTGAGCGGCCCGAAGATCCTGCTCGTCATCGGTGGGGGCATCGCGGCCTACAAGTCGTGCGAACTCGTTCGCCTGATCCGCAGGGCGGGCGGAGAGGTGACTTGCGTGCTGACCGAAGGCGGGCAGCAATTCGTCACCCCCATGGCACTCGCCGCGCTGTCCGAGAACAAGGTCTATACCTCGCTGTTCGATCTCAAGGACGAGGTCGAGATGGGCCATATCCAGTTGAGCCGCGAAGCCGATCTGGTGGTCGTATGCCCGGCCACTGCCGACCTTCTCGCCAAAATGGCTGCTGGCATCGCTGACGATCTGGCCACCACGCTGATCCTCGCTACGGACAAGCCGGTACTGACCGTGCCGGCGATGAATGTGAAGATGTGGGAGCATGCGGCAACGCAGCGCAATGCCGACTGGTTGCGCCAGGCGGGCGTTGCCGTGATGGACCCGGACGAGGGCCCGATGGCTTGCGGGGAATTCGGTCCCGGCCGCATGCCCGAGCCGCCGTCGATCCTCGCCCGGATCGCCGACGAACTCGATCTCGACATCGAAGTGCCCGAGCTGACCGCTGCGGCGCCGGCGCAGCTTGCGGCGCCTTCCGCCGATGAGGTCGGGGAAACCGAGGACGACCTCCACGAGCCGCTCGAGCCTGAGGACGAGGATGAAGTCGAACACAGTGGCGGAGGGCTTGGCGGCCTGCTGGCGATGATCATCCCGCGCTCGACCGAAAAGCGCAGCCATGACGAGATCGAGGCCGAACTCGAAGAGGTGCCCGAAGGTGAAGCGCCGGATGCACAGGACTTCCCCGAACCGGTCGAGTCGCCTGCGGATGCGGGGCCGATCCTGGCCGAGAAGGGCAAGGCGGCTTCCGCCCCGCCGACCGATCCGGAGGCACTCAATCTCGAGATCGCCCGCCACGATATGCGCGCCATGCCGCAGGAGAGCGCGGACGACATGGCGACTGCGGCCGTACCCTTCGACCAATCGCCGCTTGCCGGACAGGCCGCCTTCGATCCCGATCCCGAACACCGTCCGCTCTATGGCAAGCACGTGTTGATCACTGCCGGTCCGACGCGTGAGCCGATCGATCCGGTGCGTTACATCGCCAACCGCTCCAGCGGGAAACAGGGCTTCGCAATTGCCGCCATGGCCGCCGCTGCCGGGGCACGCGTCACGCTGGTCGCCGGCCCGGTCCATCTGCCGACGCCGGTGGGTGTCGACCGCGTGGACGTAGAAACCGCCGAGGACATGGCCGAGGAAGTGCGCCGCGCGCTGCCGGTCGATATCGCTTTCATGGTCGCCGCCGTGGCAGACTGGAAAAGCAAGCATGTCGCGGGCGAGAAGATGAAGAAGCGCGGTTCTGCGCCGCCCGCTCTGATCCTCGCCGAGAATCCCGATATTCTCGCCAGCACCGCGGCCGGGCACAAGCGCCCCACGCTGTTGATCGGTTTCGCCGCCGAAACCGAGAACGTGGTCGAAAACGCCAAGTCCAAGCGCAAGCGCAAGGGGGCCGACTGGATCATAGCCAACAACGTCTCGGGCGCGGAAGGTGACAGCGTGATGGGTGGCGATCTCAATCAGGTGCATATCGTCACCGCACACGGTATCGAAAGCCTCCCCGAAATGCCCAAGGAAGACGTCGCGCGCGAGTTGGTACGCCGTGCCGCCGAAGCGCTCGAACCGGTAGAGGACGGCCATGAATGATCCCGTCGGCGTTCGCCTGAAGCGCCTGCCTCATGGAGAAGGGCTCGCCCTGCCTGCCTATGCGACGCGGGGTGCCGCGGGGATGGACGTGCTTGCCGCTGAAGAGCTGACGCTCGAGCCGGGCCAGCGCCACGCAGTCGCGACCGGTTTCGCAGTGGCGATCCCGCCCGGCTTCGAAATCCAGGTCCGCCCGCGCTCGGGCCTTGCCCTCAAACATGGCATCACCGTGCCCAACACGCCGGGCACGATCGACAGCGACTATCGCGGCGAGCTGAAGGTCATCATGATCAATCACGGCGCCGAAGAATTCGCGATCGAGCGCGGCGACCGCATCGCCCAACTGGTACTCGCCCCCGTTACCCAGGCCGCATGGGAAGAGGTTGGCGAACTAGACGAAACGGACCGTGGTACGGGCGGATTCGGTTCGACCGGCGGTCACGAGAAACTCTGAGCGCTTGACCTGCGCAAGAGACATTCCCTACATCGCGCCCCTGCCAACATGGCCTAGAGGATCTATGACAGAGATTGCCATCCGCTGAGTTGCCCGGCCCGCAGGTGTCTGCGGGAGGGGTTGATGTGCGCGCCGCACGAGCAACCGCCGTGCCGGCACCGCGCCCTATGCCAGCAGATGGAATCCCGAAAATTGAATATCTCGAAATACGAACAGCGTGTGCTGCACGCGCTCGCTCAGGGTGGCCGCATCGACTTCATACGCGGCGCCAAAGGCCGCGTCGAAATCGTCGATTGCTTCAACCGCGACGGTTTTCGTCTTGTCGATTGTACACTTGCGGTCTTCGAACGCTTGCGCAAGCGGCGGCTCATCCGCAGCCGGGGCGGCAAGCCCTATCGCATCACGCGCGAAGGGCTGGCTGCAGTTCGCGCTCAGTTGGACAACCGCTAAGGCTCCACCAAAACCGGAAAGGGCGGCCCGCTCGGCAGGCCGCCCTTTCGATATTCCGATTTGTGTCGCCCGGGATCAGTCGATCCGGCGCACCGTGGTCTTTTCCGGCGCGATCGAGATGCGCAACGTCTCGCCCGAATTGCCGGGGAAGTCGGTGAACATGGCTTCGACGAGATTCGGTACCAGATATTGCAGGCTGTTCGAGGTCGAGACGGCCTGCGCCTTGCCTTCGAATAGCCTCTCGCCGGTGGCGGCGCGGTCGATCTTCATGTCGATCCCGCTGGTATAGACCGTATAGCTGCGCACTTCGGGCCCGCCGAACCACGGATCGTAGAAGCCGTAGCCCCAACGCCGTCCGGCAAAGCGCGGGTGGTAGTATCCCAGCCGGGTGCGATAGCCGAAGCGCGAACGATAGCCGTACCATGGCGAATAGAACGGGTCGTGAAAGCCGGTCGTGCGCACGCGTTCGCGACCATTGTCCACGCCGTAGTCGAAGCGGACCAGCAGTGAAGCATCATCGACCGATGGGGCCTGGGCATAGCCGAGGCGCGCCATCTGCGCTTCGACGAGGTCGGCATATTGGGCGAATTCGAGCCCGCCGGCGAGCGCCGGATCGTCCGCCACCACGTAATAGCTTTCGCCTTGCGGCGCGGGCAGCTGCGTCTGGAATCGCGACACATCGGCCTTGAACGGCGTGGTGCACGCGGCAAGGCCTGCGAGGATCATGGGAACGGAGGCAAGCTTGAGTTTGCGCCCCCAGCCCTTCTTAAGGTCGGTCATTCTAAGTCCCTTTCGACCACCGGCGCATCCATCGGTATACGCCTATTTGGGCAGCCAGCCGTTCCCCCGGGGCACACTGCCAATTGATATTCTACACGATAGACGAATGGCGATGAACCCGGATTGAATGTCCGGATTCACATTTGATGGCGTTTTCGAAAGGCTTAGCGGACGAGGCCGAGCGCCGAGTAGGTCGCATCGAGCGTCGGCCAGCTGAGCTCGCGGGCTTGGGCGGCGCCGCGCGCCAGGATCGCGTCGAGCGCTTCGCGATCGTCAAGCAATTGGACGAAACGCGTCGAGATCGGACGCAGCGTCTCGACCAGCAATTCGCCCAGCGCGGGCTTGAATGTGCCGAAACCTTCGCCGCCGAACTCGCCGAGGATGTCGTCGACGCTGCGGTCGGACAGCGCGGCGTAGATGGTCACGAGGTTCAGCGCTTCCGGCCGGCCTTCGAGACCCCCCGCCTCGCTCGGCAGCGGCTCGGGATCGGTCTTGGCCTTCTTGACCTTCTTCATGATCGTATCGGCATCGTCGGCCAGATTGATCCGGCTCATGTCGGACGGGTCCGACTTGCTCATCTTCGCGTCGCCATTACGCAGGCTCATGATCCGCGCGGCCTGCGGCGGCACGATCGGCTCGGGCAGGGTAAAGACGGGTGCCTCTTCGGAAGCGAAGTCGTTGTTGAACTTCTGCGCGATATCGCGGGCAAGTTCGAGATGTTGCTTCTGGTCCTCGCCCACCGGGACGTGCGTGGTCTGGTACAGCAGGACGTCGGCAGCCTGCAGCACGGGGTAGGAGAAGAGCGCGACCGACTGGCCCTCGCGGTTCTTGCCCGCCTTGTCCTTCCACTGCGTCATACGGTTGAGCCAGCCAATCCGCGCAGTGCCGTTGAGGAGCCATTGCAGTTCGGCATGGGCAGGGACCTGAGCCTGGTTGAACACCACGCTCTTGTGCGGGTCGATCCCGCAGGCCACCAGCGCGGCAGCCATTTCGAGCGTACCTCTCTTGAGCTCCGCGGGATCGTGCGGCTGCGAGATCGCATGGAGGTCTGCCAGGAAGAACAGGCACTGGTTCCCGTCCTCCATCGAATCCTGCATCCGCACCCAATTGCGAATCGCCCCAAGGTAATTGCCGAGGTGGAGATTGCCGGTGGGCTGGATTCCGGAAACTACGCGCATGGGATCAGGGATTTCTCTTTTGGGTCAGGACAGCGATGCGCTGCCGGTCGATCGCGCCGACCGCAAAGGCGACGCCGAAATAGACGATGGCGGAACAGGCGACGAGCACCGCAAGTGCTGCGAGACGCGCGAACAGTCCCGCGGCGAACCAGTCGGTTAGCAAATCGCGGGCGTAGAACAAGGCCAGACCCATCGCGCCCGCGGCGAACAACTGCCGGGCGATACGCAGCAACAGGGCCCCGGGCACCGCGTAATACCCGCGCTTCAGCAGCACGAGATAGAGGAACCCGACATTGATCCAGGCGCCGATCACGCTGGCGTAGGCGACGCCGATCACGCCGAATCGCTGGAGGAAGGCAAGGTTGAAACCGATGAAGACCGCGAGCGAGATGAAGGCCGCGATCACCGGCGTTTTGGTGTCCGCGCGGGCGTAGAAATTGGGCACCAGCACCTTGACCAGCACATAGGCTGGCAGGCCAAGCACCAGCGCTTCGAGCACTTCGCCTGCGATGGCTGCGTCTTCGATGCTGAAGCGCCCGCCCTGGAAGATCATCGTGACGAAGGGAACCGCACATACGGCCAGCGCGACCGCGGCGGGAATGGTCAGCAGCATCGACAGCTCGATGGCATCCGACTGGATGCGATCGGCGCCGTCCTTGTTCTCGCTGCCGACGAATCTGGACAGAGTCGGCAGGATCGCGGTCGATAGCGCGATGCCGATGATGCCCAGCGGAAGCTGGTTCAGCCGGTCGGCATAATTCATGTAGCTGACCGAACCGTCGGCCAGCTGGTTGAGGAAATAGAGCTGGATCAGCGTGTTGATCTGGTAGGCACCGCCGCCGATCGCCGCGGGCAGCGCGATGATCGACAGACGCTTTACCTCGGGCGTGATCCGCGGCCACAGCAGCTTTGGGCGAAAGCCCTCGACGCGGGTCCAGTAATAGAGCCAGGATAGCTGTATCACGCCCGCCCCGGTCACCGTCCACGCAATGGCATAGGCGACCTGTTCGATACTCCAGCCCAGCGTCCCGATCGCATATTCGCCACCCAGCAGCGCGGCGATCAGCACGAGGTTGAGAATGATCGGAAAGCTGGCCCCCGGCGCGAAGCGGCTGACCGAATTGAGCATGCCGGTGAACAGCGTCACTAGGCTGACCAGCACGATATAGGGGAACATGATCCGCGCGAAATCGACCGCCATCGCGAATTCGCCTGGATCGATGGGCTTTTCGCTCAAGAGCCAGATCACGCCGGGCATGGCCAGCATCATTACTGCGCACAGGGCGATGAGCACCGGCAGGAATACGCTCAGCACATCGTCGGAAAAACTGCGGGCGTCCTCGATCCCGCCCTCGCCATTGAGGCGCTTGGAGAACATCGGCACGAAGGCCGCCGAGAACGCGCCTTCCGCGAACAGGCGGCGAAAGACATTGGGAATGATGAATGCCTGGAACCAGGCATCGGTCACCGCATTGGCGCCGAGGACGCGCGAGAAGATCATCTCGCGCGCCATCCCGGCCACGCGACTGACCATGGTCAGCCCGCCGATCGTGCCGACGTTTCTGAGCAGGCTCACCTGTCAGAGCCCCCTTGCAAATCGGGCGCTCAGGCGTCGCCGGCCGGCGGGGTCGCGCCCTGGGCCTGCTGTTCCTGCGCGCGCGCCGCGAGCTGCTGCTGGTAGAGCGCGCCGAAATCCATCGGGTCGAGCATTAGCGGCGGGAAACCGGCATCGCGGCTGGCATCGGCGATGACACGGCGCGCGAAGGGGAACAGGATGCGCGGCGCCTCGGCGAAAAGGAAGGCGTGTGCCGCTTCATCGGGCAGGTTTCGCATTCCCATCAACCCGCAATAGGCGAGGTCGATGAGGTAGAGATTGCCCTTGCTGGTCTTGGCGGTGGCGGTGACCTTCAGCGTCACTTCGTGGACTTCGTCGGAAACCTTGTCGGCGGCGATATTGACCTGCACATCGAGCTGCGGCTGCTCGTTCCACTGGAAGCATTGCGGCGCATTCGGATTTTCGACCGACAGATCCTTGATGTATTGCGAGATCACGCCGGCGCTGGGCTGGTTGTCGGCGCCATTGGCGCCGGCTGCGGGATCCATGTTGAGATCGGTGAGAACGTCGCCTTCGTCGGCCATGAGTAGTCGCTTTCCAATTATCCGAATTTGGGTCCGGGTATGGCGCTTGCGGCCGCGCCGGACTGTCGGGGCGCGCGCCTAGCACTGTCGGACGTGTGTAGCAATGCGCAGGGCATCGCCCGTTACGGCCCTCGTCGCGCATCCGCTTGTTCATCGCACCCCCATTGTCGGTTTGTAATTCCTTCCTATCTAGGGCAGTAAGAATGTTGGACTGCCGGGGGCGTATCGCCTTCCGCAATCAGATGCAGGGAAGCAGGTTACTTACGTGATCACCGAGATCGTTATCCTCGCCATGATCGCCGCCTTTCTGGGGCTGCGGCTCTATTCGGTGCTCGGCCGCCGGTCCGAGCATGAGGAGGAGGTCATTCCGCACCGGTTCGAACGCAGCGACGCGCCGCCGGCAGCGGATGTCGCTCCGCGCCCCGTGCGCCAGCCGGTCGTCCTGCGCGCGGGCGATGATCGCGCGCCGGCGAACGAAGCGGGCATTCGCGCGATTGCCTCGGCCGATACGGGATTCGACCTGCTCGGCTTCCTCGAAGGCGCCAAGGGTGCCTACGGCATGATCCTCGAGGCCTTCTGGAAGGGGGACAAGGAAACGCTGCGCGAACTCGCGGACGATGACGTCTACGAAAGCTTCGCCAGCGCGATCGATGCGCGCGAGGGTGCGGGCGAAACGCTCGACAATCGCCTCATCCGGATCGAGGATGCGAGTGTGCGTTCGGCCGAACTCGATGGACGCACGGCCCGCATTTCGGTCCTGTTCGTGGCCGACATCGCCGCAGTCACGCGTGACGCCGATGGCAATGTCATCGCCGGCTCGATGGACGATGCGATCGAAAGTCGCGATGTGTGGACCTTCAGCCGCAATATCGATGCCGCCGATCCCAACTGGGTGCTCGACGAGACCGACGAGGGCTGACGCCCCGCTGCATCCGGGGAGGGGTACATGCGCAAGCTGATGGCGATCGCGGCGATGCTGGCGCTGGCTGCCTGCGTTCGCATGGTCCCCGACACGAAACCCCCGCAAACAGCCGGCCCGCTTCCGCCAGGCACCGTATCGAGCGCCGCTTTTGCCCCGATATCGAGCGGCGAGAGCGTCGGGTCCCTGGGCCTCTCGCCCGAAGATGCCGGAACCGCGCTCGTATCTTTCATCGAATCGTGCCCCTCGATTCTCAATCGCGACGATGCCAGCGGGCTGACCTTTGCCGAGGACTGGCGTCCGGCATGCGAGGCTGCGGCAAGCTGGCCGGTCACCGATGCAAGGCGCTTCTTCACCAGCTATTTCGAAACCGCCCGCGTGGGCGATGGTGCGGCCTTCGCCACCGGCTATTTCGAGCCCGAGATTCGCGGCAGCCGCAGGCGCGCGCCGGGCTATGACGTGCCGATCTATGCGGTGCCGCCCGAACTCACCCGCGCCTGGCCTGCCGACATGCCAGAGAGCGAGCGCGAAGGACGCCCGCCGCTGGGGCGCTATGACGACAATGGCGAGTTCGTGCTCTTCTACGATCGTACCGAGATAGAGCTGGGCGCGCTGGAAAATCGCGGGCTGGAAATCGCCTGGGCGGCCGACCCGGTAGAATTCTTCTTTCTCCAGATTCAGGGATCGGGCCTGCTTCGCCTGCCCGACGGTTCTTTGTTGCGAATCGGCTATGCCGGGCAGAACGGGCGGGAGTATGTCGGCATAGGCCGCGTCATGCGCGAACGCGGCTTGATCGGCGAAGGCACGCCCTATGCCACGTCGATGCAGGGCATCATGGCCTTCATCCGCGACAATCCGGCCGAGGGACGCGACATCATGCGGCTCAACAAGAGCTGGGTGTTCTTCCGCGAACTCAACACCGACGGCCCGCTGGGCTCGATCGGCGTGCCCGTGCGACGCGAAGCCTCGGTTGCGGTCGATCCCAATTTCGTACCCTATGGCGCGCCGGTCTTCCTCGATATGGACAGCGACGTCGCCGACGGCCTGTGGATCGCACAAGATACGGGCGGCGCGATCAAGGGCGCAAATCGCTTCGACACCTTCTGGGGCAATGGCGCGGATGCGCGCGAGATCGCCGGCAGTATGAGCTCGCGCGGGTCGGCGCTGGTCCTGTTGCCGCGCGGGACGATCGAGCGTCTCGAAGCGCGGCGATGAGCGCGCCGCGCGGCCTGTCTGCGGAAGAGAGCGAGGCATGGGACAGGCTGGCGGCGACGGTTGTGCCGCTTCACCCGCTCAAGCCCGTCCAGCCTCGCCCCGCGCACGAGGCGCAAGCTCCGGCGGCGCCCGAGCCGGCTGGGAAAGTCCGCCTGCCAAAAGTGCCGAAGCCTGCCGGTATTGCATCGCCTGCACCCGCACCGCCGCCACGTCTGGATCGGGGGCTGGATTCGCATTGGGATCGACGGCTGAAATCGGGCACGCTCCAACCTGAACTGACGCTCGACCTGCATGGGCACAATCTCGATGCCGCCTACGACCGGCTGATGAGCGGGGTGGCGCAAGCGCGCGGCATGGGCGCGCGCACGATCTTGCTGATTACCGGCAAACCGCGTCCCGTCGAGGCGGCGGATCGCGGATCGCGGCGCGGGGCGATTCGCGCCAAGGTGCTCGACTGGTTGGCCGCGTCCAATCACCATTCAGCCATTGCCGCCGTCCGCCGCGCGCACCAAAGGCATGGCGGCGACGGGGCGCTCTACATCGTCCTCAAGCGCGAGCGCTGAATATGCTGGCCATATTCGATTGCGATGGAGTCTTGGTCGATAGCGAAGTTCTTGTCACCAAGGCGCATGTTCGGGCTCTGGTAAACGCAGGCTATTCGATAACCGAAGCACAGCTGGTGGACAGATTTTTAGGAGTATCAGATCGCCACATGTATGCCGAGATCGAACGCGAGATTGGCCGGGCGCTGCCGGGCCGATATCATAAAGAACTCTCAGAACATCTGCAGCGGATGATGGCAGCCGAGCTATCGCCAGTGCCCGGTGTGGCCGACGCTCTGAGCCGCCTCCGTCATCCGGCTTGCGTTGCCTCGAGCAGCACTTCGGAAATGCTGGCATTCAAACTGCACAGGACCGATCTGCTGCATCGCTTCGAAGGGCGCGTTTTTAGCGTTGATGATGTGCGTCTGGGAAAGCCCGCGCCCGACCTGTTTCTTCACGCTGCACGCCGGCTCGGAGTGGAACCGAATGCCTGCGTGGTGATAGAGGACAGTGTTAACGGCATCCGCGCCGCTCGTGACGCCAATATGCGGGCGATTGGCTTCGTCGGTGCCAGTCATATTCCCGAGGGTTACGGCCAGCGGCTTCGTGATGCCGGGGCCGAGGCCGTCTTTCCCAGCTTCCAGCGCCTGAGCGACGAAATGCCAGAGCTCTTCACGTCCTACCCAGGGTAAAAAAAGCCCCCGACGTTTGGTCGGGGGCCCTCGGTGGACGACCAGCTTGGTCGCCTGACCATCAATTATTATACTTTTTGTACAGAATGTCAAAACGATCCGCGTCCATCACCTTGGTCCAGGCCTTGACGAAATCGTCGACGAATTTTTGTTCGTTACCGTTTTCGGCATAGACCTCGGCAACGGCGCGGAGCTGCGAATTCGAACCGAAGACGAGGTCGGTGCGCGTCGCGTGCCACTTCACATCGCCCTTCAGACGGCACTTGCCTACGAATTCCTCGTCGCCGCTTTCGTCGACCACCTCCCACACCGTGCCCATTTCGAGCAGGTTGGTGAAGAAGTCGTTCGACAACACGCCGGGGCGATCGGTGAGAACCCCGATGCGATTGCCATGCGCCGCGTGCTTCGACACCGCGCCTAGTGCGCGCATGCCGCCCACCAGAGCGGTCATTTCGGGCATGGAAAGGCCGAGCAGGTGGGCCCGGTCGACCAGCATGTCCTCGGTCTTCACCGACGCCTTGGTCTTCAAATAGTTGCGGAAGCCGTCGGCGAAGGGCTCGAGCGGTTCGAAGCTCTCTGCATCGAACTGGTCTTCGGTGGCGTCGCCGCGACCGGTGGTGACGGGAACGGTGACCTCGAAACCGCCGTCCTTGGCCGCCTTCTCGATCGCCGCCGCACCGCCGAGCACGATGGCATCGGCCATCGAAATATCGCCGCGCAGCTCATCGAGCTTGTCGAGCACTTTGCCCAGCTCTTCCGGGTCGTTCACCGCCCAGTTGCGGATCGCGTCGAAGCGGATGTGCGCGCCATTGGCCCCGCCGCGGTGGTCCGAATTGCGATAGGTCGAGGCCGAGGCCCAGGCTGCCTTGACCAGCTCGTCGACCGAAAGGCCGCTATCGAGCACCGCCTTCTTGAACTCGGCAACCGCACTGTCCGAGGGGGTGGTACCTTCGGGTATCGGGTCCTGCCAGATCAGGTCCTCATCGGGCACTTCCGGGCCGAGGTAGCGGACCTTGGGCCCCATATCGCGGTGGCACAGCTTGAACCATGCGCGGGCGAAAGCATCGTCGAGCGCGGCCTGATCGTCGCGGAAGCGTTCGGAAATCTTGCGATATTCCGGATCGCGCTTCAGCGCCATATCGGCGGTGGTCATCATCGTCGGGACCTTCTTGTTCGGGTCCCGTGCATCAGGCGCCATATCCTCGGGCTCCGGATCGATCGGCTGCCACTGGTTCGCGCCGGCGGGCGACTGGACGAGTTCGTAATCATACTTGAACAGCAGGCGGAAATAGTCGCCACCCCACTGTGTCGGGTTCGGCGTCCACGCGCCTTCGATCCCGCTGGTCGTAATATGACCCTTCTCGATTTCTTCCGGATCGGTCAGCCAACCGAAGCCCATGCGGTGCAGGTTCTCGCCTTCGGGCGCTGAACCGAAAGTGTCCGCAGGCTTGGCGCCATGCGCCTTGCCGAACGCATGTCCGCCGGCCGTCAGTGCCACGGTTTCCTCGTCGTTCATGGCCATGCGGGCAAAGGTCTCGCGCATGTCGCGCGCCATGCCTTCCGCATCGTGCGGATTGCCGCCGGGCCCTTCCGGATTGACGTAGATCAGGCCCATCTGGATCGCCGCCAGCGGGTTTTCGAGCGCCTTGCCCTCATCGGGGATGATGCGCGTTTCCGCGCCGGTATCGACCCATTGTTCCTCGGTGCCCCAATAGACAAGCTCGGGCTCGAACACGTCCTTGCGCCCGCCGCCGAAGCCGAAAACCGGGCCGCCCATCGATTCGATCGCGACATTGCCGGTCAGGATGAACAGATCGGCCCAGCTGATATGCTTGCCGTACTTCTGCTTGATCGGCCACAGCAGGCGGCGTGCCTTGTCGAGATTGCCGTTGTCGGGCCAGCTGTTGAGCGGGGCGAAGCGCTGCTGCCCGCTACCCGCGCCGCCGCGCCCGTCGCCCGTGCGATAGGTACCCGCAGCATGCCAAGCCATACGGATGAAGAAGGGACCGTAATGACCGTAATCCGCCGGCCACCATTCCTGGCTGTCGGTCATCAGATCGGTCAGGTCTTTCTTCAGCGCCTGGTAGTCGAGCGCGTTGAAAGCCTCGCAATAGTCGAAATCCTCGCCCATCGGATCGGGATTGCGCCCGCTCTGGCCGAGGATGTCGAGCTGCAGCTGATCGGGCCACCAGTCGCGATTGGTTCGACCGAGCAGGTCGCGCGTACCCGCATCGCCATGAAAGGGGCAGCCGCTCATTTCACCGGTTTTGGCATCCATCGTTCTCTCTCCACTCCTGAGACTCGCTGATATCTCCTGCAGACAGGAATGCGCCTTTGTCGGTTATTCGTCCAATCGATTAATTGCGTCGATTTGATTGCCGCAAGCGATGAGGCGACGAAACGCACCCCAAATGCGAAAAGCGTCGCCATCCTTTTGGAATGGCGACGCTTTCGTGTCCGTAGCGTGACGAAGTCAGGCGGCCTTCGCGATGTCCTCGGCGGGCTCTGTCCGGATGAGGTAATCGAATGCCGACAACCCCGCCTTTGAGCCCTCGCCCATGGCGACCACGATCTGCTTATAGGGCACGTCGGTCACGTCGCCCGCGCCGAAAATACCCGGCAGGTTGGTGCGGCCCTCTTCGTCGGTGACGATCTCGCCGAACTTCGTGAGTTCGAGGCCGGAGCCCTGCAGCCATTCAGTATTGGGTACGAGGCCGATCTGGACGAAGACGCCTTCTACCTCGACGCGCCGTTCGTCACCACTCGCGCGATCCTTGAGGATCAGGCCGTCGACCTTGCCGCCCGAGCCGGTGATCTCGGTCGTCTGGCCGCTGGTGACGATCTCGACATTGGCCATGCTGCGCAGTTTCTTCTGCAGCACGTCGTCGGCGCGCAGCTTGTCGTCATATTCGATCAGCGTGACGTGGCCGACGATCTTGGCTAGGTCGATCGCCGCCTCCACGCCCGAATTGCCGCCGCCGATCACCGCGATGCGCTTGCCCTTGAACAGCGGACCGTCGCAGTGGGGGCAATAGGCGACGCCCTTGTTGCGGTATTCGGCCTCGCCGGGAACGCCCAGATTGCGCCACCGCGCGCCGGTCGCAAGGATCAGGCTGCGTGCCTTGAGATTCGCGCCATTGCCCAACTCGATCGTGTGCAGACCGCCACCTTCCTTGGCAGGGACGAGCTTTACCGCCTTGGCGAGATCCATCAGGTCGATCTCGTACTCGCCGACATGGCTTTTGAGCTCGCCCGCCAGCTTGGGGCCTTCGGTATAGGTCGTGCCGGGCAGGTTCTCGATGCCAAGCGTGTCGTGCAGTTGGCCGCCGAAGCGTTCGGCAGCGATGCCGGTGCGAAAGCCCTTGCGCGCGGTATAGATCGCCGTGGCCGCGCCAGCGGGGCCGCCGCCGATAACGAGGACTTCGAATGGCTCCTTGGCCGACAGCTTTTCCGCCGCCTTTTCCTCGCTGCCGGTATCGAGCTTGGCGAGGATTTCGGCCAGTTCCATCTTGCCGTTGTAGAATGGTTCGCCGTTGAGGAAGGTAGCGGGCACCGCCATCACTTCGCGCGCATCGACTTCGTCCTGGAAGGTGCCGCCCTCGATCAGCGTGGCGGTGATGCGCGGGTTTTCGAGCGCCATCAGCGTCAGCGCCTGCACGACATCGGGGCAGTTGTGGCACGAGAGCGAGAAATACATCTCGAAGTTGAAATCGCCCTCCAGCCCGCGGACCTGTTCGAGCAGGTCGGCATCGACCTTGGGCGGGTGGCCGCCGGCCCACAGCAGGGAGAGGACGAGCGAAGTGAACTCGTGCCCCATCGGCAGGCCCGCAAAGCGAACCCACTTTTCCGCATCGCTCGCGCGGCGGATGACGAAGCTGGGCTTGCGCTCGTCGGTGCCGTCGAATTGCGCACTGACGAGGTCATGCAGCGCTGCGATTTCTTCGAGCAACTCGCGAGTTTGCGCACTCTTGGCGTCCTCGCCGAGCGAAGCGACCAATTCGACCGGTTCGCGCAGATTGGCGAAATAGGTCTTCAATTGCTGGGTCATCGTTGCATCGAGCATGGGCGGACTCCGGGCGTCGGGTGGGACGGCGTTCGAAAATTCGGGAGAGAGGAAAAGGCCCGGGGCGAGGGGGGAGGGAGATGCCCCGGGCCTTCCAGCGACCCGAGTCTTGGTTCGGGTGGATGAGCGGGCGCCGCTAGCGCGCCCGATCTGTAGCCGGAATGAACGGCTTAGATTTTGCCGACGAGGTCGAGCGAGGGGGCCAGCGTATCGCTGCCTTCTTCCCATGCCGCCGGGCAGACCTGGCCGGGGTTGTTGCGCACGTACTGGGCAGCGCGGATCTTGCGGACCAGTTCGTTGGCGTTGCGGCCGACGCCTTCGCAGGTCTGTTCGACCAGCTGGATCACGCCATCGGGATCGACTACGAAAGTGGCGCGATCGGCGAGGCCTGCGCCTTCACGCAGCACGTCGAAATTGCGTGCCAGCACGTGGTTCTGGTCGCCGAGGAACGGGAAGTTCAGCTTGCCGATCTTCTCGCTGGTGTCGTGCCAGGCCTTGTGGCTGAAGTGGGTGTCGGTCGACACGCCGTAGACCTCGACGTCGAGCTTCTGGAGCATTTCGTAATGCTCGCCGAGGTCTTCGAGCTCGGTCGGGCAAACGAAGGTGAAGTCGGCCGGATAGAAGAAGAAAACGGCCCACTTGCCCTTCACGTCTTCCTCGGTGACCTCGAAAAAGTCCTTGCCCGCCTGGAAGGCGGTGGCGGTGAACGGTTTGATCTCGCTTCCGATGATACCCATGAATGTCTCCGTTGTTCGGGTTGAAACTGATGGGCGTCAGATAAGGCCTGTTGCAATGCACAAAAGCGATAAGTTGCGATTGGAAGAATCGAAATAATCGATCAAATCGATGGAACTTTCGGGAAGGGCATCGAAGCAGGCAGCTTGTTGCGCGCGGCCGAGGCGTGTGGCCTCAGACTACCCGCATTGCGCGCGGTGGAGCAGCTTGTGATCGGCCAGTACCAGCGCCATCATCGCTTCGACCACGGGTGTGCCGCGGATGCCGACGCAAGGGTCGTGGCGGCCCTTGGTGCGGACCTCGGTCGCCTCCCCGTCGCGGGTCACGCTCTCGACCGGCGTCAGGATCGAGCTGGTCGGCTTGAAGGCGACGCGGCAGGTCACCGGCTGGCCGGTCGAGATGCCGCCCGCGATACCGCCGGCATGGTTGGCCTTGAACCGCGGGCCGTCGTTGCCCTCCTCGTTTAAGGAAGGCCGCATCGGGTCGGCGTTCTGCTCGCCGGTCAGCCGCGCGGCCTCGAAACCGTCGCCGATCTCGACGCCCTTGACCGCATTGATGCTCATCATGCCTGCAGCGAGGTCAGAATCTAGCTTGGCATAGACGGGCGCGCCCCAGCCGGCGGGCACACCCTCGGCCACGCATTCGACCACCGCGCCGAGCGAGGAGCCGGCCTTGCGCGCCTCGTCGACCAGTTTCTCCCAGCGCTTTGCGGCCTGTGCGTCGGGGCACCAGAAGGGATTGCGCGCGATCTCCTCGCGGTCGAAATTGGCCCGGTCGATCCGGTCGCCGCCGATTTCGGCGACATAGGCGAGGATACTGACCTCGCCGACGACCTTGCGCGCCACCGCGCCCGCCGCCACGCGCATCGCCGTCTCGCGCGCCGAACTGCGCCCGCCGCCGCGATAATCGCGCAAGCCGTACTTCGCGTCATAGGCATAGTCGGCATGGCCCGGGCGATAGGTCTTCGCGATCTCCGAATAGTCCTTCGAGCGCTGGTCGGTGTTCTCGATCAGCAGGCTGATCGGCGTGCCCGTGGTCCTGCCCTCGAAAACGCCCGAAAGGATGCGGACCGCATCGGGCTCCTTGCGCTGCGTGGTGAACTTGTTCTGCCCCGGCTTCCGCGCATCGAGGAAGGGCTGGATGTCCTCTTCCGACAGCACGATACCCGGCGGGCACCCGTCGACCACCGCGCCGATCGCGGGGCCGTGGCTTTCGCCCCAGGTGGTAAAGCGCAAGACGCGTCCGAAAGTGTTCCAGCTCATGGAGCCACTTCTAGCCCAACCCCCGTTCGTGTCGAGCGCAGTCGAAACACCTTTTTCTCTCCTCGCGCCAAGCCAGCCTCTCGACTTCGCTCGAGACGAACGGGGAGAAGGAGGCGGGGCCACTGGCAAATTGAAGCGGTTAGCGTAAAGAACAAACCATGATTGCGAAGCTCAAGGGCCTGCTCGACGAAACCGGAACCGACTGGGCGGTGATCGACGTCTCGGGCGTCGGCTATCTGGTCCATTGCTCGACCAAGACGCTCGCCGCGCTGGGCGAAGTGGGCGAGGCGTGTACCGTCTATACCGACCTGCAGGTGTCCGAGACCGACATGCGCCTGCTCGGCTTTGCCGAGGCCGCCGAGCGCGACTGGTTCCGCCTGCTGACGCAGGTGCAGGGTGTGGGCAGCAAGGTGGCGCTGGCGATCCTCTCCGCGCTGTCGACAGGCGAGGTGCAGGCCGCCTGCTCTAACGGCGATGCGGCGATGATCGCGCGCGCCAACGGGGTGGGGCCCAAGCTGGCAGGTCGCATCGTCAACGAGCTCAAGGACAAGGCCGGCGCGCTGCCGGGCGGCGGCATGGCTGGCGCGACGATGGCAGCGACACCGGCGGGCGGCGCCAGCGCCGATGCGGTGAGCGCGCTCGAAAACCTCGGCTTCAAGCCTGCGGTGGCCGCGCGCGCGGTGGCGGCGGCGCAGGGTGAACTGGGCGAAGACGCAAGCGAGGGCGACCTCATCCGCATCGCGTTGAAGAGGGCAGCGGGATGACGAACACGGTTTTGAAAGTAACCCTGATGAGCGCGGCAGCGGCCCTGCTGGCGACTGCGGTGAGCGCGCAGGACATGAGCGCCTTCAAGACCGGTCCGGTGTTCGAGGATTTCGGCCCGCACGCGCCGGTCGAGGGCGTCGAGACATTCGCGCCCGATACCCAATTTGCGCACAGCTTCGATGTGGCGAAAGCCGCCGAGGACGGCGGTCGCAATCGCAGCTTCGAGAGCGCGGCGCGGTTCATCAACATGCATGTCGAGCATGGCGTGGCCGAAGAGAACATCCGCGTCACAGTGGTGGTGCATGGCAAGGCGGTCCACGACCTGCTCTCGGCCGAGGTCTGGGCGGCGCACGATCTGGAAGGCGAAAACGGCAGTGCTGACATGGTTCGCGCGATGCTCGACCAGGGCGTGCGCTTCATCGTCTGCGGCCAGAGCGCGGCGGCCTATGGGGTGACCAAGGACGAGCTAATCGAGGGCGTCGAAATGGACCTCTCCGCCATGACCGCCCACGCTATGCTCCAGCAACGCGGCTACACGGTGAACCCGTTTTGATGGAGCCGGCGTCAATCGAGTCTCACTATCCTACGGTCGTTAATTCGATCATTGGTAGACTAATCGCGTCAGACAGGCTGCTGAATGAAATCGATGAAAGCAAAGAGCACAGTGACAACTGGCTCAGGCTAGACTCGATTGCATTACAGGTCAGGAAGGTTTGCGAGTTGGTAATGCTAGGGTCAACGTTAGCACACTTGCAGGAGGGGACGGAGCTCGATCCCAAGCATTGGCATCCGAAAGACGCGTTCAAAGAGATCGAAAAATTCAACGAGAACCCCTTGCCTATTCCCTTGCAGCTCTTTGTGAGCGTCGGTGCTGATGGTGAGAAGCAATTCGTGCCTGCGATGAAACCGATGACACTTGGAGCTTTAAACCGCGTGTACGGACAGTGTGCCAATATCTTGCACGTGCCGTCTGCTCAAAAGGTTCTTGAAGACAAGATAGTCCCGTTTGAATGGCAAAAATATCGGTCGTGGGTGGATGATTTCATTCGCTTAATGCGTGCTCATGCACTTCTCTTACCGGCAGTTCAGTCGGTCATCATTTGTCAGTGGTCAGGAGCCGCCGGGGCACAACCGCAAATCATACTAGCAGAGGGAGTTGGAGAGGCTGTGCTAAATCCAGATGGACTCGGTGAGTTCAGTCTTCTCACATCATGACCGAACCCGTCACCCTCCATTCGCCCGACCGGCAGCCGGAAGACCCGGATGCGGCGCTGCGGCCCAAGAGCCTCGAGGAGTTCGTCGGGCAGAAGGCGGCGCGCGAGAATTTGCGCGTTTTTATCGAGGCTGCGAAGAACCGCGGCGAGGCGATGGACCATGTCTTGTTCTTCGGGCCTCCGGGCCTTGGCAAGACCACGCTGGCGCAGATCGTTTCGAAGGAGCTGGGCGTCGGCTTCCGTGCCACCAGCGGGCCGGTAATCGCCAAGGCGGGCGACCTCGCCGCGCTGCTCACCAATCTCGAACCCAACGACGTGCTGTTCATCGACGAGATCCACCGGCTCAATCCGGTGGTCGAGGAAGTGCTCTACCCGGCGATGGAGGACCGCGCGCTCGACATAATTATCGGCGAGGGGCCGTCGGCGCGCAGCGTGCGCATCGACCTGCCGCCCTTCACACTGGTCGGCGCGACCACGCGGCAGGGGCTGCTGACCACCCCCTTGCGCGACCGCTTCGGCATCCCGGTGCGATTGAATTTCTACACCGAAGACGAGCTGCTCAAGGTCGTCACCCGCGGTGCGGGGCTGCTCGGCATGGGCATAGACGAGGGCGGCGCGCGCGAGATCGCTCGCCGCTCGCGCGGCACCCCGCGGGTCGCAGGCCGCCTGATGCGGCGCGTGCGCGACTTCGCCTCGGTGCTGGGCGAACCGGTGGTGACCGCGAAGGTCGCCGACGAGGCCCTTACGCGACTCGAAGTCGATTCGCTCGGCCTCGATGCAATGGACCGGCGCTATCTCACCATGATCGCGACCACCTACAAAGGCGGGCCGGTCGGCGTGGAGACGCTCGCGGCGGGCCTGTCGGAGCCGCGCGACACGGTGGAAGAGGTGATCGAGCCCTACCTCATCCAACTCGGCCTTATCGCGCGAACCGCGCGCGGGCGCTGCCTCAACGATGGCGGTTGGGCGCATCTCGGCCTGTCGCCGCCATCGAGACCGCAGGGCGATATGTTCGACAAGTAGGCTTACCCGCGCGGTAAGAAAGCCACATCCGAGGGTCCCGAAACGGGACGGGGCTTGCACAACCCTCGCAATTCCGCGAAAAATTTACTTTCTGGGTGCATGAGCGATCAGTAAATTCATTCGGGGACCCTAAACGGGGATTCGCATTGGTGGTCCAAGATCGCGAAAGGGGATGGATTTTTCTCTTTCCCTCGCGCGGTCGCAAGAGGAAGTTTAACGATGTCGGTCAAGTCAGCTCTCGCCAAACTCTCGGCCACCGCGGCGGGTGGCGCGCTGCTCGCGGGCGGTGCGGTGCATGTCGCCGAAAAGCCGATCACCGACGATCCGCAATACAAGTCGAAGCAGGTCAAATACGTCAAGCAGGCCAAGCCGCGTGCCGTACCTCGGCCGACCGTGCCGCGCGCTCGCACGATCCCGCGCCAGATCGAATGCATACCCGCCGAATCGCCCGAAGCGGCCTATAATCCCGACAACATCTGCCCGCCGGTCTATCGCCAGGCGATGGCGCCCGTTCCCGTTCCCCCGCTGCCTGCATCGGCGCCGGTCAGCGGCGGAGGAGGTGCTGCCCGCTCGATTGGGGGAGGCGGCGGTGGCGGCTTCGGCGGCGGTTTCGGTGGCGGCTTTTTCGGCGGATTCTTCACCGGATCGAGCGGCGGCGGCAGCGTGGTCGTCAATTCGACCACTACTACCGGCGGCGAGCCGGGCGACGTTATCGTCGACGTCTCGACCACCACCTCGACAGGCGGCAGCTCTACCTCGACCTCGACCGGCGGTTCGTCGACCTCGACCTCGACGGGCGAAGTGTCGACCACCACAAGCTCCAGCACTGGCGAAGTGTCGACCTCGACCGGCGCGGTATCGACGTCCACTGGCGAGGTGTCGACCTCGACCGGCAGCGTCTCGACCTCGACTGGCGAGGTATCGACCACGAGCGGCAACATCACTTCGAGCACGAGCTCGTCGTCCTCGACCAGTACGTCGAGCTCGACCTCCTCTTCGACATCCACGTCGAGCTCAACCTCGTCCTCGACCAGCTCGTCGACCTCGAGCAGCAGCGGCGGCACCGAAGTGCCCGCCCCGCCGATGATGGCACTGTTCGGGATGGCGGCCGCCGCGATTCTCGGCCGCCGCAAGTTCCGCATCAAGCGCGGCGCCTGATCCGCCCGACCCGCGCGCTGCTTTAGTCGCGCGGGCTGAGACTCCATTCGCCCTGACGGTACCATTGCGTCACGACATATTTGGTGCCCGCCTCAACCGGTCGGGCGGCGTGCCGCGTGGCCCTGTTGGGCCGCCCCTTGCGGTCCATATTGTCCCACATCACGAGCAGGCCGGGTTCGGGATCGATCGCGAGATCCAGCTCGGGAAATTCGGTCGCGCCGCCCGCTTCGACCGCATTGAGATAGACCATCGCGGTCCAACTGCGCTGACCGCCTCTTCGGCGTTCCTTTTGCCAGTGCGCGCTTTCGGGGCGCAAATGGTCGCGGTGGTGGCGATATTCCTCGCCTTCGCGATAGCGCTGGCCCTGCAGCGGTTCGGCATGGACCGCATCGATCCCCGTCACCGCACCGATTGCGCTGGCCAGCGCGCGGGTTTCGGGCATCTCTTGCTGGAAGAAATGCGTCGAACTGGTGCGTCCGCGTGGCGATACCTTTTCTGAGAACAGCACCGAGGGCTGGATCCGGCTGTCGATGATCGCGATCAGCTTGCGGCATTCCTTGGCGCTCAAAAGGCCGCGCAGCAGGAAGAGATCGGCCTTGCCTCCGCCGCGTGGTTCCACGCGCGGATCGGCCAGCAGCCGCTCGCGCACTTCATCGCCGATCGCCCGCAGCTTGGCGGGATCGTTTTGCGGATCTATCGGGCCGCGCCCTGAGAGTTTCGCCAGCCAACCGCGCAACGCCATGTTATCGGGCATCCAGCTCGGTTCCGATCATCGTCGTTGCTGACTCAGTCGCGTTTGACCGGCAAATCGGCTTCCTCCCAGGCAAGGATGCCGCCATCCAAATGCACCGCGTCCTCGCCGCTTGCTTCGGCCAGGCGGCCGGCGGCAATGCCGGATCGTCGGTCGGATCGACAATAGAGCACGCGGGCGGTGCCTTGAGGGTCCGGCAAGGCTGCCGGATCGAACCGATCGACCGGGATATTGATCGCCCCGGTCAGATGACCTTGGGCGAATTCTTCCGGGGTGCGCACGTCGATCAGCTGGATGGATTCTCCGGCGGCGATCCTATCGGCCAGCGCCTCGGGCGTGATCGTTTCGACCGTCGCCTGCGTCGTGGCTCCCACATCGTCGTCGCTGGCGCGCGCATCCGCCGTGCAAGCGGCGAGCATGCCCGCCGCCAGCCCAGCAAAGAGCGCCTGCCGGATCACGCCGCCGCCAGTTTCCGCAATACGTAGTGGAGGATACCGCCATTGCGGTAGTACTCCATCTCGTTTGCGGTATCGATGCGGCACAGCGCGGTGAAAGTGAAGCTCGAGCCGTCCTCGCGGGTGACTTCGACTTCGACGTCCTGGCTCGGAGTGAGGTCTGCCAACCCCTTGATGGTGAAGCTGTCGGTCGCCGTCAGGCCGAGCGAGTTGCGGGTGCCGCCATCCTTGAACTGCAGCGGCAGCACGCCCATGCCGATCAGGTTCGAGCGGTGGATGCGCTCGAAGCTTTCGACGATGACCGCCTTCACGCCCAGCAGGATCGTGCCCTTGGCCGCCCAGTCGCGGCTGGAGCCGGTGCCGTATTCCTTGCCGGCCACGACCACCAGCGGGGTGCCGTCTTCCTTGTGCTTCATCGCCGCATCGTAGATCGGCATCTGCTCACCCTCGTAGGTGGTGTAGCCGCCTTCGACACCCGGGACCATTTCGTTCTTGATGCGGATGTTGGCAAAGGTACCGCGCATCATCACATCGTGGTTGCCTCGGCGCGAGCCATAGGAGTTGAAGTCCTGCTTCGCGACCTGGTGGCTCTGCAGGTAGGAGCCCGCCGGGCTGTCTTCCTTGATCGAACCGGCCGGGCTGATGTGATCGGTGGTGACCGAATCGCCGAGAATTGCCAGCGGCTTCGCATCGGTGATGTCGGTCACCGGCGCGGGGGTCATTTCCATGCCTTCGAAGAAGGGCGGCGAAGCGACATAGGTGCTGGCCGGGTTCCAGCGATAGGTGTCGCTGGCTTCGACCTTGATTGCCTGCCAGTGCTCATCACCCTTGTAGACGTCGGCATAGCGGGTTTCGAACATCTGACGGTCGATGTTGGCGGCGCGATGCTCCGCGATCTCCGCATTGGTCGGCCACACATCGGCCAACATCACGTCATTGCCCTCCTGGTCCTTGCCCAGCGGGGTCTCGGTGATGTCCTGCGTAACCGTGCCGAGGATCGAATAGGCCACGACCAGCGGGGGCGAGGCAAGGAAGTTGGCGCGCACGTCGGGTGAGACGCGGCCTTCGAAGTTGCGGTTGCCCGACAGGACCGAGGCAGCGACGATATCATTGCCGTTGATTGCTTTGCTGATCGGCGGAGCGAGGGGGCCGGAGTTGCCGATACAGGTGGTGCAGCCATAGCCCACGAGGTCGAAGCCCATCGCGTCGAGATCGTCCTGCAGGCCCGATTTCTCGAGATAATCGGTCACGACCTGCGAGCCCGGTGCGAGGCTGGTCTTCACCCAGGGCTTGGGTGCGAGCCCCTTCTCGCGCGCCTTTTTGGCGACGAGGCCGGCGGCGATCAGAACGTCGGGATTGGAGGTGTTGGTGCAGCTGGTGATCGCGGCGATCACCACGTCGCCGTCGCCCACGTCGTGATCCTTGCCGTCGACGTCGACGCGAAGCGGCGCATCCTTGCTGTAGATCGACTTGAGGTCGGTGTTGAAGAGTTCGTCGACCTGCGGCAGCGCCACGCGATCCTGCGGGCGCTTGGGTCCGGCGAGGCTGGGCACGACTTTCGAGATGTCGAGTTCGAGGGTCTTGGTGAAGACCGGCTCGTTCTCGGGCGTGAACCACATGCCCTGTTCTTTCGAATAGGCTTCGACCAGCGCGATCGTTTCCTCGTCGCGGCCGGTAAGGCGCATGTATTCGAGGGTCTTGTCGTCGATCCCGAAGAAACCGCAGGTCGCGCCGTATTCGGGCGCCATGTTGGCGATCGTCGCGCGGTCGGCGAGGGTGAGATTGGCAACGCCTTCACCGTAGAATTCGACGAAGCGGCCGACCACGCCGACTTCGCGCAGCATCTGCACGCAGGTCAGCACGAGATCGGTGGCGGTGACGCCTTCGGCCATCGCACCGGTGAGCTTGAACCCGACGACTTCGGGGATCAGCATCGAGATCGGCTGGCCGAGCATGGCGGCCTCGGCCTCGATCCCGCCGACGCCCCAGCCCAGCACGCCGAGGCCGTTGATCATCGTGGTGTGGCTGTCGGTGCCGACGCAGGTGTCGGGATAGGCGACTGCATTGCCGTCACCATCTTCGCTGCTCCACACTCCCTTGCCGATATATTCGAGATTGACCTGATGGCAGATGCCGGTGCCCGGAGGCACGGCAGAGAAGTTCTCGAAACTCTTCGAACCCCATTTGAGGAAGTCGTAGCGTTCGGCGTTGCGGGCATATTCGAGCTCGACGTTCTTCTCGAATGCCTTGGGGTGGCCGAACTCGTCGACCATGACCGAGTGGTCGATCACCAGGTTCACGGGAACCTGCGGATTGATCTTGGCGGTGTCGCCGCCGAGCTTGCTGATCGCGTCGCGCATGGCAGCGAGGTCGACCACGCAGGGAACGCCGGTAAAGTCCTGCAGCAGCACGCGCGCGGGGCGATACTGGATTTCCTTTCCGGTTGCCGGGTTCTTCTGCCAATCGGCGATCGCCTGCGCATCGTCGGTCGAAACGGTGAAGCCGCCGTCCTCGAAGCGCAGCATGTTCTCGAGCAGGACCTTGAGGCTGAAGGGCAGCTTCGACACGTCGCCGATTTGCTCTTCTGCCTTGGCGAAGGAATAATAGGCGTAATCCTTCCCGTTCACGGTGAGGGTGGAGCGGGTTCCGAGCGTGTCCTTGCCGACCTGGGTCATGCGCGCATCTGTCCTTTCGTTAGGGGCCGTCACCCGACCAATGGGCGGGGCGGCGAAATGTGCCGCGCACCTGCGCCGAAGTGGCGGAAAAATCAAGTCTGCGGCACTGCAACATAGACCTTTTGGGGAACCTAGGCGCGGCTTCAGCGCTTATTAAGGCAAAATCTGGGCAAGTGCGCCGGACGGGCAGCACGGTCCGAATGGGGAGTTATCGAATGCCATCGTTTCCGGATGCGAGTAGCCGCCCGCGTAATTCGCTTCGTATCGCTGTCATCGCCGCCGCCCTTGGCGTGGCGGGATGTTTCACCGCAGCCTTCACCTTCGCCGACCAGCCGGTTCAGGCAGCCGAAGTCCAGCAGGCTCGTTAAAGCGGTTCGGTAGCCGGCGTGCCGCGCGGTCTGCGAGCGGCTATCAAGCAGGATGTGATGATGATCAGCGTGCCGATGACAGTCGGCGGGGTGAGCTCCTCGGCGAAGAACAGCCAGCCGAACAGCGATGCCCAAAAAAAGCTCGAATACTCTAGCGGTACCAGCACCTGTGCTTCGGCGCGGGCATAAGCCCAGGCGAGTGCCATTGCGCCGGCAACCGTCAAGAGGGCAGCTGCGATCAAATCGACGGTCGTTGCGCGGTCCGGCATTTCGAACAGGAACGGCACGGCAAGGCCCAACAGGGCCACTGAAACGCCCGAATGGAAAGTGGCGATTTCCGCCGGCCCTGCGACCTGTGATTGTCGCCGCACCAGGATGAAACTGTACGCATAGAGCATCGCCGAGGTCAGGATGGCGCCAAGGCCGAGTGCCGTGTCGCGGTCGAAATCGGCCTGGCCGACCTTTCCGCCGATAATCACCAGCGTTCCTGCGAAGCCCAGAATCGAGGCGAAAATGGCCTGTTTGCGAATCCTCTCCCCCAGCATGACACGCGCAAGATAGAGCGCGATGAGCGGGGCGACGAAGCTGATTGCAATCGCTTCGGCGAGGGGCAGCTTGGTGATCGAATAGAAGAATGTCAGCGCCATGAAGGTCGCCACCACCGAACGCTGCAAATGCAGCTTGAGGACGTGCGGCTGCGGCCACCGGCCGCCGCGCGCCAGCCACAGCGGCAGCGCAATGCCGGTCGCAATGGCCGAGCGCAGCCAGGCCGCGGTAAGCACGCCCACCGCCAGAGCGGCGCTCTTCATGAAGGCATCCATCAACGACAGGCTGGCGACCGCGAACGCCGCCACGAATATCGGCAATAGGGCATGATCGCGCGTCACTACGCCGCTCTATCCCCGCATCGCGATGCCGTCACCGGAAATTCAGCACTGCGAAAGCCGGGATATTGGATTAGCCCCGTGCATTGGGTTAGTATCCCGCCACACGCGCTGCACCGGCGCGGGGCGCATTTGGTAAGGTCCTATGACACGCTTTCGTCTGATTCTCGGTACCGCAATGGGTGCGGCGCTGTGCGGAACTTCGGTTCTGGCGCAGGATAACGCGCCCGAGGATCTGCTGCCCCCCGAACCGGCCAAAGTGACCGAAGAACTGCCCGATTACACGGTCGATACGGCCAAGCCCGCCGCGCAGCCCAGCGTTGCGGAAAGCTTCGATGATATCCGCATGTCACCTGGCGAGGTGGTGCAACAATTGCCGGTACTGGTGCGCGAATGGAGCGTGCCCCAAGCACAGCAATTGCTTGCCTTCATTCCGACGATGGAAGCCGAGGGGCTGGTGCCCTCCGATTACCGTGCTCCTGAATTGCGCGCTGCGATCGCCGGGGGCGAAGGCGCGGCGCTGAACGAGATCGCCAGCGAAATCTTCGTCTGGCTGGTCGAGGATTTGCGCGACGGCCGCACGCCGATGGAAGCTCGGCGCCAGTGGTTCGTAGTCGATCCGGATCCCGACCTGCTGCCCTCGCATCGCCTGCTCGAAGCCGCGGTCGAGACGGGCGACATCGCTGGCACTTTGATCGCGCTCAACCCGGTTTCGCCCGATTACGCGCAGTTGAGGGAAGAGCTCGCCGTGACGACCGATCCGGCCAAGCGCAAGCTGATCCGCGCCAATATGGACCGCTGGCGCTGGCTGCCGCGCGACCTCGGCAAGCAGTACCTGCTCACCAACGTGCCCGAGTACCAGTTGCGCCTGACGGTCAACGACAAGATCATCAAGCATTATCGCGTGGTGGTCGGCAAGCCGGGGCGCACTGCAACGCCACAGCTCTCCGAAATGGTCGAGGCGGTGATCTTCAACCCAACCTGGACCGTACCGCAATCGATAGTGAAGGGCGAAGGCCTCGGCGCTAAAGTCCTGAACAATCCGGGCTGGGCGCGCGCCAATGGGTACAAGGCGACCAAGGGCGCCAATGGCTGGATTTCCGTGGTGCAGCAGCCCGGGCCGGGCAATTCACTGGGCCTGATGAAGCTCGACATGCCCAACCCGCATGCGATCTTCTTCCACGACACGCCGGCCAAGGCGCTGTTCGCGCGGGACAATCGTGCGCTGAGCCATGGCTGTATCCGCGTGCAGGGCGCGCGCGAGCTGGCCATGACCATGGCTATGCTGGGCAATGCCAGCAGCCGCGAAGAACTTCCTGCGATCCAGCAGGAGGTCTCCGAGATCACTGCGTCGGGCATCTACACGCGTTATCCGATGGAAAAGCAGTGGCCCGCCTACATCACCTATTTCACTTATGGTGTGGATGTGAACGGCGAACTGCGCGAATTCGATGATATCTATGGCCGCGACGCACCTGTGCTCGCAGCCCTCAACGCTCCGCGCCAGCGCGAACGTGCGCGCGAGACGAGCGAAGAGGTGATCGAAATCGTCGACGACCTGCAGACGAGCTGATTTGGCCTAGAAAACGCCCGGGTTGGTCCGGCTGAAGGTTGTGCCATCTTCGCGGCGTAGCAGGTCGTATTGGGCGATGGGCGGAGCGACCGTGGTGCCATCCGCGGCGATGCCGTAGCTTCCCGCGACCAGCAGACGCCCGCCCGAAAGGTCGATCAGCGCGCGGTCGAACTGTTCCGGCCCCATGGCGAAACAGCCGTTCGAGCGGCCCAGGCGGCCCCAGCGGTCGACATGCTCGGGCGTGGCGTAATTCGCCTGGTGCATCACGATCGCGCGCGGCAATGCGTTCGAATTGGTCGGGTCCAGCCCATCGAGGCGGATCGAGGTGCCGTAGCGCCCGACATACCAGCTACGCGTCATGAAGGCGCCGCGGCTGGAGGCCTCGCTGCCCTCGATATTCGAGTAGCGCTTGAGCCAGCCATCGTGCTCGCCGTCCGAGCCGGTGCCGTGGCTGACGTGGTAGCTTGCCACGCGCTCGTTCTCGACGTCGACGAAATGGAAGCGCTTGTGCGCCGAATGGAGCCCGAAATCGGCGATCCCGACGATGTCCTTGCGCCAGACCCGCGAGCCGACCCGCTCCAGCTCCTCGCGCGCGATCGCCATCAGCCTCGCATCGCGCGCGGCTGTCGGATTGGCCTGCGCAAACAGGCGCGTCGGGAGGGCCAGCGCGGCGCCGGCGGCGAGTGAGCTCTTGAGCAGATCGCGGCGTTTCATCGACAACTTCCTTAGCAGCCGGCGGCTGGCGGCGCCATGAACATTGCGCCCGGCCGGTCCGGCTATTCGCCCAGCACCATGCGGTCGGCGTCGATCCGCACTGGCTGGACAGTCGCGAGGAAGCTCTGGCCGAGCAGCGATATGGCGAGGCCTTCGGGCACGATCACGGCGCGGACGTCGCGCGCCACGTGCCCGCCGAGCACGACCCGGTCGAGCGTAACGTCGACCCCATGCACGGGACCCGACGCGCCGCGAGCCACCACGCTGATGTCCGCATCGGACCAGTAGAGACCCGCCGCCCGCGCGTCGGCGCCGGTCAGCGCGATCACGCTTGCCCCGGTGTCGACGAGGAACTCGACCCGGGCGCCGTTGACCGAGACATCGGCGTAGAAATGCCCATCGGCCGCGCGCGGCAATTCGGTAGTTCCTGCGACCCAGGCGGCGTAGCTGTCGTCGCTCCCCGATTGACGCACGGCCGGTGCCCGGGTTCGCCCATGAGCCGCGGACGCGAGGTCTTCGACTTTCTCGCTCGCGGAATCGAACGCTCCGCCGGGCACGAAGGCGGCCGCGACAAAGGCCGCGATGGCGACCACGAGAAGGACGAGCTCGCGCATGGCCGTCAGCATGCGCGAATTGCGGTTAAATCGCGGTAAAGCCAACCAGCTCGGTGTAGATCGCGTCGGCCTCGCGGCTGGCGGCATTGCGCCAGCTCGTCGCGGTCCCGGCATTGAGCAGGGTGCCGTCGGGCGCGATCACCAGCAGGTTGGGCGTGCCGGGCAGGGTCTCGATCCCGAAGCGGCGCGCGATGTGGAGATTATGCCCGTCGTCGGTTTGCGGCATGCCGACATTGACTAACACCAGTTCGAAATGCTCGTCGACCAGCGCCGCGAAGCGCGGCGTTCCGAGCCAACCTGCCAATGCACGGCTATCGTGGCACCAATTCGCGCCCATTACGAGCAACAGCCTGGTGCCGCGCGCGCCCGCCCGTTCCAGCGCCGCATCCACCGCGGCATCGGCGTCCAGCGCGGCATCGTAGGATCGCGCTTCGGGATGGTGCGCGGTCGATGGCGCGGCGGAATGCGCGCAGGCGGCGAGCGCCAGCGCCAGCAGCGCGGTACCGACGGTACGAGCGATCATGCGCCGGCCATTGCGAGAGGGGCGGGGTGGCGCGTGTTCTCTTGCGCCATCGCGAGCATCGAGGCGGCGTGCCGCCGCGCGACCGCATGCTGGTCGTCGCCGTAGCCGCCACCTAGCGCGCTCGCGATCGGCAGGCCGCGCCGTCGCGCCTCGCCGACCACGAAGCGATCGCGCGCGGCCAGCCCCGCGTCCGACAGTGCCAACCGGCCCAGCTTGTCCTCGACATGGGGATCGACGCCCGCCTGGTAGAGCACGAGATCGGGCGCGAAATCGGCCATGACCTCGGGCAGATGACGGGTCAGTGCCTCCATATACCCTTCATCGTCCACCCCATCGGGCAGCGCCACATCGCGGCTCGAGCGCGCCTTGCGCACGGGAAAGTTCTTCTCGGCATGCAGCGAGAGCGTGAAGACATCCTCGCGCCCCGCGGTCAGCGCCGCAGTTCCATCGCCCTGGTGGACGTCGCAGTCGACGATCAGCACGCGCTGCGCATCGCCCTCGGCGAGCAGGCGGTTGGCGGCGACCGCGAGGTCGTTGAACACGCAATAGCCCGCGCCGGTGTCGTGCAGCGCATGATGGCTGCCCGCGGCGGAATTGGCGGCATAGCCGTGCTCCATCGCCAGCCGCGCGGCGAGCCAGGTCCCGCCATTGGTGTGGCGCACGCGCGAGGCGATGTGCGGCGTGACGGGAAAGCCGATCCGGCGCTCCTTCTCGCGCGGGACCTCGGCGGCGAAGACCTCGCCGACATAGGCCGGATCGTGCACCGCCTCCAGCCAGGCGCGCGGCATCGGCAGCGGCGCATGCTCGATGATCGGCTCGCCGCTTTCGCGCAGCGCGACCATGACCAGCTGGTACTTGTCGAACTTGAAAGTGCCGCGCTCCGGCCGAGGCGCCATATAGTCGGCGTGATGGACGACGTGGAGCATGCGCTACCGGATCGTGCCTGCGATCACTCCGCCGCCTCGGCCGGATCGGCGGCATGCGGATCGAAGGCGGTCGCGCGGCCCGCCTCGATCAGCGCGGCCTTTTCCTCGACCAGCCTGACGATGTGATCGAGCATGTCGCCCGACTGCACATGGTGGTCGGTCACGCCCGAGAGGTAGACCATGTGCTTGCCATTGCCGCCGCCGGTGATGCCGATGTCGGTCTCGCGCGCTTCGCCCGGGCCGTTGACGACGCAGCCGAGGACCGAGAGGCTCATCGGCGTCTTGATGTGTTCGAGCCGCTTCTCGAGCGTTTCGACCGTGCGGATGACGTCGAAGCCCTGGCGCGAGCAGCTGGGGCAGGAGACGACGCGAACGCCGCGGGTGCGCAGGCCGAGGCTCTTGAGGATCTCGTAACCGACCTTCACTTCCTGCTCGGGCTCGGCCGAGAGCGAAACGCGGATCGTGTCGCCGATGCCCGCCCACAGCAGGCTGCCGATCCCGATCGAGCTCTTGACCGTCCCGCCGACCAGGCCGCCCGCCTCGGTAATGCCGAGATGGAGCGGGCAGTCCACCGCCTCGGCCAGCCCATGGTAGGCGGCGACCGCGAGGAACACGTCGGAAGCCTTCACGGCGACCTTGTATTCGTGGAAATCGTGGTCCTGCAGCAGCTTGATATGGTCGAGCGCGCTTTCGATCAGCGCCTCGGGGCAGGGCTCGCCGTATTTCTCGAGCAGGTCCTTTTCCAGGCTGCCGGCATTCACGCCGATACGGATCGCGCAGCCGTTTGCCTTGGCCGCACGGACGACTTCGGCGACGCGGTCGGACGAGCCGATATTGCCCGGATTGATGCGCAGGCAGGCCGCGCCCTTGTCGGCGGCCTCGAGCGCGCGCTTGTAGTGGAAGTGGATGTCGGCGACGACGGGGACATTCGCAGCCTTCGTGATCTTGTCGAAATTCTCCGTCGATTCCACCGTGGGGCAGGATACGCGGATGATGTCCACGCCCGCATCCTCGCAGCGGCGGATCTGGTCGATCGTCGCGCCCACATCCTCGGTCGGCGTATTGGTCATGGTCTGCACGGTAATCGGAGCATCGCCCCCGACGGGGACGTTGCCGACCATGATCTGGCGGGACTGACGGCGCTCGATGGTGCGCCAGGGACGGATCGAAGACATGGCGCCGATATAGGCCGAGGAGGATGAAGGGGCAATGACAGGCGGCACCGGCTGATGCATGATAGCTGCATGAACCACGCAAGCGAAGCTGCCGCCAGCGAAACTCCGCTTCTGTTCGGGCGCATTTTCGATGGCCGGGGAGGTGCACGCGCCATCGGCTGGGACAAAGCGCAAGACTGGCAACCTGCCGAACCCAGCGAGGTATTATGGCTGCATATCTGCCGCAATCGCGAGGGCGTGCAGCACTGGCTCGAAGCCGATCTGGGGGTTCCCGAACCCACCGCCGAACTGCTGACCAGCG
This sequence comes from Qipengyuania sp., assembly GCF_965277845.1. NCBI lineage: Bacteria > Pseudomonadati > Pseudomonadota > Alphaproteobacteria > Sphingomonadales > Erythrobacteraceae > Qipengyuania > Qipengyuania sp. The sequence goes on from NZ_OZ255844.1 coordinate 1,398,383, forward strand.
ACCTGACTCGCCCACGCGCCTTTCGCGAGGGCGACGCGCTGGTCGGCACCTTGCGGGGGATCAACTTCAATCCGGGCGCGCAGCCCGAAGACATGATCTCGATGCAATTCTGGTGCGACGGGCGGCGCCTGGTGACCCTGCGTCGCCATCCGTTGCAGACCCCGCGCGAGGTCCTGGCGCTGCTCGATCGCGGCGACGGGCCCAGCGATGCGGGAGCAGCGATCACGCTGCTCGCCGAATTGCTGATTGCACGCATGGGGCATTCGATCGTCGGAATGAACGAAATACTCGATGATCTCGAACACGACGATCCCGAGGAGAACGCCGAACGCATGCTCGGCCAGATTTCGACGATCCGCCGCAATTGCCTCAGCCTCAAGCGCCACATGGCACCGCAGCACGAGGCCCTGGAGCAGATCAGCCGCGATGCACCCGCGTGGTTCGAGGATCACGATCGCCGCGAAATAGCGGAGAGTATCGCGCGCCTGCGACGCTATCTCGACGATATCGACATCAGCAAGGAAAGCGCACTGGTGCTGCAGGACGAAATCCGCGCGCGCAGCCTCGCGAGCAGCGAGCATGCCACCTACATGCTCACCATCGTCGCGGGCATCTTTCTGCCGCTCGGCTTCCTCACCGGACTGCTCGGCATCAATGTCGGCGGAATGCCGGGAATGGACGACCCGGACGCTTTTTGGGCAGTGGTCGCGTTGTGCACGCTCCTCTTCGTCGTTCTGATTGTCGTCTTCCGGCGCCTGCGCTGGCTTTAGCGTGCCATTGTGTCAGCGCTGCGAGGGGATGAACTCCTCGCGCACCGCCTTGGCCATAAGGTCGAGCGGAATGATCCCCTGGCTCAGCAGGAAATCGTTGAAGGCTCTCTCGTTAAACTTTTCGCCCAGCGCGACTTCGGCCTCGATCCTCAAGTCGAGCAGCTTGCGATAGCCGTAATAGTAGCTGCCTGCCTGGCCGGGCATGCGGTACTGGTAGCGATCGAGTTCCTGCTTCGCCATCGGGGCCGACACCAGCACCTCCTCGCGCAATACGCGTTCGGCATCCTCGCGGCTGATGAGACCCATGTTGAGCATCGGGTCGAGGAAGGCGCGAGCGGCCCGCAGCAGGCGGAACTGCTGGGCGACGAACTGTCCCTCGATCGGCTCGTGCGGGAGCATTTCGGCCTCGGCATAGAGCGCCCAGCCTTCCACGTTCACGCTGTTGAACGCGTAGAGCAGGCGGGCAAGGCTCACGCCCTGCTCGACCAACGCGGCAAACTGCATTTCGTGACCGGGGCGCGCTTCGTGCGCGCTCAGCGTCCAGCTGGCGGCGGGGAAGTTGAAGTCGTCATAGGCCTCGCCCTCGCCGGCGGTCGGATTGCCGACGGTCAGCACGAAGGTGCCCTGTTCGCCGGTGTTGCCGACGATACGCGGAGGCCGCATGTGCGGTGCGGGCTGGGCCGCGCTTTCGGCGGCCGAGGCCACGCGCATGGCAAGCTCGTATTCGGGCAGGCTGACGATGTCGTGTGCGCGGATCTGGTCTTCGAGCTGGGCATTCACATTGCGATAATAGGCCTCGATCTCGTCGTTCGGGATCGTGCGCTCCTTCAGCTTCGCCATGACCGAGCGGTAATCGGTCTCCTCCCAGCCGTTCTCGGCGGCGATCTGCGGCGCGAGTGCCTCCATTTGCGCGCGGATTTCGTAGAAGCCGCGCCGCGCCCGGCTCATCGCCTCGCGCGGGTCGATATCGATACCCCAGTCCTTCAGCGCGAGCGCATAGAGCTCTTCGGGCAGGCGCGGATTCTCACGCGCCTCGGGCAGGACGACTTCCTCGGTCCACGAAGCATAGTCGGCGAATTGCGCGTCCATCGCGTCGAGCGCTTCCTCGGCGCCCTCGATCTCGTAAGTCGCGAACAGCTCGCGGATACCGCTCGCGAAGGTCGGGATCTTGTCGATCGATTCGCGCACCTCGACCACGAAAGGTCCCATCTTGCCCTCGCCCCGGCTGGCTTCGAAGCGGCGCTTGGCCAGTTCGGTCATCGGCTCGGTCCCCGGATGGGTGCCGCTGTAGCGCTGGAGCAGTTCGAGCGCCTTGGCCCGGCGATGCGGTGCGGTCTGTTCGGACAGCAGCGCGCCGACCGACCGGAAGACGCGCTGCGGCACTTCGGAGAACTCGAGCATGTAGCGGCGCTCCAGCTCGTTTTCCGCGATCCGCAGATCCAGCGCGTCGATCAGGATCTGGAGGTCCTGCCTGACGTAGGGGTTGCTTTCCTTCGCGATGGCCGAGGCGAATTCGGCGCGCAGCGCGCGGGCGCCGGCAAGGTACCGCTCGTCGCGGTCGAGCGCCATGTCGTTCACCAGCCCGTCGTACTGCTCGTAACCGGCGGACGATGCCGATGTCGGAAACAGGCTGGCTTCGAACTCGATCAGCTTCTGCGTGTAGGCATTGCTGGTTTCGACCCATTGCGGGCTGGCAGGCGCTTCGGCCTGTTCCTGAGCCGCGAGCGGCATGGCTGGCAGCGCGACGGCAAGCGCGACGGCGGCGGCAAAAGTCTTCATCTTACAAACCCCTCTGATTTCATGCGCGAGGGGTGCCGCCTGTCATCGGGATTGGCAAGCGCCGGCCTGACGAACGTGCCTTACCAGCGGACGAGCGGTGGAACCGCGAAGCGTCCGACTATGCCGCCAAGCACTACCGGGAGGACGTGCCAGGTGCCGAGATGCGCGAGCGTGTCGTAGGGGCAGGCAAGGCCGTAGGCGAAACTGCCCAGCGCGCCCGCGGCGATGCCGGCGAAGGTCCCGGCAAGCGTGGGCGAGACCGGTGCCCCGCGTCGCAGCCAGCCGACCAGAGCTGCGAAGGTCACCACGCCGAATGCCGAAACGGCGAGGAAGCAATCGAGCCCGTAGGGATCGTGCGCGACCTCGTGCAGATCTCCGTGAAAGCCGAGCATCACCAGCGCCGCCACCGGCAGCACCGCAAACATCGCCAGCGACCACCGCGCGCCATCATGGCTGTTGCCGACGCGCGGCCCGGCCATGCGCACCACCGCCAGCGCAGAAGACGCACCGAGCAGGCCGAGCATGCCGTTGGCGATGAAGAAGAATTCCGATGCCCGACCCGACACGATACCGCGCCACAACCCGTCGAGCAGTTCGACGAGGAGGATCGTGCCGACGACGGCCAGCGCGACCAGCGCGATGCCATGCGCCAGCTTCATCGGCCGCACGGGCGACAGGTCGGCCGCGAGTTCATCGATCAGGGGGTTGGGGACCCGGTTCATGTCAGTCTGCTTTCTCTACGAGCGCGGACAGCTTCTTCAGCCCGCGATGGATGTTCACTTTGACCAGGCTTTCGCTCTGGCCGGTCTTGGCCGAGGCTTCCGCGATCGAAAGCCCCTCGATTTTGACGAGTTCGATAACCTCGCTCTGCTTTTCCGGCAGGTGGACGAACAGCCGTTCCAGGCTCATCCGCGCCATCACAGCCTCTTCCTCGCTGTCTTCGGCAGCATCGTGGTCGCCCAGCTCGTCTTCCGCCTTGCGATAGACCTTGCGCAAGTGATCGACCCAGCGATAACGCGCGATCGCCGCCAGCCAGGGCAGGAAGGCGCGGGTCGAATCCCAGGTCGCGCGCTTGGCGTGTACGGCCATCATCACCTCCTGGACCAGATCGTCGAGCTGCGCCGGGGCGACGCGGCGGCGGAAATAGCGTTCGAGCCATAGCTGGATTTCGGAGAGGAGAACGCGATAGGCGTTAGCGTCGCCCTTCTGCGAGGCGGTCATGAGCTGCGCGAGGCTGGCTTCGTCGGCGATCATCGCGTTTCTCCCCCCGGAACCCGCAGGCTATCAGCTGGCGCGGCGCGAGGCGAGCAGCGCGTCGAGCGAGAACAGGCCTCCCCCGCGCGACACCAGCACCGCGGCCATGGCGACCCATAATATATGCGTCTGCCACCAGGCTTCGGGATAGACGAAGAACTGGATCACGAGCGTCATGATCAGCAGCGACAGCGCGGAGAACCGCGTAAAAAGGCCGAGCACCAGGAGTATGGGGAACAGGTGCTCGGCCCAGGTGGCCATCGGGGTCGCGATGGCCGGGGGGATGGGGACGCCCGAATATTCGTACTCGAACAGAAAATAGGCCTGGTCGCTGATCGAGAGCAGCGAACCGTCCTCGACCTTGGTGCGGCCCGAGCGCCAGAAGATCCCGGCGAGGGCCACACGGGTGAGCAGCAGGGCAAGCCCTTCCGGCACGCGCGAGGCGAGCCAGGCGGCAAGGTGATCGTAGCGGGCGAGTAGCGTCTGCATGGCTTACCTCGTGTGGCTGGTAGCGGGATCGGTCAGCGCTTGATGGCGGTCAGCGAACCCTTGCCCTTGGGCGTCGAGATCTTCTCGCAGGTGCCCTTGGGAACGAGCTTCCAGGCATTGCCCTGGTAATCGCGGGTGGAGGTGCCGGCGCAGGTGGTGCCGGGTCCTGCGGCGCAATCGTTCTCGCCGGCTTTTGCGACGCCGTAGCATTTTTCCATCGCCGGTTTCTTCTGCGCGGCGGCGGGGGTGGCGGCAAGACCGGCGGCGACGCTGGCGGACAGCGCAATACCGGCGAGACGGGCAATCGATTGGGTGTTCATATCGGTATCTCTCTCGAAAAATTCGCTTGGGGGGCGCCCCGGCACAAGCGCCGGAACTGGCCTGTCATTCGGGTGCGTGCCGGGCATCGTTACAGGGCGACGAAAAAATTTCGGCGGTGTAACCGGAGCGGCCCAGCGGGCGAATGACCCCCGTGTGCGCAGTCCCGCGCATCACGATCAAAAGGGATCACGTCCAATGACCGCCATTCGCAAACCCGCCGCCGCAGCAGCCGCAGCAGCCTTCGCGCTTTCCTCCATGGCTGCTTTCGCCGCCGAACCGCCCGCCGGCAGCACCGGCCGCGCGCTCAGCGCCGAAGACTCCGTCCATTGCTACGGCGTGCATTCGTGCAAGGGACAGTCGGACTGCGCCACGGCCGAGCACGACTGCAAGGGCCAGAACGACTGCAAGGGTCACGGCTTCAAGGCGATGAAGGCGGGCGACTGCCTCGCCAAGGGCGGCACGATCGGCGACCTCGGCTGATCCCGTCGCTTCCGGTTTCGGGCCGATTGGCTCGAAGCGCGGCCCGGCAGGCCTCTGTTCCCCCAACTCTGCCGGGCCGCACCCACCAGCCTGACCATGGAGAATGCATGAGCGCGATTGCCCCTTTCGACGGTTTCGGCCTCGGCCTCCGGCGGACGCATTACGCCGATTTCCTCGATGGCGAGGTCGAGGTGGATTTCGTCGAGGTCATCTCCGAGAACTACATGGTCGAGGGCGGCAAGCCGCTGCGCGTGCTCGAACAGGTGCGCGAAAAGCACCCGGTGATCCTTCACGGCGTGTCGATGTCGATCGGATCCGCGCAAGGGTTGGATGACGATCACCTTTCGCGGCTGCGCGCGCTGGCCGACCGGATCGATCCACTGTGGGTGTCCGACCATCTATGCTGGACCCGCACCAGCGCGCACAACAGCCACGACCTGCTTCCTCTGCCGCTGACGCGCGAGGCGCTCGACGCGGTCTGTGCCAATATCGACCGCGCGCAGGACGCGCTTGGGCGGCCGATGCTGTTCGAAAATCCGTCGAGCTATCTCACCTTTCCCGAAGACGAGATGGCCGAATGGGAATTCCTGTCGGAGATGGCGCAGCGTACGGGCTGCTACCTGCTGCTGGACATCAACAACGTCTATGTGAGCGCGCATAATCACGGGTTTTCGGCGCGCGATTACATCGCCGGGCTCCCGCTCGACCGGGTGCGCCAGATCCATCTGGCCGGGCACGAACCGGGCGAGATCATCATCGACACGCACGACCGTGCGGTAAGCGGCGGCGTATGGGAGCTTTATGCGGATACGATCGCGCAGCTCGGGCCGGTCGCGACGATGATCGAGCGCGACGACAAGATCCCGCCGCTGGCCGAGCTGCTCGCCGAACTCGAGCTTGCGCGATCGCTGGGTCGGGGCAATGCGGGGGCGATCGCGGCATGACCGGCCTTGCCCAGCGACAGGCGGCCATTCTCGGCGCGATCCTCGACGATGAGGCACCTTTGCCATCGGGCTGGGGCGACGAACGCGCGCCGGGCCTCGCGATCTATCGCAACAATTACCGCTCCTCGCTGGTGGAAGCGCTGCGCTCGACCTTCGAGAGGACCGAGCGGCTGGTCGGCGAAGATGCGTTCCGCCGCGCCGCCGCGCATCACTGCATCATGAATCCGCCGGGCAGCTGGACGCTGGACCTTGCCGGCGCCGGCTTTGCCGAGACCTGCGCCGAACTCTTCGCAAGAGATCCCGACGTCGCCGAGCTTGCCGCGCTCGAATGGGCGATGCACGAGGCTTTCACCGCGCGGAATACGCAGCCGATGACCACAGCGGAGTTCGGCGCCGCATGCGCCGGCTTCACGGAACGCCAGTGGGAAGGCCTGAAGCTGAAACTGGTCCCCGATCTGCGCCATCTTCCCGCAACCTACGACCTCGTGCGGTTATGGACCTCGCTCTCCGCCTCGAATACCGAGACCGAACCCGATCTCACCCCGCTCGAGGGGGCCCGTTGCGCGCTGGTGTGGCGCGAGGATGAGCGGCCGGTCTTCGTCATCCGCCCAGCCTGGGAAGGCACGGCCCTCGCCTCGTTCCGCAAGGGCGCAAGCTTCGGCGAGGTCTGTGCCGCGCTGATCGGAACGCTGGGCGAGGAGTCCGCCATCGCCGAGGCAGGGGCGATGCTGGCCCGATGGGTCGGCGAAGGGCTGGTCGAGCGGCTCGATCAATAGGCGAATCTCTCGCCCACCATTTCCTCGCTCATCGCCCACAGCCTATCGGCATTGTCCGGATCGATTGCATAACTGCGCACGCCGCCCATCGTATCCTCGTCGTCCTGGTCGGCGACATGACAATCCTCGCAATAAAGCCCGCCCGAATCTGCCAGCGCATCGGTAGTGGCGACCCAGCAAGTGGTCGCAGCGCCTTGCGGTATGGTCTTGAACGGTTGCGGTTCCTGCCCGCTTTCCTCCGCCGACTTGCGGATGCGCTCCATCAGATTGGCGACATCCTCTTCGCTCATGTGACGCCCGAGATTGGTCTGGATACCGCCCGGATGCAGGGCGTAGGCATGGATACCCTTGCCCACGAGACGCTTTTCCAGCCCAACCGAGAACAGGATGTTGGCGGTCTTCGATTGACCGTAGGCCTGCCATTTTTCGTACTCGCGGCTCTCGTAATTCGGATCGTCGAAATGGACGCGGTCGATATGGTGGCCGCGGCTCGAGAGGTTGACGATGCGCGGAGCCTCGCCCTTCTCGACCAGCGGCATCAGCAGGTTGGTGAGCAGGAAATGGCCGAGGTGATTGGTGCCGAACTGCATCTCGAACCCGTCGGCGGTGCGCGCGAGCGGGCAGGCCATCACGCCCGCATTGTTGATCAGCAGGTCGATCTTCTCGAAACGGTCGTTCGCCTCCTTCGCGGCCTCGCGCACGCTGTCGAGCGAGGCCAGGTCGCACACCAGCGTATCGACCTGCGCACCGGTCTCCTTGGCGATTTCATCGGCGGCCGCGGACAATTTGCTCGCATCGCGTCCCGACAGGATCACATGCGCGCCCTTGGCCGCCATCGCCCGCGCGGTCTCCTGGCCGAGCCCCGAATAGCCGCCGGTGACGAGCGCAGTCCGCCCGCTCAAATCCTGGCCTTCGAGAACCTCGTCCGCCGTGCTGTCAAAACCGAAATCGTTCATCTGCTAACTCCCGTCTCGCGCCGGCGTAGCACAGAAAAAGGGGCGCGGAAGATTGAATCCCGCGCCCCGTTGCCTTCCCGAAGGATTATGTTCTTCAGGCGCCCGGTGGCAGTGGCTCGTCGGATTTCGGAGCCGCGCCGCCAAGGTCGCTGTCCATCTGTTCCAGCTTGCGCGCCGCCCAGGCGCGGCCGCCCAGCCCGAAAGCCAGTGCGCCGGCAACCGCGATGCCCGCTATCAGGATGGTCAGCGCATTGGCCGGGATCATCCCGCCGATTCCGGTGAACTGCAGGCCCATGAAGACGAACAGTATGATCGTTGCCCAGCGCACGATGGTCGCGGCCGTCGTGCTTCCCGCATCGCCCGCGATGAGACGGGCAAGCAGGTTGGCGATAAGGAAGCCGAAGGCGATGACCACCGCCCCGAAGATCACCCGTCCGCCCAGTTCGAGCAGCTGATCCAGGATCGCGGTCAGCTCGGGAAAGCCGAGCAGGCGTGTAGCCGCGATGGCGAAGAACAGGATGATCGCGACTTGCACCACGCGGGCGATGATGCCCGATGCGGTGGTGCCATCGCCGACCAGCCCGGTTTCCGCCAAGGCCCGGTCGACGCCGAGCCCGGGCAGGACCTCCTTGATGATCTGCACCACGAATTTGCTGATGAGATAGCCGATCCCCAGCAGCACGGCGGCAGCGATGATGTTCGGGATGGCGGCAAAGATCATCCGCAGCATTTCCGAGGCCGGGGCGCTGATCGAATCGATGCCCAATTGTTCGAGCGCGGCGATGGCCACCGGAATGGCGATCAGGACATAGACGATCGTGCCGATGGTCTTGCTGATCGTCGTGTTGCCGGTGACGTTGTCGACCCCGCCGCGATTGGCCCATTTGTCGAAATCGACCGTCTGGAGCGTAGTGACGACCAGGTCGCGCGCGATCCTCGCCACCATCATGCCGATGAAGAAGATCAGTCCGGCCCACAGGAGGTTGGGCAGGAAGTCGACGACATTCTCGAGCAGGCTGTCGATCGGCCCGGCGACCCCGCCCAGTTCGAGGATGTTGAGAATGATCAGCAGACCGAACAGCCAGATAAGCAAGGATACGATCTTGCCCAGCGATTCTCCCAGCGACTGGCCGCTGCCGGTCCCGCGCTTGAAGAAATCGACAGTGTCGACGAGCTTGGCGAAGGCCCATTTCGCCGCGCGTGCGGCGAGCCAGGTGATGACGAGCGCAACGATGGCCAGCAGGATCTTCTCCCCCAGCTCCATCGCCAGCTGTTCGTCGAAACGATAGCGATCGAAAATCATGAAACCTCTCCCCATTGGTTTCCGTAGCGTCAGCGCTATCACGGTGCCGGTAATCTACAAAATTCGTCCCAGGGATTGAGTGGATAACTCCGCCTGCTATCCCTCTCCTATGAGAGGATTTTTTACACCCGCGATCCGCGCGCTGACTGCGCTTTCGGTACTCTTCGCTTTCCCGGCCGCGGCACAGGAGGAGGGAGGCTGGTCGATTGCGATCCATGGCGGGGCCGGCACGATTGCGCGCGAGAATATGACGGCGGAGCAGGACGCGGCCTATCGCGCAGCTCTGCAGAGGGCGCTCGATGCAGGTGCGACCGTTCTGCGCGAGGGCGGCAGCGCAATGGATGCGATCCAGGCGGCGATCGAGCCGATGGAGGACGATCCGCTGTTCAATGCCGGGCGCGGCGCCGTGCTGACCTGGGATGGCGATATCGAACTCGATGCCTCGATCATGGACGGTCGCACCCGCGATGCGGGCGCGGTGGCGGGCGTCACCGGCATTCGCCACCCGATCGAACTGGCGCGCAAGGTGATGACCGACAGCCCGCATGTCATGCTCGCCGGCGACGGGGCGGAAGCCTTTGCTGCCGAGCAGGGGCTCGAACTGATGCCGCCCGAATGGTTCGAAACCGAGCGGCGCAGGGATTCGCTCGAGCGGATGAAGGCGCAGCGGCTCTCTGCGCTCGATGTCGACGTCAAATTCGGAACGGTTGGCGCGGTCGCGCTCGACCGGGACGGCAACATGGCAGCGGGGACGTCTACCGGCGGGATGACCGGCAAGCGCTGGGGCCGCATCGGCGATGCCCCGATCATCGGTGCTGGCACCTATGCCGACAATCGCGCCTGCGCGGTCTCGGCCACCGGCTGGGGCGAATTCTTCATCCGGGTCGGTGTGGCGCACGAGATCTGCACGCGGCTGCGCTATCGCTACCGCGCCGAAATCGATGCGGCGCAGGCAACCGTCCCGCTCGATGACGAAGGCATGCCGACCTACATCGTCCACGCCAGCGAATTCGGGCTCGAAGCAACCCACGCCCAAGAAGAGATCGACGCAGTCATCGCCGAGGTCGGCGCGCTTGGCGGTGACGGCGGGGTGATCGTCGTCACCAGCGAGGGATCTCCGCTGTTCAGCATGAACACCTCGGGCATGTATCGCGGCCGCGCCACCAGCGATGGCGTAAACGAAGTCGCGATCTACGCCGACGAATAGCCGACCGGGTCCAGCCAACGAAAAAGGGGCCGGATTGCTCCGGCCCCCTTGGTGGTTTTGGCGTATTGCCGTCGGTTACATGCCCGAACCCGGACCGTAAGTGATTTCGACGCGGCGGTTCTGCAGTTCGCGAACGCCATCGGCGGTCGGAACGCGCAGCTGCGATTCGCCGAAGGCTTCGCTGGTGATCCGGGTATCCGGAATGCCGCGCGAGGTCAGGTAACCGCGAACCGATTCGTTACGCCGTTCGGCGAGGCCCATGTTGTAGACCGCCGAACCCGAAGTGTCGGTGTGACCGGCGAGCATGACTGCGGCGCTGCCGCAATTGGCATAGGCCGAGACCGCGTTGTCGAGGATCGTCGCTGCTTCCGGAGTGATGGCCGATTCGTCCCAGTTGAAGAAGACGATGTAGGGCCCCGTCTCGCAGACCGGCGCCGGCGGCGGCGGGGGCGGAGGCGGCGGAGGCGGCGGCGGGGGAGGCGGCGGCGGCGGAGGAGGCGGAGGAGGCGGCGGAGCACCGAAGTTGAAGGCCAGCGTGCCGAGAATGGAATGCGACGACCAGTCGCCCTCGACCACCGAAGTGCCGAACGAACCGCCGAGCTCGTAATCGGGGACATTGAAGAAGCGATAGCGCAAGCCGACGTCGATCGTGTCGGTCAGCGGCGCGCGGACGCCCGCCAGGGCCTGCCAAGCGAATTCCCATTCATCGCCATTGACGAGGTTCTGCTGTCCGCCCGGCGCGGTGATGGCGATCGACTGATCGACGATCGCGCTACCGGCACCGGCACCGACGAATGCCTGGAGGCCGTCGTCATCGCCGAAATCGAGGAGCACGTTACCCATCAGGCTGGCTGCCGAGGAATCACCCAGCAGGCGGCCCGAGCCGAATGTGCCGAATGGCGTGATCAAGCTCTCGTGATCGGCCTGGCGGTAACTGGCTTCCAGTTCGACGCGAAAGGCACCGTAATCGTAGCCGAGAATGGCGGTGCCGTCGAAGCCGTAGTCGGACTCGAGCGTCACCTGGTCGCCCGTAGCCGGGTTCACCTCGGTCAAGTCGAAGTCGTTGAGATGCATCGGCCCGAAGCCGAATTCGACATAGGCACTATCGTCTTTCGCCACCGCAGGTGCGGCGAGCGCGGTCGAGCACAAGGCCAGACCCAATGTAATCTTGCGCATGATTCCCTCGCTTTCTTGTTTCAGGCAATTGCCTGTTCGCAAAAGCGTGTGACAATTGCGTTCGTTCCATCGGAAAACATTATTTTTTTGGTAATATTGCCGGATCGAAGAAGGGAAGGTCGGATTTCCGCCCCCACGCCGCGGGCCATCGGGATCGGTCGCGTTGCGCGAATGGCGGCGGGCGTGTGCCTCAGCGAGTACGGGCTCGCGAGCATCAGCGGGGAAATGACACCCTGACCGCAACGCCCGATGCGCCCCGCCTGGCAGGTTCCTGCGTGATCCGCCCCTCGGAACCGATCGCCCGCAAATGCGACTTGACTGTCAGCCTCGCTTGCGTGCCTGCGCATAGCTGCCCAGCAGGCGCACATCGTTGGTCTGGAAGGCGAGTTCTTCCAGAGCTGCGTCGACGCGGGGCTCGCCCGGTGCGCCTTCGATATCGGCGAAGAACTGCGTCGCCGCAAAGCTCGCGCCCTTCTGGTAGCTTTCGAGCTTGGTCATGTTCACGCCATTGGTCGCGAAGCAGCCCAGCGCCTTGTAAAGCGCAGCGGGAATGTTCTTCACCTCGAAGATGAAGGTGGTCATCGCCTGGGCGCCTTCGAGGGCGGCCGGGTCGAGCGCCTCTTTCGCGAGAACGACGAAACGCGTGGTGTTGTCATGCGCGTCCTCCACCTCCCGCTCGATGATGTCGAGACCATAGAGGTCCGCTGCCAGTGCCGGCGCGATCGCGGCGATATTGTCCTTGCCGCTTTCCGCAACGAAGGCGGCCGCGCCCGCCGTATCGGCATGGCTGAGGCCGACGATGCCGCGCTCGGACAGGAATCTGTGCGACTGGCCGAGCGCCTGCGGGTGGCTGTAGGCGGCCTCGAACGGCCCTTCGCCCAACGCCATCAGGCAATGGGTAATGCGCATGAAATGTTCGGCCACGATCGACAGCCCGCTGCCGGGCAACAGGAAATGGATATCGGCCACGCGGCCATGCTGGCTGTTCTCGATCGGGATCATCGCGCAGCCCGCCGCGCCGCTGTCGACCGCTTCCAGCGCGTCTTCGAAGCTGAAACACGGAAGCGGCAGGGCATCGGGCGCGAACTGCATCGCGGCCTGGTGCGAGTTCGATCCCGGCGCCCCGCCGAAGGCGATCGCGCGCATCGGGTCCTGCGCCGCGGCGGCGCGCATCGAATCGACAAGGGCGAGGGCGGGTTTGGCGAATTGGCGCATGGTCCGAGCCGCGTTACGGGTGCGTTTCGGCAGCATCAAGCGCTATTGCGCCTTGCGCACTTGCGAAAGGTGGCCGTGCGCACTAGAGCGGCGCGCAACCATCAGACCAACCGATTTTCGCCGGGTATTTTACGCAATGGACGATCGTTTCAACACCGCCGCTGGCTGGGTACTCTTCGCAGGCATCGTGGCCCTCGGCGGCTCCATCGCATCGGGCATGTATTTCCACGCCGACGACGGTTCGCTGCCCGAAGGCGTCGAGCCGGGATACTTCATCGAAGGCGAGGCCGAAGAAGGCGCCGCGGATACCGGCCCCGATCTCGGCACGCTGCTCGCCAGCGCGGATGCCGCCGCGGGCGAGCGGGTTTTCGCCAAGTGCACCGCCTGCCACACGATCGATCAGGGCGGCGCCAACGGGATCGGCCCGAACCTCTATGGCATCATGGGCAAGGCCATCGGTGGCGGTGCCGCCGGATTCGCCTACTCGTCGGCCCTGGCGGAAAAGGGCGGCCAGTGGACCTGGGAAAACATGGACGCCTGGCTCGAAAGCCCGCGCGGCTTCGCCAATGGCACCAAGATGAGTTTCGCCGGCCTCGGCAAGCCTGAAGATCGCGCCAATGTGATGGAATTCATGGCCACCTATGGCGGCGCACCCGCCAAGCCCGAACCCGCTGCGGCCGAAGAAGAGATCGATGTCGATGCGCCCGGCGCAGGCCCGGGTCCCGTCGAAGGCGTTCCCGTCGAAGGTCCCGAAGCCGCGACGGGTATGAGCGCCGACCAGCCGGTCGCCGCCGCCAATGCCGCGACCGACAATGAAGGCGCCACCAAGGTCGACTGACCCGGTCGCTTGCAACTGGAAACGAGAAGCCCCGCTCCGGCGGGGTTTTTTGTGTCCGGCCTCAGCCGCCCTTGAACCCTTGGGCGATGACGTACCACTCGCTCGAGCCCTTGCGGCTCGCAGGCGGCTTGGCGTGTTTGACCGTCTTGAAGTGCTGCTTGAGCAGGTTGAGCAGGTCGGTATCGGTTCCGCCTGCGAGAACCTTGGCGAGATAGGTCCCGCCGGGGGCAAGGTTCTCGATCGCAAACCAGGCTCCGGCCTCGACCAGTCCCATGGTGCGCAAATGGTCGGTCTGCTTGTGGCCGACGGTATTGGCGGCCATGTCGCTCATCACCAGCTCGGCCTTTCCGCCCAGCGCCTCTTCCAGCACGGCAGGGGCCTCGTCGTCCATGAAATCCATTTGGAAGATGGTGACACCCTCGATCGGTTCGACTTCCAGCAGGTCGATCCCGACGACATGCGCCTTGGGTTTGCGCTTGCGCACGACCTGCGCCCAGCCGCCCGGCGCAATCCCGAGATCGACCACGCGGGTGACACCTTTCAGCAGGTCGAATTTCTCGTCGAGCTCGATCAGCTTGTAGGCCGCGCGGCTGCGATAGCCTTCGGCCTTGGCCTGCTTCACATAGGGATCGTTGAGTTGTCGCTGCAGCCAGCGGGTCGAGCTGGCGGTCCGCTTCTTGGCGGTGCGGACGCGGGTATCGCGGTCTTTGCCCGAGCGTGACATTATGAATTGCCTTTGTTTGGTGCGCTATCGACATCCGTCGTTAGCTTGCGGCTGCGCCATCCCACGCCCCATCCCCGCCCCCCACAAGATACCGTGCCGTGGGTGGCCGGGATGGGGCGTGGGATGGAACAGCATGGGCCGGACGGATGTCCGGCACGCACGCATAAGGGGCTCCGGCCCATCCTGGCCGTACCCTCCCGCACTGCACCGAAATCAAACATCCTGTTCCCGCATCCGCTGTAATGCCGCGCGGCTGCGTTCGCCTTCGGTGTCGGCGGCGATCAGGCTGCGCAATATGCCCTCCCGGATGCCCCGGTCGGCCACGCCCAATTGTTCGGCAGGCCAGATGTCGAGGATCGATTCGAGGATTGCGCACCCCGCGATGACGAGGTTCGCCCGGTCGTCGCCGATACAGGGCAGGCGCTTGCGATCCGCTGCGCTCATCCGCGAAAGGCGGCCCGAGATATCGCGCATTGCCTGCGAGGCCACGATCAGGCCGTCGACCGCGCGCCGGTCGTATTGCGGCAGCTCGAGGTGGAGGCTCGCCAGCGTCGTGACCGTGCCGCTGGTGCCGAGCAGCCGGATCAGTTCGGGCGAGCCTGTGTGCCCGCGAATGCGTTCGGCAAATTCGGCGAAACTGCGTCCGACCGTGCGGCGCATCTGGACATAGCGGTCGAGCCGCGCGGCCTCGCTTTCGTCCGATCCATCTACCGTGTCGGTAAGCGAGACAACGCCCCAGGGCACGCTCAACCAGTCGAGAATGCGCGGGACCTTTTCTCCGGGTTGAACCAGCACCAGTTCGGTCGAACCGCCGCCGATATCGAAGATGATCGCCGGCCCATTGCCCTCCTCCAGCAGCACGTGGCAGCCGAGCACGGCAAGGCGGGCCTCTTCCTGCGCGGAAATGATGTCGAGCATGATGCCCGTCTCGCGCCGGACGCGTTCGATGAAGGCCGGGCCGTTGGCAGCTCGGCGGCAGGCCTCGGTCGCGACCGAGCGCGCCAGCCGGACGTTGCGGCGGCGCAGTTTTTCCGCGCAGACATGGAGAGCGGCCATGGTGCGCTCCATCGCTTCGTCCGACAGCTTACCGCTTGCCGCCAATCCCTCGCCCAGCCGGACCACGCGGCTGAAGGCATCGATCACGGTGAAGTTCTCGCCCGAGGGCCGCGCAATCAGCAGGCGGCAGTTGTTGGTACCGAGGTCGAGCGCGGCGTAGGCCTGTCGGCGCTGCGGATGGCCGGAGTTATGTCTCGATTTGCCATTCGGACGGGCGGCAATCGCGCCATCGCAGCGCGGCGCATTGCGCCGGTCGCTGTGCTTGGCTTCGGGCCGGGAAGGGCGCTTGTAGCGGAAATCGGCTACCTTGCCGGACTTGCCGCCCCGTTGTGTCCCGTGCCCCCTTTTCGTGTCCGGCGGAGAATAGTCCGCCATACTTGGAGCTTTCTTGTTCCTCCCGTGCAAACCACCGTGCACGGGGACTTGCCAGCGATGCTAGCGGCGAAGCTCAGGCGGGGCAAGTGCGCGCGCAACGCACGGGGTTGACCTCGCGCGGCGGCGAAACTAGATGCGCGGCCTCTTCCGGAGCGGCAAAGCGATTCCCGCCCGCCCGGACGGCTGATGCCCCGTCGTCTAATGGTAAGACTACGGACTCTGACTCCGTCAATTGAGGTTCGAATCCTCACGGGGCATCCATTCTTCCTCCCCCGTTGCCAAAGCCTTCCATCCGCGCCAGACAGGTTGCAATGGGAGACGGACATTTGAGCGAGACCTTTCCGGAAATCCGCGATGCGGTGCGGCGGCTTTGCGCCAAGTTCCCGGGCGAATACTGGCAGCGGCTCGACCGCGAGCGAGCCTATCCGACACAATTCGTGACCGCGCTGACCGAGGCGGGCTTTCTCTCGGTGCTGATCCCCGAGGAATACGACGGTTCGGGTCTCGGGCTCGAGGCGGCCTGTGCCGTGCTGGAGGAGATCCATCGCTCGGGTTCCAACGGCGGTGCGTGCCATGCGCAGATGTACACCATGGGAACGCTGCTCAAGCACGGCAGCGAGGAGCAGAAGCGCGCGTACCTGCCCAAGATCGCCAGCGGCGAATTGCGCCTGCAGGCCTTCGGCGTGACCGAACCGGGGGCGGGCACCGACACGACGCGCATATCGACTTTCGCGAAGGATGCCGGCGACCACTATATCGTGAACGGCCAGAAGATCTGGATCAGCCGCGCCGAGCATTCCGACCTCATGGTTCTGCTGTGCCGCACGACCCCGCGCGAAGAATGCGCCAAGCCTTCCGATGGCATGAGCGTGCTTCTGGTCGACATGCGCGAGGCGGTCGGCAATGGACTGACCGTGCGGCCGGTTCGGACCATGCTCAACCACGCCACGACCGAACTGTTCTTCGACGATCTCAAGGTGCCCAAGTCGGCGCTGATCGGCGAAGAGGGCAAGGGCTTTCGCTATATCCTGTCGGGCATGAACGCCGAGCGCATCCTGATCGCCGCGGAATGCATCGGCGACGGGCGGTTCTTCATCGACAAGGCCAGCGCCTATGCCAAGGAGCGCAACGTCTTCGGCCGCGCCATCGGCGAAAACCAGGGCGTGCAGTTCCCCATCGCACGCGCCTATGTCCAGCTGTCCGCCGCGGCCGAGATGGTCACCAAGGCCGCGCGCATGTTCGATGCGGGCGAGACCGCGGGGACCGAGGCCAATATGTCAAAAATGCTGGCGAGCGAGGCCAGCTGGGCCGCGGCAGACATGTGCATCCAGACGCACGGCGGTTTCGGCTTCGCCGAGGAATACGACGTGGAACGCAAGTTTCGCGAGACGCGGCTCTACCAGGTCGCGCCGATCAGCACCAATCTGATCCTCAGCCATGTGGCGACGCATGTGCTGGATCTGCCCAAGAGTTTCTGAGGAGAGAAAATCCATGTCGAACGGTCCGCTGACCGGCCTCAAGGTCGTCGAATTCCAGGGCATCGGCCCGGGTCCCCACGTGGCGATGATGCTGGCCGATATGGGCGCCGAAGTCGTGCGGATCGAGCGCGCCGGGCACCAGCCGATGAACCCGGTGGTCGAACGCGCGCGGCATCGCGTAGCGGTCGACCTCAAGAGCGAAGAGGGGCAGGAATTCGTCAAGACCGCGCTCAAACATGCCGATGTGCTGGTCGAAGGCTTCCGCCCCGCCGTGATGGAGCGGTTGGGGCTGGGGCCCGACGAGATGCTCGCGGCCAATCCGCGGCTCGTTTATGCGCGCATGACCGGCTGGGGGCAGGACGGCCCGCTCGCACAGGCTGCCGGGCACGATCTCAACTATATTGCGATCACCGGCGCGCTCGACGCGATCGGCAGGCGCGGCGAACTGCCGGTGCCGCCGCAGAATCTCGTCGGCGATTTCGGCGGCGGCTCGATGTATTGCGCGATGGGCATTCTTGCCGCGCTGTTCGAGCGGCAGTCGAGCGGCAAGGGGCAGGTGGTCGATGCGGCAATCGTCGATGGCGTTACCAGCCTGATGAGCTTCTTCTACGGTCAGCCGCACAGCGCGCTGCGCACGGTCGAGCGCGGCGCTGGCCTGCTGGGCGGGGCGGCGCATTTCTACCGCTGCTACACATGCAAGGACGGCAAGGAAGTGAGCGTGGGCGCAATCGAGCCGCAGTTCTACGCCGAGCTGCTCCAGCGCGCCGATGCGCCCGAGCATTTGCGCGAGCGCCAGATGGATCCGGGAAAGTGGGACGATTACGCCGAAGACCTCGCCGAACTCTTCGCCACGAAGACGCAGGCCGAGTGGTGCGAGCTGCTCGAAGGCACCGATGCCTGCTTTGCCCCCGTGGTGCCGCTCGACCATGCCAAGGACCATCCGCACATGAAGGCACGCGGCGCTTTCGTCGAGCACGGCGGCCGCTGGCACACCGCGCCTGCGCCGCGTTTCGACCGGACGCCGAACACCATTCGCGACAGCGCGGAAGATGGCGACGCAGTGGTGGCGCGCTGGCAGCAAGAGGGGTAAAGGCACGCGCAAAGGAGAGATTCACGATGCGCGAGTGCACCAAATTCTACATCGACGGCGAGTGGGTCGATCCGGTCGAGCCGAACACGCAGCCGGTCGAGAACCCGGCGACCGAAGAGACCATCGGCCACATCAGCTTCGGCACCAAGGCCGATGTCGACAAGGCCGTGGCCGCTGCGCGCCGCGCGTTCGAAACCTTCAGCCAGACGAGCAAGGAAGAGCGCCTGACGCTGCTGCGCGCGATCCAGGCCGAGATCGAGAACCGCAAGGAAGAGCTTGCCACTGCGGTGAGCGACGAAATGGGCGCGCCGATGAGCCTGGCGAACGGCCCGCATGTCGGGCTCCTCACCGGGCATTGCCAGAAGGCGATCGAGATTCTCGAAGGCTTCGCATTCGAACGCCAGGACGGCCCGACGCTCCACGTGTGGGAGCCGGTCGGCGTGGTCGGCATGATCACCCCGTGGAACTGGCCGCTCAACCAGATCGCCTGCAAGGTCTTCCCCGCGCTTGCGACCGGCAACACGATGGTGCTGAAGCCTTCAGAGATCGCGCCTTTCAACGCCTATATCTTCGCCGAAATCATGGATGCGGCGGGCGTTCCGGCAGGCGTCTTCAACCTTGTCAATGGCGACGGGCCGGGCGTGGGCGAAGCGATTTCGGGCCATCCCGACATCGACATGGTCAGCTTCACCGGATCGACACGTGCCGGCGTGCTGATCGCCAAGAACGCCGCCGACACGGTCAAGCGGGTGGCGCAGGAACTGGGCGGCAAGAGCCCGAACATCGTGCTCGACGACAGCGCCTTCACCCAGTCCGTCGCCAAGGGCACCGTCGCGATGATGGGCAATTCGGGCCAGACCTGCACCGCTCCGAGCCGCATGCTCGTGCCGCACAAACGCATGGAAGAAGCCAAGGCCGCAGCCAAGGAAGCGGCCGAGGGTGTCATTCCCGGCGATCCCAAGGGCAATGCGGCGATCGGCCCGGTCGTCAGCCGCACGCAGTGGGACAAGATCCAGGGTCTGATCGAAAAGGGTATCGAGGAAGGCGCAACGCTGGTCGCCGGCGGCCCCGGCAAGCCCGAGGGGCTCGAAACCGGCCACTACGTCAAACCGACCGTCTTCGCCGATGTCGACAACGACATGACGATCGCGAGCGAGGAAATCTTCGGGCCTGTGCTCTGCATCCTTGGCTACGACGATTACGACGACGCCATCCGCATCGCCAACGATACCGAATACGGCCTCGCCAGCGCGGTGATGGGCGAAGATATCGAAACCGCGCGCAGCCTTGCCAAGCGCATCCGCGCGGGCCGGGTCGCGATCAATGGCGGCTACGATCTCAACGCGGCCTTCGGCGGCTATAAGAAGTCGGGCAATGGTCGCGAATGGGGCGAGTGGGGCTTCCACGATTTCCTCGAAGTGAAAGCCGTGATGGGCCACAGCTGATGGCGGGCAGGCATTTCGACGAGTGGGAAATCGGCGACAAGCTGACGCATGAAATCCGGCGCACGGTGACCGAGGCGGACAACCTCTTTTTCACCGTTATGACCCACAATCCGCAGCCGCTTCACCTCGACGTGGAAGCGGCGAATGAGAGCGAGTTCGGGCAGATTCTCGTCAACGGGACCTATACCTTCTCGCTTATGGTCGGACTGTCGGTCGGCGACACGACGCTCGGCACGCTGGTGGCGAACCTCGGTTACGACAAGCTGGTCATGCCCAAACCGGTGTTCATCGGCGATACGCTGCATGCGACCAGCGAAGTGATCGGTCTTCGCGAAAGCAAGTCCCGGCCCGATACCGGGATCGTCACCTTCCTGCACGAAGCGGTGAACCAGCGCGGCGAGGTCGTGTGCCGCTGCGAACGCTCGGCACTGCTCAGGAAAAGCTCCTGATATTCGGGAATTGCAACCCTTTCGCCGGCTCGCGCGTTGAGGGGCGAAGGGGAGAGCGATGAATGGACACGAACCGGAGAGCGTCGAGGACGTAATCGGCGAGCTCGACGAGCTCGCCTCGAAATCCGACGAAGTGCGCATTCGCGACGCGCTCGACGATTTCGGCGGGCGCAGTTTCGGACCGTTCATTCTCCTGCCGGCACTCCTGGAGCTTACGCCGGTGGGCGGTATCCCGGGGGTGCCGAGTTTTCTGGCTGCAGTCATCGCCCTTGTGGCATTACAGATGCTGTTTGGCCGGGATCACGTCTGGTTGCCGCAGTTCATTCAAAATCGATCGGTAGGCTCCAAAAAGCTGCACAAGGCGGTGCGAAAGCTGCGTGGAGTGGCCAAATGGCTCGACGGCCACAGCCGCGACCGTTTCGATTCCCTCACCACGGGCATTTGGATCAAGGTCGCGGCAGTGGCGATCCTTTTGCTTTGCGCGACCGTGCCGCCTCTCGAATTCGTGCCCTTTGCGAGCTCGGCGCCAATGCTCGCGATTGTCGCGATCGCGCTGGCGCTGATCGTGCGCGACGGCCTGGTGATGATCGGCGCGCTGGTGCTGGCGGCGGCTGCCCTCGGCGGTGGAACCTATTACTATTATGCGTCCGACGACGAAGCGGGATCGGGCGGCGTGGCGGCTCTCACCCACGAGGCATCTCTCGCGCAGGCTTGACCGGCGCGTTGCTCCCTGAGCAGAATGGCTTCGGGGTCGAGGCCGACGGGCCAGGGAGAGCGATAATGCGCACGATATTACTGGCCACCGCAGCCGCGTTGCTGACGGGCGCCTGCGCGGGCGACCGCCCGGGCGAACCGACCGAGGCGCAGCGCGGCGATGGCACCGACACGATCGAACTCGCCGAATTCCCCGACCGGCCCTATTGGGGCGACACCCATCTTCACACCGATATCTCCGTCGATGCCTTCGGATTCGGGGTCAGGCTGGGCGCGGAACCTGCGCTGAAATTCGCGCGCGGCGATACGGTCACCGCAACCACGGGAATGAAGGCGCAGCTCGACCGGCCTCTCGACTTTCTTGTAATCTCGGACCATTCGGACGCGATGGGTGCCACCCGGAGGCTTTACGATGCGCCGCGCATCCTCGTGCGCGATCCCACGCTCAGGCGCTGGTACGATATGATGCACGATAGTCCCGAACAATCGACCCGCGCGGTGGGAGAGCTGATTACCGCCGCGGCCAATGGCACGATTCCCGAAGCACTCATCGATCCAGAGCGCCAGGCAGCCGCCACCCGCGAGCTTTGGGACAGCCATCTCGACCTGCTCGATCGCTACAACCGCCCGGGCGAATTCACCGCCTTCGCGGGCTTCGAATGGACGTTGATGCCCGACGGCAACAATCTCCACCGCGTGGTCATGTTCAGGGATGGAAGCGTGAAGACCGGGCAGGTCGTCCCCTTTCCCGGCATCGACACGACCCCCGAGCAATTGTGGGATTACATGGAGGCCTACGAAGCCAATACCGGCGGCCGCGTTCTGGCCATCCCGCACAATTCGAACCTGTCCAACGGCATGATGTTCGAACTGGTTGGCCCCGATGGCGGGGCAATGAGCGCCGATTACGCCCGCCGCCGCGCGCGCTACGAACCGGTAGTCGAAGCCACCCAGATCAAGGGCGATAGCGAAACCCATCCCTTTCTCTCGCCGAACGACGAGTTTGCCGCTTTCGGTGTCGCAGGCTGGGAACTCGGCAACCTTCCTCTGACCCGCCGCTCGACGCCCGACATGTATGCCGGCAGCTATGTGCGCAATGCCCTGCTGCGCGGGCTGACGCTCGAGCAGCAGATGGGGGTCAATCCCTACGCCTTCGGCCTCATCGGTTCGACCGACAGCCACACTGCGCTGGCGACCGGCGATGAAGACAATTATTTCGGCAAGCACACTGGCAACGAACCGCGCGCAGGGCGGGCGCTGGAAAGCCAGAACCTCGGCACGGCCGAAGGCCGCTTCGGCTGGCACTATCTTGCCGGCGGTTATGCTGCGGCCTGGGCGCGCGGCAACACGCGCGCGGAGATATTCGACGCCTTCATGCGGCGCGAGGTCTATGCGACGACGGGGCCGCGCATGGTCCTGCGCCTGTTCGCGGGCTTCGATTTCGCCGAGAACGACTGGGACGGCGACTGGGTTCGCACCGGATACACGGGCGGCGTCCCGATGGGCGGCGAACTGCAGGATAGTGGCCGCGCACCGGTCTTCCTGATCTCGGCGCTCAAGGACCCCGAGGGCGCCAATCTCGACCGGGTGCAGGTGGTCAAGGGCTGGGTCGATGCCGATGGCGAGGCGCAGGAGCGCATCTACGATGTCGCCTGGTCCGATATGGATGGCGAGCGCCGGCGTGTAGGGGGCCGGATACCCGCGGTGGGCGATACGGTGATCCGGCGCGAGGCGACCTACGACAATACCATCGGCGCACCCGAACTGCGTGCGACATGGCGCGACCCCGACTATCGCCCGGGCCAGCGGGCCTTTTACTACGTCCGCGTGCTCGAGATCCCGACGCCGAGTTGGGTGCTGTTCGATGCCAAACGCTTCGGTTTCGACCTGCCGCCCGAGGTGGTCGAGGCCAACGTGATCCAGGAACGCGCCTATTCCTCGCCGATATGGCTGAAACCGCGCCGCCGGCCCGGTGACGCGCCGCTCATAATGGATGAAGGATGATCCGCAAGCTGCTGCGCGATCCGCTCGCGCATTTCCTTGTTGCGGGGGCCGCTATCTGGGGCCTGCTCGCGCTCGCGGGCGATCCCGTCGATCCGGCAAGCCGGACGATCGAACTCTCGCGCGAGCGGCAGGCGGGTATCGCCCTCGGCTTCGAACGGATGATGGGGCGCCCGCCGACCGATGCCGAGATGGATTGGGCGATCGAGCGCTGGATTCGCGAAGAAGTGCTGTACCGCGAGGCCCTGCGCCTCGGGATCGACGAGGGCGATGCCATCGTGCGGCGGCGGCTGGCGACCAAGATGGACGAGCTGGCCGGTGCGGAGGCCGAAGTGGCGCGGCCCTCCGATGCGGTGCTCGAACAATGGCTTGCCGACAATCCGGGCGCCTATGCCATGGGCGGTACAGTCACATTCGAACAGGCTTACTTCCCTAGCGAGCGAGCCGCACGGGCAGCGATGACGGAGCCGAGCCCAGAGGGTGAGCCGATCAGCCTGCCGCGCTCGGTCGCGCGCATGCCCCTGACCGAGGTCCGTGTAGTTTTCGGGAGGGAATTCGCAGCAGAGCTTTCCGCTCTTGCCGCCGGACCGGGTTGGCAGGGGCCGATAGGTTCGGGCTATGGTTGGCATCTCGTGCGCCTGGCCAAACGCGACGGTGGGAGCGGCCCGCCGCTCGCCGAAATTCGCGACCGGGTCGAGGCCGACTGGCGCAGCGCGACGATCGCCGAGCGACGGCAGCGTGCCTATGAAGTCTTGCGCGAGGCCTATACGGTCGAGGTCGAATGATCCGCTGGCTTGCCGCGTTGTGGCTGCTTGCCATGGGCGCGCCTGTGCAGGCGGACGAGATGCGGCCGGTCGCGATCCAGTTCGAGCAGGTTGGCGAGGGCGAGTGGCGGCTGGGCTGGCGCCAACCCATAGCCAGCGCAGCGGACGACCGTATGGCCATGCCACAAATTCCCGCCAATTGCAGGATCGATGGGGAGGTCGAGCGACAGATGGACCCGCTTGCGGCTCACGGCGCTGCCGATGTGACCTGTACGGGTGAGGTCGCAGGTCAAACCATCGGCTGGCCCGCCTTTCCCGGCCATGGCGAGGCGATTTTGCGTGTTTCGCCGCTTGGGCGAGCTTTGCAGGTCCACCGCCTGACGCCGGAAACCCCCTTCGTCACCATCGCGGAACGGCCTTCGGCAGCGCAGGTCTGGCGTAGCTATTTCATGATCGGGGTCGAACACATCCTCGCCGGCTGGGACCATTTGCTGTTCGTCATCGCGCTCGTCCTGCTGGTGGCCCGGCCCTGGCCGGTGGTGAAAGCGGCCACGGCCTTCACCATCGCACATTCGATCACGCTGGCGGCGGTAACGCTTGGATTTTCGGGTATAAGACAGGATGTGGTCGAGGCCCTGATCGCCCTGTCCATCGTGTTCCTCGCCGTCGAGATCGCCCGCGGAAGGCGCGATACGCTGACCCGGCGCCTGCCGTGGCTGGTCGCCTTCGCCTTCGGCCTGCTGCACGGCTTCGGCTTTGCCGGCGCACTGCGCGAGATCGGCCTGCCCGAGGGTGAAGTCCCCGCGGCACTGGTCAGCTTCAATCTCGGCGTGGAAGCGGGACAATTGCTGGTCATCGCCGCCGTCCTTGTGCTTATGCGGCTGGTCGACCGGCTGCGCCCCCGGGCCCGACCGCGGCTGGTGCGGCTTTCCGCCTATGGGGTGGGGATAATGGGCAGCTATTGGCTGATCGACCGGCTCTTCGGCTGAGAGCGGAATTTCCGCATGCCCGCGCAACTTGCCATTCACCTGTCGCACCCTACATTATCGGCAGTGAAAGGAACCCGCGCATGAGCGACCAGAATTCCCCGCCCGAGCCCGAGGGCAATGGGCCCAATCCCTGGGTGAAGAGCCTGATGATCTGGGGCGGCATCTTCCTCGCCCTGCTGATGGTCGTTTCGGTCTTCGGCGGCGGGACGAGCGGCGCCGGAACGCAGCTCCAATATTCCGATTTCCGCGACAAGGTCGCCGAAGGATCGGTCGCCAATGTGCAGATCTCCGAAACGCAGATCGTCGGTGAGATGAAAAATGGCGAGCAATTCTCGACCATTCCGGTGGCTAACGACACCACGTTGCCGCAATTGCTTGAAGACAATGGCGTGCGCTATTCCGGCGTGGAGGCCGAAAGCGGCAATATCCTGCTCTATGCGCTGATCCAGATCCTGCCCTTCGTGCTGATCCTCGGCATCGCCTTTTTCGCGCTGCGCCAGGTCCAGAAGGGCGGCGGCGCGGGCGGCGCGATGGGTTTCGGCAAGTCCAAGGCCAAGCTGCTGACCGAACGTCAGGGCAAGGTTACTTTCGAAGATGTCGCCGGCATCGACGAAGCGCGCGAGGAGCTCGAGGAAATCGTCGAGTTCCTCAAGGACCCGCAGCGCTTCTCCAAGCTCGGCGGCCAGATCCCCAAGGGTGCATTGCTGGTCGGCTCTCCCGGGACCGGTAAGACGCTGCTCGCCCGCGCCATCGCAGGCGAAGCGGGCGTACCCTTCTTCACCATTTCGGGCTCGGACTTCGTCGAAATGTTCGTCGGCGTCGGCGCCAGCCGCGTGCGCGACATGTTCGAACAGGCCAAGAAGAATGCACCGTGCATCCTGTTCATCGACGAGATCGACGCAGTCGGCCGTTCGCGCGGCCACGGCCTCGGCAATTCGAACGACGAGCGCGAGCAGACGCTCAACCAGCTGCTGGTCGAAATGGATGGTTTCGAAGCCAATGAAGGCATCATCATCATCGCCGCGACCAACCGTCCCGACGTGCTCGATCCGGCCCTGCTGCGCCCGGGCCGTTTCGACCGCCAGGTCGTCGTGCCCGTGCCTGACATCGACGGACGCGAGAAGATCCTCGCCGTGCACATGAAGAAGGTGCCGCTGGCGCCCGATGTGAACCCGCGCACCATTGCGCGCGGCACGCCGGGCTTCTCGGGCGCGGATCTTGCGAACCTCGTCAACGAGGCGGCGCTGCTCGCCGCGCGCCGCAACAAGCGCCTCGTCGCGATGCAGGAATTCGAGGATGCCAAGGACAAGGTCATGATGGGCGCGGAACGCCGCTCCATGGTCATGACCGAGGACGAGAAGAAGATGACCGCCTATCACGAGGCCGGCCACGCGCTGGTTTCGCTGAACGAGCCGGCATCGGACCCGATCCACAAGGCGACGATCATTCCGCGCGGCCGCGCGCTGGGCATGGTGATGCGCCTGCCCGAACGCGACAACTACTCCTACCACCGCGACAAGATGCACGCGAACCTGGCCGTCGCCATGGGCGGCCGTGTCGCCGAGGAAATCATCTTCGGTCACGACAAGGTTTCCAGCGGTGCGTCCGGCGACATCCAGTATGCCACCGACCTCGCGCGCAACATGGTTACCAAATGGGGCATGTCCGACAAGCTCGGCCCGCTGCAGTACGAGGCGAGCCAGGAAGGCTATCTCGGCATGGGCCAGACCGCGCGCACCATGTCGGGCGCGGAAACCAACAAGCTGATCGATGCCGAGATCAAGCGTCTCGTCGAGGACGGCCTCGCCCGTGCGAAGGAAGTGCTGACCGAGCAGGAGGACAAGCTGCACCTGCTGGCGCAGGCGATGCTCGAATACGAAACGCTCACCGGCGACGAGATCGACCAGCTGATGAAGGACGGCAAGATCGACCGTCCCGACGAGCCCAAAGGCCCGGTCGTGGTGAAGCCGGTCGCCGGTGCCGCCGTGCCCAAGGCCGGGCGCAAGCTCGGCGGAGGCCCCGCGCCGCAGGGCGCCTGACGCTCATTCTCAACAATTGACGAATAGGGCCGTCCGGACAGTTCGGGCGGCCCTTTCTCTTGGCTAGAACAATCCCAGCAGCATCAGCAGCGAGGTGAACAGGCCGAGGATGATGGAGATGAAAACGGTCAGCACCGACAGCCGCCATAGCGCCGAAAAGCGCGAGAGGTCGTAAGTGCCGCGCAGCTGCTTGTAGATATGCAGCGGTGGGATCAGCATGGATGCCAGTGCGATATAGGTAGCCGAGACCCCGCCGAGTCCCGCGAGGACGAGTGCGAGGATCAGCATCGTCATGAAGCCCAGCGAATAGGTCACGAAGATCGCGTGATCATAGGCCCTGAACCGCCGCTTCCAGACGAACAGGAGCCAGACGAAGGGAATCGACAGCGGGATCAGCAGCCAGCTGAATTTGTAGAAATTGGTCTGCAGCTTGTAGAGCATCAGGCCTGGGTTCTTCTGCCACTTGTCCAGGCCCGCCTCGATCCATCCGACTTCTTCGAGATCGAGGGTCCAATCCTCGTCGGGTGTGGCGGTGACCGGCGCAAGCGCTTCTTCTCCGGCAGGAGTTTCGGGCGGCTCTTCGCTCTCCGTTTCCGGTTGCGTGTCACTGCTTGCGCTTCGCGTGGGCGCGAGGAACGGCAGTTCGGCCTGTGCCGCTCTCAATGTGCCCAGCTGGTCTTCGACCTCGGCGAGTTGCCGCGCGGCCCGCTCGCGCTCCGCATCGGTGCGGTCTCCATCGGCCACGCGTGCGGCCAGCGTGTCGCGCCGGTCCTCGAGGCGCTCGAGCTGTTCGCCGGTCAGCTCGCGCAGCTGTGCATCGGTATCGCCTTGCAGGTCGGTCGGCGCGCTGATCCCCGCGAACTGGAAGATCGCGAACATCAGGAAGATCGAGAACAGGAACAGCGCCATCGGGCTCACGAACCGGGTGCGTTCGCCATCGATATAGCGCCGGGTCAGTTCGCCCGGCTTGAAGGCGAGCATGGGCAGCGTGCGCCAGGTCTTGCTGTCGAAATGCACCGCGCCATGCGCGACGTCGTGCATGAAAGCGCTGAGCGTGCGGTGGAGGTGGGCTTTCTGGCCGCAGGCGTGGCAGTGCTCCCCGACCAGCGGCGTGCTGCAATTGAGACATTCGCCCTCGGCGAAGTGGCCCTTGTCGAGCGCGGGGGTACCGCCCGGCCTTTCCGAGACGGCCTTGGCATACAATCCACCCTCGACCGCGGTCCCCAGCCCTTCCACGATGTCGCTCATCCTGCCTCCTGTCTCGGCGCAGGATAGGGACAGCATCCCCTATGCCGCAACGCAAAAAGGCCGCCCATCGGGCGGCCTTTCGAAGAATCGCTGTCGCTTCGGGCGGCTTAGCCGTCGTAATCGGCGCCGATCGAGGTGGAGCGCGTCGGGGCCGAGGCGGTGATCCGCAGCGCTTCGGCCGACTGGCTGAGCGAGCCGACTTCATCCATTTCGTCGTCGTCGTCCGGCAAGATCTTCTGCAGGTTGGTAACGGCCGCTTCGTGAAGGTCCTTGGGCTTGATCGTCTGTTCGGCGATCTCGCGCAGGGCGACAACGGGGTTCTTGTCGCGATCGCGATCGACGGTCAGCTCCGCACCGCCCGAAATCTCGCGTGCCCGCTGGGCGGCCAGCAGGACGAGATCGAAACGATTGGGGACCTTGTCTACGCAGTCTTCGACGGTAACGCGCGCCATAGGGCACTCCGATGCAAATCAAGTGATTCCGGGAAAGCGCGGCACTTAAGGCCTCGCGGCTCCACAGTCAAGGATTTGCGCCGCGTGCTTGCGGCGCTAAGGCTGCTTGCAATGGGCGAGAGAAACCCTTCCGATGTTGCGAGCGGCTATCGCGATCCCGAACCATTCTCGCATGCGGCGCAAGGCCAATCGCTGACCTTCTATCCCGGAGGCAAGGATCGCCGCAAAGCGCTGATGGAGATGGTCGCCTCGGCCCGCGAGCGGCTCGATATCTGCTTCTACATTTTCGCCGAGGACGAAGTCTCGACCCAATTGCGCGATGCCCTTTGCGACGCAGCGCGTCGAGGTGTCGCAGTGACGCTCATCGTCGACAGTTTCGGCGCTTCGGCCTCCGACAAATTCCTCCGCCCGATCGTCGAGGCCGGCGGTCGGTACTATCTGTTCAGCCCGCGTTTCGGCTTTCGCTACCTCATCCGTAACCACCAGAAGATGGTTATCGCCGATGGGGCGCGCGCGTTATTCGGCGGATTCAATATCGAGGACGATTACTTCGCTCCGCCGCAGCAGAACGGCTGGAACGACCTCGCCATCGCGATCGAGGGCGATGCGGTCGATGGATTAAGCGACTGGTTCGCCAGGCTGGTCGACTGGACCGACGACGATCATGCACATTTCCGGGCGATCCGCCGCACGGTTTCGCAATGGGAATGGAAATCGGGCGACGGCAGGGCACGCTGGCTGGTGGGCGGGCCGACGCGCGGGCTGTCGAGCTGGGCGCGCTGCGTCACCCGCGATCTGCGCGACGGCGATCGGCTCGATATCTTCATGGCCTATTTTTCGCCGCCCTACAGCCTGCTTCGCCGGATTGCGCGTGTCTCGAAAAAGGGCGGCACCCGGCTGCTGATGGCGGCCAAGAGCGACAATGGCGCCACGCTGGGCGCCACGCGTTCGCTTTATCATTACCTGCTCAAGCGCGGTGCGAAGATCTGGGAATTCACGCCCTGCAAGCTGCATACGAAGCTGATCGTGCTCGACGACGCGGTCTATCTCGGCAGCGCCAATTTCGACATGCGAAGCCTCTATCTCAATCTCGAGATCATGCTGCGGATCGAGGACGCGGCGCTGGCCGAACGGATGCGCGGCTTCGTCTCGTACCAGATCGCCGCGTCCGAAAGGATCACGTCCGAGGTGCATACGAAGCGACGCACCTGGTTCAACCGGATCCGCTGGGCGGTCGGCTGGGTGCTGGTTTCCGCGCTCGATTACACCGTAACGCGGCGGCTTAATCTCGGCATCTGACCTATTCGTAATCGTCGTAATGGCGCACGTCGGGGCTGCTGAATTTGGTGAATTCGCTGTGGAACAGCAGCGGGACATTGCCGGTCGATCCGTGACGCTGCTTGGCGACGATCAGCGTTGCTTTGTTGACCAGTTCGAGGTGGCGCGCCTCCCACTCTGCGTACTTCATCCGGACTTCCTCGGAAGAGGTCTCGTCGGGCGTGTCGGGCTTCAAGGCGTTGTGGTAATATTCGGCGCGGTAGATGAACCACACCATGTCGGCGTCCTGCTCGATCGACCCGGATTCGCGCAGGTCGGAAAGCTGCGGGCGCTTGTCCTCGCGCTGTTCTACCTGGCGGCTGAGCTGCGATAGGGCGATCACGGGGACATGCAGTTCCTTGGCCAGCGTCTTGAGACCGCGGCTGATTTCCGAAATCTCGTTCACGCGATTGTCGGTAGCGCGGCCCGAGCCTTGCAGGAGCTGAAGATAGTCGACGATGACGAGGCCGATATCGTGCCGCCGCTTGAGCCGTCGCGCGCGGGTGCGCAGGGCGCCGATGGTCAACGCCGGAGTATCGTCGATATAGAGCGGCAGGTCGGTCAGTTCCTGGCTGGCGAAGCTGAGGCGCTGGAATTCCTCGCGCGAGAGCTTGCCCGAACGCAGTTTCTCGCTCGAGATCTCGGCGGTCTCGGCCAGGATGCGCGTGGCGAGCTGATCGGCGCTCATCTCGAGGCTGAAGAAGGCGACGCCCGCGCCGGGCGACTTCTCGCGCTCGATTCCGGCCTTCTCGTCGTCCATCAGCCGGCGCGCGGCGTTGAAGGCGATATTGGTCGCAAGCGAGGTCTTGCCCATGGCCGGACGGCCAGCGAGGATCACCAGGTCCGAATTGTGGAGGCCCGAAGTCTTGTCGTTGATCGTGTCGAGGCCGGTGGTCTTGCCCGAGAAACGCCCACCCGAATTCATCGCCGCCTGAACCACCTCCAGCGCGCCGAAGGCGGCCTTGCGGAATGACTGCGCCTCGCTGCCGGTACTGGCGCCTTCGGCAACGCGATAGAGATCGGCTTCTGCCTGCTCGATCTTCCTGAGCGGCTCGACCTCGTCCGAAGTGTCGAGCGCGCCTTCGACGAGGGTGCGCCCCACGCTGACCAGTTCGCGCAGCAGCGCGAGATCGTAGATCTGCTCGGCCAGTTCGCGCGGGTGCAGCAGCCCCTGGCCGTCTGCGGTCAGCTGCGCGAGGTAGGTCGTCCCGCCCAGCTGCTTGAGCGCCTCGTCGCTTTCGAAATAGGGCTTCAGCGTGACCGGTGTCGCCACCGAATTGCGGTCGAGCAGCTTGAGCACGCGCTCGTAGATGCGTTGATGCACCGGTTCGTGGAAATGCTCCGCCATCAGCGGCGTGGTCAGTTCCTCGATCACCTTGTTGTCGATCAGCACCGCGCCGAGGAAGGCGGCCTCCGCTTCGAGGTTGGCGGGCAGCACCGGGCCCTTGGCGGGCTTGGAATCGGTCGAATCGTCGGCGGGGAAGAGAAGGTCGGTGTCGGCCATGGTGGTCTGATGCCCGTTGAAGTGGTCAGCTGACAAGGAAATCGGTCAGCTAATTTTTTGCGCTCGGCTGTGGATAGTGGGGACTGTTCTTCAACCCCTTGCCGCACCCCGTCCTTCTCTGCGAAAGCAGCCGCCAGGCATGACCGATTCCGCAACTTCCTCGGGCGACCATCGTATCGCGCATATCGAGCTCGACGAGGAGACGATCATCTGGCGCAATGCCGATATCGAGCAGGAACGTAAGATTGCGATCTTCGACCTGATCGAGGAGAATTGTTTCAAGCCGCTACGCGCGGTCGAGCGCGGGGCGAACGGTCCCTATCGCCTGAAGCTCGCGGTACGCGACGGGCGCCTGCTGATGACGATCGCCGACGAGGACGAGCAATTGATCGAGGAGCTGCTGCTCGGCCTGGCGCGCTTCCGTCGCCCGATCCGCGAATATTTCGCCATTTGTGACAGTTACTACCAGGCCATCCGCAAGGCGACCCCGACGGAAATCGAAACTATCGACATGGCCCGGCGCGGGGTCCACAATCGCGCGGCGGAACTGCTGATCGAGCGGCTGGAGGGCAAGGTCGAAACCGACTTCGCTACTGCTCGCCGCCTGTTCACGCTGATCTGCGTGCTGCACATCAAGGGCTAAGGGGGACAGGCATGGCCAGGCGCAGCCGCAAACGGCGCAAGTCCCGTTTTCCCAAGGCGCTTTCGCGCGCCGGCAAGACCGCGATGTTCCTGCTCGTTATCGCCCTGATCGGCGCGGCCTATGCCTGGCACGAAGGTCGCGACTGGCGGCCTGACGAGGAACTTTGGCCCGACCAGGGCGCGCTGGTCGGTGCGGTCGATGGCGCGGTCGATTTCGGCACGATCGCCGGGCTGGGCGCGCAATTCGTCTACCTCGAAGCAAGCGACGGGGCGGGGCTCACGGATGTCGCCTTCGCGCAGAATTTCGCCCGCGCCCGCGCAGCCGGCCTCGCGGTCGGCGCTGCGCATCGCTTCGACCCTTGCGACGTCGCCGACGGGCAATCGGCGAATTTCGTGACCATGGTGCCGCGCGATCCCGACCTGCTGCCTCCGGCTATTCTGCTCGAAACCACTGCCGCGGCCTGTCCGGCGCGCGTTTCCGATGCTGCGGTGCAAAGCGAGCTGACCACGCTGGTCAACCAGATCGAGGCGCATGCCGGCAAGCCAGCAATCCTTGCCCCGGTGGAAGAGTTCGAGGAGGCCTATGCCCCGTCGCGCCGGTTCGAGCGGCAGTTGTGGCTCACCCGCAGCTGGTTCGAGCCCGATTATGCCACCCGCCCGTGGCTGATGTGGACCGCCAATCGCTGGTACCAAACCGAGGCCGCGCAAGAACCATTGCGCTGGGTCGTGGTACGACCCTGAGGACGACGATATGACCGATGACGATCTGATCGCTGCCGCGCGCGAGGCTGCGCGCCATTCCTATTCGCCCTATTCGAATTTTGCGGTTGGCGCGGCGCTGCGCTTTGCCGATGGCAGCGTGGTGACCGGCACCAATATCGAGAATGCGAGCTACGGCCTCGCGCTGTGCGCCGAGACGGTCGCAGTGTCGAAGGCGATGGCCGATGGGGTGCGCGGCGGTCTGGAAGCGGTCGCCGTCACCGGGCCGGGCGCCGATCCGATCACGCCGTGCGGGCGATGCCGCCAGGTGCTCAACGAACTCGCCCAGCTGGGCGGGACCGATCCCGAGATTCTCTGCGTTGGGCCGGAGGATGTGCGCAGGCTGCGACTGTCCGACCTGCTGCCGCACGCATTCGGGCCCGCGAGCCTCGCATGATCGCGCGCCGCGCCGCGCTTGGCCTGATGGGCGGGCTGGCGGGTGCGGCGCTGATGCCGCTGGCGGCAGCGGCACGCTCCCGGCGAAAGCCACCGCGCCTGCGGCAGGGCGATACGGTCGGGCTGGTCGCTCCGGCCAGCGCCGTCACGCTGCCGCATGAACTCGACCGGGCGATCCACTGGATCACGGGCATGGGTCTCGTGCCCAAACTGGGCGGGCATGTTGCGGAACAGGATGGATACCTCGCCGGGACCGATATCGACCGGGCAGCGGATATCAACGCGATGTTTGCCGACCCGCAGGTCCGCGCGATTTTCACGATACGCGGCGGCTGGGGTGGGGCGCGTATCCTGCCGCTGCTCGACTGGGCCTCGATGCGCACCAATCCCAAGCTTTTGATCGGCTATAGCGACACAACCGCGCTGCACCTCGCCATCGCGGGGCGGGCGGGCTTTCCCACGCTGCATGCGCCCAATGCTGCGAGCCGGTGGGAGGCAGCAAGCTGGGAGAGCCTGTGGAACATCGCCTTCGCCGGCGCCATGCCGGTGCTCGGCGGTAAGGAGGCCGAGCGCGCCTCGGGTCGTGCGGCGCGCACGCTTGTTCCGGGTGCTGCGCGCGGCCGCCTGCTCGGCGGCAATCTGACCGTCGTCTCGACGCTGATGGGCACCGGCTGGCTGCCTTCCTTCGACGGCGCGATCCTGGTCCTCGAGGACATCAATGAGGAACCCTACCGCGTCGATCGCATGCTCCAGCAGCTGCAACTCGCGGGCGTGTTCGAGCGCGTGGCCGGCGTCGTTTTCGGCCAGTGTACGCGCTGCCGCTCACGCGATCCCGACTATGCGGGGTTCACACTCGACGATGTGCTCGAACGGCATCTCGGCGGCTTCGCCAAACCGGTCATCGCAGGTTTCAACACGGGCCATGTGCGCGGCCAGCTCACCCTGCCGATCGGTGTTATGGTCGAGCTGGATGGCGGCGCGCGCCACTTGCGGATGCTCGAACCCGCAGTCATCTGACCGCACTTGCAATTTCCGAGCTGAGCGGTCTAAGCGCCCTTAAGGGAGATTTTCATGACCAGTCGAATTCTTCGCCGGGCCGCGCTGGCGGTCGGTGCCGTTCTGACGCTCGTGTCGGGCCAGGTCAGCGCGCAGGAGCGCGTGATGGCCTTCACCGGCGCGACGATCCATACCATGGCGGGGCCGGTGATCGAGAACGGCACGCTGGTGATCGAGGACGGCAGGATCGTCGCGGTCGGTGCCAATGTCGCCGTGCCCGCCGGTGCCGAAACGCGCGATGCCAGCGGTATGGTCATCATGCCGGGCATCGTCGACACGCATTCGCATATCGGTTCGGTGGCGGGCGCGGACCGGTCTTCGCCGATCCAGCCCGAAGTGCGCGCCATGGACGCGATCAATCCAAAGGATGCCAGCATCGCCAAGGCGCGCGCGGGCGGGGTGACCACCGCCAATGTCATGCCCGGCTCGGGCTGGCTGGTCAGCGGGCAGACCTTCTACATGCGGTTGCGCGATGGCGACACGATCGAGGACATCGCCTGGTACTTCCCCGACGGCTCGGTCATGGGCGGGCTCAAGATGGCCAATGGGACCAATCCGATCGGCTCGACCCCGGGCTTTCCCGGCACCCGCGCCAAATCGGCGGCGCTGGCGCGCGCGGCCTTCACCGAGGCCGAGAGCTATTGCAAGGGCGATCGCAAGAAAGTCGATCTGGGCAAGGAAACGCTGTGCGAAGTGCTTTCGGGCAGGCGGCTCGTCCATTTCCACACGCACCGCGCGGACGACATCATGACCGTGCTGCGGCTGCAGCGCGAATTCGGCTTCAAGGTGCTGATCCAGCACGGGATGGAAAGCTGGAAGGTCGCCGAGGAACTGGCAGCCGCGGGTATCCCGGTGTCGAATATCATCGTCGACAGCCCGGGTGGCAAGCTCGAGGCGATGGAATCGCGGCTCGAGACCGCCGGTATTCTCGAACGCGCTGGCGTTCTCACCTCGCTTCATTCGGATGACGGCATCATCGACAGCCGCCTGATGTTTCGTCAGGCGGGCATTGCCGCGCGCGGCGGTATGAGCCGCGAGGGCGCGCTGCGGGCGCTGACCATCAATGGCGCCAAGCAACTCGGTCTCGATGATCGGGTCGGCAGCCTCGAGCCGGGCAAGGACGCGGATTTCCTCATCCTCGATGGCGATCCGCTGTCGGTCTACACCGATCTCATGGAAACCTGGGTCGGGGGGCAGAAGCTCTTCGACCGCACCACCGAGGAGGGCAAGCTCCTGGCCGAAGGCGGCTATGGCGCGGGTAATCCGATGGAGCTTGCCCATCACCACTGGGAAGTCGCCGAAGCGGAGGCCGCACAATGATCGCCCGTATCGCCAAACTCGCCGCGCTCGCGCTGGCCATCGCCCCCGCCTCCCTCGCCGCGCAGGATATCGCCGTGCGCGCCGAAACGCTCCACACGATGGAAGGCCCCGCGATCAGCGATGGCGTGGTGGTGATCCGTGACGGCAAGATCGCCGCGGTCGGCCCCGCCGCCTCCACTGCCATTCCCGAGGGGATGGAAGTGCTCACCGCCACGGTGGCAACCCCCGGTCTCGTCGATGCGCGCACCGTGGTCGGCCTTGCCGGTTTCATGAACCAGCCGCACGATCAGGACCAGCTCGACGGCAGCGCACCGGTCCAGCCGCAATTGCGCGCGATCGACGGCTACAATCCCGAAGAGGAGCTGGTCGACTGGTTGCGCAGCTTCGGCGTGACGACGATCCACACCGGCCATGGCCCCGGCGCCGTCGTGTCCGGCCAGACGATGGTGGCCAAGACCTGGGCCAAGACAGCGGACGCGGCGGCGATCGTCCCGCGCGCCATGATCGCGGCCAATCTCGGCCCCGACGCGCTCGACCGCGAGAAGGGGCCGGGCACCCGGTCGAAGCAGATCGCGCTGCTGCGCGCCGCGCTCACCGCCGCCCGCGCCCCGGCCTCGGCCAAGGGCGACGAGGCCAAGCCCGACAAGCTCGATATGCAAGTGTGGAGGGACGTCCTTGCCCGCCGGGTGCCGCTGATGGTCACCGCCAATCGCGCGCAGGACATCATGTCCGCCCTGCGGCTGAAGGACGAATTCGGCATCGACGTGGTGATCGACGGGGGCGCGGAGAGCTACCTGTTGATCGACGAACTGCGCGAGGCCGGGGTCACCGTGATCCTCCACCCCACGATGGCGCGCCACTATGGCGACATGGAGAACGCGAGCTTCGCCACGGCTGCCACGCTGCGCGAGGCGGGCATCCCTTTCGCGTTGCAGTCGGGCTATGAGGGCTATGTGCCCAAGACCCGGGTCATCCTGTGGGAAGCGGGATGGGCGGCCGCCAACGGACTCGCTCCCGAACATGCGCTGAGCGCGATAACGTCCGATGCCGCGCAGGCGATCGGCATGGCCGACCGTGTCGGTTCGCTGAAGGTCGGCAAGGATGGCGATGTCGCGCTGTTCGATGGCGACCCGCTCGAATACGCCAGCCACGTTACCGCCGTGGTGATCGACGGGCGCGTGGCGAGTCGCGTGACTCGCTGAAAGCTGATCGGGGAACGATATTCTGCTGGCCCGTTCCAAACCCGAGGGACAGGTCAGGAGACATATCGACATGAAGTTCGTTGCCCTTGATTCGCGTGGCGGCAATTACCTCGTCGTCGCGTCCAATATTGCGTGGCTGCGCGCCGCCGAAAACGGCCAGACCACCGTCGGCGTCGTCGGCGGCCAGCCGCTGCTCGTCACCGGGACCATCGAAGAGGTCGCGCAGAAGATCCTCGCGGGCTGAGCGACCCTGCCTTCTCGTTTCTGGCGGCGGGGCGAAGGTGCCCGTCCGCTGTTCGATGCATTTCGTCGAATCGTCTCGCCGCCGGTCATCCCCGGCATCCGGCTTCGTCGATAGGTCGGCGGTGGCTTGCCCCCCGCAGTGCATCCTTCCTGCCTCCGGCATCCTCGGCATGTCGGATGTGCGCAAGGAGATGCGAAATGATAAATACAGCTCTTATCCCGGTGGCGCTCATCGCGTCAGCGGCCATCGCGGGCAGCGTCCAGGCAAAGGAAGTCGAAGAACGCGTCGTCGTGACGGTCGCGGACCTCGATCTCGCCGAAGCAGCGGATCGCAAGACGCTCGAACTGCGGCTCAATGCAGCGGTGCGAAAGCTCTGCAACTCATCGAGCCGGTTGCTGTTCGACCATATGATCGAGAGCGAATGCCGGGCGGAAGTGTCCGCCGGTATCGCCGCCAAGATGCCGCACGCCAAGGCGCGGCACGGCTTCGTACGCATCGCAGCACACTGATCCCGGCAATCGATCCGGGGTGCCGCATGCTACCCCGGCCCGGCCGGGCCGATTTTGGCGACCCGGGAACGCCGCAGCGGCGGGCTGGTCAGCCGTCCTTCGAATCCAGCCATTCGAGCAGGCTGGCGAGACAGTCGCGCGCCAGCATCTTGCATCGTTCGGGGCTCCAGCCCTGTTCGGGCTCGGGGCTCGCCGGATTGTCCTTGTAGGGCATTTCGAGCGTCATCGCTGTCGCGCCGAAACGCTCGGCGACCTGGTTGGTGCTCATCGACAGGTTGGCCTTGCCGGCTGCCGCCTTGGTATACCCAAGTTCGGTCTGGAAATCGGGCGTCCGGCGGTCGAGGATAGCCTCGTAACGATAATAGCGCTCGCCCTGCTCGTCGGTCCAGCTGGGGATGCCTTCGAAACCCGCAAGGAAGCTGACGGGAATCGCCTCGTCGCCGTGCACGTCCATCGCGAAATCGACGCCGGTTTCGTCCATCCGGTTGCGGATCGCGAGCACTTCGGGTGACTTGTCGGCCGTGGGATTTTCCCACTCGCGATTGAGGTTCGTGCCGGTGGCATTGACGCGCAGATTGCCGCGCCTGGAGCCATCGGGGTTGCAATTGGGCACGATGTGGAGGCGGCAGCGCTTGCGCAATTCGCGGCCCACGCTGTCGGCGGGATCAGTCAGCACTTCCAATGCACCCTCCATCCACCATTCGGCCTGCGTCTCGCCCGGGTGCTGACGGGCATAGAGCCATACCTTGAATTCCCCCTCGCCCATCTCGAGGCTGTCGAGCGGCTGGCCGTCGAGCGTGGTGCCGAGTTGCACGTAATCGACGCCTTCGGAAGCGGCAGCCTCTGCAATCAGATCGTGGTGGCGCTCCATCGAATAGGGCGCGAAGTAAGCGAACCAGGCGATGTCGCTCGCGGGCGTGTAGCGGATGGTCAGCGTGCCGCCGTGCTCATCCTTGGCGTAGGTCGATGCCGCACGCCCCCAATAGTCGCGATCTTCCGACACGCAGCTGTCGTAGCCGGGCCAGCCGCCGGGATAGGCGCTTTCCTCCAGCCCGGTGACCTTCAGTTCGAGTTCGCGCCCCGCCGCGCCCGAGACGCGGAAATGGTACCACTGCTTGAATTCGCTCTTCGTGTCTTTCGGGATCGCCAGCATCGCGCTGGCGCCGTCCACCGACAGGACTTCGATATTGCCACTGTCGAAGGCGGAATCGATCCGGATATCGCTCACTCGGTAACCTCTACTTCTATGGTTTCGCCATTGTTTCCGGGAAACTCCCGGAAAAGCGCGGAGGCGACCGTCTGGGCGTTCGCTTCTCCGCGTGCAAGGGATGAATTCTCGGGCGCCTGGAAATCGGCGCGGCCTTCCCAGATGCTCTGTCCACTGGTCCTGTCGCGAATGGTTACGGCAAGCTCGGTGCCGATGCGATCCTTTCGGCCGCCGCCGAGGTTGATGCCGATTCCCACGCCGACGCCCGATCCGTAGCTGCCGGTCGAACCGCCGACACCCACGCTGACCGGGCTGCGACGCCCGCCGCTGCCGATGACATAGCGTTCGACTGCAACCTCGGCGACCTGGCCCGCGCCGGACCGGTCGCTCTCGCTATAGCCGAGGCGGCGCAGCTCCTCGGCGACGGCTGCCTTGTAAGGCGCCAGCGCGAGACTGTCCGCTTGGGCCCCGGCCGCGGTCTCGACGAAAATGCTGCCTTGCCCCAGTTGGGCCATGCGATCGGGCGCGACGAAGCGGGTTACCTCGACCGGGCCGGGCGGTGTGGCGCATCCGGCAAGCGTCAAGGCGGCGGCGATGCCCAGTGCGATGGGAAGCGGTTTCATGGTATGCGATCCTTCCAGCGTTTCTCGAGGCCCGATTGCCTTCCCAAACAACGCATGGGCGGGCGATTGTGCACCGGGACGCTTTCCCATGCGCGTTAGGGCGTTGCCGTTACCAATTGGTATGTTAGGTGCGCGAACCATGAGCGAAACGAGCAAAGTACCCGTGCTGGTCACCGGCGGGGCGGGGTATATCGGCAGCCATGCGGTCCTGGCCCTGCGCGATGCGGGGTGGCCGGTGGCGGTGATCGACAATCTTTCGACCGGCTTCGCCTTTGCGGTCCCCGACGATGTGCCGCTCTACGAAGGCGATATCGCCGATACCATCCTGCTCGAACAGATCTTCGCCGAGCAGGGGATCAAGGCGATCATGCATTTCGCCGGGTCGATCATCGTGCCCGAATCGGTCGAAAACCCGCTGAAATATTACGACAACAACACGGTGAAGAGCCGCGCGCTGATCGAGGCGGCGGTCGCCGGCGGGGTCGAGCACTTCATCTTCAGCTCGACCGCGGCGACCTATGGGACGCCGGACGCCTCGCCAATCTCGGAAGACAGTCCCAGGCGACCGATCAACCCCTATGGTTGGTCGAAGCTGATGACAGAACAGATGCTGGCCGATGCCAGCGCGGCGCATGGGTTCAATTTCTGTGCGCTCAGATATTTCAATGTCGCGGGCGCCGATCCGCAGGCACGCACCGGCCAGTCGACGGCGGGGGCGACGCATCTGATCAAGGTCGCCTGCGAGGCGGCGACAGGCAAGCGCGACGAGGTGGCGGTGTTCGGCACCGATTACGACACGCCCGACGGCACCGGCGTGCGCGACTATATCCACGTCAGCGACCTCGCCAATGCCCACCTGCTCGCGCTCGAGGCGCTGATCGAACAGCCCGGTCGCTCGCTGACGATGAATTGCGGCTACGGGCGCGGTTTCTCGGTGCTCGAAGTGCTCGATGCGGTGGACCGGGTGACCAACCAGACGATCGCGCGCCGGATGGAGCCACGGCGGGCGGGCGACCCGGCAGAGCTCGTTTCCGACCCTTCGCGGATACGCGAAACGCTGCCATGGCAGCCGCAGCATGCCGATCTCGGCGACATCATCGCGCATGCGCTGCAATGGGAGCGCAAGCTGTCCGAATTGCGCGGCGAGTGACGCGGCGCCGGTTGGTCGCTCGAAAACGTCGGTTCGTCGTTCAGCATTGCCGCCGGACTCGCGGCTCGTCTAAAGGGCGCGCTTGCGCATGACCTTGCCCCCCTTCCCCGATGGAACGCTCGACGGCGACCGGCATCTTTATGCCGTGCGCGTCTATTACGAGGATACCGACCTCTCGGGCATCACCTATCACGCCAATTACCTGCGCTGGTTCGAGCGCGCGCGGAGCGATTTGCTGCGTCGGCTGGAGATCGACCAGCGCGCGGCGATCGAGGCAGGCGAGGGCGCCTATGCGGTATCGGAGATAAATCTGAAGTATCTGCGCCCCGCGCGGCTCGACGACGATGTGCTGATCGAGACTCGCTGCACCGATATGCGCGCTGCCTCCTGCCGGATGCACCAGCTTGCGTTCAGGTTGGCGGGTGAAGAGCGCGACCTTCTGGCCGAGGCACATTTGCGCGTCGGCTTCGTTTCACCCGATGGCCGGCCCAAGCGCCAGCCGGAGGAATGGCGCGCGGCCTTCGCGCGGTTTGTCGGGCAAGGGGATTCATGAGCTCGCTGTCACTTCTCGCCGCCGGGGCACCGACCCGGCTCGATCCGATCCAGCTTTTCCTCGACGCCGATATCGTCGTCCAGCTGGTCATGGCCGGGCTGCTGGTCGCCAGCATCTGGGTGTGGATGATCATCGTCAGTTTCAGCCTGCGGATGAAGAAGCTGCGCAGCCGGACGATCGATTACGAGAACGAGTTCTGGCAGGCGGAAAACTTCGACCGCTTCACTTCCGAACGGGGTAATAAAGACATCCCCGCCGCACGCGTGGCGCAGGCGGCGGTGGCCGAATATCGCCGCTCGACCAAGACCACCGTCCGCGACCCGGAGGCGCTGCGCGGCCGGATTGCGGTGGCCATGGACAGCCAGATCGCGCTCGAGGCGGACGTTATCGCCGAGCGGCTGAACTTCCTCGCCACGGTCGGCTCGGTTGCACCATTTGTGGGGCTGTTCGGAACCGTCTGGGGCATCATGAACAGCTTCTTCCAGATCGGTGCGCAGGAAAGCTCCTCGCTCGCGGTCGTCGCCCCCGGCATTTCCGAAGCGCTCTTCGCGACCGCCATCGGTCTGTTCGCGGCCATTCCGGCGGTGATCGCCTACAACCGTTTCAGCCACCGGGTCGATCGCTACGAAGCGCGCCTGCAGCGTTTCGCCGACAAGCTCAACGCGACCTTCAGCCGCCAGCTGGAAGCGCGCTAGTGTTCGCGTCGACCTTGCCTGCCCGCGCCCCCACCCGGCCGCCCACGGCACGGCATGATGCGGGGGGCCGGGTGGGGGCGCGGGCCGGTGCCGAAAGCCTCCCGAAGGGAGAACGGTAATGGCGATGAGCCTCGCCTCTTCGAGCGGGACACGGCGCGGGCGTGGCAAGCGTCGCCGTCCGATGAGCGAAATCAACGTTACGCCCTTTGTCGACGTGATGCTGGTTCTGCTGATCATCTTCATGGTCACCGCCCCGCTGCTGACGGCAGGCGTGCCGATCGACCTGCCCGACAGCCGCGCTTCGCAACTGCCCAACGACCCACAGCAGGTGACGATCAGCATCGACGAGGCCGGCTTCGTCTATATCGACGATGTCGAGGTACCCGTCGGTGGCCTTCCGCAGGCGCTCGAAAGCTTGCCGCGGACCGATGGTGAGGGCCCCGATATCACGCTGCGTGCCGATCGCGCGCTCGATTACGGGCGCGTGATGGCGGTGATGGGCGAATTGAACCGTGCCGGGCTCAACCGGATTTCGCTGATCACCAACAGTGCTGCACCCACATCGCTCAACGCCGGTTCATCCGGCGAGGAATAGGTGTCGGGCCATGGAGAGGTTAGGCATCAGGGCAGAGGAGCGGACCGGACTGATCGTCGCGGTCGCGCTGCATCTTGCACTGTTCGCCCTGCTGATCGTGCAGGGGCTGTTCCCGGCCCCGGTGATCGATCCGCCGCAACGGATGACCGTCAGCCTGGCTGAAGATGTCGGGCTCACCGCGACCGCGCCCGACCCGGTCGCCGAAAGCCGTGCCTCGACGGCGCCGACCATGGATCTCAACCCGGCCCCCGCGCCCGAGCAGGAGGCACCGAACCCGCCGCAGGTCGAGCGTCCCGCGCCGCAAGTCCAGTCTCCGGTGCCCGCATCCAACTCGGCTGCCGACACCCGTCCGCGTCGCCGCCCCGATCCCCCGCGCACGCAAAGCCAGCCGCAAAGCAGTCAGCGCAGCGGAGGCTCGCGCCTGGGCGACAACTTCCTCGAAGGCGCAGGCGACAGCACACGCACGAGCGAAACGCGCATCCCGGCCTCGCAAATCGGTAACAGCGCCAAGGCATCGCTCTTCCAGGCGGTCGCCCGGCAGCTGCGCCCGCACTGGCAGCCGCCGAGCGGGCCCGAGGTCGAGAAGATCGTTACCAAAGTTCGTTTCCGCCTCAATCCCGACGGCACGCTCGCCGGTGCGCCAAGCGTTGCGGGGCAGCGCGGCGTAAACGCCACCAACCGCGCGCAGGCGGGGCGTCATGGCGAACAGGCCATCCGTGCGGTACAACTGGCCGCCCCCTTCGACTTGCCTGACGAGTATTACGAGGCATGGAAACTCATCACCGTGGATTTCGACTGGAGATTGGCCCAGTGAAGTATGTTCTGATTGCCGCCGCGGCATTCCTCGCCGCGCCCCTCTCCGCCCAGAATGAGGATCTCGGTCAGCCGATACCCGAAGGTGGAGAAGTCGAGATCATCGATGAGGGCGAGGGCCTTTCGGGCTCGGTCAGCTTCGAGGGCAATCTCGACGATCTCGGTATCGCCATTCCCGGCTTCGCCACCGACCGTGACGTTGCCACACCCGCCAACTCCTCGGGCACCGCGGCGCTGGGCATGGAGCTTGCGCGTGTTATTACCGCCGATCTCAGGAACAACGGGTTGTTCAAGCCGACCGGCCCCGATGCGCTGCCGCAGCCCTCGTTCGGCGAAATCACCGCGCCCAATTGGCCGACCTGGTCGAACCGCGGCGCGGAAATGCTCGTTCACGGCTATGTCCGCGGGCGCAGCGACAATCGCCTGACGGTCGGTTGCTATCTCTACGACATGGCGTTGCAACAGGAGCTGGTGCGCGAAGGCTGGGTGGTCCAGCCCGCCGACTGGCGCCGCGCGGCGCATAAATGC
Source organism: Qipengyuania sp. (assembly GCF_965277845.1). Classification (NCBI taxonomy): domain Bacteria; kingdom Pseudomonadati; phylum Pseudomonadota; class Alphaproteobacteria; order Sphingomonadales; family Erythrobacteraceae; genus Qipengyuania; species Qipengyuania sp. The sequence continues at coordinate 1,441,828 of NZ_OZ255844.1, forward strand.
GCCGACCTCATCTATTCGCGCCTGACCGGCGAGAGCCCGTTCTTCGACAGCCGTATCGCCTATATCGCCGAGACCGGGCCGAAGGATAACCGTTCGAAGCGGCTGGCGATCATGGATAGCGACGGCGCCAACCACCGGTTCATCACCACCGGCCGTTCGACCGCGCTGACGCCGCGCTATTCGCCCGATTACCGCAAGCTGTCCTATTTGAGCTATGTCGACGGCAATCCGCGCATCTATGTCTACGACATCGGCACCGGCCGTCAGACGCTGGTGACGCAGAGCGCCAATCCCACCTTCGCGCCGCGCTGGAGCCCCGATGGGCGCTGGCTGCTCTATTCGATGGCGGTCAATGGCAATACCGACATCTACCGCGTTTCCGCCAGCGGTGGCGAGCCGGTCAGGCTGACCGATACGCCGGGCATCGACATCGGCGGGTCCTATTCGCCCGATGGCAGCCGGATCGTGTTTGAAAGCGATCGGTCGGGTGCGCAGCAGTGCTACGTCATGAACGCCGACGGTTCCAACCAGCGACGCATCAGCTTCGGCGGAAGCCGCTGCGCAACGCCCGAGTGGAGTCCGCGCGGCGACCAGATCGCTTTCACCAATGCCAGCTCGTTCAACATTTCGGTGATGACGCCGTCGGGCGGCAGTGTCCGCACGCTGACCAATGGCTGGCAGGACGAAGCGCCGACCTGGGCGCCCAACGGGCGGATCATCCAGTTCTTCCGCACGGAGCGCAACAGCGGCAAGACTTCGCTCTGGCAGGTCGACCTGACCGGTGAGAATCTGCGGCAGCTGCCAACGCCGGTCGATGCATCGGACCCGGCATGGGGACCGATTCTGCCGTAATTGCATTGGACTACACAGGGACGAATTCGGGGGGCAAAACCGACTTCACCACGCTGTTTGAAAGGGGACAGCCTATGAATACCCGTGTTGCTACCGGCCTGATGCTTGCATCGACCATTGCGCTTGCTGCCTGCCAGAAGAAGGCTCCCGAAGAGCTTCCGCCGCCGCCGGTCGAAACGGCCCCGGCACCCGCGCCGGCGCCGACAGGCCCAGCGGTGGGTTCGCAGCAGCATTTCGTCGACGCGGTCGGGCAGGCCAACACGGTGGTCTATTTCGACACCGACAGGTTCAATATCGACGCCGAAGACCAGATGAAGCTGCAGCGCCAGGCGCAGTATTTCAGCCAGTATTCGCAGGTGACCTTCACGATTGAGGGGCATTGCGACGAACGCGGCACGCGCGAATACAACCTCGCGCTGGGCGAACGCCGTGCCAATGCGGCGAAGAACTACCTCGTCTCGATCGGCATTCCCGCTAACCGCATTCGTACCGTGAGCTACGGCAAGGAACGCCCGGTGGCGCTGGGTTCGAACGAATCGGCCTGGGCCCAGAACCGTCGCGCTGCAACCGTCACGATCAACTGATCGACTGATCAAAGCAAAAGGGCTCCCCGATCGCGGGGAGCCCTTTTTTGCGCCCGTGATCGGCGAGGCGAATGCCTAGCGCGTGGCCGAATAGCTCGCCATCGAAGTTGTGCCAGTCCGGCTGTCGCCCTGTTCGAGAGACAAACTGCCATGCCCAGCCACGAGTGCGAATGCCGCCATGGACAGGACGGCGGCGGTGGCGGAAAATGTCAGTTGCTTGCTCATGGTCGCTCTCATGGGTGGTGGTCCTAGGGCCGATATATTAACGCTTCACTGCATTGCAACATTTCAAATTGAAACTGGTTCCCGCACGCTTGCACCTTTCGTCCGCCGGCCTAGATTGTGCCCCATGCTTTCCTGTGACATGAAATTCTTGCGTTATGCCTAAGGCACGCCGCTCCAACGACTGGGGCTTCCCCCGGTGGCGCGGTTACGGTTCCTCGCGCGAAACGACGACCGTGCGCCTGTGCGACAGGCATGGCTGCGAAGAACCCGGCGACTGTCCCGCGCCCAAGGCGCCCAACAGCCCCGAGCGCTGGATGTTCTGCCAAAAGCATGCTGCCGAATACAACCGTAAATGGGACTATTTCGAAGGGCTCGACAAGGCCGAGAAGGAAGCGCGCACCAAGGCCGAGCAGAGCGAGAATGCCGGCTATGCCGAGGCTCAGCACTATGGCTGGAGCGGTAGCGGTGACGGTTCGCGCAGCGCCGACGAGATGCGCGCGTTAGAGGTGCTCGACCTCGATGCCGATGTGGAATTCTCCGTAATCAAGAAAACATGGCGCGCGAAGGCCAAGACGGTCCATCCCGATGTAAAGCCGGGCGACAAGGAAGCGGCCGCGGAGTTCCAGAAATTCCAGCTTGCCTATGAAGTGCTCAAGGCCGCCGAAGAGCGGCGCGAGTGGAAGGGCTGAGCTCCACTCTATTTCGCTTTGGTGTCGATTGCCGAAGGCGGATTGTCGTTCCACCAGGGCACGTCGGTGAAGGGGCGCACGTCGAGTTCGTGAGTCCAGCAATTGCGCGGCTGGTGCGCCAAGTGCCAATAGGTTTCGGCGAGCGTGGCCGGATCGATTACCCCGTCCTCTCCCTTCGCTTCCTTGTAGGCTTCGAAGCGGTCGCCGAGCAGCTTGCCCAGCGTGTCGGGCGCATCGACCGAACCATCGACCACCACATGCGCGACATGCAGGCCCTGCGGGGCGAATTCGGCATTGAGCGTCTGGCACAGCATCCGCCGCGCGCCCATCGCCGCAGCATGGCTGTGCTGCCCGGCATTGCCACGCACCGCGGCGGTTGCCGAAGTCACGAGGATCGTCCCGCTCCCGCGCCCCACCATATGCGGCGTGACAGCGTGGGCGAGGCGAAACAAGCCGAAGCACCCAAGCCGCCAACCCAGCTCGAACGCGCGATGCGGCGTGTGGGCCAGCGTCCGGTTCCCGATCTGCGCTCCGAGGTTGTAGAGCACCGTTTCGATCGGCCCGATATCGCGCTCGACCCGCTCGACCAGTTGCTCGATCGTCCCGTCCGCTGCCGCATCGAGCAGCATTCCGCTCGCCTTGCCGCCCTCATCCTCGATCGTGCCGACCAGCCTGGCCAGCCCTTCCTCGTCCGAGCGCCGCGCTAGGACGGCGTGATATCCTCCGCGAGCGAAACGCGCAGCGGCATGGCCGCCGATCCCCGCGCCCGCGCCGATCACCAGAAAAACCTTGTCCGCCATATTCGCCTCCTTACAGGCGCGCGACGATAGCCCTTGCCAGCTTGTCGCCCAAACCCGGGCCCTGCTCGGGATAGAGATAGGGCTCGATCGCCTCTGCCTCCATAACCGCCAGTTCGCCCGTCGGGAGCCGTGCCATGTCGATCCGGGAATAGAGCAGATCGTCAAAGGGCAGGGAGGCAATGACGGCGCGGGCCTTCGCCAGGTCTCGCGGTTCGGGAGCATAGTCGCATTCATAGCCGCCATAGAGCGATTGGATGCGGTAATCGCCTTCGCCCGCGCGCTTGAGCACGCCGTGGCTGAAGCTGCCATCGATGAAGACGAAAGTGTACTCGCCTTCCTCGACGACACTCTGCAGGAAGGGCTGAATGAGGCAGGGGCGGCCCATCGACCAGCCTTCGTCGGGCAGCGCCTCGCGGGTAAAGCTGTGCTGGCCGAGCCCGCCTGCGCCAACCTGCCGTTTGATGACCACGCGATCGGTCTCGAACTGGGCCATTGCCGCCAGCACCCCCGCCCGATCGATGTTGTCCCGCCAAAGTGTCGGAACCGTGGTCGCCCCGCGCCGGTCGAGTTCTTCGAGATAGCGCTTGTCGGCATTCCAGCGGACCACCTCGGGCGGGTTGCAGACGTCGATGCCGCGCCTCGCGAGCGCCTCCAGCTTTTCGAGGAACTCCTCCGGGTGGTCCTGATAGTCCCACGCGGTGCCGAGCAGCGTCAGGGCGATCCCCTCGAACTCCGCCAGCGGCGCGCGCCAGTCGATCTCCACCAGCTCGAGCCCCGCCGCTTCGAAGGCAGGACGCAGCGCTGCAACCTCGATATCGTGTTCGAACGCATCTCCCCGGCGCGGCCCGTCGCCGGGGAGCGTATCGGCACAGGCGAGAAAGCCGATCTTGGTCAGACCGCCTCCAGAGCCTGTTCGAAGTCGGCGATCAGGTCGTCCGCGTCCTCGATGCCGATCGAGATGCGCACGAGGTTGTCGCTGATACCCAGCTCCGCACGGCGGCATTCGGCGACCGAGAGGTGGGTCATCGAGGCCGGGTGGCTTGCCAGCGTCTCGGTGCCGCCGAGGCTGACCGCGAGCTTGGCGATCTTGAGCGCATCGAGGAAGCGGAAGCATTCCGCCTCGCCCCCCTTCAGAAGCAGCGAGAAGGTGCTGCCCGCGCCCTTGCAGTGGCGGTCGTAGATATCCTGCTGGCGTTCGTCCTTGATCATGCCGAGATAGCCGAGGCCTTCGACCTTCGGATGCTTCGCCAGGAATTGGCAGACCTTCTCCGCATTCTCACCCGCGCGCTGCATGCGCAGTTCGACGGTTTCGAGGCTGCGGCACAGCATCCAGGCCGTATTGGGATCGCAGATGCCGCCCATCGTGTTGCGCAGCATGCGGATGGCGTCGATGAAGCGTTTCTTGCCCGAGACGCTCCCCGCAACGAGATCCGAGTGGCCGCCGACATATTTGGTCAGCGAGTAGACCACGAGGTCGGCGCCATGGTCCAAAGGGCGCTGCCACAGGGGCCCCAGGAAGGTGTTGTCGATCGCGATCGAGCATTTGTCGGCGTCGAAATGCGCATCGCGGGCATCGCGGACCGCCTCGATATCCACCAGTGCGTTGGTCGGGTTGCCCGGACTTTCGAGGTAGATCATCGGCACTTCGCCGCCCTGCTCCTCGGCCTTGGCCTTGGCGCGGGTCATGACTTCGTCGAGCTGTTCACGGCTGGCGCCGGCCGGGAAGTCGATGAAGGTCACGCCGAACTTGGCCATGGTCTTGGCGATGAAGCCTTCCGACGCGGCATAGAGCGGGCCCGAATGGACGATCACGTCGCCCGCCTTGCAGGCTGCAAGCAGCAGCACGGCAATCGCGGTCATGCCGCTGGAAAAGGACAGCGCTTCTTCCGCGCCGTCCCACACGGCCAGCCGATCTTCGAGGATTTCCTGGTTGGGCGCGTTGAAGCGCGAATAGACGAGGCCGTCGGCGCCGCCCGGACGCTTGCCGGTGATGCCTTCGAAGTGGCGCTTGCCGTCGGCTGCGCTGGGGAAGGCGAAGGTCGAGGTGAGGAAGATCGGCGCCTTGAGGCTGCCTTCCGACAGTGTCGGATCGTAGCCATGACCCATCATCAGCGTGCTGGGTTTCAGCTCGCGGCCATTGATCTTGGTGACTTCGCGCTTGGGGGCCATGCGCGGGGTGGTGGGATCGATATCGTTGTCGCTCATGGGGAGGACATCCTTCCTGACTCACGCTCCCAGGAAGGCGGGAGCCGGATGGACTGGCCGGGGCGCCCGTTCCTAACCTCCGCAGGAACGCCTCTCCGCCGCCAGTGCTTTCGGCCGTGATCCATATTTCGGTGCGATGTTGGTTTCAACTGCGACGAAGCCCGCGCGAGGGAACACACGGAACATGGTCCTGGAGTAGGAATAGCTGAGTCCGCGAGATGGGGAGCGATTTGGCGGATCGGTGCGGCGCGGGCAGCGGCGTTTCCCTACAATACTCGGTGTGGCTTTCCGCTTTAAACAGGATCGGCGCACGACTTGGGGGGATAATGGACGATCCGTTTCAAATGCAGCGGGAACTGCGCTACGGGGCGCCCGTCTGCGATCAAGTCATGACCGGGCGCCACTTCACCATCGGCTATTCGTGGTATTTCCGGCAGGCCAAATGGACGCTCGAGATCATCAATCGCGACCGACGATTGATCAACGAGATCGAGCTGGAGGACCGGCTCGACAATTTTCGCGCCGACACCCGTGTGCCCAAACGGTTCCGGGCCGGCCTCAACGCCTATCGCGGCAGCGGGTTCGACCGTGGCCATCTGGTGTCGAGTGCCAATCAGGATCTCGAAAACATCCAGAACAGCGAAACCTTTCTTCTGTCGAACATGTCGCCCCAGCATCCCGACTTCAATCGCCGCAAGTGGCGCGAACTCGAACAGGAGATTCGCCGGCTCGACGCGCGCGAAGACGTGCTCGAAACCTATGTGCTGACTTGCCCCATTTTCTATTTCGGCGAGACTGTTGAAACGATCGGCGCCGATCAGGAGAATTTCGGCATCGACGTCCCGGTACCGCATGCCTTCATGAAGAGCGTGCTCGCGGAAACAATATCCGGGCGGCTCAAGCTGTGGACCTTCGAGATGATGAACGAGAGGCTCGAAGGCGATCTCGGCGATTATCTGGTCAAGACCTACGATGCGGAACAGATCGTCGGCGGTCGCTTCTGGGATCGGGTCGCAGGCGGCGACATGCACGAAGCGAAGGGCGGAGAGGGCAAGATCGAAGCGATGTGGCCCGCCGATCCGACCGCGCGCTTCATTGGCTTACGTTAGCGCCGCGATCCCCCAGACCATTGCGACGATCAGGAATATTCCGACGATGTCGAGCAATAATCCGGCTTTCACCATGCGTGCGATCCGGATGTGACCGGTCGACCAGGCAATCGCGTTGGGTCCGGTCCCGGCAGGTAACATGAACCCCCAGCTCGCGGCCAGCGCGGCGGGCATCGCCAGCAGGATCGGATCGACGCCCAGCGCGACGACCAGCGCCGCGACCACCGGGATGATCCCGCTGGCGGTCGCGACATTGCTGGCGAATTCGGTGATCAGCACGACCATCGCAACCACTGCCAGGGCGACCAGCACCAGCGGCCACGCCTCGAGCGGCAGGAGGGCATTGCCGAGCCATTCGGCCAGTCCGCTCGCGCTCATACCCGCCGCCAGCGCCAGCCCGCCGCCGAACATCATGATCACGCCCCAGGGCGCGCGGTCGGCCTCTTTCCAGATCAGCAGCGGGCGGCCGGTGCCGTCCGGCAGCAGGAACAGGACAAGGCTGGCGATGATCGCGATCGTGCCGTCGGTCCACGATCCTTCCGGCAAATAGGGCGCGAAGATCAGGCGCGTCATCCATGCGAGGAAGGTAAGGCCGACGACGACCATCAACCTGCGCTCTGCCGAACCCATCGGCGCCTCGTTCGCCACCGCCGCGCGCGCGGCTCCGACATCGAAGGGATGGGCGGCGACCTGCTGAACACGCGAGACGAGAAAAGCGGCCAGCGGCACGCCGACAATGACGATCGGCAGGCCATAGAGCGTCCATTCGGCAAAGCTGATCTGCGTTCCGATCATCGTCTCGAGCAGGCCCACGGCAATCGCATTGGTCGGCGATCCGACCAGCGTGCCGAGCCCGCCGACGCTTGCGGCAAAGGCGATACCCATCGGCAGTGCGCCCGCGAGCCCCTCGCGCTCGTCCGCCGCGACACCGCCGCCCGCGAGAACTGCAAGCGCCATCGGCATCATGATGAGCGCGGTCGAGGTATTCGAGATCAGCATCGACAGGATCGCCGCGGCGATCATGAAGGCCAGCAGCAAACCCGTTTGTCCGCCGCGCCCACCGATCGCATTGAGAATGGCCAAAGCAAGCCGCCGGTGAAGTCCGGTGCGTTCGATCGCAAGTGCGATGAAGGCCCCGCCCAGCAGGAGGAACAGGATCGGCGAATAATAGGCGCTGGCCGTATCGCGCGCGTTCATCACTCCCGCAAACGGCAGCACGATGAAGGGCATCAGGGCAGTCGCAGTGAGCGGCAGTGCCTCGGTCATCCACCAGGCTGCCATCAGCACGACCAAGCCGGCGACGATAAATGCCTCGCGGTTCATTCCGTCGGGCGCCGGCAGGAAAATACTCGCCAGCAGCGCAAGCGCGCCCATCAGAAATCCCATCCGTTTGGCTGTCATGTCGCCGCGGTCCCGCTCACGCTTCGGTGCTACCAGTCGCCTTTTGCAAGGGCAATCTTTGCCTTGTCGGATTCTCCTGCCTCGATTAATTAACTGTATTATGTGAATCATACAGGAGAGGAATCCGTGATCCGATCGATCTCTATGCTCGCGGCTGCATCGCTCGTCGCGCTGTCCACCCCCGCGCTTGCGCAGACGTACGAAAGTCACGCCATGACCGAAGAGGCTCAGGCAAAGACCTACACCGCGCGCCAGTTCTTCGAGTCGACCAGCTACGGCGTTGGTTCCTCCAGTGGGTTCAGCTTTTCGCCCGATGGAACGTATGTGCTGGTGAACTCCGATGCGACTGGCGTATTCAACGCATACAAGGTCCCAGTGGCCGGCGGCGATCCTGTTCCGCTAACCACATCGAGCACCAATGCGACCTTCGGGGTGAGCTTTTTCCCCACCGATCTGCGGCTGCTCTTCAGTGCCGACGAAGGTGGAGACGAACTCAACCACCTCTTCGTTATGCATGAAGATGGCACGGTCACCGATCTGACGCCGGGTGAAGAGGTGAAAGCAGGCTTCGTCGGATGGCAGGCCGATGGCAAGACTTTCTACGTGACCACGAACGAACGCGATTCCGCCGCTTTCGACCTCTACGCCTATGACGCATCGACCTACGAGCGTAAGCTGATCTTCACCAACACCGGCGCTTTCTCGATCGACGATGTCTCGCCCGACGGGCGCTGGGTGGCGCTATCGAAAGCGCTTTCGAGTGCCAACAGCGACCTTTATCTCGCAGATTTGTCGGTGGCCAAGGTCGAACCCAAGCTTATTACTCCGCACGAAGGCGATGTGAGCTACGGTGCCTACACCTTCACCCGCGACAGTTCCGCGCTGATCTATGCGACCAACGAACACGGTGAGTTCAGTCAGGCTTGGCGCTACGAACTCGCGAGCGGAGAAAAGTCGCCGGTGGTCGAAGCGGACTGGGATGTGTCCTTCGTTCAATATTCCCCAAGCGGCCGGTATCGCGTCAGTGCCATCAACGAGGATGCCTTGACAGCGGTCACCATGCTCGATCGATCGAGCGGCGAGGTCATCACTATCGAGGGCTTGCCAGAGGGCAGTCTCGGCTCGGTACGCTTCGATCCGGCGGAGACACGCATCGCCTTCACGCTAACTTCGGATACATCGCCGACCGATATTTATATCGCCGATCTCGCCAGTGGGAAGGCGACTCGCCTGACCCATGCGCTCAACCCGGCGATTGACGAGAATGATCTCGTCACCGCCACAGTGGCGCGCTTCCATAGCTACGACGGTCTGGAAATTCCTGGCATCCTCTACCGCCCCAAAAGCGCGAGCGCGGCCAATGCCGTACCGGCGATCGTACTCGTCCACGGAGGGCCGGGCGGACAGAGCACGCGCGGTTACAGCGCCATGATCCAGCATCTCGTGAACAACGGTTATGCGGTCTACGCGATAAACAATCGCGGCTCCTCGGGCTATGGTAAGACCTTCTTCCACCTGGACGACAAGAAGCATGGCGATGTCGATCTCAAAGACGTGGTCGCCTCCAAGACGTTTCTCCAGAGCCTCGATTGGGTCGCGGACGACCGAATTGCGGTCATGGGTGGGAGCTATGGCGGCTACATGACGGCCGCGGCGCTGGCCTTCCATCCTGAAGTGTTCGATGCAGGCATCAATATCTTCGGCGTCACCAACTGGGTTCGTACGCTGAAATCGATCCCGGCATGGTGGGGCAGTTTTCGCGACGCTCTCTATGACGAGATGGGCGATCCGGCGAATGATGAGGAACGCCACCGCGCGATTTCGCCGCTGTTCCATGCCGACAATATCACCAAGCCTATGCTGGTGGTGCAGGGCGCGAACGATCCGCGCGTGCTGCAGGTCGAAAGCGATGAGCTGGTCGCTGCGGTCAGGGCCAGCGGCGTGCCGGTCGAATATGTACTCTTCCCCGACGAAGGCCATGGTTTCCGCCGGCGTGAGAACCGCATCACCGCATCGGAAGCTTATCTGAAGTTCCTAGACAAACATATCGGGCGCTGATCGCAGCAGCAGCAAAGGAAAAGGGCGACCCGTCGTGGGCCGCCCTTTCACTATCTGCCGATCGGTCGGGGCCTACTTGGGCGCGAGCACCATGATCATCTGGCGGCCTTCGAGACGTGGGAAGGCCTCGACCTTAGCGATTTCCTCCACATCGTCGCGGACGCGGTTGAGCAGGTCCATGCCGAGCTGTTGGTGGGCCATTTCACGACCGCGGAAGCGCAGCGTGCACTTCACCTTGTCGCCATTCTCGATGAACTTCACGACATTGCGCATCTTCACGTCGTAATCGTGCGTGTCGATGTTCGGGCGCATCTTGACCTCTTTGATTTCCTGGGTCTTCTGCGTCTTGCGCGCGAGGTTCGCCTTCTTCTGCGCCTCGTAGCGATATTTGCCGACATCGAGGAACTTGCACACCGGCGGGTCCGCATTGGGGGACACTTCGACGAGGTTGAGGCCGACTTCCTGGGCCTGCTCGACAGCTTCGCGGGTGAACATAACGCCGAGGTTTTCGCCTTCGTGATCGATCACGCGGACCTTCGGCACATTGATCATGTTATCGTAGCGCGGACCGCTTTTCACGGGCATTTGCATGCTGCGCCGGGGTGGACGGGCTATGGGGTATTCTCCTTGATTCTGCCTGTTTCGAGGTGGCTATGTAGGGAGAAATCGGGGAAATCGGAAGGGGGTAGGGGGAAATAGTGGAACCGCGGTGGCTTTGCAGGTTTTTGCTTTTCGAACCGACCTCCGTCGGTTCTTGCAACTGGAAATTACGCTGCGCGGTTCCACAGGTTGAAACGCGCCAGTTTGCCCTTTGCCGGCACCACGGCGTCGATCCGCTCGGCCGGCTGCAGCGCTTTCAGGATCGCCGGGTCGGCAGCATTCATCCCTCCTGTGAAGGCGCCGAAGGCGGGCAGGATCATGCGGCCCGAGGGCTTCCCGTCCGGCCCGTCATTGGCGCTCACCACTGCGCAGGGGCGTCGGATCATTCTCTGGCGGACCTTCAGTTGCAGGCGAGGGTGGTAGTGGCCGGAGAGTTCGGGGCGGGTTTCGCCTGCCTTGGCCTGGTGGCGCAGGATAACGCCCCCAATTTCCAGTTCCTCGGCCAGCGTGCCGCCCCAATGCGCTTCTTTGGGCGCCTCCATTTCGGGATCGTGATTACCGGTGATCCACACCCAGTCGACCGCGCGCGTCAGCGCGTCGAGCATACCCGAGGCGTGCGGCTCCAATCGCGTCGAGCCATCCGAATCGTGGAAATTGTCGCCCAGCGTGATGACTCGCCTTGCGCCCGTTTCGCGGATGGCGAGCGCCACGCGCTCGAGCGTCTCGCGGCTGTCGTAGGGCGGGATCATTTGCCCGTGACGCGCGAAGAAGCTGCCTTTTTCCAGATGCAGGTCGGCGACCAGTAACGCGCGCTCGCGCGGCCAGTAGATCGCACGGCCCTCGGTCAGGAGCCATTCTTCGCCTGCGAACGAAAGGGGAACCATGGCTCGCTATTGCCGTAGCGAAACGGGGATGGCAAGGCTCGTCGCATGACCGACTGGACTCAGCAGACCGATACCGCCCGCACCTGGTTCGAAACCCTGCGCGATCGCATCTGCGCCGAGTTCGAGGCGATCGAGCGCGAGGTCGAGTCCGAGGCTGCATTCGTCTTTACCCCCTGGCAACGCGAGGAAGAGGGCAATGCGGATCCCGGCGGGGGTGTGCAGGGCCTGATGAAGGGCACGGTGTTCGAGAAGGTCGGCGTCAATGTCTCGACCGTGAAGGGCAATTTCAGCCCCGAATTCGCCGGGCAGGTCAACGGCGCGAGCGCGGAGAATCCCGGCTTTACCGCCACCGGCATCAGCCTGGTCGCGCACATGGCCAATCCCCATGTGCCCGCCGTGCACATGAACACCCGCTTCCTGACCACCGGCAAGGCATGGTTCGGCGGCGGTGCGGATCTCAACCCGCCGATCCCCTACGAGCAGGATACCGAGGATTTCCACGCCCGCTTCCGCGCCGCCTGCTCGGCGCACAACCCGACCTATTACGAGCGCTTCAAGAAGTGGGCGGACGACTATTTCTACATTCCCCATCGCGGCGTGCATCGCGGGGTGGGCGGGATCTTCTACGACCACCTCGAATGCGAAGACGGAGCGGCTTTCGAACGCAATCTCGCCTTCACCAAGGATGTCGGAGAGGCCTTCCTCGACATCTTCCCCAAGCTGGTCCGCCGCCGGATGGAGAGCGAGTTCACGCCCGAGGACAAGCAGACCCAGCTCGAATGGCGCGGCCGCTACGCCGAATTCAATCTGGTCTACGACCGCGGCACGCTGTTCGGCCTCAAGACGGGCGGCAATATCGACGCCATCCTGATGAGCCTGCCGCCCGAAGCGGTGTGGAGCTGAGTTTAGGTAATCAGCGCAGTGCAAGGACGCTCGGAGCGACATCACTACATTCCGCAGTTTTGGATTAGCCGCTGGGGCGATGAGAGAGGCTTTGTTAAGCGGTACCGGAAATTTGGAGCGAAACTCGACGTCCTTTCAAAATCACCCAAGTCCGTGGGATACTTTGATCGTCTTTATGACCTCCCGGAGGGGATGCGTCAGGATACAAGTTTGGAGGAACTTTTCTTTAAGCCGCTGGATGATCGAACCTCGAAGGTATTCAATCTCCTAGATAACCATCCTCAACCCCACCTGTCGGGTGAGGAGACGGCCACTTTGGCGATCTTCATAATATCGTTATTGCACCGAGGTCCCGACAGCCTTGTCGCAGCGAAGGTAGCTGGATCCGAGCATTTCGAAGTCGCACGCCGTGAGGTGAGGCAAAGGTATGCGGAACTGCGGGAAGAAGGTGATCCTGCGACTTTTGAGGAATTTGAAGCGGAAGAAGCTTACAACGCAGCTGACCATGCGTTCTATCGCAGCTTCGTGAAGCTGATGGTCAACGAGAACGTGATTGATTTCATGGCTCGGATGCATTGGCGCAAGGTGACGCGCGATTCTGTCGCTCCTTCATTGTTGCTTTCTGATGACCCTCTCTTGCGGACCAACGGCTTTGCAAAGGCCGACGGTCACTTCGCATTCCCTCTCTCGCCAGAAGCGATGATCCTTGCTTTCTACGAGGAAGAATTTGCGTCCGAAGTGATGCGCCAGAGTGTGAAGCAATTATTCGTGTCAATGAATATGCAGACCGTTGGGGCCGCAAGGCACTTTGTGGTTGCGCGCGATGAGAAGCAAACTCGTTTCATTCGCAATAGGTTCGGATTGACCCCGAGACCACCCTTCGGTGAACAGATGCAAGGACGCGCCGGAAAAGGGCCTAACTAATCACTCCACCGGCGCGTAGACGCGCACCCAGTCGACCAGCATCTCGACCTCGCCGCGCTTCACCGCTTCGACCGTCTCCTGCGGGATGCCGTTATAGGGTTCTTCGATCCGGTTGGTTTTGAACGGATAGGCCCCGCCCATGGCAAAGTTGAGGATCAGGTACTTCTCGTTGTCGAAGCGCCAGTCGCCGTAGTTTTCGACCATGGGACGAGTGACGCGATAGTGGACGTGGCCGTCGATCAGGAAATCGATCTGCTCGTCGGTCCACTCGACGGCATAGGTGTGCCAGGCGGTCACATCGACGCCCTCGGGGAAGAAGAACTTGTTCACGATCGGCGTCTCGCCCGAATAGCCCGGGCCGTGCAGTGCCACGCCGATCCAGTCCTTCTCGCCGACATATTCCATGATGTCGATTTCGCCGGTGCCGGGCCAAGCGTCATTGCCGAGCAGCCAGAATGCAGGCCATACGCCGACATTGTCGGGCATTTTGATGCGTGCTTCGGCGCGGCCGTGCATGAAGTCGAATTTCCCACGGCTTTCGATCCGGCCCGATACGAAGGGGGCGTCGCGCTCCGGCTTGGGATCCGCACCCGGCTTGAAAACCGGTCGCAGCACCAGCACGCCGCCCTCGGCCCCTTCGACGCCGGTCTGGAAGGCTATTGTCGACGGATCGTCGATATAGGCCTGCTGCTCATTGTTGACCCAGAAATCGGTGCCGATCACGATCCACTTGTCGCGATCCAGCACCCCACCGTCGAACTCATCGGCAAACAGTAGGTCGCGCTCCGGCGCAAGCGCTTCGGCGAGCGCGGCTCCGGCATTGGCCGATTGCGCCTGTGCCGCCACGGGCATGGCGAATGCCAAGACCGCGGTAAAAGTGACTGCGACGGTACGTATCATGGTACTCTCCCCAGTTCTGATAACGTTCTCATCGCATGCCTGCCGCCGCTTTTCCAGCCCATGGATACGATTTCAACTGCGGGGCTGGCGCCCGCACGCAGGATCGGCGATAGCGCGCCTGCCTAGACATACTACGACAACCGGGTCGCGAATCCGGTGCCAGAGTTACCGGAGACATGCCCATGCGCCGCCTTGCCGCCCCGCTTGCCCTGCTGCTAGCCAGTACCGCCTGCACGACGATGGAGGCTGCCCCGGCGGCGACCTCCGGTCCGGTGGCAGACCGCATGGTCTCGCCGATCCTGACCTCGCCCGAGGCGGTCGACAGCTCGACCCATGCGCAGCCGCAGGTCGCGCGGGTGACGCATGTGGCGCTCGACCTCGATCTCGATTTCGATGCCCGGCGGGTCGGCGGCGTGGCAGTGCTCGACGTGCTTGCCTCCCCGGGCGCGAAAGAGATCGTGCTCGACAGCAACGGGCTCGAGATCGCGCGTATCACCGATGGGGCAGACCGTGAGCTTGCGTATGAGCTCGGAGCGATGGTCGATGCTGGCGGAAAGGGTGCGCCGCTCACCGTGCAACTCGATGGTGCGACAAGCTTGCGGATCGAATACCGCGCGCCCGCAGATGCCAGCGCGCTGCAATGGCTGAGTCCCGAACAAACAGCAGGCGGCGAGCATCCCTTCCTGTTCAGCCAGGGTCAGGCGATCCTCAACCGCACCTGGATCCCGACACAGGACAGCCCCGGCATCCGCCAGACCTGGGAAGCGCGGATCACCGCTCCCAAGCCGCTCGACGTGGTGATGAGCGGCGTGCGTTGGGGCGAGCCGGAGGACCTTGGCAATGGTCGCCGCGCCTTCACCTTCGTGATGGACAAGCCGGTGCCACCCTACCTCATCGCGATTGCCGCAGGCGATATCGAGTTCCGCGCAATCGGCCCGCGCACCGGCGTGTGGGCGGAGCCTTCGGTAATCGACCGCGCGCATGCCGAGGTTGCCGATACCGAGGCCATGGTGGTCGAGGCCGAGAAGCTATACGGCGAGTATCGCTGGGGCCGCTACGACATGATCGTACTGCCACCCGCCTTTCCCTACGGGGGCATGGAAAACCCGGTGATGACCTTCCTCACCCCGACCTTCATCGCCGGCGACCGGTCGAATAATGGGCTTGTCGCGCATGAGCTGGCGCATAGCTGGTCGGGCAATCTCGTGACCAATGCGGTGTGGGGCGACAGCTGGCTCAACGAGGGCGTCACCACCTATTTCGAGAACCGGATCGTCGAGGCGGTCTACGGCAAGCAGCGCGCCGAGCAGGAGGCTGCACTGATGTACGCCAATATCCTCGATACGCTGGCCGAAGTGGGCGCGGATGCACCCGGCACCGCGCTCAGCACCGACGGCGGCTACGAACTCGGGAGCGCGATCGCCTACGATAAGGGCGCGTTCTTCCTGCGCACGGTGGAAAATATCGTCGGCCGGGAGCGGTTCGATGCCTGGCTGCGCCAGTGGTTCGACAATCACGCCTTCCAGCCCGCGACGAGCGAGATGTTCCACGAGGACATGATGGCCAATCTCGTGCGCGGCGATGCCGAAGCCGAGGCGCTGATGCTGCGCGAATGGATCTTCGAGCCGGGCCTGCCGGACAATGTCGCCAGGCCCGATCCGGCAGCCTTCGCCGCGGTCGATGGAGCGGTCGAAGCCTACAAGGCGACCGGTGCGATCCCCGCCGCCTATGCCGGCTGGACCGCAGCGGAGCAGATGCGGTTCCTCGACAACCTCCCCGCCGACCTGTCCGCCGGGCAGCTCGCCGCGCTCGACACTGCACTAGGCCTGTCGAGCACGGGGAATAACGAGATCCTGTTCCTGTGGCTCGAGATGGCCCTGGAGAACCGTTACGAACCGGCGGTGCCGCAGGTCGAGAGCTTCCTCGCCGAGGTCGGACGCGCCAAATTCGTCCGTCCGCTGTTCGCGGTGCTGTGGGACGAAGGTGAATGGGGCCGCCCGATCGCCACGCGCATCTATGCCGAAACCCGCAGCGGCTATCACGCGGTGACGCGCGCCGGCGTCGACCGCGTGCTTGGCCGGACGGACTAGGTCAGACCATTGTTTCGGGTTGGACGAGGCGATCGAAGGTCGGCTCGTCCACCAGCCCGAGTTCGAGGCCCGCTTCCTTCAATGTCTGGCCGGTCTTGTGCGCGTGCTTGGCGATATTGGCGGCGGCGTCATAACCGATTTCGGGCGCCAGCGCGGTGACCAGCATCAGCGAACGGTCGACCAACGCGGCGATCTGCTCCTCGTTCGCCTCGATGCCATCGACACAGCGTTCGGCAAAGCCATCCATTCCGATGGAGAGCAGCTCGATCGAGCGGATCACATTCGCGCCGATCAGGGGCATGAACACGTTGAGTTCGAAATGGCCCTGCATCCCGCCCACGGTCACCGCCTGGTGATTGCCGATAATCTGTCCGGCGACCATGGTCAGCATCTCGCACTGGGTCGGGTTGACCTTGCCCGGCATGATCGAACTGCCCGGCTCGTTGGCGGGCAGCGATAGCTCGCCGAGGCCCGAACGCGGTCCAGAACCGAGGAAGCGGATGTCGTTGGCGATCTTGTTGAGCGCCACGGCCAGCGTGTTCAGGGCGCCGGAGAAGAACACCAGCGAGTCCTTCGCGGCCAGTTGTTCGAACTTGTTGGGGGCGCTCTCGAATTGCATGCCGGTGATGTCGCTGATCGCCGCAGCCATGTCTTCGGCCCAGCCATCGGGTGCGTTGAGGCCCGTGCCGACCGCGGTGCCGCCGATCGCCAGCTTTCGGATATTGCCATCGAGCGCGCCTTCGATCCTCGCCTTGCAGCTGACCAGCTGCGCGACATAGCCGGAAAATTCCTGTCCCAGCGTCAGCGGGGTCGCATCCTGCGTATGCGTGCGACCGATCTTCACGATATCGGCAAACTCGTCTGATTTGGTCTGGAGCGAGGCGATCAGCCTGTCGAGCGCGGGCAGCAGCGCGTCGCGCGTGGCCAGCGCGGTGGCGATATGCAGTGCGGTCGGGAAGCTGTCGTTCGAGCTTTGCGACATGTTGACGTGATCGTTGGGATGCACCGGCTCCTTGCCGCCGCGCGTGCCGGCCAGCTTCTCGTTGGCGATCCCGGCGATCACCTCGTTGACGTTCATGTTGGTCTGCGTGCCGCTGCCGGTCTGGAAGATGGCGAGCGGGAACTGATCGTCATGATCGCCAGCCCGGATCGCCGCCGCGGCGGCTTCGATCGCATCCGCCAGCGTGGCGTCGAGGCCGTGTTTGCGGTTTGTCTTTGCAGCGGCCTGTTTGACCGTGGCCTGCGCATGGACGATCTCGAGCGGCATGCGCTGGTGGTCCGGGAATGGGAAATTGGTTAGGCTGCGCTGGGTCTGCGCGCCCCAATAGGCATCGATTGGAACCTCGATCGGCCCGATCGAATCGGTTTCGGTTCGCGTATCGCTCATCGTCTGCCTCCGTGCCGGAATGATGGATTACAGACCTATGATCGGCTGCCATCGATGGCCACCGGTCATTTGCACCGCTCGCAATTTCAGCCTGTTCATGGCTCTCATGCGCACCTATCTCCTAGGTATGCTGCGCCAGTACGAACTCGTAGAACGGGTCAAGGAATACGACCCCGATGCCGACGAGGCGATGCTGAACCGCGCCTATGTCTATACCGTTCAGAAGCACGGCACGCAGACGCGCGCGAGCGGGGACCCGTATTTCAGCCATCCGGTCGAGGTCGCGGGCCTGATGACCGATCTCAAGCTCGACCAGGAGACCATCGCCACCGCGCTGCTCCACGACACGGTCGAGGATACGCTGGCAACGATCGAGGATATCGAGGAGCATTTCGGGACCGACGTCGCGCGGCTGGTCGACGGGGTGACCAAGCTTTCCAAGATCGAGCAGATGCCCGAGAACGAACGCGCGGCGGAGAACCTGCGCAAGTTCCTGCTCGCCATGAGCGAGGACATCCGCGTGCTGCTCGTCAAGCTTGGCGACCGCCTCCACAACATGCGCACGCTGCACTTCATCAAGAGCGAAGAAAAGCGCCGGCGTATCGCGCGCGAGACTATGGATATCTACGCCCCGCTCGCCGAGCGGATCGGCATGTACGAATACATGCGCGAGATGCAGATGCTCGCTTTCGAGCAGCTCGAGCCCGAAGCATTCGAGACCATCACCCAGCGGCTCGAGCAGATCCGCAGCGAGGACGGCGGCCAGGTCGATGCGATCGCACTCGATATGAAGCATGCGCTCGCCGAGGCGGGCATCACCACCGAAGTCTCGGGCCGAGAGAAGCACCCCTATTCGATCTGGCGCAAGATGGCCGAGCGCCACGTCTCGTTCGAACAGGTGACCGACATCATGGCCTTCCGCATCATCTGCGAGGATGTCGCCGACTGCTACCGTGCGCTCGGCGTGCTGCACACGACCTGGCAATTCCTGCCGGGCAAGTTCAAGGACTACATCTCGACGCCGAAGAACAACGGTTATCGCTCGCTTCACACCTCGCTGATCTACGGCAAGTCGATGCGCGTCGAGGTGCAGATCCGCACCCGCGAAATGCACCGCCTGAACGAATTCGGCCTCGCTGCGCATTGGGCCTACAAGCAGCAGGACCGGCCCGACGGGCAGGTCGGTTGGCTGCGCGATCTGATCGAGATCGTCGATGCCAGCCATGATCCCGACGAACTGCTCGAACACACGCGTATGGCGATTTACCAGGATCGCATCTTCGCTTTCACGCCCAAGGGCGCGCTGTTCCAGCTGCCCAAGGGGGCGACGCCGGTCGATTTCGCATTCGCCGTGCACACCGATCTCGGCGCGCAGACCGTGGGGGCGAAGATCAACGGGCGGCACATGCCCCTGCGGACGCAGCTCAACAATGGCGACGTGGTCGAGATCATCAAGAGCAACAATGCCGACCCGCAGATGAGCTGGTTGGGTTTCGTCGTGACCGGCAAGGCGCGCGCTTCGATCCGCCGCGCCGTGCGCCTCAAGGAACGCGCCGAGATAGCCGAAATCGGTCGCAAGCTGTTCGACGAGATCGCGCTGCGGGTGCCCGCCAAGATCGGCAAGAAGGCCCTGCGCGAAGCCCTCAAACGGCTCGAGATGGAAGAGGACGAAGACCTCTATTACGCCATCGGTGCCGCCAAGATTCCCGACCGTGAGGTGATGGAGGCGCTTGTGCCCGGCTGCACGGCCGAGCTGGAAGAGGATTTCGACTGGTCGCGCAGCGGTAAGGCGCTTTCCATTCGCGGGTTGACGCCGGGTGTCGGATTCCAGCTCGCCGAGTGCTGTCACCCGGTCCCGGGCGACCGCATCGTGGGCCTGCGCAAGCCGAACGAGCGGGTCGAGGTGCACACGATCGACTGCAGCCGGCTCGCCAGCGGGATCGATACCGACTGGATGGACCTGTCATGGGGCAAGCGTTCGCGCGGGGCAGTGGGCCGCTTGCGTGTGACGCTCTACGATCGGCCTGGCACGCTGGCCGAAATGGCGGGCATCTTCGCGCAGAACCACGTCAATGTTAAAAGTCTCGACCAGACGCAGCTCGATCATCCCTTCACCACTTACGAAATCGATCTCGAGGTGCAGGACGTGCCCCATCTGACGCGGATACTCAGCGCGCTGCGGGCGAGCGACTCCGTAGCGCAAGCAGAACGCGTATGAGCGCAGTTACCGGCATCGACCATGTCCAGCTCGCGATGCCGCATGGCGGAGAGCCGCATGCGCGGCGCTTCTGGGTCGACCTCATGGGGCTGGAGGAAGTGGCCAAGCCCGCGCACCTCGCGGTCAATGGCGGATGCTGGTTCGCAGGCGAGGGGATTGCGATCCATTGCGGGGTGGAGGATGCCTTTCTGCCCGCGCGCCGCGCGCATCCCGCGCGCCGCGCGCATCCCGCGCGCCGCGCGCATCCCGCGCTGCTGGTAAACGATCTGGCCAAGCTGGTCGCGCGGCTCGGCAAGGCGGGCATCCGCTTCAAGCCGGGCAAGGATCTGGACGGCTACATACGCGGCGATATCGCCGATCCCTTCGGCAATCGCATAGAGCTGATGCAGAAAATCTAGAGCAGCTCGAGCGTCAGCTCGGCTGCGTCACCCGCGGCCAAGTCTTCCGCCTTCAGCACCTTCTTTCCCACCAGCAGTCACCATTCGCCGGTTTTAGAGGGAAAAACCGAGGTCTTCCATCGCGTCCCGCCGATCTCTGCCAAGACCTTGACCGATCCGAAGCCGCGCCGCCCGCCCATCTCGAGCCGCCGCAGCCGCTCGTGCATGGTGATTTCCTCGGCGCAGGCGCCGTCGATGGTTAGCAGATGGTAGGTCGCCTTCTCACCCTGCCAGCGAGTGATCTCGCCACGCCAGGCAAGCGTCTCGGTCAATCCAGGATCCGCCGCACGGGAACCGGAATGTTGCAGATGTCGGCTCCGCCGGCGGGCACGTTGAAGAAGGGGTCGCGCCGGTTCGCTCGGGCATCGGCATAGCGGGCGAAACTCGCGCTATCGGTGGAAAGGAACTCGAAGGCGGGGCGCTCGCCTTGGGAAAGGTCGCTGGCGACGCGTACCGACAGAATCGGCACGCGCTTGCTCTCATCCTCGTAAAAGCCGAGTTGACCCTTGCCGCGCGGCAGGCTGGAGAGGTGCTCCATTCCTTCTACGATCCGCCCGACGAGGGCGATATTGCGGTCGAGATGGCGCGGTGCGTGGCCGATCACAGTGTAAAGCTCGGCACCCGTGCCCGCATCGGGCGACAGGTTCCGGCCTACGCCGACCATGCCATAGCAATGGATCGGCCAGACGGTCGCGGGCTCGCCTTCCTCGTCCGAACCGATGTTCGAGGCGAGCGGCCAGCCCTGGTAAAACAGCGATAGCTGCGCGTAAGCATCGACGAGCCCGTTGGCGAGGATCACCGCCGCGGTCCGGTCCTCGGAAGCGATGTAGCTGTCTGCTTCGAGCGCGAGATCGCGTTCGGAATCGGTCAACAATGTCGAGAGGCTGATGGCGTCGCCGGAAACCGTATAGTCCTCCTCGGTCGTGGCGACGAGTGCTGCGGGAAGCGCCTTGGGCCGGCCCGAGCTCTCCGGGTTGTCGTAATTCGCATCGCCCCACTGGACGACGTAATTGTCCTGCACGCGGTTGACGGTGATGTCGTCGAACCAGCCCGAACGCGCAAAGGTGCGGATGTTCTTGACCCAGCTTTGGCCGAAAGGCGCGGGCATCAACTGGATCAGCACCTCGCGCTCGGCCCCATCGGCAGCCGGCGCGAGCGTCATGACCAGAAGGTCTTCTGGCGCGATTGCCACCCATTCCTCCGCTGCCGCCTCGGCGACGATCTGGTTGGGCGAAGGATGAGGCGCCGCCTCCTGTGCGCTGGCAGGTGAGGCTAGCGCGATCAGCGCGGCGAGCGAAATCAGCGGCTTCGTCATGTATGGAGAGGTGCCACTGCGCGCGGAAAAACAAAAGCCCCCTCTCGCGCATTGTAGGGGCGAAAGGGGGCTTCGAGACGGTGTTCGCAGGGTATGCCTGATCCGCGCAGCACCGCCACTGGCCGCTTGTACCACGAAAAACGCAATTTGGAATATCTCCGTTCCGCTTCGGCTTGCGAAACCCACCGGTCGCCGCTAGACGCGCGCCTTCTTGTTTGCGCGGCCGCTTTGCTGCTTGAGGGCGAAGGCCAATCCGGCGGCCTTCGGCCTTAAGTAGCCCAAAGTGCGGTAAGCCAAACAGGAATGCGGAGCAGTGGCCGAGTGGTCGAAGGCGCACGCCTGGAAAGTGTGTATACGGTAACCCCGTATCGAGGGTTCGAATCCCTCCTGCTCCGCCACCTATCCCGAGCACCCGTCTCTAGTTTCAGGTTGGGACCGTCAGGTTAACGAACGCCGGCCGCATTGATGTGCGATCTTGAGAATTTAGCCAACTGAAGCAGACGCGGCTTGCCACTCGGCGAAAGCGCGGTCTCGGTATTTTCGCATTGTCTTTCGGGAGACGAGGTGACGCTCGGTATTGAAGGTATTGTAGATCGCTGAGTGAGTGGAAACGAAACGCTGCGCTTGGCCTTGGGACTTAAAGAGCTGCATTTTTCGTTCCCGCCTTCGGATGGGAAGGTGTGAATTTTCTGCACGATTGTTTTCGCGGAGCCGACCGGGCTGGTGACGCTTCAACGCACCCAATTTTAGAAGCGCAGCTCGATAAGAAGCAAGGCCATCCGTCACGATGGCCTCGGGAACGAAGCCCTGGTTCTTGAGCAGTTTTCGCAGCAATTTCAGTGCTGCTTCCTTGTTGCGTCGCTTCTGTACCAACACATCCGGCACCTCGCCCTCCTTATCGCCAGCCCGCAACATGAACATGCGCTTGCCGCCAATTCGGACAATCATCTCATCCAAATGCCAAACGCAATCAGCCGGTCTACGCCGTTTTCGAATGTTCGCAGCGATGGCTGGACCGAACTTGTCGGACCAACATCGAATGGTCTCATAAGTGACATCGATCCCGCGTTCAGCGAGCAAATCCTCAACGTCTCGCAAGCTCAGTGTGAAGCGGAAGTAGAGCCATACGGCGTGTCGGATAATGTCCGGATGAAAGCGGTGACGCTTGAAAGAAATGGTCTCCATAGCCCCCTGTTTAGCCACGAAATTCTCGATGGGGGATACAAGTTAGCGTTAGACTGACAGCACCTATCGAGGACTGTTGAAACACGGAATAACTCGTTTCTGCGCCCAAGGAATATCGCCGCTAATCAAGTGCACATAAGGGGCCTTTGCGAATCGTCGGAGATCTTTCAAAGTCTGCTGCCTCGATCAAAGGTCGCGGCCCAAAGATCACACGCCGCCATTTCCCCAATCGAGCGGCTCAATCTGACGGGTACATCTTAAGCTCTATCCTGTTGCCATCGGGATCGCTGATCATGGTTGACGGCCCGTACCCTTTGGCCCCGTACAGAGTCCGGAAAGCTAGATCCTGGCCAAGGCGAGCAGAAAGAGCGTCGACCTCGTTCTCGGAAACCGGATCAATCTCGATGCAGAGATGGTCGAGAATGTAGCTGTTTCGGTATTTCTCCGATTCCGTGCTCGCTACGCCACTCACGCTAAGAAGGTCTAACAGGAAATCTCCCATGCTCAGCTGCACGAGGCCGAGCCTGTCGTCTCTTCGAACAACACTCGCCCCGAAGATGTCCGAATAAAAGGCAATCATAGGTTCGAGTTGGCCGGTTCTCAGTACGACATGGTCGACCTTTCGCGCCGTCAACATACTGCAATGCCCTCCATCGTCGTCAGACCCACCGAAAGGTAGGTGCCTTTCAGCGAAGCAAATCCATTGATGCCCAAAGAGGAGCGGAGCATCCATGCCTTTCATAGACAAGTCCAGCAAAGACCTGCTCGATCGGTTGGAGGCGGCCGGTCCGCCACCTGCAGAACTCGAGCAACAACGCGCTGGCTTCAGCGCTCTTTGGCAATCGCTCTCTCCTGTGGCACCGGAGGTCGCAAGACAAGAAACCGTCGAACTCGCCGGAGTTGAGTCTCTCGTCTATTGGCCGGAATCCACCGGAGTCGATTTGCCCCTGGTCATTTTCTACCATGGTGGCGGCGGCATCATGCTCAATCCGGAAGACTTCGATCCGACCAGCCGGATGATTGCGAATAAGGCCGGCGCCATCGTGGTCGTACCAAGATACCGGAAAGCACCCGAAAATCGGTTTCCCGCACCTCTTGAAGATTGCTTCGCCGTGTATCAATCATTGGCAAGACAACCGTCGCAGATCGAGGGAGCCGGCAGCAAAATAGCGGTCGCTGGTGATAGCGCTGGTGGATATTTGGCAGCAGCGGTTGCGCAGGAAGCGAAGCGCCTTGGCATCGAGCCGCCCGTTGGCCAGGTCCTCATCTATCCAATGCTCGACATGGCCAGTTACAGTCCTAGCCGCTTCGAAAACGACTACTTCACGAGCCATGAGGCGATCGAAGGAACGGTTGCACTGCACTTCGGCGACCAGGTGCTCGATCCACGGGCTTCCCCCTTGCGGGAGCCGGATCTCTCGGACCTTCCCGAGGCGATGATCATAGCCAGCGATATCGATTGTCTGTTCGACGAGGCCCGCGCCTATGCCCATCGCTTGCGGGCAGCTTCAGTCCCATGTTCGTTCTTCGTTTACGAAGGCCAAGTCCACGGCTTCTTCTCGTTCGGCGCTACCATGCCCGAGGGAAATCGATGTGTGACCCATGTTGCCGGCTGGCTTCGGGACACCTTTTCCGCTGCCAGCGCGGAATGATCGATCTTTCCGGGAAGACGATTCTGCTGACCCAGTCGGACGAATTCATGGGGCCGGCAGCAGTCAGCTTTTTTACCGATTTAGGGGCGATAGTCCATGCGAGCGACAGCCCGCTCGCGACCCGTGACCAGTGCGCCGAAGCCTGGCGAGCGTCGGGAGCTCCGGACATCATGTTGCTCAATCTTGCCGCCGATACCAATCTGGGGACACCAACCGTCGAGCTATCTGACGAAGGGTGGATGCAGTGCTTCGACCGTCTCGTCCATCCGCTTCACTGGCTGGTACAGGCCGCATTGCCGGACATGCTGAGGAGAGAGTCCGGCAAGATCATCGTCTTCGGCAGCGCAACCGGATTGCGCGCGCGAGCGCTGATGCCCGCCTATTGCGCAGCTCGATCCGCGCAAGTGGGCTATGTGCGATCGGTCGGCGCAGAGGTTGCCTCGCGAAACGTTCAGATCAATCTGATTGCGCAGAACTTTGTCGAGAACCCGGAATACTTCCCTCCCGAAAGAATCGAAACCGCTGCCTTCCGGGCTTTTCTCGACGAACACGTTCCGGCCGGAAGGTTGGCGCGTGCGGAAGAGGATGTCGCGCTCGCAGCTTTTCTCGCTTCCGGTCACGCCGATTTCATTGCCGGGCAGGCAATCCCGTTTGCTGGCGGTTGGGTGCAATGACCCCGCCTCGACGAAAATCAGCTTCTCAGGCGCGCTCTTTTGCGAGATCCAACGCCACATCCACGATCATGTCCTCTTGCCCGCCGACCATCTTGCGATTGCCCAATTCGACCAGGATCTCGCGTGTGTCGAGGCCGTGGTCGCGAGCGGCTTTCTCGGCATGGCGAAGGAAGCTCGAATACACGCCAGCATAGCCGAGACTTAGTGTCTCCCGATCGACCCGAACCGGGCGGTCTTGGAGTGGCCGAACGAGGTCTTCCGCAGCATCCATCAGCTTGTACAGATCGCAGCCATGCTGCCAGCCCTTGCGATCAGCCGCAGCGATGAAGACTTCGAGTGGCGCATTGCCTGCGCCGGCCCCCATTCCCGTCAGTGATGCATCGACCCGGCGCGCACCGCCCTGAACAGCGACGATCGAATTGGCGACCCCGAGCGACAAATTGTGGTGTGCGTGCACCCCGCGCTCGGTTTCCGGCTTCAAGGCCTTTTCATACGCCGCCATTCGATCGCGATAACCGTCCATGTCCAAAGCACCGCCACTGTCAGTGACATATACGCACTGTGCCCCGTAGGACTCCATCAAGACAGCCTGCTCCGCCAGTCTTGCCGGTTCGATCATATGGCTCATCATGAGGAAGCCGATCGTGTCCATTCCAAGGGTCCGCGCGGCCTCGATATGCTGTTTCGAAACGTCCGCCTCGGTACAGTGGGTTGCGATCCGCACGGAGCGGACACCGAGATCGTAAGCCTGTCTGAGCTCTTCGACCGTTCCGATTCCGGGCAGCAGTAGGGTGGTGAGCTTGGCGCTGCGCACGACGTCTGCGACGGCCTCGATCCATTCCCAATCGGTTTGTGCTCCAAAACCGTAGTTGAAGCTCGAACCATTAAGGCCGTCACCATGGGCGATTTCTATCGCATCGACGCCCGCTTCATCCAGTGCGCGGGCGATATCCTGCACGTGACCGATGCCGTACTGGTGCCGGATCGCGTGCATACCGTCACGCAGGGTTACATCCTGAATGTAAAGCTTGTCTGTTGCGGGATCGAACATCATGCGGCCTCCGCCACAGCACGAGCCCGCATCATTTTCTCGCCCGTGACCAAACCAGCCGATGTCATGATGTCGAGGTTGCCGGCATAGGCAGGGAGGTAGTGAGCGGCACCCTCGACCTCGAGAAAGACGCTGGTCTTCATTCCCTCGAACGTGCCGACGCCGGGAATCCTTACCGGATTGTTAGACCCGAATCGCTCGAACTGAACCTTCTGCTTGAGCCTGTAACCGGGCACGTATTCCTGCACGTCCTTGACCATTTGCTCGATCGATCGCTCGATCTCCGCCTCATCCGCTCCCTGGCTGAGAGTGAATATTGTATCGCGCATGATCATGGGTGGCTCGGCAGGATTGAGGATGATGATGGCCTTGCCTTTGTCAGCACCTCCGACGGCTTCGATTCCGCGGGCTGTCGTTTCGGTGAACTCATCGATGTTCGCCCGCGTGCCAGGACCGGCCGAACGAGACGATACCGAGGCAACAATTTCGGCATACGGCACCCGGGCTACCCTGCTGACGGCAGCGACGATCGGTATCGTGGCCTGGCCACCGCACGTAACCATGTTGACGTTCTGCGCGCCGAGATGATCGTCGCCATTTACGACGGGGATGACGTAGGGCCCGAGGGCTGCCGGCGTCAGATCGACCATTTTCTTGCCGGCGCCCGTAACGATTTCATGGTGACGTTCGTGGGCGCCGGCTGAGGTTGCATCGAATACCACGCCGATGTCCGGCCAGACGTCGAGATTCACCAATCCGTCAATACCTTCGTGGGTCGTGGCGACGCCCAATCTCTTCGCTCGCGAAAGGCCGTCGGATTCCGGGTCGATCCCAACCATGGCGCCCATTTCGAAGACATCCGAAGTGCGCAGGATTTTGATCATCAGATCGGTACCGATATTGCCCGAGCCAATTATCGCCGCCTTTACCTTGTCCATTGTATTTGCCTCTCAGTGAAAGCGGATCGAACAGGAGCCAATGCCGCCCAACTCCATTTCGAAATGATCTCCGGGAGCCGCGGGCTCCAGCGGAACCAAACTGCCCGACAAGATAATATCGCCAGCGTTCAGACCGACACCGTAGCGGCCGAGCGTATTTGCCAGCCATGCTACAGCTTGGGCAGGCGATCCCTGCACGGCAGATCCCCTGCCGGTAGAAATTTGGTGGCCATTCTTGTTGACTGCGACCTGAAGAGAAGGAAGATCGATGCCTCGCGGGTCGACGCGGGCTTCCCCCAGGGCAAAGACCCCGCACGAAGCATTGTCGGCCACCGTATCCACGATGGAGATCTTCCAGTCCCGAATACGGCTGTCGACCACCTCGAAACAGGGAGCAATCGCTTCGGTCGCGGCGATCACATCGTCGGCGTTCACATCTGGACCGTTCAGGTCATCCTTCAGGATGAACGCGATTTCGGCTTCTGCACGCGGCTGGATCAAGCCGGCCTTGTTGATCGGAATGTCGCTTTCGTAGTGCATCGCGTCGGTGAGGAAGCCGAAATCGGGCTGATGCACGCCGAGCATTTCCTGCACCGCGTCCGACGTGACACCGATCTTCTTGCCGACGACACGCTCGCCATCCTGATTACGCAAGCGCAAAAATTCCAAGGATACGCGATAAGCGTCATCGATGGTGAGATGCTCGTATCGCTCGATCAGCGGCATGACGGTGCGGCGCTCTCGCAAGGCCGCATACAATTCCTGCCCCAAGGCAGTGTCAAACTCTGTGGTCTCCAGCATCCTGCCGCTCTGCAGCGTGATCTGGCAAATCGCACCTATCCTTTGGCCGGCGCAGCAAAAATCCGCCCTTGGCCGAAAGATAGGTGCGATTTCCCGACGCGATTCTAGTTTGGCAGGTGGGAAAGGAAGGTGATCGCCATGGAACAAGTCTCGAGCTCGCAGGAAGCTTTGATCGAAGCATTCAGACAGGCTCAGCGCCATGTCGCTTCCTCGGTTCACCTCATCACGACAGGCTCCGGCGACGCGAGATCGGGTATGACCGCGACCGCGGTATGCTCGTTGAGCTTCGACCCTCTCTCAATCCTGGTTTGCGTCAACAGGCACGCATCCATCTTCGAGAGCCTCGATCGAGGCGGTCGCTTTGCCGTGAACATACTATCGGAATCGGACGAAGAAATCGCCACGATGTTCGGCACGTCGAAGCTGAAGGCCCTGCGCTTCAAGAGCGGCGATTGGCGGCAAATGGGCGGAAGCCCGATCCTGCTTAGCGCCGTGGCGAGCGTAGCTTGCGAGTCCTTGAGTGCGATGGATGTGGGCACGCACCGTGTTGTCGCTGGACGGATCGTCGACGTGAACGTCAATACCAACTCCCGCCCGCTGCTCTACCACCATGGCGGCTACTGCGGTACGGGCGCGCTCGAATCTAGCGTGGCATGCGCAGCATGATCCGAAAGGATCGCGACCGAGATTTGGTGCCTCTTTCCATATTGGTCGACCGAGAGGTGCTGGGCAGGCGTGGCAGGGGAATATTTTTCGAGTCCGCGGACGCCACGACGGCCGACTCGATCAACAAGATGGCCTCCTTGGGACATGGTATCGTAAGTGTGGCGATGGCAGCAGCGCGCGCCTACGAGCTCGGCCTGTCTCCCATATCCACGGGCCCGAGGCGCCCCCATATGCCGGTGTTCGTCAGCAGCGTCGAAGGTCGCGAGTGCACCGAGACGGGAATCTCCGCCGCGGAACGGGCGATAACGGCCGAAACGCTAGGGCGGAAGCGCTGCGAGCGTAAGGATCTCGTCTCCCCTGGCCATATTATGCCAGCCATTGTGCAGGAAAAGCTCGATCGGGATTCCGCCTTGTGCGAGCTGGCTTTTCGCTATGCCGAGCGCTCGGCAGGGTCGCATGCGGTGACATGGTGCGACATTCTCAATGCCGAAGGCGAGACTGCCTCCGCTCAGGAATGTTTTGCGCTGGCCAAAAAGCTCGAACTGAATTTCTATGTTTGCCGGAACCTGGCCGTGGTCGAGTTCCGGAGACTTCCCGAAAAGCTTCGGGAACTATACTTCGAAGTGAGAGGAGGAGACCTTTCGCTCGATCAGTTCGCCTGAATCGAGGGTAAGGTGGGGAGACGGATCGATATATGGCTGGCAAGGAGCAAGCCCCAATCGCACCGGGGCAGCAGCCCTTCCTACTGAGTAAACTGGCGCCGCCGCGAGACAGTGCCAGCACCATCGAGCGAGCGCGACTGAGTCAGGATTTGGATGAGTTATGGACGCGGCGATGCTCGCTGGTCGTCGCGCCGGCCGGCTTCGGCAAGACTACCTTGCTTTCACATTGGTACGGGGCGGCGGAAGGTGCCGGGAACATCGCAGCATGGGTCACATGCGACCGTGCGGACACCGATAGTTACCGCTTCGCCCGTCATATCGTTCTCGCCCTTGCGCAGGCAGACAGGCAACTTGCGAAGAGACTGACACCCGCCGGGAAAGTCGATTTGGCATCGGACATGGGGGCTGCCGGGATTTCGATAGTGAATGCAATCGAGACCGTCGGCAAACCGATCCTTCTGATCGTAGACGACTACCACAACGCCCAGGGCCAGGACTCGAACGATTTCCTATCGTTTCTTCTCAACAGCGATTGCAAGTATCTGCACCTCGTCGTTGCATCGCGCGAAGCTGTGAATCTTCAGGTTTCCCGGATGCGGATACAGGGAAAAATCGCCGAATTCGGCGTTGCTGAACTCGAGTTTCAAACCGGCGAAGCAACCAGCATGCTCGAAAAAGCCCTTGGCAGGTCGACTCAGGCCGAGTCGGTCGAAGCGATTGTCAAGCAGACAGAGGGGTGGGCGACCGGCCTACGATTGGCGGCAATCTCCTTGACGGAAAATCCGGACAAACCGCTCGAGAACCTCCTTTCCGGCAAGGAGCCTCAACTGCTCGAATACCTTCGTGAAGAAGTGCTCTCGCGCTTGACCGTCGAGCTCTCCGAATTCGTGCGCGATACTGCATCGTTGTCAGAGCTTTCCGCCGAGCTGGCCGACCACATCCGAAACGACAATGATAGCCAGGCTCTCATCGACGAATTGGTGCGCCGGCAATACTTCCTCATGCCAACCGCTCAGCCCGGCTGGTTCCGTTACCACCCGCTATTCGTCGAAGCCTTTTCGGGTCTAGCGGACGATTGCGAGCCGAATGGCAACGGAAACGTCAACGAAAGCGCTGCGCTGTGGCTTCAAGAACGTGGGTGGATAGAACGCGCGCTGCTCCAGGCGGATTTGTCGCAGTCTTCCGGTTTCCTGCTGGAAATGCTCAGCAGGAATGCCGAACGACTGGCGCATACAGGGCGGGGCTCGACACTTCTGACCTACGCAAGAAAGTTGCCTGCTGAGCTGTTGGCGGACCATCCCGACCTGCAGCTGGACCGTGTCTACGCCGCGACATTGCTATGGCAGTTCGGCGAAGCGAAGATGGTCCTCGACCAGGTACGCCGCGCTATGGAGAGCGATGAAACGGTCGCTGAGTGGAGCAGACGAGGCCTTGATGTCGAGAAGCTCGAGAAGAAGCTGATCCACCGCGAAATGCAGCTTAGATTGTTGCAGGACGAAATGCCGCAGGTGGAAAGTCTCGCGCTGCAGTGGCAATCCATGCCGGGCGGGAATTCGGCCTTCGAGGATGCGGTGGCACGCACCACGCTTGTCTATGCGCAGCGCGAAATGTTCAATTGCGAAGGCGTCTGGACGGCACAAGCAGCGCGCGAGATCTTTGAGGGGGAAGACAATCGCTGGGCCACGATCTGGCACGATTGCATCATCGGCGCGACCCACGCATTCATGGGCAATATCGAACGCGCAGAGCGGACCATTTCCAGGGCCTTTCATACGTCGGAAGGCATGTATGGCCGACAAAGCGCAACGACGGCCATGCCAGCGCTCTATCTTGCCGAGCTCCGATACGAGCGAAACGAGATCGAAGCCGCCAGGTCGTACGTGGAAGAATTCCTGCCTCTTGCGACGAAGACGGGACTGATTGACCAGTTGATTGCCGGTTACCAAGCAAGCGCTAAGATCGCGGCTATCGAAAATCAGGCGCAGGCGATCAAGATCCTTGAGCGCGGAGAAGAAGTGGCGAGCGTACGTCAGTTCGAACGCTTGCGCGCAATCCTGCTCTCGGAACGCATCCGGATGCTTACATCGGCTGGCGAGAATGCGGCGGTTCGCCGCATCGCGAAACTCAACAATCTTTCAACCAGGGTGGAAACGCTCAAGCCTCGCGAAGGCCATACCACTCTCGATGCCGTCTACGCCTTTGCCGCGGCCCATGTGGCCATCTGCGAAAACGAATTGGACGATGCAGAACGGCTACTGTCGAGCTGGAGTAAATTTCTCGAGAACAGGCAGTGCCTGCGCTTCGCGGTGCGCTTTTCCCTCAGTCTTGCGCATGCCCAAACGCTCAAAGGTCAGACCAACGCGGCTCACCGGACCATTCGGCACGCCATTCAAATGGCCGGGGAAAAGGGTTTCGTGCGCAGCTTCGTCGATGCCAATCCTGCTATCCGTCCGAGCCTGCGCGCGCTCAACTTCGACCACCAGCCGGAGCTCAGAGCATCGCATAGCAAGATCCTGGAAGCGATCGGCGGTGAGGATTCAACTCCTGTCGCACGCCGAGAAGAACTCGAAATCGAGGGCGGCCAATATGAGGCACTCAATGATCGGGAGTCGGAAATCCTGGTGATGATTTCGACGGGGATGATGAACAAGCAGATGGCGGCCGAGCTTGGGCTGACACTCGGCACGGTGAAATGGTACCTGCAGCAGATCTACACGAAGATGGGCGTGAATCGCAGATCCGAGGCCGTCTTCAAGGCACGGCAACTGGGGCTCATCAATTGATCGAAAGCGGAGAGCCCGTCTACTCGGCTCTAGGGTAATCAGTATAGCCTTTCGCCGGATCGCTGCCTGGCCCGCCGTAGATGGTGGAGAAATCGGGCTGAGCCAGGTCGAGATCGGATTTCATGCGTGCGACCAGATCCGGATTGGCGAGGAAGGGTTGGCCAAAGGACACCAGATCCGCACCCTTGCTTTCCAGAGCTCGCTCAGCCTTGGCGGCATCGAAGCCCCCATTGGCGATGATCGTCCCGTCATAGTGCTGCCGGGAGAACTCCAAGACGTCTTTGATTGTCACCCCGACTTCTAGATCTTGCGGCTGTGGCTCCATCATATGGACGTATGCCAAGTCGCACTCGGTGAGCGCTTCCAGCACGTCGGCGAACAGGCCCTCGGGATCGTCGTCATGCATTCCGTGAAACCGGCTGCTCGGGGAGAGCTTGACGCCGACATTTTGCCCGAACGATTGCTGAACGGCGGTGACAACACCAAGAAGAAAGCGCATACGGTTTTCGGTCGAACCGCCGTATTCATCGGTCCGCCGGTTACTGCCGGTTTGAAGAAACTGATCGATGAGGTAGCCGAATGCGCCATGAATTTCGACGCCGTCGAAACCAGCGTTCTTGGCTCTCGCGGCCGCTTTCCCGAAAGCCTTGGTCAGTCCGAAGATTTCGGGTTCGAGCAGCGCGCGAGGTTCCGATACGCGCTTTTTCCCGTCGAAGGTGTGCAGTTCGCCTTCCCCTCTCACCGCGCTCGGTGCGAGTGGTTTCTGACCATCGGGCATCAGCGACGAATGAGCCACTCTTCCGCAATGCCATAGCTGCAGATAGATTCGGCCCCCGGCTTCATGCACGGAGTCGACGACCTTGCGCCAAGGCGTAATCAGGGCATCAGAATACATTCCGGGCGCGTCGATGTAGGCCGCGCTGGTGTCGGACGCCATCGTACATTCCGTGACGATCAGTCCGGCAGAGGCGCGCTGCGCATAATACTCAGCCATCAGGCTCGTGGGTATCGAGTCGGGAGCCCTCAGGCGGGTCATCGGCGCCATGACGACGCGATTGGGCAAGGTCAGGCTACCGAGGTCGCATTCGCTGAATAGCTTCGGATAGGCCATGGGGTGTCTCTCAGATTGCCAGGTAACCACCGTCTACCGAAACGTCGGAACCGGTCATAAAAGAGGCGGCATCGGAAAGTATCCAGGCAGCAGCTTCGGCAATTTCCTCGGGCGATCCCAGACGACCGATAGGATGCCGCTCCAACAGCAATTGCCGTAGCTCGGGCATGGTCTCCATTTGCTGTTTCATCATCGGAGTTTCGACCACTCCCGGAGAGATCACGTTCGACCTGATTCCTTGCGAGCTGTAATCCAATGCTGCTGCCTTCGTAAGGCCCGCTACACCTGCCTTGGACGCGCAATAGGCCGGCATGGAAAACTGGCCGACCTTACCAAGAGCAGACGCGTTATTCAGGATCGCGCCGCCGCCATTCTTCAGCATGGCCGAGATCTGCTCGCGCATGCAAAGCCATACGCCCTTCAAATTGATACGGATGACTTCGTCGAACTCGGCTTCCGGGTATTCGGCGGTCGGTGCCAGCGATCCGTCAATCCCTGCATTGTTGAATGCGCAGTCCAGCCTGCCATAGTTTTCCATGGCCGTTTCGACGATCGATTTCGCTCCTTCCGGTGTCGCCACATCGGCCGTCACATAAACTGCGGTACCTCCGGCGCCCGATATCTTGCTGCAGACGCGCTTAACGCTCGCCTCGGTTCGCCCGGCAGCCACAACGAGGCCACCGTTCCGTGCGAAAATCTTCGCGGCAGCGGCACCAATGCCACCGCCCGCGCCTGTGACTATGACCACCTTATCGGCTAGTTGTCCCGGCATGCGACTGGTCTCCCTTGTCCTATTCGCTGAAGGCTCTGGAACCGATTGGCACCTATCTTTCAGTAGGTGGCAAGAAGCATAGGCTCAGCAAGGACCGTCTTCGGACCCCGAAAGGAGTAATCGAATGGCGGATTTCGAAGTCGTTGCCGACGGCCTACTATTCCCGGAAGGCCCCGTACCCTTGGCTGACGGTTCTGTTCTGGTCGTCGAGATCGCGCGGGGCACGCTGACGCGCGTCGCTCCCGATGGGAACAAGCACATAGTCGCCGAGTTGGGCGGCGGACCGAATGGAGCGGCGATTGGTCCGGACGGACATGTCTATGTCTGCAACAATGGAGGATTTGAATGGCACGAAGTCGATGGCGGCCTTGTTCCGGGCCTCACGCCATCCGACTACGAAGGTGGCAGCATCCAGCGCGTCGATCTCCAGACGGGGGAATTCACGACACTCCACACACATTGCGACGGCGAGATGATCAAGGGCCCGAACGACCTTGTTTTCGACAGCTGTGGTGGAATGTGGTTCACCGACAACGGTAAACGATACGCAAGAACCGAAGATGTCGGCGCGGTGTATTATGCCTCTGCGGATGGGGCACGGATTTCGGAGCAAATCTATCCTTGCAGCCATGCCAACGGAATTGCTCTCAGCCCGGACGAAAAGACGCTCTATATGGCCGAGACGATGGCGGGGCGGGTCAAGAAATTCACGATCGAGGAGCCCGGCAAGGCTGTTGTGCCGGAAGGGCTGCTAAACCCGGAGCCAGTTCATTATGGCGCCCCTGGCTACGATCTGTACGATTCCATGGCCGCCGAAGCGAATGGCAATATCTGCGTGGCGACCCTGTCTCGGGGGGGAATCAGCGTGATTTCGCCAGAAGGCGAATTGGTTGACTTCGTGGATCTGCCCGATCCGGCCGTGACGAATATCGCATTCGGAGGCGAGGATCTTGCCACCGCCTACGTCACGCTGTCCTTGACGGGTAGGTTGATCAAGATGGCCTGGCCCCGGCCCGGTTTGAGGTTGGCATTCAATGCCTGACAAAACGGCCAAATTCGCTGTGTCGGGTGCGACGGGGCGTCTCGGCGGTCTGGTTTGCGAAATCCTGGCGCAAAAAGTCCCTCGCGAAGACATCCGTGCGCTCGGCCGAAACGAGGAGAAATTGGCGAAGCTTGCGCAGCGGGGATTCACGACCGCCGTCGCGGATTTTGCCGATCCCGAAAGCCTGGAGCGGGCTTATTCGGGGGTGCAACGGCTGCTCCTGATCTCGGCCACCGGTCCCGTCGATGCGCGTATCGGTCTCCACAAGAACGCCTTTGCGGCCGCGCAGAAATCCGGCGTGGACCAATTGCTCTATACGAGCCGTGTCAATCCATCAGACGACAGCCTGTACTCATTTTCTCCCATCCACGCCGAAGCCGAGCGCGACATCGCCGCGATGAGCATCCCGGCAACCGTTGTCCGCAACAGCGAGTATATCGAGAATACACTTCCCGCCGTATTCGAGGCTGTCGAAACCGGACATCTGGTGATGCCAGGCAAGAAAGGGCGCGTGGCGCATATATCGGTCGACGAAATCGGTGAGATTCTGGCCAAGATACTGTTGTCGGATGGCCACGAGGGTCGAATCTACGAGCTCAACGGCCCGCTTGCAGTACACCGAGAAGAGGTCGCAGCGCTGATCGAGGACATTGCTCGCCGGCCTGTCCGGGCCATTCCGAATACAGCCACAGAGTTCGCGGCAATCCGCCGCCGACAGGGACGCGCAGAATTCCTCGTCCGAATGGCGGAGTCGCTATTCCGAACGATCGATGCGGGGGAGTTCGAAACCGTATATCCCGACGCCGAACATTTGCTTGGGAGACGCCCCGTCTCGATGCTCGACGTCGTTAGAACTCAGCTCAGCAGATCGGCGACGTAGTCGCCGATTGCGAGACTTGCCGTCAGGCCAGGCGACTCGATTCCGAACAGATTTACGACGCCCGGCGTACCGTGGTCCTTTGGCCCGTCGATCCGGAAATCAGCAGCCGCTTCCCCGGGGCCAACTATCTTCGGCCTGATGCCGGTGTAATCGGGGGCGATGCGGTCCGCATCGATATCGGGCAGGTACGTCCGGATCGCCGCGAGGAAGGTTTCGAAGCGGCTGTCGTCGAACGAATAGTCGACCCCGTCGATCCACCGCACGTCCGGGCCGAATTTCGCCTGCCCGCCCAGGTCGACCGTCAGGTGTATCCCCAAACCGCCCGGCTCGGGCACCGGGTAGATCAGATGCTCGCATGGGCTGCGTCCGCTGAGCCGATAATAATGGCCAATCGCGTAATAGGCCCGCGGAACAAACGCCTGGTCCAGCCCTCGGATCCCGCGCGCGACTGCCGGCGCCCTTAGCCCGGCACAGTTTACCAGATAGCGTGTGCGCACATGCATCGCGTCACTGCCGCCGGTTTCTACGATGATCCCCTCGTCCTCGACAGAGCAAGCGCTGACCGGGGTCTGCAAGACAACCATTCCGCCATGTGCCTCGAGATCGCCCTCGAGAGCGAGCATCAGCGCATGGCTGTCGACGATTCCGGTCGATGGAGAAAGCAGGGCAGCATGGCACGATATTGCTGCCTCGATGTTTTTCGCCTCTTTCTGCGTGAGAAACTTGAGATCCCCCACACCGCTGGCGGTCGCATTATCTCGGATTTCTTCGAGCCTGGCGACCTGATCTCTTGCGCAAGCGACGATCAGCTTTCCGGTATTCCGGAAGGCAATGCCGCGATCCCTGGCATAGGCGTAAAGCTGTTCCTTGCCTCTACGGCAGAGTTCGGCCTTCAGGCTGCCCGGTCGATAGTAAATGCCTGCGTGGATGACCTCGGAATTCCGGCTGCTCGTGTGCGTGCCGATCGCATCTTCGCTCTCCAGGACCAGTACTTCGCGCCCCGAGCGAGCGATTGCGGCAGCGCAGGCAAGGCCGACAGCGCCAGCCCCCACCACGATGCATTCGACGTTGTCCATACCTGTCCCGCCCCGACTTATGGAGCGTCAGGCCGCTTCCGCGTACATCATACCCCAGCCGACGATCCAATGAGGCAAGGGCCGGTAGTAATGCCGCGTCGCAGAGTATTCGCCAGCCGCCGCCCGCATCGCCGCGAATGCTGAAAGCCAATTGCGCACTTCGCTTCCACCCCGACCGCCGGTCTCGATTACGACGGAGTCTTCCATCGAAGCGAGTTCCCCAAGATCTCCCTGTTCAAGTCGCGACATGATCCAGGCGTCCCATTCGGGATTGAGTGGTTTCAAGTCACCCTCGCCCGCAGCGTGCTCGATCCCTGCTTGTGCCACGCGCTCCTTGCGCAATTCGAGACTGTCCTTGTCCCAGGTCGTTCCCCGGATCATTGCCTCCTGCACTTCGGGCGGGGAATCCTTGAAACTCGGCAGCGGAGGATCGTGCGACAATCCGCCCGATGCCAGGATCAGGACTCTGCGGTGGCTAAAGTCTCGCTTCAGAATCTCGCCGATTGTCTTGCCGAGCTCGTAGGATCGATGGAACGGGGGCCTCAAATCACCGCCGCAATTCGTGAAAACCGGAACGACCGGGACCTTGTCGATTCCGCCGAGAAGCTGATCGAGGGCCCAGACAAAGCCGTGATCGACGGTCCAGTCGTAGGTCGTCGCGATGTCGATCCCTTTATCGTGCAAGCCGGAGGCGATTGTCCGGCTGGCATCCTCGTCCACAAGCAGCGGGCCCGTAGACGTGTCGAAATCTCCCAGCGCCTTCGCCCTCATGCCGACCATGAACGGCGGCATCAGCCGAAGTGACATGCCGGAATTGTGATCGTTGCCGAACTGCAAGATCAAGTCAGGATCGAAATCGCGGACTTTCTCGGCGAGCCCGGCCAGAGCAGCCCTGAAGGGCTGTTCTTCGGCCTCGTTCTTCAGAACCGGATTGTTCGATAGCGCCGAATGCGACGTCGCGGCGAGAAAAATTTCCATTACGCTGCAGCCTTGACCTGGCCCTCCTGAAGGAAACTCAAGCAGATTCGATTGTATTCTTCGGGCTTTTCATACTGCGGCCAATGCCCGCAGTTCTCCATTACGACAAACTGCGCGCCGGGAATCCAGTCAGCGATCATCTTGCCGACATCGGTCGACGCGGTCGGATCCTTGCTCGTCCAGATAACCAGCGTCGGCGCTTTGATCTTCGACATGTTCTCTTCTGTCATCAGATTGCGACGCCTGGGCTC
The DNA here is from genome assembly GCF_965277845.1 of Qipengyuania sp. NCBI lineage: Bacteria > Pseudomonadati > Pseudomonadota > Alphaproteobacteria > Sphingomonadales > Erythrobacteraceae > Qipengyuania > Qipengyuania sp. The sequence continues at coordinate 1,479,931 of NZ_OZ255844.1, forward strand.
TTCGACCTGGAGACAGAGAATATGTTCGATGGCCCCCTTCATGGCTGGCTGTTCGTAGATACGCTGACGGCAGGCAACCAGATCGTCGGTCACGACCGATGGATCGGCCATGAGCCACTCAAGCCTGGGCCGGGTGTGCGTCTCCGGGTTTTCGACCGCGGCCAGGGTCTTATCGTAGACCGTCTTCATGACGGTCGGATTCATCGTCGCGCCGCCCATGGTGTTCAAGATCAGTCGTTCGACCCTATCGGGATGTTGGATGGCAAACCAGGCAGCGATCCAGCCGCCCATCGACTCGCCGCAGATAGCCGCACGTTCGATGCCCAGCGCGTCCATCGTGTCGGCCAGATGCTTGCAATATTGCGGCATCTCGTAATCGTAGTCGGGTTTCTCGGTCCATCCGTGACCGAGATAGTCGATCAGATATGTGTTGTAGTGTTCGGCGTGCGCTTCGAGATTGCGCAGGAACGCTTCGGCATGACCGCCGGTGCCGTGCAGGAAGATGAGTGGTGGAGCACTGCGGTCGCCCGACCGGATATACCTGGTCTTCACGCCCCCCGCATCGACGAAACTCTGCTCGAAGGCTGTCTTGTGGATGTCGGTCCAGAGACTTTGGTGAGCCATGATCCGTCTCCTCAGGCTGCTACGCGGGGTTTGACTGCCGGCTGCGCGGATGCCTTCGGCCCGATCTTGTCGGTAAAATTCGGCAGCACCTTGTGCGTCATCAGCTCAAGGTGTCGCATCATCTTGTCCTGGGCGAGCAGCTCGTTGGCGGTGAACAACCAGAGATGGTCCATCTTCGTGTATTTCAGCGCTTCTTCCATCTGGCGATTGACCGTGTCCGGGCTGCCGCAGAACAGAATGCCCCGGTCGATGAAAGTTTGTACATCGGTCGGGAGCGTCTTGTAGTCTTCGCCTTTGTGCGCGAGCACCGCATTGAAGCCGAACTGGCCGAAGAAGTAGCTCCACTCGAACATGGCATCCTCGGCCCATTCGCGCGCTTGTTCGTCGGTGTCGGCCACGACCATGTATCGGGCGAAGCCGAACTTCTCGCCTGGCTTGGTGTCGACACCCGCCTTGGCCCAACCGCGCTGGGCGGCAACGACCTGCTCGGAGACGATTTCGGGGTCACACATAATGCCGATCGGCACCAGGCCGTTCGAAGCGGCGGTCTCGATCGATTTCTCGCTCACCGAGAACGGTTCGAACATGTCGGGACGCTTGCGATTGTACATCGCGGGCGCGACACCGATCTCCTGCAGGCGGTCGTTCTCGTCCAAGCCGCGGCCGCCCATATCCCGGCTCATGCGTGTCGCGGGCCAGGCGATATTGGGTGGCGGAAGCTGCCAGAACTCTCCATTGTGGGAAAACGTGTCATTGTCCCACGCCTTGAGAATGATCTCGAGGTTTTCGTAGAAGAGCCTGCGGCGGTCTTCATTGTACTGTTCCGGATCGGTGATATTGTCGGCCAGGCCGTGCCGGTGCTGAGCCATGCAATTGATCCACCGGGTCTGCACACCACGGGCAAATCCCGCAAAGGCCCTTCCTTGTGTCATCTGGTCCAGCATGCCGATTTCGGCTGCCAGGCGCAGCGGATCCTGCACCGGAAGCACGTGTCCGAGCGCCCCGAAACGAAGGTTCCTAGTATAATGGGAGAGATGCAGCCCAAGCATCTGCGGGCTAATCGAGCAGGTCATTCCCTCGACCGAGAGGTGGTGCTCGGTGAATCCGATCCCGTAATAACCGTAATCGTCGATGTATTGAGCAATCTCGACCAGGTGCTCGAGCATCGTCTGATATAAATCGGTCCTACGTCCAGCAAGCCCTTTGAACAGCTCTTCCTTGGGGCCAACCGTCGGGGCGATGAAAAGGGCAACTTCCATGACAATCTCTCCTCTGGACTACATGAGACTGTCAGGGACGCTGCAACCTTCCACCTATCTTTTGGCGAGGGCGGGAATTTTTACCTTCAACGTCTCGAGAACGCCAATCACGGACCCTACCAGGCGGTCGTCCCACCATCGACCGGCAAGTTTGCGCCGGTGATCCAGGAGGCTTCGTCGGAAGCCAGGAAGGCCGCGGCCGCAGCGACGTCGTCGGGCCGACCCGGCCTGTCCAGCATGATCTTGTCGAGCATCTTTTTTCGCCAGTCGGGATCCTCGAACAGCGCATGCGACTGGTTGGTCAGGATCAATCCAGGCGAGACCGCATTCACCCTGATATTGTCTTTCGCACCCTCCATCGCGAGATGCCGTGTCATACCGATCACGCCGGCTTTGGCGGTCGAGTGTGACAAACCCGGAATGACTTCGTAACAGATCATTCCCGACACCGAGGCCATGTTGACGATCACACCCGAACGGCGCTCGCGGAAATGGCGCCACACCGCCTTACACCCATGAAATACGATATCGAGTTCGTCGCGCGTGTTCTTGCGAAAGCCTTCGAAATCGAGATCGTCGAACCATTCGAAATAGGCCATGGCCGCGTTGTTGTAGAGAATGTCGATCTGGCCGAACTGCTCGATCGCGACCGCAACCATGTTCTCGCTACCCTCACGGCTGGCAAGATCCAGAGCCTGGGTGGCGAAGATCGTACCGCCTTCCTGCGCGACCCCGATCGCAGTTTCCTGCGCCGCCTCGGCGTTTACATCGGCGCAAACCACTTTCGCGCCTTCGCGAGCGAAGCGGATGCAGGCGGCACGTCCGATGCTGCCGCCTCCACCCGTGACAATTGCAACCTTTCCCGAAAGGCGATCAGAACTCAAAGCGTGTACCCAGATAGAAGTTGCGGCCGTCGGCGTAGTAGCGGCCCGCCACCTCCGGAACCGCGCCGAAGAAGCCTGTCGTGTAATAGGTCGAGTCGAACAGATTGTTGACGCCGAGGCTGAACGTGATGCCGGGTTGCGCGAGTCGATACTGGAGGATCAGATCGACGACTTCGTAAGCTTCGACGATCTCTGAGTCGTAGTTCTCGACGCCAAGGCCGTTATAGTGCTCGTCAACGGCCTGCAAATTCACGCCCAGGAAGATCTCCGACCCATTGTTGAATATGTAGGTGTAGTTCGCTCCGGCAGTAATGCTGTAGCTGGGAGAAACCACCGGATCGGCATTGAGCCCAGGTGCGAATCCTGTCGGATCAGGGTTGAAGATAGGGTGGCCGGGATCGGCATTGCGATAACTCGCATCGAGGAAGCCGGCGTTGACGAAAATGTTGAAGCCGTCGACCGGACGAGCGGCTAGCTCGACTTCGATGCCGTCGATGTCCACGTCAGCGATTGCCACCGTCTGAGGGGAAACCAGATCCGCCTTATTCGTGTATTTCGAGGTGAATGCCGAAAGGTTGGCCGTGAGGCGACCGCCCAGCAGTTCGGCCTTGATACCGGCCTCGTAGTTCTCGACCACTTCCGGATCGAGAAAGGTGGAGGCAGGGACAGGGTCGGATGCGCGGTCGCCTTCGAGGTTGCCAGCCTTATATCCCTCGGCGTATGTCGCGTAGATCAGGACATCGGGCGTTATGTCCCAATTGAAGCCAAAGCGAGGGGTGAATTTCTTATAATCCCGGCTCGGCATGACCGGGAATCCGGGGTAACGAAGGATGTCATCCTCGAACCTCGCATCGTAGAATACGTCCTTTTCGTCCCAGCTTTGCCTCACACCGGCGACGAGCGAGAAATCTTCGACGATTTCGAAACTTGCATCGAAATAGACGGCGTAACTGACGGTCTTCTGGTCGGTATCGTTCCATGTCCCACCGAAGCTGCGAGGTGCTCCGGGAAAGACGACCGGTGAAAAGGCGGCTGGCACGCCAATGATCGAGCCATACTGGAGTTGCTGCCAATCGTTTTCGAAATAGAATGCACCCGCGACAAACTCGAAACGATCATCGAAGATACTGCCGGTAAATTGCAGCTCTTGGCTGAATTGCTCATAATCGTTCGTCGAGTCGACGGTACTGAAAAGCTCGAGCCCGAAAATCGTAGATGGAACACCCCTGCCGCCAAGTTGGGACAGAAAAAATTCGTCATATGTCCGGTATCCAGTGATCGACTTCAGGGTACCGATAGACGTCTCAAGGCTCGCCTTAAAGGTAATGCCCCAGCTCTCGAACGTTGCGCCGCCATTTCCAGTAAGGGGTTGCGTCGCCACGCGGTTAACTCCGAAGACCGGATCGAAATCCACCGTGCCACGCTTCGACAATATCTGGGTGAAATCGGTAGGGTCGGCCGGAACAATCGGCGTCACCAGGTTCGTCCCGTCGTCATATTCGGTGTAGTCCGCGCTCAACTCGAACTCGAGATTGTCGGTCGCCTGCAGAAGAAATGCCAATCGACCGCCAAAGTGGCGCTGCTTTGCGAAATTCTCGTCGATGACCTGATTGGCCTCGTCCACACGGGTGAGATATCCGTCGGTCCGACTGTAATAACCGGAGGCCCGCATGCCGAGCTTGCCTTCGACCAGCGGAACACTGACAGCTCCGCTCAGATTGAAGCGGTTGTTGCTTCCGTATTTGGCGTCGACATATCCTTCCGTGTAGTCGAGATCGGGGCGCCGTGGGACAAACTTGATAGCTCCAGTCGTCGCGTTTCGGCCGTACAGCGTACCTTGAGGGCCGCGGAGGACCTCGACGCGCTCGAAGTCACCGCCTTCGAGATATGCGGATGCAAGCGACTGAAGATAAATGTCATCGACGAACACGGCGACGGCATTTTCCGCGTTCCAGTTATGATTGGAGCGTCCGACGCCGCGCATGTAGAATTGTGGCGCTGTGAACGACACCGTCGTCTTCGAGGTATAGAGGTTCGGTGCCAGCGCGGTCAGATCTTCCGCGGTTTGAATATCCAGCCGATCGAGTTGATCACCGCTGACTGCCGATACTGCAAGGGGCACGTCCTGCAGTGCCTCCGACCGCTTGCGCGCAGTCACGATGATAGTGTGGGAAGTTGATGTCTGCGCCACCGGCTCACCAGCCTGGCCGGCGGCCTGCGAAGCCGCCATTGCGGCAGACTGATTGCTCTCCGAAGCCTCGGTCGCGTGCGCTGTGCCAGCACCAACCACTGCCATCGCCAAGCCCGAGGCTGTCCATTTCAGGGCGTTCAGCCCACACTCCCAAAGCCGTTCCCCCGACGCATACAGTCGCATGCCTATCCTCCCTTTATTGCCTCTCACGTTGCACATGTTCGATGGCTGGAGGAAGCTCACCTATCTTTCGGCTAAGACCGTATGCGAGCCCGAAAGCGCTTTAGGACCGGGACGAATTCATCGAAGGGTAGCGTAGTCCGTCCCGGAATCGGCGGGAGAGTTTCCTGCAGGAGATCGTACGCGCTCAAGCTGGGTCAGTAGTATCGAGCTAGGAGATTTTTCGAATGACACGCGTAAGATCAAATCGAACCGGTCGAAGCTTCTCTTGCTCAACGACGGGCCCCATCGTCTCATTTCGTCACCAGCTGCGAGATCTCTGATTCCGATTTAGAATAGGCCACGACAGCCACACAGCTTGCTGTCGATAGCAAGCTCAGACTACTTGAGGACTCGAATTTTGCCCTAGCGATCGGGAGAGAAGCGCACTGTCCAGATCAATGCGTCAGCGGTCGCTTGGATGAAACTCTGTCCCGGCATTACAAGACGGCCGATCATGCATCACCGAACCACATTGCGAGTATTGTCTGACATTTCTATTGGCCCTGATCGACCGTGTGAATAACGAGTGCCAAACCAATTCCGTGTACGTGTGCGTCCGCTATTGGGGCCATTATCGTTCGACTTCTTGGTCCGGAACGAGGGCGCAAAGCCGACTTTCGACCTGAGAACAGTTGCGGTTAGACTGACAGCACCGCCACCGGCCTTTCCTGTCCGGTCCAGAACTTTCCACAATCGATCTTCTCGACAATCATTAGCGAGTTCGGCGAGCGGGCGCTTGACCCGGATGTGCGCCTGCTTGGCGATCGGACGATCATGGACCCGATGCTCGCGCATACGCTTACGGAATGAGCGCAAGTGAGATACGCTCCGGCGGGCAGTCGATAGGCCGCGCCGTCCCAACTCGCCTGGCGATGGAGCGACACGATCACGGATGGGGCGAACCCTCCCAGCGCGATCGTCGATGGCCCTCGCAGCCAAGTCTCCGGGAGGTCGAAAGGTCGCAAGCCAGTGCGACGCCTGACGAATTAACCAAAGGCCGCCACGGGGTTCTCGCGCCCCTTGGACACGGCGGCAAGGTTTTGATTATGCGTTAAGTTTCACGAATTCCAGTTCGGGAAACCCCTCATCAGCAGATTGGTCGAGCTTGTCATAATAAGCATTCGCGCCGCCGAAATAGATCAGGACGCGCGGTGCCTTGTCGTCCCGGTTTGCGCCCATCATCCAGGAATTCACTTCATCGCCATGGGCCATCAGCGTCTGGTTGTGGATCTCTGCCGTGTGCGCGGTCCATTCGCGCTCTGCCTCTATGCGCGGCTTGAACACGTCGTATCCCTCGTGCTGCATCTTTTGCAGGCACCGGGTAATCCAGATCACATTCTGTTCGATGGACGTCGGCAGGTTCGCGAAGGGCGCCTGCGGCCCGGTCACGATGAACAGGTTCGGAAATCCGGCCACGCAGACGCCCATTATCGAGTCCGACGACCGCTCCCATTTCTCGCGCAGAGTCTGCCCATCGGACCCGTAGATCGGGAACGCCTCGAGCGCGCCCGTATAGGCCTTGAAGCCCGTAGCAAGGACGATGATGTCGCATTCATAGTCCTTGCGCGTGGTTCGCAATCCGGTTTCGGTGATTTCCTCCAGCGGCTCGCGCTCCTTGATGTCCACAAGGGTCACATTGTCGCGATTGAGCGACGACAGGTAACCATGATCCAGCGGCGGGCGCTTGGCAAAGAGCGGATAGTCGTCGACATTCGGAGCGACCAGATCCGCGATCTCGGGATCTTCGACCTGTTCCTTCATTTTGCGGGTGATGAACTCGGAGGCCAGGCGATTGGCTTCGGGATTGGTGAGCAGGTCGTCGAAGGTCTCGAAAACCCACCGGAAGCTGCCCGTCCAGTTCTCCTCGAAAACGCGCTGCACCTCGTCCGCCGGAGTGTCGGCAACTGTCCTGCCCGTGGGGCTGTCGAATGCCATGCCGAATGCGTGGTTACGGCATTTCTCGACGATCTCGTCGTAATTCTCCTTGATCTCTCTTTCCCACTCGGAGGTCATCGGCCTTTGCATGGCCGGCAGTATGTAGTTGGGCGTGCGCTGGAACACCGTGACGCTGGCCGCCTTTTCGGCGAGGACGGGCACCAACTGGACGGTGGTGGACCCCGAGCCGATCACGGCGATCTTCTTCCCCGCGTAATCGAGCCCCCTGGGCCAGCGCGACGAGTGGAAAATCGGTCCCTCGAACCGGTCCAGACCTTCGATTCTCGGGATCATCGGCTCCGAGATCATTCCCATCCCGCTGATGAGAAACCTGCAGGTGTAGGTCTCGTCGGCATCCGTTGTGACCCGCCAATATCCCAGTTCGCCCAAATACTCCGCTTTGACGATCTCGGTATCCAGCTGGATGTGTGGCCACATGTCGCACTCGTCGGCCACGAAGCGCATATAGGCCTGCGTCTCTTCGAAGCCCGGATAGCGCTTTGTCCACGACCACTTCTGCAGCAAGTCCTTCGAAAAGGTCAGACAATAGTAATAGCTTTCGCTGTCGGTCGCCGCTCCCGGATAACAATTCCAGCTCCACGTACCGCCTATGTCCGGGGCGCGGTCGAATACGCGGATCGAAAGTCCCTCTTTGCGAAGATAGTGGATCAATGCCAGGCCCGCGAACCCGGCACCGATTCCGATCGCGTCGAAGTCCGGAGCGGGTTTGGATTCGCGCGTGGCCGTGGCCACACCGGTGCCGGTTTCCTCAGTCGTCATCGTTCTTTCTCTCCACAATTCCAGCAGCTTGTAGTTCGCGCCTTCAATGACCTGCCCCGCTCGATTCCCTGTCGCTGATCGCTCGAAGGGGATCGGCGGCTCCGATTTCAGCCAGAAGGTCTTCCCGATCTGCATCTCGCCGCCACATTCTCGGCCGGACCGGGGTCGTCCGTTCGAACCGAGGTGCAGGCCTGGGCTGGACAAAGCCGTCGGCCTCGCAATAGCTCTCGCGCACCCGATTGTGTTCGTGCCCTATCGCATCGTCCATCGTTAGGACTTCGGTAAAGCAGCAGTCGATCGGCTTCAGTTTCGCGACCCATTTCGAACGGGCCGCGGAGGCGAAGAGTGCTGACAGGCGTTCCTTCATGGCCGGCCATTTCGACCGGTCGTGCTGTGCCGAAAACAGGGGGTCCCCGCTCAAGCCGACCGCTTCGAGGAACCTCGAATAGAACTTGGCTTCTATTGCTCCGATGGCGACGAACTGACCGTCCGCACATTCGTAACACGCATAGAATGGAGCTCCGCCGTCGAGCAGGTTTTCGCCGCGCTCGCCATCCCACATGCCATTGTGCTTGAGAGACCACATGCCCGCCATAAGCGCAGCGGAACCGTCGGCCATCGCGCAGTCGATGACGCGCCCGCGCCCAGCGGTCCGTGCGGCGAGCAGGGCGGATACGAAACCGAATGCGAGCAGCATGCCACCGCCGCCATAGTCGCCGATGAGGTTCAAGGGAGGCGCGGGCGGTCGATCCTCGGGACCGAGGGCCGCAAGACAACCGGTCATCGAGATGTAATTGAGGTCATGTCCGGCCATGGCCGAGAGCGGCCCGCTTTGTCCCCACCCGGTCATGCGGCCGTAAACGAGTGTGGGATTGCGCTGCATCATGGCGTCGGGCCCGAGCCCGAGCCGCTCGACAACGCCGGGCCGAAAGCCTTCGATCAAACCATCGGCAGTTTCGACGAGCCGCGCGACGATCTCGACCGACTCCGGTTCTTTCAAGTCGAGCGTGATGGTCCGGCGTGAACGGAGCAGGACATCGCGCTCCTGATCCTGCGATAGGGGGTCGCTGCCGCCCGGACGATCGATGCGAATGACTTCGGCGCCATGATCGGCCAGCATCATGCCGCAAAACGGGGTCGGGCCTATGCCGGCAAGTTCGATGACGCGCACGCCCTCGAGCACCGGCCGCATCAGTTCCCGATACTCGCGGTCGGCCCGGCTCATCTTCTCCGCTTTCCAGACCGAAATAGAGAAGTCGGGCAGGACTTTTCATCCCTTGAGCCCCGCTTGGAGGCCAAGGTGAAAGAAAGGTACGGCAAGTGCGGGGGTTCCAAGACCTTCGCCACGACATCTCTCCCATGACCATCGGTCGACGCCGACGATCTGATGTTATTTGTTAGCGTCGAACAAATTGCAGATCAAGTGTGAATGCCCGTGCTTTGCGGGCTCATGCTGGCTTGGATCAAGCGAGCGGCAATCGCTCAGGGGGCGATCCCGAAGGTTTCCCTCGTGGATCGACGGAAGGCCTCGAATTCCCTTGCCAGATCGATGCTCTCGGGAGCTACGAGCCACTGGTAGATCGTTCCGAAGATGAAGCTGCAGAAGCCGAATGCATAAGACTGCGCATCGACAGTTTCCGCGATCTCACCGCTGGCAATGCCTTCCTCGACCCAATGCGCGACGTCGCTTCGGTAGATCTGGTGATAGGCGGCAAGATGGGTCCGCACGTCGTTGTGCGAGCTGATGGATTCGAACCACAGGATATACATCGCCTTCATGTATCCTGTGTGGCTTGCCAGAAAGCCTTCCACCGCCCGCAGTGCCGCGAGGCACGCCTGGGCGCCGGTCTGCTCGCCCACTTTGTTGGCGAGTTCCCGCGTCCAGCTCGTGTTGAAGTGCAGAACCAGTTGACCGAACAGTGCGTCTTTCGAGCCGAAACGGCTTGAAGCCAGTCCCCGTGAATAGCCTGCCCTTTCACCGACCGATTTCAGCGTGGTGGCATGCGTTCCCTGCTCGACGATCAGTTGCATCGCAGCATCGAACATCCGCGCATCGGAAAGGGCGGTACGTTCAGCCTGCGTACGACGACGCGCACGCGGCTTTTTCGGCTGCTGGATCGGCTCCGCGCCCTGGACCTTGGTCACCTCGCGCAGTGAGGCCTTACCTTTCATGGGTGAGGGTGCACTCATCGGACGTCGTCGATCCTTTCAAATTGCGTGTCGCCATTCTCGACCGCTTCACGCAAGGCCTGCTTGTCTATCTTGCCGACGCCGGTCAACGGAAGGGAGTCCATACGAGCCCAATACTCGGGTACCCAGAAATGCGCGATCCGGTCGCGTAGTGTTCCGCGCAGTTTTGCGAAATCGGGGCGCTGTCCGTCAAGGGTCGTGACAATGGCCAGTGGCCGCTCCTCCCAACGCGGATCGGGAACTGCGATGACGGCGGCCAGATCGATTCCCGGCAAGCTGGCGACATGGTTTTCCAGTTCGGCCGAAGGAATCCATTCGCCGCCCGATTTAATCAGATCCTTCAAACGGTCGGTAACCTGGACATAGCCGCGGCCATCGATTGTCCCGGCATCTCCGGTATCGAGCCAACCGTCCTCGGTAAGTACCTCGGCACCGACTCCCCGGTGATAGCCGCGGGCAATCCAGGCACCACGCAATTGAAGCCGGCCGACTGTCTCTCCGTCTTCGGCGACCGGCGATCCCTCGTCATCGACCAACCGCACCTGGACTCCGGGCACCGGCCTACCGCTCTTCGCCCTCAGAACGCGCGCGCCGGCTCCGCTAGTGTTCGCGGCAGGATGCGACAGGACGCAAAGCGGGCTGGTTTCCGTCATGCCCCAGCCCTGGATAAGCGGAATGTCCCAATTGCGCTCGACATCAGCGATCAACCCTTCCGAAACGGCCGATCCCCCGGCAACGATGGCCCGAAAGCTCGACATGTCGATCGGATCGGTACCCTGGCCGCGCAGCAGGTCGTTGAGGATCGTGGGCACGGTTGCGGTAAAGGTCGGCGCAACGGCGCGGATCATCCGGCGTATCGCATCGGGTTGCAGATGCCGCGACGGCAGGACGAAATCGGCTCCCGCGAACCAGCCTGAAAAGGGAAGCCCCCAGGCATTGGCGTGGAACATGGGCGGTAGCAGGAGGATCGTGTCACGGTCGCTCAGGCCGAAGGCGTTCGCCGCCATGGAAGCCAGGCTGTGCAGAAATATGGTCCTGTGCGAATAGACAACCCCCTTGGGATTGCCCGTTGTGCCGGAGGTATAGCAGACTGCTGCAGCCGCGGTTTCCTGGGCAACCGGGAAATCGGCCATTGGCGCCCGGTCGGCAATGAAATCCTCGTAGGGCAACCATGGCTTTTCAAGCTCTGCGAGATTCTCCGTGTTGCCCGTGACGAGTATGAAAGTCAGGCACGGCAAGGAATTGATCTGTGGGAGCAGGTCGGCGAGCAGATCGCCATCGGCGATCAGAACTGCATCCTCCGCGTCGGCCATTACGAATGCGATCTGATCGGGGTGCAGCCGGAGGTTGAGCGTGTGCAGAACCGCACCCATCGCCGGTACGGCGAGATAGGCTTCGAAATGCGCGAAGTCGTTCCAGCTCAACGTCGCGACGCGACCATTCGGTTTCACCCCCGCCGATGCGAGCGCAGCGGCAAGGCGACGCGCCCTGTCTGCCGTTTCGGCGAAAGTCCGCCACGTGACCGCTTCGCCGTCGAAGCAGCCGATCCGGCTCGATGCGTGGATGCGCTCTCCATGGGCGAGGATCGTCGGCGTTCCCAACGGCTCGTGCATCATCGTCGCTTCCATCACGCGAAGCCCTCGTCTCGCGCGAAGCCTTCTGCTGCATCGAGCAATGCCGGAACGTCGCGCTCGAGCCCCCGCTCGTAGTTCCCGTCCACTTGGCCGTTCCGAAACAGAACGTAGGCACCTTCGACGATGGCTGCGAGCCGCCAGAGCGCGAAGGCCTGGTAGTAAGCGAGGCGGTCAATCGAAAGACCGGTGGCATGGCTCCAGCGATCCGCGAGACCGCTTCCGGAGATCACACCCGCATGGTTGGATATGCGCTGAACGAAAGCGAAGCCGAGAGGCTTGCGTTCGTCGCGATTCCACATTGCCGTGACCAGCCCGACATCGACGAGCGGATCTGCCAGGGTCGCCATTTCCCAATCGAGGATGGCATTCACCTGAGGTTCGTTCGCGTCCATGAGCACGTTGTCCAGATGGTAGTCGCAATGCACGATCCGCACGCTCTCGGGCGTCGGGACATTTTCGACCAGCCACGCGCCGAGCGTTTCGATCTGCGGCAGGTCGCGCACAGCCTCTGCGCGTCGTACCTGCCTCCACCGGCGGACCTGACGGGACACGAAGTCTCGACCTTTGGCGGCATCGCCCAAACCGGCGGGTAGCGGTTCTATGGCATGGACGCTGGCCAATGCATCGATCAGTGCCCCGCCGATCACGTTGCGGGTTGCGATGCTGTCCGGATAGGCCGGCGGCAAGGTGTCCGTGATTGCCGTCCCGTCAACGAAACGGGTTATTGAGAAGGGGACACCGAGTATGGTTCGGTCGTTGCAGAACAACACCGGCTCGGGGACCGGTGCGGATTGCGCGATGGCAGAGGTGAAGCGGAATTCGCGCTCTATGCCGGCTCCTGCGAATTCGGATACTGTGTCGGACGGTGGGTGGCGCAAAACCATCGGGCCGCCAGCCGTCTCGAGCAAGCAGGTGACATTGGCGTTTCCCCCTTCGAGGCGGCGGACAAGGCGTGCATTGGCAATCCCCGCCTCGGTCTCGAGCCATCGCAAGAGCCGTTCCGGTAAATCGATTACAGCTTGCACAGCAAACCGCCGTCGTTCGAAATGATCGAGCCGGTCATATATGGCGATCCCGCCACCCACCAGGCGACTTCGGCGAGTTCCTCGGCCGTGCCTTCGCGCCCCAGGGGAATACCTTCGACCAACTTCGCCTTGGCGCGAGCCGATATATTCGCGGTCATTTCAGTCGCGATCATGCCCGGGATGACGAGGTTGACCCGGATCGCCTGCCGCGCGAGCTCGATAGCCAGCACTCGCGTGAGACCAGCCAGCCCGGCCTTGGATGCGCCATAGGCGGCATCCCCGGTAAAGCCGCGCAGGCCCACGACCGCGCCGATGTTCACGATCGAGCCGCCAGCGCCCATATGCGGTAGCGCGGAGCGTACGAAATTGAAGGGCCCGGACAGGTTCGTATCGAGTACCGCTTGCCAGTCTTCGTCTGACAACGCATCCACCCGTCCTCCGCGATGCAGGCCCGCATTGTTGACGAGGATGTCGATGCCGCCCCACCGCTCGGCAATTGTCGAACATGCATCGATTGCGGCCTGCGGTTCCGCCACATCGGCCGCCAAACCCATGGCATCGCCATCGATCGCCTTCGCGCAATCCTCGATTTCCTTGCCTCGCGATAAGAGGGCGACCCGGTCGCCCTTGCTCGCCGCCAGGCGGGCAATCGCGAGCCCAAGCCCACGCGATGCCCCCGTGACGACCCATCTTCGTTTCTCGGCCTTCCGTTCAACCGCCATTTCGAGGATCGTCTCAGAAGGTCTGCGTCAGGGCGACGCCCCATGTGCGCCGGGGACGTGGGGCGCCATAGCTCCAGATACCCTGAACGTCATAACCGATCGTCCAGCCGTCCTCGTCGGCCAAATTCTTGCCGAAGAGGCTGACGGTCGTGCGATCGAAACGGACATTGATCGATGCATCGATCAGGTATTGACCGTCATTGCGCAAATTCGGGTTGTTGAGGAAGGTAATCTCGTGCGCGCCGATATAATGGATGTCGCCGGTTACCCAGGCCGTGGCGTTCTCGCCGATCTCGGTTTCGTAGGTCCCGCCGAGGCTCCAGGTCCATTTCGGCGCACGGCGGATGTCGAGGAAGGTGGCATCGACAGGGGTGCCGGTACTGAAGATGTCGCCCACGAAATCCTTATACTCGGCGTCGAGATAGCCAAGGTTGCCGCGGAGCGTGAAGCCGTCGAAGGGCAGGGCGGTCAAATCGAGCTCGAAGCCCTTGAGTTCGGCCGAAGACGCATTGATCGTTCGGTTTTCGCGTCCCGTGGAGGTGCCGGGCGCCGGAACGTCCAGATCCTGCTGCATGTCGTCGTACTTCATCAGGAATACGGCGCCGTTGAGCCGCACCAGTCCGTTCGCGAGTTCGGCCTTGAAGCCCGCCTCGTAATTGTCGAGCGTTTCGGGATCGTAGGGGATGGTCGCCGCGCCGATCGTCGATGGCCGCCCATTGAACCCGCCACCGCGATAGCCGCGCGACCACAGCGCATAGGCCATGACGTCGTCCGTAAACTCGTAGCGCAGCGAAACCCGAGGCGTGAATTTCGACCAGCTCTCCCTGACTGGAGTGGCCATGGAGATCGCTCCGGGAAGGGTCGCGATCGGGTTCTGCTCGACCAAAGTGCCGTAGATGAAGATCGGCAAGTCGTTGACGATGCTCGACTTCTTGTCCTTGGTATATCGGGCGCCGAGCGTCAGGGTCAGGCGATCGACAATCTCGTAATCGGCTTCGCCGTAGATCGCCCAGGATTTGTTGGTTTGGGTAACGTCCTGCGCGCTGGTCAGCAGTGGCGGACCGGCGAAGCCGATGTAGTTCTTGAGATTGATCGTATAGCGCGAATCCCACAGATATCCGCCCAGAACGAAGGTCAGTGGGCCGGTGCCGCCCTTGGTCAGCCTTAATTCGTTGGTTGTCTGCCGCCAGCGTGCCGGGCGATCCGTATGGTAGAGCGTCAGGGGTGCCGCATCGAAGTCCTGGTTGATTTCCTCGTCGGTCTTGAGCCAGCCGAAGATGTAATCGACCTGCATGTCGGATCCGATTTCGTAGGTCGCCTTGCCGATCGCCATGTCGAGTTTGAAAGTGGCGTTCTTCTCCAGCCTGCCATCCGAGATGCTGACATAGCGATCGCCCGAAGTCGGCACGCCGGGCGCTGGCGAGCACTGGTTGTAGACGACGCAGAACAGGTCGGTTGACCGGTTGATCGCTAGCAGCTGCGGCGGATCCTGTTCGGTCTTCTGATGGTCGTAGCTCAGTTGGATCGTGAGATTTTCGACCGGCTCGAACAACAGGGTGCCGGACAGGGCATAGAACTCAGATCTCTGGCCCGGCTGGTCGTAGAATGCGTTGTAGATGTAACCGTCGGACTTTTCGTAGGCGGCGCTCAATTTGATCGCCAGATTGTCGGTCAATCCAGTACTCGCGACGCCCTCGATCTTCCAGCTGTCGAACCTGCCATAGGTCAGGCGGGCCTTGCCGGAAAGATCGTAGGTCGGGCGTGATCGCGCGATGTTGATGACGCCGCCGGTTGCATTGCGACCGAAGAGCGTCCCCTGCGGACCGCGCAGAACCTCGACGCGGTCGATATCGATTGCTCTCAGGAGACTTCCCGAGCTCTGGCCGATGTAGATGTCGTCAAACACCACGCCGACTGCGGGGTCGACCGACTTTTCGACGTCGGCGACGCCGATGCCGCGGATGTAGACTGCGGCCACGCCTCCCGGCCCCTGCTGCGTGTCGTCGATGACGATGTTGGGTGAGGAGTCGGCGAAGTCGCGTACGTCGGAGTCGAAGCGCTTGTCGAGTTCCTCCGCAGAAAGCGCACTGATCGAGGCGGGGACGTCCTGCATGCTCTCTTCGCGCTTGCGCGCGGTGACGACGATGACATTGAGCCCCCCGGGCGTGTCCTCCTGCACTGCGTCGCCGTTATCCTGGGCATGGACGGCGGTGGTGGGCCAGACGGTGGCGGCCGCAACCGCGAGCAGGCTCACGTGTTTCACGCGATCGATCATGATTCTCTCTCCCTACCAGGGGCGTAATCTCTGCTCGCGAACGCTTTTGCGGTTCTCGCGATTTACGCTCCAATCGAAACATGCCGCACTTGTTTGCTCTCGACAAGCAAATTTTATTAACGGCGATTCCGCGCCAAAGGCAAACCTCTACAAGCCACTGAGAAAGAAGATAAGTTCGGGATTTCTGACCTGACTCATCCTTGTTGCTTGTTCCAAGCTAATAAGTATGCGAGAAGGTTTGCAACGCAAGAATGGCGAGTGGGAGAGAGTGAATGGCGGGCCGGCTTAGCGGAAAGGCGGCGCTGATTTCGGGCGGTGCAAGCGGCCTGGGAGAAGCGCAGGCAATGTTGTTCGCCAGGGAAGGTGCCAGCGTCCTCATTGGGGATTTGCAGACCGACAAGGGCGATGCCGTGGTGGAGAGCATCAAAGGCGAGGGCGGCGATGCGGCATTCGTGCATCTCGAGGTGACTGCTATGAACAGCTGGACCGCGGCTGTTGGAGAGGCAGTCTCGCGCTTCGGCAAGCTCACGACGCTGGTTAACAACGCCGGGGTCTTTCACCCGGGCGGCATCGTCGAGGAGACCAAGGAAGGCTGGGATCGCATGATTGCGATCAACCAAACCGGAGTGTTCCTGGGAATGAAGGCCGCGAGCGAGGCATTGCTCGCATCGGGGAACGGCGCGATCGTCAACATCAGCTCGCTTTTTGGCCTGATGGGCAGCCCGAACGCGATTTCATACCACGCCTCGAAAGCCGCCGTTCGGCTCATGGGCAAGGCCGGTGCTCTCGAATTTGCCAAGAAAGGCATCCGGGTGAACACGATCTTTCCCGGCCAGATCAAGACACCGATCCTTGGCGACATCTCTCCCGAACAGGACAAGGCTATCAAGGCGGCTATCCCGATGGGCGATGCGGGCGAGCCGATCGATGTGGCCTACGCCAGCCTTTATCTTGCATCGGACGAGGCGAAATATGTGTCGGGCGCGGAGATCTGGGTCGATGGCGCCTGGTATGCGGGACAATGACGGTGGCAACATGCCTTGGTAACACGGGACGGAACTGCTGATGGGCTGGGACTTTTCGACCGATCCCGAGTTCGAGGAGCAACTCGAATGGATGCGCGGTTTCGTCGCGGATGAGATCGAGCCGCTGGACCTCGTGTTTCGCGATCCCGGCGCTCATGTCGACCCGAAATCTCCGGCTGCGCGCGCCATGGCTCCGCTCAAGGAAGAGGTGAAACGGCGCGGCTTGTGGGCCTGCCATCTCGGTCCCGAACTTGGCGGAAAGGGTTTCGGCCAGCTCAAGCTTGGTCTCATGAACGAAGTCCTCGGGCGAAGCCGCTTCGCTCCGACTGTTTTTGGGACGCAGGCCCCGGACACCGGCAATGCCGAAATCCTCGCACGTTTCGGGACGCCTGAGCAGAAGGCCAAATACCTTCAGCCTCTCCTCGATGGTGAGATCGTCTCCTGCTATTCCATGACCGAGCCACAGGCAGGCTCCGATCCGGGCGAGTTCACATGCCAGGCGCGTCTCGACGGTGCCGATTGGGTGATCAACGGTGAGAAGTGGTTCGCGAGCCACGCCTGCATCGCCGAATTCCTGATCGTGATGGTCATCACCGACCCTTCGGTCGCCGTGCACCAGGGCTTGACAATGTTGATCGTTCCCCGCGACACGCCGGGATTGGAATTTGTGCGCAATACCGCGGTCGGACCGAAAGACGATATCGGCAGCGGGGTGCATGGCTATCTGCGTTTCACGGATTGTCGGGTACCCGAGGCGAGCAGACTCGGCCCGGTGGGCGAGGGCTTCAAGGTCGCGCAGTCGCGGCTCGGTGGCGGAAGGATCCATCACGCCATGCGCACCGTCGGCATGCTCAACAAGGCGATGGAATACATGAAGGAGCGTGTGGTCAGCCGTGTGACGAAGGGCGAACGTCTGGCCGACAAGCAGATGGTCCAGGAAAAGATCGCCGATAGCTACACGCAGATTCTCCAGTTCCGGCTGCACGTGCTCTATGCAGCCTGGCTGCTGGATCGCGACCGGACTTACACGCGCCCCGTGCGACGCGAGATCAGTGCCATCAAGGCCGCCATGCCGGGCGTGCTCAAGGATGTCGTCTATCGCGCGCTCCACCTCCACGGATCGCTCGGAATGTCGAACGAAACCCCGCTCATGGATATGTGGCAATACGTGCCCGAGATGGGGATCGTCGATGGCCCCACCGAGGTGCACAAGATCGCCGTGGCTAAAGACATCCTGCGCAATACGCAGCCATCGGACGGTCCATTCCCCAGCTACCATGTGCCGGCGCGGCTGGAAGCGGCACGCAGGAAGTTCGCCGCCTACATCGACTAGCAAATTCGTTCTCCGGGAGCAGCGCATGCCAGATTCAACCGACCGCGAGAGCCGGCTCGATCGGATAGAGAGCAGGTTCGCAATGCATGATCTGGTGAGCGATTACTGCCATGGCTTCGACAAGCGCAGCTGGGATCGCTTTGCGGCGATCTGGTGGCCCGATGCGATCTGGGACATCGGCCCTCCGTTCGGAAGCTTCGAGGGGATCGAGGGCATCGCGCATGTCACCAAGGACGTCCTGTGGGATGCCTGGCTCGCGTCGAGCCACTTCACCACCAATCTCGTCATTACCTTCGATGGGGCGGACATGGCCCGCGGGATGTGCGACGTGGACTGCATCGGCACTACGTCGGACGGCCAGGCGCAGACCGTTAGTGCGAGCTATTTCGACCGGTTCGAACGGCGCGGCGGCATTTGGAAAATCGCGCATCGCAAGGTGAAGATGCATCACTTCAATCCGCTGCCCGGCGTAACCCTATCTCCACCCGCATAGGAGCACTTATGGCCTTCTTCGAGACCGATGACGGCGGCCACGTCTACTTTGAGCACCACCGCGGGGAAAAGACACCCGTCGTGCTGATCCACGGCTGGGGCATGTCCGGTGAGTATTGGGCATCCGCCGTCGAGGCGGTTCAAGCCGAAGGCTTCGGTGCCATCGTCGTGGATCATCGCGGTTGCGGACGCTCCGACCGCGACTTTCCCGATATGTCGATCGATGCGATAGCCGCAGATGTCGCGGCGATTGTCCGGCAATGCGGAGTCAGCCGCATAGTACTCAACGGGTGGTCACTGGGTGCTGCGGTTGCCGTGGCTGCTGCCGATCTGCTGCGCGAACAGGTCGCGGGCATCATCCTCACCTGCGGCGCGTCGCCCCGCTATGTTCAAGGGGAGGACTTCCCGCATGGCGGGACGGCCGAGGATGTCCTCGGCATCGGCGCTGCCATTACTTCCGACAGGCCCAACTTCTTCCGTACCCTTGCCGAAGGCGCGTGTGGCGAAGGGGCGAGCGAAGCGCTGATCGCCTGGGTCGAACGAGGGTTTCTCGGTTCCGGGCCTAGAGCGAGTGAGACGCTTGCCGGCCTCGCCACGCTCGATCAGCGTGAATTGCTGTCGTCTTTCCCCGTCCCGGTCCTGTGCATCGGCGGAGCGAAGGATACGATTGCCGATCCGGCCATCGCCGGTTTCGCGGCCAAATGCGCCAGTAAGGGTACGCTGCTGACACTCGACACAGGCCACTCGCCCCAGCTCGAAGCTCCAACCTTGTACAATGACGCCCTGCTCGAATTTATGAGGAAGATAGCGTGACATCTTCAACGATCGACGACCTTGCCGAGCTGCTCGCCCCTCTGCGCACGCCGTTCGAATGTAAGTCCCTCAAGGCAGGCAATCGGTACTGCATGGCACCGATGTCGCGCTATTTTGCACCGGGAGGCGTGCTGACCGAAGAGGGTGCGGAGTATTATCGCCGGCGCGCCGCAGCGGGCATCGGTACCGTAATTACGGAAGGGACGGGCGTTGCCATCGACCACTGCGTTGCGGCCGATACCGTGCCGATATTTGACGGCGACAAAGCTCTCGCCGGTTGGCAGCGCGCGGTCGAAGCCGTGCATGCCGAAGGCGGCATGTTCGTGCCTCAGTTGTGGCACGTTGGCGGATGCATCGATTTCAATTTCCCGGATTCGCCGCACGCACCGCTGGTAAGTCCGTCCGGTTTCGCCGGACCGGACGTTGGCGGTGGCCGCGAAATGAGCGACGAGGATATCGCCGACACCGTGGCGGCATTCGCCAAATCGGCGCGTCATGCCAAGGACATGGGTTGTGACGCGATCGAGCTTCACGGCGCACATGGCTACCTCTTCGACCAGTTCTTCTGGGACAAGACCAACTTTCGCAAGGACCGGTACGGCGGCCCCGACATCTCGGACAGGACGACCTTCGCAGCCGAGGTCGTTGCGGCTTGCCGGGAGGCGGTGGGTGATGAATTCGCAATCATCCTCCGCGTCTCCCAGTGGAAAACCTACGACTACGAAGTGAAGCTGGCGAACGATCCGGATGAAATGCATCGCTGGCTCGATCCCCTGGCCAGTGCCGGAGTCGACATTTTCCACGCGTCGCAACGACGGTTCTGGGAACCCGAGTTCACCGGCGACGACCGTAACTTCGGCGGATGGATCAAGGAAGTGACTGGGAAACCGGTGATCACAGTGGGATCGATCGGCATGAACCGCGACCTCATGGAGGATTTCGTCGAGGGTACTTCCTCGCCAATGCTGAATCGCCTGGTCGACCTGATGAAAATGTTCGAAAGGGGCGATTTCGACCTTGTCGCGCTAGGTCGGGTCCTTCTTGCCGACCCCGACTGGCTGGAGAAAATCGAGCAGCGCCGGATCGATGAACTCAAACCCTACGATCGCGCAATCGCCCTGAAGCAATACGAGCATTCGTAGCGGATCGGGACATTCGCTTTCGATAGCCGATGGCTCGGAAGTGAACCCAGTTCGCCCCCCAAACTGAATCTCGGCGCTCCAATAGGTGCGGCTGCGCGGCGCGGATACCCGGGTGCAGAATGTCTCTAGTCGGATCGGCACCCCAATGGCCCTTCGGTGGGGGCGCATATCGAAGGCGAAATGCCTGCGAACGGCCCCCATGTTTCTGTCGAACCAGGAGTTCCCACGGGCAGCAGGCGCAGTTGCAGTATGCTCTTGCACTCGGCCTCCAGCGCAGTGGGAAAACGCTGCGTGGACGCTGGGTGGAGAAGCCTCTCCGGTTGCCGATGACGCTTCACGTATCGCCGAAGAGACACAGGCACCCCCGCTTACGACGTTTCAGGCGTCGTTCTCTCAATATGGGGAAGCGAACAACTCTATTAGCAGCACAGCACAGATTTCGGCGCGATCGAGCTGCCCGTTTTGGCCTTGACCGGTGCCGAAGATGGCATGTGGTCTCCGTGGGTAAGCGCCGTGCGCCCGTGATGGCTCACGCTCTGCACCGACACAGTCTTTATGCTATTGCTGGGCTCAATCAGCGGGATAGCCTCTGGCTGCTCGCCCTGCTGATCAGACGCGGGACTTTCCTAAGCAGGATTCGGGTCCGCCGTGGGCGACGTATACTTCATCTGAGACCTGGCGCTGGCTAGCCATTCTCGGGACTCACATTTTGCCGCGCGGATTTCGGGTGGCTCTTACTCGGCAAGCTGGTGGGCCGTGCGCTCGGCGATCTCCCGTGCTGCTGCCTGATCGGATGCGAGAACCAGGCAATCCAGACGACCAATCGCGAACTGACCGGGCGTTAAAATGACCAGGCCCCCCTTCTGCCCGGCGCGGAAGAGCAGTTTATCGCAGCGAGAGAGAACCTCGGCCAGATCGAGACCGATCAAGCGCTCGTCGCGATGGCTGAAGACGAGAAATCCGCGCGCCCGCCAGTCTCCTATGAGCCGGTTTGCCAGCGTCATCGGAAGCGACATTCCTCCCCATCGGCCATTGCATTCGACCCAATGCAGCTTCGCGGTCGTCTCGTCTTCTCCAATCACCACTGCATCGAAGCTGCAGCGTCCAAAAAACCCAAGACTTTGGAACAGAGTGGCAAGACACGCCGCCTCGTGGGCGAGTTTTGTCTGCAGCGCATAGCCGAACCCGCTTGGCATTCCGCCGATGAAACGCGCTGCGCTGCCTCTTGTCGCCTGATCGAAAACCGCTTCGACGATGGGCGGGCCTTCGGCGACGTGCGGAATCCACGATTGCACCGAAGGACTGCCGAGCAGCGGTCCTTCCCATGCCGTCAACTGCAGCGGGAACGGGTTGCGCCATCCTCGTTGCGCCATGAGATCCCGCAGACGCCCGGCGACGACGTTGGGAGAAAGGCCGGCATAGTCCTCGCTCGCCAACACCATATTTCCCAGCGACGCGGCGCTATGGGATAGCTTCAGACCGATTGCGCGATGCTGCGTCATGAAACGTCGCATATGGCCGACAAGCGCTGCCATTCCGTAGACGGAGCGATTTTCCGGAACGGCTTCCTTGCCTAGCAAACGCGCGGCCCAGCGCGCGAACCACAGCTTGTCATTAACCGCGCGAACCAGCTGTGGGTTGGGCCCGGCGACGAACACTGGAACGCCCGCGCGGTAGCCGATTTCAGCTGCGAGCAGCCAGATCGCGCCGGTCGTCATATACGGCAGGAGATTGAGCGCACCCGCCCTGCTGGCCGATGCTGCCGCGGCCTCGAGAAGCGTCCCGTCGGCGATACAGGCTCGCGCGAGCGACTGGATTGGATCGGCAATCGGAGGGGCGATAACTCTGAAATTGCCAAGTCCCAATACGTCGCGACAATAGGCTTCGAAAGCGGGCTCCCGCTCGCCATAGACCGCGAGCAGATCGCCATCGCCTGCCAGCAATGCCGCGCGATAGCTCAAGTGCTGGTCGGCACCGTGCTCATGCGCCAGCTGGATGCCGCTATGATCCTCGATCAGCAAAGATGGCGCGTCGACGAGACCCTGGCGGCAGTGCGGGCCGAACGGCGGCAGCCGGTCAAGGCGGGGCCGCTCGAGCAGGATATGGTGGGCGACATCTGCGATGCGTGCCTTCTCGTTCGAGTCGATTTTCGGCTCATAATCGCTGCGAAAGGTCAGCCCTGCCGCGTCCGCCGGCGGATTTTGGGATATGTCGGCGACATTCATCCCGCCGTTCCGTCGGGCGCCAGCGCCGTCCAGCGTGGGGCCTGTTCGCGCAGGTCCCTGAGCGCGGCGAGGAGTTCTGCCTGGCGCTCGCGAGGTATCCGGCCAAGCGCGCCGAAATGCTCCCCGCATTCGTCAGTGTGAACCTGCATGGTTTCGATCTGCGCCAAAAGTTCGGCACGTTCCGCCGCGCTCAATTCCTGGCCCGGGCCGATGCCTCCAAGTCTGACGATGGCCGCGAGCCCGCGTGCGTGCTCGTCCTCGAAGCGGTCCACTTCCCGGGCGCCGATGAGCTTGCGTAGCTCGGGATAGAAGTGGCTTTGCTCAAAGGCGATATGCGCGCCTGCGGCCAGATCGAGCCGCCGCGCAGCATCCGCCGCATCTTCATCCCGCGCACTGCGCAGCGCGGTCGCAATATCGTGCAAGCCACGCCCGAGCACTTCGTGGTCGTGGCGAAAATCGTCGAACAGTTTGCGCACCGGATCGGTCATGGCGCGTATCTCCGGGATATTGCGGATGGCGGGGATGCAGACCTTCGCAGAGGAGGCAGATCATGTGCCGCCTCTACGGATTTCATGCCACCGAACCGACCAAGGTCGAATGCACGCTGGTGCATGCGCAAAACGCGCTGATGGTTCAGAGCCGGGCTGACAGATCGGGCAAGAGCCATGCCAATGGCTGGGGCGTCGCGACGTTCGAGAATGGGCACCCCCAGATCGAAAAGCAGGCCTGGGCAGCCTATCATGGCGAACACTTCCAGCGCATGGCGGCGCGGATATACTCGAGACAGGTGCTGGCCCATGTCCGGCGTGCGACGGTCGGCGAGCCGGATTTTGCCAACACCCATCCCTTCGCGGACGACGGCTGGGCGTTTGCGCATAACGGCACGGTGCCCAATTTTACGCAGCTTCGTCCGTTGTTGATCGAGCGGCTTCCGAAGTCGCGCCATGCGCTGATCGCCGGCGAGACCGACAGCGAGCATGTCTTCCACCTGATCCGAGCGTGGCAGGTCGCGGAGCCCGAGCGCTCCGCTTTCGAGATCGTTCGCGACGTCGTCGGCTGGATCGTCGCGCGGAGCGTCGAAATCGATCCCGATGCCCGGATCGGCCTCAACATCATGCTCACCAACGGACGCGAGATGGTCGGTACCCGATATGGCCGACCGCTCCAGTTCGTTGAGCGCGACGGAGTCCATGACTGCGAGATCTGCGGCTTCCCCCATATCCACCACGATCCGCGTACCGACTACCGCGCGATCGTGCTTGCCTCTGAACCGATCAGCCACGAGGTTTGGCGCGACATTCCCGATCGCAGCATCTACCGCGTCGGCCCGGATTGCCGGATTTCGATCGAAATGCTCGATTTGGAGCGAGTTTGAACGCGACTCGGCCATTCTCTCGCAAGCGATAGGTCAGGCAGCTACATGGCTCACTAGGTAGACTCCCTCAGGAAGCGCCTGTTGCTGAAACATGCGGCGGGAGGCCTCGGACATTTACGGATAGGCACCCGACCGTTCGCCAGCGACGGCATATGACGATCACCACGATCGCTCACGGGATGAGTTTCAGGTGCCCCATTCGATTGCCATCGGTTCAATTGCGGAGACAGCCATCCGGCTCCACTGGAGCCTCATTCTCTTTTTCACGCTTCTTTGCCTGGCGGTGTTCTTCGCGAGCGGCGCAACGGCGGCACTTACGGTCGCGATTTTCTTGTGCCTGATATTTTCCTGTATCGTGCTGCACGAATTCGGCCACATACGAGTGGCGCGGCTTTTTGGCGTGCATACGCCCGAAGTGATGCTGCTGCCGATCGGGGGGCTTGCCAAGCTCCAGCGCATCCCGATTGAGCCGCAGCAAGAGCTCGCCATCGCGGTAGCCGGTCCGGCGGTGAATTTCGTGCTGTTCGGCATTCTCTCGCTGGTGCTCGGCCGGTGGCCGGAACTCGATGCATTGGCCCGGCTTGCCGAAGGCGAATTCAACCTGGTCGAACAGCTGGCGCTGTTCAATCTGGTGGTCGGACTTTTCAATCTGCTGCCCGCTTTCCCGATGGATGGCGGACGGATATTGCGGGCTGTGCTGACTTTCGTGATTACGCGGCACAAGGCGACCAGAATCGCCGCATGGGTCGGCCAGGGAGTTGCCATTGCGCTAGCCCTGCTGGGACTGATGAGCGGGAATTTCGTCCTGCTGGCGATCGGAATATTCATCTTTTTCGCCGCCCGGTCCGAGGCGAAAGTCGATATGGTTCGCCACGCGATCGGCGGAACGCCGGTGGCGGCCGTGATGGTCACCGATCAGCCCTGCCTCGGCGCATTCGATCCCGTGCTCACTGCCGCCGAAGCACTTTTGCATTCGGATTCGACCGAATTCCCGGTTGTAGATGACGAAGCTCGCCTTCTCGGGGTGGTCCTGCATCGCGAATTAATCGACGCGCTTGCGAAGGTGGGACCGGCAGCGACAATAGGCACTGTGATGCGAAGGGACATTCCCACACTGGTTCTTTACGACAGGGCCGAAAGCGCAGTCGAGCACCTGCAGAACGGCGCGCCTGCGGTGGCCGTCGTCGATTCCTCCGGGCGCTACTTGGGACTGGTCAACTGGCCCAACCTGCTCGAGAAGATGGCGCTCGAAAGTGCTCTCACCGGCCACCGCAAGGCGACCCGTGCCGGGCCGATTTGATCTGCTCGCTCCGCCTGCCGGTCGGCCTGTGACCAGGATTGCGTACAATTCCCGATGGTGCCGTCGCGGTTGTCGGACCAAGCTACCCCATCCCACTATGCAAATGACGAAAAAGCCATGCGAGACGACCCCATTCTCTTCGCACTCAACTCAAGCGAGGCCTTTGGCGAGAGCATCGCTCGGGGCCTCGGGATACCGCTTGCAGCACATGAGGAGCGCGAATTCGAGGGCGGCGAGCACAAGGCGCGGCCCCTCGCCGAGGTCGGCGGGCGCGAGGTCTATATTGTGCACAGCCTGCACGGCGAACCGGGGGCGAGCGCCAACGACAAGCTCATCCGATTACTGTTCTTCATCGGCGCCTTGAAGGATGCAGGCGCAGCCCAAGTGACCGCTATCGTGCCCTATCTTGCCTACAGCCGGAAGGATCGCCGGACCAAACCGCGCGATCCGGTCAGCTCGCGCTACGTCGCAGGATTGTTCGAGAGCCTGGGCACCGATCGCATCCTTACGATAGAGGCGCACAATATCAGCGCTTTCGAGAACGCCTTTCGCACCGGCCGTCCCGAACATCTTGCTCTCGCGCGCCTGTTTGCCCGCCATCTCGCAACCCGCCTTGGCGACGGTCCGGTGGCCGTCGTCTCACCCGATGCTGGCGGCAATAAGCGGGCCGAATTGTTGCGCCACGAGCTCGAAGCTTCCCTTGGCCGACCGATCGGGAAGGCGATCATGGACAAGCACCGCAGCAAAGGCGTTGTCTCGGGCCACTATTTCGCCGGCGACGTTGCCGGAGCGGTCGCAATCATCGTCGATGACCTCATCAGCAGCGGCGGCACGATCCTGCGCGCTTGCAAGGCCGCCCGCGAGGCCGGCGCGGCCGATGTCCTGGCGATTGCCGCGCATGGAATGTTCACCCTCGATTCGCCGCTCTTTTCCGACGAGCAGGGCCCCGACACCGTAATCGTGACCGACACTATCCCGCTCGCCTCCGAGCTTGCCGACGAAGCGCGAGCCAAGATCGAAGTGCTCGAGGCGGCCCCGCTGGTGGCCAGCGTGATCGAACGGCTCCACTCGGGCGAGCCGGTGAGCGAATTGCTGCCTTACGACTGACGGATTTAAGCGTGGCTGGCCTCGGGCAGATTCGCTGCCGCCATGCGCAGATAGCTGCGCGCCCGGCGCGGCCAGCGTTCGGGCGTGCGCGGGGCTTCGTCGCGCAGGTGATCGATCGAAAGCCGTGCGCGCAACGATGCCCGGTAGCAACGGTAGAAGCGCAGCAGGCGCTGCGGTGGCCGGTCATCGAGTTCGGACGACAGCAGATCCACGAGTGCCGGTGCAATCCACGGAGCACCCAGCATGGCGCATTCCATCCCGAGAAAGGCAATCTCGTCGAAGGGATCGCACCACCTCAGCCGCTCGTCGAATTCCAGCCGGTCTATAAGCAGTACCGGAGGCCCGGGATAGACATGTTCGGGTTTCAGATCGCCATGACCATCGACGATCCGACCTTCCCCCACACGAGATGCGATAAGGCCCTCATCGCATTTCATGAACCGCTTGAGAGCCGCAAGCGGTGGATCGACCAACTCCGTGGGCAGGTCGAAGATCGGGTCGGTCAAGCTTGCTGCGACATGCCCGATCCGTTGGTTCCACCGGTCGATCATCTGGTCGCACGAGATCGCGGGCCGGCGCTGCTCGCGGTAGAAGCGGCCAAGGGCCTTGCATACCGGCTCGAGATCGGAAGGATGCACCGCATCGCGGGCGATCAGGCGATCGAGCGCCTGCTCTTCATCAAGCCGTCGCAGCACTACAAGCCAATCGACAGGCGTCCCCGGACCACCCAGGTCGAGCGTGCCGTTGTCGCTGCGCGCGACCGGGGTGACCCTAAGATAGACGCCCGGCGCGAGAATCTGGTTGATCCTGAGTTCCGCCTCGCAACTCCTCCGACGCTCCTCGAGCGGCCGGAAATCGAGCCCGCTCAGCTTCACTGGCCGTTTGAGCTTGTAGACCTCTTGCCCGGCGAGGAAGACCAGCGACATGTGCGTTTCCTTGACCTCGACCTGGGCCAGGCCGGGATCGTAGGTCTGCGGGTTTGCGAGCAAGTCGACCACTTCTGCAAGGTGGGCTGCGGCCAGGCCGCCAGCGATCTCGGCGCGTTTGACGATATGCGACAATGCGTCCGGGCGTTTCTGCTCCCGCGCCCTGCAAACGACGACATCGGCGGGCGGTCGTTGGTCGACCATGGTACTTCGATTCTTGGACAAAGCTGGCACAATCCTCGCGCAAGCCACTCGTTCAAGCGTCAAACTCTAGGACGCGCCTACCTGCCCGACAGTACGCAAATGACCGGGTGTGGCGGGCAATCGGCCACCTCCAGCGCCTGGCGCCCCGGAACATCCCGTAATTACGCATCAGCTGGGAGCGCACATCATTCGTACCGGTGCAGCAAACCTGTACGGGGAGAGGCCATTGCCCGACGATTTCATCCGCAAGTCGCAAGCGGAGCGCGAAGCGGCGAACATGCCCGATCTGGCGATCGCGCGCGAGGAATTGGGCTGGGATGCCTTTCGATCATGGCTCGATTACTTGCCCGGCGGCCGTCTCAACATCGCTTACGAAGCGGTTGATCGCCATGTCGTCCACGGCCATGGCGAGCGAGAGGCCTTGCGCTGGCTGAGCAAGAACGGGGATCGCCGGAGTTTCACCTTTGCCGACCTTAAGCGCGAAACCGACCGCTTCGCGCGGATGCTGGTCGATCGCGGGTTCGGCAAGGGTGCGCGGGTTTATTCACTGCTCGGCCGGGTGCCGGAGCTTTACATCGCGGCGCTCGGCACGCTGAAGGCAAGCGGCGTGTTCTGCCCGCTCTATTCGGCCTTCGGGCCCGAACCGGTGCGCTCGCGGCTGGAGATCGGCGAAGGCGAGGCGCTGCTGGTGAGCCCGCGCACCTATGCCAAAAAAGTGGCACCAGCGCGCATAAAGCTGCCGCATTTGCAACTCGTGCTGCTGACCCCATGTGCCGATCAGGCGCCCGAAGGCACGGTGGATCTCGCCCAAGCCCTCGGCGAAACACCGGCCGAGTTCGAATGCGTCGCGACCGATCCGCAGGACATGGCGCTCCTTCATTTCACCAGCGGCACCACCGGGAAGCCCAAGGGCGCGGTCCACGTCCACGAGGCGGTGATTGCACACAATGCGACGGGCCGCATTGCGCTCGATCTGCATCCCGAGGATATCTACTGGTGCACCGCCGATCCCGGCTGGGTCACTGGCACCTCCTACGGGATTATCGCGCCGCTGTGCGCGGGTGCGACCATGGTGATCGAGGAAGCCGAATTCGACGCCGAGCGCTGGTACGGACTGCTCGAGCGCGAGCAGGTGACCGTCTGGTACACGGCGCCCACGGCGATCCGCCTGCTGATGCGCGCTGGCGCCGAACTTGCAAAGGAACACGACCTGTCCTCGCTGCGCTTCCTTGCCAGCGTCGGCGAGCCGCTCAACGCTGAGGCCGTCCAGTGGAGTGCGCGTGTTTTCGGCAAGCCGTTCCACGACAATTGGTGGCAGACCGAAACCGGCGGAATCATGATTGCCAATTACGCATCGATGGATGTGAAGCCCGGCTCCATGGGCAAGCCGCTGCCCGGTGTCGAGGCCGAGATCATGGAGGTGGGCGAGGACCCCCTCGCCCCTGTCGAAGGCGTGATGCAGCCCGGCCACCTTGCACTGCGCGCCGGTTGGCCGTCGATGTTCCGCACTTATCTCGGCGAGCAGGAGCGCTACGAGAAGACCTTCCAGGACGGCTGGTATCTTACCGGTGACCTCGCGATGCGCGATGCCGACGGGTATTTCTGGTTCGTCGGACGAGCCGACGATGTCATAAAGTCGGCCGGCCACCTGATCGGCCCGTTCGAGGTCGAAAGCGCACTCGTCGAACACCCGGCCGTCGCAGAGGCAGCCGTCATCGGCATGCCCGATGAGCGCGTCGGCGAGGTGGTGAAGGCCTATGTCACGCTCCATCACGGGCACGAGCCGTCCGAGGAATTGCGCAAACAGCTCATCGCCCATGCGCGCAAGAAGCTCGGGGCCGCGATCGCACCCCGCCAGATCGAGATCAGCGACGATCTGCCCCGGACGCGCTCGGGCAAGATCATGCGCCGGCTGCTGAAAGCACGCGAGCTGGGCCTCCCCGAAGGCGATACCTCGACGCTGGAACCGAGCGCATGAGCGCGACTGCTACGAAGGTACGGCTCAATCGCGAGCATTGCCGTACGCTGCTGCACCAGATGTTGCGCATCCGTCGTTTCGAGGAGAAGTGCGCCGAGCTCTATACGCAGGAGAAGATCCGCGGCTTTCTGCACCTCTATATCGGCGAAGAGGCAGTGGCCGTCGGCGTCATGCAGACGCTTTCGCCCGAAGACGCGGTCGTCGCGACCTATCGCGAGCACGGCCATGCATTGCTCAAGGGCGTCGATCCAGGCGCGATCATGGCGGAGATGTTCGGCAAGCAGGAAGGCTGCAGCCGCGGCCGGGGCGGATCGATGCACCTGTTCGACGCTGCGAAGCGCTTTTACGGTGGTAATGCGATCGTCGCCGGCGGCCTGCCGGTGGCTGCAGGACTTGCGCTTGCCGACAAGATGGCCGGGCGCAAGCGGATCTCGGCGTGCTTTTTCGGCGAAGGGGCAGCGGCCGAGGGTGAGTTTCACGAGACGCTCAACCTCGCAGCGCTCTGGCAATTGCCGGTGCTCTTCGTGTGCGAGAACAACCTTTACGCGATGGGCACGGCGCTCGACCGCTCGGAATCCGAAACCGACATCAGTGCCAAGGCAGCCTGCTACAAGATGCCGTCCGAATGGGTCGACGGGATGGACGTGGTTGCCGTCGAGGTCGCCGCCCGCCGCGCGGTTGCGACCATTCGCGAGACCGGCGGACCGTTCTTTCTCGAATGCCGCACCTACCGGTTTCGCGCGCATTCGATGTACGATCCCCAACTCTACCGCACCAAGGAAGAGGTCGAGCAGTGGCGCGGCCGCGGGCCGATTCTGCGCTTTCAGAAATGGGCGCTCGAAGCAGGCGAGCTACGCGAAGACGACGTCGCCGAGATCGAAGAGGAGGTAGCGCGCGAAGTGGCCGATGCGGTCGCCTTCGCCGAAGCGGGCACCTGGGAACCGGTCGAGGACCTGCTGCGCGATGTAGGGGCGGAGCGCCGCCCATGACCGAGCTCACCTATCGCGAAGCCGTACGCGGCGCGATCCGCAACGCGATGCAGGCGGATGAGCGCGTCTTCCTGATGGGCGAGGATGTCGGGCGCTATGGCGGCTGCTACGCGGTCTCCAAGGGCCTGCTCGAGGAGTTCGGACCCGACCGCATCCGCGACACGCCGCTGTCCGAAAGCGCCTTTACAGGTGCCGGCATTGGCGCCGCGATGGGCGGGATGCTCCCGATCGTGGAGGTCATGACCTGCAATTTCTCGCTGCTGTCGCTCGATCAGATCATGAACAATGCCGCCACTATCCGGCACATGTCGGGCGGGCAGTTCCATGTGCCGGTGGTCATCCGCATGGCGACCGGCGGCGGGCGGCAACTGGCTGCCCAGCACTCGCACAGCCTGGAGGGATGGTACGCCCATATTCCCGGCATCCGGGTGCTGGCGCCTGCAACGGTCGAGGATGCTGCCGGCATGCTTGGACCGGCACTTGAAGACCCAGATCCGGTGCTGATCTTCGAAAACGCGCTGCTTTACAATGACACGGGCGAGGTGGGCGAAGCGGTGTGCGTCGATATCGATCATGCTGCGATCCGGCGCGACGGTAGCGATCTGAGCCTGGTCACCTATGGCGGCTCGCTCGGCAAGTCGCTAGCGGCGGCTGAAGAGCTGGCAGGCTATGGCGTTTCGGCCGAGGTAATCGACCTACGCGTTCTGCGCCCGCTCGACGAAGACACGGTCCTTGCAAGCGTTGCCAAGACGCGGCGCTGTCTAATCGTGGACGAAGGCTGGCGTTCTGGCAGCATCTCGGCCGAGATCATGGCGCGCCTAGTCGAGCAGGGCTTCTGGAACCTCGACGCGCCGCTTGCCCGCGTATGCAGCGAGGAGGTGCCCATCCCCTACGCCAAGCATCTCGAGGATGCAGCGCTGCCGAGCGTCGAGAAGATCGTGGCCGCGGGCCGTGCGGTCATGGGGCACTGAGCGATGGGCATCTTTGCCATGCCATCGCTCGGAGCAGACATGGAAGCAGGCGTCCTCGTCGAATGGTTCAAGGGACCCGGTGACCACGTCGCGCATGGCGACATCATCGCGGTGGTCGAGACCGACAAGGGCGCGATCGAGGTGGAAGTGTTCGAGGAAGGCGAGATTGAGGAGCTGCTGGTCGATGCGGGGAGCAAGGTTCCGGTCGGCACGGCGCTTGCGCGAATAGACGGGGAGGGTGAGCCTGCCAAAGCTCCCGAAGCCGCCCCTGCGCGCGCTCCGCCGCCGTCACCCGCGGTCGCCGAAGCGCCTACAGAACCGCGTCCCCAACCCAGACCCGCAGTTCCTCCCCCAGCTGGCTCTCCCGTCGCTGTCGACGGCGTGCTGCGCGCCTCGCCCGCAGCACGCCGGCTGGCAAGCGAACGCGGGATCGACTTGGCCACTATCGCTGGCAGCGGGCCTGGTGGTGCGATCCAGTTTTCCGATGTCGAGGCGGCAACGCCGGTAAAGCCCGCCAAGCCCGCGCCCGCGGAAGGGATCGACCTTGCCGCCATGCGCCGAGCGATTGCGGCTGCCATGGCGCGCTCGAAGCGCGAGATCCCGCATTACTACCTCTCGCACAGCTTCGATCTCAGCGCAGCCCTGGCCTGGTTGGAGAACTACAATGCCGAGCGCATGCCTCCCGAGCGGCTGCTGCCCGGCGCCTTGCTGGTGAAAGCCGTCGCGGTGGCACTTGCCGATTTCCCAGAGTTCAACGGGCACTATGGCGAGGACGGCTTTCGGCCGAGCGAGGCGATCCATGTCGGCAATGCGATATCCATTCGCGGCGGAGGGCTGGCAGCGCCTGCGATCCGCCACACAAACCGCCTGGTTCTCCCCGAGCTGATGGAACGGCTGCGCGACCTCGTCGCACGTACCCGGCGTGGGCAGTTCCGCAGCTCCGAGATCGGCGATCCGACCGTCACCGTCTCGAGTCTCGGCGAGCGGGGGGTCGAGAGTCTGTGGCCGGTGATCTACCCGCCGCAAGTCGCGATCATCGGCTTCGGCAGCGTCCAGCAACGCCCCTGGGCCGAGCACGAAGCGCTGGCGGTCCGGCCGGTCATCACTGCCAGCCTTGCCGGCGACCATCGCGCCAATGACGGGCATCGCGGCGCGCTGCTGCTGCGCCGCATCGAGGAGCTCCTCTCGCAGCCGGAGGCGCTATGACGTTCGAAGAGCTGCGCCAGATCGTGATCGCCGAGATCGAGACCATTGCGCCCGACGTGGCACCGGTCGCGATCGGCGACGAGGAGGACCTGCGCGAGGCGCTCGACCTCGATTCGATGGACATCTTCAACCTCATCGTCGCACTTCACCAGCGTCTCGATGTTGAGATCCCGGAAGCCGATGCCGGGCAATTCGTCACCATCGGCGGGGCAACGCAGTGGCTGGTCGATCATGCCGGGAAATGACCCATACCCACCCGTGGTAACGCTCAAGATCGATGGCGAGAGCGTTACCGCACCTACTGGCACCTCGATACTCGAGGCTGCACGGGCTGCGGGCATTGCGGTTCCGACGATCTGTTGGGACCCGCGCATCGAACCGATCGGCTCGTGCCGGCTGTGCCTGGTCGAAATCCAAGGCTATGACGAGCTCGTCACCGCCTGCCAGACCGAGGCCGAAGAGGGCATGTGGGTGACGACGCACAATGCCGAGCTCGACGCGTATCGCCGCACCGAGCTTGGCTGGTATGCCGAACACGCATCAGCCGAAGACCTCATCGCGCATCCCGACAAGGAGCTCCACCGCCTGATGGCGCGCTTCGGCATCGAGCCGGCTGGATGCGCGAGTCCTGCCAAGGCGATCGATGCTTCGATGCCGCAGATCCGTGTTGACATGGCCAAATGCATCGATTGCCTGCGCTGCGTGCAGATCTGCGAGGAGGTCCAGGGTGCCTCGGTCTGGCACGAGGTCGGACGCGGCGACGAATCCCGGATCGTGCCCAAACATGGCGACTTGCTGAGCGAAGGCGCCTGTGTCGCCTGTGGCGCGTGCACCCACACGTGCCCAACCACTGCACTGACCGATGCCGGAGCCATGCCATCCGACAGCTGGACGCGCACCACGTGTCCTTATTGCGGGGTCGGGTGTGAGCTCGATATCGGTGTTGCAGGCGACCGTATCGTGGCAGCGAGGCCTGCCCGCGATGCTCCGGTGAACAAGGGGCATGCTTGCTCCAAGGGCCGCTATGCTTTCGGCTTTACGCATAGCGGCGACCGCCAGACACAGCCGCTTGTGCGCAAAGGCCGCGCATGGGAGCCCGCCAGCTGGGACGAGGCGCTCGATCATTGCGCCGCGCAGTTGGCGGAGGTCATCGGACGGCATGGACCGGATGCAATTGGCGTGCTCGCCTCCTCGCGCTCGACCAATGAGGACAGCTACGTCGCGCAGAAATTCGCCCGCCTCACGATCGGGACCAACAATGTGGATTGCTGCGCGCGCGTGTGCCACACGCCGACGGCAGCTGCGATGAAGGCGATCCTGGGCGCTGGCGCTGCGACCAACAGCTTTGACGATATCGAGCGTGCCTCGACCATCCTCGTGGCAGGTGCCAATCCGAGCGAGTGCCACCCGGTGGTGGGCGCGCGGATCCGCCGCCATGTGGTGGCAAACGGGGCAAAGCTGATCGTCCTCGATCCGCGGGCGCAGGCGCTTTCCGAGATTGCCAGTGTCCATCTCGCCTTGAAGCCCGGGACCGACATCCCGCTGATCAATGCGATGGCACACCACATCATCGCCTCGGACCTCGCGGACAAGGATTTCATCGCCGCGAGGCTCGACGAATTCGACGCCTTCGCCGCGCATGTCGCCCAGTTTCCGCCCGATCGCGTTGCCGACATCTGCGAGCTCGACGCCGCTGATATTCGCCGCGCGGCCGAAATCTATGCCGGCGGCGGACCGGCCTACGCAGCCCACGGGCTCGGCCTCACCGAACATGTCCAGGGCACCGAGGCGGTGATGGCGCTGGTCAACCTCGCGCTCGTCACCGGCAATGTCGGTGGACCGGGCCGGGGCGTGAACCCGCTGCGCGGGCAGAACAACGTCCAGGGCACCGCGCATATGGGCTGCGATCCGGGTATCCTTACCGGCGCGGTCGCGCTCGAGGAAGCGAGAGGCGATTTCGAGCGCGCCTGGGGCGCCGAGCTTCCGAAAACGCCCGGGCGTCACCTGATGAGGATGATCGATGCGGCTGCTGCCGGCGAGCTCAAGGCGCTGGTCGTCATCGGCTACGACATCCTTGCAAGCCTGGCCGATGAGCACGAGACGGCAAAGGCGCTGGCAAAGCTCGACTGCGTGATCGTGATCGACCTGTTCATGACCCGGATGGCACATGAGTACGGTCATGTTCTGCTGCCCGCCGCCTCAAGCTTCGAGAAGGAGGGGACCTTCATGAATGCCGAGCGACGCATCCAGCGCGTGCGCAAGGTGACACAAGCGCCGGGGGCAGCGCGTGCCGATTGGGACATTATCTGCGCGCTTGCTCGCAGGATGGGCTGCGAAACCGGCTTCGACTTTCCCGATCCGCAAGCGATCTGGGACGAAATCCGCGCGGTCTGGCCGGCAGCGGGCGGGATCACCTATTCGCGTCTCGAGGCAGGCGGTATCCAGTGGCCGTGCCGCGGCGAGAGCGATCCCGGGACCGAAGTCCTCCATGCAAGCGAGTTCGGCCATGGCCCGCGCGCGCGATTGCGCCCAATCCACTATCACCCGACGACCGAGCGCACCGATGCCGATTATCCGTTCCTGATGAGCACCGGGCGCAATCTCTACCAGTTCAATGTCGCGACCATGTCGGGGCGCTCTGCCAATGCGCTCATGCGTCCGACCGACACACTTGACCTCGCGCCTGCGGACGCCGCGCGGCTTGCGCTGACAGATGGCGAACTCGCGCAGGTAGAGAGCCGCTATGGTAGCGCGATCCTGCCGGTCGCGATCGACGAGCGGGTGGTCGAGGGCCGCGCCTTTGCGACCTTTCATGACACCGAACGCGCCATCAATCGGGTGACCGGCCCGCATCGCGACCGCATGGTTGGCGCGCCCGAATACAAGGTCACTGCCGTGCGCATCAGGCCTGTTTGAATGGCAACGCTTCGCCCTCCCGATCTCGCGAAAGCGGACCGCGCGACGGCCTGCGTGGTCATTGCCGGCGGAGAGGGGCGGCGGATGGGTGGGAATAAGCCGTTCCGGCTGTTCGCCGGCAAGACCCTGCTGGAGCGCGCGCTGCGCCAGGCGGCGAGTTTCTCCAACCTTGTGGCAGTTGCCATGCGCGACAGGCTAGACCTCGGCGATATTCCTGTCATCCTGGACCCGCCCGACATGGCCGGCCCCTTGGCGGGCCTCGCGACGGGACTCGATTTCGCGCGCAGAGGGGGGCGTGAATGGCTGCTCACCATCCCGTGCGACATGCCCTTCCTTCCCGCAGATCTGCTCGTGAAGCTGGCAAACGCACTCGATGGCGAGACTGGGGCATTGGCCGCCAGCGGATGGAGGACCCATCCGGTCTGCGCGCTCTGGCATACAAGCGCTTGCGATGCGCTCCCCGGCTTTTGCGAAAGGTCCGATCGCTCGTTGCATGGCTTCGCCGAGCATGTGGGTTTCGCCACCGCCAGATGGGGCAACGCGCCTGATCCCTTCTTCAACGTCAACTGTTCGGAGGACCTGGCGGCAGCAGCGCGTATGCTCATGCAGCGTCGCGTTCGGAAAAAGTGGGTTGCCTGATCTCCGTGTGCGTCTGCGATAGCCCTCGCCAGGCAGATCGTAATTCGGCTGGCGAGGGCCTGTTCGAGCGTCGGTAAACCGCTGATCTGGCGTGCAGGGCGCCCCCGGCACCATCCCGCCGTTGCGAAGATGCCGTCGTTGGTGGGGATCGCTGGCGTACTGATGGGGGAGGGATCGAGAACGATTTCAATTCATCGAGTCGTGACTTGAATATTCTCCCGGCTCCACACGGTTCATCGCCTAGCAGGAACAGTGGGGCCATGTCATTCGCTTGTCAGTACGCGGTGCCTCTACGGGTACTCGCGGCCGCGGCAACGGGATCCGCGGCGGTCGCTTTCGCAATGAGATCTTGCGCTTCGGCGATTCCATCTGCCTCGGTCAAATCGCCGCTTATGATTTTGTTGGCGATGGCCAGCAGACGGCCGCTGATGACGGTTCCGGTCTGCGCCTCCTCGGCGATCACGATGCCGCCATTCGATTCCGCCACCTCGCCCCACTTGGCGCGAACGGCGCGCCAGTAGCCCTCGGTGGCCGCCCAGTATTCGTCGGCGGCTTCCACGTTGTAGTCTCCGAACCTGTCGTATGTGTTGAGGACGTATTCCTGAACTACCGGCTTGAGGTCATCTTCACCCTCGGGATCGGGCATCATCTTGGTATTGTCCTGCCAGTGGATCCAACCTGTGGGTGTCAGCTGGTGGCGGTTGATCGCGGCATAGCGATCGTAAACGGGATCGCGTACCGCATCGCGGCGCGCAAGCGGGCGCCAGGTCCAATTGGAGCGCCATCGACGAATGCCCTGACTGTCCTGCCATTCGCCCCAGCCAGCGTAACGTGGACTGTCGTCGACCTGATAGACCGTCTGCGACCAGCGCCCGTTGCGCAGGCGCTCGGGCATCTCCTTCCATTTCCACCTATCGGGGCCGGCATAGGCGAGGATCTTCTCGGGCTCGTATTCCCAATCCTGCCGCCAGTGCTTAACGACAAATTCCTCGCCGTCCGCGCCGACGACCAGCAGGTGCTGGAGTACGATCTTGGTGCCGGTATCCTCGATCACGCGGACCGATTCATACCCGCCGGAAATCTTGCGCTCGAGCGGCTCGTAGCCTTCCAACCATGGCGTCGTTTCCTGCATGTCGAAGCGCGCCTTGTAGTCGCCCGCCATACCGAGGATGGTCTCGCGATCGCGTTCGAAATGCGCGCGCTCGACTGCTTCGCCACGATCCTTGATCGGGCCGTCGGCAACGGCCGGTGTGGCAATAAGCGCAGTGGCGAGAAGTGCGGACCGAAGAAGTGATTTTGAAATGTTCATGAGAGTCCTCCCTTAAAACTGGAAACTGAGCGATATGCTCGCATTGCGGCCGGGGCGGGTGTAGGCATCGGCCTGCGCGCTGCCGGTGGCCGGATCGATGATCGCAGCCGTTGCGGACAATCCCCTGACATCCTGCCAGTAGGCATATTTCTCGTTCGAGATATTGAAGATGCCGGCGCGCAGTCTGAGCGCGTCGGTTATCGCGAAGAAGGCGGTTGCATCCAGCTTCATGAAGGCGTCCGGGCGGAAGCAATCGCTTGCACAGGCACCGGTCGTTTCTTCCAATTCCTTGCGCGCATGGTGCGTCACGATCAGCTCGCCGCCGAACCGGCGTGCCGGATCGCGGTAGCCGATGCCGGCGACCAGGTTGAGCGGATCGATCGTGTCGAGCGGGCGCGGCGCTTGCCCGGGCGTCAGGATATCCCCATCGGCATGGGCGATCGCGAAACGCGCAAAGACGCCGCTATCGAAACGGAAGTTTGCTTTCGCTTCGATGCCGTCGATTTCGGCCGCATTGAAATTGACGAACTGGAACTGGGCCGGATCCCTGGGGGTGAATGAGCCGCCGACGACCTGCTGGCTGATGAAGTCCTGATAGTCCGCCTTGAAGGCTGCAATCTGGAGCGAGATTCGGTCCGAGGAGAAACGGATACCGCCTTCCCAGCTCTCGCTTCGTTCGGGTCCGAGGTCCGGATTGGGAAGCGAAGTATAACCGAAGGCGAGATTCTCGAAGAAATTGTTGACCTGATAAGGTGTCGGCGCGCGGAACCCTTGCGCATAGTTGCCGAACAGACTGACCTCTTCGGTCATCTTTGCGGTAACGCCGATTTTGGGCGACAGGCGGCTGTCCTTCTGAGCGGCTCCAGCAAAGGTCGGCAGCAAGGGATCGTCGGTCGGGTCGAGATCGTAGAAGTCGTAACGCAGGGCAGGGAAGATGGTCAGCCTGCCATCGAACAGGGCGAACTCGCTGGCGAGGAAAACGCCACCCAGTGTGAAATCGGTCGCGGGAAATGCGCGCGTGGGGAACACTTCCCCGAAAGACGGCTCGGTCCCGTCGCGCAGGCCTTCCTGTCGCGTGAAGCTGAGGTCCCCCCCGAATGCCAAAGTCGCACGGAAGCTGTCATCGCCGAACACGCTTCGCACCTCGGCGGCAATGCCGTAGACTTCGTTTTCGAAGGTATTCAGGCGCTCGCGGTCGGGACGTGGCGTTGCGCCCAAAGGCGAACGGTCCTCATCGGTAAACTGCACATCTTCGCCGTCTTGATAGTAGACGCTGACATGCGCGTAATCGATCGCGCCTTCCCCCGTATAGGTCCAGTCGAGCGAGGCGCGACCGCGCTCGGTATTATCGAGCGCCGTGAGGTCGTCGACGATCCAGCTCGGGAAAGGTCCGAAGACAAAGGCCGGCCCCTGCCCCGATAGCACATCGGTAAACAGTTCCGTCTCGACATATTCGCCCGTTAGACGCACGCGGTGCGTGCCATCGTCCCAAACCAGCTTTCCGAGAACGGCGTTGGATTCGCCGTCCTGCGGATTTGGAAGTGTACGACCGATGCCGACACCGCCGACGCCGCCCTTGTTGTCGAGCTCCTGGAAATCGCGACGCGTGTAGGAGACCATCGCCGCAATATCGCCAAAGCGGTGCGCCAGGGCGACGGTCTCGGCGAATTCCTCATCGGCGTTGGAATAGGACGCCCTGACGAAGCCGCCAAAATTGTTGCCCGCATCGATAAGGTCGACTGGATCGCGTGTCGTAAAGCTGATCGCACCCGCAAGGCCGTCGCTACCGTACAACGCCGAGGCCGGACCGCGGAGAATTTCGACAGACTTGACCAGGGAGACATCGGTGTAGCCGCCTCGCCCCGCGTCCTGCGCCCCGAAGGAAAAGCCCTGTGGACTACGGATACCATCGACCTGAATCAGCACGCGGTTTCCGCCGATACCGCGAATGACGAAATCTTCATTGCGGGCGCGGCCAGTAGAACCGAACGCCGCGCCAAATCGCGCAGGCGCCCGGCGCACCGAGACGCCGGGTTCATAACGAACCAGGTCCTTGATGTCGGTTACCAGCTCGTCCGCGATCTGCTCGGAATCGATCACGGTTACGGTGGCCGGCGCCGCTTCGACTTCGAGTGGAGTTCGGGTCGCGGTGACGACGATGGCGGCACCATCGCCCTGTGCTTTCGCAAGCTCGGCTTCGGTGGCGAAGGACGGGCTCGGAGCCAACAAGCCAACGCCTAGCGCGCCGTACGACACCATGGTTAAGAACCGTACAATCATGCAATCGACCCCTGAATACCCATATTTGCTAATGCAACTGATTCGCAATAGCGATGCATTTAGCAGAAGTTCAGCAGGCCGCAAGCCCGGACGAGGTAGATCGGCACGCGCCACTTCGAATCGGCAGCACCTTGGGGTGGCGCACCCCACCGGGTTCTCCCCGCTGGCCAGGGTTTTTGCTTGACCCGACTGCTATCTGGCTCGCGCCGTTCGATAAGCCAGGGCGCGACCGTCTGGTCTCGAACCACCTTCCAAAAATTGGGTGTGTCCACTTCGTCAGACAGCGACTTGATGCGCTGCGCCTCGAACCTGCGACAGGGACGGGTCGACTAACCTATTGTGGGGTCGCGTTCCGAATTTCCCGTTGTCGAAAGAGATCGGGCAAGATCGGACCGGCAGTGGAGCGATCGGACCTTGCCAGTCGACCGGCGCGCGGCTGCACGCACCCGTATCGCCCCCTTGCTATGTCGGTGCCATCGATGGATTCGATTGATCGCCTGCCCGCTTTGCCACAAGAACTGCGTACTCCGAACTGGGATGGCCTTGAATCCGATGGCTGAATTCGTCTTTACACTGATCGATGCGTGGTCTGCATGGGTGGGCCTTGCAATATTGATCGGGCTGTTTGCTCTCTTCGCGACAGAGAGGTTTGCACCTGTAACAATTGCGGTGGTCGGGGCGGCCGTCATGCTCGTGCTGGGTTATCTTCCGCGCAGCGAAATGGAGCTGGTGTTCGCCAATCCGGCGCCCATCACCATTGCGGCCATGTTCATCCTGACCGGCGCGCTGATCCGTACCGGCGTCGTCGAAGCGCTTGCCAGCATCGCCGCGCGGCGCACGGCGGGTCGGCCCCGCCTGTCCATCGTCGAATTGCTCGGCGGCACCTTCATTTCTTCCTCGCTGGTCAACAACACGCCCGTCGTGATCATTCTTGTGCCGGTCGTGAAGAAGATCGCCAGCATCGCGGGCACAACTCCAAGCCGCCTGCTCATTCCGCTGTCCTATCTCTCCATTCTGGGGGGCACGCTAACACTCATCGGCACCTCGACGAACCTGCTGGTAGACGGCGTGGCCCAGCGCGCGGGCGAACCTGCATTCGGCATTTTCGAACTGACCGGCGTCGGGATCATCGCCGCGATCACAGGGACGGTCTTCCTCCTTATCGCCGGACGTTTCCTCCTGCCCGACCGCGAAGAAACCGAAGGTACCGGCGGTCGCCCGCTCGAGGAGCGTTACCTCACCGAACTGCTGGTAACCGAGGGGTTCTCGGACCTCGGAAAATCGGGCGCGGAGATTGGGATCGCCAGGCGGTCGGGGGTCAGGCT
The DNA here is from genome assembly GCF_965277845.1 of Qipengyuania sp. NCBI lineage: Bacteria > Pseudomonadati > Pseudomonadota > Alphaproteobacteria > Sphingomonadales > Erythrobacteraceae > Qipengyuania > Qipengyuania sp. The sequence continues at coordinate 1,521,227 of NZ_OZ255844.1, forward strand.
CGTCGGGATCGAACGGTCCGGCCGAATCATCCGCAAGGATCTCGATAGCCAGATCGTCCAGATCGGCGACGTCCTGTTACTTGCCGCAAATCAGGTCGAACTCCTCTCCCTAGCCGACCTGAACGACGACACGATCGGCCTTTCCCTTCGCGGACATTCGAGGGAGGGTGACACTCGGATTGTGGAAGCATCCATCTCGCCGAGCCACCCGGCGCTTGGTCGAAAACTCTCGGAAATACCCTTTCTTGCAAAAACCAATGCGCGGATACTCGGCCTTTCGCGGGCTCGGCACCTGGCCGGCCCGAACCTGTCCAGTGTTCGCTTGCGTGCAGCCGACCACCTGCTGATCGAAGGCTCCCCAACCTGCGTCGCGGCGATCGAGAATAACGTCAATCTGATCAATATCTCGCAGCCCGAAAGCCGCCCATTTCGACGGTTTCGCGCGCCTGTTGCCATCGCCACTATGCTGGGCATCATTGCGCTCGCGTCGATCGGCGTTTGGACCATCGAGCTGCTGGCCATAACGGGCGTGGCCATCGTCTTGCTGACCCGCTGCATCGATCCGGAGGAGGCGTGGCGCAGTATCGACGGCAACGTCATCGTGCTGATCTTCGGCATGCTCGCCGTGGGGGTCGGGCTGGAAGGCGCCGGCACGGTCGATCTGATCGTCGATGCGGCACTACCCTATCTGGCAACGCTGTCGCCGCTGCTGCTGCTGCTGGCGATCTACCTGCTGACCTCGATCCTGACCGAGGCGGTGACGAACAATGCGGTGGCCGTCATCATGACGCCGATCGTCCTCGCGCTGGCCAAGGATCTGGGGGTCGACCCGCGACCGCTGTTGTTCGCAGTCATGTTCGCCGCCTCGGCGAGCTTTGCTACGCCGGTCGGCTACCAGACCAACACCATCGTCTATGCGGCGGGCAATTACCGCTTCAGCGACTTCCTCAAAATCGGCGCGCCGATGAACATCGTCGTGGGTATCGCTACATGCCTTGCGATCGAATGGATGATCTGGCCCTGATGGCGCGGTGGACGTACTGTACGGCTCCAAAGGTATCGGCAAATTCTTATCGGCGGTGGCCGAATATCGGAACGAGTAGGAGGCCATGGTCCAATAATCCCCATTCGTTTGAAACTCTTTGCGCGGTCCGACATTGTCTTCATGCGGACCGGGCCCCTCTGGCAAGCGTGTGCAAGCGCTTGTGATGTCGGACCGCATCGGACCGCCGCCTCGCTCGACTGGGGTCTTCTCCCCATCGCCCGGGCTTTTTATCGGTCGTCCGATCGACGAAGCCGCCGACTACGGAGACTTGAGATGAAGGCCCGCATTGTGACACCGAAGCTACACACCCGTTATCCGGCCCCACTGCGCCGCGTGGTTGCCTGACCCATGTTCACTTCGGCAGCGGAAGCCCTGCGCGATTTCCTCAAGCAGGAGAGCGCAGGCGGTATCGTCCTGATTGCAGCGGCCGCATTGGCGCTCGTTGCAGCCAACAGCATCGCGGCAGGTGCCTATTTCAATGGTTTGCAGGTGCCGGTGGTCTTGTCCGTCGGGGGCTTCGCGATCGACAAGCCGCTGCTCCTTTGGATCAACGACGGGTTGATGGCGGTGTTCTTCTTTCTCGTCGGGCTCGAAGTGAAACGCGAGGTCGTCGAGGGACAACTGTCCAACTGGAACAAGGCGTCACTCCCGCTCTTCGCGGCGATCGGCGGGATGGCAGCCCCGGCGCTGGTCTTCCTTGCGTTGAACGCGGGTTCGCCCGAGAATGTCGCCGGCTGGGCCATCCCCGCCGCCACCGATATCGCCTTCGCACTGGGGATTTTGTCGCTGCTAGGGCCGAGAGTGCCGGTTGCGCTGAAGGCCCTGCTGCTGGCCATCGCGGTGATCGACGATATTGGCGCCATCACCATCATCGCCCTGTTCTATTCGGGTACGATCGATACCGGAATGCTTGCCGGCGGCGTGCTTGCCCTTGCCGGCCTGGTGGTCCTCAATCGTTTTCGTGTCGGGTCGAGCATACCCTACGTGATCCTGACGCTGGTGCTGTGGGTCTTCGTGCTCAAATCCGGCGTGCATGCGACGCTGGCGGGCGTGGCGGCGGCCATGACCATTCCCATGGTCGGACGCGACGGATCCGAACCGCTCGAACGCATGGAGCATGCCCTGCATCCATGGGTTGCGTTCCTCGTCATTCCGATCTTCGGCTTTGCCAATGCCGGCGTCAGCCTCACCGGCCTCGAGCCTGCCGATCTCCTCGCCCCGCTGCCGCTCGGCATCGCGCTGGGGCTCCTTATTGGAAAGCAGATCGGCATATTTGGTTTCGCCTATGCCGCGGTAAAGCTCAAACTCGCGAGCCTTCCCGAGAATGTCGGCTGGAGGCAGGTCCACGCGGTCTCGCTGCTGGCGGCGATCGGCTTTACTATGAGCCTGTTCATCGGCAATCTGGCCTTCGCCGATCCTTCGCAGGTCGATGCGGTCAAGCTTGGCGTGTTGTCGGGATCGCTAGTGGCGGCCCTGGCGGGATACTTCCTATTGCGCGTCTCACTCCCGAAAGCATCGCCCGCATGACGATTATCCTGGCGTCCCTCGTCGGGGGACTCATTGCGCTTCTTGTCGGCGGAGAACTGCTCGTCCGCGGAGCGGTGGGACTTGCGGAAAGAGCCGGCGTCACCCCGCTCGTCATCGGCCTTGTAATCGTGGGTTTCGGGACCTCCATGCCGGAACTCGTGACCAGCGTGGAGGCGGCTCTGGCGGGGTCCCCGGCGATCGCCTGGGGCAATATCGTCGGATCGAACCTTGCCAATACGCTGCTGATCCTCGGTGCGGCCGCCCTGATGGCGCCCATCGCGATCAGGCAGGGCGCGGCCCTGCGCGACACCGGGGTGGCGTTGCTGGCAACCGCGATGCTCGTGACCATCGCCGTCGCGGGCCTGCATACCGCCTGGCTCGGTCTCGCAATGCTCCTTCTGCTCGGCAGCTACATCGCCTATTGCTACCGCGAGGAGCGCCAGGCCGCCCCCGAAATCCTGCACAATGCGCCTTATGATCGCGCCGCCGCTCTCGAACTGAGCGACAGCGGACTGCATGCGGCATCGGTGAACTGGCTGAAGCCAGTCGCCGTGACGCTCGGCGGGCTCGCGATCCTCGTGGTCGGAGGTCGCTTTCTCGTCACGGGAGCCGTCGATCTGGCCCGGCTGGCCGGGCTCAGCGAAACGCTGATCGGGCTGACCATCGTGGCGATCGGCACCTCGCTGCCCGAACTGGTGACCTCGCTGGTCGCTGCGCGCAAGGGCGAGACGGAAGTGGCGTTCGGCAACGTCATCGGCTCGAACATCTACAACCTGCTTGGGATCGGCGGCGTCACCATGCTGGTCGCGCCCGAGGCGATTCCCCGCACGCTGTTGCCGGTCGACCTGGGCATCATGGGCCTTTCCGCCATTGCGGTTCTCGCCGCCGTATGGCTGGCCAAGGGCGTCGGCCGCGTCCTGGGTGGCCTGCTGGTGGCCGCCTATGGCGTGTTCCTCGTCGCGGCGGTGATGCAGGGATAGGGACCGGGCTGCCTGACGGCCGGTCAGGCCTTTCGCAGCCGTTCGTAAAGGATGCGTGTTTCCAGCAGGTTGGAGATACGCAGCGCGACCTCGATGACGTCGAAGGGTTTCGCCACGAAATCCTTAGCTCCCAGCGCCAGCGCCCGGCGGCGGGCCTGCAACGTGGTATCGGCCGTAAGCACGAGGACCGGCCGGAATTCTTCGGCCCGGTCGTAGCGCCCGAAGGCCTCCAGCAATTGAAACCCGTCGACTTCCGGCATCATCAGGTCGAGCAGCACAAGGTCGGGTTCGAAATCAATGTAGGTCTGGAGCGCCGATCCCGGATCGGTCAGGCATTCGATCTCGGAATAGCCTTCGCGCTCGAGCAGGTTACGCAAGAGAAGGACGTTGGCCTGCTCGTCGTCGATTGCCAGGATGCGGCGCGAAGTGATTTCGCTCGGGTCGATCAATTGCGCCGTCATGGCGTGTCCTCGAAGGCGGAAGGATGTCCTTCGGCGGGCATATCTTGCGCAGGATCGGGACGCAGGAGGCTGAACCAGAACCGCGATCCCTGATCCAAGGGCTCGAAGCCGATGCGCCCGCCCATCGATTCGACGAGGCTCTTGGACAGCGCAAGGCCGAGGCCCGTGCCCTCCACCCTCGCGCGGTCCTGCTGTCCGAGACGGTCGAAGGGGGTGAAGAGCCGTTCCGCGACATCGGCGGGGATTCCCGGGCCATCGTCTTCGACACGCACCTCTACATCGGTATCGCGCAGGCGGCAGGCCAGGCGTACGAACGTGCCCTCGCGGTTGTATTTTGCCGCATTGCCGACGAGGTTGAGCAGGACCTGCATCACCCTTCTCCTGTCCGCCAGCACGGCTACCGAAGGTTCCGGCTGGGAAAGCTCGAAGGACAGGCCCGCACTCGCCACGATGGGCGAGGCAAGCGCATGAATCTCGTCGAACAGTTCGTTGAGGTCGATCTCTTCGATCTTGAGGTCGGTCCCTCCGGCCTCGATGCTGGAGATGTCGAGCAGATCGTTGATGAGCGCGAGAAGATGGCGACCTGCCTTGGTAATCTGGCCGATCGCCTCGCGATGGCTCTTGCCGAATTTCTCCTCGTCGATCTCGAGCAATTGCCCGAAGCCGAGAATGGCATTGAGCGGCGTACGCAATTCATGGCTGGTGCGCGACAGGAACTCGCTCTTGGCGCGGCTTGCCGCCTCGGCTTCCTCGCGTGCCGTACGAAGCGCGTTTTCCGAACGGCGCCGTTCGGTCATGTCGCGGGTGACCTTGGCGAAGCCCTGCAATTCGCCGTCCTCGTTGCGCAGGGCGGTGATAACGACATTGGCCCAGAAGCGCGAACCGTCCTTGCGGATCCGCCAGCCCTCGTCCTCGGCCGAGCCGCTGTTCCGCGCACGTTCGAGCATTTGCGCGGGCAGGTATTCGCGGGTTTCAGACGGATAGAAATTACTGAAATGGCGGCCCAGAATATCCTCCGCCCGCCATCCCTTGATCCGTTCCGCACCCAGATTCCAGCTGGTCACGATACCCTTTGGATCGAGTGCGAAGATGCCGTAGTCGCGCACTCTCTCGATAACGAGGCGGAAGCGTTCCTCGCTGGCCCGCAAATCGTCCTCGCGTGCACGAAGCAGTGCGCTTGCCCGAACCAGGCGCTGGGCGAGGCGCCCGACTTCGTCGGCTTCTTCGGGCATTTCGGTGAGCCGTTCGCCTTTCGCCAGCGCTTGCGCGTCGCCCTCCAGCCTGCGGACCCGGCGCACGATGCCGGTCGAAAACAGATAGACCGCAGACAAGCTCCCCAGGAGACCGACGAGCGCGCTCACCGCAGTTAAGATTAGGAAACCGCGGCGCACGTCGTCCACCCTCGCGCGGCGCTCGTCGAGCACGACCGCCTCGCGTTGCTGGATGTCGTCGATCGAGCGCCGCAATTCGTCGAGCGCCAGCTTATTGTCGGTCAGAGCCGGTTCTACCTCGCCCGAGGTGTCCATGCCGCCCTCGGCCAGCTCGACGATCTCCCGGAGGCCTTCGCGCTTGTCTCGCTCGATCAGGCGCAGGTCTTCGAAATGGCTGCGGACGATGGTGTCCTCGATAGCGGAATCGAGCCGAGCGATCGTCACCGGCACATCTTCCTGCGCGTTGCGGTAAGGTTCGAGGAACCGGTCTTCACCGGTCAACACATACCCGCGCACGCCAGCCGCCGCTTCGGCGAGCAGCGCGTGGACCTGGTAGGTATCGCGTTGGATCGCGAAGGCGCGGCGTACATCGTCCTCGGCGCGCGTTTCGGCATTGCTGGCCAGGTAAAGCGACACCAGCGATCCAAGCAGCACAGCGAGGGGCAGGACGATGACGACCAGGCCCTTTACGGCCAGCGGACGGTCGGCCCAGAACCGGGCCAGGGCGGGGATTGGGGCGGTGCCCGCGCGCATGCCGTCAGGCCACCGCAGAGGCCATTTTGACGGCCAGGACGGCCGCCTGGGTCCGGTCCGCCACACCGAGCTTGCCAATGATGCGTTCGACGTGAACCTTGACCGTCGCCGGGCTGATCTCGAGCTCGCGCGCGATCTCCTTGTTGGTGAGGCCCTCCGCAACATGCGCCAGGACGTCCTGCTCGCGCGGCGTCAGGACACGGGCAGGGTCGCTCGCGCCATGCGGCATGGCGGTCTCGCGCATGGCCGCGCCCACCAGATCGAGCGGCAGCGCAGACTGTCCCGCCATGACCTGGTCTATTGCGGCTCGCAGATCGCCGATGGCGGTATCCTTCAGCACGTAGCCTGCAGCCCCTGCGGCAAGCGCTTCGCGGACATAGGCGGGCATTTCGTGGAGGGTGAGCATGATGACCTTGGCCGGCAGGCCCAATGCGGCGATTTGCCGCGTCGCCTCCAGTCCGTCGATTCCTTCGCCCAGCCGGACATCCATCAAGACGATATCGGGTGAGAGCGAGCGGGTCAGCCCGATCGCTTCCTCCCCGGTCGACGCCATCCCAGCAATTTCGATACCGTCGCCGGCCAGTACCGCGGCGAGCCCTTCACGCGCGAGCTGATGATCATCCACGATCAGAATGCGAACCTTGCCCATCGATCACAGCCCCCGTGGCAGCTTTGCTTCGACAATGACGCCGCCGGTTTCGGCAACGCTCCAGTCGAGCGTTCCACCGATGGTCGACATGCGTTCCTTCATACCCTCGATGCCGACATGGTAACCCTCCTCGGTCATCGGCGAACCGTCTTGGCAGTTCTTCGGACCGCAGCCGCGATCCTCGATGCGTATCGAAGGGCGCGCGATGCCGCTTGCCACGTTTGCCGAGATGGAAACCCGGCAAGCGCCTCCGGCGTGCTTGCGGATATTCGAAATCGCTTCCTGCGCGACGCGATACAATGCGGTTTCGACATGCGCCGGAAGACGACTCGCATCGGCATCGATCCTGCGTTCGACCGTATAGCCATCCTGCTCCATGCCATCCGCAAGTGCATTGAGCGCCGCAACGAAGCCGAGATCGTCGAGAATGGTTGGCCGCAATCCCGAGATGACCGCGCGCAATTCCCTTACCAGCCCTCTGGCAATATGCGTGAGCTCGCCCCGCTGCCCTCGGGCGATGCCATTAGCAGACGCATCGCCGGCGCCCTCCAGCATGCGGACCAGGGCAGTCGCCGTCTGCGCGACACCATCGTGAAGCTCGTAGGCCACCCGCCGCCGTTCCTCTTCCTGGGCAGAGAAAATGCGTCCGACGAGATGCTCGAGGCGATGTTCGCGTTCCCTGAGGGCCGCAAGAAGGCGCGCCATCTTTGTTTCGCGCTCCACCCGGTCGATCGCATTGCCCATCATGTCGAGCAGCATCCTGCAGGCGTCCCGGTCCTCTTGATCGGCAATGTCGTCGAGCGTGTCGAAACCCTCGACGAGTACCGCGCCCAGGACGAGATGCTCCTTGGCGGGGGCGCTGATGCGGAACCCGTTGCCCGCTTCTTGGCGGACGATCCTGCCCGAGCGGCTGCCCAGAAACAGGGCGAGCCTCGTCGCGCATTCATTCAACGCCGTTTCGAGTTGGCCGGATTTGGCTTCCACCAGCTCCCGCCCGCTCGTCGACAGCAGGCGTAGCCGCGCCGCGCGCGCTTCTGCGGCACGGTAAAGCTCGCGCAGTTCCGCGATCGTCTCGACGTCGCTGGCGAGGGCAGGGAGGTCGTGCTGCATCGACGGCACTCTAGGGGTTCGCACACAAAAGGCATAGGCCATCCGGCCTAGGCCGGGAGGCCAGCCATCCGGCGGATTTGGGCAGGGAGGCGTCGACCTATCTCGGCCGGTGTCGATGGACGAGCCATCGCGATCCATTCAACGGGCGGCTCCGAAAGGGCGGCCTTTCAGGGACACCGAACATGTCTAGGAACAGTTTATTAGTCGCCGCCGCCGTACTCGCCTTGCCGATTGCAGCCCCCGCTGCGGCGCAGGAAGCGGGTTCGGTCCAAATCAAGGGCTTCGTTACCGGCGTCCTCCCCGATGGCGAGATCACGGAAGTCGAGACGGACCTGATCGGCCTGCCCGCCGGATCGCAGACCCGGGCGACCGATTCCTACGTGCCGACGGTCGCGATAGAGTATTTCGTCTCGCCGAACTTCTCGTTCGAGACGATCTGCTGCGTCACGCCGCATGACGTGCGCGGAACCGGCGGGCTTGCCGGTGCCGAGCTGATCGACGATGCGATCATCCTGCCTGCGTCTCTCACGGCGAAGTATCATTTCGACCTCGGTGGCGGACTGAAGCCATATTTCGGCGCCGGCCCGACCTATTTCCTGATCTTCAGCGAGGACGTGGGTGCCGACGCGGCGGCGCTCGGCGTAACCGACACCGACCTTTCCGACGAGCTCGGCTTCGTCCTCCAGGCCGGTTTCGATGTCCCGCTCAACGACCGGGGGCTTGGGTTCTCGCTCGACGCCAAGCGCTATTTCGTCGGAACGACCGCGACGTTTTCGGCTGGCAATACCGTGGCGCTGCAGACCGAACACGATCTCGACCCGTGGGTCGTAAGTGCCGGGCTCGCCTTCCGCTTCTGACCTTTCTGCCTATCGGCCCGCCACATGAGGTGCGCGGGCACCAATCCAGGAGAGCAAATATGAAAACGAATCTTCTTGCAGCCGCCGCAGCAGCCACCGTGGCCTTCGCCGTACCCGCCTCGGCCGGTGAGGCTGGCGCGCCGATCACGACCGAAGAGGTCGAGGCGGCACAGAAGGAATGGGGTGACGGCATCATCGCCATCAGCCGCGTCCATGCCGACGGCGGCGATTACACCGCCCGCGCCCGCGAACATCTCGACGATCTCTACAATTACGACCATGGCATGGTGCTCTTCAAGCCGACGCTGGCTGCCGAGGACCAGTTTCGCGGTACCTATGACGAGGCGTTGAGCTACTTCGTCACCGGTATGCGTGCAGAAGACAGCGGTTTCGCGATCAAGGGCTGGACCGACGTGCGCTTCGAGAATGAAGGCATTGTTACCGATGACGACAATGCCATGGCCATGGGCAACTATTACTTCACCGGTCCCGACGGTTCGGTGACCAAGGTCGAATACACCTTCGGCTATGTTCGCGACGAGGATGGCGATCTGCGCATCAACGTCCATCACAGCTCGATGCCCTTTTCTTCCTGATCCGTGCACCCAAGGATCGGCGGCCACGACGTTTGCCTTCGTGGCCGCCGATTTATTTCTTGAACATTGCCCGGCTATGCGCGGGATCGACCACCATTCTTGATTGATAAGGAACAGCTGGACGTGAGACTGCTTTGGGGAATCGCTCTCTTCACGTGTGCCTCGACAATCGCCTCGCCGGTGGCTGCCCAGGACGAGGCCTTCGAGTTCTGGCTCAATCCTTCGATCTCGACCGATCTTGACGGGGATACCGGCATCGAGCTCGAAACCGCGCAGCGCTTTCGCAGCAGCGACGACGGTCGGGTCGATACCTATTTCGCGCGCCTGTGGCTAAAACAGGCAATCTCCGACGAAGTCACGCTTGCCGGGGCCGTCGAACGCCGGATCAACGATGGCGGAAACGACGAACTGCGCATGATGCAGCAATTGTCCGGCAGCCATGGGATTCTTCGTACACGCCTGAGATTGGAACAGCGTTTCGTCGACAACGCCGATCGCATGGGATTGAGGTTGCGCCCCAGACTCGGAGTGTCGGTTCCGCTAGACGCCGCCGGTCGTTGGTCGGTCAAGGCGGATGCAGAACTGTTCTGGACCCTGCGCGGGAACAACCTTGGCAGCGACGAGGGCATCACCGGGCTGCGCAATCAGGTCGGCGTGTCTTACGACGTCAGCGACAATCTCTCGCTTGGCCTGATCTATCTGCGCCAGCAAGATTTCGAAGACAACGCGCCCGACGAAATCGGGCACGCTCCGCTCGTCTCGATAGAAATTTCTTTCTGACGCTACTTTTGGGCGACCGCATCGGCGGTCGGCAGCGCGAAGTCCGGATGGCGTCAGGCGCCCTCCGACAGCCAACCGCCGCTGGCTTGTGCCTGCAGCGAATTCTGGCACGACACCCGAGTTCATTGGTGCCCTTTCAGGCTACGGTCGAAATGGCAGGAGAGTGCAATGCGCTCGCACCGGAAGATGGCCGAAGCGCTTCAAGCTCGTGACCACCCGTCCCCCAGACGACTGAGAATGCCATCGGGATAGGCGCACAATGATTACGCGCCGACTGGCCGCGAGATGGTGGCGTACAAGACCCGCTGCGGCCCCGGCACGGCAGAAATCTGGCGAGCGCCCTATCCGATCCCGGCTAGCGGTCGCCAAGCGTGCCGGTCTCGGCAGGATCGGCTGGCCAGTCCGTCTCCTCCTCGCCGCGAGTCTTCCACAGCGAGTAGAGCACGCCGGCGGCAATCAGTGCACCGGTGACACCCAGACTGATCCAGGCCGGGAATTTCGCGCCGGACAGCAAGAAATCGGTCACGAAGATTTTGCTGCCGATGAAGACGAGCACCGCTGCCAATGCGTATTTGAGGTAGTGGAAACGGTGGACCATCGCAGCAAGCGCGAAATAGAGCGCGCGAAGCCCAAGGATCGCAAAGATGTTGGAGGTATAGACGATAAAGGTATCGGTCGTGATCGCGAAGATCGCGGGTACGCTGTCGAGCGCGAAGACGAGGTCGGCGAGATTGATCACCACCAGCGCCAGCAGCAATGGTGTGGCCGCGCGGACCATGCGCCCGGTCTTTTCGTCGCGCACCTTGACGAGGAATTTCTGACCGTGGAGCTCGGGCGTCACGCGCATGTGGCGGCTGATCCACTGCACCGCCGGATTGCTGCCCACATCCATCGGCTCGTCCCCGGCGAAAAACATCTTGATGCCGGTGAAAACCAGGAAGGCGGCGAAGATGTAGAGCACCCAATAGGCCTCGGCCAGCAATGCGGCGCCGCCCGCGATCATCAGGCCGCGCAGCACGATCACTGCCATGATTCCCCATAGCAGCGCGCGATACTGGTATTTCGGCGGGATGGCGAAATAGGTGAAGATCAGGCTTATCACGAAGACATTGTCGATCGACAGCGCCTTTTCGATGAAGAACCCCGTGAAATATTCGATTCCTGCGGTTTCGCCGCGCTGGAACCACACCCAGGCGCCGAAAAGCAGCGCCACGCCGATGTAGAAGGCCGACAGCTTGAGGCTCTCGCCAATCCCGAGCGCACGATCTTCCTTGTGGAGAACGCCGAGATCGAACGCGGTCAGGACGATGACGATGGTCAGGAACGCAGCCCAGAACCAGATCGGAGTGCCGAGCCAGTCGGCGAACAAGAATTCAAGCATTGGCGGGGATACTATCGAAAGTTGAGTGGGTACGCGGCGCTTTGGCGAGGACCGACATGCCGATCATCGCCGAGGCCAGCGAACCGGATAGCACACCCATCTTGACCGCGTCGACCTGTTCCGGATCGACGAAGGCCAGGCCGCCGATGAACAGGCTCATTGTGAAACCGATCCCGGCGAGACAGGAAAGGCCGTAGACGTGGCGCCAGGTCACTCCCGGCGGCATCGTCGCAAGGCCCGACCTGACCGCGATCCAGCAGGCGCCGAAAATGCCGGCCTGCTTGCCGACGACGAGACCAGCCGCAATGCCTAGCGAAAGCGGCGCGAGCAGTGCTTCGAGTCCGGCGCTGGCGAAGGATACACCGGCATTGGCGAAAGCGAAGATCGGCAAAATCAGGAACGCGACCCAAGCGTGCAACGCGTGCTCGAGCCGTTCGAGCGGGCGCTCGTCACCTGTGGCGATCGGCACGAACATCGCAGTCAACACCCCGGCCAGCGTTGCATGAACGCCCGATTTGAGGACGCAAATCCAAAGGAATGCGCCCAGTAGGAAATAGGGGATGGTTCGCGCGATACCCATGCGGTTGAGCAGCAGCATGCCCGCTGCCGGTACCATCGCCAGGCCGAGCGCGGCCAAATTCATGTCTTCGGTATAAAACAGAGCGATGATCGCGATCGCACCGATATCGTCGATGATCGCAATCGCCAGCAGCAGTGCCTTGAGCGCCACCGGCACGCGGCTGCCCAGCAATGCGAGAAGGCCGAGCGCAAAGGCGATGTCGGTTGCAGCGGGAATTGCCCAACCGCGAATACTCTCTGGCGATCCCGCATTAATCGCGACGAATACCAGCGCGGGCACAGCCATTCCGCCTATGGCAGCGTAGACCGGGAGCGCGGCTTGTTTCCAGTTGCGCAGTGCTCCGGTTACGATCTCGCGTTTTACTTCCAGTCCTATCAGGAAGAAGAACAACGCCATCAATCCGTCGTTGATCCACAACAGCAATGGCTTGTCGATCGCGACCAGATCGCCTGCGGTGAAGTTCACAGGCGTAGCGAGGAAGCTGTTGTAATCGTCCAGAAGGGATGAATTGGCGATCGCCAGCGCAATGGCAGCCGCCACGATCAAGATGATGCCGCCGGCACTTTCGCTGGCGATGAAGGCGCGCAGGCGCTCTGCGGGACTTGGCTTGGTCATGGGAAAAGGGGGCGACGACCGGAGGGGGAGGGTTGGGGATGGGGGTTCCGGCCGCCGCCCGATGGGTCAGCCTGCGAGGCCGCGCCCATAATAATGCCGCTGGAGGGCGACGATCTTGTCCTTGAGGCGAAGGCGCAGCCGTTTCATCGCTTTCAGATCCTCGCGCGCGAGCGCCGATTTGGAGGTGTCGATGAGGCGATTGAGATTGCGATGCTCGCGCATCAGCTTGCGCAGATAGGGTTTCATGATCTTCTCGTCGGGGGACTTGCGGGTCATGTGCTCTCCATCATTCGTCAAAGACAATATGTCGGACGCCGCCTCGATAATCTAATTCGAATCTCATGCCTCAATCGATAAGTTATGCTAATCAGGCGTCATGCCCAGCCTGAGACAATTCGAAATCTTCGTGCGGCTTGCTGACACCGGCAACATGGGGGAGGCCGCTGCCGGGCTCGGCTTGACGCAGCCTGCGCTGAGCCAGCAATTGCGCTCGTTGGAGGAAACCTTGGGGCTGCGCCTGTTCGAGCGTGTACCCAAGGGCATGCAACTGACACCGGCCGGGCGCGACCTCGTTGCCGGGGCGCGCAGCGTGATCGCGGCTGCGCGCGATTTTCGCGATGCCGCCGATCATATCGCGGCCCGGCCCGCCGGATCGATCCGCTTCGGCGTCACGCCCACCATGGGCCCTTATCTGCTGCCTGGCGTGATCAAGGTGCTGCACGAACGTTATCCTGACTTGCGCCTGTTCATGCGCGAAGGCATCCCGTCCATACAGCATGCCGAACTCGAGGCCGGCGAACTGGACATGGTCCTTTCTCCCCTTCCGGTGGTCGGGCGGGGCTTGCGGGTCGAGCCCCTGTTCCGCGAGCCCTTGCGGATCGTCGCACCCCCCGATGATCCGCTACACGACAGCGGCAGTCTCACGAGGGAGAATTTCCACGGGCGTACCTTTCTCACGCTCGATCATCGCCATCACTATCATCGTCAGCTTCTGGAGATCTGCGACCAGCTCGGCGCATCGGTTCTGTCGGATTACGAAGGAACCAGCCTCGATGCGCTCCAGCAGATGGTCGGGTCGGGCGTGGGCCTGGCGATCCTCCCCGAATTGTACATCCGATCCGACGCCGGCGGGCTGGACGTCGTGCGGATTGCCGAACCGGAAGGCTGGGCCGAGTATCGCAGTCTCGCCGCAGCCTGGCGCCCAACGGCGGCCTATGCCGACCTTTACGCCGAAGTGGCTCAAATTATCGCCGACGAGGCGCGTAAACGGGCGAATTTGCAAACGGCCTAGAAGCGCCGACCAGCGCCGATGCCCGCCCGCCGTCCTCCAATTCGATTGACTTCCACCGGTGCGCCGCACACGCAGACCGTCAATGGCGACGGCTGGACCAGACCTGGTGCTCATCGGGGGCGGGCATGCGCATCTCGGAGTGCTGGCGGACTGGGTGCGCAATGGACGCCCCGGCGGGCGCACACTGCTCCTCTCGCCGCATCGCCACGCGCGCTATTCGGGCATGATCCCGGGCACCGCCGCGGGTGAATACGCCCTCGACGACGGATTGATCGATCTTGCTGCGCTGGTACGATTTGCCGGGGCCGAACTGGTGCTGGACCGCTGCGCGGCCATCGATCCAGACCAACGGATCATCACGGCCAAGACCGGGCGGCAGATCCCCTATGACCTCTGTTCGATCGATACCGGGGGCGTGGGCCAGGCGCGAGTTATCCTCGGCGACGACCCGCGGATTCTCGACGTGCGCCCGATCGGCGACTTCCTTGTTCGGCTCGACCAGCGGATCGATGGCGCTTCCGGAAAGGGAAGCCATGTCGTTGCCGTCGGGGGCGGGGCGGGCGGCGTCGAACTCGCATTCGCACTGCACCGCCGCTTCGAGAGCATCGACGCCCGCGTTACTCTGGTCGCTGGCGAGCCAGGCCTCTTGCCTGGTTTCTCGCGCCTGGCACAGGGACTGGCCAGACGCGCAATGGCACGCAAGGGCATCGAATTAATCGAAGAGGATGCCCGGTTCGAAGAGGGCCGATTCATGGTGGGGGACCAGTCGATCGAACCGGTCGATTTGGTGGTCGCCTCGCTCGGCGGCGGCGCTCCCGCATGGCCGGGCGCCAGCGGCATCGCGGTAACCGAAGATGGCTTCATTGCGGTCGACCGGCATCAGCGGTCGCTGTCGCATCCCCATATTTTCGCCGCGGGAGATGTCGCGCAGCGGCAGGACATTACCGTTCCGCGATCGGGCGTCCATGCCGTCCATACCGGCCCGGTACTGGCCTCCAATCTGCGGCGAACGATCGTCGGTGAGGTCGAGCTGCAAAGTTACAGGCCGCGCCCGGCCAGCCTCTATCTCATCTCGACTGCCGATGGAAAGGCGGTCGCCAGCTATGGCCCGTTCGCCGCACACGGGCGTTGGGCGGGACGGCTCAAACGCTGGATCGACAACCGCTGGGTCGCGTCTTTCGCCAATCTCGAGCGGGCGGTGTAACCGCCGACCCCAACCAGGCGAACAGCCAAGCTACGGAAGGACCCCATGAAGAAGATCCTCATTATCCTGGCTCTTGCTGCGTTGATCGCGGCCTACTTCTTCTTCGGTCTCGGAGATTATCTGACGATCGAAGGGATCAAGCAGGTCGCGGGCGAAGTCGGCGGCTATTACCAGCGCAATCCGGTGCAGGTCATTGCGCTGTTCTTCCTCGCCTACGTCGCGGTTACGGCGGCCTCTTTGCCGGGCGCGGCAGTGATGACGCTGGCCGCGGGCGCGCTGTTCGGCGTGTTGGTCGGGACGATCGTGGTCTCTTTCGCCTCGACGCTGGGAGCAACGCTCGCTTTCCTCGCCTCGCGCTATGTGCTGCGCGACAGTATCGAGGCGCGCTTCGGCGAGCGGCTCAAAACGGTCAACCAGGGGCTCGAGCGCGACGGAGCCTTCTATCTCTTCACCATCCGGATGATCCCGCTGTTCCCGTTCTTCGTGGTCAATCTCGTCATGGGCCTGACGCGTATCAGGGCGTGGACCTACGCCTGGGTCAGCCAAGTCGGCATGCTGCTGGGCACCATCGTCTATGTGAACGCCGGCACCCAGCTGGCGCAGATCGACAGTCTGGCAGGAATCGCTTCGCCCGCGGTGCTGGTTTCCTTCGCGCTGCTGGGCATCGCGCCGTGGTTCGCCAAGGCGATCATCGCCTGGATCAAGCGGCGGAAAGTCTATGCGGGCTTCGACAAGCCAAAGCGCTTCGACCGCAATCTGGTAGTGATCGGCGCCGGTTCGGCGGGCCTCGTCTCCTCGCTCATCGCGGCGACCGTGAAGGCCAGGGTCATGCTGGTGGAAGCGAACAAGATGGGCGGGGACTGCCTCAACACCGGCTGCGTGCCGTCGAAGGCGCTGATCAAGAGCGCCAAGGTCGCCGAGCAGATGCGCCGTGCCGACCGTTACGGGCTGGAGGCGGTTGAGCCCGAGGTGCCCTTCGGTAAGACCATCGAGCGCGTCATGGGCGCGATCAAGGAGATCGAGCCGCATGACAGTGTCGAGCGTTACGAAGGGCTTGGGGTCGACGTGGTCGAGGGCTATGCCAAGGTGATCGACCCGTGGACGGTCGAGATCGCCCGCCGGGATGGGACAACGCAGCGTTTGACCACCCGCGCGATCGTGATTGCCGCAGGGGCCGAACCGTTCATTCCGCCAATCGAGGGGCTGGAAGGCAGCGGCTATCTCACCAGCGACACCATGTGGGATGCCTTTGCCAAGATGGATCAGGCGCCCGCGCGCGTCGCGGTGCTTGGGGGCGGGCCGATCGGTTGCGAACTCTCGCAGGCGCTCGCCCGGCTCGGATCGCGCGTGACTCAGATCGAGATGGAAGACCGCGTGCTGGGGCGCGAGGATATCGAGGTCTCGGCGCTGGCGCAGGCATCGCTCGAGGCGTCGGGCGTGAGGGTGCTTACCGGGCACCGCGCAGTGCGGGTCGAGCAGGGGGAGCTTGTCGCCGATCACAAGGGCGCGGAAGTGGCGATCCCATTCGACACGCTGATCGTCGCCGTGGGCCGCGCGGCGCGCCTGAAGGGCTACGGGCTCGAGGATATCGGCATCGACACCGACAAGACGGTGGTGACCGACGAATTCCTCGCCACCAAATTTCCCAATATCTACGCAGCGGGCGATGTCGCGGGACCCTTCCAGTTCACCCACACCGCCAGCCACCAGGCCTGGTTCGCCAGCGTCAACGCGCTGTTCGGCCAATTCAAGCGCTTCAAGGCGGATTACCGCGTCATTCCCGCCGTCACTTTCCTCGACCCCGAAGTGGCGCGCGTCGGCATCAACGAGAGCGAGGCGAAAGCGCAGGGGATCGATTATGAGGTCACCCGCTACGACCTCGACGATCTCGACCGGGCGATTGCCGAAAGCGAGACCAAGGGATTCGTCAAAGTGCTCACCCCGCCCGCCAAGGACACGATCCTCGGCGCGACCATCGTCGGCGCGCATGCCGGTGAGCTGCTTGCCGAATATGTGCTGGCGATGAAGCACAAGCTCGGCCTCAACAAGATCCTCGGCACGATCCATTCCTATCCGACCATGGCCGAAGCCAACAAATTCGCCGCCGGCGAGTGGAAAAAGAAGCACAAGCCCGAAGGCTTGCTCAAACTCGTCGAAAAGTATCACGCCTGGCGCCGCGGATAGCATCGCGCGCGGGTCAACGGAGAAAACCCATGCTTGCCAAGATTTCCCTTCTCATCATGCGTGTCGGCACCGGCATGCTGCTCGTCCTGTGGGGCAGCGTCCGGCTGCTGGGCGACGGCATGGGCACCAAGCTGGCCGAGAAGTATTATGGCGGTGTCGGTGCCGCGAATTCCTTCCAGCTCGCCTTTGCGACTGTCGAGGTGGTGATCGGTGCGCTGGTCGTGCTGGGCCTGTTCCGTCGCTATTCGCTGATCGGTTCGGCGATCATTCTCGTCGGCGGAGCCTTCCCGATCTGGCGCCATTTCCTCGACCCGTTCGGGCGCTACCTCTTCGCCAATCCCGACGATGCGAACCTGCTGTTCTTTCCTTCGATCACCGTGGCTGGCGCGGCGCTTGCGCTGATCGCCTTTCGCGAACATGACACGCTGGCGCTGGACAGCCTGTTGCAGCGCAAGGACTGATCGGCGAGGGGGGTACTTGGAGATATTCGACCAGTTTCGCGGGCTTGCCGGCATTGCCTTGCTGGTATTGCTCGCGTGGGGATTGTCGGAGAACCGCGCCGGGCGTCCGTCCCTGGGCTGGATCGCGGGTGCGCTTGCGCTGCAGGCTTTCCTCGCGCTCCTCATTGTGCGGGTGCCGATCGTCTGGGATGCCGTGACCTTGGCGAACGATGCGGTCGCGGCAATCGAACGCGCCACGCTCGACGGCTCATCCTACATGTTCGGCTATCTCGGCGGCGCGCCGCTGCCATTCGAGCTGAAGGAAGGCACCGAGGCGCCGGTCGTCATCGCCTTCCAGATCCTGCCGCTGGTAATCGTTTTCTCCGCGCTTGCCGCGCTGCTGTGGCACTGGGGCGTGCTGCGCTGGCTGGTGAACGGCCTTTCCTACCTGCTGCGCCGCACGCTCAAGGTCAGCGGCGTCGTCGGCCTGTCGGGCGGGGCGAACATGTTCCTCGGCGTGGTCGAAAGCCCGCTGGTGGTGCGCGCCTATTTCGCGAAGATGAGCCGCGCCGACCTGTTCCAGGTCATGGTGCTGGCCATGGCGACGATCAGCGGCGCAATCCTGATCCTCTATGCGACGACGCTGTCGCAGACCGTGCCCGATGCGGTGGGGCATATGATCTCCGCCTCGCTCATCTCGCTGCCCGCCGCCTTGCTGGTCGCGAAGCTAATGGTGCCGGGGGAAGGGGACGATGCCGACAGCGAAGAACGGGCACGCAACGAGGCCGGGCTGAAATACGAATCGAGCATCGATGCGATCATCAAGGGCACGATGGACGGCATGCAGCTGTTCCTCGCGGTGATCGCGGTGATCATCGTGGTCTTCGCACTGGTTTCGCTGGCCGATCAGCTGCTTGCGCTGTTGCCGCTGGTCGATGGCGACCCGCTGACGCTGAAACGCCTGTTCGGCTGGGCTTTCGCGCCGCTGATGTGGCTGATCGGCGTGCCCTGGGGCGAAGCGCAGGCGGCGGGCAGCCTGATGGGCACGAAGGCGATCCTCAACGAATATGTCGCCTATCTCGAGCTTGCGGCGCTGCCCGATGGCACTTTCGCGCCGCGCAGTTTGCTGATCGTGACCTATGCGCTGTGCGGCGTGGCCAACCTCGCCAGTATCGGCCTGCTCGTTTCGACCATCGGGACGCTGTGCCCCGAACGGCGCGGGGAAGTCGCCGGGCTCGGCATACGCAGTTGGATCGCGGGCAATATGGCGACGGCAATGACCGGCGCATGGATCGGGCTGATAAGCTGGGGCTGATACGACCATGTTCGACGCCAAGCTCCGTCCACTGATCGATCCGCCGCTCAACCGGGTCGGCCTTGCGCTGGCGAAAGCGGGAGTGTCGGCCAATCTGCTGACCTTCACCGGGCTGGCGCTGGGATTGGGCGGTGCGCTCGCCATCGCTTTCGGACAGCATGGCATCGGGCTGCTGCTTATTATCGCCAACCGATTGCTCGACGGGCTCGACGGGGCAGTCGCCCGCGCAAATGGGCCTACATCGTTGGGCGGCTATTTCGATATCGTCGCGGATTTCGCCTTCTACGTTTCGATCCCGCTCGCTTTCGGCATTCTCGATCCGGCGAATACCCAGGCCGCGCTGGTATTGGTCGCGAGCTTTGTGCTCACCGGAGTCAGCTTCCTGGCCTTCGCCGTGATCGCCGCAGAACGCGGCGAGGAAACCGCGGCGCATGGCAAGAAGAGCTTCTTGTATTCGACCGGGCTGGCGGAAGGCGGCGAGACGATCGCCGTATTCATCGCATTCGCGCTGTTTCCCGACTGGTTCGTTCCGATCGCCTATGGTTATGCCGCGCTATGCGTGCTGACCGTTTTCCAGCGCAGCGCGATGGCGATCGCGCAGTTCAAGGATTGAGCCGAGCGGCAACGGCCTCGCGCAATTCCGCAATCCGCGCCGCATTTGCGCCGAGATCGCTGACGCCGACGCGCGAGACCGAGCGGAAATCGATCTGCCCGTCGGCAATGCGGGCGACGACATCGTCCTTGAAGCCGAACCAGAAGGTTTCGGCGACCCCCTCGACGCGGCTGTTGGCCATATCCGAAGTGACGTCGTGGAAGCCCATTTCCATCATCGCTGCGGCCACGGCGACCATGGCCTCGTCCTCGCTCGCCGAACCGATCGCCAGGGGAGCGAGGTCGGGATAAGCCTCGGCGATCACCTGGGCATGCGACTGATCGGCGAGCGGCGCCTCGCTGTTCGCCCACATCTCCAGTTCGCCCAGGGGGATGCGGTAGTCGTTGAGCGGATTGGCCCCGCCGGCAGCACGCGCGTCGAGCGTCACCTGCGAGAATGCAGGTGGGTTCTCGACATCGGTAGAAACATCGTGGATCGGCGGAATCTCCGCCGCCTGCCCACGAACATAGGCCAAGCCGCCGAAGATGCCGAGCGGGACCAGCAGCGCGATCAGCGAGAGCAGCCAGCCGGTCCTCGGCTTGCGGATGAGCACGACGATCAGCGAGATCAGCGCGATGAGGGCGACCGCGCCCATGAGGATCGGCCCCGTTCTGATCGTCAGCGTGCCGAGGCCCGTCTGCCAGCTCCACAGCCCGAACTTCGTGCCGAGTGCCGCGACCGCGAAATACACCGGGAGCAGCAGGGCGAGGGCAAGGGCGAGGCGGCTGTGCCAGGGCGAGCGTGTCATGCCCGTCTTGTAGCGCGGCGCCTGCGGACTGCAACCGCGCGACGATGGCGTAGCGGTTCGGGCGCTACTCCTTGGCCGACAGCAGCAGATAGCCCCAGGCCGGCAAGGTGATTGGTTCCCCTTCGTTCACGGTGACCGGGCGATCGTCCGGAAAGGCGGAATAGCTGCCGTCCGCGAGCGCGCTGGTCGGCGAGACGGTGACCGCCTCGCCGCTGAAATTGAACAGGCCCACGACCTTGTTGCCTTCGTCCCGGCGCGCCCAGGCGAAGACCTGCTCGGGCCGGTCGGTTTCGAGCTTGTGCATGCGCGCGCCCCACTGACCGTTGGCCAGCACCGGATTGGCCTTGCGGAAGTCGATTAGCGCTTCGAGCAGGTCGCCATAGGTGCAGTCGTCGCCCTGGCTCCAATCGATAGGATCGTGTTCGAAGAACTTGAGCCGCTTGGCGTTGCAGGCCTCCATCCCGTTGTGGATCAGCGGCAGGCCTTCGCCGGTAAAGGAAAGCGCGGTCATCGCCTCGAGTGCGGGACCGTAATTCTCCTCCATCGTCCCCTCCCACGCATTGGAATCGTGGTTCTCGATATAGGTCATGCGCATGGCACTGCGCGGCCACAAACTCTCGTTCTCGGCATAATAGCCATAGAAGCTGGCGGCATTGCCCTTGCCCTGCGCGACATTCTTGGAGGTGTTGTGCCAATCCCATGCGTAGGTCGCGTCGAAGGCGGCGTGGTGGAATGCGGTCTCCTGCACTTCGCCGAGCATGAAGACCGGCCTGATCGCTTCCAGCCGCGCGCGCGCGGTTTCCCAGAAATCGAGCGGGACATAACCTGCCACATCGGCGCGATAGCCGTCGACGCCGAATTCGCGCACCCAATATTCCATTGCTCCGCCCACATGCTCGCGCACGCCGGGCTTGGACCAGTCGAGGTCGATGATATCCGACCAGTCCCACCACGGGGTCGGGCGGAAATCGCCTTTCCAGTCCTTTTCGTACCAATCGGGATGCTGCGCCGCGAGGTCGTTGTCCCAGGCGGTGTGGTTTGCGACGAGGTCGAGGATGACCTTGAAGCCCTGGGCATGGGCGGCATCGACGAAGGCGCGGAAATCCTCTTCGGTACCGAATTCGGGATTCACCGCGTAATAGTCTCGCACGGCATAGGGGCTGCCGAGCGTCCCTTTGCGGTTCTCCTCGCCGATCGGGTGGATCGGCATCAGCCAGAGGATGTCGACACCCAGCTCCTTCAGCCGTGGGAGCTGCTCCTGCGCCGCCGCGAAAGTGCCCTCCGGCGTGAAGTGGCGGGTGTTGATCTGGTAGAGCACCGCATTTTTCGACCATTCGGGATGGGCGATCGTGACCTTGTCCCGCGCCTCCCAAGCGGTCGTTTCCGGTTCGTCGGCGCCCCCCGACATCGCGTAGGCGGTACCCGCCATCAGGGTGAGCGCGGCAGTGGCGGCGAAAAGTTTACGCATGGTGAGTCTCCTGAGGGATGGCGGCCTTGACCCGCTGCATGGCAAGCGCGGCGATCAGCCAGCTCGCGGCGGCGAACAGCATGGTCCAGATCGGCTCGCCCGGGAAAAAGGCCTGCATGATGCTGCCCATCACCGTCGCGACCAGCAGCTGCGGCACCACGATGAAGACGTTGAACAGGCCCATGAAAATGCCAAGCTTGGCCTGCGGCAGATTGCTCGCCAGTATGGCGTAGGGCATGGCGAGAATACTCGCCCATGCGATGCCGATCCCAACCTCGGCCAGCAGGAGCGTGGTGGCATCGCGGACGAGGAAGAACATCAGAAAGCCGATCGCGCCCAGCGTAAGACAGATCGAATGGGTCATTACCTTTCCGACCTTGCGGCTGAGCCACGGCAAGAGTGCGAGAGCGGCGATCGCAGCGACACCATTGTAGACCGTGAACAGAACGGTGACCCAGTTCGCGCCTTCGTTATAGGCGACGCTTGCCGTGTCGGTGCTGCCGAAAACGTATTGCGTGACCACGGGTGTGGTGTTGATCCACATGATGAACAGCGCCGACCAGCTGAAAAACTGGACCAGCGCGAGGCGCTTCATGACTTCGGGCATGCCCGAGAAGTCGCCGACGATGCTGGAGAGCATATTGGTCGTGCGGCCCTGCTTGGCGAGCGAAATGCCGATCGCGCTGATGACTCCGTAGGCGGCGAGCAGCGCGCCGAGTAGGAAAACCTCCTTTTCCAGCCCGAGGCCATCGACCGAGATGACCACGACCAGCCCGGCGAGCATCCACAATGCGCTGCCGAGATAGCTCTTGCTGGCCAGCGCGCGGACCGGCTGGACGGGGGCGGTCTCTTCCCCTGTGGCGAATGCGGCCTGCTCTTCGGGGCTGTATTCCTTGGTGGTGACGATGGTCCACATGACGGCGGTGAACAACGCGATTCCGCCGGCCCAGAAGCTCCATTTCACCGTGTCAGGAATACCGCCATCGGCCGCGACATTGCTGACGCCCATCTGTTCGAGAAACCAGGGGAAGATCGAGCCGACCACCGCTCCCGCGCCGATGAAGGCGGTCTGCACCGCATAGCCCGCGGCGTGCTGGTCCGCTCCCAACATGTCGCCGACGAAGGCGCGAAAAGGCTCCATCGAGATATTGAGCGAGGCATCGAGCAGCCACAACATTGCTGCGGCGAACAGCAATGGCGCGCCGAACGCCGGACTCAGCGGCATCAGGAACAGCGCGATCGCCGAAAGGATCGCGCCGGTCAGGAAGTAGGGACGGCGGCGACCGAGGCGGTTCCAGGTCTTGTCCGAAAGATGGCCGATGATCGGCTGGACCAGCAGGCCCGTCAGCGGTGCGGCGACCCACAATGCCGGCAGATCGTCGATGCTCGAACCCAGTGTCTGGAAGACGCGGCTCATATTGGCATTCTGCAGCGCAAAGCCGATCTGGATGCCGAAAAAGCCGAAGCTGATGTTCCACAGCCCGGCAAAGCTCTGGCGCGGTTTGTGCCGCAGCGCCTGTTCCATGCGAAGTCCCTCGTCCCTTGGTCCGGCGGGTCTTTGCGCCCGCCTGGAATTTCAAGTGGAAGACGCTTGCACGGCGCAGGTCCGGCGCCAAGTGCGTATACGAATACGCTGCCCGTTCAGGCGGGACCGCTGCTGCCCCGCACGACCAGCTTCCCGGGCAGCTTGCGGGGCGGCAGGTCGCGGCCCTCGATCTGCGCCAACAGTGTTTCGACCAGCGCCTGCCCGGCTCCGCGAATGTCCTGCATCACCGTGGTCAGCGGCGGGGTAGTGAGGCTGGCTGTGGGGATGTCGTCGAAACCGACCACCGCCACATCGCTCGGAACGGAGCGGCCCGCTTCCGAAAGTGCGCGCATCGCGCCGATGGCGATCAGGTCGCTGGCTGCGAAGATGGCGTCGAAGCGAGCGCCGCTGCCGATCAGGGCCCGCGCTGCGGTATGCCCCTCTTCCTCGGTCGATAGCGCATCGAACTGCAGTGCTGCATCGGGATCGATCCCGGCATCGCGCTGCGCCTCGACGAGACCGCGATACCGCCCGGCGAACTCGGGATAATGATCGTCTGCATGGCCGAGAAAGGCGATCCGCTTGCGCCCGCGCTCGATCAGGTGCTGGCCAGCAAGCTTGCCGGCCGCCACATTGTCGGTGCCGACCGTCACTCCGCTGAGGTCGCTCGAGACCGAGCCCCATCGCGCGAAATGCGTACCCTGGCGGGCCAGCTGTTCCATCCGCTCGCGGTATTTCGTGTAATCGCCATAGCCCAGCAGGATGAGCCCGTCGGCGCGATGGCTGTCCTGGTACTGCACATGCCAGTCGTCCTCCATGCGCTGGAACGAAATTAGAAGGTCGAGGCCTCGGTCGGCGCAGGCGCGGGTGATCGAGCCGAGCATGGCGAGGAAGAACGGGTTGATCATGCTCTCGTCGGGTGTGGGATCCTCGAAGAAAAGCAGCGCGATCGTATTCGAGCGCTGGCTGCGCAGCGAAGAGGCGTTCTTGTCGACGGTGTAGTTGAGGTCGCGGGCGATCGCTTCGATCTTCGCACGCGTTTTGGCGCTCACCGATTTGTCGCCGCGCAGCGCGCGGTTGACAGTGGGCTGCGAAACCCCCGCTTCATAGGCAATGTCGAAACTGGTCGGCCGACCCGTCGGCTTGCGACCCATCGCTCTCTCCCCGACCGATAAGGAACTGGTTCCGGAGCAGGACTTTAGCAGCCCTCTTCCGCCACGCAACGCATCGGCTTTTGTTTTGGCGGGCGATGCGGTTATGCGGTCACACCATGACCACCCCCCTCGCCTTGTCGTCCTCTGCCACACTGCAACGGGACCAATTTGGCATCGAACGGCAGACTATGGTGAAAGTCGACAACGCGCTGCCCGATCCGGACCTGGTGATCGAGATCGCGTCGCGGCACAGTTTTGGAAGGCACGGCCCGTTCTATCCCGGGCTTCGCGCGCCGGTCTCCGCAGCGGTCTCCATGCCGCTCGTGGAACCGCTGCTTGGCCGGCTGGTACAGGATTTCGATCTTCCGCGCCGGCCTATCTATCTCGAATGCTATCTCAGCGTAGTCACCCATGCCCCCGGTGATCTGACACCGATCCAGCGCCTGCCGCATTTCGACGGTGTCGAGCCCGAACGCCTCGCGGTCCTACTCTACCTCGACCGGCGCGAAGAGGGAGGAACCGCATTCTATCGCCAACGCGCAACGGGTTTCGAAAGCGTCGATGCGAATCGCTTGGAGACGTATCGACAGTCGCTGGGATCCGAAGTCGAGAGAGTCGGCCTGCCTGGAGCAGAATACATCGCGGGGGATACCGATCTGTTCGAACGAATTCACGCCGCCCGCGGCCGGTTCAATTCGATGGTCATCTATCGCGGCAATACGTTGCATTGCGCCGATCTGCCGGCCGATTTCCATCCCGAGAGCGATCCACGCAAAGGTCGATTGACGCTCAATCTCTTCCTCGCCTGAAGCGCACCGTCGCTGTGACATTTCGGCGACGGCAACGTGGGCGGCAGGCAATGCGTATACGTATGCCATCTTCCGGATCGACGCATCGCACGCGTATCCCGACCGTGAATGGGACGGTCAGAAGCCGCCCGTCAGGATGGATTTCGGGTGCGGACCACCAAGAATAGCCGCACCAACAGGGAGAGCAGACATGGCATTTCGCAAGCAGCTTTTTGGCGGCATCAGCACAGGCGCCGTTTCCATTGCCCTGGCAGCGCTGGCCACGCCGGCTATCGCGCAGGAAGCCTCGATCGAGCCGGGCGAAGAGGATGTCACGGGAACCGATGAAGGCAACGTCATCATCGTCGAAGGCTATCGCCAATCGCTTGAAACGGCAGTCGGCCTGAAGCGCAATGCGCCCGTCATCGCCGAGGCCTTCAGCGCCGAAGATATCGGCAAGCTCCCGGACGTGTCGATCGCGGAAACGCTGGGGCGCCTTCCCGGGCTTGCGGTCCAGCGTGTCGACGGTCGCGCGCAGAGCCTTTCGGTTCGCGGCCTCGGGCCCGATTATTCGAACTCTCTCCTCAATGGGCGCCAGCTCGTATCGTCGGGCGACAACCGCGCGGTCGAATACGACCAGTACCCGGCCGAATTGATCGATCAGGGCGTCATCTACAAGGTGCCATACGCCGGCCTGATCGGTCAGGGGCTTGCCGGTACGGTCGATCTGCGCACCATCCGTCCGCTCTCGAAGGGCGAGCGGATCGTCTCAGTCGGCGGCCGGCTGGAGTTCAACGAGGACGGGTCGCTCAATCCCGATATCGATGGCTGGGGCTATCGCGCCACCGGTACCTATGTCGACCAGTTCGCCGACGACACCCTCGGTGTCGCGCTGGGCGTCGCTTACCAGTCGAGCCCGAGCCAGGTAGAGAAGTTCAACGCTTGGGGCTACCCGAACGACTCGGGGCAGACTCTCCTCGGCGGCATGAAGCCCTTCGCAAAATCGGTCGATCTCGATCGCCTCGGCGTGTTCGGCACGGTCGAATGGCAGCCCAATGAAAACTGGAGCGGCACGCTCGACCTGTTCTACGCCGATTATCGCGAACGCATCGCGATGCGCGGCATGGAATTCCCGCTGAACCCCGGCTGGGGTTCGGGCGCGACGATCGACTCGACCAGTGGCGGTGACTTTCCGCAGAGTGCCACCTTCTCGAACGTTCAGCCGGTCGTGCGCAACGACTTCGATCGCAAGGACGTCGAGACCTTCGCTGCGGGTTACAACGCCAAGTATGAAGACGACGATTTCATCCTGAACGTCGACGTTGCCTATTCGCGTGCAGATCGGCGCCTGCAGCAGATCGAAAGCTACGCCGGGCTGAACTTCGGCGCCAGTGGTCCGAACCCCGGCGATGTCGTGACATACAATCGCAACACCGGCGGCTTCCCGTTCATCTTCACCAATCAGATCGATTATTCGGACACCAGCCTGATTCAGCTGACCGACCCGCGCGGGTGGGGTGGCGGCCGCGACATCGTGCAGGCCGGCTTCATCAACGACACGACTACCGACGACGAACTGTGGACCATTCGCGGCGAAGTCGTGGGCAAGGTCGAGGATCCCACCATCAAGGCGCTGGTCGCCGGCGTGAGCTTCGATCACCGGACCAAGTCGCGCGACATTACGCAGAACTTCCTGAGCCTTGCGGGCAATGGAACGCCCTTCGTCTCGCAAGGCGCCACGCAGCGCGCACCGATCCCCTCGAGCGCCCTGCTGGACCCGATCGCAAGTCTCGGATTCCTCGGGTTCGGCCCGCAGGTCGCCTACGATCCATTCGCGCTGCTCAACGACGGGACCTATATCCTGACGAGCATCGAGAGTTCGGATCTGCCCTATCCAGGCGACTGGAGCGTGACGGAAGACGTCTACACCGGCTACCTGCGCATGGACCTCGATACCTTCGTCGGCTCGCTTCCGTTGACGGGTAACATCGGTGTGCAGGTCGTATTCACCGACCAGAACTCGCGCGGCTTCAATTCCAGCGGCGGCGTTGGTGCGCGAGCGGTTCCGGTCGAGGGCGGCGACGAATATGCTCATGTCCTGCCGAGCATGACGCTGAACCTCGAGCTTAATGCGGACATGAAGCTGCGTTTCGGTGCGGCTCGCACGCTCGCGCGGCCCCGGATGGACCAGCTCAACGCCTCCTTCAATGCCGGCGTCTCGGATGTGATCGACGTTGCAACCGGATCGATCTTCGGCGGCGGCGGCGGCAATCCCGAACTGCGCCCCTATGTCGCGAACGGGTTCGACGTCAGTTACGAATGGTACTTCGGTCGCGGCGCCTATCTGGCCGTCGCCGGCTACTACAAGTGGCTCGACGATTTCGTGAACGGCAATGCCGGGGTCGTCCGCGACTTCAGCTACCTGCGCCCGATCCTGTCGCCCCAGCAGCGTGCACTGGCCGACGCGACGACCTATCTCGGCGTCGTGACGGGCCCCGACAATGCGGCGGATGGCCATATCGCCGGGATCGAAGCCAGCCTCTCGGTTCCGTTCAGTGTCTTCACCGACGGATTCTTCAGCGGCTTCGGGTTCCAGACCAGCGCCAGCTATACCGACAGCAATCTGACGATCTACCCGCAGCAGGGCGATCCTTTCGAAACCGACGTACCTGGACTGTCCAAATGGGTGGTCAACTCGACCGTCTATTTCGAGCAGAGCGGCTTCGAGGCCCGTGTAAGCCACCGTTACCGGACCGAGTTCCTTGCCGAGTTTCCGGCCATCTCGGCCAGCCGGGCAACGCGTTTCGCCTATCCGGAATCGATTTTCGACGCGCAGATCGGTTACAGGTTCCAGGACGGTAGTTCGCTCGAAGGCCTGTCGATTACCCTTCAGGCGCTCAATCTTACGAACGAGCCCTTCATCAACTATACCGACGACGACCGTACGCATATCATCGATTATGAAGAGTATGGCCGTACCTACCTGATCGGGGCCTCCTACCGGTTCTGATCCTGTTTTGACTTGCGGGGCGGCCACCTCCTCCCGGTCGCCCCGCCCCCTCTCCCAGTCGCGCTGCACGATGTACGGTGGAGCCGCGATGAAATACCAAGGGGATCAAGTCGACCATGTCGCAGCATACGTCCAATTCACTCAGGCCCATGCGCTTCGTCATCGCCGGCGGCGGCACCGCGGGATGGATGATGGCCGCTGCCCTGGCGCGCTTCGCGCCGCCGGGCACGCAGATCACGCTGGTCGAAAGCGAAGCGATCGGCACGGTCGGTGTGGGCGAGGCGACGATCCCGCAGATCCACCTGTTCAACAATGCGCTCGGGATCGACGAGGCCGAATTCGTCCGTGAGACCAAGGCTTCGTTCAAGCTGGGCATAGAATTCGATGGCTGGCTGCGCGAGGGCGATGCTTATATGCACGCGTTCGGGGCGGTCGGGCGCGGAGTCGGCCTGCTGCCCTTCCAGCACTATTGGCTGCGCGCGCGTCAGCTCGGCATGGCGAAACCGCTGATGCGCTATTCGCTGAACGAACTCGCCGCGCGCACGATGCGTATGCAGCGTGGACGCCGAACGCCACAGGCGCCCGAAATGCCTTACGCATATCATTTCGATGCGGGCCTCTACGCCGCCTATCTGCGCCGGCGGGCAGAAGCGAACGGCGTGGTCCGGCACGAAGGTCGGATCGAACGGGTCGAGCAACATCCCGAGAGCGGTGCGATATCCGCGCTCGCGCTCGACGGCGAAAGCGTCGTCGAAGGCGACTTCTTCGTCGACTGCACCGGATTTCGCGCGCTCCTGATCGGCGATGCGCTCGATACCGGATACGAAGATTGGTCGCATTGGTTGCCTTGTGACCGGGCGATTGCTGTCCCGTGTTCCAACGGCGGCGATTTCACGCCCTATACGAAGTCGATCGCTCGCAAGGCCGGGTGGCAGTGGCGTATTCCGCTGCAGCATCGCATCGGCAACGGAATGGTCTATTCGAGCGCGCACTGGAGCGAGGAAGAGGCTGTCGAAACGCTGCTCGCCAATCTCGATGGCGCGCCCCAGGACGATCCACGCCCGCTCCGCTTCACCACTGGTAAGCGTCAGGCAATGTGGCACCGCAATTGTCTGGCGGTGGGGCTGGCCGCGGGGTTCATGGAGCCGCTCGAGTCGACCAGCATCCATCTCATCCAGTCGACGATCAGCCGCTTTCTGGCTGTTCTTCCGTCAGACGAAATCGATCCCTCGATGGTTGATTGGTTCAATGCACAATGCGACTTCGAATGGAGCCGCATCCGTGACTTCCTGATCCTGCATTACACCGCGAACGCCCGCGAGGGGGAGCCATTCTGGGACGAGCTTCGCCAGATGGATCTGCCGCGATCGCTTCATGCCAAGCTCGACCAATGGCGGGCCACGGGATTCATCCACCGCGAGCATGAAGAACTGTTTACCGAAGTGGGCTGGTTTCAGGTGCTTGTCGGGCAGGGGGTCGAAGCGCGCAGCTACAATCCGATTGCCGACGGCTTGCCCGAAAGCGACCTGCAAATGCTGCTCGACGGTACTGAAGCCGCGCTGGTCGAAGAAGTGCGGCAGATGCCCCGACATCTCGATTTCGTCCACCAATTCGTGAACTCCCCCAGCGAGGAAGTGACAGCATGATCCGATTTGCCCTCCCGCTGCTCGCACTCGCATGCGCGCCGGCCGCACATGCGCAGGATTCATCCGCAGAGCAGACTTTCCGCGACCGCGAACCCAGCGAGGAGATCGTCTATTTCGTCCTCCCCGACCGGTTTGAAAATGGCGATCCGACCAACGATACCGGCGACTTCACCGGAGATCGCCTGGCGACGGGCTATGATCCGACGGCCAAGGGTTTCTTCCACGGCGGAGATCTCAAGGGGCTGACGCAGCGGCTCGATTATCTCGAACGCCTCGGCGTTACCGCGATCTGGTTCGCACCGATCTTTCAGAACAAGCCGGTCCAGGGTCCAGAGGGTGACGAAAGCGCTGGATACCACGGCTATTGGGTGACCGACTTCACCCGACCCGACAGCCATTTCGGCTCACGCGAGGAATTCAAGGCCTTCGTCGATGCGGCGCATTCCCGCGGGATGAAGGTCTATATGGACATCATCACCAATCACACCGCCGACGTGATCGGCTATGCCGATGGCGATGCAACGAATTACGAGTATCGCAGCAAAGGCGATTATCCCTATTCGACCCGCGGCGGTCCGGACGGCGCGCCGATCAATCCCGGCTTCATGGGCGATGAAGATTCGAGCGAGGAGAATTTTGCCAAGCTCGTGGATCCGACTTACGCCTATATCCCCGAAGTGCCCGAAGCTGAACGCGACGTAAAAGTCCCTGCCTGGCTGAACGATCCGATTTACTATCACAATCGCGGCAACAGCAGCTTTACCGGCGAAGACAGCCGTTACGGCGATTTTTCCGGACTGGATGATCTGTTCACCCAGCATCCGCGCGTTCGGGCGGGGATGATCGAGATATTCTCCGATTGGGTGCGCGACTTCGGCGTCGACGGGTTTCGAATCGATACCGCCCGCCACGTCGATCCCGGTTTCTGGCAGGAATTCGTGCCCGCACTGGAGAAGGTCGCCGCGGAAGAGGGGATCCCCAACTTCCACATGTTCGGCGAGGTCTACAAGGACATCCCGCAGAACGGGTACATCGCCGAATATACGCGGCGCGACAAACTACCTTCGGTTCTCGACTTCGCGTTTCAGGCATCGATGCGCGAACTGCTGGGGCGCGACAAGGGCACGGTGGTCCTGGCGCACATGTTCGACGGCGACGTGCTTTACGAAGGCGGCGAGGAGGCTGCGCTGGGCCTGCCGACTTTCCTCGGCAACCACGACATGGGCCGCTTCTCGACGCTGATCAAATGGGACAAGCCCGACATTTCGCAGGAGGAACTGCTTCAGCGAGTCATGCTCGGCCATGCGATGATGCTGAGCCTGCGCGGCAGCCCGGTGATCTATTATGGCGACGAGCAGGGTTTCGTGGGCGACGGCAACGACCAGCTTGCGCGCGAGGACATGTTCCCCTCTCAGACCGCCGTCTACAACGACAACGACCTGATCGGCACCGATGCGACCACTGCCGAGAGCAATTTCGACGAGAGTCATCCACTTTTCCGCTTGATCTCCGAGTTTTCGGCGGTGCGTCGAGCGCACCCGGCGCTCACACGCGGCAAGCAGGTGGTGCGTCACTACGAACAGGAACCCGGCATCTTCGCCGCCAGCCGGTTCGATCCTGAAACGGGCGCCGAATACCTCGCGGTATTCAACACGACACCGGCCGAACGGAGCGCGAATGTCTTGGTCGGCTACGATGCGCGCGTGTTCGAAACGCTTGTCGGCGCCTGTCCCGCAACCGTCAGCGCCCCAGGTAGCGCACCGGTTACGCTCCCCGCCTTCGGCTGGGCCGTCTGCCGTGTGTCGGAGGTATCGGAATGAACCGTGCCGATACTCTTGAGGACGCTAGCGTGGCGGTTGCAGACAGACCCTGGTGGAAGGGTGCGGCGATTTACCAAATCTATCCGCGCAGCTTCCAGGATTCCAACGGCGACGGGATCGGTGACTTGCCGGGCATCACCCAGCGCCTGCCGCATGTCGCATCGCTCGGCGTAGACGCGATCTGGATATCGCCCTTCTTCAAGTCGCCCATGAAGGATTTCGGCTATGACGTTGCGGATTATTGCGACGTCGATCCGATCTTCGGTACGCTCGACGATTTCGATGCGCTGGTGGCGCGCGCGCACGAAATGGGCCTGAAGGTGCTCATCGACCAGGTCTATTCGCACACTTCGGACGAGCACCCCTGGTTTGCCGAAAGTCGCGCCGACAGAACCAATCGGAAAAGCGACTGGTATGTCTGGGCCGATGCCAAGCGCGATGGATCGCCACCGAGCAACTGGCAATCGGTATTCGGGGGACCGGCATGGACCTGGGATGCGCGGCGTAGGCAGTATTACCTGCACAATTTCCTCAACTCGCAGCCGCAGCTCAACATGCACAAACCGGAAGTGCAGGAAGCGGTATTGGGCGTGATGCGTTTCTGGCTCGATCGCGGAGTCGACGGTTTCCGTATCGATGCACTCAATTTTGCAATGCACGATCCCGAATTGCGCGACAATCCGCCCGCGCCGGCGACCGACAAGCCGCGCACAAGGCCGTTCGATTTCCAGGTCAAGAAGCACAATATGTCGCATCCCGACATTCCGGCTTTCATCGAACGGATCCGCGCGCTCACCGATGAATATGACGGCATCTTCACCGTCGCCGAAGTCGGGGGGGACGAGGCGGAGGCGGAGATGAAATCCTTCACGGCGGGTGAGGAGCATCTCAACTCGGCATACGGTTTCAATTTCCTCTATGCCGACAAGCTGACCCCCGGTGCGATCTGCGCGGCGCTTGCCGAATGGCCCGACGAAGAGGGCGTTGGCTGGCCGAGCTGGGCTTTCGAAAACCACGATGCACCGCGCGCCACCAGCCGCTGGTGGTCCCCCGCCGATCGGGGGAAAGCGGCGCGTCTGAAGGTGACGCTGCTCGCTGCCTTGCGCGGCAATATCATCCTCTATTATGGCGAGGAGCTGGGACTGACGCAGGTCGATATCCCGTTCGAGCAGCTGCACGATCCGGAAGCCATCGCCAATTGGCCGCTGACGCTCAGCCGAGACGGTGCGCGCACGCCGATGCCGTGGGAAGCTTCTGCCGCGCATTCCGGCTTCACCGACGGCGAGCCCTGGCTGCCGGTCGGCGAAGAGAATGCATCGCGTTCGGTCGAGGCGCAGGAAGCCGACGACGAGTCGCTCTTGCACCATACGCGCGCCATGCTTGCCTTGCGGCGAGCCAATCCGGCACTGCATCACGGTGCGGTCGTACGGTGCGAAACCGTCGGCGATCTCTTCGTCATCGAGCGGCGGGCAGGCACCCAATCGATCCGCTGCTTGTTCAACTTCGGCTCTTTCGCAGTCGCGCCGCCGAGCGATCTATCGAGCGGAACCGTTCTCGCCTCGACCAACGGGGCAACCGCCGCCAGTCTTCCTCCCCTCAGCGCCATGGTGATCGAACTATGAGATTTGCTCCTGTACTAGCTGCCTTCGCAATGTGTCTCGGCGCTCCAGCGCTGGCGGAAGAAGTGGTCTCCTCTCCCGATGGTGCGATCAGCGTCACGGTCGACGTCAATGGCGAAGGCCGGCCCTTTTACCGGATCGACAAGGGCGGCGAAGCGGTGTTCACCGAGAGCCGCCTCGGCTTCCTGCTGACCGACCAGGACAAGCTCGAGCGTCGCCTGACCGTGACCGGCGCGACACGCGCCAGCCATGACGAAACCTGGGAGCAGCCCTGGGGCGAGCAACGTTTCGTGCGCGACCACCACAACGAACTCACCGTTCGCTTCGAAGAGGACAGCGACGACAAGCGGCGCTTCGGCGTAACCTTTCGCGTCTTCGACGATGCGGTCGCGTTCCGTTATGTCTTCGACGACGAGAGCGTGGGCGAAACGCTGCGCATTGCCGAGGAACTGACCGAGTTCAACCTCGCGCAGAACGGCACCGCATGGTGGATCCCGGGCGGCGAATGGAACCGGTACGAATATCTCTACGAGGAAACGCCGATCGACGCGGTCTCGCTGGCGCACACGCCGCTGACCTTCCGCATGGAAAACGGCACGCATGTCGCGATCCATGAAGCCGCATTGGTCGATTTCGCCGGCATGTGGGTCAAGCGCACCACCGGCACCAATTTCCGCGCGACCCTGGCCCCGACCGGTTCGAGCGCGGCGCGCGCGGTGCGCGACCTGCCGTTCGCAACGCCCTGGCGCACGATCCGCGTGAGCGACGATGCCGCGGGCCTCGCCGAAAGCCTGGTCGAACTCAATCTCAACGAACCGAACAAGCTTGGCGATGTCAGCTGGTTCGAACCGCACAAATATGTCGGCGTGTGGTGGTCGCTCCACCTCGACGAGGAAAGCTGGGGCTCGGGCCCGAAGCATGGTGCGACGACCGAGAACGTGAAGCGCTATATCGACTTTGCTGCCGAGCATGGCTTCGAAGGCGTGCTGGTGGAGGGGTGGAACCTCGGCTGGGACGGCAACTGGTTCTTCAACGGCGCCGAATTCAGTTTCACCGAGAGCTATCCCGACTATAATTTCGAGGAACTGGCCCGCTACGCCGCCGAGAAGGGTGTGCCGATCGTCGGTCATCACGAAACCAGCGGCGATGTCGGCAATTACGAAAGCCAGCTCGAAGCGGGGCTCGACCTGATGGCGGCGCGCGGGGTGAAAACGATCAAGTCGGGTTACGTCACCGACGCCTGCAATCTTCGCTACGTGCATCCCGACGGCCGCGAGACGCGCGAATGCACCGAGAGCCAGGTGATGCAGCGCCATCACCTGAAAGTCGTGACTGAGGCGGCGAAGCGCGAAATCGCGATGAACCCGCACGAGCCGGTCAAGGATACGGGCCTGCGGCGTACCTATCCCAACTGGGTCAGTCGCGAAGGCGCGCGCGGCATGGAATTCAGCGCCTGGGGCGTGCCGCCCAACGGGCCGGATCACGTGCCGACCATGGTCTTCACCCGAATGCTGTCGGGTCCGATGGATTATACGCCCGGCATCGTCAGCCTCGAGGGGCGCGGGCAGCCACTGCAGATGACGATGGCGCGGGCACTGGCCGAATATGTGCTGATCTATTCGCCGATCCAGATGGTTGCGGATCTGCCCGAACACTATGCCGAGCACCCCGAACCGTTCCAGTTTATCAAGGACGTTCCTGCCGACTGGGAGGAGAGCCATATCCTCGAGGCCGAGGTGGGCGACTATGTCGTCACCGCGCGCAAGGACCGAAACAGCGAGGAATGGTATCTTGGCGGCGGCACCGATGCCGATGCGCGCGACGTATCGCTGGCACTCGATTTCCTCGATAAGGGCAAGACCTATCGCGCGGAAATTTACCGCGATGCCGACACTTCGCATTTCGAAGGGCCGACGCGGTTCGATATCGTCATCGAACAAATCGAGGTGACGGCCGACGACAGCCTCGACCTGCGCATGGCCCCGGGTGGCGGCTTTGCGGTCCAGCTGATACCCACCGGAGGGTGAGCGAGACCCCACCTCCCCGCGTCGTTGTATTGGGCGGCGGCAGCGCAGGCTGGATCACGGCCTGCCTGCTGCACCACCGGTGGCACGCGCGTGGCGGCGAGGTGACTGTCGTCGAGAGCCCGGAGATCGGGATCATCGGCGTGGGCGAGGGCTCCACCCCGCAGCTCAAGGCCTTTTTCGACCATCTCGGCATCGAAGAAGCCGAGTGGATGGCGGCCTGCGATGCGACCTACAAGCTGGGCATTCGCTTTTCGGGCTGGAGCGAGAGGGAAGGGCACGCAAGCTATTTCCATCCCTTCCCCGGGCCGGTGGATTTGCACACCGAACCGCGCTTCCTGCACAATTGCGCTCTGCGCCGCCGCGGTTTCGACGTGCCGGCCCACCCCGACGACTGGTTCCTTGCCGAGGTGCTGGCCGAGCAGCGCAAAATACCGCATCCGCAGGACAATTTCCCCTTCGCGCCCAGCTATGGATATCATTTCGATGCCCATAAGCTGGGCGCCTTCCTGCGAGAGTGGGCCACAGCGCGGGGCGTGGTCCACAAGTCGCTCAGGGTAACCGACGTCGAGCTTGGGTCCGCGGGCGATGTCGCCGCGCTGCTGTGCGAAGGTGGGGAGCGGATCGACGGCGATATCTTCGTCGATTGCTCGGGATTTCGGTCGCTCCTTGCGCAGCAAAAAATCGGCGCGAAGTTCCTTCCTTTTGCCGAGAACCTGTTCAACGACCGCGCGGTGGTGATGCCCACGCCGCATCGCGAAGCCTTCAAGCCACAGACCGACAGCATCGCGCTGCGCGCGGGCTGGCGCTGGTCGATCCCGCTGACGACTCGCGTCGGAAACGGTTATGTCTATTCTTCGAACTATGTCTCCGACGAAGAGGCCGAAGCCGAGCTGCGGCAGGCGATCGGGATGGAGCACGATGGCGATGTGCGCGTGTTGCAAATGCGCGTCGGCCGGGTCGAGGATAGCTGGACGAGGAACTGCCTCGCGGCGGGCCTGGCGCAAGGGTTTATCGAACCGCTCGAGGCGACCGCGCTGCATATCGTCATCGTCACCGCACTCGATTTCGCCGAGGCTTATGAAAAGGGCGGGTTCGGCCCCGCGCATCGCGACACCTTCAACCGGAGCATCGCGGCCAAATACGAAGGCATTCGCGACTATATCGTGGCGCACTACCGGCTGAACCAGCGCAGCGACACGCAATATTGGCGCGACAATGCAACCAATCATGCGCTATCCGATAATCTCAAGGGCTTGATGACCGCCTGGTTCACACATGAGGACTTGCGCGAGATCAACTTGCGTCAGCACGATGGAAATCCACATTATGCGAACATGAGCTGGCATGCGCTGTTCGCGGGCTATGGCACCTTCCCCCCGCAGCCGAAGATGGTGCCGCTGCCTGCGGGTCTTGCGGGCGCCGACAGGGCGGAAACCCACGCGATGCTCGCCGCCTGCGCCAGCAATTTTGCCGACTACAAGCTTTAGCCGCCGGTGACGCTCATATGGCGGGCGAGCGCTGGCCCATTCCGTTCGATGTCGAAATCGTGTCGCGCCGGCTTGCCCGCCAGCAGCCTGTCGAGAGCGTCGTCCAATGCCTGGGGCCCGCCCGTCCTGATTATGTCGCGCAGTTCGACCTTCTGGTCATGTCCAAGACAGCCATAGACCGTCCCCGTTGCGGCGATGCGAATGCGATTGCATGCGGCGCAGAAATTATCGCTCAGTGGAGTAATCATCCCCAGCCGGGTGCCGGTCTCGGCGACATCGAAGTAGCGCGCCGGGCCGGCGGTGCGGTGGAGGGACGGAAGCAGCGTGAATGTCTGCTCGAGATTCCTGCGCACTTCGTCGAGCGGCAGGTACGCTTGCCGCCGGTCGTCCTCCACATCGCCGAGCGGCATCGCCTCGATGAGCGCAAGGTCGTAGCCTCGCTCGCCGCACCATGCGAGCAAGTCGGGAAGCTCGTCATCGTTGACACCGCGCATCGCGACGGCGTTGACACGAATCGCCAGCCCTGCCGAGCGTGCTGCCTCTATGCCCTGCATCACCTGCTCGAACGCATCGCGACGCGTGAGCCGGGCGAAGCGGGCCGGGTCGAGCGTATCGAGACTAACGTTGACCCGCCGCACGCCCGCGGCGAACAGCTGCTGTGCCATGTCGGGCAGGCGCGTTCCGTTGGTGGTAAGCGTCACCTCCTCGAGACCGTGACCAAGCATTGCGCCCAGTTTCTCGACCAGGTCGACAATACCCTTGCGCACCAGCGGTTCGCCGCCGGTTAACCGGATCCGCTTCACGCCGCGTCCGACGAGGTGTCGGGCGAGAGTCTCGATTTCCTCGAATGTCAGGAGGTCACGGCGCGGGAGGAATTCCATTTCCTCGGCCATGCAATAGGTGCAGCGCAGATTGCAGCGGTCGGTGACCGAGAGGCGAATGTAATCGATACGGCGGCCATGTGCATCGCGCATGGGTTCGATCTACACGCAGTTGGGCGTTCGCCAAACCGGATTTCGTCGACCCTAGCCGGCGTTGCTCAGCCGGGCGAAAAGCGCCGGATGGGGGTCGGCAGCGCGAGCCTTGGTCATGGCGGCGGCCATATCCGCCGAGATGAGAATTTCGGCACTTTGAGCGCGCGCTTCGCTGAGGCCTACGGAGATCTCGTAAGTCCCTGAAGGCACTGCGAAATCGCCGTTCTGTTCGAACCGCCCGAGTTGAATACCCGTCACGTCGAACAGCAAGCGTCGGCTGTCGCCGGCGACCAGCGATACGCGCTGGAAATCCGCTAGCTCGCGTGTGCCCTGACCGGTGTCGGTGGGACGCCGCAGATAGAGTTGGACGGTTTCGGTGGCCTCACGATTGCCGAGATTGTGCAGTACCGCGGTCACCGCGATGCGCGCATGGCCAAGCTCGAATGCGGTATCGGTTAAACCACACTCGCAATAGCCGAGGCCGTGGCCGAAGGAGAGACCCTCGCGACCTCTTTCGATCATGGGCGCGGCCAGACGGCCGCGCGGCGCGCATTCCCCGGTAAGCACTTCGGCGATCGCATGTCCCGACATGCTGCCCAATTGTCCCGCATGCAGGACGCATGCTAGTTTCCGGCCGGAAATCTCGGGGTCGAGCGGGTGCGATCCCAGCGTCACGAGCACGACGTTGCGATTGGCCGCCCGCACGGTCTCGAGCATTGTGCGCTGAGCTTCGGATAGTGCAGCGCCTTCGCCAAGCGCGACGATGATGGTCTGCGCCCGGCGTGCGGCCTCATTCGCCATCCCGATCGCCATCCGGTCGGCATCGATCAGCGCACCGGCATCCGCGCGCAAATCTTCCTGACGCAGGGCGAGACCGGGCACGTATTGATAATCGAGGCCCAGCGCATCCAGGCCATCGATCAGGCTTGCGCCTTCCTGGGATGAATCGCCGGTCGGCAAAGAGCGATCCTTCGCCGCCTGTCCGATCACGAGGATTTTGCCCGAATCGACGCTTAGGGGGAGCAGGGCGGGATCGTTGCGCAGCAAGACGATGGCAAGGCGCGCGGCATCTTGCGCTATCGCACGGGCGGAGCCAGCCGCTTCGCCATCGCTCTTGCGACCATTTTCGGATGCGGTGCGAAACAGACCCAAATCGTATTTGGCGCCGATGATCTTGCGCACAATATCGTTGAGGCGATGAACCGATAGGCGGCCCTCATGCACGGCGGCAACCACTGTCGCGACCGAAATTCCCGCGTAAGGAACTGCTGAGAGACTCTGATCGGTGGCGCGGGCGATTTCCGCCCATTCGGCAAGATCGATCCCTTCGAACCCTCCGACTCCTCCGATCGAAACTTCTGCGGCGGAGTCGATCTCGCCGATATCCGGAGTGTGGCCGATCAAGGGACCGAGGGCGACACTGCCCGGCAATGATTCGCGCAAGACCCCGGCAACAAGACGAAGCTTTTCACCAGGCCGGTGGATATCGCGTCGGCGCACCCAGGAAGGATCGTCGGTTCGCAGGCAAGCCAAAATGCCGGCGGCTCCCGCGCTTCCGGATTGAAGACCGCGCACAGTGGCTGAGGCGAGGCGCCGCGCCAGCACCCCCGATGCGCCCCAACTGTCGGAAAGATCCTCGGTCGAGGTCGAAACACACAATGATACGTCGGGAGCGAGCAACCAATTGGTTCCATTGCCGATCGCTTCGCTAGCAAGCGCGCCGGTGCAGCGCTCGACCACATCGGCATCCCAGCTGTTCGCGAGCGCAAAAGGCGCGGGCATCACCACTGCTTCGCCGCGCCCGGGCTCGTCGACGACGAAAAGGGGAATTCCCGATCTTGTTTCTTCGGTCGCCAGTCGCTGGAGTTCGGCAACAAGGCGGGGCGCGCCCTTGCAAATGAGGCCGCCGAGTTGCCCGGCCCGTAGCCGATCGCGCGCATGCTCGATCTCGGAGGTGTCGTCATCCTCCGCCAGGCGTAGCAGCACGAGTTGGCCGGCCCTTTCCTCCAACGACAGTATGTCGAGCAGGTCTTCGACGAAACGCTTGCGCTGGGCAGCGTAATCGGTGGGGCGGCCAGGCATGACACCCCGGTATTGCCCCGATAGATGAAGATATGGTTTGGACGGCGGTCCGCGCCGTGAAAGTGCCTCTTTCTACAGTGCAAGCGGGGTGGCGATTTACAGATATAAAAATACCTTTATATGCTGCGGATGAATGCGAACCGAAACTATCTGTCGCGCTCTTGCGGACTCGACGCGCCTCAGGATCATGCGCCTGCTTGGCTCGATGGAGCTTGCGGTGGGCGAGGTCGCGCAGGTGCTCGGCCAAAGCCAGCCGCGCGTTTCAAGACATATCGGTATACTGTGCGACGCCGGTCTGGCGGAACGCCGGCGCGAGGGTAGCTGGGTGTTCCTGCGCGCCTGCGCCAATGGCATTGAGGCACCACCGCTTTGCGCCGCCATTTCCGATCTGCTGGTCGAAGCCGAGCGGGCCGATCCGCAATTTGCGGAAGAGTGCGAACGCGATCGCCGCAAGCTGGCCGAAATCCGTCAGCATCGCGAGAGCGAAGCGCAGGCCTATTTTTCCGAGCATGCGCATGATTGGGACGAACTGCGCCGATTGCACTCCTCCGACGAGGCGGTCGAGGCGGCGCTGGCCAAGGCGCTGGGCGAAGGCCCGCTCGGTCGTCTGCTCGATATCGGGACCGGCACGGGACGTATGGCGGAGCTGTTCGCCGAGCGTGCGGAGCGGATCGTGGCGCTCGACAAGAGCTTGGCGATGCTGCGTGTCGCGCGCGCCAAGCTCCAGCATTTGCCGGCCGAGCGCGTGGAACTGGTGCAGGGCGATTTCGCCAGCCTTCCTTTCGCCGTGGAAAGCTTCGACACGGTACTTTTCCACCAGGTTCTTCACTTCGCGCAAAATCCGGATGCGGCGCTGGCCGAGGCGGCACGTGTGACACGATCGGGAGGCCGGATCGCGATCGTCGATTTCGCTGCGCACCAGCGCGAGGAACTGCGCGACCGCCACGCGCATGCCCGACTGGGCTTCGAGGACAGTCAGATGGAGGGATTGCTGAGCGAGGCCGGTTTCGATCCTCACCCGCCCACCGCGCTCGGCAATAAGGAATTGGTGGTCAAAATATGGATCGCGCAACGGTCCGCCTCGGACAGAAAGGCAGCTTCGTGAGCCCCACGATCGATCAGATGCGCGAGGCCCAGCGCGCATTGGAGACCCCGCTGTTTTCCGGTCTTCCGGGAGATATCGAAGTGAGTTTCGAATTCTTCCCGCCGAAGAACGCGAAAATGAACGAGACGTTGTGGCAAAGTGTCGAAACGCTCGCTCCGCTTGGACCCCGTTTCGCCAGCGTCACTTATGGCGCAGGCGGCTCGACCCGCGAGCGCACCCATCAGCAGGTCGTGCGGATCCAGAAGGAAACGGACATCCCCGCCGCAGCGCACCTCACCTGCGTCGAGGCTACGCGCGAGGAGGTCGATGAGGTCGCCCGGCACTACTGGGAAGAGGGCATCCGGCATATCGTCGCGCTGCGCGGCGATCCGCCCGACGGGCAGTCGAAATACGCTCCGCATCCCGGCGGCTATGCCAATGCCGTCGAACTGGTCGCCGGGCTGAAGCGGGTCGGCGATTTCGAAATATCGGTCGCCGCCTATCCCGAAATTCACCCGGATTCGCCTGATTCGCAGGCGGATATCGACAATCTCAAGGCGAAATTCGATGCGGGAGCGACTCGCGCGATCACCCAGTTCTTCTTCGATCCACAATGCTTCTTCGCCTTTCGCGACAAGGCGGCGGCAGCGGGAATTGAGGGCGAGATCGTGCCGGGCATCATGCCCGTTCTGAGCTTCGCCGCGGTGCAGCGTATGTCGGGCCTGTGCGGCACGGCCATTCCGCACTGGATGGAAGGGATATTCAACGGGCTCGACGATCGTCCCGAAGCCCGCAAGCTCGTGAGTGCGACCATCACGGCGGAACTATGCCGCCGCCTTTATGCGGGCGGCGTGCGCCAGTTCCACTTCTACACTCTCAACCGCGCCGAGCTGAGCTATGCGATCTGCCATATGCTCGGCCTGCGCCCGAAGGCATGACCATGTCGAAACGCCAAGAATTCGAACGCGCCGCTAGCGAGCGTATCCTGATCAAGGACGGTCCCTATGGGACCGCGATCCAGCGTGCCGGGCTTTCGCCGGAAGATTACGCCGCGGGCACGGCGCTGGAGCAGGAACAGAAGGGCAATAACGATCTGGTCAATCTGACCCAGCCGCAGGTCATTCGCAGCATTTGCGATACCTATATCGATGCCGGCGCGCATATCCTTGCGACCAACACCTTCAACGCCAACCGCATCAGCCAGGCCGATTACGGCGCCGAGAAACTGGTGCATGAGATCAATGTCGCGGCAGCGCGCATCATCCGCGAGGCGATCGACGCACGCGAAGACGGCGTGCCGCGCTTCGTCGCAGGCGCGGTGGGCCCGACAAACAAGACGCTCTCGCTCTCTCCCGATGTCGAAGACCCGGGATTTCGCGAGGTCACTTACGACGAGATCGTTGCCGTATACGTCGAGCAATGCCGCGCTCTCGTAGAAGGCGGGGCCGATTTCATCCTAATCGAGACCGTTTTCGACACGCTGAATTGCAAGGCGGCGATCATGGCGGTCAAGCAGCTCGAGCGCGAGCTCGACCGCGATATCCCGCTGATGATCTCGCTCACTCTGACCGATCTGTCGGGACGAAATTTGTCGGGACATACGGTCGAGGCGTTCTGGTATACTGTGCGCCACGCGAAGCCGCTGACCATCGGGCTCAATTGCAGTTTTGGCGCAGAACAGCTGCGGCCGCATGTCCAGCTGTTGTCCGACATCGCCGATACCTGGCTGATGGCCTATCCCAATGCAGGGCTTCCCAACGATCTCGGCGAATACGACGAAATGCCCGAAACCACCGCCGCGCTGACCCGTGTTTGGGCGGAGAATGGCAGGGTCAACGCGCTGGGCGGCTGCTGTGGCTCGACGCCTGCGCACATCGCGGCCATGGCCGAGGCGGTTGAGGGACTGT
Source organism: Qipengyuania sp. (assembly GCF_965277845.1). Taxonomy (NCBI): domain Bacteria; kingdom Pseudomonadati; phylum Pseudomonadota; class Alphaproteobacteria; order Sphingomonadales; family Erythrobacteraceae; genus Qipengyuania; species Qipengyuania sp. Next base: position 1,564,197 of record NZ_OZ255844.1, read on the forward strand.
CCCCGCGCACCCTGCCGGCGCCTGATGCCGACATGCGACTGGCGGGCCTCGAATCCTTCACGATTGCAGCATGACCTCAACCCAATCGAAAAAGGCCTTGATCCGCGAGGCTGGCGCCGGCGATCCGGAGCGCTTGTCGCTGGTCGCGAACGCCACCTTTCTCGAAACCTTTTCGGGACTGATCGATGGGGACGCGCTGGTCGTGCATTGCGAAAAAGCGCATGCACCCGCGCGTTTTGGCGATTTGCTGGCCGCGGGTGCCCGGGCCTGGTTGGCGGAAACAGACGGCGCACCAATCGGATACGCATTGCTTACCGAACCCGAACTCGACGCTGCACGAGACGGCGACGTGGAGCTCAAGAAAATCTACCTGCTTTCGCGCTTTCATGGCAGCGGCATTGCGCGCCAACTGTTCGATGCTGCACTTGCGGGAGCGCAAGGTAACACCCGGCTGGTGCTCGGCGTGAAGGACGACAATCGCCGTGCCATCGCTTTCTACGCCAAACAGGGTTTCAAGCAGATAGCCACCCGCCGCTTCGATGTCGGCGGCATCCTTTATGACGACGTCGTGCTGGCGCGCGATCTCGAGCGGACCTTGCCTCATGAATGAACTTACCACCGCCCGTTTCGTCAATATCGGCGAACGCACCAATGTCACCGGCTCGGCCCGGTTCAAAAAGCTTATCATGGCGGGCGATTACGACACTGCAGTCGAGGTCGCCCGCCAGCAGGTCGAGAACGGCGCGCAGGTGATCGACGTCAACATGGACGAAGGCCTGCTCGACGCCGAAAAGGCGATGACGACCTTCCTCAAGCTGATCGCTGCGGAGCCCGATATCGCGCGCGTGCCGCTGATGATCGACAGCTCGAAATGGGATGTGATCGAGGCGGGGCTGAAGTGCGTTTCGGGCAAGCCGATCGTCAATTCGATCAGCATGAAGGAAGGCGAAGAGGAATTTCTCGCGCACGCCCGTAAATGCATGGACTATGGCGCTGCCGCCGTGATCATGGCCTTCGACGAGACGGGACAGGCCGATACCAAGGACCGCAAGGTCGAAATCTGCACCCGCGCCTATGAGCTTCTGACGGGCATCGGCTTCCCGCCCGAAGACATCATTTTCGACCCGAATATCTTCGCCGTGGCGACGGGGATCGAAGAGCATGACCGTTACGGGCTCGACTTCATCGAGGCGGTGACGGAGATCAAGGCGGCCTGCCCCCATGCCAAGACTTCGGGCGGCCTGTCGAATCTGTCTTTCAGCTTCCGCGGCAACGAGACGGTGCGCCGCGCGATGCATTCGGTTTTCCTCTATCACGCGATTCCCGCCGGGCTCGACATGGCGATCGTCAATGCTGGGCAACTCGACGTCTACGACCAGATCGATCCGCAACTGCGCGAGGCCTGCGAAGATGTGATCCTGATGCGCCGTCCGGATGCGACCGAACGCCTGATAGAGTTGGCCGAAAGCTATAAGGGCAAGAGCGCGGCCGACGAAAAGGCGGCGGAGGAATGGCGCGGGTGGGAAGTGAAGCGCCGTCTCGAACACGCCCTGGTCAAGGGTATCGATGCGCATGTAGTCGCCGATACCGAGGAAGCGCGCCAGCAGTATGCGCGGCCCATCGAAGTCATCGAAGGCCCGCTGATGGACGGGATGAACGTGGTCGGTGACCTGTTCGGATCGGGCAAGATGTTCCTGCCGCAGGTGGTCAAATCCGCGCGCGTGATGAAAAAGGCGGTCGCGCATCTCATCCCCTTCATCGAGGCGGAAAAGGAAGAGGGCGCAAAGGCCAAGGGCACGATCATCATGGCGACCGTGAAGGGTGATGTTCACGATATCGGCAAGAACATCGTCGGGGTGGTCCTGCAATGCAACGGCTACGAAGTGATCGACCTCGGCGTGATGGTGCCATGGGCGAAAATTCTCGAAGCGGCGAATGAGAACGATGCCGACATGATCGGCCTGTCCGGGCTCATCACCCCTTCGCTCGACGAGATGGTCACCGTCGCCGAAGAGATGAAGGCGGCGAACATGACCATGCCGCTGCTGATCGGCGGGGCGACCACCAGCAAGGTCCACACCGCGCTCCGCATCGATCCCGCCTATGACGGGCCGGTCATTCACGTACTCGACGCCAGCCGCGCCGTGGGTGTGGCAAGCCGATTGCTGTCCGACACGCAGCGCGATGAATTCGTGGAAAAAATCGAGGCCGATTATATCCATGTACGCGATACGCGGGCGGGCAAGGGGCAGAGCGAGCTGCTCAGCCTGGAGGACGCACAGGCCAATTTCTATGACGCCTATCTGTCGGACAAGGCCGCTCCACCCTTGCAACCGGGCGTCCACGCTTTCGAGGACTGGGATCTGGCCGAACTGCGCGATTACATCGACTGGACGCCCTTCTTCCGCGCCTGGGAATTGCACGGGACTTATCCCAAGATCCTCGACGACGAGGTAGTCGGCGAAAGCGCGCGCAACCTCAAGGCCGATGCCGATGCCATGCTCGAGCGGATCATCGCCGAAAAATGGTTCACCGCAAAAGGCGTTGCCGGCTTCTGGCCCTGCGCCCGCGACGGGGACGATGTCACAATCCACGATGCCGAAGGCGAGACGCACACTGTCCTTCCGTTCCTGCGCCAGCAGGTGAAGAAATCGCGCGACCGGGCCAATATGTGCCTCTCCGACTTCATCGATCCGGCAGGCGACTGGATCGGCGGGTTCGCCGTCGGCATTCACGGAATCGAGGAGCATTCGAAAGCCTTCCTTGCCGAGAAGGACGATTACTCGGACATTCTCCTGAAGGCGCTGGCCGATCGTTTCGCAGAAGCCTTTGCCGAGCGACTGCATCAGCACGTCCGCACCGATCTGTGGGGCTATGCGCCGCAGGAACAGCTCACCAACGATGCGCTGATCAAGGAAAAGTATCGCGGCATACGCCCGGCGCCCGGCTATCCCGCCTGTCCCGACCACAGCCTCAAGCCGATCCTGTTCGACCTGCTCGATGCCGAAGCGAACACCGGGATAACCCTGACCGAGAATTTCGCCATGTATCCCACGGCAGCGGTAAGCGGATTCTATTTCGGGCATCCCGAGGCCCAGTATTTCGGGGTGGCACGGATTGGGCGCGACCAGCTGGAAGACTATGCGCAACGCCGCGGGGTCGATATGCCGACCGCGGAAAGATGGCTGCGCCCCAACCTCGACTGAACCGCGTCCAGCCGACACTGGCGCACAGCTCGCGCCTCGCCCTCGGCGGCGGGGCCTTGCTGACGCTGGCTTACGCAATGCTCTGGGTGGTCGTCCCCTATCAGCCGGAGTTGGTCGAGGCCTTGTGGTTTCTGCCCGGCGTCGGCGTGGTTGGGGCGATCATCGCCAATGCCAGCGGCACCGGAGGCGGCGTCGTTTTCGTTCCCGTATTCAACGCCTTGCGCGAACTCGGCACGATGGCGCTCGATCCCTTGCAGGTGGTTGCGGTGTCGATGGGCATCCAGGCTTTCGGGATGAGTCTGGGCAGCTTGCGCTGGACCGACCGGCTTTATCACCAACACGAGACCGCCGGGCTCGAAGCGCGTACGCGCGTGGGCGATTATTGGCAGGTCTGTTTCGCCGTACTTGCCTTGTCGCTTCCGGCGATGCTCGCGACGCAGCGGTTGATCGCCTTCGACGCGCAGGCTGTGCTGTTCGGCTACAAGTCGTTCTCGATCCTGCTGGGTCTTGCGCTGATCGTGGCGACCTGGACGGTCAACCGTAGCGCCCCCGAACGGCCCGAACTGGCCCGTGCCGATCTGGTGGTTTTGCTACTCATCGCCATCCCCGGCGGGGCGATCACCGCGCTGTTCTCGGTCGGCATCGGCGAACTGGTCGCGTTCTACCTATTCCTGCGTCACTACCCGATGGTGCTGTGTGTCGGCACCGCCTGCGTGATTTCGGCCGTCAGCTGTATTGCCGGCCTCGTGTGGCATGTCGAGGCGGGTACGGTGCAGTGGGAGGTCGTACTACTCTCGGCGCCCGGCGCGATGCTCGGTGCCTTCCTTGCCCGGCCCATCGCCCTGTGGCTCGGCGCGCGGCGCCTGAAGACGGCGGGCGGGGCCTGGATTGTGCTGTCGGCGGTCTATTTGCTGGTATTGAACCGCATCTGAAGATTGACCGCGCCGCGGTTATCGCGCAGGGCATTCCGTGCCGGTTGCAGAGCCGATTCTGCGGCAGGCGCGCATGGGAGAGTTCGGATGGCGAGGTCCATCCGGCGCCGAAGGAGCAACCGCCCCGGAAACTCTCAGGCTAAACGGACCGTGCGCTCCATCGGCACTCTGGAAAGCGCCCCCGGTAACGGGGGCCACCGAAGGGGTAAGCGCGCTCATCTGCGCGTCAGTCTCTCAGGTTTCCCGACAGAGGGGGCATGGGTTTGTTAGGCGTTCTCGAGGGGCGCGCCCATGCTTGCGAAGGACGGGACTTGAGCGACGAAACCGAAGATACGATTGCCGAAACCGAAGCGCTGCCGCTCGATGCATGGCATCGCCGCAAGGGCGCGCGCATGGTGCCTTTTGCCGGCTATTTCATGCCGATCCAGTACGAAGGCATTGTCGCAGAGCATAACTGGACCCGCACCCAGGCGGGCCTGTTCGACGTCAGCCACATGGGCCAGCTGATCGTCGCCGGTGACAAGGCTGCCGAGGAACTCGAGAAGCTGCTCCCCGGTGCGATCGCATCGCTCAAGCCAGGCAAGGTTCGCTATTCGCTGCTGATCGACGAGAACGGCGGCATCCTCGACGATCTGATGGTCACCAATGCCACGCCCTGGATCGAAGGCGACGAGGAAGCGGGGACCGAGGGGCACTGGGGCGAACCCGCCTTTTACCTCGTGGTCAACGGCGCGACCAAATGGGACGATATCGGCCATTTACGTGAACATCTCGATGACGACGTCACGCTCACCCATATAGACGAACATGCGCTGATCGCGCTGCAGGGGCCGAATGCGGCCACGGCCCTGAACCGGGTGATGCGCAATGTCATCGACGACATGGTCTTCATGGAAAGCGTGTGCCACGACTTCGGCGAATGGCCGCTTCGGATAACACGTTCGGGCTATACTGGCGAAGACGGCTTCGAGATCTCGGTCCCGGCCGAATTCGCCGAGAGTCTGGCCGACCGGCTGTGCGCCGAAATCGAAGTGCGTCCGATCGGGCTCGGCGCGCGCGACAGCCTGCGCCTCGAGGCCGGCCTGCCGCTCTATGGCCACGACATCACCACCGACACCGATCCCGTCTCCGCCGATCTCGGCTTCGCGCTGACCAAGCGCCGTCGCGAGGAAGGCGGCTGGATGGGGCACGAGGCCGTTGCCAAGGTCCTCGCCGCCGGACCCGGACAGAAACGCGTCGGTCTTGCCCTCGACGGGCGGATGCCGGCGCGCGAGGGCGCGCTGATCTACTCTGGCGACACACAGGTCGGCCGTGTCACTTCGGGCGGCTTTTCGCCGACGCTCGAACGGCCGATCGCCATGGGTTACGTCGATGCCGCACTCGCCGATGAGGGAACCGATCTCGAAGTCGAGGTTCGTAACAAGAGACTGCCGGCGAAGGTCGCCAAGCTGCCCTTCGTCCCCCATCGCTATCACAGAGGGAAATGACTGGAATGGCCCGTTACTTTACCGACGAGCATGAATGGATCGACGTAGAGGGCGACACTGCCACCGTCGGAATTACCGATTACGCGCAAGGCCAGCTGGGCGATATCGTCTTCGTCGAGCTGCCCGATGTCGGCAGCGTGATCGACAAGGGCAAGGATGCTGCCGTGGTCGAAAGCGTCAAGGCGGCAAGCGATGTCTACGCCCCGATCAGCGGCGAGATCATGGAGACCAACGACGCGCTCGAAGACGATCCGGCGCTGGTCAATACCTCGCCCGAGGAAGACGGCTGGTTCTTCAAGATGACCATCGGCGACAAGTCGCAATTGGAAGGCCTGATGGACCAAGCCGCCTACAAGAGCTTTTGCGACGGGCTTTAGAAAGGTGTGATCCCCTGCGTAGGCTGGGGTCTCTTTCGGCCAAGCGCCAAACTGCAAGAGGTCCCAGCCTTCGCTGGGACGCACGAAGGACTGAAATGCGCTACCTACCTCTGACCGATACCGACCGTTCGGACATGCTCGCAAAGATCGGCGCGCCCGATATCGATGCGCTGTTCGCAGATGTACCAGAAGAGGCGCGACTGTCCGGCCCGATCGAGGGGCTGCCGATGCACGCATCCGAAATGGCAGTCGAAAAGCACATGCGACGCCTGTCGAAGAAGAACCTCGCGGCAGCCGACGCGGCATTCTTCCTCGGTGCGGGGGCTTACAAGCATCATATCCCGGCGAGCGTCGACCATATCATCCAGCGCGGCGAGTTCCTGACCGCCTACACGCCCTACCAGCCGGAAATCGCGCAGGGCACCCTGCAGATGCTGTTCGAGTTCCAGACGCAGGTCGCGCGTCTCTATGGCTGCGCGGTGGCCAATGCCTCGATGTATGATGGCTCGACCGCCTGTTGGGAAGCGGTGGCGATGGCGGGTCGCGTCGCCCGCGGCAAGAAACACAAGGTGGTCCTTTCGGGCGCGCTGCACCCGCATTACGCCGAAGTCGTGCGGACGATGGCCAAGTTCACCGATGACGAGATTGCGGGCGCCCCGCCGAGCCTTACCGCCAAGCCCGATGACGACGGGTTGATCGCGCGTATCGACGAGAACACGAGCTGCGTCGTCGTGCAGTACCCCGACATTCTCGGACGTCTGCCCGATCTCGCCCGTATCGCGGAGGCTGCGCATGACAAGGGCGCGCTGCTGATCGCGGTCAATACCGAGCCGGTCGCGCTGGGGGCGATCAAATCGCCCGGCGAATTGGGCGCGGATATCGTGGTGGGCGAGGGCCAGTCGATCGGCGTCGGCCTGCAATTCGGCGGGCCCTATCTCGGCCTCTTCGCAGTGCGTGACGAAAAACACGTCCGCATGATGCCTGGACGCCTGTGCGGCGAAACCCAGGATGCAGAGGGCAAGCGCGGCTTCGTGCTCACGCTCTCGACCCGCGAACAGCATATCCGCCGCGAAAAGGCGACGAGCAATATCTGCACCAATTCGGGCCTCTGCGCGCTGGCCTTCAATGTCCATATGACGCTGCTGGGCGAAGAGGGGCTGAGGCGTCTGGCAATGGAGAACCATCGCCTCGCCTGCATGGCCGCGGACCGTCTCGCCAAGGTATCGGGCGTGAAGGTGCTCAACGATGCCTTCTTCAACGAATTCACCATCCTGCTCGATGGCGATGCGCGCAGCATCGTTCGCGAACTGACGAAGCAGGACATTCTGGCGGGCGTCTCGCTCGGCCGGCTGTTTCCCGACATCGACAGCCTGTCCAACGGCCTGCTCGTCGCGGTTACCGAAACCACTACCGAGGAGGACATCGAAACGCTGGCCTCCGCTCTCGAGGAGATGCTGGCATGAACGCGCCCAACGCATCCGGCTGGAAACCCGGCACGCCCGTCGAAGGCCACAACGCGATGAGCGGTCCCGACACCGCAACCGGCAACCGTGCGCTAATGCTCGAAGAACCGCTGCTGTTCGAGATCGGCCACATCGAGACGACCGGGGTCGACCTGCCCGAGCCCAAGGACGGACCCAACCGGCTCGGCGGGTTCGAGCGGAACGAACCGATCGGCCTGCCCGGCCTCTCCGAGCCTGAGACCGTGCGACACTATACGCGCCTGTCGCGCCAGAACTATGCGATCGACCTCGGTCTCTTCCCGCTCGGCTCTTGCACCATGAAGCACAATCCGCGCCTCAACGAGAAGATCGCGCGCATGCCCGGTTTCGCCGATGTCCATCCGCTTCAGCCGGTGGACACGGTGCGCGGCGCGCTCGAAGTGATCAACGAGCTCGCCTTCTGGCTGCTCGACCTCACCGGCATGCATGGCGTGGCGATGAGCCCCAAGGCGGGCGCACATGGTGAATTGTGCGGCATACTGTGCATTCGCGCCGCGCTCGAAGCGCGCGGCGATGCACGCGAGGTCATCCTCGTGCCCGAAAGCGCGCATGGCACCAATCCAGCAACCGCCGCCTTCGCGGGCTACAAGGTCGAGGACATCCCCGCGACCCCGGAAGGACGTGTCGATCTGGAAGCGCTGAAGGCGCGGCTCGGCCCCGATGTCGCAGGCGTGATGATCACCAATCCGAACACCTGCGGCCTGTTCGAGCGCGACATGAAGGCGATTTCCGACGCGGTCCACGAAGCCGGCGGTTTCGTCTATTGCGACGGCGCCAATTTCAACGCGATCGTCGGCAAGGTGCGCCCGGGCGACCTAGGTGTCGATGCGATGCACATCAATCTGCACAAGACCTTCTCCACCCCGCATGGTGGCGGCGGTCCGGGTTCTGGCCCGGTCGTGCTGTCCGAAGCGCTCAGCCCCTATGGCCCGCTGCCCTTCACTGCGCGAACCGCCGATGGCGTTGTCCATCTGGTGGAGGAGGAGAATGCCGACGAGTTCGAGCATACTAAGGCGTTCGGCCGCATGACCGCCTTTCACGGGCAGATGGGCATGTTCACCCGCGCGCTCGCCTATATGCTCAGCCACGGCGCGGATGGGTTGAAGCAGGTTGCCGAGGACGCGGTGCTCAACGCCAATTATGTCCTGCGCAGCCTCGAAGACGTGCTCGATGCACCCTTCGGCCCCAGCGGATCGTGCATGCACGAGGCGCTGTTCAGCGACAAAGGCTTCGGTGAGGGGCTCTCCACGCTCGATCTCGCCAAGGCGATGATCGACGAAGGCTACCATCCGATGACCATGTACTTCCCGCTGGTCGTGCATGGCGCCATGCTGGTCGAACCGACCGAGACCGAGAGCAAGGCGGCACTGGACCAGTTCATCATGGCGTTGCGCAGCGTGGCAGAACGGGCGAAGGCGGGCGACGAAACGCTCAAGACGGCGCCGCATTACGCTCCGCGTCGCAGGCTCGACGAGACCCAGGCTGCGCGCAAGCCGGTCCTTGCCTGGAACGATCCCGCGATGGCCTGAGGTAAACGGGGTTGCGGCCACGCGCCGCAGCTCTACAACCGTCTAACAAAACAACAGAAACGGGTCGCTCGATGCGCCGCGGGGGAGGCGGGGATTGAGCGAGGACAGGCAAGACACTCTGCTGATCCGCGGCTGGCGTAATGTGCGCGAAGCCGGGCCGCGTCGCCTGGCGCTGACCGCCCTGCTGGTAGTGATAGCGCTGCTGATCGCGCGCTACAGCTGGGATATTCCCGCCGAAATCGTGCCGCGCGATATGCGGACGCAGGGCGCCGAGGATGTCGATCTCAAGACCCCCGGCACTGGCGATGCCGAACGCGCGCTCTACGATTTGCGCAGTTCGCTGCTCGCCGACAGGATCGAGCAGGACGAGCGCATCACCATGGTCGTCTACGACGACCAGACGCTGATCAATGCCCGCAAGCGCTCGCCGCTCGATCGCGGCATGCTCGCCCGCGCGCTACAAGTGATCGACGACATGGAGCCCAAGGCGATCGGGATCGATATCCTGTTCGACCAGCCGCAAGACGAAGATGCCGAACTGATCGAGGTGCTCCGCGCGATGGAGACGCCGACGCTGGTCGGCTACGCCAATTTCGCCACCAATGAAGACGACATCGTCTACGATCAGCAGGTCTATCTCGAAGAGTTTCTCGCGCAGCTCGACGGCAGCAACGCGCGGCTGGCAAGCATCAGGCTCGACAATACGCATGGTGTGACGCGCAGATGGCCCAGCATCGAACCCGATCTTCCCCCGGTCCTTGGCCGAGCCATGTTGAGTGCTGCGGGCGAGGGCGAGAGGACGTTCCCCGGTTACGAGGGTTCGCTGCGCTATCGCCATCCCGCCTTCGAGAACGAGCCGATGTATGGGCGGCTGCAGATCGACAATTTCCTCGATCCGTTACTCATGGAAATCCCCGAGGTGCGTGCCATGCTGCGCGACCAGATCGAAGGCCGCTACGTGCTGATCGGCGGAGACATCATCGATTACGACCGGGTCCAGACGACGTTCTCCAGCGTCCTTGGGGAGAACCCGCCGGGTCTGCGAGTGCATGCCGACATGATAGCCCAGATGCTCGATGGCGACCGGCGCGGTCAGGTCGCGGATATTACTTTGTGGGCAATGGCATTGCTCGTGGTCACTACGGCGGTACTTACCGGGCTTCTCGAGTGGGGAAGCTGGCGGATCTACCTTCTGCTCGCAGCACAATTCGCCACCTTCATCGGCGTCCCCTTCGTAATGGAATGGCAGGGCGTCGATACTTACGGAGTGCCCGCGGCGGGTTGGCTGCTGGGCTGGATCCTCGCCTTTTCCGCGGTTGTTTCCGCAGCGCGGGCCAGCGGGGCGGTGCAGCGCAATTTCGCGCAGGGTGCGCTGGGCAAATACCTACCCAAGGAAATGGCCGAAGAGATTCTGGAGCATCCGCAGCTGCTTTCGCTACATGGCGAGAAGAAGGAGATCTTCGTCCTCTTCTGCGACCTCGAGGGCTTTACGAAGATGAGCCACGCGATCCCCCCCGAGATGGTCGCCAAACTGCTGAATCGCTATCTCGATCTCCTGTCGGACGTCGTGCTCGACCATGGCGGCGTGATCGACAAATTCGTCGGCGATGCGGTGGTCGCTTTCTGGGGCGCGCCGATCGCTAGGAAGGACGATGGCGAGCGCGCGGCCAGATGTGGCTATGCGATCTGGCAGGCGGGCGAGCGATTCCGCGAGGAAGTCGCGGCGATGGATCCGAACCTGCCCAAGATCGGCAAGACTCGCGTCGGTCTGCATTGGGGCGAAGCGGTGGTCGGCAATTTCGGCGGCGATAACCGCATCCAATACACCGCCCTGGGCGACAGCATGAACACCGCCGCGCGGCTCGAGGCGGCCAACAAGGCGCTCGATTCGAGCGTCATGGCCAGCCGCGAATTCGCTGAGCGCTCGGATCTCGACTGGTGGCGACCGATGGGGTGTGTGGTATTGCGCGGCCGCGCCCAGCCGGTCGAATTGATGGAGCCGGCGCCCGATTTCCCCAAGTCCGATCGCGAGCTGCTGGCGCAAGCGTACAAGCTGACGCGCTCCGACAATGCTAGCGCTGTGCAGGTGATCCGCGATGTGGCCAATCGCCATCCCGCTGACAGGGCGCTGGAAAACCTGCTATATCGCGTTCGGAACTTGAGTGATGGAGGGGCCTATGTCCTCGGCTAAATCGGTTCTCGCAACGGCTGTGTTCTCGCTCGCGGCCCTCGGTTTTCTCGGATCGGCGCCGGCCTCGGCCGGAGTGGTGGTCAAGTCGAGCGGCCCGTCCGCTGGAAGCTATCCGGTGGGCAAGAAGCTCGACGATGCGGCCAGCATCACGCTCAAGACCGGCGACAGCATTACCGTTCTTACCGATAGCGGGACGCGGGTCATCACCGGTCCCGGCACCCACCGCGTAGGCGCGCGCGGCGCCAGCAAACGCACCACCTTCGCCATGCTCACGCGCCAGCGCTCAGGTGCGCGTGTCCGAACCGGGGCTGTGCGCGGCGGTCCAGCAGGCGCAGCGAGCAATCCCAATCTGTGGAATGTCGATACCTCGCAGGCGGGGAAGATCTGTCTGCCGGGCAGCGATGCGATTACCTTCTGGCGCCCTTCGGTCGAAGGCGAAGAGACCTGGGTGCTCGGCTCGGCCGTTTCCGACTTCCACGTCCATGTGACGTTCGACGATGGCGATGCGCTCGCCTCGTTGAGCGCCGAAGAACTGCCGCTGGAACGGAACCGGATCTACGATTTTTCGGGGCCGACAGGCGGCCCCAGGAAGCGACTGGAATTCGTCATGCTCGGCAGTGCTCCCGACAATCCGGAAGACCTCGCCGTCGCGCTGGCGGAAAACGGGTGTAACGGCCAGCTCGACCTCTTGAGCGAGAAGCTGGCAAGCTAACGCATACCGGTGGCCCCGCGGTACGGGGCAAATGGGGCTGCCGGTTGAACGGCAGTGTTACAAGGGTCGATCGGGGAGGGCCGATGGAGCGCAGGGCAAGAGGCTGGCCTGCAGTGCGAAGCGACACGCATGGCGTGCTCGTATTGGCCCTCATAGCTGCGTTCGCTATCCTCGCGTCCGTCACGCAAGGTCCCTCCGCTGCCAATGCCCAGTCCTCCGGCCCGCGTTACGAGGGTGTTGCTAGCTGTGCGGGTTCGACCTGCCACGGCCGATCGGAGGGCAATGGCGCAATCGTCCGGCAGGACGAAATCGCGACCTGGCAGGAACCCTCCTCCGCCAGCGGGGCGCATAGCCGCGCCTATTCGGTACTTGCGAGCCGGCGGGGGCGACAAATCGCCCAGACCCTGGGGATCGGCGCGGCGACCGCCGCTCCGGCATGCCTCGGATGCCATGCAACCTATGTTCCGCAATCGCGCCGCGGCGCGCGCTTCCACACCAGCGACGGCGTTGGCTGCGAGAGCTGTCATGGCCCTGCCGAGGGCTGGCTGCAGGTGCACTACGAGAAAGCGGCGAGCCACGCCTCCAACCTGCGCGCGGGGCTCGTCCCGCTCGAACGGCCGCAGGTCCGCGCCAAGGTTTGCCTCGACTGCCATTACGGCAGCACCGGGACCGGCCAGTTCGTCACCCATTCGATGATGGCCGCCGGCCACCCGCGCATCTCCTTCGAGCTCGACCTGTTTTCTTCACTGCAGCAGCATCATGACGAGGACGCCGACTATATTCGCCGCAAGCCGCGCACCGACAGCGTGCGGCTGTGGGCGGTGGGGCAGGCCGAGGCGGTGGCGCGCGCCACCGACCTGTTCGCGCGGCCCCAATTCGGCATGCGCGGCATGTTTCCCGAATTCTATTTCTACGATTGCCACAGCTGCCATCGCCCGATCACCGACGGGCCGGCCCGGCGGCTGACCTTCGAGACCAATCCGGGGCGGCCCATCCCTTTCGCCAATCCGCCTTTCAACGACGAGAACATCATCATGCTTTCGGCGGTGAGCCGGGCGCTCGCGCCAAGCGCGGGCGCAGCGTTCAACGATGCGAGCCTGGCCTTCCACCGCGCCATGGGCCGCGACCGGGCCAGCGCGCAGCAAGCCGCCACCGTACTGCGCGATCGGGCGCGTGCGCTCTCGAACGTGCTCGCCGCGCGCACGTCCGGCGGCGGCGATGCGCATGAGGTGATCGCGGCGATCGCCTCGCGAGCGACCGCGCCGCGGTTCACCGATTATGCCGGCTCGGTCCAGGCGGTGATGGCGGTCGACACGCTGCTCAATGCGCTGGTGCGCGAGGGGCGCGTAACGATTGGCGCCGCGGCGGGAATCCGCACCGACATCAATCGCGCCTATGCGGCGGTGGCTGCGCCCGAAACCTATCGCCCGGCCGAATTCCGCGGCGCGCTGGCCAGCGCCACATCGGCCATCGGGAGCCTTCGCTGATGCGGCGCGGCGCCCCGGCCTGCCTCGCAGGGGTGCTGGCGTTGGCGCTGGTGTCCTGTGGCGGGGGAGGATCCCCGGGTGGCGGTGCAACGCCAACACCCGCAGCCAGTCCTGCGCCCACCCCGACCACCGGCGGGCGCCTCTTCGCCGATCCGGCGCAGCGCTCGCTCACCGTCGGCGATGTCCAATCGATCATCGCGCAGGCGGTGGGCGAGGCGCAGACACGCGGATTGCCAGCGACCATCGCTGTGGTCGATCGGGTTGGCAACGTCCTGGGCGTTTTCGCTATGACCGGCTCGCCCGCCAATACGCGGATCAGCCGCCGCACGATCGCAGGCCTCGCCGCTGCGGGCAGCGAGGTGGGGCTGCAGGGCGTACAGGTGCCCACCGCGGCCGCAGCGATCGCCAAGGCGATCACCGGGGCCTATCTGTCGAGCAGCGGCAACGCGTTCTCCACCCGCACGGCAAGCCAGATCGTGCAGGAGCATTTCCCGCCCGCCGCCTCGACCGCCGGGCTCGAAAGCGGCCCGCTGTTCGGCGTGCAGTTCAGCCAGCTGCCCTGTTCGGACCTCTCGGCGCGGATGAGTGACGGGATGATCGGTCCGCAGCGCTCGCCGCTGGGCCTCGCCGCCGATCCGGGCGGTTTCCCGCTCTACAAGGACGGCGTGGTTGTCGGCGGGATCGGGGTCGCGGGAGATGGCACCTACGGCTTCGATCCCGACACGATCGACCGCGACCGCGACGATGAGGAATTCGCCGCGCTGGCCGGAACGCAGGGGTTCACACCGCCGCGCTCGATCGAGGCGGATCGTATTCCGGTCGACGGCACCAGCCTGCGCTACCGCGATGTCGAGGCGAGCGAACTGGGGCCATTGCAGGGCAGCTTCGGCGCAGTCAACGGACCCGCCGGTACGCTGGTCCCCGTCTTCGGCTATTCCACCGGCGCGATCCGCGCAGGGGTCGCCTATGGCACCGATGCCTCGGGCATCCGCCGCAGCACGGCCAGCGAATTCGCCAATCGCGATGCCTATGTTCTGGTCGATGCGGGCGGGGCGCCCCGCTTCCCGATCCGCGCGGGGACCGACGCAGCCCGCGTCACGAACCCGCTGACTGCCGCCGAAGTGCGTGCAGTCCTCGAAGAGGCTTTCATCGTGCTCGGCCGCGCGCGCGCGCAGATCCGCCGCCCGCTCGACAGCCGGATGCAGGCGACGATCAGCCTGGTCGACACGCATGGCGCGGTGCTCGGCATAGTGCGCTCGCCCGACGGCCCGATCTTCGGCACCGATGTCTCGCTGCAGAAGGCACGCACGGCGGCCTTCGTTTCGAATGTGGTGGCCGCATCTCAACTTCAGTCCGGCGGGGCGGCGATCGCACGTTATGTCCAGCGCACGCGCGATTTGCTCGGCGATCCCGATGCGCTGACCGGCCAATTCGCCTTTGCCGACCGATCGGGCGGCAATCTGGCACGACCCTATTTCCCCGATGGCGAGGTCGGGCCGCTGGCAGGGCCGCTCTCGGTCGAGCGGCCGGGACAGTTCAGTCCCTTCATGACCGGGCTGCAGACCGATCTCATCATCCCGAACCTCGTCCAGCATCTCGGCTTTGTGACCTCGAGCGGGGCCAATCCCGATACGCCGCGCGGCTGCACGCAGCTGCCCGACGCGCCGGGGGGCGGCAAGCGCCTAGCCAACGGCATGCAGATCTTCCCCGGCTCGGTCCCGATTTATCGCGGCGACGAACTGGTCGGCGGGATCGGCGTGTCGGGCGACGGGATCGACCAGGACGACATGGTCAGCTTCCTCGGCCTGCACAATGCCGGTCAGCGCGTCGGCGGGATCGGCAATGCGCGCGTCGAAATCCGTGCCGACCGGATCGTGGTCGATCTGGACGGGCGACCCGTCCGGTTGCGCTACGTCAATTGTCCCTTCGCGCCGTTCCTCGACGATCCGAAGCAGAATGTCTGCGAGGGGTTGTGATGACCTCGGTTGCACTCGCCCCGCTGGCCTTGTTTCTGACCGCACAGGCGGAGCCGCCCCCGCAGCCCCCGACCGACGACCCGGTCGTCAAGGCCGAGCCCGATGAACCGCCGCCGGTCGAGCGGGAGATCATCGAGGGCCGCCGCCGACCGGACTATACCGAGCCGCTGCCCGACGAGGTGACGCAGACCAACGAGGGTGCGGTGCGCGCGCCGCCGCCTGAGGCTTTCCCGGTAGACCAGGTGCCCGTGCCCGACCGCTGGCGGCTGATCGAGAGCCTCGGCCTTGTGCGCGAGCGTTGGTGGGACCCCTACAACCAGAATACCTACAAAGGCGACCGGCCGATCAATCCGGACAAGGTCCCCTGGCTACCGATCACCGGCGACGACTGGTTCTTCATCCTCAACGGGGTGAGCGACACGGTGTTCGAACCGCGCACCTTTCCCATACCCGTCGGGGTGCAGACGACCGAGCGCCCGGACAGCCTCGACGTCTTCGGCAAGGATGCGAGCTACGTCCTGTCGCAGACCTTCATCGTGGGCGCGGCCCTGCTCAAGGGCAGCACCGCCTACAAGCCGCCCGATGTCGAATACCGCGTCACGCTGGCGGCCAATCTCAACTATGTCGACGTGCCCGAACGCCGCGTGCTGTTCGTCGAGCCGAGCAGGCCCTCGCACCGCTTCGACCACTTTGTCGGCGTACAGGAAGCCTTTTTCGACTTCCATTTTCGCAACGTTTCCGACCGCTACGATTTCGACAGCGTGCGGGTCGGCATCCAGCCCTTCCAGGCCGATTTCCGCGGCTTCCTGTTCAACGACAACCAGCTGGGCGTGCGCTTCTTCGGCACGCGCGACAACAACCGCTTCCAGTACAATTTCGGCGGTTTCTGGCGGTTGGAGAAGGACACCAACAGCGGTCTCAACGCGGTGCTGCAGACGCCGCGCGACGATTTCGTGTTCTACGTCAACGCCTATCGGCAGGACTTCCTCATCCCCGCGCTGACCAGCCAGCTGACCTTCGTGTGGAACGCCAATCGCGAGGCCGACGATATCCAGATCGACGATAACGGCTTTCCCGTCAGGCCCGCGCTGCTCGGAAGCTTGCGCGGGCGCGACTACGACGTGTTCTACATCGGCTACAATGCAGACGGGCGGATCGGACGCATCAACCTCACGGGCAGCGCCTATTACGCCTTCGGCGAAGATCGCAATTCCTTCTTTACCGACCGCCCGGCCGACATCAGCGCCTGGTTCGCCGCGCTCGAGGCGAGCTACGACCGCGACTGGATCCGCTTTCGCATCTCGGGCGCCTATGCCAGCGGCGACGGCGCCCCCTATGACGACACCGAAACCGGCTACGACGCGATTTTCGAGAACCCGGTCTTCGCCGGCGCCGATACGTCCTACTGGATCCGCCAGACCATTCCCTTCGCGGGCGGCGGGCGCGCAATCAGCGTCAATGGGCGCAACGGCATCCTCAATTCGCTGCGAAGTTCGAAGGAACAGGGGCAGTCGAATTTCAACAATCCGGGCCTTATGCTGCTCGGCGTGGGCGCGGATTTCGATCTTACGCCCGAATTTCGCCTGTCGGCCAATGCCAATCATTTGTGGTTCGAGAATACGGCCACGCTGCAGGCGCTGCGCAACGAAGGCTCGATCCCGAAGGAAATCGGCTGGGACCTGTCCGCAGCGGCCATTTGGCGGCCCAAGGCGACGCAGAACATCGTCTTTCGCCTGTCGGCCGCCGCATTGATCTCGGGTGACGGCTTCGACGACCTTTTCACCTCCCTCGGCAATCCGGGCGCCTATTACTCGGTGCTCGCCAATGCGATCCTGACCTACTGATGCGCGCGGCTTCCCGCCTCCTCGCCGCGATCGCGCTGATGCTGCTGGCCGGCGCCATGGGGCTGCGCGCAGCGGAAAAGGAGAAGCCGTTAAAACGCGACTACAGCCTCGTTACCGCCGCACCCGCGCCGCGCATCCAGACCGAAGAGCAGATGGCGGCCAAGTCGGCTGGCTGTTTCTCCTGCCATATCCGCACCGACCAGCCGACCATGCATGAGACGCCCGCCGTCCGGCTCGGCTGCGTCGACTGCCATGGCGGTAATCCCAATGTGATGGGCAATGCCGAGCTGGCACATGACGATCCGGCCTATGTCGCCGCGCGCGATGCCGCGCATGTGCTGCCGACCTATCCGGAAAGCTGGCACTGGCCGTCCTCCGCAAACCCCAAGCGCAGCTATACGCTGCTCAATCGCGAGGACCCGGTCTTCGTCCGCTTCGTGAATCCCAGCGACTACCGCGTCGCGCGCGAGGCTTGCGGCGCCTGCCATATCGAGACGATCGAGGCGGCCGAGCGCTCGATCATGGCGACCGGCGCGATGCTGTGGGGCGGGGCGGCCTACAACAACGGTGTCCTGCCCTTCAAACGCTACATTCTGGGCGAGGCCTATACGCGCGACGGCAAGCCCGGGAAGATCGAGAGCCCCGGTGTGCCCGCAGGTACGGTGACCGAGAACCAGCGGGCACGCGGCGCGCTGGCAGCGCTCTACCCCATGCCCAGCTGGCACGTGATCCCGCCGGGCGACGTGTTTCGCGTGTTCGAACGGGGCGGGCGCAACATCGCCAGCCAGTTTCCCGAGGTCGGCATTCCCAATCCGACCGGCCTGATCCAGCGGCTGGAGGAACCGGGGCGACCCGACCTGAAACAATCGAACCGCGGTCCCGGCACGGGCCTGCGCGTCGCGATCCCCGTTCTCAATATCCACAAGACGCGCCTCAACGATCCCTTCACCTGGTTCATGGGGACCAACGACCAGCCGGGCGATTATCGCCATTCGGGCTGCGCGAGCTGCCATGTGGTCTATGCCAACGACCGAGAGCCGCGCCATTCGCTGATCTATGCGCAATATGGCCGCGACGGGCAGAGTGCGACGATCGATCCGACCATCGCCTCGCTCTACGAGGGCGGGCGCGGCGATGACCAATCGGGCGGCCACGGAGCAGTGAAGGAGCCGGGTCACTCGAACGACGAACCGTTGAAGCAGAAAGGGCACCCGATCCGGCATAGCTTCACCCGATCCATCCCGACCGCGCAGTGCATGAATTGCCACATGCACCAGCCGAACATCTTCCTGAATTCCTACCTCGGCTACACCATGTGGGATTACGAGAGCGACGCGCCGCATATGTGGCCAAAAGAGCAGAAGTATCTCACTGCAGACGAGGTGCGCGCGGTGCTCGATCGTAACCCCGAAGGCGCGGCGCCCAAGGGCAAGTGGGCCGATCTCGATTTCCTGCGCAATGTCTACGATCTCAATCCAGAGCTGAAGGACACGCAGTTCGCCGATTACCATGGCCATGGCTGGAATTTCCGCGCGATCCTCAAGCGCGACCGCGAAGGCAATCTGCTCGACAAGGAGGGCCAGATCGTCGCGCCCGACGATCCGGAAAAATGGCGCAGGGAAGGCGAGGGCAAGTTCGTCGAGGTCGGCACCAACCCCGGCAAGACCGTCCACATGATGGACATCCATGCCGAGAAGGGGCTGCAATGCGCCGACTGCCATTTCGCGCAGGACAGCCACGGCAACGGCCTGATCTATGCCGAGGTCGCCAATGCGGTGGAGATCGGCTGTAAGGACTGCCACGGCACACCAGACGCCTATCCCACGCTGCTGACCAGCGGTCCGGCGGCACCGCCCAGGGGCACCGACCTGTCGCTGCTCCGCAATCCCGACGGCAAGCGCCGTTTCGAATGGACCTATGGCGAGGATGGCCGACAGGTATTGGTCCAGCGATCCATCGTCGACCCGGGCCTTAAGTGGGAAATCAGTCTCGTGCGCGATAGCGTCGATCGCGCGGCAGCTGATTTCAACCCCAAGTCGGCCCGGGCCAAGTTGATGAGCAAGCAGGGCGCGGAAACCGGCCTGTTCGAATTCGGCACAGGCATCGCACCAGACGACCGCGCGCATGGCGCTGAGGAGATGGCGTGCTTCACCTGCCACCTTTCTTGGACGACCAGTTGCGGCGGGTGCCATTTGCCGATCGAGGCGAATTGGAAGAGCAAGTCGCACCATTATGGCGGCGAGGAAACGCGCAATTTCGCAACCTACAACCCGCAGGTGGCGCGCGACCAGATGTTCCAGCTTGGCCGCCACCAGACGACCAAGGGCAATCAGGTCGCCCCGATCCGCTCAACCAGCGCGCTGGTGCTGTCCTCGACCAACATCAACCGCGAGCGCATCTATGTGCAGCAGCCGCCGGTCGCCTCCTCGGGTTACTCCTCGCAAGCCTTCGCCCCGCATTTCCCGCATACCGTCCGCCTGATCGAGACCAAGACCTGCACGGATTGCCACCTATCGGCGGACGACGACAACAATGCGATCATGAGCCAGCTGCTGCTGCTAGGTACGAATTTCGTCAATTTCGTCGGTCTCAACGCATGGGTCGGGCTTGACACCGGGTTCGAGGCGGTGCGCGTCACCGAGTGGGACGAACCGCAGGCGGTGCTGGGCAGTTACCTGCACCGCTATGCCTACCCCGACTATTGGCGCATGCATGTCGAGGGCAATGGCCGCGAGCTGAAGGACTGGACGCGCGGCAAGACTTTCGACGGGGATCTCGGCGGCGAAACCAAGGCGTTCGAACAATTCGCCAATGTTCACGAAGGCACACGCGATGCGGTCACTTGCCTGCAACTGCGCGGCGAATACATGTTCGTCGCCGAAGGCAGGGGCGGCTTCCGCGTCTACGACGTCGCCTCGATCGCCAACAAAGGCGTGTCCGAGCGCATCCTCACAGCGCCCTTCAGCGCGATGGGGCACGATACGCATGTAAAAACCAGGAACGCCACCTGCATGGCGCTGGCGACCAACCAACCGGTCCGGCCCGACCGCAACAAGGCCATGGCGGCAACGCCGGTCGAGGATGCCGATGGCAATCCGGTGATGAACCCCGACGGTACACCGATGACGCTTCTCCAGGTCAACCAGGAACAGGCGATGAAGCCGATCTACGATTATGCGTTGATTACCGACGCCATCGAAGGGCTGGTGCTGGTCAATGTCGAGACCATGGCCGATGGCGAATTCCGCAACAACAAGTTGAAGCGCACCCGTTTCGCCGATGGTGCCAAGGCGTGGAATCCCGATGGCGTGCTGAACGGGGCACGCCATATCACGCTGGCCGGCGATATCGCTTACATCACGGCGGCTGCAGGACTCGTGGCGGTCGATCTGGCCGATCCTGCTAGCCCGCAAGTGATGGCGGTTCGTGCGCTAACCGATGCGCGCGCCTCGACCATCCAGTTCCGCTATCTCTGGGTCACCGATGCCGAAGGCGTGAAGCTGTTCGACGTCACCGACATGCGCAATCCGGTCGCCATGCCGGAAGCGTCGGTGCCGCTGGCCGATGCGCGGCGAATCTACGTCGCGCGCACCTATGCCTATGTCGCGGCCAAGCGAGACGGGCTGGTGATCCTCGACGTAACCCGACCGCTGTCGCCAACGATCTACCAGCGCGTGACGCTCGACGGGCAGCTCAACGATGCCGAGGATGTGATCGTCGGTTCGACCAATGCCACGCTGTTCGCCTATGTTGCCGACGGGCGGAACGGATTGAAGGTGCTCCAGCTGACCACGCCCGACAGCCAGCCCAATTTCTACGGTTTCAGCCCCGCGCCCAAGCCCGAACTGATCGCCTGGGCGAAGACCAAGGGCGTGGCGCTCTCGCTCAGCAAGGGACTCGATCGCGACCGGGGGGTGGACGAGACCGGCGGGCAGATGGCGGTGTTCGGTCGGCTGGGCTCGCGCCCGTTCAACCGCGAGGAGATGGAGAAGTTGTTCCTCACCCGCGCAGGCGTGCCGTGGAAGGTGACGGACGAGCCTGACATGCGGGCCTGGGTTGGCGGCAGCGGCCCATGGCTCGATCGAAGCCGCTCTGCCCCTGGCGACTAGCGGCGTTCCGCCTTCATCTCGCGCACCATCGGCTTCAGATGCTCGCCATAATGCGCAAGCACATCCCACTCGCCGCAGCTTTCGTAATGCGTGACGAGGTCGCTCCCGTCCCAGTAATGAAGCGCGTAGCTGGCGGGCTCGGTGGTAATCAGTGCGCGATTGTCGGCACGGTTTTCGTCGATCGGACGTAGATCGAGCGCGACGAGGGGAGCGATCGAGGGCGTGATGCCGAGCGGGATGTCGCGGAATCGTGCCGTGACCCGGCGATGCAGATGCCCGCAGTGGATCGCGCGAATTGTGTCCTTGTGCCCTTCGACCGCTTCGGCGAAGCGGAGGATCCATGGCTCGTCTGGCGCCGGGTCCATCCAGTCGATTCCGCTCACGATCGGCGGGTGATGCATGAAGATCACGCAGGGCGTATCGCTGCCCCGGCCGAGCTCGGCGCGAAGCCAGTCGCACCGCCGCTCGCAGAAGGCGCCGCCATGTCGGCCCGCCTCGAACGTATCGAGGCATATGATCCTGAGGCCGTCGCTCTCGACGACATATTGCAGGAACTCGCCTTCGCAAGGCGTGTCGGGGAACGCCTGCAGCATCGCTTCGCGCGCGTCGTGATTGCCGACCAGCGGCAGCAGCGGGCAGGGCATATCCGACAGGATCTGCGCGATCTTGTCGAAGCTTTCACTATCGCCATGGTCGGTCAGATCGCCCGATAACACGATGTAATCGAGCTTGTGAGGAGCCTTCTTCAGCCGTTCGAGCACGGCGCGAAAGCGCGTGCGGTTGAGCTCCTCCGGACGAGCATCGGGATCGAAGCCGATATGGATATCGGTCAGCTGGGCGATCAGCAAAACGGCTCCCTCCCTCGTGTCGCGCCGGTCTTCATTCGCCCTCCATCCCGCTTCGCGCAAGCCCCGCCACCCGCGCTGGCGCCACGCTTTGCAGTCGCTCCTCGCGCTGGCGGAAGCTTGGCGGGTGGTAGCTGTGACACATGGCGCAGGTGGAGGGAACATCCGCCTCGCGCGCCGCGGCGCCCTGATGGCACTCGCGACAGGTAGCGATAGTGGGCAACAGCAGGTCCCGCGCACTGCCGGACGTATCGGCGGCGTGACAGCTGGTGCAGTCTTCCTGCGCATGGGGCGCGTGGTCGAAGCGGGCGTTGAGGAAGTAATGGTTGCGCTGGAAGACCGGCATCACCGAAGCTTCGCCTCCGGCGCCGGTGGGGATATGGCATTCGCCGCAGACCCCGCCCTCCGACAGCGCGCGGACAATTCCGATATAGTTCTGCGTCGGTCGCCCGAAGTCCTGGAAATAGCGCCCGCCGCGCTTGAATTCGCCCGGTCGCCTCAGGCCGCGAGTGACCGGCGAGCGCGGAGCCCGATCCATGGCGATGAGGTCGGCCCGCATCTGTGCCACGTCGCCATGGCGGAGCGTGCGATAGGTGACGCCGACCTTGTCGTAGACGAGGCTGTGGCAGCTCTCGCAATCGCTCTCCATGGCCACCGGAAGGAAGCCGTTGCGGTCGTCGGTCGGGCGATGGCAGTCGGCACAGACCAGTTTCTCGCCGTAGTCGGGCAGATTGCCCGCCATGCGTGCGACGCCATTGGTCGACGACAGGTGCATCGCGTGCGGAAAGCGCAGGCCGTGGTCCTCGCGCGCCTCTCCATCGAGCGTCACCCGTGTGAGGTCTTCGCTGCCGAGCTCGGCATGGACGAGCGCCTGCAACTGCGGGTGATCGGTGCCGAAATCGTGCGCATTGCCCAGCGCGGTGTCGGCCAGCCTCGCGTCCATGGATTCGTGGCAACTCGAACAGAATTGCTGCGCGGCGGGCTCCATCCGGCCCGCGCCTTCGTGCTCGGTATGGCAGGTGGTGCAGGCCTCGGGCCCCTCCTTGCCGAAAACATCCGCGACTTGCCACAGCAGCGCATCGCCCGTGCTCATCGGTCCGCGCGCGGCAGCCAGCCGGTTCTGTGCGGCATGGTCGCCGATGTCCTGGTGGCACGCGAGGCAGGTTTCCTCGCGAACCGAAACGAAGGGTGCGACGTGGCAAGCCTCGCAATTGTTCTCGAGCGCGTGGTGGGCGAGGCTGAGCCTGCCCGTGCTCCAGCTCGCATCCCACGCCACCTGGTCGATGCCGTCGGCGCCGGGCTGCTTGTCGGTGCGGGCCAGGTTGGTCCAGATCGGCACCACCATGAAGGCGATGAGGATCGCGAGCACGCCGATCCATGCCGCGGCGCGTTTGCTCGGCATGGCGCTGGCGAGGTCGAAGTAGCGTACCGCATCGCGATTGCCGAACTCGCGCTCTTCCTGCGTCACGGTCACCAGCGTGCGTCCATCGGGCTCGCGTGCGAAAGCCAGCGTGGACAGGCCGAGCGTCAATCGCCCTCCCTTGGCGGGATCGAACCGCACGCTCGTCGTCTTGCGGCCGTCGAAAGTGAAGTCGCGGGTCGATCCGGCTTCGAGCGCGATCCGGCCCCGCTCATCAACCTCGGCAGATACGTGGTGCTGTTCGACGGCGAGGTCGGCAATGACGACGTCGTTGGTAGTCGCGCGGCCGATGGTCAGCCTGGAGCCTTCAACTTCCCGATCGCGCACGATCTCGCGACCGGTGGCGGTGTGGTCGACGGTGCGGATGAGGAATGTCATGCGCCGCACCTCACCAATAGTAGAACACGCTGACGACATGCGCGATGAGTGCGGCGAGCAGCGCGATGGTCAGCGGCACATGAAAGTAGAGCCAGATTTCGAGCAGCGCCTTGGTCCGCATCTGGCGACGGATCTGGTCGATCTGCCCGGCGCGCTTCCCGAGCAAGGAGCGAACCCTCTGCTGGGCGAGATCGCTGGCATCGTCGTCATAGGCTCTGCTCGTCGAGATATGGTCGAGCGCGCTGCGCGTGGCATCGTGCCGGTCCGGCCCACGGAATCGTGCGATTACTCCAGTTCCGAGAACATCCTGTTCGAGCGCGGCGACGACCACGTCGGTGTCCTCGCGCGACAGCGGCTGCGCGGCGGTTTCAAGCTGCTTGTCGATCGCCGCAAGGCTTTCGATCATCTGTTCGCGCGTCATTTCGCGCCGATTTTCCGAAAGTCTCTGCGGCAGCGCGGCGTAGACCGCGATGCCAAAGACGCCCGAAATGATCACGAGCATCATCAGCACCCAGGCGAGCGTGTGGACGTTCCACCCGAGCTGGAAGCCGGTATGCATGGTTCCGATCACGGTGAGCGACAGGCCGAGATAGACATGCGCGCTGGTCCACCCCTTGAGGCTCCAGCTGCCCGGCGTCGGTCGCCGCTTGCGAATGCCGAGCCAGCTCAGCCACACGATCAGGCCGGCGCCAAGCGTGCCGAGCGCGTATCCGTACCAGCTGCCGCCATTGTGGCGCGGTTCGACATCGATCAGCAGGTAGGTCACGATCACGAAGAGCGCGATGAAGACGGCCATCTTCGCCCAGAAGAACGCGCGGTGCGCAAGAAAACTCTGGTGATCGGCGGCGTGCCGCTCCTCGATTTCGGCCAGGGTTTCGCCGTCGTCGCGGGAAGACAACGACGCCATCACTCGACCTCCTCTTCGAGCCGCGCAACCGTAAGGAAACGCTCGGGACTGACGCGGATCGCCGCGCCCGTGGGACATGCGCGCACGCAGGCCGGTCCGCCCTCGATCCCGCTGCACATGTCGCATTTGATAGCCAGCTTGGCGGTCTCGCCTTCCTCCGTTGCCTTGCGCTTGCGCCAGGCGAAACTGGCTTCGCCCGGACCGGGGCCGGCGCCGAACATCAACCATCTCAGCAGGCCCGGTTTTTCGGGCGGCTTTGCATCCATGCGGATCACCCCATAAGGGCAGTTGCGCTGGCAATTGCCGCAGCCGATGCAGGTCTCGTCGATCACCACCTCGCCATCGGGGCCGCGGTGGATCGCATTGGGCGGGCAGTCGGCCATGCAATGCGGATGCTCGCAGTGGCGGCAGGAAGTAGGCACGTGGAGATGCGCGTATGTGCGGCCTGCCTCGCGATCGAGGCGGCTGAGGCCGTCATGGCTGTCGGCACACGCGTTCTCGCAATTGTCGCAACCGACGCACAGTTTCTCGTCGATCAGCAGAACGTCGGTGGCCTCCCCGAGACCGTTGTCGACGAGGAATTGCGCGGTCCTGGAATACATGTCCACCGCACCGCCGAAGCTCGTCCTGCGGCTCTCGACGAAATCGTTGATTTCGCGGCGGGCCGCCATCTCTTCCAACGCGCGTTCGCGGATTTCCGGCTTGGTATCCAGCAGCGCATTGAATGCCTCGCCCGAAAAGCGGATCACCTCGCTCTTGATCGCCGCGCGCACGCTGGCTGTGCGTTTCGACCCGTCGATTACCGCCATCTCGCCGAAATAGGACCCGGCGGGCAGATAGGACAGGAATACGGGCTTCCCGCCCAGCTTCTTCTCGACCACCATCGAGCCCACTCGAACGATATAGATGTCCTGATCGTCCGCCCCTTCCTCGACAACCACCTCGCCTGCGGGAACCGAGACCACTTCGGCCGCATCGACCAGTTCGGCGATATCGGCGGGGGTGAGGCCGGCTCCGAAGATCTGCAGGACCTGCCGCTCGATCGAGATGCGATTGACCGCTCGATTGGCGGAAGGCGCGGTGGCGAGCAGCTTGAGCGCGGCGAGGCGCGAAAACTCGATTACGACTGTCGGTTCGGCCGCACAAATGGTCGAACCGCGCTTGCGGCCCGAGATCAAACCGACCTCGCCGAAGATCGACCCGGTCTCGATGGGTACCGTGACCGAGCTGTCGTTCGGGTCGACCTCGACCAGCACCGAGCCTTCGGCGATGGCGAACATGGACGAGCCTGGCTCGTTGCGTGTGAAGATGACCTCGCCGGGATCAAAGGCGTGGACCGTGCTGTCGAGGATCAGTTCGCGCATCTGGAGCGGGGAGAGTTCCTGCAGGATGACCACTTGCGTACGGAAGATCTCGAGCCATTCATCGACCGTGCGGCGACCGGGAAGCGCGGCGAACTTCTCTGCAAGAATGGGTTCGTCGGCCGGTTTCAACTCGGTATTGCCGTCAAGAAACTCGATGACGTCATACCCCTGGTTCATGCAATGCTTGATCAGCGGATAGCCCGCCAGCGCCCCGATCACATGCATTCCCGGCTGTGTGGTTTCGAAGCTTGGAGTGAGCTTGGGAAAGGCCGTGCGGTCATCGCTCGCAAACTCGACGCCGCACTCCTCGACGAACGTCCGCGGCGGCTGCGATCCGGTGCGCGCGATAATCCGATCGCAGCGGATGGTTTCCTGCCCGTCGCGCGTTTCGAGCACGATCTCTCCCTCGCGGATTTCGATCGGGCTGGTCTCACGGCGTACCGAAATCCGCCCATCCGCTTCCGCCTCTTCGAGCAGCTTGACATTCGCCCCCTTCGCGCGGGCAAATTCGGCGCGGCGGTTGAGGATGGTGACGACATTGCCCTGCGCTTCGTCTTCCGCGAGACCGAGCGCATTCTCGATCCCCGCATCGCCCGATCCGATCACGGTGATATGCTCGTCGATATACTCCCCCGGATCGTCGAGCTGATACTGCACATGCGGCAGGTCTCCGCCGGGCAGCTTGAGCAAATTGGGGTTGCCTTGCGTGCCGATGGCCAGCACCACCGCCTCTGCCTCGATGGTCGATCCGTCCGCGAGCGTAAGGACGAAAGCACCGGCTTGACCGCCGATCCCGGTCACTTCCGCATTGGTCCTGACCGACACTTCGCCTTCCGCAACCTGCCTTTCCCATGTTGCGAGGATCGCTTCGCGCTGGCCCGCCTCGAAATCGAGATCGCTGCGCAGCACCAGATTGCCGGGCGTCGCCATCACGTGCTTGCCCTTCTGGTACTTGTAGATGGTATCGGAGAGATGGTCGGTTTTCTCGAGCAGCATGTGGCTCATGCCGCGCTTGGCCGCATGCGCAGCCGCGCTCAGTCCGGCAGGACCGGAGCCGACGATGGCAACGCGAACTTTCTCGGCCAAACCGCAATCCCCCCGCGAGGCTTGCGAACCCTGTTGTCGTTGTTCCACCGTATCATAAGCGAAAGTGGAGCGCTGGCAATTGCCGGACCCGCCGGGGCAGGATAGCCCTCCGCCAGAGGAGGAGCGATGAGCGAGGAACGATCGGGCAGCCGGACGAAAACCGGCGTGTTGCTGCTTGGGCTGGCGCTGGCCGCCGTGCCGGGCGCGGTGGGCTACCGGTCGCTCGACCAGCAAGACGGTGCTGCCCCGCCGACTGCCGGGGCCGATCCGCTCGCCACGCTCGAAGCACAGGTGGCGGACGATCCGAGCGATGCTGCGGCGTGGCAGGAACTGGGCTATGCGCGCTTCGATCGCGGCGATTTCGGCGCCGCGGCCACCGCATATCGCAGGGCGATCGAGATCGATCCGGACGAGGCGGTCTTGTGGTCGGCGCTGGGCGAGGCACTGGTGATGGACAGCGAGCGCGATCCGCTGCCGGCCAACGCGCTGGCCGCCTTTCGCCATGCGATCAGTCTCGATCCCGCCGACCCTCGGGCACGCTATTTCCTCGCGGTCGAACGCGACCTCGATGGCGATCACGAAGGGGCCATCGCCGCCTGGCTGGACCTGCTCGAAGACACGCCGCGTGGCGCGCCGTGGGAGTCCGATCTTGTACGCACGATCGAGCAGGTCGGGCGGATCAATTCAATCGATGTCGCAGAGCGGATCGCGCGTGCGCAAGCGGCGCGCGGGGCGCAGGTCGCCTCTGCCGGCGGTGGCGCGGCAACGGCCGCTATTCCCGGCCCCAGCGCGGCGCAGATCGCTGCGGCCTCGGCGATGCCGCCGGGTGAGCAGCGGCAGATGGCCGAGGGCATGGTCGCCCGGCTCGAGGCGAAACTTGCGGCCGATCCCGCGAACGTCGATGGCTGGATCATGCTGATGCGCTCGCGCATGACGCTCGGTCAGCCAGACCGCGCGCGGCGGGCGCTGACCGATGCGACCAGGGCCAATCCCGCCGCAGCCGTGCAGCTGCGCGAGGCCGCCGAAGCTCTCGGAATCCGTTAGCCCTTCGGCGGCAGGTCGCTTTTGGGTTTCACGGTGATGGAGATCTGCGACAGCGAAATGATCGCGACCCAGAAGCCGATCACCGACAGGGCCGAAGCGCCGAGCACGGTGAAAGCCGCACCTTTCAACCCGTTCCAGCCCATCGCCACGTCCAGCAGGGCTAGGCCGAGCACCGTCGGAATGGCGCGGATCAGAAAGGCGGTGCCCGCCCGGCCCGCACTGACCAGCAGCGATTCCAGACTGGCGCCCACCAGTTCGATCGCCCCTGCGATGGCGAGAATGACCATGGCCCAGAACACGCGGAACTCGGGCCCTGCGATCAACTCCAATGCGGTGCGGCCGAAGAACAGCGTGACGAGCACCGCCAGCACGCCCGCGATCAGCGCGATATTGGCCATCCGGCGCGCCATGTCGTGCGCGGTATCCCTGGCGTGGACCAGCTCCGGATAGATCGCCTTCGAAACGGTCTGGGCGAGGCTCACGAGCGCCTGGCCGAGTTGGCTGGCGACGCGGAAGCCGCCCGCGGCGGTCTCGCCTCCGATCGCGCCGACCAGCAGGATCAGCACCTGCTTTGCCCCGACATTGAGGCTGCCGGTCATATTCGTCGACCAGACGAAGCTCCATGCCCCCGGATGTGCGCGTGGGATATGCCGCAGGCTAAGGCGCGACAGATCGATCCGCTCAAGCCGCCCGGCCGCTATCCACATCGCTGCCGCCACCGCGACCTCCGCCGCGGCCCAGGCAAGGACGAAACCGGTCACCGTCGGCATGGCGACGGCGGCGATGCCAGCGCCGGTGGCACGGACGATCGGCTGGACGGCCTCGGCGGCGGTGGCGCGGGCATAGGCGAAGCGCAGCCGCAGCAAGCCGGTGGGCGTAGTGCGGATCGCCAGCAGCGAAATCACGCAATAGCCGAAGGCGACCGGCAGCAGCTCGTCGGGCAGGGGCAGCCACAGCGGGGCGCTCCAGACGAGGCCTGCCGCAAGGACCAGCCCCAGTGCGACCGAAAGCAGATCGAGCGCAATGGCGAAGCCGGTCGCGTCGGCGGGACCGTCCTCTCCCGCACCCCAGCGCACGACGAACTGCCAGGTCTGGAAATTGGCCAGGCCGGTGACGGTCTGCCCCAGCGCGAGGATGATCGCGAAATAGCCGAAATGGTCGAGACCGAGCGTGCGCGTCGCCAGCGCAAGGTAGACGATGCTCAGGACGGCATTGAGGCCGCGCCCCGTCAGGAGCCAACCGATATTGCGGAGCAGGCGGTGCATCGTCCCGGCGTCGGTATCAGGCGGTTGCGAGCCGCTTCGTCAGCAGCTTTTCGGTCACCTCGAAGGTGCGCTGGTTGTCGACGTCGATGGCGCAATAGCCATGGTCCATCTCGATCGGAACGAGCGAGAATCCGAAGCGTCGCGATACTTGCTCGAACAGCTTCTCCTTCGTGCCCCAGCCAAGGAAGAAGCGGATCAGGTTGACCACGCCGAAAGCCTTCGCGATCCGGCTTGGATACTTCACGAACTGCCCGCCGTTGCGCATGATCTCGGCGGCCGACAGTGCCTTGGCGCTGCCGATCCAGTAGGTGTTGCAATTCGAGTAGCCGCCGTCGGAAAACTCGTAGAACTTCTTCTGCCCCACCGGATCGGCGGCGATTACGTCCTCCTTGCGCGCGAGGGCGGCGGCCGCGCCGGCCCCGTTGGCGATGGCCTTGTCGGCGAACTCGGTAAAATCCTCGGGCAGCCACAGGCAGTTGTCGGCCGTGGTGATCAGGATCGGATAGCTGGCGCCCTCCGCCCCGGCGAAGACGCTGTCGACGAGATTGAACGCACCCGGCTTGAATACCAGTCGGCCTTCCTCGACCAGCTTCGCGATCGAGGGGACCGCGGCGATCTCGTCGGGCTCGTGTGCGACCAC
This sequence comes from Qipengyuania sp., assembly GCF_965277845.1. Lineage (NCBI taxonomy): Bacteria > Pseudomonadati > Pseudomonadota > Alphaproteobacteria > Sphingomonadales > Erythrobacteraceae > Qipengyuania > Qipengyuania sp. Next base: position 1,594,498 of record NZ_OZ255844.1, read on the forward strand.
GCGAATTTCGCCAATACGCGGGCTCGCGGCAACGTTCATCACCACGCGTTCGATCATCGGCATGCCGCCGACCGGAACCACGCATTTCTGGGCCACGCCGGCTCGTTCGGCGAGCGGATCGAGCACGCCCGAACGCTTGCCGGCCATGATGAGCGCGGTGACCTTGCCATTGTTCTCGCTAGTCATGCGCGCGCAGATAGGCGCGAATGGCGCGGTTGTCACTCTCCGCCCGCTCAGGCACGGGAGCGGGCATGCGGATCATCTTTTCACGCAAGGGCTTCGACAGTGCTGCGGGTGGCGGTCCGTCGCCGATCGTCGATGGACGCCCGGTGAGCCTGCCGATCCCGGCAGGGGCTGCCTCGCGCACCACCTATGGCGATCTGGGGCTGGGCGAACATGCCGCGAAGGCCAGCCGGGGAAGGCTGAGTGACCGTGACCTGTGTCACCACGACCCGATGTTTCTGGACGACGGGACCTGCCTGTTCGGCCAGTGCGGCGCGGCGCAGACGCATCTTGCCAATCAGGGGGTCGGCGTGGGCGATGTGTTCCTGTTCTTCGGCCTGTTCCGTGAAGAGGGCAGCAAGCCGCATCACCGCATCTTCGGCTATCTCGAAGCCTCGGAGGTCATCGCGCTGAGAGACGGTGTGCCAGATCATGTCATCGAGCGCGGTCATCCCCATGCGCTGGCCCTGCACGCCACGAATGACGTGATCTATGCGGGACCGGGTGAGCAGGCCCGCCTTGCCAGCGATGGCTTGCGGCTGACCGTGGAAAGTGGGCCGCCATCGCTGTGGAACCGGCCCGAATGGCTGAAACCGGGCGGGTTGAGTTATCACGATCGCGAGGACCGCTGGCTGCGTGGCAGCCGTCTGAAAAGCGTCGCAAGAGGACAGGAATTCGTCGCCGATATCGGCAGGCGCAGGGCCCCGCGCGAATGGCTCGCGCGGGTGCTGGCCGAGATCAGAGCGTCTTGATGATTGCCGAGAAATCGAGCCCTGCGTTTTCTTCGGCGAAATGCTCGTACAGGTCCTTCGCGTGGCGACCGAGCGGGGTGGAGGCATCGGCGGTTTCGGCCGCTTCCATCGCCAGCTTCAGATCCTTGAGCATCAGCCCGGTGGCGAAGCCGCCCTGGTACTCCTTGTCCGCCGGGCTTTCGACGCCGACGCCGGGCATGGGCGTATAGGCATTGAGCGACCAGCAATAGCCCGAGGATTGGCTGGAAATCTCGTAGAATTTCTGCGGGTCGAGCCCGAGTTTCTCGGCCATTTTCATGGCTTCGGCGGTGCCGATCATCGAGATGGCGAGCAGCATGTTGTTGCAGATCTTGGCGGTCTGGCCCGCACCTGCATCGCCCGCATGGATCACCGCCTTGCCCATCGCCTGCAGCACTTCTTCGGCGCGCTTGAACGCCTTGTCGGTGCCGCCGACCATGAAGGTGAGCGTGCCGCCATTGGCCGCCGCGATCCCGCCCGAAACGGGCGCATCGACCATGTCGTATCCGGCGGCCTCGGCCTTGGCGGCCACCTCCTTGGCGGTGGCGACGTCGATGGTCGAGCAATCGAGCAGCACCGCACCTGCGGGCGCCTTGCCGATCACGCTGCCCTCGTAGACCGATTTCACGATCGCGCCATTGGGGAGCATCGTCACCACGCCGTCGACACCCTGTACGGCTTCGGACGCATCGGTGAAGGTCGTGCAGCCATTGTCCTTGGCCGTTGCGAGAGCCTCTTCCGACAAGTCGAAGGCGTTTACGTCATGCCCCGCCTTGACAAGATTCGCGGCCATCCCGCCGCCCATATTGCCGAGGCCGATGAAGGCGATTTTCATTTTACTTTCCTCTCTAGCTTCTCAGCCATTTCCCCAACGCAGCCGCAGCGAAGATGAATGGTAGAATGAATAGGGACAACCTGCCCAGAGCGCCGGGGAGGTGAGGGCTGTCCCAAGGGAAGACCGGTATGAAAGCCGCGCTGACGATGACAGACGCAACAAGGCCAATCGACGTAGCTACGATAATGTTTGTCTTTCCACTTCTCGTCAAAATGGCACTGATAGCGGCGCCAAAAACAAGCGTTGCCAATGCGAGGAGACCAGTTCCCACGGGCTCAGCGCCCCTTCCACTTGCCTTCGCGCTTTTCGACGAAGGCGGCCATGCCTTCCTTCTTGTCCTCGCTCGCGGTGAGTATCTGGAAGATGCGGCGCTCGACCACCAGGCCCTGGTCGAGGCTGGTCTCGAAGGCGGCGTTGACCATTTCCTTGTTCGCGATCGCGGCCATGGGCGGCATCGCGGCGATCTGCGCGGCGGTCTTCATGGCTTCGTCGAGCAATTCGGCATGCGCCACCACGCGCGCGACGAGGTTGCTGCGCTCGGCTTCCTCGGCGTCCATCATGCGGCCCGTCAGGCACATTTCCATCGCCTTCGACTTGCCGACCGCCTTGGTTAGCCGCTGCGAGCCGCCCATGCCCGGAGCCACGCCGAGCTTGATTTCGGGCTGGCCGAACTTGGCGTTCTCGCTGGCGATGATGAAGTCCGCCATCATCGCTAGTTCGCACCCGCCGCCGAGCGCGAAGCCGTTGACCGCCGCGATCCACGGCTTGCGGGTCTTCTTGACGATCTCGCTGGTCCAGGGCGCGAAGAAATCCTCGAGATAGAAGTCGGCGGCTTCCTTCTCGCTCATTTCCTTGATGTCGGCGCCCGCGGCGAAGGCCTTGTCGCCCGAACCGGTGAGCACCGCGCACAGCTGGCTGCTGTCGGCCTGATAGGCGGCGAAGGCCTCGATCAGCTCCTCGAGCACCCTGGAGTTCAGGGCATTGAGCGCCTTGGGGCGGTTGAGCGTGATCAGCGTGACCGCGTCGCGCTGTTCGACGGTGATGGTTTCGTAAGTCACTTTATTCTCCGTCATCCCGGCGAAAGCCGGGATCTCTCTCAGTTAAGTCCGAGCAGGCGGACAGCGATCCCGGCTTTCACCGGGATGACGACAATTAGAAAGGTTTCCACTCCTCGCCTTCGGGCAGGGGCGCGAAGATGCTGTCGAGCAGCTCCTCGCTCACGCCTTCGGGCGTTGCCGGATCCCATTTGGGGTCGTTGGTCTTGTCGACGATCACCGCGCGTACACCCTCGGCGAAATCCGGACGGGTCAGCACGCGGCTGGCGATGCGGTATTCCATGCGCATGTTGTCGGCGAAATCATCGAGCTTTGCGCTTGTCGCAAGCTGGCGCAGCGCGACCTTGCAGGTCTGCGGGCTCTTTGTGCGCAGCGTGGCCAGTTCCTTGGCCGCCCATTCGATGTCGTCCATCTCGAGGCTGGCGAGGATGTCCTCGTAGCGGTCGGAGGCGAAGTGCTTCTTGATGCGGTCGGCATTGCCCGCGATCCGCGCCTCGGGCGGCGTGACCGACAGATCGGATAGGATCCCGCCGATGCGCTCGGGATGTTCGATGATGCGGGCCTTGGCCTCGGCCAGCTTCTCGCTCGGCAGATAATGTGTCGCGATGCCCGCCCACAGGCATTCCGCCCCGTCGAGCCGCGCGCCGGTCAGCGCAAGGAACTGACCCAGACGCCCGCCGAGCCGCGAGAGGTGCCAGCCACCGCCGACGTCGGGAAACAGGCCGATCCCGGTTTCGGGCATGGCGAAACGCGTGTTCTCGGTCGCGATGCGGTATTTGCATGGCAGCGCGATGCCTACCCCGCCGCCCATGGTGATGCCGTCCATGAAGGCCACGATCGGCTTGTCATATTCGAACATCTGGTGGTTGAGCTGGTACTCGTCGTGGAAGAACTTGCGCCCGCTTTCGCCGCCATCATTGAGCGCTGAGTGGCGCAGCAGGTTGATGTCTCCGCCCGCGCAAAAACCGCGCCCTTCCGCATGGTCGAGTATGACCGCCTCGATTGTGTCGTCATCGGCCCATTTGCTCAATGCCGCGCTCATCGCGTGACACATGTCGAGTGTCAGCGCATGCAGCGCCTTGGGCCGATTAAGCGAGATATGGCCCACCCCGCCATGCGTGTGGATGTTCACCTGGTCGGTCATGCAGCTTTCCTGTGTTCTATCAGATCCCAGCGATTGCCCCAGGGATCGTTGAAGACCGCGACCGTGCCATAGGGTTCTTCGCGCGGCCCGTCGGTGAAGTCGACGCCCCATGCCGTCATCCGGGCATGGTCGGCGGCAAAATCGTCGGTGTCGAGAAACCACCCGACGCGCCCGCCGGTCTGATTGCCGATCGCCGCGCGCTGTTCCTCGTTCACGGCACGCGCCAACAGCAGCCTGCCGCCGTGCGACCCGACCATAACCACCCAGCGCTTGCCACCGCCCAGCTCGGTGTCCTCCTCCACGGCGAAACCCAATCCGTCGCGGAAAAAGGCAATTGCCTCGTCGTAGTCGGGCACCACGAGCGCAGTCATGGCAAGGCCGATCACTGGCGCAGCATCTCCCGGCCCACGATCATGCGCATGACCTGGTTGGTGCCCTCGAGGATCGAGTGAACGCGCAGGTCGCGCCAGAAGCGTTCGATCGGGTATTCCTTGAGGTAGCCATAGCCGCCGAACAGCTGCAGCGCGTTGTTGACGACATTGCTGCCGCTGTCGGTCGAGAGGCGCTTGGCCATGGCCGAAAACTTGCTCTTGTCGGGCGCGTTGTCGGTTACTTTGGCCGCGGCGAGATAAAGCAGCGCGCGCGCCGCCTCGAGTTCGGTCGCCATGTCGGCCAGCATGAACTGCGTGTTCTGGAAATCGGCGATCGGCTGGCCGAACTGCTGGCGCTCCTTGGTGTAATTCACCGCCTCGTCGAGACAGCGCTGCGCGCCGCCGAGCGAACACGCGCCGATGTTGAGCCGCCCGCCGTCGAGGCCCATCATCGCATAGCGGAAGCCATCGCCTTCGGGGCCGACGCGGTTGGCCACGGGCACACGCGCGTCCTCGAAGATCAGCTGAGCGGTGGGCGAGGCATTCCAGCCGAGTTTCTTTTCCGGCTTGCCGAAGGAGACGCCCGGCGTGTCCTTGTCGATCACCAGGCAGGTGATGCCCTTGGTCTTGTGCTCGCCGGTGCGAACCATGGTGACGTAGACGTCGTTGAAGCCGCTGCCGGAGATAAACTGCTTGGTGCCGTTCAGCACATAATGGTCGCCATCGAGCTTGGCGCTGGTCTTGAGGCCCGCCGCGTCCGAGCCGCTCCCCGGTTCGGTCAGCGCATAGCTCGCGACCTTCTCCATCGTGACGAGATCGGGCAGGTAGCGTGCCTTGACTTCCTCGCCGCCGAAGCGGTCGATCATCCATGCGGCCATGTTGTGGATCGAGATGAACGAGCTGGTCGCCGCGCAGCCATAGGCCATGGCTTCCATTATCAGCGCCGCTTCGAGCCGGCCGAGGCCGATGCCGCCCGATTCCTCGCTGACGTAGATTGCCCCGAAACCGAGCTCGGCGCTCTGCTTGATCACGTCAATGGGGAAGTGCGATTTCTCGTCCCATTCGCCCGCGAAGGGGGTGATGTTGTCGGCGGTGAAGCGCTGCGCCATTTCCTGGATCTGCAGCTGCTCATCGGTGAGCTGGAATTGTCCTGCATTCGTAGTCATGGCGCGTCCCCTAGCGCTGCAGGTGACGCTAGGGAAGGGCATGCGGACGAAGCAAGCCGGATGTACAGGAGAAATTACCCCTTGCATGTAACGTGATCGTGTCGGTCGGCGAATTGCGGCAGGGTGCCCAGCCCGAAAGGAGTCGATGGATGGACGCGGCGATGCGAATCATTCTGGTCTACAATGCCGATGGCAGCGCGCTGAACAGAATCGGCGATGCGCTGCACAAGCTGTTCGCGCCCAAGACCTATCCGTGCTCGCTATGCATGCTGTCCTACGGCCCGCTGGCAATGCGCGCCAAATGGCGCAAATACCTCAAAGACCTGCCGCAGGAAGTGTCCGAGCTGCATCGCGACGAGTTCCACGAACTCTACGATGTGCCGCACATCCCGCTGCCGGCTATCCTGAGCGTGGCCGCGGATGGGCGGCTCGAGGTGCTGCACTCCAAACCGCAGCTCGACGCGTTGCGCAATGTCGATGAACTGATCGCGGCAATGGAGGCTGCCCTGGCCGCGCGTTGATCGGCCGAAGGTCAGGCGCCGACGACCGCCTCCGCCTCGATCTCGACCTTCCATTCCTCGCGGCAAAGCCACGCCACCCCGGCCATGGTCGCCGCAGGGCGTGTATCGCCGAAAAAGCGCGCGTGGACGGCTCCGACCGCATCCTGATCCGTAGGATCGGTCAGCAGCATCCGGGTGCGCACGACATCGCTCGCGCTGCCGCCCAGATCCTCGATCGCGCGCAGGATCAGGATCAAGCAGCGCTCGGCCTGCTTGGCGGCATCGCCCTTGGTTGACGAGCCGTCATCTTCTACCGGCCCTGTGCCGGCGACCACAATGCGGTTACCCTCGCGCACCGCGCGGGCGAAGCCGAACTGCGCTTCATATGGCGAGCCGGTGAGAGCACGGCGACGCGTCACCCGCAGGTAATCTCGGTAATGGTCATCGCCGCGTCGTAGCGCACGTTGACCCGGTTGCTGCGGTAATCCATCGTCCAGTTCGAATAGGGCGGGCCCCAGCGCAATATGGTCGCGCCGCTCTTTTCGACGATCTCCTCGCCGATTTCGTCATTCGCCTGGCGGCCCAGATAGTTCTGCACCGCCTCCGCATCGCACATGCCGCCCGTCAGTTGTCGCATCCGATCGGCCGGTGTTTCGGCGGGCTCGGCATTTCCCGCGCATGCGGCCACCGGCAGTGCGAGACTGGTGAGAATCGGAATACGCATGGCACTATCTCCCTATTCGCATTTTGTCAGCGGCATGGGCTCGAACGGCTCGTCATCCACGGCCGAAGGGGTGAGGGTGTTTCCATCGTCAGAGAGGGTGAACCTGCGCTTCATCTGCCACTGCTCGCCTTCCCCCTCCATCGCCAGCGAAACGACGATATCCTGCGGACTTTCGACCACGATACGCGTGATCTCGCCGTAGGATTCGTAGAACTGCATCGAACGCGGCCCGATTTCGACCCGCAGGTCCGATGCCGGATCGCAGGTGCCTTCGACATAGTCCCACACGCCGAGGTAATCCGCCGGGACGATATCCGCCGTCACCGGCGCGGGTGGCCCGGCGCCGTCGCCGATCCCGCCGTCGGGTTCGACCGGCATCATGGTTTCGGCGGCTTCGGGCTCGCCCGCCGGATCAGCGCTGTCCGAACAGGCGGCGAGCAGCAGAGCGGCGGGCAGGGCGGCGGGAAGAAACGGGCGTATCGTCATTTCTCCCCAACGCACCGGGCTCATTCCCTATCCCATCGTCGGGATGACGAAGGCGTTCGAGCCGTCGCCGCCCCCGTCGGGCCAGCGCTGGGTGACCTTCTTGGCCTTGGTCCAGAATTTGAGGCCTTCCATGCCGTACTGGTCGGTGTCGCCGAAGCCCGAGCGCTTCCAGCCGCCAAAGCTGTGGTAGCTCACCGGCACCGGGATCGGCACGTTGATACCGACCATGCCGACATTCACGCGGTTGGCGAATTCGCGCGCGGCGTGGCCGTTGCGGGTGAAGATCGCGACGCCATTGCCATATTGGTGCTCGCTCGGCAGGCGCACGGCCTCCTCGAAGTCCTTGGCGCGCACGATCTGCAGGACGGGACCGAAGATTTCTTCCTGGTAGCTTTCCATGTCGGTGGTGACACGGTCGAGCAGCGTCGGGCCGACGAAGAAGCCGTTCTCGTGCCCCTGCAGGCTGAATCCGCGGCCGTCGATCACGACTTCGGCGCCTTCCTTCTCTGACGTGTCGATCCAGCCTTCGACGCGCGCCTTGTGCTCGGGCGTGACGACCGGGCCGTAATGCGCATCGGGATCGGTCGAGACGCCGACGCGCAGGCCATTGATCGCCGGGATCAGTTTCTCGCGCAGCTTGTCGGCGGTATCGTGGCCGACCGGGACCACGACCGGGAGCGCCATGCAGCGCTCGCCCGCCGAGCCGAAGGCTGCGCCCGCGAGATCGTTGACCACCTGGTCGAGATCCGCGTCGGGCATGACGATGCCGTGGTTCTTCGCGCCGCCCATCGCCTGGACGCGCTTTCCGGCAGCGACGCCGCGCTTGTAGACGTAATGCGCGATGTCGGAGGAGCCGACGAAGCTGACCGCAGCGATATCCTCGTGGTCGAGGATGGCGTCGACCATTTCCTTGTCGCCGTGGACGACCTGCAGCAGCCCCTCGGGCGCGCCCGCTTCCACGAACAGTTCGGCGAGGCGGACGGGCACGCTGGGATCGCGCTCGGACGGCTTGAGGATGAAGGCGTTGCCGACCGCGATCGCCATGCCGAACATCCACATCGGGATCATCGCGGGGAAGTTGAACGGGGTGATACCCGCCCCGATGCCGAGCGGCTGACGCATCGAATAGACGTCGATGCCCGGACCTGCCCCTTGCGTATATTCGCCCTTCAGCGCCTGCGGGATACCACAGGCGAATTCGATCACCTCGAGGCCGCGCTGCACGTCGCCATGCGCATCGTCGACCACCTTGCCGTGTTCGCTGGCGAGCAGTTCGGCGAGCTCCTGCTTGTTGGCTTCGACCAGCCGCTTGAACTCGAACATCACGCGGGCGCGTTTCTGCGGATTGGTCGCGGCCCATGCGGGCTGGACCTTCTTCGCCGCATCGACTGCCTTTTGCAGCAATGCCGCATCGCCCAGTGGGACTTCGGCCTGCACCTCGCCCGTGGACGGGTTCCAGATCTGGTGGGTGCGGGCAGCGGAGCCGCCGCCGCCGCCGACGATGAAATGGTCAACCTGACGCATGATAGATCCTCTCTTTTCTTGCTAACGGCCCATAGCCGCGAGAGGTCCGAAATCAACCGCGTTCGGGCAAAATCGCCAACATCCGCGGCTAGCCGATGGCGGCCATCCATTGCGCGCACAGGATCGCGCCATAGGTGCCCAGCGCATAGCCGAGCACCGCCAGCAGCACGCCCACTGGCGCCAGCGCAGGGTGGAAGGCCGCTGCGACGACCGGGGCCGAAGCCGCCCCGCCGACATTGGCCTTGCTTCCCACGGCGACGAAGAAGAACGGTGCCTTGATGATTTTGGCTACCACCAGCAGCAGGATCACGTGGAACAGCATCCAGATGAAGCCGATCGCCATGAAGGCGGGGGCATCGGCGATCTTGGTCACATCCATCCTCGTGCCGATCACCGCGACCAGCAGGAAGATGAACAATACGCCGAACTTGCTCGCGCCGATTCCTTCGAGCTCACGCGCCCGGGTGAAGCTGGCGGCGAGGCCGGCGGTGGTCGAGATCACGACGACCCAGAAGAACTCGCTCGCCAGCGTCGCTTCCTCGCCTTGCAATGCGGCGAAGAAGCCGCCCAACCAGCCGCCGAGCAGGTGCGACATGCCGACGATGGCAAAAGTCGCGCCAAACAGCAGCACATAGTCGTTGGCCTTGGCGACGCGTTCGATGCTTTCGGTATAATTCGCCATCGTATCGCGCAGCCTCGCGATCGAGGAACTGTCGGCGCCCAGCCACTTGTCGACCCGCTCATGCGCGCCCGCGCCATAGAGCAGGAAGATCATCCAGATCTCGGCGACGATGATGTCGACCGCGAGCAGCGCGGCGAAACCTTCGAGCGGGTAGCCATAGACTTCGAGCATGGCGGTCTGGTTCGCGCCGCCGCCGATCCAGCTCCCGGCCAGCGTCGCCAGCCCGCGCCATGCCGCGGTGTCGCCCGAACCGATCACCGCCGGCTCGAACTGGGCGACGATCCACAGCGCCAGCGGACCGCCGATCACGATCCCCACCGTGGCGGTCAGGAACATGATGATCGCCTTGTTGCCGAGACCGAGGATGCCCTTGATGTCGATGCTCAGCGTCATCAGGAACAGTGCGGCGGGGAGGAAATAGTCCTTCGCCACCGGCCACAGATTGCTTTCGGAAACGTCGATCAGCCCGAAGGTCGTCATGAGGCTGGGCACGAGGTAGCAGACGAGGATGATCGGCACGAACACGTAGAAGCGCTGCCAGCCGGGCCGGTCGCGCGTCGCGAAGACGAAGCCGAGCACGAGGGCCAGCAGCCCGAGAACAATTCTGTCGTCGCTGATCATGCGCCCCGCGGCCCCGCCCGTCGTTTCCGTTCTGCGCGCGGCCTAGCGCGGTCATGGGCGAATGCCAATTGCCGCTGCGCGGTCTTACACGGCGGAACTGAAGAGGCGTGTGGAGACGGGGCGATAGGCGTCGAAGATCGCGGCGATCGAACGCGCGTAGGGCAGGCCTTCGGGGAGGATTTCCAGCCACTGCCGGTCGATCGTGGCCAGCCCGCGTTCGAAGAAGGGCTGCAGCCGGCCATGGGCTTCGCGCATCAGACAGGCGCCGAGCCGCGCGCGGCCCTGGCACAGCAATTGTTCGATCACCGCTCCGCGATAGCGGTCGTCGGCGCTGCGGACCACGCCTCTGCTCGCGGACAGCAAGCCTTGCGAGGAGAGCATGCGATAGCGACCGCTGTTCTTCTCGTTCTGCGCGAGCAAGTGCGGGAAACTGCCGATCGAGGACGCGCCGAGCCCGATCAGCACCTCGCTCTGGTCGTCGGTAAAGCCCTGGAAATTACGCTTCAACGTGCCATCGAAGGCGGCGCGGGCGAGCGGATCGCCGCCGGGCCTGGCGAAATGGTCGAACCCGATGGGTGTGTAGCCATGCGTTGCGAAATAGGCATAGCCCATCTCGGCCATGGCAAAGCGTTCGGCCTGGTCGGGCAGGTTGCTCGCATCGATCGCGCGCTGGCGCGGGACGATGTGCGGAACATGCGCATAGCCGAACAATGCGATCCGATCCGCGCCGAGCACGCGGGTTCGCTGCAGCGTGTCTTCCAAATCATGCATCGACTGACCGGGCAGGCCATACATGAGATCGAAATTGAGCGATGTGACGCCCGCATCGCGCAGCCAGTCGACCGTCTCGACGATGCAGTCTTCCGGCTGCACGCGGCCGATGGCCTGCTGGCAATGATCGGCGAATGTCTGCACGCCCAGGCTTGCGCGTGTAATGCCCAGTTCGCCGATGACCCTTGCCCAGTCAGCCGTCATCGTGCGCGGATCGAGTTCAATCGACAGCGTGGGTTCGTCCAGCGTGAAATGCCCGGCGAGCGCGGCAAAAAGCGCGCGGAAATCGTCGGGGGTGATCGCATTGGGGCTGCCCCCGCCGAAGGCGATCCGGCCGATACGCACATCGTCGGGCAGCTCGCGTGCGACGGTCTCGATCTCGCGGTGCAGGGCCGCGAGATAGGATTCGAGCCGCTGGCGCCGGTTCGACTTGCCGGTGTTGCAACCGCAGTAGAAGCAGATCTTCTCGCAGAACGGGATGTGCACATAGAGCGAAATTTCCCCCCGCACCTGTCGCAGCGCCGATGAGTAGATTTCGGCCGGTATCTCATCGAAATCGGCGGCGGTGGGATAGCTCGTGTAACGGGGCACGGGCTTGGCGAGCAGGTCTGGGTAATAGGTCCACATGCGCGCCTTGTGCGCAGGACGCATCAGGCCGTCATTGAGCGAGATCAAATTTCTTGCGGCACGAGCCGGCATGACACCCTTTGGTGGTGCACGGTGCCTGCGGCGGCTGGTCGCGTTCGATCGGGATCTCGATCGTCCCGCCTCCGCAAATCTGCGCGGTGATGCTTGCCGCCTGCGCGGGCGGCGGACCCACGGCAAGGGGCAGCAGAGCGGCAAGGCCGAGGAAAAGCGAATTGGTCACTGCTCGTCCTCCTCGTCATCGATAAGGATACGCTGGGCGGCGCCGTCGAGGTCCTCGAACTGGCCCTTGCGCATGGCCCAGAAGAACCCCGCCAGTCCGAGCAGGCCCATGCCGAGCGCGATGGGGATCAGAAAGGCAAGCCCGCTCATTGCGCGGCCCTTGCCAGGCGCAACGAATTCCCGACGACCACCAGCGAGCTCAGCGACATGGCCAGTGCCGCGATCAACGGAGTGACCATCCCCGCCAGCGCGATCGGCAGCGCGACGACGTTGTAAAGGATCGCGAAAGCGAAATTCTGGCGCACGATCCGCATCGTCCTGTGGGCGACACCCACCGCCAATGCGACCGGCATCAGGGCCTTGCCGAGGAAGACGGCATCGGCGGCCTGCTGGCTGACGTCGCTCGCGCTGCCGGGAGCGATCGAGGCGTGCGCGGCGGCAAGGGCGGGGCCGTCGTTGATCCCGTCGCCGATCATCAGCGGACGATGGCCCGCGGATTTGAGACCTTCCAGCAGGGCCAGCTTGTCGTCCGGCAACAACTGCGCCTGCCATGCCATGTCGAGGTCGCGCGCGACGCCTTCGACCGAGGCCGCCCGGTCGCCCGACACGATCCGGCTCTCGACGCCGTCGCGCGCCAGCACCCTGACGACTTCCTGCGCATCGCTCCGGACAGGGTCGGCGAAGGCGATGATAACGCTGTCATCGCCGATCCGAAGGCTTGTCGAGAGGGTTGCGGTTTCGCCGTCGGGGCGTTCGAGTGCCACTTCCACGCCACCGAGCAAGCCCACCACGCCGCGGCCGCCTTGCTCGCGAATGTGCTCGACCGGCGCCGCGACGACGCCCTGCCGCTCGAGCGCGCCGGAAATCCCCCGGCTGAGCGGGTGACGGCTGTTCCGCGCCAGGGCGAGCGCCACGCCGGCCTGGTCGGGCGAAAGGTGATCGAGCCGCGGCACCGGTTCGCCCAGTGTCAGCGTGCCGGTCTTGTCGAACAGCGCCAGATCGACTTCGGCCAGCCGTTCGAGCGCGCTGCCGTCCTTCACCAGCAGCCCGCGTTTGGCCAGCGCTCCAGAGGCGACGACCTGTGCCGCGGGGACCGCCAGCCCCATCGCGCAGGGGCAGGTGATGATCAGTACGGCGATCGCGATGACCAGCGATTGGTACACGCCTGCGCCGGCCAGCATCCATCCGACGAAGGCGAGCAGCGCCAGCGAATGGACCGCCGGAGCGTATAGCCGCGAGGCGCGATCGGCGATCCGGACGTATTGGCTGCGCGACTGGCCCGCCTCGTCCATCAGCCGCGCGATTTCGGCCAGCGCGGTGTTCGACGCAGCCGCAGTGACGCGGACCTTGAGCGGATTGCCGAGGTTGATTGCCCCGGCATAGACCGTCTCGCCCGCTGCCACGCCCTGCGCGGCGCTTTCCCCGGTCAGCATCGAATTGTCGAGCGTGGATGCGCCCTCTTCGACCACGCCGTCCGCCGCCAGCGCTTCTCCGGCCGGGACCAGCATCAGCATTTCCGGCTCCAGCTCTTGGGCACTCACGGTGCGGCTGGTCCCGTCGTCGCCCAGTACGGTGGCGCTGCGACCCATACGCGAGAGCAGGGCGCCGATCCCCGCGCGGGTCTTGTCGCGCATCGTCGCGTCGAGCGCGCGGCCCGCGAGCAGGAAGAACAGGAGCATGACCGCACCGTCGAAATAGGCATGCTCTCCGCCGGTGGCGGTTTCGTAGATGCTCAGTGCGACGGCAAGCAGGACGCCGATCGAGATCGGCACGTCCATGTTGGTCCGCCGGTGACGCAGCGCCATCGCCGCGCTCGCGAAAAAGGGGCGCCCGGCATAGGCGACCACGGGAATTGCGATCAGCGCCGACAGCCAGTGGAACAGGTCGCGAGTCACACCGCCCGCGCCCGACCACACGCTGACCGAAAGCAGCATGATGTTCATCATGCCGAAGCCGGCGACCGCCAGCGCGCGCAGCAGTGTCCGCGTTTCCTTGTCGTCGCGCGCGAGCGGGTTGTCGGCGACGGCCTGTGCCTCGAACCCGATCGCCGCGATCGCCTCGACCAGCGCCTGTTCGCCGAGCGTGTCGTCGTGACGCACCGCCACGCGCTTCGACGAGAAATTCACCCGCGCCGATACGACGCCCGGCAGGTCGGCAAGCCCGCGCTCGATCTTGGCGATACAGCCCGCGCACCGCATTCCCGGCACGGTGAAGCGCGTGTCTTTCAGGACCGCTGCATCGAAAGTATCGAGAGGGACCGGGGCGTTCATCGGATCTGGACTTCATCCACCCAGGGCGTTCCGCCTGCATCGATCGCAAGGCGCACGATCCAGCGACCCGTCGGGACCGACCGGGTCGAAACGAAGCTGTTCTCGCCTGTCTGTTCGAACTGCAGGCTCATGTCCTCCGGCGTGCCGAGGGGACGCCGGAGATCGGCGGTGAGCAGCGCGGAGGCGGGGACACCGTCGGTCGTCACCGCGAGCCGCCCGTCGGCATCCCGCTCGAGCGATGCCGAATAGCCGAGCCGCTCGCTCTCGCGCGCCTGTTCGAGCCAACCGTTGAACTTCTGGCTGGCGACATAGGAATTCTCCACCACCACCCCGCCGAAACCGCCGATGGCGAGCGAGGCCATGTAGAAATTGACCGCGATCACGATGCCAAAGCCTGCGACCATGATCGTGGCCATGTCCTTGCCGGTAAATTCACGTCTCATTGTTCGCTCTCCGGAGCATCGAAGCGGGTTTGTACGGTATCGCTCTCGCGCTGCTCGTCGAGCGAAGTGACGCGGAAGGTGAATTCCTGAGAGGTCACGCCCGCGGGCACTGCGACATAGGCGCGTACCTGACGGACGAGGTCGGCGGGAACGGAAACGGTCTGCGTGGACGCCGCAGCGGTGCGATTGATCGTTTCGGTCCACATGACCGCGCCGGGCAGGCCTTCGACCGCGATTTCCATTTCGCGCGGGCGGCTTTCCATATTGCGCAGCTTGAGCGTGTAGGCATTGCGCACCGATCCGTCGCTCAGCAGCATGAAAGGCGGGTTGCGGTCGGGCGCGACGGTCAATTCGGTGTGGCTGCGCACGCCGAGCGCGAACAGCATGGCCCCGCCGATCCCGGCCCAGATCAGGAAATAGGCGATCGTCCGGGGGCGCAGCAGCGTGCGCCAGGGCGATTTCGGAGTCTCGCCAGCCGCTTCGCGCTCGCAATCCTCCAGCGTCGCATAATCGATCAGGCCGCGCGGCCTGCCGATGTCCTTCATCACCCGGTCGCAGGCATCGATGCAAAGTGCGCAGGTGATGCAGCCGATCTGCGGTCCCTCGCGGATGTCGATCCCGGTGGGGCAGACCTGCACGCATTGCTGGCAATCGATGCAATCGCCGAACTGGTCGGGGTTTTTCTGCGCCTTCTTGACGCTGCCACGCGGTTCGCCGCGCCAGTCCTTGTAGGTCACCAGCAGCGACTGTTCGTCCATCATGGCGGTCTGGATACGCGGCCAGGGGCACATGTAGATGCACACCTGCTCGCGCATGAATCCGCCCAGCGTAACGGTGGTCAGCGTTAGGACAGCGACCGTGATATAGGCGATCGGATCGGCTGTCCCGACGAAGAAATCGCGAAACAATGTCGGTGCATCGGCGAAATAGAGAATCCACGCCCCGCCCGTCGCAAGTCCGATGAGCAGGTAGATCGTCCACTTCGAAGCGCGGCGAAACACCTTGCCCCAGGTCCACGGCGCGGCGTCGAGCCGGTGGCGGGCGTTGCGGTCGCCATCGACGAAGCGGTCGACATGCTGGAACAGGTCGGTCCAGACCGTCTGCGGGCAGGCATAACCGCACCAGGCGCGTCCCACCGCGCTGGTGACGAGGAACAGCCCCATCCCCGCCATGATGAGCAGGCCCGCAACGTAATAGAATTCATGCGGCCAGATCTCGATGCCGAACATGTAGAAGCGGCGGTTGGCGAGATCGACCAGCACCGCCTGGTCGGGAGCGTAGGGGCCGCGATCCCAGCGGATCCACGGCGTGACGTAATAGATCGCCAGCGTGACGACCATGATCAGCCATTTGAAACGCCGGAATGGTCCGTCGATACGCTTGTTGTGGACGACCGCGCGGCTTTCGTAGAGCCGTTCGGGCAAATGCTCGCGCGGCGGTTCGTGCGGCTCGTGGCGGCGAGTCGTCGCCTCGGGTTCGGCGACCGCGCTCGAGACGGGATCGTTGGTCTTCGCGACCCCGTCCTCGACGACGACCGACCAATCGCGGTCGCCGCCGGGTTTGCGTTCGTCAGGGTTGTTCATCGACCTCTACCTCGGGATCTTCGGCGACCTCAATGAAGTCTTCGCCTCCCCCGAGCGAATGGACATAGGCGGCGAGCATCTTGATGGTCACCGGATCGAGCCGTCCCTCCCACTTGGGCATCATGCCCATGCGCGGCTGGAGGATCTGGCGCCTGATCGCCTCGCGGCTGCTGCCGCGCAGCCAGATCGCATCATTGAGCGTCGGCGCGCCGAGCTCACGATTGCCGCTGCCGGCCGGTCCGTGGCAGGCGGCGCAATTGTCGGCATATAGCTGTGTTCCGACAGCGTTGGTTTCTGCATTGCCACTCAGCGAGAGGACGTGATCCACGAGCGAATCGAGCTGCGCGCTATCGAAAACACCCTCATAGGGCGGCATGACGCTGAACCGCGTTTCCGGATGGTCGCTTTCACGAATGCCGTGCACCAGAGTGTATTCGATCGCCCTGAGGTCGCCGCCCCACAGCCAGTCGTCGTCGTTGAGGTTGGGATAGCCCAGGTCCTGACTGCCCGCCGCGCCCGAACCGTGGCATTGCACGCAATTGACGCGAAACGCCGCCGCGCCGCCGGCAACCGCCTGCTGCATCAGCCCGCTATCTTCGGGCAAGCGCTCGATCGGAGTGCGCGCAAGCTGTTCGCGAACGCTGGCGCGTGCCTGGTCGGCGGCACTCATCTCCTTGGCCAGTTCACCCCGGCTCGACCATTCGAGCACGCCCACGGTTGCCCGGTCGATCATCGGCCAGGCCGGATAGGCGATGACGTAGCCGATCGAGAAGATGATCGTCAGATAGAAGGTCCACAGCCACCACCGCGGCAGCGGCGTGTTGAGTTCTTCGATACCGTCCCATTCGTGACCGACGGTTTCGGTTCCGGTCGGTTCGTCGATGCGCTTATTCGCCATCGTCTTGTCCCTTGAAAATCATCGTCGCGGCGTGGTGGTTGCGCTTTTTGGCGCCGGGCCGGAACGGCCAGGCACACAGCCCCACAAATAGGATCAGCATGGCCACCAGCGCATAGCTGTCGGCGAAATGGCGCAGGGTTTCGTAGAGGCTCATCGACCCTTCTCCTCCGCCAGTTCCTCGAGCGGTGCCGCGCTTTCGAAATCGACCAGCGTGCCGAGCATCTGAAGGTAGGCGATCAGCGCGTCCATCTCGGTCAGCCGGTTCGGATCGCCGTCGAAATCGCGGATCTGCGCCTTGGGATAACGCTGGGCGAGGTCGCCCGGATCGACATCGGGATCGGCCTGCGCCAGCATGTCGACATGCGCCCTTTCGAGGTCTTCGTCGCTATAGGGCACACCGACCCGGCGCAGCGCGGTGAGCGTCGCCTTGGGATCGCCGATGTCCAGCTCTGTGTCCTTGAGAAACCCGTACTGCGGCATGACGCTCTCGGGCACGACGCTTTGCGGGTCCTCGAGGTGCTGAACGTGCCATTCGTCCGAATAGCGCCCGCCCACGCGCGCCAGGTCAGGCCCGGTCCGCTTGGAGCCCCATTGGAAGGGGTGGTCGTACATGCTCTCGGCCGCGAGGCTGTAGTGGCCGTAGCGCTCAACCTCGTCGCGGAATGGGCGGACCATCTGGCTGTGGCAGGTATAACAGCCTTCGCGAATGTAGATGTCGCGCCCCGCCTGCTCCAGCGGCGTATAGGGCCGCACACCCTCAACCTCTTCGATCGTGTTCTCGAGGTAGAACAGCGGCGTTATCTGGACGAGTCCGCCGATGGCGACCGTCACGAAGGTCGCCACGGCCAGCAGGGTGATGTTGCGTTCGAGCCGCTTGTGGCCCTTGACGGTTTCTTCGACGACGGGGTCTGACATGGTCGTGCGATCCTATTCGGCCGGAACGGTTTCGGGACGGGGCTGGACGATGGGGCGGTCGGCCTGCGGGTCGTAGGCGGCATCGCGCAGCGGTGCCTCTTCACGCAGCCTTCCTGCCAGCGTCATCCAGATGTTGTAGGACATGATGAGGGCACCCGAGAGGTACATGATCCCCCCGATCGCGCGCATCACATACATCGGGAACATGGCTGCCACGCTGTCCGCGAACGACCAGACGAGATAGCCGTCGGGTCCGTATTCGCGCCACATGAGCCCCTGCATGATGCCGGCAACCCACATGCTCGCGGCGTAGAAGACGATGCCGATCGTCGCGAGCCAGAAGTGCCAGTTGATCATGCGCAGCGAATACATCCGCTCGCGCTTCCACAGGCGCGGCACCAGGAAGTAGACGCAGGCGAAGGTGATCAGCCCGTTCCATCCCAGCGCACCGGAATGGACGTGTCCGATGGTCCAATCGGTATAGTGCGAAAGCGAATTGACGCTCTTGATCGACAGCATCGGCCCTTCGAAAGTGCTCATGCCGTAGAAGGCCAGCGCCATCACCATCATGCGGATGATCGGATCGGTGCGGACCTTGTCCCACGCGCCGTTGAGGGTCATCAACCCGTTGATCATGCCGCCCCAGCTGGGCATCCACAGCATGATCGAGAAGACCATGCCCAGCGTCTGCGCCCAGTCGGGCAGCGCGGTGTAGTGGAGGTGGTGCGGACCTGCCCAGATGTAGAGGAAGATCAGCGACCAGAAGTGGATGATCGACAGGCGGTAGGAATAGACCGGGCGTTCGGCCTGCTTGGGGACGAAGTAGTACATCATCGCCAGGAAGCCCGCAGTCAGGAAGAAACCGACCGCGTTGTGGCCGTACCACCACTGGGTCAGTGCATCCTGCACCCCGGCGAAGGCGGAATAGCTCTTGGCGCCCAGCAGGCTCACCGGCATTGCGAGGTTGTTGACGATGTGCAGCATCGCCACGGTCACGATAAAGGCGAGGTAGAACCAGTTGGCGACGTAGATGTGCGGTTCCTTGCGCTTCGCCAGCGTGCCGACGAAGACGACGAAATAGGCCACCCAGACGATCGTTAGCCACAGGTCGACGTACCATTCGGGCTCGGCATATTCCTTCGACTGGGTGACACCGAGCAGATAGCCGGTCGCGGCCAGCACGATGAACAGCTGGTAACCCCAGAAGACGAAGCGGGCGAGGCCGGGGAAGGCGAGCTGCGTACGGCAGGTCCGCTGGACGACGTAGAAACTCGTCGCGAGCAGGGCATTGCCGCCGAAGGCGAAGATCACCGCGCTGGTATGCAGCGGACGAACGCGACCGAAATTGAGATAGGGCTCGAAATTGAGCTGCGGGAAAGCAAGCTGCGCCGCGATGAACACGCCCGCAAGCAGTCCAGCAAGACCCCAGAACATCGTCGCGATCACGCCCCAGCGGATCACGTCGTCGTCATAACGCGAGGGCGTGTCGGGCATCTTGAAGAAGCCCTGTGCCTTGCCCAGCGGATCGAAGCGCGAGGCGCTCATCCAGATCATCACGAATGCGAGTGCGGCGATTATCGTGGCGTGCGCGGCAAATCCCGCGTCGGCGGCCGCAACCGCCGCGCCGATCGCCGCGAGCATGATAATGAACCACAGGCCAATCCGGCCCAGCGCGGCTTCAGCGTGCATAAGGGTCTCCGTCCGTTTGAGCGCGGCCTAGGCTGCCGGCCCGGCAGCCGCATTGATCTGAATCAATTTGGCGAAAGAAATCAGGCGGCATCACGCAGGTACCCCGCGCGAGCCTTCAGCATCCCGACATCGTGCAGCACGATGCCCGACCGGCCGGTGGTCGCGATCGCCCCAGCCTCGCGCAGGAGGCTGAGCTGGCGGCTGACGGTTTCGATGGTCAGGCCGAGGCTTTCGGCGATGTCGCGGCGAGACATCGGCAGTTCGAGCAGGACCGATCCGCCCTTTCCCACCCCGATGCGTTCGCCCATCGCCAGGAGAAACACCGCTACCCTTTCCGATGCGGTCTTGCGCCCCAGAGCGATGGTCTTCTCGCGGCAGCGCCTGAGCGAGCCGGTGGTGTTGTCGAGCAGGTGGCGCAGGATCGGTGCCTCGCTCGCCGCGAGGTCGAGAAATTCGTTCGCGCTGAAGGTCAGCAGGTCGCAATCGCGCAAGGCGCAGACCGAATAGGAATAATTGTCCTGTTCGGGCACCGTGAACACGTCGCCGACGAAATGGAAGGCGACGATCTGGTCGCGCGCCTCCGAAGCATGGGCAACCAGCTTGGTTGCTCCGTGTCCAACGAAGATGAGCTGCGAAGAAGTGCCCTCGAATTCGAGGGCGCGGTCCCTGTCCAGCGCCACCAGCCGGGCAAGCGACTGAAAGCGGAGATGTGCCGCGTCGGAAAGGTTCGCAGACAGGATTTTGCGTGCGAACCGATCGAAGGCTTCGGGGAAATTCGTCATGCCCTCTAGTCGCGCTTCGCAAAGCGGATTTCTTTGACGCAGATCAATGAAGGCGGAAAATTCGATCTCCAGAAGGACTTCGAGCGCTGCAACCATCCTGGGACGCATGGGGCGACCACTGCAGCGCATGAGGACCAAGGAAATGAACAAGTTGCTCGCGAGCGCTCTTGCCGGTGCGGCAATGATCGCCACCCCCGCACAGGCGCAGGACAACGACGGCAAGCTGCAGGTCAAGCTGCTCGGCACCCTTGTCGCGCCCGATGGCGAGATTACCGAACTGAGGACCGATATCGTCGGCCTGCCGGCAGGCACGCAGACCGAGGCGAACGATAATTTCGTGCCCACATTGGCGGTGGAATATTTCGTCGCGCCGAACGTCTCGATCGAAACGATCTGCTGCCTGACTCAGCACGATGTCGATGCGGTTTCGGGCCTGCCCGGGGCGGAACTGGTTTCCGATGCCAAGGTGATCCCGGCGACCTTCACCGCGAAGTACCATTTCGATGTCGGCGGCGCGAAGCCCTATGTCGGCGCAGGTGCGACCTATTTCTGGTGGGTCGATGTCGAACCGGGCGCTGACACCATCCCGCTGGGTGTGACGCGCACCACCTTCTCCGACGAATTCGGCTTTGTGCTGCAGGCCGGCATCGACCTCCCGCTCGGCGAAAACGGCTTTGGCCTGACCGTCGATGCCAAGCGCTATTTCGTCGACACCACGGCGCGCTGGTTCGCCGGCAACACGCTCGCCATCGAAACCGAGCACAAGCTCGACCCCTGGGTCCTGAGCGCGGGCGTCAGCTACCGATTCTAAAGGGCGCAAGGCACTCTAAGAGAAAAGCGACCTCCAGCGCGCTTTGCCGGAGGTCGCTTTTCGGTTTGGATTTCGTCACCGCGCGATGCCCTGGCCATTGACCTGAGGTCGTCTTCGATCCAAGGGCGTCGGCGCGGCAGGCGGGTGTAGCTCAATGGTAGAGCAGCAGCTTCCCAAGCTGACGACGAGGGTTCGATTCCCTTCACCCGCTCCAGCGCTTCCCAACCCTCGCTATTTCGGCGGCATCCGGATCGCGCCATCCAGCCGGAACTGGTGGCCGTTGATGTAGCTGTTGCGCGCAATCTCGCAGATCAGCGAGGCGAACTCTTCCGGATGGCCGAGGCGTTTGGGGAAGGGCACGCTGGCGTTGAGCTGGTCCCACATCTGCGGATTGCGATCCTTCATGCCCAACATCAGCGGGGTGGCGAATATGCCGGGCATGACCGAATTCACGCGGATGCCGATATCCATGAGGTCGCGTGCCATCGGCAGCACGAGGCCGTTCACGCCCGCCTTGCAGCTGCCGTAGATGACCTGGCCGATCTGCCCGTCCTGCGCCGCGACGCTGGCGGTGAGCGTGATGCAGCCGCGTTCGCCATCCTCGTTGAGCGGCTCGCTATTGGCCATGCCCAGCGCCGAATGGCTGGCGATGCGATAGGAGGAGACGAGGATCCCTTCCGCGCCGAAAGCGTAATCCTCGGTCGCGAGCCGTTTGTAGCGCCCGTTTTCCTTGTCCCAGCCCAGCGTCTTGCCCCGGCGGCTGGTCATGGCGCAATGGACCGTGACGCGCTCCTGTCCGTGTGCCGCGCGCGCCTTGTCGAAACCCTCGATCACCGATTGTTCGTCGGTGATGTCGACACGCGCGAAAATGCCGCCGATCACTTTGGCATGCGCTTCGCCCGCCTCTTCGTTCACGTCGAAGATTGTCACTTTGAGCCCTGCGTCCGCGAGCGCCTGTGCGCTCGCCTTGCCCAGACCCGATGCGCCGCCGGTTACGACCGCCGCCATGCCCTTCGTCAATTGCACGAAATGCTCTCCCTCTGTGTTTCTCGCCGCGGCGTGCTATCGCATGCTGTCGGGTATAGGAAGGGGAGCGGGAACCGCCATGACATCGCTGATCTTCGCCATGGTCGCCAGCTTCCTTGCCGCTACCGGCGCGCGCGACCAGTTGCTTGTTTCGCGGCTGGCAGGCGTGCTGGGCGGATCGAACGGATTGCTGGCGGTGGCGCTGGCCAGTTCGGCGGCGGCGGCAGCGATTGCCGCTTGGTTCGGGGCGCAATTGTCGCAGACGATGTCCGAAAACTCATCGACCATGTTCGTGGCCATCGCTTTGCTGCTGGCGGCGTTCGAATGCGCCTGGCCGAACCGCGAAAAGGCGCCGAAAGAGCCCACCCGCTCGCTCGGCGCGATCGCCATCGTGCTGTTCGCTCGCCAGCTGACCGATGCCTCGCGCTTTCTCGTGGCTGCGTTTGCGGTCGTGTTCGCATCCTGGCCGCTGGCGGGCCTCGGTGGGGCGCTGGGGGGCGGCGCTGCCGTCTTCGTCGGCTGGGCGATGGCGAACAGGCTGGAGGAACGGCTGCCGCTGCGTACGATCAGGATCGGCCTTGCCGTATTGCTTTTCATACTCGCAATGATCACGGGATTGAGCGCCCGCGGTATAATCGGATAAGGCGATCACAGCGACTATCCATAATCTAGAAACCCAAGCGTGAATTGGCCGTTGGTGAGGTGAATATCCAATCCACGAAGGGGAACACTACATGGCCGAAGTCGGCGACAATTCGAAAGCAGGTCTCGTCAGCGCGCTGAATGGAGCGCTGGCGGATACGACCGCACTCTATTTCAAGACCAAGAATTTCCACTGGCACGTGGCGGGGCCGCGCTTTCGCGACCTCCACGTTCTGTTCGACGAGCAGGCCGCCCAGCTTATCGGCACCGTCGACGATCTGGGCGAGCGCGTACGCAAGAACGACGAGTATACGCTCACCTCGATCGGCAGCGTGATGAAGCACACGCGCATCGACGATCAGGACGACGTGACCCTCACTGCCGATGCGATGGTCAGGGAATTGCGCGACGACAATCGGAAGCTGCACACGCGCCTCGGCGAAGTGAAGGAAGCGGCGGAAGAAGTCGGCGACAATGCCACCAGCGGTATCGTGGACGACTGGATCGACCAGACCGAAGAGCGCATCTGGTTCCTCAACCAGACCAGCAAGTAAACGCATAGCTATGCGAAAGCGCCTGCGGGCCGCCTTTCCCCTTGGGGACGGGCGGCCTTGGTGTATCAGGGGCACATGGAAAATGTGACGATCGTCGAGGGCTCCAGCGACGCCGCGATTGCGGACTGGCTGGCGGTGCAACTGGGCAAGGCGCTCGACGGCCGCGATGGTCCGGTCACGATTACCGTGCCTGGCGGATCGACTCCGTTCCCGATCATGGACGCCCTGCTCGAGCACGATCTCGACTGGACGCGACTGGTCGTGTGGCCGGGCGACGATCGCGTGGTGCCCGAGGATCACGCGGCCTCGAATACCGGCAAGCTGCGCGATCTGTTCGAACCGGCGGGCGCGGAAGTCGTCACTCTGAGCGAGATGGAAGCGGTGCCGCGTTTCGCGCTGGCCTGGCTGGGTATGGGCGCGGATGGGCATATCGCCTCGCTGTTTCCCAACATCGATCCGCAGGTCGACGAATCGCGCGCCATTCTGCGCCTGACGCCCGACCCGCTACCGCCCGAGGCGCCCTTCGATCGGATCAGCCTGACGCTGCCGTCGCTTCTGGCGAGCGATCGGATCCTGTTCGTCATCCGCGGCGAGGAAAAGCGCGCCGTGCTCGACCAGGCAATTGAGGGTGAACACGATCTGCCGGTTGCGCGGCTGCTTCGGGCAGCTACACAACAGGTGACATGCTTCACCTGATCCCCGCGCCGCTGTATCGGCTGGCCCTCAAGGTCGCTCACACCCTGCGCCACTGCTGGCGGCGAACCACAGGCAGGACCGGAACCGGCGTGAGCGTGATCGCGCGCGATCTCGACGGAAAGCTGCTGCTTGTACGTCACAGCTACGGCCCGTCGGGGTGGTATTTCCCCGGTGGCGGCGTGGGGCGAAAGGAGTCGCCCGATCAGGCCGCCCGGCGAGAGCTGCAGGAGGAAACCGGCTGCGCAATCCAGCGAATGGCGATTGTCGGTGTGATCGAGGAGAAGATCTCGGGAGCCCCCCACACCGCACACATCTTCGAAGGAGTGGTCGATGCGATGCCCAGGGCCGACGGCCGCGAGGTGATCGAGGCGCGGTTTTTCCCCGTCCACTCGCTGCCCGAACCGCTTGGCCCGCGCACGAAGACACGGCTGGAATTATGGCAGTCGGGTAAGAGTTAGAGCAGGGAAAGCTGCGCGTCGGGGCGCTTCGCTTCCTCGTCGCCATCGCGTTCCAGTTTCGACAACGTCAGTCCCATCAGCCTGATCGGCATCGGCAGCGGCAATACCTCTTCCAGCAGCGCGCGGCCGATAGCGGCGAATTCCTGCTTGTCGGCGATCGGCCGGTCGAGCGTCCTGGCGCGGCTGAAGATCTGGAAATCGGTGTATTTCATCTTCAGCGTCACGGTGCGGCCCCTGGCTTCGGCGCGCTCGATATAGCCCCACACGATGTCGATGATGTTCTCCATCGTCTCGCGCAGCTCGCTGCCCGTCGACAGGTCGCGACTGAAAGTCCGCTCGCCGCCGACCGACTTGCGGATGCGGCTCGATCGCACGGGCCTCAGGTCGATCCCCCGCGCGGCGCGATAGAGGTAGTCGGCAAAGCTGCCGAAATGCGCGCGCAGCCACTCGATGTCCTTGGCCGCGAGGTCTCCCCCGGTTTCGATGCCCAGCTTCGCCATCTTTTCCGCACCCTTGGGGCCGACGCCGTGGAACCGTCGGATCGGCAGGTCCGCCACGAAACGCGCGCCTTCGCCCGGGCGGATGACGCACAGCCCGTCGGGCTTGTTCTGGTCGCTCGCGATTTTGGCGAGGAATTTGTTGTAGCTCACCCCCGCACTTGCGGAGAGCTTCGTCTTGGCGCGAATTTCCTGGCGGATCAGTTCGGCGATGCGCGTCGCGCTGCCGATGCCGAGCTTGTCCTCGGTCACGTCGAGATAGGCCTCGTCGAGACTGAGCGGTTCGACGAGATCGGTGTGGTGACGGAAGATCGCGCGGATTTGCTGCGAGACTTCGCGATAGACGTCGAAGCGGCTCTTGCAGAAGACCAGGTCGGGGCACAGCCGCTTGGCCGTGACCGACGGCATGGCGCTGCGCACGCCGAACCTGCGTGCTTCGTAGCTTGCGGCTGCGACTACGCCCCGCCCGCTCGATCCGCCCACCGCCACGGGCTTGCCGCGAAGTTGGGGATTGTCGCGCTGTTCGACGCTGGCGAAAAAGGCATCCATGTCGACGTGGATGATCTTGCGAAGGCCATCCGCTTCCGCAGCGGTCTCTCCCGCATCATCCGTGTCTTTCGCGTCACTCATTGCGACCCCAAGATAGGCGCACGGGTTGCAAAGCGGAACCTTGTGGCGCACCTGCCATTTCGTGCAGATGCGAACCGATCAGCTAGCAAGCGGCGAACGCCCGTTACCCGACCGGGCCAAACGCCCGATGATCGGCGAGCGCGAACTGATCTGGATGATGGCCCTGCTGATGGCCTGCAATGCCTTCGGCATCGACGCCATCCTGCCCGCGCTCGACGAGCTTGCCGGCAGCCTGGGCGCCGAGGGCAACGACCGGCAGTTCGTGGTGGGTGTCTACCTGCTCGCGGCGGGCGTCGGGACGCTGATCCCCGGGTCCTTTGCCGACCGATTCGGTAGGCGACCGGTGCTCTTTTCGGCACTTGGGGCATATATCCTGTTGTCGGTGGCCTGTGCCGCCGTCACGAGCTTTACACAGCTGATCGTATTGCGCGCGCTGCAGGGCTTTTTCGCGGCGGGCATCATCGCCTTGCCACCGGCGATCATCCGCGACCGCGTGGGCGGCGACAAGATGGCCCGGATGATGAGCCTCATCTTCGTGATCTTCCTGCTCGTCCCCGCAGTGGCACCGAGCATTGGGCAAGGAGTCCTGCTGCTATTCGGCGACTGGCGCTGGATCTTCGTCGCGATGGCGCTTCTCGGCGTGGTGATGACGGTCTGGGTCTATGTGCGCCTGCCCGAGACGCTGCACGACGATGATCGCCAGGAGATCAACATTTCGGTCATCGCCATGAACATGCGCAGTGCGGTCACGCTTCGCTCCACCATCGGCTATACGCTGGCCAGCGCGCTGGTCTTCGGCGGATTGTTCGGCTTCATCAATTCGTCGCAACAGCTGATCGGCGAGGCTTTTGGGGCGGGCGACATGTTCCCGCTGCTCTTCGCCTTCTGCGCGGGATGCATGGCGCTCGCCAATTGGTCGAACAGCCGCATCGTCGAGCGTTTCGGCGCGCGCCGCGTCAGCCACACCGCGCTGTTCCTATTCATCGCCATCGCGGCGCTGCAGCTGTGGTTCGCCAGCCAGCCCGACGAAACCTTGTGGACCTTCATCCCGTTGATGGCGGCCAATATGAGCCTGCTGGGCTTTATCGGTGCCAATTTCGGCTCGATCGCGATGCAGCCCTTCCGCCATATCGCGGGGGCCGCCTCGAGCGCGCAGAGCTTCCTGCGCATGACTACCGGCGCGCTGCTGGGTGCGGCTGTGGGCTACGCCTATGACGGAACTGCCCGCCCGCTGGCCCTGGCATTGCTGGTGACCGCGACGATGAGCCTGATCTTCGTGCTCTATTCCGAGCGCGGCTCGCTGTTCGGCCCGCCGGAACCGGATCTGGACTAGGCCTCGGCGCGCAGCCTGCGCCAGGCCAGCCCGGCGAATTCGCACAGCAGGGGCCGTGTATCGCGCGGATCGATAATGTCTTCCACGTTGAAGCGTTCGGCGCTGCGGAAGGGCGAGGTGACCTTGTCCAGCCGGTCGCGGATCGCCGCGAGTTCGGCCTCCGGGTCCTCGGCGGCTTCGAGTTCGGATTTATAGGCGACCTCGAGCCCGCCCGCGATGGGAAGCGAACCCCAGTCGCCCGAAGGCCAGCAATAGCGATACTGGAAGGTCTCGGCATTGCTCATCGCGCTGCCCGCGATACCGTAGGCGCGGCGCAGCACCACCGATGCCAGCGGGACCGTCGCCTTGTAGATCGCATTCATCGCCTGCACGCCGTAGCGGATGGTGCCCGCCATCTCCGCCTCGCGCCCGATCATGAAGCCGGGGTTGTCGACCAGATGGACGATCGGCAGGCGGAACCGGTCGGCAAGCTTGACGAAGCGTTCGACCTTTTCGCTAGTCTTGGCCTCCCACGACCCGCCGAGATAGCTCGGGTCGCTCGCCAGGACCGCCACCGGCCAGCCATCCAATCGGGCGAGCGCGGTGATGCAGGCGCGGCCCCACATGCGGCCGATTTCGAACACCGTGCCCTGGTCGAAAACCATCTCCATGCAGCGGCGCATCGAATAGACCTGCTTGTCCTCGCGCGGGACGAGCGAGAGCAGCGCTTCCTCGCGCCGGTGGACCGGATCGGTACAGTTGGAGCGGCGCGCGAGCTGGCCGACATGTTCGGGCATGAATGACAGGAAATGCCGCGCGCGGGCGAAAGCCTCGGCCTCGCTGGCGACTTCGTCGTCGACCACGCCGTTGCGCGTGTGGATGCCGCTCCCGCCCAGGTCTTCCTTGGCTTGGCTGTGGTCGTCGGAACCCTTGTAGCTTTCGCCCAGCCCATCGACCACGGCGGGTCCGGCGGCGAAGATCTGACTGAGGCCCTTGACCATGATCGAGTAATGGCTGGCGACCGTGCGCGCTGCACCAAGGCCCGCGGTGGGGCCGAGTGCGAGCGCGACGACCGGCACCGTATCGAGGTTCTTCACCACGTCCGACCACCCCGGCACGGCAGGGATATAGGTCGCGCCGATCTGTTCGAGCGTCTTGACGCTGCCGCCGCCGCCCGTGCCGTCGATCATCCGGATGAGCGGGAGTTTCAGCTCATGCGCCATCTTCTCGGCCTGCACCATCTTGCGGCTGATCCCCGCATCGGCCGCGCCGCCGCGAATGGTGAAATCGTCCGCCGTCGCGACGACTGGGCGGCCGTTTATCTCGGCCTTTCCGAACAGGAACGGGGCAGGGAGGACGCCCGTAAGGTTGCCGTCCTCGTCATAGGCACCCTTGCCGGCGATCTTGCCGATCTCGCGGAAGGTGCCATCGTCGCACAGCGCCGCCAGCCGGGCGCGGGCATCCATCTTGCCGCGAGCATGCTGGCGGGCAACCTTCTCCTCGCCACCCATTTGTTCGGCCAACGCCTCGCGGTGGCGCAGTTCCTCGAGTTCTTTTTCCCAGCCCATGCGCGACCAATAACCAAGCCGTCGTCCCAGCGAAAGCTGGGACCGCCATCGGTGTCGCGCCCGTGAGGGACCGATCCCAGCTTTGCCCTTCGGTCAGCTCGCGCTTGCGCTGGGATGACGGCTAATCTTCGGTGGGCTCGACAACCGCCAGCACCGCCTCGACCTGCACCTGCGCGCCAGCACTGGCGGAAAGCTCGGTGACGGTCCCGTCGAACGGCGCGGTAAGCGCGTGCTCCATCTTCATCGCCTCGAGCACCATCAGGCGCTGGCCCGCGTTGACCGCATCACCCTCGGTCACATCGACGGCGATGACCTTACCCGGCATCGGCGCGAGGATGGCACCGTCACCCGCCGCTCCGGCACCCGAACCGCGCGCTTGGCGTTCGAAGACGAAGCTCTGCCCGTCGGCGAAAACCACTGCGCGTTCGGGGTCTACGAAGCCGGTTGCATGGCTTTCAGCATGCGAACGCGCAGCAGGAATACTACGCGTTTCGCCCTTGTGGGTGAGCACCGCGTCGAGCACGCCCGGGGCGTTAAGGCGCACGCCGATCGGCAGGTCGTCGTGTTCCTCAGTCTCGGCCAGTGCGACAAAATCGGCAGCAGTCTGCCAGATCTCGGCATCCGCCTCGTCGGATGACACGAGGACTTCAAGTTTGGATTCGATGAAGCCGGTGTCGAGATTGGCCTCCTCGAAATCCTCATCGCGCAGGCAATTGGCGATGAAGGCTGCGTTGGTCTTGACCGGCCATATCTCGACGCTTTCGGCGATATCGGCGAGCTGATCGATCGCCTCGGCGCGGGTCTCGCCCCAGACGACGAGTTTGGCGACCATCGGGTCATAGAAGGGCGAGATCATGTCGCCTTCCTCGACCCCGGTTTCGATCCGGCCTTCGACGCCGAGGTCGAAATGTTCGAGCCGTCCGGTCGAAGGCAGGAAGCCCCCGGTCGGGTCTTCGGCATAGAGGCGCGCCTCGATCGAATGGCCGTCTATGAAGAGTTCCTCCTGCTTCAGCGGGATCGACTCGCCGCTCGCCACGCGCAGCTGCCACTCCACCAAGTCCACCCCGGTGATCTCCTCGGTCACCGGGTGTTCGACCTGCAGGCGCGTGTTCATTTCCATGAAGAAGATGCGGTCGGCGCGCAGGCCTTCGCTGGCGTCGGCGATGAATTCAATCGTGCCCGCGCCCTCGTAGTCGACTGCTTTCGCAGCGCGCACGGCGGCGGCGCAGATTTCTGCGCGCGTTGCCTCGTCCATGCCGGGGGCGGGGGCTTCCTCGATCACTTTCTGGTGACGGCGCTGGAGCGAGCAGTCGCGTTCGAACAGGTGGACGACATTGCCGTGGGCATCGCCGAAGACCTGCACTTCGATATGGCGGGGGCTTGTGATCCACTTCTCCAGCAGAACTTCGTCGTTGGAGAAGCTCGCCTTGGCCTCGCGCCGGCAGCTTTCGAGCGCGGCTTCGAAATCCGCCGCAGCATCAACCTTGCGCATGCCCTTGCCGCCGCCGCCCGCGACCGCCTTGATCAGCACGGGATAGCCGATCGCGTCGGCTTCTTTCTTCAGACGCTCGACCGACTGGTCCTCGCCTTCGTAGCCAGGCGTCACCGGCACGCCCGCCTCGCGCATTAGTTTTTTCGCGGCGTCCTTCAATCCCATCGCCTCGATGCTCGATGGCTTGGGGCCGACCCAGATCAGCCCCGCATCGATCACTTCCTGCGCGAAGCCTGCGTTCTCCGACAGGAATCCGTAGCCCGGATGGATCGCCTCCGCGCCGGTTTCCTTGGCCGCAGCGATAATCTTCTCGCCGACGAGATAGCTCTCAGCGGCGGGCGAGGGGCCGATATGTACCGCTTCGTCGGCTTGGCGCACATGCAGCGCCTTGGCATCGGCATCGGAATAGACCGCCACCGTGGCGATATCCATCTCGCGCGCGGTGCGGATGATGCGGCAGGCGATCTCGCCGCGATTGGCGATCAGAAGCTTTGAAATCATGCGGGCGGGTTAGTCCGCCGAGCGCGAAAAGCAAACCGTTCGTGTCGAGCGTGGTCGAGCCACATTGGCAGCCGGTATCTCGACCACGCGCTCATGCGCTCCGCTCGATGCGAACGGAGTGTGGAAGCTACCACCCGGCGACAGGGCGGAAATCGTGGCGCGACCAGATGATCGGCTCTTGCGGGCCACTTGGGCGGTTCCAGATGGTTTCGAAAAAGGCGGCGATCATGTGCCAGAGCTTTTCCGGCCCGCTCACCCGCGCGCGTTTGTCCCAGGCAAGCTGCCCGCGGTCGAGCACCTTGCGTCCGATTGCGCCATATATGCGCGCGGCGGCTAGCACCGCCCAGCGTTGGCGAAACCGCAGTCGCTTGGCGCCCAGCTTGGCCGCCGCCTCGTGCTTCTCCATCAGCGCAATCAGGCGCGGCATCAGGCTGGCGAGCTTGAAGCGGTTTTCGGGCAGCGCGTGTTCGCCCTGTTCCCAGCCCATCTCGTCGAGCCAGGTCTTGGGCAGGTAACAACGTCCCGCCTCGGCATCCTCCACGATATCGCGTGCGATATTGGCAATCTGGAAGGCCAGCCCCAGGTCGCAAGCCCGGTCGAGCGTTTCACCATCGTCCGGATGCACCCCCATGATCCGCGCCATCATGATGCCGACCGCGCCCGCGACGTGGTAGCAATAACGCAACATGTCCTTCTCGGTCTTCGGGCTCCAGCGCGTGGCGTCCAGGGCGAAACCGGCGATGACGTCGTTCGCCTCGTCGAGCGTCAGCCCGCATTCGTCGGCGACGAGACCGAAGGCATCGAACGCCGCATCGGCAGTCGGCTGTTCCTCGAAGGCGCGCTTGGTCAGAACGCGCAGCGCCTGCACCCGGTCCTCGGCATCCTTGGGCGTGCCCTGGTCGCCCAGCGGCCCGCCCTTATCCTGGTTGTCGGCGATGTCGTCGCAGCGGCGGCACCAGGCATAGAGCAGCCAGCTGCGCTCACGCGTCGGCTTGTCGAACAGCTTCGAGGCGGCGGCGAAGCTGTGCGAGCCCTGCTCGATCGATTCGAGCGATTTATCGACCAGCATCGCCCGGTCCCGGCCGCCGCCGGCCTTGGCCGGGGTGGGCCGCAGGTAACGCGACGGGACGAGGGGACGGGGTCTGTTCAGAGGTCGTCGGCCTTCATCTTGAAGATCGGCGTGTGCGGCTCATAGGCCGCCATCCGGTCCAGCAGGCCGTCGAGCGTGGCATCGTGGACCAGAATGTTCTGGTGCACGGGCCGCACGAAGCCGACTTCCGCCATCTTGCGATTGAAGGCGATGAGCTCGTCGTAGAAGCCGAAGGCGTTGAGCAGGCCGACCGGGCTGTCGTGATAGCCCAGCTGTGCCCAGCTCATCGCTTCCCACAGTTCGTCCATCGTCCCGACTCCGCCGGGGATGGTGATGAAGCCGTCGGACAGGTCGGTGAAGCGCTGCTTGCGCTCGTGCATGCCGCCGACGGTGTAAAGCTGGGTACAGTCGTGATTGGCGACCTCGCTGTTGGCGAGCGCGTCGGGGATCACGCCGATCACCTCGCCGCCCGCATCCAGCGCACCGCGCGCGGTGGCGCCCATCAGACCGAGCCGGCCGCCGCCATAGACGACACCGATCCCGCGCTGGGCAAGGTCGCGGCCCACGTCGTAGGCCAGCTGAATATAACGCGGATCGTCGGGCGAGGCCGAGCCGCAATAGATAGCAAGACGTTTCATGCCGCGGCTCATACCGCGAGATCCTCCAGCATCAAGCCGGCAGTCGCTTTAGCGCTCCCCACCACACCGGGAATCCCGGCGCCCGGATGCGTTCCCGCGCCGACGAGGTAGAAATTGTCCAGCACGTCGTCGCGATTGTGGCCGCGGAACCAGGCGCTCTGCGTGAGCACCGGTTCCAGGCTGAAAGCGCTGCCCATATGCGCGTTGAGGTCCATCGCGAAATCGCGCGGGGCGTAGTGGAACTTGGTTACGATCCGCGAATGGATATCGGGGATCAGGCGGCGTTCGAGTTCGTCGAGGATACGCTTCTCGAGCAGGGGACCGATTTCCTCCCAGTCGACTGCCAGCTTGCCCATGTGGGCCACCGGTACGAGCGCGTAGAAAGTGCTCATGCCTTCGGGCGCCATGCTGTCGTCGCTCACGCTGGGGTGGTGCAGGTAGATCGAGAAATCCTGCGGCAGCACGCCGTGGTCGTAGATGTCTTCGAGCAGGCCCTTATAACGCGGCCCGAACAGGATCATGTGGTGCGGGATTCCCGGCCAGGTTCCCTCAATCCCGAAATGGACCACGAACAGGCTCGGGCTGAAGCTCTTGCGCGACAGGCTCCGGGCATAGTCCGCGCCGCGCTTGGATCCGGCCAGCAAATCCTTGTAGCTGTGCATGATGTCGGCATTGCTGGCGATGGCGTCGAACCGCTCGCGCCAGCCCGAGTGCGTTTCCACTTCGGTGACGTGTTTGCCCAGCGTATGGAGGTGAACGACCGGATCGTGCAGCCGCACGGTGCCGCCGATCCGTTCGAAATGCCTGACCATGCCCGCGATCAGCCGGTTGGTGCCGCCCTTGGCCCACCACACGCCGCCGTCCTTTTCCAGCTTGTGGATCAGCGCGTAGATACTGCTGGTCTTCATAGGATTGCCGCCGACCAGAAGCGTATGGAAGCTCAGCGCCTCACGCAGTTTCTCGTTCTCGACATAGCTCGAAACCATCGAATAAACGCTGCGCCAGGCCTGCTGCTTGGCTAGCGCCGGCGCCGCCTTGAGCATCGACTTGAAATCGAGGAACGGCTTATGGCCGAGCTTGACGTAGCCTTCTTCGTAGACGGCTTCCGAATATTCGAGGAAGCGCTGGTAACCGGCGACGTCTGCGGGATTGAGCTGCGCGATTTCGCGGAATAGCTGCTCTTCGTCGTTCGAATAGTCGAACTGCGTACCGTCGGGCCAGTGCAGGCGGTAAAAGGGCATCACCGGCATCAATTCGACGTCTTCGGCGAGATCGTGGCCCGACAGTGCCCACAGTTCCTTCAGACAGTCGGGGTCGGTGATCACGGTGGGACCGGCGTCGAAAGTGAAGCCGTCCCGTTCCCAGAAATAGGCGCGCCCACCGGGCTTGTCGCGCGCTTCGACGACGGTCGTCTGGATACCCGCCGATTGCAGGCGAATGGCCAGTGCCAATCCGCCGAACCCGGCGCCGATCACGCAGGCGGTCTTGCCGCTGGGGATCGGCCCCACGGCCTCGCCCGCATCGGCGGGCCTGGCGGGAGTAGTCGTTTCGGCGTTCATGGCGATCTTTCATGGACGAGCGGGCTGCCCTTGCCAAGCAGCGCGCGGATGGCTGAGGGTATAGCTACGGGCGGCTTGCCGGTCAGGATGCGCAGTTTGTCGGCGCGGGTCGGGTGCCCGGCGTAGAAGCGTTCGACCAAGGGTTCGCGCAGGCGGTAGAAACGTTGGAAAACGCGATAGCGCTTATCGGGTTTCGCGGCGTCGAACAGCATCCGCCCGAGCGCGCGATAGAACCGCGTCTTGCGCCAGTGCCGGTGCGCGCGTCGTTCGAACAGTTCGGCCAGCCGCTCGCCGGGAAGCTGTGCCTTGCGCGCCAGTACCAGCGCATTGGCAACGGCAAAGGGCAGCGTGTAACTCGTCAGCGGGTGGACGAAGCCCCCCCGGGCGCCGGCCCGCACAACGCCTGGCGCACCGAGTTCGCGGCGGAAGGCGGAAAAATCGCCGCCGGTGATGACGGGAAGCACGCCGGTTTCTCCGCCGATGGTCTCGCCCCACCAGCCCATTTCGTCGCAATAGCGGTCGATCCGCCCCGCCAGCACCCTGCGATCGAGCACGGGACTGTCGGCATAATAGGTATCTTCGACAAACAGCTCGTCGGCGGCGAGCGGAAGCGTGTAGACGAAACGGTAGCCGTCATGTTGCGTGACCCGGGCGTCCATGACGATCGGGTGCGCGACGTCATGCGGCGCGCTGGTGCGCAAGTGCCGGCCCATGAAGACTTGCCAGCCGCCACGCAAATGGGGTGAGGCGCGGAAGTCGCGACAGTCGACCACCACTTTTGCTGCAATGCGCTCCCCGCTATCGAGCACCACGCAATCGGGACGCAGATCGGCCACGCGCGAGCCCGTCCGGATGGCTGCTTGCGGCAATGCGCGCCGCAAGGTCGCATCGAAATCCGCGCTGGCCAGAGACCGATAGGCCGCCGACAGCGTGCGCGTATAGCCGGGGAAGAGCACATCGTAGCCCGGGGCCCATTCGGCCTTTGGGAACGCCGCGAGAAGATCGGCACCGGCCTCGTCGACGTCGCAGGTGAACCAGCTCCAGCGGTGGTTGCCGCCATAGCTCTCACCCGCTTCGAACAATGCGATGGACAAGTCGGGATGCGCGCGGTGCACGGCCAGCGCCGCCAGCCCGCCGGCCAACCCGCCTCCGACGATGGCCATATCGATGGTGCGCCCGCTCATTGGCAGCAGGGCTTAGGGCCGAAGCGTGATCGCGGCAATCGCTTTGCTGGGCATGACGGGAACGTGGCGGTATGGCAGGAGTTGGATAGAAAACAGGAAAATCGAGGGAATCTGCATGAAATCGATCGTTGCCGCCTCCGGCCTTGCACTGCTTCTGAGCGGCGCGCCCGCTCTCGCCCAGGATGTCGAAAGCCTGCCCACGGACGAAGAAACGGTGTTCGACGAGAATTGGATTTCGATCGGTCTGGGTGCGATCTATTCACCGAGTTACAACGGTTCGGACGATTACGTCTTTTCCCCGGTACCCATCGTTCAGGGCCAGCTCGGCACGGTGGGCATTTCGCCGCGACCGGCCGGGGTCGCGCTTGATTTCGTCAACGACGATAGCGAGGGTGCGACTATATCCGGCGGGATTTCGGCGCGGCTCAATCGCAATCGAGCGGTCCAGATCGAAGATCCGGTGGTTCTCACCTATGGCGAGCTCGACACGGCATTCGAAGTCGGCCCCACCATCGGTATCAGCTTTCCGGGCGTGCTCAACCAGTTCGACAGCCTCAGCGTGAATGTCGACGCGTTGTGGGATGTCGCCGGAGCCCATGACGGGGTGATCGTCAGCCCCAGCGTGACCTATTTCACGCCGCTGAGCCGCGGTATGGCGATCTCGCTGTCGGTCGGCGGCGATTACGTCGACGACGATTATGCCGACTATTACTATTCGGTTCCCGCAGGCGGGCCGCTGGCACCCTTCCGGGCCGATGGCGGCTGGGAAAGCGTCGGCGTAAACCTGCTCACCGGCATCGATCTCGACGGGGACCTCGCCAATGGCGGCCTCGCGCTCATCGTGTTGGGCGGCTATTCCCGGATGCTCGGCGATGCCAAGCGCACGCCCTTCACGTCGGTTCGCGGCGATGCCGACCAGTGGTTGGGGGCCCTGGGGATCGGCTACACCTTCTAGCCCCCACTCCAGTCGAACGTACCGCTCGTCGATTTCTGTCGCACCGTCGTCGGACGATGCGCTTGCCCTGCTGTCCGCGCATGTGTTCTAAGCCGGCAACACAGGTCCCAGGGGAAATGCCATGAAAATCGTCCGCCATGCGCTCGCCTCGAGCGCTGCTCTTGCTCTTATCATCACCGCCAATCCGGCGCTTGCTCGCGATCGTCACGAAGACTCGGAAGCTGCCGCCGAACTGAGCGAGCACGACCGGCTCTTTGCGCTCTTCGCCGATGCCGACGAACGCGGGCTCGAGCTGAATCCGCTCGGTCGGCTGTTTCGCGGCGACGACAGGAACGCCGATCGGCTGGGTGACTTTCTGACCGACTCGTCGTTCTACGCCAGCCGCCTGAACACGCAGCTCAACCTCGCCAAGCTGGAGCTGATCGACCGCAGCAAGCTGAGCGAGACCGATCAGCTCGCCTACGACGTGTTCAAGTACAACCAGGAGTCCGCACTGCGCGGACAGACCGATGAAATCCGCGCGCTTACCGAAGTGCGCCCGGTCAACCATTTCTCGGGCTTTCACACTTTCTATCCGAACTTCGCCAGCGGCGATGCGGCGGCGCAGTTCAAGACGCTGGAGAATTACGAAGACAACCTCTCGCGCCATGATGACTACATCGAGATTTCCGGCCGCGCGATCGAGAGATTCCGCGAAGGCATGGAAAGCGGCGTCCTCGAGACCAGGCTGACTATCGAAAACGTCGTCAAGCAGCTGGACACCATGCTGGCGATCCCGATCGCGGAATCGCAATATATGAAGCCGGTGACAAACTTCCCTGAGGACTTTTCGGAGGAAGACAAGGCGCGCCTGACGGCGGCCTACGAAGCCAAGACCGCGGAAATCTACGCTGCGGATGAACGCATGCGCGACTTCCTGCGCGACGAATACTTGCCCGTCGCACGCGACAGCGTCGGTCTGAGCGACATGAAGGGCGGCGAAAAGCTCTATGCGCAGATGATCGAGAGCACCACCACGCTGCCGCTGACGGCGGACTATCTGCACGATCTCGGCCTGGCCGAGGTTGCAAGGATCAAGAACGACCTCGAAGAAATCAAGGCAGAGGTCGGCTTCACCGGCACGCTCACCGAGTTTTTCGATTTCGTGCGTACCGATGAGCAGTTCAAGCCGGAGAGCCGCGAGGCGCTGACGCAAACCTATTACGATATCGGCGAAGAGGTCGATGCGAAGATCGGCGAGTACTTCTCGCTGGTTCCCAAGACCCCGCTCGAGATCAAGCCCTATGACGAATCAATCGAGCAGTTTTCGGCGGGCGGGTCCTACCAGTCGGGCGCGCCCGATGGGTCGCGTCCGGGAACCTTCTATTTCAACGCCTACGACCTGCCGAGCCGCCTGACGACCGGTAACGTCACGCTCTACCTCCACGAAGGCGCGCCGGGACATCACTTCCAGATCAGCCTTGCGCGGGAAAACGACGATCTTCCCGCCTTCATGCGTTTCGGCGGCAACACTGCCTATGTCGAAGGTTGGGCGCTCTATTCGGAGACGCTGGGCTACGAGATGGGCTTCTTCGACGATCCGTGGAACCGCTATGGCACACTGCAGGACGAGCAGCTGCGCGCGATGCGCCTGGTCGTCGACACGGGCCTTCATGCGAAAGGCTGGAGCCGCCAACAGGCGATCGATTTCATGCTGGAAAACAGCGGCATGACCGAAACCGAAGTCGTGGCCGAGGTCGAGCGTTACATCGCCATCCCCAGCCAGGCACTCGCCTACAAGGTCGGCGCGCTGAAGATCCAGGAGCTGCGCAAGAAGGCGGAAGAGCAATTGGGCGACGATTTCGACATTCGCGAATTCCATGCCCAGGTGCTCGATACCGGCGCACTGCCGATGCCGGTGCTGGAGTCCAAGATCGACCGCTGGATCGCCTCCAAGGCCAGCTAGAACCTGGCGCGGGCGGGGATTGCCGCCAGGCTGAACTGGCGACAGTCTGGTCGCCGCGCTAACCCTGCGAGCATGTATTCTCGCGATCGAGGGGACGGGCGGCGATGGACTGGCTGCGCCAGGCGGACTGGCTGACGCGCGAGCGGGTACGCGGCTACGCGTTACTGCTGGCGCTCGCCGGCCTCGGATTGCTGGTCAATTCGTACCTCAAGGCCATGGGGCCGGCGGGAACCGATTTCCTGGCCTTTTGGGGCGCGGGCCATGTAGCTGCAGCGG
Organism: Qipengyuania sp.; assembly: GCF_965277845.1. Classification (NCBI taxonomy): domain Bacteria; kingdom Pseudomonadati; phylum Pseudomonadota; class Alphaproteobacteria; order Sphingomonadales; family Erythrobacteraceae; genus Qipengyuania; species Qipengyuania sp. The sequence continues at coordinate 1,632,650 of NZ_OZ255844.1, forward strand.
GCGATCCGAAGGCGGCCTACGACTTGGCGGTTCAGCAAGGCGTCCAGACCGGTACGGGAAGCGAGGGGTGGTTCGCCTTCGTCAATCCGCCGCCCTTCCTGTTCGTCCTTGCGCCCTTCGGATCGCTGCCCTTCCCACTGGCCTGGATTGCTTGGGTGGCGATTACGTGGGGTCTATGGGCCTGGGTGAGCATTCGTGCTTTCCCAAGGCTGTGGCCGCTTGTGGTGGCCTATCCCGGCGCTCTGATCGCGGCGGGCCATGCGCAGACCGGGCTGTTGACCGGCGCCCTGCTGGTATTGGCGGCGCACGAGCTGGGCAAGCGACCGCTGCTTTCAGGTGCGGCCATCGGGGTTCTGGTAATCAAACCGCATCTGGCAGTGCTGGCGCCCTTCTGGCTGGCGACAGGCGGAAAATGGCGCGCTTTCCTTGCGGCCGGCGTCGCTGCCATCGGACTGCTTGCCCTGTCGTGGCTTGTCTTCGGCGGGGAGACACTGGCCGCGTATTCCACCAGCTGGCGTGCGAGCGAAGCGCTGATGGAGGGGATCAATCCCGACTTCCTGCTGCGAATGACGACGTTTTATGCGCAGGCGCGCCTGTGGGCGGGAGACGGCGTGGCAGTGGCGCTGGCGGTCATCTCCGGGTTCGCAGCACTCGCGGTAGCCATGCTCGCTTGGCGGCGCTTCGGTTACGATGCGGGGGCGACGGGAGCAGCGGTGTTGGCAGCTACCGCGCTCGCTTCGCCCTATCTGTTCAATTACGATCTGCCCTTCCTGATTTTCCCGACATTATGGCTCGTCGCACAGGGGCTCGATCACGGTTTCCGGCCCTATGAAAAGCTCGGCCTCGTCCTGCTCTATCTCGCGCCCTACGCCACCCGTGCTTTGGCCTTTCCGCTCGGGATCAATCTTATGTCTCTCGCCGCGCTGGCCCTGCTGGCCCTGGTCTGGACGCGTGGCGGGGTTCGCAAAGCGGGAACCTCCCTGTCGACCTAGTGTTTTTACTGATCAGGACGGAGGGCAGAATTTCATGGAGGTATACCATGTCTAGTTTGTCCTTCCACAGCAGCCGCCCCGATGGCTGGGTGCAGCCGAAGCCCTATAGCGACAGTTCGCTGCGCTATAAGACACACGGCAAGATCCAGCCGATGGAACAGCCGGGCTTTCTGGCACGTCTGTTCGGGTTGCGCTGAGGGTTCAGTCGTACCAAGGAAAAGGGCCGGCGGTCGGATAGACCCCCGGCCCTTTTTTGTTAGCCCATCAAGGCACTCAGGCTCAGTACTCCTCGGGTTCTTCCGGCGTATCGGCGGTGTGGGTCGGGCCGGCGTCCTTCTGACCCTGCGCCAGCTTGAAGACCACTCCGCTCAGCAGTGCCAGCGCGAGCAGGTTGGGCAGTGCCATCGCGGCGTTGGAAATGTCGCCCAGACGCCAGACCAGTTCGCTCGGCTGTGCCGCGCCGATGAAGATCACCACGCACCACAGCACGCGCCAAGCCATGTGCAGCTTCTTCTCGCCTGCACGGGTCGAGCCCTTCAGCCGGTCGTAAATGAAGGTGATCGCGCGTTCGCCGTAATAACTCCACGTCAGCAGTGTGGTAAAGACGAACAGGATCAGCGCGACCGAAGCGACCAGCGTACCGATGGGGATCGCGGCAATCTCGATCGGGAAGGCCGCGGCGAAGGCGCCGCTGGTCATTTCGAAACCGACCCGGTCCGATTGCCAGGCATGGGCCACAACTTCGCCGCTGGCGGTGAAATCGCCGCGCACGGTCAGGATCACCAGCGCGGTCATGGTGCAGATCACGATAGTATCGATGAAGGTGCCGAGCATGGCCATGCGGCCCTGCGTTTCCGGATCGTTGGTCTGCGCCACCGCATGCGCGATCGCGGTCGAACCCTGGCCTGCCTCGTTCGAGAACAGGCCGCGCGCAACACCGGCACGGATCGCCAGGATGATGGCCGCGCCGACGAAGCCGCCACTGGCCGCCTGCGGATTGAACGCGCCATGGAAGATCAGCCCGAAGGTCTCGCCCAGATCGCCGAAATTCAGGATCAGCGCGATTACCGCCATCACGATATAGGTGGCGGCCATGAAAGGCACGATCCTCTCTGCCACGCTACCGATCGATTTGATGCCGCCGATGATGACGATGAAAACGAGGAAGGCGACGATCAGGCCGCCGAGCCACTCTTCGATGCCGAACAGTTCGTTGAGGCCGTCGGCTACCGCATTCGCCTGGATCGAATTGCCCGTCACCAGCGCCGAGAACAGTGTGCCGATACAGAAGACGATGGCAAGCCAGGTCCATTTCTTGCCCAGGCCCATCATGATGTAGGTCATCGGGCCGCCGCGCAACACGCCGTCGCTGGTGCGTTCGCGGTAGCGGATGGCGAGCGAGCCTTCGGCGAAGGCCAGCGCCATGCCGAACAGTGCGGTGACCCACATCCAGAAGATCGCTCCCGGGCCGCCCAGCGCGATCGCGGTGGCGACACCGGCGAGATTGCCCGTGCCGACTTGTCCCGAAAGCGCCGTGGAGAGCGCCGCGAAAGGCGAGATTTCGCCTTCGCCCTGGCTCTTGCGACCTGCGAACAGACCTTTGAACGCACTGCCCAGCTTGATGATCGGGTAGAATTTGAGGCCGACCATGATCCACAGGCCGATTCCCAAGAGGATGATGGTCATGGGCGGGAAGGGGAGCACTTCGACCCCGTTCCATGTTCCGCCCCAGATGAAATCGGATAGGTTGGTGACCGGCTCGATCAGCCGCTCGCCCAGACTTGGTGCCTGGCTTGTTGCCATTGCAAAAATTCCCCTCATGCGTCCCTGAACTGGAAAGCGCGCACGCTAGTCGCGCTCGGAGCGCTTGCAAAGAGGCGATTCCGCCGAGTCCCCGGCTTGCCTTTTGCCGCGCGCGAGAGTAGACGCTGCGCCGTCTTCCGACATTGGGACCCGATAAAAGCCCCTCCCGGACTTGAACCGGGGCGGCGAGAGACCCTACCTGAAAGGGACGTGGCGGAAGGCGGCACGATTTTTACGCGAGAGACGTGAGCGATGGCAGACGAAAAGAAGACCAGCCCGGCGGAGTTCCTCCGACAGGTGCAGACCGAAGGACGCAAGGTCGTGTGGCCGACGCGCGAGGAAACGGTGCGCACGGCAATCTTCGTGTTCATCATGATGGTCATTCTTTCGCTCTTCTTCCTCGGCATCGATTCGCTGTTCAGCGCCGTGGTGCGCTGGCTGCTGACGCTGGCCTGATTTTCCTGGCCAAAGCCGCATTTCGACAGGGTAACGAGAACACATGGCACGCTGGTACATCATCCACGCCTATTCCGGATTCGAGAACAAGGTTCGCGATTCGATCATCGCCGAGGCCGAGCGCCTCGGCCTGTCCGAGGGCGTTGAAGAGGTCGAGGTCCCGACCGAAACCGTTACCGAGGTCAAGCGCGGCAAGAAGGTCCAGGTCGAGCGCAAGTTCATGCCCGGCTACGTGCTGGCCAAGCTGAACATGACCGACGACGTCTACCACCTCGTCAAGAATACCCCGAAGGTGACCGGCTTCCTCGGCACCAACAACAAGCCGCAGCCGATTTCCGAGAAGGAAGCGGCGCGCTACTTCGGCGGTGTGGAAGAGGCCCGTGCGGCGCCCAAGAAGGAAATCAGCGTCGATTACGAAATCGGCGACCAGGTCAAGGTGCTCGACGGCCCCTTCGCCAGCTTCAACGGCCTCGTCGAGGAACTCGATTTCGACAAGCAGAAGGTCAAGGTTTCGGTCTCGATCTTCGGCCGCGCGACGCCGGTCGAACTCGATTTCGAACAGGTCGAACTGGTCAAATAACCCACGGAAATCGTACCTTTTCGGGAAGCCCCGCTCGGAGCGGTCCGGGCGGGGCCTCGCATTTCGCTCGACGCGGCTCTGTAGGCGGAAATGGCCGTCATAAACACAGCGCTTGCAACTGCTCCAGGCCTTTCGCGCGAGTCCTGCTAGGGATCCACACCCGCGCAATTCGCTCGCATGGCTCAGCTACAGGCGCTCGGCCGGTCCGCATTGATTCGCGATGCATACCTGGCCGTGCGTAGTTGAATCAAAGACTTGTGGCACTTTCTGAGTTGAAAGCGCACCTTGCGGTCCTTGAAGTCGAGCGACACTCGGCGAAAGTTCTCCATCAGGTCGGTGCCCAGCAAAAGCGATGGCTGGTCAGCAATTCCTAGGACCTCGAACGGAGGAATGTCGGCAAAGGCGATGGGAACATTGCGCAAAAGGACAGGGCCCAGTTTCAATTCCCTGACCACAAGAAAGTCAAATTCCAGTTCCTTGCCGGTAACCCCATAAACCTTGATCTTGCGAAGGTCGCTCATACGCCTGAGCGCCAGCTTGTCGCGCAGAGCAATGTTGCCGATGGTGATTTCGGAGCCGGTATCCACCACCGCATCGAGCTTTTGTTTGCCCGCGGTCACTTCGGTCAGGATCAATTGGCCTCGCTGCAGCCGGCCCTTCACGATGATCATTCCGTCCATCAGCGGGGCCGGAGTAAATCCATCGTCGACGCTGATGTGACGTTCATCGAAATCGATCAGCAAACGCTGTTCGACCAGCGCGTCGAGGCCAATCATGCCATCACCGCCCAAGTCGCGCTCGTCGAGCACGGGTAATTCGAGTTCGGTGGTCGCGGTGGGGCCGAGCATGATCTCGTCGACCAGAACGCGATCGACCACCTTGCTTTCGGTAACGCCGTGCAACATCGCCGGCGTACCCGGCGGCATGGCGAGTTCGCCAGCCAGCCTTGCGCCGACGACCGATGTGTCCGCTCCGCTGTCGACGACGAACTTGTAAGGGCCGGTGCCATTGACCATGACATCCACCGTCATGCGGCTGCGCAGTTTCCGTGCACCGATTTCCTCACCCTCTATGGCGAGGTTTTCATCGAACTCCGCCGGCGATATCTCGGGGATTCGCAAACCGGAGTCTCCCGAACCGGGTGCCTCCTGCGCGGAGGCGACGGTCGCGGTGCACAAGAGTGCACCAAGAGCGGTCGAGATCACTTCTTTGATCACAATACAATAACGTACACTACTGGTCGGCCTTCGTCATCGAAAGTCGACCGATAGCAGCCGGCACTCGACGGGCGAGCCATGCGGCAAGGCGCTTCGTGGAATGAGCCTTGCCAGTGTCGGGTGCGATCGAAGGCTCTGGGCTAGTCCGTTCGGTACCTTCACGTTCGGTATCGGACGCGCGGTCATCTAGATCGCCCAGGACCTGTCGTGGCTATTTCAAGCCGAAATTCTCATCGACCAAGCGGGCCGCGAGCGTTGCGGTATCGGTATCCTCGGGATTGGCCAGCACGGCAGAGGCCGGTGCCTCAAGGCGATATTCGAGCACGCCGTCTTCGATTGAGCGCGTCGCTTTACCGCGCAGCACCTGGGGCACGATGCGGGTGAGCAGCTTCGTGCCGAAACCACCTTCTCCTGCCGGCGTGTCGCTTACCGTCTCGCCCGTCGGGTGAGTTTCGCGCCAGACGAGAACGAACCGCTGGTCTTCATCGGCTCCCTCGACACCCCAGCTGATGGTGACCTGGGAATCCGCATCCTGCGAGAGAGAGTATTTTTGCGCATTGGTGGCGAGTTCGTGAACGGCGAGCGAGATCTGCTGCGCAGCTTCGCTGACAATCTGGGTCGGCGGCCCATCCAGATTGACCCGCTTGCCGTATGTCAGCAATACGGGATCGAGCTGCTGGCGCATAATGGTCGCCAGGTCGCCGGAAAGATGATCGTCGCCACGCACGACGGTCGATGTGGCCATTGCCAGCGAGTGAATGCGTCCGAGTAGGGCCTCGATGAAATCCTCAGTCCGCTCGTGGCCCCGCGCCGTCTGCCGGGTGAGCGAGGTTACGACCGACAGCAGGTTGGCACTGCGGTGCACCGCTTCGCGAGTTTGCACGGCAAGCCTGGTATTGGCCTCGTGCAACTCCTCGGTCCGCTCCGCCACCAAGTCTTCGAGTTTCGCCAGTGTCGCCTCATGCGCTGCCGCTTCGGCCTGCAAATCGGCCACAAGACCCTTCAGCTTGGCAAGAGTGTCCTGATGCGCGTCGGCTTCAGCCTGTAGCTTGCTGTTCGCTTCCGATAGCTGTGCCGGAGACGGCAGGGCAACCAGCGTCGGGATCAAGCGGAACAGGACCACGGCGGTCGCCGCCGAAACGAGACCGGTCGCCAGCTTCAACATGCCAACCCACGGATAGATGGGATACCAAAGCGTGACGATGCCCATCAGGTGGGTAAGGCCGCACAGCAGAATAAAACTGGAGAACAGCACCACCAGGCCGGAAAAGGGGATGTCTTGACGCTTGCGCAGCACCGTCAGCAACGCAATCGGAATGGCCGTATAGGAAAGGAAGATGATCAGATCGCTGCCAGCCCACAGCGTGACCAGCCACGGTTGCCAGAGCAGGCACATCCCATGTGGCATGTATTGCCAGATATCGACGAAACTCTGCATGTGCGCTCCTTCTGTGGCGCTCGGTCCTAGCACATCCGTTGCAAAGCGATAGGTGAACAGCGCTATTACCAGGTCACTGGGGAGAAGCCGCATGCAAGAATATCATAGGGGGTGTTCTCGACATGCGGCGCATGCGGCTCGGCCCTAGCGAATCGCTTGCAATTCCGCGCAAGAACGCTATGTGCGCGCCTTCCCAAGGCATCCTCGGGAACCCGTGCGGGAGGTCTGATCCGTCAGACCGCGTGACCGCTTACCATGAGCCCCGGTTCGAGAGTGCCGTGGCGACAGTGAGAAAGGAGGCCAATCATGGCCAAGAAGATCGACGGCTATATCAAGCTGCAGGTGCCTGCCGGCACCGCCAACCCCTCGCCGCCCATCGGCCCTGCGCTGGGTCAGCGCGGCGTGAACATCATGGAATTCTGCAAGGCCTTCAATGCCGCCACCGGCGACATGGAAAAGGGCATGCCTATTCCGACCACCATCACGGTCTATGCCGACCGTTCGTTCACCTTCGTGACCAAGACCCCGCCGGCCAGCTTCCTCATCAAGAAGGCTGCCAAACTGAAGTCGGGTTCGAAAGAGCCGGGCAAGGTTTCGGCCGGGAGCATCAAGCGTTCGGCTCTGGCGGAAATCGCCGAGCAGAAGATGAAGGACCTGAACGCGAACGACATCGAACAGGCCACCAAGATCATCGAAGGCAGCGCGCGTTCGATGGGCCTCGACGTGGTGGAGGGCTAAGATAATGGCTAAGCAGACCAAAAAGCAGCAGCTCGTCGCCAAGCTCGACAGCGAGAAGCTCTACAGTGTGGACGAAGCGATCGCCACGCTGCGCGAGCACAAGGCGAAGTTCGACGAGACCGTCGAAGTCGCGATGAACCTCGGCGTCGACCCGCGCCACGCCGACCAGATGGTCCGCGGCATGGTTTCGCTCCCGAGCGGCACCGGCAAGGACGTCAAGGTCGCCGTGTTCGCAAAGGGCGACAATGCCGAGAAGGCCAAGGCCGCCGGCGCCGACAAGGTCGGTGCGGAAGACCTCATGGAAGACATGCAGAACGGCAATCTCGACTATGACCGCGTTATCGCCACGCCTGACATGATGGGCGTTGTCGGCCGTCTCGGTAAGGTGCTGGGTCCCAAGGGCCTGATGCCGAACCCGAAGCTCGGCACCGTGACCCCGAACGTGGAACAGGCCGTTAAGGACGCCAAGGGCGGCCAGGTCGAATTCCGCGTCGAGAAGCAGGGCATCATCCACTCGGGCATCGGCAAGCTCTCGTTCAAGGACGAGGACCTCAAGGCCAATTTCAAGGCCATGACCGACGCTATCGTCAAGGCGAAGCCGTCGGGTGCCAAGGGCAAGTACGTCCGCAAGGTCACGCTGACCTCGTCGATGGGCCCGGGCCTCAAGGTCGACCTGGCCGAAGTCGAAGGCGCCTGATCGCGGGGGTCCTTGCCGCGCCTCGGCGTGGCTAGGCTTTCCTGCTCTGGAATGAAAATGCGAAAGGGCCGGTGGGTGCAGACCCGCCGGCCCTTTTCCTTGCCCGGCGGAAAGATCAGCCCCGCAATGCGTTGAAAGGGCAAAGAACGCAGGAGTATTCCATGGAAGCCATTCTCCCGATTGCCACGGTTGTCGGTCCGTTTATCCTACTGGCCGTGATCGTCTACGCGTGGGCGCGCAATCGCAAGACGAGTGACAGGCTCGACCGGAAGGCGGAACGCGGTGCGCGCGAGCTGCGCCGCGACCTCGAGGAAGAGCAGGAGCGCAAGGTCGATCTCTAGCGCAAGAGCCGCCTGATCGGGCCCTCGGCCCCCGTTCGCTGCGCGATCCGTTTGGCAGAGCCGATCGCGTGGTCGAAACCCTTTAGACTGGCGAGCAGGGCGCGATTGGCTAAGGTCGGGCGGAGCATCACGAAGCTGGCGCACCGCACGCTGGCCGAACCGAACAACGCCTTATGCGCGCCCTCGCCTTCGGTGAAATCGAAATAGCGGAACCGGTCCTCTTCGAAGAGAACCTCCAGCGCCGCCATCTGTAGTACCGTGCCCGGCGACAGGCTGGCATGCTCGGGGTCGAAGCCGAGGTAGGCATAGACCAGAGTGTCCCGCACGACCGGCAGGTAGAGATAGGCTACCGGCACACCCTCGAGAAATAAGAGGAAGGCGCGCACCTGGTCATTTCCGGCAAGGGCGCGTCTTTCGGCGCGCTCCGCATCATTGTCGGGAAGCCCGGCATCGAGCAGGCGCGCCTGGTATGTCTTGCGCGAAAGCGGCAGGGCGAGCTGCGAGAACGTATCGATCTCTTCGGGCGTGCGGTAGGCGCGCAGGTCGAGCGCGCCCCCGCTTGCTTTCTCCAGTCTACGGCGCTTGCGCCGCAGGGTCGAGCGTGTCTTGCCCGAAAAGCGCGCGAGGTATTCCTCAAAGGTTCCCGCCATGTCGATGTAATAGCGCGCATACTCCTCGCGCGCGCCGACGAGGAAGCCGGGCATGGCTTCGCGCAGGCGGGTTTCGGCGACAGGTGGCACAGACAGTACGCGTAATCCCTCGACATTGTTCAGAACGGGCACCGGTGGGATACGCTTGGATAGGATGTCTTGGAGTGAGAGCGCCAACGTGGCGACCTCGCGCTCGATCGTCAGCAGGCGGCGCGATCCGACCGTGAACGGGATGCGGTGTGAACTCGCTGGCATGAGGCCCTCTTTCACGAGGCCCCGTAGAGCGCGTTCGAGACCAGCTGTTCGACAACCCGCGCAACGGTGCGGATTTCGTTCCGCGGCATGGTCGCAGCTCCGGTCTCGTCGCCGATCCGGGGCGGGCGGCTGCCGAAGGTGGCGCTGTGTGCGCCTTGCGTCGCCGCGACACTCGCACAGAAGCGGGAGAAGCGGTCGCGCACGATCGTATTGATCCGCATTCGGTCGCGGCTCATCAGCTCGAAGCTGTGGCTGACGATATTGAGCATCGCCGCACCCTCGCGTACGCTAAAGCGCAGCGCGGCTGCCAATTCCCAAGACGACAGCGCGGTGATCTGTGCATGCCGCTGGCCGCGATGGCTGCGAATCGAACCGACGGGCACTTCGATCGTGCCCTCGTGACGGACGACTTGCCGGTCTTCGGCGGAAAGAGAGATGCGGCACTCGGAGCTGAAAATGCCGGGCACATGGCTGCTGTCGTAGCGGATCCCGAGACGTGCCAGTGCACGCAGCGTGGCATCGTCGGCACCGTAATTGCCGGCGCGAAACGCCGTGGGAGAAGGGGCGCCTGCGCGCATCAGTTGGTCTCGGGCGAAGGCAAGCAGTTCAACCTGCTCTTCCTCGGTGAACGCGTGCATGTTGCGCCCGGTGCGGCCGGACAAGGGATTGGCATCGCCGGCCAGTTCAAGCCATTCGGGATGCAGGTGCAACTGTACCTCGTGTCCGCGCTCGAGGATCGGCTCGACCACTTCGGCTACCGCGCGTGTGCCCCAAATCAGTGCCGGCATGGGATCGACGAAGAAAACCCCCTTGATCCCGTGTGCGTCCATCACCGCCATCTGGTGGAGGATGCCCACATCGCCATCGGGCGTTCGACATGTAATCGAACGCTCGAATACCTCCTCGCGCGCGCTGGCGCCGAGGCGTGCCGCGAGCCCGGCAGAATACTCGGTATCGATGGTGATATAGACCGCCGTCATGCCCCGGACCCTAACATGCGAGGGTTAACGGAGCGATGACCATCCCGACCGGTCAGATTCCGCCGGGCGTGAAGTCGAAACCGGCGGTCGCCAGCCCGTCGCACAGGCTGTCGACGCAGCTCCTCAGTTCCCCCTCGCTGGTCGAACGGACGACGAAATTGGCACCGACCCGGCCATCGCGAAAGAAGGGGTAACTGCCGAGCTGACATTCCAGGTGCGCCTGCTCCACCTGCCGCAGGATGTCGGCGACCTCGCTTTCGGGGGTCCAGCATCCGACCGTTTCCGATAGCAGGGGAGCCCCTCCCTCGAGCGTCCCTGTGAGCGCATCGAGCATGCCGGCGGTGATATGCGGCACTCCCGCCATGAGGTGGATATTGCCCAGCTTGATCCCCGGAGCCCCCGACATGTGGTTGGGTATCAGTTCCGCGCCCTCGGGCACGCGCGCCATGCGCAGCCGCGATTCGTTGAGCCCACCGGGCTTGCCGGAATAGTACTTCTCGAGGAGAGCCCGAGCCTGGGGGTGGATTACGACCGGGACGCCCAGCGCCTCGGCCACCGCGTCGACGGTAATATCGTCATGCGTCGGCCCGATGCCGCCGGTGGTGAACAGGTAATCGTAGGCTTCGCGCAACGCATTCACCGCCTCGACGATGCGTTCGATCACATCGGGGACCACGCGCACTTCGGACAGGCGTATTCCTTGAACCTGCAGCCAGCTGGCGACTTGGGCGATGTTCTTGTCATGCGTGCGCCCGGACAGGATCTCGTCGCCGATCACGACAAGTCCCGCAGTATAGATGCGTTCAGTCATGACGGATTGCGTAACGCGGGTTGCGCGCGAATGCTACTCCGCCGCTTCGAGTTGTTCGTCGGCGCGGCGCGTGTTGGCCCCGTGGCGACGAAACTGCAGCAGACCATCGTCGACCGGGTCTTCCTTCATGCGCTTGCGATCAACGACGTATTCCTGGTTGAGCCGCCAGGGATACTCGACCGCATTCTTTGGCATGATCGATTTGGCGCGCTGGATGTAGCCGGAGGAGAAGTCGAAAATATCGTCCTCCTCGATCTGCGCTTCCGCCTGAGGCGTCAGCACCGGTTCGGCGACATCGACACCCCTGCGGCGGGTCTCGTTGAGCACGCGGCAGATATAATCCGAATTGATATCCGCGCGCAGGGTCCAGCTGGCGTTGAGATAGCCGAACACCACGGCCAGGTTCGGCACGTTCGAGAACATGCAGCCCTTGTAGTAGAAGTGTTCGGACAGATCGATCGGCTGGCCTTCCTTCGACAGCGCGATCTTGCCCGCCACCGCGAGCTTGAGGCCGGTAGCGGTGATCACGATGTCGGCAGGAAGGAAACGATCGTCGGCCAAACGCACGCCGCCCTTCTCGAAGGCCTTTATATGGCCGGTGACCACATCGGCCTTGCCGCTCTTGATCGCATCGAACAGATCGTCGTCGGGCACCAGGCACAGCCGCTGCTCCCACGGATTGTAGGGCGGGGTGAAGGGCGCAAGATCATAGTCCTCGCCCATCGATTTGCGGATACGCTTGTGCAGGTCCGCAGCCATCTTCTCCGGCTTCGTGCGTGCGCGTTTGAAGCCGTAATCCTGTAGCTTGATGTTCTTCCACCGGGTGATCCGGTAGGCCAGTTTTTCGGGCAGAATCTTACGCAGGAAATTGGCCAGGGCATCCTTGGCCGGGCGACTGAACATCCATGTAGGTGTGCGCTGGAGCATGGTGACCTTGGCGGCCTTCTCACTCATCGAGGGGACGATGGTGACTGCGGTCGCGCCCGAGCCGATCACGACGACGTTCTTGTCCGCATAGTCAAGGTCTTCGGGCCAGAATTGCGGGTGGATTACCTGGCCCTCGAACTCGCCCAGCTCGAAACCTGGGTCGTAGGGCTCGTCGTAATCGTAATAGCCCGAGCCGAGATAGAGCCAGTTGGCGGTCAGGTGCCTCTTCTCACCCTGCTCGGTCTCGAGCGTCACGTGCCAACGCGCCTCGCTTTCGCGCCAGTCGGCGGCCAGCACCTTGTGGCCGAAGCGGATGTGCTTGCGGATGTCGCGCTCATCGACGATCTGATCGAGATATTCGAGAATCGCGGGACCATCGGCGATCGATTTCTCGTGCTTCCATGGTTCGAAATCGAAGCCGAGCGTATGCATGTCGCTGTCCGACCGGATGCCGGGATAACGGAACAGGTCCCAGGTCCCGCCGAGGTCCTCGCGGCGCTCCACGATGACGAAGCCGTGATCCGGCGCCTTCTCCTTCATATGCGCCGCCATGCCGATGCCGGAAATTCCCGCACCCACGATCATCACATCGAAATCGGTCGCCGTATTGTTCATCTGTCTCTCCCAAGTGAAGAGAACCTAACGCAGCTTGCGTGTCAGCGCCAGCCTCGGTTGCAGTGCGCAACCTACTTTATCCGGTAGGCGCATTTGAAAGAGCCTCCATCTGGCATTCGGGCTTGGGTCTCGCTTTCGGTAAAAGCCTGCGTTAGTGCGGCTGCACAGGGAGTGCGTTTGAAGGATGCCTAACAGCGAGAAGCCCAGACCGCGTCGTGTTACGTCGATCGACGTTGCCGAGAGAGCCGGAGTGAGCCAATCGACCGTCAGTCGCGCTTTGGCGGGATCGGAAACGATAACCGAAGCGACCCGTCGCCGCGTCGAAATGGCGGCGGAGGAACTGGGTTACCACGTCAACACGCGCGCAGCGGGCCTGCGGCGGGGCGAGACCGGAACGATCGCCATCGTCGTCATCGGTCGCGAAGGGCAGGGGCCGGCGGCGATCAACCCGTTCTATTACAGTCTGCTGGGCAGCACCTGCGCGGCTGCCGCCGAGCGGGGGTACGAGGCGCTGGTGTCGTTTCAGGCCAAGCCCGATGAGTTGTTCGGCCATTATGTCGCGCGGCGCCAGGCCGATGGCGTGGTGGTGATCGGCACCGCGACCAACGAGGGCGCATGGGACTATTTTCGCAAATGTGCCGAGGAATCCAGCGGCATGGCGTTCTGGGGTTCGCCTTTCGACGATAGCGTCTGGGTGCGGTCGGACAATCGCGACGGCGGGCGCATTGCCGTAGAGCGGCTCGTGCGGAGCGGCGCGAGACGGGTTGTGTTCGTCGGTGATACCGCCTCGTCACAGCATCAGTTCCGCGAGCGTTACGAAGGTTACCGTAGCGCGATGGAGGCAGCGGGCCTGAAGTCCGTCGATGCTCTGGTGAGCGATGGCGAGGATCGCGTTTCTCAGGGCCGCAATGCAATTGCCCGCCTGGTCGAGGACGGTGCCAGTTTCGACGGCCTTTTCTTCGCCTGCGATGCGATGGCACTCGGCGCTTTGGAGGAACTCGCGGCGCGCGACATTGCCGTCCCGGACGATGTCGGCGTGATCGGCTTCGACGGGCTCGGTTCGGGAGAATTCAGTTCTCCGCCGCTGACGACGGTCGAACCCGACTTTGCGTTGGCGGGCTCGCTGCTTGTCGATACTGCGCTCGCTTCCGAAGACGAGCGGCCGGAACGGCGCGTCGCCGTCCATCTCGTCGAACGCGCCAGCGTGCGCTGACCGTACCGATTCCCATTCCGGAGAAACCCATGAAGACCAGCCTTGCCTCCGTCCTTGCTGTGCTGTTCGCTGGCCAAGCGGCTCTTGCGCAGGATCCGCAGCCAAGTCCAAACCCGGTCGAGGAACAAGAAGTCGATGCTTCCGCCGAGGAAGGTCCCGCCGAAGGCAGCGGCATGGCAGTCGAAGCGGCACCGGCCTCCGCCAACCCCGGAGCCGCAAAGGGAGATGAGAAGTGGGACATCTCCGCCCCGCGCGGTGCGACGATCCGACAGGTCCCGATCCGCACCGACGAGGGCACGTGGATGGATGTCGACGTCTCGCCGGACGGACGCATGCTCGCCTTTGCGCTGCTCGGCGACATCTACACCATGCCGATCGCGGGCGGCGCCCCTACGCGCATCGCCGAAGGGCTCGCCTGGGAAGTGCAGCCGCGCTTTTCACCCGACGGACGCCGCATCGCCTTTACCAGCGACCGCGGCGGCGGCGACAATATCTGGATCATGAATGCGAACGGTTCGGACAAGCGCCAGCTGACCAAGGAAGATTTTCGTCTCCTGAACCAGCCCAGCTGGTCGCCGGATGGCAATTACATCGTAGCCAAGAAGCATTTCACCACCCAGCGTTCGCTCGGCACCGGCGAAATCTGGCTCTACCACGTGTCGGGCGGTGGCGGCGTCAAACTGGTCGCACGCGCCAGCGAGGCGCTGCAGAAGGAGCTGGGCGAGCCTGTCTACTCGCCAGACGGTGAAGCGGTCTATTATTCGCGCAATGTCACGCCGGGTCCGATTTTCGAATATGCGCAGGATTCGACGCAAGGCACATTCGCGATCGAACGCTACGAGCTGGCGACGGGCGAGGTGACTACGGCGGTCAGCGGATATGGCGGGGCAGTGCGCCCGCAGCCTTCGCCCGATGGCAGGAGCATAGCGTTCATCCGCCGTGACAAGGACCAGACCGAACTGTGGGTCAAGGATCTCGCGACGGGCGAGCAGCGCATGATCTATGGCGATCTCGACATGGACATGCAGGAAACCTGGGCGGTTTATGGTTTCTATCCGCTGATGGACTGGACGCCCGACGGCAGCTCGATCGTGCTCTGGGCGGGCGGCAAGCTGAAACGCGTGGCCGCCGATGGCAGTGGGGCCAGCGTCATTCCGTTCACCGTGAACGACACGCGCGGCGTTGCCCATGCGCCGCATCCGGTGATCCCGGTTGCGCCTGACAACTTCACGGCAAAGATCCCGCGCTTCGCCAGCGTATCGCCGGACGGACGCACCGTGGTGTTCGAAAGCCTCGGGAAGCTCTATTCCAAGCCGGTTGCCGGCGGAACCGCACGCCGCTTCACCTCGAGCGATGACAGGGCGCTCGAATTGTGGCCGTCCTGGTCGCGCGACGGACGCCGGATTACCTATGTCCGCTGGACCGATGGCGAACTCGGTCAGGTCATGACTGCCAATGCCAACGGCTCCGGCGCGCGCGCGGTCACGCAAATGCGCGGCCACTACGCCAATCCGAAATTCTCGCCCGATGGCCGCACGATCGTGTTCGAGAAGCGTTCGGGCGGATACCTGACATCGCCCGAGTTTTCCGAGAACGAAGGCATCTTCCAAGTCAGCGCAGCAGGCGGCGAAGCCGAGCTGGTGTCGCGCGATACGACGAACCCGCAGTTCGGTGCCGACAGCGACCGCGTGTTTATGCTCGGTCGCAAGGACGGCAAGCTGCAGCTGCTGTCTGCCGACCTCGATGGCGAGGCGCGGCAGGTGCATGCCGAAGGCGAGCTTGCGACCGAATACCATGTCAGCCCGCGCGGCGATTTCGTCGCCTTCCGCGAGAATTACGAGGTCTTCGTCACGCCGCTGATGCCCGGTGGACAGGCGGTGACCGTGGGCGAGAAGGCTAGCTCGCTGCCCGTGGTGCGCGCATCGAAGGGTGGGGCCGATTACATCGGCTGGACGCAGGGCGGCGACATGCTGACCTGGACGATGGGGCCAGTGCTCTATCGCGCCAGCGTGGCCTCGATGTTCGCCGATGCGCCCAAGGACAAGAATGCACCCAAATTCGTGCCCCCGACGAGCGGGACGTCGCTCGAGCGGACTATTGCCGCCGACAAGCCACGCGGCACGGTGGCGATCACCGGTGCAAAGATCCTGACCATGGCAGGTGACGGCGCGGGCGCGATCGAAGACGGCACCATCGTCATCACCGGCGACCGCATCGCCGCTGTCGGCCCGGCTTCGTCGATTGAAGTGCCTCAGGGCGCCACGGTGATTGACGCCGCCGGCAAGACTATCATGCCGGGACTTGTCGATGCGCATGCGCACGGACCGCAGGGCACGGGCGATCTGGTCCCGCAACAGAACTGGTCGCTGGTGCAGAACCTCGCGATGGGAACGACGACGATCCACGATCCTTCGTCGCGCGCCAGCATGATATTCGCCGCTGCCGAGCGTCAGCGAGCCGGCACGCTGCTCGCCCCACGCATCTTCTCGACCGCCGAGATCGTCTATGGCGCCAAGGCGCCTAGCGTCTATGCGCGGATCGACAGCTATGAAGATGCGCTCGCGCATATCCAGCGGATCAAGGCCCAGGGCGGTATCTCGATCAAGAACTACAACCAACCGCGGCGCGACCAGCGCCAGCAGGTTGTCGCTGCCGCGCGCGAGGAGAACATGCTGGTGGTTGCCGAAGGCGGGTCGCTGTTCGGCATGGATATGAACCTCATCGCCGATGGCAATTCGACCATCGAACACAATGTGCCCGGCGAAGTTCTCTACGAGGATGTGCTGCAGTTCTGGGCGGGCTCGCAGTCGAACTATACGCCGACGCTGACCGTTACTTATGGCGGCCTTGCCGGCGATCCCTACTGGCGGCAGGCGACCGACGTGTTCGACAATCCGCTGATGATCCACACGCCGCCGCGCCAGCTGATCGCGCAGACCGCGCGGCGAGTGAAGGCGCCCGAATGGGCTTTCGTCGATGACGATGCCGCGCGCGAGGCCAAGAAGCTTGCCGATCGTGGGGTCAAGGTCAGTATCGGTGCGCATGGCCAGCAGGCTGGCATCGCGGCGCATTGGGAACTGTGGAGCTTTGCCCGTGGCGGTATGTCGGCGGTCGAGGCGCTGCGAGCCGGCACCATCGAACCGGCGAAGTCACTCGGTATGGAACGCGATATCGGCAGCCTCGAGGTCGGCAAGCTGGCTGACCTTATCGTCCTCGACGCCGATCCGAGCGAGAGCATCCGCAATTCGGACAGGATCGACCGTGTCATGCTTGGCGGGCGGCTGTACGATGCACGAACGATGAACGAGGTTGAAACGGGCAACGCCCGCCGCCTGCCTTATTGGTGGGAATAGACTGAGGGGAGGGGGCGCGGAGAACACTTCGCCGCGGCGTCCTCTCCAATGCACATGCGCTGTTGCCGTCAGGCTGCGCGGATTTGCTGGAGGAAGGCGTCGACGCGGCTCTTGAGTGCACCGGCCTGATCTTCCAGTTCGCTGGCCGAGTTGAGCACCTGGCTCGCTGCCGTGCCGGTGGCGAGACTGGTCTCGCGGAATTGCTCGATATGCGCGGAAACCTCGTCGGTCGACCGCGCGGCGAGGTCGATGCTCCGCGCAAGGTCCTGCCCGGCGACCGATTGCTGGTCGACCGCGCTGGCGATCGAGACCGAGGTCGACTCCAGCTCCTTGATCTGGCCCGCGATCGAGCGCAGCGCGCCCACGCTGGCACCGGTTGAATCCTGCATTGCGCGGATCTGCTCGGCAACCTCCTCGGTTGCCCGGCTGGTCTGTGCGGCCAGCTCTTTCACCTCGCTGGCTACCACGGCAAAGCCGCGCCCTGCCTCGCCACCGCGTGCGGCCTCTATCGAGGCGTTGAGCGCGAGGAGATTTGTGCGCTGGGCGATCGATTGGATCAACTCGACGATCTGACCGACCTGCTCGGCGGACGACGCGAGTGCGGAAATCGTCTCGTCGGCACCGCTCGCCGTATCGGTCGCCTTGCGGGCGAGTTCCGCCGAATGGGCCGCCTGGCGGCTGATCTCCCCGATCGACATGGCGAATTCATCGGATGCAGCTGCTGCCGCAGTTGCGCCGCTATTCGCCTGCTCCATCGAAGCTGTTACCAGGCTGGACTGGCTCGAGGCCTGTTCGGCCGTAGACGCCATTCCGGATGCGGTGGCGTTGAGTTGGGTCGCAGCCGCGGCAACCCCGCTTACCACATCGCCTACTCCGGTCTCGAAATCGCGCGCCATGCGCATCAGCTCGGCCTCGCGTTCCTCGGCCGCGCGCTTGCGCCCCGCAAATAGCTCGTCGAGCTTGTGGCCCGAGCGGAGAAAGACCGCGAAGGTCCGGGCGAGATCGCCGATCTCATCCGGCCGATGGGTATTCGATACCTCGATATCGCGTTCGCCCCGCGCGAGACGGGACATGTCCTCGTTGATCTTCAGATAGGGCTCGATGATATGCTTGAGCACGAAGCGCAGGCTCGAAATACCGCCCAGCAGCGCTATGCCGAGGATGACCAGCGTGAGCACTTGCGCGATCGGGGCAAAGGACGGGATGAAGAAACCGATCTGCGCGATCAGGGTGACAAGAGCGAGCCCGCCGAGCGAGAATATCGACGCAATCTTCGCTTTGGAGGCGAGCGATTGCTTCATGAACCATTTGTTCAGTCCGGTAAGTTGCGGACCGTTCTCGGCTTTCATGACCTCGACTTCCGCGATTTCGCGGACCAATTCGTCGGCCATGATCGAACTGTGTGCGTTCATCCCCAAGCACCCCCTTAAGGTTGTGGCAACCGTAAGGGCGATTGCTTGAGATCGCGTTAAGCCGCGCGCACGTGCAGCAGGAATTGCGCGACCTGCGATTTGAGCGTGCTGGCCTGCGCCTCGAGCTCCGTCGAGGAGTTGAGCACCTGGCTGGCGGCTGCTCCGGTGGCCAGGCTGGTTTCGCGAACCTGTACGATATTGGCCGAGACCTCGTCGGTCGACCGCGCGGCAAGGTCGATGCTGCGTGCAAGATCCTGTCCGGCGACCGATTGCTGGTCGACAGCGCTGGCGATGGAGGTGGCAGTTGATTCGAGTTCCTTGATCTGGTCCGCGATCGAACGCAGCGCGCCGACGCTGGCACCGGTCGAATCCTGCATCGCGCGAATCTGCTCGGCGACCTCCTCGGTCGCGCGGCTGGTCTGCGCGGCCAGTTCCTTGACCTCGCTGGCAACCACCGCGAAGCCGCGTCCGGCTTCACCGCCACGGGCCGCCTCGATCGAGGCGTTGAGCGCAAGCAGGTTGGTACGCTGCGCGATCGACTGGATGAGCTCGACGATCTGCCCCACCTGTTCCGCCGAAACGGCAAGTGCCGATATGGTCTCGTCGGCGCCGCTTGCGGCATCCGTCGCCTTTCGTGCCAACTGAGCCGAATGAGACGCCTGGCGACTGATCTCGCCGATCGACATGGCAAATTCGTCCGAAGCGGCGGCGGCGGCGGTCACGCCGTTCGAGGCCTGACCCATGGCGGCAGTCACGCTGGATGTCTGGGTCGAAGCCTGTTCGGCGGCCGCGGCCATCGAGCCTGCGGTCGTCTTGAGCTGCGCGGACGCCGAAGCCACGCCATTGACCACTTCCCCGACGGTCGTCTCGAAGCGCTGAGCGAAACGGACCATTTCCTGACCGCGTTCCCGTCGCAGCGCCTCGCGTTCCTGCGCAACGTTTTCGAACTGACGGGCAGCCTGCAGAAAGACCTCGAGCGCACGGGCGAGATCGCCGATTTCATCGTGCCGGCGAGTCGCCGGGATGTGAACGTCCTTGTCGCCCTCGGCCAGCCGCGTTGCCACCGCGGTCATGCGCTTGAGCGTGGATGACACATCGCGTCCGAGATATCGCGCTGTCATCCATGCAACCGCGATTCCCACGCCTGCAACACCGAAAAAGGCGACGAACAGCCACATGATCATGGTTTGCGAGGCGACATCTGAAGTCTCGCCCATCCGCTCGATCTCCTCCCGGGTCGCCACGGCCGTTTCCACGAAGCTGCGCCCTTCGACATAGACGCTGTCCGAAAAGTCCTGCCACTGCGCTTGAGTACCGCGGGCGCGTTGGGCCTCGGTCACACGCATTCTAATTCGCGAGAGCTTGCTGTTGAGGTCCTCGATCCTGGGCAAAACGCTAGGCGCGACGCCGACAACCTCGTCTTCCAGCCGGCTGAGGTCCCGGTCGGTATCCGCGAAGGCTTCGAGGGCCGAAGTCAGATCGTTCGGATCGCCCGTAACCGCGTAGCGCTGGACGAACAGGCGTCCGCCATCGATATCGGCGACCATTCGCTCGGCCGTCACCGCTGCGGCGGAGATGGCCATGCGTTCCGAACGCGCCTCGAGCGCGAAATAGCCTCCGACAAGTGTACCCAAGAGGCTGAGCACCACAACGGCGATACTGGCAAGCGAGATTGCATTCAGCTTCTCACCGACCGACTTGTTGTCCAGCCAGCCCTTGAGCCCTCCCGGGGCCTCACTCTCGGCGGGGTCGGCTTCGATTGGATCGGTAACGAACGGCCCCTCGGGCGCCTCCACCGTATGGTCGGGGGGCGAGGCTTCGTGTTCGGCAACCATGCCGTTGACCATATCCTGGAGCGCGCTCATGCGACTTGGCTATCCTCGTTTGCTTCTTCTGATGACAAGCCGATGGGCTTGCCGAGATGTTGGGCGATTTCTTCGGCTGGCATTGCCTTGAAATACAGCCAGCCCTGGATCTGGTCGCAACCGGCAGCGCGGACCATGGCGGCCTGCTCCTCCGTTTCGACGCCTTCTGCGGTCACAGCCATTTTCATGGCGCGCGCCACCGTGATGCTGGACAGCATCATGGCGCGGCTGCCGTCGTCTTCGCTCGCCTGGACCACAAGGCTTCGATCGAGCTTGAGCTTTTCGAAGCGGAATTGCCGCAGGAAGCCGATGGAAGCGTAACCCGTACCGAAATCGTCAAGCGAAATCCTGACCCCGAAACCGCGGATCACCGCGAGGCTGCGTTCTGCAACCAGCGGATCGAGAACCAGGCAGGTTTCGGTGATTTCGAGCTCGAGTCGCTCGGGGTCGAATTGCGTTTCCTCTAGAATGTGGCCCAGCTGGATTGGGAATTCGGGGTTGCGCAATTGCGCCGCCGAAATGTTGACCGACAGCGTGATGCCGTCCCAATCGAGGGCGTCGCAGCAAGCCTGGCGCAGCACCCACAAGCCGATCGAATTGATCAGCCCGCTCTCTTCCGCAACGGGAATGAAGATGTTCGGGCCGACCTGTTTGCCGTCCGGGCGATCCCAGCGAAGCAGGCATTCGACCGCGACGATCATGCGCGTGTTGCTGTCCACCAGTGGCTGGTAATTGAGCCGGAATTCGTCCTTGGCGAGCGCATTGCGCAAATCGTCGTCCATTTCCTTGAGCTGCTCGCGGCTCTTGTCGAACGTCTTGCTGAACCAAGTACAGCGCATCTTGCCGCCGCGCTTGGAGGCATACATCGCAATGTCTGCGCGGCGCAGCAGCTCGGAGGAACTGACATCGTCCTGCGCAGCCCGGCGAGCGAGGCCGATGCTTGCCCCCAGCGTGAGGCGCCGGTCTTCGACGTGAACGGGTTTGGCAAGCCGTTCGATGATGCGCCGGCAGAGCCCTTCCAGCAGCGTGCCGGCAACCGGCCCGCCGATCATCATTGCATATTCGTCGCCCCCCAGCCGATACACTTTGGCTTCGCCATCGCTGACCTGCTTGAAAATATCAGCGCATTCGCGAATTGCGACATCGCCGACGAAATGGCCGTAGTGATCGTTGATCAGCTTGAAACCGTCGAGGTCGATCATCGCCAATGCCACTTCGTGGCCCTGCCGGTATTCGTGACGGATGTCGAAATGGAGCGCGCGGCGATTGGGCAGCAGTGTCAGGCTGTCGCTGCGCGAGAGTTGTTCGATGCGGCGCAAATGGCGGACGGTCAGATGGGCGCAGATCGCCGCCGCCAAGCTGAACAGGATGGCACCGATGACGAGGATCGTGGAAGACGTTGCGAAGTCGAGGAAGCGATTGGCAACGGCGATCGACCAGGTCAGGATGAAACTCCCGCCTAGCGCAGCCATCGGCCCGAAGAGGATGGTCCGCGTGCTGCCGCTTTCGTGAGACGTATACGTACCCACAGTCATTTTCGACACACGCCCCTCTTTGCGACCCTTC
Organism: Qipengyuania sp.; assembly: GCF_965277845.1. Lineage (NCBI taxonomy): Bacteria > Pseudomonadati > Pseudomonadota > Alphaproteobacteria > Sphingomonadales > Erythrobacteraceae > Qipengyuania > Qipengyuania sp. Next base: position 1,654,559 of record NZ_OZ255844.1, read on the forward strand.
ATGTCGGACTAGAGCGCATTCGCTAAAGAAGCGTAAATCGGCGGTTTACCTTGTCCCGCAGCTGCCAAGGACGATTCAGCAGGCTGCAGCCCGCAATCGCTGTTCGGCGCGCGAAACATTACCCATGATCGGAGAGTAGAGCGAGGATCCGAACTCGGAAGGTTTGAACTTGTCGGTCTGCCCAACCACCGTCTCGCCGGCACCCAGCATGAGCCACCCGTCGGCAGCGATCCCGCTGGCTAGCCTGTCGAAGGCTTTGGCCCTCGTCTCCGGGTCGAAATAGAGCAGTACGTTGCGACACATGACCAGGTCGAACCGGCCCGGCGCGGGCGGATAGTCGAGAATGTTGTGCTGCTGGAAGCGGATCATGGCACGAATCCTGTCCGCCGCCTGCCAGTGTCCCTTGTCCTCGGTGAAGAAGTTCAACATCTGCGCGACGCTGATCCCGCGCTGAATTTCGAACTGGGTATAGCGTCCGTTGCGTGCGGTCTCGATCGCCTTGTTCGACACGTCGGTGCCGAGGATTTCGATTCGCCAGTCCTTCCACCGATTGGGTTGCTCGGCAAAGATCATTGCAAGGCTGAGTGCTTCCTGGCCGGTCGAACAGCCAGCCGACCAGATCCGCAGCCGCTTCGTGCTTTCGCGCTTGCGTGCGAGATCGGGCAGGACCTGGTTCGACAGAGCCGAGAAATAGGAATGATCGCGAAAGAAATAGGTTTCGTTATTGAGCAGCGCCTCGACCACCCGCGTGGCGAGGCGATGCTCACTGGGGCGCTCGAGCATGCAGGCGAGCTGATCGACATTCTCGATACCGAATTCGCGGAAGAGGCCGGACAATGCGCCGGAGACACGCCAGCGACGGCCTTCGGTAAGCTGCTGCCCTGTTCGCTGCGCAAGAAGGTCACCGATGATGCGGTGCGACGCGTCATCTACCGCCATGCGGCGGCTCCTGCGTTTGCAAGGAGGCGGTCCGCCAGTTCGGCCGGTGGCAGAACGGCCGCAGCCAGCCCCAACTCGGTAACGGCACGCGGCATCCCCCATACCGCGCAGGTCTCGGCATTCTGCGCGTATATCGTGCCGCCCGCTGACACCACCGACTGGGCTCCGTCGGTACCATCGCGCCCCATGCCCGACAGCAGCACGCCGGCGACGTGCCCGTCATACGCCTCGGCAAGAGTTTCGAACATCGGGTCGACTGAAGGCGTACATCCGCTTTTTACCGGATGATAGGCCAGTCCGAGAACATGGTGTCCGCCCGATTTGCGCACCACCATGTGACCATGCCCCGGCGCGATATAGATCTTGCCGCGCTCGATCTGAATGCCATCGTCGGCAAGGACCGCTTCACGGCCCGCAGCCATCTCCATTTGCTGTGCGAAAACGGGGATGAAACTGGCAGGCAGATGTTGCGTGATCAGGATCGGCAGGTCGAAATTCTTCGGCACCTGACGCAGGAAAAGGTTGAGCGCGTGAATCCCGCCGGTCGACGCGCCGATGGCGACGAGCTGCGGCGGCTTGCCAATGCGATCGGCGGCGGTTTTCGCTACCGCGAGGCCTGCGGCATCGTCCGCCGTGTCACCCCTGAGCGCACGAATCTTGCCAAGAAGGGTGGAGCGATAGTCGTCGTTGAAGCCGCCCGGGCGCGGCTTGAGCATGGTGTCGGCGGCCCCCAGCGACAGCGCAGTGACCGTCGCCTCGGCTCCATCGGCGGTCAGTGAGGAAATCACCAACACCTGCGTATCGGGCGCCGATTGCATGATTTTGGGCAAGGCCGCCAAACCGCCCATGCCCGGCATCTCGAGGTCGAGAAGCATGACATCGGGCGTGGCCGTGGCGAGTTCGGCAAGGCCGCATTCCGCCGAATTGGCGGTCGCGACGATCCGCATATCGGGTTCCTGCTCGATCATGCGCGAGAAAACGGTGCGCACGGTCAGTGAATCGTCGACGATCATCACCCGCACGGGATCGCTGCATGGTCGGGTGTCAGTACCCGATTCTAAGGGTTCGGAACGGAGGAGTGCGCCCATGTCACGCCTCCTCAGGCCATGCCGACAAGCTGGAGCTTGATCTGCAAGGTTTCGTGATCGAACGGCTTCATGACGTATTCGTCCGCACCCGCGCTAATCGCCTCGCGAATGTGCGCGACGTCGTTTTCGGTGGTGCAGAACACGACCTTAGGCTTGTCGCCGCCGTCGCGCTGGCGCAGCTGCGTGATGAACTCGATCCCCGTCATGACCGGCATGTTCCAGTCGAGAAGGATAACGTCGGGCATGTCTTCGGCACATTTTTCAAGGCCTTCGCGGCCATTCTCGGCTTCCTCGACACTGAAGCCGAGCGTTTCGAGAATGTGGCGCGAAACCTTCCGGATGACGCGCGAATCATCGACGATAAGGCAGGATTTCATTGCAATGACCTCTGGTGTTTTCGAGTATCGTCTATCGGCGTTAGGTAACTAATCGCTTAAGCTGCCCGTGCGATGGGCCCCGATACCAACGCTTCGACATCGATGATGAGAGTGGGGCCGCCGTCCGTTTCCACCACTCCACGCGCGGCGGTCTGCCATCCGGCGCCGAAACCGCCGGGAACGGCGATCGGTTCGCTTCGGGCCTCGCCGACATCGTAGGCTGCATCTACCAGCAAGGCATAGGGATGGCCGTCGACCTGCACCACGGCAGCGCGCTGGCCGCGTACATCCTGCCGGCTATCGAAGCCGAGGGCGACCTGACAGTCGATCACGGTCAGCGCCTGGCTGCGCAGAGCGGTGAGGCCGAGGATGAACGGGGCTACACCGGGTATGGGCGTGATCTCGTCGATTTCGATGACCGACTGAACTTCGGCCGCGGGAATTGCGGCACGACGCCCGGCGATCAGGCACATGAGAAGAAGTTCGTTCATGCGGTCTTCCCCATGCGGGCTTGCTTGAGCGCGTCGAGCAGCCCCTCTCGATCGTAACGATAAATGCTGTCGTTCCCGCTTCCATCCGCTTCGGGATCGGAGCGCAGGCGTATGACATGACGAGCGCGGGCAGCGAGGGGCGTCTCGCTCTCGACGAGTTCGATCGCCACGTCGGTTTCTTCATCCTTGTCGGTCGACACCTTGTAGCCGGCCGCCGCGACCAGCGGCTCGAGGATCGTGCGCGCCCAATCGCTATCGGACGGCAGGCGGCAAGAAACCGGTCGGGCGTGCGCGTTCGGCTTGCGGTGGCTGGCGAACAGCGCGTGCCCGTCGATCACCGGAACCGGCTGACCGCCGATCAGCGCGACGCCTTCGGCGTGGGGATCGGCGCTCGACGGAACGATCTCGCCGTCCATTTCGGCGGCGTCGAGGACTTCGCGCACGGCATAGACGACCTCGCAATCGCCATCGGAGAGACGCAGCAAGCGGCATTTCTCTTCGGGCAGCTCGCCATATTCGAGCCCGACGAGCGAGAATATCTCGCCGTCGATCACGGCCTGAGTGCGTGTGCCCTCGATGTCGATGGCGTCGCGGGCGATCGTATCGATCCGGCGGACCAGGTCCAGTCGGACTGCGCGGCGGCGACCATCGAGGCCGGTGAAGAGCATGATCGGATGCGTCTTGCGTTCTTCGACCGTATCTTCTTCGACAACCCGCGTGGCGCTGCGCATTTCGTTCGCGAGCTGGTGCTTCTGCGCGATGCTCGGCAGGTCGAGCAGCATCATGGGGCGTCCATCGTCGAGCAGGGTGGTGCCGGCATAGAAGCCGGTTTCCATGATCGCCGGCGCGATGGGTTTGACGACGACATCCTCGTGGTCGAAGACCCGGTCCACCGCGAGCGCGAATACATCGTTCGAGGCGAGGCGGACCAGGACCAGTGTCTTGCTTTCCCAGACGACTTCGGCGTTCGTTTCGGTGCCCAGTATCTCGCCCAGAGCAAGGCACGGCACGCGCATGCCGCGGAATGTCACGAGACGACGCTCGCCGGCTTGAGCGAATTCGACATGGTCGCTCGAACCGAAAACGATTTCCTCGACATAGCTGCGCGGAATTGCATAGCGCTGGCCGTCGCTCCCCACCGTCAGCGCGGCGATGATGCTGAGCGTGAGCGGTAACTTGAGATGAAAGCTGGTGCCTTCCCCGGGCTTGCTGGTCACATCGATCGATCCGCCGACGCGTTCGATATTGGCACGCACCACATCCATGCCGACGCCGCGTCCGGAAACCGCGCTGACCGCATCGGCGGTCGAAAGGCCCGGTTCGAAGATGAGGTAAAGCCTGCGGCGCTCCGACATTTCGTCGATTTCCGACTGGCTGTAGATGCCCGCTGCAACCGCCTTGGCCGCAAGCCGAGCCGTGTCGATGCCTCGCCCGTCGTCGCTGATCACCAGGGTGATCTGGTTGCCTGCCTGCCGCGCCGCGAATTTGAGCAAGCCGCTCTCGTGCTTGTCCGCCTTGATCCTCTCGCCGGGACCCTCGAGGCCGTGGTCGAGGGCGTTGCGGATGATATGTGTCAGCGGGTCGCGGACCATTTCGACCATTTCGCGATCGAGTTCGACCTCGCCGCCTTCGAATTCGACCGTGACCTGTTTGCCGAGCTCGTTCGAAAGGTCGCGAACGAGGCGCGGTAGCGAGCTGAACAGATGTTCGAGCCGCTGCATGCGCATACGCGTGATGGCACTACGGACATCGGCGAGGATGGTGCTCAGGCGATCGAAGGGGCCGTCGATGGTGGGCTGTTCCCCGGCCTCGCGCAGTCGCCGCGCCAGGTCGTTGCGGGCAAGAACCATGTCGGACACGCCCTTCATGACCTCGTCGAGCAGTTCGGTCGGGAGGCGGATCGAGCGCTGGACCGCAGTGCTGCGGTTTGGCTTAGCGGCGACGTCGTCCTCGCCGGCATCCGAGGTCGTTTGCCGGGAAGGTGAACCGGGAGCTTCGCAGGCTTCTGCGGCAGCCGGTTCGCCCGGCTGAAGCGCAGCGATCAGGTCTTCGTCTCCGCCTTCGGGGTGGTCTTCACCGGCCTCGATCGAATCGGTCATTTCACTGATGCGGTCGATAATCGCGAGAACGGCGGAAACCAGAGCGGCATCGGGCTCGCGGCGACCGGCGCGGCAATCGGCCAGCGCGTCTTCCGCTGCGTGGCTGAGTTTTTCCAGACGCGGAAAATCGAAGAAGCCGCAATTGCCCTTCACGGTATGGACGAAACGGAAGATGGTATCGAGCCGCGCCTTGTCCGTCGGATCGGCTTCCCAGGCGACGATCTCGCCGCCGCTCGCTTCCAGCATTTCCCGGGTTTCCGCGACGAAATCCGCCAGCAGGTCATCCATGATACAAGGCCCCTCGTACGATCGCGAAAGGCTATGGACCAAGATGGTTAACTATTGGTTTGGCCGGGGGCGAGCATCTTCCGGCCCCGCACGCAGGACTTTCCAGACAACGAAAGCGGCCAAAACCCCGCCCGCGAGGTTGGCGACGAGTTCTGCCGCATAGATTGCGTCCGGCCCCCAGTCCGGGCGCAGGATCCAACCGAAGGGGAGCATCACGAGAAACACGCGCGCCGCGCTCTGGCCAAGGGCGAAGCTGGCCTTGTCGACCGCATTGAGCGCGCCGTTGGCGACGATCAGCAGGCCAAAACCCGTATAACCCCAGACCGAAATCTCGAGATACCGTGTGAACTGCTCGATGACCGCGGGATCTTCGGTAAAAAAGCGCGCGAACCATCCCCCGGTCGCATAGAGCAGGACCGCCGTGCCAAGGCCGTATCCGATGCAGAACAAGCCCGACCACCACATTGCCCGGCGCGACCGGTCGGCCCGGCGCGCGCCCCAGTTTTGGCCGACGATCGCCCCGATCGAACCGGACAGCGCGAGTAGCGGCACGACAGCGAAGCTCTGAAGCCTTCCTGCCGCGCCGAACCCGGCCACCGCAGCCTCGCCTTGGCTGGCGAGCAAGGCGGTCAGCACCGAAAGGCCTATCGGGTTGATCGCATTGGAAAAGGCGGCGGGGCCGGCGACCGACAGGATCGCCTGGCTCGATGCGCCGACATCGCATTCGCGGATCGCCGCGGGATGGATCTGCAGTTGCGCGCCCTTGATCAGCCACAGCGCGACGAGGATCGCGATGAAGAAACCCGCGATCGTCGCATAGGCCGCGCCCGCTACGCCGAAACCGCCGAAACCGAAGGCGCCGGTGATCAGGATCGGATCGAGCACCCAATTGGCAAGGGAATAGGTGATCGAAACGTAACTGGTCTTCCGTGCCTCTCCCTGCCCGCGCAGCACGCCGTTGAGCCCCATTTGCAACAGCATGACGGGAAGGCCCAGCGCATAGGGGCGCATGTACTCGCCGATCAGCGGGAGCAGTTGCTCGGATGCTTGCATCAGCCGGAACAGCGGGTCGAGCAGGACGTAGAGTGCCAGCCCCATGACGACGCCCGTTCCCAGCGCGAAGACCGCACCGAAATTCGCTCGCCGCTCCGCACGTGCGACATCGCCTTCGCCCAACGCGCGGGCAATGACCGAATTGATTCCGACCATGACGCCGACGCCCAGGCTGGATAGTGCAATCGTAATCGGGAATATGAAGCTGACCGCGGCCAGCTCCTTTGCCCCTAGCTGACCGATGAAATAGGCATCGATCAGACCGACCGACATGATCGCCGCGACGCCGAACACCATGGGCATGGTCTGGCCGAGGAGATGGCCGCGAATGCTGCCGCGGGTGAGTTTTGCCATCTCGCTCATCGGACGGGGCGTTAGCGGGCGACGACAAGCTTGCCTAGCATGAAGTCCTGCCTGCTTGCGGACCACGGCGTCCTCATGCGATACAGGTCTCGAAACAAAACCCCTTACGGAGAGACGACGCCATGGCCACCCAGATGAAGTCCCGCGATTTCGAATGCAGCGATGCCGAGTGGCAGGCGCGGCAGGACCTGGCGGCATGCTATCGCATTTTCGAGCATCTCGGATGGGGCGAAAGCATCTACAATCACATCTCGGTTGCCGTGCCGGGCGAGGACGACACCTTCCTCATCAACCCATTCGGCCTGCTCTATGACGAAGTGACGGCCTCGAACCTGGTCAAGATCGATGTCGAGGGCAACAATGTCGGCCCGTCGCAATATATGGTCAACAAGGCCGGCTTCACCCAGCATGCCTACTTCCACAAGCACCTGGGCGAACGCGCCAATGCGATCTGTCATGTGCACACCACTGCCACCATGGCGGTATGCAGTCACAAGGACGGGCTGGTGCCGACCAATTTCTACGCCTGCAATTTCCAGAACCAGATCGGCTATCACGATTTCGAAGGCGTCACGGTTCGCCCGGAAGAGGGCGAGCGGCTGGTCGAGAATCTTGGCGATCACTCGATCCTGATGCTGCGCAATCATGGGCCGGTGGTGATGGACAAAACCATCCCCGGTATGTTCGTGAAGATGTGGGCGCTGCAGCGCGCCTGCGAGATCCAGATCGCCACGCTCAGTCAGGGCGCGGCCAATGTCGTCCCGCAGGAGGTGGTCGACGTGCACCAGCGCGACCTGTCGGTGATGCAGTCGCAGGGCGGGGCCGGCGTGTTTGATTTCGAAGCGTGGAAACGCCGCGTGTCGAAGATCGACGACAGCTGGAAGTACTGAGCTCTAGCGCCAAGGCGCCCGCTGCATGACCAGCATGACCGTCAACGGGAAGCCGGTGCGCTTCCTGATGGACCCCGACACGCCGCTGCTGTGGGCACTGCGTGATGCGGCCAATCTGACGGGCACGAAATACGGCTGCGGCGAGGGCGATTGCGGGGCCTGCATGGTCCATGTCGATGGCGAGGCGCTGCGATCCTGCCTGATCACCATCGCCGAAGCCGAGGGCCGGTTCATCACCACGATCGAGGGGCTGAGCCGCGACCGGTCGCATCCGGTGCAGCAGGCGATGGTCGCTGAGCAGGCGATCCAGTGCGGCTATTGCACGCCGGGGATCGTCATGGCTGCCAGCGCCCTGCTGTCCAAGACCGCGGCGCCCTCCGACGAGGAGATCAAGTCCGCGATCCCGAACCTGTGCCGCTGCGGCGTCTATCCCCGTCTGGTCCGTGCGGTGCAGCGGGCAGCCCGTGTGGCGCGCCGCAGCGAGACGATCAGCGCTGCGCCGGCACCCGGAATAAGCGCCGGGGACGCCGCGCGGGAAGTTCCCGCAATCAGCGCCCCCGACGATTAGCGGCTAGATTTCGAACCGCACACCGATCCGTGCGCTGAAGGGTTCGGCGGGCTGGATATTGTTGTTGCCGTGCGCGCTCGGATAGTAGGTCTCGTCGAACAGGTTCTCGATGTTGAGCTGCACGCTGAGCCGCTCGCTGACCGTATAATAGGCCGCCGCATCGACACGCCAGTAGCTCGGCAGTTCGACCGTGTTCGAGAAGCTCGCGAACTGGTCCGACTGGTGGATCACCCCAAGGCCGAAGCCCAGCGCTTCGGTCACGTCGAAGCGGTTCCAGGCAGCGATCTGGTGCTTTGGCGTCTGCTGCAGGCGCTGACCGGCGGGGCCGAAGCGGCTGGCCGTGCGCAATTCGCCGTCGAGATAGGTATAGCCGACATTGGCCTTCCAGAAGTCGGTGATCTCGCCGACTGCGCCGATCTCGAAGCCCTCGACGCGGCTCTCACCCGTCAGCGTAGTATTGCCGAGACTGTCGGTGAAGGGCGTCTTGCTGCGGTCGAGGCGGAAGATCGCCGCCGTCACCAGCACCTTGTCGAGCGGCGCCCACTTGAGACCGAGCTCGTAATTGGTGAACTTTTCCGGTTCGAACTGCGCTGAGGTCGGGCTGAGCAGAAGGAACTGGTCGCCTGCCTGTGGCAGGAAGCTCTCCGCATAGGAAGCGTAGATCGAAAGGTCCGCGTTCGGCTTGACGATCAGGCCGAGGCGCGGGCTGACCTTTTCGTCCACGCGGTCGCCGCTGACCCTGGTGTTCAGATTGACGGTCTCGAGGTCGAAGCGATCCCAGCGCAGGCCGCCGACCAGTTCGATGTGATCGCCGATCTGGAGCTGCTCCTGGATGTAGAAGCTGAGCGTCTCGAGCTGCGAATCGCGCGCACGCGCGCCGATGTTGAGCGCGAAGGGGGGCACGAAGATCGTATCGGCCAGCGGCGTTTCGTTCGGATCCAGCCCATTCGGGTCCGGCGCACGGGTGAAGCTGACCGTGTCGCGACCGTTGAGGGTGTCCTGGCGGCTGGCCTCGAAGCCGAGCAGCAGGGTCGATTCGATCGTGTCGCTTCCGGTCTGCCAGACGAGGTTCCCCTGGCCGATCCAGTTTTCGCGATCGGTGTAGTCGCGATAGCCGCCGAGGAAGACGGTGTTGGCGGCTGTGTCCACGCCGGTCGGCAGGATGTTGGCATAGACCTTGTCGTAATCGGCATATTGCACTGTGGCATTGGCGGTCAGACCGCTGCCGAAGTCGTGTTCGAGACGAATGCGTCCGATATGGACCTGCGCTTCGGCTTCGTTAAAGTCGCGATCGCCGAAGAAGGTGTCGTCGAAGCCGCGCAGCGGGCCGGTGCCGCCATCCGAGGGCACGCCACGATCGGTGACCCGCTGGTCGTCGTCATAGCTGTAAGTGGCGATCAGCGTGGTCTGCGGACCGAGCTGGGCGGTGATGGTCGGCGAAATGCCGATGAACCGGCCTTCGTAAAAGTCGCGGTGGCTGTCGAACTCTTCATAGGTTCCGTTGACGCGCAGCGCTACGCTGTCGGACAGCGGCTGGTTGACGTCACCGAGCAGCGCGAAGGCGCCGAAGCTGTCGACCGAGGCCTCGCCCGAAATCGCCTGACCGGCAAGATCGGCGCGCTTGGACACTCGGTTGATCGCGCCGCCGCCCGCACCGCGACCGAAGATCAGCGCATTGGCGCCCTTGAGCACTTCGACGCGCTCGATGTTGTAGAGCGAGCGGTAATATTGCGCATCGTCGCGCAGGCCGTCGATATAGAAGTCGGCGGTGGTTTCCTGGCCGCGAATGAAAACCTCGTCGCGGTGCCCTTCGCCGGTTTCCATGCTGATGCCCGGGACATATCGCAGCGCTTCGTTCAGCTGGCGGATCGACTGATCCTCGAGCTGGTCTTCGGTGATGAAGCTGACGCCCTGCGGAACGTCGATCAGCGGGGTCGGCGTCTTGGTCGCGGTGGAGCCGTCCTCATTGTCGTAGCCCGTGCCGCGATCGCCGGTAACCACGATGTCGGTCGGCAGATAGTCGCGTTCGGGCTGCACGCTCTCATCGGCGTGAGCGGGGGTTGCGGCGAAGACGAAGGCGGCACCTGCGAGGAGCGCGGCGCGCGAAAAACGATCCCTCATGGAAGACTTTCTTATGTTGTGAGTGATTCTCAATCGATGCAGGCCTGCTATTGAGAGCCATTCGCACTTGCAAGTCTTGTCTGCATGAAAAAATCGCAAGCGTGACTTTCACTGATCGCAACACTCGCTTAGTCGTCGCCCGACACGGAGGAGATTAGGCTCATGAAAGCGACCATCTGGCACAACCCCAAATGCGGCACGTCACGCAAGACGCTCGCGATTCTCGAAAACCTTTCGAAGGTGGATGTGACGATAGTCGAATATCTCAAAGATCCGCCAAGCGCGGAAAAGCTCGCCCAGCTGTATACCGATGCGGGGATCACGCCACAGCAGGGCTTGCGTATGCGCGGGACCGATGCCGAGGAGCGTGGCCTCCCTGACGCAGATGACGCAACCGTGCTCGCCGCAATGGCGGCAGAACCGATCCTGATCGAACGCCCGCTGGTGGAAACCGAAAAGGGCGTTCGCCTGTGTCGCCCGCAGGATCGCGTTTTGGAAATCATCTAAGGCGTCAGCGCCTGTCTCGCGTCAGCATGCTGTCGGCCTGGAGCGCGCTCCACCCATAAGCGAAAACGATTGCGCAAAGCGCGACGATCAGGCCGAAGCCCAGCCAGTCCGAGACATTGTACAGCAAGACGCCGAGCGCAGGGGCATAGATGAAACTCGCCCCTGCGACCGAGGCTGTGACGCCGCCGGCCTGCCCCTGCTCGGCGCGCGTGACCGCCAGCGATGTGCCCGACGTATTGCCGGGGCGAAACAGGCCGAATCCCAGCGAGGCGATCGAATAGCCGAGCGCGATCGTGTGCAGGTTCTGCCCCAGGCCCAACACAATCGTGCCGAGGGCCGCAATCGCAATGCCCCATAGCGATGCCGCGCGCGGGCCGAGATCGAGCCGCGGGATTAGCCCCCATTGGGCGAGCAGGGTGGCAATGGCACCGGACATGAGGACGAGCCCGACCGGGCCTGCCCCGGCAGTCGGATCGCCGCGCAATCCGAGCCGGTCGAGCACGAGGAAGCCGGCAATTCCGAGAATCATTGCCTGGGCGTGCCCGCCGATTAGGCCCGATACGACCCATGGGCGCAGCCGCGGTTCGAACCAGCGCAATTTTGCCGGGGCGCTCTCGTCCTCTTCCTGCTCGTCCTTCGAAACCTCGGCGGTAGGACTGCCGGAATAGGGCGCGTCAAAGGCGCTGCCCCTGGCGGGGAATTGCGGCTCGTCATTGGGCAGCCGCAGACGCAGGGCGACCAGGGTGGCAGTCCCGATCAGCGCAAAGATCAGGAAGGGGCCGGCAAGACCGAAGAACGGAAGCACCATCAGCGGGGCGAGCGCAGGTCCGATGACCGTCCCCAGGCCGAAGCTGGACGCGATCAGCGAGAGGGCTTGCGTACGTTCCGATCGCGGCGTGCGGCTGGCGACATAGGCCTGAACCGCGGGCGGTGCGGCGCTGCCGAAGCCGCCGTAGAGGCTTCTTGCCGCAGCGAAGAGCAGCAAGGCCCAGAATGCCGCGAGGAAGCCGGCGAGGCCCAGCCACAGTATGATTCCGCACAGCAGGAAACTGGCGATGAAGCCGAGCATGCCGAGGGCCATCATCGCTTTGCGCCCGCGCCTGTCCGAGCGCTGCGCCCAGATCGGTGCGCAGATCACCCAAAGCAGAGCCGACCAGCTATAGGCGAGGCTGATCCACACGTCCTCGACCCCCAGCGACGTTCCGATCGATGGCATTACCGACTGCATCGCGGTGTTCCCCGCAGCAGTGGTCAGCATCACCGCAAAGAGCAGCGCCATGCGCGCACGCGGGATGGCTCTCGATCCTTCCCGTGGCGGCGCTGCGGAGCTGGTAGGGTCGATATCGGCCATCGCACCGGCGGTAGGCCGGTGCCCGTCAGCTTGCAATGGCGCAGCGGGCCTGCCAGACCGGCGGGCCAATGAAACAACCACAGGGTTTGCGATTTTGACCGGACAACAGGGCCTTGGCGTCATCGAGCGCACAAGTTTGCGCAAACGCGCGGCACGCTTTTTCGGCCAATGGGGCGTGTTCTTTCGCGGATTTCTCGAAGAGCCTCGCATGGTCGGCTCGATCATGCCCTCCTCGCGGTTCACCATCCGCAAGATGCTGGCGCCGGTCGACTGGGAACAGTGCGAAATCTTCGTCGAATACGGGCCGGGCGTGGGTACCTTCTGCCAGCCCGTACTCGATCGGATGCGGCGCGATGCAACGCTGATCGTGATCGATACCAATCCGCTCTACATCGACTATCTGCGCAAACATTTCCGCGACAGCCGGTTCCATGCGGTCCACGGCTCGGCGGCGGATGTCGTCGAGATCGTCAAAGCGCACGGCCATGACCATGCGGATTATGTCTTGTCGGGATTGCCATTTTCGACGCTGCCCGAAGGGGTTGGTCCGGCGATTGCCAAGGCGACTCACGAAGTGATCCGCCCGGGCGGAGCATTTCTCGTCTACCAGTTCTCGGCCAAGGCGCGCGACCTCATGGCGAAGCACTTCCGCCGGATCGATCGCGGATTCGAGCTGTGGAACGTGCTCCCCTGCCAGCTTTTTTGGGGCTGGAAGGATCGTCGGGGCTAGTTGTTGGTCGGCGGAAGCGGTGCGGCCTTCAGCCTGTTGAATTGGGTGTGCGCCGCGGCGAGAACGCAGGCAGTCACCACGATCATCGCCGCGCTGAGCAGACCCGAAATGACTGCTTCGCCGAGCAAAGCCGCCTGTTCACCCGCAAGCGCGAAGATCAGCCCCAGCACCAGCGAGATGACCGTCGACAGCACGATGAACGCGACGATCAAGAGCAGGTAGAAGAAGAACAGCCTTAGGCTGTTGCCGCCGGTCAACGACCATGACCTTTGTAACGCCTTGATGGGATTGAGTTCGCCCTCGATCGCGATCACCGGCGCCGCGAGAGAGAGCTTTGTCACGATGTAGCAGACCAACACGAATGCGATCACTGCCCCGAGCACTGCCAGCGCGCGCAATCCCGTAACGGCGCCGAGGCCAACGAGTAGGGTTACGGCAATCGCGATGAGGGCCGTTTGCAGCAGTTGAGCGCCGACATAAGACGGCACTGATTTCGCGCCCGTCGACAAGGCCTCGCCCACGGTTGGATTGGCCCTTCGCCGTACCAGCGCCAGCATGGCCAGGAGCCCTGCGCCTTGTATCAGAGCAAGGATGAGGAACACCCACCAGTAGCTGGCGTAAAGATCATTTATCGCGGCCATCATGGCATCGAAATTGCCGCTCGCCTGCGCATCTTCCAGATTTCCCATTTCGGGAAGCGCGATGGCAATCCCGGCGTTGGGCAAGAAGATGAAGACACCGGCTATAACCGCCAGCAGTCCCAGATTGCGCGACATAAGCCCGGTTGTATCCTTCCAGGCGGTGTCGAGATCGAATTTCATTCAGTGGTACTCCCGTTTGCCCCTTGATAAGCGCTTCGCCAGTTGCCACGCAATCGCGCATGTCGCCCCATGTTCCCGAAACGATCGAGTGGCGCGCCGAGCAGAGCCGGATCGGCTATCGCGATGCGCTGAACGAAATGACAGCCCGCAATCGCGCGATCGCCGAAGGCAAGGCGCGCGAAATGGTCTGGTTGCTGGAACACCCACCTGTTTATACCGCCGGCACCAGCGCCGACGCGGCTGAATTGCTCGATCCTCGCTTCGAGGTGGTGAAGGCTGGGCGTGGCGGGCGCTATACCTATCATGGGCCGGGCCAGCGCGTCGGCTATGTGATGCTCGATCTCAAGGAACGCGGCCGCGATGTACGCTGTTTCGTCCATTCGCTCGAGGGATGGGTCATCGCGACCCTCGCCGATATCGGCGTCGAAAGCTGGCGCAGCGAGGGGCGGATCGGGATCTGGACGCGCGATATCGACGGAGGGGAAGCGAAGATCGGAGCGATCGGCGTGCGCGTGAGGCGCTGGGTCACGATGCACGGCTTTTCGGTGAACCTAGCCCCAGATCTGGCGCATTTCGCGGGAATCGTGCCGTGCGGAATCGAGGAATTCGGCGTCACCAGCCTCGCGCGGCTCGGAATCGATCTTGCACCCGCTGCATTCGATGAGGCATTGCAGGCCCGCTTCGGCGATTTCCTCGGGGCGCTTGAAGGAAAGGGCTGCGCACTGCCATGATGTCTAGACCCACCGCTGTGCTCCTCGCAGGAGCTTTGCTGCTATCGGCCTGCGGAGGCGACAGGCCTGCCGAGGAGTCTGCGGCAGAGGCCGAGCGCGGCGCCAAGGGTGAGGTCATCGGCGGCACGATCAGCGATGAAATGATCCCGCTCGACCGGTTGCGGTCTCAGTCGCCACCGGTGCGCCAAGAGCAATCATCGTCATCCGCTGCGCCGACGAGCAGCGAGCAGATTTCACCCGAGCCGGAGCCCGAGAGCCTTTCCCTCTCCGATACAGAGGATGGGGCGAGCGTGGAACCCGCCGCGGACTAGTCTTCGCCGATCAGGCGCTTGGCGCGTTCCAGTTCGGCCCGGTCGACGAGCCGGTCGCCTATGGCCAGCGATGTCGCGCCGGGATTGGTGGCGAAGGCCGAGACGATCTTGAGCGCTTCGGAAACTTCGCTTTCGAGAGGAGCGAAGGCGGCATTGATCCCGGCGAGCTGCGAGGGATGAATGGCGAACATTCCCGTAAAGCCGTCGGCACGCGCGGTCTCGGCAATGCGGACCCCGGCGTCGGTATCGCGGATATCGCGAAAGGGGTGTTCGATTGCGCCGATCCCGCGGGCATGCGCGATGAGCAGCACCTGCGCGCGGACATAGGCCAAGGCGTCGCTCCAGCGCCCCGCCGGACCGCGCAAGCGCCGTGCGCCGAAGGTGTGGGCCAGACTCACCGCATCCCACGTAAGCGCCGCGACGCGGGGGTGGAGCTCATCCGCCAACCGCCCGATCGCGAGCGCGCTGGCCGGCGTGGATCCCAGTTCAGGTAAAATGCAGGTGATGTTGGCCGCGATGCCGTGGCGGTCCTCGATCTCGTAAAGTACCGAGGCGAGTTGGCGAATGTCCTCCGATCCACGGCAATGCGACAGAACCACGCCATGCGGGGTACCTTCCATTGCGGCATCGAGATCTTCGCGCCAGTCGGCGGAATCCATCGCGCTGATCCGAACCCAACGCTCGAATTTGCGCGCAGCGACGACCTGTTCACGGTGCGATCGCAACCAGTTTGTCGCCTCGGTCCGCGCCTTTGCCCGGTGCGCGGGCGGCATTGCGCGCGCGAGATCCAGCACCACGGCATCGGCGCCCGACCCGGCTATCGAGTCGAGCGCCTTGTCGTTATCCGGCGGGACCAGGATCCACGAGCGCATCATCGTCTCCAGTCGAATGCCGCAGGGCGAATCACTCGGCCGCAGCGGGTTCTTGTTCGGTCAGCGTCGGGTAATCGATATAACCCTCCGGACCTTGACCATACCAGCTATGCGGAACGTTTACATTGGGTGCGATTTCGGCGCCGAAGCGGAATCGCCGGGGCAGGTCTGGATTGGAGATAAAATCGCGGCCCCAACTGACCGTGTCGGTCCGACCGGCCTCGATATCCGACACGGCCTGTTCGGGTGAGTAATCGCTGTTGAGGATGAGGGCGCCTGAATAGACCTGCCGGATGAGTGGGCTCTGCTTGGGCACCTCGGTGCTGCCGAAGGTTCCGTCGGGCCCCGGCTCGCGCAGTTCGAGGAAGGCCACGCCCAGCTCCTCGATCACCTTTGCCGCCGCGCCGAAGGTGACCGCCGGGTTGCTGTCGTCGCAGCCCTGCGTTTCGCCATTGGGCGAAAGGCGCACTCCGACGCGATCGGCCCCCCAGACGTCGATCAATGCGGTCAGTACCTCGCGCAGGAAGCGCGTCCGATTCTCCGGGCTACCGCCATACTCGTCAGTGCGAAGATTGGTGCTGTCGCGCAGAAACTGGTCGACGAGATAGCCATTGGCGCCATGAAGCTGGACGCCGTCGAAGCCGGCCTTTTTCGCGTTCTCGGCGGCGTGGCGATAGTCTTCGACGATCCGCTTGATGTCCTCGGTACTCGCCTCGCGTGCCTGTTCGTAATCCTTGCGACCTTCGAAAGTGTGCGCATGGCCGGGCGCGGTTGTCGCGCTGGCCGAGACCGGCGGTTTGCCGCCCAGGAACAGCGGGTGGACCAGGCGGCCCATATGCCACAGCTGAAGGACGATCAGCCCGCCTTCCTCGTGGACGGCATCGGTCACCTGCTTCCAGCCTTCGACTTGTTCCTCGCTCCAGATACCCGGGGCGGCGGGCCAGCCGAGTCCTTCCACGCTGATGCCGGTGGCTTCGGAAATGATCAGCCCTGCGCTTGCCCGCTGGCGATAGTAAGTCGCCATCATCTCGTTCGGCACCGATCCCGGCTGGGTCGAGCGACCGCGCGTAAGTGGCGCCATGAAGACGCGGTTCTTGGCTTCGAGGGCACCCATGGTGAGCGGCTGGAACAGAGTATCGTGCATGCGGGACAAATCCTTTTTGCTGGCGCGGCTTGGCCAGTGAGCTAGGTGCGGGCCATGGGCAGCGCAACCGCCACGCCGGACAAGAATGGCTTTCAGCCCGGTGCATGGCACTTTGCTGCGCTGATCGCCGGGAACGTCGCCCTGGCGCTGGGGCCGTGGCTCGTTCGCCTGGCCGATACCGGACCGGTCGCGGCCGCATTCTGGCGCCTGCTGCTACCGGTGCCGATCCTGGCCTTGCTGGCTTGGCGGGCACGCTCGGCGGCGCCGTTGGACCGGAAACTCGCGTTGCTGTGCGTGTTTGCCGGCGGGTTCTTTGCCCTCGATCTTGCCAGCTGGCATGTCGGGATCGAGCGGACACGCCTCGCCAATGCAGTACTGTTCGGCAATTCGGGAGGCGTAATCCTGATGGTCTGGGGGCTTGTCGCAGCGCGCCGCGCACCTACGGGACAAGAGGCCGGGGGCGTGCTGGCGGCCCTGGCTGGTGCTGCGATTCTGCTTGGCCGTAGCCTTGAGATATCGGCAGCGACATTCGTCGGAGATCTGTTCTGTCTTGCCGCAGGGGTGTTCTACGCTTGCTACCTTCTGCCCGCCCAGCGCGCACGGACCGTTCTCGGGCCGTGGATGGTCTTGCTGCTGGTGAGCCTATCGGCCTCGCCGCTGCTTTTCGGTATCGCGGTGGCGGCCGGCGAGCCCGTGCTGCCCGGTGCGGCGGGGTGGACGCCGGTGCTGGTCCTCGCATTGAGCAGCCAGATCGTCGGACAGGGCCTGCTCGTCTTCTCCTTGCGCCACTTTTCGCCGCTTATCATCGGCATGGCGCTGCTGACGCAGCCCGCGATAGCGGCTCTTGTGGGCTGGTTCGCATTCGATGAGCTGCTGGTGCCGCTCGATGTGCTCGGCATGGTGCTTGTAGGTACGGCGCTGGTTCTCGCGCGAGCACGGGGCAGGCCGGGGCGGGTTCGCTAGCGATCACCAGAAGGCCTTGTTGAACTGGGCCACATGGGATTCGAAGCGCTCGAGATCGGGTCCGATGAGGACCAGTCTCGCCTGATCGGCCAGGCTCTCCGCCTGTTCCCTGAGCACGGCCTGCCGCCGAGCGTCGCGGATCGGTACGGCAGCATTGGCCAGCGTATCGAGCATGACCTCGGCTGCCGTCGGCGAACTGGCAACTGCACTGCGAATCGCGCCGAAGCCGCGGCTGACGTAATGATCGAAATTGTCGGGCAGGGGGATCACCGGGCAATCGTCGGCATCTTTGCCGCAGATGTCCTTGCGCAGGTCGCGCCGCCCGATCTCCGCTGTTGCCGCTCCGAGCCAGTGTAGCGCGGTGATGGCGGTGAAGGGATCGTTTATCCCGGGCGACAGCGCGCGCAAGCCGATCTCCACCAGTTCGTCGATCAGGAATTGCGGGTCCTGTTCGGGCGTGCGGGTGGAGCCGAGCGTAAAGCAATCGCGTGTCCTGCCCTCAATGCTGTCGGGAGTGCATCCATCGATATCCATCAAGGGCATGTCGCGGTGAACGAAATCGCCTGTGCGAACGCGCAGCGAGAAAGTGCAGCCGCAATCGCGGGCGATGGCCTCAAGTTCCTCGAAGTCGATCAGCTGAACATACCCCGTCCCCCAGGCGGTGAGCGCCTCGCCACCGCGGGGTTCGATCGCGTCGCCGAATTCATCCTCGACCGGATAGGTTTCCCGAATGATGCGAAGCAGCCGTTCGCCGATGCCCTCCAGCACCTTGTTGATGCGAATGCTGGACGGAATGTGGTTGAGGAAGAATACCAGTACCGCAACGCACAGGCCCATCAGTGCATAGGCGACAAGCAGCGAGAGTTGCGGTGTAAAGCCCGGGAGTGCCGTGGCCGCTGCATCGGTCGCAGCGGCAGGCGTTTCGTCCTCTGCCCGCACCGCGCGCAATACGATCAGCGCGTAGACGAAGCTGCCGATAAAGGTCGCCAGACTCAACTGGTTGCCGCGGTCCTCCATGAAATTGGTCAGCAGGCGCGGCCCGTAATTCCCGCTGGCATAGGCGACCGCGGCAATGGTGATCGAAAATACGGTAGATGCCACCCCGATCATGCTGGCCGCCATCACGGTCAGCATGTCCGATGCACCCTTGGGTCGGGCCGGTACTAGCCAGTCGACGTCGTTCAGGAACTCGGCGAAGCCGGCACGGTCCAGCCCGACCATGCCGAAGGCCAGCACTGCCGCGATGATCGAGAACAGCGCCGGATAGAACCAGTAATTCGCGTTAAGCCGTGCCCAGAAAAAGCGTATGTCGGCGGTCAAGCGCGCATCCCCTGCCAGTTGCGGTCAGGGGATGAACGCGCGAATTGCGATTGGGTGCCTTACTCCGCTCCGCTACCGATCTCTCGGTTGAGATAGCCGAGCAACAGGGCGGCGCGTTTGGCGTCCTCCTCGTGGTCGGAACCGACCGAATGCCCGCCCTCGCGATACTCGTGATAATAGAAGGTCTGGCCCCAGGCTTCGTGCTTGGCCGCCGCCTTGCGCGCATGGCCGGGGTGCACCCGGTCGTCTAGCGTCGAGAGATAATAGAAGGCCGCCGGGACATCGGGCGCGTCGCTCATATTCTGATAGGGAGACCACTCGCGCATGAAGGCCCAGTCTTCGGGCACGTCTGGATTGCCATATTCGGCCATCCACGATGCGCCAGCGAGCAGCTTGTTGTAACGCCGCATGTCGATAAGCGGGCTGCCCGAAATGATCGCGCCGTAAAGGTCGGGTCGCTGGTTGGCGACCGCGCCAACTAGGACGCCGCCGTTCGAACGTCCCGAAGCAGCGATGCGCCCCGGATCGGCGAGACGGTTCGCGACCAGATCGTCGGCCACGGCATGGAAATCGTCGAAGCTGTTCTGACGCTTCTCGCGCAACGCATCCTCGTGCCAGCGCGGCCCGTATTCGCCGCCGCCACGGATGTTGGCGAGCACATAGGCATTGCCGCTCTCGACCCAGAACAGGCCCAGCGGTCCGCTGCGATAGGGTTCGGCGGTGAGGTATTTGGGCGTCTGCGCCGCGCGGAAACCGCCATAGGCATGGATCAGCGTGGGAAGCGGACCTTGCGCGCCCTTCGGGCGGACGAGGTAATAGGGAACCTTCGTTCCGTCCTTCGAGGTCGCGAACTTCTGTTCGACCGCAAACTTGCTCGCATCGAATTGCGCAGGCTCGCTGGCGATCGCGACGGGCTCGCCGTCGCTCGGTACAGCCCACAGCGTCGGCGGGGTCAGCATGCTCTCGACAGTGACGAAGGCGGTGTCGCCCTTGCCGCTGGTTTCGGCGATCTGGATCGTGCTGTTGCTGGGCAGGTCCATGATGCGCGCGGCCCAGCCATCGACCCCGGTCGCTAGCTCGATCAGCTTGCCCGATACGTCGTCGAGCACCTTGACCCAGAGCTTGGTTTCGGAGGACGCCACCTCTTCGATCGCCTGCGATTCGCTCGGCTCGAAGATGACCGAGGGCGTGCTGCCACGGCCAGCCGCAATATCTTCGAGCGACCAGGCGACCAGCGAGCCGACGGGAGCGCTCCAGCCCCGGCCCGGTTCCTGGGCGGAATTCATCTTGGCGATAACGTACCCGTCGAGCACGGCTTCGAATTCGGCGTCCAGGGGCAGGGGCAGCTCGACCAGTGTGCCGTCATCACGGACGAGCTTGTATTCGGCGGTCCAGAAGTCGGGACCCCGGCGCACGAAGCGCCAACGCGTGTCGCCGTCGAGCACCGAAAAGCCGTTCATGCTGATATCGGTCTGCTCGCCTTCCGCGACGAGCTCGGCCGCGCTGAAATCGGTCCCACGCTGCCACAGTTTGACGAGCCGTGGATAGCCGGAATCGGTCAGCGAGCCTTCACCCTCGTCGGTGCCCACGAACAGTGTGTCCTCGTCGAACCAGGCGACGTTCGACTTGGCCTCGGGCAGGGCGAAGCCATCCTCGACGAATTCGCCGGTGATCACGTCGAACTCGCGCACGATGTCGGCATCGGTCCCGCCCGGGCTGAGCGATACGAGACAACGCCGGTATTTGGGCGCCAGGCAATTGGCGCCGTGCCAGATCCAGCTCTGGCCCTCATCACGGCCGAGCTGGTCGACATCGATCAGCACACGCCACTCGGGGGCGCCGGCTTGGTAACTTTCGAGCGTCGCGATGCGCCACAGCCCGCGCGGATTGTCTGCATCGCGCCACAGGTTGGTTACACGGTCGCCCATGATTGCATCGGGCATCGCAATCTGGCGCGTATCGTCGAGGATCTGCTTCGCCCATGCCTTGGCGAGCGGATATTCGGGCTGCGCCGTCAGCACGGTTTCCGTATCGGCATTCCACTGATCGATCTTGGCCAGCGCACGCTCGCCCTGGATTTCCTCGAGCCAGATATAGGGGTCGTCCGCATCGGTCTCCTGCGCGACGAGCGGTGCAGCGGTGAAGCAAAGCGCAGCGGCAAACGCCAAGCGTGCGACCATGATACTCTCTCCCTGAAGTGTTTTCTTAGACCTTGCCCAGATCGCCCTTGCCGATCGTGCCGCTGGCCATTTCGAGCATGCGGTCGAGACTTTGCTTGGCCTTGAGGCGCAGGCCTTCCTCGATCTCGATCCGCGGTTCGAGATCGCGCAGGCAGGCGTAGAGCTTTTCCATCGTGTTGAGCGCCATGTAGGGGCAGATGTTGCAGCTGCAGTTGCCGTCTGCGCCGGGCGCGCCGATGAAATTCTTCTCGGGCAGCGCCTTTTCCATCTGGTGGATGATATGCGGCTCGGTCGCCACGATCAGCGTGTCGCCTTCGAAGGTCTGCGCGAACTGCAGGATACCGCTGGTCGATCCGACGTAATCGGCATGGTCGACGATCGTGGGTGGGCATTCTGGGTGTGCGGCGACCGGCGCATCGGGATGCTGCGCCTTGAGCTTGAGCAGCTCGGTTTCGCTGAAGGCCTCGTGGACGATGCAAACCCCCGGCCACAGCAGCATCTCGCGGTTGAACTTGCGGCTCATGTAGCCACCGAGGTGCCGGTCGGGACCGAAGATGATCTTCTGATCCTCGGGGATCTGGCTGATGATCGTTTCGGCGCTCGACGAGGTGACGATGATATCGCTGAGCGCTTTCACCTCGGTCGAGCAGTTGATGTAGGTCAGCGCGATGTGGTCGGGGTGCGCTTCGCGGAACGCCTTGAATTTTTCGGGAGGGCAGCTGTCTTCGAGACTGCATCCGGCGTCCATGTCGGGCAGGACGACGATCTTTTCGGGGCTGAGGATCTTTGCCGTGTCGGCCATGAATTTCACGCCGCAGAAGGCGATCACATCGGCGTCGGTTTCCGCCGCCTTGCGCGACAGCTCGAGGCTGTCGCCGACGAAATCGGCAAGGTCCTGAATGTCGGCGGTCTGGTAGTAATGCGCCAGGATAATCGCGTTCTTCTCCTTGCGGAGGCGATCGATCTCAGCGAGCAAATCCTGTCCGGTCGGCAGGTCGGTCTGTGCGGTCATTGTGTGTCCCGTCTGGTCCTGGTGGGGCCTCTATAGACCGAACGGACGGGAAGGCGAGGGCGTTCCGTTCTAGAAACCCGGAGGCAGAAACGGATCGGGCGATCGCTCGCCTCCCGGCGTGCCTGCGACATGGCCCGCGACCCAGGTCTTGGCGTAGCCTGTCGCACCGATGACCTCACCCATTCCCATGGCCGCGATCGGGCTGATCAGCGCCCACCACCAGGCCGCGTGTACCGAGCCGCGGACGCGGCGATCCATCATCATGCCCGCCAGGATAAACAGCGAGGCGACGCCGAAGATGATCGGGAATGCCCAGGGGATAAGGAACGGCAGCGGCAGCAGGCGCGCAATGCCGGGAATGCTGACGGTGACCATCGCGCCGAACATCAGCCGCTTGTGCCAGTCGCTTCGCCTGCGCATCCACAGTGCGGCGACGGCAAGCGCGGCGAAGGCGGCCAAGTGAAACAGGTTGACCACGAGGAACTCGCTCTGCGCGAAAAACGGCGGTCCGCCGAGAAACTGCAGCGTGGCAAAGGTCAGCCACACGCCCATGATCAGCATGAGCGGTATATAGGCGACCGCGACCTGCCCGAGGCGCATGTGCAGCGCGGTGTTCCCCTTCGCTGCCAGCGTCGCCTGCAGCGCGTAGAGGCCGATGAAGCCCATGAAGACGAATGCGTGCAGGTGGTAGACCAGTGGAACGTCGAAACTCGACCGCCCTGTCGCAGCATTGAGCGCGAAACCACCCACCGTCATCGCGGCGAGCAGCCAGGTCGCAATCAGGAAAAAGCGGTGTTCGCCCGCTGCCGTGCGTGGCGGTGTATCGGCAATGGTCGCCATGGTCCCAAGTCCCCCCTCAAAGCCAAGCGACCATCGATTTCGTTTTGCAGAGGATAAAAATTCCCGGGAGCGTCGTCAAATCAGCCGGCGGCTTCTCCGTCGAAACGCACGTCGACCGTGACGTCTCCATAGCCTGCTACCTGCAAAGGAATGGCAAGGTTCTGACGAACTGCTTCCTTCGCTGCCTGCCGCGCAAGCGCGAGGACTTGGGGATTCTTCGCGAATTCGGCTGCCTTGCGCTCGGCCTGCTGCGAATTGTTGCGGGCCAGGTCCGCGCTCGCATCGCGGCTGACATAAGTGCCCTCGGTAAACGTCTTCTGCGCTGCTTCGTCGAGATTGGGCCGCGAAATGCGCAATGGTGGCAGGGTCACGGTCAGTTCCTCGCCTTCCTCGTCCCAGGCGAAGCGGTCGCGGTCCATGCTCGATAGATCGAGCCGGTATTCGACCGTCGCGGGAATGATCGCCGCCTGTCGGCTCTCAAGCAGGTCGAGATTGAGCACGCCGCGCCGGTCGACACTTTCCGCAACCACTTCGAACCGCGATGAGAAGACGGTGAGCGAATTCTGCTTCTCGAAGGCCAGCATCGCGCTGCCTACCGGATCGCCCTCTTCCTGATAAAAGAACGCGCGCCAGCCGAGCCATGCGACGGCGGCCAGCAGGACGACCACGATCAGCCACGGCACAGCCTGGATGCGCGCCAGCGGCTGCTCGCGCCGCACATCGGATTGGATGGTGGTTGCGCCAGTCTTCAGATCGTTTGCCATACATCGCCAGAACGGGCGACGAGGCCGCGCTGTTCCAGATCGATGAGATGCGCGGTGACCGACATTTCGGCCGCCTTGTGCAATCTCGCATCGAGGCCCTTGTACATCTTGGGCACGAAATCGCTGGCTTTATGTGGGCCATCGCTCAGGTGCCGAACGATCTGGTTTTCCCGCTGGCGCCGGTGACCGAGCATGCCGCGGACGAGCTGGCGCGGTTTGTCGACCGCTTCGCCATGCGCCGGGTAATAGACCCGGTCCTCGCGCGCATGGAGTTTCTCCAGGCTCTTCATGTAATCGCTCATGTCCCCATCGGGCGGGATCACCACGCTGGTCGACCAGCCCATCACGTGGTCGCCGGTGAACAGCGCACCGCTCTCTTCCAAAGCGAAGCACAAATGATTGGAAACATGGCCCGGCGTGGCAATGGCGGTGAGCGTCCAGCCGGGGCCGGTCATCTGCTCGCCGTCTTCCATCACCCGATCCGGCTCATAGGTCGGGTCGAATGCCTCGTCCGAGCGCGGCAGGTCGCTATCGATCACCAGCGGAGCGCAGCCCACGACCGGTGCGCCGGTCCGGGCGGACAGGGTCCTTGCCGCGGGCGAATGGTCGCGGTGCGTATGGGTGCACATGATCGCACAGACGTGTTCCTCGCCGATCGCGGCATCGAGTGCGAGCAGGTGCTCTTTCTCGTCCGGTCCGGGATCGATCACTGCGCAGCCATCGCCGAGGCCGACGATGTAGGTCTGCGTGCCGGTATAGGTATAGGGCGACGGGTTCGGCGCGAGCACGCGCCGCACCAGCGGTTCAACTTGCATCGCCTTGCCGGTCGGCCACGGTTTGGGAGGAGGTCCAGCCATGCCCTTGCATATGGGGATAAGGCTGCGCCATGTCACGTCCCGCCGCTTGTCAGGGAGAAAGCATGGCCGATCGTATCCTCGTCCTCGATGCCGGAACCACATCGACAAGAGCGATGATATTTGCTCCCGACGGCAAGATGGAGGCGGTGGCTCAGGCGGAGCTGACGCAGCATTATCCCAGACCGGGCTGGGTCGAGCACGATGCTGCCGAGATCTGGGAGAAGACACTGTCCTGCGCGCGCGAGGTAGTCGGTGACGATACAGGACGGATCGCCGCTATCGGTATCACTAACCAGCGCGAAACGGTGGTCGCCTGGGATCGCAATTCGGGCGAGCTGCTGGCGCGCGCGATCGTCTGGCAGGACCGGCGTACGGCGCAGTTCTGTGCGGGTATGAGAGACTACGGCCATGAGCCGGAAGTGCAGCGGCGCACGGGCCTGCTGCTCGATCCCTATTTTTCGGGTACCAAGATGCGCTGGATGCTCGATCATGACGAAGCGGTGCGGGCGGCTGCCGACACGGGCACGCTCGCCTTCGGCACGATCGAGAGCTGGCTGGTCTACAAACTGTCGGGTGGGGCGCATCTGAGCGATGCAAGCAACGCCAGCCGCACCCTTTTGCTGGCACTCGATGGTGCGCAATTCGACGAGGATTTGTGCGAGCTGTTCGGCGTCCCGCGCGCGACCTTGCCCGAGGTGGTCGATACGCATGGAGCGCTGGCGGAATGTGACCCGCAATGGCTCGGTAGCGCTATTCCAATCTGCGGTCTGGCGGGCGACCAGCAATCCGCCACCATCGGTCAGGGCTGTCTGTCCTTTGGCGAAACCAAGGCCACTTACGGTACGGGTGCCTTCGTGCTGACCAATAAGGGGCGAGACATTCCGCGTTCGGACAATCGCCTGCTTGGCACCGTGCTGTATCAGGAAAACGGCGAGCGAACCTATGCGATAGAGGGGGCGTGTTTCGTCGCCGGCAGCCTCGTCCAGTATCTGCGCGATCAGCTGGGCTTGATCGGGAGCGCCGAAGAGACCGAGGAACTGGCCCGATCGATCGAGGATAGCGGCGAGGTGGTCATCGTTCCGGCGCTTGCAGGACTCGGCGCTCCGCACTGGAAACCCGATGCCCGCGGCGTGATCTCGGGCCTCAGCTTCGCAAGCGGGCGAGCACAGATCGCGCGGGCGGCACTGGAGGCGATGGCACACCAGACCCATGACCTGTCGAGCGCCTTCGCTGCCGACGGCGCGCCGTGGTCGCATCTGCGGATCGATGGAGGCATGAGCGCCAACGACTGGATGGCACAGGATCTGGCGGATATCCTCGACCTCGAAGTCGAGCGGCCCGAGTTCATCGAGACGACGGCACTGGGCGCCGCCATTCTCGCGGCGGTCGGTTGCGGACTGCATGCCTCACTCGAAGACGCTGCGCTGGCCATGCGCGGCGGTGCAAATACGTTCACTCCGGGAATGGCAGAGGAGGTACGCGAGGCACGCTTGGCCCGCTATGCCAAGGCACTTTCCGCAGCCTGATCAGGCAGTTGCGAATGCCTGCGCAATGCGGCCCTGCAGCGATGCCACGGACGTTGCCTCATCCCGCTGCAAGCGCCAGTCGCGATCGAGCCGGGCAACCCTGGCGTGAAGCCGCTCGCTCTCTTCGATCAGAGCGCGGGTCTCGGACTCGAGCCGTCCGAGATTGTCGGCATCGGCTTCGCGCTCTTCGGGAAGGGCGCCGCAACGTTTGAGCTGCCGTTCGGACAATTCGCCCGCAAGATAGGCGCGCTGGTTGAGCAGCCAGGCGAGCACATGCATCAGCCGCGTCGTCGTACGAAGTCCTTCGATCGACAGCGCCACGCGGGTCAGGTCCCCCATGTGTGACCGAGCGTCCTGGACACGCAGATCGAAGGCCGCCCGCGCATCGTCCGCGAGCACCAGTGCTTCGGAATAGAGATCCTCGATGATTTCTTCGTTGATGTCCCGAGCTGGCATGGCGCGGGGGATACGCCTTGGGGCAGAATGCCGCCAGCGGATTAACCATGCTTGTCCCGCGCTGACACGTGCCCTGACCCAAGATGCCGATATCAGGCGATTATATCGGGTAGCAGGACATCTTCGATCGCAGCGATCCGGTCCTTCAGCGCCAGCTTGCGTTTCTTGAGCCGGGCCATCTGCAACTGGTCGACGAAACCGCTTTGCGCACCCGCCTCGGTCAGCGCGGCGATCGCGACGTCGAGATCGCGGTGTTCGCTGCGGAGCAGAGCCAGTCTCTTGCGCAGTTCCTGTTCGTTCACGCCGACCTTCCCGGAAAATCGCTTCTCGCGACCGTTTTGCCGCATGCCTTCAAGATCGCCCTTTGTAAATTATCAATCCTGTGGTTTGATACCAGATCTGCGGCCCGTGCCGCACATCGGCACGAGTCGCTCCTGGGGTCGCACAACCGTCAAGGAGACAGCCCGATGCAATCATCCCATGTCGACGCGCTCAAAGCCAAGCACGCCGGTCTCGAGGCCCGCCTGCACAAGGAGCAAACCCGACCGGCGCCCGACATCGCGATGATCCAGCAGATCAAGAAGCAGAAGCTCCGCATCAAGGAAGAGCTCGCTTCCTGCTGAAAATGGCAATCAGGAGGCGGGGCCGCGTGTCCCGCTTCCGCCTTCCGATGAATTTGCTATAGGCTGCCGCCATGTCAGCCGCAGCTTCTGCCCGCCAGATCCTCACCCGCCTGCACGAGATCATGGCTGGGCGTACGCATGCCCAGCACAAGCTCGACCGCGTTGTCGAAATCATCGCCGAAAGCCTGACGAGCGAGGTCTGCTCGATCTACCTCCTGCGCGAAGGTGCGCTGGAACTCTACGCCACGCAAGGTCTTAACCCGGAGGCGGTTCACCTTACCCGTCTAGCGGTGGGCGAGGGTCTGACCGGCACGATCGCCAACAATATCGAGACGCTCAATCTCGCTGAGGCCAAGGCACATCCCGACTTCGCCTATCGCCCTGAAACGGGTGAGGAAAAGTTTCATTCCTTTGCCGGCGTGCCGATCGTCTATCGCGAACGCGCGGTGGGTGTGCTGTGTGTCCAGCATGTCGAGCCGCGCCGCTACGAAGATGTCGAGATCGAAGCGCTGCAGACCACCGCGATGGTTCTCTCGGAGCTGATCGCACACAAGGAGCTGGTCGACGACGAGGAGCAGATCGATCTCGAGATCGCGCATGTCGAAAACGACGTGCTCGAAGGTCTGACCCTCGTGAAAGGCCTCGCGGCCGGACAGGCGGTGTTCCATCAGCCGCGCATCGAGATCGACCAGGTCGTGGCCGAGGATATCGAGGCCGAGCGCCAGCGTGTCTATCGCGCCTTCGACAAGATGCGCGACCAGATCGACGCACTCGGCAAGGAACCCGAGTTCGGCAAGGGCGGTGAGCATGTCGAAGTGCTCGAAACCTACAAGATGTTCGCCTATGACGAAGGTTGGAGCCGTCGGATCAACGAGGCGATCGATAGCGGCCTCACCGCGGAAGCCGCTATCGAACGGGTCCAGCAGCGCACCCGCATGCGGATGCGCGAAATCGACGATCCGCTGCTGCAGGATCGGATGCACGATCTCGAGGACCTTTCGAACCGGCTGTTGCGGATCGTATCCGGCCAGCTCGGCACCGCCGCGACGCAGGGGTTGAGGCGCGACACGATCCTGTTCGCGCGCAATCTCGGCCCGGCGGAACTTCTCGAATACGACCGGCGACGGCTCAAGGGCGTGGTGCTCGAGGAAGGTTCGCTCACGGCGCACGTCGTCATCGTCGCCCGCGCGATGGGTGTACCCGTGCTGGGCCGCGTCCCGGGAATCCGTACGCGTGTGGCCGAAGGCGACGAGGTGATCCTCGATGCCGACAGCGCTACGGTCACGCTCCGGCCCAACCAGCAAGTGCTGGACGCATTCGAGACCCGCTTTGCGCGAACACGCGAAAAGCAGGCCGCTTATGCCGAGCTGCGCGAGGTCGAACCCTTTACCCGCGATGGTACGCGCATCACGGTCATGATGAATGCCGGGCTGCGCGACGATATGAGCGCGCTGGCGATGAGCGGGGCGGACGGGGTCGGGCTCTTCCGCACCGAATTCCAGTTTCTCGTGTCTTCCACACTGCCGCAGCGCGATCGCCAGTTGCGGCTCTACCGTGACGTGCTGGACGCGGCGGGTGACAGGCCCGTGATATTTCGCACCGTCGATATCGGCGGCGACAAGGCGGTGCCCTATATCGGTGATGCGGAAGCCGATCGCGACGAGAACCCGGCAATGGGTTGGCGTGCCCTGCGGCTATCGCTCGAACGCGAGGGATTGCTCAAGGCGCAAGCCCGGGCCCTGCTCGAAGCTGCGGCCGGTCGGACACTCTCGGTCATGTTCCCCATGGTCAGCGAACCGTGGGAATTCGATGCCGGCAAGCAGGTGTTCGAAGACCAGCTCGCGTTTCTGCGCAAGCGGCGCAAACTCGTGCCCGAGACGATCGAATATGGCTGCATGCTCGAAGTGCCGTCCTTGGCCGACATGCTCGATCTGCTCGCACCGAAACTGTCGTTCATCTCTGTCGGGACGAATGATCTGACGCAGTTCCTTTTCGCGGCCGATCGCGCCAATCCCAAGCTGGCGGAGCGCTACGACTGGCTGAGCCCTGCGATCCTGCGGTTTCTTTCGCGGGTGTCGCGATCGCTGGTCGGCCATGACGTGCGGCTCGGCGTTTGCGGAGAGATGGGCGGACGCAGGCTCGAGGCGCTGGCGCTGCTCGGCATCGGCTATCGGCGTCTGTCGATCACGCCTGCGGCCGTCGGGCCCATAAAGGAGCTGGTGCGCAAGGTCGATCTGGGTGAATTGACCGAACAGATGGACCGCTGGCTGGCTGCACCGCCCGACGACATGCGCAGCGAACTGCAACGATGGGCCGCAGAGCGCGAAATCGAATGCGACTGATTTCGTCGCGAAAGCGCCTCTGTTCATCGGTAGGCACCACCTGTGTTAGGATGCGTGCTTGACAGGGATGCCGCCGGTTCGCTTTTCCTGCGTCAAGACCACATGCGGCAAAACCGCGGGACTGCTTTATCGGGGATCGCATGAGCAACGAAGAAACGCTTGATCAGGAACAGCTCGAGGAATCCGGCAGTGTCGGCGCCCGGCTGAAGCAGGCCCGTGAGGCCGCCGGCCTGGAACTGGCGCAAGTGGCGGCCGAAACCCGCATTCCTCAGCGGCATCTTTTGACGATCGAGAACGGCTCGCTCGCCGACCTGCCGGCCCGGACCTATGCGGTCGGATTTTCCCGAACCTATGCCCGGCTGGTCGGGCTCGATGAGCGGGAGATTGTGGAGCAGGTTCGCAACGAACTCGCCGAAGGAGACGAGAACGGCGCGGCGCCAGCGAAATTCGAACCTGGCGATCCTGCGCGCGTGCCGGGACGTGGTTTGGCGTGGTTTGCGTTGTTCGCTGCCATACTGCTCATCGGTGGCATTTACGCATTCTACAACAGCTATTTCGCGCCCGGCCTGGGGCCCGCGCCGTTGCAGGATCCGCGCGAAGAGGTGGCTGCGCAGGTGGAGGAGAACGGGGAGGAACCGGTACAGGCAGCGGCACCTGCGCCGACCGGTCCGGTCGTCTTCACCAGCGAAATGGATGGTACCTGGGTCAAGTTCTACGATGCCAATGGCGAACGGCTCTATGAAGCCCAGATGGCGGTGGGCGACAGCTTCACGGTTCCCGCAGATGCCGAAGGTCCACAGGTTTGGACCGGGAGACCATATGCACTGGCGATAACCATCGGCGGTCGCGCCGTGCCCAAGCTCTCGGAAGAAGACGAGGTGGTGAAGGACGTTCCGATCACCGCCGAGGCGCTGCTCGCCCGCGCCGATCGCCCTGCGTCTCCAAATGGGGCCACTCCTCCCAACGGCGGCTGATTTTTACCCTGTGGAAGGGGATAAGCCCGCTTCATGGCCTCGACAGATTCGCGGGGCTAGGGCACTTTCGCAACCTACGGATATCCCACGAGGAGCCACCGGATGACATTCGGATCGATCACCCGCAACCTGTCCTTTCTCGGGGCCGGTTTCGCCCTGCTCGCCACTTCCGCCCCGGCGCTGCCGCAGGATGGAAATGAAGAGGCGCGTCTGCGCCGCCTCGAAGCCGAGGTGCGGGCGTTGCAGCGCAGGGTCTTCCCGGGCGGCGACGGGCGCTTCTTCGAGCCTGAAATAAGCGCGCCGCCCTCGGTCGATTCGACGGTGACCAATCCCTCGACGAGCGCGGTTACCGATATCCTCGCCCGGCTCGACGCGCTCGAAGCGCAGCTGCAACGGCAAACCGCGCAGAATGAGGAAAGCGCGAATGCAATCCGCCTGCTGACCGAGCGGGTTGCAACACTGGAGAGCTCGGCGAGCGCGGTCGCAGCGACGGCACCGGCTTCGGAAACCGCCGCCCAACCAGCGGGCGGCGCAGCGCGTTCGGTCGCGGCGGCTGAACCTTCCGGTCCGAGCGACGAGCGCCTTGCCGCGGTCCAGTCGATCGCCAAGCCGCAAACCGAAGACCCGGCGGACGACGAATATTCCTATGGCTATCGCCTCTGGAATGCAGGCTTCTATCCCGAGGCGCAGCAACAGCTGACCCTGTTCGTCGAGCAGAACCCCAACCACTGGCGCACCACCTACGGACGCAACCTGCTGGGCCGGGCCTATCTCGACGACGGAAAGGCCAAGGAAGCCGCGCCCTGGTTCCTCAAGAACTACCAGGAAGACAAGACTGGCGCGCGCGCAGGCGACAGCCTTCTTTACTTGGCCGAGGCGATGATCGCGCTCGACGATACGCGCCGGGCATGCATTGCGCTCGCCGAGTTTTCCGAGACCTATCCGGCGCTGGCTGCAGGACGCCTGCAGAGCCAGTACGAAGCCAATCGCGGCAAGGTGAATTGCAATTGATGGGGATATCGACCCGGCGCTGCTGACGCGTTTCGAGGCTGCGCTTGGCAGCCTGTGGCATGGCAACAAGCTTGGTCTGGCCGTTTCCGGTGGTAGCGACAGCATCGCGCTCTTGGCGCTTGCGCACGAATTGCTTGGCGAGAAGGTCGAGGTCGCCACTGTCGATCACGGCTTGCGACCCGAAGCGTCCGAGGAGTGTGCTTTGGTTGTACGCGTATGCGAAGAGCGCGGAATTCCATGCAACATCCTCAGGGTAAACGTCGGCGCGGGGAACGTGCAGGACCGGGCCCGCGCAGCACGCTACACCGCGCTGGGCGCCTGGGCGCTGGAGCGTGGGTTGGCAGCCATCGCCACAGCGCATCATGCCGACGACCAGGCGGAAACGGTTCTTATGCGGCTCAACCGCGGGAGCGGGTTGGCGGGCCTTGCGGGCATCCGCTCTTGCACACTGATCGAAGGGGGGGCGGTGCCAGTGGTCCGCCCGTTACTGGGATTCCGCAAGCGCGAGTTGCGCGACATTGTCGAGCAGATAGGCTTGCCTCACGTGGAAGACCCGAGCAATCGGGATGAGAGTTACGATCGCGTCCGCATCAGGCGCGCGCTGGAGAATGCGGACTGGCTCGATCCGCTGGCCATTGCGCGTTCCGCCGGGCATCTCGAAGAGACCGAGAAGGCTCTGGAAAGTCTCGCGCTTCGGCTCTGGGACGATCGTGCGTCGGTTGAGGATGGGCGCGTATCCGTTCCGAAGGCGGCGCTGCTCGATACGTCGGCCCGCCTTGTCGCCAGGGCCGTGGGCGTCCTCGGGGGCCGGACCTCGCATGGCGAGGTAGCGGCGTTTCTCAAGACCGGAGTGCAACGGGGCAATCTGGCCGGAGTTCTGATCGAGGCCGGCGAGGAGACCTTTGTTTGCACGCCTGAACCGCCGCGACGCAGCGGCTAGCGACGATCAGATGATGCTGTCGCCGAGGCCCATGCGCTTCCCATCGGTGATTACGACCCTGTCGCCCTTCTTCGCGATGGCGAACAGGCGCTTGGCGATGTCGTCGGGCACGCCGATGCAGCCGTGACTGGCATAACCGTTCTCGACTTCGCTCCCGCCATGGATCGCAATGCCGTCCGTGGTCAGGAACATGCTCCAGGGCATCGGCGCATTGCCGTATTTCTCCGACACGTTGTGCCGCTGCTTCCACAGTATCGGGAAAGTGCCGGTCGGGGTCGGGTGCTCGTCGGTGCCGAGCATGACCGCCGCGGCACCAATCTCGTAGCCGCCCTGGAAAATGGAGATCACGCGTGCCTGCAAGTCGACGGTGACCAGGAGCGGGCCGTCGGGCACGCCCTCGTCATCCCAATGCCATTCGCCATATTTGATCGGGCCCTCTATCGGCAGCACCCGGCGCACCGTGTAAAGGCGCTCGGCATCGGCAGCAGCCTTGGCAGCGATCGCGCCGTGAGCAAACACGGGCTGGGGCGCGGGCGCGGCTTGGGCCAGGGATGCGGTTTCCGGCAGCTGGTTCTCCGCCGTCGCGCGACCGCCAATGGCGACACCCGCCAAAACGAGCGCTGCCGCCACGGTCCCCCCGCCGATCCACTTCAGAATCACGTCCATGAGTGCCTTATGGGCCCAAACCCATGAATTTTCCAGCAAGGGTCCCGAATCCGTCCCATGGAGGAACAGTGTAAGGCGGGTTTGCTAACCGGCCAGCGCTGCCGCCTCTCTGGCCAGTTCCTCAACCGCAGGTTCGTCGACAACACCGCTCGGGGCGACCCAGCTGCCGCCGACGCATAAAACCGGATCGAATGCGAGCCATTCCGGGGCATTGGCAAGCGAAACGCCACCGGTAGGGCAGAAGCGGCATTGGCCGAATGGGCCCGCAAGTGCCTTCAAGGCCGGCAACCCACCTGACGCCATGGCCGGGAAGAATTTGAAATGGGTGAAACCCAGATCGAGCCCGCGCATGATGTCGCCCGCATTGGCGATGCCGGGCAGGAACGGGATTCGTTCACGGATTGCCGCCCTGCCTAGCGGCTCGGTCAGGCCGGGCGAAACGATGAACTGGCTGCCTGCCTCGATCGCATCGGCCAAATCCTGCTGGTTGGTGACCGTGCCTGCACCGACGATTGCGCCCTCGACCTTACGCATCGCGCGAATGGCGTCGAGCGCAGCGGGCGTGCGCAGCGTTACCTCGAGTACCGGCAGGCCGCCCGCCACCAGGGCGCGAGCCAGCGGCTCGGCTTGTTCCAGTTGGTCGACGACGATGACCGGAATTACCGGCGCAGTCTGCATGATGTCGGCGATGGTCATCCGTGTTCCCTGACGAAAGCGGCAGCGGCGCCGAACAGCCCCGGTTGCGGGTGGACAATGAGTTTGACCGGGATCGATGCCATCAGCTCCTGGAAACGGCCCTTGGCCTTGAAGCGTTCGGAAAATCCCGATTTCAGCAGCGTCTCGCGAATACGGTAACCGAGGCCGCCGGCAATCACGACGCCGCCGAACCCGCCTTGGGCCAGTGCAATATCGCCTGCCACGCTGCCGAGCGACATGCAGAAGCGATCGACTGCCGCGGCGGCGAGGCTGTCGCTGCCATCCTGCCCGCGCGTCCAGATCGCGATGTCGTCTTCCTCGGCGACCGGCTTGCCCTCCATGGCGGCGAGCGTCTGATAGATGTCGGAGATGGCGGGTCCTGCGACGACGCGCTCGACCGAAACGCGCGTATGGCGTTTGCGTAGGCGTGCGAGAATGGCGTCGTCGATCTGGTCGAGCGGGGCGAAGTCGATATGGCCGCCTTCGGTGGCCGAGACGCGATAGGTCCCGTCGGGCTCGCGATATAGATGGGCGACGCCGAGACCGGTGCCGGGGCCAAGTACGCTGAGGCGACCGGTCGGGGCCAGCGGTTTATCGGGTCCGGTCAGGTGAATGAACTGATCCTCGCCAACGCGGGCCACGGCATGCGCCACCGCCTCGAAATCATTGACGATGCAGTAACGCTCGACGCCCAACTTCTCCTTCACCAAGCCCGGTCGGATAATCCACGGGTTGTTGGTGAAGCGGATGACATCGCCGCCCACAGGACCTGCGATGGCCATCGAAACGCGGGGGGGCAGGCTGCCACCCATCCGCTCGCGGAAGTCCTCCCACGCGGTCTGGAAACTGGCGTGATCCTCGGTGTGCAGCGTTTCGGGCTCTCCCAGCGAGATCGTGCCGTCATCGGCCACCGTCGCGATAGCGAAACGGGCGTGGGTGCCGCCGATATCGACGCTGACGAGATCCATGCTCAAAGCCCTGCCATCGCCATCATCGAGGAGGCTCCCCGTTCCGCCCCGTCCGCATTGCTGCGGAACATGGCGAAGAGTTCGCGGCCCATGCCGGTTTCGGGCGCAGGCTCGAGCGCCGGATCGCGCGCATCGAGATCGACGTCGGACGACAGGTCGCCTGTCGCTGCGCAGACCCGCACTACATCACCGTCGCGCAGCCTGGACAGTGGCCCGCCGCCCAGCGCTTCGGGCGTGCAATGGATCGCTGCGGGCACCTTGCCCGATGCGCCCGACATGCGGCCATCAGTGACGAGCGCGACCTTGTAGCCGCGGTCCTGCAGGACGCCGAGGGCGGGGGTGAGCTTGTGCAGTTCGGGCATGCCGTTGGCACGCGGGCCCTGGAAGCGGACCACGACGACCACATCGCGGTCGAGTTCGCCCTTCTTGAACGCCTCGTTCACGGCGGACTGCGTCTCGAATACCCGACAGGGGGCCTCGACGGTCCAGCGTTCGCGCTTGACGGCGGAGGACTTGAAACACGCGCGACCGAGATTGCCTTCGACGAGCCGCATGCCACCATCGGGCTGGAACGGGTCGGACGCCGGGCGCAGCATCTCCGTGTCGCCCGAAGGACCCGGATCACGCCAGGCAAGCGCGTCGCCATCCATGCCCGGTTCTCGGCTATAGCTCTCGAAGCCGCCATCCCAGATCGTCAGGATGTCGGGATGCGCAAGACCTTCTTCGAGCAGCGTGCCGATGACATAGCCCATGCCGCCCGCCTCGTGGAAATGGTTCACGTCGCCCGAACCATTGGGATAGACGCGCGCGATCAGCGGTACGGCGCTGGACAGCTCGGACAGGTCGGTCCAGTCGAACCGGATGCCCGCCGCGCGCGCCATGGCCGGGATATGGATCGCATGGTTCGTCGACCCGCCGGTCGCGAGCAGGCCGATGGCCGCGTTCACGATGGCCTTCTCGTCGACTACGCGCGACAGCGGGCGGAAATCCTCGCCCGACTTGCCGATCGCGGCGAGACGGTGCGTGGCCGCACGGCTCAACTCCTGCCGCAGCTTGGCACCGGGCTGGACGAAGGCCGCGCCGGGCACGTGGAGCCCCATCATCTCCATCATCATCTGATTGGAATTGGCGGTGCCGTAGAAGGTACAGGTGCCGGGCGAATGGTAGCTGCCCATCTCGCTGGCGAGCAATTCCTCGCGGCCGACCTTGCCTTCGGCATAGAGTTGGCGCGTCCGCTGCTTTTCCTTGTTCGAGATGCCGGTCCCCATCGGTCCGGAAGGGACGAAAATGGCCGGAAGATGCCCGAAGCGCAGCGCGCCCATCAGCAATCCAGGCACGATTTTGTCGCAAATCCCGAGCAGCGCGACGCCATCGTACATGGCATGGCTCATTGCGACGATGGTCGACAGCGCGATGGTGTCGCGGCTGAACAGCGACAACTCCATACCCGCCTCGCCCTGTGTCACTCCGTCGCACATGGCGGGCGTGCCGCCCGCGACCTGCACGGTGGCGCCGACCTCGCGCGCCCAAATCTTCATCCGCTCGGGATAGCGGTAATAGGGCTGATGCGCGGAGAGCATGTCATTGTAAGCGGTGACCACGCCCAGGTTGGGTCCCTTGGCGGCCTTGATCGCTTCCTGATCCTCTTCCGCGCCCGCGAACGCGTGGGCGAGGTTCGAGCAGGACAGCGAACCGCGATTGACCTGCCGCTCGCCCTCCCGGTCCATCAGGTCGAGATAGTCGGAGCGGCTATCGCGCGATTTGGCAATCACCCGCTGGGTTACGCGGTGGATCGTGTCGTTCAGCGGCTTATTCGTCATGCCAACTCACTCCGTCGCGTTCGGCGAGGGCGATGGCCGCGCTTGGCCCCCAGCTGCCTGCGCCATAGGTTTTGGGCCTGACGTCTTCCTGCTCCCACAAAGCACGGATCGCGTCGATCCATTCCCATTGCGCCTCGACCTCGTCGCGGCGCACGAAAAGCGTCTGGTCTCCTTCGATCAGGTCGAGCAGGAGGCGCTCGTAGGCGATCCGCCGCACCGTGCCGGTGAAGGCATCGGGCATCGCGATATCGAGCGGGATCTGCCGCAGGCGGATCCCTTCCCGATCGAGGCCGGGTACCTTGGCCATCATCGATAGCTGGACGTTTTCCTCCGGCTGGATGCCGATGACGAGCCGGTTGGGCTGCGTGCTCGCGCCCCGACCCTCGAAAATCGAGTGGGGGATGCAGCGGAATTGCACGACGATCTCGGTTACGCGCTCGGGCAGGCGCTTGCCGGTGCGCATATAGAAGGGAACGCCCTTCCAGCGCCAATTGTCGACGTGCGCTTTCAGCGCCACGAAAGTCTCGGTATCGCTGTCCTTGCCGAGTTCGTCATCGTAGCCCGGCACGGCTTGCCCGTTCACTGCACCGGCGCGGTACTGGCCGGTCACTGTCTCATCCCTGGAAATGGGGCGAAGGGCGCGCAGCACCTTCACCTTTTCGTCGCGCACGGCAGTAGAATCGAAACTGGTGGGCGGCTCCATCGCGACCAGCGCCAGCAGCTGGAGCATGTGGTTCTGGACCATGTCGCGCAGCGCCCCGCTGTCATCGTAATAGGCGACGCGCGATTCCAGCCCGACCGTCTCGGCGACGGTAATCTGGACATGATCGATATAGGTCGCGTTCCAGACCGGCTCGAACAGGAGATTGGCAAAGCGCAGGGCCAGAAGATTCTGGACCGTTTCCTTGCCGAGATAGTGGTCGATTCGGAAAATGCGGTCTTCGTTGAACGCCTTGGCGACGGCGGTGTTGATCTCTTCGCTCGAAGCGAGATCCGTGCCGAGCGGCTTTTCGAGGCCGATGCGAACATTGCCTTCGGTCAGTCCAGCATGGACGAGGCCATCGATCGTCGCTTCGAACAGGCTGGGCGCGGTCGACAGAAAGATCGCCAAGCCCTTGGTGTATTCGCCGACTTCCCTGGCCAGCTCGTCATAGCCATCGAGTTTCGTTGCATCGACGGGCACATAACTCAGCCGATTGAGAAATTCGGCGACACCTCCTCGGCGATGATCGGGAAGGTATTTCTCCAGCGCCTCTCGCGCGAAATCGCGATAAGCCTTGGTGGTCATCTCCGACCGCGCCGTGCCGACGATCCGGAGGTCCGGTTCCAACAGCCCGTCCGCATCCAGTGCGCATAGCGAAGGAAGCAGCATACGCTGGGCGAGGTCGCCGGTTGCGCCGAACAGAAGCAGGCGGTCTGCGGAAACGCTCATGCCGGGGGCCGCGCCATCATCGTTGTCTGTCTCCTCGCGAGAGCGGGTAACAGCGCGAACGAAAGCAATCCAGTCGGCTGCATTCCTATTCTTTCCTTACTCTGACCTCACTCGAGCGGAAGGTGCTGGGGCCGAAGCTCGTCAGGAAGCTCACATCGGCCGCATCCCGACCGATGCCGATCTTTACGGTTTCGGCTGGGTCGGCCATTCCGGTTGCATCGACCAATTGCCACGTGCCGCCCTTTCGGGATTCTGGATCGGCAAGGAACACTTCCGCGACGGCATGGAAGTCGGGCGGATCGACCCCGGGGGCATAGCAGGCAACGTAGCGCGCAGGGATCGTGCTGGCACGGGCCATTGTCACCAGAACATGCGCATAGTCGCGGCAAATTCCCCGACGGGCGATGAAACTTTCGGCAGCACCGGTTTCGTTATTCGAACTGCCGGAAATGTAACTGAAATTCGCAGCGATCCAGTCGCGGATCGCCGCAACTCGGGCGCCGCCATCGGTGCCCGAAAACTCTGCCTCGACGAAGGGTTGGAAATTGTCCGCGGGACAATAGCGGCTGTCGAAAAGGTATTCGACCGCTTCGCCAGGCAAGGCGTGCGGTGAAAGGGCGGCCAGTTCCTCAAGCTTGCCGAGCTGGCGATCAACTTGGACACGTGCCTGATAATCGACCTCGAATTCACCCGCTGCGCGAATCCAGATCCGTTCGCCGATTTCGTCCTGCGCGGGCACTCTGGCGCAGTGATCGCTGTGGCTCAGCCGTGTCGAATGCGACAGAATATTCTGTTCGGGGATCGATGCGGCCTCGAATTGAAGCAGCACATCGGTCGGGGAG
The DNA here is from genome assembly GCF_965277845.1 of Qipengyuania sp. Classification (NCBI taxonomy): domain Bacteria; kingdom Pseudomonadati; phylum Pseudomonadota; class Alphaproteobacteria; order Sphingomonadales; family Erythrobacteraceae; genus Qipengyuania; species Qipengyuania sp. The sequence goes on from NZ_OZ255844.1 coordinate 1,693,535, forward strand.
GGGAGTTGGAAGGCGAAGCGGGATTCGATCGAGATCGGCATATGGCCGGTCAACGAGGCACGAGCAGGTTCGTTTCGGGAGGCAATGGGAATGTGCCGGAAATGAGAAAGGGCCCCGCAAAAGGGGCCCTTTACATTCTAAGCTTAAGCGAGGCTTAGCCGTCGCCCATAAGCCATTCCCAGAAATTCCACATGGTCGTACCTCCTTTGAGTGCGGAGGTAACTATTCATTAACCATGTCTGTTTGTAAAGTCTAAACCATGTTTGCCGCCGCTCTGCTTTTATCAAAGTCTTTCAATTCCAATAAGTTAGATAGCGAAACGGGCCTAGAAAAGGCGAAGCCCTGCACCTGCTCGCAGCCGATTTCCTCCAGCAAACCAATATCCTGGGGGTTCTCGAGGCCCTCGGCGACTACGGTGATTCGCGCCTCGCGTCCCATCGCGGCAATGCTCGCGACAATTGCCCGCGCCTTGGGGTCGCGTGCCATGTTCGTCACGAATAAGCGGTCGATCTTGAGTTCGTCGAACGGCAGTTCGTAGAATGCCTCGTAGCTGGACGAGCCGATCCCGAAGTCGTCCATCGAGATCTTGACGCCGATCGCCTTGAGTTCCTCGATGATGCTCGCCGCTACCGTATGATCCGAGATACGGGCCGTTTCGGTGATCTCGAGGACGAGGCACTGTGGATCGAAGCGTGTCGCCTGAAGGTCATTTCGTACGATTCCGGCAATCCGCATGTCGCCGAGCAGAGTGGCCGAGATGTTCACCGCCATCGAGATTTTCCGGCCGCGGAAATGCAGCAGCTGGCCGGCCGAACAGGCACTCTGGAGAACGTAGCGCGTCAGATGCTCCATCCTCCCAGCCTTTTCGCACTGCTGGATGAAATGCATGGGCGAAATGAAACCGCGCGCGGGATCGTGCCAACGCACCAGCGCCTCCACCCCGACGATCGATTTCGAGTTCAGATCGATCTGGGGCTGGTAGACGCAGTAGATTTCGCCCGCTTCCATCGCCTCGTCGATGCGCGCTCTTAGCGAGATATCCCAGAGGAGGTCGCTTTGCGATCCGGTCTCGGCAATCGCTATGGGATTGTGAGCCTCGGAAGTTTCTTCTGCCGCAGCGACTGCCGCGGCGAGGCGTGCCGGAGGATCGCCCTCGATCGAAGCAATTCCGAACGTAATGCCCACGTCGACCGAAAACCCACCGACCTGGACCGGAGCGGCAAAGATCGCGCGAAGACCTTCGAGATGTTCGACGACCGCGTCGGTTTCGTCGCTCGCCACGTGCCAGCCGAGATGGTGACCTTCACTGTAGACGGCCAGATGCGGATCCGCCGCGCGCAGCCGGTCGACGAGCTTTAGGACATAGCTGCCCTTTTCGTCCGACCTGAGCGTTTTCAACACGCGTTCGTAATTCTGGATCTTGGCGATGACGATGTGACCATTGCCTATCGAATCGCGGAGAAGCCGCGCTTCGAGCGCGCGAAGCTTCGGCAATCCCGTTTCCAGATTGACCATTTCGACGCGTCGCTTCCAACGCATCCGGGAACGGAGCGCGGCATAGACCGCCAGAAATAGGATCGCATAAGATAGATCTATTCGTGCACCGACCTTTGCGAAACCTACTAGCAGGACGGGCGTAAGAAGCACGATTCCCGCGTACGCGGTGTAACGGCGCTTCCGTGTTGTGCCCAGCGTCAGGCCAATGAGTATCAGCGCCACGAAGAGAGAAAGGATGGTTGGGCCGCTTAAGTGACTTGTCGAACCTGACTTTAGCGTCTCGCCCGCGTAAATATCGACGTAGCTTGCTGGCGCGTCGATCTTCCCCGGGATGGTCCGCTGACTTCTGGCAACGTTACCGGTGTGGCCGACAATTACTGTCTTGCCGGTCACTTCGATCGGTATGTCGCTCGATTCGGGATTGGCGAAGGCCAAAGCCGCAACGGGAACGACCGACACTTGTTCGTGGCCAAAGCCGTAGTCTACCGAGAACCTCTCGTCAGGGCGTCCTTGCACTCCTCCGATCGCAGCTCCAAGCGATTGTACGGGTTTACCGCCGATATCGTACGCATATGGCAACGACCAGGCGAAACCCGCCCAGTTGCGATCGGTCTGGTCCGCCACCACCCGGTTTCCCCGCCCGGCTATAGCGGGGGAGGTCGAACGGTGCACTTCCTCGACGGAGGTTCCCTCGACAATTCGGTCGACCAGGGTAATCCGTGGACCCAAATCGGCAATCGACTGCGCCAGTCGCTCATCGGCTCGAGGGTCGCTCGATTCCGCGAAGGTAATGTCGAGAAACACCTTCCCGACTCCCTGCCGGTCGAGTTCGTCTAGAGCGGCGGCGAGTTCGTAGCGTCGTTGCGGAGCTTTTGGATCATTCAATGCTTCGTCCGAAGACACGAATACAATGTCGCCCGACGGACTCCGATCCGCAATCCGAGATTGGATCAGCCAGAGCAACTGATCTGCAGGTTCCAGGAAATGACCTGCATACATCGCAAGGCTCAACAACCCCGCCCACAGCACGTGCCGCAAGCGTTCGAACAGGCGCCCGCCGAACAGCGCGCGCCCGCTACCGAGTATCGGCCCGGCAAGTTTCGAGATGCGTTTCTCACCCATCGAACGCCCTTATGGCGCTCTTAAGTTTAAGAAAGATTTGATGGCGGCAATGGAAGAACCCCACAGCCCAAGGCTGCTGCGGCTTGCGAAGGTAAACAGTGCTTTAGGGTTTTGGGTAAAGGCGCATTGGCAGGGATCAAAAAAAACTCGCGCCATTTCGCGCGAATTTCCGTTACGGTTGAGGAGGATAGCTGCAGGATGACGCAGTGAGCGTTCACAGTTAACCGTTTTCCCCGGTGTATCAGGCTACCGCGCCGTAGAGGTCGTGCGCATCGCTGTCCTCGATCGAAACAGTTAAAATATCGCCCTGAGCGAGATCTTTTGGCACGTTGCGAAGGTAGACGGCGCCGTCGATTTCGGGTGCATCGGCCTGGCTGCGGCCGGTGGCCCCGACATCGCCATCCTCGTCGGGAGCGCCGATTTCGTCGATGATCACCGGAATTTGCAAGCCCACCTTGTCGGCGAGCTTGGCCGCGCTGATCCGCTCGGTCACTTCCATGATCCGGGCGTAGCGCTCCTCCTTGACCTCTTCGTTCACCGGATCCGGGAGGCTGTTTGCCTGTGCACCTTCCACCGGCTCGAAGCGGAACGCGCCCACACGGTCGAGCTGCGCTTCCTCGAGCCAATCGAGCAGGTATTGGAAATCCTCTTCGGTTTCGCCGGGGAAGCCGACCACGAAGCTAGAGCGGATGGCGATCTCGGGACAGATCTCGCGCCAGCGCTTGAGCCGTTCGAGCACCTTGGCCTCGTTGGCCGGGCGTTTCATGGCGCGCAGTACCTTGGGGCTGGCGTGCTGGAACGGGATGTCGAGATAGGGCGTCAGCAGCCCATCGGCCATCAACGGGATGACCGCATCGACATGGGGGTAGGGGTAGACATAATGCAGCCGCACCCACGGCGGCGTGCCATCGCCGGTGTCGAGCTTGCCGAGTTCACGCGCCAGATCGGTCATGTGCGCGCGCACCGGCTCGCCCTTCCAGAGGCGTTCCTCATGACGTGTGTCGACGCCATAGGCGCTGGTGTCCTGGCTTATGACCAGCAGTTCTTTGGTGCCCGCGGCGACCAGTTTTTCTGCCTCGCGCAGCACCGCATCGATCCGGCGGCTCGCGAGCTTCCCGCGCAGATCGGGAATGATGCAGAAGGCGCAGGAATGGTTGCAGCCTTCGGAGATTTTCAGATAGCTGTAGTGACGGGGCGTCAGCTTGACATCCGGCTGCGGAATCAGGTCGATATAGGGGCCTTGCGAGGGCGGAGCGTACTCGTGGACCGCGTCCACGACTGCCTCGTACTGATGCGCTCCAGTCACTGCGAGCACGCTGGGGTGCGCCGCGCGGATCGCATCGGCTTCTTCGCCCATGCAACCGGTCACGATCACTCGGCCATTTTCGGCGATCGCCTCGCCGATCGCCTGAAGGCTCTCTTCCTTGGCGGAGTCGAGAAAGCCACAGGTGTTGACCAGCACCACGTCGGCGCCGGCGTAATCGGGACTCATCGCATATCCGTCGGCGCGCAGGCGCGTGAGAATGCGCTCGCTGTCGACCAGCGCCTTGGGGCAGCCGAGGGAAACCATGCCGACCTTCTTCTGGTCGGGGATCGGGGTCGTCTGGGTAGTCATGATTGCGCGCGCCTCTACACCTATGCGCGGCTTTAGGCTAGCGTCGAACGTATCGAGAAGATCGGGGAGAAACATAGATGGGCGAGATCAATTGGTTGCCCGTATTGCTCGGCGCGCTGGCCTTCTTCCTTGTTGGGTCGATCTGGTACGGGGTACTGTTCGCGAAGGCCTGGCAAAAGGCGGCGGGAGTGAGTGACGAACAGCTTCAGGGCGGCAATATGGCGGTGATTTTCGCTCTCACTTTCTTGGCCGAAGTGATCATCGCTTCGGCCCTGTGGCATGCGATCCAGCGTACCGGGGCCAGCGACCGGGCGGTCATGATGATGGCGGTCGGCTTTGGCGCCACGATCATGGTCCCGGCGATCGGCATCAATTATCTCTATCTGCGCAAGACGTTGGCACATTTCCTGATCGATGCCGGGCACTTCATCGTCGGCATGGCCGCGATGGGCGGTGTATTCCTGTACTTCCGCTAGACTTGGGCGTCGAGGCGATCGTCGCGGTCATGTCCGTCGCCCTTGGTTTCGCCATTGGTGGTAGGCACGATCTCGACGACCACGTCCCCGGGTTGCAGATTTTGGCACTCCTCTTCCCAAAAGCCGAGTGCCTTTCCGTTGCGATAGATGCGCAGGCCCCTGCCACCGGTGCGCAATTCGCTGATCGCGCAACCGCATTCCTCCTCAGTGATCGTGCGCTCGACCAATTGCACGCGGCCGGTGACGCTGGCGAGGTCGGCGAGATATTCGGCGATGTGCTCACCCTTGGCGCTGCCGGCCAATAATAGGCCGGTAAACCGAACCGGGTTGATGACATTGTCCGCCCCCGCCTGCCGGGCGAGCGATTCGTTGTCGTCTGCTCGAACCACCGCACTGATCGGCACTTGCGGGGCAAGCGCGCGCACGGTCAGCGTGATGAGGATGGTAGTATCGTCGCGCCCGGCGGAGACGAGCACGTTCTGCGCCTGCGCGATGCGAACCGCTTTCAAGGTCTGGTCGCGCGTGGCATCGGCGGCCATGACATTGCAGCCCAGCGCTTCGGCCTCTTGCAGGCGGTCTTCGCTGGGATCGATCACCACGATGCACGAAGGATCGGTGCCCCGTTCGATCAGTTCGCTGACCGCTTCGGAGCCGGAAATGCCGTAGCCGAGCACTACGATGTGATCGGAGAGCTGTTCCTGGATGCGGGCCATGCGCCATTTCTCCCAGCTGCGCTTGATGATGAAGTTATAGGCCGTGCCGACGAATATGAAGAACACGGCAAAGCGGATTGGCGTAACGATCACGGCCTCGACCAGGCGGGCGCGGTCGGAAATCGGTGCGATGTCGCCAAAGCCGGTGGTGGTGATCGAAATCATCGTGAAATAGATGACGTCGAGAAAGCTGACCTCGCCGTCGAGATTGTCGACCAGTCCCTCGCGGTCCCACCAGTGGACCATGATGACGATGAAGATCAGGAACAGCGCGGCGCCAAGCCGGATGCCGAGATCGCCCCAGACCGGAAGCCTGACCGCGCGCCTGAGCGGCTGGAACCGCGGCCCGCGATAGGTGCGGGGCGGATTGGAAGGAGCGATCCTGTCGACCTGCTTGTCGCTGCTCATCGCGCGCCTTGGTGCGCCCGCAACCCCTTGGGGTCAATAGGAATGCGGTCGTTCACCCTTCGTAGCGATCCGCCAGCGCGCCGAGCGAGGCGTGATGCGTCAGGTCGAGCTGCAGCGGCGTGACCGAGATGTACCCTTCGTCGATAGCCTCGAGGTCGGTGCCATGGTCGAGCGTGTGTTCGATCGCTTCGAGGCCGAACCAGTAATATTGGAACCCGCGCGGATCGCGGCCTTCGACCACCGTACCGCGCGAATAGTCGTGAAATCCCTGCCGCACGGCGCGGATGCCCTTCACATCGGACGGCGGCACGGGCGGGAAGTTGACATTGACCAGCGTGCGCTTGGGAAGCGGAGTGTCGAGCAGGGGCGCCAGCACTTTCGCGCCCCATTTGATGGCCGGTGCGAAGGGGCCGTCCTCGCCCATTACTTCCTTGGAGTAGACCTGGCTCAGCGCGATCGAGCGTACCCCGGCCAGCGCTCCCTCGATGGCCGCTGAGACGGTGCCCGAATAGGTGATGTCGTCGGCCAGGTTTGCGCCGCGATTGACGCCCGACAGGATGACATCGGGCTGTGCCTCGATCACCTTGCGCAGGCCCATGGTGACTGCGTCGGTGGGTGTTCCGGTGACGGAAAAGCGGCGTTCGCCGTGCTTGCGCAGGCGGACAGGGCGGGTGAGCGTGAGCGCATGGCCCATGCCCGATTGTTCCTCGTCCGGCGCACAGATCCAGATATCGTCCGAAAACTGGCGCGCAATCGCTTCGAGCACTTCGAGGCCCGGTGCGTGGATGCCGTCGTCATTGGTGAGGAGAATTCTCAAAGCGACACTCTCTCTATCCGTTCGTGCTGAGCTTGTCGAAGCACCGTTCTTCACTTCAGGCACAGCACTCAAAGAAAAGGACAGCCCTTCGACAAGCTCAGGGCGAACGGAATTCTAGCGTGGTACCAATTTCGAAATGCCGCCCATATAGGACGCGAGCACGTCGGGCACCTCGACGCTACCGTCGGCGTTTTGGTAGTTCTCCATCACCGCGACCAGCGTCCGACCGACGGCAAGCCCCGAACCGTTCAGCGTGTGCACGAAGGCGGTCTTCTTCTCGCCTTCGGGGCGATAGCGCGCATTCATCCGGCGGGCCTGGAAGTCGCCCGTGTTCGAGCAGGACGAAATCTCGCGCCAGGCGCCCTGGCCGGGCAGCCAGACTTCGAGATCGTAGGTCTTGCGCGCCCCGAAACCCATATCGCCGGTGCACAGCAGCATGCGGCGATAGGGGAGGTTCAGCGCTTCGAGGACGCCTTCGGCGCACTTCGTCATGCGCTCGTGCTCGGCCTCGCTGTCCTCGGGGCGGCAGACGCTGACCAGCTCGACCTTTTCGAACTGGTGCTGGCGAATGAACCCGCGCGTATCGCGTCCGGCCGAGCCTGCTTCGGAGCGGAAACACAAGGTGTGTGCCGTCATGCGGATCGGCTCGGCCAAATCGGGCAGGATATCGCCCGCAACCGAATAGGTGAGCGGGACTTCCGAGGTCGGGACAAGCCAGCGATCGTCGGTCGTTCGGAAGCTGTCCTCGGCGAATTTGGGCAGCTTGTCGGTACCATACATCGCCTCGTTGCCCACCAGCACGGGCGGATTGCATTCGGTATAGCCATTCTCACGCGTTTGCTTGTCGAGCATGAACTGGGCGAGCGCGCGGTGGAGGCGGGCGATATCGCCGCGCAGGAAGGTGAAGCGCGCGCCCGAGAGCTTGGCGCCGGTTTCGAATTCCATCCCCAGTGCGGGGCCGATGTCGGCATGTTCCTTCGGGTCGAAATCGAACTCGCGCTTCGTGCCCCACTGGTGCTGCTCGACATTGTCGGTCTCATCCGCACCCTGCGGCACGTCTTCGGCAGGCAGGTTGGGCAGGATAGCCAGCAGGTCCTTCAGTTCTTTCCCAGCAGCGCGCTCGGCCTCTTCCCATTCGGGCATGCTCGCCTTGATTTCGGCAACTTCGGCCTTGAGCGCTGCGGCCTTGTCCTTGTCCCCCTGGCCCATTGCCTGACCGATCGCCTTGGAGGCCTCGTTGCGGCGGCTCTGCGCCTGCTGGACCTTGGTCGCGGCCTCGCGCTTCTTGGCGTCGAGCGCGATGATGCGGTCGGCCACCGGCTCTGCTCCGCGGCGGGCGAGGGCGGCATCGAAGTCGGACGGATTGGCTCTGATAAACGCGATATCGTGCATGGCCGGGCCTATGCCTTTTCGCATTCGCCTTGGCCAGATACTTCGGACCGGCGCGCCTTGTCCTTTTGCGGGCACGCTTCTAGCGTCCATACGTTGAGGGGCAATTCCAAGAGCTTGAAAGGCCACCCAGCTTGCACGACCAGCCGATCCAGCCGCCGCGCCGAACGCGTTTCATCGATGTCGCGGACGGCGTGATCCAGGGTGGGCGCAGGCTTGGCGTGATCGACCCGGCGCGGCTCGAAAAAGGTTTCCTGCTCGAACAGGCGGTCGATTCGACCGGCCTCGACGATTTCGGCGACCGCTGGTTCGAACGCCCGTTCGATGTCCTGCTCGACAGCGTCGGAAGCGAAGCGCAGCTCAATGCGGCGGGCGATTTTTCCGCCATGAAGATGTTCCATCACGTGCTGCGCGATCGGCTCTATACGCAGATGTGGTTCAAGCGGCATCCCGAAATCCTTGCCCGGCCGCTCAAGAACCCGGTGGTTATCGTCGGCCCGATGCGGTCGGGCACTACGCGTCTTCACCGGCTGCTGGCGAGCGACAAGCGTTTCGCCCATCTGCGTAGCTTCGAGACGATCAGCCCCGTGCCACGGCCCGAGTTCGAGGCTGTGCTGGCCGGCGAGGCGGAGGATTTCCGGCCCAAGCTCGCCAGCCGCATTCTCAAGGTCGCACGGCTGGCCAATCCGCGCACGCTGTCGATCCACCCGACAGGGGCGTTCGAACCCGAGGAGGAGCTCGGCCTGGTTGCTGCCTCGATGTACGGGATGAAGTGGGAGGCCCAGTGGCATGTGCCGGGATATGCCGCCTGGTGCGCAGACGAATCCGCCGTGCCTGCCTATCGCCATATGGCCAATCTGCTGCGGCTGATAGGCTGGTCGCAGCAGGAAAGCTCGCTGCGGCCGTGGATACTGAAGACCCCGCAACACATGCTCGATCTGCCCGCGCTGCTCGAGGTGTTTCCCGATGCGCGGCTGATCTTCACCCATCGCGATCCGCGGCAGGTGGTCGGCAGCGCGGCCTCGCTGGCGTGGAACCAGACGACGATCTACACCGATCACGTTTCGCCGCAGGAAACCGGGCGGCAGTGGCTCGACAAGACCGACCAGATGATCGCGAAGATGCGCTGCGCGCGCGATGCCATTCCGCGCGAGCGGATGATCGATGTGCAGTATGAGGACATGGAGCAGGACTGGCGCGCGACGATGGAGCGGGTTTATCGCTTCCTGGGTCTCGACATGGAACCGGCGGTGCCGGGGATGCAGCGCTATCTCGACCGTTCGGCACAGCTGAAGCGGAACCCGCATCGTTATAGCCTGGCCGAGTTCGGCCTCGGCGAAGACGAAGTAAACGAACGCTTTGCCGACTATACCGAGACATTCGGCATCCCGGTCGAAAACCAGGCGCTGCCTGCGCGCCAGCGCGCCGCCAAATAGCAAGGGGTCGGGAGCAATCTTCCCGACCCCGCGCGCCGTTCTACCAGATCAATAGGTAAAGGTAACCGTGGCGAAGACCTGCCGCGGATTGCCGTAGAAGGCCGTCAAGGTGCCTTCGGGGCCCAAGGTCGGAATGGGGAACCCGTTCGCGCCGTTGACTATGGCACCCGTCACCGGATCGGTGGCTACGAAGGTATAGCCGCTGGTCTTGTATTCCTTGTCGAACAGGTTCCTGCCGTAAACCCCCACGCTCCAGCGATCGCCCGGCGCGGTATAGACCACGCTGGCATCGAGCAGCGCGAAACCGTCCTGATCGAGGAAGGGGTTGGGAATCTCGAATTGGCTGGTCTTGCTGCGATAGGACAGCGTCGTGCCGAAATAGAGGTCGCCGGGACCCACGGGCGTTTCATAGCTGGCAGTGATGCTGCCGGTGAATTCGGGTGTGTTCTGCACCACGCGGAAGTCCGCGACGTCGGTCGGAGTATTGCCGATATTGGTGATGTATTCGTCATATTGGGCATCGATATAGCCGAGCGATCCGGCAAGGCCGAACCCGCCGGGGAAGCGCGCATTCGCTTCGAGTTCGAGCCCCTTGAACGTGGCCTTGCCGGCATTCGACACGACGCCGCAGAAGGTCGGTAGCCCGGCAACCTGGCACGCGACCGAGCCAGGGATCTGCACATCGGTATAGTCCGCATAGAAAGCCGCCGCGGCAATGTTGAGAATACCGATACTGCCCTTGTAGCCGATCTCGTAGCTGTCGACTTCCTCGGGTGCGAAACTGAGGAAATCGGCCACCTCTGCATCGGTGGGTGCGCCGGGTATGGCGGCCGGGGCGTTGGCGCCCACGCCGCGCGGATCGAAGCCGCCGCCCTTGAAGCCCTTCGAATAGCTTGCGTAGATGTTATGATCGGGCGTCGGTTTGAAACTGATCGAGGCGCGCGGGGTGAATTTCTTGAATTCGCGGCTGCCGTCGAAATTGGTGCTCGGTCCGCCGAAGGGCACGCCGGCTCCGCCGAATATCGGTGACCCCCCGCCTAAGAAGTTCTGGCGCAGGATCTCCGCGCTGCGCTCGTCCCAGGTGTAGCGTCCGCCGACCGACAGGCTGAACTGCTCGGTCAGATCGTAGGTGAAATCGCCGAAGATTGCGTAGGTTTCGGTGTCGACATTCGCCTGCGTGAAGGCGGTCAGGCCCGGGAAAGTGGTGAAGATGCGTACGTCGAACAGCGTGTCTGCCTTGGCGTCGAGGTAATAGAAGCCGAGCAGCCCGCTGAAGGGCCCGCCATCGTCCCAGACGAGCTGGAATTCCTGGCTGATCTGCTCGTTGAAATAGGCGCCCGGCACATCGAGATCGACCGCCGGAAGCGCGTCGAAATCGATCGGGGTGAAGCTGTCGTCCTTGCGCCAGGCCGAAATCGAACGGAACGTCAGGGCATCGCCGAGCTCGACCTCGGCGTGCAGCGACACGCCGTAGGACTCGACGTCCTGTTCCGGGTCGTTGAGCCCGCCGCGCGTATCGAAGACATTGTCGAGCACCGGTGCTCCGGAGTTCAGGCCCGGGATCAGGCGATGGCCGCCGCGCGGATTGCTCTTGTCCTTGGTGTAATCCCCCTGGACGCGGATGAAGACCGGCTCGCCATAGCCGCCAAGCTCGAGGCTTGCGCGGCCCGCCCAGATATCCTTGTTGTAATTCTCCAGACCGGTGGTGAGATTGTCACCGAAGCCGCCTCGCGAGAGTCGTGCGAACGAACCCCCGATACGGGCAAGGTCGCCGAGCGGGGTCGAAGCGGTGATGACGCCTTCCGCCTGGTCGTACGTGCCGTAGGTCGCGCGCACCTTGAGCGCGGTCTCCTGCGGCAGGCGCCGGGTCACGTATTTGACCGCGCCGCCGATCGTGTTGCGGCCGTAAAGCGTGCCCTGCGGTCCGCGCAGCACCTCGATCCGTTCGACGTCGTAAATGTCGAGTACCGCGGCCTGCGGGCGGTTGAGATAGACATCGTCGAGATAAATCCCGACGCCCTGCTCGAAGCCGGAAACCGGATCCTGTTGGCCGATACCGCGGATGAAGGCGGAAAGGGTGGAATTGGTCGCGCGGCTCGCTTCCAGCGTCACATTGGGCACGGTCTGGCCGACATCGGTAATGTCGAGCGCCCCGCGCTGCGACAGTTCTTCGCCGCTGAGGGCGCTGACGGCCACGGGCACGTCGAGCAAGCGTTCCTCGCGGCGCCGTGCGGTAACGATGATGATGTTGTCATCGTCGGCCGGTGCTGCCTCGGCGATTGGATCGTCATCCGACTGTGCCTGCGCCGGCGCGGCGATGAATGCCGTCGTGGCCGCACCGCACAGCAGGCTGGCGGCAAGAATCCTGATCGAACGCATTGCGGTTTCTCCCTCCCAAACTGTTATCTGCCAGGAGCAATACTGAAAGTTGAACCACCTTTCAAGTTTCTTGTTGCACGGCAGGTCGGTTTTGGTAGGTTTGCGCAGTTTGCGGGGGGATCGACCAATGGCTGCGACGGACGTTTCAAGCGACAAGACGCCGCGGACGGAGCGGGGCAGACGGACGCTGCGCAAGCTGCTCGATGCGGCTGCTACCGAATTTGCCGAGAAGGGTTTTCACGAGGCGTCGATCAGCGGCATCACGCGCAGTGCCGGGGTAGCCCTGGGGACTTTCTACACCTATTTCGACAGCAAGGATGCAATCTTCCGCGCGCTGGTTTCGGACATGAGTGCGGGCGTGGGCAAAGCGGCGCGCGAGGCGATCGAACCCTCGATGGGCGCACTCGAGGTCGAACGGGCCGCGCTGTGCGCCTTTCTCGAATTCGCCGCCGAGCACAAGGAAATTTACCGCATCATCGACGAGGCGGAATTCGTCGATCCCGAGAGCTATCGTGCGCATTACGAAACCATCGGAGCACGTATCGAGGAACGGTTGCGGGTAGGGGCCGAGGGTGGTGAATACCGTCCCGATCTCGGCCCGCCCGAGGCGTGGGCGCTGATGGGCATGAACGTATTTCTGGGGCTGCGTTACGTCATCTGGGCGCGCGAAGGCGACCCGGATTTTGCGGAGGTCGCGCGCCGGGCAAACGCATTTCTCGCCAGGGGAATAGCCGGAAGCAACGCATGACGGGCGGAACCGCATGTGTGCGATGTCGTTGATCTCCCAAAGGAGAATTCGACATGATCGGCAAGGTAATCGGAGCATTCGTGGGCGATCGGATCGCCCGCAGGACCAGCGGCATGGGCGGCGCCAGCGGAGCCGCGCTGGGCGTGATCGCGACCAGCGTGCTACGCCGGATGAGCCTTCCAGCAATGGTCGCGCTCGGCGTCGGCGGCCATGTCGCCAAGAAGGTCCTCGACAAGAAGCAGGCGGAAGGCCCGGAACAGACGCCGTCCAAGACCTCCACCGCGCCCAAGACAGACAACGGCAGGAAGGCCGCCTGAGCGTTTTCGCATAAGGCGAACGAAAGGCCGCCTCGCCAGGGGCGGTCTTGGTCGTTCCGCATCGGAGGACATGGTGGGCGCGGCAAGGATTGAACTTGCGACCCCACCCGTGTGAAGGGTGTGCTCTACCACTGAGCTACGCGCCCGCCCGGTGTCGCGGCTTGCAAAGCAGCCGCAGGGCAGGGCGCGCCTTTACTGTGCGAATCGCGACGTGGCAAGCGCCCTAGCCGAACAGCAGGGCGACGATCCGGGCCACCCAGCCATTCGGTGCCGGCATCTGTCCTCGGGAGGGCGTCGGCGAAGGACAGGCGAGGCAATAGGCCTGCGCTCCCTTCGCGTCGAGCAAGCGCTCCGCATCCGACGCGATTTGCGCGACCACTGCAGATTGCCCGCGTGCCATATGCGCAATGACATCGCCGCCGGAGCCGGCTTCCTCGCCATCACCGATCAACCATTGGCGCAGCAGCGTATCGTAAGTCGACGGCTGGGTGCCAAGGTATTGGACGTGCCAATCGGCACCCAGCCCGGCCTGTCCGGCGGTCCAGGCGAGTGCCTCTTCCATGCCGCCATATTCGTCCACCAGGCGCAGCTGGCGGGCAGTGCCACCATCCCAGACGCGGCCCTGCGCCACGGCATCGGCCTGTGCACGGGTCATGTCGCGCGCTGCGCCGACGCGGACGAGGAAATCCTCGTAACCGTCCTCGATGAAAGCCTGTACCAGCGCGTCGGTTTCCGGGGTCAAGCCACCGACGAGATCCGGCTGGCCCGACAGCGGCGTGGTGCGTACGCCATCGCTGGTCACGCCCACCATGGCGGCTGTCTGCTCGAACGTCGGAATGACCGCGAAAATGCCGATCGAACCGGTGATCGTCTCGGGCTCGGCGAAGATGCGGTCGGCGGGGGTAGACACCCAATAGCCGCCGCTTGCCGCGACATTGGCCATCGAGACCGCCACCGGGATATCGCGTGCCTTGTGCCGCAGGATCGCCTCGCGGATCAGCTCGCTCGCCAGAACCGAGCCGCCGGGAGAATCGACCCGCACGACCAGCCCCGCCAGGTCGTCGTCGAGCGCTTCGTCGAGCAATTCGGCAATGCGGTCGCCCCCGGCGACGCCCGGACCGGCATCGCCATCGACGATTTCGCCCGCCACAGTGATGACGCCGATCGGCTTGCCCGAGGTCGGGAGCGGCTTGTCTTCCAGCCAGGCGGCCAATTCGGTGTGCGGATAGGCGTTGGGGCCCTCGCTCCAATCGTCCTCGCCGACCAGCTCGACCACGCGCTTTTCGAAATCGGCACGGGTGCCCAGCTCGTCGACCAGCCCGGCTTGCAAGGCGGCGCTGGCAAGATCGCCGCGAGCAGCTGCAACCCACTCGACCGGTTGCGTGGTGACACGCTCGATATCCGCGGCGGGCCGGGCCTTCTTCAGGTTCGCGCGATACTCCTCCCAAAGCGTGTCGTAGAGCGCACGGGCGTTTTCGCGCGCGGCTTCGGACATGCCGCTGCGGCTGAAGGGTTCGACCGCGCTCTTGTATTCGCCGACCTTGTAGACGCGCGCATTGACCTGCAGCTTCTCGAGCAGGCCGGCATAATAGAGCCGCTCACCGCCAGGGCCTGTGACGACCGCGCCGCCCAGGGGATTGACCCAGACCTCGCTTGCATGCGCGGCGAGCAGCATGCCATCGTCGGTATAGGCGGTGGCATAGGCGAGCACCGGCTTTTCGGCAGCCCGTACGCGGTCGAGCGCTTCGCCGATTTCCTGCATATGGACCTGCCCGCCGCCGAGAAAGCGATCGAGGTCGAGCACCACCGCGGAAATTCTTTCGTCCTTCGCCGCCTCGTCGAGCGCATGGACGAGGTCGCGCGCCTGGTATTCGCCCATCGGCGTCTGCCGCGACAGCAGGGCCTCGATGGGATCGATCTCGGTACGCTCTTCGACTACGATGCCGTCGAGTTCGAGCAGCAATGCCCCGTCGCGAACTGCCGCCGGGCTCGGCCGCGCGGTCAGCACGGCGAACAGCGCGGCAAAGAACAGCAGCATGAAGACGAGCACCAGCCCATCCTTGATGCCCACGAGCAGGCGCCACACTTTCCCGGCGAATTTCATGCGTCAAATCTCCTGTTGTTCCCGAGTTAGGGAAGCAAGCACCGCATTGCCACTGGAAAGCGCTTGAGCGCCTCATCCGGGTCGACTAAGGGCGTGGCCTCAATGACATCGACGGAATCCTCGCCCCATGCGGCCCGTTATCCGGCGGGTGCGCTCGCATTCCCGCACCGCGACCTGATTGGCATCGGCCAGCTCGAGCGGCATGAAATTCTCTTCCTGCTCGACGAAGCGGAACGCTGGGTCGCCCTGAATCGCCAGGCCGACAAGCACGAGAACCTGCTTTCCGGCCTTACGGTCATCAATGCCTTCTTCGAGAATTCGACGCGCACGCTGCTGAGTTTCGAGATCGCGGGCAAGCGGCTGGGCGCGGACGTGGTGAACATGCACGCCGCGCAATCGAGCGTGAAGAAGGGCGAGACGCTGATCGACACGGCGATAACGCTCAACGCCATGCGCGCCGATGCGATCGTCATCCGCCACGGGTCGAGCGGCGCGACGCAACTGATCGCGGACAAGGTGGATTGCCCGGTGCTCAATGCGGGCGACGGCCAGCACGAGCACCCCACGCAGGCGTTGCTCGATGCGCTGGCATTGCGCCATGCCCTGCGCGATCGCGGGCAAGCGGCCGAGGACTTTACCGGCCTCAAAATCGTGATCTGCGGCGACATCCTGCACAGCCGCGTCGCGCGTTCCAACCTGCTGTGCCTGCAGGCGCTCGGTGCGACCGTTCGTTTGTGTGCGCCGCCCGCGCTCATGCCTATTGGGATCGAAGCCATGGGCGCCGAGGTATTCCACGATTTCGACGCCGCGCTCGACGGCGCGGATGTGGTCATGATGCTGCGCTTGCAGACCGAGCGTATGAGCGGACAGTTCATTCCCTCGGCGCGCGAGTATCACCACCTCTACGGCCTAACGAAAAAGCGTCTGAACAGAGCGGCCGAGGATGCGCTCGTCATGCACCCCGGCCCGATGAATCGCGGAGTCGAGATCGACAGCGAAGTCGCCGACATGATCGACCGTTCCATTATTACGAGGCAGGTCGAGATGGGAGTGGCGATCCGCATGGTGGCGCTCGATATCCTCACTCGCCGCGCCCGCGGTGTCGAGGGCTGGGGAGCAGCGGCATGAAGCAGCAGCGTCCCCTGGCGATTACCGGCGGAAGACTGATCACGCCCGACGGCCCGCGCGATGCGACATTGCGGCTGGTCGACGGGCGTATCGATGCTCTGGGGCAAGAACCGCGAGACGGCGATGACATCGTCGATGCCAAGGGCCTCCTTGTCGCCCCGGGCCTCGTCGATCTCGGCGTATTCGCGATCGACAAACCTGCTTTCCATTTCGGCGGGATCACACGCGCGGCACTGATGCCCGACCAGTCGCCGCCCTTGGACCTGCCTAGCCGCGTCTCCTATATCGCCAAGAGCGGCAAACCCGATTTCTGGGTCCATCCGTTGGCTGCCGCATCGCGCGGTTTGCAAGGGCGCGAGATCGCCGAACTGGCCTTGATGCGCGAGGCCGGTGCGCGCGGGATCGCCACCGGGCGGCAATGGATTGCGGATTCGGGCGTCATGCTGCGTCTTTTGCAATATGCAGCGATGCTCGATCTTGTCGTCGTCGCTCATGCGGAGGACGCGACGCTGGTCGCCGGTGCGGTGGCCACCGCGGGCGAGATTGCTACGCGCAGGGGCCTGCCGAGTGCCCCGGCCCAAGCCGAGGCGATCGCGCTGACGCGCGATATCGCGCTTGCCGAAATGGCCGGGGCGCGCATTCACTTTCGCCAGGTAACGACGAGGGCGGGACTGGACATCGTCCGGAGCGCAAAAGCGCGCGGCGTAAAGGTGACCTGCGGTATTACCCCGGCGCATTTCATGCTGTCCGATCTCGCTACCGTCGATTTCCGCACCTTTGCGCGGCTGTCTCCGCCGCTGCGCAGCGAGCCTGATCGGCAGGCAGTACGCGAGGCGATCGCCGATGGAACGATCGATGTCGTCGCCAGTGGCCACGATCCGCGCGGGCCGGAGGACAAGCGCTTGCCGTTCTCCGATGCCCAGCCGGGCATGGCAGGAGCGGAAACGCTGCTTGCCATGGTCCTGTCGCTGGTGCGCGACGAGCTGATCGACGTGCAGCGCGCCTTCGAACTGGTCGCGACGGCCCCGGCGCGCATTCTCGGAGTCGAGGCGGGTGCGATCGCCAGCGGCTTCGAAGCGGACATCGCCATCGTCGATCCCGACAAGCCCTGGGTCATCCAGAGCGCCAGAATGGAAGCGACTGCCGGCAATACGCCGTTCGATGGCCAGCCCACCCAGGGACGCGTTACGAAGCTCTACAAGGGCGGCATGCGCATCAACCCCTAGCGAAGCGAAAAACCCCGCCCGGATCGTCCGGACGGGGTCGCTCGATGGTACGGTTAGGTGCGCCTGTTAGCGCGCTGCGACCCGTACGTCGTTTCTGACTACGTCGATGGCGCCCGGCAGCGGGCGCGACGAGGCATAAGCGATGCAGCCGCCTCCCTTGCCCTTGACCGAGCGACACATCGATTGCGCGTCCGACTTGGCGTAGCCGGCTGCGGCCACGCGGTAATAGATCTTGCCGTTGACGCGCGCCTTGGTGATCACGCGCTCGGCATCGCCGAGTTCGGGATACCGCTTCCGGAATGTCTTCCAGGCTTCGTGGGCGTCCGACATCGAAAAGAAGGAGCCCAGCTGGACATTGTAGTCGCCGCCGCGAGCGCGGTTGGCTGGCGTCGCCGCACCGGCCACGCGCGGGGCAACCCGCTCGCGTGCCTTGGCCGGGGTTTCCTGGACCACTTCGTTCGACACGAAACGCACGCTGCCGGTGACCGGGGCGATGCTCGCATCGGCCAGGGCCGCATCCGCGCTGTCGTCTGCGGCGGGGGCAGTGGCCACGGGCGGGAGCTCCTGCGCCAGTGCGAAATCGGTCATCCGCGCCTCGGCGGCCGGCGCAAGTTCGTCGACTTCCTGCGCGGCGAGCATATCGACGCTGGGATGGTTGGACAGGGCGAGCATCTGCGGCTGGCCCGGATCGACTTGCGGCATGACGTCGAGGAGGCTGGCTACGCGTCTGGTGAAAGCCTCCGGACGGATCATCGCCGCCCATTCGGCCATGCGATTTCCGACTTCGCCGGCCGGGACGTCTTCCGCCGCCATGACGCGCGCGGCGCGCCAATTACCCGTCAGGGCGTAGGCATAAGCGAGATTCTGGCGGACTTTCGCGGTGTTCTGGCCTGCGCGAAGAGCATTGCTCAGGACATGGACGCCCCGGTCGGGGTGACCGGCAAGGGCAATGGCGAGCCCGAAATCGGCCGGATCGAGCGCGGTCTCGAACTCTGCGAGCGTGCCCAGAGCGCCGGGTTGGTCGCCGATCGCGATCTGCGCAAGTGCATAGCTGATGACGGTTCGGGGCGCGGTATCGCCCAGTTCGATCGCTTCGGCGAAGGTCGTGGCTGCAGAAGCAAAGCGCCCATCCTCCAGATAGGCATTGCCCAGCAGCGTGCGCGTATAGGCATCCCGCGAGTTGGCGAGCACGGCTGCTTCGGCATGCTGCACGGCTTTGGACGCCTTGCCCTTGGCGAGCGCCTTCTCCGCGTGCTCGGCCGAATAGGCATGGCTTGGCGCGACCTTGCCGGTGCACGCGGTAAGCGCGGTGGTCGCCAGCGCCGTGGTGACGGCGAGCTGGACGAACCGCTTGTTCCTTGCTTTCGTCTCGGTGCTCATTCTTACCCCCTTGAAGGCGATCCCACGTCGTTAAAGTCTAGTTCTTGCCGCGCTGGACCTGGGCAGCGAGGCTGGCGATTTCCGGCATTTCGGCGAGCAGCGCGTCCAGCGCGTCGGTCACCAATTGCTGTGCGCTGCGCCCACGCACGGTACAGGCGAGGCGCAGCATAAGATGGCGTTCCTGATCGAGCCGCAGCGTGAAGGCGGCCCGCTTGCCCTGCGCGGCAGCGGGCTTGCGCGCCACCGGCTTCGACTGGGCGGGCTTTTCGAGTTGTGCCTGAATCTTGGTCAGCGATTCGCGCACCTGGTTGGGTGCAGCGGTCTCGTTGGCCGCAGGCGGCGCGAGCGCCACGACTTTCTCCTCGGACGGCTTTGGCGATCCTTGCTCGTCGTCGCCCATGTCGTTCCAGCCGAGGTCCTCGAGATTGGCGGCCGCTTCCTTGCCATCGACCGGGCCGACGATACCCGACTGCGGGCGCATGGCAGGCTTCGCGCCGCCCTTGCGCGCGAGCAGGGTCGAGGAAAGCGAGGCGAAATTGGCGTCAGACATTCGGCAGTCTCCGCCCTTCCACTACTACTGCGCCACGCGGCGACCGAAGCCACCGGCGGGACGATGGACGCCCGGCATCGCGGATTGCGATTGGGGCGCGGCGAAGACCGTGCGACGGAAATTCTTTTCCAGACGGTCGGCGATGTATTTCCACAGCGCGGTGACTTCGGCGGCGCTTCGGCTTTCGGGGTCGACTTCCATCACCGTGCGGCCATCGATCATCGAGGCGGCGAAATCGGTGCGATGGTGGAGCGTGATCGGGGCGACCGTGCCATGCTGCGACAGCGCGACTGCGGCTTCCGAGGTGATCTTGGCCTTCGGGGTCGCGGCGTTGACGACGAACACCAGCGGCTTTCCGGCCCTCTCGCACAAATCGACCGTGGCGCCGACGGCGCGCAAATCATGGGGGCTGGGGCGCGTGGGGACGACGATCAGCTCGGCAACCGAGATGACCGACTGGATCGCCATCGTGATGGCGGGCGGCGTATCGATGACGGCCAGCTTGAATCCTTGCTGGCGCAGGATGGCAAGGTCGGAGGCGAGGCGGGCAACGGTTGTCTGGGCGAAAGCGGGATACTCGTCCTCGCGCTCGTTCCACCAGTCGGCGAGCGAGCCCTGCGGATCGATGTCGATAAGGACGACCGGCCCCGCGCCGGCGCGCTGCGCCTGGACGGCCAGATGTCCCGAGAGCGTGGTCTTGCCCGATCCACCCTTCTGCGATGCCAATGCCAGTACACGCAAGACTTGGTCCCCCTGGTTTGCGCCGGAGTCGATTTCATCTTCGCCGCAAGCGAATGCAGCGATCTTGCCATGGCAATCGCAGACTACCCCTAATTTAGGGTTAATCCGGCGCGGCTTCGGGACGGTGTGAATCGGGCCGGAACGGCAGCAACACTTTGCTAACGACCGATTTACTATAGGATGCACCCAATCCGGCGCGCTCCGGCGTGCCGCTGCACGGGAAGGAATGGCAATGCGACTATGGGCGAAAGCGGCATGGATGGCGGGCGCGATGGCGTCACTGTGCCTTGTCTCGTCGCCGGCGCGGGCCGACGTCAAGGCAGGGGTGGATGCCTGGACGAATGGCGATTTCGCGACTGCGGTGCGCGAATGGGCGGGGCCGGCCGCGCAGGGCGATCCCGATGCACAGTTCAACATGGCGCAGGCCTATCGCCTCGGACGCGGGGTCGATACCGACCTTGCGCAGGCCGAAGCACTCTATGCCAGGGCAGCGGCACAGGGGCACGTCAAGGCGGCCGACAATTACGGATTGCTGCTGTTCCAGCGCGGCGCGCGCGAGGAGGCCATGCCTTATGTTGCGGCAGCCGCCACGCGCGGCGATCCGCGGGCGCAATATCTTCTCGGCATCGCGCATTTCAATGGCGATCTCGTGGAGAAGGACTGGCGACGGGCCTATGCCTTGCTGACACTGGCCAATTCGGCGGGCCTGCCGCAGGCCCGCGGCGCGCTGGCACAGATGGACCAATATATTTCCCTCGAGGATCGTCAGGCGGCCCAGCCGCTTGCCGCATCGCTCAAATCGGAAGCCGAAGCCGCGCGCGCGCGCCAGCTTGCCGCGGTCGACCTTGCGCTGGGCACCGACGCGCCGGCGGGGCCCGTGGTCACTGCGCCGCAGCAGCCGCCCGTGGCGCGGCCTGCGGGAACGCCGCGTGTATCCGGCAATGCACCGCCTGCGAGCACTGCGGGGGCGGACTTCACCATCCCTACCCCTACGCCTGCCCCGACGGTCGTGGCGCGGCGTGAGGAGGAGGCGCTTTCGCGCGCGGCGGTGGCGGTTTCGAATTCGCCGCCCGCCGTCAGCGCTGCGCCCGCACCGGCAACGCGCGTTGCTGCTTCGACGGGACCGTGGAAGGTCCAGCTTGGCGCCTTCGGTATTGCCGGCAATGCCCAGCGGCTGTGGAGCCGGCTGGAGGATCGAGCCGAGATCGCCGGACGTACGCGCCTGCTGGTTCCGGCGGGCAGGCTGACCAAGCTCCTGGCGGGCGGCTATGCCACGCGCGACGAGGCCAGCGCGGCCTGCGCCTCGCTCAAGCGCAGTGGACAGGAATGCATCGTGACACGTTAGGCCAAGTCACTTGGCAATGTGACTGGCTGTGCTAGTGCGGCGATACGCAGGGAGGTCCGCATGAGCGCTGAAGCCACGATCACGCCCGATATGAAGGATACCAAACCCGCTGCGCCGATCGCGGCATCGGGCACCGGTCGAATCGGCAGCCTCGACTTTATCCGCGGGCTCGCCGTCATGGGTATCCTGGCAGCGAATATCGTGGCCTTCGGGCAGCCGATGACGGCTTACATGTATCCCGATGCCTTCACCGTCCCGCACAGCGAGGCGGAAGACTGGATGTGGGTTGCGCAATTCGTCCTGATCGACGGGAAAATGCGGGGGCTTTTCTCACTTTTGTTCGGCGCGGGGATGTATCTGTTCCTCGAGAAAGCCTGGGCGCGCGGGCAGGGCCGCTGGCTTCAGGCGCAGCGCCTGTTCTGGCTCGGCCTGTTCGGCCTGTTGCACTATTTCTTCATCTGGCGCGGCGATATCCTGTTTCTTTACGGATGCGCCGGACTCGCGGCACTGCTGTTCGTCGGGCTGTCCCGGCGCAAGCAGCTTGTCCTCGGCCTGCTCGGTTATCTCGGCGGCGTCTTGCTTTATGGCGGTTTCGTCGGCTTGCTTCCAGCTGTTGCGGATACCGAACTCGGAGAGCGTGCGGCTTATGCGCAAATGGCCGAGGATCTGGAGACCGAGAAACAGGCCGACCTCGCCGATGGGGCACTGGAAACGGAGCTGATCTCGAGTGGAGACTACGCTGGCTGGGTATCGCACAATTTTTCCGCACACGCCGGCGATTTGCCGTTTTTTCTTTTTCTCTTCTGGTTCGAGACCTTGCCACTGATGCTGATCGGCATGGCTGCCTATCGCTATGGCCTGTTCGATGGCGGCGTCGATCCCGGACGCCAGCGCAGATGGGGTTGGGGGCTGCTGGTGATCGGTACGGCCCTGACGGTTCCGGTGGCCCTGTGGGCCAAGGATGGCGGGCTGACCTATTACGGCACGCTGGCGGCAATGGTCGGCTATTCGATGCTGCCGCGCGGGCTCGTGATCCTCGGCCTCGTCGCGTTGCTGGCCCTGTGGGGGCAGAGCGCCGGAGGCTGGCTGGCCGAGCGCATCGCCGCCGCTGGTCGCGCAGCCTTTACCAATTACTTGGGCACGTCGGTCGTGATGTTGTTGGTATTCCATGGCTGGGCGGGCGGATTGTTCGGCGAATTGGGCCGTAGCGAGCTGTATCTCGTCATGCTGGCCGCCTGGGTGTTGATGCTGCTGTGGTCCAAGCCCTGGCTGGAACGTTATCGTTTCGGCCCGCTGGAGTGGCTTTGGCGCTGCCTCACTTACAGAAAGCTTTTTGCGCTTAGGCGATGACATTCGGGGCTTGCTATTGAGAACGACTCTCACTAAACCTGCACTTGCGAATCGGTCGCAGGAGTTTTTGAGTGTACGTTTGTATCTGCAACGCCATCAGGGAGACCGAGCTGCGCCGCGCCGCGCGCCACGTTTCGGGCGACGCGGAGGCGTGCTACGCGGCGCTGGGCAAGCCAGCCTGCTGCGGAACCTGCCTCGACGAGGCCGACGGCATCCTGCAGGAAGAGCGCGAGCTCGGTTTCGTCCCCGCCGCGGCCTGAGTGGCCGCTAACGCAAATCGCTCGCAACTGGCGGATTTCCGCCATTTTTTACCGTCTTGACCCTTGCCAAGCAGCCGCTTGAGGGCGCATAGGGGCGCCCTGTTCAGCAGCCAAGGAGTCAGGGCCGTGAAAGGCGATCAAAAGGTCATCGAGTTCCTCAACAAGGCGCTCACCAACGAACTGACCGCGATCAACCAGTACTGGCTTCACTACCGCGTGCTGGCCGATTGGGGCGTCACCAAGCTCGCCGAATACGAACGCCACGAATCGATCGACGAGATGAAGCATGCCGATGTGCTCGCCGAGCGCATCCTGTTTCTCAATGGCCTCCCCAATTTCCAGGCGATCCACAAGCTCAAGGTCGGCGAGACGGTCGAGGAAATCCTCAAGGCCGACCTCGCGGTGGAGATGGAAGCCATCCCGCTGCTCAAGGACGCCATCGCCTATTGCGAAGAAGTGCGCGATTATACTACGCGCGAAATCTTCGAACGCATCCTCGAGAGCGAGGAAGAGCATGTCGACTTCCTCGAAACGCAATTCGACATGATCGCGCGCATGGGACTGGAAAACTACGTCCAGCTCAACAGCAAGCCTGCCGGCGAGGGCGAGGACGGCTGACCTCTCTCAGTTCACGCGCCAGAATGTCGCGTGGACACCGCCATGTTTGGAGAGGCGGGCGAGGCGTTGCTCGCCGTCCCAAATTTCCGCATCGCCCCTGCCGACATTTATATCGGCGATGGTCAATGCCGTGGCGATGTCGAGAGCTTCCAGGGCGAAGGGCTTGTCATTTTGCCCTGCCTGTCTGTGAATCGAAACGCGGAGTTTGTTCATCTCTCATCTCCTTGCCCCGAGAGCGGCTTATGGCAGAGTTAGATGAACCGCAGCCGACACGATCGTGTCACTCGTCGCGCAAATGACTTCATGTGTCGCTGTTGGGCTAGTCG
This sequence comes from Qipengyuania sp., assembly GCF_965277845.1. Classification (NCBI taxonomy): domain Bacteria; kingdom Pseudomonadati; phylum Pseudomonadota; class Alphaproteobacteria; order Sphingomonadales; family Erythrobacteraceae; genus Qipengyuania; species Qipengyuania sp. Next base: position 1,717,480 of record NZ_OZ255844.1, read on the forward strand.
CCCTGGGAATTCGCCGCATTGCGGCGTTCGCGCATGCGCTCGCGATTGCGTCGGGCGGCGGTGCGCGTTTCCCTCAGGAATGATCCAAGGCCAGCCACCAGCAAGCCCATGCTGATCACCCAGGTCGCGGCGACCAGCGTCCCGAGCGGCGTGGTCACGAAGGCACTGACGAACAGCAGGACGATCACCACGCTGATGGCCAGCGCCGAGGCGGTGCTGAACATTACCGCCCGCTGAGCGTGGATGCGGCGCATTTCGAGTGCCGGCAGTTCGGCGCGCAGTGCATCGACGTCGCCCTCCTCGCCGGCATTGAGGATGCGTTCGATCTTGTTGGCCACCCAGATCAACCGATTGGTCATTACGTTCATGACGGCACCGATGCCCGCGAGCAGGAAGGCTGGAGCAAGGCTGAGCTGGACGACCTGTTGAACGCGCAGGGTCGAGCTGGTGCGTTCGATGATCTCGATCCCGGGAAGAGGGGCCAGGATATCGAGCAGCATCACCGTTCCCCGCTGTAATTGCCGCCACCGCCCTTATTGGCATTGTAGGGGTTTTTCGGGCTCTTGAGCACCACGCGAACGGGCACCGCTTCAAAGCCCAGCTTGTCGCGAATACCGTTGACCAGATAGCGCTCGTAACTCTTGGGCAGCATATCGAGCCGCGTGCCGAAAACCACGAAACGCGGCGGGCGGATGCTGGCCTGCGTGATATACCGCAGCTTGATCCGACGGCCACCGGGAGCGGGCGGCGGATTGGCCTCTAGCGCATCGTCGAACCACCGATTGAGCGCGGCGGTGGGCACGCGGCGGCTCCATGCCTCGCGCAGCTCGAAGGCGGCGCCGAGCATCTGGTCGAGGCCTTTGCCGGTTTTGGCACTGACCGCGAACAGCGGCACGCCGCGGACCTGCGCGAGACCTTCGTTCAACGCATTGCGGATGCCGTTGAACAAGGCGCTTGCTCCTTCGGCGACGTCCCATTTGTTGATCGCGATCATCAACGCACGGCCTTCTTCGAGCACCATATTGGCGATCTTGAGATCCTGCGATTCGAGCCCGCGCGTCGCATCGAGCAACAGCACGACGACCTCTGCAAAGTCGACCGCGCGCCGCGCATCGGCGACCGATAGACGTTCCAGCTTGTCGGTGACCTGAGCCTTCTTGCGCATGCCGGCGGTGTCGATGAGCCTGATCTCGCGCGTCTCACCGCTCTTGGGATCTCTCCATTCCCAGTCGACCGCGATCGAGTCGCGCGTGATCCCGGCTTCCGGTCCCGTAAGCAGACGGTCCTCGCCCACCAGGCGGTTGATCAGCGTCGACTTGCCGGCATTGGGCCGGCCGACGATGGCGAGCTTAAGCGGGCCTGCCAACAGTGCTTCCTCGTCCTCCTCGTCGATGTCGGCCTCGATCTCGGCGGCTTCCGCCTTGGCGCCGATGATCGGCCACAGATTGTGGAAGAGGTCGGCGATGCCTTCGCCATGTTCGGCGCTAATGGCAGCCGGTTCTCCGAAACCGAGCGAGAAGCTTTCGAGTATGCCGGCATCGCCCTGCGTGCCCTCGGCCTTGTTGGCGACGAGAACGACCGGGACTTCCTGTTCGCGCAACCAACGCGCGATTTCCTCGTCGAGGGGGGTCAGGCCAACGCGCGAATCGAATACGAATAGCGCGGCGTCCGCGTCTTCCAGGCTGACTTCGGTCTGCCTGCGCATGCGCCCCGGGAGGGATTGGGCATCCTCGTCTTCCCAGCCCGCGGTATCGACGATCTGAAATTCGAGCCCGGCAATCTCGGCATCGCCGAAGCGGCGGTCGCGCGTGACACCGGGCTGGTCGTCGACCAAAGCCAGGCGCTTGCCCACGAGACGATTGAATAGCGTCGACTTTCCGACGTTCGGTCGGCCGATGATGATTACCGTGGGTTTGGAGGAGGAGGGCACCATGATGGCGCGGCAAGTGGCGCTTTGCGAGCCGCTTTGCAAGCGGCAGCGCCATCAGGGTTAATTCGCATTAACCGTAACCCGCAGGCTCGCGGCAAGGACAAGCGGCATAATCGTGCCGCCATGAGGAAGAATCTTGCCGCTTTCGCCCTGCTCGCCTGCACCTCACCCGCCCAGGCAGAAGACTTCGATGGTTTTGCCGATCGGAAAGCGGAGCTGGAAGCCTACCTGCAATGTGTACCCTATGCCCGCGAGGTATCGGGAATCCAGATCTACGGCGATGCGCATACGTGGTGGGAACAGGCCCAGGGGCGCTATGCTACCGGTACCACGCCGCGTCCCGGCGCAGTGATGGCCTTCCGTCCGCATCGGAGCATGCAACTAGGCCATGTCGCCGCGGTCAGCCGGGTGCTCGATTCGCGCCGCGTGCTGCTCGACCACGCCAATTGGTCGCCGATCAACGGGCGCCGCGGGCAGGTCGAGAAGGACGTGCTGGCGATCGACGTGTCTCAGGCAAACGATTGGAGCGAGGTGCGGGTCTGGTATGCTCCCCTGGGCAAGGTCGGCACCACCGCCTGGCCGGTCGAAGGCTTCATCTATTCGGATCGGAATGCGCAGTCGCGCACGCAATACGCCATGGCTCCCGCCCGCAAGCAGACATCGAAGCGCTTCCTCAGCGCCTTTGCTGCCTACGCCGAGTAATCATTCCGCCTTGGCGACGGGCGGATCGTCGCCCAGGTCCTCGAACCAGGCCTCGACCGGGCCGCTGAGCTTGAGCGTCAGCGGATTCCCGTGGCGATCGACGGTCTTGCCAGCCTGAACGCGCACCCAGCCTTCGGAAATAGAATATTCCTCGATGTCGGTGCGTTGCCTTCCCTTGAAGCGGATGCCCACGCCGCGCTGGAGTACCTCCATCTGGAAATGCTCGCTCTTCGGATTGACCGAAAGGCGGTCGGGCGGGGTCTGGCTCTTCGTTTCGTCGCTCATGGCGCGCGCCCCTAATCCGCGGCGCGGCGCCTCGCAAGAGCAATTGGACGAGAGGTGCACCCGCCGCGCTTGCGCAATGCCTCGCTCTCTACTAGAGGCACGCGCCTACACGCGGAGGGTCGGGTGAGAACCTTGGCGCCTTTCGCGCAGCTTCGTTCGGGTTTGCGGGCGTGGCGGAACTGGTAGACGCGCTGGTTTTAGGTACCAGTATCGAAAGATGTGGGGGTTCGAGTCCCTTCGCCCGCACCAGTGCCGCCGCAGCGCGATACCCCATCGCACATGTCGCATTTGGAAAGTCACGAGTTTCAACCCATGCAAATCAAAGAGACCGCCAACGAGGGCCTCAAGCGCGCCTATACCGTCACGATTCCGGCCAAGGAAATCGACGAGCGCGTCAACAGCGAAGTCAAGAAGATCGCCCCGCAGGTGAAGATGCCCGGCTTCCGCCCGGGCAAGGTGCCCGCCAATCTCGTGCGCAAGATGCATGGCGAGCAGCTGCACGCGCAGACGGTCAACGACATGATCCGCGAATCGGTCGACAAGGTGATGGCGGAAAACAAGCTGCGCCCCGCGATGCAGCCCAAGGTCGAGCTCGACGAAGGCTATGAGGAAGGCAAGGATGCCTCGCTCACCGTCGAAGTCGAAGTGCTGCCGGACATCGAAGCGCCCGATACCGATGGCCTCGAGCTCGAGCGGCTGACCGTTCCGGTCACCGACGAGCAGGTCGCCGAAGCGGTCGAGCGTATCGCGTCGAACAACAAGAGCTACAAGGACGCCGCGAAGACGAAGAAAGCGGCCGATGGCGACCAGCTGATCATCGATTTCGTCGGCCGCGTCGACGGCACCGAGTTCGAAGGTGGGAAGGCCGAGAACACCCCGCTGGTAATCGGCTCGGGCCAGTTCATTCCCGGCTTCGAGGAACAGCTCACCGGCGCGAAGACTGGCGACACGAAGACCATCACGGTCACCTTCCCCGAGGATTATCCGGCCGAAAACCTCAAGGGCAAGGAAGCCGAATTCGATGTCACCGTTCAGCAGGTGAAGGTCCCGTCCGAGACCGAAATCGACGACGAGTTCGCCAAGAACCTCGGCCTCGACAGTCTCGACAAGCTCAAGGAACTGCTGCGCGGACAGCTAGAGCAGGAGACCTCGGGTCTCACCCGCACGCAGATGAAGCGCCAGCTGCTCGACACGCTCGCCGCCGGTCACGACTTTGCCGTCCCGCAGGGCATGGTCGATGCCGAATTCGACCAGATCTGGGCGCAGCTGCAGCAGGAAGCCGCGCAGTCCGACGATGCCGAAGCCATGCTCAAGGAAATGGAAGACGAGAAGGACGACTATCGCAAGATCGCCGAACGTCGCGTCCGCCTCGGCCTGCTGCTGTCGGAGATCGGCCAGAAGAACGGCGTCGAGGTCAATGCCAACGAGATGAACATGCTCATCCAGCAGGCGGCCCAGCAATATCGCGCCGAAGACCGCGAACGGTTCGTCCAGTACGTCCAGTCGGAACCGATGGCCGCCGCACAGCTGCGCGCGCCGCTCTATGAAGACAAGGTCGTCGACTTCCTCTTCGACAAGGCCGAAATCACCGACCGCGAAGTGACGCGCGAGGAACTCGAAGCCGCGATCGAGGCGGAAGAAAGCACGGACGAGAAGCCGAAGAAGAAGGCGCCTGCCAAGAAAGCTCCGGCGAAGAAGAAGGCGGATTCGAAGAAGGCGGACGACAAGCCGGCCGCGAAGAAGGCCCCGGCCAAGAAGGCTGCCGCCAAGAAACCGGCGGCTAAAAAGGCCGACGCCAAGGCTCCGGCCAAGAAGCCTGCTGCGAAAAAGGCTCCTGCCAAGAAGCCAGCGGCCAAGAAGGCCGACGCCAAGAAGTGAATCCTATCGATTAGGACGCGCGAGGGGCGGCGGACTGCGGTCGGCCGCCCCTTGTCGTTGGGGCAGGGCTATTCGGGCTTGGCGGGCCGTTCCACCTCGAGCTCAGGGCCGTCGGGAGAGAGCGAGGCCATGCTCGTATCCTGCCCGGCATGGACATGCGCGCGGCGGTCTTCGACATGGCGGATGAAGGGGCCGGACACCACGCCATGGACCAGGATCGACACGAGGATCGCGAAGCTGACGGTCGCCCATAGCAGGTCGATCTGCGCGAAATCCGCATGGTTCTGGCCATAGGCGAGATAGTAGATCGACCCCATTCCGCGCACGCCGAGGAAGGCAACCGCCAGCTTGCCGACCATCGGCAGGTCGCAGTTCAACTCCGCAAGCAATCCCGAAATCGGCCGAATCACGAAAACCAGCGCCAAACCGACCAAAGCGGCAGGCCAGGTAAGCGCTGCGAGTACGCCGCTCGCCAGCATCGCCCCAAAGCCGAATAGCACCGCGACGAGCACGATTTGCTCGATCTGGTCGATGAAATGATGGCTGATCTTGTGATAACGACTGCGGTTTTCGCGCTGGCGAGCGGTTACCGCACCGACAAATACCGCCAGAAACCCGTAGCCTTCGACGAGTTCGGCCAGCCCATAGGCGAGAAGCAGCGTGCCGAGCACGATCAGGCCCTCACTGGTCGAATAGATCGGTTGACCCTGATCTTCGCTCGCCTCGCCGTCATCCTTCATGGGCGGGTCGGCAACGCGTTCGAAGACGTACCATGCGCCGATCCTGCCCACTGCCCAGCCAACCGCGCAACCCGCGACGATCCGCCAGCCGAGGTCCATGGCAGCCCATTCCAGCGTCCAGCCACCCAGGGCGGTCATGCCCACAGCGGCAATCGCAAGGTAGGTAAAGGGAAAGGCCAGCCCGTCATTGAGCCCGGCCTCGACCGTCAGGCTGAAGCGCACATCATGCCGCTGGTCTTCCCCCGGGGGACCGACCTGCACACTGCGCGCAAGCACCGGATCGGTCGGAGCGAGTGCCGCACCCAGCAGAATCGCGCTCGCCGGAGCCAGCCCCAGCGCCCACCAGCCGAGCAGCGCCACCGCGGTGATCGTCAGCGGCATGGCGACGACCAGCAGCGGCCAGATCTGGCGCCAGTTGGCCCAGCTCACCGGCCGGTCGATCGCGATGCCTGCGGCCATCAGCGAGGCGATGACGATGAACTCGGTAGCATATTCGAGCGTGATCGCATCGAAACCGTCCACGGTCGGATTGAAATGCGGCAGGCCCAGCGGCAACGACCAGGTGACGAAACCAGCCGCGACATAGAGGATCGGCAGCGACAGCCAATACCGCGCGAGCCAGCGTTCGAGCGTGACGGCGAGTGTCAGTCCGATGCCGAAGATGACGAACAGAAGTATCCGCGGGTCGAATTCCACAGGAAATCAGTCCAAGGGTAGCGGCTCGGGTTCCCAGCGTTCGAAAGAAGGCTGGGGAAGCGCGGTGGTTCGCGCCCGCTCATAGGCCGCGCCTATTGCGAGAACACGTGCATCCTGCCAGGCGCCACCCATGAAACTGATGCCGATTGGTAGCCGTTCGACCGCGCCCATCGGAACGGTGAGATGCGGGTAGCCGGCGATTGCCGCGAGCGATCCGGCACCGATGTTGCCGTTGAAGTTGTCGCCATTGACGAGGTCGCTTGTCCAGGCTGGACCGCGTGTCGGGGCGACGAGGACATCAACATTGTGCTCGCGCATCAACCGGTCGATTCCCTCTTCCCCTGCCAGGCGCAGCGATATGGCTCGCGCTTCGCGGTATGCGGCTTCATCCGTCGCTTCGAGCGCTTGTTCGAAAATCGATTGGCCGAACCAGCGCAATTCGTTGCGCGCGTTCTCGAGATTGAAGGCGATCAGATCAGCGAGGTCGCGCGGCATGTCCTCGCCTGGCAAGGACGCAAGATAAGCCGCCATGTCTGTGCGCAGTTCGTAAAGCAGCACCGTGAATTCAGCCCCGAACATCTCGCCGGGCACGTCATATTCGATCTCCACGAGCTCGGCTCCGGCTCGCTGCATGTCGGCCAGCGCGGCGTCGAACACCTTGCGGACATCTTTGCGATTACCGATTTGATTAACGAGCACGCCGATGCGAACGCCTTTCATTGTCGCACCTTCTAGCCCTGCAGTGAAGTCGATCATGCGGGCATCCGCTTCCGCCGTCGCAGGGTCGGCCGGGTCGCTTCCCGCGATCGCGCCAAGCAGCAAGGCGGCATCGAAGACATTGCGCGTCATCGGCCCTGCGGTGTCCTGCGAATGGCTGATCGGTACGACATGCGTGCGGCTGATCATGCCGACAGTCGGCTTGAACCCGACCACGCCGTTGATGCTGGCCGGGCACGTGATGGAGCCGTCGGTCTCCGTCCCGATTGCGGCCCAGGCGAAGCCCGCAGCAACAGCCGCACCGCTTCCCGAGGACGAGCCACAGGTGTTTCGATCAATGGCGTGCGGATTGCGGGTCAGCCCTCCCACCGCGCTCCATCCGCTGGTTGAATTCTCATCACGAATATTCGCCCATTCGGAAAGATTGGCCTTGCCCAGCACGACACCGCCCGCGCGGCGAAGGTTGGAGATCAGCGGTGCGTCGCGGCGGGTCCAGTTGTTTGCAAGGGCGAGGCTGCCCGCTGTGGTCGGTAGCTCGCGGGTTTCGATGTTGTCTTTCACCAACACCGTGCGGCCTCCCAAGGTCGTGTGCCGGCTGCGTGCTGCACGGATCTGCGCTGTAATATCGGGCGCGAGCGCTATTACGGCATTCAGGCCATCGGGGCCCCCATCGTAGCGGGCGATCCGGTAGACTTGGGCGACTGCAGCCTTTTCGGCCGCGTTGGTTGGGGGTTCCAGGCCGTCCGGGAGCTCCGCTTCGGGAGCCTCGATTGCGACGGTCGGGCTCTCTTCCCCCTGCGCTGCGAGCGGAGTTGTGAGGAAGCAGAGCGAAGCAGCCAAGGGCAATGTCATGCGCATGCACAAGGTTCTGCCATCGGACGGTTCGAAAACAAAGGCGTTAGCTAGAAATCTCCGCTGATTGTGAGCCGGAAGATCGGGCCGATGCGGCGATCCTGGTATTCCTGGAACAGGATGTCGCTGTCGGGACGCGGTCCGTCGAAGACGGTGCGACGGAAGAAACTTCGTGCGCCGAGCAGGTTGTTCGCGCGCGCCTGAATGGTGAAACCGAACACGTCCTTGTGCTCGACAAACAGCGATCCCCACACCGGCCCCTCCCAATCGCGGCCTTCCTCGAATCGGCGCGAGTAGGGGGCGTTGTCGAAGTGCTCGAGGCTGCCGCCCCACGCCCAGTCGGTCGACGGAATATCGTGCCGGAAGTCGATTTCGAAGCTGCCCTCCTGATCGAAGGAGAATGGTCGGTCGAGACCGGTAAAGGGGTCGGTCACGCTCATCCAGCGTTTGACCGCTTCGATGTCGAGTCGGGCGCCTCTGAACCCGATCGGGTCGAGATTGATCGTGGCATTGGCTTGCAGGTGAAGACGGTCGGCATCGCCGATATTGCCGCGTGCTTCGCCGCCGCTGGCGAGGGGGAACCAGTCGATGAAATCCTCGAACCAGGCCTGGCGCGCCTGCAACTGGATCGAACCCCAGGGGCCCAGCGTCTTGTTGGCTTCGATTTCGACATTCCAGCTCTGGTAGGGCACGAGCTCGTTGTTGCCGCCATTCGCGTTCTCGTTGTTGAGGTTCACGCTGGCGAGAAAGTCGCCGAAGGATAGCTGGCTGACGCGACGGGCCAGGGTGACCGAGACATCGAAATCATCCGAGGGCTTCCATGTCGCCGCGAACGACCCCTTGGGCCGCTTGAAGCTGCGGGTATTGGCGGCCGCACCGGTCTGCTCGATCTTGGAGAACTCCATTGCCCCGATCAGTTGGACCGAAAGCGTGTTCGAAAGCCCGCGCGAGAAGCTGAGGCTGGTTTCGTAGCGATCCTCGGTCACGCCGCCCGTCCCTTGCGGGAAGGCAAGCTCCACGAAGTCGCCGCCGGGAGCCAGTTCGAACAGCTTCGAGGCGCGGTTGAGGCGGTTGAAGGCCGCTTCGCCCGACAGTTGCCAATCGGCATCCCACAGGTTCCAATTGTACTCCAACCGTCCGATCCTCTCACCCGCTTCATTGACCTGTTCGAAGCGGAAGCCTTTCGACTGGCTGCCGTCGGAGAAGCTGTCGACCACGCTGGACACGAAATTGTCGCGTTCGAACCGTTCGAGGCCGATGAGCTTGAGCGTGCCCGGACCGAAGGGGAACTGGATATCGGCGCCGATCTCGTATTCGGGGCCGTCTTCCTCTCGACGCGCATCGCGGGTGCGGATAGGCCCGCTGACCGGCGTCGCGATCTCGGGTTCACGGCGCTTGAAGTAGTCCTCGCGGTAGCTGAGGTTGAGGTTTGCGAGAACGCCGCCGCCAAAGTCGTAGGCGAAAATGGTGGCGAGCTTGGGATTGTCGAACTTGCCCGAAAACTTGGTGTCCTGCGATTCGATCAAAGCTCCGTCGGCATCGGTGATGATGACCGGACCATCGGCGCCGAAGCGGTTGTTCCTGTTGGTCAGCGAGACCGTGTAGTCGAGCGCGCCGCTGCTTCCGGTGAGCGAGATTTCGCCGCCATAAAGCTGGGCCTCGGTGTTGTGCGGACGAAACCCGGTGGTCCAGCGAAACTGCCCCGACGGACCGTTGCTGGTATAGACCACATTGGCGACCTGACCGGTGAGGCCGGGAATGCCGGTGGCATTGCCGTCGAGGATCTCGACGCGAATGATGTCCGCAGCGGGAATGCGACGTAGCTGGTCGCGCACGCTTTCCGATTTGCTCGACAGCCGCTCGCCATTGACGATCACGTTCTGCGTCGCCTGGCCAAGGCCGCGCTGCCCCTGGTCGTTCCCGCCGCTGATCGAGAAACCAGGAATGCGGCTGACCATGTCGAACGCGTTGCGCGGCGCGAACTGGGCGAAGTAGGCGGGTTCGAACACCTGGGCACCTTCGGTCGCTGCGGGGAGCTGGCTTGCACTTGACTCACTCTCGTCGCCCTGCGCATGGGCGGGAGCTACCGCGCCCGCAGCAAGTGCCACACACGAAGCGGCATAGGCAAGAGAGCGTAAGTTCATGTTATTTATATCTTTCGTTGTTTTCGCGCCATTCCGTTTACGGTTGTAGCCGATAACGCCAATCCTGCTTCGACCGATGACGTTTGTCATCCGACAAACGGATTCCGGGTCGGGACGGACGACGTGCTGGTCCCGATAGAACGCGAATTCGGTCCGATCCCGGGTGCTTGCGACATATCCTCCGCTTTCCAAGGTTAAGCCCCTTGAACATCCGGGAATGCATGGCGACATAGGCGGCCAATTGACCCGACAAGAGGACTATTCATGATCGACCTGTTCGGCAGCGACGCCCACGGCGCCCAGGGCCAGTTCACCACCGACCCCGAAACCGGCGCGCTCGTCCCGGTCGTCGTGGAACAGACCAGCCGCGGCGAACGCAGCTTCGACATCTTCAGCCGCCTGCTGCGCGAACGCATCGTGTTCGTCACCGGTCAGGTGGAAGACGGCATGGCGTCGCTCATCACGGCGCAGCTACTCTTCCTCGAGAGCGAGAACCCCTCCAAGCCGATCAGCATGTACATCAATTCGCCTGGCGGCGTGGTGACGGCCGGCATGGCGATCCACGATACGATGCAATACATCAAGCCGCGCGTCTCGACCGTGTGCATGGGGCAGGCGGCCTCGATGGGCTCGTTCCTGCTCGCGGCGGGTGAACCGGGCATGCGCATCGCATTGCCCAACGCGCGCATAATGGTCCACCAGCCATCGGGCGGTGCGCGCGGCATGGCTTCGGACATCGAAATTCAGGCGCGCGAGATCCTGCGGATCAAGAAGCGCATGAACGATCTCTATGTGAAATACACCGGCCAGAACCTGGAAGAGATCGAGAAGGCGATGGATCGCGACACCTTCCTCGAAGCCGACGAGGCCATGAAGTTCGGCATCGTCGACAAAGTCTTCGAGACCCGTCCCGAATCCGAAGGCGGCGAGGCCGACGGATCGGGCGGCGCGCCGGAATAAACTCGCACCGGGTTCCGCCTTGGGAGCTGTTCCCCAGCGGGACTGTTGCAAGAATGTCGTAGGAATTGGGCAACCTTGCCGCTTCAGCTTGTTGCAAGGAGCCCGTGTTATCTAGGATATTGACCCATACCCCGTGGCCCCTACAGTCGGTAATCTGCCGACGGCGACGCGGGAAAGACGTTAGGATATGACCAAGTTGAGCGGTACCGACAGCAAATCGACCCTGTATTGCAGCTTCTGCGGCAAGTCGCAGCACGAGGTGAGGAAGCTCATCGCGGGCCCGACCGTGTTCATCTGCGATGAATGCGTCGAGCTTTGCAACGACATCATCCGCGAGGAGACCAAGGCGGGGCTGACCGGCAAGAAGGAAGGCGACGTACCCTCGCCCGCCGAAATCTGCGCCACGCTGGCGGATTACGTCATCGGGCAGGACCGCGCCAAGCGCGTCCTCTCGGTTGCGGTGCACAACCATTACAAGCGGCTCAAGCATGGCGCGAAGGCTGGCGACGTCGAACTGGCCAAGTCGAACATCCTGCTCGTCGGCCCGACCGGTTCGGGCAAGACTCTGCTCGCGCAGACGCTGGCGCGCACATTCGACGTGCCCTTCACCATGGCCGATGCCACCACGCTGACCGAAGCGGGTTATGTCGGCGAGGACGTCGAGAACATCATCCTCAAACTGCTTCAGTCGTCGGACTACAATGTCGAGAAGGCGCAGCACGGGATCGTCTATATCGACGAGATCGACAAGATCACCCGCAAGGCCGAAAACCCATCGATCACCCGCGACGTGTCGGGCGAGGGCGTGCAGCAAGCGCTCTTGAAGCTGATGGAAGGCACGACAGCTTCCGTTCCGCCGCAGGGCGGACGCAAGCATCCGCAGCAGGAATTCCTGCAGGTCGACACGACCAATATCCTGTTCATCTGCGGCGGTGCCTTTGCCGGCCTCGACAAGATCATCGCCGATCGCCTGCAGAAGCGCTCGATCGGCTTCGGCGCGCATGTTGCCGACCCGGACAAGCGCCGCGTGGGCGAACTGCTTGAAAAGAGTGAGCCGGAAGACTTGCTCAAGTTCGGCCTGATCCCCGAATTTGTCGGCCGCCTGCCGGTCATCGCCACGCTTCACGATCTCGACGTCGATGCGCTGGTGACTATCCTCCAGGAACCGAAAAACGCGATCGTTAAGCAGTATCACAAATTGTTCGAGCTCGAAGATGTCGAGCTCACCTTCACCGACGACGCGCTGAAGGAAATCGCCGAGAAGGCCATCAAGCGCAAGACCGGAGCCCGTGGCCTGCGTTCGATCGTCGAGGCGATCCTGCTCGATACGATGTTCGACCTGCCCGACATGGAGGGCGTATCCGAGATCGTGATCGACAAGGATGTTGTCGACGGCAAGAAGGAGCCGATCCAGGTCCACGGCGGCAAGAAGGCCGAGGACAAGGAAGAGGCAGCCTGACACTGCGCCGCAACGCAAGATAACCACTCAAGCGCGCCGCGTGATTATCGGTCACGCGGCGCGTTTCGATTCCCGACCAAGCGAAATCCCCGCCCGGCCTCTGGTGAGCGCCGGGCGGGGACGGTACGAGTGCCGAGCCGCGATGGGGTGGCCCGGTCGGCACCCGCGGGGAACAATCTATCCCGGAAGAAACACGCCGTCCGTCACATGGATGATACCGTTCGACACCTCGACGTCGGCAGTCGCCACGACTGTCGTGCGCCCTGCCGCGTCGGTAACTGCAATCGTGTCGCCGAAACGCGATGCGGTGAGTTCCTCGCCCGCGACGGTTTCAATCGTCACGGCCCCGCCATGCCGATCGATCAGCCCGACCAGATCGGCTGCGGTCACGCTGCCCGGGACGACGTGATAGGTCAGGATGTTGCGCAAAGCGTCGCGGTTGTCCGGTCGCAGCAGTGTGTCGACCGTCCCGGCCGGCAGTTTGCCGAAGGCGTCGTCGGTGGGCGCGAATATGGTAAAGGGGCCGGGCGAGGCCAGCGTGTCGACAAGACCGGCGGCCTTGACTGCGGCGACCAGCGTCTCGTGCACGCCGGTGCCCATCGCGGCTTCCACGATATTGGGCTGGCTCTTCTCGGCCTTCATGCCATGATCATGCGCCAAAGCGGGGGAACCGGCAGCGAGCGCGAAAGTCCCGAGAGTGGCGGCCGAGGCGAGGGCCGCGGCTTTGAGCTTGCTGGAAAACGTCATTCGTAACTCTCCTTTGCACAAGGCCCCGTCCTGCCTGTGCATCGAGTTACGAGGGCTCCTGTCCGCCGGATGCAGAGCGGCTGCGAAAAAACGTCAAATAGTGGTGAAGCGTGCCTCAGCCACGACCGGTCCAGCATCCACGCCTTCCGGCTTTCCGCCGATCGGCTCGCGGGTAAGTACCAGCTGCGAACCGTTCTCCAGCGCACGTGCGACGTCTTCGGGCACGGTATGCGCGACGACCTTGCCTGGGGTCACGATGCCGAGCGAAACGAGATCGCCTTCCTCGGGCACGAACCAGATTTCATGGTCGTGGACGCCATCGGCAGTCAGCCCGACCGCTCCAACCAGCAGGCTGTCTTTCTCGGGCAGATAAGTGAAATCGAGGCTGAGCGGCGTGCCTTCGATCGGCATATTGGCTGCAAGGAGCGGGGCATCGCTGTCCGGTGCCGTCGCGATGTCAGGGGCAGGCTCGCCCGGCCCCGTGAGCTGCGGCAGGGCAAGGAAGGCCAACGCAACCGCCGCCGCGGCGCTCAGTCCGCCCGCCCATTGCCAGCGGCGCAGGCTACGGCGGAGCGATACGACGTCTGCGCTGCCATTGTCGCTGGCCAGTTCTGCCTCGATGCGCTGCCACACTTCCTCGCGCGGCATGCGCGGGTGGATGGCATCGGCAAGCGGGGCGAGGCGTTCCTGCCAGCGTGCGACCTCTTCGGCGAATGCAGGATCGCGGACCTCGCGCGCGCGCGCGGCGAGCAAGTCCTCGCCCTCGAGCAGGCCGAGCGCATATTCTGCGGCGAGGGTTTCGTCTGACGTCATTCGCCCGCCTCCATGCAGGTCTTGAGCTTGGCGAGGCCGCGGCGGATCCAGCTTTTCATCGTGCCCAGCGGGACGTCCATGCGCTCGGCAAGTTCGGCATAGGTCCGGCCTTCGAAAAAGGCGGTGCGGATGGCGCCGCGCGGCGTTTCGTCGAGCGTTTCGAGGCAGGTGTGGACGCGCGCCTCGCGCTCTGCGTCGATCATCATTGTGTCCGCGAGCGGCGTTTCGTCGGCTATCGGTGCAGCCTCGTCCTCGGGCACTGCCCCGCGGCGCACCTTGCCCGTGCGCAGCCTGTCGATCGCGCGGTTGCGCGCGAACGTCGCCAGCCACGATATCGGGCTCGCGCGGTCCGCGTCATAGCGGTCGGCGCGGCGCCAGAGGGTGAGATAGACGTCCTGCAATGCGTCCTCGGCTTCTTTTTCGTCGCCCAAGATACGGTAGCAGATGCCGAATAGTTTCGCCGAGGTGGCGCGGTAGATCTCCTCCAGAGCGTCGCGATCGCCGCCCGCCAGCCGGACCATGGCTGCCTTGAGCTTTTCGCGTGCTTGCTTGCTTGCCGGTTGCATCAGCACCCCGCTGCGCATGCCGCGCGGCTGGTTTCGATCTGCACGGTGGGATGGCCGATGCGGTGGTGCCGCTCAAGCCCTTCGGCAAGTTCCCGCAGGAAGGTATCTCCGGGATGCCCGCCCGGCATCACCAGATGCGCCGTCAGCGCGGTTTCGGTGGTGCTCATCGGCCAGATATGCAGGTCGTGAACCGCCTCGACGCCAGGCAGCCCCGCCAGATAGGCCCGCACCCTGGCTTCGGAAACGCCCTTGGGCACGCCGAGCATGCTCATCGCCACGCTGTCCTTGAGCAGGCCCCAAGTGCCCCAGGCGATCACCAGCACGATTGCCAGGCTGACTGCAGGGTCGATCCACTGCTCGCCGCTCCAGATGATCGCGAGGCCGGCCAAGACCACGCCGAGGCTAACCAGCGCATCGGCTGCCATATGCAGGAAGGCGCCGCGAATATTGATATCGTGCTGGCCGCGCATGAACAGCGCTGCGGTGCCGGCGTTGACTAGTATACCGATCCCGGCGACCACGACCATCGTTTCGCCCTGAACGGGGGCGGGTTCGGCGATCCGATGAAGCGTTTCGAAGAGGATCGCGCCAATCGCGACCAGCAGCAGGCCGGCATTGGCGAGCGCTGCCAGTATGGTCGAACTCTTGTAGCCATAGGTGAACCGCTCTGACGGTGGCCGTCTGGCGGCGACGCTTGCGGCCCATGCCAACAGCAGCGCGAGGACATCGGAGAGGTTGTGACCGGCATCGGCGATAAGCGCCATGGAACCCGAAATCCAGCCGTAGACCGCCTCGACGATCACGAAGCCTGTATTGAGGACGATCCCGATCAAAAATGCGTTGCCGAAGTCCGCCGGGGCATGGCCATGGCCGTGCCCGTGATCATGCGAATGGCTGTGACCCGATCCCATAAAAGCTACTGATATACGCAGGAATCGAGCCCGTCACGGGCAACCGAGCCGATCCGCGCCGAAATGGTGTTGCCGTGGCGCGCGAGCCAGCCGCGCGGGTTCTTAACCGAGCGTTCTTTCGGCAAAGGCAGCGCCGCCGCCATCCGGGCTGCCTGCAGCGGAGTGAGCGAAGCAGCGGAGGAACCGAAATAGCGCCGCGCCCCGGCTTCCACGCCATAGGTGCCGATGCCCGTCTCGGCCACGTTGAGATAGACTTCCATGATCCGGCGCTTGCCCCAGATCTGTTCGATCAGCACGGTGAACCAGGCTTCGAAGCCTTTGCGGACATAACCGCCGCCCTGCCACAGGAAGACATTCTTCGCGGTCTGCTGGCTGATCGTCGAGCCGCCGCGAATGCGCCCACCGCGGGCGTTGCTCTCGATCGCCCGCTCGATTGCCTCGCGGTCGAACCCGTCATGGGTGCAGAACTTTCCGTCCTCCGCCGCGATCACGGCACGGACCATATTGCGGTCGATATTGTTGAGGCTGGTCCAGTCCTTGGTGATGCCGTTGGCGTCCATCAGCATGGTCGCAGTGACCGGTACGGGAACGAATCGAAACAGCAGCACGAGCAGGAGGCTGAGGCCGACGAAGCCGATCAGGGCTTTGAACAGAAAGCGGACCAGCCAGCGCATTCCAGCGCGTCTAGCGGGGGCATGGCCTCCGCGCAATCTGCCAGCTTGCCGCAGACGCCTCGCCATGCTTACCTTTCGCCTCGGCCAAGGATGGCCGCGAGGGAGGGACTATGCGCAAGATCGTATTCGGGCTGGCCGCTTCGGCCATGGCACTCACTCTGGCGAGCACACCTGCAACCGCAGATCCCGCAACAGTGAAACAGGCAGTCGCAGCGGATTACGACAGCCATCTCGAAGAGCTATTCAAGCATTTCCATGCCAATCCTGAACTCTCCTTCCTCGAGACCGAAACCGCCAGGCGGATGGCGGCCGAATTGCGGGCTGCAGGGCTCGACGTGACCGAGGGCGTGGGCGGCACGGGCGTCGTCGGGATGGCACGCAACGGCGCGGGACCGTTGATCCTGTTGCGCGCCGATATGGACGGCCTGCCGATGCCGGAAAAGACCGGGCTCGATTATGCCTCGACCGCGACGCAGGTGGGACTGGATGGGAAGGAATATCCGGTCATGCACGCCTGCGGCCACGATGTGCACATTACTTCGATGGTCGGCACCGCACGGCGCCTGATGGCGATGAAAGACGAGTGGTCGGGAACCCTGATGTTCGTCGTCCAGCCCGCCGAAGAGCGCGTCGGCGGCGCGAAGGCCATGCTCGAAGACGGGCTCTACGAACGCTTCGGCACGCCGGATTACGCGCTGGCATTCCATGTCGCCTCGATCCTGCCCACCGGCAAGATTTCCGCCTCTGAATCGATCCAGTATTCCAGCGCGGATTCGGTCGACATTGTGGTGCCGGGCGTCGGGGCGCATGGCGCCAGCCCGCATATGGGCCGCGATCCGGTCTATATCGCGTCGCAGATCGTCACCGCCATGCAGTCGATCGTCAGCCGCGAGGTGATGCCGCTGTCTCCGGTCGTCATCACCGTGGGCGCGTTCCATTCGGGCACCAAGCACAACATAATTTCCGACCGCGCCGACCTGCAATTGACCGTGCGCGCGAATGACGAGGACACGCGTGCGCAATTGCTCGCGGCGATCGAGCGGATCGCAGTGAATATCGGTAAGGCGCATGGCCTGCCGGACGAGCTTCCAATCCAGGTGACCGTTTCGGAAGGCACCCCGGTGACGAATAACGATCCTGTGCTCGCGCGGCGCCTCAATGCGGTGATGCAACGCGATCTCGGCGAGGAGGTGCTGATCCCTTGGGAACAGCGCGGCATGGGAGCGGAGGATTTCGCCTATTTCGTCGCCGATGAACACGGCGTGCCGGGATATTACTTCGCAGTCGGCGGAACGCCGCAAGCGGATTTCGATGCCGCGGCCAATGGCGGGCCGCCAGTCCCCTCGCACCATTCTCCGCTGTTCAAGATCGCCCCGCGCGAATCGGTGACGCTGGGTACCGAGGCGATGATTGCGGCAGTGCTCGACTTGGCGGGAACGCAGTAGGTGCTGAGACCACTCGGGCTGGCGGCTCTGCTCTTGCTATCCGCAGTTCCGGCCGTGGGTGGCGAGGATGAGAAGGTATACGAGTGGGAGTACACTCTCATCCACTCGGACCTGCCCTTGTATGATTTCGAGTGGGACGACTTTTGGCCTAGGGGCATGGTCGGCGAGGATATCATCGCTGGATGCGAAACGCGCGTCGCCTTTGGCGACTTGCAATTCACTCCAAATCCGGCAGATCAATTTCCCCACGATCCTGTCTGGTATCACCTGTCGAGTTACGGCGCCTTCCATTGTGCGACCAACATTCGAACTGCTCCCAAACGCGACGAACTTGACGAGGGTCCTTTCTCCCGGGGATTCTTCGCCCGGATCGGAGAAGGTCGACGGGACGGCCGGACGTTCGAAATCTGGGTCCTCCAGCAGGGCATGATCCCGGGAAGCGAATACACCCTTCTTGCCCGGAATGGAGGTAAGGACGACCTTATCCGGTCCTTCAGAGTGCTCCAATCGCGTTGTCCGAAGTCCAATCTGCTGAAAGCGCGCAATTTGGATGTCTGGCAAACGAGGTATTGCAAGATCAACGACCGTCACCAGCTCTTACGCTTTGCCCGCCGAATGCTGCGCGAACCTGACTATGGGACTTTGGAACTGATAGAAGGCGTAGAAGAAGGGCCGGAAACCGAAGCTCCCGACCCTATCGATAATCCAAAGAACTGACTGATCAGGCGACGCCCGGCAGCAGCCTTTCGCCAGCGATCGCCTTCATCGCCTTCTGCAGCTTCTCGAATGCGCGCACCTCGATCTGGCGGATGCGTTCGCGGCTGACGTCATAGACCTGGCTAAGCTCTTCCAGGGTCTGCGGATTTTCCGTCAGGCGACGCTCGGTGAGAATGTGCTTTTCGCGGTCGTTGAGGCTGTCCATCGCCTCGACCAGCATGTCGTGGCGCACTTCGGATTCCTGCGCATCGGCGACCAGCTCGTCTTGCAGCGGACCATCGTCCTTGAGCCAGTCCATCCATTCGCCCGAGCCTTCCTCGCCATTGCGCATCGGCACGTTCAGGGAACCGTCGCCGCCCATCATCATCCGGCGGTTCATATTGACCACTTCCTGCTCGGGCACGCCGAGGTCGGTTGCGATCTTGTTCACATCGTCGGGATGGAGGTCGGTATCCTCGTAGGCGTCAAGGTTCTTCTTCATCCGGCGCAGGTTGAAGAACAGCTTCTTCTGCGCGGCGGTGGTCCCCATCTTCACGAGGCTCCACGAACGCAGGATGTATTCCTGGATGCTCGCCTTGATCCACCACATGGCATAGGTCGCAAGGCGGAAGCCGCGATCGGCTTCGAATTTCTTCACGCCCTGCATCAGGCCGACATTGCCTTCGGAGATGAGGTCGGACACCGGCAGGCCGTAGCCGCGGTATCCCATGGCGATCTTGGCCACCAACCGCAGGTGCGAGGTGACGAGCTGCGCGGCAGCTTCGGGATCGTCATGTTCCTCGTAGCGCTTCGCGAGCATGTATTCCTGCTCTTGCGTCAGCACGGGGAATTTCTTGATTTCGGAAAGATAGCGGTTGAGGCTCTGCTCACCGCCGAGCGCCGGAACGCTCAAAGTTTTGGTATTGCTCACTTGTACCCTGACCTTTCTTGCGTCGACCTCGGTTGGCGGACCCCTGCTGGGCATCCGTCTTTCGGGCCACCATGGTTACTTATAGCGAACGCAGCCCAAATTGCACACGCGTTTCGTCGATTTCAACGAGCGGTTTGGTCGATGAGTTCCCGCATATCGGCAGGCAGTTCGGCGCGGAAATCCAGGCTTTCACCGCTGATAGGATGACTAAATCCGAGACGTGCGGCGTGGAGCGCCTGACGCCGGAAATCGAGCTCGTCGAGAAGGGCCCTGAGGGCCTTGGGAGTGCGTCCATAGACAGGGTCTCCCAATAGCGCATGACCGATTGACGCACAGTGAACGCGGACCTGATGCGTGCGCCCGGTTTCGAGCCGACATTCGACCAGCGCGGCATGGTTCAGGCGGCGCACGGTTTCGTAATGCGTTACCGCATGCTTCCCGCGCGACGAATCGTCGGGCAGCACCGCCATCTTCTTGCGGTCGCGGTCCGACCGCCCGATGCGGCTCGAAATCGTGCCTGAAGGCGGGTTGGGGTGTCCTGCACACACCGCGAGGTAACGACGAATGATCGAGTGATCGGCAAACTGCCTCGCCAAGCCTTCGTGCGCGGCATCCGACTTGGCGACGACCAGCAGGCCGGAGGTGTCCTTGTCGATCCGGTGAACGATCCCCGGACGCGCCACGCCGTTGATGCCCGAGAGCTGTCCCTTGCAGTGATGGAGCAGCGCATTGACGAGCGTGCCATCCGGATTGCCCGCAGCCGGGTGCACCACCATTCCGGCGGGCTTGTCGACCACGATCAGGTGCTCGTCTTCGAACACGACGTCGAGCGGGATATCCTGCGGCTCGGCGGCAAGCGGCTCGGGAGCAGGCAGGGCAATGGAGAAGGCGGTTCCAGCCTCGACCTTTGCCGACCCGCTCTTGGCAGAGGTTCCAGCGATCTCGACTGCACCTTCCGCGATCAGCCCCTTCACCCGCTCGCGCGAGAGCCCGCTCGCCTCGGCCAATGCCTTGTCGAGGCGACCCGCGCTGAGGAGCGTTCCGCTGATGATTTCGCCGTCACCCATGCTAGGGCCATGCGCGATGCAGGCCGAAGTCTCAAGCGATGTCGTCGAGTGCCTACTTGCCGAGGCCGAGGAGGCGCATCCGCTAGAATGCTGCGGTGTACTGTTGGGCACCGATAACAAAATCATTACCGCTCGACCCGCCGCCAATGTCCATCCCGAACCGTCCCGGCACTTCGAGATCGACCCGCAAGTTCTGATCGACGCGCATCGCTCCGCTCGCAACGGTGGCGCCCAGGTGCTCGGCTATTACCACTCGCACCCCAACGGCCTCGCCGAGCCATCGGTTACCGATCGCGCCATGGCTGCACCCGACGGGGCGATCTGGGCGATTATCGCGGCAGGGCGAATCACCTTTTGGCGTTCGGGGGATGCAGGGTTCGAGGCGCTTCCCTATGTAACGCGCCCTCGCTAAGACCCTTACCGCATAATTCACCACTCGGGACCCCAATGGACGACCGCCAATCGATCGATCTTGCAGCGATGCTCTGCTCGCGCCTGTGCCACGATATGCTTAGCCCCGTCGGTGCGCTGTCCAATGGGCTCGAGCTGCTCGCGGTGGAAACCGATCCGGAAATGCGCACGAATGTGATGCAGTTGCTCGAGCAGAGCGCGCATATCAGCACCAATAAGCTCAAGTTCTTTCGGCTCGCCTTCGGTGCGGCGGGCGGTTTCGGCGAACGTGTCGAAGTGGCCGAACCGCAGGCGCTGATCGAGGCGCTTGTCGCCGACAAGCCGAACATCTCGATAAACTGGGCACTGGCCGAGCCAACCCTTGGCAAGCCTGCGGTCAAGGTACTGCTCAACTTCGCGCAGATCGCCATCGACGCGCTGGTGCGCGGCGGCACGCTCGATATCGGGGCGGAAGTGCGCGACGGGTCCTGCGAAATCGTGGTCCGCGCCGCGGGGCCGAAAATCGCCTTCGACGAGACCATCGGCAAGGCACTCGACGGCACGCTCGATCGCAGCGACCTGACCAGTCGCACGGCGGCGGCGCATATGATCAACCTGCTTGCCACCGAAAGCGGCGGCGGGCTGCAGTTCCACAAGGGGGCGGATGCGCTGGTGCTGGGCGCGGTCTTGCCACAAGGCGAAGGGCTGATCGGTTGAGCTCGGATTTCGGCAAGCTTGGCCAGGGCCTGCCCGTAAGCGAGGATGAACTCGTCGACCGCGAGGTCCTATCACCCAATCACGACGAACGTACTATGCCCATCGAAATGGTGGTGATCCACTATACCGAGATGGAGGACAAAGGCTTCGCCATCGAAAGGCTATGCGATCCGGAGGCCAAGGTTTCGGCGCATTACCTGATCGGCGAACAGGGAGAGGTCGTGCGGCTGGTACCGGAGGAAAAGCGCGCCTGGCATGCCGGCGTGTCCTATTGGCGTGGGCACAAGGACGTCAACTCGGCGAGCATCGGGATCGAGCTCGACCACCCGGGCCATAAATATGGTTATCGCGAGTTCAACGATGCGCAGTTCGAGGCGCTCGTGCCGCTGCTGGCGCGAATAGTGAAACGCTACGATATTCCGCGAACCAATGTCGTGGGCCATTCCGACGTCGCGCCGGCACGAAAGATCGACCCGGGCGAGCTTTTCCCCTGGGACCGGCTGGCCGAGTATGGCCTGTGCCTCCCACGCCCCCAGAAGCTCGAGCGGGGCGACCCATTCGACAACGATGCAAGCTTCTATCTCGCGCTGGAGCGATTCGGCTACGATATCACCGACGGGCACAAGGCGGTCGAAGCCTTCCAGCGCCGCTGGCGCCCGGAGAAGATCAATGGCGAGATCGACGGCGAGGTGCGCGCGATCCTGTTCCAGCTCTTGCTCGACCGTGACCGGGGCAATGCGCGTTAGGCACGCATTTCGCCGCGAATCAGGGCTAAAATGGCTAATCCATACTGAAATTCGCGTGGCCTGAATGCGGAGCGGTCCAGCCCCGCGGGCTGCCAAGCCTTTGCAGGGATATGAAAAACCTGCCTGCCAAGTCAGGCCGGTATCATCCCGGGCGCGCCGCTCGTTCGCGCGGTTTGCCCCTGCAGCCCTGATGGCTTAAACAGGACCGATGGATCACGGCGCTATCCATTCCGTATTCGTATCGCTTACCGAGAAGCAGGAGGAGGCCTTGCGCTTGGCCTGTCAGCACCTGACCTCGAAGCAGATCGCGCAGGAACTGGGTGTTGCACCGGTCACAATCGACAAGCGCATCGATGCGGTGCGCGCCAAGCTGGGCCACATGTCGCGGGTCGAGGTCTTGCGGCACTATCGCGCCTGGGCCGAAGCATATGATCGGACCATAGATGATCCAACCATACTAACCCCTCCTCCATCCTCCGCTGCATCTACGACCGCGCAGCCGCAAGAGCGACCCTTTGTCTTCGAAGATTCCCTCGCATTCGATGCAAGGGCTCCCTGGGACAGGTCCTCTGACTGGTTGCAGCCGAGGATCAGACCTTCGGACCTGGGAATTAGCGGCAAATTGCTGCTGATCGCGCTGGGCGCGGTGGCTATCATGGCCGTTGCCGTGCTTTCGATGGCTTTTGCGAACGCGTTGGCCACGATGCTGTAGGGTTCAAACTACTCCTCGGCCCACTCGCCAGAGGAGAATGTGAATGTCGCTTGATCTGCCTACCGCAACCGCCCGCATCGCTCGCGAGTTGAGCGATTCCGAATTCGCCATCGCCGACGCGTTGGCGAAGAGCACCGCCCTGCTGCACAGCGCTGCGCTTGCCAGCCGCGACGTCGCAGGAGCTCCCGATCTCGAAAGCCAGCGCGCGCTGATGCGGCTTCAGAGAATCGTAGGCGGCCTCATCGATGTTCGCGGCGAAGCCAACCGCGCTCACGGCCAATTGCGGAAGATCGCTATCGAAACCGGCGCGGGCGAGGAACCGACCTGCCCCGACGACGGCTTCACCTCCGCCGAGCATGTAACCACCATCGTAGCCTGACTTGCCTTAGCAACGGCGAGGGCCCAAGGGCGTGTGCGATGACCCGGTTCCTGATCCAGGTGGCACTGACGCTTGCGGTTCTCGCCTTTGCTTGGAGCAGAGGCGGAAAGCCTGAACGCTATGTCGCAACAATCTATTTCGCGGTGGTCTTTTCGGGGATCGCCCGCTGGCTGGTCACCGGGCATTGGAGCGAGGCCGGTTACGCCTCGCTGCAGACCTTCCGCTTCGCGGTCGATCTTTGCGCCTTCCTTGGCGTTACCGCGGTTGCACTCGCCTATGATCGCTGGTGGGTGCTTTGGGTAGGCTCGGCGCAATTGATCGCAGTCGTGTCGCACCTGTTGCGCGCGGCCAGCATGCCTCTCGAGCCAATAGTCTATGCCGTAATGGAACGGTGGCCGGTCTGGCTGGCTCTGGTCATTACCGGGCTCGGCACGCTGGTGCACTATCGGCGGTCGGGAACCGGCTCCACCACCTGACCGGATTGCTTGCTCCGCTCTCGGCCGAACCATTAGACCTTGCCGAACGGCTGCTCGACCGTTTCGGATCGATCGGCGCGCTGATCGACGCCAGCGAAGCGGAGTTGCGCCAATGCGCGCATCCTGGGGAGCGTTGGGTCGATGTCTTCCTCGCGATTCGCCAGCTTCTTCGCGACGGCATACGTGAACAGGTTTTGCGCACGCCGCTTGGCAAGGACCGCAAGGGGATGGAGCGCTACCTGCTGGAAACGATGGGTTGCCTGCGGCGCGAGCGCATGATCGCGATCATGGCCGATCGGGCAGGCTTCGTCATCTCCGAAGAGATCGTCGCAGAGGGGGGCGAGGGTGAAATCCAGGTCTCGCCGCGAGCTCTGTTCGGGCGGGCGCTCTCGCTCGACGCACACCGCATGCTGATCGCGCACAACCATCCGTCGGGCAGTGCCGAGCCCAGCGCTTCCGACATTTCCCAAACCAGGGATCTCGTGTCGCAGGCAGAGCGACTGGGCGTGCTGGTCGACGATCATCTTGTCGTGGGTCGACGCGAGGTGGTCAGCATGCGCGAAAGGGGGCTGATGTGACACCCACCGAGGAAGCCATATTGCGCGGCATAGAGGAGAAGCTGATTTCCTTCGCGGACTGGCGCAATTCCTGGGATGACCCGTGCGAGGCGGATCGTTGCTGCCGCGATGCGCAATATGAGATGGGGCAGAGCGGGGAAAGCCAGTCTTTGATGCTAGCCGACTTTCCCTGCGGCGCGGGATGGGACATGCTCATCAGCCTGTTCGTCATGCAAGCCAATGGCAGGACTGCCAGCATCGCGAGTTCATGCCGGGCCGGGGGGGTCTCTCGTGCCGCGGGTTCACGCTTCATCGAAGCTCTGGCCGAAGAGGGAATCACTGTTGTGGAGGGAGAACGAGAGGATGGCGGTGCGCGTCCCGTGTGTCTTTCGGAGCGCGGGCGGCAGCTTGTCGAGAAAGCGATGCAGAATTTCATCGGGTCCAGATCGGAGGAAAGTCTCGACTCGGCTCGCCGGTCGATCGCCCATGCGATCACCAACAATCGGATCGCCCAGGAAATGAGCATCAGCCTGCGTTCGATCGAATTGCACCGAGCCAACATGGCGGGCAGGCGCAGCTAACCTGATAGGGGAGGTGGTTCAGCCCTCGGTCGATCCTCGCTCACCTTCGGCCGCAATGATCCCGATGGCGGCTCCCGCGATGGCGCCGGTCATGGCGTGAGCCAAAGAGTTGCTGCTGGAGAAGCTGTTTTCTATTTCGAGCTCCGGGACCGCGATTGTCGCAATCGCGTATCCCGACGGTGCGCGGGAGGTCATGATACCCACTGGTTTGGTGATCATCAGAAGTATTTGCTCGATCGAACCGCTTTCCACCAGGGCGCGAAGGGTATCGTCCTCAGGTAGGGGGAAGCGCTTCTTCACCGTATCCGGGGCTTGGCGGAGCAGCGTACACAAGCTTTGCGCCATGGCGTGCGCATCCTCGCGGGCCGGGACCGGCATGTCTTCGCAACGCGTCAGGAACTCGTCCAGCCTATCGCGCCACGGGATGGGTGGTAACGTTTCCAAAAAATCCATCTCCCTTCGCCGTAGAGACAGTGCATCGACACCGAGTCAACCCACGCCATGATCGTTTCGTTGCCGTCGGGACTTTTTGGAATGCAATTGTTTTGACCCGTTGTAGCCGGGCCACTTGGCGACCCGGGCCTTGATCGCTATCTGCGTTCGGGCCAGGGGGCCGGGCAGTCGCGGGAAACCGAGGAAAGTCCGGGCTCCACGAAACAAGGGTGGCGGGTAACGCCCGCCGGGCGCAAGCTCAGGGAAAGTGCCACAGAGAGCATACCGCCGATGGCCTGCATGCAGGTTCAGGCAAGGGTGAAAGGGTGCGGTAAGAGCGCACCGGGGCTTCGGCAACGCGGCCCGCATGGCAAACCCCACCCGGAGCAAGGCCGAATAGGGGCGGCGCGCCCGCGCGAGCGGGTAGGTGCGTTTCGCATCGACCGTCCGGGTTGGCTGCTGGAGCCGCGGAGCGATCCGCGGCCTAGACGAATGACTGCCCCTGTGCGGCTGGTGTGCGAGCATACCGCGTGCAGGACAGAACCCGGCTTACAGGCCCCCTGGCAATTCACGCCGTCGCCGGTGGCTCGCGATCAGGCGAAATCGGTGTGAACGACGCTGAGCGTACCGTCTTTTTCCTGCGCCTGGATCAAGCGTCGCTGGTCGCCCTCGAGCACGAGCGCGGTCAGATTGCCGGTGCGGAACGCGCCCGTATCGATCCCGATGCGGTAGGGCGTGTGTTCGATCTCCTCGAAAATCGTATGGCCATGCACCACGACATGGCTCGTCGGCTCGCGGTGCTTGAGGAATCGGTCGCGGATCCAGCGCAAATCGGATGCCTTCTGATCTTCCAGGGTGCGCTTCGGATTGATCCCGGCGTGGACGAAAACATAGTCGCCCGCGACGATGATATCTTCCATTTTCTCGATAAACTTGCGGTGCTTGTTCGGCACGAGATCGTGCAGCTCACCCTGCAGTTCCTTCATGGTGAGCTCGTTGTAGCGCTTCTTCTTGATCCCGTAACTGAGCACGGTTTCCTTGCCGCCATGCTTGAGAAAATGGCGCAGCATTTCCTTGTCTTCGAAGCTCTCGAGGAACATTTCCTCGTGATTTCCGGCGATATAGCGGACCTTGCGCCGCTTGCCCCATTGGCGCGCGGTTTCGATCACCCGTGCGCTTTCGGGGCCGCGGTCGACGAGGTCGCCGAGCAGCACCACCGTACTTTGCGCGTTGCCAGACTTCGCGTCGTCCTGCTCGATAGCGAGGATCAGTTCGTCGAACAGGTCGCAGCGACCGTGGATGTCCCCGATCACATAGAACCGTTCCCCATCCGGCACTCTTGGCCGATGCGTGGACCAGGCGCCCTTCTTGAAGAGTTTCGCGAGCTTGATCATCGAGCGAAAGTGCGGCCCTGCTTGTGGTTCGGTAGGATTGCGGACCAGATAGGCGGAAGCCGCCGCGGGGGCAATAAACGCGCGTGGAATGCGGTTTGTGCAGTTGCGAAAAAGGCACATCTTTTGCTGCATAAGCGAAAACTTGCCACAGCTATCTTGCGTGTAGGCGCCAGATTGTGCAGGTTTATGACCGTATCCGGACGAGGAGCCTAACAAACTGGCCCCGGCGGATTCGCAGGTGGGACGAAGCGACACTCGTACAGGAGTTTGTAATGCTCACGTCCTTTCGCGGCCTCATGGCCGTTTCGCTCGCTGCTGCGGGCCTTTCCATCGCAACCCCGGCCATGGCCCAATCCGAAGACGACAGCGGCTTTTCCGTCTCGGCCAATGCGGCGCTGACGACCGATTACCGCTTTCGCGGCGTCTCGCTCTCGGGCGGCGACCCGGCGGTGCAGGGTGGCTTCGATGTTGCCCATGACAGCGGCTTCTACATCGGCACCTGGGCCTCTTCGATCGATGGCGGCCCCTCCTTCGGTGAACTCGAGTTCGACATCTATGCCGGATGGAGCGGCAATCTGACCGACGCGGTCAGCGTCGATATCGGCGTGCTCTACTATATCTATCCAACCGAAGAGCTTGGTCTCGATACCGATTATATCGAACCCTACGCCTCGATCAGCACCAGCTTCGGTCCGGCTGAAGCGACCTTCGGGGTGGCCTATGCACCCGAGCAGGATTCGCTCGGTGGCGACGACAACCTGTATCTCTATACCGATCTCGGGGTCGGCATTCCCGATACGCCATTCACCCTGACCGGCCACCTCGGCTATACCGATGGCGCGCTCGCTCCGCCGCTGCTGGCCGGGACGACCGACGATACCGGCCTCGACTGGTCGATTGGCGCCAGCGTGGCTCAAGGCAATTTCGAAGTCGGCGTCGCCTATATCGGGGTCGAGGGTCCGTCGATCGACGGGTTCACCGACGACGCAATCGTCGGTACGATTGCTGCCAGTTTCTGACTCTTCGCTGGCAGTCAATGCAAAGGGGCGCGCGCCGATCGAGCGTGCGTCCTTTTTGTCAGTCGAGAGCGAAATCGACCGTCGTGACCACGCGCACCTTCTTGAACGGCGTATCGCCGATGCCCCAGCCGCCGGCCTCGCCATCGCGCGCGCCGATCGAGAAATAGCCCTGCGTCGCCTTGCGGATGCTGCCGACATCCGCGCCGCTATCTTGGGCGAATTGTTCCGCTGCGGCGCGCGCATCCCTCGTGGCTTCGGCGACCATTTCGGGCTTGATCGCATTGAGTCCGGTGAAGGTATAGCTGATGCCTGATCCGTCCTCGAGCACTACACCCCTACGCACGAGTTCGGCCTGGCTGCGGACCGCGCGCTGGGCGCGTTCGATGTCCTTGGTGCGCAGCACGATCCGCTGGCGTACGGTGTAGAACACAATGCCGTCGTCGGTATAATTGGAGACGTTCACGCCCGCCGGCGTCAGCTCGTTCTCGGGAAAGCCCAGACCTTCGAAAAATTCGCGTACCGCCGTTGCGTCGCGATCCGTGCTGGCCTGCGCGGTCTGGAGGCTGGTGGCGGTGGAAGCGAAAGATAACGTCCAGGTCGCAAGGTCGGCAGTGACTTCGCGTTCGGCCAGGCCGCGCACGGTCACGCTGCGTTCGGCAGCCTTCATGCGCACGAGGCCGTCGCCAAGGACAAATCCGCCGAGCACCAGTCCGATCGCCACGATCCCCGCGCTCGCCAGCCAGCGTTTGAGCGTTGCATCGCCCTGCCGCGGCGTGGCACTAGTGTCGTCTATTTCGGTTTCGTCGCTCATGGTCTCGTTCCTCT
The DNA here is from genome assembly GCF_965277845.1 of Qipengyuania sp. Lineage (NCBI taxonomy): Bacteria > Pseudomonadati > Pseudomonadota > Alphaproteobacteria > Sphingomonadales > Erythrobacteraceae > Qipengyuania > Qipengyuania sp. The sequence continues at coordinate 1,745,921 of NZ_OZ255844.1, forward strand.
CTGGTCTGTGCCTCCCGAGGATCGCGATACAATTTTGACGATGAACCGTGCTTTAATCTCGATGAATGGAGTTACTCGTGCCCAAATACCTGCACAGCATGATCCGGGTCACCGATCCCGAAGCGACCGTTGCTTTCTTCAAGCTAATCGGACTCGAGGAGACACGCCGGTTCGACAACGAGAAGGGCCGCTTCACGCTCATCTTCCTTGCCGCACCCGGTCAGGAAGGCGTGGCCGAGGTCGAGCTGACCTACAACTGGCCGCCCGAAGATGGCAGCGCGCCCGAGGACTATGGCGGCGGGCGCAACTTCGGCCATCTCGCTTATCGGGTCGAGAACATCTACGAGACCTGCCAGGCAATCATGGATGCGGGGCACACGATCAACCGGCCCCCGCGCGATGGACACATGGCCTTCGTCAAGACGCCCGACGGCATCTCGATCGAGTTGCTGCAGGAAGGCTATCTCGACCCGCAGGAGCCCTGGGCGAGCATGGAGAATACCGGCAGCTGGTAAGCCGGGTCAGTCGATATAGGGCGACTTCGCATCCTCGGGGTGCGGCGCCGACATGCGCAGGATCGCATAGCCGGCGACTGCCGAGATCAGCGACCCGAGCAGGATTCCGATCTTCGCCTCGTTGATCAGCAGCTGCTGGCCGCTGAATGCCAGTCCACTGATGAACAGCGACATGGTGAAGCCGATTCCGCACAGAATGGAAATTCCCCAGATCTCGGGCCAGCTCGCCTGGTCCGGGCGGGGGGCGAAACCGAGCTTGTCGGCAGCGTAAATGGCGGCGAAAATGCCGACCTGCTTGCCGAGGAACAGGCCCGCGGCAATCCCCAGCGGCAGCGGCGCAAGCAGCTGTTCGAGACCCATCCCGGCCAGCGGCACGCCGGCATTCGCGAAACCGAAGACCGGGACCACGAGATAGGCGCTCCAGGGAGCGAGCCCGTGCTCCATGCGTTCGACCATGGTCTGGTCGTCGGGTCCAACCATCGGGATACACAGCGCGGCCACGACGCCGGCGATGGTCGCATGTATGCCGGTGTTGAGCACGAAGTACCACAGCACCAGCGCCAGCAGGACGAACGGCCAGTAGGACGCGACGCGCATCCGGTTGAGCACCATCATCAGCACTACGACACCGCCCGCTGCGGCCAGCCATCCCAGCTTGATGTTCGCGGTATAGAACAGGGCAATCACCATCACCGCGCCGATATCGTCGACGATCGCCACGGTCAGCAGGAACAGCCGCAGCGAGGCCGGACAGCGATTGCCCAGCAAGCCCAGCACGCCCATTGCGAAGGCAATGTCGGTTGCGGCGGGAATGGCCCAGCCGCGCAGCAATTCGGCATCGCCGCCGACCACGCCGACATAGACCAGGGCGGGAATCGCCATCCCCGCCACCGCCGCGAGAATCGGCAAGCGGCGCGATTGCGCCGTGGAAAGCTGTCCCTCGATCCACTCGCGTTTCACTTCGAGGCCCACAACGAAGAAGAATATCGCCATCAGGCCGTCGTTGATCCACAGGTGCAGATCGTAGAGCTTGGGGATCGGGGTCCACGGCAATTCGCCATAGAACAATTGCTCGTATTCGGTCGCGAGCGGCGAGTTGGCCGCCAGCATTGCCGCTGCCGCGACTAGGATGAGGAGGATGCCGGCCGAAGCGTCGCTGACGAAGAGTGCGCGTACGGGGGCAAAGACGAGGCGGAAGGCTGAAGGACGTTCGGTCATCTTGGGGACGCTCTCTTTCGCAAAGCGGCCTACGTTGCAAGTCTTGAAACTCGCGGTTATCCAGAAAGGCAGGGGGGTGCCGCTTGGTACTAGGGTCGTTCACGATCGCGGAATGGTTCGTGCTCGTTCAGCACGAGTTGCTGCTGTTCGCAGCGGCTTTCTTCGCTCTCGGCATGATCGATGAATTCGCGCTCGATTGCACCTACCTTTGGTGCCGGGTCACGAGGCGAATCCAGACCGAGCGGGTCGACGAAGCGATTTTCGATGACATAGATGGTCTGGCGGGGCGGGCGGCGGTTTTCATACCTGCATGGCAGGAGGCCAACGTCCTCGGGCCGACTCTGGTGCATATGCTCGATGCATGGCCGCAGGACGAATTGACAGTCTATGTTGGCTGTTACCGCAACGATGCTGCAACCATGGCCTCGGTCATAGCCGCCGTACGGGGCGACCCCCGCGTGCGACTGATCGTCCACGAGAGGGATGGGCCGACATCCAAGGCAGATTGCCTGAACCGTCTCCATGCCGCTCTGACGGAGGACGAGCGACGTTCGGGTATCGAGACGCGTATGGTCGTACTCCACGACGCCGAAGACATGGTCGACCCGATGGCGCTGGACCTACTCGACCGGGCGTTGTGGCATGCCCATTTCGTTCAACTGCCGGTGCTCGCCCTACCGCAACGCCATTCGCCATGGATCGGCTCGCATTACTCGGACGAGTTCGCGGAAAGCCATGGCAAAGGGCTGGTTGTGCGCGATGCCCTCGGAGCGGCGATCCCGGGGGCGGGAGTCGGATGCGCAGTCGCTCGAGGTTCGCTGAAGCAGCTGGCCGAAAAGCAGGGCGGCCTGCCATTTGCCGCAGAATCCCTGACGGAGGACTACGAGCTGGGCCTCAAGATCGCTGCGGCGGGCGGTCGGGGACGTTTTCTGCGGGTTCGCGCAGCCGATGGGAGGCTTATCGCGACACGGGCCTTCTTCCCTTCGCGACTTAACCAGTCGGTACGGCAGAAAACGCGCTGGATGCACGGCATTGCCTTGCAGGGCTGGGACCGTCTCGGCTGGGGTTCGGAGCCGGTCGAGCTGTGGATGCAATTGCGCGACCGGCGCGGCCCGCTCGCCGCGATCCTGCTTGTGATTGCCTATTTGCTTTTCGGATTCGGGGCCGCTGGGCTGGTTCTCCAGCAATTGGGGTTGGTCGAGCTGCCAATGGCGACACCGCTTCTAACGGTACTCCTGTGGATCAATTTCGCAGGCCTGTCGCTGCGCTTCCTGGTGCGCGCGGCGTTCACGGCCCGGGAATATGGCTGGCGGCAGGGCCTGCTCGCCATCCCGCGCACGATTGTTTCGAACGTCATTGCGATCATGGCGGGGCGGCGCGCGCTCTTGAACTATGTCGGCACGCTTCGCGGCGCACCGGTTATCTGGGACAAGACCGAGCATCGCGATCATCCGGCGCTTCTCTTGCCAAGCAAAGGCGGGGCATGAGCGATCCGGTCGTTCGGCGCCAGGGGCAGCCCGTCCTGTTTCTGGGGCTGCTGCTGGTCGGCTGGTGTCTGGTCCGGATCGTGACGTGGCAAAACCCTTGGTCTTCCTCGCTGCCTTTGTCCGAAAGCCTTCGCCTTGCGACCGCCGAATTTCGCCAGACGAAGAGCGGATCGAGGATTGAGGAAGTATCGCCCACGACCGGTCCGGCGGCGAAAGGGGGCAGGCCGGTACCCTCCCTTTCCGCATGGGAGAAGGTGCCGCTGTCGTTCGAACCGGTGGATGTGCCCCTATCGGCCGTTCCGGCGCCGCAGGCCTATTCCGAACACTTCGATACGCACCAGCGCGCGGTCGGGCACAATCTGCTGTTCATGGCAGGGATGGCCAGCCTGCCGATGCCGCGCAGCGTAGCCGAAATGTTGGATCGCCAGAGCCGCAAGACGCCTACGGGCGCGGCCTCCCCGCCCGCATGGTCGACCTCCCCATGGCGGTTCGACGCCTGGGTGGTTCTGCGTCAGGGAGGCAATCGTCTCTCTGACGGAGGGGCTCGTCCTGCCAGCTATGGCGCGAGCCAGCTCGGAGCTGTGATCTCCTATCGGCTCGCGCCGACCTCAACGGCGGCACCCTCGATCTATGCTCGCGCAAGCCATGCGTTGATTGAGGGTGGCGAAACCGAGGGCGCCCTGGGCCTTCGGTTGCGACCGGTGGCCAGTGTGCCGCTCGCCATTCATGGCGAAGCGCGGGTAACCGAACGACCTGGCAGCCCCGCGCAAATCCGGCACTCGATATTCGTAGCGGGAGGATTCGACCGGTTGCGCCTTCCAGCGGGCTTAGAAGCGCGCGGCTATGGCCAGGCCGGCTATGTCGGCGGCGATTTCGCTACTGCCTTCGCGGATGGCTCGATGGTCGCAGAAAAAGAGCTCGCTAATTTCGACCTCGGCCGGGTGTCGCTGGGTGGTGGCGTCTGGGGTGGCGCGCAGCAGGGCGCGGCACGGCTCGATCTCGGCCCAAGCGTGACCGTCGACCTGCGGCTGGGGACCACGCCCGCACGTATCGAGGCCGACTATCGCTGGCGTGTGGCGGGCGATGCCGAGCCGGGTGATGGCGGTGTTTTGACGCTTTCGACCGGCTTCTGACATTGTTCAGCTTTTATCCGTAACGCCCCTGCGATAGGGCGCTTTCATGGACGTCTATCTCCCCATCGCGAACCTGTCCGTGAACGGGCTGTGGATCGTCGCGCTGGGGGCGCTGACCGGCGTGCTTTCGGGCTTGTTCGGCGTGGGCGGCGGGTTCCTGACCACGCCGCTGCTGATCTTCTACGGTATCCCGCCAACCGTGGCTGCCGCGTCGGCGTCGACGCAGGTCACCGGAGCCAGCGTAACCGGCGTGCTCGCGCATGGCGGGCGTGGCGGCGTCGACTACCGCATGGGTATGGTCATGGTCGCTGGCGGGGTGATCGGCTCGGGCTTCGGCGCTCTATTGTTCCGTTTCTTTCGAGCGATCGGCCAGATCGACGTGGTCATCAGCGCGCTTTACGTTGTCCTGCTTGGGACGATCGGCACGCTGATGGCGCGCGAGGCGGTACAGACGATCCGCGGGACGGGTAGCGCGCAAGCCGCGCGGCGGCGCCACCATCCGCTGGTCGCCAGTCTGCCGATGCGCTGGCGTTTCTATCGCTCGGGTCTCTACATTTCGCCGCTCGCCCCGCTTGTCGTCGGCATCGCGGTGGGCGTGCTGACGATGCTGATGGGGGTGGGCGGCGGCTTCATCCTCGTGCCGGCCATGCTCTACATCCTCGGCATGAGCGCGAATGTCGTGGTCGGGACCTCGCTCTACAATATCCTGTTCGTCACAATGGCCACCACGATCATGCACTCGCTGACCACCAAGGCAGTCGATATCGTGTTGGTCTTCCTCCTGTTGTTGGGCTCGGTCACCGGCGCGCAGCTCGGTTCGCAGATAGCAGTCAAAGCGAAGCCGGAACTGCTGCGCCTGATCCTGGCTGTGACCGTTCTGCTGGTGGCCTTTCGCATGTTCCTCGGATTGTTTTACCAGCCCGAGGAAATCTACACGCTGTATCCGCTGTGAGGGTGCTCCTGCTCCTCCTCTTCGCCTTCGCGCTGATGGGCCAGCGTGATCCCATCCTCGTGCCCGAGGTCAGCCAGCACGAGGTGCAGGTGCGCCAGGGCTTCACGGGCACGGAACTCCTGCTGTTCGGCGCGGTGCTCGATCCGCAGGGCCGGGCGGCGGGCAGTGACTACAATATCGTGGTGGTACTCAAGGGCCCTTCGCAACCGGTTCGCCTGCGCGAGAAAGAGCGGTTCGCCGGCGTCTGGATCAATGCCGCAAGCAGCGATTTCCGGTCGGTTCCCTCCTATTTCGCCGTCGCCTCCTCACGCCCCATTTCGGAAATCGTCGACGAAAAAACCGCTGCGATTTACGAATTCGGGACCGATTACATCCAGCTTTCGCCCAGCGGCGCGATCGATCCAGATGAACAGGCGAGGTTCAAGAATGGGCTGGTCGATCTGAAGACGCGCCAGCAGCTCTACAAACAGGATTTCGGCGGCGTGCAGATCAGCGAACAGGTTCTGTACCAGGCACGCATAACGCTGCCTTCCAACGTGACCACCGGAACCTATACCGCCGAGACGTTCGCAGTGCGGGGAGGGCGGGTCATTGCCTCCGCCATGACCGAAGTCGAAGTGCAGAAAGTCGGTTTCGAGCGCAAGGTCGAGGAATATTCGCAGGATCTGGCCCTGCTCTACGGATTGCTGGCCGTGTTCCTGTCGGTCGGGATGGGCTGGGCGGCCGGACGCCTCTTTGCGCTCATCTAGCGGATTGCAGCCGCGCGCGTTGACCACATCTTAAGCACTTTCGGGCAGGCAGGTCGGGTGCGCTCTTAGCGCGGCCAACCTGGGGCACAGCCAATCCAATGAACGACATGGGTAATCCGATTTCCCGCACATTCGATCCGGCCAAGGAAGACGGCGCCGAGCCGCCGCAGCCGCGCAGCAACTCGTTGCGGGACCGGATTCGGCGCAGCGGGGAACAGGAACCGCCCGCTGCGTCGCGCTCCGGCTATGTCCACAAAGCCCAGCAACCTTCGGCGGAAATCAAAGCCTCAGCGGAAAGCGATCGGACCGCAACGCCGGCTTCCGAGCCGCCCTCCGCGAAGGCGCAAGTCTCACAAGCTGAGCCGCAAACGGAGGATGCGCCGCCGCATGCAAGGCCCTCCGACGACATCCAATCCGCGGAAACGTGCGAGAACGCCATGCAGCCGATCGGCGTGGTTCTCGAAATCGCCGGTTCCGGTTCGCAGGTCGCGATCGACCTTCAGCGCCTGAGCGAATGCGCCGATGATGCCGACCCTTCGATCGCCATGGCCGGCCAGGTCGGCTCGCAGATCAAGATCCGGGTCGGCAACAGTTGGCTGCTCGCCAGCGTCCGCAACCAGCGCCAGGATCGCAAGGCAGGTTCGATCCTCGCCAATATCGACTTTCTCGGCGAAGGGATGGAGGAAAAGCTCACCGGCAAGCTCCACGGCTTCCGCCGGGGCGTGACGCGTTATCCGGTCCCGGGCGCAATGGTCTATCCCGCGACCACGCAGGACCTGCGCCAGGTCTATGCCAGCGACGGCCGCAGTTCGGTCGCCATCGGCAAGGTCTACCCGACCAGGGACATCCGCGCCGGGCTCTATGTCGATGCCATGCTGGGCAAGCATTTCGCGCTGCTCGGTTCGACCGGTACCGGCAAATCGACCGGCGCCGCGCTGATCCTCCATCGGATCTGCGAAGCGGCGCCCGAAGGCCATATTGTCATGATCGACCCGCATGGCGAATATTCGGCCGCCTTCCGCAATACTGGCGTGATCCTCGACGTCTCGAACCTGCAGATGCCGTACTGGATCATGAACTTCGAGGAGCATTGCGAGGTGCTGCTCACCAGCAATGGCAACGAACGGCAGGTCGATGCCGATATCCTTGCCAAGTGCCTGCTCAAGGCGCGGCAGAAGAGCCGGTTGGCCGAGTCCATGGGCAAGATCACGGTCGATTCGCCGATCCCCTATTTGTTGTCCGATCTCTCGAACGAGATTCAGGATGCGATGGGCAAGCTCGATAAGGCGACGAATTCCGCGCCCTACATGCGGCTGAAGAACAAGCTCGACGAGATGAAGAGCGATCCGCGCTATCAGTTCCTGTTTTCGGGAATGCTGGTCGCCGACACGATGAGCGACTTCATCTCGAAGATCTTCCGGATGCCCTCGAACGGCAAGCCGATCTCGATCATCGATGTATCGGGCGTGCCGTCCGACATTACCGCGACCGTTGTCGCCGTTCTCAGCAGGCTGGTGTTCGATTTCGCCATCTGGGGCCGCGAGGAACGCACTTCTCCGATCCTGTTGGTGTGCGAGGAAGCGCATCGCTATGTCCCGAGCGAGAAGCATGCCGATGGCAATTCGGTCGGCACGATCCTCAGCCGGATCGCCAAGGAAGGCCGCAAGTACGGCATCAGCCTCGGCCTCATCACCCAGCGCCCCTCCGACCTCGCCGAGGGCGTGCTGTCGCAATGCGGCACGATCATCTCGATGCGCCTCAACAACGACCGCGACCAGGAATTCGTCCGCGCGGCGATGCCCGAAGGCGCGCGCGGTTTCCTCGACGCGATCCCCGCGCTGCGCAACCGCGAGTGCATCATCTGCGGCGAGGGCGTGGCGATCCCGATCCGCGTCAGCTTCGACACCCTGGAGGAAGCCAAGCGGCCCGCATCCGAGGACCCGAGCTTCATCGAGCTTTGGAACAAGACCGGCGGCGAAGAGGACATCGTCTCACGCACCGTCCAGCGCTGGCGCAGCCAGGGTTGATTTCCTCCTTTTCGAACCTGCCTCCGCGGGTTCGTCCTCGCTAGACGTGCAGCACGCTGCACCCGCTGCGGGCGGCCAGTCGGCCTTGCCTCGCCGAGCGGCTCGGAGACTTTCGCCAAGCGCTGGCAACCGCAAGAGCTCCGGGCCGACCAGGCCCGGCAAGGGCGACCGCCCGCCCGCAGGCGCTCGACGCGCAGCGTGGAAACAGCGCCGAGGACGCAGCCACGGAGGTGGCTGCGAAAAGCAGACTACGTTCCTCTGGTATCCCCGAATAGATGGATATGCAGCCGGTCGCTCATCCTAAAGCCGTGTTCGACGCATAGCGGTGCGAGCCATTTCTCGCGCCCCCGCAGCGTTTCGCTGTCGGTGCCTTCGGGCATCAGGAAGACATGGTCCCGCCTGATGCGATAGCGATCGCGCAGGGCGAGCACCTCGTCGATGTCGGACGGCTCGGCGATGACGAACTTGAACCAGGCGCGCGGATCGGTGGCATAGGCGTCGAGCCGTTCGGGCAGCAGCGCAAGTTCGGCCGGATTGCCGCTATGCGCCAGCTTGGGGCTGACATTGAACTGGTCGATCCGGATGTCGAGCGGGGCCGAAGCCCTGGTGGTGCCATTGGTCTCGATCTCGACCGTGACGTCGGGCAGCAGGTCGAGCAGTTTGGCCAGCGCGGGCGCCTGCAGCAGCGGCTCGCCCCCGGTTATGACCAGGCGTTTCTGGCCCAGCGCGGTGATCCGCGCGGCGACCTCGGCCTCGTCGAGCGTTACCTGGTTGGCCTTGCGCTCGAATTCGATCCCGTCGCGATGCGGGCGGTCGTCGCCCTCGAAATGCCAGGTGTAGGCCGTGTCGCACCACACACAGGCGAGGTTGCAGCGCGACAGGCGCACGAAGGTGCAGGGCATCCCCGCACTCGGCCCTTCGCCCTGTACCGAGGCGAAGATCTCGGGCCCGCCGTCATCGTCGGTGGCAAGGACTAGCGGCATCGCACAAGTACTCGGTTCGTCGCCGTTGAAGCACAGATGGACCGGATGGACCACCGTCCAGGCGGCAAAATCCGTTCGATCAAAGACATGCGCTGCAATCGATAGAAGCGATCGTGGAAGGGGCGGCGATTAAGGGCGGTCATGTTGTGCGGCCATATGCCACGAAACGTCCTTGTAGGAAATTTCTTCCCGAAGCACCCGGCCGCCGTTTCCCAAACGCAGGTGCGCCTACTCCCATTGCGCGGGATCGAGCGCCAGAAGCTCTGCTAATTGGGCATAGAGCGCGGGCTCTTCGCTGCGCAGCGCCTTCGGTTTCTCGAAGAAAGCGACGATCGCTTCGGCGAAAAATTCCTGGTGGCTTGTTGCACCATAAGGATCGATCAGGGTCTGCTCCCCCCGTTCGAGCCGTTCGCCGTGATCGTTGTAGGCGTCCAGCATCGCCTTCTCCCACCCTGCATAGGCTTGGCCCTTGCGCAGCAGCGGTATGCCGTTGACGTGACCGCTCAGGGCATCGAGCTGATGGGCGAATTCGTGGATCACGACATTGTGTCCGTCTCCCGCGTCGAGGCCGCCATGCAGGGCGTCATCCCACGAGAGAACCACCGGACCACGCGCCCAGCTTTCGCCAAGCGTGGCGTGATTGCCCTCGTGGACGAATTGGCCATCATGCGAGCCGCGCCCGGTGAGAAAGGCCGAGGGGTAGACCAGCACATTTCTGAGCGTGTCGTACCAGGCCGGGCTGTTCACGACCAGCAGGCAGGCCTGCGCGCCGATGGAAAGCCTCATCGCTTCAGTGACTTCGAGGCCGTTGATGCCCCTCAAAGTGACCTGATCGAAGAACAGGTTCATTTTCCCTTCGAGCGCTTGGCGCAAGGGCTGGGGCAACCGCTTGACGAGCGGCACCAGCTTTTCCATCACTTCGCGCTGCTCGGCGCTAAGGGGTTTTGCCAAAAGCGTTTTTCGCCTCTGGCGCCGGCTCTGCCAACGGTACCACAGGACCGCTGCGACCAGCAGCACACCACCAAAAACAAGCCAGGGCGACATCGTTGAGAAGTAGGATCTCGCCGGTCGGATTAGAAGGGGACCCTATCCAAGCCGCGCCAGCGCGGCTTCGAGCCGGGTGACTTCGGCCACGTGATGTGCATGGTCCGCACGGGCCTTCTCGACCGCTTCGGGCTTGGCGCGTTCGACGAAGTTCGCATTCGACAGGCGCCCTTCGAGCGATTTGGCTTCCTTCGCACTGGCCGCGAGCGCTTTTTCGAGGCGGGCCTTTTCGGCTTCGATATCGATCACGCCCTCCAGTGGGATGACGAACTCGTCCTCGCCCGCCGCGATCTGCATCGCCGCACCCGAGGGCGCTTCGCCAAACGTCACCGGGGTCAGGCGCGCCAGCCGTTCGATCGCCCCGGCATTCGCCTCGACCACCGATTTCGCCAGCGGGCTGGGCGATGCGCAATAGGCCTGCAGCTTCGCGCCCGGCGCGATGCCGAGCTCGTTCTTCGCCGTGCGCGTGGCGCTGGTGAGCGCGATCAGCCAATCGATCTCCGCCTTGGCCTCCGCGTCCACGTCCGCCTGCGGCTCGGGCCATTGGGCGGTGATCAGCGGATAGTCCGCGCGATCCCCCTGCTTCGACCACAGCTCTTCGGTGATGAAGGGCATGAAGGGGTGCAGCATGACGAGGATCTGGTCGAGCGCCCAGCCGGCGACGGCCTTGGTTTCCTCGTCGAAATTGCCTTTGACCAGTTCGATATACCAGTCGCAGAAGCGGTCCCATACGAAGTGGTAGATCGTGTTTGCGGCGGCATCGAAGCGCAGGTCCGCCAGTGCGGCGTCGAGCGCCTGCTTGGTCTCGACCACCTCGCCGATGATCCAGCGATTGACCGCATGGCTCGCTTTGGGCGCGGCGATGGACGTGCTCGCGCCGATGCCGTTCGCCTGGCAGAAACGCGTCGCATTCCAGAGCTTGGTCGCAAAGTTGCGATAGCCCTCGATCCGCTTGTCATCCATCTTGATGTCGCGGCCCTGGCTTTCCATCGCGGCCATGAAAAAGCGCAGCGCATCGGCGCCGTACTGGTCGATCAGGCCCAGCGGATCGACGACATTGCCCTTGGACTTGGACATCTTCTGCCCGTCCGCCGCGCGCACCAGACCGTGAAGATAGAGCCGCGGCCAGGGGTTGTTACCCGTGTTGTACTGCCCCATCATCATCATCCGCGCATCCCAGAAAAAGAGGATGTCGAAGCCGCTGATCAGCAGGTCGTTGGGGTAGTGCTTTTCGAGCAGGTCGGTCTTTTCCGGCCAGCCCAGCGTCGCGAAAGGCCACAGGGCGGAAGAGAACCAGGTGTCGAGGACGTCACTGTCGCGCCAAAGACCTATTTTTTGACCGGATCGCGTTCCTGCGTGAAGCGGAGTATCGAATACTGCAAATTCAGCCTCCTCGCCATAAACCTTGCGAGCCTGCTCAAACGCCTCCTCTTCCGTCGCCGCAACGAATACATTGTAGTCTTTCCTCAAGTCCCCCTGTTGTTCAGTTCCGTCTCCAAAGCTGTACAGGAGCCCCACGTTATCTGTTGATGGCCCATACCACGCCGGAATCCGGTGCCCCCACCACAATTGGCGCGATACACACCAGGGCTGGATGTTCTCCATCCAGTTGAAGAAGGTCTTTTCCCAGCTCTTGGGGACGATCTCGATCGCGCCGCTCTTGACCGCTTCGATCGGTTTTACCGCGAGCTTTTCCGCGTCGACATACCACTGGTCGGTCAGCCAGGGTTCGATCACCACGCCGCCGCGATCGCCGAAAGGCGTCGCGATGGTGCGCGGCTCGGCCTCGAGCTCCTGTTCCTCGCCCTTCTTGGTCTTGGCGATATGCGGGATAAGGTAACCGCATTCCTTGAGCCGCTGCACCACCAGTTCGCGCGCACCGTCGACGCCGTCGCGTTTGAAGCGGTGCAGGCCGAGGAATTCTTCCGGCACCAGCCCGTCGGCGGTCTGGCAGACATTCGCCTCGGTATCGAGCATGTTGAGCATATCGGCAGGCTGGAAACCCGCGCGCTTGCCCACGTCGAAATCGTTGAAATCGTGGCCGGGCGTGATCTTCACCGCGCCGCTGCCCAGTTCGGGATCGGCGTGCTCGTCGGCGACGATCGGCACGCGGCGACCGGTGATCGGCAACACGACATGCTTGCCGATCACCGATGTGTACCGTTCGTCATCGGGATGCACCGCCACCGCCATATCGGCGAGCATGGTTTCGGGGCGCGTCGTCGCAACCTCGATATAGTCGCGCCCGTCGTCGAGCGTGACACCGTCTTCGAGCGGGTATTTGAAGTGCCAGAATCCGCCCTTCACATCGGTCGTCTCGACTTCGAGGTCGGAAATCGCGGTCTTGAGCTTGGGGTCCCAGTTGACCAGCCGCTTGTCGCGGTAGATCAGCCCGTCATTGTAGAGATCGACGAAGGTCTTGAGCACGGCGCTCGAGAAATGCTCGTCCATGGTGAACTGTTCTCTGGACCAGTCCATCGAACAGCCGAGGCGGCGCAGCTGGCGCGTGATCGTGCCGCCGCTTTCCTCTTTCCATTCCCACACCTTGTCGACGAATTCCTCGCGCGAGTAATTGGTGCGCTTGTCCTGTTTCGCCTCCAACTGGCGCTCGACCACCATCTGCGTCGCGATGCCCGCATGGTCGGTGCCGACCACCCACAGCGCATCCTTGCCGCGCAGCCGCTCGTAACGGATCACGACGTCCTGCAGCGTGTTGTCGAGCGCATGGCCGATATGGAGGCTGCCAGTGACGTTGGGCGGCGGGTTGACGATCGTATAGGGTTCGGCGTCCGGGCGTTCGGGCCGGAACAGGCCGTTCTCTTCCCAATGCCTGTACCAGCGCGCCTCGATGTCGGCGGGGTCGAAAGTCTTCGGTAGCTCGGTGGTCATTTTCGTGTTCGCTCACGCTCACTGGCGGCACCGGCCCGCTCCCCCGCCCGGCCACCCAACAGGATATTGCCATGGGTGGCCGGGCGGGGGAGCGGGCCGGTGCCGGTAATCTGATAGCAATCCCATGCCAGCGCCCATGCTGCGATGCAACGCCGCAGGTGACGGCGGGCGATAGCCGCTTGGCAAGCGCCTGATTTGTCCGCATACCGCGCCGCAATGGGTGGTTTCGCCGAATTCGAGCTGGTCGAGGGGGACGACGGGGGCAATGTGCTCACCCTGTCGGGCCCTTATCTCGTGTCCACAATCGGCGCGATCGACCAGGATCTGCGCGCGCTCGAAGGTCCGATAAGCCGCATCGACCTTTCCGCTGTCAGCGAGATCGACACGGTCGGTGCATGGATCGCGACCAGCCTGTCGAATGAACATCGGGCCGAGATAACCGGGGCGAGCGATCGAGCCGAGCGGCTGATCGACGCGCTCGAGGGGACGCGCGCGGAGGAGGAGATAACCGCTCCGCGCCTGCCCGTGTGGAAGCGCGTGCCGCAGGCCATGGGCGACAAGGTGCTCGGTGCGCGGCACGGCGTCTATGGCGTGGTCGGATTCCTCGGCGCTCTGCTGATCGCCTGTGCCAGCCTGATCCGCCATCCCCGGCGCTTCCGCTGGCTCGCACTCGTCCGCCAGCTCGAACTGGTCGGGGTGTCGGCCCTGCCCATCATCGGGCTGATGAGCTTCCTGATCGGGATCGTCATCGCGCAGCAGGGCGCGGTGCAGCTGGCGCAATTCGGCGCGGAAACACTGACCGTGAACCTCGTCGGGCGGATAACCTTGCGCGAGCTGGGCGTGCTGATGACCGCAATCATGGTCGCGGGCCGATCGGGCAGCGCCTTTGCCGCGCAGATCGGCACGATGCGGCTGACCGAAGAGGTCGATGCGATGCAGACCATCGGCATTTCGCCGATGGAAGCGCTGGTCGTGCCGCGCATTCTCGCCGCGGTGCTGATGATGCCGCTGCTGGGCTTCTATTCCGCCGGGGTCGCCATCATCGGCGGCGCGGTGGTCGGCCAGTTCATGCTCGGCATACCGTTCTGGACCTTCCTCACCCGCATCCAGGACGTCGTTCCGCTCTACGATCTGTGGGTCGGATTGATAAAGGCACCCGTCTTCGGCCTGATCGTGGCGCTGGCGGGGTGCTATCATGGGATGAAGGTCAAGGGGAATTCGGAAGAGGTCGGCCTGCGCACCACCATGGCGGTGGTCACCGGCATCTTCGCCGTGATCGTGATCGACGCCTTCTTCGCCGTGTTCTTCACCGAGATCGGGTGGGGCTGATGGCACAGGACGAAACCGGGCGCGAACTGGGGCGCCACGAACGCTATCGCGGCGAATACCCGATCGTGGTCGAGGGGCTGAAGACGGCTTTCGGTCCGCAGGTCGTCCACCAGGATCTCGACCTCAAGGTCAGACGCGGCGAAATCCTCGGCGTGGTCGGCGGTTCGGGAACCGGCAAATCGGTATTGATGCGTGCGATCATCGGCCTGCAGACGCCTGCCGAAGGCGACGTGTGCGTTTTCGGGCGCTCGATCGCCGGGAGCGACCCGCAGCAGGACATCGGCATCCGCAACCGCTGGGGCGTGCTGTTCCAGGGCGGCGCGCTGTTTTCGACGCTGACCGTGGGCGAGAATGTCGAGGTCCCGCTCAAGCAGTTCTATCCCGATATCGAACCCGAGCTGCGGCACGAGATCGCGCGCTACAAGGTGGTGCTGTCGGGCCTGCCCGAAGAGGCGGTGAGCAAATACCCCTCCGAATTGTCGGGCGGGATGAAGAAACGCGCCGGCCTCGCCCGCGCACTAGCGCTCGATCCCGAACTGCTGTTCCTCGACGAGCCCACCGCCGGTCTCGACCCGATCGGCGCGGCGGCATTCGACCACCTGACGCTTGAACTCAAGGAAACGCTGGGGCTGACCGTGTTCCTGATCACCCACGATCTCGATACGCTGCACGAGATCTGCGACCGGGTGGCGGTGATCGCCGACAAGAAGGTGATCGCGGTCGATACCGTGCCGAACCTGATGGAACTCGATCACCCCTGGATCCAGGAATATTTCAACGGCCCGCGCGGGCGCGCCGCGCTGACCGCGCAGGCGCTCGACGAGCTGCGCAAGCACATGGACGAGCCGGTCGCCGCGCATGCGGTCAAAGCGTTGGACAAACCGCCTGCGGGCAAGGCATAGGGCGAAACCAATGGAAACGCGGGCAAATCACGTTTGGGTGGGGGCGATCACGCTGCTGATTCTCGGCGCGCTCGCGCTGTTCATCGTCTGGCTCGCGCGGCTCGGCGGCGGGGCGCAGAACGAATACGACATCTTCTTCAAGCAGTCGGTCGCCGGCCTCGCCAATGGCAGCTCGGTCGATTTCGCGGGCGTGCCCGTGGGGCAGGTGACTCAGATCGTGCTGTGGGACAAGGATCCCGAATTCGTCCGCGTGCGGATCCGGGTGAAGGAAGAGGTGCCGATCCTCGTCGGCACGACCGCCACGATCCAGGGCAGCTTCACCGGCGTATCGACCATCACGCTCGACGGGGCGCGCAGCGGCGCCCCGCCGATTTCCTGCGAGACGACCGCGTGTACCGAAGGCGTGCCGATCATTCCGCCCACGACCGGGGGCGGTTTTGGGGCGGTGCTCGCCAACGCCCCGCTGCTGCTCGAACGGCTGGCAACGCTGACCGAGCGGCTGACCATGCTGCTGTCGGACAAGAACCAGGAATCGCTCGAGGGCATCCTTGCCAATAGCGAGAAGATGACGGCCGACCTTGCCGCGGCCACACCGCAGGTCGAACGAGTGCTCGCCGAGCTTCAGGTGACGCTGCGCGAATCGAGCGAGGCGCTCGACGCCTTCGAAAAGGTCACCCAGTCGACCGATAGGCTGATCAATGACGAGGGTGCGGAACTGGCGGTGCAATTGCGCCAGACGCTGACCTCGGCCAGCGGTGCGGCCAAGGCGCTGGAGGACACGCTCAACGAGGCGCGGCCCGCGACCAGGCAGCTGACCGAAAGCACGCTGCCCGCCGCCGAAGCGACGCTGAAGGACCTGCGCGCAACCAGCCAGGCGCTGCGCTCGGTGACCGAGAAGATCGACGAGCAGGGCGCGGGCGCGCTGCTCTCCAGTCAGCCGCTGCCCGACTACAAGCCGTGAGGGGCATAGCCATGAGAAGCACCATCAAGATTGCCGCACTGGCCCCGGTCCTGCTGCTGGGCGGCTGCCTGAGCTTCGGCGGCGAAGCCCCCGACAGCCTGCTGACGCTGACGCCGACCACCTCGGCCCCGGCGGGAACCGGTGGCAGCGGCGCGCAGGAAACCGCGCTGGCGATTGCCGAGTTCGAGGTGCCCAAGGCGCTCGACGTCACGCGCGTGCCGGTGCAAATGAGCGATACGCAGATCGCCTATTTGCAGGACGCCTTCTGGGTGGAACGCCCCGCGCGCCTGTTCCGGCGGCTGGTGGCGGAAACGATCCGCACGCGGTCGAACCGCGTGGTCATCGACGGCGACGATCCGGGCGTGGGGGCAAGCGACCGTCTGCATGGCTCGCTGCGCGCCTTCGGTTACGATGCCCGCACGCGCGAGGCGGTGGTAACTTTCGATGCCGTACGCAATGGCAGCGCTTCGGAGGTGACCACTCGCCGGTTCGAAGCGCGCGTGCCGGTGGCCGCGGCGGAGACCGCCTTCGTCGGTCCGGCGCTCAACGAAGCCGCGAACAATGTCGCCGGGCAAATCGCCGACTGGATAGGCTGACCGGGGTCAGCCCCGCGCCAGACGCGCGAATTCCATTGCCTTGAGGAATTCGCCGAGCCGCCTTGCGCGGCGCGCGCTGGCTTCCTCGTCCTGCCCCCACTGCTCGACCTGCCAGTCTTCTTCCAGATTGGCGGCTGCCCACAGCGTTTCGCCATCGGCATCATCTTCGAGCGCGGCGAGCCCCACGCACAGCGATGCCGCGAGCGAGGCGAGCTGTTCCAGTGCGGCGAGCGCGAAATCATCCAGGTCTTCGAGGCGCGCCCGGAGCCGCTTCATGGTTTTGGGCGAATGCGGCCGGGCAACGATGCCGCTCACACGTTCCAGCTTGATGCCTTCGCGCGATTCCATCGCTTCGACCAGCGGGTCCCAGACATCGCGTTGGCGGTGCCAGAACGGTTCGTCGGGACCGGCGCGATAACACAGCGTATCGGTTTCGACGTAACGCAGCAACTTGGCGATGATTTCGGCGCGCGTGGCAGGGACGACGTCGAGCGCGTAATCCGCCATATCGCGCAAGGCGAAGCGCGCTGCGTCGAGTGTCTCCCCCTGTTCGGCCCATTCGGCAGCGAGCGCCTCGGCGAGGCTCTTCGACTCAACGACTTGTGGCTGGCCGCCCTGCGTCTTGAGCGGCCGGCCATCGAGCGCGACGTGATACCCCAATTCGGTCTTCTCGATGGTCACATCCTTGTAGAAGCGCTTCACTCGCTGCTGCTCCAGCGCTTGGCCAGGATGGTCGGCAGGATGAAGACATCGAATGCGCCGAACGCCAGCAGAAGATAGCCGATGAGCTCGGGCAGGGGCAGAATGCCGCCCAGGATCAGCGCACCCAGCACGCCCAGCGCCACGCCCGACAGACGGACCGCCTGCAGCATGAAGAACCGCGCCTTTGCCGGATCGTGAGGGGCCGGATCGTGAGGGGCGGGATCACGCTGGTCCACGGATCATGTCTCCCAATTGTCCTGCAGTATCGGCGACCGCGCTGGCTCCGGCGTCGAACAGTTCCTGCGGCTCGTGATAGCCCCATGACACGCCGATCGCGCGAACTCCTGCGGATTTCGCCATCTCTATGTCGAAGCTGGTGTCGCCGATCATCACTGCCTCGGCGGGAGCGACGCCGGCATCGATCAGCGCCGCTTCGAGCATGGCGGGATGCGGCTTCGACGGATGGCGGTCCGCGGTTTGCAGCGACACGAAGCGGTGCTTGATCCCGTGCGTGTCGAGACAGGCATGGAGCCCGCGATCGCTCTTGCCGGTGGCGACCGCCAGCAGCCAGCCTTCCTTGTCGAGCTCGTCGATCAGCGCACCGATCCCCTCGAACAGCGGTTCGCGCAAGCCGCCCGACAGGCGCAGGTCGCGAAAGCCGATCTTATAGGCCTCGACCACCGCATGGCGCTCGTCGTCGCTGGCATCGGGGGCTAACTCGCGCATGGCGTAGGGCAGGCTCAGTCCGACCATCCGCCGTACGAGGTGCCGGTCGGGCGCGACCATTCCGACGCTGGCGAAGGCCTGCTCCATGGTTTCGCAGATCGCTGCCTGCCCGTCGACCAGAGTGCCGTCGCAATCGAATACGACTAGGCGGCTCACTTGCGGCGCCCCTTGGGCTTGCTCTTGCCGCCCGCACCGCCCCGGGCGCGGCGCGGAGAACGCTGCGACTTACGGAAATTCTTGGCGTGCTGGCGTGCCTGCTGCTTCTTTTCCTCGCGCGTCTTTGGCGGGGGATCGTCGCGCATGGGTGTCGCGTCGGAGAGGGTCTCTTCGAAGCCGAGCTGCTCCATCGAACCGGCGAAATGTTCGGGCAGGTCGGCCGTCACATCGAGCTTGCCGCCATCCGGACTGTCGATGATCAGGCGCCGTGCGTGAAGGTGCATCTTGCGGCTGATCGTGCCGGTCAGGAAGGCATCCTTGCCGCCATACTTGCCATCGCCGACGATCGGATGACCCATGGCCGCGCAATGGACGCGTAACTGGTGCGTGCGCCCGGTGAGCGGCTGGAGTTCGAGCCAGGCGGCTTTCTTGCCCGCGCTATCGACGACGCGGTACTTGGTCTTGGCAGGCTGGCCGCCCTCATGATCGACATGCATCTTCTCGCCGCCAGAGCCCGGCTGCTTGGCGAGCGGGGCCTCGATCACCCCCTCCTTGATGTCGGGCACGCCGATCACCATCGCCCAGTAGATCTTCTTGGCGCTGCGGCCGGAAAAGCGCTTGGAGAAAAAGGCGGCGCTGCCCGGTGTGCGGGCGACAAGCAAAACGCCCGACGTATCCTTGTCGAGCCGGTGGACGAGGCGTGGACGCACATCCTCCTCGCCCGGCGCAAAGGCGTCGAGCAATCCGTCGACGTGGTTGAAAGTGTTGGTGCCGCCCTGCGTCGCGAGACCTGGCGGCTTGTTCAGCACCAGCGCGCCCTTGGTCTGCTTGATGACCATCGCCTCGGCCTGTTCGATTTCGGCCTTGCTAAGATCGCGCTTGGGCTTGGCTTTCCTGTGCGGCGCATCGCCGCCCGGCGGAACGCGGATCTGCTGGCCTTGCTCGAGCCGGTCCTCGGGCTTCACCCGCTTGCCGTCGACCCGAACCTGCCCGGTGCGCGTCCATTTGCTCACCGTGCCGAAGCCGACCTGCGGCAGGTGACGCTTGAACCAGCGATCGACGCGAATCCCGTCGTCGTCGGACGCCACGGTAAAGCTGCGGACTTCGTCGGAAGTCTTCATCCCACCATCCTCATCACGCTGATCCCGACCATCAACCCGCTGATGCCCAGCGCGATCGACAGGATCGCATAGAGCAGGGCAAAGAGGTACTGCCCGCGCTGGAGCAGCATCACCATCTCGAGGCTGAAGGCGCTGAAAGTGGTGAAACCGCCAAGCAGGCCGACCCCCAGCAGCAGCCGCAATTGCTCGGTGTCGCCGCTGCCGCTGCGCGCGAACCATCCGGCGAGGAACCCCATTGCGATGCTGCCGATGGCATTGGCGGCGAGCGTGGCGAAGGGAAAGGCGGTGACCATGGGCGCGCCGAGCCAGCCGGTCATCGCCCGGCCCAGCTGCCAGCGCAGCACCGCGCCGGCACCGCCGCCGATGAAGACGTGCAGCGCGGCAATCAAAGGAAAAGAGGAGGACATCGCCGCTGCCCTTAGCCGTCAAATGTCCGTTCGTCATCATGATGCTGGAGATTGCCGCAGGGGCTTGCCATTGGGCGGGAGAATCCGTATGTGCGCCCCCGTTCGAGCCGGTCCGGAACGGATTCGGCGCGTTTTTCGTTCTCTTGGCGAAACTGTTTTCAAGGAGGCAAACCCGCGCAGCGGGCTCTGGCCCGCTTAGTGAGGTGTTTGAATTTATGCAGATCATCGTTCGCGATAACAATGTCGACCAGGCCCTGCGCGCGCTCAAGAAGAAGCTGCAGCGTGAAGGCGTGTATCGCGAAATGAAGCTGCGCCGCCACTACGAGAAGCCGAGCGAAAAGCGCGCTCGCGAGAAGGCCGCCGCCGTTCGCCGCGCCCGCAAGCTCGAGCGCAAGCGCATGGAGCGCGACGGCGTCAAGTGACGGAGCCCTCGGCGCGGCTCGCCGCGCCCTAGGCTCTCCGTCATCCCCGCGCAGGCGGGGATCTGGTGCAGCAAATCACCTTGCCTCGCAAATTGAGCTAAGCCATGAGGGCGCGGAGAAATCCGCGCCCTTAGCGTATCGGCCCATGCCTTTCGGGAAGACATTCACATGACCGAGATTACCCGCGTTCCACTCCAGCCGATCAAGAAAGGCTCGCTCACCAAGCTGTGGCTCGGTGTCGTCGTGGCCGTGTTGCTCGGCGCGGGCCTTGCCTGGGCAGCCGTGCCCAAGGGCCTCGATGTCGAGACGGTAACCGCGGGCACGGGCGATTCGCCCAAGCTCGGCGACGTGGTCTTCGTCCAATATGTCGGCAAGCTGACCGATGGGACCGAATTCGACCGCTCGCAGCCGCTGCCGGTCCCGCCGGGCCTGTTCCCCGAAGGCAATCCGCTGCTGCTCGAAGAAGGCGCGATCATCGATGGCTTTATCGAAGGTCTCACGCAGATGCAGAAGGGCGGCAGCTACGTCCTGACCATCCCCGCCGAACAGGCCTATGGCGCCGAACCGCCGCCGGGCTCGCCGATCCCGCCCAATGCCGATCTGGTGTTCGAGGTCGACGTGGTCGACTTCATGAGCCGCGACGATTTCCAGGCGCGCGCCGCCGCGCTCCAGCAGATGATGGGGCCGCAGGGCGAAGGCGACGCAGGGGCACCACCCGCCGAATAAACGCCACGGGGGAGGGCGCATGAGCGAAGTTTCGACGACACACGCGCCCGACCCCCATAGCGAATGGCCGCTGCGGCCCTGGCTGCTTGCGGTCCTGCTGGGCCTTGCCGGCCTCGGGGTGCATTTCGCCGCCGAGTGGAATTCGGACGAGTGGGCACCGTGGCGCGCGGCGCTGACCGCCGCGCTGGCGTTCGGGCCACTGGCCTTCGCGTTCACGCTCGATCGCGACCGCTGGCAAGCGCCGCTGGCCTTCGCCGCGATCGTCGCGCTGGTCATGGCGGGCATCGCCTGGCGGGTGGCCAATGCGGGCGAAAGCTATGCGGACGCACCGTTCTGGTTTGCGGCGGGCGTCGTTTCGATCGCCCTCGCCCTGCCTTTGTTCCAGGCGGGCTTCCACAAGCGTCGCTGGCGAACCCCGTACGAGGAGACGCATTTCCACGTCTGGACCGATTCGATCACCGTGGCCGGGGCGCTGGCTTTCGTCGGCGTCTCCTGGCTGCTGCTATTCCTGCTCGCGGCGCTGTTCTCGGCCATCGACATCGCCCTGCTGGAGGATCTGATCGAGCGGGGCTGGTTCGGCTGGAGCTTCTCGGGCGCTGCCTTCGGCGCAGCGCTGGGCGTACTGCGCAACCAGCTCAAGATTATCGGCACGCTGCAATCGGTGGTGATGCTGGTGTTTTCGATCATCGCGGTGCCGCTGGCGGTGGCGCTGGCGATTTTCCTGCTGGCCGTACTGGCGAGCGGCATTTCGGTGCTGTGGAACGCCACCGAAAGCCCGACGCCGCTGTTGCTCTCGGTCGCGGTCGCCAGTTTCGTGCTGGTCAATGCGGTGGTGCGCAACGACGACGAGGAGGCGAGCGGCAACCGCGTGCTGCGCTGGGCGGCGCTCGCCCTGGCGCTGGCAATCTTCCCGCTGGCGCTCCTCGCCGCGGTCTCGACCGGCACGCGGATTGCCGAATACGGCCTCAGTCCGGAGCGCATCTGGGGCGTGATCGCGGTGGCGGTGGCAGTTGCCTATGGCCTCGCCTATTTTCTCGCGCCGATCCGCGGGCGTTTGACCGGCTGGATGGAGCGCGTGCGCCGCGCCAACATGCACTTCGCCGCCGGAGTCTGCGTGCTCGCCTTCATCCTCGCGCTGCCGCTGTTCGATTTCGGCGCGATTTCGGCGCGCAACCAGATTGCGCGGCTGGAAAGCGGCAAGGTCGCAGTCGACGAGTTCGACTTCGCCGCGCTGCGCTGGGATTTCGGCGATGCGGGGAGGGAGGCGCTGGCGCGTTTGAAGGACAGTGAAAATCCGCGCATTGCTCAACTCGCCGCCGACACCTTTGCATTGGAGGTACGCCCTTATGGCGCAACGTCCGTGGCGGGCCGTCGAGAAATTTCCGAGAAAGCCGACCTTTCTCGGTTAGATGACGCAACCGCACAGGCGGTGCGCGCTTATCTGCGCGACGAAATTATCCTGTGCAGGGAAGGGTGCCGAGTTCAACTTCTTCGCGAAACAGGAAGGGGGAAGCTTATCGGACTCATGACCAACTCCGACTATGGTCAGAACCCCCATCTGTTACTTGTCGAAGCCGGTACAGCAAAGGCGATTTCTCAGCGTGTAGTAAACGGAAGACTGATCCACGAGTATGAGGGGTTAGGTGAGCCGATGAACAAGGCTGGCGAGGTCGAACTACGCCCTTTCACCGGCTATCAGATTTTTGTCGATGGCAAGCCGGTAGGCCAGCCCTTCGAATAGCAATTCGGCCCGCTATCCCGCTTGAAGCGCAGCCCCCTCGCGGCTAGTGCGCTCCCCATGTCAGTCACACGCGAAGAAGTGGCCAAGATCGCCTCGCTCGCCCGCATCAAGATGGGCGATGCCGAGCTCGACACGATGGTCCCCGAACTCAACAATATCCTCGAATGGGTCGAGCAGCTCGGCGAGGTCGATTGCAGCGGCGTCGAACCGATGACCGCGGTCATTCCCAATACGCTGCGCCTGCGCGAAGACGTGGTCGATGCCATCCCCGAAACGGGTGGCGGTCGGCGCGAGGATGTGCTCGCCAATGCTCCCGCCGCCGAACACGGCTTCTTCGGCGTGCCCAAGGTGATCGAATGATTTTCGCGGAAAAGCATTCGATCATCCCCGCGCAGGCGGGGATCTCCATTAATCCGGCGGAGTGCGGGCGGCTCGAGGCCCCTGCCTTCGCAGGGGATCAGTGATATGACCGAACTCACCAACCTGGGCGTCAAGGCCATCCGTGACGGCGTGGCCGGCGGCGATTTCACCGCGCGCGAAGTGGCCGAAGCCTTCAACGCGGCCGTTGCCGAGGCAGCCGGCCTCAACGCCTTCATCGTCACCACCCCCGACCACGCGCTCGCCGCGGCCGACGCCACCGATGCCAAGCGCGCGAAGGGCGAGGACCTCGGCACCATGGGCGGCGTGCCCATCGGCATGAAGGACCTGTTCGCCACCAGGGGCGTGCAGACCACCGCCGCGAGCCATATCCTCGAAGGCTTCAAACCCGAATACGAGAGCACCGTTTCGCGGAACCTGTGGGATGCGGGCGCGGGGATGCTGGGCAAGCTCAATCTCGACCAGTTCGCCATGGGGTCCTCGAACGAGACCAGCTATTTCGGCAATGTCGCCTCGCCGTGGAAGAAGCAGGGCACCAATGCCGCGATGAGCCCGGGCGGTTCCTCGGGCGGTTCGTCCAGCGCCGTGGCCGCGCGGATCGCGCCTGCCGCCACCGGCACCGACACGGGCGGTTCGATCCGCCAGCCCGCCGCCTTCACCGGCATCTGCGGGATCAAGCCGACCTACGGCCGCTGCAGCCGCTGGGGCGTTGTCGCCTTCGCCTCCAGCCTCGACCAGGCCGGTCCGATGGCGCGCAGCGTCGAGGATTGTGCGATCATGCTCGAGGCCATGGCCGGGTTCGATCCCAAGGACGCGACCAGCCTGAAGATGGAGGTTCCCGCATGGGAAGCGGGCCTTTCGGCAGACCTCAAGGGCAAGACAATCGGTATCCCGAAGGAATACCGGATGGACGGCACCGACGAGGAAATCCTCAAGAGCTGGGAGCAGGGCAAGGAATGGCTGCGCGATGCGGGCGCCGAGATCGTCGATATCTCGCTGCCGCACACCAAATACGCGTTGCCCGCCTATTACATCGTCGCGCCCGCCGAAGCATCGAGCAATCTCGCGCGCTATGACGGCGTGCGTTACGGCCTGCGCGACCTGCCCGACGGGGCGGGCCTGCAGGACATGTATGCCGCCACCCGCGCCGCCGGTTTCGGCGACGAGGTCAAGCGCCGCATCCTGATCGGCACATATGTGCTGAGCGCCGGTTTCTACGACGCCTACTACACGCAGGCGCAGAAGATCCGCACGCTCGTGAGCCAGGATTTCGAGACCGCCTTCGGCCAGTGCGACGCGATCCTCGCGCCGACGACGCCGACGGCAAGCTTCCCGCTGGGCAGTCTCGATAAGGACCCGCTGACGATGTATCTGAACGACGTTTTCGCCGTTCCCGCATCGCTCGCCGGCCTGCCTGCCATGAGCGTGCCCGCCATGCTCAACGGCGACGGCCTGCCGCTGGGCCTCCAGATCGTCGGCAAGCCCTTCGACGAGCAGGGCGTGCTCAATGCAGGCCTCGCGATTCAGCAACGCGCCGGGTTCGAAGCACAGCCGGAGAAGTGGTGGTAATGGCTATGATGCTGATCATCGTCGGCGCGATGCTGCTGACCGGGCTCTTCGCCCTGTTCGTGGCGCGCAATGTCGATCATGGCGAGGCCCGCTTCGGGCCCGATGGTCAGCTGCCACCATATGACCCGGAGGCCAAGGACAAGGCGAACCGGGAAGTGACCATCAAGCAGGACGACACAAGCGAATGAGTACCTACCGCATCCAGGGCGCAACGGGCGAATGGGAGGTCGTGATCGGCCTCGAAGTGCACGCGCAGGTCACTTCCAACGCCAAGCTGTTCTCGGGCGCCTCGACCGCATTCGGCGCGGAGCCGAACACGCAGGTGAGCCTCGTCGATGCGGCGATGCCCGGCATGCTGCCCGTGCCCAATCGCGAATGCATCCGCCAGGCGGTGCGCACCGGCATGGCGATCGAGGCCGAGATCAACGCGTGGAGCCGGTTCGACCGCAAGAACTACTTCTATGCCGATTTGCCGCAGGGCTACCAGATTTCGCAGCTCTACCACCCGCTGGTGGGAGAGGGATCGTTGCATATCGAGGCCGACGAGAAAGCCGGGATCCCGCAAGACAAGGTGATCGGCATCGAGCGGATCCATGTCGAGCAGGACGCGGGCAAGCTGATGCACGACCAGCATCCGACCATGTCTTATGTCGACCTCAATCGCAGCGGCGTGGCGCTGATGGAAATCGTGTCGAAGCCGGACATGCGCTCGCCCGCAGAAGCCGGGGCCTATGTTCGCAAGCTGCGCTCGATCCTGCGCTATGTCGGCTCGTGCGACGGGAACATGGAAGAAGGCTCGATGCGCGCCGACGTCAATGTCAGTGTGCGCAAGCCGGGCGAGGAATTCGGCACGCGGACCGAGACCAAGAACGTCAATTCGGTGCGCTTCGTGATGCAGGTCATCGAATATGAAGCCAACCGGCAAGTCGATGTGCTGGAGAATGGCGGCACGGTCGATCAGGAAACGCGCCTGTTCGACCCGAACACCGGAACCACGCGCACCATGCGATCGAAGGAAGACGCGCACGACTACCGCTATTTCCCCGATCCCGACTTGCTGCCGCTGGAGCTGGAGGACGACTTCCTCGAGGAATGCCGAGCCTCGCTGCCCGAACTGCCCGACGCCAAGCGCAAGCGGTACGAGGAAGAGCTGGGCCTCACGCCCTACAATGCCCGCGAGCTGACCGCCGAGGTCGAGACCTTCGCTCGTTTCGAAACGCTGCTGGCGGCCACCGCCAACGGCATCGGCAAGCCCGAAAAGGCTGTCGCGACGCAGGTCGCCAACTGGGCGCTGTCGGTTGCGCCGGGCGTGATCAAGTCGCTGGGCGAGGAAGCCAATCCCGCCCACGCCACGGCAGAAGCGCAGGCCAGCATCCTCGACATGCAGGCCAAGGGCGAAATTTCCGGCGGGCAGGCCAAGGAAATTTTCGAGATCGTGCTCAAGACCGGTCGCGACCCCGAGGAGATTGCCGATAGCGAAGGATTGAAGCAGGTCAGCGACACCGGCGCGATCGAGGCTGCGATCGACGAAATCCTCGCCAATAACGAGGACAAGGTCGAGCAGTATAAGGGCGGCAAGGACAAGCTGTTCGGCTTCTTCGTCGGTCAAACGATGAAGGCGATGCAGGGCAAGGCCAATCCGGCGGTGGTCAACCAGATCCTGAAGGACAAGCTGGGCTGACGCCATTGCCGCCCGATAGGGACCACCTCAGCTTCCCTAGTCGACCCGTCATGTCGCTGGCCGAGCAGATGCTTGCCGCGTGCGTGTGCGCGGGGTAGCTTCGCGGCCATTCTTGCGCGTTTTGCGCAGATGGAAGGGGTCTGAATTCCAATGAAGAAAACCGCCGTTGTCGCAGCGCTCATGGCCTGCGCCGCATCCGCACCGCTCGCCGCCAAGGAGGGGATGTTCACCCCCGGCCAGCTTTCCGAAATCGCCGAGGACCTGCGCAAGACCGGGCTGGAAGTCTCGCCCGAAGCGCTGTCGGACCTCACCGGCTTCCCGATGGGGGCGATCGTGCAACTCCAGGGTTGCTCGGGCAGTTTCGTGTCGGATGAAGGCCTGGTGGTCACCAACCACCACTGCGCACGCGGTTCGGTGCAGTTCAATTCGACCGCCGAGAACAACTACCTCGTCAACGGTTTCCTCGCCGAAACGAAGGGCGACGAACTGCCCGCCGCACCCGGATCGCGCGTCTATGTGACGACCGAGATCACCGACGTGACTGCGCGTGTGCGCGACGGGATCGATGCGCTCTCGCCCACCGAACGCTACGACACGGTCGACCAGCGGGTGAAGGACATCACCGCCGAATGCGAACAGGATGCCGGTTTCCGTTGCCTCGTCGCGAGCTTCTACGACGGCAAGGAATACACGCTCATCAAGCGCCTTGAGGTCAAGGACGTGCGGCTCGTCTATGCGCCCGCCGACGCCATCGGGAAATACGGCGGCGATATCGATAACTGGATGTGGCCGCGCCACACGGGCGATTTCGCCTTCTACCGCGCCTATGTCGCACCCGACGGCTCCTCGGCCGAATATTCGGAGGACAACGTCCCCTATCGGCCCGAGCATCACCTCAAGGTGAGCGCGGCAGGGCTCGACGACGGCGACTTCGTCATGGCGGCGGGCTATCCCGGCTCGACCAATCGCTACACCCGCCTGGGCGAGGTCAGGAACACCTTCGAGTGGAGCTACCCGACCTTCGTCACGCTGATCAACGACTGGATCGACACGATCGAGGCGACCGCGCCCGAAGGCTCGGACGCGCGCGTGAAGTACGAATCGCGCCTCGCCGGGCTCAACAATTTCGAGAAGAACTTGCGCGGCCAGATCGATGGCGCGCGCCGTGTCGGCCTGGTCGATCGTCGCCGTGACCGCGAAGCCGCGCTCAACGCCTGGATCGCCGCCGATGCCTCGCGCGCCGGCTATGCCGAAGCAATCGCCGCGCTCGACGCGCTGTCGGAGGAAAGCGCCACCGCGGCGCGGACCAACTTCTGGTACAACAACGCTACCCGCCCCCAGCTGCTGGGTGCCGCGCAGCGCCTCTACCGTCTCGCCAAGGAGAAGGAGAAGCCCAACGCGCAGCGCGAGAGCGGGTATCAGGAACGCGACATGGCGTTTTTCCGTCAGGGCCTGCAGGCGCTCGACCGCCGCTATGATGCATCGGTAGACAAGGCCGAATGGCTGCTGTTCCTGAACGGCTATCTCGCACAGCCCGAGGCGGAGCGCGTGGCGGCGTTCGACCAGGCGCTGGGCCTGACCGGCGTCGACGATGCCAAGCAGATCGATGCCATCGTCGATGCTTATTATACCGGCACCACGCTCGACGAGAGCGAAACGCGGCTGGCGCTGATGGACGCGAGCGCTGCCGAACTCGAGGCGAGCGACGATCCGTTCATGCAGCTCGCCATCGCGCTCTACGATTACGAGCGCAAGCTGGAGAAGGAGAGCGAGGAACGCGAAGGCCGCGCGCTGGCGCTGCGCCCCGCATATATGGACGCGATCACCCGGTGGCAGCGCGAGCAGGGCCTGGCGACCTATCCCGACGCCAACAGCACGCTGCGCGTGACCTACGGCACGGTCCTCGGCGGCTCGCCCAAGGACGGTATGGCCTATCTGCCTTTCACCACGCTGGAGGGCATCCTCGAAAAGGATACTGGCGAGGACCCGTTCAACGCGCCCGAGGCGCAGCTCAAAGAAATCC
Organism: Qipengyuania sp.; assembly: GCF_965277845.1. Lineage (NCBI taxonomy): Bacteria > Pseudomonadati > Pseudomonadota > Alphaproteobacteria > Sphingomonadales > Erythrobacteraceae > Qipengyuania > Qipengyuania sp. The sequence continues at coordinate 1,774,358 of NZ_OZ255844.1, forward strand.
GCGAGAAGGATTATGGGGGCTACGCGCTCGACAGCATCGGTTCTGTGCCGGTCAACTTCCTGTCGGATCTCGACAGCACCGGCGGCAACAGCGGCTCGGCCACGTTGAACGGCCGCGCCGAACTGGTCGGCCTCCTGTTCGATGGAACCTTCGAAAGCGTCAATTCGGACTGGGATTTCGATCCGCGCACCACGCGCACGATCCATGTCGACACGCGCTACATGCTGTGGGTGATGGACAAGGTCGATGGCGCGCATGGCCTGATCGAAGAAATGGACGTTGTGCGTTAAGCCCTGCTCCGCACGAATGACGAGGGGCCGCCGGAGCGATCCGGCGGCCTCTTTCGTTCGGCATCGGCTCGGACCGATTTCGCGTCAGAGATAGGGCCGGATCAGCGCGCGCACGTCGACGCGGGCTTTCAACCGCGCGGCAAGCAAAGCGGTGCCGCTGATCTTGCGCTGGACGAACAGGGTATCGATCGGCGGGATATGCCAGGTGGTCCGGTCGGCGGCCATTTCCAGGCCCTGTTGGCGCAGAATCTCGACGAAGCCGCGATCGCCGAAATCGAACGGGCCGGGGCGGTTCATCTCGGTCACGACGATATCGATCATCCTCTCGACCAGTGCGCGATGCCGCTCGACCGCCGCAGCGCCGAGGAAACCCGATTCCACCGCCGCCTCGCGCACCGCGTCGTGATCCTCGGCAAGCCCGGTCGCCAGCAGGCTGCGATAGCCTTCGGCCGTGGCCGGATCGACATCGCGCGTGGCGCCGAAATCGAGCAGCACCAGCCTGCGCTCCTCAGGCTGGAAGCGGTAATTGGCGAAGTTGGGATCGGTCTGCATCACGCCGAATTCGAACATCTCGCGCAGCACCAGCACCATCAGGTCGCGCATGGCCGTATCGCGCTGGTCCTGCGGTGCGTCGGCCAGTGCCTCGATCGGGGGGCCCTCGACGAAATCCATCGCCAGCACGCGCGCTGTGGTCAGGTCGGCATGCGGGCGCGGCACCAGGTAATCGGCCTCGCCCTCAAGCAGGTCGGCATAGCGCGTCATCTGCGCCGCCTCGCGCTCGTAATCGGCCTCTTCGTGCAACTGCCGCTTGGCTTCCTCGAGCAGCGGCGCGAGGTCGAGCTCGCGCGGCAGCGCGCCCGATACGCGCAGCAGCGTGGCGACATTGTCGACATCGGAATCGATGCTTTCGCGCACGCCCGGATATTGCACCTTGATCGCCAGTTCGCGCCCGTCGGGCAGGGTGGCGCGGTGGACCTGCCCGATCGATGCGGCAGCGATCGGCGTGGCGTTGAAGCGCTGGAAGCGCGTCCGCCAGTCGGGGCCCCATTCGGCGTCGAGCACCTTGCGCAATTGCTGCGGCGGCATGCGATGCGCCTGCGAGCGCAGTTGCGCGAGGATGGCCGAGAGCTCGGGCGGCAGCAGCTCGCCCGCATCCATCGAGATCATCTGGCCCATCTTCATCGCCGCGCCGCGCAGGTGCGAGAGACGTTCGGTCACACGGCCCACGTTTCCGGGGGTCAGCAGCAGGTCGCGCATCCGCGGTCGCTCGCCGCGAACCAGCCGCCGTGCGCCCTCGCCGAGGATACCTCCTGCGACGCCGCCTGCCAGCCGCCCGAACGCACCCAGCCGTGCCGTACGCGTGCTGGGCACCGGGCGGTGACGGGCTTTGGGGGGATCGGTTTCGTCCATGGAGTTACCTGGACAAGCCCGGAACGGCGTCTCGGTTCCGTCCGGAGCGCCATTCCGGCCACCATGGGAAATGGCTTGCCGCCGTATGGCGCGGATAAACGAAGGGCGCCGGAGCCGTAATAGCTCCGACGCCCTTCGCGAAATCGGGTTGGCCGATCAGCCCTGGCGCTCGCCGGTCAGCGGCATGTCGCCGAAAGCGCCGGCGTTGACGGTGCCGGTCATCTGGTCGCCATTGACGGTGGCGGTGCAGTTGAGCGTCATCGGCATGGGCACGGTCATGTCCATCTTCCACTTGAGCGTGTCGCCGCCTTCGATGGTGCCGTCGGTGATGTCCATCGAGCCCATGCCGCCGGCCATCGAGCCCGTGAAGCTGTTGCCATCGTCGCTCGGCACGACGGTCAGCGTGCCCTTCTGGTCGCCCATCGGGCTCTTGACGACGGTGTCATAAGTACCTGCTACGGACATGGGAATTCCTCTCTTCGCTTGAGGGTTTGAGTTGGTGTTTCAATCGGCGTTACTGACACCGGTGTCAACATCGAGGTAGGTGGTCGGCAAGTCGAGCCGTTCGAGTTGTGCGTCGATTTCCCTGCGGTCGCCCACCACGACGATCGTGAGGTTCTCGGGGCCGAGGTAATCGCGCGCCGCCACATCGATCGCGGCCGCATCGATCGCGCGATAGGTTTCGGGCAGGGTGACGTAGTAATCGTCGGGCCGACCGAGGTCGTCATTCTCGGCAATCGCGCCCAGCACCTGGCGGTTGGTTTCGAACCGGTTGGGCAGGCCGCGGATATTGCCGTCGGTCACGCGGTTGAACTCGGTGGCATCGACGCTGCGCGTGCCATCGGCGAAGTCGCGTGCGGTCTGCAGGATCAGCTCGACCGAATCCGCCGTGCGGTCGGACTGGACCGCGGTGCTCACGGTGAACAGGCGCGGGCCGTCGGGGGCATCGATCCCGCTGCGCGCGCCATAGCTCCAGCCCTTTTCCTCGCGGATGATCATGTTCAGCCGGCTGAGGAAGCCGTTGCCGAGCACCTCGTTGGCAAGGTCGAGCGCTTCGAGACCCGGAGTCGGGCCGGTCAGCGGCAGGATGCGCCCGGCGTAGATCACCGATTGCGGCGAATTGGGGCGATCAATCACCACCAGCCGCGTTTCGGCGGGTGGTGTGGCCGTGTCGAGCGTCTTGGCGGGTGCGGGCTCGCCGGTGCCCTGCCAGTCGCCGAAGCTGGCTTCGAGCAGCGGCTTGAGCTCGTCCATGGTGACATCGCCGACCACGTAGATCGCGGCGTTTTCGGGCCTGATCCAGCGATCGTGTTCGCGCGCGAGCGTGTCGGGGCCGATCGCCTCGACCACCGGCACCGTGCCCAGCCCGCCGACCGAGCCGTAAGGATGGTTATCGCCGAAGACGAGCGGGCGCAGCGTCCGGCTGGCAAGCCCGCCGGGCGAGGAAAGCTGCTGGGCGATCGCCGCAAGCCGCTGGTCGCGCACGCGCTGGACTTCGCTGTCGGCAAAGGCCGGATTGCGCACGATATCGGCCATCAGTGCCAGCGAAGGCGCAAGGTTGGCGGTGAGCGCATTCATCGTGACCGAGCTGGTGTCGAGCGAGCTGCCGGTCGAAATCGATGCTCCGAGGCGTTCCTGTTCTTCGGCGATTGCGACCGCACTGCGCGTCTCGGTGCCTTCTTCGAGCAGGTCCATCATCAGCGACTGGGTGCCGGCCCGCGCCGCGCCATCGGCGGCATAGCCGGCGTCGAACTGCATGCTGATGACCGCCTTGGGCACGGCCGTGCGCCGGGCGAGCACGACTTCGATGCCATTGTCCAGCTCGGCGCGCTCGATTGCGGGGAAGGTCAGCGGGCCGACCGGCTCGGGCGTGGGCAGTTCGCGCGGCGGGCCGGTGCGGGTGATTTCGACCGGTTCCTTGGCATCTGGCTCGGGGACGGGCGTGGTCGCCTCGTCGCCCCAGCCGCCCATGGTCGCGCCGCTCTCCGTGCGCTCGCCGGGCACGATAGCCAGGCGATAGACCGGGCGCGTCATCCAGCGCTGCATGGCTTCGGTCACGCGTGCTGGCGTGGTGGCGGCGATGGCCGCGAGCTGGGTTTTGTAGACTGCCGGATCGCCCGTGTAGAGCAGCCCCTCGGCGAGCGTCGAACCCTTGCCGCCGAAACCGCCCACGCGCTCGAGCGCATCGATCTCGCTCGAGACCAGGCTGGTCGCGGCGCGTGCCAGCTCGTCGGCATCGGGGCCGTTGGCGATCATCTCGGCGATCACTTCGTCGAGCCGCGCTTCGGCAACCGCCTGGTCGACACCGGGCTTCACATCCATCTGCGCGGCGAGGATCGCGACCTGTTCGGACTGGTAGCTGTAGGCGGCGACGCCGGTTGCCAGTTGTTCGTCGCGGACGAGGACATTGTCGAGCCGCGAACTGGCAAGCCCGCCGAGCACGCTCATGCCCAGCCGCAGCGGCTCGGCGTCCGGATGCGTCAGCGCCGGGCCGGTCCACACGCGATAGATCCGCGCCTGCGGCACCTGATCGACCATAACGCGCGACTTCTCGGCCGCGAGCGTGGTCGGCTCGGCCTCGACCTCAGGCACTTCGGGACCGGAGGGGATCGCACCGAACCAGCGCTCGACCATGGGGCGGGCGGTTTCGGCGTCGATGTCACCGGTCAGCGACAGGATGACGTTGTTGGGCGCGTAATTGTCGATAAACCAGTTGCGCACATCGGTCAGGCTGGCGGCATCGAGATCGGCCATCGAACCGATGGTCGAATGCCGATAGGGGTGGCCGACGGGAAAAAGCCCCTCGAGAATGGCGTAGAAGGTCAGGCCGTAGGGCTGGTTGTCGCCCTGGCGCTTTTCATTTTGCACCACGCCGCGCTGCTTATCGAGCTTCTCCTGGCTGATTGCGCCTAGCAGATAGCCCATGCGGTCGCTTTCCATCATCAGTGCGAGATCGAGCGCGCCGGTGGGGACGGTCTGGACATAGTTGGTGCGGTCGAAGCTGGTCGAACCATTCGTGGTCGTCGAACCGGCCGCTTCGAGCGGGATATCAAAGTTTTCGACGTTCTCGCTGCCGCCGAACATCAGATGTTCGAACAGGTGCGCGAAACCCGTACGTCCGCGCGGTTCGTGCTTCGAGCCGACGCGGTAATATGTGGTCACCCCGACGATCGGCGCCTTGCGATCGGTATGGACGAGGACTGTAAGCCCGTTGTCGAGCGTGAACTGCTCGTAGGGAATATCGACCTTCTCGACCAATTCGGCGAGCGGCGCGGGTTCGGCCACCTCCTGCGCGGCAAGGATTGCAGGGTTTGCGGAGGCGAATCCCGCCAGGGCAACCGCGGCAATGCCGCTCATCAAAATGCGACGCATCGAAAACTCCGTGTTAGCGCGCGGGCCGGTTGGTGACCGTATAGCGGCGCTTTGCATTGGCAAGCACGTCCTCGCGCCAGAAATACACCGGCTTCAAGCGGTGCTGGACGAACAGCGCAGCCTGATCGGCGTAATGCGGGGAATCGGGCCGGGTGGTGGCCGATCCGAAGGGCTGGATCGAGCGCGAGGACACCCGCTCGCCCGGCATCCATTCGACCCACTGGATGAAGCTGTCGCCATGCTTGAGCGACAGGCGGCCGTCCTCGTCGACGTTCCACAGGGTCGAAGCGCGCAGCGTGTCCGAACCGCCGTCCAGCGGGAGATCGATGTCGCCCTGGCGCAGGCGTAGCAGTTCGCTCATAGGCGGATCGATTCGGCCGAAATGCGTATTCAGATGCTCGACGGCGCTTTCCAGCTCGTCCAGCACTTCGGGACAGGCCTTGTTCTGGTAGCGGCAGGACATGAATTCGCGGATGGTCAGCAGGGCGAGGCTGTCCGCAGGGCCGACGCTGTCGGCAGTGAAATCCCAGTCGAGCAGCAGGTCGCGGGCAGGGGCGAGATCGGGCCTGCCCGAAAGATCGAGACCGGCGAACTCGTCCCACAAATCGGCAATATATCCTGCCCGCGTGTAGGTCGTGTCATATTTGATCTTCTTGAGCGCCGCGCGATCGAGCTGTCCGGCTTCGCTGAGAAGCTTCCATGCCATGCGCGAACGGTTGGTCTGCTTGAGCTCCACGCCCAGCTCGGGCGCGAAATCCTCGGGCGCCAGATCGCTGCCATCACCGGCAGCGGTGAACGGCGTGTTGTTGGCATTGTAGAGCCAGCCGCTGGCCGGGTTCACATAGCGCGGCAGTTCCTCGTACTCGACCGGGCCGTCCCACAGCAGCGACGGATCCGACCCGTCGAGCACACCGCGCCAGTTCGGTCCTTCCGGCCGGTCGGGGATCGCGGCGTTGTAGACATAGGCGATATTCCCTTCGGCATCGGCATAGATGAAATTGGTCGAGGGAATGTCCATACGTGCCAGGATCGCTTCCCACTCGGCGAGATCGCTCGCCTTGTTGAGCCGGTAATAGGCATCGAGCTGGCCGAGATTGTCGATCCCCCCATAGCGGAAGGCGAAGGTGCCCTTGCCGTTCTTGATGACCGGTCCATGGACGCTGCGGTGGATGTCGCGGCGGATCGGCAGGACCACCGGACCGATACGGACGGGCAGGGTGACCGTGCGGGTTTCGAGATCGCGCCATTCGCCGTCGAAGCGGTAGCGCTGGCCGCTCTCGTCCAGTTCGAGCCGGTAGATGTCGACCATGTCGGGCGTGTTGACGGTGTTGGTCCAGCCGAGCGTCCGGTTGTGGCCGAGGAAGGGGAAAGGCGACCCGGGGAAATTCGCTCCGGTGAAGTGCCAGCCTTCCTCGCTCTCCACACTGAATTCGTACCAGGCGACGCCCCCGCGTAGCGGCTGATGGCTGTTTGAGATCAGCGTGGTCGGACCGCCGGAGCGTTCGGGCGTCACGGCGAAGGCGTTGGAGCCGTTGTGCGCGCCATCGGGGCCGAAGGGGGACAGGGAAAGGCTGTCTTCCTTGTCCTCGCCGACGGGGCGCAAGGCAGTGTCCGCCGTGCCTTCGCGCGGGTAGCCGGGAATGTCCCGACCGAACTCGCGCCGCAGCTCGGCACCGCTCACCAATGGCTCGATGACGCCGTTGAGCCCGAAAAAGAACGGCTGCCGCAGCGCGAAACCTGCGGCGACATCCTCGCCGTCGACCGGGAACAGATTGGCGAGCTTGAGCTCGCCTGGATGCCGCGCCGCATAATCGTTGAGCCCTGTCGCATAGGCTTCGAACAGCGCGCGCGTGTCGTCGGGCAGGTCGGGATAGTGGCGATCCGCAGTGCCGCGCGCATCAAGCAGGTGGTAAACGTAGTCGATCGCCGCACCGTCCTGACCGGCGATCGCGCCGTAGCGCCCGCGCGCCATGGCGATGACATCCTGCAGCGTGCTGAAATCGTCTTCGGCATGCGCGATGGCGACACCGTAAGCGACATCGCGGTCGCGCTCGCCATAGATATGGGGCACGCCGAACTCGTCGCGAATGATCTCGGCAGTGTAGCTGTCGCTCGACTGCGCGACGTCGTCGCGCTTGGCGAAGAAGGGCTCCCAAGTGGCCAGCCCGACTAGTATAACCAATACGATTACGAGCAGCGCAAAACCGATGCGCCCCAGCCATTTTGTCATTAAAATCCGTCCTCTCTTGCAACCGGCCTAGCGAGGCTGGCGGTCCGACGCAACGCGATTGGGCAAAACCATGCCCGCGCATGTTCCCCCGTGCGGATTCGGCTCGCTAACTGCCGGTCAGTGACAGCGCAGATCACCATCGGCCACGAATCCTCCGGCAAGCCGGTCGAGTTCGACATCGAGGAACTCCTCGCCACCCGTCTGCTCGTCCAGGGTAATTCGGGGAGCGGCAAGTCGCACCTGATCCGCCGCTTGCTCGAAGAGAGCGCCGACATGGTCCAGCAGGTGGTGATCGATCCCGAAGGCGATTTCCCCTCGCTGGCCGAGGAATTCGGCCACGTGGTGATCGATGGGGCGGCCTATTCGCCGGGTGAGATCGAGGCGCTCGCTCGCCGCATCCGCGAACATCGCGCTTCGGTCGTGCTCGATCTCGACGGGCTCGAGGTTGAACAGCAGATCCGCTGCGCCGCGCAGTTCCTCACCGCGCTGTTCGATGCCCCGCGCGAACACTGGTATCCTGCGCTGGTGGTGGTCGACGAGGCGCAGATGTTCGCGCCCGCCGCCGCCGGCGAGATGGCCGAAGACACGCGGCGCATGACCCTGTCGGCGATGACCAACCTCATGTGCCGCGGGCGCAAGCGCGGGCTGGCGGGGATCGTCGCCACGCAGCGGCTGGCGAAACTCGCCAAGAACGTGGCGGCCGAGGCCTCGAACTTCCTCATGGGGCGGACTTTCCTCGATATCGACATGGTCCGCGCCGCCGACCTGCTCGGGATGGAGCGGCGCCAGGCCGAGCGCATCCGCGAGCTCGAACGGGGTCATTTTCTCGCGCTCGGTCCGGCGATCACGCGCGTGCCGATGGCGGTCAAGATCGGCTCGGTGAAGACCGGCCACACGGGCCGGAGCGAGGGGCTGATGGCGCTGCCCGATACCGCGCCCAAGGACATGGCCGCGCTGCTCACTGCCGATCTCGCCAGCGAGGTCGCCAAGGCACCGCCGCCGCCAGCACCCCCGCCCGCGCCTCGGGTCGAGGAAATGGCGGACAGCATTGCCGGGGCGGAGGAACGGCAGGTGAGCCCGCCCGCAGAGCCGGTCGACACCTCCGCCGTCGCCACGCGGATCGGGGAAATCATCGGCGAACTGGCCGGCGAGGAAGGCATCGCCTTCCAGTCGGCCAGCGCGCAATACCAGACCTTCCTCACCCGCTGTCGTCGCGAACGACTGATCGGGCCGATGCCCGACATGCGCGCTTTCCGGCGCCGTTTCGCGATCGCCGGGGCGGGGCTGGGCGAACTCGACGAGGCGCTGCAGGCGCGGATCATGGAATTGGCCAAAGCGGTCGAAGAAGACCTGCTCGGTCCTTTTCTCGTCATCGCCAAGGCCGCCCATGCAGGTGAAACGCAGGTCGACGAGGCCGAACTGGCGCGGGCCTACGGCACCAGTTCGCCCGGGCGCATCCGCCGCCTACTCGACCATCTGGAACGACAGGGCCTCGTTGTCGTGCGCGAGGATTTCGGCGGCGATCGCACGGTGATGGTGCCGGGGCTCGAAGGCGTGCAGGCTGGATAATCCGCTCGTCGATACCAGTGCGTCGGTGGCCGAGGTCGAACTTCCCCGCGGCGGCGCTTTAGGTCAGAGCGATCCTCGCAAATTTTCTGCCAACCGTATTGTTCGGGGGACTGCCCATGAGACGAGAAACCTTCACCGCCCTGGCCCTGGCGCTCGCCGCCGCTGTTTCCAGCCCTGCGATGCTTGCGGCGCAGGACGTTCCCGGGTCGGGCGTCGTCCCGTCAGCCATCGGGAACAGTGCCGAACGCCCGATTGCGTTTGCCCGCACGGTTCCGGCCGACGCCGCGCTGGCAGTGGTGATGACCGATACCAGCCTTCCCGATGGCCTGGAGACACCACCCGTCGATGCGGCCGCGAGGATTGCCGCGTCCGAATTCGAAGGAAAGGCGGGCGAACTGCTCGACCTGCCCTCCGCAGCCGGGTCGCCGCGCATAGTGCTGTTTGGGGCTGCGGACGAGGATGGTGAGCCGATCGATTGGCGTGTCGTCGGTGGTCGGATCGTGCAGGAGCTGGCCGAAGAGGATGCGCCGATCGCGGTTGTGGGTCTGCCGGGCGGCGAGGCCATGGCGATGGCCGGACTCGGCGCCACCCTCGGGCAGTATCGCTTCGATCGCTACAAGAGCGACCGGACGGCTAGGCCTTCGCAGGCCATCACTTTCGTCGGGCCGCAGGCTCCCGAAGCGGACGCCTCGTGGACCGGTCGCCAGTCCGCCCTGGCGGAAGGCGTGCGATTTGCCCGTGACGTGATCAACGAACCGGCCAGCGTCATCTATCCGGAAAGCTTCGTTGCCCGGGCGCAGGCATTGTTCGACGGCGTGCCGAATGTCTCGATTCGAGTGCTCGATCAAGCGGACATGCGACGGATGAACATGGGGGCTATCGCCGGGGTGGGGCAGGGCAGCCGCCGCCCGCCGCGCCTCATGATGATCACCTATCGTGGCGCTTCCGGCGCTCCGATAGCTCTCGCTGGCAAGGGCATCACCTTCGACACGGGCGGCATTTCGATCAAGCCGAGCAGCGGTATGGGTGCGATGAAACGCGACATGTCGGGCGCGGCGGCCGTGACCGGCGCGATCTACAGCCTCGCCAAGTCGCGTGCGCCTGTCCATGCGGTTGCCGTGGCGGCGCTAGCCGAGAACATGCCGAGCGACAATGCCCAGCGCCCCGGAGACGTGGTTCGGACCATGTCGGGCAAGACCATCGAGATCGTCAGCACCGATGCCGAAGGTCGGCTCGTCCTGTCCGATGCCATCGAATATGTGGTGAGCGAGGCCGATCCCTATGCTTTGGTCAACATCGCAACGCTGACGGGTTCGGTCGGCAGAGCGCTGGGTCCGGAATATGCGGGCGTCTTCGCCCGGGACAAAGCCTTTGCCGAAGCAGCCATAGCCGCGGGCGAGCGGGTCGATGAACCCCTGTGGCAGCTGCCGCTGCACGAAAGCTATCGCAAGGCCGTTCGCGGATCGGACATTGCCGATGTGGTCAATGGCGGCGTGACGCCGGGGGCCAGTTCCGGGGCGCATTTCATCGAATACTTCGTGCCCGAAGACCTGCCCTGGATTCATATCGACATGGCTTCAGTCGACGAGGCTTCGACCAGCTCGCCATTGGTGCCCGCCGGGTCGAGCGGATACGGCGTGATGCTGCTCGACGAACTGGCGCGCAGCTGGCGTCCCCTATAAACGGCGCAAAACTCGGTAATCACGACAGGCGTGGTGCATGACCCTTGCGGTCCGTGCCGCGCGACCTACCTATGTTGGTAATACACCCGCCGGAGTTTCTGCGGGGAGGACTTGTGTTGCATAATGGCCACACTATATCCGTGCGGCAATTCTTGACTGGGGTGTTTGCATGAATCTCGAAAAGTTCACCGATCGCGCCAAGGGTTTCCTGCAGGCGGCGCAGACCGTTGCCATCCGCATGAATCACCAGAGGATTTCGCCGGCGCATCTGCTGAAGGCGTTGCTCGACGACGAGGAGGGCATGGCCGCACAGCTGATCCAGCGCGCGGGCGGCAATCCTGGCGTGGCGATCACCGAGGTCGACAATGCGCTGGCCAAGGTGCCGGTCGTTTCTGGCGGCGGCGCGCAGCAGACGCCCGGCCTCGACAATGACGCCGTACGCGCGCTCGACCAGGCGGAGCAGCTGGCCGAAAAGGCCGGCGACAGCTTCGTTCCTGTTCAGCGCCTGCTGCAGGCGCTCGCATTGGCCGATAACGATGCAGGCAAGGCTCTGAAGGCTGCGGGCATCGATGCGAAATCGCTCGAGGCCGCGATCCAGGAAGTGACGGGCGGTCGCCCGGCCGATAGCGCCGGCGCGGAAGAGAGCTACGACGCGATGAAGAGATATGCGCGCGACCTCACGCAGGCAGCGCGCGACGGCAAGCTCGATCCGGTGATTGGGCGCGATGAGGAAATCCGCCGCACGGTGCAAATTCTCGCCCGCCGTACAAAGAACAATCCCGCCCTCATCGGCGAACCCGGCACCGGCAAGACCGCGATCGCCGAAGGCCTCGCGCTGCGCATTGCCAATGGCGACGTACCGGACAGCCTCAAGGGCCGCACGCTGATGGCGCTCGATATGGGCGCGCTGATCGCGGGTGCGAAATATCGCGGCGAATTCGAAGAACGCCTGAAAGCTGTGCTTGACGAGGTGAAGGGCGCCGACGGGCAGATCATCCTCTTCATCGACGAGATGCACACGCTGATCGGTGCGGGGGCGAGCGAGGGCAGCATGGATGCGGGCAATTTACTCAAGCCTGCCCTGTCGCGCGGCGAACTGCACTGCATCGGCGCGACCACGCTCGACGAATACCAGAAGTATGTCGAGAAGGACCCGGCGCTCCAGCGGCGCTTCCAGCCCGTTTACATCGACGAGCCGAGCGTCGAGGATACGGTCAGCATCCTGCGCGGGATCAAGGACAAGTACGAGCTGCACCATGGCGTGCGCATTACCGACGGTGCGATCGTCGCCGCCGCGCAGCTCAGTAACCGCTACATTCAGAACCGCTTCCTGCCCGACAAGGCCATCGACCTGATGGACGAGGCTGCCTCGCGCATTCGCATGGAAGTGGAATCGAAGCCGGAGGAGATCGAAGCGCTCGACCGCCGCATCATCCAGTTGCGGATCGAGGAGCAAGCGTTGCAGAAGGAAAGCGACGACGCGTCGAAGGACCGGCTCGAGAACCTGCGCAGGGAATTGTCGGAACTCGAGCAGCAGTCTTCGGAGCTCACCACGCGTTGGCAGAACGAGCGCGACAAGATCCATGCCGAGGGGCGGATCAAGGAAGAACTCGACCAGGCCCGGATTGAACTCGAGCAGGCCCAGCGCGCTGGCGACCTCGCCAAGGCGGGTGAGCTGCAATATGGCAAGATCCCGGAACTCGAAACCAAGCTCGAAGAAGCCAGCGGCCACACCGACAATGCGCTGCTGAAAGAGGAGGTGACCGAGGACGATATCGCCGGGGTCGTCAGTCGCTGGACGGGTATTCCGGTCGACAAGATGATGGAAGGCGAGCGCGAGAAGCTGCTCGAGATGGAGACTATCTTGTCCAAGCGGGTGATCGGCCAATCGCAGGCGATCGATGCGGTTTCCAAGGCCGTGCGCCGTGCGCGTGCTGGGCTGCAGGACCCGAACCGTCCGCTTGGGTCCTTCCTGTTCCTCGGACCCACCGGCGTCGGCAAGACCGAGCTGACCAAGGCGCTGGCGGCGTTCCTGTTCGACGACGACAGCGCAATGGTCCGCATCGACATGAGCGAGTTCATGGAAAAGCATGCGGTCGCCCGCCTGATCGGCGCGCCTCCGGGCTATGTCGGTTACGAGGAAGGTGGTGTGCTGACCGAGGCGGTACGCCGGCGGCCCTATCAGGTCGTGTTGTTCGACGAGGTCGAGAAGGCGCACAGCGATGTGTTCAACGTGCTCTTGCAGGTGCTCGACGACGGCCGTCTGACCGATGGGCAGGGACGGGTGGTGGATTTCAGCAATACGCTGATCATCCTCACGTCAAATCTCGGCAGTCAGTACCTTGCCAATATGGAGGACGGCCAGAAGGTCGAGGATGTCGAGCCGCAGGTGATGGATGTGGTGCGCGGGCATTTCCGCCCCGAATTTCTCAACCGGCTGGACGAGATCATCCTGTTCCACCGCCTGGCGCAGGAGCACATGGCGCCGATCGTCGAAATCCAGGTCGCGCGGGTGCAGAAGCTGCTCAAGGACCGCAAGATCGTGCTCGACCTCACCGAGGGCGCCAAGAAGTGGCTCGGCCGTGTCGGCTACGATCCCGTCTACGGCGCACGGCCGCTGAAACGCGCGGTCCAGCGCTACGTGCAGGACCCGCTCGCCGACATGATACTGTCAGGCGACGTTCCAGACGGATCGACCGTGAAGATCGACGAGGGCGACGGGGAATTGGCGATGGTGGTGAAGTAGATTTATCCATACTGTTGCGAAACCGGGGCGGCGGGGGCATCTTTGCAAACATGAAAAAACTCGCCATTCTCGGATGCACAGCCGTCGTCGCTGTTTTCCCTGCCTCACACGTCGTCGCCCAGGATACTGCCGACAACGATCCCTATGCCACCTGTGCAGCGCTGACCGACGATCCCGCGCGGCTATCCTGTTTCGATGAGACCTATGCGCGGCAGAAGGTCGTTATCGCAAAGCGCGAGGAACAAGAGCGGGTACGGACGGTTGAGGACTTCGGCCTTTCTGATATCCAGATTCGCGAGCGCGATGCCGAACTAGCTGCTGAGAATCCGCCTTCGCCAGATGCCGGATCAGTTTCTACGGAAGTTGTGAGCGCCCCTGTGCGCCCGGCAGACGTCGATGACGACGAATCGATAACCTCGACTGTGGTCGAAGTTTTCGAGGACGGCGCACGGCGGCAGGTGGTCTTGTTAGCAAACGGACAGCTGTGGCGCGAAACCTCGAACAGTTCCTGGCGCGGCACGATCCGCTCTGGATGGGAGGCGACGGTGCGCAAGCACTGGTCCGGTGGCTACCGTCTGAAATTCGGCAATCGCCGCGGTTTCCTAGGCGTCACTCGCATCCGCTAGGGCGCTTGGCGAATCCCTACTCCGGACTGAAATTTCCCGCATTGGTCGGCCGGTTTTCCGCTGCCGCGCGTTCCGAATGATTTAGCTTACCGGCCGAACGGATACATTCGGACTTGTGAAAGAAAAAAGGGGGGCCCGAAGGCCCCCCTTTCCAGTTTCGGTACCAACTGTCCGATCAGTAACGGGTGGTTACTCGCAGCAGGAATTCCCGGCCAAGCATACCATCGGTGTACTGGGTCGTGCTGCGGCTCGGGAACGGCGGCTCTTCTTCGAAGAGGTTGTTTACCGTCAGAGCCAGGCGGAAGTTGTCGTCGATGTCGTACGAAATCGTGGAGTCAAACACGATGTAGTCTCCGACCGTCGCGAACGGAGCGGTTTGATCTTCCTCGAGGTCGAAAGACGCACCCGACAGATAGTTGCCCGTCAGCGAAATGCCGAACGACCCATTCGAATAACGGACGGTTCCGTTGAACTCGTGTTCAAAGTCACCGATTTCGCCCTTGTCGTCGTCAAGAACACCGACAACGGTGAACTGCGACTTGTCGAGGTAGAAGTAACGAGCCAGCAGGTCGAGGCGACCGATGTCGCTGTCACCGCCGAACACGTCCATCAGATCGAACCCGTAGCGAGCTGAGGCCGAAAGGCCTGCGAACTCGAACAGACCCGCGTTCGACTGGCCAACCTGCGCGCCGGTGATCTGGAAGGTCGTGGGATCACGCTGGAATTGGTTACAAGTCGGAACGTTCGGGAAGTTCGGGTTATCGTAGCACGAACGAAGAACGTCGGTGAGGTCGAGCGTCACGATTGCGTTGGTCAGCTCGATGTCCACCCAGTCGACCGTGATCGCGAGACCCGGGACGAAAGCAGGCTCGAGAACGACACCCGCGGTCCACGCCTTCGATTCCTCGTTCAGGAGGTTCGGGTTGCCCGATTCCTGAATAAGCTGCGACGCGTCGTCGATCTGGCTGTCGAAACCGGCAGGCCGACCGTCGGCATCACAGTTCGCACGGCGGGTGGCCGGCTGTGCACCAGCATCGATGAAGTCCGGATCGCAGGGGTCGTCCGCGAACGAGAAGATATCGACTGCCGGCAGAAACAGCTCGGTAATCGCCGGGGCGCGCACCGATTCGGTGTAGCTGCCGCGGAAGGTCACCGACGGGATCGGAGCAAGCTGACCACCGATTGAGAAGACTTCCGCACTGCCAGCCTGGCTGTTGTCGATGTAACGGAACGAACCGTCGATCTCGAAGCTATGGATGAAGAAGTCATTCGCCGGAGTGATCAGCGGGACCAGAAGCTCGCCGAAGAACTCGTTCGTGTTGAACGAACCGGCTACCGGCGAAATTGCCACCGAACGCCCCAGACCTTCCTGGAGGAAGCCGTCCGGATTGAAGGTCTGCTCTTCCTTACGGTATTCGTAACCGATGTTGAAGGCGATCTCGTTGCCGCCCCAGATGTCGAACAGACCGCCACCGAGGTTGGCGTTGAAGATGTTCTGGGTGTTACGCGATTCGGCCAGCGTTTCCGCAGTTACGAAGTCGATCGCTTCGGGCGAGGCAACGCCTTCACCAAAGAGGTTGAGCGGCACACAGTCCGTGACAGACTTTGTCGCTTCCGGCGTGCCGAAGCCGGTGCCAAGCGGCGGCGGCGGATCGATGGTCACACGGCAGACGATTTCGCCGGTGGTCGGATCGCGAACCGCGTCAACAGCGTTCAGGAAGTTGCGCTGAACCAGAGCGGTCGAGCTCGACACAGCCTGCGAACGACCGAACGCGTACGACACGTTCCAGAACCAGTCACGATCTTCCAAGACCTGGAAGTCGCCCTGCAAACCACCGACGATGCGGAACAGTTCAAGCTGCTGGAAGTTCGGGTTCGAGCCGCCGAGCAGGTCGAAACCGGCGCGCTGCAAGAAGAACTGCGTATCGTCGTCGACGCCGTCACCGTCCGTGTCGAAGTTGAGGTCGGCTACGCCGTCGCCGTCACTGTCCAGATTGCCGGGACGCGAAAGGATCGCCCGGTTCTGATCAGACAGGAACGGATTCGAAAGCAGGAAGCCGAGACCCAGGCTGTCGCCGCTGAACAGCGCGGACTGGTAAACCGGCTGGTTGGTCAGTTCGACCGCTTCGGTGTGAGCATAATTCGCTTCGAAGAAGAAGCGGATGTTATCGGTAATGTCGTAGTGACCGAGCGCGAACAGCGTGTACCGCTCGACGTCCGACAGGATCTGACCCGCACGGGCAAGGTCGAGGCCGTCACCGCCCGAACCGCGAACTAGGTTGCCACCCGAAAGGTCGCCGAGATCGTAGGGAACGAGGTTACCGCTTCGGTCGAAAGCGACGAAATCGCCAGCCGCATTCGTAAAGCCGCCCGGCGGAAGACCGAACAGCGAGGTTACATAACCACCATTGAACAGGCCCGGACCGCGGGTCGGAAGACCGTTGGGCGAAATCACAAAGATCGTGTCATCTTCGATGAGGAGGTTCTCGTTGTCGCGGAACAGACGTTCACGACCAAGCGCACGGTCGAGCGTACGGACACCATTCTGGCGATCATACTCGAAGTTGACCGCGATGTTGCCGCGACCGTCGCCAATGTTGCCGCCGACCGTAACGCTACCATTCAACGATTCGCCGTCGCCTTCTTCGAAGATGCCGTACTGGCCGGTAACTTCCAGACCTTCAAAGTCGTCTTTGAGGATGACGTTGACCGTACCGGCGACAGCGTCCGAACCATAGGTTGCAGCGCCTTCAACTGCGAGAACGTCAATGCGCTCGACGAGGCTGATAGGAAGAACGTTAAGGTCGACCTGCAGACCGGCGTTCGCACCGCTGAAGTTCGAGGCGGTGTTCGACGACACGAAGCGGCGGCCATTGACAAGAGTCAGCGTACGCTGGGAGCCGATGCCGAAGAGGTTGACGAAGTTCTGACCGACCGAAAATCCGGACTGGGCGCCAGCGCTAGATACCGGTGTACCGAAACCGGGCACCTCGTTCAGTGCATCGGAAATGTTGGTGAACGCACGTTCTTCGAGTTCGTCTTCGCCGACAGCGGCGATCAGTGGAGCGGCACCTTCGAGTTCCGGACGCTGAATTCGCGACCCGGTAACCATGATGACGTTGCCGGTGTCTTGAGTGGCGGTCGCCTCGGTATCGACGGCGACGTCTTCGTCCTGCTCTTGCGCAGCGAGCGGAGCGCCCACTGCTGACATTGCCAAGGCTGCAATCCCGGCGCCTGCGAACAGGCGGGCGCGACCGGCCATGGCGGCTGATTTCACATAGGTCATTTAAGTAGTCCCCTGGGTGTTGCTAAACCAATTTAGCTGGCTCCCAGAAAGCAAGCGGCACGGCAAGACGCAAGCATTGAAGCAGGGGCAGAGGCAATTTTGTGTGAATTGTGCCCCCGAGCGTAGCGCAAATGCAACAATCTGCCCCTGGCGCTGGGAATACCGGTGCGTTTGAGCTCTTCCAACATGGAAGATTGAGCTGGAAGGAGGACGCGTTTGTTCGTTTGAAAATCGGCGCGTCGGAACTGCCTCCCAGGCAGTGCCTTCGGTTAATTGTGCGCTTGATTCGATCCCGTTCCTCTCATAGTCCGGTCGCAAATCGAAACTGTCTTTGGGAAGATGTAAGAATGACGACAGCCTATATCGTCGAAGCCGTTCGGACCGCCGGAGGACGCCGCGGTGGCCGCCTGGCCGGGGTTCACCCGGTCGATCTCGCCGCCAAATCGCTCGATGCGATCATGGAGCGCTCGGGTCTCGAGGCGAAGGCCATCGACGATGTGGTGATGGGCTGCGTCAGCCAGGGCGGCGAGCAGGCGATGCAGGTCGGCCGCAATGCGGTGCTTGCGTCGAAACATCTCGGCGAGGGCGTGCCCGCGGTCACCATCGACCGGCAGTGCGGCTCGAGCCAGCAGGCGATCCAGTTCGCCGCGCAGGCGGTGATGAGCGGGACGCAGGACGTCGTCATCGCCAGCGGGGTCGAAAGCATGAGCCGCGTTCCGATGGGCTCGACCGCGATGTTCCATATGAAAGAGGGGCTGGGGAACTACAAATCGCCCGGGCTCGAGGAGAAGTATCCCGGCATCCAGTGGAGCCAGTTCATGGGCGCCGAGATGATCGTCAAGAAGCACGGCTTCACCAAGGACGATCTCGACCGTTTCGCTCTTTCGAGCCACGAGAAGGCGATCGAGGCAACCAAGTCGGGCGCGTTCGAAGCCGAGATCGTACCGGTCGAAATCGAGACGCCCGAAGGCACCGAGATGCATACGGTGGACGAAGGCGTCCGCTTCGATGCGACGCTCGAAAGCATTGCGGGCGTTAAGCTGCTCAGCCCCGAAGGTACCATCACCGCCGCCACCAGCAGCCAGATCTGCGACGGGTCGAGCGCGGTGCTGGTCGTCAGCGAGAAAGCGCTCAAGGAATACGGCCTGACGCCGATGGCGCGCATTCACAACCTCACCGTCACGGCCGGCGACCCGGTCATCATGCTCGAGGAACCGCTGTTCGCCACCGATCGCGCGCTCGAACGGGCCGGCATGAAGATCGACGATATCGACCTGTTCGAAGTGAACGAGGCCTTCGCGCCGGTACCGCTTGCGTGGCTCAAGCACACGGGCGCGGATGCGTCGAAGCTCAACGTCAATGGCGGCGCGATTGCCCTGGGCCACCCGCTCGGTGCATCGGGCACCAAGCTCATGGCAACGCTCGTTCACGCGCTCAAGGCGCGCGGCAAGAAATACGGCCTCCAGACGATGTGCGAAGGCGGCGGCGTCGCCAACGTCACCATCGTCGAGGCGCTTTGACGCTTTGCGTCATCCCGGCAAAAGCTGGGATCTCGTGCAGCGAAGTCGAACCTATCCGAACCAGATCCCGGCTTTTGCTGGGATGACGAAATGAGAGGATTATTCATGGAAGTCAGCAGCAATACCCCCGCAGTCGTCACCGGCGGCGCCTCGGGCCTCGGCGAAGCCACTGCCCGCGCGCTTGCGGCCAAGGGTGCCAAGGTCGCCATTTTCGACATGAACGAGGAGAAGGGCGAAGCGGTCGCCAAGGACATCGGCGGCATCTTCTGCAAGGTCAATGTGACCAGCGACGACGACGTCGATGCCGGTTTCGCCAAGGCCCGCGAAGCGCACGGGCAGGAGCGCATCCTCATCAACTGCGCCGGTATCGGCAATGCAATCAAGACCGCCAAGCGCGACAAGCAGAGCGGCGAGATCAGCCACTTCCCGCTGTCGGCCTTCGATTTCGTGATCCAGGTCAACCTCGTCGGCACGTTCCGCTGCATCGCCAAATCGGCTGCCGGAATGATGACGCTCGACCCGTTGAGCGACGACGGCGATCGCGGCGCGATCGTCAACACCGCATCGGTTGCCGGCGAAGACGGTCAGATCGGCCAGGCGGCCTATTCCGCATCGAAGGGCGGCGTGATCGGCATGACCTTGCCCATCGCGCGCGACCTCATGAACGAGGGCATCCGCGTGAACACCATCCTACCGGGTATCTTCGAAACGCCGCTTATGAACGCTGCTCCGCCGCAGGTGAAGGAAGCGCTCGCCGCGTCGGTTCCGTTCCCCAAGCGCCTCGGCAATCCGGAGGAATACGCCAAGCTCGCCATGACCATGATCGAGTGCGGCTATTTCAACGGTGAGGATGTGCGCCTCGACGGCGCCATCCGTATGGCGCCGCGCTAAGCGGTCAGAACCAGGCCCTCAGGCCGAAGAGAACCTTGAGGCCGTCGGGATCCTTCCCGGCGGCCTTTGCTATGTCCGCCGTCTCGCCAAGCTTGGCTTCGTATTCGAGCCCCACGTAAGGCGCGAATTCACGCACGATCTCATAGCGCAGTCGAATCCCGGGCTCGATCTTGGTGATACCGGCGCCGATTTCCCGCTCGGCAATATCCTGAGCGGAAAACTCGGCCTCGATTCGCGGTTGGAGGATCAGACGCTGGGTGATCTTCTGGTCGTATTCGCCCTCGATACGCGCGGTGAGATCGCCGCGGTCGGAGAGGAACAGCGCACCGTCGACATGAAACATGTAGGGCGCGAGGCCCTGCACGCCGATGACAGCGTGGCTCCGCGTATCGGGTTCCACGTCCAGCCGCATACCCGCCTGCAGGTCGAAGAAGGGGCCGATCGCCCGGCTGTAAAGCGCTTGAACTTCAGCATCTTCAACTGAGCCGCCGAATTCGCCTTCGCCCTCGGTCTTGATCACCAGCCGGTCGAGGTCGCCGCCATACCAGGCCTGCGCGTCCCACAGATAAGCGTCTTCGCTGCCGCTCTCGGTGCCGAGTCGCGCCTCGAGCCGCTCGACCAGTACCATGCCGGTCCGCATGCCACCGTTTTCTTCGGCGAGCTGGCGGCGCGCGGGCGCCATCGCGTCTTCGCCCCAGACGAGATCGGCGGCATGGCGAGGCCCTTCGAGCGCCCGGGGGGGTAGCGCCGATTCGGGCGCCGCACCGGGGGCCGACTTGTCGTCGGCCGCGCCATGAGCGGAATGGTCCATGGATTCCTGGGAAGAATTTGCCGGAGCCTCGTGACCCATCTGCGAATGGTCCTTGGCCGCATGGTCCATCGCGCAGTAATCGACCGGAGCGGGATCAGGCGTGGGATGGGCGGATTGGTGGGAGTGCTGCTGCGCGGACAGCGGGGTGGCGAGAGCGGCCATCAGGAAGGCTGCAACGCGCATCACGCATTCTCCCCGGCGGGGAAGGGCCGCACGGTGACCACCTGCATCATGCCCGCATGCATGTGGTAGAGCAGGTGGCAGTGGAAGGCCCAGTCGCCCGGTTCGTTGGCGGTCAGGTCGAAGGTCGCCGTTCCGCCGGATTGCACGACCAGCGTATGCTTGAGCGGCTGGTGCATGTGATCGGCGCCGTTGACCAGTTCGAAGAAATGTCCGTGCAGGTGAATCGGGTGCGCCATCATCGTCTGGTTGACGAGTTTCACCCGCACGCGTTCGTCATAACCGAAGCGGATCGGGTCGTCGGTCACGGCAGTGAATTTCTTGCCGTCGAAGCCCCACATGTAGCGTTCCATGTTCCCGGTCAGATGGATTTCCAGCTCGCGCTCGACCGTGCGATGCGGGTTCATCCGCTTTGCCTTGAGGTCGGTATAATGCAGGACGCGATGCGACACCTTGTCGAGCCCGAGGCCGGGGAAATCCATCCGGTCGGATGGGCTGGGCGCGACCATGTCGAGACCGGGGCCGACCTTCACGTCGGCGGGCAGGAGCGAGGTGTCCCGCATCGAGTGATCCATCTCCATATCGCCCATATCGTGGCCCATGGCAGCGTGATCCATCATCCCCATGTCGGTCATCGAAAGCGTTACCGGCTCGCGCAATGGCGGGGGCGTCGCGATATGGCCCGCATGGCTGGTCAGGCTGGCGACGCCCATGCCGCTGCGATCCATCGCTTCCGCCACGATGGCATGGCTGCCCGCAGGGGGGGCAACGATGACGTCGTAAGTCTCGGCGACACCGATCTGGAACTCGTCGACCTCGACCTCGGCAACATCCATCCCGTCGGCTTGGATAACCGTCATCGGGACGCCGGGAATGCGGACGTTGAAGAATGTCATCGCCGAGCCGTTGATGACCCGCAGGCGCACGCGCTCACCCGGCTGGAAGGCCAGCCGGAGATCGTCTGCCGGCCCGTGACCATTGATCAGGAAGGTGTAGGTCGCCCCGGTTACGTCGGAGATATCGCGCGGATTCATCCGCATCTTGCCCCAGGTCCGGCGCATTTCCCCCGACATGTCGCCCTTGGTTGCGGTCAGCATCTGGCGATTGAAGTAATGCTCGCCGACTTTGAGCTTACGCATGATCTCATGCGGATGGAGCGGCGTGAACTCGCTCAGCAAGACCACGTAATCGCGGTCATAGCGCGGATCGGGCTCGGCGCTTTCGATGATGATCGGGCCATAGTGTCCGGCCTGTTCCTGCAGCCCGGAATGCGAATGCCACCAATAGGTGCCCGCCTGACGGATCGGGAATTCGTAGGTGAATGTCTCGCCCGGCTTGATGCCGGGAAAGCTGACGCCCGGAACGCCGTCGAACTGGAACGGAACCAGCAGCCCGTGCCAGTGGATCGAGCTGTCCTCTGCAAGATTGTTGGTGACATGCAGGCGCACATCCTGGCCCTCGCGCAAGCGGATGAGCGGGCCTGGTACCGTCCCGTTGACCGCGATCGCATGGCCGCCGCGCGAGCCGGTGGTGAAATGATGATTGTCGATGGACAGGCGGATGTCGTGACCAGACAGTTCGCCGAAGCCGTTTGTCGCGTGGGTAAGGGCACCGCCTTTTGCCCATAAAGGCATCGGCAGGCTTGTCGCAGCGGCAAGGCCGGCGGTACTGGTGATGAAGCGGCGACGATCCAGCATGAACGACATATCCGTGGGTTTGTGTTGCTGTCCGGGTCGGCCCTATATATACCCCTTGGGGGTATTTCAAAGGAAAGCACTCAGTGGCGGACGGAAAATCTGCGAAACTCAATCGACTCAACCGGATAGCCGGTCAGGTGCGCGGCGTCGCGCAGATGATCGAGGACGATCGCTATTGCATCGACATTCTTACGCAGATCCAGGCGATCAAGTCGGCGCTTACCAAGGTCGAGAGCCAGGTGTTGAAGGACCATGCGGCCTGCTGCGTTGCCGAGGCGATCGCGAGTGGCGACCCCGAGGATCAGCGGCAGAAGTTCGGCGAACTCGTGGACTTGTTCGAGCGCAACCGACGCTAGGGCGTTCGCCTCACTCGCAGCTTGCGCGACGTTTTCCCGGCGACGGACGCATGCGGTAGTGATCGCGATGTGAGCGCAAGGGTGGAAACCTCGATCCCGCGCAGATCGATTTTCCTGAGATGGGCCGGAGAATTCTTGCCAGGACCGTGTTGCATGTGTTCCATCCCGATGAAACGAGAGGGGAGATATCCAACACATGTCCTACACGCAGATCGAGCTCGACATCGCCGACGGTATTGCCACCATCACGCTGCACCGTCCGGAAAAAATGAACGCCTTTACCCGCACGATGATGGACGAACTCATCGATGCGCTCGATACGACCGATGCCGACGACGGGGTGCGCGCGGTGATCGTCACGGGGCATGGCGACAGGGCGTTCTGCGCCGGTGCCGACCTCACGCCCGAAGGCGGCGGGCATGTCTTCTCCGACCCTACGCCGGTCGACGACCTGTCCGACGAGCGAGTGCGCGACGGGGGTGGGCGATTGACCTTGCGCCTGTTCAACTCGAAGAAGCCGCTCATCGGGGCTTGCAACGGAGTGGCGGTGGGCGTCGGCGCGACGATGCAGCTACCCTTCGACATTCGCCTTGCGAGCGACAATGCGCGCTTCGGCTTCGTCTTTGCGCGGCGCGGGATCACGCCCGAGGCCGCCTCGAGCTGGTTCCTCCCCCGCCTCGTCGGCATGCAGACGGCGCTCGAATGGTGCATGACCGGGCGGATCTTCGGCGCCGGCGAAGCGCTCGACCGCGGCCTCGTCCGTTCGGTTCATCCGCAGGGCGAGCTGATGGAAGCGGCAATCGGCGTCGCGCGCGAGATTGCGGACAACACCTCCGCCGTCTCGGTCGCGATGACCCGAGCGATGCTGTGGCGGCTGGGCGCAGGGGGCCATCCGATGGATGCGCACCGTATCGATTCCCGCGCGATTTATCGTCTCAGCCGCAGCGAGGATGCGAAAGAGGGAATCGCCAGCTTCCTGGAAAAGCGGCCGCCCGCCTATCCAGATAACGTCAGTGCGAACATGCCCGATTTCTATCCCTGGTGGGACGAACCAGAGTATGGCTGAGCCGGCGCAATAAGGTTACATTCGCAACGGCCTTGCCAAGCTGCATGCGTCATCTAAATGTAAGTGCATGTCGAAACGCCAGCCTGCCCAGCGCCTTGCCGAGTTCCTGCCCTACCAGCTCTCGATCGCCTCGAATGCGGTCTCGACACGGATCGCCGAGCAATATCGCAAGCGCTTTGCGCTCAAGACCACGGAGTGGCGGATCATGGCTGTGCTGGGCGATCACGGCGCGCTGACCCAGCGCGAACTGACCCAGCAGACCCTGATGGACAAGGTCCCGGTCAATCGCGCGTGCAAGCGGCTGGAGGATCGCGGGCTGGTGCTACGCTCGCCCAATGCCAGCGACGGGCGCTCGCACCTTCTCGAACTGACCGCCGAGGGTCGTTCGGTGCATGCGGGCATCATGCCGCTGGCGATGAAGATCGAAGGCGAGCTGTTCTCGGTTCTCAGTGAGCAGGAGCGGGCCAGCCTGCTCGACATGCTGGTGCGCGTGCGCGACCAGGCGGGGGACTTCGACGCCGAAAGCCTGGCCGACTAGGGTTAGTCGACCAGGCCTGGGTTGCGATCCGTCGCAGGAGGTTTCGCCTAACCGATCCCGCCGCTGAAAGCGTCGGCGATCGAACAGGCTGCCGGGCCCAGAATGACGATGAACAGCACCGGCAGAATGAACATGATCAGTGGCACGGTCATGATCGCCGGGAGGCGTGCGGCCTTTTCCTCGGCACGCATCATGCGCTCGTTGCGGAATTCGGCCGACAGCACGCGCAGCGCGCTGGCCAGCGGGGTGCCGTAGCGTTCGGTCTGGATCATGGTCGTGACCACGCCCTTCACCGCATCGAGATCGACGCGATAGGCGAGGTTGTCGAACGCCTTCTTGCGTTCGTTGAGGAAGGAAAGCTCGATCGCGGTCAGCGCGAACTCGTCGCCGAGCTCGGGATAGGCGCGGCCCAGTTCCTTGGCGACACGGTTGAAGGCGGCATCGACGGTCAAGCCCGCCTCGGCGCAAATGACCAGCAGGTCGAGCGCATCGGGCAGGCCCTTGCGGATCGCCTCGTTCCGTTTCTTCGCAATGTTGCCGAGATAGAGTTCGGGACCTTTGTAGCCGAGGAAAACCGCGGCCATCAGCGCGCCATTGCGTTTCATCGGACCCCAGTCGGGGAACATGTCGAGCAGGAACACGGCCGCGAAGACGAGCCCGCCGAACAGGAGCGGCAGCACGGCGCGCAAGCCGATGATGACGATCGCCAGTTCCTTGTTGCGGATGCCGGCATGGGCGAGCTTATGCTGGACGACTTCGACCTGGCTCTGTTGCAACACCTTCATGTTGCCCAGAGTGTCCTTGATCCTCTCGGTCGTATCGTTCTTGCGGACCAGGCTCTGGCGCTTCTTGGCGGTCGAGGTGACGAGGCCCATCTTGAGCTCTTCACGGCGTCCTTCGAGGGCCTTGACGCGCTTGCTCATCGGGTCCTTGATCGTCACCGCGGTGTAGATCGCGAACAGAACCGAGGCAGCCGCGATCCCGGCGAGGATCGAGCCGACCAGGAAGACGTCGAAACCGAGGAGGGTGGGGCCGGTTGCGGGATCCATAGTGTTACTCCTTCCCCAGCTCAGATCTCGAAGCTGACCATCTTCGCCATGATGAAGGCGCCGATGCTCATCCACACGAGGCCGCCGAGGCCGGTGATGATCAGGCGGTCATCTTCGAAGAAGCCACCGATATAGGTCGGGTTGATCCACCAGATCAGGGTGAACACGATGAACGGCAGGGCGCCGACGATATAGGCCGAGGCCTTCGATTCCGAACTCATCGCCTTGATCTTGAGCTTCATCTGCGCGCGCTTGCGCAGCACGTCCGAGAGGTTGGACAGCGTTTCGGCGAGATTGCCGCCGGTTTCGCGCTGGATGGCGAGCGTGATGCAGAAGAAGTTGAATTCCGGAATGCCGAGGCGGTCGGCGGTTTCCTGGAGCGATTCTTCCATCGTCCGGCCGATCTTGATGCGCTCGACGATCCCCCTGAATTCCTCGCCGACGGGGCCGGGGATTTCCTGCGCCACGACGGCCAGGGTTTCGGTGACCGGCAGGCCCGAGCGCAATCCGCGTACCAGCAATTCGATCGCGTCGGGAAACTTCGCATTGAAATTGGCGGTGCGTTTCTTGATCGCATGCCCGACGATGAAGTGCGGAAGGCCTGCCCCGACGAGCACGCCGACACCGAGCGAGAGACCCAGAGAGCCGCTGCGCAGATACATCAGCAATGCAACGACGACCACGAGACCAAGAGAGGCATAGGCATAATGGCTCAGTGTCCAGCCCTTGCCGGTTCGGTCGAGCCGGTTGGCCAGCGCTTCGGTGCGCGAAGCCGAACCGGCGACGCGGTGCACCTTTGGCTTGCGAGCGGCGATGGCCTTCTTGAACTGCGATTCAACCTTGGCGTCGGTGCTTTCGGAGTGACGAAATCGGACCTGTTGCAGGCGGCGCTGGCTCGCCTTTGCGGCATTGGGGCCGGACAGCAACGCGTAGACGATCGCCAGCATGGCCACGACCCCGACGGCCAACAGCACTAGCTGGATGATGTTCATGCGTGTTCTCCGTGCATATCTTCAAGGAACCGGGCGAGTGAAAGAAACCGCTATTCCGCTGCCGCCTCGACCGGTGCGTCTTTCTTTTTCGCCAGCAGGTTCTTGAAATCGAAGCTGCCGAGGAGCGATTTCTTGGCGCCTGAATCCTCGGCTTCCTCGGCATCCTGGTCGCCGGCACCGATGACCTGCGAAGACAATTGCTTGATCGCCGCGGTTGCTTTCGAGCTGGCGTTTGCATCGACGAAGGTCTTGCCCAGCTTGGCTGCATTGGCCGCCGCCTTCTGGTCGAAGGGGATCGTGACGTCGATCTTGCGTTCGATCGACGTTTCGAAATCGGCCTTGCTGATTTCGGTCACGCCCGGCTGGACCCTGTTGGCTACGATCAAGACCTTCGCGTGCGGCGCATTTGTCTTGAGCCACGAAAGGATGCGGATCGTATCGCGTGCCGAGGCGAGCGACATTTCCGTGGAAAGCACGACCACATTCACGTCGTTGAGCAGGTGCGGGAAGTTGATCATCATGTTGCGGGGCATGTCGAGCACGGTCATTTCGAACGTGTGCTTGAACTCTTCCTGCAACTGCATGAACGCCGCGCCATCCGTCATCAGCGGATGGTTGATGGGCGCTTCGGCCGAAAGGATCGATAGGTTGTCGTTCGCGCGGATCATCGCGCGTTCGATGAACAGGCCGTCGATGCGGCTTGGATTGTCGATCGCATCGGTAAGGCCGCGTCCCGGCTCGAGGTCGAGCGTGAGCGCCCCCGTGCCGAAATGGACATCGAGATCGAGCAGTGCTGTCGGCATGCGCATTTCGGTCGAGAACAGCCATGCGAGCGAAGTCACCAGCGTCGATGCGCCAACACCGCCTCGCGTGCCGATGACCGCCGCCGAGATGTGGCGCTTGACCCCCTCTTCCTCGCCCGCGCGCGGAGCCGTGAAGACGGCTTGCGCCTGGTTGAGCGAATCGCGTAGCATGCTCGCCGACAATGGCTTCAACAGGTAATCGTGGATGCCGCTGGCGAGGAGGTCGCGGTAGAGGCGTACATCGTTCACCTGTCCGATCGCGATCACGACCGTACCCGGTTCGCAAACCTCTGCGAGGGCGTTGATGTCGTTCAGCGGATCACCGCTTTCCGACAGGTCGACCATCAGAATGTTCGGGCTCGCTGAAACCGAAAGCGACTGGATGGCGTTGCGCAGGCCGCCCTTGTTGCACTTTTCGGGCTGCCAGCCGAGTTCGATCACCACCGGTCGCAGCACGTCGAGGGCGGTCTCGTCACAGACGTAGGCGGCGAAAGGATCGCGATTGCCCGTTGTGCCGGGTTTGAGTGAAGCGCTCATGGCTGCTTAGCCTCCTCCTTCTTGGGTGCTGACTTCGGGCAACTCGCCACCGCCCGTCGGCGCCTGGTCGCGATAGGCCCTGATGGCCTTGGTCGAAGTCGTGACGACGGTTTCGCCGGTGCCTTTCTGGCCGGAGATCAGATCTTCGGGATTGGCGACCATGCCGGCGAGATTGCCGTTCACCGCACAGCCGTAGCCGGGGTAGGTCGCATTGTTCGGGTTGGCCTCGTTGTTCGCCGACCAGTCCGGACAGCCCGGCACGCTCGCGGTCGAACGGGTCACGACGATACGGGCCTGGCCCGGATCGACATAACCGGCGGTGACTGGCGAGCCATCGCTGATCAGCAAGCCGTAGCGCCCGGCAAGCGCCGCCACATCGTCACGCACTGCGGGATTGGCGGTCGGATCGTCGATCGAGATACGGTCGCCGTAGCCGAGGCCCATGGCCTCGAACCAGCCATCGACGCGCTGTTGTTCGCTGACGGGGAGTCCGCCACCTGTCGTGTTCACATCGAGCGTGAAATTGGTCCTCTCGACGACCGGCTGGCGCGCACTGTAGAGCGAACGGTTGTCGGTCGGAATACCGCCGCAGGCGCCCAGGAACAGGCCGAGTGAGACGGCCAGAGAACCGGCGAGCTTGTGATTGATTGCCTTAGCCATTGTACTCGTCCCCCTATTCAAAGCTGAAACCGGGCTTTGCTGGCGCTCTGCGTTCGTTGCGGCGGGCATCGGGCTGGCTCTGAGCCTGCTGGGCGCCATTGTCGGTCGGAACCCCTTGCGAGATGCCCGGTGCAGCCGGTTCGCTCTCGACTGCGCTGGGTCCGGGGCGCTCGCCGCCGGTCACGCCATCGCTCTGCTGGTATCCGAACAGGCGTTGACCTTCGGTTGGCGTGCGGAATCCATCGGTCGGTAGTTTGATGTCGTTCGCGTCGACGGGTTTCACCAGATAGGGCGTGACAACGATCACCAGCTCTGTCTCACCCTTGCGATACGTAGTGGAGCGGAACAGATTGCCGAGGATTGGCACGTCGCCGAGGCCCGGTGCCTTGTCGATTGAGTTGGTCGCATTGTTCGACAGCAATCCCGCGATCATGAAGCTCTGGCCCGAGCCGAGCTCGACGGTCGTTTCCGCGCGACGCGTGATGAGGGCGGGGACTTGGAAACCGTCGAGCGTGATTGCGCCTTGGCTCGACAATTCCGACACCTCGGGACGCACACGCATCGAGATACGGCCATTTGCCAGCACGGTGGGTGAATAGGCCAGGCTCACGCCATAATTCTTGTATTCGATGGTGGTGGTGCCGAGGCCCTGGCTCAGCGGGATGGGGAATTCTCCGCCGGCGAGGAATTCGGCCGTTTCGCCGGACAGTGCGGTCAGATTGGGCTGCGACAGAGTGGTCACGAGACCTTCGGTCTCGGCAAGGTCCAACGCGGAAGCAATGTCGAGGCCGAGGAACTTGCCGAAGGCACTTACGGTCGTACCTGGCGAGATGTTGGCCACGACGCTGCTGCCCTCGGGTCCGTCCGTGACGCCAACGCCCAAGCCCGCGGGGCTGCCCGGAGTGTACTGCGGGAAGGCTCCGGTGCGGCCTTGTCCGATACCGAACTTGAAGCCGCTGGAATTGTCGACGGTCGCGAGATTTACGCCCAGCGCGCGCACGAAGCTGCGGCTGACTTCGGCGATACGGACCTGCAGGTTGACCTGAAGCGGCGTCGCCATGCGCAGGCGGCTGATGACATTTGTACCGTCGCCGACAAAGGCTTCGACGAGGCGCTGCGCTTCTTCGGCATCTTCCGGCGCGGCAACGGTGCCGGTCAGCAGGATGACGTTGGTTCCCATCGTCGCAACCGAGATTTCAGCCTCGGGCATCGCAAGCGCGAGCAGCTGGTCGACGCTGCCGATATTCGAACCGACGCGGATGTTGGCCGACCAGACGATATCGCCGGCGCGGTTGCTGGCGTAGATCGTGGTTTCGCCGCCCGATTTGCCGAAGACGTAAAGCTGGCGCTGCGATTTGACCTGGACATCGGCGATATTGTCGTCGGCGACGAAGACATCGGCCATGGTCCCGGGCACATTGACCAGTTCGCCGCGGCCGATCGACAAGACGATCTCCGAGCTCGGACTCACGATGGTCTGGGCCGTCGCGACGGTCGTCGGTGCGGCTGCCAGCGGCGTGACCGCCAGGCTGGCAAGCAGCAATTTGGTGGTAAGACGACGTTTCATGGAATTGCCCCCTGAATGGCTTCCCGCTTGTTCTATCCGGCTCACTTGAGGCTAACCGTGCCCACCGGCACGTCCTCGGTTTCCTTGCCGCGGGTAACGCGGACGCTCGGTCCCTGGCGGACCGGCGCGCCGGTCGCACCCGCCGGGGCGGCCGGGGCGGGCGCCCTGCCGATCGCGCCCTGCGGAGGGGCCGAACGGCGCTGGAAACGCGAGACGTCGCCGCCGGTGACATAGGTGCTCTTGCCATCGTCCGGGCGGGCCATGGCCTGGCGCAGCAGGCGCTCTTCCTCTTCGGGCGAGGCATCGTCGGGAATGCTGACATCACCCGCCGCAATCGCCCGTTCGAGCTCGGTCTGGTTGTCGGCGAGCGAGCGCAGCGAGAGGCTCAGCGTGCCGATGGTCTGCGCAACCGCCACCTTCTCGGCGATCACCGGGGTGACTTCGAGCGTAACGGTGCGGAACTCCTTGACCACGGTCGAGCCGTCGTCGGCCTTTTCCGACACGGTCGACTGGTCGGTGGCGAGCACACGAAGGTTACGAAGAATGGTTTCCGACGCTTTCAGATTGGTGCCGTCATTGCCTTCGACCTGCTGGGTCAGCACCATGTCCACCCGGTCGCCCGGGAAAACGAATCCGCCGACGCCCGACTGGGCGGTAACGGGGACGGTAATGGCCCGCATGCCGGGGGCGAGAGCAGCGGCGAGGAAGCCGCGATCGCCCGGCGCGACCAGCGAGCCCTGGGTAACCGGCTCGCCGGCAGTAATCGGGTGGCGAACGACGGTGCCGAGCAGCTTGCTCATATCCGCTTCACCGTCGAGGAAATAGGCATCCTGGACCAGTTCTTCGGGCCATAGCTGGAAGCCGATTGCATCCGCGGTGATGATCGTACCGACCGGCAATGCGCGCTGTGCGACGAGGACCTTGGGCCCCTGCGCCTCGACCTGCGCGGCGGCTTCGGCCTGAGGCGCACCGGCCCCGGCGAACATGCTCCGCGCGACGAGCGCCGTACCGACCGCGACGATCAGCGCGGCAACCAGCAGAACCAGCTTTTTCCTATCCATGGCTATCAAGCCCCCTAGTTCGGCCCGCCGATTTCCGCTGCGGGCAAGTATGGTTGCATGCTGTACCGGCGAATTGGTTAAGATCGCGTTCTCAGCCGACGGGGGACGTCATTCCACGCGCGAGCAATTCGCCGCTGGCGACGACCCAGATGCCGGCGAGCGAGATTGCGGGGCCGTAAGGGACCCACAGGTCACGGTCGTGCCTGCGTATGATGCGGATCGAGCCGAACGTGACCACCAGCAGCAAGATCAACGGTGCGAGCACGAGAGCGATCGCTGTCATGGCGTCGGTGGTGGCGGATTCGGCCATGCCGGCCGGCAATGGGATCGTCGGGCCGCCGAGTACGGCGCTGGCGAAGGCGGCTGCGATCGCGGTGCCGACGACCAGGAGTGCGGTATCGCGGACTGGGCTGGTCTTGATCGCCCTCGAACGCGCTACATGCCAGGCACCGACCGCCATGGTCAGAACCCAGCCGAGCATCGCCATGGCGACGAGCAACAGCGTGAATTGCGAAGGCGGTACCCACAGCGCGAGCGCCGTGAGCAGTTTCACGTCGCCTCCGCCCATCTGCCGAATCGCGAAGAGCACGCAACACACTGCGAATACACCGAGCGACAAGCCGATCTGTAATGCGACATCCGGCCACAGCGGCAGTCCGATCGAGAGCCAGTAGAGCGGCGCGCCCAGCGCAATCGTCATGGTCAGCCTGTTGCTGATCGTACGGCTCTTGAGATCGGTAACGATCACCCACACGAGTGCGATTGCCAACCCGGCAAGCAATACGTAGGTGAAAATCTGGCTTTGCATGACGCCCCCGAGGCAACCCTTCGGGATGCGGTGCTACAGGAACGTGCTTACCAAAAAGTAACCATAGAGGAGGCCGCCATCACCGTCATGCCAGCGCCACAGGGGGCGATCGACCGCCGGGCGATTCCGCCGCATGCGAGCGAGTCGACCCACGTCCTGGCCGATGGGCACGCGATCAGGCGTATCGACTGGCCGGGCGCGGCCGGCGGTGAGCGTGGCTCGATCCTGTTCCTGCCGGGACGTGGCGACTTCTACGAGAAGTACTTGGAAACGCTCGAGCAGTGGCATCGCGCGGGCTGGCGAGTGACGGCTGTCGACTGGCGCGGACAGGCGGGTTCGGGCCGCCTCGGCAAGGATGCCGTGACCGGCCATGTGGACGACTTTACCGACTGGACCAGCGATCTTGCGCACTTCTGGTCAACCTGGCGCCGAGAGGCGCCCGGCCCCCATGTTCTTGCGGGACATTCGATGGGCGGACATCTGGTAATGCGCGCGCTGGTCGACGATCTGGTCGATCCCGATGCCGCTATCCTCAGCGCGCCGATGATCGGCATGTCGGGCCCACCACTGCCGCTCGGTCTGCTCCATCTCGTCGCGCGGCTGATGACGAAACTCGGAGAACCGACGCGGCCAGCATGGAAGTGGAGCGAGAAACCGGGCGAGATGCCCGCTCGTCGCAGCGCCCTGCTGACCCATGACGCCGATCGTTATGCCGACGAATTGTGGTGGCGCGAAGAGCGTCCCGAACTGGTGATGGGACCGGGTAGTTGGGGTTGGGTCGAACGCGCCTACGCCTCGGCCCGAAGGCTCGAAGAGGCAGGCGCGATGGAAGCGGTGCAGGTGCCCGTGCTCGTGATAAGCACCTCGGCGGACAGGTTGGTCAGCCACGCCGCGGCCGTGCGCGCGGCGCAGCGACTGCCCAAAGGCGAATTGCTCGCATTCGGCGAAGAGGCACGCCACGAAATCCTCCGCGAAGCCGACCCCGTCCGCGACCGGGCGATGGCCGGAATAGCTGAGTTTCTCGACCGTGTGGTGCCGCAGGAAAGGTCATGACTACTTACGACTTCGCCATCGTCGGCGCCGGCATCGCCGGGGCCAGTCTCGCCGCAGAGCTTTCCGCGAGCGGTGCCAGCGTCCTGCTGCTCGAAGCGGAAGATCGACCGGGCTATCATGCGACGGGGCGATCCGCAGCATTCTGGGAGGAATGTTACGGGGGGCCCGAGATCGTGCCTCTGACGCTCGCATCGGGCTCATACTTGCGCGAGAGGGGATTTCTGCACGAGCGCGGGGCACTCTACATCGCGCGGGAGGGCGACGAAGAACTGGTGACGCAGTTCATGCAGCGCTTCGTCCCGACCGGCGCAACGATCCAGCATCTCGGCCGCGGCGATTTGCAGAAGCGAGTGCCCGGCATCCGCCATGACTGGTCCGATGCGATCTGGGAACCGGTATGCGCGGATATCGACGTTGCAGGGCTCCATGCCCACTATCTGGCGCAGGCGCGCGAGGCCGATGCTGCGATCGAGTGCAGGGCGCGTGTCGTGAGGCTTGAACGACACGATAGACGCTGGGACATCGCAACCGAGCGGGGCGAGGCGTTTCAAGCAGCCGTTGTGGTGAATGCTGCAGGCGCCTGGGCGGACGAGCTGGCACAGCTGGCGGGCGTGAAGCCGGCCGGCATTGCGCCTTATCGGCGGACGGTTGCGCAGGTGCGGGTTGATCCGCCGGTGCCCGACGACCTGCCGCTCGTCCTGGACATCCGCGGCCGCTTCTATTTCAAGCCTGAATCCGGGCGCTTGTGGCTCAGCCCGCATGACGAGGAGCCGAGCGAACCTTGCGATGCCGCACCCGAGGAACTGGCGGTGGCCGAAGCCATTGCTCAGCTCGAGGAAGTCGTCGACTGGCGGGTCGAGGCGGTGGAGCACAAATGGGCAGGGCTGCGCAGCTTCGCGGCGGATCGTCGCCCGGTCTATGGCTATGCACCGGATGTAGAAGGCTTTGCCTGGTTTGCGGGGCAGGGCGGTTTCGGCATCCAGACCGCTCCCGCAGCGGCCCGGCTCGGACGCCAGCTCCTGCTCGGCGAAGAACGCGATGCGATGACCGAAGAGCTCGATGCCGAACTCTACTCGCCGGCCCGCTTTGACTAGCCAATCCCGTCCCAAACGCTAGTTTATGAGCGAATCCAATCGTGAATCGGGAGAGTATTTCGATGGCCCACCACTTCGAGATCTACAAGGACAAGGCAGGCGAGTACCGCGTGCGTTTCAAGTACAATTCGGAAGTGATGTTCGCGACCGAGGGCTACAGCTCCAAGGCCAGCGCACAGAATGCCATCGATTCGATCAAGTCCAACGGCCCGGGTGCAGAGGTCGTCGACAATAGCTGATCGCGATTAACCCGGGCGGGCGATCCGGTCCGCCTCGTCGCTGGCGAGGCGGTCCACCCGATCGTTTTCGGGATGGCCCGAATGGCCCCTAACCCAATGCCACTCGACCTTGTGCCGCTCGGTGAGTTCGATCAGGTCGTGCCATAGCTCGGCATTGCGCACCGGCTTCTTGCTGGCGTTGACCCAGCCGCGTTTCTTCCAGCCGTGGACCCACTTGGTTATCCCGTCGATGAGATATTTGCTGTCGGTGTAGAGATCGACCTCGCAAGGTTCGATCAGTGCGCGAAGGCCCTTGATCGCGGCGGTCATTTCCATGCGATTGTTGGTAGTTTCCGGCTCGCTTCCGGAAAGCTCCTTTTCATGCGGCCCCATGCGCAGCAGAGCGCCCCAGCCGCCGGGGCCGGGATTGCCCTTGCAGGCACCATCGGTGAACAATTCGACCTTCTTCATGCGAATGCGCTTTGGCCGTTCGTGCGATAGAATTCCAGCCGCCGCACGAAATCCATCGGGTCCTTGCGCCGGACCAGTGCATCCTCGGGCGTGTCGAGCCAGTCCTGCGCGCGGCTAGCGATGAAGCGCAGGCAGGCTCCTTCGCCAAGCAGGGGTAGCGCCGCCCTTTCATCAACGGATAATGAGCGCACCGATTCATAGCCTTCGATCATCGCGCGGCCCAGGTCCCGGTCGCCCCGCTCGCCATGCTCGTCGAAACACCATGCGGCATGGGTCACGGCGAGGTCATAGGCCATCGCCCCGCTGCAGGCGAAGTAGAAGTCGATCATGCCCGTGACCTTATCGCCGAGCATCAGGACATTGTCGGGGAACAGGTCCGAATGTATGATTGAGCGTGGCAGGTCTGCCGGCCACGCACTGACGATGTCCGCGCCGTGTTCCAGCGTCGCGGCGAGCTGCGGATCGATCGAGGCAAGTGCCTCGGCCCCGCATTCCCGCAGAATGGCAAGCGTATCGCGCGGCGTCAGCCCGTCCGCGCGCTCCATCGGAAAATCGCGCGCGGCCAGATGTGTCGTTGCCAAGGCTGCGCCTACCGCCCGGGCCTGGGCTGGATTGGGCTCGCTGGGCGAAACGCCGGGCAGGAATTCGATCAGCGCCACCGCCTTGCCGTCCACCGTTCGCCACGCATCGCAATGGCGGTCGTGGATGGTCCGCGGGACCGGGCAATTCCGGTCGGACAGGTGGTCGAGCAGGCCGAGAAAGAATGGCAGGTCGCCAATGTCGATCCGGCGTTCGTACATCGTGAGGATGAAGCGGCCCCGCGTGGTTTCGACAAGCCAGTTGGAGTTCGAGACGCCCTCGGCGATTCCCTTGACAGAAACGAGGTCGCCGACGTCGTATTGCGCGACCAGTCGCGCGAGTTCCTCGGCCCCGAGATGGGTGTAGACCGCCACGCTACTCGGTCAGTTGGCGCGGCAGCTTGAAGACCATGTTTTCTTCGGCCGTCGTCACGACTTCCTCGTCCACGAGCCGCCAGTCCGAAAGGCGATCGACGACCTCGCGCACGAGCTTTTCCGGAGCGGAGGCGCCGGCAGTGAGGCCCACCGTACCGACGCCCTCGAGCCAGGTCGGATCGATCTCGTCCGCCCGCTGGATCAGCATTGCGCTGGTGCCCATGCGTTCTGCGACTTCGACGAGGCGCAGCGAATTCGACGAGTTGGGCGCGCCGATCACCAAGACGAGATCGCAGGAACCGGCAATCTGCTTGACCGCAGCCTGGCGATTGCTGGTGGCGTAGCAGATGTCTTCCGCGCGCGGTGCGACAATCTGGGGGAAGCGCGCTTCGAGCGCCTCGATGATGTCGCGGGTGTCGTCCACCGAAAGCGTGGTCTGGGTCAGATAGGACAGGTCGTCTTTGTGCGTGAATTCGAGCTTGGCGACATCCTCGACCGTCTCGACCAGCGTTATCCGTCCGCCGGGCACCTGGCCCATAGTTCCGATGACTTCGGGATGGCCTTCGTGGCCGATGAACAGGATGTGCTGACCCTTTTCGATCTGGCGTTCGGCCTGCCGGTGGACCTTGCTGACCAGCGGACAGGTCGCATCGACGTAAAGCATCTTGCGCCGCTCGGCCTCGGCCGGGACCTCCTTGGGCACGCCGTGCGCGCTGAACACCACGGGAGCATCGTCGGGCACCTCGTCGAGTTCTTCGACGAAGATCGCGCCCTTCGCCTTGAGGCTGTCGACGACATAGCGGTTATGGACGATCTCGTGCCGTACATAGACCGGGGCACCATATTTCTGCAGCGCACGTTCGACGATCTCGATCGCCCGGTCGACACCGGCGCAAAAGCCGCGCGGAGCCGCGATCAGCAGCTTGAGCGGTAGGCGCGGATCGCCGTCGGACGCGGTAGGCGTGGATGGAAAGGGGGCATTCATGTGTCGCCCTCTAGCGCTTTCGTGCGGGCCAAGCTAGGGCAAGCCGCAGCTCGGCAGGGCTACGAATTCGAATGACCGCAAAAGGGAAAATAGCCGCATGACCATCCGTACCCGCCTTCTTCCCGCGCTCGCTCTAGGCTTCGCGTTGGCCGGCTGCGCCAGGGAAGGTGAACTGGTCGTCGATCAGGGGGTCGGCATCACGGCGGTGCGGACCACCTGCCCGGCAGTGGGCATTCCCGACTACACCGGCGACATCACCACCTTCCGCACGCCGGGTTCGACGACGATGGCCGATCTCGATGTGACCGCTGCCATCACCAATCTGCGTTCGACCTGCAATGAAGACACGCTCGATCGGGTCTATACCGAAGCCAGTTTCGATGTCGTCGCGCGGCGCACCGATACGCGTGGCAGCCGGACGGTAACGCTGCCCTATTTCTCGACTGTACTGAGAGGCGGGTCGGCCGTGGTCACCAAGCGTGTCGGCACGGTGACGCTGCAATTCGCCGATGGGCAGGAACGCGCGCAGGCGCGGGGCAGCGCCGGAGCCTATGTCGACCGCGCCGAAGCGACCCTGCCGGCCGATATTCGCGAGCAGATCACGCGCAGGCGTAGGGCGGGCGATCCCGATGCCGCTCTCGACCCGCTCGCGGATCCGGCCGTGCGCGCCGCGGTTCAGCGCGCAACATTCGAGTTGCTCGTCGGCTTCCAGCTGACCGAGGCGCAATTGCGCTACAACGCGACCCGGTAAGCGCTCGCATCTTGCCATTTCGCGCCGATAGGCTAGGCGCGCGCCATGGCTGACATGCAGACACTTCACGCGGCCTTCGCGGCCCGCATCGACGCAGTATTGAACGCTCTGGAAATGGAGGGCGTGCTGCCGGCGGAATCCGCGCGCGCAAACGTGACGGTCGAGCCCCCGCGCGATCCTTCGCATGGCGACCTTGCCACCAATGCCGCCATGGTGCTCGCCAAGCAGGCGAAAACCAATCCCCGGGCGTTGGCGGAAAAGATCGTCGAGCATCTGGAGCGCGAGCCCGACATTTCCGAAGCGGCAATCGCCGGTCCGGGGTTCATCAACCTGCGCCTCGCGCCCGATGCATGGCGGCGCGAACTGCGTGCGATTTCCGATCTCGGCGACGACTACGGCCGTTCGGATATGGGCAAGGGCCAGACGGTCAATGTCGAATATGTCTCCGCCAACCCGACCGGACCGATGCATATGGGCCATTGCCGCGGCGCGGTGGTCGGCGATGCGCTGTCCGGCCTGCTCGAATGGGCCGGCTACCGGGTCACGCGCGAATACTACGTCAATGATGCGGGCGGCCAGGTGGACGTGCTCGCCCGTTCCGCGCACCTTCGCTATCGCGAGGCTCTGGGCGACGACATCGGCGCGATTCCGGAAGGTCTCTACCCTGGAGACTACCTTAAGCCGGTTGGCGAGCGGCTCGCGCAGGAGTTCGGACCGGCGTACAAGGACGCACCCGAAGGCGAGTGGCTGGAACTGTTCCGCCAGCGTTCGGTCGCGGCGATGATGGAGATGATCCGCGAAGATCTGGCGCTGCTCGGCATCCATCACGATCTGTTTTCCTCCGAAGCCGAATTGCAGGCGGCAAAGAAGCCCGAGGCAGCGGAAGCCTGGCTGCGCGAACACGGCTTCGTCTATGACGGCGTGCTCGAAGCGCCGAAGGGCAAAGCGCCGCCCGAGGACTGGGAGCCGGTCGAGCTGCCGCTGTTCCGCTCCACCGAATTCGGCGACGACCAGGATCGTCCGATCAAGAAATCGAACGGGGCCTGGACCTATTTCGGCGCCGATCTCGCCTATCACTTCCAGAAGGCGGAAAAAGCCGACGCGCTGATCGACATCTGGGGCGCCGACCACGCAGGCACGGTCAAGCGCATCAAGGCCGCAGTCGCCGCGCTGACCAAGGGCGCGGGGCGCGACGTGCCGTTCGACGTCAAGCTGGTGCAGATGGTCAAGCTGCTGCGCGACGGCGAACCGGTCAAGATGTCCAAGCGGTCGGGCACTTTCGTCACGCTGGCCGATGTCGTGAACGAGGTCGGCAAGGACGTGGTGCGCTTCACCATGCTGACCCGCAAATCCGACGCACAGATGGAATTCGACTTCGCCAAAGTGGTCGAGGCGTCGAAAGACAATCCGGTCTTCTACCTGCAATATGCGCATGCGCGCATCCATTCGACCCTGCGCAAGGCAGGCGTCGAGCCGAGCGATGCGCATCTCGACCGTCTCGGCGACGAGGAACTCGCGCTGGTTCGCGAAGCCTCGCAATTCCCGCGCGTGGTCGAATCCGCCGCCAAGGCGCGTGAGCCGCACCGTATCGCTTTCTTCCTCGGCGATCTCGCTACCGCCTTCCACAGTTTCTGGAATGCGGGTAATGATGATCCGTCGAAGCGGATCATTCAGGAGAGCGATCCCGAACTGACGGGAGCGCGGCTGTTTCTGGCGGCGCAGGTCGGGCAGGTGATCCGCAATGGACTTGCGATCCTGGGGGTCGAAGCGGTCGAGGAGATGTGAGCATGGTGGCGTCGACGCCTTACGATAGGGATGGCGATTTGCAGGGCGAAGACCAGCTCGACCTGGCCGATGACGAAAGCCTGCCCTGGCTCGAGGCGGGCGAGGACGAGGAAGAAACGGGAAGCTTCGACACGTCGCGACTGATCCTCCTAGGCGTGCTCGCGCTTGTGCTGCTCGCTGTGGTGGTTGGTGGAATCTGGTTCGTTTCCAATCAGACATTGGATGAACCCCCTGCCGACGGCAGCGTGATCGCCGCTCCGGACGAACCATATAAGACCAGGCCCGAAAACCCGGGTGGCAAGACATTCGCCGGAACCGGCGACACCAGTTTTGCGGTCGGGGAAGGCCAGACGCGGGAAGGCAGGCTGGCAGAGCCGCCGGGCGCGCCTGTCGACCAACCTGGCGACGCCGGGCCTGCGATCGCCTCGACGGTCAACGAGGGTACGCGCACCGCACCGCCAGCCGGAACCGCTGTGCAGGTCGGCGCCTATCCGCGTCGTGCCGACGCCGAAACCGCGTGGTCGAACCTGATACGCCAGACCGAGGCGCTCAACGGAGTGAGGCATCGCGTGGTCGAGGCGCAGGTCGATATCGGCCGCGTTTATCGCCTTCAGGCTCTGGCCGGAGACCGTGCCGCGGCCAACCGGCTGTGCGCAGCGCTCAAGGCCGATGGACTCGCCTGTTTCGT
Organism: Qipengyuania sp.; assembly: GCF_965277845.1. Lineage (NCBI taxonomy): Bacteria > Pseudomonadati > Pseudomonadota > Alphaproteobacteria > Sphingomonadales > Erythrobacteraceae > Qipengyuania > Qipengyuania sp. The sequence goes on from NZ_OZ255844.1 coordinate 1,814,103, forward strand.
CAAATAAGGCGGTCACCGGACCGAATTTCCACACTTCCCGCAGGGCGCAAGCTTGCGGGATTCGAGCGAAAACCCCAGTTTGCTGCGCATGACGCCAGCCATTTTCGGCATTTCCGGTCTCGAATTGAGCGCCGATGAACGTGCCTTTTTCAAGGAGGCGGACCCGGCAGGCTACATCCTGTTCGCGCGCAATTGCGAGAACAAGGAGCAGTTGCGCAAGCTGACCGACGATCTGCGTGCGATTCACGGCCGCGATCACCTGATCGTATCGATCGACCAGGAGGGCGGCCGCGTCGCGCGCATGAAGCCGCCCGAATGGCAGCGCTATCCGGCGGGTGAGGCCTTTGCCAAGTTGTGGGACATCGCACCCGCATCCGCCATCGAGGCGGCGCGGGTCAATGCCGAGGCAATGGGGCGCGAGCTCGGCGAGATGGGCATCAAGGTCGACTATCATGCGCCGTTCGACGTGCGCCGCGCCGAGACCGACGACGTCATCGGCGACCGGGCGTTGGGCAGCGATCCCATGCAGGTCGCGGCGCTTGGCCGTGCAGTTCTCGACGGTATGGGCCGGGCCGGTATCGTAGGCTGCCTCAAACATATGCCCGGTCACGGCCGTGCGACATGCGATTCGCACAAGGCATTGCCCCATGTCACCGCGAGCGAAGAAGAACTCGAGATCGATATTGAGCCGTTTCGAACGCTGTCCGCGCATCCCCTTGGAATGAGCGCGCATATCGTGTTCGAGGCGTGGGACCCGGAGAATCCGGCGACGCTTTCGGAAACGGTGATTCGTGAGGTCATCCGCGGCAGGATCGGTTTCGACGGACTGCTCCTGTCGGACGATATCGATATGCAGGCGCTCGATGGCACGATCCCCGAACGTTCGGTCCGCGCGCTGGGGGCAGGCTGCGACATCGTGCTCAATTGCTGGGCGAAGATGGACGACCAGATCGCCATCGCGGAGCGTGGCGGGACGATGCGCGCAAAGACGACCGAGCGGCTGGAACGCGTGCATGCTGCAATGCGCCCGCCGCAGGACGGGCCCGACACCGCCGAACTGCTTGCCAAGCGCGATGCGCTGCTGGCGATCGCCGAGGAGCGCGCGGCATGACCAGCGATGGCCTCTTTTTCAACGAAACTGCCGCTGAAACGCAGGATGAGTGGGATGGTATCGCGGCGCAGGCACCGGTCGACGGGAATGCGCTTTACCTCGAGCTGGAGGGTTGGGAAGGCCCTCTCGACCTGCTGCTCGACCTTGCGCGCCGGCAGAAGGTCGATTTGCGGTCTATCTCGATCCTCGCGCTGGTCGACCAGTATCTCGGCTATATCGACCGCGCCGGGGCGCTGAAACTGGAGCTGGCAGCCGACTATCTCGTGATGGCGGCATGGCTCGCCTATCTCAAATCGGCCCTGCTGCTGCCCAAGGAAGAGCAGGAAGACCCAAGTCCCGAAGAATTGGCACTCAAGCTGCAATTGCGGCTCCAGCGCCTGGGCGCGATGCGCGATGCCGCGGCACGGCTGCTGGGCGGCGACCGGATCGGGCGCGATGTGTTCCTGCGTGGCGATCCCGAGGGTCTCGAAATCGCCCGCAAGACCAAATGGCGCTGCGACCAGTTTGCGCTGATCGAGGCATATGGGCGGGTGAAGGCGCGTACCGCTCCTGCGATCCACATGGTCCGCGAACGGCCCGTGATGACGCTCGAATCGGCGCTCGACCGGGTGTCCAATATGCTCGGCGTGACGCTGGACTGGATGGAATTGCGCGATTTCCTTCCGCCCCATGCCGAACCGCGCCTCAAACGCTCGGCACTGGCGTCCAGCTTCGTTGCCGCGCTCGAACTGGCGCGGCTGGGCAAGGCCGAACTGCAGCAGGAGGATACCTTCGGCCCACTCCATCTTCGCAGGATGCCGGGCTGATGGATGAACTCGCCCGCGCCGTCGAAGCCGCGCTGTTTGCGGCGGAAGAACCGATGACGGCGGAGGCGCTGGCAAGTTTCCTCGGAGATGCGGCAGTCGGCGACGTGCGCGCGGCCTTGCGCAGTGTGGCAGAGGATTACGAAAAGCGCGGCATCCACCTCGTGGAGCGCGGCAAGCGCTGGCATTTCGAAACCGCGCCCGATCTTGCGCACTTGCTCCGGCGCGAAAAGGAACAGGTCCGCCGCCTGAGCCGAGCCGCGACCGAGGTGCTGGCGATCATTGCCTATCGCGAGCCGGTCAGTCGCGCTGAGATCGAATCGATCCGCGGTGTACAGACCAGCGGCGGCACGCTCGACGTTTTGATGGAGGCGGGCTGGGTTAAGATCGCCGGACGGCGCGAGGTGCCGGGGCGACCGACGATCTATGCGACGACGCCCGAATTTCTCGAGCACTTCGGCCTGTCGAGCCGCCGCGATCTGCCCGGGATCGCGGAATTGCGCGCGACGGGCCTGCTCGACCCGGTCGAGGATGCCTATGACGAGCTCATGTCCGACGGTTTGCATGAGGATTCGGGCGACAGCATGGGTCGCGAAGAGACTTCGGATGAAGCCTGACTGGCGCTAAGCCGCGGCAACGCCTATATTCGTAGCCAAGCAATTCGAAAGAGTAGGTCCCATGGGTCTTAGTGTCTGGCAGATCGCCATCATCGCCATCGTTATCCTCGTCCTCTTCGGGCGCGGGCGCATCTCCGAAATGATGGGTGATTTCGGCAAGGGAATCAAAAGCTTCAAGCAGGGCATGAACGACGAAGACGAGGCGCCCGCCAAACAAATCGGCCACGAAGCCAAGCCCGCGGATGAAGGGCTGACCCCGGACCAGGTCAAGCAGACCACCGACACCAAGTAATTTCGCTAGAAAGCGAGGCAGGCCATGTTCGATATCGGCGCCAGCGAATTGCTGGTGATCGTCATCGTGGCGATCCTCGTGATCGGCCCCAAGGACATGCCCAAGGCGCTGCGCACAGCAGGCCGCTGGATCGGCAAGCTGCGCCGCATGTCGGGGCATTTCCGTGCGGGTCTCGACGAGGTCGTCCGCCAGGCCGAAATCGAGGAAATGGAAGAAAAGTGGGCCAAGCGGAATAAGGAAATCATGGCCAAATACCCCGACGGCTCGACGCCCGAGGGCGGGGCGCCGGAAAACCTCATACCCGACGAGATGGAGCCACTGGCCTCGGCCAATGAAGTGCCGGATGCCGATGCCGCGGCAGAGGCTGCGATCAAGCGCGCGGCACCGGTAAAGGCGCCCGAGCATAAGGACGAGCCGCCGCTCCCGCTCGATCCGCCGCCAGCAGGCAAAGGCCGCTGACATGCCCGTCATAAAGGATATCGACGAGAGTCAGGCCCCGCTGCTCGACCACCTGATCGAATTGCGCGCGCGGCTGGTGCGTTGCGTTCTGGCATTGGCGATCGCCTTCGGCATCTGCCTCTATTTCGCCGATCCGATCCTCGGCTTCCTGATCCAGCCGCTCAAGAATTCCTTTGCCGACGGGGAAGGCCAGCTGATCTTCACCAAGCTCTACGAGGTTTTCTTCGTCGAGCTGAAAGTGGCGCTGTTCGCGGGCTTCTGTCTCAGCTTCCCGATCATCGCGAACCAGCTCTGGGCTTTCGTCGCACCCGGGCTCTACGCGAAGGAGAAGAAGGCTTTCCTGCCCTTCCTGCTGGCGACGCCGATTCTCTTCACCATGGGCGCCGCGCTGGCCTATTACATCGTGATGCCGACCGCATTCCGCTGGTTCCTCGGTTTCGAAGGCAACGCGGGCGGGCTCGAAATACAGGCGCTGCCGACGGCGAACGAATATTTGGGCTTGGTCATGCAGTTCATTCTTGCATTCGGGATGAGCTTCCTGCTGCCGGTCCTCTTGCTGTTGCTGCACCGTGCGGGGATCGTCACACGCGCCCAGCTCGTTTCGGCGCGGCGCTATGTGATAGTGGCGGTGGTTGCGCTCGCGGCGATCATCACGCCGCCCGATCCGGGGTCGCAACTCCTGCTCGCGATCCCATTGCTGCTGCTATTCGAGGGATCGCTTTTTCTGATGCGCCTGACTGAGAAGCGGCGCAAAGCGGATGTCGAAAAGCCGGAAGAACCTCAGTCGGCGTCATAGACCTTGCGTCCGCCGACCCAGGTTTCGAGCACCTTGGTTGCGCGCAATTCGCTGGGTGTCGCAAGCAGGGGGTCGCGATCGATCAGCACGAAGTCGGCACGTTCGCCCGGCAGCAGCCGTCCAAAGCGGCCTTCGGCAAATCCGGCATAGGCGGCCTCGCTCGTGAAACCCGCCAGCGCCTGTTCGCGGTTGACCCGCTCTTGTGGGCGCCAGCCGCCGAAAGGCTCGCCATTGGCGTCCATGCGTGTGGTGGCGGCGGCAAGGCCGGCGAAAGGATCGGGCGATTCCACCGGAGCGTCCGAACCAAAGGCCAGCCGCCCGCCAAGCTGGAGGATCGTGTTCCACGCATAGGCGCCTTCTAGCCGGTCGGGGCCGAGCCGCGCTTCGGCCATCGTTCGATCGCTGGTCTGGTGGACCGGCTGCATCGATGCGATGATGCCATTCTGGCCCAGCTTAGGAAGGTCCACCGGATCGACGATCTGGACGTGCTCGATCCGCCAGCGGCGATCGCCGGGGAAGCTTTCGGCGATCTCGCCGATCGCATTGAGTGCGTCCTCATTGGCTGCGGTTCCGATGGCGTGGATCGCGGGCTGGAAATTGCCCTGTGCCGCGCGCACGAGAATGTTGCGCAGTTTGGCCGGGCTGGTCAGCGGCAGGCCGGTATTGCCCGGATCATCGGCATAGGGCTGCTTGAGCCAGGCCCCGCGGCTGCCGAGTGCGCCGTCGAGGTAGAGCTTTACACCGTTCATCCGCAGCTTGTCGTCGTAAAGCCAGGGCGAGGGTCGGGCTCCCGCGATCAGTTCCATCTGGTCGGGACCTGCGGCGTAGGACATGATCCTGAGCGTCAGCGCGCCCTTGTCGCCCGCGCGACGGAAGGCCTGCCAATCCTCGATCGTCGTACCCATGTCGGCTACCGCGGTGATGCCGTGGCGGTGGAGCACCTTCTGTGCTTCGGCAAAGGCGAGATCGCGCTCGTTGGGACGCGGTGCCGGGATCGCGGCCCGCATCAATTGCTCGGCGGCATCGACGAAGACGCCGGAGGGTTGCCGTGAGCCGGGCATGCGCTCGATCCGACCGCCGGAGGGGCTCTCGCTGGCTTCGGTAATGCCGGCCGCTCGCATGGCGAGAGTGTTGGCCCAGCCGGCATGCCCGTCGACCCGCTCGAGATAGACTGGACGGTCGGCCACGGCGCTGTCGAGCTCTTCGGCTGTCGGGAAACGGCCAAGGCCCCATTTTTCCTGGTTCCAGCCGCGTCCCAGGATCCACGGGCGCGCCTCGTTCTCGGCCGCGAAACGGCGGATCTTGTCGAGCGCCTCGTCGAGCGAAGTGGTATCCGACAAGTCGAGCGTCAGCGCGCCGATGCCGATCCCCATCACATGCGCATGGGCATCGATCAGGCCGGGAATCATCACCGCGCCCTTGCCATCCTCGCGATAGTCGGTCTGCGGCTTATCTTCGCCCGACCTTACGATCTGCGCGACCTTGCCGTCATCGTCGATCACCAGCGCGGTGAAGCGTTCGACCTTGCCGTCCTCGCCGATCGTCATACCCTCTACGTTGTCGATCAGCACATCGGCCTGAGCCGGTGCGGCCAGAGCGACGGCGAGGCCAGTGGCAAGGAATTTGAACTTCATTTCAGGCGGTCCCCGTCCGTGTTTCGTCCGTGCGCGATAAGGCATAGCTTGAGCGAGGCAAACCCTTTCGGCGATTGCGCCCTGCGCCAGCGCGCCGTAGGGGCGGAGCATGACCCAAGCATCTCCCGTGCGTGCCGCCAAGGCGACCGAGCTCCTGACCCTCGAAGATGTGCGCGCTGCCGCCGCACGTATCGAAGGTGCGGTGGTCAAGACGCCGATGCTGCGCTCGCAGACGCTGTCGGAGATTGCCGGGGCGGATATCTGGCTCAAGTTCGAAAACCACCAGTTCACCGCTGCCTACAAGGAACGCGGTGCGCTCAACGCCCTGTTGCATCTGAACGAGGAGCAGAAGGCGCGCGGCGTCATCGCCGCATCGGCCGGCAACCATAGCCAGGGTCTGAGCTATCACGGGCGCCGCCTCGACGTGCCGGTGACCATTGTCATGCCGCGGACCACGCCCAGCGTGAAAGTGATGCAGACCGAAAGCGTCGGCGGCAATGTCGAACTGTTCGGCGAAACCTTCGACGAGGCCTATGCCCACGCCCGCCAATTGGAGGACGAGCGCGGCCTCACTTTCGTCCACCCGTTCGACGAACCTCTGGTGGCGGCCGGGCAGGGTACGGTCGCGCTGGAAATGCTCGAGGAGAAGGACGATTTCGACTGCCTCGTCGTGCCCATCGGTGGCGGCGGGCTGATGAGCGGCATGGCGACGGTCGCCAAGGCGCTGAACCCCTCGATCGAGTTGGTCGGCGTACAGGCCGAACTCTATCCTTCGATGTATTCCGCGGTCACCGGAGATGATCGCCCCTGCGGAGGCGATACGCTGGCGGAAGGCATTGCAGTGAAGGCCCCCGGCGAGTTCACCCGCCAGATAATTGCCGAACTTGTCGACCAGGTTCTGTTGGTCAAGGAGGCAAAGCTCGAGCACGCGGTATCGTTGTTGCTGCAGATCGAAAAGACCGTGGTCGAAGGCGCGGGGGCTGCCGGCCTTGCCGCGGTGCTTTCGAATCCGGAGAGATTCGCCGGCAAGACCGTCGGCCTCGTCCTGTGCGGCGGCAATATCGACACCCGCCTGTTGGCCAACGTCCTGCTGCGCGATCTAGCACGCTCGGGCCGTCTCGCGCGGCTCCGGATCGTGTTGCAGGATCGGCCCGGCGCGCTGTTCAAGGTGATGCGCGAGTTCAATACGCATGATGTCAATATCATCGAGATCTACCACCAGCGGATCTTCACGACGCTGCCTGCCAAGGGGCTGACGGCGGAGATCGAATGCGAAGCGCGCGGAGGCGAACAGATCGACCGGTTGGTGGAAGCGCTGCGTGCCAAGGGTTATAGCGTGGAACTGGCCGAGCTGGCCTGATCCGGCTTGCCGCCGCAGCCCGTTCAAGCCGTCGCATTTCCACCAATCCGCGCCGTTCGACGGATGGGTTGCATATTTCGTGGTTAAGAGGGTTTTAACGCGGGACCCGCTCTGGCATTGTATGTCTATCAGACAGGGAATTCCCAAGCCCCGAGAGGACGCAGGCCACCGTGACCGCACCAATTCGCTTCCCCCGCTTTTTCGTGACCAGCCCCGCGCCGTGTCCGTACCTGCCGGGCAAGAGCGAGCGGAAGGTGTTCACCGAACTGCGTGGCGAGAATGCCGACGAACTGAACGAGGCGCTCGGCCGGATCGGGTTCCGCCGCAGCCAGACGGTCGCCTATCGCCCGTCCTGCCTCGATTGCCAGGCCTGCGTGTCGGTCCGCGTGGTGGCGAATGAATTCCACGCCTCGTCGAGCCAGAAGCGCACGCTCAAGGCGAATGACGACCTGATCGCCACCGAATGCCGTCCATGGGCCACCTCCGAACAGTTCGAGCTTCTGCAGAAATATCTCTCTGCGCGCCATCCCGGCGGCGGCATGACGCAGATGGAAGAAACCGACTTTGCGGATATGGTGGAACACACCAGCGTTACGAGCTATGTGATCGAATATCGGGAGCCGGGCACCGGCTTCGAACCGGGGCGTCTGGTGGGGGCGTGCCTTACGGACTACCAGGGTGACGGGCTGTCGATGATCTACAGCTTCTACGACCCTGAGCATGGGGATCGCGCCGGGCTTGGGAATTACATCATCCTCGACCACATCCGCCGTGCTGCCGATCGTGGGCTGCCATACGTCTACCTTGGATACTGGGTCGAAGGGGCCGAGCGGATGCAATACAAGGTCCGCTACCGGCCGCTTGAACGACTCACTCGTGGCGGATGGGAGCGCATGCCCGATGCCGAGCAGAGGCGCCTTATCGCCGCCGCCACGGCCCCGCGTGCGAAGCGCCGCGACGAGGCCCTGCCTTCCAAAGACGGGCTGGCAGCCGAGTACAAGATCGCCGATTGAGAGCGCTCGTGTAGCGCTGACCACCTGCCTTGCCGCGCTCGCCGTGGCAGGTGCTCCACCGATTGCCGCGCAGGATAGCGAGGTCCCGCCCTCGCTCGAGGATCTGATTCCCGACAGCGCGGTCGAGAACCCGGACGAATGGGCGCGGCAGGGAACCGACGACGCGGTTGGGCCGGGCGCCGATACCGTGCCCGATCTGGATGCGGAAACTCCCATCGCAGAGATTCCGGGAATGTCGGTAGCCTGGCCCGAGAATGTCGAACTCGAGCCGCTCCAACCGCTGGAACCCGAAGACGACATCGAATTCGCGCAATTGCTCGAAGATGCGCCTCAGGTCGCATTCGACGAGGCGGAAATCGAACAATTGTCCGACACGCTGGTGCTTGGCTTCCCGCAGCAGGAGCCGCCGTTCAGCCAGCGCGGCGATTTCGTCGACCGCTTCGAAGCGCTATCGACCGTCGAAGAACTGAACGATGGCGACGAGAATGTCGCTCAGCTCGCAGCGCGGGCGCGCGAAGATGAGGAACTGCTCACCAACCTGCTGCGCGTCTACGGCTATTACGATGGCGAGATCGTCCGCACCATCGCCACACGCGATGCGGGCGAGGACACTGCAGACCAGCGCCCGCGCGTACGCTTCGACGTCATTCCGGGCGCGCGCTACACCTATGGAGCTATAGATCTCGGGCGGCTGGATACTGCGGTGGATGCAGCATCGTTGCGCGATTCCTTCAATATCCAGGTCGGCGATTATCTGCAGTCCGATACGATCATGGCCGAACGCTTCAATCTCGACCGCGCGCTGGGCGAGAGTGGTTACGCCTTCGCCGAGATCGACGAGCCCGAATTGCTGATCGATCACGAACGGGTCGAGGGCGATTTGACAATGCCCGTCCGGCCCAATGGCAAATATGTCTTCGGCCAAGTTGTCAGCAGCGACGAGGCGTTCCTATCGAGCCGTCACCTCGAACGCATCGCGCGGTTCGAATCCGGAGACATCTATCGCCGCAGCCTCGAATTCGACTTGCGCCGGGCAGTCACCGCGACGGGGCTAGTATCCGCGGTCGGCGTCGAAGCGCGGGAGATCCGGCCACCGCAAGGCGACGAGCCCGGCGTGGTCGCGATGGACGTCACCATGGAACGGGCCAAGCTGCGCACCATTGCGGGCGCGATCGGCTATGGTTCGGAAGAGGGCATCCGGGTCCAGGCGAGTTGGGAGCATCGCAACCTCTTTCCGCCGGAAGGCGCGCTGCGCCTGCGCGGCATCCTCGGTACGCGCGAGCAGCTTGCCGGGATCACGTTCCGCAAGAACAATTTCGGTGGGCGCGACAAGGTTCTCACCGTCGATGCCTATGCCTCGAGCATCGATACCGTCGCCTATGATGCGCGCACCGTTGCGCTGACGGGGACATATGAACGCACGTCGACCCTCCTTTTCCAAAAGCCGCTCGCCTGGGGAGTTGGCGCCGAAGTGCTTGCGACCGACGAACGCAACCGCATCGTCGACGGGGTGGAGCGGCCACGGCAAACCTATTTCGTCGGGGCGCTGTTCGGCCGGGCAACACTCGATACCAGCGATTCCCTGCTCGACCCGACGCGCGGGTTCCGCGTGACGGGCTTTCTCGCGCCCGAAACCTCGCGCACACAGGGCGTGCAATATTACTACCTGCGCAACCGCGTCGATGCCGCATACTACCAGACGGTCGGCAATCGCACGGTGATAGCTGCACGCGCCGCCTTTGCCAGTATCCAGGGGGCCGAGCTCGTCGGCATCGCGCCTTCGCGCAGGCTCTATGCGGGCGGCGGCGGATCGGTACGCGGCTATGGCTATCAGGCGATCGGGCCGAAGAACGACTTCATGGAAGCCACAGGCGGGCGCAGCCTCGTGGAGGCCTCGATCGAGGCGCGGATCGGCACCGGCTTGCTCGATGGGGCGGTTTCGGTCGTGCCCTTCTTCGACCTTGGCAGCGTGTCCACATCGACCACGCCTGATTTCGGCGAGATCAAGATGGGGGCGGGGCTTGGTGTTCGCTACACCACCGGTTTCGGTCCCATCCGCCTGGATGTCGGCTTCCCGCTCAATCCTGAGCCGGAGGACTCCGCAGTCGGTGTCTATATTTCGCTGGGGCAGGCCTTCTGATGGCGGACGAGGTCGACGCCCTGGAGGAGCGGCCGGTTCCGTCCGCGAGCGCTTCGCGGCTGGGGAGGACCGGCAAATGGCTGCTCGGCCTCGCTGCGGCCCTGGTTTTTCTCGTGGCGAGCGCCCTGGTGGTGCTCAACACGCCGCTTGGCGAACGCTTCCTGGCCAATCGGATCGCCGAGCAGACCTTTCCCAACGGGCTCAACATCCGGATCGGCAGGATCGAGGGCAATCTTTACGGAGCGGCGATCCTGCACGATGTGCAATTGTCCGACCCGCAGGGTGTCTTCCTCACTATCCCGCGTGCCGAGATCGACTGGAATCCTGGCGCCTGGCTATCGAACCGGCTCGAGATCGACAGCTTCGCCGCCCGCCGCGCGCAACTTGCGCGCATTCCCGAATTTCTGCCGAGCGAGGAAGAGGGACCGATTCTGCCCGGTTTCGATATCTCGGTCGAAGAGTTCACGATCGAAAATCTGACGCTCGCCCGCGGGATAGCGGGGGATCGCGCGCAGAGGGTCGATCTGGCTGGCAGTGCCCAGGTCGCCGACCGGCGGCTGATGGTCGATCTCGACGGGCGATTGGGGGAGCGCGACCGGCTGGCGCTGTTGCTCGATGCCGAACCCGATGGCGACGATTTCGACATGGCGCTCGATGTCGCGGCTGAAGCGGATGGTCCACTGGCAAAGCTGGCCGGCCTCGACACTGCTCATACTGCGCGCATCAGGGGCGATGGAACCTGGTCGCAATGGACGGGCGGGCTGCTGGTCCAGAGTGAGGAGGGGCGGGTCGCGGCACTACGCCTGACCAATCGCGCCGGCATTTTCGGACTTCTGGGCAAGATCGACCCCTCGGACTATCTTTCTGGGTTCCCGGCACGGGCGCTGGGCGAGGATGTGGCGCTCCAGGCGGAGCTGGCGATCGACAACCGCGTCTTCGATGGCCGAGCGCGGGTGATCGGACGCGGGCTCGGCCTCGTGGCGGATGGCCTGCTCGACCTCGCGGAGAATCGCGTCGACGCGCTCGAACTGGATGCATTCGTGCGCGATCCCGGCCTGTTGGGCGACGGTCTCGAGCTGCGGAACACGCGGCTCACTGCCACGCTTGACGGGCCCTTGCGCGATCTCGCGATTGCCCACGACCTTCGCGTAGGAGAGCTCAACCTTGATGGCACGCTGCTGTCGGGGCTGCGCCAACAAGGCACGGCGCAGTATGACGGAACGCGCTGGAGCCTGCCGCTCGACTTGGCGGTGGCGAGCGTGACTAGCGGCAATGCGCTGGTCGATCCACGCCTGGTGAACGGTATCGGGCGGGGGACTTTGGTCCTCACCGGTTCACGCCTGTTGGCCGATGACCTGCGGATCGCCTTCCCCGGCACATCCGCCAATCTTGCGCTGCGCGGCGATGTTGCCAGCGGGCGATACCGGATCCGCGGACCGGTGCGTGCGCAGCAACTGGTACTCCACGATGTCGGTAGGGCGGGGGGCACGGCAATGATCGATCTCGCCCTCGCGCCGGGAGCGCCCTGGCGCCTGACTGCACAGCTCGATGCGCGGATTTCGCCGGTAACCAATGCCACGCTCGCCAATCTCGCAGGCGCGCCGATCCGCGTGCGCGGCGGAGTTGCAATGGGCGGCGCAGCCCCGCTCGAGTTCGACCGATTGCGCGTGGATGCAAGCAAGGTGCAGCTCACCCTCGACGGCAGCGTGCGCGAGGGCACCACGCGCGTGGCGGGAACGGGCACGCATGTCGACTTCGGAGATTTCACGGTCGAGGCGAATGTGAGCGATGCCGGACCGAGCGCGGCGCTCGTTTTCGCCCGACCGGCAACCGGACTGGAAAATGTCCGTTTGGCCATTGCACCGAGCGGCGAGGGCTTCGCGATCGATGCCGCAGGCGATTCGCTCCTCGGGCCTTTCGCGGGCACGTTGGCCCTGACCGCACCCGAAGGCGGCCCGACGCGTATCGCAATCGACCGGATGCGCGTATCCGAAACCGGCGTCACCGGCAGCGTCGCTTTCGTGGAGGGCGGCGCAGAGGGCATGCTGGCGTTCGCCGGGGGCGGGCTCGACGGAACGGTTGCGCTGGCGCCGCGTGGCGGCGGGCAGGGGCTCGACATTGCGTTGCAGGCCCGCAATGCGCGCTTCGGCGGCGAAACGCCGCTTCGCATTGCACGCGCCGATGTCGAAGCCTCGGGTCTGATCCGGCAGGGAAGCACGACTTTCGTCGGTTCGGGTACGGCGGCGGGGCTTTCCTACGGCACGCTGTTCATCGCCCGCCTCGCGGCGCAGGGAGAGGTCGAGAATGGCATCGGCCAGATCGATGCCTCACTGGCGGGTCGGCGCAGCGGGCGGTTCGTGCTCGACGTCAATGCCGGCATCAGCCCCGATCGCATTGCCCTTGCCGCGCAGGGCGAGTTCGCGGGCAGGCGCATTTCCATGCCGCGCCGGGCTGTTCTGACCAATCAGGCAGACGGCGGCTGGCGTCTTGCGCCGACGCAGCTTTCCTACGGCGATGGCGGTCTGATCGCGTCGGGGAGTTTTGGCGGCGGTGATCTCGATTTCGATTTCAAGCTTGCGCGCATGCCGCTCTCCCTGATCGACATCGTCCGCCCCGATACCGGACTGGGGGGCACGATATCGGGGGTCGTTACCTACCGCACCGGTGCCGATCGGCTGCCGGTAAGCGATGCGAAAGTACGGATCGACGGGCTGACGCGCTCCGGCCTCGTGCTGACATCGCGTCCGGTCGATGTCGCCCTGGTCGCACGGCTCAGCGAAACCGAACTCGAGGCGCGCGCCTTGCTACGCAACGATGATATCCGGCGCGGTCGTGTCCAGGCGCGGATTACGGACCTACCCGGCTCGGGTATCTTGATCGATAGGCTGCGCGCCGGGGGACTGTTCGCGCAATTGCGCTATCACGGCGCGGCGGAGAGCCTTTGGCGGCTCGCAGCGCTGGATACTTTCGACATTACCGGCCCGATCGCGATTGCCGCCGATGCGACCGGTACGCTCGAGGACCCTACCGTGCGTGGATCGATCTCGGGCGAAACGCTGCAACTGCGCAGTTCGCTGTCGGGCACGGACATTCGCGACATCTCCGTTCGCGGGCGGTTTCGCGGTTCGCGACTCCAGCTGGCCCGCTTTGCCGGGACGCCTGCCGATGGCGGCAGCGTCAGCGGCAGCGGGATCGTCGACCTGCGCACGCTGGGCGAGGCGGTCGAGGGCCGGGTGCTGGAGATACGTGGACCGATCATCGACTTGCGCATAGCGGCCAGGAACGCGCAATTGATCGAGACCGGAGGGCTTAGTGCGACGATCACCGGACCGCTGCGAATCGTCTCCAACGGGCTCGGCGGCACCATTGCGGGCCGCGTCCGGGTCGATCGGGCGAGTTGGAGGCTTGGCACGGCAGCCGACGACCTGCGCCTGCCGCAGATCGCCACGCGGGAGATAAACGCTCCGGCCAATCGCGCTCCCCAGGTCGCTCCCGGCAGGCCCTGGCGCTACCTTGTCGATGCGCGGGCCGCCAGCAGGATCGACGTCGACGGGATGGGTCTCGACAGCGAATGGTCGGCGGATATCATTCTGCGTGGGACGACCGACGATCCGCGGATCGGCGGCAGCGCGGAGGTGGTGCGCGGAGACTACACCTTCGCCGGAACGCGTTTCGAACTGACCCGAGGCGAGATCGAGTTCGATGCCAATGTCCCGATCGACCCGAGGCTAGACATTCGTGCCGAAACTGAGCGCGACGGCCTGACCGTGGAAGCGACCGTCCGTGGCAGTGCGACCCAGCCCGAGATCGCATTCAGTTCCAATCCCTCGCTACCCGAGGAAGAGTTGCTCGCGCGGTTGTTGTTCGGCGGTTCGGTGACCAGCCTTTCCGCGACCGATGCGCTGCAATTGGGCGCTGCGGTAGCGAGCCTGCGCGGTGGGGGCGGGATGGACCCGATCAACCAGTTGCGCAGTGCCATCGGCCTCGATCGGCTGCGGATCGTCAGCGCGGATCCAGCCCTCGGGCGCGGGACCGGGGTCGCGCTGGGCAAGAACTTCGGGCGACGTTTCTATGCCGAGATCATCACCGACGGGCGCGGCTACAGCGCGACCGAAGTCGAGTTCCGAGTGACCAGTTGGTTGTCGTTGCTCGCGGCGGTTTCGACCGTCGGGCGCGAAAGCGTCGTGGCCGAAATCAGCCGCGACTATTGAGCCGCATTCAACCCTTGGGCGGCAGCAACACGCTGTCGATAGGGATCACCACGCCGTTGTCTGCTGCAATGGCGGTGCCCGAAAGGGTCGCGCGCGCAGCCCCACCCATTTCGACCGTGATCGTGTCGCCTGACTTTGCGAAGACCACATCGGTTTCGCCCAGAGTCGTCATGGTTACGGGGCCGCCCTGCGTTCGGATCGCTTCTTCGATACCCTCCGGAGTGACATGTCCCGGCAGCAAATGGTCGCGCAGGATCGCAACGAGTATCGGACGCTGATCTTCTTCGAGGAGCGCCGTGCCATCGGTACGCAAGTCTTCGAAAGCCATGTCGGTCGGCGCAAGGACCGTGTAGCTGGCGGGACCGTCGAAGACGCCCGACAGTTCCGACTGCGCCAGCGCCTGCTGCAGCCTGCCAAGGTCGTCGTTCGTCCCCAGTGCGGCCGCGAGCGTCAGCGAACCATCTTCCGTGGTCGCGATCTCGGGCTGATCCGGCTCAACGTCGCCGCACGCCGCCAGCAACGGCAGCGAAACAATCGCTACGAACCGACAGCGGATATTCCCTTTGCCGATCATACCCATCGCCTCAAACGAGCAGGTCGATGGCCGCCGCGACCACCCGAGTGGCGGGATCGATCCGATAGACGTAGCCGTCGGAATAGCGATACCAGGCATCGGCTGTGTCCGCGTACCGTTCGCGATAGGAATAGGGCACGTTATAGACGTCGTAGCCGCGCGGCATGGGTTGGCCGACAACGAATTCGTCACCGGTCAGCAAAGCAGCCACGGAAGTGATCGCGGTATTTTCGGGATCGATCCGGTAAATTACATTGTCGGCGAAGCGATAGGATGAAGCGGATCCCAAATCGAAATAGTCGACGTAATAATCGGGAACCGTGAAGCTTTCGTAGGACGATGGCCAGTTATTACCGATGGCCAAAGCGCCGCCGAGCAAGGGGATAAAGCCAGCAATGCCATTTTTGTCCGCGCGGCGCAGCAGATACCCATCCCGATAGACGAAACGGCCGGGCGCATAATTGCTCAGCCCGAACAAGCGGGGGCCATACTCATAGCCGTTCCACCGCTCGAGCCGGTTCGCAAGCTGGTCGGATTGGCCGGGTGGCAGGCAGCCATTGTTTTTTGCGGCAAGGCCCGGCGGGCATCCGTCGATGATCGCGCGTACGCGATCGCGCGATAGGAAGTCATGGTCCGGCGTTTGGCGCATGCCGTCGAAGTCTTGTTGCTTGCCTAGCGCTTTGGCACGGGTTTGGCGACGCTCCGCCGAACGCTCGATCCGGTGGTCACCATCGACGGCGGTTTGCCTGCGATTCTCGCCCTTCTCCGCGCTTTGGTCGCGACTGTGTTGGCGAGGGTCGGCCGGGCGCGAGCGTGCCGCTTCGCCCCTACCGCGGGATTTGCGCTCGGCAACGCGTTCCGAAGCGTGAGGGACATTGTCTTTCCCACTCGCCTTCTTCTCGATACCCTTTCCGGGATCCGCATAGACTCCACTTGCGGCGAGCGCGATGGCGGCCGCGGCTGCTAGCAAGGTTGTCATTTGTTAAGCTCCATTTACTGCCCCAACGGCGACGGGTCCGTTCCGGTTCCGGTCGTCGGTGGGGTTAGAAACGGCGGAGTTTCTCGGTTTTCATCGCGATCGGTAAAGCGTCGCTTCGGCATTGCGCCGACGCACGAGACCCTTCAACACGCGTCCTCCTGCGCGGTTCCAGCGCGAGAACTCTGCCGCCGCCGCTGCGTGATCGCCCGATAGATGGCGCTTGAGGAGGGTCGATCGCCCGATCGCCCCGGTATTGTAGTGGAAGCTCACGATGGCATCGAACTCATTCTGCGTCGTCGGCGCATCGCCGAGCGCTACAGCCACATCTTCGGCATGCCGGGCGATATCGGCGGCAAGGCGATCGTCGCATTGCTCTTGCGTCCATACTGTGCCCGGGTCGATGCCCCTTCCGGTCGCGCCCCAGCCGATGGTCCACGGGGCATCGCCAGTGCCGGGATCGGGATAGGCTTCGACGAGTCCGTCGGAACGCAAGCGCGCGCAGCCTTCGAATTGGCGGATGAGTTGGAGGCCGCGTGGCCCGATACTACGCGATGGAACGGGTGGAGCGGGGGACTGGGGTACCTCGTGCGAGGCGTCCAACGCGGCATCGAGGGCATCGACTTCGGCCTGGCGGAAGCCGCGCCCCAACAGCTTGCGGACGGCATCGAAGAGCGGTTTGCGGTTCATATCGGGCCTCCATGATCAAAGAGGCCGGCTGATTAGGCACACAGATACCGAGTAGGAAAATCCTTTCGTGCAATGGAGGAAGGGCCGCCCGGTTTCCCGGACGGCCCTTCCTGTTTGTGCGATTGCTCGCGGCGTTCGATCAGAACTTAAACGTGGCCGTCGCGCGATAGGTCTGCGCGCTTGCATTCGTCCGCCCGATCGTCGTGTCGAAACCGACACCCAGCGTGGCAGGACCGGTATCGAATTTCGCCGAAAGACCTGCTTCTGCCCAGTTCTTGTCCTGGCTTGCCAGCGGGAACAGTACGCCCGGACCGGTGCCATTCGCGAACTGTGCCGAGAAGGGGAACGGTCCGTCCTCATACTCGTGCACGAAGTCGATGTTGGCATCGAGTTGGAATGCACCGCTGACCTTCTGGTAATCCACTCCGATACGACCCTGGAAGCTCTCGAAGTCCGGACGATTGATAGTCAGGGCGAGCGAACCGCCCATTTCCGTCACGGGATCGAAGGAGTGATCGACATACCGGGCTTCGATGCCTGGCGAGACCGTACCGAAGTCGCCTTCGAAGTCGTAGGAGATGCCCAGCGCAGCGGCGAAACCGCCATTGCTGCTCTGGCTCGTCAGGGTCTGGGACCCGCCGAGGAAGGAGACGGTGCGCGCCGTCTCGACATCCAGATCGGTGAGGCTGACTTGGCCGTCGATGACGAAGCCATCATCGGTCTTCGCGCTGCCGTAGAGCGAAATGCCAAGCATCTTCGCCTCTGCCTGCTGCTGCAAGGCAACGTCGGCGTCGAGGTCCGAGTAGTAGCCCGAGACACCGATCATGGAGTTCTCGCTCGGGAAGTACTCGATCCCACCACCGAAGAAGTAGCCGTTAACGTTGGTACTGATCGACGTGTAGCCCGGCATGGATTCGCCGTTACCTTCAATCAGACCACCAGCGAGGTAGATCGCGAAATCCTCACGGATTGCGGCTTCCTGGACACGGGTCGGTTCTTCTCCCTGGTCGAGGCCAAGCGCACCGGCCATGATCGGCTGGCTGCCGCGCGATACCTGCGTCTGAGCGGTCTGGATCGGATTGCCCAGGGTGGCGATGGTGCCACCCGAACGGGCTAGATTCGATTCCCGCAGGCGCGAGGCGTTGAACGACTGCAGATCGTTGAAGGACTGAGCAGCGAGTTGCTGAACGGCCGTTTCGGCGACCGGTGCCAGCCCTTCGAAAGTGGCCTGGATCGTGGCCGCATCTGCAAAATCGAGGCCGTAGAGTTCGGCCAATGCCGAATTGCCACGGTTCTGGTCGAAAAGCTGCGCATAGGCACGCTGCACGGGGTCGCTCGTGTCGATTACAGTGCGATAGCTCGCGGCGAGGATCTGCATCAGCACTGCCGTATCGGTGTACGTGAACGACTGGCTGAGGATCGCGGAGATATCGTTCTCGTTGAAGGTACCGTCGAGGCCTCCGGCTGCTGTCAGGATGGTGTATTCCTGGCCCAGACCGTTGACCTGCTGCATGATCCCGGGACCAACGACAACATCACCACCGATCGAGGCACCCCCGGAAATCTCGAGAAGGTCCGAGGTGTTGTCCGGTCCGATATCGATCATCAACGTCGAACCCGACGAGAGGATCGCATTGCCGTCGATGCCGAGGGTACCGATGGTGCCCATCGTTCCGGGAGCGATGGCGCCGACGATATTGGTGAAGAACGGAGTCTGAACAGTGCCCGTACCACCAAGGATGCCGGCAATCATCAGATAGTCGCCGCTCGTGCGCAGAGCGCCGTCGACATTGATCGTTCCGCCGCCCTGCATGATGTCGATGAGCGATGTGAGATCACCGTCGGCCTGGATATCGAGACCAGCGGCACCTACGACCGTAAGCCGATCGATGGTCACGTCGCTCGACAGCGTGGTCGTGCCGGCTGCGCTGAGCGTTACGTCGAAGTAACGCGCATTCACCTGTTCCGCCGGATCGGCGCTGATGACCGGATCGATATTGTCGGGGACGAACCCGGTTGCACCGGGCAGACCGTTATCGAGCGTGGGATCCGGATTGTCGGCGTCCGCAAACTCCGGAGGGCCGCCGCTCGGGCCGTGGGGCTGCTCTTCCGCCGGTCCAAGCTCATATTGCGCCTGTTCGATGGGGAAGAGAATGCTCGTCGCATGAGGCTGCTCCAGCGAACCGCTGATCACCTGACCCCCAGTATGGCCGGCGCTTGCGGAAACAACCGCTTCACCACGATTGTTCGACGTATTCGCCGAAACCAGTGCTTTACCGCGATTGTTCGATTCGCCTGTGGTTACTCCGATTTCTTCAGGAGCGTTCGACGTGCCAGCGGAAAGGACCGCTTCACCGCGATTGTTCGACACGGCAGCGGTTGAGGCCGGTTCGCCATCGACTGTCGTTTCTCCGGTTCCGACATTCTCACAACGATTGGTCGGAAGCGTGGTATCTACGCCAGCGGGATCGAAGAAAAACGGGGTCTGAATACATACTTCGCCGAAGTCCGGATCGGTGCCGTTCAGTCCCGCGCCGGGCGATGTCGGCAAGCCATTTACGACTTCACCGGCCTCGTTGATGACACGATAGATCGGGTCGAGGTCGGTCTGCCAGTGATTGGGGTCTTCCCACGCCCCGTCTCCTGCAATCGCGCTCACGTAGCGATAAGGATTGGTCGCGACGATGTAATCCCAATACAGGAACAGGGGCTGGTAGAATGAACTGGAGCCATAGGCGCTGAAGCCAGTTGAGCCAAAAAAGCTCGAGCCACCGGATAGAACACCGATCTGCAGGTTCTCGGTAGACAGATCGTTATTCGCGGCATCCAGGATGAGGGGGCCGCCCGAATCCCCGCCCGCCGTGATGCCTTCACGGACCAGGGGATCGTCACGATAGAGGTTGAGATCGCGAAAATCCGGCGCGGTTGTGTCGTCGCCATCCGTACGGGCCGGATCGTCGAAATCGAGCTGGTAGAGATTCTGTGGCAGGAATGGTTCGCCGTCACCCCCGAAGAATGCATCATTGCGATCATCGAGAGACAGCAGTCCGCCCAGCATATTCTCGGCCGAACGACGGCGGAAATCGATCGCTTGGATGTCGCCCGTCGTACCGCTCCCGGTACGGCCATAGCCGGTGATATTAACGTGATAACCGGTACCGTTGACGGGATCGATTTCGTCTGGCGAAGGCAAAGGCGAGAACAAGAGCGCCCAAGTCGGAATGGTCGACACTAGCGAATTGGTGGTCGGATCGAACTGTGTTCCGACCGGCGTATCCAGCGTGGCGATGGCAATGTCTGCTTCGATGAAGCCAAGTGCCTGCGGATTCTGCAACGATCGCGGATCGTAGCGGATTTGATTGATATTGTAGACCAACAGATCCGTATTGGTCTGGCCCGTACCGAACCAGTCCAGAATGCCCGGGAAGGCATCGACCGTGAATGTCACCGATGCGCGCACATTTTCGCCATCATAGTCGCTTGCGTCACGATCATTGACACAGTGTGCGGCAAACAGGACGGTGCGCGGATTGATCAGCGTTCCGGTACAGATGCCGATGCTACCCAATCCAACCTGATTGGTGATGATCATGCCGACGCCGTTAACATCGCCTTCTTCATCGACGATTTCATCAGGCGTAAAGTTGTCGTTCGGCACAATTGCATGTGCAGGCGAACTCATCGCGACTGCCGACAAGGCGATAGTGGCAGCACCCGCCAACAGGCGGCCGCCAGTGCGGTTAAAACTAGATTTCATTACGAAAGCCCCTCCAGGATTGGTTCGCAAACGCGGGCCCGAGCCCCGCATACGATTGTTCTAGAACCGACCGAAGTGAAAAGGGAAGGGCCTTGCGACCGCGTTGTGACTCGTTTTTCGATTCAATGTGGCAGCAAGGACGCACTTTTTCATACAGTTCAAAGAGAAAGGCGACCGGATCGCTCCGGCCGCCACTTCGATACTAATGCCGATTGACCGGCGGAGCCGGATCAGGCGCTGTAATACATGTCGAATTCGGCCGGGCAGGGCGTGGTTTCGACCCGCAGGACCTCGTCCCACTTCAGTTCGCAATAGGCTTCGATCTGGTCTTTGGTGAACACATCGCCCTTGAGCAGGAAGTCGTGGTCCGCCTCCAGCGCTTCCAGCGCCTCGCGTAGCGAACCGCAGACGGTCGGCACGTCGGCCAGTTCGGCGGGCGGCAGGTCGTAGAGGTTCTTGTCCATCGCCTCGCCCGGGTGGATCTTGTTGGTGATCCCGTCGAGCCCGGCCATCAGTAGCGCGGCATAGGCGAGGTAGGGATTGGCCATCGCGTCGGGGAAACGGAACTCGACGCGCTTAGCCTTGTCGCCCGCGCCGTAGGGAATGCGGCATGATGCCGAACGGTTGCGCGCCGAATAGGCGAGCAGCACCGGCGCCTCGAAACCCGGAACCAGGCGCTTATAGCTGTTGGTGGTCGGGTTGGTGAAGGCATTGAGCGCCTTGGCGTGTTTGATGACACCGCCGATGTAATAGAGGCAGTTTTCGCTCAGGCCGCCATACTGATTGCCGGCGAAGGTCGGCTTGCCGCCGTCCCAGATCGACATGTGCGTATGCATGCCCGAACCGTTATCGTCCTTGATCGGCTTGGGCATGAAGGTCGCGGTCTTGCCGTAGATATGCGCGACCTGGTGCACGACATATTTGTATATCTGCATGTTGTCGGCGGTTTCCACGAGCGTGCCGAAAGTCAGGCCCAGCTCGTGCTGCGCGGCGGCCACCTCGTGGTGGTGCTTGTCGCAGTTGAGGCCCATTTCGATCATGGTCGAGACCATCTCGCCGCGGATGTCGACCGCGCTGTCGACGGGGGCCACGGGGAAGTAGCCGCCCTTGGCGCGCGGACGGTGGGCGAGGTTGCCGCTCTCGTATTCCTTGCCGCTGTTGGTCGGCAATTCGACGTCGTCGATGGCATAGCCCGAACCGGCATAGCCGTCTTCGAAGCGGACATCGTCGAACATGAAGAACTCGGCCTCGGGACCGACATAGACGGTGTCGCCGATACCGGTCGATTTGAGATAGGCCTCGGCGCGCTTGGCGGTCGAGCGCGGGTCGCGCCCGTACCATTCGCCGGTCGAAGGCTCGACGATGTCGCAGAAGACGATCAGCATGGGTTCGGCGCTGAACGGATCGACATAGACCCGGTCGAGGTCGGGCTTGAGGATCATGTCGCTTTCGTTGATGACCTTCCAGCCGGCAATCGAAGAACCGTCGAACATCAGACCATCTTCGAGCTCGTCTTCGCCGAGCACGCCTGCGACCATGGTCAGGTGCTGCCACTTGCCCTTGGGGTCGGTAAAGCGAAGATCGACCCATTCGATGCCTTCGTCCTTGATCTGTTTCAGGACGTCGCTTGCACTTGCCATTGGTATTGCCTCCGTTTGAACTGGAACTGCGTTTGCGGGACGATGCCCCGCCAAATTTTTAGATTGCGTCGTCGTCTTTCTCGCCGGTGCGGATGCGCAGGGCACCCTCGATCGCGGTGATGAAAATCTTGCCGTCGCCGATACGCCCGGTTTGTGCCGTGGCGGCGATCGCTTCGACCGTGCGGTCGGCGATCCCATCGGGCACCACCACTTCGAGTTTCACCTTGGGCAGGAAATCGACGACATATTCGGCACCGCGATAAAGCTCGGTATGGCCTTTCTGGCGGCCGAAACCCTTGGCCTCGGTAACGGTGATGCCGGACACGCCGATTTCGTGCAGCGCCTCCTTCACCTCGTCGAGCTTGAATGGCTTGATGATCGCTTCGATCTTTTTCACCTGGCGGTGTCCCCCGAGAAGTCTGGTACCCGTATCGCACGTAAATTACGCGTCGCGCCCGCCCGTGTTCCAAGAAGCGTGCCAAGTACGCAATAGGCGGAAATGCGTCGGTCGGATCAAGCTGGGCGGCTCTCCCTGCCCGAAGTGCAGACAGGCGGTGCCTTTTTTTTAGGCACCAGGTAGTCGCAGGCCGGCAGTCTCGGGAAGGCCGCACATAAGATTGAGGTTCTGCACCGCCGCGCCGCCGGCGCCCTTGCCCAGATTGTCGAGCCTGGCGACGAGGCGCGCATGCCAGCCGCCATCGTTACCGAAGACGAAAAGCTCCATGGCATCGGATGGGGCCGCGTTTTCTTCCAGCAGCAACTCGCTGATCGGCCCGCCTTCGTGGACGGATACGGTTTTCGACCCGGAATAGAATTCGCGCAAAGCATCGCGCAGGCGGTCGGCGGTGGGGTCACCATCGATAGCCCCGAGATGCAACGGTACCTCGACGATCATTCCGCGGTAGGCCGGAACGACCGAAGGTGCGAAGATGACCCGGTGTTCGAGCCCCGCATGGGCTTGCATCTCGGCAAGGTGCTTGTGGGCCAAATCGTATCCGTAGGCGCGAAAGGCGGGTGCCCCTGTCGCCTCGAACCGCTCGATCAAAGCCTTGCCGCCGCCCGAATAGCCACTGACCGCATTGACGGTATAGGGCCAGTCGGCGGGTAGCAGTCCGATCCTCACCAGCGGGGCTATGAGCGCCAGAAATCCGGTCGGATAACAGCCCGGATTGCTCACCCGCCGCGCATCGGCGACGCGCTCGCGGCCGACCAGCTCGGGAAAGCCGTAGCACCAGCCCTCGGCGGTACGGTGCGCGCTGGACGCATCGATGACCCGTGTTCCACTGCCCGTATCGATCAGCTCGACAGCTTCGCGCGCCGCCTCGTCGGGCAAGCAGAGGATTGCGATGTCGGCCGCATTCAGTGCATCGCGACGGGCAGCCGGATCCTTGCGCTGTGCGTCGTCGAGGCGGATCAGGCTGAATTCGCCCCTTCCATCGAGCCGTTCGGCGATTTCGAGGCCGGTCGTTCCCGCCGCCCCATCGATGAAGACCCTATGCGTCACTGGCGGGCGCGAGCGCGTCGAGCCGGACATAGCCGCTCGGTCCTTCGGGGCCGCAGGCGATCCACGCCCAGTCGCCGGCGCAATCCAGCAGTTCGACCAGCTGGCCCGCCTCGAGCGAAGCCCCGTCGGCGGCATCGTCGCGCATGGCGATTTTCAGCGTTGCCGGCGCATCGCCGATGTTGCGCGGTTGCGGTATGACGTAATGCGCGGCGAGATAGGTCTGGGCCAATGCAATATGCGCAAGGTCCCCGCGCAGCGGCAGCGTGCCGGGCGCGGGCTTATCGACCGGCCCCTTCAATCCGACGGTGCCCTGAGGAAGAGAATAGCTGGCGGGGACAGTCACGCTGTGTGTAAAATCCGGTTGTGAACGTTGCGGGCGCTTAGCCCCGCATGGGCTTTCAGGCAAGGCGTCCGCCCTCAATCCCCACCGAAACGCTTGCGCAGCATGTGCCAGGCGGCGCGCAGGCCGTAGGCGTCTCCGCCCTTGGGACGACCTGGCTTCGCTTGCGGACGCCAGGCGAAGGTGTCGAAATGCGCCCAGTCGATCCCGTCCCCGACGAATTTGTCGAGGAAAAGGCCCGCCACGCTGGCTCCGGCAAAGGAATTGCTGTGGGCGTTGTTGGTGTCGGCGATGTCGGAATTGAGCCATTCCCCGTACGCTTCGGGAAGCGGCAGGCGCCAGGGTTCGTCGTCATGCGCCTTGCCCGCCGCGACCAGCGCCTCGGCGGTCGCGTCCTCGCGGGTCATCAAGGCGGGGTAGTCCGGGCCCAATGCGACGCGGGCCGCTCCCGTCAGCGTGGCGAAGTCGATAATCAGCTCGGGTTTCTCCTCGCTCGCGCGCTGCAGGGCATCGCCGAGGATAAGACGGCCTTCGGCGTCGGTATTGCCAATCTCGACCGTCAGCCCCTTGCGGGTCTTGAGCACATCGCCCGGGCGAAAGCTGTTCGAACTGATCGCGTTTTCGACCGCGGGAACCAGCAAATGCAGGCGCACCGGAAGTTTGGCACCCATGACCAACCCGGCCAGCGCGATGGCATGCGCGGCGCCGCCCATATCCTTCTTCATCAGCTTCATTCCGGCCGCGCTCTTCACATCGAGCCCGCCGGAATCGAAGCAAACGCCCTTGCCGACGATGGCGAGGACCGGGTCGCTTTCCTTGCCCCAGGTCAGGTGCATGATTCTGGGTGCATGGTGCCGCGCGGCGGCGCGGCCGACCGCGTGAACCATGGGGTATTCCTGCTCGAGCGTATCGCCCTTGGTCACCTTGAGCGTGGCGGAATGCTGTTTCGCAAGCTTCTCGCATTGCTCTTCGAGCGCGGCCGGCCCCATGTCCTCCGCGGGCGTGTTGACGAGGTCCCGCACGAGGCACACGGCCTGCGCCTCGGCCAGCGCGCGGTCGATCGCCTTCACATCCTTCGTCAGCAGCACGCGCGGGCCGACCGGGCGTTCGGGCTGCTTATAGCGATCGAAGACATATTGCGCGGTCTGCCAGCCGTGCAGCGCGGGACCGGGCTCGCCGGAAGCGCGGCGATAGGTGCCTTCGGGCAGGCTTTCGGCGAGCTTGGCCATGCACCAACTCGAAAGCTCGTCGGGTTTGGCAACGCCGCCGACGGCGAACCAGCTATCGCCATCGGGCACGATGCCGACCTGGTATCCTCCGCCGTCGAATTTCTGTGCCTCCAGCGCCGCGCGCTGGCTCGCGGACAGCTTCTTGTTCCAATCGGGAAAGGTATCGCGGTTGACGAGATGGATCGATATCGCTTCCTGCCCCCGGTCGGGCTGGATAAGCGGCTGGTTGTCGGCCATAGTGGTGATGCCCCTGTGTCTGTTCTCAGGCGTTTCATCCTAGGCGAAGGAAGCCGCCATGCGTGCGCCCCTGTTCCTGATTTCGCTCGCGCTGTCGAGTGCGGCCTGTTTCGATGGCGCGGAGTATGCGGAAAAGGCTGGCGTAGGCGAGACCGCTACAGCCAGCGCGAATGCGCCGACCGGTGAAGATTGTGCGGCAGAGCCGTATTCGTCCGAAGAGGAGACCGATCGCTACCAGTTCGCCTATTCCTGGCCCTCCGAGGTGGCTGGCGAGCCGGAACTGGCGGCGGTGCTGCGGACCAAGGCCGATGCCATGCTTGCCGAATTGCGCGGCGAGGCCGACGAGGACTGGAATTCGGCCGCGGGGCAGGAATGGACGCCGCGCCAGCACAGCGCATCGGAAGAGTGGAAGGTGGTTGCCGATCTGCCGGGTTATCTCAGCCTGTCGGGACATCTCGCCACCTATTCGGGGGGCGCTCACGGCATGTATGGATTGCAGTCGCTGGTCTGGGACCGCGAGGCGGCGGTTGCGATGAAGGGTATCGAACTGTTCAATTCGCCCGTCGCGCTGGAGCAGGCGCTCGGAAAGCGATTGTGCGATTCCCTCAACGCCGAACGCGAGGAGCGGCGCGGGATGAAGGTCGAAGAGGGCAGCGAAGACATGTTCGACAAATGCCCCGGTCTCGATGAAGCGAATGTGCTGGTCGGCTCTGCCAACGGGCGGACCTTCGACCGGATCACGGTCTATTTCGGCCCCTATGTCGCGGGTGCCTATGCCGAAGGAGATTACGAGCTGGATTTTCCGGTCACCGCTTCGGTAATCGATGCGGTCAAACCCGAACATGCGGGCGCATTCAGCGTCAATCGCTAGCCGTCTCGCATTTCGGGCGGAGAGCGCCTATGTGGGGCGAATGACCGAATATCAGGTAATCGATGCCGACGAGACCGTCTATCGCGACGGCACCATCAAGCTCCACGGGACGGAAGGCTTCGAGGGCATGCGCAAGGCCGGGCGACTGGCCGCAGAGATTCTCGACGAGCTGACCACCTTCGTGCAGCCCGGCGTGACCACGGGTGCGATCGACGATCTTGCGCGGACCATGATGCTCGATGCCGGCGCCGTGCCCGCGACGATGGGCTATCGTGGCTACACGCATAGCTGCTGCACCTCGATCAATCACGTGATCTGCCACGGTATCCCGTCGGACAAGGCGCTCAAGGAAGGCGATATCGTCAATATCGACGTGACCCCGCTCCTTGACGGCTGGCATGGTGACACCAGCCGCATGTTCTTTGCCGGAGAGCCCTCGATCAAGGCCAAGCGGCTGGTCGAGGTGACCCATGAATGTCTGATGCTGGGGATCGACGCCGCGTCGAAACCGGGCGCTCGGCTGGGCGATATCGGCGCCGCGATCGAGGCACATGCGCGCCAGTTCCGCTATGGCGTCGTGCAGGAATTCTGCGGCCATGGCCTCGGCCGCCTGTTTCACGACGCGCCCGAGGTGATCCATGCGGCGCGCGCGGGCACTGGTCCCGCACTCAAGCCGGGCATGTTCTTCACCATCGAACCTATGATCAATGCGGGGCGCCCGCACGCCAAGGTATTGCGCGACGGCTGGACCGCAGTAACGCGCGACAAGTCTCTCTCGGCGCAGTTCGAGCACTCGATCGGCATCACCGAGGACGGGGTGGAAATCTTCACCGAAAGCCCCAAGGGGCTGCACAAGCCGCCTTATTGATCCGGTTTCCATTCGTACCAAACGACCGGGTGGCCCGTACGTGGGTGAGCGGTTCTATGCATCAAGGTCATTCCGGCCTTCTCGTAAAAGGAACGTGCGTTCCGATTTGTTGCGGCGGTATGGAGTATGAAGCCATTTGGCATTTCTCGTCGAGCTTGATCGAATAGGAGTCTGCCAAGCCCAGATCCGATCGCTTCGGGGGCAACAAACAATTGGTCCAGAATGCTGGCGGCTGGCTTGGTTGCAACGAAGCCCGAGACGGTCCCTTGACGAATCGCAAGCGTGAGCGACCAGCCGTTGGCGATTTCGAGATCGATCCGCTCCCGCAGGTCGGACAAAGTAGGCATCGTCGGAGGTCCGACGCCGGGTTGGCTTGCGCTTGCGTGCCAAATCTTCGCGATCTCCGCGAAATCACTTTTTGTAGCGGGACGAAGGTTGGCCATATTCCGGTCACGCCTCTCGCGCTGCCCTGATTGCTGCTCCGGCGGCGAAGGGGGCGAGGGCGCACAGGCCGAGGCTGATCGCGCCGGTCAGCAGCAATGCACCCGGATCGGGCCGCGCGAGGGCGCCGGCACCGAAGATCAGGATCGGGACCGCCAGCGGGATCACCATCAGCCCCGCCAATGCTGCACCGCCGCGAAGCGAAGCCGTGAGCGCGGCAACCGCGAGGCCCACGGCGGCAAGGCCCGGCGTCCCGGCGAGCAGGCCGAGCAGGACCGTGCGCGTCGTTTCGCCGGACAGCCCGAGCAGGGCAGCCGCCGGCAGCGTAGCCAGCAATAGCAGCGGGCCGAAAGCGAGCCAGTGCGCGAACAGGCGAACGGCCATGGCCAGTTCCTCGCTCACGCCGCGCAGGTGAAGCTGGTCGAACACACCCGCCTCGAGATCGTCGGTGACCAGCTTTTCCAGCGGCAGGATCGCCGCCAGCAGGGCCGCGACCCATATCACCCCACCACCGGTGCGTGCGAGCCGCTGGGCGTCGGGGCCGACCGCGAAAGGATAAAGCATCGCCACCGCGAGGAAAAACAGCAGCGGCAGCACACTGCCGCCGCCACGCCCGCCGGGGACCAGCAGGCCAAGGTCGCGTTTGAGCAGGCTGGCGATCATGCCGCATACCTCGCGAGGTCGAGGATCCGGGGCGAGGGCAGGGCGATCGGCTGGTGCGAGGCGACCACCGCGATCCCGCCCCCGCTGCAATGGATCGCGATCAGTGCTTCGAAAGTCTTTTGCGCCTCGCCGTCGAGCCCGTTGAGCGGCTCGTCGAGCAACCAGATCGGACTGCCACGATTGATCAGCCGGGCAAGCGCGGCGCGTTTTTTCTGTCCTGTGGAAAGATAGCGCACCGGAACGTCCATCAGCGGGCCAAGCTGGAGCAATTGGATGGCGCGGCCCGGATCGCGGGAGCCGTCGAGACCCTCCCAGAAAGCCAACGCCTGACCCAGCGAGCGATTGCCGTCCAGCGCCAGCCGTTCGTCGACCAGCCCCATCGCCCCCTCGCGTTCGACCGTCCCGGCGAAGGGCTGCATCAGGCCAGCAAGAATGCGGATCAGGCTCGATTTTCCGATCCCGTTGGCACCGGTGATATGATAGGCATCGCCCCCCTCGCAGGCGAGCGAGAGGCCGCGGAACAACAGCCGCTCGCCCCGGCGGCAGGCAATATCCTTTGCGACGAGGCGAGCTTGCATGACCGGGGGCGATAGGCAAAAGGCGCGCGAGCGACAAGCGAGAGGAGATTCGGATACCATGACTGTCGAGCAACTGACCGAGGAAGAACGCGACAGCTGGCTGCGCGGCCTGACCGGATGGTCGCTCGTGCGCGACGGAAAGGCGATCGAGCGCAAGTTCGAATTCGCCGACTTCTCCGAAGCCTTCGCCTTCATGACCCGCGTGGCGATGATCGCCGAAACCCGCGATCACCATCCCGAATGGTTCAACGTCTACAACCGTGTCGAAGTCACGTTGACCACGCATGACGCGGGCGGCCTCAGCCTGCGTGACGTCAAGATGGCGCGCAAGATCGACGCTTTACTGGCCTAGGGCCTACTGGCCCAGCGGGCGAAAGGATTCGCGGGTCTGCTTGCGGACCCGGTCGGGCATCCAGCGCGCACCGAAGGCAATACGCTTCGCCGTCTTGCCGACGACCGTGTGCAATCTCTCGCCGTGAACGGCCGCCCATGCGGCGGCGGCGACCTCTTCCACCGGGGTGATTTCCAGACCTGCTTCCTGCACCCGCTGGCGAATGCCTTCGTTCGAACGCGCATTGGGATTATGGTCGAGCAGCGGCGTATCGATGAAGCTGGGCATGAGCGAGTGGACCTTAATGCCATCCTCTGCCCATTCGCCGTCGAGGCTCTCGGTCATCGCGCGCACGCCGAACTTGGTCGCCGAATAGACGCTGGCGCCCGGCGTTCCGTAAATTCCGGCAGCGCTCGCGGTGTTGAGCAGGCACGATCCGGGCGCGGTCTTCTTCAGATACGGATGTGCGGCCTGCGCGCCGAACAGAACGCCCTTGAGATTGATGTCTAGGCAGCGTTCGATTTCCTCGGTGCTGTTTTCGAGCAGTGAGCCGCCGAGCGGGATGCCCGCATTATTGAACACCACATCGATCCGGCCGCCCGCCGCGACGGAGAAGGCCTCCAGCGCTTCGTCCCACGCAGCGCGGTCGCGCACATCGAACACATGCGAATAAGTGAACCCATGCCCGATCATTTCCTCGGTCTCGCGCATGCCCGCCTTGTCGATATCGCCCAGGCCGACGAACCAGCCACGCTCACCGAAATAGCGGGCGACCGCCCGCCCGATGCCCGAGCCGCCCCCGGTTATGAAAATCGCCTTGCGATCGCTCATGAATTCTCTCCCGTTCGCGGCCTGGAGCGCCGCCTTGGTGTCCCGGCGCTAGAGTGCCGCGTTGTTGTATGTGTGCCAGGTGAAGATGGCCATCGCGCCGCGATAGGGGCTCCATTTGTCCCCCAGCGCGCGCGTTTCCTTCTCGCTCGGGCGTGCGGGCAGGTCGAGCAGCCTGCCGACTGCCTCCTGCACGGCGAGATCGCCAGCCGGCCAGATGTTCGCGCGACCTTCCGCGAACAGCAGGTAGATCTCGGCCGACCAGCGACCGATGCCCTTGATGCGGGTCAATTCGGCGATGGCTTGCTCGTCATCTTCGGGCAGGTCGGCCAGGTCGAGTTCACCGCTGGCGACGAGCTCGCACAATGAGCGTGCATAGCCCTGTTTCTGGCGCGACAGGCCGCAGGCGCGCAGCGTATCGAAGTCGCGGGCGAGCAATTCCCGCGCATGCATGTCCTCGCCAAGCTCCGCTTCGAGCTTGTTCCATACCGATTGCGCCGAGGCGACGCTGACCTGCTGGCCGACGATCGTGCGCAGTAACGTGCGGTATCCGATGGGGCGAATGCGTTCCTCGGGGTATCCGCAGCGCTCGATCGCAGCGGCAACCACCGGGTCGCCATCGGCGACCGCATCGAGATGTTCGCGCAATTGTGCGTTGGTCAGTCCCATGGCCAGTACGCTTGCCTTCCCCGCCGCGATTGAATAGCAGCCGCTCGCATAGGGTCGACGAGTGGCCCTTTGCAACCGAGGATACGCGCAATGCCGAAACTGATCGTGACCACCCGCGAAGGCGAGACCAGCGAAATCGATGTCGCCGATGGCCTGACCGTGATGGAAGCGATCCGCGACAACGGCTTCGACGAGCTGCTGGCGCTGTGCGGCGGTTGCTGTTCCTGCGCCACCTGTCACGTCCATGTCGATGCGGCCTTTACCGACAAACTGCCCGAAATGAGCGAGGATGAGGACGATCTGCTGGAATCGACCGACCACCGCGAAGCCACCTCGCGCCTGTCGTGCCAGATCCCGTTTACGGCGGAACTCGACGGGTTGAAGGTTACGATCGCGCCGGAGGACTAATGGCGTCTGATAGCGCCTGACTGCGTCAGTCGCTGCGCCCTGTTCCAGCCCGCTCCCCCTCCCGGCCACCCATACAATACCGTGCGGTGGGTGGCCGGGAGGGGGAGCGGGATGGAACAGCCAAGGGCCGGACGGAGATCCGGCACGCACGCAACAAACAATCACTCCCCCTATTCCCCCTGCAAGCGCATGTAGTTTGCACCGCCGCTACGGCGCGCCTACTTCCCGCATCATGACATCAATTCCCGTACGCGAGCACACGCTCGACCTAATCGGCAATACGCCGCTCGTCCGCCTCGAAGGACCGAGCGCGGAGGCCGGCTGCGACATTTTCGGCAAGTGCGAATTCGCCAACCCGGGCGCGAGCGTGAAGGACCGCGCGGCGCTATACATCATCCGCGATGCGGAGGAGCGTGGCGAGTTGAAGCCCGGCGGCACCGTGGTCGAAGGCACGGCCGGCAATACCGGCATCGGCATTGCGCTGGTTGCCAATGCGCTGGGCTATCGCACGATCATCGTGATGCCCGACAACCAGTCGAAAGAGAAAATGGACACCATCCGTGCGCTCGGCGCGGAGCTGGTGACAGTCCCGCCGACCAAATATGCCGACTGCAACCATTTCCAGCACGTCTCGCGCCGGATGGCGGGCGAAATCGACGGCGCGATCTGGGCGGGTCAGTTCGACAATACCGCCAACCGCAAGGCGCATATCGAAACCACGGCGAAGGAGCTGTGGGAGCAGCTGGAAGGCCGGATCGACGGCTTCACCTGCGCCGCGGGCACCGGCGGGACGATTGCCGGCGTCGGCATGGGGCTCAAGGAATTCGACGATAACGTCGTTATCGCGCTGACCGATCCACATGGCGCGGCGCTCTACAACTACTTCGCTCATGGCGAGCTCAAGGCAGAAGGTTCGTCGGTGGCCGAGGGAATCGGGCAGGGCCGGATCACCGCCAACCTCGAAGGCGCGCCCATCGATACGCAATTTCGCATTTCGGACGAGGAAGGACTCGCCTGGGTGGCGCGCCTGCTTCGCGAGGAGGGACTGTGTCTCGGCCTGTCGAGCGGGATCAATGTCGCGGGCGCGATCGCGCTGGGCAGGCAGCTTGTCGACGAGGGGCGCGAGAAACCGCGCGTGGCCACCATCCTGTGCGACAACGGTTTTCGTTACTTGTCGACGCTCTACAACGCCGAGTGGCTGGCGTCGAAGAACCTGCCCGTATTCGACTGGTTGCAATCGGGCGATTGACTGGCGGGCCGGGACCCCTAGGCTAATGCGCGTGCCCCAATTTTTCGACATGAGCCGCAAACCGCCCGTGGGCGAACTGCCCGACGTGCCCGGCAACGATGCCCGTCGCGAGCGTACCGTGCAGCGGTTGCAAATCGGCATTACCGGCATCGTGATGATGATCCTCCTGGTCGGCCTTGCCAGCATCATCCAGGACCGTGCTGCCGAAACCGATGCGACTACCGTGCCCGCTGCCGCCCCCACGACCGAGCCGACACAGGCTCCGCCGCAGAATGACCCTCTGGTCGAGGCCGGCGTCGTACCCGACTTGCCTGTCCAGCCGACGCCGACCGCAGCCGCCACGCCGACCCCCGGTGCGCAGGCCGATATCGATGTTCCGCCTGCCACGAATTAGCGCATTGTCCGCAGTCCTCGCACTGGTTCTCTCTGCCTGCGCTCCAGGGCAGGCGGGCGAAGAGACCTTGCCCAAGCCGCGCGTGGGCCTGTTCACCAGCCTGCCGATCTACTGGGGCGAAGGCGATTTTGGCGAAATCCTCGACGGCGAGGCCGAGCAGAACTGGGTGCGCGCCGAGTTGGAGACGCGGTTCGAACTTGTCCCGCTCGATACGCTCGAACCCGATGCGCTGTCAGGACTGGAGCGGGTGATCCTTGCCCAGCCACGCGCGCTTGCGCCATCGGAAAACGCATCCTTCGACGAATGGGTGTCACAAGGCGGACGGGCCGTGATCCTGGCCGATCCGATGCTCACGCGCCATTCGCATTATCCGATCGGCGACCGCCGCCGACCGCAGGATGTGGTGTTGCTTTCGCCCATTCTTTCGCATTGGGGAGTGGCGCTGCAGTTCGACGAAAGCCAGCCGGAAGGCGAGCGCGAGGTCGCGTGGAATGGCCGTGCTTTTCCGGTCAACCTGCGGGGCCGCTTTACCGAAGCGGATACCGGTGCCGGTGACCGGTCCTGTGAGGTCGATGGCGACGGGCTGGTGGCGCGCTGCGCGCGCGGCGCCGGGGAGGCACTCTTGTTCGCAGATGCTGCCCTGCTGGACTGGGAGGATAGCGGACCGGTACCGCAGGCTCGCCGGGATGCCCTGTGGGACTTGCTCGCACCGCTTGCCGCCGACCGGCAGCTGTCCGCGAATTGACACGGGAAATTGCGGGAAGCAGGCCGGGATTTTGCGGGATGTCTCCTGCGACTCCGCGGAATTGCGTTGATTTCCATAGTCTTCGTTCAGAAAGTGTTAGGAAATTCGAGACGTAAGGCCGTCAAAAAATATCTATAAAACAGATATTTACAGGCTTATCCCGTAAAATCCCGTAATTTTCCCTTCCATCCCCGCCTGTCCCGAGGTAAACCGCCAAGACATCGGACAGCACTGTCTATGCGCGCTCGGCCCGCGGGCGGAGCGGCTCGCCCATTCGCATGGGCGAGTGCGGAAAGGTGCTGCCTGGTGAGGAGGTAAGTAAAGCCGTTTCGGGGAATGGGGACAGTGTCTTTCGGAGGGTACAGCGGTCAGGCCTATTCGCCCGCGGGCGACAAGGGCCGCTTCGTGCTTCCGCCACTGTTCCGCAAGGCCGTCAAAGAAAGCAGCGACGGCCGCGTGCTGTGTCTGATGAAGCATCCCGGCTGGAACTGCCTCGTCGGCTTCGGTCTCAGCCGCAAGCCCGAACTCGAAGCCCAGCTCGACCGCGAGGAAGAGCTCGCCGTGCGCCTCGGCAAGGAATTCGACCGCGATACGCGGTCCAGCCAATTGTTCGGCTTCCAGGAAATGCCGTTCGACGACAGCGGTCGTTTCGTCATGCCCGATCACCTGCGCGTACTCGGCAGGATCGAGGACGGACTCTATTTCCAGGGCGGCGGGCGCTTCTTCACGCTGTGGAACCCGAGCGAATTGGCCCAGATGGGCGACGATTGGGCGGGCGCCAAGGCCGCGTGCGAGAGCTTCCTCGCCGACGCGAAGGCGAAGTCCGGGAAGGGCGGGGGAAAATGACCGGCGCCCCGCACATTCCCGTCCTGCTCGACGAAGTGATCGAAGCGCTCGATCCGAAGCCGGGCGACGTCGTGATCGACGCGACCTTCGGCGCGGGCGGCTATACGCGCGCGCTGCTCGATCGCGGCGCGACGGTGCATGCCTTCGACCGGGATCCCGATGCCGTGGCCTCGGGTCGCACCTGGCGCGAGACGGAGGAAAATCCGCCGCGCCTCGTTCTTCATCCGCACCGCTTTTCCGAGATGCTCGACGTCATGACGTCGGCCGGCATCGCTGCCGTGGACGGCGTGGTGATGGATATCGGCGTGTCCTCGATGCAGCTCGATCAGGCGCATCGCGGGTTCGCCTTCTCGGTTGACGGGCCGCTCGACATGCGCATGAGCCAGGACGGGGAAAGCGCTGCCGATTTTCTCAATACGGCGGACGAAAAGGCGATCGCCGATGTCCTCTATACCTATGGCGAAGAGCGCCAGTCGCGCCGGGTCGCGCGCGCTATCGTCGCCTCGCGTCCGCTGGAGACCACCGGCGAGCTGGCGCGGGTCGTGCGCAAGGCGCTGGGGCACAAGCCGCACGACAAGAAGGACCCGGCCACGCGCACTTTCCAGGCCGTCAGGATCCACGTGAATGGCGAGCTCGACGAATTGACCCAGGGTCTGTCGGCCGCCGAACACCTGCTGTGTGAAGGGGGCCGCCTTGCGGTGGTCAGCTTCCACAGTCTCGAAGACCGGATCGTCAAGCGCTTCCTGCGCGAGGCGTCCTCAACCCCGAGCGCCTCGCGTCACGTCCCTATGGTGGCGCAGGACGATCCGGTCTTTTCGAATGTCAGCAAGGCGATCAAGCCGGGCGCGGCCGAGATCGAACGCAACCCGCGTGCGCGCTCCTCGGTGCTGCGCCACGCCACCCGCACCGCAACCCCTGCGCGGGAGGCGGCGTAATGGTTGGCGGGTCGCGTATCAGGCAGATCGGCTGGGCGCTGGTGCTCGGCGTGTGCTTCGCTCTGCTTCTCGCGCTGACCTTCAAGGTCAATGCGGTGAAAAGCGACGTGCGCCTCGCTGAACGCCAGATCATTGCCGCGCAGCGTGCCAAGCTCATGCTCGAAACCGAGTTCGAAACCCGCGCCAGCCAGCAGCAGCTGTCCGACTGGAACGCGGTGGAATTCGGCTATTCCGCGCCGCGTGCCGACCAATATCTCGAAAGCGAGCGCCAGCTTGCCGTACTGGGCGCACCGCGCGGGATCGATGCGCCGGCGCCGGTGCGCGTCGCGCTCAACCGCCCCGCGCCCGAAAGCGAAAGCCTGTTTGCCGAGTGGATCGAGGATGAAGGACCGGGTGTCCAGAGCGCCCCTGCGGAACGCCGTGAGCTCGCGGCCGCGGGCGGCCTTGCCGAGCGCCTAGCGAGCCCGACGGTCGGCAGGACCGCTGTTGCCGAGGTGAGCCAGTGAACGCCTTCACCGGCTTCGGCCCCGCCGTGGCCGCGGGCAGAAGCGGGCATGGGGCGGTCAGCATGGCGGTGGCATCCGGCCGCGTCCAGCTCGTCACCATCCGTCATCGCTCGCTTACTCTCGCGCGCTTTCGCATCCTATGGATCGCGCTGGGCTTTGCCTTCGTGGCGCTGATGGCGCTGGTGCGGATCGGCTATCTCGGCATGTCGGATCACGGCATGCGCGGTACTTCGCTCGAAGAGGCCCTGCTCCCGCCGCGCGGGGAGATCACCGACCGCAACGGCGTGCCTCTCGCGCGCGCTTTTCCCGCTTATGCGCTGTGGTTCAATCCCAAGGCGCTGGGGGAGGAGGGCGCGCCGCTGGTGCGCGATCCCGAAACCGTCGCCGCCAAACTCAAGGCGATCTT
The DNA here is from genome assembly GCF_965277845.1 of Qipengyuania sp. Taxonomy (NCBI): domain Bacteria; kingdom Pseudomonadati; phylum Pseudomonadota; class Alphaproteobacteria; order Sphingomonadales; family Erythrobacteraceae; genus Qipengyuania; species Qipengyuania sp. The sequence continues at coordinate 1,850,224 of NZ_OZ255844.1, forward strand.
TCCCGATCTCGACGAAGAGGCCGTCGCCGCGCAACTGACCTCTGGCAAACAGGGCTATATCCGCCGCCGCGTCCTGCCCGAAGAAGCCAATCGCGTGCAGGAAATCGGCGAGCTGGCGCTCGAAATGCCGATGGAGAACGACCGCCATTATCCGCAAGGGTCGATGGCCGCCCACGTGCTCGGCTATGTCGCCGCGGACGGCAAGGGACGTGTCGGTATGGAGCAGGTGCTCGATGCCCAGCTGTCCAATCCGGCAACCCGGGGAACACCGGTAGCCCTATCGATCGATTCGCGCGTCCAGGGCGCGCTGGAAGACGAACTGCGGCGCGGCATGAAGCTGGTCCAGGCGCAGGGCGGGGCGGGGATCGTGCTCGATGTCGACACGGGCGAAGTGCTTGCGCTGGCCTCGCTACCCGAGTTCGACCCCAACAAGATCGATGCGCGCGGCCAGAAGCTCATGTTCAACCGGGTGACCAACCAGGTCTACGAACTCGGATCGACCTTCAAGCCGCTCTCGGTCGCTGCGGCCATCGATGCGGGCGTGGTGCGCAATCTCGGGCGCCGCTGGGATGCCAGCCCGGTCAAGGTCGGGCGGTTCAGCATCCGCGACAGCCACGACATGGGTGACGATCTCAATGTGGTCGAGACGCTGATCCATTCCTCCAACACCGTTACTGCGCGGGTGGTCGACGAACTTGGGCCCGAGCGTATGCGCCGCACGATGATCGATCTCGGCATGAACGAGCGCCCCTATATCGAGCTTCCGGCAAAGGGTTTCCCGATCTGGCCGGGTGAGAAATGGCCGCGTCTGCGCTCGATGACGGTCGGCTATGGCCACGGGATCGCCGTCACCCCGCTGCACCTTGCCAGCGCCTATGCGGCCATGGTCAATGGCGGTATCTGGCGCCCGGCGACGCTCAAGAAACTGGGGCCGGGCGAAGCGCCCAAGGGCCGCCGCGTGTTCAAGGCGTCGACCTCGAGCCGGATGCGCCAGATCCTGCGCGCGACCTCGATCTATGGTACCGGCAAGAACGGCGATGCGCCGGGTTACCGCGTGGGCGGCAAGACCGGCTCGGCCGAAAAACCCGGTGGCAAGGCAGGTTATCGCCGGACCGCGTTGGTTTCGACCTTTGCCGCGGCCTTCCCGATGGATCGTCCGCGCTATGTCGTGATCGCCATGCTCGACGAGCCGCGCGGTACGCTTGCCAGCTCGTACCAGCGGACCGCGGCGTGGAACGCCGCACCCATCGTCGGGCGGTTGGTGCCGCGGATCGGCCCGTTGATCGGCGTGCGTCCCGACGATACGCGCGACGTCGACATTTCGGATATCAAGCCGCTGATCCCGGAGGCGAACAAGTGAAGCTTGCCAAGCTCTGCGCCGAGGCGGGGATCGCCTGCGATGCCGAGGCAAACGTGACGGGTTTTGCCATCGACAACCGCAAGGTTGCGCCCGGCACCGTGTTCGGCGCGTTCCAGGGCACCAGGGTCAATGGCGAGGATTTCATTCCTGCCGCCATCGAAAGCGGCGCCGTGGCAGTGGTCGCGCGGCCCGAGGCCAAGGTCGAAGGTGCGATCCATATCGCCGACGGTATCCCGCGCCGCGCCTTCGCCGATCTGGCCGCGCGTTTCTATACGCCCGTCCCCGAACATATCGTCGCGGTCACCGGCACCAATGGCAAGACTTCGACCGTCGAGATGACGCGCCAGATCTGGCGCATGGCGGGCGAGCGCGCGGCGAGCATCGGCACGCTGGGGGTGACGACCCCGGACGAGAGCGTTTCGACCGGGCTGACGACGCCCGACATCGTCACCTTCCTGTCCAACCTCAGCGGGCTTGCGCGCGAAGGCGTGACGCATGTCGCCTACGAGGCATCGAGCCACGGCCTGTCGCAATATCGCAACGAAGGCGTGCCCGTCATGGCTGCGGGGTTCACCAACTTCAGCCGCGACCATCTCGACTACCACGCGGACATGGAAGACTATTTCGCCGCCAAGATGCGCCTCTTCGACGAGGTCGTCTCGGACGATGCCACGGCGGTGATCTGGATGGGATCGGGCGAAAGCGGCTGGAACGCGCGCGTGATCGAACATGCCGAGCGACGCGGGCTCGCCATCATGACCGTCGGCGAGCAGGGCGCGGCGATCCGGCTGACCAGGCGCGAGCCGACCCAGCTCGGCCAGTCGCTCACGGTCGAGCACCAGGGCAAGAGCCGGACGATAAACCTGCCGCTGATCGGCGCCTATCAGGTGTCCAACGCGCTGACTGCGGCCGGCCTTGCGCTGGCGACTGGAATCGAGGCGGGGCTCGTTTGGGATGCGGTCGCGCGCCTGCAGCCCGTGCGCGGACGGCTCGAGCGTGCGGTCATCGCGCCGTCGGGGGCGCCGGTCTATATCGATTATGCGCACACCGCCGACGCGCTTGAAGCTGCAATCGCGGCATTGCGACCGCATGTTTCAGGAAGGCTCATTACCGTATTCGGGGCGGGCGGCGACCGCGATCACGGTAAGCGCGAGCCCATGGGTGAAGCGGCCGCAAAGGCCAGCGACCTCGTGATTGTGACCGACGACAATCCGCGCGGCGAGGATCCTGCGGAAATCCGCCGCCAGGTGCTTGCAGGCGCGCCGCAGGCACGCGAAGTTGGCGGACGTCGCGAAGCCATCCTCGCAGCCATCGCCGAAGCGGGTGCGGACGATATCGTCCTTATCGCCGGCAAGGGACATGAAACGGGTCAGATCATCGGATCGGGAGAGAACATGCGGGTGTTGCCCTTCGACGACGTCGAGGTCGCGCGCGAATGCGCGGCGGAAATTGCCAGAGGTGACGCATGAGCGCGGCAATCCTGCGCCATCCGGCCTATGTCGAATGGCCTGCCGATCCGCGCGACCGCTTGCCGCTAACGCTGTGGGATGCGCAGAGTATCGCCCAGGCGGTCGGTGGAATCGCAAGCCATGACTTCCAGGTTGCGGGCGTCGAGATGGACAGCCGCGACGTGGTCAATGGCGATCTGTTCATTGCGCTCAAGGGCGAGACGATGGACGGCCATCGCTTCCTCGACAAGGCTTTCGCCAATGGCGCATCCGGCGCAATCGTCGATCGCCCGGTAGACTGGCCGCACATCCTCGTCGAAGACACCACCGAAGCGTTGAAGGCACTTGCCCGTGCGGCGCGCAGCCGGGTTGAGGCGAAAATCATCGGCGTGACCGGCTCGGTCGGCAAGACCGGCGTCAAAGAAGCAATCTTCGCCAGCCTCGAGCGCGCCAGCCGCGGGGCCGCGCACCGTTCGACGCGCAGCTACAACAACCATGTCGGCGTTCCTCTCAGCCTTGCGCGCATGCCCGCGCGCAGCCGTTTCGGCGTGTTCGAGATGGGCATGAACCACGCAGGCGAGATCGAAGGGCTGACCACCCAGGTCCGTCCGCATGTTGCGGTGATCACCACCATCGCGCCGGCACATATCGAAAACCTCGGCAGCATGGAGGCGATCGCCGACGCCAAGGCGGAAATCTTTGCCGGGCTCGAACCGGGCGGCGTCGCGGTGCTCCCTGCCGACAGCGAGTATTACCAGCGCCTCAAGCTTGCCGCGCTGCGCGCAGGGGCGCGGGTCGTCAGCTTCGGCAAGGCACGCTTCGCCGACGTGCGCTTGCTCGACGCGATCCCCAGCGCCAATGGCGGCAGCCTCGTGACCTGCGAATTTCCCGAAGGGCGGCTGTGCTATACCGTCGCCGAACCCGGCGATCACTGGGTGGTGAACTCGCTTGCGGTCATGGCGACCGTGCGGGCGGCAGGCGGAGACATGGCAGCGGCCGGCCTCGCGCTTGCCGAAATGGGCGGGCTCAAGGGCCGCGGCGCGCGTCACGGGATCGATGTACCCGGCGGCAAGGCTTTGTTGATCGACGAGAGTTACAATGCCAATCCCGCCAGCATGCGCGCCACGCTGGCGCAGCTTGGCCAGACCCCTTCGGGTCGTCGCATCGCCGTGCTCGGCTCGATGAAGGAACTGGGCGATTTCGGTCCGCAGTTCCACGCCGCGCTCGTCGAACCCTTGCTGGCCGCCGATGTCGACTATGCCGTTCTGGTCGGTGACGAGATGACCTACCTCGCGCGGGAACTGGGGAAACCGAAGGGCTGCGTCCTTGGCAAGCCGATCGCCTGGGCGCATTGCCAGACGGCCGACGAGGCGGTCGAGTTGCTCGAAGACTTCGGTGTCGTCGCGGGCGATGCGGTGCTGATCAAGGGTTCCAACTCGGTCGGTCTCGGCCGGCTCGTGGATCATTTCACCCGCGCCGGTTAGGCGCGACGAGAGGCTAGCTTGCTGTATCTCCTCGCCGAATGGTTGAATTTCGAAGGCATCTTCAACCTCGTGCGCTACCAAACCTTCCGTGCGGGCGCGACGCTGATGACCGCGTTGGTCATAGGCCTCGTCATCGGTCCGCGCTTCATCGACATGCTGCGCGTTCGCCAGGGCAAGGGGCAGCCGATCCGCGAGGACGGTCCGCAATCGCACCTCGCCAAGCGCGGCACGCCGACCATGGGCGGGCTGATGATCCTCATCAGCCTGACACTGTCGGTGCTGGTCTGGATGGACTTGCGCAACCCGTTCATCTGGTCGTGTCTCGCCGTCACGCTGGGCTTCGGCCTGATCGGCTTCCTCGACGATTTCGACAAGGTTTCCAAGGCCAGCCACAAGGGCGTTTCGGCGCGTGTGCGGTTGCTGATGGAATTCGCGGTGGCGGGCGTGGCGGCCTATATCACCGTTAGCCAGATCAGCACCTTCGTCTACGTACCCTTCGTCAATGACTTCGGGGTCGAACTGGGCGTTTTCTACTATGTTTTCGCCGCCATCGTGATCGTGGGGGCGGGCAATGCGGTCAACCTGACCGACGGACTCGACGGGCTCGCGACCATGCCGGTGATTATTGCCGCCGGCACCTTTGCCCTGATCGCCTATCTCGTGGGCCGCGTCGATTACTCCGACTATCTCGGCATCCCGCATGTCGCGGGGGCGGGTGAATTGGCGATCTTCTGCGCTGCCATCATGGGGGCGGGGCTCGCCTTCCTGTGGTTCAACGCGCCGCCCGCCGCCGTATTCATGGGCGATACCGGCAGCCTTGCCTTGGGCGGGGCGCTTGGCGCAATCGCTGTGGCGACTCATCACGAGATCGTGCTGGCGGTGGTCGGCGGGCTGTTCGTGTTCGAGGCACTCAGCGTCATCATCCAGGTTTTCTGGTTTAAGCGCACCGGCAAGCGGGTCTTCCGCATGGCGCCGATCCACCACCATTTCGAACAGCTCGGCTGGTCGGAGAGCAAGGTCGTGATCCGCTTCTGGATCGTGTCGATCGTGCTCGCGCTCATGGGGCTCGCAACGCTCAAGCTCAGATGATCACATCGCCCGCCTGGAAGGACAAGAAATACGCGGTGCTCGGCCTCGCGCGCTCCGGCCGGGCGACGGTCGAGGCGCTGCTGGCTGCCGGTGCCGATATGCTGGTGTGGGACGACCGCGCCGAAGCACGCAAGCCTTACGCCGGGCGCTGCGCCATTGGCGATCCGCTGGAGGCGGACCTCACCGGCTATGCGGGCGTAGTCGTCAGCCCTGGCGTTCCGCTGAACACTCACCCGATCAAGCCGCATGCGGATAGCTTCGATGTCCCGGTGATCGGCGACGTGGAACTCTTCGCCCAGGCGCGCGAGCACCTGCCGCCGCACAAGGTCGTCGGCATTACCGGCACCAACGGTAAGTCGACCACCACCGCGCTGGTCCATCACACCCTGAAAGAGGCGGGCCTGCCGACCACCATGGGCGGCAATATCGGCCTGCCGATCCTCGAGCAGGAGCCGCTGACGCCAAATGACATTGGGGTCGGGATCTATGTGCTGGAACTGTCGAGCTACCAGATCGACCTGACCTATTCGCTCGATTGCGATGTCGCGGTGCTGCTCAACATCACGCCCGACCATCTGGATCGGTATAACGGGGATTTCGGGAAGTACGCGTCGGCCAAGGCGCGGCTGTTCGAGATGCAGTCGCCTCGGCGTTTTGCCGTGGTCGATGATCGGGCCGAAGCGGACGAAGACGTTTTGGAAAACGCCGAAGATCCGTTGATCCAGTTCATCGGCGACGTCGATGTGGGTCATTTGTCTGATTGTCCAACACTGCAAGGGCCGCACAATCAGCAAAACTCCGCTGCCGCTTTGGCAGTCTGTAACGACCTTGGCCTGACCGACGAGCAAATAGCCGAGGGACTTCGTACCTATCCGGGCCTTCCGCACCGCATGGAGCGTGTCGCGGAAATTTCCGGTGTCGCCTATGTCAACGACAGCAAGGGCACCAACACCGCCGCCTCGGCGCCCGCGCTGGCGGCATTCGACAATATCCACTGGATACTCGGCGGACTCGCCAAGGAGCCGGGGCTGGGCGATTGCGAGGCCGAGCTGGGTCATGTGAAAGCCGCCTATACGATCGGCAAGGCCGGGGCGGACTTCGCCGCGCTGCTGGAGGGCCGCGTGCCGGTCGAACAGTGCGAAACGCTCGACCGTGCGGTGAGCGAAGCCGCTGCGAAGGCCGGGGCGGGCGACACCGTCCTGCTGTCCCCCGCCTGCGCCAGCTTCGACCAGTATCGCGATTTCGAGGCTCGCGGCGAGCATTTCCGCGCGCTGGTGGAGGGGCTGAGGTGAACTCGACCACGCAGCCCTATGTCCCCGGAAAGCGCCAGCCCACGCATATGCCGAAGGGCAAGCTTTCGCGCTGGTCCGAGCTCAAGATCTGGTGGCGTGAGATCGATCGCGTGCTGCTGTTGCTCGTGTTGCTGTTGATGAGCTTCGGCACCATCGCGGTCGCCGCCGCCAGCCCTGCCAGCGCAGACCGCCTGTCGACTTCCAGCGAAACGCTCGACCCTCTCTATTTCTTCTACCGCCATCTCGCCTGGCAGGTGCTCGCGCTCGGCACGCTGCTCGGCATCTCGATGCTGGCACGCGAGAATGCGCGACGGCTCGGTATCGTGCTGGCTGCAGGCATGACCGGTCTGCTCTTCCTGGTCCCGCTGATCGGCGTCGAGATCAACGGTGCGCGGCGCTGGATCAATCTCGGCATGCAATTCCAGCCGTCCGAATTTTTGAAGCCCGGCTTTGCCGTCGCCATGGCCTGGATCCTGAGCTGGCGCATGCGCGATCCCAACCTGCCCGTGCTTGGCATCGTGACCGCCTATCTCGCGCTGATCGCCGCACTGATGATGATGCAGCCCAATTTCGGCGGCACCATCCTGTTCGGCGGCGTATGGTTCGTGATGGTCGTGCTTTCGGGCGTCGACGTAAAGCGGCTCGGCGCGGTTGTCGGTGGTGGGATTGCGGGCCTTACCGCGACCTATTTTCTCTATGACAATGCGCGCCACCGGATCGATGCCTTCCTCGGAGGCGGCACGGCCTTCGACCAGGTCGACCTTGCCAGCCGCACATTGCTCGCGGGTGGGTGGACGGGCGCGGGTTACGGCCTCGGCATCCGGAAGATGAGCCTTCCAGAAGCGCATACCGACTACATCCTCAGCGTGATCGGCGAAGAATTCGGGCTGATCGCCTGCGGCCTGATCGTGCTGCTCTATCTGGCCATAGTCGTGCGCGTATTGATGCGGCTGATCGACGAGGAGGATCTGTTCGCACTGCTCGCGGGCGCGGGGCTGATCGCGCTGCTCGGCGGGCAGGCCTTCATCAACATTCTCGTCAATCTGCAGCTCTTCCCGTCGAAGGGCATGACACTGCCGCTGGTCAGCTATGGTGGTTCCTCGACCATTGCCATCTGCCTGAATGTCGGGCTCATGCTGGCAATCACGCGGCGCAACCCGTTCCTGAAAAGCAAAACCAGGGGACTTGGCGACAGGCTCGGCATCGGGCAGACGGCCCCGATGAAAAACCATACGGGTTCCGCACGCCGGGAGATTCAGCCATGACGGGCGCCAGCCGACACTATGTCCTCGCGGCCGGGGGTACGGGCGGGCACTTGCTGCCCGCCTTCGCGCTGGCCACCGAGCTGGATCGCCGCGGCCACCATGTCGCGCTGATTACCGATGCGCGCGGGGCCGAGATCCCCGGCAAGCCAGACTTCATGCCCGCGCACGTCATTCCCGCCGGACGGTTCGGAAAGAACCCGCTGACCTGGTTCAAGGGAGCGAAGGCCGTGCTGGAGGGCCGCCGCATGGCGCTGCGGCTGTTCGACAGTTTCGAGCCGAGCGCTGTGGTCGGCTTCGGTGGCTATCCATCCTTGCCATCGCTCCTTGCCGCGACCAGCGCGGGCGTGCCTACGGTGGTGCATGAGCAGAACGCCGTGCTGGGCAGGGTGAACCGGCTGTTCGCGGGCCGTGTCGATGCGATTGCCACCGCTTATCCCGAAGTCGAACGCCTCGACGCCAAGCATGCGGATAAGGTCCATCTCGTCGGCAATCCGGTGCGCGCGGGCGTGCTTTCCTTGCGCGACGAACCATTTCCCGCCGTTACCGAAGATGGCCTGCTGCGCGTGTTGGTGACCGGCGGCAGCCAGGGCGCGCGGGTGCTGTCCGAAGTCGTTCCGGACGGCCTCTCCATGCTACCACCCGCACTGCGACAGCGTTTGCAAGTCACACAGCAATGCCGGCCGGAAGACCTCGAGGCAGTGCGCCAACGTTACCGGAGCCACGGGATTCCTGCCGAACTCGCGACCTATTTCGAGGATATGGCCGCGCGGCTGGCCGATGCGCATCTGTTCATCGGCCGCGCGGGGGCATCGACCGTTGCCGAGCTAACGGCGGTCGGTCGTCCGGCGATCCTCATCCCTTTGCCGATCGCGACCGACAATCACCAGGCCGCCAACGCGCGCGAACTCGCCAAGTCGGGCGGGGCGCGGATGATCCGGCAGGAACGGTTCACCGGCAAGGAACTGGCCAAGCAGATCAAGGCACTCGCCGAGAACCCCCAGGGACTCGCCAAGGCCGCGCATGCGGCCTGGAATTGCGGCCGGCCCAAGGCGGTCGAAGACCTTGCGGACCTGGTGGAGAGCTTCGGCGGGGCGGAAATGATGGATGTCATCCGTGTGGGCGGCAACACCGCGCGCGGTGCGTCGCAGGGCCTTCCCGCCGGGCAGGGTGCCACTCGGGAGAGGGCGGAATGAGGGGCGTCCCGACAGATATCGGCACAATCCACTTCGTCGGGATCGGCGGCATCGGCATGTCGGGCATCGCCGAGGTGATGGATAACCTCGGCTACAGCGTGCAGGGCTCCGACGTTAAGGAGAGCCCGACCGTCGAGCGCCTGCGCAAGCGCGGGATCACTATCGCGATCGGGCATGCGCCGGAAAACGTCGAAGGGGTAGCAGTCGTAGTCACGTCCACGGCGGTGAAGCGGACCAATCCCGAAGTCGCCTATGCGCTCGAGAATCGCATCCCGGTGGTACGCCGCGCGGAAATGCTGGCCGAACTGATGCGGCTCAAATCGACCGTCGCGGTGGCCGGGACGCATGGCAAAACCACCACGACAAGCATGATCGCTGCGCTGCTCGATGCGGGCAATATCGACCCCACCGTGATCAACGGCGGGATCATCGAGCAATATGGCTCCAACGCGCGGCTTGGCGACAGCGAATGGATGGTGGTCGAGGCCGACGAAAGCGACGGAAGCTTCCTGCGGCTCGACGGGACCATTGCCGTGGTCACCAACATCGACCCCGAGCACCTCGACCATTACGGCGATTTCGACGGGGTGAAGGATGCCTTCGTCGAGTTCATCCACAACGTGCCCTTCTATGGCGCCGCCATCCTGTGCATCGACCATCCCGAAGTGCAGGCGGTGATCGGCAAGGTGCGCGATCGCAATGTCGTCACCTACGGCTTCAACCTGCAGGCCGACATCTGCGGGGTGAACATCCGCCCCGATGCGGGCGGTAATTGCTTCGACGTGATTGTACGGCGGCGCGGGCAGGAGGATCGCAGGATCGAAGGCGTGCGCCTTCCCATGCCCGGTCGCCACAACGTCCAGAACGCACTCGCCGCGATCGCCGTATCGATCGAGATGGGTTGCCCGGACGATGTCATCTGCAACGGGTTTTCCGCTTTCGGCGGTGTCCGCCGGCGTTTCACCAAGGTCGGCGAAGTGCCGAGCGGCGGGGGCGTGGCGACCATCATCGACGATTACGGCCACCACCCGGTCGAAATCAGGGCTGTCTTGGGAGCAGCGCGCGAAAGCGCCGGCGAGGGACGCGTCATCGCCGTGGTCCAGCCGCATCGATACACCCGTCTGCGCGATCTGATGGACGAGTTCCAGAGCTGCTTCAACGAAGCCGACGAGGTCTATGTGACGCCGGTATATGCCGCGGGCGAGGATCCGATCGAGGGCGTAGACGCCAATGCGCTGGTTGCCGGTCTCAAGGCGCGAGGCCACCGCGCGGCGCGTACGGTCGAAGACGAAACGGATCTGGCTGAAAAGCTGGCCGCCGATCTGCGCGCTGGCGATTTCGTCGTCTGCCTCGGGGCGGGCGACATCACCCAATGGGCGGCAGGCCTCACCAACGGCATCGCAAAGGCCAGTACGGCATGAGCAGTATCGACCAGCCGAACGATGTCTGGAACGCGGACAGCGGAATGGCTCCCGATTGCGAGGTGGAAGGCGGGATTGCTGCGCCCATCGAGACCCAAGGTCTGCGCGGGAAGCTCACGCCCGACGCGCCTTTGGCCAAGCTGGTCTGGTTCAAGAGCGGCGGGGCGGCCGACTGGCTGTTCGAACCCGCCGATCTCGACGATCTCAAACTGTTTCTCGAACGGCTGGATGGCGACCTGCCGGTCATGGCGCTGGGCCTCGGCTCGAACCTCATCGTGCGCGATGGCGGTGTTCCCGGCGTCGTCGTCAAGCTAGGTAAGCCCTTTGCCGGGATCGAGGCGGGCGACGATTACACGCTGACCTGCGGCGCCGGGGCGCATGGCATCCTCGTCGCCTCGACCGCCCGCGACGCGGGTATCGCGGGGCTCGAGTTCATGCGCGGCATTCCCGGAACCGTCGGGGGCTTCGTGCGGATGAACGGCGGGGCATATGGCCGCGAGGTGTCCGACGTGTTGATCGATTGCGACGTAATCATGCCCAATGGCCAATGGATCACGCTGCCTGCGAAAGACCTGCAATATACCTATCGCCATTCCGCCTTGCCGGACGGTGCCGTGGTGGTCCGTGCCCGGTTCCAGGGCGAGCCCGGTGACCCCGAAGCTATCGGGGCGAAGATGGACGAAATCGGTGAAGCGCGTGAAAACTCGCAGCCGCTGCGCACCAGGACGGGCGGCTCGACCTTCAAGAACCCGCCGGGCAGGAAGGCCTGGGAGCTGGTCGATGCCGCCGGCTGCCGAGGCCTGCGCATGGGCGGCGCACAAGTGAGCGAGAAGCACACCAACTTTCTCATCAATGTCGACAATGCGACCAGCGCCGATATCGAGGGACTCGGTGAGGAAGTGAAGCGCCGCGTCTACGAGCATTCGGGCGTCGAACTCGAATGGGAAATCCAGCGTGTGGGGCGGCCGTGACCCTCGACAGGAAATTGCACATTGCCGTTCTTATGGGTGGCTGGGCCAATGAGCGGTCCGTCAGTATGATGTCGGGTGAAGGTGTCGCCAGCGCGCTGGAAGAGCGCGGGCACCAAGTTACGCGGATCGATATGGACCGGCAGGTTGCCGCGCGGATTGCCGAGGCCGCACCCGATGTCGTCTTCAACGCGCTTCACGGCGTGCCGGGCGAGGATGGGACTGTGCAGGGCATGCTCGATCTTATGGGCGTGCCCTATACCCATTCGGGCCTCGCCACTTCCGTGATTGCGATCGACAAGCAGCTGACCAAGCAGGCGCTGGTGCCGCACGGCATCCCCATGCCCGGTGGGCGCATCATCAAAAGCGCCGATCTGTTCGAACGCGACCCGATGCCGCGCCCCTATGTGCTCAAGCCCGTCAACGAAGGCAGCTCGGTCGGTGTGGCGATCGTCACCGACCAGGGCAATTACGGCAATCCCATCGCGCGCGATGCCGAGGGTCCCTGGCAGGAATTCGCGGAACTTCTTGCCGAACCCTATATCAGGGGGCGCGAGATGACGGCTGCGGTGGTCGATTTCGCGAACGGACCGCGCGCGCTGGCGGTGACCGAACTCAAGCCCAAGAGCGGGTTTTACGATTTCGACGCGAAATATACCGGCGGCATGACCGATCATGTCTGCCCGGCGGATATCCCGCAGCAGATTGCTGATCTGTGTCTCGAATATGCGCTCAAGGCGCACAAGGTGCTCGGCTGTCGCGGCACCAGCCGGACCGATTTCCGTTGGGACGAGGAGCAGGGCGAGGACGGCCTCTTCGTCCTCGAGACCAATACCCAGCCGGGCATGACGCCCTTGAGCCTCGTGCCCGAACAGGCGAAGCATGCCGGGATCGAGTATGGCGAGCTGTGCGAGTTGGTAGTCGCGGCGGCGCTACGCCACCATTCGGCCGATGTCGGGGGCGGTGATGGCTAAGGTCAAGCGCAAACCCACCGGCGTCCGCCGCTCGGCCGCGGCGCAGAACCGCAGCCAGAAGGCCCGCGCCGCCAAGCGCCACACCAGCGGTCTGCTCGACCGGGCCATGGCTGCGCTCCCCTTTACCGAGGAGCAGTGGCACAAGTTCTTCCTCTTCGTCATTATCGTCGCCGGCGCAGGCATCGCCTGGACCATCGCGAGTTATGCCGGCGTGCCCGAACTGGCTCGGACGGAGCTGGCCAAATCCGCCTCGCGCTCGGGCTTCGAGGTCAGCCGCGTGCGCGTTTCGGGGGTGGAGCGCATGAACGAGCAGTTGGTTTACGAGCGCGTGCTGTCCGAGCGCGATCGACCGATGCCCCTGATCGAGCTGGAGGATGTGCGCGAGCGGTTGCTCGAATTGCCGTGGGTGGCCGACGCGCGCGTATCGCGCCAGCTGCCCGACACACTCAAGATCGATATCGTCGAGCGGGTTCCTCACGCGGTACTGAAGAGACCCGACCGCCTGGTGTTGATCGATCGGGAGGGCAATGCGCTCGAACCGATCAGTGCCGAGAATGCCGAGGGCAAGTTGCTGATCGAGGGGCCGGGTGCCGCGCGCCAGGTTGAGGAATTGGGCAGGCTGCTCGATGCCGCCCCCGCGCTGAAACCGCAGATCGCCTCGGCCGAATGGGTCGGCAACCGGCGCTGGAACCTGACCTTCAAGACCGGCCAGCTGCTGGCGCTGCCCGAAGGCGATCTCGGCCCGCCCGCGCTGGTCAAGTTTGCCCAGCTGGACGGCATGCACCGCCTGATCGGTGGCAAGCCGATCGCCATCGACATGCGCGTACCCGATCGCGCCTATCTGCGCTGCGAGGAGGGGCCGTGCCCCAAGCAGATGGCGCTCAACGGACGGGGCGAATAGTGGCCAGCCAGCAGCCGCGCATCACCCGCGTCTTCGGTGCCGTGAACATCGGTTCGTTCCGCGTTTCGGCGATGATCATGGGGCAGGCCGAGGGCGGCGAAATGGTCGTGCTGGGATCGAGCCACCGCGCGAGCGACGGGATCAAGCGTGGATATGTGACGGATATGCGGGCGGCGAGCCACGCCATCCGTACCGCGGTGGAGAAGGCCGAGGCCAATGCCAATACCTCGATCCAAAGCGTGTGGATCGGCTGTGCCGGGGCGGGACTGTCGAGCAAGATTGCCAGCGTCGAGATCGCCATTGGCGGCAGGCGCATCGAGGAGGACGATATCGAGCACCTGCTCTATGCCGCGCGCGACCATCTGCACCCCGACGGGCGCATGGTGCTGCACGCGCAGCCCGCGCATTACACGCTCGACGGGGCGCATGGGGTCGCCAACCCCAAGGGCCTCCATGCCGAGGCGCTCGGCGTCGATGTCCACGTGACGCTGGCCGAAGGCGCGCCGGTGCGCAATCTGATCGAAGCGGTGCAGACCGCGCATCTCGACGTGGAAGGCGTGGTCGCGAGCCCGCTGGCTGCCGCTTACGCTTGCCTGAGCGCCGAGGAGCGCGATCTCGGCGTGGCGCTGGTCGAGATCGGTGCGCAGGTGACCAATGTCTCCGTCCATGCCGGGGGGATGTTGCTGGGCCTCAAGTCGATACCCAGTGGTTCGAACGACATTACCGATGCGATCGCCTCATCGCTGGGCATTCGCCGCAGCCAGGCCGAACGGCTCAAATGCGTTGCGGGCTCAGCCATCGCGACGCCCACCGACCACCGCGAGATGATTCCCGTCAACGGCCCCGGAGAAGAACCCGGCGGTCGCCTGGCCCGAGGTGCGGACGAGCACAATCGCATCGCCCGGGCCGAACTCGTTTCGATCGTCACCGACCGGCTTGGATTGGCGACTGCCGAGATCGGAAAGGCCCTGAAGGCTCTGGGCTTCTCGGGCGGTCAGGGAGGGCAGGTGGTCCTGACCGGCGGCGGAGCGGAATTGCACGGCATCGCCGAATTCATGCAAGGGGCACTTGGTCAGCCGGTGCGCATCGGCAAGCCGCCGGCCCTGCAAGGCTTGCCCGAGGCCCATGCGACGCCGGGTTTCGCGGCGCTCGCCGGATTGTGCCTCTACGCTGCGGACGATCCGATCGATATCCGTTCGGTCGGGCCGCGCTACCAGCCTACCAAGCGGTATCGGGGCATGGGTCTGGTGAACCGTGTCTTTCAAGCGGTGCGCGAGTATTTCTGAGGGTTGATGCTCGGCGCAAACCCGCCTTTAGCCCTTGTGGATAAGGCAAACATCGCTTCGACCTGCGATTCGCTTTGTGCCAGAGATGTGACATAACGCCAGCAGGCGATTTACGAATACCCAGGGGACTCTTGATGAGTATCAATATCGGACCGGCATCTGACGATGATCTTCGTCCCAAGATAATGGTCGTGGGCGTTGGCGGGGCGGGCGGCAATGCCATCGCCAATATGATGGCGGCAGAGATCGAGGGCGTCGATTTCATCGTCGCCAATACCGACGCCCAGGCTCTCAGTACCTCCGCGTCCGAAAAACGCATTCAGCTTGGTCCCGATATCACCGGCGGTTTGGGCGCTGGCGCGCGTCCCGAAGTGGGCAAGGCCGCCGCCGAAGAAACCGTCGACGAGATCGAGGACGCGCTCGACGGCGTGAACATGGTGTTCATCGCTGCCGGCATGGGCGGCGGGACTGGCACCGGCGCGGCCCCCGTCATCGCCGAGGCGGCGCGCAAGAAGGGCGTGCTGACCGTGGGCGTGGTGACCAAGCCGTTTCTGTTCGAGGGCACGCGCCGCATGCGCGCGGCGGAGGCGGGAATCGACGAGCTGCAAAAGCATGTCGATACGCTGATCGTCATTCCCAACCAGAACCTGTTCCTGGTCGCCAAGGCGGAAACGACGTTCAAGGAAGCCTTCCAACTGGCCGACGAAGTGCTCCAGCAGGGCGTGCGTTCGATCACCGACCTGATGGTCATGCCGGGCCTCATCAATCTCGACTTTGCCGATGTCCGTTCGGTAATGAGCGAGATGGGCAAGGCGATGATGGGCACCGGCGAGGGCGAGGGCGACAACCGCGCGCTCGAAGCGGCCGAGCACGCTATCGCCAATCCACTGCTCGACGGCGTCTCGATGACCGGCGCCAAGGGCGTGATCATCTCGATCATCGGCGGGGAGGACATGAAGCTTCTCGAGGTGGACGAGGCGGCCAATCATATTCGCGAACTGGTCGATGAAGATGCCAACATCATCTGGGGCTCCGCGTTCAACCCCGACCTCGAGGGCAAGATCCGCGTCTCGGTGGTCGCAACGGGCATCGAACAGAATGGCTCGATGCCCGCGGCACCCACGCGTTCCTTCTCGATGCGCGAAAGCAGCGCGCCCAAGCGCCCGGCCCTCGACTTGTCCAGCGACAGTGTCGCCGAGGAAGAGCCGTTCGAGCTGAACGAGGGTCTTTCGGCCGATCCCGAGCCGCAGCCTGCACCGCCGCCTGAACCGGTCTCCGAGCCCGAGCCGGTTGCCGCGGAGGCCGATGCGCTCGACCTGACCGATGAAGCCGAGGGCGAGGAAAGTGCCCGGCCCTTCGGTCTTTCGCCGGCAACTTCGGGTTCTTCCCAAGAGGAAGACGAAGACGGCTATGACGATGTCGACGAGATCGTCGATCCGCTGGCCGGACTGCGCAACGAGCATACCGAGCGCTTCGATGGGCCCGATGGCGATGGGGTTCCCCCGCCTGCCGAGGATAGCGAATTCGGCGGTGCTCCGACCGAGGGTGGCTGGAGCGAGGACCGTCCGCCGCTCGACCTGTCGGGCGACATGCGCGAGGATTCCCGGGAGCCGCAGGACGAATTCGAACTCGGCGACGAACATCTCGCCGGGGAAAGCCCGCTGGCTACCAAGCCCGGCCGCAAACAACCCGCGCAACCCGGCGAAGGTTCGGCCGGCGGCGCATCCGGCACCGATGCTCCGGCTGGCGGTCAGGGCGCCGGTGGCGGATCCGGATCGCTCCCCGGCAATACGCTGTTCGAGCGCATGGCCAATCTCTCACGCGGGGCGAGCAACGCCGAGACCGAAGACGACGAGGAGGAGGGGAGTGGCGAGAGCAGCAGCGGCGGGCTCAACATCCCGCGGTTCCTCGGACGTCAGAACAACCAGTAGTCACAGCCGCGTCAGCGCGGGTTAACGCCCGGGCTGCGAGGAAGGGCACATGATCTCGAAAGCGCGCCATGCTGCTGTCTTCGCGCTGCTGGCTTTTGCCGCGCACGGGGAAGGTGTATCGGCCCAGCGCGAGATCGTGCAACCCTTGCCCGCGCAGGGCGAGCGTGATCTGGGCGAAGCGTTGTCCCGGCTGGCGCGAAATGCGGCGGATGTTCAGGCCTTGCTCGATGCGGGTGAGGCGGCGCTCGAACTGGGCGATATCGACGCGGCGACCGGCTTCTTCGGACGCGCCAACGAACTCTCGCCCGGCAATGCGCGCAGCAAGCTCGGCCTGGCAAAGGCCTACGTCCGATCGCGCCGCCCCGTCGAGGCGCTGCGGCTGTTTGCCGAAGCCGAAAGGGCCGGTGTTTCGAACGTGCGAATGGCCGAGGACCGGGGGCTCGCCTTCGACCTCGTCGGCGATACGGCCAGCGCGCAGCAGCTTTACCGGCTCGCCCTTGCGAATGGCGTCAATCACGAGATCACCCGTCGCTTGGCTTTGAGCCTGGCCATTTCGGGTGACCGTGAAGGGTTCGAGACCGCTCTGCTGCCCCTGCTCGAGCAGGGGGACGTGGCCGCTTTCCGTACACGTGCCTTCGGTCTCGCCATTCTCGGCGATGCGCAGGAAGCCAAGGACATCGCCAACACCATGTTGCCCGCCGGTGTCGGCGCGCGCATGGCGGCCTATTTCGAATATATGCCGCGACTGACCAAGGCCCAGCAGGCCGCCGCCGGCAATCTCGGCATCTTCCCGCGAACCGCGAGTATCGGCAGGGACGATGCCGGGATCGCGGGATATTCGGGACCGCCCGCACAAGTGGCGCGCGCGGCTGCCCCGGCGACCGGGCCGGCGTCCCCTCCTCCGGCCGCGGCATCCGATCCCCGCGACCGGCAGCCCCGGCGCCGTCCCGATAGGACGGGAAGCAGGGAAACGGCGCCGCCCCCGGCTGCGGTGCCCGATCAAGCGTCGCCTTCTCTTTCGACGGCCTCAGCTCAGTCCGCGGGAGCGGCGACCCCGCCCGGGCGCGAGCGGGCTGCGTCGTCCGAGCAGCAATCGCCGGTTGTCATCGCAGCAGTCGAACCCGCCGGCCAGCCGTCGACGGTTTCGCCGCCACGGGCCACACCGTCGCCTCCGCCCTCCCCGGCACCCGTCTCGTCCTCGGTTGCGGAGGCTTTCAACAGCTTCACACTCGAACCCGGCGAACCCGCGCCAGCGGAGAACGGAGCGGTCGACATCACGAGGATCGAGATCCCGCGCGAGCGAGCCCGGCCCGAACCACCGCCGCCACCGGTCCATCCTTCGCGGCACTGGGTGCAGGTGGCGACCGGCAAGGACAGAGATGCCCTGAAATTCGACTGGCGCCGAATCGCGCGCAAGGCGGATGGCAGTCTCGACGGCAAAGGCCCATTCATCACCCCTTGGGGTGAGGCAAATCGGCTTCTATCCGGCCCCTATGAAAGCGCCGAAAAGGCCCGTGAAATAGTCAACGAACTCAAGCGTTTGAATATCGATTCCTTCCCGTTCATCAGCGCCGAAGGCGAAGCGATAGACGCGCTATGATCCTCGCAAAGGGTTAATGCGTTCCGCGGTTTTGTTCACAAGCTTTGCACAAGCCTTCGCGGTTCTCCCCAGCGTCGACGCCTGCCTCCATTGCCAATCGACCCTGCGGTTCGGCATCCACCAACACATGACGCGCAGGGGACAGTTGCGATGAGACCATCAGAAGACCGCTACGAGGTCGAAGAGGATGCTGCACCGCTGGATATGCTGGTCGCCCTGTTCGAAGCGCGCGGCTGGCCTTGCGAATCGACATCCACGGAGATCAGCGGCGAAATCCAGGGCAGCTGGACCAAGTACCAGCTGCGCAGCATCTGGCGGCCCGAGGACATGGTGCTGCAGATCCTTTGCCTGCCAGACATCCGCATTTCGAAGGACAAGATGGCGTCGGCGCACGAATTGGTGAGCCTGGTCAATGAACAGATGTGGCTCGGCCATTTCGACATCTGGTCGAACGGCGGCGTTCTGCTTTATCGCAATGGCACCATGTTGGGCGACGAGGGTATGCTCAGCCTCGGTCAGGCGCAGGCGCTGGTCGAAATCGCGGTCGACGAATGCGACCGATTCTACCCGGCATTTCAATTCGTTCTGTGGGGAGGACGGACGCCGACCGAGGCGCTCGAGGCAGCGATGGTCGATGCCGCGGGCGAAGCCTGATCGGATTCCGCCGGACGGTTAAGGATCGTTAGCCTTGCCCGCTCCGGTTTCGCTTGAAATCGCGGGACGAAATGCCGATATTCCGGTTCAGGAGCAGGGCGCATTTCCGCGCTGCCAAGAGGAGTTGCACAAAGATGGCCAATTGGAACGACACCGACCAGAGGCAGAGCTTCGGCTCCGTGCCGCGTGCTGGCGACGCCGTTGCCAGGCAGGAGACGTTCGACGCTGGGCTGCGCAAGCACATGCTGTCGATCTACAATTACATGACTTCGGGCGTGCTGCTGACCGGCATCGTCGCCCTGTTGACCGCACAGAGCGGCCTCGCGCTCGCTTTCGCCAGCGGCCCGCTGATGTGGATCGTGGCGCTGGCCCCGCTCGGCTTCGTCCTCGCGATGAGCTTCGGCCTCAACAAGATGAGCAAGGGCACGTTGCAGGTGCTGTTCTGGTCTTTCGCGACCGTGATGGGCCTGTCGATGTCGACAATCTTCCTGCGGTTCACCGGTGAATCGATCGCCGCGACCTTCTTCGCGACCGCAGGCGCCTTCGCGGGCCTGAGCCTGTTCGGTTACACGACCAAGAAGAACCTGCAGGGTATGGGCACCTTCCTCGTGATGGGCGTTATCGGCCTGCTGATCGCCATGGTGATCAACATCTTCTTGCAGTCGAGCACGATGGCGCTGGCGATCAGCTTCATCGGCGTGCTGATCTTCGCAGGGCTTACTGCCTACGATACGCAGCGCCTGAAGCGCGAGTACCAGTATCTGCGCGGCACCGAATTCGCCGGCAAGGCGATCATCATGGGCGCGCTGAGCCTCTATCTCGACTTCATCAACATGTTCATGTTCCTGCTGCAGTTCATGGGCAATCGCGAATAGAGCCCAACCGCTCGTCGCACACAGGAATCATTCGACCGTGCCCGGGGCGTTACCAGCGCTCCGGGCATTTTCTTTGCCTGCCGCAGCGGCTAGCAGAGGTGCTTCATCCCCCGTCAAGAGACGGCGGCGCAGGATGAACGAGAAGTTTATCGAGGAGGGTCAACGCGCCATGAGTCGCGGTTCAAATATCACCATTCGCATGGCGGCTGTCGCCGCTGGCCTTGCCGTATTGGGTGCATGTACGACGCCCGCTCCGCCGCCTCCTCCGCCGCCGCCACCTCCCCCGGTCGAAGCCGTCCCCATCAGGCCGCTGCCGCCGGGCCAGGCGTCCTACGTCATGAGGATCCCGCCGGTGAATTCGCTCGGCCTGCGCGAAACCGTCAATCTCGGCATTTCCGACGACGAAAAGGTCTGGCATTTCCGCTCGGCGTGGAATGTCGCGGCGCTCAATTGCCTCGATCCGCAATATCAGCCGATCCTCGATGCCTATAGCAGCTATATCAAGGATTTCGCACGCCCGCTCAAACGGATCAACGACCGCATCGATGCCGATTACCGGACCGAATATCGCGGTCGGCGGGAAGCCATCATGGCGCGCGAAAGCCAGATGACGATGGTCTATAACTATTTCGCCCTGCCACCCGCCCGAGCGGATTTCTGCCGTACGGCTCTCGGAATCTCGCAGCAATATCTCGCGACGCAGGATGTCGATCCGATCGGCTTTGCCCTGGCCAATTTCGCGACATTCGAGGGACCGTTCGAGCGCTTCTTCGTGGCCTACGAGCAGTACGAGCGCGAATCCGCGGCCTGGGATGCCCGTTACGGCGAACGCTACGGCGCTTCGCAACCGGGTTATGTGGCGGTGATGAACGCACGCAGCTCGCGATTGCCACAACCGGGTGCCGATCCTGCCGAGCTGAGTGCCACCCCCTTGCAGGAAACGAGGGTCGTCGATCCCGAGACGGGCGCGCGGATCCCGGTTGTCCCGGTCGACGAAACGCGTGCTTCGCTGCCGATCGTGCAGCCCATTCCCAATGATGCGGGCGAAGACGACACGCCTCAGGATTAGTGGGATTGGTGCTTTTCAGGCGGGCCGCCATTCGCTAAACGGCGCGCCGCGCACCGTCCGCGTGGGTGGTGCGGCGAACCTGGAACGGGGCCGTAGCTCAGTTGGGAGAGCGCGTCGTTCGCAATGACGAGGTCAGCGGTTCGATTCCGCTCGGCTCCACCAGGGACCCATGTTTGTTGTTTCAGCGCGCGCCGAAGGTCCAGCCTTCGGTCCGGGCGATCGTGCTTTCGAGGCCTTCGGGACACCACCGAGAAGGATCTTCCGCCGCGGTGCGCAGCCACGCCGCAGTGAGCAGTGCGTCGGAGGCATGGTCGTCGATCGAACCGTCACCGCCGACCCCCGGGCTGCCGAGGGCCTCCAACGCGTCATTGAGCGCTTCGAAGGTCCGCATTTTCGCCCGGGAGGGGCTGCGCCCGGCATCCATTGCGGCGAGGCTGGTATAGATTTCGACCACGACCGAGCCCGACGCGGGCAGGGGATCGATCGGCCAAACGGGCAGGCGGTCGCGCAGCCGATGCAGCATCCGCATGCCGGTCAGGCTCGACTTGCCGACCTGTGCGGCTCCGACGAGGTTGAAGTTCGAATAGGGCTTGCACCCCATGGCCGCCTGCGCGTGTTCGGTCACGCGAAACCGCCCGCGCCCGTGCTTAGCGCCGTCGCAGCCAAAGTGGGGGCCGGTAACGCTTCCATTGCGGAAATAGGGTGCGAAATCGGGATGGTCGACGAAGCTCTGCGCGCCGAGATTGTGATCGCGGGCACAGATATCGTCGATCAGCGCCCACAGTGACGGTGCGTCGGGCAGGAGCACGTCCCGCCAGGGGAAATAGGCCCCGCAATCGGCGTGAGGCAGCGCTATTCCGAGATCGAGCCCGACCAGGGTTCCCGCGGGCAAGTCCTCGCGCAGCAAGGCGAGCACATCCTCGCGCGACCAGCCGCGGCCCGAATCGACCAGTACCGGCGCGCCGCCTTCGGCATGCGCGATGGCGAGCGCGATACCTTTCTGGACCGGTCCCCTGGCACCCGACCAGTCGATGGCGAGGAAGTGATCAAACCTAGCCACGCTCGCGCCGCAGCTTGTCCCAATAGTCGAGCCGTTTCTTCACCTCGCGTTCGAATCCGCGCTCGACCGGTTCGTAATAGCGTTGCGGCTCCATCTCCTCGGGCCAGTAATCGTCGCCGGAAAAACCTTCCTCGGCATCGTGATCGTAGCTGTAGCCCGAACCGTAGCCAATATCCTTCATCAGCTTGGTCGGCGCGTTGAGGATGTTCTGCGGCGGCATCAGGCTGCCGGTTTCCTGCGCCGATTTGAATGCAGCCTTCTGTGCCTTGTAGACCGCGTTCGATTTGGGCGCGGTGGCGAGATAGGTGCAGGCCTGCACCAGTGCGAGCTCTCCCTCGGGACTGCCGAGGAATTCATAGGCGTCCTTGGCCGCCATGCACTGCACCAGGGCCTGCGGGTCGGCCATGCCGATATCCTCCACCGCCATGCGGATCAGACGGCGGGCAAGGAAGCGCGGCTCCTCGCCGGCCGTCAGCATGCGGGCGAGGTAATAGAGGCTCGCCTGCACATCGCTGCCGCGCACCGCTTTGTGGAGCGCGGAGATGAGATTGTAATGGCCCTCGCGATCCTTGTCGTAGACCGCCACGCGGCGTTGCAGGAAATTGCCGAGCGCGGCCGGATCGAGCGGCCCGGAGCCGTCGACACCGATCTTCGCATTGTAGAGCGTCTCGGCCTGGTTGAGCAGGAAACGGCCATCGCCATCCGCGCTGGCCACCAGCGCATCGCGCGCTTCGGGCGTAAGAGGCAGCGGCCCCTCGAGGGCCTCGGCCCGGTCTAGGAGCTGCCCTAGCGCCTCGTGGTCCAGTCGCTGGAGGATGAGCACCTGCGCGCGGCTGAGCAGCGCGGCATTGAGGGCAAAGCTGGGGTTTTCGGTCGTTGCGCCGACCAGCGTGACCGTCCCGCGCTCGACGAAGGGGAGGAAACCGTCCTGCTGCGCGCGGTTGAAGCGGTGGATCTCGTCCACGAACAGCAGCGTGCGCTGGCCGGCTTCCGCTGCCTTGTCGGCGGCGGCGAAAGCCTTCTTGAGATCGGCGACGCCGCTGAACACTGCGCTCACGCTTTCGAAGCGCATACCGACACTGTCGGCCAGCAGTCGCGCGATGGTGGTCTTGCCGGTGCCGGGCGGGCCCCACAGGATCATGCTGGACAGGCGGCCTGCCGCCACCATGCGACCTATCGCGCCTTCCGGCCCGGTCAGATGGTCCTGCCCGATAACCTCGTCGAGCGAAGCCGGACGCAACCGATCGGCCAGCGGTGCATCCTCGCGCGGGGTGTCGGGTGCCGGTGCCTGGGGCACGTCATCGGGAAACAAATCGGCCATTGGTCGGCTGACATAGGGCCTTGGCCGAGGAATTGCAGGGGCCTCTTGCGTATCGGCAAATAAGATATATCTTAGAGCTATCGAAGATAACGCGAGGACTCGTGACATGCACAAGGCATACAAGTGGCGCAAAATGCGCAGGATGGGTGGCTGGCCCTTCGTGGCGGCGATGATGGCGGAGGCGGAATGCAAGGACGGCCTCGGTGCATCGGGGAAATTCGGCGGCCCCGGCTGGACCTTCGATTTCGGGCCGCGTGGCGGCGGACGCAGACGGCGCCGGATGTTCGGTTCGGGCGAATTGCGGCTGGTGCTGCTCAAGCTCGTCGCCGACGAACCGCGTCATGGCTACGAATTGATCAAGGCGATCGAGGAGCTGACCGAAGGCGCCTATGCACCGAGCCCGGGCACGATCTATCCCACGCTGTCGCTGCTCGAGGACGAAGGCGCGATCGCGCAGGCTGCGGGAGATGAAACGCGCAAGGCCTATGAAGCGACCGATGCCGGTCGTACCGAACTCGATGAACGCGCCGACGAGGTCGAGGCGCTGTTCGAGCGGCTCTCGGGCCATGGAGAACACCGCCGTGCCTTTGCCACGCCCGAGATGTTTCGCGCGCTCGGCAATCTCGCCGGCGTGCTCAAGAACCGCGCCCGGTCAGGCAAACTCGATGAGGAGACCATGCGCGAAATCGTCGATCTGGTGGACGAGCTGGCCAAGAAGATCGAACGGCTCTGATCCGCTCCCGATTGCCATCCGCGGGCCAGGCGTTAGTCTCGCCCGCGGGTTCGCATGAGGGAGGGAACAACAATGAATACGAGAGCCAAGACGCCGTGGCACCTATGGGTCGTGGGGTTGGTTTCGCTGCTGTGGAACGGGTTCGGCGCTTACGACTATCTGATGTCGAAGGCCGAGAATCGCGAATACCTCGCCAGCATGATGGAACCCACCGGCGTGACCGTAGATGCGGCGATCGCGTACATGAATGCCATGCCATTGTGGGCCAATGTCGCTTGGGGGCTCGGAGTATGGGGTGCGGTCGCCGGCTCGATCCTGCTGCTCCTGCGCAGTCGCTTCGCCTTCCACGCATTCCTGCTTTCTTTGGTGGGTCTGGTTTTCGGAATGATCCACCAATGGACCAACCCGATGCCGGGAATGACAGACCCGACCACCCCCATCATCTTCACCTTCGTGATTTTCGCGATCACCTTGTTCCTGGTGTGGTACGCGCGCCGGATGGCGGCCACGGGCGTATTGCGCTGATCGCCTAGCCTGCGGCTGCGCGGGCCTCGCACAGCCGCAGGTAGGTGTCGACGATCGCCTGATTGATCGCATCCCACGAATAGGCGCGGGCCGCTTTCTCGCCGTTCGCCCCGTGCTGGAGTCGCAGCGCGTCGTCGGTGCAATAGGGGGCCAAGGCCTCGGCGCAGGCGGGGGCGAAGACATCGGGCTTGCCCGGCGGCACGAGCCGACCGGTCTCGCCATCCTTTACCAGGCTCGCCGCACCGGTGGCGCCGGCCGCGACCACCGGCAGCCCGCAGGCCATCGCCTCGAGCGTGACATTGCCGAAGGTCTCGGTGATCGATGGGTTGAAGAAGACATCCCCGCTGGCGAGCGCCATGCCAAGGTCCGTGCCAGTCTTGAATCCGGCGAAAATCCCGCCGGGCAGCGCTTTTTCGAACCAGCCGCGTGCAGGGCCGTCGCCGATAACGAGGACCTTGTGCGGGACCTGCCGCCTGCGCAACTGGACGATCGTCTCGGCGAAGACGTCGAGCCCCTTTTCCATCACCAAACGCCCGAGAAAGACGATCGCGACATCGTCGTCGGCAAGGCCCAGCGACCGCCGCCATTCGAGATCGCGCTTCGACGGGTCGAACACCGTCCGGTCGACACCGCGCGACCAGATGCTGATGTCGTCATGCATCCCCTGCGCCTTTAGTTCGTCGATCTGGCTTTGCGACGGGGCGACCAGTGCATCGCAGCGCTGGTAGAACCGCCGCAGGATCGCCTCGACCGCAGGCTCCAGAAAACCCAGGCCGTAATAGCGCGGGTAGGTTTCGAACCGCGTGTGGACCGAGGCCAATACCGGAATCTCCCGCTCGCGCGCCCATTTCAGCGCCCCATGCGCAGCCGGATCCGGCGATGCGAGGTGCAGCGTATTGGGTGCGAACCGCTCGAGGTCGCGGCACACCCTTTCGTCGATTCGCAGCGGCAATCGGTATTCGCCGCGTCCCTTCACCGGCATGCGGACATTGGGCACGTCGACGAGATCGCCGGTCGCCGGAAAATCGGGTTCGGCCACCACCGGCGAATAGACGCGCAGCGCCGCCCCCTGCCGCAGCAGATAGTCGGCCAGTCGATTGAGTGCCTGGTTCGCCCCGTCACGGGTGTAATTGTAGTTCCCGCTGAACAGCGCGATGCGAAGGTCGGTCACATCCATCGGGGGGCCTTTAGGGAGTCGGAACCATTTTGGCGAGGCTTCGCTTGTCGGGAACAAACACCGCTTGGTCGAAGCATACCTATTTCGCATTGACTTGCCGACAAGCAACTTTATTGCCGCCGACGGGCCACGCGGTCCCAACGCCGCGCGAGCTCTCTGCAAGGAGAGAATACATGACTGCCGAACCGACGCTCAAGCCTGAGCGCCCTTTCTTTTCGTCCGGTCCGACCGCCAAACGCAAGGGCTGGTCTGCCGCAAATCTCAAAACCGAATCGCTCGGACGCTCGCATCGCAGCGCGCTCGGCAAGTCGCGGCTGAAATATGCCATCGACCTGTCGAAGGACATGCTCGGCGTGCCTGAGGATTACCTGGTCGGGATCATGCCCGCTTCTGACACCGGCGCGCTCGAATGCGCGATGTGGACGATGCTGCGCCCCGACCGTCCCGCGACCGTTGCGGCATGGGAAAGCTTCGGCAATGTCTGGATCCAGGATGCGGTCAAGCAGCTCAAGCTGCCCAAGCTGACCACGCTCGACGCCGATTACGGCGAGATTCCCGATCTTGCGAGCATCCCGCAGGACAATGACGTCGTTTTCACCTGGAACGGTACGACCTCGGGCGCGAAGATCCCGGACACCGACTGGCTCGCACCGGGCCGCGAAGGCGTGACCATCAACGATGCCACCAGCGCCATCTTCGCGATGGAGATGGACTGGGCCAAGCTCGATGCCACGACCTACAGCTGGCAGAAAGTAATGGGCAGCGAAGCCCAGCACGGCATGCTGATCCTCAGCCCCAAGGCGGTGCAGCGGATCGAGGAATACGACCCCGAATGGCCGCTGCCCAAGCTGTTCCGCCTCAAGAAGGGCCGCAAGATCAACACCGGCATTTTCGAAGGTGCGACGATCAACACGCCCTCGATGCTGGCGACCGAGGACTATATCGACGCGCTCGAATGGGCGCAGGCGATGGGCGGGCGCAAGGCGATGTTCGAACGCGCCGATGCCAATGCCGCGATCGTGCTCGACTGGATCGAGGCGACGCCGTGGCTGCGCAACATGGTTGCCGATCCGGCCAAGCGCACCAATACCGGGGTGTGCATGGTCTTCCAGGGCGAGTGGTACGACAGCCTTTCCGACGAGGATAAGGCCGCCGTTCCCAAGAAGATCGTCAAGCTGCTCGAAGAGCGCGATGTCGGCTACGACTTCAACGGCTATCGCGATGCCCCGCCGAGCCTGCGCATCTGGTGCGGCGGTACGGTCGAGCAGGAGGACTTGAAGCGCCTCCTGCCGTGGATCGAGTGGGCCTACGAGCAGGTGAAAGCCTCCCATAGCTGACAACGAAGTGAGCCCCGGCGAAGGCTGGGGCCTCTTTCGGCCAAGCGCCAATCCGCATGAGGTCCCAGCCTTCGCTGGGTCTCGCGATTTAGGAATTTCCAATGACCAAACCCAAAGTCCTCATCTCCGACAAGATGGATCCCAACGCCGCGCGCATCTTCGAAGAGCGCGGCTGCGATGTCGATGTGAAGCCCGGCATGACGCCCGACGAGCTCAAGGCCGTGATCGGGCAGTACGATGGCCTCGCCATCCGCAGTGCGACCAAGGTCACGCCCGAAATCCTCGATGCCGCCGAAAACCTCAAGGTGATCGGGCGTGCCGGGATCGGCGTCGACAATGTCGATATTCCCTATGCCAGCGGCAAGGGCGTCGTCGTCATGAACACGCCGTTCGGCAATTCGATCACCACCGCCGAGCATGCCATCGCGCTGATCATGGCCGTGGCGCGCCAAATTCCCGCCGCCGACGCCCGCACGCAAAAGGGCGAATGGCCCAAGAGCGATTTCATGGGCGTCGAGGTGACCGGCAAGACGCTCGGCCTGATCGGCGCGGGCAATATCGGCAGCATCGTTGCCAGCCGCGCGCAGGGCCTCAGGATGAAGGTCATCGCCTACGATCCCTTCCTCACCGAAGATCGCGCGGTCGAGATCGGTGTCGAGAAGGTGGATCTCGACACGCTTCTCGCGCGTGCCGATTTCATCACTCTGCACACGCCGCTGACCGACGAGACGCGCAACATCCTGAGCCGCGAGAATCTCGCCAAGACCAAGCAGGGCGTGCGCATCGTCAATTGTGCGCGCGGCGGGCTGGTCGACGAGGAGGCATTGAAGGACATGCTCGAAAGCGGTCATGTCGCCGGAGCAGCGCTCGACGTGTTCGCGACCGAGCCGGCGAAAGAAAGCCCGCTGTTCGGCACTCACGGCTTCATCTCGACCCCGCACCTCGGTGCCAGCACCACCGAAGCGCAGGTCAATGTCGCGTTGCAGGTGGCCGAGCAGATGGCCGATTATCTGGTCAACGGCGGCGTCACCAATGCGCTCAACATGCCAAGCCTGAGCGCGGAAGAAGCGCCGAAACTCAGGCCGTACATGAAGCTCGCCGAAAACCTCGGCAGCCTCGTCGGCCAGCTTGCGCATGGCAATCTCACCAAGATTTCGATCGAGCGCGAAGGCGCCGCGGCAGAGCTCTCGGGCAAGCCGATCGAGGGTGCGGTGCTGGCCGGGCTGATGCGCCAGTATTCGGACACGGTGAACATGGTCAACGCGCCCTATCTTGCCAAGGAACGCGGGCTCGACATCCGTTCGGTCCGTCACGAGAAGGAAGGTGCCTACAACACGTTGATCCGGGTCACCGTAGGCACCGAGCAGGGCGATCGCTCGGTCGCTGGAACGCTGTTCGGTGCCGACGCGCCGCGGCTCGTCGAAATGTTCGGCGTCGGCATCGAGGCCGAACTGTCGGGGGACATGCTCTATATCGTCAACGAGGACGCACCGGGCTTCATCGGCCGCATCGGTACGCTGCTCGGCGAGAACGGCATCAATATCGGCACCTTCCATCTCGGCCGCCGCCAGGCGGGCGGCGAAGCGGTATTGTTGCTCAGTGTCGATGCGCCGATCCCGCAAGATATCGTCGGGCAGGCCTGCGCGCTCGAGGGCGTCAAGGTCGTGACGCCTCTGGCATTCTGACGATACCCCAGATCGTCATCCCGGGCTTGACCCGGGATCGCTCTCGGCTAGGCGCATGGACGAAAGCGATCCCGGCTCATGGGCCGGGATGACGAATGAGGAACAATGATCACACCTGACGACCTCCTGCCCGTCGGTCTCGAAGACGCTCTTCCCGACCGTGCCCGCGCCATCACAATGGCGATGCGCGCCGTGCTCGATGCGATGGACGGTCATGGATACGACCGCGTGCGGCCGCCGCTGGTCGAGTTCGAGCGTTCTCTGGCAGGGCGGATGGACGGTGTCGCCACGCGGCGGATGGTGCGCTTTACCGATCCCGACAGTCTGCGCACGCTCGCACTGCGCAGCGATATGACGGTGCAGGTCGGGCGTATTGCCGCGACGGGCATGGCCTCCGCACCGCGACCGCTGCGCCTCTGCTATGCGGGGGATGTCGCCTTTCTGAGCGCAGACCAGCTCGATCCCGCACGCCAGCGCCTGCAGATGGGCGCCGAGTTGATCGGTGCCGACAGTGTCGCGGCGGCGAGCGAGATCGTCTCGGTCGCGATCGACGCGCTGAAGGCGGCCGGGGTCGCCAATATCTCGGTCGATTTCACGCTTCCCGACCTCGTCGATACCTTGGCCGACAAGGCCATGCCGCTCGGCCCGGCCGAACGAGAGGCGGTCCGCCGCGAACTCGACACCAAGGACGCCGGCGGTCTGCGCGAAGCGGGCGGCGATGCCTATCTCCCATTGCTCTATGCCACGGGCGATTTCGACGAAGCGATCGACAAGCTCGCCGCGATCGATGCGGGTGGAGCACTGGCAAGCCGCATTGAAGGCCTGCACGCAATCGCCGCCGCAATCGGCGACGGCGCGCGCGTCACGCTCGACCCGACCGAGCGTCACGGTTTCGAGTATCAGAGCTGGTTCGGTTTCACGCTCTACGGCGAAGGCGCGCGCGGCGCGCTGGGACGGGGTGGTACCTATATGATCAAGGGCAGCGATGAGGCGGCGACAGGTTTCTCGCTCTACATCGATCCCCTGCTCGATGCGCTGGGCTCGACCGATGACCGCGAGGCACAGAAGCTCTTCCTACCGCCCGGACACGATCGCGATGCCGCTGCGCGGCTACGGGCCATAGGATGGCGGACGGTGGCTGCGGTTGCCGAGAGCGACGATGCGCAAGCGTTGGGCTGTTCGCACGTTCTGGAGGGAAAGGAACCCCGCGCGCTCTAGGCCGCTTTCCACTGCGGGTGTTTCTGCATCACTCCGGTGAACAGGTCGGAAGTGATCAGACCCTCGAGCCAGGCCTGCAGGTTCGGCAGGTCCTGCACATCGAACCAAGCACGGTCGGCATTGGCGAACTGGCGGATGAAGGGAAAAATCGCGATATCTGCAAAGCCGCGCTGCTCGCCGCATAGATAAGCGCCTGCCTCCAGTCTTTCCTCCAACGTGCGCAGGATGTCGAGAGCGGCCGCACGGTGTTCTTCCGGGTCCACATCATCGTAGCGGGTGGCGTATTTATAGCGGTCGAGATGGTGCTTGAAGGGGCCGTCATTGGCTTCGATCAGCGCCGGATCGTCGCGGTCGAGCCAGCCTTCGGGATCGCTCTGTCCCAAGGCCCAGCGCATGACGTCGAGGCTTTCCTCGAGGACCTCGCCATTCTCGCCTACCAGTACCGGCACCGTGCCCTTGGGCGAGGCCTCGAGCATCTGCGGCGGCTTGTCGCGCAGCACTACCTCGCGGTGCTCGTATTGCGCGTCGCTCACCGACAGCGCCATGCGGGCGCGCATCGCATAGGGGCAGCGGCGGAAGCTGTAGAGGATCGGCTCAGCCATCGGCTTCGGCATCCTCGCGGCGGCCAACGTGTTCCGCCCCGCGGGCTTCGGCCAGCAATTCCTGCCGCTGCCGCTCGGCATAGCGGGCGCGCTGTTCTTCGCTGCGTTCGCCGTGGCAGCGATGGCAGGATACGCCTTCCACGTAATGCTCATGCGCCATATCGGATACGCTTAGCGGGCGGCGGCAGGCGCGGCACAGCGAATGCTCGCCAACTTCGAGGCCGTGACCGACGCTGACACGCTCGTCGAACACGAAACATTCGCCGCGCCACAGGCTGTCGCCCTCGGGCACGTGCTCGAGATAATTCAGGATGCCGCCCTTGAGATGATAGACCTCGTCAACGCCTTCGGCGCGGGCGAAGGCGGTCGATTTCTCGCACCGGATGCCGCCGGTGCAGAACATGGCGATCCTGGGCGATCGCCCCTGGGCCTCGATCTCGGCACGCTTGGCGCGGAACCACTCCGGAAATTCGCGGAAGCTCTTGGTCTCGGGATCGATCGCGCCCTCGAAGCTGCCGATCTGCGCCTCGTAATCGTTGCGCGTGTCGATCAGGATCGTGTCGGGATCGGAAATCAGCGCGTTCCAGTCCTCGGGCGCGACATAGGTGCCGACACCGTCGAGCGGATCGAGATCGGGCTGGCCCATGGTCACGATCTCCTTCTTGAGCCGCACCTTGGTGCGGTGGAAGGGCATGATCGCGGCACGCGATTCCTTGACCTCGATTTCCGCGCAGCCGGGCAGACCACGCACATGGTCGAGGACCGCCTCGATCCCCTCGTCCGATCCAGCGATCGTCCCGTTGACACCCTCGCGCGCGAGCAGCAAAGTCCCGCGCACGCCCGCCTTTTCCATTGCCGCAAGCAGATCGGGCTTGATCGCGGCAGGATCGTCGAACCGCGCGAACTGGTAGAGCGCGGCAATGCGGATGGGGAGGTTGGTCTTGTCGTCGGTCACGCGGCGCCCCTAGCACCGCCTTGCGCGCGCTGCATCCCCTCGCATCATCCCTCGAACGACGCCGGATCGGGCCCCAGCCGTCCATCAGGATCGTCAAGTGCGTCGATCCGCGCCATCTGTTCGTCCGACAGTTCGAAGGAAAGCGCGGCGAAATTCTGTTCGATGTGGTCGCGGCTGGTCGATTTGGGGATTGGGCAGAGGCCGTGCTGGATGTGCCAGCGCAGCACTACCGCGCTGGGTGGTTGGCCTGTCTCGCCTGCGATTTGCTGGATCGCGCCTGCATCCATCCCGCCACCCTGGCCGAGCGGCGACCAGCTTTGCGTCACGATGCCCATCTCCTCATGCACCTTGCGCAGGGCCCGCTGCTGGAAGCCGGGATGCAGTTCGATCTGGTTGAGCGCAGGTGTCACGCCGGTTGCATCGACAATCCGCTTCAGATCCTCTTCGCGAAAGTTCGAAACGCCGATCGACTTCGCCTTGCCCTGGTCGCGCAGTTCGATCAGCGCCTTCCAGGTCTCGACGAACAGGTCCTTCTCCGGACAAGGCCAGTGGATCAGCAGCATATCGACATGATCGCGCCCGAGCCGCTCGAGGCATTTGTCGGCAGCCTTCAACGTGCGGTCGTAGCCCTGGCTCTCGTTCCAGATCTTGGTCTGGAGGAAGATGTCGGACCACTCGCCGATCCCTTCGCCGACACCGCGCTCGTTGCCGTAAACGGCGGCGGTATCGACGAGCCAGTAACCGACATCGAGCGCGGTCCGCACTGCACCCGCAGCCTCGTCCTCCTCGATCTGCCAGGTGCCGAAGCCGAGCTGCGGGATCTTGCGGCCGTCGTTGAGAGTGAGCGTGGGGTATTCTGCCATGGTATCTCCTTTGCCTATCAATCATGCAGTGGAGACTTGTTTCCGACGGCTTAGCTGCGCGAGCGCAGATTCTCCGCGATCCACCCGGCCGCTTGTTCGACCTTGGCTGGCCCCAATTGCGCCGCGACGCTGCTGCTCAGCGTGGCGAGATCGATCCGCGCGAGGCTGTCGCGATAGGCGACCTCCGCCCGTGCGAAGCCGGCGGCGATATTGCAGGGCAGCTTGCAGTCCTCCGGCCTGCTGGCGCAGGGGCCGTTCTGGCGGATTTCGGTGCAACGGAACATGGGTTCCTCACCATCGACGGCCAGCAATATGTCGAGCAGCGAGATATCGGCCGGCGGCAGTGCGAGGCTGTAAAAGCCGCTGCGGCCGCGCCCACCGTTGACGATCCCTGCGCGGGCAAGGGCCTGCATCTGCTTGGCCATATAGGGTTCCGGAACGCCGTGAAACTCGGCCAGCGCGGCCAGCGACAGGCCGCGCTCGGGCCACAGGGGCGCCAGCAGCGCGCAGGCGTGCGCAGCCCATTCGACACCCTTGTTGATCCGCATGCGTCCGATCCCTCTTGCGTGCAACTTTATAAATGGATATTAAATATCCGAATATAAGGAGAAGCGCGATGTTGGGCAAACCTGATGGTCTCGATCGGCTGATGCAAGCGGTGATCGCACTGGTCGGGCTTTTCGCGATAGCCAATGGCGTCTTCATGCTGACCGACCCGCTGGTCTGGTACGGTACGCTCGAGACCGTGCAGACGACCGGACCCGCCAACCGCCATTTCATCGGCGATATCGGCCTTGCCTATATATTTTCGGGTGTGGTGCTCCTCTTCGCCTCGGCCAATCTCGCGCTGCGCTGGGGCGCCGCGCTGATCGGGGTGAGCTGGCTGGCCGCGCATGGTGCTTTTCACGTTTACGAAGTCACCACCGGAATCTGCGCCCCCGACGTTTTCTGGGCGGATGCGCCCGGCGTGCTCGGTCCGCCGGTACTGGTCCTGCTGGCCGTAGGAGTTCAGATGGCCCGGCAGCGCATTTCGCCTGTCCCTCTGCCGAAACCCTTGTTCCTCTCCATCATGCGCAAGGTCGCCGGCAAGTCCGAACCCTATCTCGACGATCTCAACCGGGCAGGGGGCTTCGCAACCGAGAAGTTCCAGCACGCCATGTTGCTGTCCGGCCACCGCCATCACGCACCTGCCGCCCTGTTGCACATGGCCCGGCTGGGCTCGACCCGCGCGGAGGATTGCGGTCCCTGTGTCGAGATCGTCCGCCAGTTCGCCTTGGCCGACGGTCTCGATTCCGACCGCATCCAGAATGCGCTGATAGGGCAGCCGGAATGCGACGAGGATGCGCTGGCCTATGATTTCGGCACGGCCGTATCTTCGGGCGATGTCGCCGTTGCGGCGGAGCTCGGCGAGCGGATCGAGGCGCTTTATGGGCGAAAGGTCCGCACGGAGCTGGCGTTGGGAGCGGCCAGCGGCAGGCTGTTCCCCGCGATCAAGCGCGGTCTGGGCTATGCATCGGCCTGTGCCATCCCGCGCGCCGCCTGATCGTTCTCGTCAGCGCATACGAGTGCTTGCGCATGCCGCTTGACGTGCCACCTCGCGCCCCCTAACCCGCGCACCGCATTTGAAGCGGCTGTCCGCTTCTCCAATCCATCCCTTGGTCGAGTCCTGTCGAAGGACCTCGTGGATCCCCGGGCAGGGGAAAAGGCGTACTCATGGCAAATGTAACCGTAATCGGTGCCCAATGGGGCGATGAAGGCAAGGGCAAGATCGTCGACTGGCTGGCTAGCCGCGCGGATGCAGTCGTGCGCTTCCAGGGCGGGCACAATGCCGGCCACACGCTGGTGATCGACGGTACGACCTACAAACTCTCGCTGCTGCCGAGCGGCATCGTCTCGGGCACGCTGAGCGTGATCGGCAACGGCGTGGTGCTCGATCCCTGGGCGCTCAAGGCCGAGGTCGAGAAGCTCGAAGGGCAGGGCGTCGCCATCACCGACGATAATCTCGCCATCGCCGACAATTGCCCGCTGATCCTGCCGCTGCACCGCGACCTCGATGGCTTGCGCGAAACCGCGGCGGGCAAGGGCAAGATCGGCACCACCGGGCGCGGGATCGGCCCGGCCTATGAAGACAAGGTCGGTCGCCGCGCGATCCGTGTGTGCGATCTTGCGCATCTCGACCATCTCGAACCGCAGCTCGACCGACTCTGCGCGCATCACGATGCGCTCCGTGCCGGGTTCGATCAGGACCCGATCGACCGCGAAGTGCTGCTAGCCGAATTGCGCGAAATCGCGCCCTTCGTGCTCAGATATGCGCAGCCGGTGTGGAAGCGGCTCAAGAAGGTGCGCAAGGCGGGTGCCAAGATCCTGTTCGAAGGCGCGCAGGGCGTGCTGCTCGATATCGATCACGGCACCTATCCCTTCGTCACCAGCTCCAACACCGTCAGCGGCACCGCGGCTGCGGGCAGCGGGCTCGGCCCCAACAGCACGGGTTTCGTGCTCGGCATCGTCAAGGCCTACACCACGCGTGTCGGCAGCGGCCCGTTCCCGACCGAGCTCGACGACGACATCGGCAAAGGCATAGGCGAGCGCGGTCATGAATTCGGCACGGTGACCGGTCGCCAGCGTCGCGTGGGCTGGTTCGATGCCGTGCTGGTGCGCCAGACCTGTGCGATCAGCGGCGTCACCGGCATTGCGCTGACCAAGATCGACGTGCTCGACGGGCTGGACGAGGTTAAGATCTGCACCGGCTATCGCCTGCGCAACAACGTCTACGACTACTTCCCCAGCCATGCAGCCGACCAGGCCGCGGTCGAGCCGATCTACGAAACGATGGAAGGCTGGAAGGAAAGTACGGCAGGCGCGCGCAGTTTCGCCGATCTTCCTGCGAATGCGGTCAAATATATCCAGCGCGTGCAGGAACTGATCGAAACGCCGGTGGCGTTGGTTTCGACCAGCCCCGAGCGCGACGATACGATCCTGATGCGCGATCCGTTCATGGATTAATGAGGATTGCGCGGTATGGTGCATGCCATCATGCGCAGCCTCGCCTTTCTGTTGGCAATTGCTCTTGGTGCCGCGGCGATCCCCGCATCGCCCGCGCATGCGCAGCAGGCACGCGCGGGCGAACGGGCCGATTTCGTCCTCGTCGACAAGTCGGAGCGCAAGCTGTGGGTCTACCAGAACGGGCGCGTGATCCGCAGCTATTCGGGTCTGCAATATGGCGACCAGCCGGTCGGCCACAAACGTTTCCAGGGCGACGAGCGCACGCCCGAGGGGCGCTACACGATCTCCTATGGCAATGAGCAATCGAGCTATTACCTCAGCCTGCATATCGACTATCCCAATGCGCAGGATCGGGCCCATGCGCGTTCCAGGGGCCGCTCTCCGGGTGGGCTGATCTTCATCCACGGCCAGCCCAACGGCTTGCCCTTCGACGCGCGCGTGCCGGGCGACTGGACCGATGGCTGCATCGCCCTGTCCAATGCCGAAATCGCCGAGCTGTGGAGCCTCGTGCCCGACGGCACGCCGATCGAAATCCGGCCCTAGCCGCGTTCCTCCGACAGCATGGCGACCTGCAATTGCAGGCGCTTCAATTCGCGCAGCATGCTCAGCAGGTTCATACGCGCATAGAACCATTCCTTGATGAAGCCCTGCATCAGCAGGGCCGCAAGAGTTACCATCCCCCACCACACAGCATCTTCGAAACTGGTTGCGGTGAAGAACCGCCACGCGAGATAGAGAAGTGTAATGCCGAGCACGAAGGCGACGGCGAAAATCAGCTTGGACCAACCGCCCAGAGGCCCGGCGAGCACATCGCCCATCTGACTGAACAATCCGCGTCCTTCGTCGAGGCTCGCCAAGAAGGCCTTGTCGTCCGCGTCGAGCGCGCCGCGGATTCGGTCGTCGATATCGGTCATGTGTCGTCTCCAATCAGGGCCGCCTTCAACTTGCGGCGGGCGTGGAAGAGGCGCGTTTTGGCGGTGCCCACGGGGACCTCCTGCACCTCGGCGATTTCCGCGAGGGTGAGCCCCTCGACGAAGAAGAGTTGCGCGGCGAGCCGCTGGTCTGCCGGCAGCGCGGCGAAGGCCTCGCGAATGGCGAGCGCTTCGTCCGCCATGGACGCGACAGCGGGCTCCTGCGTGTATTCGCCGCTGTGGCGCCGGGCGGACTGGGCCTTGCGGATATGATCCGCGCAGCGCCGCCGCAGGATGCCGAAGGCCCATGGCGCGAACCGGCTGGGATCGCGCAGGGAGCCGATCCCGCGCAGGATCGAAAGCCAGGCCTCCTGCACCGTGCCCAGCGCCGCCTCGTCATCGCCGAGCAGCCGCCGCGCGGTACGGGCGAGTCGGGGCTGCCAGCGGGCCGCCAGTCTCTCGCCGGCGCGCCGGTCGCCCGCCTGCACCAGCGTGACGAGCAATTCGTCGTAGAGCCGTCCCGCTGGCGGTGATTTGGCGATCCGGCCCGTCATGTTTCGATAGTCGCAGCAGGGGTACAGATGGTTCAATCGCCATGGCGTTTTTTGCCCCACTTCTTGACGTGATTCACATTTGTTCTCACTATGTTCTCGATCTTCAAACAGGAGTGCGAGTCGATGCAGGCGAATTTCAACTACGAGCCGGTGTGCGATGCCGCCGGGTGCCAGCTCTCGGTCACGGTGCTGGCCGATCGCGATCACGTTCGCGCGGAAATGCGCGAGGATGCGCTGGCGGCCGGGTTCCGCATCCTCGATTGCTGCAGCCTTGAAGAATATGCGCAGGGGCCGCTCGCCGCCCTGGGCGATCTGGTGCTGGTCGATTGCGCGCAGGCGAGCGCGGATGCGCTGGCGCTGCTCGCGCGGCTGGACATGCGCGGGGGCAAGGCCGGGGCGCAGCTCGTGGTGTCGACCACGATGGGCGCGCTCGACGACGTATTCGGCTGTTTCTCGATGTCGGCTCCGCAAATCCTCGTCGATCCGGCGCGGGCCGAACGGGTGATCGCCATCGGTCGCGTCTTGGCGCGGATTCCCAATCTGCGGCTGCGCGAAATGGGCGAGGAAGATCGGTTGATGCTGCTCCGCCTGACCGAACAGGTCGGCCGCATTGCCGAGCGGCTCGAGCGGCTCTCGCCCGGCCAGCGCGAAGGTGGCGGCGCCTTCCGTTTCGAATCCCCCGCCACCGCCTGGCGCGAACAGGGGCAGGATTATGTCGTGGCGCGCGAGGGCGAGGGTCGGCCGCGCCTGCCCGATGCCGCGGTCGTCCGGCGATTGATAAAGGCGCGCCAGCTGCGCGCCCGCTATTTCGATGGCGAACTCTTCGCCGATCCCGCCTGGGACATCCTGCTCGATCTCGCGGCGGCGCGCGCCGAGCGCCAGCAGGTTAGCGTGACCTCGCTGTGCATTGCCGCGGGCGTTCCCGCCACCACCGCGCTGCGCTGGATCGGCCAGATGGTCGATGCCGATCTGCTGGTGCGGGTGTCCGACCCGCACGATCGCCGCCGCGCCTATATCGCGCTGGCCGACAGCACCGCCGATGCCATGGCACGCTATTTCGCCGAGGCCGGCGTTGGCGATCTGGCGGTGGTCTAGCCCAGCCGCAGGATCACGGTCAGCCCGTCTTCTGGCGGGTCGGCGGGCAGCGCCCGGCGCACGGCATCGGCGCGGGCGCGGACGAGCAGCGCTTCGGGCACGTGCGGATCGTGCAGCACGGTGTCGGCCATCCCCAGCGCGCGCGCCTGGCGCAGCGTCAGGTCTTCCGGATCGTCGCTCGCCAGCGTGAAGCCGAGCACCTCCTGCGGGTTCGCCTCGGCCCGGCCCGCGAGCCATTGCTCGACCGCATCGTCCCCTTGCGGCTCGAAGGGATCGAGCCGGCCGCCTTCCTGCAGCGCGGCATCGATCGCACGACGGCGCGCGTCGCCATCGGGATAGCGCGCGCGGATCGCATCGCGCGCCGCGCCGAGCGCCTGGGCAAGCGCGCCGAGCGATTGCGGCAGGATCGCCTCCAACCGCAGCCGCAGGTGCTTGGCGAGCCCGGCCGAAGCGCCGCCGGTGCTCACCGCGACCAGCACCGGATCGCGGTCGAGCACGCTGGGCAGCGTGAAGTCGCACAAATCTGGCCGGTCGGCGACATTGACCAGCAGCCCAGCGCGCTTGAGCCGCAAGGCCGCGGCCTTGGCCGCGCGTTCGTCCTCCAGCGCGACGAAAGCGAGCCTTGCATGATGCGCTTCGGTTTCGGGGCACGGCACGCCGCCCGCGCGTTCGACCAACCGCGCCTTGGCCGCCGCCATGTCGCCCGTACCGATCACGACCACCCGCTGGCCGCCGATCCGGTGGAAGAGCGGCAGGCTATGCATAGCGGGGATCCATCAGGCGAGCCATGCGGGCACGCGTTCGGCATCCATGATCGCGCTCGCCGCGATCCGGTCGGCGACCACGGCATAGCGGTCGCCATCGACCAGCGTTTCCGCCACGAATCCGCGCGAATTGTAGGATGAGGCCATCGTCGCGCCATAGGCTCCGGCGGTGCGGAACACGGCGAGGTCGCCCGCCACCAGCGCGTCGCAGTCGCGATCCATCGCGAAGGTATCGCCGGTTTCGCAGATCGGGCCGACGATATGCGCGGTCATCGTCGCGCCTGTGGGTTCGACCGCCTCGAAATCGTGCCAGGCGCCGTACATGGCGGGCCGAGCGAGGTCGTTCATCGCCGCATCGACCACCACGAAGGGCGGGCCGTTGCCGCTGCGCTTGGAGCGGATCACTCGGGTCAGCAACACGCCGGCATTGCCCGCGATCACGCGGCCCGGCTCGAACATCAGCCGCACGTCCCAGCCCGCGGTCACGCGCGCGACCATGGCGCCATATTCGGCCGGGGAGGGCAGTTCTTCGCCTGCCTTGTAGGGCACGCCCAGGCCGCCGCCGAGATCGGCATGGGTGACGCTGCAGCCTGCCGCGCGTAATTCGGCGATTAGCTTGCCGAGTTTCGCGAACGCGGTTTCCAGCGGTTCGAGCGTCGAGAGCTGGCTGCCGATATGCACCGCGATCCCGCGCATATCGAGGGCCTCTTCGCGCGCCAGCCGCGCGTAGATCTCGGTCGCGCGGTCGAGCGGGACGCCGAACTTGTTCTCGCGCTTGCCGGTCGAAATCTTTTCGTGCGTGCGCGCATCGACATCGGGATTGACCCGCAGCGCGCAGGCCGCGCGCCTGCCGTATCGCGCGGCGATGGCGGCCAGTTCGTAACCCTCTTCCTCGCTCTCGATATTGAACTGGCCGATGCCTGCCTCGAGCCCCTGCCGCAGTTCCGCATGGGTCTTGCCCACGCCCGAAAAGACGATGTCCTCCGGCTTCATGCCCGCCTTGAGCGCGCGGGTCAGTTCGCCGCCCGAAACCACGTCCGCGCCATAGCCTTCGTTGGCGAGGATCTTGAGCACGGCGAGATTGGGATTGGCCTTCACGGCGAAGGCGATGTGCGGGTTGTCCAGGCCCGACAAAGCCTCGCGAAACACGCGCGCATGCCGTTCCAGCGTGGCGCGCGAATAGACGTAGACGGGCGTGCCGACTTCTTCGGCAATGCGCACCAGGGGCACGTCCTCGGCGTGCAGCACGCCGTCTCTAAGCTGGAAATGGTCCATGGGCGCCGCCTGTGCCCAATGGCATGGCCGATGTCGAGCAAGCCTTGCTTGCCGGATTGAAACTACTCGGGCGGCAGGTCGAAAGGATCGTCCTCGCGTTCCTCGGACCTTGTGCGCAATTCGACATTGCGATCGGGCGCGGCGGTCGGCTCGAGCGCCAGAAGGTCGTCCGCATTGGGCAGCACTTCGGCGCCATAGGGCGCAGGCGGCAGCGTGGTGCCCTCGACCGGTTCGAGCCGGGTCTTCTGCCCGCATGCCGCGAGCGTCGCCAGGGCGATCAGGGCGATCGGTAGACGCATCAATCCTCCATCCCGAGGCGCTGCTTCGCCGCGGCCACCTGTTCCCTTACGCGAACCGGTGCGGTCCCGCCATAGGATGCGCGCGCGGCGACCGAGGCATCGACCGACAGCGCATCGAACACGCGCTCGTCGATCCGTTCGTCGATCGCCTTGAGGTCCTCGATCGTCAGTCCGTCGAGCGCGACGCGTTTTTCGTCGGCCAGCTTTACCGCCGCGCCGGTAATGTGATGCGCCTCGCGGAAGGGGATATCCGCCTGCCGCACCAGCCAGTCGGCGAGGTCGGTCGCAGTGGCATGCCCGGCTTCGGCGGCCTGGCGCATCCGCGCCGTATCGAACCCGCTGTCGGCGACCATGCCCGCCATCGCCGCGAGGCTGAGATCGAGCAGGCCCGCGGCCTCGAACACCGGCGGCTTGTCGTCCTGCATGTCCTTCGAATAGGCGAGCGGCAAGCCCTTCATCGTGACCATTAGGCTGGTCGCGCAGCCGATCACCCGGCCCGCGTGCCCGCGCACCAGCTCGGCGGCGTCGGGATTGCGCTTTTGCGGCATGATGCTGCTGCCGGTCGACAGAGTGTCGGGCAATTCGACGAAGCCGAACGGCTGGCTTGCCCAGATGATGAACTCTTCCGCCAGGCGGCTGAGGTGCAGCGAGCACTGGCTCGCCGCCATCAGGTAATCGAGCGCGAAATCGCGGTCGGATACGGCGTCGAGGCTGTTGCGCGTCGGCCTTGCAAAGCCGAGTGCCTCGGCGGTCATCTCGCGGTCGAGATCGAATCCGGTCCCGGCCAGCGCCGCCGAACCCAGCGGGCACTCGTCCAGCCGCGTCAGCGCATCGGCAAAGCGCGAGCGATCGCGCATCAGCATCTCGAAATAGGCGAGCAGGTGATGGCCGAGCGTCACGGGCTGCGCGGTCTGCAGGTGCGTGAAACCGGGCATGATGCTGTCGGCATGCTCCTCGGCGCGCGCGACCAGCGCACCCAGTACCGCATCGATCCCGGCGATCGCGCGCTGCATCGCACTGCGCACCCACATGCGGAAATCGGTCGCGACCTGATCGTTGCGGCTGCGTGCGGTGTGCAAGCGCCCGGCGGCGGGGCCGACGATTTCGGTCAGCCGCGCTTCCACGGTCATGTGGATGTCTTCGAGGTCCCAGTCCTCGGGCACTCCGTCGCGCTCGTATTCGGCGGCGATTTGCTGCAGGCCGTCGTCGATCGTCTTGGCATCGGCTTCGCTCACGATGCCCTGTTTCGCCAGCATGGCGACATGCGCGCGGCTGCCCGCGATATCCTCGCGCCACAGCGCTTTGTCGAAGGGGATCGAGGCGTTGATTTCGCGCATGATCGCGCTAGGTCCCTCGGCGAACCTGCCGCCCCACATCGCATTGGAGCCTTTCGTGTCCCGCTTGTCGTTCACGCTCGCCATCGTCCTCGGTCTTGCTGTCGCGGGCTGCGATAGGGGCGCGTCCGATGCGGCGCAAGAAAGCAGCGCTTCACCCGCGCCAACCGGCCGGATCGATGCGAGCGAGGCGGGCGCACTGATGCCCGCGGCCAATGTCACCGATCCGCAGGGGCGCGTGCTCAATCTCGGCGCGCTGCAGGGCACGCCGGTGCTGGTCAATCTCTGGGCCACCTGGTGCGCCCCTTGCGTGAAGGAAATGCCGCTGCTCGACGATCTGGCGGGCGATTACGAGGGGCGCCTGCGCGTGCTGACGATCAGCCAGGACATGCAGGGCGCCGAAAAGGTCGAACCCTTCTTTGCGCAGGCTGGCTACGCCATGCTCGAGCCATGGATGGACCCGCAGAACGAACTTGGCTTCGCCATCGGCGGCGGAGTGATGCCGACGACCGTGCTCTACGATGCCATCGGTCAGGAAGTCTGGCGCGTACAGGGCGATTACGACTGGTCGAGCGAGGAAGCCCGTGCGGCCATCGATGCGGCAATCGCGGAGTAGTTCTCGGCGTATCTGCGGGAAGTGGTGGGCGATGACAGGCTCGAACTGCCGACCCTCTCGGTGTAAACGAGATGCTCTACCAACTGAGCTAATCGCCCCAACCACGGGAACCGCCATGTCGGCGGTGTGCTGCACATAGCGTCCAAATCTTCAAAATCAATTGCCGAGATTGCACGGGCGCGGCTAGGCGGCGCAGCCATGACGACCAAACTCACCGTCCTCGCCACCGGTGGCACGATCGCCGGGATCGCCGGCTCTGCCATCGCGCATGACTATCGTGCGGGCGAGATCGGGATCGAGGAGTATCTCGAACGCGTCGGCGGGTTGGGGCTGGAGGCGGAGCTTTCGGGCACGCAGATTGCCAATATCGATTCGGCGGATATCGGCCCCGCGGTCTGGCACCCGCTGCATGCCGCCGCGCTGGCAGCCTTGAACGATGGGGACTGCCACGGGGTGATCGTCACCCACGGCACCGACACGCTGGAGGAAACCGCCTTCCTGCTCGACCTCACGTTGCCCGCGACCAAGCCGGTGGTGGTGGTCGGCGCGATGCGGCCCGCCGATGCGGTCGGTTATGACGGGCTGAGGAACTTCGCCAATGCCGTGCGCGTGGCGAGCGATGCGCAAGCCGCCGGGCGCGGGGTGCTGGTGGTGATGGGCGACCGCGTGTTCGCCGCGCGCGACGTCTACAAGGTGCGCACGCGTGGGACCGAAGCGTTTCGCGGCTTCCCGCGCGAATCGGTCGGACTGGTGACGCCCGCCTCGCTCGAATGGTTCGGCGCGCCCTGGCGCAGCGGGACCGAGGCGGCGTTCGGCTGGCCCGAGAAGCTGCCCGAAGTGGTCATCGTCTATGCCCATGCAGGGCTCGACGGTGCGGGTGTAGAGCGGCAGGTGGCCGAGGATTCGCGCGGGGTCGTCCTCGCCGGGGTGGGCGAAGGCAACATGCCCGAAAGCGCGCGGCAGACGCTGGTGCGGTTGGCGGCGCGCGGTGTCCCGGTGGTGCGCGCAAGCCGCGCCGACGAAGGTCTCGTCGACCGCGAGCCGGAGGACGATGCAAACGGCTTCGTCGCCGCGCGGGCGCTCAACCCGCAAAAGGCGCGCATCCTGCTGCAATTGCTGCTGGCGGGCGGGACAAGCGATCCCGCCGCCATTCAGCGTGCCTTCGACGGGCGGTAGGCAGCCGTATCCCAGCGCAGGCTGGGACCTCGCTAAATCAAGCGCCAGGCCGAAGGAGGCCCCAGCCTTCGCTCGGCCTCATGGGCTCAGGCGTTCGGCACGACCAGATATTTCTCGCCGGTCTTCATCTGGCGATAGTCGAGGATCGCCTCCCTGGTCAGCATGCCCTCGAGGTCGACCTTGGTCTTGTAGCTGCTGGCAAAGGTCGTGGTGAGGTTGTCGAGCACGCGCTTGCGCATCCGCATCACGGTTTCCATGCCCGCATGCTGCAGGAACGGGGTGAGCAGCCAGCCCGACAGCGTCCAGCCGAAGCCGTAGCTCGGCGTCAGCGTGGTGGGCGAGAAGTCGAGGCGACCGTAGATGAACATGCGCTTCGCCTGGTTCGAACCATAGCGCGAATATTCGGTCATCTTCGATACCGCGACCTGTTCCATCGCCTTGAAGCAGGTGTCGACCATCTGCCCGCCGCCGATCGGGTCGAAGCCGTAGAAGGCGTCGGTTTCGTCGATCTTGGCCTTGAGGTCGGCGAAGAAGCTGTCGTCGGAGGAATTGACCACGTGCTCGGCGCCGAGGCCCTTCAGCAGGTCGACATGCTCCTGCTTGCGCACGATATTGACCAGCGCGAGACCGTCTTCCTGGCAGATCCTGACCAGCATCTGCCCCAGGTTGGAGGCGCCGACCGTGTGCAGGATCGCCTTCTGGCCGTCCATCTTGGCATTTTCGGCAAAGCCCAGAGCGGTCATCGGATTGACGAAGCTCGATGCGCCGGCCTCGGCGCTGTGATCGCCCAGCGGCAGGCACATGGCGGCGTCGGCAATCGCGTATTCGGCATAGGCGCTGCCCGGCACGCAGGCGACGCGCTGGCCCTTCAGCGCCTTGGCCATGTCGCTGTCACCCGTGGCAACGACCGTGCCGGCACCTTCATTACCCGCCGGAAGGCGCTGGCCGTGGCGGGCCTTCTGGCCGCTGTTGAACGGCTCGGGCATCTTGGCGACGACCTTGCCCGTCGAATAGTCCGCATTCTCGAAATCGGCCGCGCCGGTCAGGATCGCGAGGTCCGAAGGGTTGATCGGCGCGGCTTCCATCTTGACCAGCACCTGGTTGCCCGTGGGATCGGGAAACTCGCTTTGCGCGATCTCGACGGTCAGCGTACCGTCGCTTTCAAGAGTGGTGAAAAGCTGCTTTCCGGTGGTTGGCATGTCCATTCTCCCTATTCGAATCCGTTTCGGCGACTATCGCTACGCCTCTCCTGCGCGCTTGGCTAGGTCGACGTTACGTCAAGCGTCTTCGGGATAGACCGCGCGCACGAAATAGAGCCCGTGCGGTGGAGCGTTG
Organism: Qipengyuania sp.; assembly: GCF_965277845.1. Lineage (NCBI taxonomy): Bacteria > Pseudomonadati > Pseudomonadota > Alphaproteobacteria > Sphingomonadales > Erythrobacteraceae > Qipengyuania > Qipengyuania sp. The sequence goes on from NZ_OZ255844.1 coordinate 1,894,872, forward strand.
AGCCCCAGCGCCTGCCGGTCGCGCACCGCCAGCGCCTCGGCCACCTGCTCCTCGCGCCAGCGACCCATGCCGACCAGCGCGAGGCAGCCGACCATGCTGCGGACCTGGTGGTGGAGGAAGCTGCGCGCCTCGGCATGGATGCGCACCTCTTCTCCCTCGCGTTCGACATCGAGCCGGTCGAGCGTCTTCACCGGGCTGTCCGACTGGCAATGGACCGAGCGGAAAGTGGTGAAATCGTGCAAGCCCACCAGCGCCTGCGCCGCGCGGTGCATGGCTTCGTGATCGAGCTCCTGCGGCACCTGCCACAGCCGGTTTTTCTCCAGTGTCAGCGGCGCGCGGCGATTGGCGATGCGATAGACATAGGCGCGACCCGTGCAGGAAAAGCGCGCGTGCCAGTCGTCGGCCACCGTCTCGCAATGGGTGACGGCGACCGGATCGGGGCGCAGATGCGCATTGAGCGCTTCCATCAGGCGGAACGGCTTGATGACCTTATCGATGTCGATGTGGCTGCGCATGGCAAGCGCGTGGACGCCCGTGTCGGTACGCCCCGCGCTGTGCAGGCGAACCTCCTCGCCCAGCACGCGCTCGGCGGCTTCCTCGACCGCCTGCTGCACGCTGGGCCCGTCCTTCTGCCGCTGGAGGCCGTAGAAAGGCGTGCCGTCGAATTCGAGCGTGAGAGCGAAGCGGGTCATCGAAGGAGGCCCCTACCCGTTCATGTCGAGCGTAGTCGAGACATGTATCTCGACTTCGCTCGATACGAACGGATCAGGAAAGAACGGTTCCATTGTCCACCGCATTGCCGCGGAGGAATGTGTCGAGATCCATCTTGGGCTTGCCCGCGCGCTGCAGTTCGAGCGGGCGGATCGCGCCCTCCTTGCAGGCGATCGCCAGCCGGTCGTCGAGCACTTCGCCCGGATTGCCCGAGCCTTCGACCATCTCCGCGCGCAGCAGTTTTACGCGGGTGTCGCCGAGCTCGAACCATGCGCCGGGGAAGGGCGAGAGGCCGTGGATGTGGCGTACGACCTCTTGTGCCGGACGGTCCCAGTCGATTCGCGCCTCGCTCTTGTCGATCTTGGCGGCATAGGTCGCCTCGGCGTCGTCCTGCTCCATCGGATGAAGCACGCCGAAATCGATCAGCGTGCCGACCATCAGCTGCGCGCCGATTTCGGCAAGTTCCTCGGTCAGTTCGCCGGTCGTCTTGTTCTCGATCGGGGTGCGTGCGGTGGCGAGCATGGGGCCGGTGTCGAGCCCCGCTTCCATCTGCATGATCGTGATGCCGGTCACCGGATCGCCCGCCATCACCGCGCGATGGATCGGCGCCGCGCCGCGCCAGTGCGGCAGGATCGAGGCGTGGACGTTGAGGCAGCCATGCTTCGGCGCATCGAGGATCGCCTGCGGCAGGATCAGGCCATAGGCGGCAACCACCGCCACATCGGCATCCAGCGCCGCGAACGCCTCCTGCTCCTCGGCCGATTTCAGCGACTTGGGATGCCGCACCTCGATACCCAGGTCGCTCGCGCGCTGGTGCACCGGCGTCTTCGTCAACTCCTTGCCGCGTCGCCCGCCGGGGCGCGGCGGCTGGGTATAGACGCACACCACCTCATGCGCCGCATCGACCAGCGCCTGCAGCGTTGGCACCGCAAAATCGGGCGAACCCATGAAGATAATGCGCACAAATCGATCCTTGAAATTCAATCCGTTCGGGCTGAGCTTGTCGAAGCCCTGCCCTTTCTTCTAGCGCTGCCTTTAAAGAGAAGTGCGGCCCTTCGACAAGCTCGGGGCGAACTGAAAAGGGATGAAGGCGCTTGGCTTCACAGGAAATAGAAACCCTCGCAGCAGCGCTCGCCCGCCTGCCCGGCCTCGGCCCGCGTTCGGCGCGGCGCGCGGTGCTGTGGCTGGTCAAGCGCCGCGAAAGCGCGCTGCCCGCGCTGCTCGAGGCGCTCGCCACCGTGGGCGAGGCGCTGGTCGAATGCGACACCTGCGGCAATGTCGACACCACCAACCCCTGCGGCATCTGCGCCGACCCGCGCCGCGACACCAAGTCGCTCTGCGTGGTCGAGGACGTCGCCGACCTGTGGGCGCTCGACCGGGCGAAGCTGTTCACCGGCAAGTACCACGTGCTCGGCGGCAAGCTATCCGCGCTCGACGGGGTGCGGCCGGAGGACCTCAATATCGCATCGCTGATGGCGCGTGTGGAAAAAGGCGGAGTGGACGAGATCGTCCTCGCCATGAATGCGACACTCGAAGGCCAGACCACCGCGCACTACCTCGCAGAACGGCTCGAGGGGCATCCGGTGCGGATTACGCAGCTTGCGCATGGCCTGCCGGTGGGTGGCGAGCTCGATTACCTCGACGAGGGCACACTGGCGCAGGCGTTGCGGGCCAGAAGGCCGGTGGGGTAGGTTTTTGTCGGGTGCGCCTTCGACCTCCGTCGAAGGCTTGCGGCACCGGCCCACGCCCCCACCCGGCCACCCACGGCACGGTATCCTATGGGTGGCCGGGTGGGGGCGTGGGCCGGTGCAGCCGCAAGGGAAGCGCGTCCGCGCTTCCCGCACGCAACGAACAATTGAAGAATCCCGCGCTCGCGCCTATCTGGGCACGCATGGCTATCCGTGAAATCCTCGAAGTGCCGGATCCCCGGCTCAAGACCGTGTCTACGAAGGTCGAACCCGACGAATTCGGCGACGAATTGAACACCCTCGTCTCCGACATGTTCGAAACCATGTATGCCGCGCCCGGCATCGGCCTTGCCGCGATCCAGGTCGGCGTGCCCAAGCGCGTGCTGGTGATCGATCTCCAGCCCGAGGATACCGACGCCGAGCCCGAGCCGTGCAACCATGACGGTCACGAGCACGTGCACTACCCGGTGAAGAAGGAGCCGCGCGTCTTCATCAACCCGGAAATCCTCGATCCGGCGGATGAACTGGCGACCTACCAGGAAGGCTGTCTCTCGGTCCCCGACATCTTCGCCGATGTCGATCGCCCGGCGACCTGCCGCGTTCGCTACCAGGATCTCGAGGGTGAGACCCACGAGGAAGACCTCGACGGGCTGATGGCCACCTGCCTCCAGCACGAAATGGACCACCTCGAAGGCATCCTCTTCATCGACCACCTCTCGCGCCTCAAGCGCAATATGGCGCTGAAGAAGCTCAAAAAGCTGCGCGAAGCGGCGTGATCCTCAGCCAACTTGATACTGTCCTGAAGGTACTGCTGGTCGGCGTCGCATCTTGGATTGCGAGCCAATGGCCGGTGTCGGGATGGTATTTCGTGGATTACGCCATCCATCTTCTCGCTCTCGGCCTTGCATATGCCGTCGGCAAAGGCTTGCTGCGGAACCATCGGCGGAAAAAGCTCACTTCCCCATAGCGTTCCCTCTCCGTTCCGCTTAAGCTGGACGGATGGATCCTGCAATTCTCGCCATCGTCGCACTCGTGCTCGGCCTAGGGCTGGGCTATTTTCTCGGCCACCGTTTTGGCTCGGCGCCGGTCAAGGACTGGCAGGCCCGCCATGGGGAGAGTGAGGCGCGTGCCAGTGATCTCGACGAGAAGTTCCGCCAGGCGATCGTCGAGCTCGAGAATGCCAGCGTGCGCGCCGACCGCGCCGATGCGCTCGATGCGGAGTTGCGCGAGACGCGCAAGACCCATGAAGCGGCGCTGGACGAACTGCGCCGCAGCAATGGTGCGCTCACCGCCGAGCTCGCCACGCTCAAGGAAAAGACCGCCAATTTCGACGAGCAGAAGCGCCTGCTGATCGAAGCGCGCGAGGAGCTGCTCAAGGAATTCCAGAACACCGGCTCGGCGGTGCTGACCAAGGCGCAGGAGGCCTTTCTAGAACGCGCCAACGAACGGCTCGGCCATTCGGAAAAGACCAGCGAGGAGAAATTGAAGGCGCTGCTCGATCCGGTCGGCAAGCGGCTCGAAGCCTATGAGAAGCAGGTCGCCGCGCTCGAAGAGAAACGCACCGATGCCTTCGGGCGGCTGTACCAGCAGATCACCGAGATGCAGCGCGGACAGGAAGAGGTCCGGCGCGAGGCGCAGCGGCTGGGCAACAGCCTGACCAATGCCCCAAAGGCGCGCGGGCGCTGGGGCGAGCGGGCGTTGCAGAACGTGCTCGAGCAATGCGGGTTGTCAGAGCACACCGATTTCAACCTCGAACACGCGATCGACACCGAGGAAGGCCGCCTGCGTCCCGATGCGGTGGTGCATGTGCCGGGTCAGAAGCGCCTCGTAATCGACGCCAAGGTGTCATTGAACGCCTATCAGGCAGCCTTCGAGGCCGATGACGAGGGCGAGCGCGTGCGTCACCTCGACCTGCACGCGAAATCGATGCGCACTCATGTCCAGACGCTCGGTTCGAAGAGCTACCAGAGCCAATTCGACGACACGCCCGACTATGTGGTGATGTTCGTGCCGGGCGAGCATTTCGTCGCCGCCGCGCTCGAACACGATCCTGAATTGTGGGATTTCGCCTTCCGCAATAAGGTGCTGCTGGCGACCCCGACCAATCTCGTCGCCATCGCGCGCACCGTGGCGCAGGTCTGGCGGCAGGACACGATCGCGCGCGAGGCGGTGGAAATCGGCAAGGCCGGGGCCGAGCTTTACGATCGCCTCGCCGTCGCCGCCGAACACATGAAGCGCGTGGGCGGCGGGCTGGAGACCGCGGTCAACAATTACAACAAGTTCGTCGGCAGTTTCGAGCGCAATGTGCTCTCCGCCGGGCGCCGCTTGCACGAGAAGGGGATCGAAATCGGCAAGCGCGAGATCGATGAAGTGCCCAAGGTCGAAGCCACCCCGCGCTACAATGCCGAAGACGCTGCCCAGATCGAGGACGCTCGCAAAGAAGGTCGCGAAGCCGCTGAATAACGAGCGGAAAAAATGGCCGGGACCTTCTCTGGCATAGCCGCGTTTCTACCTCGACGGATTGCGTGCATCGGCATGACAATCATTGGCTATAGGTAGAAGCAGGAAACCACCTCATGCATCGCGGTGACGGCGATGGAACGCGCGATACGTTCGAGCAGGCCCAACATGTGGCCAAGCCCTTCAGTGCGGAGACGGACAATTTTTCCGGCGCGTCCGGCCTGCTGTTCGAGCAGGCGATGGCTCAGACCCGCATGGCGGTGTGCCTGACCGATCCGCGGTTGGAAGACGACCCGATCATCTTCTGCAACAAGGCATTCGAACGGCTTACCGGCTACCGGCAGGAAGAAGTCGTCGGACGCAATTGCCGGTTCCTGCAGGGCCCGAAGACCAGCCAGAAACAGGTTGCCAAGATTCGCGAGGCGATCCGCTCGGAGGAAGTGCTGGTCGTCGAGCTGCTCAATTATCGCAAGGACGGCTCCACATTCTGGAATGCGCTCCACCTCGGTCCGATTTACGATGACGAGGGGGAGCTGCGCTATTTCTTCGGTAGCCAATGGGACGTGACCGATATTCACCTTGCCCGCGCCGAGGAAAGACATGCCAAGGCCATGGCGCGCGAGGTGTCGCACCGTCTGAAGAATGTATTCGCGGTGATTGGCGGCATCGTGAACATCACCGGGCGGGCGATGGATGCACGCCCGGTTTCTGGCAAGATCAACGAACGCATCCAGGCGCTCGGTCGCGCCTACGAGCCGACGCTCGACGAGGCCGCCTTCGGGACGATCGAGGTGGGTCAGGCGATCCGCTCGGTGCTTTCGCCCTATGATCCCGAAGGCGACCGCATCGTCTTCGAGGGCAATGGTGCGAGGACCGAACCCAATGCGGTCTCGGCCATCGGCTTGACGCTGCACGAGCTCGCCACCAATGCCTCCAAATACGGAGCGCTTTCCAACCGCGAGGGCACCGTCACCGTATCGTGGCACCACGAGGAAGACCGGCATGGCCGGCAATCGCTGGTCATCGACTGGAAGGAGAAAGGCGGGCCGCCAATCACCGCCAAGCCCGAGCCGACCGGCACCGGATTCGATATTGCCGATCGACTACTGGCCTTTTCGCGCGGGACGCTGGATCGAATTTGGGAGGGGGACGGCCTGCGAGCACGCATCTCGCTGGCGCTGAAGTCATGAAGACAATTCTCATACTGGAAGACGAGCCCTTCATCGCCATGGACCTGCAATTCGCCTTCGAGGATTCCGGGGTGCAGGCGGTCGTGGCGGTATCGTGCAGCGAGGCCTTCACCGCGCTGGATCGACATGCCGTCGATGGGGCGGTGCTCGACGTGAACCTCGGTCAGGGCGAGACCTGCGAACCGGTTGCGCAGGAACTGCGCAAGCGCGACGTTCCTTTCGTACTTCACACGGGCGATCTCGACCGCGCGGGCGAGGCGCTGCGCGATCTCGCGGCGCCGATCCTGGCCAAGCCCATGGATGCGGAAGCCGTGGTGGAGCGTATTCTCGGGCTGCGGCGAAGCTGCGAACCGGCCTAGGCGAGGCGGGACGAGCCGTTCAGCCGTCCAGTGCGTGCAGCACCTCATATCCCAATACCGCCGCCGCCACGGCAGCATTGAGGCTGTCCGCGCGGCCTTTCATCGGCATGGTGACGCGCAGGTCGCAGGCCATTTCATAGGCCTCGGGCAGGCCGCGGCTTTCGTTGCCGACCATGACGAAGCAGGGCGCGGCATAGGGTGCGCCGCGATAGGGCTGCGCATCGCGCAGGGATGCTGCGACGAGCTGCCCTTCCTCTCGACGTAGCCAAGTCTCGAACTCGTCCCACCTTGCGCGCGCGATTCCCTGTGTGAACAGTGCGCCCATGCTGGCGCGCACCGCCTCCACGCTGAAGGGATCCGCGCAGTCGTCGATCAGGATAAGGCCGCCCGCGCCGATGGCATCGCCGGTACGCAGCATGGTGCCGAGATTGCCCGGATCGCGCAGCGCCTGCGCGACCAGCCAGATATCCGCGCTGCTCCGATCGAGCGCGGCGAGCGACGTGTCGAATTCCGCAAAGACGCCCGCCACCGCCTGCGGATTGTCCTTGCCGGTAATCTTGGCGAGGATGTCGGGCGTGGTTTCGATGACCTCGCCGCCGCTCGCCTCGACGGCCTCTTCCAGCCTGGTCAGCAGCGGATGCGGATCGCGCCGGTCGGCCAGGACCAGCATTTCGGGCACATGGCCGCATTCGCGCGCATCGGTCAGCAGCCGCAGACCCTCGGCAAGGAATTTGCCCGCAGCCTTGCGGTGCTTCTTCTCGCGCAAGGCGCGCAGCGACTTGACGGTAGGATTGGAAAATCCGGTTATGACCCGGCGTTCGCGGGTCACGTCACGGTTCCCCGAACCCGTCCTCGACCATGGCGGAAAGCTCGGCCATCACTGCATCGGCATTGTCGCCCGCCACGATCAGGTCGATCGTATCGCCCTTGGCCGCGCCCAGCATCATCAGGCCGAGGATCGAGCCGCCCGCGGCCTCGTTCTCGCCCTTGGCCACGCGAACTGTGCAGCCGTTCGGCAATTCGGAAACGGCATTGACGAATTTCGCGCTCGCCCGCGCGTGCAGCCCGCGCTGGTTGACCACTTCGATACTCTTGCGCAGCTCGCTCAAGAGGCTTTCCGCGCACTTTCGAGGTCCTGGCCCAGGAACTCGCTGGCGACCGTGATGTAATTGCGTCCCGCCGTCTGTGCAGCATTGACCGCATCGACCACATTCATGCTCTTTCGCGCACCGGCAAGGCGGATGAGCATCGGCAGGTTGATACCCGCGATCACTTCCACATGACCCGTATCGAGCAGCGAGATGGCGAGGTTGGAGGGGGTGCCGCCGAAAAGGTCGGTCAGGATGATGGCGCCCTGGCCTTCGTCCACCTGCTTGATCGCATCGGCAATGTCCGCGCGCCGCTGCTCCATGTCGTCATTGGGCCCGATGCAGATGGTCGCAACGCCGTCCTGCTTACCGACCACATGCTCCATTGCGTCGATAAAGTGTTCGGCCAGTCTGCCGTGAGTGACGAGAATCATGCCGATCATGCAGCTTCAGTTCCGTTTACGATGCCCGAAGATTGTGCCTGCGTGGCGCTTAACCATTCCTTGCCCACGGGTCTAGCGGCGCTCGAGCGGGTCGGCCGGGCGCGATCCGAGGTTGCGGTGGATGATCGTGGGGGAAAAGCCCGCCTCGCGCAAGACCTCCGCGGCGCGTTCCGCGCTGTAAACCGAACGATGTCTTCCTCCGGTACAGCCGAAAGCGATATTGAGATAGCTGCGCCCCTGGGCAGCGTAGCGCGGCATCACCTCGCGCAGGAGATCGACGATCCGGTCGAAGGCGGGAGCGAAAGCGGGATCGGCGGAGATATGCTCGCCGACCGGTGCATCGAGGCCGGTCAGTTCGCGCAAGCCTTCGACCCAATGCGGATTGTCGAGAAAGCGCATGTCGAACAGCAGGTCGGCCAGCGGCGGCATGCCCCGGGCAAAGCCGAAGCTGGAGACGGTTACGGTCATTTCGCGGCCTGCCTCCTCGGCAAAACGCTCGCGGACGACCTGCTGCAGCTGGTTGGTCGCGTAATCGGTGGTGTCGATCACCAGATCGGCCCAGCGACGCAGCGGTTCGAGCAATTCGCGCTCGGCCTTGATTCCCTCAAGCGCAGGCCGGCCGCGCGCCATGGGATGCGGGCGGCGGGTTTCGTTGTACCGCCGTTCCAGTTCGCCGCTGCCGCAGTCGATGAACATCGTGGTTACGTTGACGTCGTCGCGCCGGTCGAACTTCTTGAACAGTTCGATGATTTTGGCCGGCACGAAGCCACGTGTGCGCGAATCGACGCCGATCGCGAGCCGGGAGTTGTCCGGGCTGCCGCCCACCAGTCGATTGAGCAACCGGATGGGGAAATTGTCGATCGTCTCCCAGCCGAGATCCTCGAGGACCTGAAGTGCGGTGGATTTGCCTGCGCCCGATACGCCGGTGACCAGCAGGATGTCTTGCCTGGGGAGCGATTCGTCGTCCATCGAGCGCTGCCTATGCCTTTTTGTCCGCTTTGGGGAGGGGTAGGCTATGCAGACGCAGCGCATGTTCGGCGCGCAGGGCCTGTACCGCGTCGCCGGGGGCGAACGGCAGCACCGGGATGAACACTCCCTCAATTTCGCGCGAGGCGCTTGCCACGGGAAAGCGTGGCGCCGCTGGATCGAGCGTCAGGATCAGGCCGACGGGACCTTCGGCCACTGGCAGCTCGACGATGCCCACATTGCGCACTTCGATGAGGCCCGCGGTATTGGGTGGCGGCGAGGCGACCAGCGCGTCGCCTTCGCGCGCGATGCGAACCGCGTCGTCGCCGACCAGAGTTGCCCCCCGATCGATCAGCGCCAATGCCAGCGTGGATTTGCCCGTCCCCGGCGATCCTTCGATCAACAGCGTCCGGCCATCGATCACCACTCCGGTGACATTGGCGAGGACCGGGCGATTCATCGCTTGGCCGGAAGGCCGAGCCTGAGGCACGCGCCGTCCTCGCCATCGGTGCGCGTCGTCGCCACCAGCGTCCCGTCGTGCGCCTCGGCAATCGTGCGTGCGATCGCCAGGCCGAGGCCCGAATGGTTGCCGAAGTCCTCCTCTTCGGGGCGATCGGAATGGAAGCGCTGGAACACCTTCTCGCGCTTCTCCTCGGGAATGCCCGGACCTTCGTCGCAGATCGCCAGCGTGACCCAGTCGTCACTGCGCGAGATATCGGCCCAGATCCGGCCTTGGGGGGGCGAAAAGGATACCGCATTGTCGAGCAGGTTTTCGATTACACGTTCGAGCCGTACCGGAACGCCCATCACCCAGACCGGGTCGTCGGCGCCGGAGATCTCGAGCCTGCGGCCCTCGTTTTCGTCGCGCGCCTCGCGACTTTCGAAGATCGTACAGAGCAACCGGGCAAGGTCGACCGGTTCGAATTCGGTGCGCGACATTTCGGCATCGATGCGACTCGCATCGGAAATCTCAGTCACCAACCGGTCGATCCTGCGCACGTCGTGGATGGCGATTTCGAGCAGTTGCGCGCGCAGCTCGGGATCCTCCACCTTGCCGAGCGACTCGGTCGCGCTGCGCAAGGATGCGAGCGGGTTCTTGATCTCATGCGCGACATCGGCGGCAAAATGCTCGACCGCATCGATCCGCTGGCGCAGCGCCGCGGTCATGTCGGAAATCGAGCGCGCCAGCATGCCGATCTCGTCGCGGCGCTGCGGCAGGCGCGGCACCTCGACCTGCCGGTCGCGCCCCTGGCGCACGCGGATCGCGGCCTGGACCAGTTCGCGCAAGGGCCGCACGATCGTCTGCGCGAGGAAGAGCGAGAGCAGCGTGGAAATGGCCAGCGCCAGCAGCACGATCAGCGCGACCGTGGACCGGGCCTCGCGCACGCTTTCGGTAATGTCGACCGGATTGCGCGTGAGCAGCAATGTATCGCCGTCGAGCCCGACCGGCGCGGCGGCATTGATGACATGCGTCCCGTCTGGAGCGTCGCGCAATACGATCTGCGTCAGGCTCTCCTCTCGCGCGCGACGAAGCTCGGGCCAGTCCTCGGCGTCGTCGCTTTCGGGTTCGAGATAGTCGGGCAGGGCGGGGGCCCCCACTACGCGGTCGAACCAGCGATCGAGCTGGAGCGCGAATGCATCCTGATCGACATCTTCCTTGCGCGGGAGAGTGAAACTTGGCGGAGCGAGCTGGAAACTGTCCGATTCGAGTTTTCCGTCGGGGCCATAGACACGCAGGCGAAGACGCTGTTCCTTGCCGATCTGGATCAGCAGCGCTTCCTGGCGCTGGGGGGTCGCCCCGGCGAGCGCTTCGGCGGTGATCTGCGCCTCGACCAGCGCCAGCTTGAAGCGCTCGTCGAGCAATTGCTTGCGATAGGCATCGACATAGATCACCCCGCCGCCCAGCAGCACCAGCGGGAGCACGTTGACGAACAGGATGCGGCTGGTGAGCGAGAGTCGCCGCGACCACCGCAGTTTTTCGAGCCGCGGGTCGCCTTTGAGGACGCTGCCGGTTTCGGACATGGCCTTTCCGCCCCGCCTCAACCTTCGTTGAAGCTGTAGCCCGCGCCGTACAGGGTCTCGATCGCGGAAAAGGTCGGGTCGACGCTGCGGAACTTGCGCCGCATGCGCTTGATGTGGCTGTCGACCGTGCGGTCGTCGACGAAGACATCGTCGGGATAGGCCGCATCCATCAGCTGGTTGCGGCTCTTGATCACGCCCGGGCGCGCGGCGAGCGCCTCGAGCAGCAGGAATTCGGTCACGGTCAGCGACACCGCCTGGCCGTCCCATGTGACATGATGGCGCGCTGGGTCCATGAACAATCGCCCGCGTTCCAGAACCTCGCCCGGCTTGTCGTCGAACTGTTCGGACAGGAGCAGCGGATGATCGCCCCCGCTGCGGCGCAGGATTGCGCGGATCCGGGCGAGCAGCAGGCGCAGGCTGAACGGCTTGGCGATGTAATCGTCCGCGCCCATCTCGAAACCGGCTTCCTCGTCGGTCTCGTCGTCCTTGCTGGTCAGGAAGATGACCGGCAGCGGCGATTGTTCGCGCAGGCGGCGCAGCAGTTCCATCCCGTCCATCTTGGGCATCTTGATATCGAAAATGGCAAGGTCGGGCGGATTCGACAGCAGCGCGCCCAAGGCCGCTGCGCCATCCGAATAAACGCGCGTATCGAAACCTTCCGCCTGCAGCGCGATCGACACGGTGGTCAGGATGTTGCGATCGTCATCGACCAGCGCGATGACCGTGCGGTTTTCCTCGCCCGCGGGCGTGGGTTCTGACCCTGTGCTCTCCATCGTCTGGTGACTAGCCCTATTGTCTGGGCAAAACAACGCGGGCGATGTCCCCAGGTGGCACTTATTGCCGGCCCCCTGTTTGACGACACGCCATGGGGCGACTATTGGCGATCAGGAAGGCCGCGCATTCGTATGCGAAGGCGATTCCCGGACGAACCCGCACCACGCGCTGGAGGATTCAGTGACCTTTCCGCTTTCCCACTCGCTTGCCGCGCAGGGCATTGAGACCTCTGCTACGATCCATGCCAATCTCACCTCGAAAGAGCTGACCGCCACCGCGCTCGAGAATGGCGAAGGCCGCCGCGCCAAGCACGGTCCGCTGGTGGTGGAAACCGGCAAGCACACCGGCCGCAGCGCGAAGGACAAGTTCATCGTCCGCGACGCCGAGACCGAGACCACCGTGTGGTGGGATAACAACGCCTCGATCACGCCGGAACACTTCGCCGCGCTGAAGGAAGATTTCCTCAAGGCCGTTGCCGACAAGAGCGACCTGTATGTCGCCGACCTGTTCGGCGGCTCGCAGCCCGAATATCGCGTGAACGTGCGCGTCATCAACGAGCTCGCCTGGCACAACCAGTTCATCCGGACGCTGCTGGTCCGCCCGACCGAGGCCGAACTCGACGGCTTCGTGCCCGAATATACGATCATCGACCTGCCGAGTTTCAAGGCCGATCCCGCCCGCCACGGCACGCGCAGCGAAACCGTGATCGCGGTCAACCTGTCGGAGAAGCTGATCCTGATCGGCGGCACCAAGTATGCCGGCGAAATGAAGAAGAGCGTCTTCGGCATCCTCAACTACCTGCTGCCGACCAAGGGCGTGATGCCGATGCACTGCTCGGCCAACATCGGCCCCGACGGCAAGAGCGCCGTCTTTTTCGGCCTTTCGGGCACCGGCAAGACCACGCTGTCGGCCGACGCCAGCCGCACGCTGATCGGCGACGACGAGCATGGCTGGTCGGACACGGCGGTCTTCAACTTCGAAGGCGGATGCTATGCCAAGATGATCCGCCTCGACCCCGAGGCCGAGCCGGAAATCTACGCCACGACCAAGATGGAAGGCACCATCCTCGAAAACGTGGTGATGGACGAGCAGGGCGAGATCGACCTCGACGACAATTCGAAGGCCGAGAATACCCGCGGCGCCTATCCGCTGTCCTCGATCCCGAACACCTCTGAAGAGAACATGGGCCCGCCGCCCAGCAACGTGATCATGCTGACCGCCGATGCCTTCGGCGTGCTGCCCCCGATCGCGCGGCTCACGCCCGACCAGGCGATGTACCACTTCCTGTCGGGCTACACCGCCAAGGTCGCCGGCACCGAAATCGGCGTGACCGAGCCGCAGGCCACCTTCAGCACCTGCTTCGGCGCGCCCTTCATGCCGCGCCACCCGAGCGTCTACGGCAATCTGCTGAAAGAGCGCATCGCCAAGGGTGAGGTCGCCTGCTGGCTGGTCAACACCGGCTGGACCGGCGGCAAGTATGGCACCGGCCATCGCATGCCGATCAAGGCCACTCGCGCGCTGCTCAATGCCGCGCTCGACGGCTCGCTGGGCGATGCCGAATTCCGCAAGGACCCGAACTTCGGCTTCGAAGTGCCGGTCAGCGTCGACGGCGTCGACGATGCGATCCTCGACCCGCGTTCGACCTGGGCGGACAAGGACGAATACGACCGCACCGCGCAGAAGCTGGTGCAGCTCTTCGTCGACAATTTCGAACCCTTCGCGGCGCATGTCGACCAGGGCGTGCGCGACGCAGCCCCGACGAGCGCCGTCGCCGCCTGACGATTTCGGCTCCCTAGGTGGAGCCCACGAGTTGGAGAGGAGGCCCCCGGCCGCGAGCAATCGCGGACCGGGGGCTTTACCGTTCACGTCCCACTGCTGTGCTGGCTGCGGCTTCCGCCGAAATCGGCAGGATCGCCAGTAGAAGGAAGGAGACGCTCTCGGCGAAGGGGCGCGCGGTATTCCTGACCAGGTGGCGAACGAAGCGATGCGCCGCCAAACCGGCAAGGGGAGGCCGTTCGTCGAATTGGGCTTTGTGCCGACATTTCCGGCAGCTACTCCCCATTCGCGCGACAGAGCGCCATATTGCGGGAGAGAGAAGTGCGAACCGGCAAGATACAAGCAATCGCAGCCCTTGGCCTGACGGCCATTCTGTCAGGCCCGGCACTGGCCGAGACGCCCGACAAGCGAGGCATCGCGGCTTTCGTGGCTGCGGCGCAAAAGGCCACTTCCACCGGCGAGCCCGAGGACATCGAGGCATATGTCGCGTTTATGACTCCGGATGTGGTAGACGAGCATGTGCCCTATGGCGTCGAATTTACCGGACGCGACTTCTTTCGGGAAAACCTGCCGAACAAGGCGCAAACGGTGGTCTCGCTGACCTATTCGCTGGATCGCATCGTCAGGGGTCAGGATTTCGCCCTGGTATCGTATGACTACGAATCGATCGAGCGCGCTGGCGAGGAGACCGTGACTTATACGGGACGTTGGATCCTCTCGCTCGAATACGATGAGGCCGGCCTCGTGAAGCGGATCAGGAGATTTCGCGGCTAAACCTCGCTTCCGGGCGCGGGCAAGCGGTCGATATAGTCCCAGATACGGCTGACCACGACCGAGCCTTCGCCCACTGCGCTGGCGACGCGTTTGACCGATCCCTCGCGCACGTCGCCGACCGCGAAGATGCCGTCGGTGCCGGTTTCGAAGGGCGTCTCGCGGCCGACGGCCGCGCCGGTCTTCACGAAGCCGTTCTCGTCGGTTTCGACCAGGCCCGAGAGCCAGCCGGTGTTGGGCGCGGCGCCGATCATGATGAACAATGCGCGCGTGTCGATCCGGCGTTCGCCCTCGGGCGTGGCAAAGGTCACTCCGTCGAGATGATCCTCGCCATGCAGCGCGGTAACCTGCGTATGGTAGTGGATGGTGACCGCAGGATCGGCTTCCAGCCGCCGCGTGAGATAGCTCGACATGGATGAGGCGAGGCTGTCACCGCGCACGACGACATGGACATGCTTGGCCGAGCGGCTGAGGTACATCGCCGCCTGTCCCGCCGAATTCCCGCCGCCGATCACCACCGCCTCGGTACCGTGGCAGAAGCGCGCTTCCATGTCGGTCGCGGCGTAGAATACGCCCGCCCCTTCGAGTTCCTCCAACCGGTCTAGCGGGAGGCGGCGATATTGCACGCCGGTGGCGACCAGGATCGCCTTGGCACAGACCTCGTCGCCATCGTCGAGCTGCGCGCAAAATGTGCCGTCCTCGCGCCGGACAAGCCCCTCGACCGCGCGCGGCATCGCGAAGCGCGTTCCGAACTTCATCGCCTGGATCTGCCCGCGATAGACGAGGTCGGCGCCGCTGATCCCGGTGGGAAAACCCATGTAATTCTCGATCCGGCTGCTGGTGCCCGCCTGTCCGCCGATCGCGGTGTCCTCGATCGCCAGCGCGCACAGCCCTTCGCTGCCGGCATAGACCGAGGCGGCGACGCCCGCCGGCCCGCCGCCGACGATGAGCAAATCGTAGAGTGTCTCGCGGCAGACATCGAGGTCGAGATTGAGGAATTGGGCGACCTTGCGCGGGGAGGGATCATCCAGCACGCGATCCTTGCCGAGGATCACACTGGGGCGGTGGTCGGTCAGCTCGCACGCCTCCAACGTGGCATCGTCGCGCCCGTCCATGTCGAGGCTCTGGAACGGGATGCGGTTACGGCTGAGAAACTGCTCGACCCTCTGCACCTTCGCATCGCGATCCGCGCCGATCAGCTTGATCGCGCTGTTCTTCGTCTCGAACTGCTTGCGGCGTCGGGCGGAAAAGACGCGGATGACATGGTCGGACAGCTCAGGCACGCGCGCCATGAGATCGAGCATGTCGGTCCGCGGTATCTCGAGCGTGCGCGTCGGCCTGGCGGCGCGCATCGGCAGGACGTGCGAGCCGGCGTTGAGGAAGGCGATCTCGCCCATGAATTGCGTCGGGCCGAGCGAGCTTTCCAGCAGCCGTTCTCGTGAA
Organism: Qipengyuania sp.; assembly: GCF_965277845.1. Lineage (NCBI taxonomy): Bacteria > Pseudomonadati > Pseudomonadota > Alphaproteobacteria > Sphingomonadales > Erythrobacteraceae > Qipengyuania > Qipengyuania sp. The sequence continues at coordinate 1,910,563 of NZ_OZ255844.1, forward strand.
TAGGGATCGACGACTTCGATCTCGCCATCGAGGACATAGACGAACCTGTCCATGCTCTCGCCCGCCTCGGCGACGATCTCGCCTGCATCGTAACTGCATTCGCTGCCGAGGTGTCGCATGGCAGCGACATGCTCCTCGGCCAGCGGCACACGCGGCATCGTCTCGAGGTTTTCGCCCAGTGATTCCATCGCGTCGCCTCCGTTCGGATCGTGATAGCCGAACGATCGGGAAACGCACAGGGCGAGAATACCGTCCGCGCGTGCGGTCCTACTCGCCCTCGGCCTCTTCCTCTTCCGCGGCCCTGCGCGCGACTGCGCTGAGCACGTCGGTGAGGTCGAGTTGCGCGCGCGGTGTCCATTGCGTGCCTTCGGAGACTTCGGCCAGTTCGTCGAGGTGGCGCTGCGCTTCGCGGGCGAGGTGGCCGCCATGCGGGTCCGCAGCGACAGGACCCAGCGTATGGCGGGCGAGCACAATCTTTCCCTCGCGCGCCTGCATGAGCCCGGCGTTCATTGCGAGGCCGAGGTCGAAAGGCGAAAGCTGCGCCGCGCGTTCGAGCGCATGCCGCGCCGTCTCATTGGGCGCTTCGCCGCGCTGGACGAAGCTGCGGTAGTAATAAATCAGCGGCAATGGGTGATCCTGTTCGAGCCGGTTGAGCGCCGAGAAGGGCTTCATCGCCGCAGCATAAGCGGCGTCCGGGTCCTCGGCATCCGCGGCCTTGTCGAACAGTGCCAGGCCCTTCTGGACGAGCGCGTTCTTGACCGTCGGATCGATTGCCAGCGCGCGATCGGCGGCGGCGATGGCCGCTTCATTGTTTCCAGCATCGAACTCCGCTTCGGCCAGTGCGGCAAGGACCATCGGATCGTCCGGATATTCGGCGGCCACCTCACGCACATCGGGCAGCAGTTCGAGCGCTTCCTCGCGAGAGACGCCGCGCTGCGAGCGAATGCGCAGGGGCATGACCTCGGCCTCGCCCTCGGACAGTTCGCGCACATGCACCGGGTTGGTCGGGAGCAAGTCCGCGGGGAGGTCGAACACGTTCATCCGGCGCTGTTTGAGATAGCGATCGAGCTCCTTCTGCAGTTCGTCGAGGTCGCCGAATGCGTTATCCGCCGCTTCGCGTTGATCGGTACCCTGGGCGATCTCCGTAATGTATTGGCGTAACTGACCCCGGCGTTCCTCGGAAAAAAAGAGGAAGTGATACAGTGCCCAGGATCGACCATAGAACGCATCGAAGCGTTTGCCCTTCTTCTCTTCATAGAGTTTGGGATCCATCAGCTCCCTCACACTGACGTCCCGCGCATAATGCAGCTCGGCCGCGCGATGGTAAGCGGGGCGGCCGATCGCGAGGCTGCCGTCCTTGTCGAATTTGGCGGAAGCAAAGAACTCGGCCGCGCCTTCATTGACCCAACGCGGCATGGCGTAGGGTGAGGTCGACATAAGATAGTGGTGGGCGTATTCGTGTAGCAGGACAGTGACCGAGAAATCGGTTTCGCGCCCGCGCATGCTGATCGACGGTACGAAGGCACGAGAGCCCCCCGCACGCGGCAGGTAGAAGCCCGCGACATTGCCAGATTTGTCCCCGAGAAGCTTGCGGATCTTCCTCTGGTCCCCGACGACGAAGATCGTCACGCGGTTCGAGGGGCTGGGCTTGCTGGCTTCGCGCCCGTTCAGCAGGTCGAGCGCCGTATGATAGCGTTCCAGTGCCTCGCCGAATTCCTGCACGTCCTGCCAGCGGTCGTCGGCATAGATGACGAAATTGTCGGATTCGGCGACGTGCCAGTCGGCATGTGCGGGCACGGCGAGCGAAAGCGCTGCAATTGCAGCGAAAATCCTGAACATGGTTGCGACCCCTGTTTGAATGTCCACCGGGGACCCTAATGGCGTTACATGAGAATTCTATGACGAATGCGTCATACTCGCGCTCGCTATGTAACGCCCGACATTCTTCTCCAGCACATCCATCGGGACGTTCCCGCCAAGCACGACGGCATCGTTGAACGCCTTGAAGTCGTAGGCCCCGCCCAGTTCGCGCTGTGCCCGCGCGCGCTGGTCGACGATGCGGCTGTGGCCGAGCTTGTAGCCGGTCGCCTGACCCGGCCAGCTGCAATAGCGATCGACTTCGCTCTCGACCTCGGCCGGCTTGCTGCCATTGCGCGTGACGAAGAAATCGACTGCCTTGGCGCGGCTCCATCCCTTTGCGTGCAGCCCGGTGTCGACCACCATGCGGCAGGCGCGGAAGGCGAGGCTTTGCAGGTAACCCAGCCGGCCGACGGTGAAATCGTCATAGGCGCCGAGTTCGTCGGCCATCTGCTCGCCGTAGAGCGCCCAGCCTTCGCTGAACGGATTGAAGGCGAGGATCGAGCGGATCAGCGGCAGACGGTTCGAATATTCGCCTTCCCACACATGGCCCGGAATGGTCTCGTGATAGGTCAGATCGGCGAGGTCGTATTTGCGATGCAGGTCGGTGGTCCTGAGGTTGATCCAGAAGCGGCCCGGGATCGTCCCGTCCTTGCTTCCCGCTCCGCCATAGGCGCCCGGCGCGCCGACTTCCTCGGCGGGCGGAATCCGGCGCACTTCGAGATTGGGATCGACCAGCGTGTTGAAGGCGCGCGGCATCTGCGCCTTGATCCAGTCGATCCGCTCGGCGATGAAATCCATGATCTGCGCGCGGCCCGGATCGCCCTCGGCGAACTGGTAGCGCGGGTCCTGCGAAAGCGCCTGCATGCGCTCGCCCGCCGTGCCGCTGGTATAGCCGATATCGCGCAGGATCGGGTCCATCCGCGCGTGCAGCGCCTCCAGTTCCTCCAACCCCTGCCGGTGCACCTCGTCGGGCGTCAGCCGCGTGGTCGTGCTCGAACGCAGCGCCCAGGCGTAGAATTCCTCGCCGTGCGGGCTTGCGGAAATGCCGGGATCGTCGGTCGCGACCGCGCGTTCGGCGCGCAATTCGTCGAGCTGGCGCGTCAGCGCTTCGGCAATCGGGCCGGCTTCGAGGATCGCGGCGCGGTTGGCGTGGCTCTCGGGCATGCCCCTGGTATTCAGCTTGGCGCGCAGATCGGCGGCGAAGAGCTCGCCCTTGCCCGCGCTGGCGATAGTCTGCTTCATCTGCCCGATCGCCTTGTCGAGCAGGAAGGATGGCGGCACCACGCCCATGCCCCGTGCCGCGCTGATGCGCGCCAGCTCGCCATCGAACACGGCGGGCATCTGCTCCATCCGCTCGATATAGGCATCGGCGTCGTCGCCGTTCTCGACCTTGTGGTTCGCCTGCATGAAGCGCGGCAGGGCCAGATATTCGCCGACGTTCTGGATCACCACATAGGGCGCGGTGCGCCAGTTGCCGACCGGCGTATCGCCATAGGGCAGGGCAAATCCGTCGAGCGCGAGATCGTAGGCGCTCTCGACCACATCGAGGCTGGTCAGCGTGTCGCTGTCGAGTCCCTCGCGTGGGAAGGCGCGCACGCGTTCCAGATCGCGGCGCAGCGTCGCAGCATAAGCCTCTTGTCCAGCGGGTGACTGATCTTCCAGCCTGCCGCGCAGGTAGGCGTAGCGCCCGGTATCGACCCCCAGCGCGGTTGCACGTTCGGGTTCGTGTTCGAGCAGATTGTAGCCCACCACTTCGAGCAGGCGCTGCGCTCCGATCGAGCGCGCCTGCGATATGGCCTCCGGCCGGGCCGTGGCGGCGCATCCGGAAAGTGCGAGGGCGGAGGTCGCGCCGAGACCGGCAAGGGCCTGGCGACGGGTGATGGATGTGCTGGCAATGGTCATGCGCGCGGGTGTGCTTCGCACGCGCAGGGCTGTCAAATACCGTGCAAGCTGCGTATGGCGACGCGCATGCTCGATGCCGTGCTTTCCATCACCGTCCTTGCCGCGATCCTGCTGATCATCGGTGCGTTCTTCCTATGGCGCCGGACGGGCAATGTGAAGAATGCGCTGCTGATGGTGCTGCTGGCTGCCGTGGCGCTGATGAATGTCGCGATCTGGACCCTGCCCGATGCGGGTGGCGAGGCCCCGCTAGACAGGCTCGAGCAGGGCGCACGCTAGGCACGGATCAGTCGGGCAAGCGCCACAGCACCGAGCCGGTGTAGCTGCCCGCAACCGCCTCGCCAGTACCGCCGCGCGCGGGTTCGAAGCGGGCACGCTTGCTGACGAGACGGCAGGTTGCCGCGTCGAGCTCGCCATGGCCGGTCGATGCGGTGACGGTGCAACCGGTCACGCGCCCATTGGCCGCAATCTTAAGCTGGAAGGTGGCAAGCCCGATCAGTTCCTTCCTGATCCACGCCGGACGATAGTCATTGTCCGAGAACCACGCCGCCGGATCGTTTCGCGGCTTCGCCCCAACCGGCGTGAAGCTCGGCTGCGGTGCGGGCGTGGGGACGGCCGTACCCAGCCCAGGCGAAGGCGTTGGCAGGGGCGGGAAGATCAATTCGGTGCTCGGGATGGTCGGCGCCATCGTGTCCAGCTCGAACTTGGGCTGCGGAACATGCACCAGCGGTTCGGTCGGCTGCGCGGGTTTCGCCTCCACGGGGTCAGCGGGCGGCTCCGGCGGTAGCGGCGGCGGAGTGTCCGGAATATCGCGAACCTCCCAATCGGTTCTCACCTCGGGGATGACGCCTGTCACGGTCAGACCCGTTACGAGCAGTGCGGCGACTGCGGCATGCACCCCGATGACGGCGGCGATGCCTGCGGGAGACGGCCCGCGGGATTGGTCGACATAGGACATGGATGGTGCTCCTCTTCCAAAGCGGGAGGCGTTCTTGCGACTCCTCGTTTGGAAAATGTTACAACATAACAATAATTCGACAAGCAGTTTCGCGTTGCGAAACAAACCTTGCCAATGTCCTACAGTTTGGAAGGCCGATCAGCCCGCCCGATCACTTGATCGGACAGCTCGGGTCGAGGCGGAAGTCGAGATAGTTGTCGACCGACTTCATCAGCTCTTCCTGCTCGTTTTCGAAGAAGTGGTTCGCGCGCGGGATTTCCTCGTGATGCACGGTGATGTGCTTCTGCGTGCGCAGCTTCTCGACCAGCTTGGTCACCGCCTGCGGCTGGACCACGGTGTCCTGCGCGCCGTGGATGAAGATCCCGCTGGCAGGGCAGGGCGCGAGGAAGGAGAAATCGTACATGCTCGCGGGCGCGCCGATGCTGATCCAGCCGCGAATCTCGGGGCGGCGCATCAGCAGCTGCATGCCGATCAGTGCGCCGAAGCTGACGCCGGCGACCCAGGTCACCTGCGCTTCGGGATGGACCTGCTGCACCCAGTCGAGCGCGCTGGCCGCGTCCGACAGTTCGCCGATGCCGTTGTCGAAACTGCCCTGGCTGCGGCCGACGCCGCGGAAGTTGAAGCGCAGCGTCGCGAAGCCGCGGTTGACGAAGGTCTTGTAGAGCCGCTGGGTGATCTGTTCGTTCATCGTCCCGCCGCCCTGCGGGTGCGGGTGGAGGATCATCGCCACCGGTGCGCGCGGACGCGGAGCGGGAGAGAAACGGCCTTCGAGGCGGCCTTCGGGGCCGGGAAAGATCACGGTCGGCATGGGGAGGTATACCCTGGTCGAAATTTTCATGGGCGCGGCGCCCGACAGGGCTTGCGCGAGGTTGCGCGCTATATAGGGTTTACTGCCCAATTCGCAATCATTTCGAGCCTGTATCATCCCGGAACGTATCTATCTCGACCACGCCGCCACCATGCCGCTGCGCCCGGAGGCGCGGGCGGCGATGGAAGAGGGCTTCGCGCAGTGGGCCAATCCCTCGAGCCCGCACGCGGCTGGCCGTAAGGCGCGCAGCCTGCTGGAGGATGCGCGCGACCGGCTCAGGGAAGCGGTCGGCTGGGATGGCGAGGTGATTTTCACTTCGGGGGCGAGCGAGGCGGCGGCGCTGGCGTTGCAGCATGCGAATGCGCGAGCCCGGCTCGTGTCCACGGTAGAGCACGATTGCATGCTGCAGGCGGCCCCGGATGCGGAGCGCCTGCCGGTACGCAGCGACGGCGCGCTCGATCTCGAGGTGCTGAGCGAGGCAGTGCAGCGCGAGCGGCCGCTGGTCGCGGTACAACAGGTCAATTCGGAAACCGGCAACCGGCAGGATCTGTCTGCCATCGCCGGGATCGTCCACCAGGCGGGTGGGCTGTTACTCGCCGATTGCGCGCAAGGGGCAGGCAAAATGCCCCTGCCGCCCTGCGACATGGCGATCGTATCGGCGCACAAGTTCGGCGGGCCGATCGGTGTCGGTGCGCTTTTGGTGAAGGACTATGCGATGCTCGCCCCCTCGGGCGGGCAGGAGCGCGGCTATCGGCGCGGGACCGAGAACATGCCCGGCGCGCTCGGCATGGTCGCGGCTCTGGAGGGCCTTGGCGAGCCTTTCCTCGATCCTCATATCCTCGCGCCGCTGAACGAACTTGCGGAGCATTGCCGTACGCTGGGCGGCACCTGGCTGTCCGATCCCCTGTCCGATCCCACGCCCTATATCCGAGCCATGGCCATGCCCGATATGAGTGCCACGGCGCAGGTCATGCGCCTCGACATGGCCGGGATTGCGGTGTCGCAGGGTAGCGCCTGTTCGAGCGGGACGATGAAGACCAGCCGCGTGCTCGAGGCGATGCAGGTCGAACCGGAGATCGCCGCGAACACCATCCGCGTCTCGGTCGGCTGGAACACGACACGCGCCGAGGTGGAACGCTTCTGCGAAGTGTGGCGCGATCTGGCGAAGGGATGAGCTTCGGACCCTCAACCTTCCTCGTCACCCCGGTCCCCGAGCCGGGGTCCAGCTTCTTGCGAGTGCAGCCGACAAAAAGCGGGATCCCGGATCAGGTCCGGGATGACGCACGAAAGTGGGCAGCGAAATCGCCCCTTTCCTACACGGCAGAAATCGGACAGCCACCGGTGCATGGAATCTTCCACGCCCCGGACCCCGTTTGCGGCCCCCGCTCCGTGTCCGTCACCCGCGGCTCGCAGGGCGAAGCGCGCGCAATTCCGCGGCCTTCAACCATCCGCCAAAAAGTGACACGGTGTAAACTTCGTCACCCAGATACTATCGCAAGGGTCGCATGATCTATCTCGACTACCAGGCCACCACCCCGCTCGCGCCCGAGGCGCGCGATGCGATGCTGCGCTGGCTCGACGGGCCGGGCGGCACCGGTTTCGGAAATCCGCATTCCGCGCACCGGATGGGCCGTCAGGCCAGGGCCGCGATCGAACTGGCGCGCGATCAGGTTGCTGCGCTGTTTCCGCCCAATGGCCGCGTGATCTTCACCGGCGGCGCGACCGAGGCGCTCAATCTCGCCATTCGCGGGTCGGGGCAGGGCGGCACGGTCTCCTATTCGGCGATCGAGCATTCGGCGGTCGGCGATACCGCGCAGGACGCGGGCAAGAGCCATGTGCTCAACGTCGCCAAGAACGGGCAATGCAACACCAAGCAGGACCTTCCGGCCGACACGCGGCTGGTTTGCGTCATGCAGGTCAACAACGAGATCGGGACCATCCAGCCGACCATCGAATGGCACCGCAAGGCCAAGGAAAACAACGCGCTGTTCCTGTGCGATGCGGTGCAGGCCTATGGCCGGATCGAGCTGACCGGCGCGGACATGATCGCGATATCGGCGCACAAATTCCACGGCCCCAAGGGTGTGGGTGCGCTGTGGGTGCGCGACGGGCTCGATCTGCACGAGGTACAGACCGGTGGCGGGCAGGAGTTCGGCCTGCGTTCGGGCACACTCAGCCCTGCGCTGATCGCGGGGATGGGCGCCGCCGCCGCCGAGGCCAAGGACCGCATGGAACAGGATCGCGAGCATGTCGAAAAGCTCTGGCGGCGTGCGCGCGAGTTCTTTGTGGATTGGACCCTGAACGGCAGCGAGGAGGCGCGCTGGCACGGCAATCTCAACATCCGCCGCAAGGGGCTGGATGTCGCCCGCCTGATGAGCGATGTGCGCGATGTGATGTTCTCCGCCGGCAGCGCCTGCGCCAGCGGATCGGGCCGCCCGAGCCATGTGCTCAAGGCCATCGGTCTAAGCGACAAACAAGCGAAAAACTCGATCCGCCTCGGCTTCGGGCGCTACACCACGCCGGAGGAAATCGAGGAAGCGGCGGGCAAGATCAATGCGGCAGCGGAGGCGCAGGGACTGTGAAGATCGAATTCGTCACGTCGCAGGGCGAGACCGTCACTGCCGAGGCCGAGCCGGGCGAAAACCTGCTGCGCGTAGCGCAGGCGGCAGGGCTGCCGCTGGAAGGGACCTGCGAGGGCCAGATGGCCTGCTCCACCTGCCACGTGATCGTCGCGCCCGAATGGTTCGACCGGCTGGAGGAGGCGAGCGAGGAGGAAGAGGACATGCTCGATCTCGCCGCCGGTGTCGCCCGCACCAGCCGCCTATCCTGCCAGATCGAGCTGACTGCGCAAATGGACGGCCTGACCGTGCGCATCCCCGCCGAAAGCCACGACATGCGGCGGTACTAGGTAGCTTAAGGCCTTGCCATATGCGCGTGGCATTCTAGGGCTGCGGCCGTGTCGCGGCGTATTGCCATCCTGTGCCTCCTGGCACTGTTTTCCTTTGCCACCGCGCCCGCCGGGTTCATGCCGGGGGCGGCGGCGAGCGGGCCGGCGCTGCTGATCTGTCCCGGCTCGACCGAGATCGGCAACGGTACATTCGCCGGTCCGCGGCACTCCCGGCAACAGACCGGGGCGATGGCCGGCCATCACGACCACCATCACGCAGCGCCGGGCGACAGTGACGACAAGGCCGAGGCGGATGCGGGCAATGCATTCTGCGACTACGGGACGCAGGCGCAGGCCGATGTTCCGCCTTCTCCCGTCGCGTCGGGGGATGTGCAGCCCTACATTCGTACCGAACTGCTTCCTGCCAGCCCGCTGACCACCATATTCCCGGCCGCGCTGCCCCCGTCGACCGGCCCTCCCAGACACTCCTGAACCCGCCGCGCCGCGTCCCGACGCCGGCGTGCATTCCTTCTGCAATTCAGGATTATCTACGATGAAACACGTGCTTTCTTGCGCGGGTGCCCTCGCGGCGCTCGCCCTTCCGACGTTTGCCCATGCACACAATGTCTATGCCGACGACCACGCGCCGATCGGCGTGATGGCCGATCACGCGCACAAGCAGGGCGAATTCATGGTCTCTTTCCGCGCCATGCATATGGAAATGAGCGGCAACCAGATCGGCACCGACGATGTCGCCGCCGACACTATCGTGACGACCGTTCCCAACCGCTTTGCCGGCATGCCGATGCAGCCGCCCACCCTGCGAATCGTGCCCACCGAAATGCGCACCGACATGTACATGCTCGGCATGATGTATGCCCCGTCGGACGCGGTCACGCTGATGGTCATGGGCCACTATATCGAGAAAGAGATGGACCACCTCACCTATCAGGGCGGGATGGGCACCACTGTGCTGGGCACCTTCCAGACCAATCCCAAGGCCTTGGGTGACACCAAGGTGGCGGCCCTGTTCCCGCTGATCGGCATTCCCGAGGCGGGCGCGATGAGGGCGGACGAGTTGACCCTTAAGGTCGGTATCAGCCTGCCGACGGGCTCGACCGACGAGACCGCCACCATTCTCACGCCCATGGGCATGCAGCCGACGGTGCGCGTGCCCTATATGATGCAGGCGGGGACGGGGACCTGGGACCTCGAACCCGCGCTCACCTACAAGGCGCGCCGCGGTGCGATCGGTTTCGGGGCGCAGGCCGCCGCCTCGATCAGGCTCGATTCGAACAAGTGGGGCTATGCTTTCGGCGACACTTACGAGGCGACCGCCTGGGCCAGCTACCGTCCTGCGCAGTGGATGAGCCTGTCGGGTCGCGCCAAGGCGCGGACCATGGGCCGCATAGACGGGATCGATCCAAACATCATGGGGCCGGTGCAGACCGCCAATCCCGACTTCCAGGGCGGCGAACGCGTCGACCTGCTGGCCGGCGTCAATCTCGTCGGCACGCATGGAGCGCTGGCCGGACATCGACTGGGTATCGAACTGGGTCTGCCGGTCTATCAGGATCTCAACGGCCCGCAGATGGCGGCCGACTGGAACCTGACCGTGGGGTGGCAGAAAGCCTTCTGATCGCCCATGCAAAAGCCCCGCCGCATCGCTGCGGCGGGGCCCTCGCTGTGAAATGCGTCGTGCCGGATCAGGCGGCTTCGAGTTCTGCCTGTTCGACGGTTTCACCCAGACTATCGATCAACGCCTTGCTGAAGGCGGGAATGTCGTCGGGATTGCGGCTGGTGATGATCTGGCCATCTGTTGCGACTTCCTGGTCGACCACGTTCGCACCCGCATTCTTCAGGTCGGTGCGAATCGAGGGCCAGCCGGTCACGGTCTTGCCGTCGATGAGGCCTGCTTCGGCGAGCAACCACGGTGCGTGGCAGATCGCGGCGATCGGCTTGCCGGCCATGCCGAATTCGCGGACGATCGCGATCGCGCGTTCGTTCATGCGCAGGATATCGGGGTTCATCTGGCCGCCGGGAAGCAACAGGGCGTCATAGCCTTCGCAATTGGCAACTTCGTCGACCGTCTTGTCGACACGGACGCTTTCGCCCCAATTGCCATCCTGCCAGCCCTTGATTTCACCGCTCTCGAGACTCACGACTTCGGTCTCGATTCCGGCTTTTTCGAGATTGGCCTTGGGCTTCATCAGTTCGGACTGTTCGAAGCCGTCGGTGGCGAGGATCATTACGCGCTTGGTCATGGGGTAGCTCCTTGATTTCGTGTTGCCTTTGCAACGCGTGGGGAAAGCGCGACGTTCCGTTCTTCTAGGCGAGCCGTGGCAGTGATAGGGCAAGGCGCATGGCCGCCAAAGAAACTGCTCTCGACGACGAAAAAGACCCCTTCGACGCAATCGTCGATGCCCCTTTCGACAGCGCGCTGTCGGAGCGGTATCTCGTCTATGCGCTCTCGACGATCACCGCGCGTTCGCTGCCCGATCTGCGTGATGGGTTGAAGCCGGTCCACCGCCGCTTGCTCTGGACCATGCGGCAGTTGAAGCTCGATCCGGCGAGCGGGTTCAAAAAATCGGCGCGCGTGGTGGGCGAGGTGATCGGCAAATACCACCCACATGGCGACACCGCGGCCTACGACGCGATGGTCCGCCTCGCGCAGGATTTCGCGCTGCGCTATCCGCTGGTCGAAGGGCAGGGGAACTTCGGCAATATCGACGGCGATAACGCAGCCGCATACCGTTATACCGAAGCGCGCCTGACCAAGACCGCTATGCGCCTGATGGAGGGCCTCGACGCAGGCACGGTCGATTTCATCCCGACCTACAACAACGAGGAAGAAGAGCCGGAAATCATGCCGGGCCTCTTCCCCAACCTGCTCGCCAATGGCGCCAGCGGCATCGCGGTCGGCATGGCGACGAACATCCCCTCGCACAATGTCGCCGAAATCGTCGATGCCACGCTCGAAGTGATCGACAATCCGCATGTCGAGCATGCGCGGCTGATGGAGCTGTTCAAGGGTCCCGATTTCGCCACCGGCGGGATTGTCGCCGAAAGCGCGGAAGCGGTGGCCCAGGCCTATGAGACCGGGCGCGGGTCCTTCCGGGTGCGCGGGCGTTTCCATGCCGCCGAGGCGGAGAAGGCGGAGGATCGCGAGGCGGGAATCGAGCGGCTGGGCGGTGGCCAGTGGCAGCTCGTCATCAGCGAGATCCCCTACCAGGTTCCCAAGGGCAAGCTGATCGAACAGATCGCCCAGGCCATTGCCGACAAGAAGCTGCCGATTCTCGAGGACGTGCGCGACGAGAGTGACGAACATATCCGCATCGTGCTCGTCCCGCGCAGCCGCAATGTCGATCCCGAACTGCTCAAGGAATCGCTCTACAAGCTGACCGATCTCGAAACGCGTTTCGGCCTCAATCTCAACGTGCTCGATGCCGGACGCACGCCGATGGTGATGGGGCTGAAGGAAGTCCTGACCCACTGGATCGCCAGCCAGATCGACATCCTTCAACGCCGCAGCCAACACCGGCTCGACCAGATCGCGCGGCGGCTGGAGCTGGTCGAAGGCTATATCATCGCCTTCCTCAATCTCGACCGGGTGATCGAAATCATCCGCACCAAAGACGAGCCCAAGCCGGTGATGATGGAGGAATTCAAGCTCACCGACCGGCAGGCCGAGGCGATCCTCAACATGCGGTTGCGCAGTCTGCGCAAGCTGGAGGAAATGCAGCTCCGGAACGAGAAGGACGAGCTGCTCAAGGAACAGGACGAGCTCGAGAAACTGCTCGGAAGTCCCGCGCGCCAGCGTACGCGGTTGAAGCGCGATCTCAATTCCTTGCGCAAGGAATACGGGCCCGAGACCGAGCTCGGCCGCCGCCGCACCACGATCGAGGAGGCCGCGCCCGCGGTCGAGTTCAGCATGGATGCGATGATCGAGAAGGAGCCGGTCACGGTCATTCTGTCGCAGAAAGGCTGGATTCGCGGGGCCAAGGGGCACCTGCCGCTCGACCAGGAGTTTAAGTACAAGGAAGGCGACGGGCCCGCCTTCGTGCTTCACGCGCAAACCACCGACAAGTTGTTGCTGGCGACCGACATGGGGCGGTTCTTCACCCTGGGTGCGGACAAGCTGCCCGGGGCGCGTGGTTTCGGCGAACCGCTGCGCAATACGCTCGACATCGATGCCAGCGCGCAGATCGTGGCGGTGGTGGTGCACGAGGAGGGCAAGCGCCTGCTGCTCGCGGCGAGCACCGGCAAGGGCTTCGCAACCACGACGGACGAGCTGCTCGCCGAAACCCGTAAGGGCCGGCAGGTCGTCAACTTGAAGGATGATGCGCGGCTCAAGGTGGTTCGACCCATAGCGGCGGAACACGATCACGTCGCAGTGGTCGGCGACAACCGCAAGCTGGTGGTCTTCAACCTCGAGGAACTACCCACCCTGTCCAAGGGCCAAGGGGTCAAGCTCCAGAACTATCGCGATGGCGGCCTGTCGGATGCGACCACCTTCACTCTGGCCGAGGGCCTTTCATGGCAGATGGGCGGCAAGGGCGATCGCACGCGGACCGAGAACGAGATGTGGCAATGGAAGGTCGCGCGCGGCGGGGCGGGCCGACTCCCGCCGCAGGGCTTCCCGCGGGACAACACATTCTGAGATTCCGGCGTGCGGTAGGGAGGAAGATGCCGAGCTCCACGCAAAACAAAAGCCGGAGGCGATCGCTCGCCTCCGGCTCTTTTTGACCCCGTCCAAGGGTATCCGGTAAATCAGCCGGCGCTGTCGGCAGCGGGAGCCGATGCGGCCATGGCGGCATCGATCTGGGCGTTGGTCAGCAGCGCCATCAGCTCGCCGTTCGGGCCGGCTGCGAAGTGCTCGCGAAGCAGGGTGACCTTCGCCATCTCGTCGCCACCGCGGGCGATGATGATATTGTCGCCGTCGATTTCGAGAACGGTGCCGAGCGGCGCGTTCTTGGCGGTGACGGCGGCGGCGCCGACGACCAGCGCGGCATCGCGTGCGGCAATGGCCTGCTTCTGGGCCGCCTGAAGCATGCCGACGATCTGTGCCTTGGTCGCGTTGAGCGAGGCGCCCTTTTCATTGGTGCCGAAAGCGGCAGCCGGGACGGGGGCCTTCATGTCGTCGACCACGAGGATGGCCGTTTCGCCATCGACGCTTTCGACGGTGCCGATTTCCATGCCGTCGTTACCGTAGACGGTGGCGCCGGCGGTCACCGAAGCGGCAGCTTCCTGCGCGATTGCAACGCCCGGTGCGACAGCAGCGGTGGTGGTGAGGGCGGCAGCGGCAAGGGCCAGCTTCGCGATATTCATAATGCAACTCCAAGGCTTTGTTATTCGAAATACGCGGTTCCCCTACGCGCGAAACGCGCATGGAAACCGACCAAAATGGAAAGAGCGGGCAAGAGTGGTAATCCGCACCACCCGCAGTCCCCCTCCGGGAGAACGCGGGCTCTATTTCACGAATTGCGTCGTTTTGCAACCGCGTGACACTTATGCTGCATTGCACCTTAAGCCAGGCTGAAGCCGGGCCGAAGCGCTCGTTCAGCGTGCCAAGAGCTCTTCCTCGAGCAGTTCTTCGACGCGCGCGCGGGGCGGGAAATGCTCCTCGATCCAGCGTTTCTCGATACGCTGCAACATGCGCGCGACCTCGGGACCCTTGCCGACCCCACGTGCGACGATCTCGCCACCCTTGAGCGGGAAAGTGGGAGCTTGCCAGCCGATAATGGGGGCCGGGTCGCTGCCGATCAGCAGCAGGCGGTCGAGCGCGCAATCGTGCCCGACCACGTAAGCGAGCCCATGCGGGTGCTGGCCATCGGCGAGCTCGCGACGAGCGACGCACATCAGCCTGTCGCGCTGCCTGCGCGACAGGCGCAGGCGCGCGGCCACGGTCTCCGCGACCGAGACGATCGCCGGAAGCAGCGCGGCCAGCCGGCGCATCGGATCGGGAGCGATACCTGCCTTCTGCTCCGCGCCGACGAGGGTGGCGAGTTGTTCGACCTCGCGCCGCCCGCTCTCGGGCAACACTTCCTCGAGTACGCCCAGTTCGCGCATTCTGGCGAGAGTGGCGGAAGGATTGGGCAGGTCCAGCAGGTTCTGCAATTCCTGGCCGACCCTTTCGCGGCTGAGGCCTTTGAGCGTCGCCGCGAGCTCGCTGCAGGCCTTGCTCGCCTCTTCGTCCCAATCGTCGCCGAAGCGCGTGGCGAAGCGGAAATAGCGCAGGATGCGCAGATGGTCTTCCCTGATCCGGGTTGCCGCATCGCCGATAAAGCGAACGCGCCGCACGGCAAGATCCTCCAGCCCGCCGAAATAGTCGCCGATCGCAAGCGTATCGGGATGGGCGTAGAGCGCGTTGATGGTGAAATCGCGCCGCGCGGCATCCTCCTGCCATTCCTCGCTGAAGGCGATCGTCGCGCGCCGGCCGTCGGTCGCGACGTCGCGGCGCAGAGTCGTGATTTCGACGGGACCGTCCTCGAGTATCGCGGTAACCGTGCCGTGGTCGATGCCCGTCGGGACGGTGCGGATGCCGGCATCCTTGCAGCGGTCGATCACGGTTGCGGGCAGGTGCCGCGTGGCCGCATCGATGTCGTTGGCCTCGTGGCCCAGCAGCGTGTCGCGCACACAGCCACCGACCCAACGGATATCCTCCGCTCCCAGCGCCTCGACCAGTTTCGCGAGGCTTGCGCGCTGCGTCCAATCGGCTTTCGGCAACTGAGTCAAAACAAATCCCGTTCGTGCGGAACTTGCCGAAGCACAGTCCCGGTTCTTCTTGCGCAGCGCCTAAGTGAAGTGCGGCCCTTCGACAAGCTCGGGGCGAACGGGAAGTCCAGCCTGTCTCAGTCCAGCCATGCGATCCGGCGCGACAGATTCCAGCAGATCGCCGCCGTGACGCCCCATATCCTGTAACCCTCGTGATCCATCTCGAGATATTCGCGCATCGCCCCTTTCCAGAAGACCTCGTTGCGGCTCCATCGCGATGCATCCATCAGTTTGTCGAGCGGGCATTCGAACCAGCTTTCGACCTCGCGCGGGTCGGGGCGGATCGGCAGGTCGTGCGGCACGGTGGCGAGGACCGGGGTGATGTCGAACCCCGTGCCCGTCTGGTAGCGGTCGGTAGTGCCGACGATCCGCACCTGCTCGGGTGCGATCGCCAGCTCCTCCCACGCTTCGCGCAGCGCGGCCTCTACCGCATCCTCGCCCGCATCAAGCTTGCCGCCAGGAAAGGCGACCTGACCGGGATGGTCGCGCATGGTGCGCGGGCGCTGGGTCAGCAGCACGGTGGGGTTCGGCTGTTCGGTCACCGCTATCAGCACGGCGGCATCGGCGGTGCGGTCGAGGTCGGCAAACCGGCTGTCCGATATGAGGTCCCCCACATCGCGCGCATGGCCATGCTCGAAAAGCTGGGTCAGTCGGTTGAAGATCGCGCTCATGCGGGCAGCAAAGTGAACCGCTCGCCGCCGCTCCTCACGGTCCAGTCGTCGCCATGCTCCAGCGCGATGCGCGCCAGTTGCTCATAGGTCGACCGGTTGAGCCGCGCTTCGCACCCGCGGCGCACATGGACGTATAGCGCAGGTTGCTCGGCGTCGCCGGCCGCGCGGAGCGGGTTCTCGGGTCCGGCCACCACCAGCTCGTCTGTGTTGATGCGAAATGCCAGGTCACCCTCGGTTTCGCTGACATCGGTGGCGATGAAGCAGGCGTCTTCAACTTCGATGGCGAGCTTCTGGTAGGGCATGACCAGCCAATAGCTGCCATCCGTTTCGCGAGTGAGCAGGCCGGCGAAGGCGCGGACCATGGCGGGGCGCGAGATCGGCGAACCGTCGTGGTACCAGGTCCCGTCAGCGGCAATGCGCATGTGGCTTTCGCCGACGTTTTCTGGCGACCACTGTTCGATCGGCGGTAATTTGCGCTCTGCGACCGCCTCGGCGATCTGGGCGAGCGACAGTCCGGCGAGTTCTGGGGGAGGCGTGTAGGGCACGAAGCGAGCGATGGCAGAAGGGGCGGGGAGAAACAATGGAGGTTCTTGTTGCGTACGGTCAGGACATCCGTCCCGACCTTGCTGTTCCATCCCACGCCCCCTCCCGGCCACCCATAGAATACCGTGCCGTGGGTGGCCGGGAGGGGGCGTGGGATGGAACAGCCGAAAGGGAAGCGCGGAAGCGCTTTACGCACGCATCAAGGATTCCACGGCCCCAACATGCCCTCGGCAGGCAGGATCGCGGGATTTCCGCTACGCGCCAACAGGCGGGCCTTTTCGAACGGGCCGGGACAATGCCAGCCACCGGTGTGGTCGGCGACGAAATCCCAGCGGCCGTAATAGTCCGGATCGCCGATCATCACCTGCGGCAGCGGGGCGGCGCCATCGTCGAAGCCGGCGTCGATCGCGCCGAGGCTGGCCGCCATCAACGCCTTGCCGAAGCCTTCGCCCTGCCGCCCGGGCATGACGGCGACGGGGCCGACCATGATCATCGGATGCGCGCGACCCTGGGGATCGGTGAGCGCCACCGGCCAGAGCTGGATCGTGCCAGCGAGGTAGTCCTCCTCGTCGAGCACCGCGAAGCTCAAACCCTCGAGCCAGTCCAGTCCTTCGCGGATGCGATAGGCCGTACGTGCCTGCCGCCCTTCGCCAAAGGAGGCGTCGAGCAGGTCCTCGACCAGTACCGGGTCGATTGCGGAAAGGGGAACGAGCGTCGCCATGGGCCGCGCCGATTAGGCGCGCAGGGCAGCCGAGTCGATCAAATTTGCCTTAGCCGGGGCGAAGTTCGAGCAGCCTTCCGCCGTCGCCATCCTCGAGCACCCAGAGCGCGCCGTCGGGCCCTTCGATCACCGAACGGATGCGATTGTCCATCTCGTAACGGGCGGTCTCGCGCGCCGTGTCGCCATCGACGGCAACGCGCACCAGCGCCTGGCTCCTGAGGCCCGAGACGATGATATCGCCCTGCATGCCTTCGAACAGGTCGCCGCGGTAGAAGGTCATGTTGCCCGGCGCGATGACCGGGGTCCAGCCGAGCACAGGCTTGACGAAGCCATCGTCCGCGCTGTGATCGGTGATCGGATCGCCATTGTAGTGATCGCCGTTCGATCGCGTCGGCCAGCCGTAATTCGCGCCGCGCTGGACGATGTTGAGCTCATCGCCGCCTGCTGGGCCGTGCTCGATCTCCCACAGGCGCCCCTCGGCATCGAAATCCATGCCTAGGATGTTGCGATGGCCGTAGGACCAGATCTGCTCGCCCACCGGATTGCCCGCGGCGGGCGTACCGTCGAGGTTGAGCCGCACGATCGTACCCAGCGTGTTGCCATTGTCCTGCGCCGGATCGAGCTTTTGCCGGTCGCCGCTGGCGACGAACATATACCGTTCGTCGGGGCTGAATACGATGCGATGCGAGTAATGGCCGCGGCCGGTGACCTTGGGCGCCTGGCGCCAGATCACGTCGAGACCCTCGATGCGGCAGGCATCGGCCTCTTCGCAGATCAGCTCGCCGCGCCCGACCACCGCGCCGCGCGTATCGCCATCGCCCGCTTCGGCCCAGCTGAGATAGATCGTGCGCGTTTCCAGCGTATCGGCGGCCTGGCTCGGCAGGAAAGCGATGTCGCCCAGCCCGCCCTGGCCGCCGTAATCGACTTGCGGTACACCCGACACGGTGATCGCCCGGCCGCTGGCCGTGTCGTAGCCGCGCACCGTGCCGCCCTTCTCGGTGAAGAAGATCACCCCGGTGCCCGGTGCGAAGGCGGCCGCCCAGGGTTCCTCGTAGCTGCCGTGTTCGGTGATCGCGAACGTGCCGTCGAATGTCGTGTCGCCGGGAGCGGGAGTCGATACGGCCTGCGTGTTGCCATCGGTGGAATAGCCGTTGCCGCAGCTTGCGAGCAGGACCAGCGGGGATAGGGTGACGACGAGGACGGACATGCGCATGTTTCATTCAACTCCCGATTGCGGCCTCGGAGAAGCGCCCCTGATCGTCGGCGTCGACGAGGCGGGGCGCGGGCCGCTGGCCGGACCCGTAGTGGCGGCCGCGGTGGTGCTGTGCAAGCCCGCACCGACCGGCCTCGATGACTCAAAAAAGCTTTCGGCGAAGCGGCGTTCCCTGCTCGAGCCGCAAATTCGTGAAAACTGTGCCTGGGGGCTGGCGGCGGTCGGGCCCGCGGAAATCGACCGGCTCAACATTTTCGGTGCGACCATGCTGGCCATGACGCTGGCGACGCAGCGGCTGGTCGCGGCGTTGGGGCGCGAACCCGAGGCGGTGCTGATCGATGGCAACATGACCCCGCAAGGGCGCCATCCCGACTGGCGCTGGCCCGATGCGCGCCCGATTGTCGGCGGCGACGGCAAGGAGAAGTGCATCGGCGCCGCTTCGATTCTCGCCAAGGAATACCGCGACCGACTGATGTGCGAGGCGGCGAATGCGCATCCCCAATACGGCTGGGATCGCAACAAGGGATATGGTTCGAAAGCGCATATGGACGCGCTGCGAACCCACGGCCCGACACCGCTGCACCGCAAGAGCTTCGCGCCGGTCGCGCAATGCGATCTGTTCGCGACGGGCTGATACGCCCGAGGGTGGTGGGAACTTCGCCGCCGTGCCAATCGCTGAAGAGGCACAGCGAGGGAGTGCGACATGGATGACACCGCGGATTGGTTCGGCAACTGGAACGATATGGTCGATACCGTTCTATCGGCGGTGCTGTTCTACATCCTGATCGTGATGCTGGTGCGGTTGATCGGCAAGCGCTCGACTTCGCAGCTCAACAATTTCGACTGGATCATCAATATCACCGTCGGGAGCCTTGCTGCCTCGGGGATATTGCTCGACAGCGTCCCCGCACTGCGTGCGGTCGCCGCGATCGGCACCATCATGATCTTGCAATTCGTGCTCACGTGGCTGGTGCTGCGGTTCGACTGGGTTGCGCGGCTGGTCAAGACCAAGCCTACCATGCTGGTTCACAAGGGCGAATTCGTCGAACAGGCCATGCGGCGCACGCGCATATCGGAAGAAGAGATTTGCAGCGCCCTGCGCGAGCATGGTCATACCACCAACAACGTCAATTGGGTGGTTCTCGAGACCGACGGGCGGCTGACGGTTATCCCGAAACAGGATGTCGCGCTCCGCGATGCCGATACGATGGTTCATGTCGTCAAGCCCGAAAGCTTGGAAGAGCGCGAAACCGCGAAGAGCTAGTCGCGGAGCAGGCTAGGAGGCTTCGGCCTCGCGCTCGGCGGCTTTCTTGGCCTCGATCTTGCGGCGCTGCTCGGCCACG
The DNA here is from genome assembly GCF_965277845.1 of Qipengyuania sp. NCBI lineage: Bacteria > Pseudomonadati > Pseudomonadota > Alphaproteobacteria > Sphingomonadales > Erythrobacteraceae > Qipengyuania > Qipengyuania sp. The sequence goes on from NZ_OZ255844.1 coordinate 1,930,240, forward strand.
GAGCGGGCCTGGTCGGCCAGCGCCTGCCAGGTCGCTTCGGACCTGAGGGCGCGTTCGCGCACATTGTCGAGCGTGGCGGCCTTCGCGTCGGCTGCGGCCTCGGCAGCGCGTGCGGCGTAGAACTCGTATGTCTGGCTGGCCATCATGCAGCTCCGGCTGGAATGGAGGAAATGCCGCGCGCCGCCATCCGGGAGGAAGCGACGCGCGACCGGATTAAGATCAGTCGGCAGCCGACAGGTTCACGGCGCTGGCTTTGCCGTTGCGGCCGGTCTCGATTTCGTAGTTGAGACGCTGGTCCTTATCGAGCGTATGCATGCCGGCGGCCTGCACGGCGCTGATGTGGACGAAGCTGTCGTCCGAACCGTCGTCGGGCTGGATGAAGCCATAGCCCTTATCGGTGTTGAAGAACTTTACGGTTCCGGTCTTGCTCATACTGGTTCCTTTCGAGAACGCATTGGGTTGCCCCGCCGCGACATGCGGCGTGGTCGTGCATCAAATCGTCCGATGAAAGGAAGTCGTCGTCTGGTTTACGCCGGGGCCCCATGCGCAATGCGCGGGCAAGCGGCGGTCGTCAAAATCCGAAGTCCGTCGCAAATTTCGACGTCAGCACGCACCCCCTAACAGGGTCGGCCGGTTTCGCCTAACGATTAATCCGCCCGGCGATTGAGTCCCCGGTGCCACACCGCACCATGTTGAGTCCGCAGATTCGTCGTCGACTCAACATCTTGTGCCGGACACCTTCTGTTCTCTCTGCGCAACCGGGCGTTAACCATCGTGTGGCAGGATTTTCGTGCTTGACCGGGAATCCATTTGGACTCACCCTGTGGATAACTACGGACAGGGGTATGCATCATGGGGGTCATCACGACCACGAAGAGTCGCGCGAAAGCGGTTGTAAAACAAACGGAAACGCCGAAAGAGCTGCTGCCGCTCGGGCAGATCCTCGACGGCGATTGCGTCGAGGCGATGCGCTCGATCCCCGATGCCAGCGTGGACCTCGTCTTCGCCGATCCGCCTTACAATCTCCAGCTCGGCGGCGATCTCAACCGGCCCGACGGCAGCCATGTCGACGCGGTGACCGACCACTGGGACCAATTCGACAGCTTCGCCTTGTACGACAAGTTCACCCGCGAATGGCTGACCGAGGCCAAGCGCATCCTGAAGCCCGACGGCGCGCTGTGGGTGATCGGCAGCTATCACAACATTTACCGTGTCGGCGCGATCCTGCAGGATCTGGGCTTCTGGATCCTCAACGACATCGTCTGGCGCAAGTCCAACCCCATGCCCAATTTCCGCGGCACGCGCTTCACCAATGCGCATGAGACGCTGCTGTGGTGCAGCCAGGGCGAGAAGGCGAAATACCACTTCAACTACCGCGCGATGAAGACGCTCAACGACGAACTCCAGATGCGCAGCGACTGGGTCCTGCCGATCTGCAACGGGGCGGAACGGCTGAAGGAGGGCGGCCACAAGGTCCACCCGACGCAGAAACCCGAAGCGCTGCTCTACCGCGTGCTGCTCTCGACCACCGAGCGCGGCGACGTGGTGCTCGACCCCTTCTTCGGCACCGGCACGACCGGTGCGGTGGCCAAGCGCCTGGGGAGATCGTGGATCGGCTGCGAGCGCGAGGACGGATATCGCGACGCCGCCTACAAGCGGATCGAGAAGGAGCTTCCGCTCGATGAAAGCGCGCTCACCACGATGCAGAGCCACAAGACCGCGCCCAAGGTCGCTTTCGGCGCGCTGGTAGAGAACGGCTATATCACCCCGGGCACGCAGGTCTTCGACAAGAAGCGCCGCTGGACCGCGACGGTACGTGCGGACGGCTCGCTCGCCCATGAAAAACAGACCGGCAGCATCCACGGCCTCGGCAAGGAGCTACAGGGCGCGCCGAGCTGCAACGGCTGGACCTTCTGGCACTACGAGGTCGATGGCGAAGTCAAGCCGATCGACGCCGCGCGGCAGCTGTATCTGCTGGCGGTGGAGGACTGAGCGGCGGCCCCGGGCGCGCCTGGGCCGCTGTTTTGAGTCAGTCGTATTCCTACTGGCATCTTGAATTGTCGTTGCCCTTGCGGCTCACTTTGGCATGGCAAATGGCCAAAATTTGCAAGTCATCTTCTGCTTGGAACTTTACCCTGCGCTAAAACGGCGGACCAAAGAATGACCGGCTGTCTGGGGTCGAAAGATGCGCTTTTTATCCTCATGAGAAAGTAGGCCTTGCAAGAGCTTGCCCCGGCGGGTTTCAGCTGGCCGTCGGTGTCTATAACATCGGGGCATCTCCGACATGTGCGGAGATGCCCTCTCTTGTGGTTGGTCTTTTATGATCTGTGGTTCCGAAGGCCTTTTGCGCAAGCCTGACTGTGGGGACATACCGCCAGAACCTGACAGTCCGCGCCGATCGCTCAATTCTCCGCGGCCTGGCCGTACAGATAGTTTGCAGCGGCAACGCTCATTTCACGATAGGAATGACCAACATCCGGAACGACGTGAGTGCGCCAGCCCAAGACGTCGCCTTGATCCGCGGCGGTTGCTTGTGCCTGGCGCATGAAGAACTTGCCGCGCTGGACTCTCCCGGGCCCTTGCCGGTCGGTTTCAGGTGTTCGGCGCAGGTGCCCGCGTGTCTCGTTCTCGTCATCGGTCTCACCCAGCATTACTGTCATCGGGCGAGAAAAGGCAGTTTCCAGCTGCTCCGCAGAAAGCGGCGCGTTCGCAAGGCCGTATGGGAAGCCGACGTCCAGCTCTGGAGTGGTGTACCATCCCGAATTTGCCGCAACCGCCTGATCGACACGTGTGTCGGCAGCAAATAGTACGAGCCGGTGTACAATCTGCCCGCCAGCAGAGTGCCCGAAGAGATCGTAGCTGGTCTGAGAAAGCCCGAATCGCGTCCTAGCTGCGTCAAATACTCGTTCGATATCCGCATAGAGCCACTGATCACGATCTGGCTCAACCGTTGCGTTGGCCAGTGTGCCGTGATGGTCACCCATGGTCAGCATTCCTGCCAGATTGTAGTTCAACGCCGTGGGGAAGTGATCGTCAGAGAAAGATGGGGCTACCACCAGCAAGTTATAGCGTTCAGCCAACTCAACCCACGCATCGCGATAGTCATCTCCGTTTCTCCCGCCACCTGGCAGCACAATGATGATTTCACCCGCGTCGTCGTGTCCGGCCGGGCGGGCGTAATGGACTGTGATCTCGATTTTCTCGTCGGCGTCTACTGGAAGGGCGACCTGAAAATCGCCGGTAGTAGGGGTGGCTGTGGCAGTATCGGGTGCGCATCCCATGGAGAGCGCAGATAGGGCCAGCAGAATGGTTCGCATGTCTTGATTCCTTTGGTAGCAAAGAGAGGAAAGGAGTTTCGTCGGAACGATGTCTGAGTGGCGGATAAGAGGGCTTGGTCTGCCGATAAAAACACAGAGTCGCGGGTTGACCGGAATTGTCGCGAGCTGTCTGTCGGGCCTGCGCAAGCGGGTTGGCGCACCCGGCCTGTTTGGAATCTTTTGCCTGCTTGTGCTCGGCCTCCTGCTTAGTGAGAGCGGCGCATATGGGACATCGGACATTCCCTGGTTCCACCGGTCCGTCTTCTGGATCGTGATGTGCTCTCTGGTGGCGGGTCAGCTGGTTTTTGCCGAAAGGATGTTGCGCCGCGCGCTGCCTTCAGCTGCGGCTATGGCAAGGGCTGTGCGATGGAGCGGAGCCTTCTTCCTGACATGGATGCTCACCACGGTTGAAATCGAACTGCTGAAATACACGCCGGTGTTGCCGCGAAATCCGGATCCGATTCTCGCGTTTGCTGTGTTTCTGTTGCCGAAGGTGGCTTTTCTGGCGGCCATTACAGTGGGTTTCTGTGAAGCAGTCGATCACCTCGGATATGATCGGCAAGCCGCAACACAAGCCTCGACCGATCCTGTTGTGGAAGTAGCTGCAACCTCACCCTCCAGTAACGGTGAGTCATCGCAAATCCTGCGTGTTTCAGCGGAAGATCACTATCTCAAGATTGAAACCGCGGAAGGTGTTCAACTGGTACGAGAGACCATCCGCAATAAGGTGTCCAGCCTGCCGGGGGATGCCGGATTGCAGATTCACCGCAGCCACTGGGTGGCAAGGTCGCACGTCGCGCATGTTTCGCGGTCTGGACGCGACCACTTCGTTCAAACGAAGAGTGGCGACGTGCTGCCGGTTGCGCGGGGGCGGCTGCCTTATCTTCGCGAGGCCGGCTGGATCTGATTGCCCGCTATGATCTATCTTACAGCCGGTCATCGCGGTCCAACCGTGAAATGAACTCGTTTGGCATTCCCAATCCGTTAGCTCACAGGCTGTTTGTCGCTATGCGTTTTCTTCTATCCTGTGGGAGCCCTGCTAGGGTAGTCAAACCGTGACTGGGAGGCGGCGAGTTCAAGCCGATCGACGCCGCGCGGCAGCTGTATCTGCTGGCGGTGGAGGACTGAGGGAGTCGACCTGAAATCCGCTCGCGCGAGCGATCAGTCCGCAGGGTTGTGCCGCTGGACGAAGCCGATTGCCGCCTCCAGCATGGCCATGCGTGTCGGGCCGAGCGAGAGCCAGTGGTCCTCGCCATCCAGTTGCACCAGCTCGTATGGTTTGCCTGCATCCTTCAGCGCGTCTGCCATCTTGGCGCTTTGTTCGAACGGTACCACAGTGTCGTCGCGTCCATGAATAAGCATTACCGGCGCATCGGCCCTCTCGGCACTGAAGCGCGGGGAGCGCTTGCGCAGGTCGCCCGTAGGGCCGAGCATCTCGCCGAGCATGCGGACGAAAACGCGGCTTTGGCCCGAATAGCGCCTTGCGACGCGTGAAAACAGCTGCAGGTCGGCCACGCCGTTGACCGAGACTGCGCAGCGATAAATACCCTGCTGCAGCGTGACGCCGGCCAGCGCGGCATAGCCGCCGTAGCTTCCGCCCACGATACAGGCGCGTGCGGGATCGACGATCCCCGCTCTCGCTAGCGCCGTAAGGCCGTCGGACAGGTCGGTCTGCATCTTGCCGCCCCCACTCGCCATAGCCTGCGCGCATGAAGCTATCGTCGCGATTGGTCGAGCCCCGGAAGTTGGGCTGAAACACGGCATAACCGCGCGATGCGAATGCTTGCGCCCACCAGTCGAATTGCGCGATGTCATGGGCGTGCGGCCCGCCGTGCGGCAGCATTACCAAGGGCAAATCCTTTGGCTCGCGTCCCGGCGGGAGCGTCAGGATGCCGTCCATTTCAAGTCCATCCGCGGTCGTATAGGCGAAGGTCGATATCGGTCCGACTTGCTCGGGTTTGATTGCATCGCGTTCGTAGGCGATAGCTTCGGCCTTCTTCTTCGCAAGATCGACCTTGAAATGAGAGCCGCTATCGCCATTGCCGCTGATGCGGACGAGAACGTTGTCAAAGCCTGGCGACCAGTCGGTGATCTGGCGATTGTATCCGTCGAAGGCGCGCAGCACACTGGCCATTCGATCGTTAAGGTCAGGATCGTAAAAGGTGATCGCGCCGTCGCCCCGATTGCTGCGATGACCGATAATGCGTCCGGAGCGGCTATCGGTGTAGATGCGATCGACCGATTGGTCGGCGAAGATTTCGACCGGCGCGGCGCTGCCATCGATTGGAACTTCGTACCATTTGGTCTCCTCGGCGCCTTCTTCCTGGCTACTGAAGATGACGGTCGATCCGTCGCGTCCGATCGACTGCAGGCTCACGCGTGCCGTCGGGCTCTGACCGCTGGCGATGCGCCCGTCGAGGCCGCGAATGGACCAGTCCCCGTCGGCCTCCGCTAGATCCATCCGAGCGGCAATCTCGCCCCTCTCTCCGATCAGCCAGTCCCTGTAAGTGCCCGACCGTGCCGCTATGTCCACCCGGCTCGCTCGATTGGTCGTAAGGTCGACGGAATACAGCATGGTCCCGTTGCGACCGAGGATGTAGCCACCTTGATATTGCCCGCCACGCATGAGCTCGGTAGCGCCGAAGAATGCTGTCGGTCTTCCGTCGACGATGCGCGTACCGTAAAAGCCGAAAACGGAATTCAGCACTCCGTCGCGGTCGTCGAAAACCAGTTCGGTCGTGCGGTTCTCAATATCGACGATCAGCGCCTGAAACAGTTCGATCTTTCTGCCGGCATATCGGCTGCCGAGATTATCGGTATCGCTGCGCTGTATCAGCAAGATATTGTCGGTGACGAAGTCGAAACTGCGAACCTTCGAATCCCCGACGTCGACCGTGAAGATCGGCTGCAGCGCCTTGTCCATCACTAGGATCATCCGCCGCTCGTCGATCGATTGGAGCTTGGCAAGCCGTCCCCCGGTGGGCGACAGCGCAATGTCTTCGACCGACGGCAATTCGCCATAAGCTTCGAGCGGGGGCGGGTCGACCTTGGCGGAAACCGTGGCCAGCGGCGCGCACAGCAAGAACGCCAACAGCGACAGGTGCCGCACTACGGTTCCGATCATCAAGTCGTCGCGATCCTTCCACGAAATGCCGAACAGCGCCCGGCAGACGCTCGAATGAATAGTGCGATCGCAGGCGGTTGCAACGCCGAAAATCGCGCAGGTCGCCAAAGCGGGCGCTTGCCTCCAAGTCTGTCCTACATTCGGTCTTCACGATAGACCCGTGCAAATGCGCCCATCGATCCCTTCCAATCCTCTCTACGAAAGCCGAAAGACACCGCTCGATGTTTTTCCCAATGGACCGTGTAACATGCGGTCCATGTCACGGGACTTGGCCTAAGGCTTTCCAACAATGATCCAACACGCTGCCTCGACCAGCCGCATCGCCATTCCCACGCTGACGACACCCCGCTTCGTCATGCGCCCGCTTCGCCGCACCGATGCAGCGGCGCTGTTGCCGACATTGGGTGAAGAGGCGCAGTGCCGCTATCTCTCGCGGCCCGCCTTCGCCTCGCAAGAGGAATTGTGGAACTGGCTAGCCGATCCCGACTGGAACGGGCGCACCTGGATTGCCGAGGATGCCGACGGGACGGTCGTGGGCCGGTTCGTTGCGGTGCCGGACGAGGAGGAGGGCGTCGAGGAAATCGGCTACATCACCTGCGCCGAATGGCAGGGGTCTGGCGTGGCCAGAGAATGCAGCGCAGCCCTGATCGCATACCTGTTCGACACCGAAGGTGCGCGGCGGCTGGTGGCGGAGGTGGATATCGAGAACCTGCCGTCTGTGCGCCTGCTCGAACGCCTCGGCTTCGCGCGCACCGCGCTGCATCCCGCGCATGAGGAAACGCACAAGGGCGTATGCGATATTGCGTTCTACGCGCTCGACAGGGATCGCTATCGCGCGGATCGGGAGCCCAATACCCATGAATGATCGCGCCTATATCCGCCCGATCGGCTTCGTGCCCGGTCCGCAGAGCGAGCATGGCAATGCCATCCGCCTCGCGGGCGGCATGGTCTATGCGAGCCGCTTTGCCGTGATGCTGCGGCGCGAGGGGCAAGTCGTCGAACGCTGGCTTGCCGCGCCCGACACCATGGCCGGGGTAATGGGCGGGTTGCCCGACGACGTCGCCGCCGATGCGGAAGCCCAGTGGGCCAACCTCACGCTCGCGCATCCGCCGCTCGAACTGGGCGCGCGCACGGTGCGACTCGACCAGCCGCAGGTGATGGGCATATTGAACGTCACGCCCGACAGCTTCAGCGACGGGGGCACATTTCTCGACGATCGCGAGGCGGGGCGCAGCCATGCTGCGGCCATGGTCGAGGCGGGCGCGGCGATCATCGACGTGGGCGGCGAGAGCACGCGTCCCGGCGCGAAGACGCTGTGGGAGGGCGACGAGATCGAACGCGTCGTGCCCGCGATCGAGGCCTGCGTCGGCATGGGCGCGGCGGTCAGCATCGATACGCGCAAGGCGGCCGTCATGGAAGCCGCGCTCGCGGCAGGCGCGCATATCGTCAACGACGTCTCGGGCCTCGCGCACGATCCGCGCAGCGCCGAGGTGGTTGCGCAGGCGGGTTGCCCCGTGGTGCTTATGCACGCGCCGGGTGCCGCGGGCGACGACCTCCATGAGGGCGGGACCTACGACAATGTGGTGTTCGAGGTGTTCGACGCGCTGCGCGCACGGCGCGATGCTGCGCTGGAGGCGGGGATTGCGGCGAGCAACATCCTGCTCGATCCCGGCATCGGCTTCGGCAAGTCGCTGGCCGAAAACCTCGCACTGATCAACGCGCTGCCGCTGTTCCACGCGCTCGGCCACCCGCTGCTGCTGGGGGCCAGCCGCAAGCGCATGATCGGTGCGCTGTCCAAGGAGGCCCCGGTCGAGCAGCGCCTCGGCGGCAGTCTGGCGCTGGCGCTCGAAGGCATGCGCGCGGGCGTGCAACTGCTGCGCGTCCACGACGTGGCCGAGACCGTGCAGGCGCGCAATGTCTGGCGCGGTCTGAGGGACGCCGCCCTGACCGATTTCGGCGACCTTCCGGGCTAGCCCGGCGAGGCGGCGCTCCCGGCGAGCAGTCCGCCATCGAGCGTAAGCTCGGCGCCGGTCATATAGGCGCTGTCGTCGCTGGCGAGGAACACGCAGAGCGCGGCGACCTCTTCGACCGTGCCGAAGCGCTTGAGCGGCGTGTCGGCGACCAGCGCGGCCATCTTCGCCTCGCGATCCGGCCCTTCGCCCAGCATGGGCTCCCAGATCTCGGTCAGGATGGCGGCGGGATGGATCGAATTGCAGCGGATCTGCCAGCCCTGCTGTGCGGCATAGAGCGCGACCGACTTGGTGTGGTTGCGCATCGCCGCCTTGCTCGCCGCATAGGCCGCCGCGCCGGGAATGCCGACGAGGCCCGAGCGCGAGGACATGTTGATGACCGAGCCCGTGCCCTTGGCCTTCATCGCGCGCAGGGCATAGCGGCAGCCGAGGAAGCAGCCGTCGGTGTTGACCGCATGGACCCGGTGCCACTCGGCGAGGCTGGCATTCTCCGGATCGTGCGCGGCGGTGCCGTCCTCGAAGCCGGTGATGCCGGCGTTGTTGACCAGCACGTCGATGGCGGGGAAGTCGGCCGCGAAAGCGTCCCAGTCGGCCTCGCTCGCCACGTCGAGCCTGCGGAAGGTGCAGCCCAGTTCCTCGGCGGCTTTCCTACCCTCCTGCTCGTCGATATCGGTGAGCACGACCTGCGCGCCCTCCGCCAGGAAGGCTTCGCACACGGCCCTGCCGATGCCGCGCGCGCCGCCGGTTACCATGCAGAGCATGTCGTTGAGTTTTTGCATTGATCTATCTCGGGAAATTCAGGTGGGATTTCGGGCATGGACCTGCCCGATGGAGATGTGTCCGACTTAGCGGTGGCTCTTGTTCACCTGAGGTACTCCCGGTCGTTTGCGCGCCCTATGGCAAGCTCATGCCGCGTTGTCGATACCGAGTTCGCCGAGCTTGCGGTAAAGCGTCGAGCGCCCGATGCCGAGGCGGCGCGCGACTTCGGTCATGCGACCGCGATAATGGCCGATGGCGAGGCGGATGATGTCGGCCTCGATCTCTTCCAGCGGGCGGACATTGCCATCGTCGGTATAGAGCAGGACGCCCAGTCCGCGCATGCGGCTTTCGCCCCGGTCGCCCTGGTCGCCGAGCATTTCGGCGAGTTGCGGGAAGCTGTGAGCGGTCAGCGCCTCGCGCTGTTCGAACACGCAAGCACGAAACAGCACTGCCTGCAGCTGGCGGATATTGCCGGGCCAGTCGTAGGCTTCGAGCAGGCTCAGGGCGCTGTCGGCGATCGAATGGTGCTTCAATCCAGGCTGTTCGCCGATCTTGGCGAGGAAATAGCGGGTCAGCGCGGGCAGATCGCCGAGACGGTCGCGCAATGCTGGCAGACGGATGATTGTGGCGGAAATCTGGTCGTAGAGTTCCCGCGAGAATTCTCCAGCCTCGACCAGCTCGTCGAGTGCGAAATCGCTGGTGGCGAAGATGCGCAGGTCGATCCGGAAGCCGTGCGTCGCGCCGGTCGGGCGCACGATCCCGCTGTCAAGGACGTCGGCAAGCCGCTCCTGCTGATGGGTCGGCAGGCGGTCGACATCGTCGAGGACCAGCGTTCCGCCGTCGCAATGCTCCAACAGCCCCTTCTGGCGATCGAAGGCCCCCGCAAAGGCCCCTTTCTCGTGGCCGAACAGGAGCGATTCGAGCGAGGCAGGCGGGACTCCGCCGCAATGGACCACACGCATGGTCGCCTTGGCGCGGGTGCTTGCGGCATGCATCGCATGGGTCAGCATGTCCTTGCCCGTACCGCTCTCGCCCTCGACCACGACATGCGCATGGCCGCGCGCGGCGGTGGCGGCCTTGGCGAGGGCGGTGCGGAAGGGCGCGGCAGTGCCGACCATCGCATCGAAGTCGACCGGGTGCGGCAGCTTTTCGGTCATCGGCTGGAGTTCGGCATTCGGCCGTCCGGCACGGGTCGCGCCGGCGAGCGCCTGCAGCATGCGGTCGGGATCGATCGGCTTGACGAGATAATCGGTAGCGCCCGCGCGCATCGCCTCGATCGCGAGCATCGGAGAGGTGCTGGCTGTGAGCATCAGCACGGGTGCCTCGGGGCGTGCGGCGCGCAACTCGCGGATCAGGTCGCAGGCGGCATCGCCCGGGACCCACTGGTCGAGCAGGATTGCGCGCACTTCGCTGCCTTCGGGCGAGGCCAGCATTTCGAGCGCTTCCTCGCCGCTGGCCACGGTCAGCGTGCGCCAGCCGTCGCGCGCGGCGATCGCCGTCACGAGCCGGCTTTGCGCCGGTTCGTCGTCGATCAGCATCAACAGGCGAGATTTGCGTGTCGCCATGAGTGTTCGGTGCGCTCCCTCGGGCCCAGCGGACGCAACATTACGTCCGGGTGCATCCGTCCTATCCGAAACGGGTAAAGAGCCGATTAAGCCTGTCCATCGGGGAAGGGCGCAAAAGCAGGGCTTGAGCAGCGCGCGGGCGCGCGATAGACCACCAGTCAAATCAATTCCACACGGGGACAAACCACGATGAAATCCGCCAACGACCACAAGGCGCACAACCGAACCTACGACAGCTTCATCGGCCTGCTCAAATGGTCGGTGCCGCTGATCGCGGTGATTACCCTGCTCGTCATTATCCTGATCGCCGAATAAGCGCATGGCGCTACGCATCGCGGTGCTGAAAGAGCGCGCGCCCGGTGAGGATCGGGTCGCGCTGACGCCAGAGACGGCGAAGAAATTCGCCGCTCTCGGGGCCACGGTCGCGGTCGAGGAAGGCGCCGGTCTCGGCGCGGCGATCACCGACGAGGCCTATCGCGAAGCAGGGGCGGAGGTGGTGTCCGGCCCCAAGGCGGTCGAGGGGGCGGACATCGTCCTCGGCGTCCAAGCCCCCGATGTGGCTGCGCTTTCGGGTGCGAAGCAGGGCGCGTGGGTCGCGGCCACGTTCGATCCCTTCCGCAACGGCGACACGGTCGAGGCCTATGCCAAGGCGGGTCTCGAGGCGCTGTCGATGGAATTCATGCCCCGCATCACGCGCGCGCAAAGCATGGATGTCCTCTCCAGCCAGTCGAACCTCGCCGGGTACAAGGCGGTGCTGACCGCGGCCAACCAATATGGCCGCGCCTTCCCGATGATGATGACCGCCGCCGGCACGGTGCAGGCGGCCAAGGTTTTCGTGATGGGCGTCGGCGTTGCGGGCCTGCAGGCGATCGCCACCGCCAGGCGGCTGGGCGCACAGGTCAGTGCGACCGATGTGCGCAGCGCGACGAAGGAGCAGATCCAGTCGCTCGGCGCGAAGCCGATCTTCGTCGAGCATGTCGAGGGGATCGAGGGCGAGGGATCGGGCGGCTATGCCTCGGAAATGAGCGAGGAATACCGCAACGCCCAGGCCGAGCTCGTGTCCGGCCATATCGCCAAGCAGGACATCGTCATCACCACCGCCTTGATTCCGGGCAAGCCCGCACCGCGGCTAATCTCCGACGCGCAGATCGCCAGCATGAAACCGGGCAGCGTGATCTTCGATCTAGCCGTGGCGCAGGGCGGCAATGTCGAAGGCTCGAAGCCCGACGAGGTGGTCGAGAAGCATGGCGTGACCATCGTCGGCTATTCCAACACCGCCGGGCACCTGGCTACCGACGCATCGGCCCTGTTCGCGCGCAACCTCTACAATTTCCTCTCCGCTTTCTGGGACAAGGAGGCTGGAAAGCCCGTGCTCGACGAGGAAATCGGCGACGCCGTGCGGCTGACGCAAGGCGGGAAGGTCGTCAATGAGAGGCTGGCGGGTTGAAGGGGGGAATAGCTTTAGCTCTGCTCTTAGCTTCCTGGGGCGCAACCTCGCCTGGCGAACAATTGACCGATGGCGTTTTGAGCGATGCGTATTGGTCAATGCGTGACGCTCGGGTTTGCGCAGCGTTGGATCCGCGAACAGAAATTCGCTCCTACTGGGGAGAGGTAGAGCGCACCGAAAATTTGTTGTTCGAAGGATGGCAGGCCGGATTGGACGAAAAGCTAATGGCTGCAAAAACTTCTTGGGAAGAGACCGATGCGGTGACCGATAAAATCTGCCCTTTCCAGATGCAAGATGCACCAGAAGAATCCAGCCTCGAGGCTTATGCTGAGGCAAATGATGCCCTTGAGGCGGCAATAGTGACGGAGGCTGGGTAATGGACTTCATTTCGATCCTGTCGATTTTCGTGCTGGCGTGTTTCGTCGGCTATTACGTGGTCTGGTCGGTCACACCCGCGCTGCACACACCGCTGATGGCGGTGACCAATGCGATTTCTTCCGTGATCATAGTCGGCGCGCTGATCGCGGCGGCCGAGGCGGGGAGCGATGTCGCCAAGTGGCTCGGCCTGGCGGGCGTGGTGCTGGCAAGCGTCAACATCTTCGGCGGCTTCGCCGTTACCGAGCGCATGCTGGCAATGTACAAGAAGAAGGAGAAGAAGTGATGCAGGCGCTCACCTTGCTCCTTCGTCGCCCCGGCCACCGAGCCGGGGTGGTGCTCTCTTCTAGCGAGGCGGTGGGAGAAAAGCACCGACCCCGGATCAAGTCCGGGGTGACGTGGACCGGTTTCCTAGGGCTTCTGGCCTTCGCCACCCCCGCCCATGCCGCTTCGGCCGAGCCAGTAAATCCTTGGGTCGCGCTGGCCTATCTCGTTTCGGGCGTGTTCTTCATCCTCGCGCTGCGCGGGTTGTCGAGCCCCACGAGCAGCCGCCGCGGCAATCGCTTCGGCATGGCCGGCATGCTGATCGCGGTGGCCACGACGCTCGTCACGCACGACGTCGCTAACATCGTCGAGATAGCCATCGCGATCGTTATCGGCGGGTCGATCGGCTTCCTGATCGCTCGCCGTATCGCGATGACGGCCATGCCCGAGCTGGTCGCCGGCTTCCACTCGCTGGTGGGTATGGCCGCCGTGCTGGTGGGCTGGGCGGCCTATCTCAATCCGGGCGCCTTCGGACTGCTTGTGGGCGACAGTATCGGCGCAGTGAGCAAGGTCGAGATGGGGCTGGGCATCGCCATCGGTGCGATCACCTTCTCCGGCTCGGTCATCGCTTTCGCCAAGCTGTCGGGCCGGATGAGCGGATCGCCGATCCTGCTGCCCGCGCGCCATGTCATCAATCTCGGCACGCTGGTGGCGATCCTCGTATTGACCGCTCTGTTCGCCATGGCGACGGGGCCGGCGGAGACGCTGCCCTTGATCGTCGCGCTGACCGTGCTCGCCTTCCTCATCGGCTTCCTTCTGATCATCCCGATCGGCGGGGCGGACATGCCGGTCGTGGTGTCGATGCTGAACAGCTATTCGGGCTGGGCCGCGGCGGCGATGGGGTTCACGCTGGGCAATACCGCGATGATCATCACCGGCGCGCTGGTCGGCTCTTCGGGCGCGATCCTCAGCTACATCATGTGCCGCGCGATGAACCGTAGCTTCATTTCGGTGATCGCGGGCGGCTTCGGCGCCGACGATGCCGCGGGCGGCGGCGAGGCGAGGGAGCAGCGTCCCTACAAACAGGGCAGCGCCGACGATGCGGCCTTCATGCTCGAACAGGCCGATAAGGTCATCATCATCCCCGGTTACGGCATGGCGGTGGCACAGGCGCAGCACGCGCTGCGCGAGATGACCGACCTGCTCGAGGAAAAGGGCGTCGAGGTGAAGTTCGCCATCCATCCCGTCGCGGGCCGCATGCCCGGACACATGAACGTGCTGCTCGCAGAAGCCAGCGTCGATTACGACAAGGTCTTCGAACTGGAGGACATCAACAGCGAATTCGCGCAAGCCGACGTCGCCTTCATCATCGGCGCGAACGACGTGGTCAATCCGGCCGCCAAGACCGACAAGTCATCGCCCATCTACGGCATGCCCGTGTTCGACGTCGACAAGGCCAAACAGGTCTTCTTCATCAAGCGCAGCATGGGCGGCGTCGGCTATGCCGGGGTCGACAACGACGTCTTCTACATGGACCAGACCATGATGCTGCTGTCCGACGCGAAGAAGATGGTCGAGGAAATCGTCAAGGCGCTGGATTAGGGACGCCGGACCGCCATGAAACGCGTCCTCATCGTGCTGGCCCTGTTGGTGGCGGGCGCGGCTGTCGTCTGGGCTACCATAGGCGGCGGTCTACAGGGCACGGTGGAGGACCGGCTGGAGAACGAACTGGTCGCGCGCGGCCTGCCGCAGCCGATGGCCGAATGCATGGCCACCCGCATGGCGGAGCGGCTGTCCGTCGGACAAATCCGGAAGCTCGAAAACCTGCGCCCCGAGGAGGATGAGGCGGACATTCCCCTGAGCGTGGCAGGATTTCTCGAACGCGTGCGCCGCGTCGACGATCCCGAGGTTGTCGAGGTGGCCGCCAGTTCGGCGGCGATCTGTGCCTTTTCCGGCACTTGATACGCTTGCAATCGCAAATCCTTGCGGCACAATAGGTTGCAGGGGAGAGACTCATGATGACCAGACTGTCGATTGCCGCCGTTCTGCTGGCGACTGCCGCACCGGCCCTTGCCACCACGCACAATATCGCGCCGGGCGAGAACGCGCAGCAGGAGTTGCAGGAAGCGCTGATTCTCGCCGAGCCGGGGGACGAAATCGTGCTCGCCGCGGGGCGTTATGTGCTGACCGATGGCCTCAGCCTCGATGTGGACGGTGTGACCGTGCGGGGCGAGGGGATGGACGGGACCATACTCGATTTCACCACGCAAGCGGGCTCGGGCGAGGGCATGCTGGTCACCAGCGACAATGTCACGCTGCGCGATTTCGCGCTGGAGAATCCCAAGGGCGACGGGATCAAGTCCAAGGGCGCGGACAATATCGTCTATCACCGCCTCCGCGTGACGTGGACCCGCGGCCCGCATCCCGAAAACGGTGCCTATGGCATCTATCCGGTCGAAAGCACCGGCGTGCTGGTCGACGGGGTCAAGGTTACCGGCGCGAGCGATGCGGGCATCTATGTCGGCCAGTCGAACCGCATCACCGTGCGCAATTCGATCGCCGAGGCCAATGTCGCTGGAATCGAGATCGAGAACAGCCGCAATGCGTTGGTCGAGCACAATATCGCCACGCGCAATACGGGCGGGATCCTCGTGTTCGACCTCCCCGACCTGCCGGTAATGGGCGGCGGCAATGTGGTCGTGGCGAACAATCTCGTGGTCGCCAACGACACGCCCAATTTCGCCCCTCCGGGAAATATCGTGGCGGGCGTGCGGCGCGGCACGGGTATCATGGTGATGGCCAACGACAATGTGCTGGTCGAGGACAATATCCTCTCGGGCAACCCGACCGCGCCGATCATGGTCATCGCCTATACGCAGAGCTTCGAGGACGAGCGCTACAACCCGTTCCCGCGCGAGGTCGTGGTGGGCGAGAACATTTATGACGGCGGCGGCTACGATCCGCAGCTCGATGGCGCGGACACGCTGCTCGCGGCTTTCGGTGGCGAATTGCCGCCGGTGATGTGGGACGGGCTTGGTTCGCTTGCAGTGGTCGAGGGGACTGCGGGATGGAGCCTCAATCTGACGGAGCAGGGCGTCGGCCTCGAAGGCGCGCAGCCCTCTCCACTGGCGGTTTCTGCGCCGAGTGGTGACTTCGACCGCAGCGGCATCGGCGCACCCGCCGCACTCGACGAAAGGCTGGGCGGATGATTCGCCGCGCCATCTTCTGTGCCGCACTGGCCAGTGCGGTTGCGGCGGTGGCGAGCACAGGCACGCCGCGGATCGACACCGATGCGGCGATCATGGACGAAGGCCTGCCGCGCAGCCTGTCCGATTTCGGGTTCTTTGCCGATCCTGCGGGCCAGGTCCCCCAAGCGCGCGTCACGCCCTACCGGCTCAACACGCCGCTCTATTCGGACGGGGCGGACAAGCTGCGCTTCGTCTATTTGCCCGAGGGAGCGCAGATGGGCGCGCAGGGCGAGGGGCTGCTCGAGTTTCCGGTCGGTACCGCGCTGATCAAGACCTTCGCTTTCGGCGAGGGCGCTGATCGCCGCCTCATCGAAACCCGCGTGCTGCTCCATCGCGCCAGCGGCTGGCTCGCGCTGCCCTATCTGTGGAACGAGGAACAGACCGAGGCGCGGCTCGCCATTGCAGGTGCCCGGCTCGACCTGACCACGCCCAGGGGCGAGGCGATCAGCTACCGCGTTCCGAACAAGAACCAGTGCAAGGAATGCCACGGCCTCGACGGCCAGGTGGTTCCCATCGGCCCCAAGGCGCGCAACCTTTCCGGCGAATGGCTGGCCGGCGTGGTCGAGGCCGGGCTGGTCGACCGCATGCCGCAGGATGCGGATCAGTTCCCCGTGTGGGAGCACCGCGAAAGCGCCGATCTGACCGCCGCTGCGCGCGCCTATCTCGACGTCAATTGCGCGCATTGCCACCGTCCCGGCGCGATGGCGTCGAACAGCGGGCTCGACCTGCGCTGGGAACAGCAATCGCCAGAAGCGCTCGGCGTGGGCAAGCGGCCCGTCGCCGCCGGGCGCGGGGCGGGCGGGCATCTGTACGATATCGTGCCGGGATCGCCCGACAGCTCGATCCTCACCTATCGGATGGCAAGCCCCGAACCGGGCATCGCCATGCCCGAACTGGGCAAGGCCACGGTGGACGAGGAAGGACTCGACATCGTGCGTCGCTGGATCGAGGAGATGGCCCCTTGAAATGGTTCTGGCGTGTGCTCGGCGTTCTGGCGCTCGTGCTGGTCGTCGCATTCCTCGTGCTGCGCGTCCCCGATACCGATCCGGCCGAGATGCAGGCGAAATACGGCGCCGCGCCCTCGCGCATGCTCGCCATCGACGGCGACCGGCGCGTGCATGTGCGCGACGAGGGCCCGCGCGATGCGCCGGTGATTATGCTGCTGCACGGCTCGAACGCCGACCTGCATACCTGGCAGCACTGGGCCGATGCCCTGAAGAGCGACTATCGCGTGGTCCGTTACGATCAGCGCGGTCACGGACTGACCGGCCCGGTAGCGGACGGCAATTACGCGCTGGACGGCTTCATCGAGGATATCGATGCGGTTGCCGATGCGCTCGATATCGAGCGCTTCACGCTGGCAGGCAATTCGATGGGCGGCGCGATCGCGATGGGCTACGCGATCGAGAACCCGGACCGGCTCGACGGTCTCGTACTGGTCGATGCCAGCGGTGCCCCGATCGAGCGCGAAGGCGGCGGCAATCTGGCTTTCACGCTGGCGGGCGTGCCGGTGATCGGCGATGCGATGAGCCAGCTGCTGCCGCGCTCGCTGATCGAACGCAGCCTGTCGCAAAGCGTCAGCAATCAGAGCATCGTTACGCCCGAAGCGGTCGATCGCTATTGGGAACTCGCCCGCTATCCGGGCAACCGCACGGCGACGCGCCAGCGCTTCGCCACGCCTCGCGAGGCCTTTTCCGCCGAACAGGTCGCCGCCGTCGAAGTCCCTACGCTGGTGATGTGGGGCGAGGAAGACAGCCTGATCCCCTATGCCGCAGCGGGCTGGTACATGGATCATCTGCCCAATGCCACGCTCGCCAGCTATCCCGGCATCGGCCATATCCCGATGGAAGAAGCGCCCGAACGCAGCGTTGCCGACCTCCAGGCCTGGCTGGCGGAAGCGCTCTCATCCGAAGCGGGCGAAAACGAAGGAACCGCCTCGTAGCCCGTCCGTTCTAAGCCCCTGATACGCGGGCCAACCGCGATCACGCGATCAACAGGGTGGAAAAGGACGGACGCTTGCGCAAGCTCGGCATCATTGGGGGTATGAGCTGGATCTCGACCCGCGCCTATTACGAACGGATCAACAAATTCGTGCAGAAGCAGGCCCCGCCACTGGCGAGCCCTCCGCTGCTCATCGAAAGCCTGGACTATGCCCCGATAGCCGCAGCCAAGAATGCCGACGATTGGGACGCCATCGCCGGGACGCTGGTCGAATCCGCCCGCCGCCTCGAAAGCGCCGGTGCCGAAGGCCTCGTGATCGCCGCCAATGCCATGCACAAGGTCCACGACCGGATCACCGAAGCGGTTTCGATTCCCGTCCTGCACATAGCCGACAGCGTGGGGGCCGCGATGGCGCAGACCGATTGCCAGAACGCGGCATTGCTGGGCACGCGTTTCGTGATGACCGAGAGCTTCTATCGCAAGCGGCTGGTCGACCACGGCGTCAACCTGCTGCCGCCCAATCCGGACGACGTCGAGATGGTCGACGGGATCATCTACAAGGAATTGATGCTGGGCCGCGTCACCCGCGATGCGGAGCGCGCGCTCAAGACGATCATCACCATGAAGGAGAAAGAGGGCGCGCAGGCGATCGTGCTTGCCTGTACCGAACTCGAGATGGTCGTCGACACCGATGCCAACGTGCTTCCGGTATTCGACTCCACCGATATCCACTGCCGCGCTGCCGCGAATTGGATTCTGGAATGAGCCCCGACTTGTAAGAACGCGACATTTTGGTGACAGTTGGAAGTTTTCCGACGGCAATTAACTTTAGCTGTATTGATGTCGTCGCAGCGTAAGGCATGTTTTCCTTCCTAATCCAAGGGAAGGGACTGCGTTTATGAAGATTACAATGGGTCGCCTCGCGACCGCGAGCCTTATTGCGCTTGCCGGTGCGAGTCTTGCTGCGCCTGCCGCGGCGCAAAAGATCGAAAACAGCTATATCTGCGTCTTCCAGCCCGGCCTCGTGTCCAAGGGCAATGTGAAGGCCGAGTCCAATCGCGCCGCCCAGGCAGCGGGCGGTCAGGTGAAGCACGAATATAGAAACACCATTCGCGGGTTCGCGTTGAATGCTTCGGCTCGCGGGGTCGCAAACATGCAGGCGAAGAATCCGCGCATCGCCTATTGCGAACAGGACCAGGTGATGAGCATCGTCGCCCCGCCACCGGGCAAGGGGCCGGGTGGCGGCTCCAGCGACCCGGCCGAGACCACCCCCTGGGGTGTCACACGCGTCGGCGGCGGGACCCAAGCCGCGGCAGGCCGCGCATTGGTGATCGATAGCGGCGTCGATCTCGATCATCCCGATCTCAACGTCGATGCCTCGCTCTCGGTGAATTTCACCCGCGACAAGAACGCCGATGACGGCAACGGCCATGGTACTCACGTCGCCGGTACGATCGCTGCGATTGCGGGTAATGGCATCGGTGTTGTCGGCGTTGCTCCGGGAACCACGGTGATCGGCATCAAGGTGCTCGATCGGCGCGGTTCCGGTTCGACCAGCGGCGTGATCGCGGGGGTGGATTACGCGGCCCAGATCGCGGGTAACGGCGATGTCGCCAATATGAGCCTCGGTGGCGGCTTCAGCCAGGCGCTCAACGATGCTGTGATCGCCGCTGCTTCCACGGGCCTCAAGTTTACGCTCGCGGCCGGCAATGAATCCACCAGCGCGACCACCAAGTCGCCCGCTTCGGCGAATGGGCCGAACATCTACACTATTTCCAGCTTCGCCCAGGGCGATACCTGGTCGAGCTTCTCGAACTACGGCAATCCGCCGGTCGACTATGCCGAGCCCGGCTCGGCCATACCCTCGACCTACAAGGACGGCGGCTATGCCACGCTTTCGGGAACCTCGATGGCGGCCCCGCATGCCGCCGGCATCCTGCTGCTCGGCACCATCAATTGGGATCGCACCGTAGCGGGCGACCCGGATGGCACTGCCGACAGGATCGGCGTTCGCTGATCGACGAGGGTCGCAAACCTTCACCTCGACGGGGCTGCGTGTCGTCTGGCGCGCAGCCCCTTCTTTCTGCCGAAAACCGTGCGGGTTCGCATTTCGTTCACGTTGTCGCACTCGGGGCGCTCACCTAAGCCTCCCCGGGCATGCACAGAGCTCCCTATGCCTCCGATCCCGCCGCCAGCCGCGGACGCGAATTCAACGAGGAACGCGAGGGCTCGCGCGGGCCGCGCAGCGAATTCCAGCGCGACCGCGACCGGATCGTCCATTCGATCGCTTTTCGTCGACTGCGTTCCAAGACGCAGGTCTTCATCGCACCCGACGGGGATCACTATCGCACCCGCCTGACCCACAGCATCGAGGTTGCGCAGATCGGGCGTGTGCTCGCGCGTGAACTCGGCCTCGACGAGGATCTCACCGAAGCGCTGTGCCTCGGTCACGATATCGGCCATCCGCCCTTCGGCCATGCGGGCGAAAAGGCGCTCGAAGACGCGATGGCAAATGCCGGTGGCTACGATCACAATGCTCAAGGACTGCGAACGCTGGCGCGTCTCGAGAGCCCCTATTGCGATCACGAGGGGCTGAACCTTACCTGGGAAACGCTGGAAGGGCTGGCGAAGCACAATGGGCCGGTGACTGCTCCCAACTGGGCGCTGGCGGAAATCGACCGGGCTTTTGCGCTCGACCTGTCGACATGGCCTTCCCTCGAGGCTCAGGTGGCTGCGATCGCGGACGATATCGCCTATGACAATCACGATATCGACGACGGGCTGCGTGCTGGTTTTCTCGATCTGGAAGACCTGCTTGCGCTCGATTGGCTCGCCGAACAGTGGCGTGCGGTCGAAAAGCGCTTTCCCCGTGCCCCGCGCGAACGGCAATTGCGCGAACTGGTGCGCACGCAGATCGGCTTGATGGTCAACGATCTGCTCTCTCACACACGCAGGCAGCTCGGGGATATCGACAGCGTCGAAGGCGTGCGCGGCGCCGGGCGCCAGCTGGCAGGCTTCTCGCCCGCGATGCAAGACCAGGAACGCGCGCTCAAGCGGTTCATGTACGATCGGCTCTACTATCACAAGGAGCAGATCGATACCGCCGAGCGTGCGCGCGATGTCATTTCGCGTCTGTTCGCGGCCTACCACCAGGATCCGACGACCATGCCCGACGCCTGGCTCGCCTCGCTTCCCGAACAGGAACCCGAACGAAGCCGCCATATCGCCGATTTCATCGCCGGAATGACCGATCGCTACGCCATCGACCAGTGCCGCCGGATATACGGTCGCGCGCCGGAAGGGTTGAGCAATGTCTGATGCGATCCGCATCGCCCTGATCGGTGCCACCGGCCTGATCGGTACCACCGTGATCGAGCAATGCATCGGTCGCGAAGACGTCCGCCTCACGGGCATCGCCCGGCGCGAGGTCAAGCTGCCGCGCGGCATCAGGATGGAGCTGTTCGTGGCCGAGCCCGCCAAATGGGGCGAGGTGATCGAGGCGGTGCGTCCAAAGGCGGTCATCTGCGCGCTGGGCACGACCTGGAAGAAGGCGGGCGAGGACGAAGCGGCGTTCCGCGCGGTCGATCACGATCTGGTGCTCGATACCGCCCGGGCAGCGAATGAACTGGGCGTCGAGCGCTTCGTCCATGTCAGTTCGGTCGGTGCGGACCCGATGGCACGGGCCTTCTATCTGCGCGTGAAGGGCGAGGTGGAGCGCGATCTGACCAAGCTGCGTTTCGATCGGCTGGATATCCTGCGGCCCGGCTTGCTGCGCGGGAAGCGCGAGAACGACCGGCGTCCCGCCGAACGCCTCGGCATCGCGGCGGCGCCGGTCGCCAACCTGCTGCTTCACGGCAAGTACCGGAAATATCGCGGTATCAAGGCGGAGATCGTCGCGCAGGCCGCGCTGGCGCTCGCCAAGCGCGCGGCGCGCGGGCGCTTCGTGCACGACAATGACGCAATCCTGCGCGCAGCGAAGACCCTGCCGCAGATCGAACGGGAGGCGGTCTGATGTGGGATACGGCTTTCGGCGCTGCGAATATTCTCGCCATGGTCATGTGGGCGGCGTTGATCCTCGCGCCGCGCTGGCCCGCGCTGCTGGCGGCGGTGTTGTATGTCGGGGTGGGCCTGCTGTGTCTCGCCTATTCGGTCGGCATCGTCGGGATACTCTCGGGTGCGTTCGATCCGGGCGGGTCCGATGGTTCGGCCGATTTCTCGACCATCGAAGGCGTAAGGGCAATCTTCGCCAGCGATGGCGGGGTGACGATCGGCTGGATCCACTACCTCGCCTTCGACCTCTTCGTCGGCCTGTGGATCGCGCGCGATGCCGATGCGAAGGGCTTTTCGCGCCTGCTCCAGGCACCGATCCTGCTGGCGACATTCTTCGCCGGCCCGCTCGGCCTGTTCCTGTGGCTCGCGATCCGCGAGAGACGCGCACGCGAGCAGGGACGCTGGCAATAATCCTGCGCCGAAATCGGGTTGCGCGCAGCAACCGCCATGCCATGATGCCTCGCACAGCTGAAAACAGCGGAGAGGATGAATGGCAGACGGCGAGATGCTCACTTTCGATGAGCTGATCCGGCACTGGGCGCAGGAAAAGCCCGACCAGGTGGCGCTCGAACAGGATGGTGAGGCGCTGACTTTCGCGAAATTGGACGATCGTTCGCGCCAGATCGTGGCGATGCTGGGCGGAAAGGGCCTGAAGAAGGGCGACCGGATCGCCTGGCTCGGTAAGAATGCGCGGCTTTACTTCGAACTGTTCTATGCCGCCGCGCGCATGGGTGTGGTCACGGTGCCGATCGGCTGGCGGCTGGCCCCGCCCGAAGTCGCCTACATCCTCGGCGATACGGGAGCCAAGCTGCTCTTCCTCGACAATGGCTTCGAGAACCTTGCAGCCAAGGCCTGCGCCGAAATGGACAGCCCGCCGACGGTGATCGATACACCCACGGCGCAAGCGGAGATCGCCGCCGCGCCGGCGGACGAATTCACTGCCGCAGGGCCCGACGATGCCGTGCTCCAGCTCTATACCTCGGGCACCACTGGCAACCCCAAGGGCGCGGTGCTGACCAATGCGAATCTGTTTTCGCTCCGCCAGCCCGCCGAAGAAGCCGCGCAGCCGTGGTCGCAATGGGACGATGACGAGGCGATCCTGATCTGCATGCCTTGCGCGCATATCGGCGGGACCGGGCTGGGGATCATGGCCATGGCGGCGGGCATTCGCGCCATCGTGCAGGCGGAATTCACGCCCGACGGCGTGCTCGACGGGTTCGAACAGGGGATTACCCGCCTGTTCATCGTTCCCGCCGCGCTGCAGATGGTGATCCAGCATCCGCGCGCGAAAGATACCGACATGTCGGCGGTCAAATATGTGCTCTACGGCGCGGCGCCGATTCCGCTCGACCTGCTGCGCGAGGCGGTTCAGACGATCCCCGGCGCGGGCTTCCTGCAATGCTACGGCATGACCGAAACCACCGGGACCATCGCCATGCTCCCGCCCGAGGACCATACGCTCGAAGGCAACGAGCGGATGAAGTCGGCGGGCAGGGCGGTCCCGGGCGCCGAGCTCAAGGTGGTGGGCGAGGATGGCCAGGAATTGCCGCGCGGCGAGGTGGGCGAGCTGATCTGCAAGAGCCCGTCGAACATGCAGAGCTACTGGCACCTGCCCGATGCGACGAAAAGCGCGCTCAAGGACGGCTGGATGCACACCGGCGATGCCGCCTATATGGACGAGGACGGCTACGTCTACATCCAGGACCGGATCAAGGACATGATCATTTCGGGCGGCGAGAACGTCTATCCCGCACAGGTCGAAAGCGCGATTTACGGCCATCCGGCGGTTGGCGAGGTTGCGGTGATCGGCGTGCCCGACGACACCTGGGGCGAGGCGGTCAAGGCCTGCGTGGTGCCAAGGCCCGGCAGCGAGGTCGATCCCAAGGACATCATCGCCTTCACGCGCGAGCGACTGGCCGGATTCAAGGTGCCCAAGTCGGTCGATGTAATCGAAGTGATGCCGCGTAATGCCAGCGGCAAGATCCTGCGCCGCGAGCTGCGGGCACCCTATTGGGAAGGCCGCGAGCGGCAGGTCAATTGAGGGCGCTCGCGTGAAACGCCACGCGCCCGCCACCGCGCGCAATTCCGAACCGCTCGCCGATGTGCTGGCGCGCGAATTGCCGGGTTCCGGCCTCGTGTTGGAAGTGGCCAGCGGGACCGGCGAACACGCAGTGTTCATGGCGCGGCGCTTTCCCGATCTCGATTGGCAACCCAGCGATTGCGCAATAGATGCGCTGCACTCGGTCGATGCGTGGGCGCAGGAGGCGGGGCTTTCCAATTTGCGTCCCGCGATCGCGCTCGATGCGGCAGCGGGCGATTGGCCGGTCGAGAGCGCGGATGCGGTCCTGTGCGTCAATATGATCCAC
Organism: Qipengyuania sp.; assembly: GCF_965277845.1. Classification (NCBI taxonomy): domain Bacteria; kingdom Pseudomonadati; phylum Pseudomonadota; class Alphaproteobacteria; order Sphingomonadales; family Erythrobacteraceae; genus Qipengyuania; species Qipengyuania sp. The sequence goes on from NZ_OZ255844.1 coordinate 1,954,666, forward strand.
ATCAGCCCGTGGCAGGCGACCGTGGGCCTGTTCGCAGGCGCGGCCAAGCTGCTGGCCGCCGGCGCCCCGCTGATCCTCTATGGCCCGTTTATCGAGAACGATGTGGAGACGGCCCCCTCGAATCTCGCTTTCGACCAGAGCCTTAAGGCACGCGATCCCCGCTGGGGCCTGCGCGATGTTGCCGACCTCGACGACCTTGCCACGGCCGAAGACCTGCGCCGTACTGCCCGCCATGAAATGCCGGCAAACAATCTCGTGCTGGTGTATCGCAAGCATTAATCGCAATGACCGCTAACGACGCCATTGCGGACATCGGCACTGCACAATACATTGCTTTTTATGAGCCGTAGTAAGCACCAAACCTACAAAGAGGTGTTTGACGACAAATCCGCCGCTGAGATCGACGTGATGTTTGCCGAGGGCGATGAAGACGCGCTTGAAATTCTCGAGAAGCGTCGAGTTAAGAGTAAGGTTCGCCAGAAGCGGCAGCAGGGAAAAATTGCGGGCTGAGCAAGGTCCGCTTTCCACCCCAAAACAAGCCAAACCATGCGCGGTCGCCGCGCAAGCTCCCAGCGCACACAAGAAAACGCCCGCCGGGTCAGGGCGGGCGTTTCACTTTCGCTTGTGCGAGTGGCTCAGGTTTCCTCGTCGACTGCGTTGGCGGCCGATTGCAGGTCGCTGCCGACACCGCGCACGGTGTTGCATGCGGCTGCGGTCAGCGTCATCGAGGTAATGCCGAGTGCGAGCAGGATTTTCTTGATCATCGTCGGTCCTTCCCAAAAGGTACCCCGTCCGGGTTTCCGATACGACAACGGAAGCATGGCGCCGCGGTTCCCCGGCCTGTTGCGCTGAAGGGGCGCGGCACCCATATGGCCGGGCCGTGTTCAAACCCGATTTCCTGCGTTTCGCCAGCGATGCCGAACTGGTCGCCTATTGGGGCGGCGCGTTCCTGTTCGCCGCGCTGGTCTGCATGGCGATGGAGCGGCGCCGGCTGAAGCGCGCGCAGATCAACCGGGTGGGCTGGATGCCTTGGACCGGGCTCTTCCTGGTCTTCGCGGTGATCGGCGGCGGATTGCTGGCCGTCGCCATTCCGGGGATCATCAAGGGCTAGCGCTCAATCCTTGTGGCTGCGTGCGCGCATTTCGGTGAAGCTCTGCATGTAAAGCGCTTCGAAATGCCTTTCCCGATCGCAACTGCGCTGCCGTTGCTTGCGCTTGGCCTTCGTAGCCTTCGGAAAGAGAATCTTGTCGAGCATCGAGTCGTCCTGCCTCTTGCGGAGGTATACGACATCGGAGCCGTGCCTGATTGTATGGACTCGACGCCGCCCGGCGCGATCCTAAAGACAAGCTTCGAGATAGGCCTGGTCGAAGCCGAACTGACGCGCCTTTTCGAGCGTATACGGGCGCAGACCCGATGAGCGGAACTCGCCCATGATCTTCCCGTCCTCGCTCTCTTCGAGATATTCGAACTTGAACAGTTCCTGCGTCACGATCACGTCGCCTTCCATCCCGATCACCTCGGTGATGTTGGTGGTGCGGCGTGAACCGTCGCGCAGCCGCTTCACCTGCACGATCAGGTCGACCGATTCCGCGATCTGGCGCGAAATCGCTTCCTTCGGGATCTTGATGTCGCCCATCAGGATCATGTTTTCCATACGGCCGAGGCACTCGCGCGGGCTGTTGGCGTGAAGCGTACACATCGACCCGTCGTGGCCGGTGTTCATGGCGGCGAGGAGGTCAAAACACTCCGCGCCGCGAATCTCACCCAGGATGATGCGGTCGGGACGCATACGCAGGGCGTTCTTAACGAGGTCGCCGATGGTGATCGCGCCCTGGCCTTCGAGGTTGGGCGGGCGCGTTTCGAGCGGCAACCAGTGCGGTTGCTGCAGACGAAGTTCCGCGGCGTCCTCGATGGTCAGCACGCGCTCGCCCGGGTCGATCATCTTCGACAGGGCGTTGAGCATGGTCGTCTTACCCGAGCCCGTACCGCCCGAAATGACGATGTTCATACGGCACGCGCCCGCGATCTTGAGCGCGGTACACATCTTCTCGCTCATCGAACCGAAGTCCTTGAGCATATCGAGCGTGATGGGTTTCTCGGAGAATTTACGAATAGAAATCGCAGTGCCGCGCAGCGAAAGCGGCGGCACGATTACGTTCACACGTGAGCCGTCCTTGAGGCGCGCGTCGGCCAGCGGCGTGGTCTGATCGACGCGGCGGCCGACCTGGTTCACGATGCGCTGGGCGATCTGGAAAAGATGGGTCTCGTCGCGGAACTTGATCGGCGCGATGACCAGCTTGCCCTTCTTTTCGATGTAGGTCTGGTCGGGGCCGTTGACCATGATGTCCGAAACATCGGGGTCGTTGAGCAATTCTTCGAGCGGACCGAAGCCGAGCAGTTCGTCGACGAGAACCTTCTCGAGCGCGAACTGTTCGCGGCGGTTGAGCGTGACCTTGAGCTCGGCCAGCACTTCCATGATGATCGGGCGGAATTCTTCCGACAGCTCGTCTTTCGACAGCGTGGCCGCGGCTTCCGGGTCGACGCGTTCGAGCAGGCGCGGAAGCACCTGTTCCTTGATCTTGTGGATGCTCGCTTCGAACCCGCCGACTTCGCTCTGGTTCGAATGAGTGGAATTCATGCGCTCTTCGAGCCGCGACATTGCGTCGCCGTTCATGGCGGCGCCGGTCGGAGCGGAAGGCGCGTCAGTTTCGGGCAGCGGCGGGAATTGCTCGCCGCCCTTGTCGCCATCGTTACGCGATTGCGCGGGGGTGGGCGTGCCGCCACGCATGGGCTTGGCGACACCGAACTGCGGACGGGCACCGGCGCTCATGCCTGCCGGTCCGTTCTTCCGTCCGAATGCGCTCATTCCGGTAACCCCCGAGGAAACTCAAGTTTGATCCAGTCAGCCTTTGCGAACCTACGGCAAAGCCCGTCTCTCTAGGCGTGGTGAATAGAAAGGAAACCTTGATTTTTCCCTAATGGCCGAGGGCCCTGAACGCTGCCGACCACGGCCTGAAACCGTGCGATTTTCCCGGGTCCGGAGCGGCCTTTCCGGTGGACCGATTGATTGCTTCCGAATAACGGCTAAGTCTCGGCGCGATCAGCTATTTGGAGAAGTGGGTTCATGTGTGGAATTATCGGTATCGTCGGTGCTCAGCCGGTCGCGGATCGGCTCGTCGACGGCCTGCGCCGGATGGAGTACCGCGGCTATGACAGCGCCGGGATCTGCACACTACACGACGGTCAGCTTGTTCGTCGGCGCGCCGAAGGCAAGCTCAACAATCTCGTTGCCGAACTCGCGAGCAATCCCGCTCCGGGCGAGATCGGTATCGCACACACTCGCTGGGCCACGCATGGCGCGCCTACGGCCACCAACGCGCATCCGCATGCGACCGATCACGTGGCGCTGGTCCACAATGGGATTATCGAGAATTTCAAGGAATTGCGCGCCGAATTGCGCGAGGCCGGGCGGACGCTGGAAAGCGATACCGACAGCGAAGTGGTCGCCCACCTCGTCTCGCGTCGGGTGGAAGAGGGCGCAAGCCCGCAAGAGGCGGTGGCCGATGTCCTGCCGCGCCTGCGCGGTGCCTTCGCGCTGGCGATCGCCTTCCGCGACCATCCCCACCTGCTGATCGGAGCGCGGCGCGGCTCGCCGCTGGTGGTCGGCTATGGTGAGGGCGAGACCTATATCGGTTCGGACGCGCTGGCGCTGGCGCCGCTGACCCAGCAGATCAGCTATCTCGAGGAAGGCGACTGGGTGGTCGTCACGCGCGAGGGCGCGACCATTTACGATGCCGAAAACGAGCAGGTCGAGCGTGAAGTCCGCGCTTCGGGAGCTTCGGCGGCGGCGGTCGAGAAGGGCAATTACCGGCACTTCATGCAGAAGGAGATCTTCGAGCAGCCCACCGTGGTCGCGCAGACGCTCGGCTCCTACCTGCGCCGGTCGGACAATGCGGTGGCCCTACCGCAGTTCGATTTCGATATTTCCAGCATCAAGCGCATCACGATCGTCGCCTGCGGTACCTCGTTCTATGCCGGCATGGTGGCGAAATACTGGTTCGAACAGTTCGCGCGTGTACCGGTCGATATCGATGTGGCGTCGGAGTTTCGTTATCGCGAGCCGGTGCTGGAAGAAGGCGGCCTTGCGCTGTTCATCTCGCAAAGCGGGGAGACTGCGGATACGCTCGCGGCGCTGCGGCATTGCAAGGAAAACGACCAGACGATCGGGGTCATCGTCAACGTGCCGACGAGCTCGATGGCACGCGAGGCGGACCTGCTGCTTCCGACCCATGCCGGGCCAGAGATCGGTGTCGCTTCGACCAAGGCCTTCACCTGCCAGCTGGCGGTGCTGGCCGCGCTGGCCGCGCATATGGCGGTCAAGAAAGGTCTGATGAGCCGTGAGGAGGAGCAGGACGTTGTGGCACATCTGCTCGAGGCGCCCGCCTGCCTCAATGCCGCGCTCGATCATGACGAGGATATCGCCAGCATGGCGCATCTCATCGCCCCGGCGCGCGACGTGCTCTATCTTGGCCGGGGTCCCGATTTTCCGCTGGCCTTGGAAGGGGCACTGAAGCTCAAGGAAATCAGCTATATCCATGCAGAAGGCTATGCCAGCGGCGAGATGAAGCATGGCCCCATCGCGCTGATCGACGACGATGTGCCGGTGATCGTTCTGGCGCCGTCCGGGCCGCTGTTCGAAAAGACCGTATCCAACATGGAAGAGGTACGCGCCCGCGGTGGGAAGATCGTGCTGATTTCCGATGCGCAGGGTCTGCAAGAAGCCGGCGAGGGCTGCCTGGCGACCATCGAAATGCCGCGTGTCCACCCGCTGATCGCGCCGCTGGTCTATGCCATCCCGGTCCAACTGCTCGCTTATCACGTGGCCTGCGTCAAAGGCACGGATGTCGACCAGCCGCGCAACCTGGCAAAATCCGTTACGGTGGAATGACTTAGCGTCGCAAGGCGGACAACCGACTGTAACAATTGGTGTATCGGGTCTTTACCCGGAGATAACCCTTTGCGGTTAACCCTACGCGTGTGAGCGAGCAGACCCCATCCGCGGACGCAGGAGCGACGCCGCTGTCGATACGGCAGGTTATCGGGCTTGAAGCGCCCGAGGGCACCGATTGGGCGGTGGTCCATGGCCAGCAATATGCGGTGCTCAAGGATCGCGTCGTGGCGCGCTTCGCGCTCCATCTGGTCGGTTTCGCACTGATAGCTGCGACGCTTTATCGCACAGTTCCGATCCCCGTGCTTGTGGTATGGGGGATCGGCCTGCTCGTCACCGTAGTGTATTCCGCGCGGGGCGACATCAGGCTCGGCGATGCGGACCGGCGTCCGATTTCGCTCGCGGAAGTGAAATCGCATGCCGTCACCAGCGCAGCCAAGGGCGCGGTTTGGTCCCTCGGCGTGATAGCTTCGGCGCTCGTAGCCGATGCCGCCGCGATGGTTCTGGTCTGGGCCGCGATCGCCATGCTGGTCGTGGGCAGCAGTGCCAGCCGTTTCAGCGCGCCGCTCAGCACCATTGCCTTCACAGTGGCCGCCGGCATTGGCGGCCTGGTAGCCAGCCTGGTGACACTGCAATTCACCCTGGCAGCGATAGTCCTTGTGACCACCTTGCTTGCCAGCTTCGGCGTGGTCGAAAGCGCGCGAGTGGCCGTGACGGCGCGTCTCGCCGAATCCGCATCGCAGGAACAGAGCGAAGTGGTCTCCATGCTGCTGCGCGAATTCGAGGAAGGTCAGGCCGACTGGTTGTGGCAGGTCGATACCAGGCGCCGACTGAAAGCCGTATCGCCCCGGTTCGCCTTCGCTCTTGGCAAGGAACCCGCAGAAACCGAAGGGCAGTCCTTCCTCCAGCTGATTTCGGGCGATGGTTGGGAAAGCGGCCAATTTCCGCCAAGCCTGCATGAGCTGGCCGAGAAGCTGAAGCGCAAGGAGAACTTTTCCAACCTCAGCGTGAAGGTCTCGATCGACGGAGAAGACCGCTGGTGGGAGCTTTCGGGTACGCCGATCGTCGACGAACTCGGCAATTATCAGGGTTTTCGCGGCGTCGGCTCAGACGTTACCGAGCAGCGCAAGTCATCGGAAAAGATCGAATATCTGGCGCGCTACGATACGCTCACGCAATTGCCCAACCGGCGGATGCTCAACGAAGCGTTGGGGGATGCCCTGCAATATGCCGCCAAGTGGCGCTCGCGCTGCGCTTTCCTGATGATCGACCTCGACCGGTTCAAGGCGGTCAATGATTCGCTCGGCCATCTGGTCGGCGACCAGATGCTCGCCGAAGTCGCAGCCCGCCTCAGGGGTCTGATCCAGGAAGGCGAGATTTGCGGCAGGCTCGGCGGGGACGAGTTTGCCGTCGTCATCCGCGACGCCCCGCACAAGGGCAGGATCGAACTTCTGGCTCGCGCCATTATCGAGCGTTTGTCGGAACCATACGAGATCGAAAACCACGTCCTTTATGTCGGTGCCAGCGTTGGCTCGGCAATGGGGCCGCGCGATGGAAGTACGGTCGAAGAGCTGCTGCGCAATTCCGACCTCGCGCTTTATCGCGCCAAAGACGAAGGCGGCGGAACGCACCGCGAATACGAGCCCGCCTTGCACGCCAATGCAGAAGAGAAGCGTCAGCTCGAGCATGCCCTGCGCCATGCGCTCGATCGCGACGAATTTCTCCTGCATTTCCAGCCGGTGGTGAATGCCAAGACCGAAGATATCGTCAGTTTCGAGGCACTGGCCCGCTGGAACAGCGCCGAACACGGTTTTGTCAGTCCCGGCAAGTTCATCCCGCTGGCCGAGGACACGCGGCTGATCGTGCCGATCGGTACCTGGGTCCTCCAGGAAGCATGCCGCGAGGCGGCCGAGAACTGGCCCGAGCACGTCAAGGTCAACGTCAACGTTTCGCCCGAGCAGCTGCTCGAACCCGATTTCGCCGCTACCGTCGTGCGTGCACTGTCGCATAGCCGGCTCGAACCCAAACGGCTCGAGATCGAAGTGACAGAGAGCATCTTCATGCGCGACGCCAGCGTGGCCCGCAAGGCGCTCGAACAGTGCATGGCGCTGGGCTGTTCGGTCGCGCTCGACGATTTCGGCACCGGCTATTCTTCGCTCGGCTACCTCCGCAAGCTGAAATTCTCGACCATCAAGATCGACCGCACATTCGTCCAGGGCGCGGCGCAGCACAGCCCCGAATCGATCGCCATTATCCGCGCGGTCATAGCCATGGCCGACAGCCTCGACATGACCACCACCGCCGAGGGCGTGGAGAACGAGGAGGAAGCGGCGATGATCCGCGGCATGGGCTGCACGAAGATCCAGGGCTTCCATTTCGGTCGCCCGATGCCCGCTCAGGATGTCTGCGGATTGTTTGCTCGCCGGGCGATGGAACAGCGGCTGGCCCGCGCCTGATCAGGCTTCGGCCAAAGCCTTTATCGCGTTTTCGAAAAGGGCGAGACCGTCGGTTCCGCCATGCGCCGGATCGACCGCACGCTCGGGGTGCGGCATCATTCCGAGCACATTGCCCGCCGCATTGAGGACGCCGGCGATATCGCGGCGCGAGCCATTGCAATTCTCGACATAGCGGAAGGCCACGCGCCCATCGCCCTCGAGCCGGTCTAGCGTGTTGTCGTCGGCAAAATAATTGCCGTCGTGGTGGGCAACGGGGATGTCGATCGTCTGGCCGCTGTCATAGCCTGCGGTAAACAGCGACTGGTTGTTCTCCACCGATAGAGCGACGGTTCGGCAGATGAAATTCTGGCTGGCATTGCGCATCAGCGCACCGGGTAGCAATCCGGCCTCCGTCAGCACCTGGAAGCCGTTGCACACGCCCAGGACCGGCACGCCGCGCTCGGCCCTGCGCTTCACGCTGCGCATGATCGGGCTGTTCGCCGCCATTGCGCCCGAGCGCAGATAGTCGCCGTAGGAAAAACCGCCGGGCAGCGCGATGAAGTCGAGATCCTCCGGCAAGTGCGCATCGCCGTGCCACACGCGGATCGGTGCGATGCCCGATACCGTCTCGATCGCCACCGCCATGTCGCGGTCGCAGTTCGAACCGGGAAAGGTGATGACGGCGGCGCGGAAAGCCATCAGCCGACCTTCTCGATGCGATAATTCTCGATAACCGTGTTGGCGAGCAGCTTCTCGCACATCTCGTCGAGCGCCGCGTCGCTGGTGTCGTCGGCGACGTCGAGTTCGATCAGCCGACCCACGCGAACATCCTCGACCCCCGAAAAGCCGAGCCCCTCGAGCGCGTGATGGACGGCCCGACCTTGCGGATCGAGGACTCCGGGCTTGAGCGAGACATGGACGCGGATCTTCATGCGTTGAGGCCTTTCGTTTGGCGCGCCTATGGCGCAGCCGCCGCGCGCATTCAAGCGCCTCGCGCAGTTCCTCCCGCAGCAGTCAGGCAAGTGACATATGAGTCACGGCTGTAGCGGGATTGCAACAATTGTAATGATTCTGCCGCACAGCGCCGCGTCGTTCCCCCACTTGGGCGCGCAAGCTGCTATCGGGATCGCACGGCGATGACGCCGCATCCCTCCAAATGCCCGCTCCGACATGCGCGTGCTCAAGCAGGAACTCTCCCCAAATGACCATCCGTTCCACCGCTGCCCGTCTTCTCGGTGCCAGCACTCTCGCTTTGGCGGCCTTTGCCGCGCAACCCGTGCTGGCGCAGGACGCAGCCGCAACCGGTGCCGAAGAAGCGGCCGACGGCCAGCTCAACACCATCATCGTGACCGCCAACCGGCGTGAAGAAAACCTCCAGGACGTCGCCGTTTCGGCCGCCACTCTCGATGCCGGCACGGTCAAGACGATCTTCGATGCCGGCGCCGAAGTGACCGCGCTCGCCGCGCGCGTCCCCGGCCTGTTCGTCGAAAGCTCGAACGGTCGCGCCGCCCCGCGCTTCTACATTCGCGGCCTCGGCAACACCGATTTCGATCTTGCCGCCTCGCAGCCGGTTTCGGTCGTCATGGACGAGATCGTGCTCGAGAATGTCACGCTCAAGTCCTTCCCGATCTTCGATGTCGAGCGGATCGAAGTCCTGCGCGGCCCGCAGGGCACTCTGTTCGGCCGCAACACGCCTGCCGGGATCGTCAAGATCGATACCGCCAGGCCGGGCGACGAATTCACCGCGCAGTTTTCGGCCAGCTATGGCAGCTTCAACTCGTTGTCGATGGACGGCGGCGTGACCGTACCGATCGCTCCCGGTGTCGCTTCGCTGCGCCTGTCGGGCCTTTACCAGCATCGCGACAACTGGATCGACAACGGCTTCACCGGCGAAGACGATTTCATCGGCGGGTTCGACGAGCTTGCCGGTCGTGCCCAGCTGCTGATCACGCCCGACAGCCGCCTGTCGATGCTCGGCACCATCGCCTTCCGCGATCTCGACGCCACCTCCACGCCGTTCCGGGCCAATATCCTCGGTCCGGGCAATAACGACCTCAACGCCAATTACGATCGCGACACCGTGTTCTACGACGCGGGCGGCGGCAATCCGGCCGACTACGATGCCCTCATCGCCAGCTTCCGTCTCGATTACGAAGCCGATTTCGCCACGCTGACCAGCATCACCGCCTATGCCGAAAGCGAAGGCTCGAGCCGCGGCGATATCGATGGTGGCAACCTCGTGACCGGCCCGGGCTTCATTCCCTTCCCGTCGGACACGCAGGATTCGATCGACCTCGATCAGTTCACCCATGAAGTTCGTCTCGCCTCCAACCCGGGCGGCATGATCGACTGGCAGGTCGGCATGTTCGTGTTCGAGAGCGATTTCGACGTCACGACGGTCGGCTTCAACTTCCCGCCGTCGGTGACCGTGCGTCACACCAATGACGCCTGGGCGGTCTTCGGCCAGGTTTCCGCACAGGCAAGCGATGTGCTCAAGCTCACGGGCGGCCTGCGTTGGACGGACGACGAGAAGCAGTTCGCCGTCGTCTCGCCCTCGTTCATCTCGGGCCCGGGCGCACAGTTCCGTAGCGTCGAGGACGATCGCCTGAGCTGGGATCTGTCGGCCTTCCTCGACGTCAGCGACGAGGCCAGCGTCTATGCGCGTCTGGCCAACGGGTTCCGCGCGCCGACCATCCAGGGCCGCGACGTGGCCTTCGGTTCGCCGCCTTCGGTAGCGACGTCGGAAAAGATCATGAGCTACGAAGCGGGCTTCAAGTCGGAATTCGCCGGTCGCAGCATCCGCCTCAACGGCGCGGTGTATTACTACACGATCGAGGACCCCCAGTTCACCGCCGTGGGCGGTGCGGGCAATCTCGTGCAGCTGGTCAATGCCGACAAGGGTCGCGGCCTGGGCTTCGAGCTCGACAGCGCTTTCCAGATCACGCCCGATTTCCTGATCACTGCCGGCGTGAGCTGGAACGACACCAAGATCCAGGACGACACGCTGGCGGTGGGCATCTGCGCGCAGTGCACCGTGACCGACCCGACAGTCGTGCTCTCGGGCACTACCCGCGCGCTGGTGGACGGCAACCCGTTCCCCAACGCTCCCGAATGGATCGCAGACGTGACCGCGCGTTACGCCTTCCCGGTGAGCGATGCCGGCGAGGTCTTCGTCTTCACCGACTGGACCTATCAGGGGGCGACCAACTTCCTGATCTACGAAAGCCTCGAGTTCAACGCGAGCAACCAGATCGAAGGCGGCCTGCGCATCGGTTATGCCCGCAACGACGGCCTGTTCGAAGTGGCCGCGTTCGTCCGCAACATCACCGATGCGGACAATGTTAAGGGGGCCATCGACTTCAACAACAACACCGCCTTCGTCAACGATCCGCGCGTGTTCGGTATCTCGGCACGCCTCAACTATTGAGCGCGATCGAAGGATTGAGACAAGGGGCCGGGAGGAGCGATCCTCCCGGCCCTTTTCGTATGGTCAGAGCACGAGGCTTTCGTGCAGAATGCGGATCCTTAGCGCCTCGGCGGGGTCGAGATAGCGCCGCGCGGCGTCCTGCAACATCGCGGGCGTGACCGCGCGGATGCGGTCCTCGTAGCTGCGGACGCGGTCGAGCCGGTCGGCGCGCAATTGTGCCTCGTCGATCGCACCCAGCCACCAGCCATTCTCGCGGCGGCTCAGCGCAATCTTCTCCAGCAGGGGCGTGCGTGCGCGTTCGAGCAGGTCGGCATCGATCGGGCCGGCGCGGAATTCCGTGGCGATCGCATCGACCACTGCGAAGACTTCGTCCGCCTCGCCGGGCGCGACCACCGCCGAGGTCGAAAACGTCCCGAAATCGCGATAGATATGCGACATGCCCGAGTTCGCACCGGGCGAGTAGGATGCTCCCAGTTCCTCGCGGATGCGATCGAGCATTTCAAGCCGCATCACGGTGGCGAGGAGCTGCATGGTCGCCTCCTCTTGCGCATCGTCGTCGTCCGTGGTCGGCCAGAAGGTCATGGCCAGCGCCTGGTCGGGGGCCCCGGCATGGGTCAGCACGCGCTCGCTGCGGTCGGATGTGAACCGCGCGAGGCGTTCGCTCTCCCAATCGTCGAGCGCCTCGGCCCGGGCGGGCAGCGCGCCGAAGGACGATCCGACCGCGGCGACCACCGCCTCGCTGTCGAAATCGCCGACGACGGAGATTTCGATCGGAGCGGCGGCGAATTGGTCGGCGACCAGTCGGCGTGCTTCGGCAAGGGTCACTGCGGCCAGCTCCTCTTCGGAGGGGATCCCGAAGCGCGGATTGCCATCCGTGACGATCCGCGCCACCTGCGCGCGTGCAACCGCTTGGGGCGTCGCATCGAGCTGCGCGAGATAGGGTGGCAGGATCGCCTGCCAGCGCGTCAGCATTTCGGATCTGAGCCCCGGATCGCTGAAATAGGCGGCGCTGAGCTGCATCTGCAGCGGCAGATCGGCCATGGTGCCGCTGCCGCGCACGATGAACTTGTCCTCGCCCGCATCGAACCCGTAGGTCAGGCGGCGCCCGGCAAGGATCTGGCGCAATTCGTCATAGCCATGCTCGCCCAGCCCGCCGAGCGCGCTGACCGTGGAGAGGAAAGCGGCCTGGCCCATTTGCGTGGCGGGCAGGGCGAGCTGACCGGACCCGATACGGATCGTATAACGCAGCCGGCCTTTCTCATGGGCCGTAAACTTCAAGTTCAATCGAACATTATTGCCGAAGCGGATGGTTCTGACCCCGAGATCGTCGATCGTCGTGTCCGCGACGACGGGCGAGGGTGTGCCGAATTCGCCATAGGCGAAGGCCAGTCCGCTACGGTCTTCCGGCGGATCCACGGGTTGTGCCGCGGAGCTTCGCCAGGCCTTCAGGATGGTCTCCTGCGCGTCGGGAATCGCCTGTTTTGTCGAAACATGGATCAGCGGGTCCGACAGGGCATAGTGCCGGGCGAAGGCTTGCGAGACCGCTTCGACCGTGATTGTCGGCTTCTGGGCGAGGAACAGCTCGTAAGTCGTCTGCGGACTGACGAAGATACGCTCGCGCCGCGCGGTCGAGAGGATGCCCTCGGCGAGCTGGCGGTTGCGCCTCGTGTCCTGCTGGTTGGCCGCATCGCGATAGCGCTGTTCGAAATTGGCGAGCTGTTCGGCCAGTTCCGCCTCGGTAAAACCGTGTTCGACTGCGCGGCGCCACTCCTGCTCGCCGATTGCGAGCGCGCGCTGCCATTCGCCCTCGCGCGCCTGGAGCTGTAACTGAGCCCGGCGCTGGATGTCGAAGAAGTCGGAGGCCGATGCGCCTCCGCTTATGATCGGCGCATCGGCGGAATTGGCGATCCTCTGCAGCCGGCGATTGAGGATCGCGGTGCCGAGCGCGACCAGCCGGGACCGATCGGTTTCCGCGATAGTCGGCTTGCGCTCGACATAGGGCGCAAAGCGATCGATCACGACCATGTGCTGCACATCGGGATCGACGAAATTGGCCGCCGCCGGACCGCGCGCCAGGTCGACATTGCCCTTCGCGACCTCGACCCGGGGCGTCGACGGCACCGCCCAATCGCCGAACCGCTCGCGGATCTTCGCCTCGATCGTGTCGGGGTCGACATCGCCCACCACCACAAGCGCCGCATTGTCGGGGCGATAAAAGCGGCGGTAGAGATCGCGCAGCGCCTGGCCGGGCGCGGTGTCGATGATCGCATCGGTGCCGTCGGCGCGGAAGCGCGCCGCGTAACGCGTTTCCGGCGCGACGAAGTCGAAATAATGCTTGTAGCGGCGGATAGTGAAATTGTTGCGGGTGCGCGTTTCGGACTGGATGATCCCGCGTTCGCGATCCACCGCATCGTCGGCGATGGTCAGCTCGCTCGCGGTCTCGCGCATCAGCATGAGCGCCGTGTCGAGCAGCTCCATGTCGGTGCGCGGCAGGTCGAGCTTGTAGATCGTGTCCTCGAACCCGGTCGAAGCATTGGTATCCGCCCCGAAGGCAAGACCCAGCCGTTCGAGCAGCTTGATCATCTCGCCTTCGGGCACGTTGCGCGAACCGTTGAAGGCCATGTGCTCGAGCATGTGCGCAAGGCCTAGCTCGTCTTCGCTCTCGTCGATCCAGCCGACATCGAAGCCGAAGCGGATGACCGCTGTATCGCTGGGCGTGCCATTGCGCAGGATCGCATAACGCAGGCCATTGTCGAGCACGCCGAACCGCACCGCCGGATCGGGGGCTATGTCATAGACTGGATGGCCCCAGCCGGTAACCGCCTGGACGGTTGCGGCCTGCGTGATGGCTGGCGCGTCTTCAGCGGCAAGCGGCTGCGCGAGGGCGATAAGCGGGAGCGCCGCGAGCATGCGGCGGGCACGGGAAACGGACACGGACACCTGTTCGGTTGCGGCGCGGGGGCCGGATAGACCCCAAGCTATGCCGCACGCGGCCTGAATCCAAGCTTTCCGCGTTTCGCCGAGGCGTCCGAGCTACTTCTTGGGCTTCGACGGCGTCCGCAGCCGTCCGCGGTGCGCATTCATATCCAGCACTTCACCCGGACCACTGTCGTCGTTCTGCAGCAGGCCGAGCCGGCGCGCGACTTCCTGATAGGCTTCGCTTTCGCCGCCCATGTCGCGGCGGAAGCGGTCCTTGTCGAGCTTTTCGCCGGTGTTGATGTCCCACAGGCGGCAGCCGTCGGGGCTGATTTCGTCGGCCAGGATCACGCGGCTGTAATCGCCGTCCCAGATGCGGCCGAATTCCAGCTTGAAGTCGATCAGGCGGATGTCGATCGCGCTGAACATGCCGCACAGGAAATCGTTGATGCGGATCGCCATCGAGGACATGTCCTGCAGCTCTTCATGGCTGCACCAGTTGAAGCAGGCGATTTCCTCTTCGGAGACCTTGGGATCGCCGAGTGAATCGTCCTTGAGGCAATATTCGATCAGCGTGTGCGGCAGCAGTTCGCCTTCCTCGATGCCGAGGCGCTTGCTGAGCGAACCGGCGGCGACGTTGCGCACCACCACTTCCAGCGGGATGATTTCGACCTGGCGCACCAATTGCTCGCGCATATTGAGGCGGCGGATGAAATGCGTCGGGATGCCGATGTGCGACAGGCGCGTGAAGACATACTCGCTGATGCGGTTGTTGATCACGCCCTTGCCGTTGATCGTGCCCTTCTTCTCGGCGTTGAAGGCGGTCGCGTCATCCTTGAAATACTGGATGATCGTGCCCGGCTCGGGACCTTCGTAGAGGATCTTGGCCTTGCCTTCGTAGATCTGGCGGCGACGTGCCATGGGCGTGCATTCCTTAGCGCTTCAAAGACTTGCGCCCCGGCGACGGAATCGACTGGCGATTGCGACTGCCGGGGCGAATGCCAGTGCGCATACAGAAGCGACGCGACAAACGCAATTGCGCTGCTGGCGGCGTATGTCGGTCGTCAGTCTATCGGGACGGGCTGGGGTAGCGAAGTGGTGCCCAGGGGCGGAGTCGAACCACCGACACGACGATTTTCAGTCGTCTGCTCTACCACTGAGCTACCCGGGCACACTGCTTCGGCAAGAGGGGCGTTGGCCGCCCCGCGAGCAATGAGAGCGCGCCTATGGCGAAGCTGGCGCGCCTTGGCAAGGGGCAAATTCAGTCTTCCTTGCCGCCTGTGACTTCGGCCGCGATCTCCTCGGGCAGGGCGGGGCGCCCCGGCACCGCATAGCCATCGCCGAACCATTGCGACAGGTCGCGGTCGCGGCAGCGGCTGGAGCAGAACGGGGCGTGCTCCTTGCTGCGCGGTTTCTTGCAGATCGGGCAGGGTCGGGCGGGTTTAGTCGTCATGCGGGACGATCTGGGCGGTGGCCGCCTCTATCGCAAGGGTCGGGTCGGTTTCTACCCGCACGGCGCGCGCGGTGCGGCGTTCGAGTTCGGCGAGCCATTCAGGCTTGAACTTGGCCTTGAGCGCGGGATGCACGGTCAGCAGCGTCAGGCCCGGCCCCTCGACCATTTCCGCGCGGCGCAGCGCCATGCGTGCGGCCATGGCGACGCGCGAAGTGGCGAATCGGTGCAGCAGCGACGGACCTTCGAGCCGCGCGACGATCTGGACGAAGCCGAAACCGTTCATCGCGGTGCGTTCGTGGGGGAAGCCGGCGAGCGCTTCCTCCAGCGCTGCGTCCACCGCCTTGCGGTCGGCCTTCGCTTGCAGCGTGGGAAAATCGATTCCGATCGACCCGCCCAGATCGAACCGCGGGAGCCAGCGCGCGATGGCGGGGACCGCGGCCAGCGCCAGTTCGCG
Source organism: Qipengyuania sp. (assembly GCF_965277845.1). Lineage (NCBI taxonomy): Bacteria > Pseudomonadati > Pseudomonadota > Alphaproteobacteria > Sphingomonadales > Erythrobacteraceae > Qipengyuania > Qipengyuania sp. Next base: position 1,970,299 of record NZ_OZ255844.1, read on the forward strand.
CGGTGAAAGGTCGCCATCGATGTCGATCAGCGTCATCGCGGGCGTGACGGAGAACAGCAGCGAGCCGCCGGGAAACTCCACCTCGCCCGAGGATGCCGCGTGCCAGATATCTTCCCACTCTCCGGCAGGCAGGCGGCGGACGCAATCCGCGCTGACGAAAATGTTGTCCGTGTGGGTCGAATCATCCTCGCGGAGGTCGAGAATGCGGCCCTGCGCGCGCTTGAAGCGGCCGCGCTCGGCAATTGCCGCACGGGTGATCAGGATCGGTACGGGGCTGCCCTCGGTTACGCGTTCGGGGATGCGATCGACCATCACCTCCGTGCCGTTATCGAGCCGGGCGAGCCCGCGCTTGCGGCCCTTGGGCTTGGAAACGAGAAGCCCGGTAGCGCGGCTGCCGGCCGGAAGGTCGCCCCGCCACCGCAGTTTCGCGGCGAGCACCTCGGCTCCCTCGACCAGAAGGGCCCGGCTCTCGCCGATGCCGTGCTCGACAAGCCACTCGGGGCCCGGGTCAGGCAATTGCGAACCCGGCTGCCTTGAGCAGCGCGCGCGTTTCGTAGAGCGGCAGACCGACGACGCCCGAATGGCTGCCCTGGATGCGGCTGATGAGCCCTTCGGCGATGCCCTGGATCGCGTATCCGCCCGCCTTGCCGTGCCATTCGCCACTGGCGATATAGGCGTCGATTTCCTGCGCCGAGAGCCGTTTGAAGATCACCACCGTCTCGCTCAGCCGCTCGCGGATTGTGCCGTCGGGCGCGCGCAGCGCGATGGCCGAGAGGACGCGGTGACGGCGGCCGGAAAGCAATTCGAGGCACTGGCGCGCGGTCGCTTCGTCCTCGGCCTTGGGCAGGATACGGCGGCCGGCGGCGACTACGGTATCGCCTGCCAGCACGTGTCCGTCATCGCGCGCTGCGGCTTCCGCCTTCTCGCGCGCCATGCGCCTGGCATAATCGCGCGGCAGTTCGCCTTTATGGGGCGTCTCGTCGATATCGGCTGGCGCGATAGCAGCAGGCGTCATGCCGAGGCGCGCGATAAGCTCGCGCCTGCGGGGACTTGCCGATGCCAGGATGAGTGTGGGCTGGCCCACCTGCGCTTATTGCGGGCCGGGGCCGCCGCGACCGGGCATGAAGCGGTAGGTGATGCGCGCCTTGGTCAGATCGTAGGGCGTCAGTTCGCACAGCACTTCGTCGCCGACCAGCACGCGGATGCGGTTCTTGCGCATCTTGCCGGCGGTGTGGCCGAGCACTTCATGGCCGTTCTCGAGCTCGACGCGGAACATCGCATTGGGCAGCAATTCCACCACGCGCCCGCGCATTTCGAGAAGTTCTTCTTTCGCCATGTAGTGTGTCGTGTCCGTTCGCTTGTGCAGTAAGAGCCGCGCCCTTTAGCGGTGAAGGGGGCAAAAGGGAAGCCTCGGCGCGTTTCCGCTCGCCCGGTCAGGGCCGGAAAGGCGATTCAGGCCGTCAGTGCAGCGCGCGGCGGGGGAAGAATAGGCTCGCCAGCCCGGACGCGCGGAACGGTTTCCATGTGCCTTCCGCCTGCGCCAGCCGGTCGGCGATGGCATAGACCGCCGCCGGATTCACGCCGAGGCCGCAGTGACTTGCCAGCACTTCGATGTTCTCGCATTCGGCATGGTCGCCGCATTGCACCGATCCGCGCCAATGGACCACGCCATCGGTCCGGGTGAGGATCGAGGTGGTGGGCACCGGCGGGGCCTCGGCCAGCTGGCGGAAATTGCCGCCCTGCATCGGTTCGGGCTCCTCGCCATTGAGGTATTCGAACAGCCGCCTTGCATTGGTGTGGCCGCGGTCGTCGCTGATCGGCGAGCCGAGGCTGATCACGCCGCGCACCTTCTCGGGCGCCATTTTGGCCAGTTCGCGCGCGAACACGCCGCCCAGGCTCCAGCCGACGATCGAGATCGTGCCTTCGGTGCGTTCGTGCAATTCCTCGACGCAGGCCATCATGGCCTCGATCCGGGCATTATCGACGCGGACGTTGCGACCCAGGTTCCAGCCGACCGCGTCATAGCCGAGGTCCGACAGCAGCGAACGCAGCGGCCGGGTCGAATAATCCGAGGCCATGAAGCCGGGCAGCACCAGCACGCCATGTCCGTCGCCGCGCGGCAGGCCGGACAGCAGCGGGCGCAGCGCGTAGAAACTGGCCAGTTCGCCCATCGCGCGTCCCGGTTCGGCCAGCGTCAGCAGGCGGCTGGGCGGGCGGGCTTCGATTGCTTGTGTCGTCATTCTGTGGTCGGACCTTTCAGGGGATGGGCAGCCTTGGGCTTGGAACGCGCGCCGGAGGTCTTGGTGCCCCCTTTGACCGGTTCTGCGGGCTTTTTCTTGGGCGCTGCCCGCTTCTTGGCGGCGGGCTTCTTCGCTCTCGTCTTGGTTGTGCGCTTCTTCGGTGCAGGTTTCTTCGCCGATGTGCCGGTCTCCTTGGCGGCAGCATCGCGCAATTCCTCGAAGCTTTCGCGAATGCAGTCTGCGTAGAATTCGGGATCGTCCATCATCTCGCGGTCGGCGGTGAAGGCGATGGTCGCTTCCTCGGTATAGCTCTGCACCACATGCGCGAGGCCCATGCCGTCGGTCAGGCAGATCAGACCCATCATGCTTTCCAGCCGCGCGCCGGCGGAATAGATCGGCACCGGCGGACCGGGCACATTGGTCACGACGGTGGTGAAGATCGCCCCGACCCCGCGATTGGCGAGGCTGAGGCGGGTGTAGAGCTGCGCGCCGAGGCTCATCCACAGCGCGGGGCTGACCTTGCTCATCTCGGTCATGTTGCGCGCGCCCATGGCGTCGGTCATCGCCTTGGAATTGGTGGTGCGGTTGTTGACCCAGGCGAGCCGTTCGAGCGGGTCGGCGATATGCGTGCCGAGCGGCGCGATCATCGCGGCGACCTGGTTGCCCATCGCATTCTTCTCACCCTTCGAGCGGACCGAAATCGGCGCCATGGCGGTGAGCGTCTTCTTGGGCAGCTCGCCCTTGCTATCGAGATAGCGGCGCATCGCGCCGCCGATGATCGTCAGGAAGACATCGTTGACCTTCGCCCCATCATGCGCGGTGCGGATCGCCTTGATATCGGCAAGCGGGACGCTGACGCCTTCGACCACGCGGTGCGGGCTGATCTTGCGATTGAAGCGCGTCTTGGGCGCGATCATTTCGGTAGAGACGTCGAATTCCTTCGCCGCGAGGCCCTTCAGCGCCTTGGCGAGACCCGGCGCGGCCTTGGCGGCGACCTCGAGCTGTTTCAGCGGATTGGTGATCGCGTTGAAATAGCTCTTGCCCAGCAGCTCGACCGGGTTGGGCACCTTTTCGGGTTTCCACTCGTCGGGACCGGGCGGTGGCGGCTCGTCGGGCGAAAGCGTATGCGTCGCTTCCATCAGATCGATCCCGCTCATCCCGTCGATCGCGGCGTGATGGACCTTGGTGATATAGGCGTAACTGCCCTTGGGCACGCCTTCGACATTGTCGAGCCCTTCGACGACGGTGAATTCCCACGGGGGACGTTCGAGATCGAGCGGGCGGGCGAAGATGCGCGCCGCCTGGATGCACAATTGCCGCCAGTCGCCCGGCGCGGGCAGGGCGACGTGTCGCACGTGGTATTCGAGATCGAAATCGGGATCCTCGATCCAATAGGGATAATCGAGGTCGAAGGGCACGCGCACCATGCGTTGGCGCATGGTCTTGGAAAGCTGCAACCGGCTTTCGAAGAAGGCGAGGATGTCCTTGAACCGGACGAAGCCGCCTGGGGCGGTTGCCGGATTGTAGATCAGGATCGACCCGATATGCATCGGCGAGTTGCGCGTTTCCAGCGCGACAAAGCTCGCATCCATGCCTTGGAGCTGCTGCATCCTGTTCCCCTTGCATGCCCCGCTTTTGCGAGTGCGAAAGGAGAGGCTAGCAGCTAGCGGTCGCCCGTCAACTTGCCGTGCCCGTCAAGGCCTTCCCTAGCGGAGAACGCTCACAAGGCGTCGCCCGCCGCCACGCCGCTGGCCCAGGCCCATTGGAAGTTGTAACCGCCCAGCCAGCCGGTCACGTCGACCGCCTCGCCGATGGCGTAAAGGCCCGGAATGCGCTTGGTTTCCATGGTCTTGGAGGAGAGTTCGGTGGTGGCGATCCCGCCCACGGTCACTTCCGCCTTGGCGAAGCCCTCGGTGCCGTTGGGGTGGAAGGTCCAGCGCTTGAGCCGCTCGCCCGCCGCGCGCAGCGCCTTGTCGGGGAGGTTGCCGAGGTCGCCTTGGAGGCCGAGCTTGTCCGCCAGGATATCGGCCAGCCGCGCGGGGAGGGCATCGCGCAGCAGCGATTTGAACCCGGCCCGCGGGGTGTCGCGCTTGGCATCGAGCAGCCACTCGGTGCTGCGATCGGGCAGGAAATCGACGAATAGCGGTTCGCCCGGGCGCCAGTAGGAACTCGCCTGCAGGATCGCCGGGCCGGACAGGCCGCGATGGGTGAACAGCGCGGCTTCGGCAAAACCGGACTTGTTCGCGGTGGCGACGACCGGGGCCGACACACCCGAGATATCGCGGAACAGCACTTCCTCTCCGCCCAGCGTCAGCGGGACGAGCGCGGGGCGTGGTTCGACCAGCTTGAGGCCGAACTGGCGGGCAAGCTCGTAAGCGAAGCCGGTCGCCCCCATCTTGGGGATCGAGGGGCCACCGGTGGCGATGACCAGCGCAGGGGCGGTGTAGGTGCCCGCCTGCGTGGTCACGGCGAAGCCATCGCCCTGCTCGACCGAGGCGACTTCCTCGCTGCAGCGTACGTCTACGTCACCTTTCGCGCATTCATCGAGCAGCATCGCGACGATCTGTTTGGCCGAGCCATCGCAGAACAGCTGGCCCAGCGTCTTCTCGTGCCAAGCGATCCCGTAACTCTCGACCAGATCGAGGAAATCGCGCGCGGTGTAGCGCGCCAGCGCCGACTTGGCGAAATGCGGGTTGCTGGACAGGTAATTGGCCGGGCCCGCGCCGATATTGGTGAAATTGCACCGCCCGCCGCCCGAAATGAGGATCTTCTTGCCCGGCTTCTCGGCGCGTTCGAGCACCAGCACGCGCTTGCCCCGCTGGCCGGCGCGCGCGGCGCACATCAGCCCCGCGGCACCCGCGCCGAGGACGATCGCATCGTAGCTTTCGGCCACCTATGCCTCGTCGATCGAATACTCGGGCTGCTGCCGCGCCGCGATGAAATAGAGCAGCGTGCCCGCAGCGATGAAACCGCCGAGAACCAGCCAGGCCTGCGCCTGCGCCTGCGCGGAAATGAACAGCGAGCTGCCGACCGCGAAGATCACGCAGAACAGGTGGAACGGCACGATCCGTCCCTCGCGATGTTCGAGCACCGGCAGCGCGCAGCTGGTCACGATATAGGTCACCAGTCGCACCAGCGTGCCCGCGATGGCGAGCACTTCGAAGCCCTCCCACAGGCCGAACAGGATTGCGACCACGCCGTAGAACAGGATCGCGTTGAACGGCGTCAGGAAGCGCGGGTGGACATATTCGAACCAGCGCGGGAGCATGCCGCGCTCGGCCATGCCGTACATCAGCCGGGGCTGGGCGACGCCGCTGGCGAAATTGTTCGCGCCGATGGAAAAGCTCGCCGCGATGACGATGGCGAGCGAGCCGAGCTGGCCCATCGAAGCGCCCGCAACGCCGGCCAGCGCATTGTTCTCGCCCGCGAACTGCGGCCCGATGGCGATGAAGGCCCAGATGATCGCCATGTAGAGCAGCGTCACCCCGCTCACCATGGTGACGATCGACAGCGGCACGTCGCGCTTGGGGTTCTTGAACTCGCCTGCCGCCTCGACCACGCCCTCGAAGCCGATAAAGGCGTAGAATGTCAGCAGGATCACCGTCTCGACCTGGCTGAACTGCGGCAGCACGATCTCGCCCGTTTCTCGTCCAGCGAAGAAGGCGGAGACCACCAGCAGGCCCAGCGGCACCAGCTTGATCGCGGTCATGATGCCGAGTGTGCCGACCGATGCGCGCATGCCGTAGAGGTTGATCGCGGTGATCAGTCCGATCCCGACGGCGACCGCAATCGGCGCCACGGTGGGATCGGACAGCACCGGGAACAGCGCCGCGAGATAGGCGATCATCACATGCATGTTCGCCGCTGCGGTCACGATCGCGCTGGCATAGCGCGCCCAGCCCGCCTGGAAACCGACGAAGCGCCCGAAGGCCGCCTCGCCATAGAGCACCGATCCGCCGCTATGCTCGAACCGGCTCGCCATCCAGGCGTAGCACAACGCCAGCGGCAGGAAGAGCACGCCGCCCACCAGCATCATCCACGGCGCGAAATTGCCCACGGCCGCGACCAGCACCGCCGGGAGGGCGAAAATCCCCGCGCCGATCATCCCGTTCAGCGGAAAAAGCGATGTGCCCCAGAAGCCGACCGTGCGCGGCGGTGCGATTTTCGTCCCGTCCATCGGGCGGGGGATGGCCGCAAACGGCGCTTTGCACAAGCGGCCTTTGCCTAAGCGGTTCGGGCGCACTATCTCCACCCCCATGTCGCGCACGAAGGCCGGTACTCCCCACGATCCGAGAGGAAAGGAGCGTTTCAACGAGGAACGCGCCACCAAGACCGTGGCCAGCGCGCAGCCCGATCTCGAGGCCGGCATCGCCGCGATCCGCGAAACGGTGAAGACGCTCAAGCCGCGCCCGGGCGTTTATCGCATGCTCGATACGCGCGGAGACGTACTCTATGTCGGCAAGGCGCGCAGCCTCAAGGCGCGGGTGGCGAACTATACGCAGGTCAAGGGCCTCACCAACCGCACGCTGCGGATGATAAGCCAGACCCGCGCGATGGAGATCGTCACCACCAATTCGGAAGCCGAGGCGCTGTTGCTCGAGGCGCAACTGGTCAAGCGCTATCGCCCGCCGTTCAACGTCCATCTGCGCGACGACAAGAGCTTTCCCTTCATACTCCTGCGCGCCGACCATGCCTTCCCGCGCATCCAGAAGCACCGCGGCGCGCGGCGGGCCAAGGGCAATTACTACGGTCCCTTCGCCAGCGCAGGTTCGGTCAACAAGACGCTGAATGCGCTGCAGAAACTGTTCCTGCTGCGCAGCTGCACCGACAGCTTCTTCAACAATCGCGACCGGCCCTGCCTGCTCTACCAGATCAAGCGCTGCTCGGCCCCCTGCGTCGGGCGGATCGACGAGGACGGCTACGAGAAACTGGTGCGCGAGGCGAAGGACTTCCTCGGCGGCAAATCCAGCGCGGTGCAGGCCGAAATCGAGAAACAGATGGCCAAGGCCGCCGAAGATCTCGATTTCGAGACCGCGGCGATCCTGCGCGATCGCCTTCGCGCGGCGACCTTCATCCAGGGCAGCCAGGCGATCAATGCAGCCGGCGTGGGCGATGCCGATGTCTTCGCGCTCGCCGCCAAGGGCGGGCAGGTGGGCGTGCAGGCCTTCTTCATCCGCGGCGGGCAGAACTGGGGCCACCGCACCTTCTACCCGCGCAATACGGGCGATCTGGAGAAGGCCGAAGTGCTCGCCGACGTCCTGCTGCAATTCTACGAGGAAGTGCCGCCGCCCCGCACCGTGTTGGTCGATCGCGAACTGGCCGAGCAGGCGCTTATCGCCGAGGCGCTGGCGGAAAAGGCGGGCCCTGCCGTTGCCATCTCGATTCCGCAGCGCGGCACGCGGCGCAAGCTGATGCAGCAGGCCAGTCGCAATGCGGTCGAGGCGCTCGACCGGCGACTGGCCGAAACCGGCACCAAGGCGAGAATCCTGCGCGACCTGGCCGAATTCCTCGAGCTGGACGATGTGCCGCAGCGGATCGAAATCTACGACAACAGCCATATCCAGGGCGCCAAGGCGGTCGGCGCGATGGTCGTCGCCAGCCCCGAGGGGTTCGAGAAGGGCCAGTACCGCAAGTTCAACATCAAAAGCGCGCAAACCAACGACGATTTCGGCATGATGCGCGAGGTGATGAGCCGGCGGTTTCGCGCCCTGGCCAGCCTCCCCGAATTCGGGGAGGGGGACCATGCACAGCATGGTGGAGGGGCACCGGAGGATGGTCATGACGGTAAAGGTCCGGAGCAGCAGTCCGTGCCCCACCACCCCCAGCCTGCGGCTGGCGGTCCCCCTCCCCGGTCCGGGGAGGATCACAGGACCATCTGGCCCGACCTCGTCCTGATCGACGGCGGCAAGGGGCAGATGTCCTCGGTGCGCGATACGCTGGAGGAGATGGGCATCGAGCACGTCCCCCTGATCGCCATCGCCAAGGGCCCGCATCACGGGCGCGAGGGGCGTGAGGTGTTCCACTTCCCCGACGGGCGCGAGAAGACGCTGCCGGTCAATTCACCGCTGCTGTTCTACCTCCAGACCCTGCGCGACGAGGTGCACCGCTACGCCATCGGCGCCCACCGCGCCAAACGCAGCCGCGCCATCACTGCCTCACCGCTCGACGAAATCCCCGGCATCGGCCCCGCCCGCAAACGCGCGCTGCTGCTGCATTTCGGCACCGCAGGGAAGGTGCGGGCGGCGGCGCTGGACGACCTTAAACGCGCCCCCGGCATCAGCGCCGGCGTGGCGCAGCAGATATACGATTTCTATCACACGGGTGGGTGAAGATTCGGAGGTCGGCTAAAGACCTTTATTGCGGACACTAAAGACCGGAACCTTCGTCGCGGAATTCGGACAAAGTGAGGTGGGTTGAGTGTGCCCGCATCTGCAGCTGAAACAATCTTCTGTCGGTTTAGAAAATGCCGCAAGCTCTAGCGCTTTCGCCAAACTGATACATGAACCTTGCTCTGCGCGGTAAGTGGTGTTCTCCACCAATCCTGCCACCGCTCAACCAATTCAAGTCCGGCCAAAGCTGCCATCAAATCCAATTCCGACGGCCAAACGAAGCGAAACGGCAAAGCCATCAGCCTTGGACCAGCCTCCTCGAGCCATACGTGGTGAGAAGTGCCTTGTTGTGTCACGACGTCTATCTCATCGATCCCCCAATGACTATCCGAGCGGTCGAAGGCCATCTTGGTCGTATCATTTGCCAACCCCCAAAAGGGTGGGATTGCATTCTCGACGATAAAGTGTCCGCCATCTTCCAAATGAGCGGCCGCATTCCGAAAGCAGGCAACCTGTGCGTCCTGCGAAGTCAAATTCGATAACGTGTTGAATACGAGATAGACTAGCGAGAAGCGTCCCTCGACACTCGTTTGAGTCATGTCTCCCATGGCAACGGGGATTTCGTTTCCCCTTGGCTTTCGTCGTAGCTCACCAACCATGGCTTCCGACAGCTCGATGCCGCTAACCTTTATGCCGGAATCTGAAAGCGGGAGGGCTACTCGGCCTGTACCTATGGCGAACTCCAGAGCGCGGCCAGAACCAGCCAATTCGGCGAGAAATTCGACCGACTTTTCCAATTCCTCGTCAGTCTGATTGCAGTGATCGCGGTCGTAACGATACGCGACATCTGGCCCGAAAAAGTCAGCCATGTTTGTCCGACGCTCCCTCCATCCGCCAGACAATAGATGCTCACTTCAAACTCGGCAAACCCACGCAAATTGCCATCGCACCCGCCAACGATCTGCGTCTGCTTTCGCGACCTTCGTACTCAAAAGCGGACTTTCTGCTCACCACCCAAGCTGAAGCCGCTTTCACCGAGCTAGGTGTGGGCCAGAAGCGGACGGGCCTGAACCGACCCGATTGCGGTCATCGGCAATGCGCAATACGTTGCGGTTTATGAGCCGTAGTAAGCATCAAACCTACAAACAGGTTTTTGGTGGCAAATCAGCCGCTGAGATCGACGAGATGTTCGCCGAGGGCGATGACGACGCGCTCGGAATATTGGAGAAGCGTCGCGCTAAAAAAGAGGTCCGCGAGAAGCGACAGCAGGGGAAATCGAGGACTGAGTAGAGTCGGTTGTCCACTCGAAATCCGACATGACGTCACTCGGCCCTCCGAGCCGGAGTGGTGCTGCTGTCCCGCCAGCGCAGTCCTGACTGACAAGTGCAGCAGCGTCTGATCGGATATACGGCCAGGAGGGAGAGGTTACTCTTTCCTTCACCCTCCGATCCGTGCCTTACCCTGCCGGATGAAACACTACCCTCCGCGTTCCTCGCAGCCACGCACCCCCACCGTCACCATCCCGCCGTTCCATGCGGTCCCGCTGCGCCATCGTGCGGACGGGTGGACGCCCGTGCGGCAGGCGGAGTTCATCGGGCATCTTGCCGCCACGCGCTCGGTCGCGGCGGCGGCGCGGGCGGTTTCGATGGCGCGGGAGACGGCCTATCGCCTGCGCGAGCGTCCGGGTGCGCAAGGGTTTGTGGCGGCGTGGGACGTGGCGCTGGCGCGGCGGCAATCGCCCGCCGGGAGGGCGCGGCTCGATGCGGCGCTGGATGCGGCGCGCGCGGCCCTGAAGGCTGATCGGAAGGTCACGATCCCGCAGCTCGAATGGCGCGTGGAGACCGGCATCTGGCAGGTCATGCTGCGCCGCGGATGCTATGTGGGTGTGGTCCGCAAACCCGATGAATCCGCGCTTCTTGCGCTCATCTCGCGCACCAACCGGGCGGAGGCGGCGCTATGACGCCGCCCGAAGGTCACGGTTTCCGGCAATGCGATATACGGTCCATGTCGGCACCTTCGCGTGCGGCCATCTTCGCGGCCTTCCCGATGCCGCTGCAAATTGATGCAGATCAAGGTGTGGGGGCCGCGGTGATGTATAGTGCGACTGCAAGCCGGGACGTGGCCCGTCGGCCCTCCCGCCAACAGGAGACGGAGCCATGAAGACCATTCTGTTCAACGCCACCGGGGACGAAGGCTTCTCCGGGCGGCTCGACGCCGTGCTCGACCTCGCACGCGCTTTCGATGCGCATGTCACGCTGCTGCACGCCATCCCCTACGAGGCCGCCGGAGCGATCGATTTCCACGGCGCGGCCTTCGCCGCCATGGTTCCCTTCTGGCGCAAGGAGGCCGAAAAGCTGCGCGAGAAGACACTCGACGACCTGTCGAACGAGGGCGTCTCGTGGAACTGGGTCGAGGCGGCGGGGCCGGTGGCGCTGGCGATGCTGCGCGAATCCTCGCTGCACGATCTCGCCGTGGTCAGCGCGCGCGATCCCAATACGGTCGACGGCACGCCGTCCTTCACCGCCGGCGAGCTGGCGGTGACCGCCGATTGCCCGGTGCTCGTGCTGCCCGATACCTGCAAGCGGTTCGATCCGACGGCGCCCGCGCTGATCGCCTGGGACGGGTCTGCCGAAGCCTCGCACGCGCTCAAGGCCGCCGTCCCGCTGCTGCACAAGGCGCAAACCGTCTATCTCGTCACGGTCAAGGAACCCGCGAGAGGCAAGAGGGAGCCCGAACTGCCACCGGTAAACGGGGCGGACTACCTCTCTCGCCACGGCATCTCGAGCGAGATGATCGAGGCGGAAGCAGGCGAGAAGGGGGTGTGCGCAACGCTGGTCGAACACGCGGAAAACCGCAAGGCGGGGCTCATCGTGATGGGCGCCTATGGCCGCACGCGGCTGACCGAGCGGATCTTCGGCGGCGCGACGCGCACGATGCTATCCGACGTGCGCATCCCGCTGCTGATGACCAACTGAGCGGGAATGCGGGCAGGCCCGGTCAGCCCTTGCGCGGGCCGCCGGGCTTGCCCTTCGCTTTGCCCTTGCCGCTGAATTTGGGCTTACCCGCGAAGGGCTTACCGCCGCCGGGCTTGCCCTTCTTGAACGGCGGCCGGCCACGTGCGGGCTTGTCCCCCGATGGCTTGCCGAGCGGGCGGGCGTGGACCTTACCACCGCCGCCGTGCTTGCGGTTCTGGCGGGCCTCGACCCGCGGCCCGTCGGGCGCCTCGAGAATGGCTATCGCGTCCTGCTCGTCCTCGGGCGAGGCGGTGCGCTGGACGGTGTCGGCGAACTTGGCGGCGACCGCGCGGGGCACCTGGAACCAGCTCTCGTGCTGGCCGATGCGGATGGCGCCGATCTCGTTGCGGGTGATGTGCCCGCGGCGACAGATCAGCGGCAGCAGCCAGCGCGGTTCGGCATTGTGGCGGCGGCCGATGTCCATCTTGAACCACACCACGTCCTCGAAGCCGGGACGGTGGCGCTCGGCCTTGGCCTTCTCGCGCGCTTCGGGCGTGTTGGCGAGCAGCTCTTCGGGGGTCGGCAGCTCGGCGCGGTGGGCGTGGACCAGCGCGGCGGCGATGTCCTCCGCGCTCATCCGCTCCATGATGTCGGCGGCGAGGGTGCGGTCGCCTTCCTCGTATTCGCGCTCTGCGGTGATCGTCTCGAGCAGCCGCGCCCGGTCGCGCTTGGCGATCGCTTTGGGCGTGGGCGCATCGACCCACTCGGCCTCGATCCGCGCGCCGCGCAGCATGCCTTCGACCCGGCGGCGGCGGTTGTAGGGCACCACGATCGCCGCGGTGCCCTTCTTGCCCGCGCGGCCCGTACGGCCCGAGCGGTGCTGCAGCGTCTCGGCATCGCGCGGGATCTCGACATGGATCACGAGGCTCAGCGTCGGCAGGTCGATCCCGCGCGCGGCGACATCGGTGGCGACGCAGACGCGGGCACGGCGGTCGCGCAGCGCCTGCAGCGCCTGGTTGCGCTCGGACTGCGAATGCTCGCCCGACAGCGCCACTACGCCGAAGCCGCGGTTCTGCAGCGTCGTGTGCAGCCGCCGCACGCTTTCGCGCGTGGCGCAGAAACAGATCGCGGTCTCCGCCTCGTGGAAGCGCAGCAGGTTCACCACCGCATTCTCGATCTCCGACGGAGCGACGGTCACCGCCTGATAGGCGATATCGCCATGCCCGCGCGTCTCGCCAACGAGGCTGAGGCGCAGCGCATCGCGCTGGTAGCGCTCGGCCAGCCGCTCGATCGGGCGCGGCATGGTGGCGGAGAACAGCAGCGTGCGACGTCCCTCGGGCGTCGCGTCGAGGATCTCTTCCAAGTCCTCGCGAAAGCCCATGTCGAGCATCTCGTCGGCCTCGTCGAGCACCACGCCGATCAGGCCCGACAGGTCGAGCGCGCCGCGCTCGAGATGGTCGCGAAGGCGACCGGGCGTGCCGACCACGATCGCCGGGCCGCCGCGCAGATTGCGGCGTTCCTTGCTCGCATCCATCCCGCCGACGCAGGTCGCGATGCGCAGGCCCGCGCCCGCATAGAGCCAACCGAGCTCGCGGCTGACCTGCAGCGCCAGTTCGCGCGTGGGGGCGATGACCAGCGCGAGCGGTTTCTCGCTCAGCGGCGAGCCGCCCAGTTCGCCGAGCAGTTGGTCGGCCAGCGCGATGCCGAAGGCCACGGTCTTGCCGCTGCCGGTCTGCGCCGAAACGATCAGGTCGCGGCCTTGCGCTTCGGGATCGATGACGGCGGCCTGGACGGGGGTGGGTGCGTCATAGCCGCGTGCGGCCAGTGCATCGCCGATCACCGGCGGAAGAGTTTCGAAAGCCATGGAATCTCGTGTCTTGTCCGGCGCGGCGGTGCAGGGGGCACGGCTCGGGCGCACGGGGGTGCGGCGCGCCTATAGCGGATATTGCGCAGTTTGGCTTGCTGTTTTTTGTGCAGGTGCGAAAGGGGGTCAAATACCCAGCGAATTCGCAGTGACAAGCGGCCCGTCCTCGATCCGCTCGAGCACATCGGCTTGGGCCGGCTCCATCTCGGTCAGCAAGGCGAGGACATTGATCACGTTGAGCAGCTCGCTGGTATATTCGGGCAACCAGTGGTCGGGTTGGATATCGCCCAGCGGGGACGGCGGGCGGCGGTCGCCGATGATCGGACGGCTGCGGTCCTTCTTGCGATAGCTGAACCACTGGGTCAGCACATGCTTGCCCGACACCTCGTAATCCCACACCGCCTGCGGCACACGGTCGATGAAACCGCTGCCGACATGAAGCCGCCGGTTCTCGGCCTCGTACCACATCTCGTCGGGGAAGCCTTCGGGGGTATTGGGGATCGCACCGCCCGCCGGGATATGCGGGCGGCGGTCTTCGGGCAGACGCGGCTGGCCCGGCGGGCGCGGTGGATCGGCAGCCGGATCGGCAAATCGCTCACCGAAAGTATGAAGCCAGACCACCCGTCGCCCGAGCGCGGCGGCTTCCGCGAACAGTTCCGCATCGGCGGTCAGCGGCACGCGCAGGCCGGGGCGGACGAGATCGTCTTGGTGGTTCGCGGTAAAGGCCGGATGCGCGAGCACACCCGCGACATAGGCGAAGACACCGACCGGATCGGGCTTGCTGCCATGCGCCTTGGCCAGCGCGGCGAGGACGGCGGGGGAGACGTTGGGCTGGGTTGCGTCGGCGTCGCGGTAGAGGGGAAAAACGCGGCCTCCGCGGCCATGATAGTGATGCTGGTCAGGAAGTAAGGCTGTAAACGCGAGGCTTGGTCCGTTCGTGGGCGAAACATCGGTAGGGGCAGTCAAATGGACCTGCAGCTCGCCAAAAATTCTCCAGAGTTCAGGACGCTCTCTGTCGATCAACCGAGCATCCGGTATGATTGATTGCCTATCGAATGACCGAAACCCATATGCCGTTGGCGCAACGATCTCTAATTCGCTGCTCGCGGCTTCGCGTTTCTCATCATATTGTAGGTCATCAATGATCGATTCCAGCGCCCGCAGGTCCGAATGAAATTTGGCGAGGGGCTTGGCAGCCTTATTTGTATTGCGATCATTCGGTTTGTTTTCGAAGAGTTCGCTCCTTGCGGCCGGTGTAGTCGCCGCCAAGAGTCGATCCCAACGAGCTTTCAATGTATCTGGATCACTAGCAATTACCCAAGTGCGTCCAGGCTTCACTCCTGGGCTACTAAATGGAAGAACACTATCAAGCGACACGAAATCAGCCCAGCCACCCACGAACGCAGGCAAAAACGGTGCGCGCGGCTGTTGCGCTCCCGGCATCCACCCATCGGCGGCAAGCGATAATTCAGCCAACGCGTCGAACTTGAGTTGGCGCTTTCCAACCGGAAGCTGGCGATACCAAACTTTGGCCTGCGCTTCCTTATCTTTGCCTTTCGAACGCGAAGCCAACACAATACACACCGGTTGTTGGACACCTTGGAAAATGCGTGTTGGAATGTTCGGCTGCTGGCCCTCCGGCGAGCAGTCGATAACCCAAATCTCATCGCAATCGCGGCGGAGGTCGGCGCGCATCTTCTGAAAGCCGGCACCATTCAGGAAACCGGCCACGGTAATATAGCAAACCAGACCTTGGCTCGCGTCCCCGCGCACGGCTTCCTTGTCCTTTTCGTCCTCCAGCGTCTGAAACACTTTCCACGCTGCCCAACGCCAGAAATAGACGTAGAGATTGCGCAGCTTGTGCGTGTGCGCTCCAACACCCCAACTGGCGGGCGGCTTCCAGTCATCGAATGGGGCGGGCTTGCTCGAACTCCCCTTCTCGATCCACGCGCCCTTGCCCTTGGCCTTCTCCTTATACGGCGGATTGCCAATTACCACGGTAATCGGGGCTTCGCGCTTCACCGCATTGGCGGCCTTCCGGCTGGCAGAGATTTCCTTGTAGATACCCGTGCCGCTTTCGATATCGGCATAGGGATCGGCCAGAGTGTTGGTGACGAAGAGCTTGGGTACAGAGGCGGATGCCGCGTCGAACATCGCCTCGCTCGGCTCCATGGCGTCGACATCGTCCTGCGATGCGCCTTCGGCGAGCTTCGCCTTCTTTTCGTTGTCCAGCAGGATATCGACACATTCGGCGAACAGACGTAGCTGGGCGACGCTGAATGCGCCGAACTGCATTTCGAACCCGTAAAGCCGCTGTGCCGCCTTTGCGATCTGCGCGGGAACCGCGCCATCGCCTTCATTCGTGCGCACCGTGTCGGCGATCATCCGCATGATCGCGAGCAGATAGGTGCCCGAACCCGTGGCGGGATCGGCGATATGCACTTTCTCGTCCGCCAGCCCCAGCGGCAGGCCGAAGCGGTCCGATTTCAGCGCTTCGTCGCACAGCCGCGCCATCGCCTGCACCACTTCGGGCGGGGTGTAATAGCTGCCGGTCGCCTTGCGCAGCGCGTTGTCGTAAACCTCGAGGAAATCTTCGTAGAAATAGAGCCAGGCTTCGGGATCGCCCTTCGATACTTCGGCCCATACGACCGCATCGAGTGAACGCTTGAGCGTATCGAGCGCGGGGCCGAGATTGAACTCCTGCTCGGTCAGCAGCCGCAATGCGGTGCCGATCAGCGTATTGCTTTCGCCCAGCTTGCGCCCGACCTGATCGATCTCGCTCTGAAGCGAGATCTTACGCGAGCGGGCCATCAGCAGGCCGAATGTCACCGCCTGCGCATAGCCATCGGCAAAGCGGTCATTGTCGGCCTCTGGAAAGAGCAACGCCTTCCAGTCGTCCATCAGCTCGGAAAGCTGCTTGTTCTTGACCTTGAGCTGCTCGGCCACCTCGTCGCGCAGGAAGCGGCACAGGCGGGCAGAGGTTTCGGCGAGCTGCTTGACATTGCGCGGCGCGATCGGTTGCCACGCCAGGAAATCGCAGATCATCGACAGGAAATCGTAGGGCGCGCCAAGCTTGGCGCCCGACATTTCGATATCGCCCTCCAGCTTGACGATCTGGCCGACCAGTTCGCCATCGCGCCATAATGAAAAGGCGTTGCCGTCGGTGTAGATCAGGTTCGGGAGCGCCTTCAGCTTCTCCCACTGCTCCTTGTCGTGGCCCGGCTTGAACTTGCGCGGATCGGCGCCTTTGCCCGGCGCCTTGACCTCGATAAAGCCGACCAGCGCCTTACGCACCGACACAGCGAAGTCGGGGCGTGTGTGAAGGTCTGCGAGCGATTTCTCCCCGGCAAGCACGACGCTGCCCGCGCTGTGACCGCACTCGCTCGCCAGCGCCTGGAACAGGTTTTCCAAGGGGTTGCGCAATTGGTCTTCGGGCTGGCCACCTTCGGCCAGTTTCGCCTTGGCAGTTTTCCCGAATTCGCCCACAGCTTTCTGGACGGCGGCGTCTTGCGTCATGCATGTCCTCCCGTCATTTTCCCTAGCGTGAATAGTCGCCGCGTCACAATGGGATTTCACTCGTGAACGATCTTTTCGGTTCGGATTCGAGGCAGTTAGGGCTAGGGCTCGACAATCCCAACGCGTCCGAAGTCCGCATTGAACCCGATCCCGACGAAGTGCGCGAGGATGCGGCTGCAATCCTCGCATCGGCGCGCGCGGTGACGGCTGAGAACATGTGGGACCGGCGGACCTATCGCTACAACAAGGTGGTGTTCCCGCAGATGACCCGCTGGCTGCCCGATGACGAGCGTGACCAGCTGTGCTTCGAATTTTTCAAGGAACTGGAGCGCATCGAGCTGCTGATGGCGGCCTGATTTTCCTACATCCCCCGCCGGTGCTAGCTTCGCATCGGGCCCTCGTCGGGCTCTGGACAGCTCTTTCACACCGTCGGTATCCAGACCGCTCTGCCGTGGCTCTCTTGCGGCATTTTGCGCCTCGCGCCCTCGTGTCACCTTCGCGCAAAATTTGGAGAATATCGTTTCTTACCAGATATTTACTGTGACAATGCGAAAGTGACACGCTGTCACCTTTGTCCGTCCTACCGGTTCGGCATTCGGCCGTGCTTCGCAACCGTTACTTGAGGAGGTCTTTGTCGGTCCTACCACTTCGCTACTTGAGGACTAGCCGTCCCGCTTCACCCGTTTGCGCATCATGCCTTCCTGCGCGACGCTGGCGATCAGCTCGCCGTCGCGGTTGAAGATGCGGCCGCGGTTGAAGCCGCGCCCGCCGCCGCTCCACGGGGCGTCGGTGGCGTAGAGCAGCCATTCGTCGGCGCGGGCCGGGCGGTGGAACCAGATCGCATGGTCGAGGCTGGCGCCGACCAGCTCGCCGCGCATCCAGGACAGGCCATGCGGCAGCGCGCTGGTGCCGAGCAGCGTGTAGTCGCTGGCATAGGCGATCACCGCGCGGTGCAGCGCCGGGTCGTCCTCGATCGCGGGCAGCGGCGCCGCGGTGCGAAACCAGCTGTGTGCCTTGGGTTCGCGCGGTTCGCTGTTCATCCAGTGCAGCCGGTCGACCGTGCGCATCTCGATCGGGCGCGGGCGCAGCACGAGGTTGCGTTGCTGCTCGCTCATCCGGTCGCCCGCGCGCTCGACCATGGCGCGGCGCATCTCCATGTCGCTCTTGAGCTCTTCGGGCGGGGCGACGTCAGGCATGGTCACATCGTCGTGGCTCAGGCCCTCCTCGGGGCGCTGGAAACTGGCGGTGAGGTTGAGGATCGGGCGCTGGTTGCCGTCCTCGTCGGGCTGGCTCGCCACCACGCGGCGATTGGCGAAGCTGCGTCCGTCGAAATCGCGCGCGGTGGTATAGGCGATGTCAACGCCCTCCTTGCCGCCGCGCAGGAAATAGGCGTGGAGCGAATGCGCCTCGAGCCCCTCGGGCGCGGTCGCCTGCGCCGCCTGCAAGGCCTGTGCGATGACCTGGCCGCCGAAGACGCGGCCCACGCCGCCCGGCTGCTGGGGCGCGGTGAAGGCGTCCTCGCCATTGCGGGTAACGGTCAGCAGGCGAACGAGGCCGGCGACAAGCTCTTCAGGTTTCTTTTCGATACTCACCTGGCGAGCTTTGCGGGCGCTTTACGTTTGCGTCAAGCGTCCACCCGTGCGCCATTGCCGGAAAGCATAGGCGGCCAGGCCGAAGCACAGGAACAGCTCGCGATATTCGGAGCTGTCGTACATCATAACCATAGTGTGGCCGAGAAGAAGGTGGAGCAACTGGCCGAGCGCGACCCACAGCGCGAACACGCTCCACAGCGCCCGCTCGCGAGTGCTTGCCGCGCTCCGGGCGAAGGCGATGCAGGCGAATAGCCCGATCCAGAAGGCCGCCTGCACCGGCAGCAGCGTCCAGTGGCTGTAGGTGAAGACCAGCATCGGCGCGGAAATTGCGGCCACGGTGCGATCGGGCAGGAAGGCAGCGAAAGGCCGGACGATGGGCCAGCGCACAAGCGCGCTCTCGCGGACCAAAGGGAGGAGCATCAGGAACAGGCCGGTACCCGCATAGAGCACCAGTTCGGTGAGGTCGGTCTGGAAATTGTGCAGGTTGAATTCGCCCTGCCAGTTGCGCGCCGCGACGCTGTCAGGTGTGGCGAAACCGATCTGGCGCTGGAACCAGCTCACCTCCTCGCCGCCCATGAGCAGGAACAGAAGGGCGAAACCTGCCGCGCCGAGCAGGTGGAGGCGGCGGAACGGGGTGGCGGGGTCTGTGCGACGCAGATCGAGGAACCGCTTTGCCATGGCGGTGGCAGCGACGAAGAGGAGCAGGGCGCTGAGCCATTCGATCGCGCTGTCTTCCGCCCCCACGCGGGCATAGGCTGCGGGGCTGGCGACAAGCAGCAGCGTGGCCACCGCCGTCAGCGCTGCAACCAGCCAGGCGAGCGTCAGAGCACCCGGGGAAAGCGGCTCGCCATGTCGGCGGACGCGGGCCAGGGAGATGACAAGCGCGGCGCAGAGCACGGCGTTGACGCTGCGGCGGAGCCAGTGCCAACCGGTGTGCAGCGGGGATTCCTCGCGCGCAAAGGGCCAACCGAAGGCCAGCTGCTCATAGGCCATCATGCCCAGCAGGAAGGCCGCGAGCAGGCCGAGAGCGCCGACAATTGCGAAGATGGGGCGGTTCATTGTGGACGTTCCCACCAGCGGCGCAGGAGCATTGCCGGCAGCCGCCCGCGCACAAACAGCAAGTCGACCATTTCGGGGCCGGGCTGCGCGCCCATCTCGCCCTTGTAGCCGGCATCGCCGAGACCCCAGCTGATCCGGGCTATCCCGCGATCCGCTGCACGGGCGAAATCGTCATAGAGCAGCACGCGGCCCGGACCGAACTTGGTGAACCGCTCGTCGTAATTGTTGGCGACGTAGTAACGCGTATCGCCCGCCTCGATGCCGAAAGTGAAGGCCGCGGGGACCTCGCCGATCCACATGAGGCTGCCGAACAGCATGTCGGCGAGCTTGGGATCTTCGCACAGCTCTTCCCAATAGCGGCGCATGGCCGGATCGCGGAATTTGGTGTCGCCGCCATCGTCGAGCTTGCCGAGCCAGCTTGCCGCTTCGATCGCGGCCATCGCGTCGCGCTGATCTGCGGTCCAGTCGCTACCCGAGAAGACCTCAGTGCGCAGCGGTCCGCCATCCTCTTCCAGCCGCCGCTTGCGCCAGCGGTTCTTGCGTTTGGTTTTGGACGAAGGCCAATCGCCCCCATCGCCAAGCGCTGAAAGGTCGAGTTCAAATACCTGCCCGAGCGGCCGGGAAAGCACCGTCCATCCTGCCTGACGAGCGGCGGCAAGCAAAGTTGCGAGCGCCGGATCAGCGTCTTCGGCCGGACCCAGCCGCCAGACGGCCCCGAGCCTCTGGCGTTCGGAGCGAAGTGCGGGCGCGAGCGTTTCGGCCGTTGCGTCCTCCGCAATCGGGATCCCCCGGAATGGCCAATAACACCCGCCGACTTCTCGCAGGCGCAATGGACCCTTGCGTCGTCCGGCGAGGGCGATCGCCGCCAATGGCGCACCCGTGGCGTCTCGCAGCACTAGGGTTTCATCAGGCGAGCGTGCGCCCGCAGTGAACCACCGGCTGCGCAGGAAAGAGCGATTCGACTGCCCGGATTGAGCCAGTGCATCGAACAAGGCGGCATCGCAGGCCTGCTGGTCGCTTGGCACCATGGCCCCCATTATCATTTCATCCCGCGGTGCCGAAGGCCTTGCGCCAGGCCCGGAAGGCAAGAGATTTTGCACGGTTGCTCGCCGGCCAGCGGCCCGGAGCGCGCGGATTGACGCCCAGCTTGCGAACGATGCCGTTGAAGCAGCGCGCGCCGGCTTCGGCATAGCTCCATTCGCTGCGCCATGTGATCGACAGCGAGATCGAGGGTTCCGATCCGTTGCGCACGAAATGGGGCGCCATGACGGGAACGTAAACGGCCTCGCCCGGCTCGATGGCGAAGGGAGTGCCACCGGCGAGCAAGCCATCGTGCCACGGAAGCTCGCGCGGGCCGCCGAGGTGGTAAGTCTCGTGAACGGTGTCCGGCGCATAGGCAGGATCGCCTGCGGGAAACTGCGTCATGACCTTGCTACCGCGCAATTGCAGCAGGATGTTGTGCTCGGGATCGAAATGATAGGGCGTGACCGCATTGGGGCTCGAGATGAAGACGAAGCCCTGTGGTGTCAGCATGTCGCCGGTCGTCGCCTCGATCGTCGGACGAAGCTCGTCGAGCAGGTCCATCAGCAGCGCCTGATATTGAGGCACCTGCTCGATATTCTTGAGCACCGCCCAGCTGTTGCTGGTCACGATTTGGCGGATCGTTTCGCCGATGGTGAGGCCATTGGCGTCGGGCTTGCCTTCGACCCCGACCGGCAGATCGCCACGATTGTATTCGATGGAGGCGGGCGGAAGCGCCTCGCCCAGAGCGGCGAGCGCGTCCAGTGTCAGGCGCTCTTCCGCGCGAAGCCGATGGCGCAGGACATGCGGCTTTTCGGGATAATCGCGTGCGAAGGCGGCGCGCGATTCGGGTGGGAAGACCCGCGATGACCGGGCGGAAATCGAGCTATCGTGACGGGTCATGCGCGGGTTTCCATCCTGCGCAATTCGATGGCGGAAAGGGCCGCGCCGACGCTGCGGCGGATACGCCCCCCGATGCCGACCGACAGCATTGCGATCTGTCGCCGGTCCGGCCAGATCTGCCCGATCATCGGATGGTCGGGCGTGGCGCAGCTATCAGACAGTTCGATGTCTTCGCGTTCCAGGACGGCGAGGTTCTCGACTTGCAGGAGCATTCCCGGCGAGAGCTTCGCCAGGTTTTCGTCATAGGCCGTCTTGAACCCGAAACAGAGCGGGGGTGCGACAAAAGAGCACAGCATTGCGACGGGTCTGTCGTCGAGATGGAAGGCAAGCCTCTCGAGCCGCCCCCGCGCGGCCGCGCCCGCAAGGCTCTCGCGAAACAACGCTTCGGTGGTCGCATGGCTGGCCAGCGCGGATCCCTGCGCGCCCTTCCAGCCGGCACTTTCCAGATTCAGGAATTCGTCGATCCACGCGACAATATCATCGTCGCCTCGCTGGCGGGAGAAACGGAACGCTCCGGATTCTGCCAGGCGGCGGTGCTTGCGCTGCAATTCCTTGCGGCGCTTCTTGACGAGGGCTGATGCGAGATGTTCCTGCGGGGACAATCCCGTGCGCAAGGCGGCGCGTTCGATCCGTTGCACGACCTTCACGCTGCGACCCGATTCCCTGCCGATTTCGTGCAGCGTGCGATAGGCGGTACCGTCGCAGGGAAGGTTCGCCAGGTGGAGAAACAGGCTCGTGCGGCCATGGCGATCGCACCAGCCGAGCATCCCATCCCAGAACCTGCGCGAATGTCGCTGCACCACCAAAGGCTCGCCACAAAAGGCATTGGCATGCAGCCAGTTGGCGAGATGGGGCAGGGCCGTTCCGTGATAATTGCCGTCACGCCGGATCGGCATCAGACCGACGAGTTCCCCGTCGACCACGAGCGTGGCCAGGTTGACCTCGGCGTTCGGATCGAACTGGCGCAGGGACGGTTCGAGAAACCACTGCTCCAAAAACGGATTGGGAGTGGCGCATGTCGTGGCAAGCTCGTCCCAGTGGGTCGTGAAGCTCCTGCCGACGATTTCCGGCCAAGGAGCTACAGTGAACCCCTCCTCCAGCTCCGCGCACGCACGGCCCTGCACGTGCGCGCCATGCCATCGATTGCCGACAAGTTCCTCTATGCGCGTCATTGGACCCCACTCCAAATTGCGCGAAGCATAGGCGCAAGGCGCTTAAAGTCGGTTAACGCGCTGAAAAGGAAGGGGCGGCAATACCCGTCGGTACCGCCGCCCCTCGTTTCGGTTGGATATGAAGATCAGCCGGCTGCAAGCGCCGCGAGCAAAAGCAGCGCGACGATATTGGTGATCTTGATCATCGGATTCACAGCCGGACCCGCGGTGTCCTTGTAAGGATCACCCACGGTGTCGCCGGTTACCGCGGCCTTGTGGGCTTCGGAACCCTTACCGCCGTGATTGCCGTCTTCGATGTACTTCTTCGCATTGTCCCATGCGCCGCCGCCCGCGGTCATCGACAGCGCGACGAAAATCCCGCCGATGATCACGCCGAGCAGCAATGCGCCCACGGCCGCGAAGGCATTTTCCTGACCCGCAAGGAAGAGGATCGCGAAATAGACCACGATGGGTGCCAGAAGCGGCAGCATCGAGGGCAGGATCATTTCCTTGATCGCAGCCTTGGTCACGAGGTCCACGGTCTTGGCATAGTTCGGCTTGGAAGTGCCGGCCATGATGCCCGCATCGGCAGCGAACTGCTCGCGCACATCGACCACTACGTCACCGGCTGCGCGGCCCACGGCGGTCATGCCCATCGCACCGAACAGATACGGGAGCAGCGCACCGAGCAGCAGGCCGACGATGACGTATGGGTTCTCGAGGCTGAAATCGACATCGGCATCGGGGAACAGCTTCGCCAGGTCGGTCGTGTAAGCCGCGAAGAGCACCAGCGCGCCGAGCCCCGCCGAACCGATGGCATAGCCCTTGGTCACGGCCTTGGTCGTGTTGCCGACCGCGTCGAGCATGTCGGTCTTCTCGCGAACGCTGTCGTCGAGACCGGCCATTTCGGCAATGCCACCCGCATTGTCCGTCACCGGACCGTAGGCATCGAGCGCCACGACCATGCCCGCGAGCGCCAGCATGGCGGTCGCCGCATAGGCGATGCCCATGAGGCCGGCGAGCTGGAAGGTGCCGATGATGCCGGCCACGATCACGATCGTCGGCAGCGCAGTCGATTCAAGGCTGATGGCCAGCCCCTGGATCACATTGGTGCCATGGCCCGTTTCCGAACTCTTGGCGATCGAGCGCACCGGACGATAGTTCGTGCCGGTGTAATACTCGGTGATCCAGATGATGAGGCCGGTGATGGCGAGCCCGATGACCGAGCACAGGAACAGGTCCATGCCGGTAAAGCCGACGACCTGTTCGGCCGTGCCTTCTTCCGCCAACGGAGCCCCCGGATCAATGCCCGCGACAGCGCCGCCGATCTCCGTACCCATACCGCCCAGCGCATAGCTGATGACGAAATAGATCAGCGGGATGGCGAGGACCGCGGAAACGATGAAGCCCTTGTACATCGCGCCCATCACATTGGTGCCGCCCTTGCCGAGCTTGACGAAGTAGGTGCCGATGATGCTGGTCAGGATGCATGCACCGCCGATCAGCAGCGGAAGGGCCATCATGGGCATAAGCAGGTCGCCCAAAACTTCGCTGAAGAGCAGCGCGGTCAAGACCATGGTCACGCCGACGGTCACCACATAGGTCTCGAACAGGTCGGCGGCCATGCCGGCACAGTCGCCCACATTGTCGCCGACATTGTCCGCGATGACAGCGGGGTTGCGCGGATCGTCTTCGGGAATGCCTGCCTCGACCTTGCCGACCAGGTCGGCGCCGACGTCGGCGGCTTTGGTGAAGATGCCGCCGCCGAGACGCGCGAAGATCGAGATCAGCGAGGCACCGAAGGCGAGACCGACGAGGCCGTAGACCACTGCGTCGCTATCTGCGGTAAAACCGGCCGGGCCGACGAGATACCAGAAGAAGACCGCAATAGAGAGCAGGGCGAGACCTGCCACGAGCAAGCCGGTGATGGCACCCGCGCGAAAGGCGAGGGTGAGCCCCTGCTGCAGCCCGCTCTGCGCGGCGGCGGCCGTGCGAACGTTCGAGCGCACCGAGATGTTCATTCCGATGAAGCCCGCGACGCCCGACAGGATCGCACCGATGACGAAGCCGATGGCCGGTACGATGCCGAGAAAGACGTATACGAGCACCGCGACGACGATGCCGACGAAACCGATCGTCGTATATTGCCGCTTGAGATAGGCCTGCGCGCCTTCCTGGATGGCGCCGGCGATTTCCTGCATCTTTTCGTTGCCAGCACCCGATTTGAGCACCTGGCGGCTGGTGACGAAGCCGTACAGTACGGCCAGCAGTCCCAGCAAAATTGCTATGAGAACAAGGTCCACGAAGAAATTCCCCCTCCCGATTGGTTTTATTGATTATGCGACCCGGCGCGGGAAGCGCCGGAACATGGGTCGAGAGGTATAAGGGCCATCTGTTGCGTGACAAGGTCGAAATACGCAGCAATCCGCGCTTATCGATAGGGCCGCGCGCAAGCGATCAGTGCTGGTAGCCGAGACCGTCTTCGGGGTGGAGATTGCGCCCGTCTAGCGAGAGGACCGGATCGGACCTTTCGACGATGCCGATCCTTGCGGCTGGCACGGGCAGCTCGATCGATGCCGGCGCCGTGAACAGCAACTGGTAATCGTCGCCCCAGCGGATGCAGTCGTCGAAGCGGGCGGGATCTGCCACGGGGATCGCCTTCCTCCCGAGCGCGAAACCGACCCCGCTGGCACGCGCCATGCGCCAGCTATCGAGCAGCAGTCCGTCGGAGACATCCATCATCGCGCCGACATGCGGTGCCAGCTTGCGCCCTTCGGTCAGGAGCGGGCGAGGGCGACGATAGGCGAGGTCGTTGACATCGCCCGAGCCGCGTTCGGACATCCCGAGCATCGCTCGCCCCAGCGTGCCCGTGACGTAGATCGCCTCGCCGATGCGTGCATTGCGCCTGTCGGGGACGGGCGTATGCGTGGCCCTGCCGATTGCAGTGCAGCCCCACACGCGGCGCCCGTCGGCCCGCACCGTGTCCCCGCCGAGCAGAGGTGTACCGTACTCATCAAGAACCTCGCGAAGACCCGCGACGAACCGGTCGTCATCGGCGCCAAGCATGTGCGAAACGAGTACGCCGACCGGCTCGGCACCCTTTGCCGCGAGGTCCGAGAGATTCACCGCGACCAGCTTCCACGCGATATCGGCGGGATCCTCGCCCTCGCGAACGTGGATGCCCTCAACCAGCGTGTCATGGGTGAGGACGAGCGTTTCGCCGCCGATCTCGATGACTGCCGCATCGTCATCGAGCCCGCGCGCGGCGGGGCTGCTGGCCAAGGCCTTGAGGGCGGCGATGAATCCAGTCTCGTGCACAATCGCCCTCTATCCGTTCGCCCTGAGCTTGTCGAAGGGCCGTACTTTTGATCAGGCGGTGTGCTCGCCAACAGAAGGACGGTGCTTCGACATGCTCAGCACGAGCGGACATGAAAACTAGCGGCCGGCCTCTTTGGCCACCGCGTCGAGGATGCCGTTGACGAATTTCGCCTCGCGATCGTCGAAGAAAGCCTTGGCGACATCGACATATTCGCTGATCGCGCTGGCCTTGGGGACATCGGGGCGGGCTAGCAGTTCGTAAGAGCCCGCGCGCAGGATCTGCAGCATGGTTTTGTCGAGCCGAGCGAGCGTCCAGCCCTGCGCAAGCCTCGCGGTCAGCTTGGCGTCGATTTCCTCGCGCCGCGCATCGACGCCGCTGACAAGATCGTCGAAGAAATCGACATCGGCCTCGGCATATTCCTCGTCCTCGATCACACGGCCCAGCCGATGCTGGTGGAATTCGTCGAGCAATTTGGCGAGCTTAGTGCCCTCCATCTGCTGCTGGTAGAGCGCCTGCACGGCGCCGAGGCGGGCGGCGCTGCGGGCCTGGGACTTGGGATTCTGGCTCATTTCAGTCTCGTCGAAATCGATAGCGCATGCGCGGGGAGGCCTTCCGCCTCCGCCAGCCTGACCGCCGCCGGACCGATCGCCGCAAGCGCGGCCTCCGACGCGTCGATAAAGCTGGTGCGCTTCATGAAATCGAGCACCGACAATCCGCTGGCAAAGCGAGCGCGGCGCCCAGTGGGAAGGACGTGGTTGGGCCCGGCGATATAGTCGCCGACGGCTTCGGGCGTGTGCCGGCCGAGGAACACGCTGCCTGCATGGCGCATGGCGTCGAACAGCTTTTGCGGTTCGTCCACCATCAGTTCGACATGCTCGGCCGCCAGATGGTCCGACAGCGTTGGGGCCTGGTCGAGCCGATCGACGATCACGATCAGCCCGTGCTCGTCCCAGCTGGCCTTGGCGGTCCTGGCGGTCGGCAGTTTCATCAGCGCAAGGTCGATCGCATCCTCGACCTGCCTTGCGAGGCTTTCGCTATCGGTGATCAGGATCGACTGGCTGGTCGGATCGTGTTCCGCCTGGCTGAGAAGGTCGGCGGCGATCCATTCGGGATCGTTATTGGCGTCCGCAATGACAAGAATTTCGCTTGGACCGGCCACCATGTCTATCCCGACCACGCCATAGAGCTGCCGCTTTGCCTCGGCGACCCAGGCATTGCCCGGCCCCGCAATCACGTCGACCTTGCCGATCCGCTTGGTGCCATAGGCCAGCGCTGCCACGGCCTGTGCGCCGCCGACGCGCCAGATTTCGTCGACGCCTGCAATATGCGCCGCGGCAAGCACCAGCGGATTGACCTCGCCCTTGGGCGTGGGTGTCGTCACCACCAGACGGTCGACCCCGGCAACCTTGGCGGGGATGGCGTTCATCAGCAGCGAAGAGGGATAGGCCGCGCGTCCACCGGGAACATAGAGCCCCGCAGCATCGACCGCAGTCCACCGCGCGCCAAGGCGCATGCCGATATCGTCCGTATAGTCGCGATCTTCGGGGAGCTGGCCTTCGTGATAGGCGCGGATGCGGCTCGCGGCCGTCTCCAGCGCCTCGCGCAGGTCGGCATCGAGCGCGTCGTAGGCGACGCGGCACTCTTCCGCCGAAATCTGCCAATCGCCGTCGTTACCAAGACCATGATTATCGAAGCGAGCGGTGTATTCGACCAGCGCGTCGTCACCACGCTCGCGCACTTCGTTGATCATCGTGGCCACGTCGCGCCCGACCTGCCGGTCGCTCTCGCGGCGATTGCGCACCACGCGGGCAAAGGCCTTCTCGAAGCCGTCGTCCGAAATCCGCAGCAGCTGCATCAGGCGGCCTCGCGCCGGGCCGCATCGGCGCGGAACGCCTCGACCAGTGCAGCGACGCGTGGGTCGGTTTTCAGCGCCGCGCGGTTGACGATCAGGCGCGCCGAAATGTCCAGGATGCGGCTGGTTTCGACCAGCCCGTTTTCGCGCAGCGTCGTCCCCGTGGAAACGAGATCGACGATCCGGCCTGCGAGGCCGAGCTCGGGCGCGATCTCCATCGCGCCGTTGAGCTTGACGCACTCGGCCTGGATCCCCTGCCGTTCGAAGTGGCGACGAGTCAGACTGGGATATTTGGTCGCCACGCGCAGGTGGCTTGCACCATCGACGCTCGCCCCGCCTTCCTTGGGTTCGGCCACCGCGAGATGGCAGTGACCGATATCGAGATCGACCGGGGCGTAGAGATCGGCGTAGTCGAATTCCTCGATCACGTCCGATCCGACGATGCCCAATTGGGCCGCGCCATGTGCCACGAAGGTTGCCACGTCGAAGGCGCGCACGCGAATGAGGCGCATGTCGTCGCGCCTGGTAGCGAAAGTCAGCGAGCGGTTGGCCTTGTCGTGAAAGCCGTCTTCCGGCACCACGCCGGCACGGGCCATCACGGGTAGCGCCTCGTCGAGGATGCGGCCCTTGGGAACAGCGAAGGTCAGGCTATCGTTCATGGGATGCGCAGATAAGCAGCGGGGTGGCAAAGGGCAATGGCGATCGACAAGGCGGAATATGTCGTGATCGAACCCGATGCCACCGGACCCGAAGCGGTCGCGCGGGCCTTCGAGAACCAGGTCGCCTATTGCCGCGACAACGGCGCGCCGATCACGGCCCAGATATGTCAATCACTCCGCGAATTGCTCGACACCGAAAGGGGCGGGGCGGTGATGCGCCGCGTACGGCGCTGGGCGGGGCCTGCGCTTGCAGATGCCCTGCCGCTGCGGGTGGCGGGCGGATTGCATGCGCTTCACTTGGCTGGCGAGGAGCCTGCCCTAGCGCCAATCTACGAAGGGTTGGG
Source organism: Qipengyuania sp. (assembly GCF_965277845.1). NCBI lineage: Bacteria > Pseudomonadati > Pseudomonadota > Alphaproteobacteria > Sphingomonadales > Erythrobacteraceae > Qipengyuania > Qipengyuania sp. The sequence continues at coordinate 1,999,101 of NZ_OZ255844.1, forward strand.
GCCAACCAACGCGACCGAGGTCGTCGCCGACGCGATCGAACGGCACGAACCTTTCCTGATGCCGTGGCTCGACGGCCCGCCGCAGACCAACGAGGCAGGCCGCTCGGCCAGTTTTGCGGCTGCGTTCCTGTGGCTCGTCGATCAGGGCCTGCCGGGCAATTTCGACCTGCTCGAGATCGGCTCGAGCGCGGGCATCAACCTGATGATGCGGCGTTATCGCTACGATCTGGGCGGCGTGACAGTCGGGCCCAGCACTTCGCGCATGCAGATTACGCCCGAATGGCGGGGCGATCCGCCACCCGATTGCGGTTTCGACATTGTGAGGGCGGAAGGGTGCGATGTCGCTCCGGTCGATCTCACCGACGAGGCGCAGGCATTACGCCTAAAGGCCTATATCTGGCCCGAATTCACCGAACGCTTTACACGGATGGATGCGGCGATCGAGGCGGCCAAGACCTTTCCGCCCGATATCGAGCGCATGCGCGCGGGTGATTTCCTTGCCGACCGCTTGGAACGACCACAGCAGGAGAAAACGACGCGCGTGCTGATGCATTCGGTGGTGTGGCAGTACATCCCGCGCCCCGAGCGCGACCGGATCGTCGAGCTTATGGAAGCCGCCGGCGGCCGTGCACGAGAGGATACGCCGCTTGCGTGGGTCAGCCTCGAGGCCAATCGCGACACGCATCGCCACGAGTTGATGGTCAGCTACTGGCCGAATGGCGACATGCGCCGCCGATTGGCAACCGCGCATCCGCACGGCAAATGGATCAAATGGCGCAGCTGATCAGCCGGTTTTTGCGAGGAAAGCGTCGGCTGCGGCGTTGAAGGCATCGGGCTTCTCCCACTGCACGAAATGCCCGCATTCAGGCACCGGCACCACTTCGGGTTTCTCGATCACCTCGTTGAGGCCCTCGAGATTGGCGGGCGGCAACGCCAGATCTTCCATCGCCCAGATGATTAGCGTCGGGACCGTCAGCCTGGGCAGCGGATAAGGCTGGTAATCTTCGGGCAGTTCGTAAGGAGCATCAATCGGCGGAACCTCTATCGGGCTGGCCCGGTAATAGTTGAGCATGCCGAACGCGGCTTCCGGGTCGGACCAGTCCTTTAGCAGCGCGGCCTGTTCCTCGGGTTCTATAGTGGTCATCACCTGGCCTTCGAAAACCTTCATAAGCAGCGCGCCTAATCCGTGTTCGCGCACCAGCGCATCATTCGCCGGATCGCGGAAATCGCGGAAGTACTGGCTCGCCTCGCGCTGCTCGCGGTTTGTGTAGAGCAGTTTGGGAAACAGCACCGGATGCGGCGCATTGGCGATGATGGCACGGGTCACGCGCCCGTTCATCATCCCGCCGTAGGCCACCCCCCAGGCAATCGCGCCGCCCCAGTCGTGACCGACCACGGTGAAGCTGTCGACGCCCAGCGCATCGGCGAGCAGGAAGACATCGCCGGCCAGCTTGTCGGGCGTATAGGCCTTGACCTCCTGCGGCTTGGACGAACCGCGATAGCCGCGCTGGTCGGGGGCGATGCAGCGGAACCGGTCCGAAAAATGCGCGATCTGATTGCGCCAGGTGCGGTGGCTTTCGGGAAAGCCGTGGAGGAAGATCAGCACGGGTGCGTCCCGCGGCCCTTCGTCGACCACGTCGAGTTCGATCCCGTTGGCCAACACGACCCGCTTCTGCTCGAGTGTCACGCTCAGCCCTCCGCCTTCATCTTCTCCATGTATCCGGCAGCGACCATCCCAGCGACCTGGTCGAGCAGCTGGTCGGGAGTACGACGCATCTCGCCCATCGCCTCTTCCATGCCTTCGGCGACAATGATTTCGCGCTGGTTGGCTTCGACCGCATCGACGATCCGCTTGGCGGCGTCATCGGGCGCGATACCGTTATCGATAACGCTGTCGCTGCGCCCGCGTTTGCTTCCATCCGCGGTCAGCGCATTGCGGCTGACATCGGTCGCGACCGAGCCGGGGCACACGACGTGGACCGAAACGCCCTGCTGCGAAAGCTCGGCGCGCAGCGCGTCGGCATAGCCGATCAGTCCGAATTTCGCGGCGCAGTATGCGGTGCGCATCGGCACGCCGACTTTGCCCGCGATCGAACTTACGAACAGCAAGGTACCGTTTTGCCGTTCGACCAGGTGCGGCAGCAGCGCTTGCGTCGCGGCAATCTGAGCGGTGAGGTCGATATCGATGATCTCGCGATAGACGGAAATGTCGGTATCGATCGCCGCGCTACGTTGCGACACCCCCGCATTGGCGACGAAGATGTCGACACCGCCCTGCCAGGTAATGGCCTTGCTCGTCGCTGCCTGCATGGCTTCGTCGTCGCGCACGTCGAAAGGCAGGATCAGCGTCGCCGTTTCGATGGATTCCGCCACCTCGGCGAGTCTTTCTTCGTCGCGGCCCGACAGGATGATGCGAGCGCCCCGTCCCGCCCACTCGCGCGCCAGCGCCGCGCCGATGCCGCTGCTGGCGCCTGTGATCCAGGCGGTCTTGCCTTCGAAACTCATCGATCTCCCCTCACGGATAGGTAACGGTCTTCGGCGCGCCGTCGGGCAGGGGAATGAACTCCTCCTCGTCGCCCGGGACCTTGGCGAAACGCCCCTCGCGCCAATCTTCCTTGGCCTGGTTGATCCGGTCGCGGCTGGAGCTGACGAAATTCCACCAGACGTGACGATTGGTCTGAAAGGCTTCTCCGCCCAGCAGCATGACCCGCGCGCCGCTCTTGCTTTCGAGCGTCATGTCGCGCCCGGGTTGCAGGACGGCGAGTTCGAATTCCTTCAATGCATGGCCGTCCACGCTCGCTTCGCCGCCGACCAGCATGACGGCCCGTTCGTCGGCTTCCTCCTCCAGCGGGATGGCCCCGCCGGCGCCCAGCACGATTTCGGCATAGATGGTGTCGGCATAGGTCGTTGTCGGCGCGCGCTCGCCCCACAATTCGCCCATGATGACGATGGCCTTGGCGCGCCCGTCCTCGATGACGGGGAGGTCCTTGACCGCTTCGAAGGCCGGATCGATCTCCTCGCGCCCGTCGGGCAAGGCGAGCCATGTCTGCATGCCGTAGAGCTTCGGCCCCGCCTTGCGTTCGGCCGCAGGCGAACGTTCCGAATGAACGATACCCTTGCCGGCGGTCATCAGATTGACCTGGCCGGGCCGGATGGTCGAGAAACTGCCCAAGCTGTCGCGATGGTCGATCGCGCCCTCGAACAGCCAGGTTACCGTGGCGAGATTGATATGCGGATGCGGGCGGACATCCATACCCCTGCCGAGGTCTAGTTGGGCAGGGCCGAACTGGTCGACGAAGATGAACGGGCCGACCATCCTTCGCGCCTTGGCCGGGAGCACGCGCCTGACTTCGAACTGGCCGAGATCGTGCGTAGTCGGGGTGAGGACCTGATCGATCTGGCTCATCTCGACTCGTCTCCTAGCTTGTGGGGGCCGAAGCCTGGATGGCGAGGGCATGGACCCGTTCGCCGGGAATGTCGCCCAGCGCCTTGTTGACCATGCGCTGGCGGTCGAGGCGGGATTTTTCGGCAAAGGCGGTCGCTTCGATCACGATGGTGAAATGGGATTCGCCGCTGCCATCATCGCCCGCATGGCCTGCATGCTGGGCGCTGTCGTTGATTACCTCGAGCCGCGTCGGGTCGAAGGCTTCGGTCAGAAGGCGCTCCATTTCCTGCTGCACTGGTTCTGGCACGAGTTCGAATCTCCTCTCGAGGGTTTTCTTACAGGCTTTGCGCCCCCATTCTAGAACGAATGCGGCAGACAAAGTTTCACGGACGGTACCAGGACAGCGGCAGGGTGTGCGCGCATCCAACCTGCCAGGAAGCGGGTGAATTCCGCGCGCCGGGCGGACGCGGGCACGGCTTCGACGGACCGGGTGAATGGCGCTGGCTATGCCTCGATCACGTGCGCGAATTCAATGCGGGCTACGATTGGTTCGAGGGGATGAGCGCGGAAGAGGTGTTCGCGGCCCAATCCCCCAGTGCAGGCTGGCGCACCGAAAGCCCGAGCTTCCGCCCCACGGGGGGCGTCGACGGCATGCCCCGCTGGGCCGATTTCGACGATCCGCTCGATGCGATTTCGGCGAGGGCGGCAGGGATCAAGAGCCGCGCCCGGCGCGAAGCGGAGATGGCGATGGACGGCCGCTACAGCCGCGAAGAGGCCGAGGCCTTGGAGACCATGGGGCTGGGCCTCGATACCGACCGCCGCCGCCTGCGCCGTCGTTATTCCGAACTCGTCCGCAGATACCACCCCGACCGGAACGGGGGCGACAGGCGGTACGAGGCGCGCCTCAATCGTGTAGTGAAAGCATACCAACTGCTCAGGAAATCACGCGCGCTCGCTTAGCCGCCGAGCATGTTGATCGCTGCAGCCAGCTTGTCGCGGATTTCGTGTGCAGCCCGGTCGAGGTCGGGATTGTCGATCGCCTGCATCGAGGCGACCGGATCGATCGCGGCCACCTCGACCAAACCCTTGTGGACCTGCTGCACGATGACATTGCACGGCAACATGGTGCCGACCTTGTTCTCGAGTTGCAGCGCGACATATGCGGCCTCGGGGTTGCAAGCTCCGAGAATCGTGTACGGGCGGAAATCCTTGCCCAATTTGTCTTGGAGTGTCGCGCTCATGTCGATTCGCGTGATTATGCCGAAGCCCTGATCCGCTAAGGCGCGCTCGACCTGCGGCATCGCATCGTCGAAAGTTTCGTGCAGGTGGGTGGACAAGTAATAGGACAAAGGAAGCCTCCTTTCCCGTGATCAAGCGAATGCAGCGTGATGGGTTCCCCGGAGCCGATCGTCGCTATGCTTGACCCTGCGCCTCTTCGATCAGCTTCATGTCGATCGCCCGCGCTTCTTCGTAGGCGGTTCGCTTGCGTAGTCGCGCCGCATAGTTCTCGAAGACATCGCGCTTTGGGATCGACCCGAAATCCATGCCCCAGACGATGTGGCTTCCGACATAGACATCGGCCATCGTGAAGCGAGCGCCGCAGACGTACTCGCGGTCGGAAAACAGGGTTTCCAACGTGTCGACGGTTCGCTCGTAGGTGCCGAAACCGGCCATGACTTCCTTGTCTTCCGGTACCGTCCAGCCCATCGATCGCGCGATGATCGCCTGCTCCAGCGGGCCCGCGGCAAAGAAGAAGTAGCGAAAGTAATCGGCCGTTTCCTCCGCCTTCGGGGTGAGTTCGGGCGCATGCATGGCGGCAAGGTAGTGGCAGATTGCCGCCGTCTCGGTAATCACGTGGTCGTGACCATTGTGATTGTGGACGAGGGTGGGGACCTTGCCCATTGGATTGACCTCGAGCAATTCCTGCGACTTGTCGTGCCAGTCTACGATCTGCGTGTCGTAATCCGCGCCCGCCTCGTGCAGCGCCCAGCGCGCAATCTGTCCGCGACTCATCGGGTTGGTAAACAGCGTATAGTCGGCCATGATGTTCGTCTTTCTTCAGCGTCCCAGTGTGTAGATCGGTGTAAAGCCGCCATAGATCAGCCGCTTGCCGGCAAACGGCATATCGTCGGATGGCTCCATTTCCTCATTCGCTTGCATTTGTTTCTCGGCTTCGACGCAGGTTTCCTTGTCGGGCCACACGACCCAGGAAAACACGATATGCTCGCCATCCTCGGCCTTCACCGCCTTGCGGAAATCGGTGTGTGCGCCATCCTTGACGTCGTCCTCGAACGCCTCGACGATCTCGAGGGCACCATAGCGCTGGAACATTTCCCCCGCCTGCTTTGCCATGGCGATGTAGGCGTCCTTCTTGCCCGGCAGGACCGGGAGCACGAATCCTTGTACATACATGCCCGTTCTCCTCTCGCGGGTGAGCCATAGCACATTCGCAACGAGTCGGGCGGTACCTACGCCGGTCTAACCCTGCCGGAATGCCCATCGCAATGTCTTGCCCATGCCCCAGGTCGCGGCGCGTGCGGGAATGGCGGCGAGGCCCGGGCGGTCGAGCCCCAACATCGAGCGAGCGAAGGGCGGCAGCAACGCGACTGCTTCCGCCCCGAGCAGGGCCTGCACGGCTGGCGGCGTTCCTTCAGGGCGCTGGTTGAGGACGAGATCCGCTACCTCGCGTGCTGCGGGCGATGATGACAGGTCCGACCGCAGCTCGCGGAAGATCGCTTCGGCCTCCCGGCGGTTCGTCGGCACGGGATCGGCGCCCAGCGCCAGCGCGATGACGGCGAACTGGCGATAGTATTCGTCCTGGGCCTCTCCCGGCATGTCGGGCCGAACGTGGCGAAGATACGCCGCGAGAAAGCTGGTCGCTTCTGCCACGTGGACCCAGGCCAGCACACGCGGGTCGGTCGCCGAGTAGGGTGTGCCGTCGGGGAGGGTGCCGCCAACCCCTGCATGGATGCGATTCACCCGTTCGATCGCCGCCATCGCGTCGTCGCGATGTCCGAAGGTCGTGACTGCGATGAACCGCGCGGTGCGCCGCAAACGACCGTGCATGTCGCTGCGGAAATTCGAATGGTCGAGCACCCCCTGCAGCGCATGGGGGTGAAGCATTTGCAGGAGCAGCCCGCGGATGCCGCCGACCATCATTCCGACAACGTCTGCGTGCACCAAGCGGATCGGGCTGTCCTTTGCGAACAGCGCCTCGTCCGAGGGCGGTACGGGCTTCTGCCCGCTTTCCACATCGTTGAATACGCCGCGGACCCGATCGACGAGCTTGAGGCGGAGACGTTCGGACAGTGGCGTCGGCGGCATGGGGAGCGACTATGCGGTGGTGCGCTGATCGTGTCGAGGGGAGCTTGGGCCGTGATGCAATTTCGTTGCTTGCAGCCACCTATCCATCCGTCTAACCCGCTTCGCGCGATGAATGATATGACCGACAAGACCTTCGACGCCGCTGCCAAAACCGTCCTCGCCGCGCCCGACACCACCGTCGATGTGCGCGAGACCTTCGGGATCGATATCGACTGGCAGGTACCCGCCTTTTCCAAGCCCGACGAGCGCACGCCCGATCTCGACGAAGCCTATGTCTTCGACCCGGACACGACCCTGGCGATCCTCGCCGGTTTCGCGCATGATCGCCGCGTGATGGTGCAGGGCTATCACGGCACCGGCAAGTCGACGCATATCGAACAGGTCGCCGCGCGCCTCAACTGGCCGTGTATCCGCATCAACCTCGATGCGCATATCAGCCGTATCGATCTCGTCGGTCGCGACGCCATCGTGCTGCGCGACGGTTTGCAGGTTACCGAATTCCGCGAGGGCTTGCTGCCCTGGGCGCTCCAGCATCCGGTCGCGCTGGTGTTCGACGAATATGACGCGGGTCGCCCGGACGTGATGTTCGTTATCCAGCGCGTGCTCGAGCAGCAGGGCAAGCTGACTCTGCTGGATCAGAACCGCGTGATCCGGCCCGACCCGCATTTCCGCCTGTTCGCTACTGCCAACACGGTCGGGCTGGGCGACACGAGCGGGCTGTATCACGGGACGCAGCAGATCAACCAGGGCCAGATGGACCGCTGGAACATCGTCGTTGGTTTGAACTACCTGCCCGCGGAAACCGAGCAGAAGATCGTCGAGGCCAAGAATCCGGATATCGATCCGAAGATTCTCGCCGACATGATCAAGGTTGCCGATCTGTCGCGGCGGGGCTTCATCAATGGCGATATCAGCACGGTGATGAGCCCGCGTACGGTCATCACCTGGGCTCAGAACTACGCCATCTTCAAGGATGTCGGCTTTGCCTTCCGCCTGTCCTTCCTCAACAAATGCGACGAGGAAGAGCGCATGCTGGTTGCCGAATACTACCAGCGCGTGTTCGGCGAGGACCTCCCCGAGAGCGTGGTTGGCAAGGGTTGAGGTTGCGCCCTCTATCAATCGCTGTGTTGTTGGGTTAACACAGTAGGCGATGGGCGTTTTCGATTCCTTCCGGCGCAAGTCCGAGCCGCAGGCGGACTACCCTGCGCATCGCGGGTATTACGCGATGCATGAGGGCCTCGATTACGACGATTGGGACAGCCGCCTCGACCGGCTGGACAGCGCGCTCGCTGCCGAAGAGAAGAAGCGACTGCGGTTCTGGCAGCGCGACTACTGGCGCGGACGGCGCAAGCGCTGGTGGGTGGGGCGCATCCTGGCCGGAATAATCGCTCTTTTCATCGTGCTGGTCGCCTGGCTGGCAATCACCGCACCGCTTTCCAAATCGCTCGAGCCGATCGCGGCGCCGCAGATCACGTTGCTGGCCGCCGATGGCACGCCGATCGCCCGCAATGGTGCGATTACCGACGAACCGGTCGTGGTATCGGACCTACCGCCCCATGTGATCGAGGCCTTTCTCGCAACCGAGGACCGGCGCTTCTATTCGCATTGGGGTGTCGACCCGCGCGGTATCGCACGCGCCGCCTGGACCGGTACCGGCGGCGGGAGCACGATCACGCAGCAACTGGCCAAATTCACCTTCCTCACACCCGAGCGCACGCTGACACGTAAGGCACGCGAGGCATTGATCGCCTTCTGGCTGGAAAGCTGGCTGACCAAGGACGAAATCCTCAGCCGCTATCTGTCGAACGCCTATTTCGGCGACAATGTCTACGGCCTGCGCGCGGCGAGCCTGCACTACTTCTACCGCAAGCCGGAAAACCTCAAACCCAATCAGGCGGCGATGCTTGCCGGGCTGTTGCAGGCTCCGAGCGCCTATGCGCCGACCAAGCACTACGACCGTGCGGAGCGGCGGATGCGGATCGTCGTCCAGTCGATGGTCGCGGCCGGGTATATCACCGAGGCCGAAGCGCGCGCCATGAGGCCCCCCGCACTCGATGTGCGCACGCGCAATGATTTGCCCACCGGCACCTACTTCGCCGACTGGGCGTTGCCCGAAGCGCGCGAGCTTACCGAGCAGGGCTATGCCCGCCAGACGCTGACCACCACGCTCGACAGCAGGCTGCAGAACATCGCCCGCCAGGTAACCCAGCGCGCTCCGCTGGGCGATGCGCAGGTCGCGCTCGTCGCCATGCGTCGCAATGGCGAGGTGGTCGCGATGATCGGCGGCAAGGACTACGCCAAATCGCCCTTCAACCGCGCCACGCAGGCCAAGCGCCAGCCCGGGTCCACGATCAAGACCTTCGTCTATCTTGCCGCCCTGCGAAACGGCTGGTCGCCCACCGATACGATCGCCAACACCGAAATCACAGAGGGCAGCTATCGCCCACGCAATTCCGATGGGCGGTATTCGGAAACGATCACGCTGCGCGATGCGCTGGCGCGGTCGAGCAATGTCGCGACCCTGCGGCTGTTCAACGAGGTCGGTTCGGAAAAGGTGATCGAGACAGCACGCGACTTCGGCATTCGTGCCTCCTTCGTGGCGGGCGATCCCAGCATAGCACTGGGCTCCACCAGCATGTCCCTGATCGATCTGACGGCCGCTTATGCCGGAATCGCCGCAAATGCCTTTCCCGCCGAACCTCATGCCTTCGTACGGGAGGAGCTGGGCTGGTGGAACCGCTTGTGGGATGGTCCCGACAGCCTATCCGGCCAAACGCATAACGAAATCGAATCGATGCTCCGCGCAGCCATAAACGAAGGCACGGGCCGCGCCGCCATGTTGCGCGGGCCGAACTACGGCAAGACTGGCACCAGCCAGGACAATCGCGATGCGCTGTTCGTCGGCTATGCCGGTGACCTGGTGGTCGGCGTGTGGATCGGCAATGACGACAATTCCCCGCTCCAGGGCGGGATTAGCGGTGGCGGACTGCCGGCGCGGATCTGGCGCGATTTCATGAACCAGGCAATGAATGTGCGCGCCGCCCCCGTGCAGCCCGCGCCGCGCGAGCAGGAAGACCCGGGCACCCCGATCGAACCGCAGGATGTGCCCGATCTTGAGGACATTCCGCTCGGCGATGGCAATTCGCGTCTGCGCATTCGCGAAGGCGAAGCGGTCTTCTCGACCGAAATCGACGGCATTCCGGTGGACATTACCTTCGGTGAAGAGGGTGTCGCGATCGACGAGGCGGCGATCGAAGAAGCGCGCCGGCGCGCCGACGAACGCCGCTTCGAAGCGATCCGCAACCGTCGCGACGAACGTTTGCGCGAACTGGAACGGGACGCGGAAAACTAGCGGCCTATGGCTCCGCCATCAGCACGTTCATCACCGCGGTCGCGATCGGACGCGCGCGGTCTTCCTGCCAGGCTTCGACCGTGATATTCGCGCTACGACGGCCCAGCTTTGTAATCCGTCCCAGCGCATAGCTCGTGCGGCTTTTGCCGGCGGCCAGATATTGGACGGTGATATTGATCGGTTTGAGTGTCGCCACCCGATCCTGACGGGCAAGCTCGGCGCGCAACGCCGCGTACCCGGCAGTCTCGAGCAACCCGCCGGTTGCCCCTCCGTGATAATGCTCGGGCCGTCCCTCCACCGTTTCCTCGAACGGCACGGACAGCACGGGCGTACCGTCGTCCCAGCGTTCGAGCGTGATGCCGAGCGAGCGCGCATAGGGTGTCAACGCCTCGATTTCGGGGGGTTCCGCCATGTCAGAGCCTCGCCGTCGATGCGATCTTCATGAAGACCGCCTGGATATGCGCCACCGGATCGCCAGCGTCGCCATCATGGGCGAGGCCCCGGACGAATGCTGCGCTGCGGGTCAGGCGATAGCATTGCGAACGTCCGAACACGCTGGCGCCCTCGCGGGCTGGCCGAACGTAATCGACGCGCAGGTCGAGTGTCGCAATCGCCGTGAACTCGTCCATTGCGCGCCAGATCGCCATGCCGCTGGCCATGTCCATCAGGCTGAGGATGGGGCCGGAGGCCAATACGCGCTGGCCTTCCTCGCCGAGTAGATCCTCGCGCCAAGGTAATTCGAGTTCGACCCAGTCGTCGCCATGGTCAGAATATCTGAGGCCCAGCCAGCCCGAATGACCGCGTCCGGTGAAAAAGGACGTCGCCTGTGCCGGATCGAATTTTCGCGCAGTCTCGCTCATCGCGGGCCGCGATAGCCCCGCAGCTCGCGCCCTTACAATGTTTTAATTTCAAGCGCGCGCCTCTCGCCGTCATTCTCGCACATGGCGGACGGGGGCACGGGGTCGAGGTCCGCTTTATTGACGGGAGCAAACCATGAATCTTCCCAAGCTCGATTTGGGCGATCTGCCCGGCCTTGACGCAGTAACCGGCCTTTTCGGCAGCCTGCCGACGCGCGCATCCGACGATACGATCGTGGTCATCATGGTCTATGTCCATGACCACATGGCAGTCGAAATGCTGGCCTGACCGGGGCGCGACCGGATGCATATCGATCCGCAAATCGGCGCGCTGCGGGGCGACCATGCCGCGCAGCGCACCATGCGCCGCGCGGTCGCGCAGGCGGTCGAAGACTGCCGACAGGAGCCCGGGCTCGCAGCGGTGCTCGCCGGGTTGGGGGCCTATGGTGCGGGAGCCGAGCTGGAAGAGTGTTTCGGGCTGAACCGGCTTGTGTCGCAAAGAGGGGCGGCGCATTCCTTGATCGCTCCGCTGGTGGGCCGCCTGGTCGCACTCCACCGCGAAAACCCGCTGGCGCAACTGGCCTTCCGCCACCAGTCGCGCAGCGGTTTTCATTTTCTGCAGCTGGGGGCGAGGGGACGGGCCACGCTCGCCCTCGCGCTGCATGATGGTTGGGGCGGGCCTACATCACCCGCGACCGCCACTTTCCCCGACGCGGAGCGGCACGAGATCGTTTTGGCGGGGCGGGGCGAGCTCGCACTGCTCGATATTGTCGAGGACCATGGCGGTAGTGCGACGATCGATAGCGTTCCGCGTCGCATCATGGCCGGAGAATGCCTGCGCTTCGCCGAAGCAACGCAATCGCGGATTGTCCAGAATGCGGAAGGCCGACTGCTTGTGTTGCGACTTGCGCGCATCGCGCGCCGTCCGCAGCCGACCCGGCAGTTCGATCTTGCTACGGGCAGGCTGGTCCACCGGGCTAGCGGCGATCGGCGTGAGAGCCGCCACGAAATGATGATGGCGCTGATGGGGCGGATGGGACGCGTCGATGCCGCACCGGTGCTTGCCGAGATGGCGCGATCGGGTAGCGATCACCTGCGCTGGCAGGCCCTGCGCGAATGCCTCGCACTGGATAGCGGCACAGGGTTCGACGAACTCCAACGGATCGCGCGCAGTCCTGGCGATTCGCTATTTTCGCCAGCCAAAGCCCTGCGCGCGAGGCTGGTCGAAGCCCATCCTCAGTTCACGCAGAAGGAGAGCGCGCCATGCCCCGCGTGATTGCCAACACCCAATCTTGTTCCGCAAGCCTCGAGGAAACGATCGACGCCGTCGCCAATGGATTCGATCCCCGTGACCGGCGCAGCACTGCCGACGCCGCGGCCGCGCTCGAACGGCTCGCCAACAACCGAGGCTTTCTCGCCGATCTCCTGATCGAGCAATTGCGCGAACGACACCGCGATATCTTCGAAGACAGCGCCTATGGCCCGCAGGCCATCGTGCTCTCGCCTCTCGTCGCAGGTTGTTTCCTGCGCGCCAACATCTGGCCGAGCGAGGACGAGAGCTGCTTTCGCGCCAGCGGGGCGGAGAGCTTCGTCTACGGCATCCCGCACGATCACAATTTCGATTTCCTCACCGTGGGCTATTTCGGTCCCGGTTATCGCAGCGACTATTACGAGATCGATTACGAAGAAATCGCCGGATTTCGCGGGGAGGACGTCGGCCTTCGTTTCGTCGAGCGCAGTGCGCTGCCCGAAGGCAAACTGATGCATTACCGTGCGCATGTCGATGTCCATTCGCAATTGCCGCCAGAGGCGACATCGGTCTCGCTCAACATCATGCACGTCGATGCAGGGCAGGACTGGTTCGACCAATATGGCTTCGATCTTGGCAAAGGGAGAGTCGACCGCGTGCTCAATCCTGGCGCAAGCGAGACCTTCATGCGGTGTGCGGTGGCATTGGGCGACGATGAAGCGCAGGACCTGGCCGAGCATTTCGGGCGCAATCATCCCAGCACTCGCATGCGGCTGGCGTGCTTCGAGGCGCGCAGCGGATTGCTGGACAATGCTCAGGCGCGCGATGCGCTGTGGCGTGAGGCAGAGCAGGCCGGAGATCTTATGCTCGCCCGCGAGGCACAAGCGCGCCGGGCGGAAATTCAGGTGTAGAGCATGGCGAATAGGGCGAAGCCGAAGATCACGAATACCACCCCGATGATCGCCAGCGCACGCGACAGCGAACGTTCGCGATGCGCGAGCCCGGTGTCGGGATCCGCACCTTCGCCTGTAACGAGGTGCTTGAGGGCGTCGATCAGTCTCATCATACAGAGATCATAGCCCGCCACCGGCGAGCGCGTCTATCGCGCCTTGCAGGATCACGGCTGCGGCATGGCTGTCGATCTTCCCGGCACGTTTGGCGCGGCTCATGTCTTGGCCGATCATCGCTGCTTCCGCGCTCGCAGTCGACCAGCGCTCGTCCCACAGGAGCACCGGTAGTTCGAGCGCCTTGGCGAGGTTTTTCGCATAGGCCCGACTGGCCTGCGCACGCGGACCCTCGGTGCCGTCCATATTGCGTGGCAGGCCGATTACCACGCCCCTGATCGAACGCTCCTGCACAAGCGAGCGCAACACCGTGCAATCCTTGGTGAATTTGCTGCGCGATATGGTCTTGCCCGCAGTGGCAAAGCGCCAGCCGGCATCGCATGTCGCGACGCCGATCGTCTTGGTGCCAAGGTCGAGACCGAGCAGCGCGCCGCCCTCGGGCAGCGCGTCGCCATAGGTCAGCGCATTGTCGGTTACGAAGCTTGCGCGCTCGTCCATGCCTTTACTCGCGCAACCACGTCTTCCTGCAGGTTCTTCCAGAACAGCGGGATATCGTAGACGTGGTAGTTGCCGCCCGGCAGCACGCCTTCGCCCAGTTCGGGTGGATCGCCGATCCGCAACAGCCCCTGTTCGTCGCATCGGGCGGGGACCGCGCCCGCGATGAGTTCGGCCGTTGCAAGATTGTCGCTCGGCACAAGCGTGCCGAGGTTGGCGTCGGCGTTGGCCGAGCCACCGACCCGGCCGGTCAACGGATTGACGCAAACTATCGGATCGTCTTCTCCGCGGGGCTCGCCATCGAGCCCGTTGATCATGCTGTAGCGACGGAGCAATTGGCCCGGGTCGCCATCGTCGGCAAAGCTGGCATAGGCGATCAGGCAGGCAGGCTGGTTGGCCGTAGCGCAGGCGGGCAGCGGCAGGGCCGGCAGGTCGTGTTCGACCGAGATCGGCCAGCCCGGCGCGTAGACCGCAGCGATGCGCGGTTCGAGCGGCGTGCCAGCGACCTTGTCCCGAAGTAGCCTGAGGACATGGGTCGAGCCCTGGCTGTGACCGGCGAGGACGATGGGCTTGTCGGGGCCGATACTGGAGACGAAATAGTCGAACGCTTGTGCGACATCGGCATAAGCCGCGTCGATCGCCAGTGTCGCTTCAGGCTTGTCGGTCAAAAATGCGCCGACCGCGGCCTGGCGGTATTTCGGAGCCCATAGCTCGTCGGCGCGATTGAAAGGGCTGGCCAGGCCGCGAAGGAATACCGCGGCGAGCTGGTCGGTCTCGGCATCGTTGAGTGCCGCATTCCAGTCGCCCAGCGCTCCCTTGGTGTAGCTCGTCGGCGGAACGAAGAACACGGCGAAGCTCGGAAGCTCCCGGCTCGCTGCCGCTTCTCCCGCGCGCGAAGAGGTGGTCGCCAGCGGATCGGCAGCATCGAGGCTGCGTTCGGCGGCCGGGGCTTCGGGCGAGGGCGCGCGTTCGGCCGGATCGGGGGCGGTCTCGGCAATCGCGGGCTGGTATCGGGCGGGATCGCTCGTGCCTAGGCCGGGACGCGAGTACCACATGGCCGGGTCCTGATAGGCATTGGCGGCGAGCGGTTCCTGCTCGACGAATTCGCCGCGCGGCACGAAGGCGATCTCGGTCGCCTCGCGCGACCAGATCGTCAGCGCGATCGCGCCGACGATGACCACGACGATGCAGACCGCCACGAAATACAGGAATTTACGCGCCATCGGGTGCAACCTCTTTCTTCGAACTTTCGCCCGCCTGCTCGGCTCGCCGCTCCAGTGCGACCTTGATCATCGCAAGCAGGGGATCGGCCAGGAAGAGGCCGATAATGCCGAACAATATGCCCATGATCAGCTGGAATGCGAGAACCAGCGCAGGCGCCAGATCGACCGTCTTCTTAGCAATCATCGGAATGACGACGTAACCGTCGAAATTCTGGACGAAGAAATAGACCGCGATGGTGTAGATGCCCATCTCCACACCGCCCGAAAAGCCGACCAGTACCATCAGCGCGCCCGAGATGATCGCGCCGAGATTGGGGACAAAGGCGAGCAGGCCGGTCAGAATCGCGAGCAATGCTGCCATCGGGACCGCGCCGATCCCAAACAGCGGTGCAACCCAGGCGAGCATGACGTAAGTGAAAACGGCTTCCACGAACATGCCGAGCAGCCGGCCGGCCATCAGGCGGCGCATTGTCTGGCCCATTTTGGAGGCAGTAATGAAGAACCGGTCGCGCTGCTCGCGTGGGAGCATCCAGGCGACGCCGCGTTCGTAAAGCTGCGGGTCGATCGCGACATAGACGCCGATAACGATGATCAGCACGATGGTCGCAACGCCGCCAAGGATTCCGCCGAGCGCCCGCGTGACCGTACTGATCCCGCTGCCGATATTCCCGAGATAATTCTGCAGCTGCGATTGATCGACCTGAAAGCCCTGAGTCCGGGCCCAGGCGACCAGTTCACCCAGCTGGCGCTCGACGATCGCGGGCAACTGGGCTGCCTCCTGCGAAATCGTCGAGCCGGCAAAATATCCGAGCCACAGAAGGAATGAGACGGTCGCAACAAGCACGATCGCGACCCGCCAGGCGCGAGCGATGCCCAGGACCCGCCCAAGCAGCCGCGCGCCGCCATCGATCATCGAGGCAAAGACCATTGCGCCGAAAATCACCAGCAGTGGGCGAGCGATCCAGACCGCAAGTGCCACGCCGCCGACTACAGCCACCCATACGAGGGCTCGCGAAACCTCGTGTCGGATGCGCGGATCGTTGATGCGCGACGGGCTGGTGCCCAGGTCGCGGTCGTCGATGTCCTGTATCTTGTCGGCCATGTGCCGCCCCCTTTAGCAGGCCCCTAGCGTTCGGGAACGGGGTTTCGTTCCACGATGGCAGGCCGTAGGGTCGACCATGCGCGGCCTTCGCGAAGGCTCGTCCACCAGCTAATCGGATTCAGGCTCGTCGTCCCGTCGAGCGAGAAGGTTATGAATTCGGCACGTCCGCCGATATTCTCCAGCGGGATGGGGCCGAGGAGGCCGCGAGGGTGGTTGAGTTCGCGGCTGTCTGCCGAATGGTCGCGATTGTCGCCCATGGTAAAGACATGGCCTTCGGGAACCGTGATCTCTGCGAAATTGTCGAGTTCCTGGTTCTGGTGGTCGATCACCAGATAGGTCGCACCATTGGGCAGCGTTTCGCGCAAGACGGGAACGCGGCAGACGCGTTCGCCGGCTGCATTTTCGGCGCGGAAATCGTCGAATCCGAAACCGTCGCACCGCGAATTGGCATCGAGCGGAAGCGCGATCGCGGGTTCGACCTTCTGCTCGACCGGAGACCCGTTCAGGACGATCTGACCGTTCTGGACCGCGATGCGATCGCCGGGCAGGGCGACGACGCGCTTGATGTAGTCCTCGTCGCGCTCGGGATGCACTGGAATGACGATGTCGCCATATTCGGGCGTGCTGCCCGCAAGGCGCCAGTCGCCTCGGGGCGCGAGATGGAAGCTGATCGAGCTCCAGTTCCAGCCATAGGGATATTTGCTCACCACCAGCCGGTCGCCCACCAGCAAATTGGGCATCATCGATTCCGACGGAATGTAGAACGGCTTGGCGATGAAGCTGTGAAAGGCGAAGACTGCCAGCAGCATCAGCGCAAGGCCGCGGATTTCCGCGATCCAGTCGACTTTCTCGTCGGATTTGTCGGATTTCTTGTTCACTGCCGTGGCGTCGGTGGTCACTGGGGTATGGCCTCGATGATGACGTAGGCCTGTGCCCATGGGTGGTCGTCGGTGAGGGTGAGATGAATGCGCGCCTCATGGCCGTGCGGCACCATTTCCGCAAGCACGATCGCCGCGCCGCCGGTCAACGCAAGGGTGGGGGCGCCGGATTTGGCATTCACTACCCCGATGTCCTTCATGAACACGCCGCGGCGAAAGCCGGTGCCGACCGCCTTGGAGAAAGCTTCCTTGGCGGCAAAACGCTTGGCGTAGGTCCCGGCGATTGTGAAGGGACGACGGCGGGCCTTGGCGCGTTCGATCTCGGTGAAGACACGCTGCTCGAACCGTTCGCCGAAACGGTCGAGCGAATTCTGAATGCGTTCGATATTGCACAGGTCGGAACCGAGACCGATGATCATGCGCGCGCCTCGTCCATCAGGTCGCGCATGCGGCGAACGGCGGCTTCGAGCCCGACGAACACCGCCTCGCCGACGAGGTAGTGCCCGATATTGAGCTCGGCGAGTTCGGGAATGGCGGCGATGGATTTTACATTCTCATAAGTCAGACCGTGCCCGGCGTGCGGCTCGATCCCCATCTCGCGCGCGAGCTTCGACATTGTCGCGATGCGCTCGAGCTCGCGATCCGCGCGTTCGCTATCGCCGTCGAGCCCGGCATGCGCATATTCGCCCGTATGGAATTCGACCACGGGTGCCTTGAGGCGTTGTGCAGCCTCAAGCTGCAGTTCGTTCGCCTCGATGAACAGCGACACCCGAATGCCGTTGTCGGCCAGCTTCCACACGATCGGTGCGAGCTGATTGTGCAGCCCGGCTGCATCGAGCCCGCCCTCGGTCGTGCGCTCTTCGCGCTTCTCGGGGACGATGCAGGCGGCATGAGGCGTATGGGCCAGAGCGATCGCGAGCATCTCTTCGGTCGCTGCCATTTCGAGGTTGAGCGGAAGGTCGGTCGCGGCCTGGATGCGCTTGAGATCGGCATCGCGGATGTGGCGCCGGTCTTCGCGCAGATGCGCGGTAATGCCGTCGCCGCCCACCGCCGCTACAATTTCGGCGGCGCGAACCGGATCGGGGTGGTCGCCGCCGCGCGCATTGCGGATCGTGGCGACGTGGTCGATATTGACCCCGAGGCGCAGCGGGGCCGTCAAGCCTTCCGGCTCCCGGGCTTGGTTACTTCGATTGACGCCAGTTCCTCGGGCAACTCGTCTTCCGCATAGGTCGGGAAGTTGATGTCGACGAGCGGGTAGAAGGGCACGCCCAGATCGGCGGAACCGTTGCTGCGGTCGACCAGCGCGACTTCGGCGATCACCTCGCCGCCTTCGCGGGCGACCGCGGCGATTGCCTCGCGACTGGAAAGGCCGGTCGTGACGACGTCTTCGACCATCAGCACCTTGGCGCCTGGTTCGAGCCGGAACCCGCGGCGCAGATGAAATTCGCCGTCGGGGCGCTCGAGGAACATCGCATCCTTGCCCAGCGCGCGGCCCATTTCCTGGCCGATGATGATGCCGCCCATCGCCGGGCTGACAACCACGTCGATCTGGCTGCGAATGTCGCGCGGAAGCTTCTGTGCCAGCGCAAAGGCAAGCATTGCCGCACGCTCGGGATTCATCAGCACCCGCGCACATTGCAGGTAATGCCCGCTGTGGCGGCCGCTCGAGAGTTTGAAATGGCCTTCGAGCAGCGCCTCGCTGGCGCGGAATTCGTGGAGGATTTCGTCATCGGTCATGATGCTGCGGTCCAAAGCGGCTCGCGCGCGATTGCGCAAGAGGCAAAACTGCTTGCACATTTTTATCGGCCACCCGCTTGAGGCATTCGCAAACCCTGCCTATAGGCGGGCGCAATCGGGCCCCTGCCAGGGGCGCGTCCTGCCGCGCACACGGGATTCGCGCCGGTCGGCAGGCCCGGAACGAGACACGACACGAAAGAGTGCCACGACGATGAAAATTCTCGGCTCCCTCAACGGGTTCCACCGGATTGCTACCAGCCTTGCGATGGCCGCGATGCTTGCCTTTGGTGCGCAGGGCGTGAGCGCGCAGGAAGTTGCCGAAGCGACTCCGAGCCAGCAGCTCGAGACGATCGATCCGGCGGCGGCAGCCGACGTCGCCGATCCCGAAGCGGTTGCCGAAGGGTCGGGTGCCTACACGCCGATGAAGCCGACCGAAGGCAAGGGCATGCCGATCCCTGCCGGCATCGACGTGCAGACGCAGTATTCGCCGATCGGGCACCAGGCCAATGCGCTGCACATCGGCCTCGTCTGGGTGATGGCGCTTATCAGTCTCTTCGTCCTTGCATTGTTCGTCTGGGTAATTCTCAAATACAACAAGCGCTCCAATCCGGTCCCTTCCAAGACCAGCCACAACACGCTGATCGAAGTCGTGTGGACCGTGGTTCCGGCGCTGATCCTGCTTGGCATCGCGGTTCCCTCGATCGGCCTGCTGAGCGCGCAGTACAAGTCGCCGCCGAAGGACGCGATCACCGTCAAGGCCATCGGCTATCAATGGTATTGGGGCTATGCCTATCCCGACAATGGCGATTTCGAGATCGTCTCGAACATGCTGACAAAGGAAGAAGCCGAAGCGCGCGGCGAGCCGTTCCAACTCGCCGTCGACAATCGCATGGTCGTACCGGCCGGCGTGCCGATCCGGTTCCAGACCACCGCCGCCGACGTAATCCACTCCTTCGCGGTGCCCAGCCTGTGGTTCAAGCTCGACGCGATCCCGGGCCGCCTCAATGAAAAGCTGCTGATGATCGAAGAGCCGGGTGTCTATTACGGCCAGTGTTCGGAACTGTGCGGCGCGCGGCACGGCTACATGCCGATCGCAGTCGAGGCGCTGCCGATGGATCAGTACAATGCCTGGGTTCTGGCGCAGGGCGGTACGATCGCCGGTGCCGACGAGGCCGGCATCGAAGCCGACCCTGCGGCCGTGCCGCTGCAGGATCCCGAAAGCGCGGCGCCGGGCGCACCGGGTGCCGGGGCGGCTCCTGTCGACCCGACCGTTTAAGATTTACGATTAGCTCGAGAGTATAGCACGATGGCCACCACCGCCGACAGCTTCCAGGCTCACACCGACGACCATGCGCACGATCATGCCGATCACAAGCCCGGCTTTTTCGCGCGCTGGTTCATGTCCACCAACCACAAGGACATCGGTACGCTCTACCTGATCTTCGCGATCATCGCGGGGATCATCGGCGGCGCGATTTCGGGCATCATGCGTATGGAGCTGGCAGAGCCCGGTATCCAGTACCTGCAGTGGTGGGCAGAGTTCATGGGCGGCACGCCCGATTTCGATACCTCGCTGCACATGTGGAACGTGTTCATTACCGCGCACGGCCTGATCATGGTGTTCTTCATGGTCATGCCGGCGATGATCGGTGGCTTCGGCAACTGGTTCGTTCCGCTTATGATCGGTGCACCGGACATGGCCTTCCCGCGCATGAACAACGTCTCGTTCTGGCTGACCGTCGCGGGCTTCGTCTCGCTGCTGTTCTCGCTGTTCGTGCCGGGTGGCACGGGGCCTGGCGCGGGCGTCGGCTGGACGGTCTATGCGCCGCTTTCGACCACGGGTAGCCAAGGTCCGGCAGTCGATTTCGCGATCTTCTCGCTCCACCTTGCGGGTGCGGGTTCGATCCTGGGCGCGACCAACTTCATCACCACCATCTTCAACATGCGTGCGCCGGGCATGACCCTGCACAAGATGCCGCTGTTCGTGTGGTCGGTGCTGGTCACGGCCTTCCTGCTGCTGCTGGCCCTGCCGGTCCTTGCCGCGGCGATCACCATGCTTATTACCGACCGTAATTTCGGCACGACCTTCTTCGATCCGGCCGGTGGCGGCGATCCCGTGCTCTACCAGCACCTGTTCTGGTTCTTCGGTCACCCCGAAGTCTACATCATGATCCTGCCGGGCTTCGGCATGATCTCGCAGATCGTCTCGACCTTCAGCCGCAAGCCGGTCTTCGGCTACCTCGGCATGGCCTATGCCATGGTCGCGATCGGCGTCGTCGGCTTCGTCGTGTGGGCGCACCACATGTACACCGTCGGTCTCGACGTGAACACGAAGATGTACTTCACCGCGGCCACCATGGTCATCGCGGTGCCTACGGGCGTGAAGATCTTCAGCTGGATCGCCACCATGTGGGGTGGGTCGATCGAGTTCAAATCGCCCATGGTGTGGGCGATCGGCATGATCTTCCTGTTCACCGTCGGCGGCGTGACCGGCGTCTACCTGGCCAATGGCGGCATCGACGACGTGGTCCACGATACCTACTTCGTGGTGGCACACTTCCACTACGTGCTGTCGATGGGCGCGGTGTTCTCGCTCTTCGCCGGCTTCTACTACTGGTTCCCGAAGATGAGCGGCCGGATGCACTCCGAACTGCTTTCGCACCTCCACTTCTGGGGCTTCTTCATCGGTGTGAACGTGATCTTCTTCCCGCAGCACTTCCTCGGTCTGCAGGGCATGCCGCGTCGCTATCCCGACTATGCCGATGCCTACACCTACTGGAACGAGATCAGCTCGCTCGGCTACACCATCATGGCCCTGTCGATGGTCCTGTTCTTCGTGAACATCGTCTACGCCTTCGTGGCCGGCAAGAAAGCAGCCGACAACCCGTGGGGCGAAGGTGCGACCACGCTCGAATGGAGCCTGTCGAGCCCGCCGCCGTTCCACCAGTTCGAGACGCTACCGGTGATCGAGGACCATCACACGGCCCACGACCACATGAGCGAGGCCAAGCCCGCCACGGCCTAAACGTCTAGGCACTGGACACACGAGAGCGACCGGTCCCATGGTGGACCGGTCGTTTTCTTTTGTCCGGAGTGCCAGCCCAATGCCCGAAATGCGTACCGTCGATACGGGGGAGGTGAGTCTGCGCTGTGCGATCGAGGGCAAGGGGCCCCTCGTCGTCATGGTCCACGGCTTTCCCGAGAGCTGGTACTCCTGGCGGCACCAGATCGGCCCGATCGCGGCAGCGGGCTTTACCGCCTGCGCGATCGACGTGCGCGGCTATGGCGGATCGGACAAGCCGGATCCGGTCGAAGCCTATGCGATGGAGCGGATAGTAGGCGATCTGGTGGGCTTGAGACAGGCACTTTCGCCCCAAGATCCCGCAATCCTGATCGGCCATGACTGGGGGGCACCGATCGTGTGGAATTCGGCGCTTACCCATCCCGAGCATTTCCGCGCGGTCGCAGGGTTATCGGTGCCCTTCGCGGGTGTTCCGAGCCGGCCGTTTACCGAGGTCTTCCGGGAGCACTTCACGTCGCAGGGGCGATTCTTCTATCAGGAGTATTTCCAGGAGCCCGGCGTCGCAGAGGCCGAGGCGGAGAAGGAGCCGCGCGATTTCGTTCAGCGCATGATGTATTCGATCAGCGGCGACGTGCCGCCGGGCGATTACTGGGACAAGCCGCTGGGGGCGACGTTTCTAGAAGGTCTGCCCGACCCCGCGCCAGTCGCCTGGCTGACCGAGGACGATCTCGATTTCTACGAAGCCGAATTCAAGGCTTCGGGCTTTCGCGGCCCGCTCAACCGCTATCGCAATCACGAGACGGATTACGAATGGCTGCAGGGCTGGGCGGGCAAGCGGATCGAGCAGCCTGCGCTGTTCATCGGTGGCACACGCGATCCGGCGACTTTCCTGTTCGGCGCGGTGGAGGATCCGGTCGCGCTGGTGAAGATGTTTGCGCCAAGGGCCGAGGGCCATGTTCTCGATGGTGTCGGACACTGGACGCAGCAGGAACGCCCCGATGCGGTGAATCGCATCCTGATTGACTGGCTAAATCGCATCTGAACGCCTATATGGCGCCCGATTCCATGACCCATACTGCCTCCACACAGCTCCCGGCGGAATGGCGCGACTTCTTCGCGCTGACCAAACCGCGCGTGATGAGCCTGGTAATCTTCACCGGCCTGTGCGGCCTGCTCGCTGCGCCGGGTGACATCAATCCGGTACTCGGCTTTACGGCTATTCTCTGTATTGCGATGGGGGCCGGCGGTTCGGCTGTACTCAACCAGTGGTGGGAAGCCGATCTCGATGCCGGCATGAAGCGGACCTCCAAGCGTCCCATCCCCGCAGGGCGGATGAACCCGACCGATGCGCGCGATTTCGGTATTTTGGTTTCGGTCGCTTCGGTGCTCATCATGGGACTCGCGCTGAACTGGCTGGCGGCGGCGATCCTGTTCGTCGCGATCATCTATTATGCGGTGATCTACACGATCTGGCTCAAGCCGCGGACGCCGCAGAATATCGTCATCGGCGGCGGGGCGGGCGCCTTCCCGCCGCTGATCGGCTGGGTCGCGGTGACCGGCGAGGTCACATTGATGCCGGTGCTCCTGTTCCTGATCATCTTCATGTGGACGCCGCCGCATTTCTGGGCGCTCGCGCTGTTTGTGAAGACCGATTACGCAAATGTCGGCATCCCGATGATGCCGGTCGTGCGGGGCGAGACCTCGACGCGCCGCCAAATCCTCGCTTATTCGGTGCTGCTCGTGCCCATTGCCGCTGCCCCATGGTTTATCGGCGGTACCGGCATGGTCTACGGTGTTGCTTCGCTTGCGCTGACGCTTGCTTTCCTTGCGCTTTCGGTTCCGGTCGCTTTCCGGCAAACAGGTGAGAACGACACTATGAGGCCCGAAAAGCGCCTGTTCGCTTTCAGCATCCTCTATCTCTTCGCACTGTTCGCCGCGCTGGTGGTGGACCGGGTGCTTTTCAACCTGGGATGGATCGCATGACTCCCGACGAGGAAACCGAATACAAGCGCCGCCAGAAGAGCCGCAATCTCGTGCTCGGCGGCCTGCTGCTGTTTTTTGCCATTCTCTTCTACGTGATTACAATCGCACGGATGTGAACCACGCCATGACTGCTGCCACCCTCGAAACCCGCAAGAATCGCACCGCGCTGCTGGCTTTCGGCGGCGCGTTGGCCATGCTCGGCCTCGGCTATGCCGCGGTCCCGCTGTACGAATTGTTCTGCCAGGTGACCGGCTTCGGCGGCACTACGCAGCGCGCGAGTGAAAGCGACGCGGCGCTTGCCGAACGCCTCGGCGCGAGCGCCGGCGGCAAGACCATTTCGATCCGCTTCGACGGCACGACGGCGGGCGATGTTCCCTGGAGCTTCCGCCCCGAACAGGTGACAGACACCGTTTCCATCGGCCAGCGCGACATGGCGATCTATCTCGCGAAGAATACGTCGGACGAGACGATAACCGGGACCGCCACCTTCAACGTCGAGCCCGAACAGGCCGGGGCCTATTTCAACAAGATCCAGTGCTTCTGCTTCACCGAGCAGGTGCTAGAGCCTGGGCAGGAAGTGCGCATGCCGGTGCTCTATTTCGTCGACCCCAAGGCGCTCGACGACCCGAATATGGAGGGTGTCGAGCAGATCACGCTCTCCTATACTTTCCACCGGGCATTGGAATCTGCCGAGTAGACCCTAGACCCGCGCGCCATCGCGCATTAAGGGCACCCGCAAAGCGAAACCCAGGACGCGAGTACTATGGCTGGCAACGTCAATCACGAATATCACATTCTCGAACCCGATATCTGGCCGTTCATCGGCTCGATTTCGGCGCTCACCTTCACCAGTGGCCTGGTGCTCTACATGCATGAGATGGCCAGCGCGCACCTCGTGCTCGGCCTCGGCATCGCCGGCCTGATCGCGACCTTCTTCGCCTGGTTCGGCAACATCGTGAAGGAAGCCGAACGCGGCGACCACACGCCGATCGTCCAGTTGCACATGCGCTATGGCATGATCCTGTTCATCGCCTCCGAGGTGATGTTCTTCGTCGGCTGGTTCTGGAGCTGGTTCGATTTCGCGCTGTTCCCCAGCGAGCTGTCCGACGTCATCGGCGGGACCTTCCCGCCTGCGGCGATCGAATATGTGATCGACCCCTTCGGCTTGCCGCTGCTCAACACGCTGATCCTGCTGTGTTCGGGTACCACCGTGACCTGGGCGCACCATGCGCTGATCCATGGCGATCGCGAGGGCCTCAAGAAGGGCCTCTGGCTGACGATCATCCTCGGCGTGATCTTCACCTCGATCCAGGCCTATGAATATGCGGTCGCTCCGTTCGAATTCGGCGGCAACACCTACAGCTCGGCCTTCTACATGGCGACCGGGTTCCACGGCTTCCACGTGCTGATCGGTACGATCTTCCTGATCGTGTGCCTGGTACGCGCCTATAAGGGCCACTTCACCCCGCGCCAGCACTTCGGCTTCGAGGCGGCGGCCTGGTACTGGCACTTCGTCGACGTCGTGTGGCTGTTCCTGTTCATCGTCGTCTACATCTGGGGCGGCTGGGGCGCTGCCGTCCATTGATGCCAGTCGACAGGACTGAAACACACGAGGGGCAGCCCGGCATGGCCGGCGCTGCCCTTCTCGTATGCGACGAGATTTGAAATGACCATGCGCATGCCCCTGATCCCGACCGTCATCGTTGTCGCTGCGGTCGCGACGATGATCGCGCTCGGCATATGGCAGCTCGATCGCAAGGGCGAGAAGGAAGCCCTCATCGCCAGCGCGCAGCAGGCTGCGGCAATGTCCAGCGAGGTCGACTACCCTGCCGATCCCGCCGAACGGGACGAGCTGCTTTACCGGCGCACCACGGTTGCCTGCGAGCAGGTTGAGAGCATGACCTCAATAGCGGGTCGAAGTGCGGATGGTCGGAACGGCGTGGCCCAGCGCGCGACTTGCCGCCTTGCAGATGGCAGCCCGGCACTCGTGGATATCGGCTTTTCCCGCGATCCCACCCCTATCGCATGGGATGGCGGTGAAATCAGCGGGGTGATCGCGCCGGGGGGCAGGATCGTCGCTACCAAGCCCGCCGCCGGCCTGGAACCGCTTTTGCAGCCCGATCCGGCATCCTTGCCCAACAACCACCTTGCCTATGCCGGCCAGTGGTTCTTCTTCGCGCTGACGGCGCTGGTCATCTACTTCCTCGCGCTGCGCCGTCGGTCCACGCGGGCTAGGGCGGATTAAAGAGCCGCTTGCTTGCTCGTACCTGCGCGCCCCGCTAACCGCCTTTGCCGATGAAATACGTCTCAACCCGCGGAAGCGCCCCTGCGCTCGATTTCGCCGGCGTCACGCTGACCGGCCTCGCCAGCGACGGCGGCCTTTACGTGCCCCAGGAGTGGCCGCGTTTCTCGATGGACGAGATATCGGCCATGCGCGGACTGCCCTATGCCGAACTGGCCGCGCGAGTGATGCAGCCCTTTGTGGGCGATAGCCTGACGCCCGAGCGCCTGCGTGAACTGACCGAACAGGCCTATGGCCGCTTCGCCCACGCGGCCGTGACGCCTCTGACCCAGCTCGACGAGCGTCAGTGGCTGCTCGAACTGTTTCACGGACCGACGCTCGCCTTCAAGGATGTGGCGCTGCAATTGCTCGGCCTGCTGTTCGAGGAATTCCTTTCGCGCGAGGGCGGCAATCTGACCATCGTCGGCGCAACCAGCGGCGATACCGGCAGCGCGGCTATCGATGCGGTGGCGGGGCTCGACCGGGTCGAGATCTTCATGCTCCATCCCAAGGGCCGCGTCAGCGACGTCCAGCGCCGCCAGATGACCACGGTGCGCGCGCCCAATGTTCACAACATCGCTATCGATGGCAGCTTCGACGATGCGCAAGCCATGGTGAAGCGTATCTTCGCCGATACTGAAGTGACCGCGAAGCACCGGATCGGAGCGGTCAATTCGATCAATTGGGCGCGGCTGATGGCGCAGGTAGTCTATTATTTCGCGGCATCGCTCCATCTCGGTGGACCTGAGCGCAAGCTCGCCTTCAGCGT
The DNA here is from genome assembly GCF_965277845.1 of Qipengyuania sp. Lineage (NCBI taxonomy): Bacteria > Pseudomonadati > Pseudomonadota > Alphaproteobacteria > Sphingomonadales > Erythrobacteraceae > Qipengyuania > Qipengyuania sp. The sequence continues at coordinate 2,025,822 of NZ_OZ255844.1, forward strand.
GCCGACGGGCAATTTCGGCGATGTCTTCGCGGGCCATGTTGCTGCGCGCATGGGCCTGCCCATCGAACGGCTGATCGTGGCAACCAACGTCAACGACATCCTGCACCGCGCGCTTTCGGCGGGCGATTATTCGACCGGAGCGGTCACCCCAACCGCCGCTCCGAGCATGGATATTCAAGTTAGCTCGAACTTCGAACGTCTGCTCTTCGACGTGGGAGGGCGCGACGGCGTGGCGTTGGCCGAACAGATGCGCGCGTTCGAAGCGGCGAAAGCCATGCAGCTGACCAACGCCCAGCGCGAGGGTGCCTCCGCCCTGTTCACCAGCCTGCGCGCCGACGAGGACGACATGGCGCGCGCGATGCGCTGGGCCAGCGCGGAATGCTCCGAGATCGTGGATCCGCACACCGCGATCGGCCTGCACGCTGCGCGTGCGCTGGAGCTTCCCGCCGACATTTCGGTCGTCACGCTGGCGACGGCACATCCTGCAAAATTCCCTGACGCGGTCGAACGCGCCACGGGATCGCGGCCTGCCTTGCCTTCGCGCGTCGGCGACCTCTTCGCGCGCGAGGAAGCCTATGCCGAACTTCCCGGTACTTATGAGGCGGTGCGCGATCATATCCTTGGGCACGCGTCCTGATGGCAGATTTCGTACGCGATCCGGTTCTTATGGTGGGCGAGGGCTGGGACGCCTATCGCCTGCTCGACAGCGGGCATGGCCGCAAGTTCGAACAATATGGCCCTTATCGCTTCATCCGCCCCGAACCGCAGGCCATGTGGTCCCCGCGGCTCGAGACTTGGGATGCGCATGGTGAATTCGTCCCGGGCAGCGACGAAGATGGCGGCGGTCGCTGGCAGTATTCCAAATCCGTCCCGCGCGATGGCTGGGAACTGGGTTGGGGCGAGGAGGCGCGCTTTAACGCGCAATGTACGCCGTTCCGCCACCTCGGCTTCTTCCCCGATATGGCGCCGGTGTGGGACTGGATGGGCGAGCAACTGGGCGATGCGACCAACGCCGAGACGATGAACCTGTTCGGCTATACCGGCGTCGGAACCCAGGCGCTTAGCCGTTACGGCCGCGTCACCCATGTCGATGCGAGCAAGAAATCGGTTGCGCAGGCGCGCGAGAATGCCAAGCTGGCCGGGCTTGCCGGTCGCCCGATCCGCTGGCTGGTCGAGGATGCGATGAAGTACACCGCGCGCGAGGTGCGGCGCGGGCGGCGCTATGACGGGATCATTCTCGATCCGCCCAAGTTCGGGCGCGGTCCCGATGGCGAGGTGTGGCGGCTCGAGCAGGGGCTGCCCGATCTCGTGTCCGATTGTCGGCAGTTGCTCGATTCCGACAGCAGCTTTCTGTTCCTCACTGTCTATGCGGTACGAATGAGCAGCCTGGCGCTGGGCGGCTTGCTCGATGAAGTCTTTGCCGGGCTGCCGGGCAAGGTGGAGCACGGCGACCTCGCGGTGCAGGAAGATGGCTCGGGACGCCTGCTTCCCACCGCGATCTTCGCGCGCTGGTCCAATTCGCGCGCTTGATGGCGCATCACCTTACCCGAAAACCGGTGCCCACTTTTCGGGGCGATGCGCTAAGGCCGCTGCCAATGAATGATTCGCTGATCCTCGAAGTGGCCGAATTCGAGCACGATGTGCTCACCGGCATCTATTCCGAAGAAACCGGCCGGCCGCAGCCGCTGCGCTTCACCATTCAGGTGCGGATGAAGCCGCTGCATCGTTACGAGCCCGACACGTCGCTAGACCATTCGAAGAACTATATGGACCTGAAGTTCGCCGCGTCGGAGGCGTTGCCCGAAGGCGTGCACTTCAAGCTGATCGAAGCGGTTGCCGATCACGTCTGCGAGACACTCTTCCTGCAGGACAAGCGGGTCGAGGCGGTGACGGTGAAGATCGTCAAGCTGGCCATCGCCGAGGCGGGCGAGAAGATCGGGATCACGCTGCATCGCGAGCGGCGCGAATGAAGCGCATCGCGGTCGACGGATTGCCCGACGACCCGCTCGCCGCCGCGGGCGTCTTCCACCAGCACTGGCTGGCGCATGTCGAAGATATACTCGGCAGCGACGAGGACGTCATGCTGGCCATGCCCGTGGCAGATCACACCCATCGCGAATGGCGCATCGCATTGGTTGCGGGCCTTGCGCGCAAGCACGCGCCGCGCCGGATCAACATGGTGGCGGGCGAGGGCGGTGCAGTCGATGCGACCGAAGCCTATCTAGCCAACGCGCCGGGGATCACCGGCCAGTATCTGGAGACCTGACCCATGGGCGTGCGCATCCTTTTCCTCGGCCCCTTGCGCGATCTCGCGGGGGAGCAGGAGCGCGAGGTTCCCGGGCCGCTCGACTGGGCGGGATTGCTGGAGGCGGTCGGGCCGGCGATTGCCGAGCAATTGAACGAGGAACGCGTCAATGTCGCGTGTGCTGGCAAGGTTCTGGCCGACAAGACCGTGCTTGCCGCGCGCGACGGGGACGAGGTGGCGCTGCTGCCTCCGGTGAGCGGTGGGTAGGCTTTCTCTCTCGGCGCCGCTCGATGTGCGGCTGCTCGACAAGGGACTGTCGGTGGGCGAGGCGCTGGCCGCGTTCAATGCCGCCCATGGCGAGGCGGGCGGGATCGTGTCCTTTCTCGGCAAGGTGCGGCCTGATGGCGACGTGAAAGCGCTCGAGCTGTCGCATTACGAAAAGCTCACCCTCGCGGGCATGAAAGACCTGGCCCAAGCGGCGTACGATCGATTCAATCTGGTCGGCGCGCTCGCCTGGCACCGGATCGGGATGATGAGGCCGGGAGAGCCGATCGTGCTGGTCGCCACAGCCGCGCGGCATCGCCGCAATGCGTTCGAAGCTGCCGACTATCTGATGGATCATCTCAAATCCGCCGCCTGGTTCTGGAAACGCGAAAGGCGCAGCGACGGTTGGCACTGGATCGAGCCGCGCGATCGGGACCGGATCGACCTCGAACGGTGGAAATAATCCGCGCTTCTTGATCGAGATCAAGGAATGGACACCGGGACAGGGGCATCAAGGCTCAAACAAAGGAGCCCGCCATGTCCAAGCATTTCACCCGCGAGCTGGTTGCCCAACAGGCCGCCATCGTCGAATCGCCCAAGGTTGCGCACGATGCCGACCGCAGCTTCGAGCTTCCCAAGGGGCTCTATTTCGCGACCGTCGGGCTCTATCTGGGATTTCTGGCGGTGATGGCGGCCGGGCTGTCGACGCCGGGCCTGATCATCCCGATGGCGATCTTCGCGCTGTTCATTGTTGCCGGCTTTGGCCTGCCGCTTATCTGGACGCGGCTGGCGCCCGGCCATCGCGCGCGCAACATGAGCTGGGACAAGCTTGAAAGCCGCGGCATCGCGACCCACACCGGTCGGGTGACCGCACGCGACGCGGCAGCGCAGGTGCTGATCCTGCCGGTGCTGATCTTCGGTTGGGGCGTGGCCTCGGTGACGATCGCCGCGCTGGTTTGACCGCCTAGACAGTTTGGGGAGAGGCGCGGGGTCGGGAAACCGGCTCCGCGCTTTTTGGTATGCGGCCTAGCGGACCCGTGCCCGCAGCCGTTCGAGCACCGCATCTTCCTCGGCCACCAGCGCGACGACCGCGTCGCGCGTAGCGGCGATCGCCGCGGCATCTTCCGCCTGCACGGTCGCGGCGGTGAAGAGGATGTCGAGATCGCCCAGCGCGATCGCGGCGTTGCTGCGCGCCGAATCGAGATCCGCCAGCGCGACCTGGGCCGCAGCCCAGCTGTCGCTACCCATGGCGCTGCCCGCGGCGGCCTCGACCCGGCGTTCGGCAGCGGGAACCGCGCTGGTGAAATCTGTGTGCGCAGCCTGCGCGTGGCCGAGCAGGGCGGCAAGGCGCGCTTCCAGCCCGCCAGCAAGGTCTACCTCGACCTCGGGAACGTCGAGCCTTGGGCTGGGCACCGGCTCGAAGGTTCCTTCCGCGCGTTCCACATCGCGGATCGCGAGCGAGGGGTAACGGTCCGAGGCGGTGCTCGCGCATCCTGCCAGCAGGATTGCAGCGAGCGGAGCGACAAGGTGCTTGCGATCGATCATCGCGTTCTCCATATCACGCGCGTCGCCATGCACCAGCGAGGATGCAATTTTCCTCGCCGCAAGCGTTGACTTCACCACTCCTTTCGCCTAACGGCACGCTTCTTTCCGGGGCTGCCTCTGGCGGCCTGACGGGCGCGCCGTGCACTCGCAAGATCACGGCACAGCAATTTGAACGAGAGATAACCACCATGTTCGCAGTAGTGCGCACGGGCGGCAAGCAGTACCGGGTTGCCGCCGGAGACAAGATCGCGGTCGAGAAGCTGGCTGGCGAAGCCGGTGATACCGTTACGCTGGGTGATGTCCTGCTTGCGGGCGAGGGCGACACGCTTTCCGACGCCGGCAAGGTCACCGTTTCGGCAGAGATCATTGCGCAGGCGAAGAGCGAAAAGGTCGTCGTTTTCAAGAAGCGTCGCCGCCACAACTATCGCCGCAAGAGCGGTCACCGCCAGCAGATGACCCTGCTGCGCATCACCGATGTCGGCACCGGCACCGCCAAGAAGGCCGCTCCCAAGAAGGAAGCAGCCAAGAAGGACGACGCCGCAGAAAAGAAGGCCCCGGCCAAGAAGGCTGCTCCGAAGAAGGAAGCGGCTGCGAAGAAGGCTCCGGCCAAGAAGGCAGCGCCCAAGAAGGCCGCCGCCAAGAAGACCGAAGACAAGAAGTAAGGAACACGGACGATGGCACATAAGAAAGCAGGCGGTTCGTCGCGCAACGGTCGCGATTCAGCCGGTCGTCGCCTTGGTGTGAAGAAGTTCGGCAGCGAAAACGTCGTCGCCGGCAACATCATCGTGCGTCAGCGCGGCACCAAGTTCTATCCGGGTGCCAATGTCGGCATGGGCAAGGACCACACGCTGTTCGCCCTTACCGACGGTATTGTGCGCTTCCACAAGGGCAAGCTCGACCGCAAATTCGTCTCGGTCGACATGCTGGCCGAAGCCGCCGAATAACCGGACGCTCCGATAACGGGATCGTCCAAACGGGACGGTCCCAGCCGGGTCCATGATCCGGCAGCCGAAGAGGGAGATGGGACCTTTCCGCAGGGAAGGGGGCCGTCTCCCTCTCGTCGTTTCTCCCTCTTCGATTTCGCGGCGAAATTTTCTTTCGCCATCATGCAATTGTCACGCGTCCGGCCTAGGAGCCCGGAGCGTGGATAGACGGGGAGATTACCGATGTTCCATGTGACCGAAAGGCTGCTGTTGCGGCCTGCCTGGCCTGAAGATGCAGAAGCGCTGTTCGGCGGCATTGCCGATGAAGGCGTGGTCCGCAATCTTGCCCGCGCGCCGTGGCCCTATCTCCCCAAACATGCCCGCGAATTCGTCATGCGCGAGCAGGATCCGCGCTATCCGGTGTTCCTAATTACCTTGCCTTCCGCCGAAGGCTCGGAGCTGATCGGCTGCATTGGGATCGACCCCTGCGAGGGAGCCGATGCGGAGATCGGTTACTGGATTGCGCGGCCCTATTGGGGACGCGGGTTTGCCAGCGAGGCGGCCAGCGGGGTTCTGGAAATCGCGCGGCTGCTCGGCCACAACCGGATCGAGGCCGGTCACTTCATCGACAATCCTGCCTCGGGCAAGGTGCTGCGTAAGATAGGCTTCCTGCCCACGGGCAAGGTCGCGCAGCGCCACAGCTGCGCCCGGGGCGAGGACGTGCCCTGCGCGCTGTTCCGGCTCGACCTCGAGGCCGCCGACCAGACTTCATCACAAGCGGCCTGACGGCACGCGAAAGAAAGACCCCGCAAGCAGGTACGCTTGCGGGGTCTTTTCTTATCGATCGCCCGTGCAGGCGGGGGTCTCAGGCTGACTTGCGCCGATCCTGCCGGGGTCCCCGCCCTGGCGGGGACTCACGTCATTCGGCGGGCATCAGCGCGTCTGCAAAGTCACCCTCGTAGAGTTTGATCAGCTCGCGGTCGTCGTGATCCCAGGGATGGAAGCCCGGCTTGAAGTAAGCAAGCCATGCCGGGAAGATCCGGCGCACCACCCCGGGCGAGACAGTCAGATACTTCAACAGGCCCCACTTGGCTTTCCAGCCGGTGATGCCGTCCTGTTCGAGCAGAGCGAGCGAATCGATCCAGCGGTTCTTGAAGAAGCGCGCGGTGACCGTCAGCATCACCAGGCTGCGGACCTTCCAGCGGCGCCAGGCGGTCCAGTCTTTCGTCGCATGGTTCCAGGTGTCGAAGGCAACGCCCTTGTGCTCGATTTCCTCGGCCGCGTGCCAGCGCCACATGTCGCGCACTTCCTTGTCGGCATTCTCGAAATGCTTCGGATTGGCGAGGAATTCGGCGGCCATCATCGCAGTGTAGTGTTCCAGCGCCATGGTGACGGCGAGGTTGGCGATGGCCGGGCGGTCCTTGGTCAGGGCGAGCAGTTCGGCCACGCGCGCATCGATCGCCTTGATATCGTAGCCGGTATCTTCCGCGAGGCGATTGAAGGCGATGTGTTCGCGCGTGTGGTTGATTTCCTGCTTAACGAAGGCGCGAATTTCCGCCTCGAGCTTGGGGTCGGCGCCTTCGCGATGGGCCTTTACCGCTTCGATGAAGAAGGCCTCTCCGCGAGGGAAAGTGGCCGACAGCGCGTTGTGCCAGGCAGTGCCGAAAGGTTCGCCCGCCCACCAGCGACGGGGGTTGGTATCGCGATTGAAGCGCTCGTCGCGCACGGTAATGGTGAGGTCGGCCGGCGTGGGGGCTGCATGGCGCGTATCGGTGTCGATCGAAACGGGGGCGTTCATGGAGGGCTCCGCGAGATTAACTGACATCGATGTAAGTAAGGCTTACTTACACGCCTGTCAATAAAAAGCCCCTTAGCGCTTTCCACCCCGTTTTGGATGGGGTAATCCGCACCACACATGGCGACACGCAAGAGACTCTCCCCCGAGGAATCGCGCCTGGCTGCACTCGAGTCGGCGCGCGCGCTGCTGATCGAGACGGGCCCGCAATCGGTAACGCTCAAGGCCGTTGCCTCGCGAATCGGGCGTACGCACGCCAATCTGCTTCACCATTTCGGATCGGCCGCGGGATTGCAGAAAGCGCTCGCCGGCCACCTCGCGAAAACGGTGTGCGACACGATCATCGACGCCGTGCGGGCAAGCCGCGCCGGGCTGGGCAGCCCCCGCGAAGTGGTCGACCTCGCCTTCGATGCCTTCGACAAGGAAGGGGCGGGCGCGCTTGCCAGCTGGATGATCCTGACGGGCAATGAGGATGCGCTGACCCCCATCGTCGAGACGATCCATCAGCTGGTCGACGAGATCGCCCCCGAAGAAGCGGCGCATGGTGTCGATGCCATGCATGTGCATGAAGAAACGCTCGCACTGGTGCTGATGGCCATGGGCGATGCACTGATCGGCACCGCTCTGGCCCGGTCGCTCGGCCTGCCCGATGCGGCCGCGCGCGATCGGGCCGAGCGCATGCTCACCCGCTCGATGGACGCTAACCTTCCGAAGCGGTAACCGCCTCGCGCATCCATCCCGGCGTGTTCTCGAAATCGATATCCGCCAGTCTCAGATGGTCGACCGCCAATCCCAATTCCGGGTAACCGGCCTTGCGCCGTTTTTCGTCCGACCGGTCGAGCGGGACCACGACCAGCCTCCGGTTGACCTTGCTGCGCCAGTTCATTCGCGCAGTATTTTCCTGGCCGACATAGCAGCCTTTGGCGAAGGTGACGCCGTTCAGCTCGACCGCATTGGTCTCGAGCCACAAAACATCGCCCAGCTCGGCGCGTCCTTCCGGTACGCCCAGTGCGAGCCGGTGCGCTAGCCACGCTTCGTCGGCCGCCTCCTGGGCATCCTCCGCGGGGGCAAGCCAGCGCTGGCCCAAAGCGCCGAGACGCGGATCGGCAGCGCCGCCATCGCCCATCTCGCGCTGCCAATGGACGGAAACGGTGGGATCGACGCGAATCTCGATCTTGCGACGCAGGCGATAGAGCGAGAGACGTTTGGCCAATTCCTCCGCCGCCTCCGCCTCGCAATCGATCAGCAATTCGCCCCCGGGACCCGGCCAGACGAGGAAATCGAACAGCGTCTTGCCCTGCGGCGTCAGCAGTCCGGCATAAACGGGCAGATTGCCGGTGACGTCGTTGGTCACGAGGCCCTGCAGGAAGTCCGCGACGTCCTCTTCGGGATCCTCGGCAGACAGGCGGATCACGGCGCGGCTGGTCAGGCGGGTAGCAGTCATGGGTGACAGATAGGCCGCTCGCCGCCATAGGCAACACCATGGTCGAATCGCTGACAATCCGCCGCCCCGACGATTGGCACCTGCACTTCCGCGACGGCGCAACCATGCGCGCGGTGGTGCCGCAGACCGCTCGCCAGTTCGCGCGTGCGATCGTGATGCCCAACCTTTCCCCTCCGGTGACCACCACGGCGCTGGCGTCCGCGTACCGCGAGCGGATCCTGGCGGCGGTGCCCGAAGGTATGGACTTCACCCCGCTGATGACTGCCTACCTCACCGACGAGAGCGATGCGGACGATCTGGCGGCGGGCCACGGCGATGGCGTGCTGACCGCGGCCAAGCTCTACCCGGCGGGCGCGACGACCAATTCCGCCCACGGGGTCACCGATGTCGCCAATATCATGGGCGTGCTCGAGCGGATGGCCGAGATCGGCATGCCGCTTTGCGTTCATGGCGAGGTGACCACTCCCGATATCGACATCTTCGACCGCGAGGCGGTGTTCATCGACCGCGTGCTCCAGCCGCTGGTCGACCGGCTGCCGGCCCTGCGCGTCATCTTCGAACACATCACCACGATGCAGGCCGTGTCCTTCGTCGAGAGCGGGGGGCCGAATATCGCCGCGACGATCACGCCGCAGCACCTCCATATCAACCGCAACGACATCCTCGTCGGCGGGATCCGTCCGCATATGTACTGCCTGCCGGTGGCCAAGCGCGAACAGCATCGCCTCGCGCTGCGCGGCGCGGCGACCAGCGGCTCGCGGAAGTATTTCCTCGGGACCGACAGCGCGCCGCACCATCGCCACGACAAGGAAAGCGCCTGCGGCTGTGCGGGCATCTTCAACGCGCCCTTCGCGCTCGAAAGCTATATCCAGGTGTTCGAGGACGAGAGCGCGCTCCAGCATTTCGAAGCCTTCGCCAGCCTCAACGGTCCGGCCTTCTACGGCCTCGCGCCCAATGAGGAGCGAATCACGCTGGAGAAGGAGTCGGTCGAGGTCCCGGACGAGGTGGACGGCGGCGAGGCGCGGATCGTGCCCTTCCACGCGGGCGAAACGCTCAGCTGGCGGCTGGCCTCCTAGACCGGGCGACGAGGTCCCAGACGAAGATCGCCGCCGCCGTCCAGATACAGGCGAAACATGCAGCCTGCGCCGGTTTCAGCTTTTCGCCGAATACGGTCAGGCCGAGGACGAAGACGATGCTCGGCGCGAGGAACTGGATGAAGCCCAGTGTCGAATAGGGCAGCTTGCGCGCGGCGATGGCGAAGAACAGCAGCGGGAAGGCGGTCAGCGCGCCGCCCGCCATGATCGCCAGGCTGAGCTCGGCCGAGACGGCGAAGGAAGAGCCCTGGGTTTGCGCGAAATACCACGCAACCCCCGCCGAGGGGACCAGCAGTAGAGCTGATTCGATGGTCAGTCCGGGAAGCGATCCGACGTCGAGCTGCTTGCGGATCAACCCGTAGCTCCCGAAGCTCAGCGCCAGCGTCAGGCTGATCCACAGCGTCGTCAGCGCGCCCGCGACAAGGAGCGAAACGCCGATCGCGGCAATGCCTACCGCGACCCATTGCGGCCGCGTCAGCTTCTCGCCCAAGAGCAGCGTGCCGAGCAACACGTTGAGCAACGGATTGATGTAGTAGCCAAGGCTCGCCGCATAGACTTGGCCGTTCTGGATCGCCCAGACGTAGACCACCCAATTGACCGCTATCAGCGCCGCGCTCGCGGCAAGCCAGCCGAGCGTATGACGATTGGCGAGGGCGGCGCGCAGATCGGGCAGCTGCCGGCGAAACAGCACGATCAGCAGACACAGCGGCAGTGTCCAGATGATCCGCCAACCGACGAATTCGAACGCCGGGACGCTCTGCACGAGAATCAGGTAGAGCGGAAGGAAGCCCCAGATGATGTAGGCACCGAAGGCCGCGACAAGGCCCGTCCGGTCGTGCTGGGGTGGGGCGCTGGCATCCATCGGGGCGCGCTAGGGGGGTGAGCACGTGCCCGCAAGCTTCATTTCATCGCTGCCCAGACCTCGATTCGTCGAAAATCGCAAATCTGACGATGCCGTTGCATTCGGTTCAGCTTCGAGGGCGTAAAGCTTAACGGCATCGACAACGTGGCTGTGGTGGCCAGCCCCAACCAGAAGGACGAAGCCGTGTCGAAGTTTTTCAAGACTGCATCGATGGCGCTGGCCGCATCGGGCCTTGCCCTTGCGGTGCCGGCAGGCGCAGCCCCCGCGCTGCACGCGACGCAGGGCGCGCATGCCACCGTTACCGGGGACATGACCTACGAACACAAGCGCCATCGTCATCATCGCCACTATCGGGATTATAGGGACTACCGGGACTACCGGGACTACCGGGATTACAGAGATTACCGCGACGACCGGCGCTACGAATCGCGGCCCTATTACATGGGCTACGACCGCTATTACGGCCAGCCTGTTCGCGCGAACACGCGTATCTGGCGCGGGCGTGACGGGCGTTATTATTGCCGCCGCGACAATGGCACCACCGGCCTGCTGGTCGGTGCCGGGGTCGGCGCGCTGCTCGGTCACGAAATCGCCGGGCGCGGTGGAGACCGAACGCTTGGCGCGATCCTAGGCGGGGCAGCGGGCGCCTTGCTCGGCCGCTCGATCGACCGTTCCCGAACGCGCTGCGGCTAACCCTTTTGCGAGTTCCGGCCGTGCCCACCCACGGTCGGAAACCACGGTTCCCCACCGAGCCGTGCGGGCGTCGTCCGTCCTCCATTCCGGAGGCGGGCGGCGCCCTTTAGCTTTTGTCCAAGCGCATGTCCCGCTATGGTGCAGGGCATGTCGAGAGGCTGGAAGTCCTGGCGACTCCGGCCTTATGCCGTTCGTGTTCCCAAGCTGAAGGTATACCCATGAAACGTCGCCTGCTCGCCTCTCTCGTCCCCGTCGCTCTGCTTGCGAGCTGCGGCGATACGGCCGAGGACGAGGCGGCAGGCGACGCTATGGACCCGGCCAGCGAACAGGCTCTCAACGATGAGCTGATGACCGATCCGGATCTTGCCGGCCGCAACGAGGCGAATGCCGCGCTGTCGGGCACGGGCAATGCCGCGATTCCCAATATCGACAAGTCGCCGCGTGCGGTCGAGGCTGCGCGCAGCCGCGCTGCCGAACTGGTCGGCGGCCGCGGCGAGCTTGTGTCCGCCCCTACTGCCACGGCGCTCGGCGAAGGTGCGGCGCCAAGCCAGGCCATGGTGGCCGCAGCACGCGCAGCAGTCGCGCCGGGCGGCGAGAATTGCGGCGACAAGGTAGAATATTCTTCGGCCTGGGCCGCCAAATTGCCTGCCGCTTTCCCCGTCTATCCGCGCGGCAATACGCAGGAAGCCGCCGGGACCGACGAGGGCGAATGTGCGCTGAGAGTGGTTTCTTTTCTCACGCCGGTCCCCCTCGATGAGGTGCTCGCATTCTATTACACCCGTGCCAGGGGCGCCGGGTTCAGCGTCGAACACGTCACCAGCGCGGGCGACAACATCCTGAGCGGGACCAAGGGCGATGCGGCCTATGTCGTCTATGGACGGCGCCTGCCCGAAGGCGTGACCGAAATCGATCTCGTCACCACCGACTGAGTTGAACTCAGCTTTCCTTGATCCCCACGCCGATGCTCGCGCGCGGCTGGCCCATTTCGTTGCTGGCGACCGGATAGGCGCAATAGTCCGCGGCGTAATAGGCCGCCGGGCGATGGTTGCCCGACAGGCCCACGCCGCCGAAGGGCGCGGCCGATGAAGCGCCATTGGTGGGGCGGTTCCAGTTGACGATACCGGCGCGAATCTCGTTCCAGAACAGTTCGAAATCTTCCGGTTTCCCGCCGATGAGCGAGGCCGAAAGGCCGTATCGCGTATTGTTCGCCTCGTAGATCGCCTCGTCGAAATCGGCCACCCGGACGACCTGCAACAGCGGGCCGAACAGTTCGATGTCGGGGCGTTCGTGAATCTCGGTAGCATCGAGGATCGCGGGCGTGAGGAAGGGCAGTTTCTCGTCAGGCCGCTTCATATGCATGATCGGCTTGCCGCCGCGGCTCATCAGCGCGACGAAGCTTTCGGTCAGCAGATCGGCCGTTGCATTGTCGATCACGCAGCCCATGAAGGGCTGCGGATCGGCGAAGGGTTCGTCGACGATCAGCTTTTCGGCCAGCGCCTTCACCGCAGGCACGATCTTGTCGAACATCGAATCGACGACGATCAGGCGCCGGGCCGCCGTGCAGCGCTGGCCGGCGGTGGTGAAGGCCGACTGGATGATGGTCGCCGCCGCATCCTCGACCTTGGGCGTGTCGAGCATGACGATCGGGTTGTTGCCGCCCATTTCCAGCGCGACGATCTTGCCCGGATCGGACGCCAGCTTGCGATTGATCGCGATGCCGGCGCGCGCCGAACCCGTGAACAGCACGCCATCGACCATCCAGTGTTCGACCAGCCCCTGGCCGACTTCGACGCCGCCATGGATGCACTGCACCACGCCTTCGGGCACCTTGGCTTCGTGGAAGCAGCGGGTGAGAAACTCGCCGACAGCCGGCGTTTTCTCGCTTGGCTTGAAGATCACCACATTGCCCGCGATCAGCGCCGGGACGATGTGCCCGTTGGGCAGATGGGCTGGGAAATTGTAGGGGCCGAGCACCGCCATCACCCCATGCGGCTTATGCCGCACGGCGGCGGTGCCCTGCAGCGCGCTGTTGAGTTTCTTCTGGCCCGTGCGTTCGGCATAGGCGGTGATCGAGATCTCGACCTTGCCGATGACCGCCTCGACTTCGGTGCGGGCTTCCCACAAGGGCTTGCCGGTCTCGCGGGCGATCAGTTCGGCGAAGGGATCGGCATGCTTGCGCACCTGGTTGGCGAAGCGCCGCATGAATTCGATCCGGCGGCCGAGCGGTTCGCGCGCCCAGTCACGCATCGCCTTGCGGGCGCGTTCGACGGCGGCGTCGACATCGCCGGATTTGCCGTGCCAGATTTCCCAGCCGGTTGCGGGTTCGGTTGAGACCAGATCGGTCGCCATTACGTATCTAATGTCCTGTGGCTTCTCGAAACGCAGCCTAAGTGGTGGGTTAGGCGCGCCGCGTCAATTCAAGTCGTCGATTGCGGCCGGGGATGGCCTGCCGGGGCCGGTGCATTGCCATGGGCATCGCCCATCCGGCGCAGGGCAGCGACCTTGTCGTGCAGCGGCTGCCAGTCGTCGTCTTCTGCGATGGCCGCCCAGATCGCCTCGACTTCCTCGATCAGCATCGATTGCGGGGCATCCTCGTCCCAATAGGGATGATCGTCGGAGATCGGTTCGAATCCCTGGAGCACTTCGGCGAGATCGCCCCCGGCATTGCGACCCGCCCGGTGGGAAAAGAAGAATTCGTCGGGGGCAATGCCGCTCTCGTTCATGGCCTTTTCACAGGCTCCCACGAGTTTGCCGTTGGATTCGGCATCGCGCGGCGCGAGCCCCATGCGCCAGCACCAGCGCCTGCCGACTGCTTCCGCGTAGAGCGGCCCGAACCGCTCCATCGCGGCAATCAGCGGCGGGGCATCGGCCAGCAACCGCAGGGCCACGGCGAACTGGCCGCAATTCCAGTGCAGCGCTTCGGGTTGCCGACCGAAAGCGTAAAGGCCCTGGTGATCGAAATAGGCGGCAGTGAAGCCCGGATCCCAGCGTGGCAGGAAGCGCCACGGTCCATAGTCGAAGCTTTCCCCGGAGACATTCATATTGTCGGTGTTGAGCACGCCGTGGACGAAGCCGGCCACCATCCATGCGGCGGAAAGATCGGCCAGCCGCTCGACCACCAGGTGCATCAGGCGCACCGCCGGTTCGTCGCATCCCGGCGCATCCCCGGGCGGGGGCGGTCCGGGGAACTGGGCGAGGCAATAGTCGACCAGTTGCGCCATAGGCTCGCGCTCTTCCATTGCGAGCAGGCGCTGGAAGGTACCAATGCGGATATGCCCGTGGCTGAGCCGCGTCATCACCGCCGATCGAGTCGGGCTCGGTTCGTCTCCACGCCACAATTGCTCGCCGGTTTCCACCACGCTGAAGGTCTTCGAGGTATAGACGCCGAGCGCCTCGAGCATTTCGGTGGCGAGAATTTCGCGAACCGCGCCCTTGAGGGTCAGCCGGCCGTCGCCGTCGCGGCTCCACGGCGTCTGGCCCGAGCCCTTGGTGCCGAGGTCGAGCAGGCGGTCCGCGCCATCGCGTAACTGCGCGAAAAGAAAGCCGCGCCCGTCGCCGATTTCGGGATTGTACACGCGGAACTGATGTCCGTGATAACGCAGCGCGAGCGGGCGGGGGAGATTGTCCGGCAAGGGCTCGAATCGACCGAAATGTCGCAGCCATTCTTCGTCCGACAATTCTGCCAGTCCCACGCTTGCAGCATGGCGATCGTTCCGGAAGCGCAGTTGGCTTTTCGGAAACTCGGCCGGCTCCACCGCGTCGCCGATCCAGTCGGCAAGTGTGGTGATAGGGGTGTTGGGGCGATAGCTCGCGGCTTGCGGTTCGGCGCGCATACGGCGATAGTGAGCGGCAATACGGCCCGATACAAGGGCAGGAACGCCAAGCGACTAAGGTTTTCGCCGCTAGACATGGATACCAGCTTTACCGACCGCCATTGGCAGAGCGCCGACGGTCTCACCCTCCATTTCCGCGAATATGGGACCGCAGGGGATCGCCCGCCGGTCATCTGCCTGCATGGGCTGACGCGCAATGCGCGCGATTTCGACGATCTCGCCCCATATATCGCGGGGCAGGGCTGGCGCGTTCTGGTGCCTTCGATGCGCGGGCGCGGGGACAGCGATTACGCGGAAGAATCGGACAGTTACGCTCTGGCGACCTATGTCGAGGACCTGCTGGCGCTACTCGCGCAGGAAGGTATCGACAGCTTCGTGTCCATCGGCACGTCGATGGGCGGGCTGATGACGATGCTGCTGGCGCAGGAACAGCCCGAGCGGATTGCGGGGGCGGTGCTCAACGACATCGGGCCGGTGCTGGAAACTGCCGGGCTCGACACGATCAAGACCTATGTCGGCCAAGGCCGCAGCTTTCCGACATGGATGCACGCCGCACGCGCGCTGGAGGAGGTGCATGGTCCCTCTTTCCCGGCCTTCGACATCCAGGCGTGGATCGCCATGGCCAAGCGCACCATGACGCTGTGCAACAACGGCCGGATATCCTTCGATTACGACATGAAGATAGCCGAACCGATCCTCGCCAGCCCCGAAGCCGCTGCGCCGGTCGACCTGTGGCCGGCTTTCGAAGCGCTCAAGGACAAGCCGCTGCTGCTGCTTCGAGGCGAATTGTCGACCCTGCTGTCGGAGCGCAGCTTTGCCGATATGCGAAAAATCGCGCCGGATGCGCATAGTGCGGTCATTCCCCGGGTCGGCCACGCGCCGACGCTCGACGAGCCCGAGGCGCGCGCTGCCATCGACCGACTTCTGGCGCGGGTCGCGTGAACCGGGCGCGCGGCGGCGCGGTGCCGCATATCATGCATTTGCAATCCACTTTCGCTGCCGGTGGCAAGGAACTGCGCACGGTCCAACTGATCAACGCTTTCGGTAAGAAGGCGCGGCATACGATCGTGTCCGCCGAACCGGATCGGCTGGGCGCTGCCGATCGTATCGCCAAATCCATCGATGCGCGCATTCAGCCCGATTTTCCCAGCCTTAAGGGACGCCCGACGCCTGGGCGCCTGCAGAAGCTCGCCAAGGCGATGAAGGGCTTCGACCTCGTTTGCACCTATAACTGGGGCGCCATGGATGCCGTCATGGCGCATACGTTATTCAAGGACCTGCACAATCTCCCGCCGCTGATCCATCACGAGGACGGTTTCGACGAGAGTGAGCTGAAGAAGCTCAAGACCGGCCGCACCTGGTATCGCCGGATCGCCCTGGGCAAGGCTTCGGGGCTGGTCGTCCCTTCGGAGCGGCTCGAAGAAATCGCGCTGGTCGACTGGCAGCAGCCGTTGGGCAGGGTGAAGCGCATACCCAACGGCATCGACACAAAGTCTTTCGCCATGCGGCCCAAAAGGGACGCGCTGCGGCTGATCAAGCATCCGGGTGAGCTGTGGGTGGGCACGTTGGCCGGCCTGCGGACGATCAAGAACCTGCCGCGGCTGGTGCGCGTGTTTTCCCAACTCGCCGACAACTGGCAGCTCGTCATCCTGGGCGAGGGCGATGCGCGCGATGCGATCCTGGCGGAGGCCGATCGGCTGGAGATCAACCACCGCGTCCACCTGCCCGGCGCGGTCGACGATCCCGCGCGCGTGATCGGCCTGTTCGACATTTTCGCGCTGTCGAGCGATTCCGAGCAGTTCCCCCTTTCCGTGGTCGAGGCCATGGCGGCCGGTCTCCCGATCGTGGCGCCCGCCGTGGGCGACATCGCAAGCATGGTTGCCGAACCGAATGCCGAGTTCGTCACGCCGCCGGGCTATGAGGAGGAGCTGGGTATGGCGCTGGTCCAGCTGGCCGTCTCGAAGGATCTGCGCAAGGAGGTCGGCGAAGCCAATCGCGCCAAGGCGGTGGCGGAATTCGACGAGGCGAAGATGATCTCGACCTATCGCCGCCTTTATTCGAGCGCGATGCGAATCGAGCTGTGAGACCTTTCAGCCCGCATTCACGCGGGCGGGGACAGGCTTTGCCGACCATTGCCCTTGCCCGCACCTGTCCTTAAAGAGCCGCGCAAACCGATATCTATCCAGATGGAGCCCGCCCCAGTGGCCCTGACACCCAAGAAGAAGCAGTCCAGCGACGACAAACGCTCCAGGCAGGCGAATGCCGAGCAGGAAGCGCTGGTTCGCGAAGTCGACGAAGCCGTCCGCCAGAGCGATGCCGAGGCGTTCCTCGAAGCCTGGGGCAAGCCGCTGTTCGGTCTGCTGATCGCCGGCCTCGTCGCTTTCGGCGGCTATCTCTATTGGGACAGTCGCCAGGAAGCCGAGATGGAGCGCGATTCCGAAGCGCTGGTGGGTGCGCTCGACCAGATCCAGGCGGGCAATCTCGACAGCGGGTTCGACCGGCTGGAGGAACTCGCCGGCAAGGATGGCGCGGGCGCCGCCGTGGTCGCTGCGATGGTGCGCGCGGGGATTGCCGAACAGCGCGGCGATACCGAGGTGGCCGCCAGCCTGTTCCAGAGCGTCGCCGAGAACGAGGATGCCGCGCCTGCCTTCCGCGATCTGGCGCGCCTGCGCGGCGTGGCACTGAACTACGACGACATGTCGAGCGCGGAGGTAATCGCTGCGCTCAAGCCGCTCGCGGTCCCGGGCGAGCCCTATTTCGCCAGCGCCGGCGAGCTGGTCGCGCATGCCTACCTCGATCAGGGGCAGCGTGCCGAAGCGGGCGCCCTCTTTGCCGAGATTGCCAAGGACGACAACGGGCCGGAATCGATCCGCTCGCGCGCGCGCCAGATGGCCGGCGTGCTGGGTGTCGATGCGATCGAGGATGTCGATGCGCTGCTCGAGGAACAAGGGGTCGAACGCGATCCGGCCGAAGGCGAAAACGCCGCGGCCACGACCGAATAGGCCGATTGCGGCCCGCCAGAAATACGGAACGAGGATACAGATGAAGTCCACCAACCTACCGCGCACCGCAATCGTAGCGGCACTGGCGATCGGCCTTGGAGCCTGCAGTGGCGGCCTTTTCGGCGGCGGCGACGACAAGAAGGTCACGCCCACCATGGGCGAGCGTCAGCCGATCCTGTCGCGCATCCAGACCGGCGCCGAAGTCGACCCCGCGCTGGCAGGCGTTTCGGTGGTATTGCCGCCCGCGCAGGCGAACGAGGCCTGGGCCCAGGCCGGTGGCAATGCCGGCAAGTCCTATGGTCATCTGGCCCTGGCAAGCAATCCGATCCGTGCCTTCAGCGTCGATATCGAAGGCGCGACAAACCGTCGGCGGCTGGGTGCATCGCCGGTCGTGGGCGGCGGCATGCTGTTCGCGGTAGGTGGCGACGGCACGCTTGCGGCGTTCGACGCGCAAACGGGCGCGCGCCGCTGGTCCTACGATCCCGGACTCGAGAGCGACTTGAGGCCATCGGCCTTCGGCGGCGGGGCAAGCTATGACAATGGCCGCGTCTACATGACCGACGGCGCGGGCGACGTTATCGCGCTCGATGCCGAGACGGGTTCGGAACTGTGGAAGGTCAAGCCCTCGGGCCCCCTCCGGGGTTCGCCGACGATCGCCTTCGGGTCGGTTTTCGTGATGACGCAGGACAACCAGATCTTCGCGCTCGATGCAGCCGATGGTTCGATCCAGTGGCAGGAATCGGGCTCTTCGACGCAGGCCGGTGTGTTCGGCGTGGCAGCACCGGCAGCCGGGCAGGGTACTGTTATCGCAGGCTACAGCTCGGGTGAGCTCAATGCCTATCGCTACGAAAACGGTCGTGTCCTGTGGGCCGATGCCCTCGCGCGCACCTCGATCTCGACGCAGGTTGGATCGCTGACCGATATCGATGCCGATCCGATCATCGACAGCGGGCGCGTCTATGCGCTCGGCCAGGGCGGCCGCATGGCGGCGTACGAACTGGTTACCGGCCAGCGCATCTGGGAGCTCAATCTCGCCGGGATTTCGACCCCGGCCATCGCTGGCGAATGGATATTCACGCTGACCGACGATGCGCGCCTGCTCGCCATCGCGCGCTCGACGGGCAAGGTGCGCTGGCTGACCCAATTGCCGCGCTGGCGCGACGAAGAAGACAAGGAAGGCCCGATCTTCTGGTCTGGCCCGGTGCTGGCGGGGAACAATCTCTGGGCGGTCAATTCGCGCGGCGAGGTCTATCGCATCAGCACGGGCGAGGGTTCGGCAAGCCTGTTCACCGACCTCGACCAACCGGTGTCGCTGGCGCCGGTCGTGGCGAACAACACGCTCTACATCCTCGACGACAGCGGCCGGATTACCGCCTTCCGCTGATTTTCGTGCTAGCGTGACCGCCATGTTAACCAATCTGGGCTAACGAAGGGCGGTCATGAACGCGACGGAGCAAGCACCCCTCGCACGGCCAACGAGCGATGTTTCCTCGGCCGTGGGGCTGGTCGGCCTTGCCGGGCTGTTTGCCTGGGTGGCTTTCGCGCGTGCCTTTCCCGATATTGCCGAGGTCTTCGACTGGTCGGTGCCGCGCGATACGCTGGGCGGGCGCAATTCCGCGCTCGTCGGCCTGCTCGCCGCGGCTATTCCGATGGCGGCCTGGTCGATCTTCGTCGATAAGGTGCATTTGCGTCCGTCGACCGGCCTCGACTGGTCGCTCGTCCGCAATCGCACACCGGATCGCCATGCGACCTGGGTCAAGCTGGCCGGCCTGTGGGCCACCTGGGCGATCATCGCCGGTCTCTATTGCCTGTGCCGCTGGTATTGGGAGGGGCAGTATCTCTTCTCGATGCAGGTGCTCGGCTATGCCGCGCTCCCGCTGGTGGTGCTGTCGGTGCCCTATGTTTTCTGGATCGACCGCGCTCTGGTGAACCAGCGCGACCACGCCTGGCACTTCGGCGCGCTGTTGCTGATGCGGCCCGGCTGGGACATGGCGGAGGTGAGGAAGCACTGGCAGACGTGGATCATCAAGGCCTTCTTCACCGCCTTCATGATCTCGATTATTCCCTTCGCCTACCGCAATATCGTGACCGCCGATTTCGTCGAGATCGCCGCGCGGCCCGAACGCATCGCGCTGACGATCATCGAGGCGATGTTCATGATCGATGTTATGATCGGCACGGTCGGCTATATAGTCACCATGCGCCCGCTCGATGCGCATATCCGCTCGGGCAATCCGCTGCTGGGCGGCTGGATTGCGGCCTTGGTCTGCTATCCGCCGATCATGTGGGGCATTCTGGGCGGGGGCAAGGCGATCAATTACGAGCATGACACGGCGGGCTGGCTCCACTGGATGGCGGGCAACGACACGTTGATTGCGCTATGGGGTGCGCTGCTGGTGTTCCTCACCGGGATTTATGCCTGGGCGACCTTCGCCTTCGGCCTTCGGTTTTCTAACCTCACCTATCGCGGCGTGCTGACCAACGGACCGTACCGCTTCACGCGGCACCCGGCCTATGTGTCGAAGAACCTGTTCTGGTGGGCGGCGGTGCTGCCGTTCCTCGTGACCAGCGGTTCGCCGGTCGAGGCGATCCGCAATTGTTTCTTCCTGCTGGTAGTCAATGGCATCTATCTCTGGCGCGCCAAGACCGAGGAAGCGCACCTGCTTGCCGAGGATCAGAAGTATCGCGAATACCACGCATGGATGGCGCAGCATGGTCTCCTGACCGCCCCGCTGACGCGGCTGTGGAATCGGGTGAAGCCGCGGCAGGTGCTCACCGAGCAGCCGGCAGAATAATCAGCCGAGCGGCTGGCCGTCGTCGGTTTCGTAGATTCTCAGATCGCGCGATTGTGGCGGATTGGCGGCCATGACCTTCTGGAATTCGGCCATGTGTTCCGATTGGCCATGCGCATCCAGTGCCGCGCGGTCGCGCCAGCGTTCGAACAGGATCAGCGTATCGGGATCGGCGATGTCGCTGGCGAAGGTATAGTCGAGGCAGCCGTCTTCAGCGCGGCTGGCGCGCACCATCTCGACGATCGCCTTGCGCGTGGCGGCATCGATCGAGCGCCCCAGTTTGATCGTTCCGCTGATCTGGATCATCGCCTGTCTCCCTCAGTCCACTAAAAGCTGTATTTGTAGACGCGTTTGATATCGCCGCCCCACTCGCCATGATAGCGATCGAGCAAGGTCTGTGCCGGGACCTTGCCGCTGGCAACAATCTCGTCGAGCGTTTCGAGGAAGCCGGTCTCGTTGTCGCCCGAGGTGTTGAGGCGTCCGCGCGCGGCCAGCCCGGCGCGGGCGATCGCGAGCACGTCTTTCGCGAGGTCCTGCAGCTTGCCGCCGCCGGGGATCGACGCGTCCAGCGCCAGCTTCGGCACGGCATTGCGCAGTTCCTCGCGCTCTTCCATCGTCCAGTGCTTTACCAGATCCCAGGCCGCATCGAGCGCGCCCTGGTCGTAGAGCAGGCCGACCCAGAAGGCGGGAAGCGCGCAGATGCGACTCCAAGGCCCGCCATCGGCGCCGCGCATTTCGAGAAAACTCTTCAGCCGCACTTCGGGAAATGCGGTCGAGAGGTGGTCCCACCAATCGGCTTCGGTCGGTTTTTCCCCCGGCAGGACTTCCAGCTTTCCCTCCAGGAAATCGCGGAAGCTAAGGCCTGCGGCGTCGATGTATTTCCCCTCGCGGAAAACAAAATACATCGGCACGTCGAGCATGTAATCGACCCAGCGTTCGTAGCCGAAGCCGTCCTCGAACACGAAAGGCAGCATGCCTGTGCGGTGCGGATCGGTGTCGCTCCAGATGTGCGAGCGGTACGACAGGTAACCGTTGGGTTTCCCTTCGGTGAAGGGCGAATTGGCGAACAGGGCGGTGGCGAGCGGTTGAAGCGCGAGACCAGTGCGGAATTTCTGCGCCATGTCGGCTTCGGAGCCATAGTCGAGGTTCACCTGGATGGTGCATGTGCGCAGCATCATGTCGAGGCCGAGACTGCCCACGCGCGGCATGTGCCGCATCATGATTTCGTAGCGCCCCTTGGGCATGACGGGCAATTCTTCACGGGTCTTGTCGGGCCACATGCCGAGGCCGAGGAAGCCGACTCCGCACCGCTCGCCGATTGCCTTGACCTGTTCCAGGTGCCGCCCCGTCTCGGCGCAGGTGTCGTGCAGATTTTCGAGCGGCGCGCCCGACAATTCGAGCTGGCCGGCGGGTTCGAGGCTGACCGTGCCATCCTCGCCGCTCATGGCGATGACCTTGCCGCCTTCCTCGATTGGTTTCCAGCCGAACTCCTTCAAACTCAGCAAGATATCGCGGATTCCGCCGGGCTCGTCATAGGAAAGCGCGCGAAAGCTCTTGCGGCAATAGACCAGCTTTTCGTGCTCGGTGCCGATGCGCCAGGCGTGCTTCGGCTTCTCGCCGCGCTGCATCGGAGCGACCAACTGGTCGCGGGATTCTATGATGGGATCCTCTGCCCCGGACGTCTCGCGCGTGCTCATGACGAGTGGCGATAGGCAACCGAACCTTGCGTGGAAAGGAAATTAATCTTCGCCGAGCCAGTCGCCCGCCTCGGCCATCCAGATCGCGATACCCGCAATCACTGCGGTCTCACCGCGCAGGATACGCGGGCCGAGGTTGATCGCGACCGAGGTGGGATGCGCGCGGATCGCGGCGCGCTCGGCATCGTCGAAACCGCCTTCGGGTCCGACCAGCAGCGCCGCCGGCCCCTCGGCATAGCAGAAGGCATCGGCAGCCGGTTCGCCCCCTTCCTCATCGGCGAAGAACAGGTGGCGTTCCTGCGGCCAGTCGCGCAGCAGCGGGTCGAGCTTTACAACGGGGGCGATTTCGGGCAGCGCGGTGCGCGCGCATTGCTCGGCTGCCTCGGTGACGATGGTATCGGCACGTTCGGCATTGAGCTTGTCCGCAACGCAGCGCCGGGTGACGACGGGCGCGATGCGCGCGACGCCGAGCTCGGTCGCTTTTTCGAGCACGAAGTCGAAGCGGTCTTTCTTCAGTAGCGCCGGGCAGAGCCAGAAATCGGGCACCGGTTCGCGGGGGCGCAGGTGTTGCCTGGGTTCGAGCAGGACGTGCCGCTTGCCCGCCTCGACCACTTCGGCAGCCCATTCGCCGGTAATGTCGTCGCACAGGATCACCGCATCGCCGGGCGAGACGCGCATCACCTTGGCGAGGTAATGCGCCTGGTTTCCTTCGACCTGCACGGGGGCGTCGGCGGCAAGTTCCTGTTCGACGAACAGGCGCGGGGCGCTCTTGGGCGGCCAGGCGGGGGTTGCGGGCATGATCCGGCAGCTAGCGACATTCTTTCCTTCCGTCATCCCCGCGAAGGCGGGGATCCTGCGACGCCTTTGGATGCATGCCGCAAAAAGCGGGATTCCCGCCTTCGCGGGAATGACGGATTGGTTTAGGGGGCACTGGATGTCCGAAACCATCGTCCCCGACAGCGAACATAGCGGCCTCGTCGCGCGCCTGCCGCAATTGCCGCGCGATCTGGCGCAGCTGGCGCGGTTCGACCGGCCGATCGGCTGGTGGCTGCTGTTCTGGCCCTGCGCCTGGGGTGTGTGGCTGACCGGCGCGGGCTGGCAGCTCGAACTGCTGGGCTGGATGCTGCTGGGCAGCATTGCCATGCGTGGGGCGGGCTG
Organism: Qipengyuania sp.; assembly: GCF_965277845.1. Classification (NCBI taxonomy): domain Bacteria; kingdom Pseudomonadati; phylum Pseudomonadota; class Alphaproteobacteria; order Sphingomonadales; family Erythrobacteraceae; genus Qipengyuania; species Qipengyuania sp. Next base: position 2,049,169 of record NZ_OZ255844.1, read on the forward strand.
TGTCTATAACGATATCGTCGATGCCGATCTCGACCGGAAGGTGGCGCGCACTGCGGTGCGCCCGGTGGCGAGCGGGCGGATCTCCAAGAAGCTCGCCTGGACCTGGCTGCTCGCGCTGTGCGCCGTCGGCCTGCTCGTGCTGTGGCAGTTGCGCCCGCTCGCGCAAGGGGTCGCGCTGGCCAGCGTCGGCTTGGTGGCCGCCTATCCCTTCATGAAGCGTATCACCTGGTGGCCGCAGGCATGGCTGGGCATGGTTTTCACCTGGGGGCTGCTGGTCGGCTGGACGCAGCTGCGCGCCGACAATTGGGACGCGCTCGCAGCGATGTATGCGGGTGCAGCGCTGTGGGTCATCGGCTACGACACGATCTACGCCATGCAGGACCGCGAAGACGATGCGCTGGTCGGCATCCGCTCGAGCGCCCTTCGATTGGGCGGGCGGGTGCAGGGCGGGGTGGCGCTGTTCTATGCCGGTGCCGTCGCGTTGTGGGCGCTGGCCTTCTGGCTCTACCGCGCCGACTGGGTCGCGCTGCTCGCGCTGCTGCCCGCGGCAGGGCACCTTGTCTGGCAGGTCGCCACGCTCAACGGAGAGGACCCCGGCAACCCGCTCGACCGCTTCCGCGCCAATCGCTGGACGGGGGCACTGGTCGCCGCCGCCTGTTTCGTCGTGGGGAATGCCTGATGTTGGCGCAATGCGATTTGGTTGGGCCGCTTGAGAACGGCTGCAATGAACGGTTCGGTCTCCTCGTGATATCTGGGCGGCTGATCTGATCCCATGCGCATCGCGATGTTCGAACCCGAAATTGCAGGAAATGTCGGCGCGGTGATGCGGCTTTGTGCCTGTTTGGGTGCGCGAATAGACCTGATCGAACCAATGGGGTTCGAATGGGACGATCGCCGCGTGCGCCGCGCAGCCATGGACTATATCGACCATGTCGAGGTCGTGCGGCACGCGGACTTTATTGCTTTCAGCGAGACGCTGGGGGAGGGGCGGCTGGTGCTCTTTACCACCAAGGCGACGCAATCGGCTTTTGACTATGCATATCGCCCCGACGACGTGCTGTTGTTCGGCAAGGAAAGCGCGGGCGTGCCCGACCATGTGGTCGAGGCGAGCGATGCGAAGGTGCGTCTGCCGATGCGCGAGCAGGTCCGTTCGCTCAACGTCGCGACCAGCGCGGCCATCGCGCTGGCCGAGGCGTTGCGGCAGACCGGAACGCTCCCGGACTAGCGCCCGACGGTGGACAAGTGTCCACCCCCAGGCGCCTGAAACTTGAGCGACTCGGCAAGGCGTTCTTAATCTCGACTCGATGACCGACACCTTCGTCGCCCTTTCCGATCCCACCCGGCGGCACTTGCTGGACCGGCTGAGCGAGGAGGGCGGCCTGACCCTGTCGGATCTGGCGGAAGACCTGCCGATGACGCGCCAGGCGGTGGCCAAGCACCTCGCCGTGCTCGAGGCAGCCGAACTGGTCGCCTCCGAGCGCGACGGGCGTTGCAAGCGGCACTATCTCAACCCGGTGCCGCTCGCGAAGATGGCGCGGCGCTGGCTGGGTCGGTTCGAGGAGGTTCCGCTGGCAGCGATGTCCGGTTACCACGGTTCTGCACACGGGGTTCGCGCGGCGCGAACATCGGCTCTCGCAGGATCGGCTCATTCATAGCTGACCACCTCGAATTCGATTCCGTCCCAATCGAAGAAATAGAATCGGCGACCCGGCTCGTAGTCGTCATGGCCGAAGGATTTCAGCCCATGCGCGGCAACGACCTTTTCCGCCGCGTCGAGATCGTCGACGGTAAAGGCGACATGGTTGAGCGGCTGTCCCTTGCGATACTCGCCCTTCACATGCTCGCCCGTATAGAGCGCGATGTAATCGTGGGCTTCTCCGACATGGATCGTCCGCCCGCCAAGCTGCGAATTGCCGCGCCAGCGCTCCTTCCAGCCGAGCAGGTCTTTCAGCAGGTCTGCGCTGCGGTCGGGATCGGTAACCGAGATATTAGCGTGTTCGAGGCGTCCGGTGGACATGGTGCATCTCCTTGACAGGGACGGCAAACCGAGAACCGGTCGGACGTCCGCATTTGCGATGCCCATACCTATGCAACTTCAACTTCACTTGAGGTCAAGCTTCAAAAGCCCTATCAGTGAAATCGATGAACTCGAACGACCTTCTCAGCATCGGCGACCTTGCGCGCCGCACCGGCCTCTCGACCTCGGCGATCCGCTTCTACGAGGACAAGGGGCTGATCCAGGCACATCGCACCGCCGGTAACCAGCGACGCTTCCTGCGCAGCGATATCCGGCGGTTGAGCTTCATCCTGATCGTGCAGAAACTCGGCCTCTCGCTCGAAGAGATCGGCGACCATTTGCGCAGCCTGCCCCAGGGGCGCACGCCGTCGAGTTTCGACTGGTGGAAGATCAGCGAGGCGATCCGCGAAAGCCTCGATCGCCGGATCGCGCAATTGCAGGCGCTGCGCGACAATCTCGACGGCTGCATCGGCTGTGGCTGCCTGAGCCTGAAAACGTGCAAGCTCTACAATCCCGACGATATCGCCGCGGAAGGCGGGCCGGGTCCTCGGGTGCTGCGCTAGTTGCGGACGGTCCGTTGGCGACGACATTGCGGTCATCGGAGGACTCGGTCAAATGATTGCCGATGGAACAGAGTGATCCTTTTCTGGAGCGGACCTATCTACTCGACGGAACCGAGCTAACGTGTCGGTTCTATCAGCCCGTTTCTGATGGTCAGGACTTCAGTTGCCGGTATGAGATCAAGTGGCCCGACGGTCTTCGTTCGCGCAGTGCTTGGGGAGTGGACAGCGTTCAATCTCTGCTGCTCGCAATGCAGGCCATGCATAGCGACCTCTTGCTCCGTCGGGAGCGGGACGGGCTTGAAGTTCGATGGCTCGACGGGAGAGAACTTGGACTGCCTCCGCTCAGTGGAAACACCTCAGCAACGAGAGGGTAGCGGCATTGGCTGAGTGGCCGCTCCCCACCCACAAACCGCCAAATACTGGCTAACGCGACGCGTCTCAAACCGGACAGGGCGTCTCAATATTCGGGCCCAAGTTCCGGATCGAGGTCGCGCGGGCGGGCGAAATGCACGAGCTTACCGCAGCCGTCGCGCAGATCGGCCCAGTCCTCGATATCGAGTTCGAACACCGCATAGGCGGCGGTCGGAAACTTCACCTTGGCCTCGTCGTACAGCGCGTTCTCGTTCTTGGGCGCAACCAGTTCGAACAGCATGTCGCCAAGCCCGGGATTGTGGCCCGAGATCAGGAGGCTGTCGCCGTCCCCGCCCGCCTCGCGGATCACGGTCATGATCGTGTCGGTGCCCGCGAGATAGAGCCGCTCGTCCCATTGCGGCGCGAGCTCGGGAAGCGCTTCGGCCAGGGTTCTCTTCACGCGTTCGGCGGGGCTGGCGACGAGCCGGTCCCAAGCAACGCCATGCGCGCGGATATGCTCGCCGATGACCTCGGCTCCCTTGCGCCCCCGATCGTTGAGTCCACGGTCGAAATCGCGCTTGTCGCTCTGGCCCCAATCGGACTTGGCGTGGCGCAACAGGCCGAGGATTTTCACGATGGTTGGCTCTCCGCTGGCGAATGCTCGGGGCTAACAACACCCTTGGCGACGCGCTGTAAAGCCTCTTCGAGTGTCAGCCTCGTGACGGGCGTGCCTTCGGGGAAGGCCGACAGCAAGCGACTGGGGAAGGCGGGCGAGAGAACGACGAAATGGCCCGAATCCTCGCGCGTGCGGATCAGCCGGCCGAAGGCCTGGGCGAGCCTGGCGCGGATGATGCTGTCGTCGTAACGCTGCGCGCCGCCCTGCTGCTCGGCCGCGGCGGCGCGGCGCGCCCGGTGGAGGATGGTCGGACGCGGCCAGGGCACGCTTTCCATCACCACGCAGCGCAGGCTGCGCCCCGGCACGTCGACCCCGTCGCGCAGCGCATCGGTGCCGAGCAGGCTGGCGCGTGGATCGTCGCGGAAGATATCGGTCAGCGTGCCCGTATCGATCGGGTCGACATGCTGCGCATAGAGCGGCAGCCCGGCGCGCGCGAGCCGGTCTGCGATGCGGCCATAGACTGCGCGCATCCGGCGGATCGCGGTGAACAGGCCGAGGACGCCGCCATCGCTTGCCTCGATCAGCCGCGCATAGGCGCCGGCGAGCGCGGGGATATCGCCCTTGCGGATATCGGTGACGATCAGGACCTCGGCGCGGCTCGCATAGTCGAACGGACTGTCCGCCTGCACGGTCCTTGGACTGAGTTCGAGATGCGGCGCACCGCTCTTGGCGATGGCGTGCGGCCAGTCGGGCCCGCTCTCGTCGCGATCGGTCAGCGTCGCGCTGGTCAGCATCACGCCATGCGCGGGTTCGAGCACGACCTTCGCAAACGGCTTCATCGGATCGAGCCAGTGGCGGTACAGCCCGACGTCGAATTCGCGTGCATCGTTGCGATCGACCTGCAGCCAATCGACGAATTCCGGGTCCGCAGGCCCTCCGAGCCGCGACAGCAGCGCTTCCCAGGCGGCGATCAGGTCGATCCGCCAGGCGAGCGAATGGCGGGCACCTTCGATCCGCGCGCGACCCTGACCGTCGAGCCAGTCGGGTGCGTCCTCCATTACTGCTTCGAGCCGTCCGGCAAGTTTGAGCAGCGGTGTCCGGATAGCCGCCAGCGCCTGCGCGGCAGTGCCCGCCGCCTCGATCAGCTCGCCGGGCAGTTGCGCGGCCTCGGTCTCGATACCATAGCCCATCTCGAGACCGCTCTCGTCGCGCGCGAAGGTGGTGGCGCGGACGGCGGCGAGCAATTCCTCGAGCGGCCCCAACGGCGCGCCTTCCGCAAGTCGGCCGAGCCAGCCATCGGCGGGCAGCGCGTGCGCGGCCTCGACCGCGTCCTCCACCGCCTCGCCGCCTGCATCGTCATAGCTCGCGACATCGGCGAGCCGCGCGGACAGGCCGCGGCGACGCCCGCGGCTGTTCTTTTCCGGTCCGATGATCCAGCGCCTCAGCTCGATCGCTTCCTGCCCCGTGAGCGCTGCGGAGAAGGTGCTGTCGGCAGCATCGGAAACGTGATGGCCCTCATCGAAGATGATGCGCGTGGGACGGCTGGCGGGATCGCGCCCGCGCGCGGCGTTGACCATGACCAGGGCATGATTGGCAATCACGAGATCGGCCTGTGCGGCATTGCGCGCGCTCCGCTCGATGAAGCATTTCCGGTAATGCGGGCAGCTGGCATAGACGCATTCGCCGCGCTGGTCGGTCAGCGCTGCAATGCCGCGCTTGCGGAACAGCGTTCCGAGCCAGCCGGGCAGATCGCCGCCGATCATGTCGCCATCCTGCGAATAGGCCGCCCAGCGCGCGACCAGATGGGCGAGTATGGCGGGGCGGCCGGCAAAACCGCCCTGCAGTGCGTCTTCCAGATTGAGCAAGCAGAGGTAATTCTCGCGCCCCTTACGCACGACCACGGGCGGCGAACCATCGGGGCGGGCGGCAGGCCAGGCGCGGGCGCTCTCGCGCCGCAGCTGGCGCTGAAGGTTCTTGGTATAGGTCGAGACCCAGACCGTGCCGCCGGAACGCTCCGCCCAGAGCGAGGCCGGGGCGAGATAGCCCAGTGTCTTGCCGATCCCCGTGCCCGCCTGCGCCAGCAGGACATGCGGCCGCTTCTGCCGATCGCGCGGGCCGAAGACGTGGCCCGCACCCTTCGAGAAATTGCGCTGGCCGTCGCGCCGCTCGGCTCCTTCGCCGGTCAACCGTTCGAGCTGCGCCTCGATCTCCGGTTCCTCGATCCGCACCTGTGCGGGCTGCGCGCGCTCGGCGGCCTCCTCCCACTCGGGCAGGCGGCTGAAGAGCCATTTCTCGGCACGTTCGGGTTTGCGGATGTGCGGGGCGAGCACGCCCGACCAGGGCCAGCGGAGCCGCGCGAGCGATTGCTGCGCCGACCATGCACCCTCGCGTTCGGGCCAGTCCTCGTTCTCGCAAGTCGCTATCAAGGCCCCTGCAGCCTGTTGCAGCAACAGCGGCACCCCGGCATCGTCAGCAGGTTCTTCCAGCCCCAGCGCGTGCGCCAGCCCCTTGGGCGTGGGTACGCAAAACCGCGCGGGGTGGACGAAGGCGAAGAGCTCGAGCAGGTCGAGCCCCGAAAGGTCCGGATAGCCCAGCCGGTTGGCTACCAACGGCGCATTCATTAGCAGCTGCGGCGTATCGGCCGCGGCCATTACCGCTTCGCCTTTCGAACAGCCGCGCGTCCCGCCATTGGGGTCTCGCAGCCACGTACCTGCGTGGCTGGCGTGAAGGGCGGGGAGGGGCAGCAGCTCGCTCACGAAAATGACCATGAAAGGGCGGGAACGAAAAGTAAACAGAGCGCGGCGAGACCATGCCGGAGCTCATTCGGTTCGTCGCAAACGCTCGGCGGCTGGCCGTGAAACCCGCGAGAGAAATTACGAGAAAACAGCCTGTTGGAGTTTTCTGAACGCCCGATTACCGGAACTATGGCGAAATTGTGCCCGTTTTATCCGGCATGAACACGACACGCCCCCTTCTCTCCAGCGCCCCCGTCGCGATTGCCGCGATGGCCGCGCTCCATGCACCGGCAGCCGTCGCGCAGGATGCGACGGCCTTCATGCCAGAGCCGCTGGTGCCGCCACCGATCGTCGCATCGACGCCCGAGCCCGTCTCCTCGCCCGCGCCAATGATCATGGCGGCGCCCGAACCCGCCCCCGTGACCGCGATCGAGCTGCCGCAGGCAGAGCCGCTGGTCGAGCCGCCGGTGGTGCGTGAAGCTGAACCGGTCGCTACCACCGATACGACCCGCAGCACCGCTCCGCAGCAGCGCGCCGAAACGCCCGCCCCGGCCGCCGTCACTCCGCGCACCACGGCTGCTCCTGTCGACGAGACGGTCACATCTGTGCCGACGATCGAGGAGTCGACGGCGGCGAGCGTTCCGGGCGAGGCCCAGCCCGCTGCCGAAGCCGCGCCGGATCCAATGCCCGAACCGGTAAACGACAGCTCCGACGCTGCGCTGCTGTTCGCTGTGCTGGGCGCGGGCGGGATCGGCCTTGCCGCGCTCCTGCTGCTGCTTGCGCGCCGCCGCCGCCGGCGCCGGGAGGCCGATGTCCCGGTAATCCAACGTCCGATCGTCAATGCCCACCGCACGATCGAACGCGAACCGCGGGTCACGGCGCATGATGCACCGCTGCCAGCGATGGGTTCAGAACCTTCGCGACCGGTGGGCGTAAGCCGTGGTGCCGCGGTAGAGCTTCCGGCCGAGCTGCCGCGCGATCCCGAAGAGCGCAGGCGGCTGCTGCAACGGATGATCGCAGCCGGGCCCGACCGCGCCAACCCATTCGCCTCGCCCAAGGCTCGCGCCAAGCGTGCCCGCCTGATCCTGCAGTCGATCGGCACCCGTTTCACCGATCGCAAGCCGAGCATCGATTTGAGCCAGTACACCAATGTCTGGCCCGAGCTGCGCGGCTGGCGTCCTGCGACAGCCTGAACCCCCTCCCGACCCCGACTGGTGTCGCAGCGGTAGGGGCGTCCTCCCGAAAGGGAAGGCGCCCCTATTGCCGTCTCGGTCGTACCGGCCGGGACCTGAGGAGGTGCGGTGGCCCCGGCCGATCCGTCAGGCCCTGCTCAGCATTTGCCGAAGGACTTCGAGACGATCTGGACTCCGCCGACGGACACGGTCACCTTGACGCCGGTCGGAATGCCCCATGTGGTGCAGATGTGCAGGCATGCCTGCGCCGCGGTTCCTTCCGGAACCGAAATCGGGATCGGGATGCACACCGAACCGATCCCGAGCGGCAGATCGAGGCAGATCTTGTGATCCTTGACCGTGACGCTGATACATTCGGCCAGCGCCGCATATTCGCCGCCGCCAAGAATGTTGGGACTGCCATCTGCCGTGGTGGCCCCGACGATCTCGTTGTGCCGACTGGCTGCCTCCAGCGCGTTCTGGACCTTTTCTTCGTCGAAGCTTGGAAGAGATGCCATGATCTAAATCCCCTTTTTATATTCGCGACCCCATCGGCCGCCCGGGCCTTTTCCCGGTTCGTGCGGCGGTTTTCGATTCGAACTCGCTCCACCATGGGGGCATTCGCGGGTTGCGTTTGCGGGGGCCACGGGGCTGGGGGTGCTCGCGGTCGAACGGATCTGGATATAAATGCGAGAGACAACTTGCCGCTTGCGCGGCAGCCGCAATTTCGCGAGAGGCGCGGATATGAGCATGACCGACCTGATCGAAGCCGCCCGCGTGTCCAAGGCCTGGCCGTTCCAGGAGGCGCAGCGCCTGCTCAAACGCTATCCCGACGGTGCCAAGCCGGACGGTTCGCCGGTCCTGTTCGAAACCGGCTACGGTCCCAGCGGCCTGCCGCATATCGGTACGTTCCAGGAGGTGCTGCGCACCACGCTGGTGCGCCGCGCCTTCGAGGCCATGATCGGTGCGAAGCCGGAAGACGGCAAGACGCGCCTTGTTGCCTTTTCCGACGACATGGACGGGTTGCGCAAGGTGCCCGACAACGTGCCGAACAAGGAATTGCTCGAGGCGAATCTGCACCTGCCGCTTTCGCGTGTCCCCGATCCGTTCGAAAAGGGTCACGAAAGCTTCGCCGCGCATAACAATGCGAAGCTGCGCGAATTCCTCGATCGGTTCGGTTTCCAGTACGAATTCATCGCGTCGAACGACATGTACAATTCGGGGCGTTTCGACGATGCGCTCCGCCAGGTCCTGCGCAAGAACCAGGACATTCTCGACATCATGCTTCCCACGCTGCGCGAGGAGCGGCGCAAGACCTATTCACCCATCCTGCCGATATCGCCCTCCACGGGGCGTGTGCTGCAGGTGCCCGTCGAGGTGGTCGATGCCGAGGCCGGTACGGTTCGGTTCACCGACGAGGACGGGACCGTGGTCGAACAGTCGGCGCTTGGCGGGATGAGCAAGCTGCAGTGGAAGGTCGACTGGGCGATGCGCTGGTATGCGCTCGGCGTCGATTACGAGATGTACGGCAAGGATCTGACCGACAGCGGCATCCAGTCGGGCAAGATCGTCAAGGCGCTGGGCGGTCGCAAGCCGGAGGGACTGATCTACGAGATGTTCCTCGACCAGAACGGCGAGAAAATTTCCAAGTCCAAGGGCAACGGCCTCTCGATCGAAGAGTGGCTGACTTACGGATCGGAAGAGAGCCTCGGCTTCTACATCTTCCCCAATCCGAAGAGCGCCAAGCAACTCCATGTCGGCGTGATTCCGCGTGCGGTGGACGATTACTGGCAATTCCGCGAGCGCCTGGTCGAACAAGCGCTCGACAAGCAACTTGGCAATCCGGCCTGGCACCTGTTGCGTGCCAACGGCGGGTTCGAGGGCAGCGAGGCCCCGGGCGCAGGCGACAGCCTGCCGGTGACTTATGGCCTCCTGCTGAATCTGGCTAGCGTGCTGGGTGCGGAAGCGACCGAGGAGAACCTGCGCGACTATCTCGAAAGCTATATCGGCGCGGGCAAGATCACGCCGGAGCTGGCGGTTTTGATCGGCACTGCCGTCGCTTACACGCGCGATTACATCGTGCCGACGCTGGAGAAGCGCGCGCCGACCGACAACGAGGCGGAAGCGCTGCGCGCGCTCGATGCCTATCTTGCAGATGCCGCGGAGGACACCGGCGCCGAGGATCTGCAGACCCAGGTCTACGAAATCGGCAAGCGCGAGGAACATGGTTTCGCCACCCTGCGCGACTGGTTCAAGGCGCTCTACCAGACGTTGCTCGGCAGCGATCAGGGGCCGCGCATGGGCAGCTTCATTGCGCTCTATGGCGTCGCCAATACGCGCAAGCTGATCGCCGAGGCGTTGGCGCGCGGCCAATCTTGATTCCGGGTCTGCTTCGCGGCAAAATCGCGGGGCAGGCGGCAGATCGAAGGCGGCACGATGAATCGCGGGGGCAACAGCGAAGCGGAAGGTGAAACGCCGGAGGCGATCGACAGTCTCAGTGCAGAACATCATGCGAGCATAGCCGGCCGGCTAGCCGACCTCAGGATCGGCTCCGCGCAACTGTTTCTCGAAACGACGGAGCAGACCCGCATGGCGCTTGCTCTTTCGGATCCGCATCAACCGGATTGCCCGATCGTCTATTGCAACAAGGCGTTTACCGATCTCACCGGCTATTCGATGGACGAGATCATCGGGCAAAACTGCCGGTTCCTGCAAGGGCGGGGAACCAGGCCCTCCGCAGTGGCCAAGCTTCGCAAGGCTATCGAGACCGAAAACTATACCGTCGTCGATATCCTCAACTACCGCAAAGACGGGACCGCATTCTGGAACGCCGTCCACGTGGGACCAATCTACGATCGAGAAGGCAATCTCGCCTACTTTTTCGGTTCGCAATGGGACATTACCGAGCTGCTGGCGGCGCGGGAAACCATCGTCGAGAACGAGCGCGTTGCAGCCGAGTTGCGTCACCGCACGGACAATCTTTTTGCGGTTCTAACGGCCATTGTGCGGCTATCGGCGCGAGGTTCGAAAGATGTTGACGAACTCTCGGCCAAGATCGAGCGCCGCATCGAGGCGCTAGCAGGAGCCCATCGCGTGTCGCTTGCCGAAGAAGGCCTGGATGAGGGTCGCAGCAATCTGCGTACTCTCGTCGAGGCGGTGATGCGCCCCTATCGCAATTCGCATCCCGATCGGATCGCCCTCACCGGCGAGGCGATCGAATTGCCTCGCAAACATGTCACCCCGCTGGGCCTGACACTGCACGAGCTGGCGACCAACGCCCTCAAATACGGTGCGCTCGCACACGAAGATGGCAAGGTTCAAATCGACTGGGGTGCCGATGACGACACTTTGACCGTCAATTGGATCGAAAAACGCGAACGCGGCGCTAGTCCGCTCCCCGGGGAGCCCGACTTGAAGGGGACGGGGTCTGGAACCCGCCTGATCGAGGGTGTGATCCGCAGCCTCAAGGGAGAATTCGATCCCCGATTCGCGCCCGAGGGCTTTCGCGCTACCATCCGCGTGCCGGCATTTGCGGGCACCGACGCCTAGCGACGGACTAGCTGTGCTTGCGCGTGCGGTACCACTTGGTCAGGACATATTTCTGCCCCTTGAGTACCGGCGTCCCGGCATGAAGAGTGCTTTCGTTGGGTAGTCCCGCGGGGGTCGCATTGTTCCAGACGAGGAGAACGCCCGGCTTCGGTTCGATCGAGGCACCGACTTCGACGAAATGCGTATGCCCGCCTTCCTCTACCTCGTTGAGAAAGGCCATGGCGGTCCAGCAGCGCTGGCCGCCGCGTTTCTTCTCGAGCTTCCAGTATTCCTGGTCGGTATAGAACCAGTCATTGTGCGGCTTGAATTCCTGGCCCGGAAGATAGCGCTGGCCCTGGATGTTCTCGCCCACCTTGCCCGGCAGGCCCAGCGTATCGTCGATCCTGCGGGAGATCGCCTTGACGAAGGGATCGTGCGGATCGAAATTCCCCGAATAGGAGGTGCGGAACTTCGCGACATATGCGGTTTCGTGCAATTCGCTCGGCCGCGCGACCGCATCGATCATCAGCATCAATCGCTGGCATTCCTCCGGGGAGAGGAAATTCCCGATGGCGTAAATCTCGGCCTTGTCGGTGGGGATCTTGTAGGCTTGCGGATCGGAGTCGAGGCGCTTGCGCACCATGGCGCCGACGCGCTTGAGCGCATCCTGATCGGGAACGTTCGCGGTCTTGCTCATCGTGCGCCCTGTTAGCAAGCGTGCTCGTGGCTTCAAGGTAGTGGCTTGCCGCAACCTGTCGAAGCGCTAGTCTGGATTGCCTTAGTTCGGGAGGGATCAATGACCGATGCTGCCGCACGCCGTTATTCGAAGGGCGCCATGCTGTTCCACTGGATCATCGCCACCGCGGTGATCGTCAACTGGCGCATCGCCGAGGCGGCCGAGCATGCCGAAATGCCTGCCAAGGCGGAGATTTTCGCCGATCACAAGGCGCTGGGAATCGCGATTCTTCTGCTCACGCTGGCGCGGCTCGCCTGGCGCTGGACCCACCCGGTGCCGCCGCTGCCGAGCGGTCTCGCGAAATGGGAGGCGACGCTGGCGCGGGCGGTGCACATCCTCTTCTATGTCCTTCTGATCGGCCTGCCCCTAGGCGGCTGGCTGGCCAACTCCTTGACCGGACGCGACATCGATTTCTTCGGTCTGTTCACCATCCCGCCGCTGCCACTAGGCGAGAACGACGACCTCGGGGGATCGATCTTCGACATGCACGCGCTCGGCGGCAACATTTTCATCTACCTGATCGGCCTGCATATTCTCGGTGCGCTCAAGCATACTTTTGTCGACAAGAACGGCGGCATTTTCCGCATGCTGCCTTTCGGCAAGGTGCCTGGCTGATGGTGCGGCCATGAAAAACCCCCGCCGATCGCTCGGCGAGGGTTTTGTTGGCCGACCGGACCACTCTCAAGCCGATCGGTGACGGGGCCTACCAGAAGAAGTCGTAAATCACGTCGACCACTTCGCCGCTGTAAATGTCGACCAGCAGCACGTCGTCGTAATAGCGCACCCAGCGATAGGGTCCGTAGACTTCGGGCAGGCGATAGCGCCAGGGATCGTTGATCCAGTAGCGGCTGCCGAAGAACAGGTTGCCGAGGCGCACGCCAATGCTCAACCGGCGATAGCGATAGTCGCGATAGGGCGCATAGTATCGGCCCAGCCGGAAGATGTCGCGATTGTAATAGCGATGGTTGTACCAGTTGTAGCGGCGGTTGTTGCGCCAGCGGCGATGGTCCCAACGATCGTAATGCCGCCACCGGCGCCCGTCATGATAGCGTGCGCGCCGCTGGTCGCGGCGGGCCTCGCGATAGCCGTCACGGTAGGAGTCGCGCCGGATACGGCGATCCTCCCACCGGTCGCGCCGACGCTCGGCCCGGCGTCCGTCGCGATAGGCATCGCGACGAATGCGCCGATCCTCGCGCGCGTCGCGGCGGCGTTCGTCCCGCCGGCCCGCACGATAGGCGTCGCGGCGAGCCTCACGGCGCCGTTCGGCACGACGCTCGGCCCGATTGCGGTCGACATAGGTCCGATTGCGATCGCCGCGATAGGTGCGGTTGCGTTCGCGAAACTCCCGGCGGTCGGTACGGCGGTCGGCTCGGCGCTCGCCACGCTGGTCGCGGCGGAAATCCCGGCGGTCGGCACGTTGATCGCGGCGGAAATCCCGGCGGTCGGCACGTTGATCGCGACGATTATCGCGCCGGTCGGCGCGTTGATCCCGGCGGAAATCGCGCCGCTCGGCACGTCGTTCTGCACGGCGCTGTGCGCGTGCTTCGTTGAAGTCTACCCGGTTGTTACCCGTGGTTTCGGTGCGATCCCGCCCACCTGCCCGGCGACCGTTCTGCGTCCGGCGGAACTCGCGCGCCGCATTCTGGCGGGCGCGCTGGCGCGCTTCCTGTCGCTGTGCACGACGCTGCTGGCGGGTCTCGCTGCGGTCTCCCTGGGCGGCCCGGATGCGTTCCTGCATTTCGCGCGGCTGCGCTTCGGCCTCGTCCGGCAGGGCAGTGAGAGCCATCGCCGCGGCGAGGGCGCTCAGCGCGCTGCCTTTCATTAGCTTGGTTGGATTCATGGAGCGTGTCCTCTTTGTCGGTCCGATGCCGCTCCACCACCCGCGGCCACTGTCGATGTGGTATCTTGTATCACAACGGCCTGACGCCAAACTGAACCGGTCTACCGGTGTGCCATTCATATTAATGACGAAAAATATGAACGCAATGCCGCCTTGGCACTATGGCTCCGCGCATGCATTGCATTGGCGATGTACGAGACGCTCGACGAGGTCCGCGCCGATATCGCCGCGCGGCTGGAAGAAGCGGCGCGTGATCGGCGTTCGCCCATGCACACGCCCGTTGTCGCCACTGCCGATGCCGACGCGCGGGTCATGGTGCTGCGCGCCTTCGATTGCGATCGTTGGACGCTGCGTTTCCATACGGATGTCCGCGCGTCCAAGGTGGCTGCGATCGAGGCGGATCGGCGTGTCGCCGTTCTCGGCTACGATCGGCCCGCAAAGGTCCAATTGCGTTTGCGGGGAACAGGGCGAATCGAGCGCGAAGGGCCGGCGGTGGATTCCGCTTGGGCCGAGAGCAACAATTTCGCGCGGCGCTGCTATCTGGGGGAAGGCCCCGGTGCGGTGTCGGATGTGCCAACATCGGGCCTGCCACAGCAATTCGAAGGCGCCGAACCCGATGACCAACAGATCGTTCCCGCCCGCGAAAATTTTGCCATCCTCTTGGTCGAGGTGGCGGAGATCGACTGGTTCAGCCTTGCCCACACCGGTCATCGTCGTGCCCTTCTGACGCGCGATGGGGGGACGTGGATTTCACCCTAGCGTCGAGTGAAGCCACGTAGCCCCTGGGGCTCGGCGCTGCGCTGTTCGATTCGCGTCGGCGCCGCGCGGGGCGGGCCGTCGTGCATCGCAGCGATCATGCGGGTGATTGCTTCTCCGTCCCCTTCGAGATGCGCCTCCACCGTGCCGTCGGGCAGATTGCGCACCCAGCCTGCAAGGCCGTGATCGCGCGCGGTTTCCACCGTCCAGTCGCGATAGAAAACGCCCTGCACGCGGCCGTGAACGATGAGATGGCGGGCGGTCATCGGCTCTTGCGGCTCCCGCCGTCCAGCCACGCCGCCCGCATTCCCGTCATCAGGCAGCCTGCTTGATCTCGCGCAGGGTGATGTCGAAAGTGATGTCCTCGCCTGCCAGCGGGTGGTTGCCGTCGGCCTTCACCGTCTCGTCGCCGACTTCGACGATATAGAGCGTCAGCGGCTGGCCGTCGGGCGATTGCGCCTGCATCGCCATGCCCGGCTGCGGGGCCGGTTCGGCCGGCAGGTTGGCGCGCGGGATGTCGATGACCATTTCCTCGCGCCGCGGTCCGAAGGCCTTGTCGCAGGGGATGGCGACCGACTGTTCTTCGCCGACATTCATGCCGGTCAGCGCCTCTTCGATCTGCGGAAAGATCTGGCCGTTGCCCAGTTGGATTTCCTGCGGGCCGGCCTGCGCGGTATCGCCGACCACTTCGCCGTCGGTGCGCTTGAGCACATAGTCGATGGTTACGGTGTCACCGGTGTTGGGAGTCGTCATACATGTCCTTTTCGGGATTTCGTGTTCGCGGCATCGATGCGCCGTCGGGAAGCGCGCCCTGTCAACGGGCGCCTTGGCACAGAGTCTCGCAAGTCCGGCGGCACTAGTCAAACGGCCCGACCCGGATGCCGAGCTTTCGGTGGATAGTTGGCGCAATCGCCGATAGGGGAAACCACGAAAACAAGGGGGTCTGTCCGAATGGGACGCGCACATAAGATCGGATCGGGCGCACGATGGGCAAGGGTCGGGCTGTGGATCATGCGCGCCATCGCCGTGCTGCTGGTGGTCGGCTCGCTCATGAGCACGACCGAACTCAACCAATGGTGGATCCGGATATGGGATTTCCCGCGGATCCAGATCCTGTTGGCGATGATCGCCGCCGCGCTCGCGCTGTGGAGGTTCGATCGTGCATGGCGGCCCTGGCTACCCCTCGCGCTCGCAGGCTTCGCGCTCTGGCAGTTCTATCGGGTGTTGCCGTACACGCCCATGACCTCGCCGGAGGTGGATCGCGTGGCTGAACAGGAAACCGACCGGACGGGCTGCTTCACCACGCTCACGCTCAATGTGCTGCAGGACAATCGCGAATACGGCCGCACGGTGGACCTCATCCGGCGGCTCGATCCCGATATCGTGCTGCTGATGGAAACCGACCGGGCCTGGGCCGATGCGGTTGCGCCGGCGCTCGCAGGCTATCCGGGGCGCATCGACCGGCCGCTGGACAATACCTATGGCATCATGTTCGCCTCGAAGCTGCCGATGGCGAACGCCTCTATCCAGGATCTGGCGCAGAAGGACACGCCGAGCGTCTTCGCCACGCTGTCGGTCGGCGGGCACGACTTTCGCATGATCGGCCTGCATCCGCGCCCGCCCGTGCCCAGGCAGGACACCGAGGAGCGCGACGCGGAGATCGTCATGGCGGCCAAGCAGGCGCAGGACCTCGCGCTGCCGGTGCTGGCGATCGGCGATTTCAACGATGTCGCCTGGTCGGACACCACGCGCCTGTTCAAGGATATCGGCGGCTTTCTCGACCCGCGTATCGGGCGTGGAACCTACGCCACCTTTCCGGCGGGCATGGTGTGGCTCGGCTGGCCGCTCGACCATCTGTTCGTGACCGAGGAATTCCTCTTCTCCGAAATGCGCGTAGGCGAGAGCGTCGGCTCCGACCACCGCCCGGTCATCGCCCGCCTGTGCCTCGACCCGGAGGCCGCCCGCTCGCGCAACGAGCGCGCCAAGGCCCCCGACGAGGACGACGAGGAAGAAGCGGGCGAGGTTATGGAAGAGTTCGAGGAGGATTCGGCACGTGATGCGGTCGAGGGCGAGGAAAGCTGATCGACGCTACCTCAACGTCTCGAACCCGAAATCCTCCGCCAAATCGTGCCACTGAGGATTGGTTTCTTCAATCAGCCGCAGCTTCCACGCGCGGTTCCACTTCTTGAGCTGCTTCTCACGAATAATTGCGGGTTCCATTTCCTCGTGCACTTCGAACCATACGAGCCTCTTGACGCCGTAGTGCTTGGAGAATCCGTCGGCCGCGTCGGTGCGGTGTTGGTGAATTCGGCTCTCCAGATCGGAAGTCACGCCGACATACAAGGTGCCGTTACGCTGCGAGGCGAGTATATAGACGCAGGGCGTGCGCTCGAAAGACATGGGTGACGCTTATCCCGGGTCGCACGCAACGTCATCGCCAATTGCCCTCCGAGATCCGCAAGCAAATTCGTCATCCCCGCGTAGGCGGGAATCCAGAGCGAGGAAGCGCCGAAGCCACACTGGATTCCCGCCTACGCGGGGATGACGAGTTTTTCCCGCAGGGCGAGATGCACGCGGATAACTGCGAATCTACCGCGGCGGCTGAACGTTTGCACCAGTGCCAGATGCCCAAAGACGCGCTTTGAATTCCCCTATGGGCTTTTGCGGAGCGTCTCCAAGATCTTCTCGAATGTACCAGACCAAACGTGACCAAATCTCATCGTGGCGCTCGATTGAGAATTTGTGTGCATTGGACTCCGCGACGATTTCTTGCATCTCGTGCAATACATCAATCACGTCTTGTGATGCGATAAGATGCAAGTCGTTCATCGCGTTGGCGAAAGCGATCTTCGCGTCGTTCGGAGGATTGGCGCCACCAGAGATACCGGAGCACGCGCGGAAAAATGCTTCGTAATATTCCAGCTTTTTTGCACGCCAGGTTGCTTCCCGTTCCCGACTCTTATTAAATAGATGAGTTAGCGCCGCGATTACGATTGCGGCTGCAGCAGAGATGATTGCTGTCCACACTACCTAGTAAGCTTCTTATACGCCAACCGCGTCGGACGATCCGCCGCATCGCCCAGCCTGCGCCGCTTGTCCTCTTCGTAAGCCTCGAAGTTGCCCTCGAACCATTCGACGTGGCTGTCGCCTTCGAAGGCGAGGATGTGCGTTGCGAGGCGGTCGAGGAAGAAGCGGTCGTGCGAGATGACCACGGCGCAGCCAGCGAAGTTTTCGATCGCCTCCTCCAGCGCGCCCAGCGTTTCCACGTCGAGGTCGTTGGTCGGTTCGTCGAGCAGCAGGACGTTGCCGCCCTCCTTCAGCATCTTGGCCATGTGGACGCGGTTGCGTTCACCGCCCGAGAGCTTGCCGACGTTCTTCTGCTGGTCCGGCCCCTTGAAGTTGAAGGCGCCGACATAGGCGCGGGTCGAGACGTCGTGGCCGTTGACCTTCATATAGTCGAGCCCGTCGGAGATTTCCTCCCACACGTTGTTTTTCGGGTCGAGGTGGTCGCGGCTCTGGTCGACATAGCCGAGGCGAACCGTGTCGCCGATTTCCACCGTGCCGCTGTCGGGCTGTTCCTTGCCGGTGAGGATCTTGAACAGCGTGGACTTGCCCGCGCCGTTCGGCCCGATGACGCCGACGATACCGCCCGGGGGCAGCATGAAGGAGAGGTTTTCGAACAGCAGCTTGTCGCCATAGGCCTTGGAGATGTTCTTGGCCTCGATCACCTTGCCGCCGAGGCGCTCGGGCACCTGGATGACGATCTGCGCCTTGCCCGGCTTGCGGCCCATCTGCTCTTCCTGGAGCTGTTCGAACTTGCGAATACGCGCCTTCGACTTGGTCTGTCGCGCGCTGGGCGTCTGCCGGATCCATTCGAGTTCGCGGCTGAGCGCCTTCTGACGCCCCGATTCCTCGCGGCTTTCCTGCTCGAGGCGCTTGGCCTTCTTTTCCAGATAGGTCGAATAGTTGCCTTCGTAGGGGTAGTAGGATCCGCGGTCGAGTTCGAGGATCCAGCCCACCACATTGTCGAGGAAGTAGCGGTCGTGGGTAATCATCAGCACCGCGCCGGCATATTCCTTGAGGTGGTTTTCGAGCCACTGGACGCTTTCGGCGTCGAGATGGTTGGTCGGCTCGTCCAGCAGCAGGATCGAGGGCTTCTGGATCAGCAGGCGGGTGAGTGCGACGCGGCGCTTCTCACCGCCCGAGAGGTCGGTGACCGGCCAGTCGCCGGGCGGGCAACGCAGAGCCTCCATCGCGATTTCGAGCTGATTGTCGAGCGTCCAGCCGTCGACCGCGTCGATTTCTTCCTGGAGCGTGCCCATTTCCTCCATCAGCGCGTCGAAATCGGTATCTTCCTTTGGGTCGCCCATTTCGGCGCTGATCGCGTTGAAGCGATCGACCTTGTCGGCAATCTCGCGCGCGCCGTCCTTGACGTTTTCGAGCACGGTCTTGCTATCGTCGAGCGTGGGCTCCTGCGGCAGGTAGCCCACGGTGATGTTCTCGCCCGGCCACGCCTCGCCGGTGAAATCGGTGTCGATGCCGGCCATGATCTTCATCAGCGTCGACTTGCCCGCACCGTTGGGGCCGACGATGCCGATCTTGGCACCCTGGTAGAATTGCAGGTTGATATTGCTGAGTACCGGCTTGGAAGCGCCGGGGAAGGTCTTGGTCATGTCCTTCATGACGAAAGCGTATTGGGCGGCCATCGGGCTGGGTCCTTGAGATATCGAATGGATGGGCGGGCGAGATGGCCCGCGAGGTATGGGGGCGCAGATAGTCGCACCCGTGCCACGGGGCAAGCGTGCGAAATCGAGGTTGCGCGCGGGCAACGCTGCCAGGGCGAAACAGTTGGAGGCGCAAATGGATCATGGACAAATGTTAAAAAACATCCGATTTTAGGGCGTAGTTGGGGGTTCCACTTACACCAAGAGTTAACGGAAACTGCCTATTCCACGGGCAGGAAGGGCAGGGGCGGTCCATGCGCGAACAGATAATGGGTCTGATCACACCGACGATGTCGATCGTGTTTCTCGCGGTCTTCATCGTCATGTGGTGGCGCGGGAAGATGGGGAACTACGTCCTCGGCTTTGCGGTAGGCTATCTGTTCTTCGCCCTGGGCTTCGCCGCGACGCACTTGCTCGACACCGGTTCGCCCTATGTCTTCCACGTCACCCAGTTCTTCTATTCGATGGCGGTCGCCTGCGGGGTCTGGGCGCTGACGCAGCGCGCGGGCCAGCCGCACCACCTCGGCGTCCATCTGATCATCTATGCGCTTTCGGCGGCCACTCTCGCGGTTGCGGTGGTCACGTCGCCCGATATCTCCTCGCGCCTCGTCATCGTCAATGTCGGATACGGGGCGATGTATCTGGTTCTGATCATGACACTGCTCGGCGCCCAGCGGCGGGAGGCGATCGACCGGTTGATCATCACCATGCATGCGCTGCTCGCGGCGCAGTTCATGATTCGCCCGGTGCTCACGCTGCTGGTCGAGCAAACCATTCCTGCCGATGTCTATCGGCAGTCGATCTATTATTCGGTACTCAACCTCTCGCTGGCGCTGATCTCGCTGATGACCGCGATGGTTCTGGTCGGCGCCTGTGTTTACGACCAGATCAAGGCCGTGCGCGAACAGGCCGACCTCGACGGGCTGACGGGTCTTCGAACGCGCCGCGCTTTCGAACAGGACGTTGTCGAAATGCTCGAGCGGGCGAAACTGGAATGCGTTCCCGTTTCGCTGGTGGTGGCCGATATCGATCACTTCAAGGCGGTAAACGACGTTTGGGGCCATCAGGTCGGCGATATCGCCATCAAACAGTTCGGCGAAGTCATCAAGGGCACGATACGCGATACCGATATCGCCGGCCGCATCGGTGGCGAGGAGTTCTGCGTCCTGGCCTGGAACTGCAATGCCAAGGCGGGCATCACCCTGGCCGAACGCATCCGTGAGAGCTTTGCCGAACTGCAGATCGCGGGCATGCCCGACGATCATCGCCTGACCGCCAGTTTCGGCGTCGCCGCGCGCGCCGACGGTGAGGGGTATGGCAAGCTCTTTGCGCGTACCGATGCTGCGCTTTATCGTGCGAAGGAGGGAGGCCGCAATCGCGTGATACGCGATGGCGGGGGTAAGAAGAAGGCGGTCGTCACCCCGATCAAGCAGGACGCCGACACGTTGCAGGAAGCGCGCGCTTAGGCGACGCCCGTCTCCCTCATTCGCAGAATCCGGACTCCGCGACCAATGTCCAGCGGCCCGTTTGGCCCTGCGCGGTAACGGTTCTCTGGACGATCCCGATCTGTCTTAGCGTAGATCAACGCCGATCATATAAACCAAATCTCAACGGCTTAAGGCCTACCTTAAAGGTACCGGAGGGATCCCACCGCGGCATGAGCGAATCCATCATCGGCCTTATCATCCCCGTGATCACCCTGCTTTTTGCAGGCATTTTCGTTCTGCTCTGGCTGCGCGAACGGCAAGCCAAGCATACGCTTTTCCTTGCCGGCTGCTACGTGGCCATGGCGATCGGCTTCGCTATCCAGCACTTCACCCCCGCGCCCGACAGCAAGGGCTCCTTTCTGATAATGCACCTGGTCTATTCGACGGCGGTCATTTGCCTTGCAATGGGGGTCGGATTGAGGGCTGGCGTATCGGTGCCCTTAAAGGCCCTTTCCGCGGCCGTACTGATTACAGCCGTTCTGCTCCTCGTCACCAATTTCACCGACAACCAGAATCCCAGGCTTTATCTCACCAATAGCTGTTACGGGCTGATGAGCGCCATCATCGCGCTGATGCTGACAAGGGCAAGCCAGCAACAGCGGGTGGACCGCGCGATCCTGATCCTGATCACCCTCACGGCGGTGCAGTTCTATGTCAGGCCCTATGTGGCGATCGGCGTATCGGGGCCGATGACGACGGAGCAGTATCACGATTCCCCCTTCTATGCCCTGCTGCTGGTGACCGTGGCGCTTCTTGCGACGAGCCTCGCCATGGCCCTTGTCGCGGCTTGCGTTTCGGATCAGCTTCGCCGCCTGGCGACCGAATCCAGCCGCGACCACCTGACCGGCCTCAAGACGCGCAGGGCATTCGAGAACGATGCTATCGAGATGCTCGAGAAAGCCTATGCCGAGAACGAGAGCTTGTCTGTCATCGTCGCGGATATCGACCACTTCAAACGCGTCAATGACGATTGGGGCCACCAGATCGGCGATTGCGTGATCGCCAGTTTCGGATCGCTGCTGAGACGGATGGTGCGAGCCAGCGACAGGGTCGGCCGCATCGGGGGCGAGGAATTCTGCATCCTCGTGTGGCAGTGCGAACTGGAGGGGGCCGGGCGGCTTGCCGAACGCATCCGCGAAACTTTCGCGCAGTCGCCGATCGAAGAGGGCGGAGACGACCTGCTGCTAACGGCCAGTTTCGGCGTGGCCCAATGGGAGCCGGGGGAAGGATACGGCAAGCTCTTCGCGCGCGCCGACAGGGCGCTCTATGCCGCCAAGGACGCTGGGCGAGACCGGGTCTGCTGTTCGCCGCGGCAGGGTGGGGGAGCCTCGATCGTCGATATCGCGACCGGTCGAACCGCCGCCTGAAGCCGCAATTCAGAAATCGCGCCGCGACAGGCGCGGTACGACCAAGGCCTGGATCGCCGCGCGTCCTGCGAGGAAAAGGGTGAATGACAGCCACAGGCCGTGATTGCCGAGCGGCCAGGTCAGCCAGAGCGCAGCGGCGTAGAGCATTGCTGCACCAAGCATCGAAACGGCCAGCCATCGTGTCCAGCTGGCTCCCACGAAGACGCCATCGTAAACGAAGGCGGCGAAGCCGGCGAGCGGGATGATCGCGAGCCAGATCGCATATTCCCGGCCCACGCGCGCGACCTCTTCGGTGGCGGCGAAACTGTCGATCAGCGGACCGGCCAAAAGCGCGAAGAATGCACAAAGCAGCACTGCGAGGCCGAGGCCGCGCCATAACAGCGCTCCGATATAGGCATCGAAACCCGGGCGGTCCCGTGCTCCCATCCGTTCGCCATTGAGCACCTGGGCCGCGTTCTCGAATCCGTCGAGCAGCAGCGCGGTCAGCACGAACAGCTGGTAGATGATTCCGTTCGCCGCCAGCACTATAGGGCCGCGCTCGGCGCCGAGCCTGGTCAGCGCGGCAATCGCCACCATCAGAACGACGGTGCGCAGGAAGAGATCGCGGTTTACGGAAAGAAAGGGCCTGAGTGCCTTGAACGAAATGCCTGCGCCGGCGCCGAGCGCTGCGCGAATGTCGCGTCCCGCCAGGTGCCAGATCAACAGCCCCGTAACCGCCAGTTTGGCGAACTCGGCGATGAAGCTCGACCAGCCGATGCCGGCGATCCCCCAGTCGAGTCTCAGTGCCAGCCACAGGCCCAGCGCGACGTTGAGCAGATTGTAGAATACCTCGATCGCAAGTACCTCGCGCATACGCCGCCGTCCGACCAGAAAACCGATCAGCGCGAAATTGACCATCACTGCGGGGGCGCTCCAGTAGCGGATGTCGGCATAGACGACGGCAGCGGAGCGCACCCTCGCTTCGGCGCCGAGCGCATCGAGCAGCAAGGGCAGCAGCACCGGCTTGGCAAGCAGCAGCAATGCCGCGATCGCGAGACCGACGAAAAGTCCCTTGAGCAGCACCTGGGCCTGTGCCCCAGCGCCGTCGCGAGTACCCGCCTGCGCGACCAGACCGGTAGTGCCGGTCTTGAGGAAATTCATGACCGTGAACAGCGTGGCGAAAAGCTTCGCGCCGATATCGACGGCCCCTTGCGTCGGGGCATCGCCAAGCCGCCCGACGATCCACATATCGCCCACGCCAATCAGTGCCGTGGCGACATTCGTGACCATGGCGGGCAATGCGATCGCCCAGATCAAACGGGTGTCGATAACGGGAGAGGCGTCGGCAGTCGGGTTATTCAAACGGCGCACCTCCCGCGCTTCGCTTGGGGGCATTTCGGCCCAAACCGTCCTCCGGAAGGCTTCGTCTCACGAAATGCTGGTCGGGGAGACTGGATTCGAACCAGCGACCCCTTGTACCCAAAACAAGTGCGCTACCAGGCTGCGCCACTCCCCGACCGATTTTCCGCACCGCGCCAGGCTTGGTGGGCCCGGCAGGACTCGAACCCGCGACCTAGCCGTTATGAGCGGCCAGCTCTAACCAACTGAGCTACGGGCCCCCAGCCACGCCGTGCGGAACAGCGCGCCTAGCCCCGGCGCGCGGGGCTTGCAAGCGCTAGGCGTCCACTGCGGTCATGATTTCTTCGATCGTCGTCGGACGGACACCGCGAATCTCGAGATAGCCGTAGATCGCGCGCAGCCAATCATACAGCCGGTCGAGATCGTCTTCCGTGCGGACATAGGGCGTATGGCCGGCCGCGAGCGAAGGGCTGTGGAAGCTCATCACAAGTACGGGCAACTGGTCGTCGATCGCGATATCGAGCGCGCGCAGCGCCTCTTCCTTGGTGACGCGTTCTGGCGTGAGACCGATTCGCTCGAGCATTCCGAGCTTCGACAGCACGCCGCCGAGCTTGGGCACTTTGCCCGCGAGCGGGAATAGCTGCTGGCCCTGCTGGCGCAGCATGCCCCAATATACGGTAGTCAGCGGCAGTTCGAGCAGCCGATGGTCCGGATCGGTCCAGTAGGGGACGACCGGGTGGCGCGAATAATCCGGGCCACCGGTTTCCGAATAGTCGTAACGGGCGCGCACCGAACTATCGATCGCGATGCCGTTCTCGCTCAGTAGTTTGGCGGTCTGCGGGCCAAGGCCATAGCGGCCCGCGCGGTAGATCCGCGGGGCGATACCGAAACCCTGCTCGATCGTATCGCGTAGCCGGCGAAACTTGGCTGCCTCCAAGTCGTGCGGGAGATTGCCGGCAAAACTGTTGTGGGCGTTTACCTCTTCGTCGTGCGGCGGGTTGACCCAGGGGTGCAATTGCACGCCGACTTCGGCCCGGCCGGCGCGCACCGCATCACCGATGATCTCACGCGCAAGCGGGTCGGTAGCGATAGGCCAGTCGACCAGATATACCGGCGAGACCCCGATGCCTTCACAAAATTCCTGAAACCCGCTGATCGCGCGGACGTGATCGAGCCCGTAGCCATCGGCGCGGAACGGGGCGTTCCAGTCGAATTCCTCTTCCGTGTCGATCGTCAGGAGCGAGCGCTGTCCGAAACCTTCGGCGAAGCGCGCCGTCTGCGAAGGTTTGGGCGGTTCGAGGAGGTTGGCGTAAATGATTTTTTCTGTGTCCTAGCCAGCCGCGCGATCAGGCGCATCGGCAGGGCTAGGCAGCGTCTCGGCGCCGGTCAAGAGCGGCAGGCTGAGAACGAGCTCGTTCTCTTCGCGCGCCAGCTCGCCGCCCGCCGCGCGGGCCTCTGCCCGAGCAAGACGGAGCGAGAAGCCGGCGCCGAAGATGCCCGAGCTCAGCGTGCTTCCGCCCGACCTGACGTCAGAGGAGAAGACGTCTTCCGCTCCGGCGAGCTTCGTCGGGAGTTGTGCGCGCAGCGTGACCTGTTCGCCATCGAGCGCGAGAGTGAGCGAAAGGTTCTCGCCCGCGCCGGTGGCGCCAGCCAATGTCGCCAGCACTCGCCAGCCGAGCATTTCCGCCTCGTTCTGCGCGAGCGCCAGCGGGGCTGGCCGGTCGGTAAGGCGTGCATCGAAGCGCGCGACGCGAGGGCCGAGCACGGTTTGCAACTGGGCGAGCTGTGCTCGCACGACGTTCGCAAAATCGCTTTCGCCGGCTTCGAGGTCGAGCGCCCCGGTCTCCAGCCGCGCGAGCCGGTCGAGTTCGTCGAAGCCGGCCAGGATGCGCGCGGAATCGCCTGCGATGGAAGCTGCCAGCGCGCGGTATTCATGCGGCGTGGGGCCGAAGACCTGCTGCTGGATGACCTCGGCATAACCCTGCATGGCATTGACCGGAGTACGCAGTTCGTGGAGCAGCTGGCGCAAACGGTCGGCGCCGCGCTGGGCGCGATCGTCCACCGTCGCGATCGCGCGCCGAAAGCGTCCGACATAACCGTAGAAGCGCCCCTCGCTGCGAGTGAAGCGCGGAGCGGCATCGACGATCCAATCGCCCTCGATGGCCGTGGCGCCGTAGAGGGTGATGGGCACACCGCGTGCCGGCTGGCGATTGATGAATGCGCTGGCGAAGTCCTCGCCCGCCTGCCCGCCATCGCGGCGTTGCGACAGGTCGATACCCACCACCATCGGCGCGATATCGGGTTCGGCCCAGTCGATGCGGCCTTCCGAATTGGTCCCGAAGCTGAACACATCGATCGGTTTTCGGTGCTGCACCTCGTCCAGCCCCGCCATCGGCAACGTCGGCGCGTCATGGGCTTGCGAAGCAGGACCGCGCGCCTTGCGAAAGCTCTCGATCCGTTCGACCAGCGAGCGGATGTCATCGGGCTTGCCAGCGGTTCCTTCCCTGGACGCGGTCGGTGCTGGTTCTTCGACTGGCGGCACGGCCGGCCCCGCACCATCCACATTCACATTGTTCTGCTGATCTGCCGATGCCGGCGTAGCCGCGGTCTGGCTGTTTTCATTGGCCGGTCGCAGGATCAACGGCTCGGGCTCGCCGACGTCGGTGGGTTCGCTGTCTGCATCCTCCCCGATATCCGACCGGGTCATATCGCTCGGCACCGGCAATGCCCGGTCGGAAACGCCTAGCCGGTCGAGTACG
Organism: Qipengyuania sp.; assembly: GCF_965277845.1. Lineage (NCBI taxonomy): Bacteria > Pseudomonadati > Pseudomonadota > Alphaproteobacteria > Sphingomonadales > Erythrobacteraceae > Qipengyuania > Qipengyuania sp. The sequence goes on from NZ_OZ255844.1 coordinate 2,075,158, forward strand.
CGAATCGCGCCGGTCGGCAGGTCCGTGCGATGGCGCAGAAAGCCGCGCGCACGAATAGGGAGGCGCGGGATAAGTTCGGCCCATTCCTCGCCGGTAAGTTGCGCACGATAGAGCGCCGCTCCGGCGATGGCCGGATGCGCCTCGCCGAACCAGCGAACCAGTTCGGGATTGCGGAACCGCCAGCCGTTCTCCCCCACGATCGCCGCGCGGTCGGCCACGGGGATGACCTCGGCCAAGGCGATCAGGCGCAGATAGGCGGCCGCTTTCAGCGCCGGATCCCCTGCCTGCGGTCGTTCGCCCAACAGGTCGAGCAACTGGCGAAACTGGGTTTTCGCCGCACGCTCGCCGGCGGCGCGATGGCGCAGCACAGTGGCAAGGCGGTCGTCGAAATGCATTCAGTCTCCGGAATAGGCAGCAAGGTCGCAGAGTTCGCCATGCCTTCGCGGCATTGGCCGAAGGACAAGGGATATAGTTACCCGCCGATTTACCTCTAGTGAGCGTTGGTAACGCGTTGCAAAGCGGGACAATTGCTGGCAGGGATAATAATGTTAGCCAAGACGGCTGCATCGCGTTGTCAACATTTCGTGGAAGTTTCGCGATGCCCTGCCTCTGGCGCCAGGGTAGCAGGGGCACTTTGTATGGCCAATCTCGACGATATCGACCGGCGGTTGCTGGGGGAACTGCAGTCCGAAGGACGAATCACCAATGTCGAACTTGCGCATCGCGTCGGACTGACGGCTCCGCCGTGCCTGCGCCGCGTGCGTGCGCTCGAGGAAGACGGGGTGATCAAGGGCTATCACGCGGATCTCAATCCCTCGAAGCTGGGCTTTTCGATCACCGTGTTCGCCATGGTTAGCCTGAAGAGCCAGGCGGAGGATTCGCTGCGCGAATTCGAGCAGGCGATGCATGATCTTCCCGAGGTGCGCGAAGTGCACATGCTAAACGGCGAAATCGACTTCATCATCAAGATCGTCAGCAAGGATTTGCAAAGCTTCCAGGAATTCCTGACCAGCAAGCTGACGCCCGCACCCAATGTGGATAGCGTGAAGACTTCGCTCACCATTCGTACCAGCAAGCACGAGCCGGGAGTCCCGCTATGAGCGGGGCGGAGCGGATCGAGGGGCACTGCCTGTGCGGTGCGGTCACGATTGCGCTCGATAGCCCGAAGACCGAAATCGAGATCTGCCAGTGCGACATGTGTCGCCGCTGGGCCGGCGCGTTCTATAGCGCGCAGACCGGCGAGAACGCCCGGGTCTCGGGCGAGGACGCGATCACAGCCTATCGATCGAGCGAGTGGGCGGAACGCGCCTTCTGCTCCAAGTGCGGCAGCAATCTCTGGTATCGCTTCCTGCCGACCGGCGGGCGGAGTTTTTCCGCAGGGCTGTTCGACGCGGCAGCGAAGCACACGATCGAGAAAGAGATATTCGTCGATGAGCGTGCCGAGTGGAGCCGCGTCGAAGGCAACCATCCGCGCCAGACCGGCGAAGAGGTGATCGCGGAGGCAAAGGCCGCCGGGTTCACTTTCGACTAGTTTGCGGGCGCGCCGACGGGTTACCGTCCCTGGCCGCAATTCCGTGCGTCATGTGGATAAGCAGGTGGTCTCGCGCGTCCCGATACCTTAGCCGTGCGATCGAAATCAGATTGCAGGGAAGGGAAGCTCGCCGCATGCGCTCACTCAAAATGGCTCTGCTGCCGCTCACACTATGGAGCCTTGGCAGCGGAATGGCCCAGGCCGAAACTGCCGAACCGCAATCGATCGAAGAGAAGCTCGCCGAATTCGACGCTTTCGCGCGCCAATATCGGATAGAGAACACCGTTCTCAGCATGTCCTATGCGATCGTGAAGGATGGCGAGATCATCGCCGCGGAAGGGATCGGCTGGCAGGACCATGACGCGGAAGAGCGAACCACGGCGGATACGAGCTATCTCGTCGCCTCGATCACCAAGACATTTACCGGCGCGACGCTGCTCGCGATGGAGGCGGACGGGGTTATCGATCTCGATGCCCCGTTTACGCAATTGAGCGACTGGGACGGGCGCTGTGACTGGCTCTCTTCGAGCGGTAATATCTTCGGCGGCGGCAAGCCGCTCGACGATGGCTACGTCCCGCCTCGGATCGATTGTTCGGCAGAGTTGACCTTGCGCAATGTCCTGCAGATGCGCGTGCTCGGCGAGCCGGGCACCAATTTCCTCTACAACCCGATCGTCTTCGGGCGGCTGTCGAACTGGGTCGAGGAGCAGACCGGCACGACGTTCGAGGTGTGGGTGCGCAAGTACGTGATCGACAAGGCCGGTTTGCGCGATATCGCCGCAGGCTGGCGCGATCCCCATGGCGGAGATGCGCTGCGCATGCTGGCACCGCCATTTCGCCATGCTCCCGAACAGGAAGACAATCTCGACCCGTCGGCCTTGCCGAATCCCGAGATGAACGGGTCGAGCGGAATTATCGCCAGCGCGCGGTCGCTGGCCGAATACTCGATCGCTCTAGACGAGGGTCGGATTCTAGACCCCGTGGTGCGCGCGCGTATGTGGACCCCGCCGGTCGATGCCGACGGAACCAGCGCCAGCTATGCCTATGGCTGGTGGACGCAGGACTGGGAAGGAACACCGCTGGTCTGGCACGGCGGCTGGTGGCCCGACGCCTATGCGGGAATGCTGCTGAAGGTTCCCGATCAGGGGCTGACGCTGGTTGCGCTCGGCAACACCGATGGGCTGCATTGGGGCAACCGCTTGCAGGTCGCGGAGATCGAAAAATCGCCGCTCGCCGCCAAGTTCCTCGAGCTGTTCGTTTCCCCAGGCGGCTGACGAGAGGCTGTTAGCCTTCGTCAGCTCTCGCGGGTCTTAAGCCACTCTTCCAGCCATTTGATCGAGTACTGGCCGCTCTTCACATCGTCCTGCTGCAACAGTTCCTGATGCAGCGGGATCGAGGTCTTCACGCCTTCGACGACCATTTCCTCGAGCGCGCGCTTCAGGCGCATCATGCAGCCTTCGCGGGTGCGGCCATAGACGATCAGCTTGGCGATCATGCTATCGTAATAGGGCGGGATGCGATAGCCGGCGTAAAGCCCGCTATCGACGCGCACATGCATGCCCCCGGCGGCGTGGTAATAGGTCACTTCGCCTGGGCTTGGCGCGAAGGTCCACGGGTCTTCCGCATTGATGCGGCATTCTATTGCGTGGCCCTTGAACTCGATCTCGTCCTGTTTGACCGAGAGATCTTCGCCCGCTGCGATGCGGATCTGCTCGCGCACCAGGTCGACGCCCGTGATTGCTTCGGTCACGGGGTGCTCGACCTGCAGGCGGGTGTTCATCTCGATGAAGTAGAACTCGCCGTTTTCCCACAGGAATTCGATCGTGCCCGCGCCGCGATAGCCCATGTCGCGCATTGCCTTGGCGCAGACTTCGCCCATGCGCATGCGGTCTTCCTCGCCGAGCACGGGGGAGGGGGCTTCCTCGAGCACCTTTTGGTGGCGGCGCTGGAGCGAACAGTCGCGTTCGCCCAGATGGATGGCATTGCCACGGCCATCGCCGAAGACCTGAAATTCGATATGACGCGGGTCGCCGAGATATTTCTCGATATAGACGGTCGCGTCGCCAAAGGCGGCCTTGGCTTCGCTGCCGGCCTGTTTCATCAGGCTTTCCAGCTGATCTTCGCTTTCGCAGACCTTCATGCCGCGGCCGCCGCCGCCGCTGGCGGCCTTGATGATGACCGGATAGCCGATCTCGGCGGCGATCACGTGCGCTTCCTCGACCGTGTTCACCGCCCCATCCGAGCCGGGAACCAGCGGCAGACCCAGCGCGCCTGCGGTTTTCTTGGCCTCGACCTTGTCGCCCATGGTGCGGATGTGCTCGGGCTTCGGCCCGATCCAGGCGATATCGTGCGCCTCGACGATCTCGGCGAACTTGGCGTTTTCCGACAGGAAGCCGTAGCCCGGGTGGATCGCATCGGCATGGGCCACCTCGGCCGCCGAGATGATGTTGGCGATGTTGAGATAGCTGTCCGTCGCGCTTGGCGGGCCGATGCATACGGCGTGGTCGGCCAAGCGGACATGCATGGCATCGGCATCCGCGGTGGAATGCACCGCCACCGTCTCGATACCCATTTCATGTGCCGCGCGGTGGATGCGCAGCGCGATTTCGCCGCGGTTGGCGATCAAAATGCGGGAGATACTCACGGCCGACCTCAGCCGACGACGACGAGCGGCTGGTCGAATTCGACCGGCTGGGCGTTCTCGACGAGGATCGATTTCACCGTCCCGGACTTGTCGGCGGTGATCGGGTTCATGACCTTCATCGCCTCTACGATCAGCAGCGTCTGGCCTTCCTTGACGCTGTCGCCGACCTTCACGAAATCGTCCGCCCCGGGTTCGGGGGCGAGATAGACGGTGCCGACCATGGGCGACTTGATCGCGCCGGCAGTGTCGGCCTCGGAAGCGCCGCTGTTTTCGGGAGTAGGAGCCGTCGGAGCCGGTGCGGCAGGAGCGGGGGCCGGAGCGGCCATCGGAGCAGGCGCTGCGGCCATGGCGATGCCGCCGCCGCGCGAGACGCGGATCTTGCGCTCGCCATCCTCCACCTCGATTTCGGTAAGTCCAGTGTCGCCCAGCATCTCGGCGAGCTCCCGCACGAGTGCGGTATCGACATTCATGCCGGACTTGCCGGCGGTGCCCTTACGATCGGCCATGGAACCCCTTATGTGTTGTTTGGCCCGCCTATGCTCCGCGCGGAGGCGGAGGGCAAGGGGCGAGAAGGGGATTTACAGGCGCGCGACCTTCTCCAACGCTACGGCATAGCCGCGCGCGCCGAGACCTTTCACCTCGTCCACCGCGCCCATGCCGACATAGGAAATGTGGCGGAATTCCTCGCGCTTGGCAGGATCGGACAGGTGGACTTCGATCACCGGCACCTCGATCGCCCGGATCGCGTCGAGCAGCGCGACGGAGGTGTGGGTATAGGCTCCGGCGTTGAGGAGTACGGCCTTGGCGCCGGTTACGCGCGCCTCGTGCAGCCAGTCGACCAACACGCCCTCGTGATTGGTCTGGCGGAAGTCGATGGCGATGCCGAGCGACTTCGCTTTCTCCTCCAGCATGGCTTCGATATCGGCGAGCGTGTCCGACCCGTAAATCTCCGGCTCACGCGTGCCGAGCAGGTTGAGGTTGGGGCCGTTAAGGACAAATACGGTGGGAGACATCCCGGCCGATTAGCGTGAATTGAGGGGGCGCGGAAGTGAGAGCATCGTTGATGCGCCGATTGCGGGCGTGGACCGGTGCGGCAGCTTCGGCGGTTGGCCAAGCGATCATTGTCCTGATACGGTGCCCGAACACCGAAGCCGATCATGTCGCGGCGCCTGTCTCTGGGCAGGTTGCTGCGCGCTGCAGCGAAGGAGTGCTATGAGTTTTGCACCGCAGAAGAAACAATCCTACGGAGCAGACCCCAATTCGATACGGGAGAGCGATAAGTACACCACCGAATACGTTCGAGGTTTCGTCGAAAAATGGGATGAACTGATCGACTGGGAGGAGCGAGCGAATAGTGAGGGCCGATTTTTCATCGATGTTTTGAAGGCCCGCCAGAAACAGTCCGTGCTCGATGTCGCGACCGGCACGGGATTCCATTCCGTCCAGCTTCTCAAGGCGGGCTTCGATGTGTCGTCGGCGGACGGCTCGGCAGAGATGCTTGCGAAAGCCTTCGAGAACGGTGTCGCGCACGAGGTGGTCCTAAAAACGGTCCATGCCGACTGGCGCTGGCTCAACAAGGACATCCATGGGAAGTATGATGCGATCATCTGCCTGGGCAACAGCTTCACCCATCTGCACGACGAAGACGATCGACGCCGGGCCCTGGCGGAATTCTATGCTGCGCTGAAACACGATGGCATTCTGATCATCGACCAGCGCAATTACGATACGATCCTAGATCACGGATTTTCGAGCAAACACAAATACTATTACTGCGGCAATCAGGTCAGCGCAAAACCGGTCTATGTCGATGATGGCCTGGCGCGGTTCGAATACAGCTTTCCGGACGGATCGAAGCACAATCTGAACATGTTCCCGCTGCGCAAGAGCTATATGCGCGGCCTGCTTCGCGACGCCGGTTTCCAGAAAATCCATTCCTACGGCGACTTTCAGGAGGAAGGCGAGGAGAAGGATCCGGACTTCTTCATCCATGTCGTCGAGAAGGAGTTCTGCAATGAGTGAGCAGACAGTGGACGATGGCATTGCGATCGCGCGCGATTACTATGACAGCCCCGACGCCGATGATTTCTACCGCCAGATTTGGGGCGGCGAGGATATCCATGTCGGACTTTACGAAACGACGTCGGACATCAGAACCGCAAGCCGGAAGACGATCGAGCGGATTGCCCAAAAGCTCGGCCCATTGGACGGCAAGCACATCGTCGACCTCGGGTCCGGCTATGGCGGCGCAGCCAGAGTGCTCGCGTCGGAATACGGCGCCCGGGTGACATGCATAAACCTGTCGACCAAGGAGAATGCGCGCAATCGCGAGTTGACCGAAGCGGCGGGCTTGTCCGACCGAATTTCTATTCTCGACGGTTCCTTCGACGACATGCCGTTCGAAGAGGGGATTTTCGACGTGGCATGGAGTCAGGATGCGATCCTGCATGCCCCCGACCGGGAAAAGGTCCTCGACGAGGTAGCGCGCGTTCTGAAGCCGGGAGGCCTGTTCGCATTCACCGATCCGATGCAGGCCGATGGGCTCGACGATGCCCGGCTTCTCCAGCCGATTTACGACCGTATCCATCTTCCCGATCTCGCGTCGGTTGCCTTCTATCGTGCCAAGCTGCGCGAGCGCGATTTCGAAGAAGTCGAAGTGGAAGAATTGCCGCACGACCTCGGTCGACATTACGCCAGGGTTCGCGAAGTCATGCTCGAACGACAGGACGAGGCCGGGCTTACCGATGCGTTCGTGGACCGGATGAGAATAGGATTGGGACACTGGGTGGAAGGTGCGGCCTCGGGCCATTTGAACTGGGCGATCATGGTGTTTCGCAAGAAATAGACAGGGCTGCCGTCACGGAAAGCGCGAGCCTGTATCTCGCCTACTGATCCACGCCTTTCACCTTGCCCCATTGGCGCGCCGCGGTGTAGCCGAGGTAGCCGGTGCCGAAGAGAGCGTAGAGCGCTTCGGGCAGGGCGGCCAGATAGCCGGTCATGCCTTCGCCTATGGCGCGGGCGGCGCCGGGATCGAAGGCGGCGATCACGCCCATCGGCACGCTGAAAAGGATCAGCGCATACATGACGTAGAGGAAGCTCGGCCGTGCACGGCTGGTCCACGGGTCGCGGCTCTGCGCCTCGGCGACTATGGCCGACAGCCGCGCCTCGATCTGCTTGAGCTCCTGCGTGCCCTCGAGCGCGAGCAGTTCGAGCTTGGCCTTGGCGCGCGCTTCCTTGTCTGGGATCACCTTGTCGATGATCGAGGCGATTGGGCCGATAAGCGATTCGAGTAGAGGCATGGGGCGTCTCCGGTTGGAAGGCGCGAATCAGGTAACCAAAATGGTTCATGTAGGAAATCCGTTTCTCCCCTGCCGCCACGCATGAAAAAGGGCGGCCGGGCCTGCGTTCCCGACCGCCCCGTCGCACCGGTCACCCGGTGCTTTCTCGCTTACTCGGTGGTAGAATCCGCAGGCGGTTGCGAGGTCGAGCCCGTGGCCGAGCCTTCGCCCATAACGAGGGCGTTGCCGCTGGCGGCGAGGTTCGCCGCCGGGACTGCAAACTGCCGACCCTTGGCTTCGACAATCACCTGTTCGACACGGCCGCGCGAGTCGCTGACGAGCTGCCGGACCTTGCCCACAGGCGCGCCTTGCGGCGAGATCACCGGCATGCCCGGGGTAACGGCGAAGGCGCCATCGCCCGAAGCGGCACCGCTTCCGGCGGCAGCGAGCATGCCGTTGGCCAGGCCGGCTGAACCATTCCCCTCGGCCGATCCGCTGCCATTGCCCGAGGCTGAGAGGCGACCGGCTTGTGACACGACATTACCGGCACGCTCTCGCGCAGCGCCGACGGCGGGCGTCGCGAGGTTGCGAACGGTCGAGACGCCGTCACGCGCCCGGCCGACACCCTGTCCCGCGAGGTCGCGTACGGCATCGGTGCCGACCAGCTGCGCATTGGCACTGCCCGAGCCCGAGGCATTTCCGCTACCCGATGCAGAGCCGTTGGCAGAGCCGAGCGGGGTGCCGAGCACCTGGTCGGCGGTCGCCGTGACGCCCGTGTCGAGCGAACGATCGAGCGATACCTCGCCCGAGCGGCGATCGACATTCTGGCTGCCACGCGTGCTGGCTTCGCCGCGCAGCGTACCGCGGGTGGTCGAGCGCAGCGTTCCGGTCGCGCTCTGCGTGATCGGGCCGATACTGCCGGTAACCTGGCCGAAGCCCGAGCCCGAAAGCAGCTGGGCATGGGCGGCAGGTGCTGCGGCGATGGCCGTAATGGCTGCGGCAGAGAGAAGAAGCTTGTTCATGGCGTTTTCCTTTCCTCTTGCAGGCACCTGGACGGAAGTGTTGTGCCTGCTTCGAAAGGAAAACGGATGGGCTGCGCGGCTTAATCCGCAATTCGGTGAATTTTTTCAGCGACCCTTGCAGAAGCCACAGACAAGTCCGCGCCCATAAACGGGATCCGCGCCTTTCTTGCCCAGATCCTCGGCTTCGCCATCGAGAGCCGTGCGCCAATTCCGCCCCGCGCCGATCGCCCGCGCCAGCCGCGCGGCGACCAGCGGGGTCGCGAAGGACGTTCCGCGCAGCTTGATCCGCTTGCCCTTCGCGTTGAGCCCACGAATGTCGGCCCCGGGCGCGGCATAGTCGAGATGCAGCGCGCGACCCGCCTCGAGCAGCGCCCGGCGCTTGCCGTCGACCGCGGTCACTGCCACCACGCCGTTATAGCTCGCCGGATAGGCTGGCGGGGCGGCGGGACCATCGTTGCCGACCGCCGCGACCACCACAACGCCGCGCTTGCGCGCCCCTGCAATCGCGCGCTCGAGCACCGGGTTTTTCGGGCCCACGAGGCTGATCGTCACGACGCGGCTGCCTTCGCCCACCAGCCAGCCGAGCCCGCGAGCAATTGCGAGCGCGTTGCCGCCCGCCTTGTCGGTGCCATAGACATCGGCCACGCGGATCGGCCCCGAATGCTGCGAGGCGAGCAGCGAGGCGACCGCGCTGCCGTGATTGCTTGGATAGGGTGCACCTTGCGCAAAACCGCGCGTGGCGGCGACCGGCACCGCTCTGCCCGGTGCGCCATCGATCATGCCCACTGCCGCACCGCGTGTGCCACTGCCCGCGGCTGCAAAGGCAAGCGGTACGGAGCCCGTGTCACCTGACTGGAAGTGGAGATTGTCCGGCGCGATCGTCGCCGAAGGCAGCGCCAGTGATAGGGCCCGCTCGGCCTCGCCCAGGTTCAGTCCCGAGGGTACACGCAGCCGCGTGACGGACATGCCGAGCTCGGGCACCGAAACGGTTTCCAGCACGGCGAATCCAGCCGCACCGGCTTGCGCCAATTGGCCCGCTTCGGCATCGAGCAACAGCAGTTCGCCGCGTCGCGCGGGCTCGCCGCGGGCATCGAGCGCGATCGAATCGCGATGGCGGCGAACCAGCCGGTCGATGTTGCGCAAGCGGTCGCGTGCCAGTTCGCGTGCGGTCCGGCTGGTGCGGTCGAGCGTCTCGTCGGCGAACTCGCCGACCTGTCCCAACACGTCGCCCACGCGCGGAGCCTGCACGCTGGGGAGTGCGACTTGCGCGGCAAGCGGAGCGGCCAGTGCCGCCAAAACCAAGGAAATCAGGGAAATTCTGAGCATCGGTTGCGTTCTTTGTCCCAATTCGCATTAAGCATGGATGAAACGGGTGGGGTCATCCGTTTAATCCACGGAAGGCAGAAGACGCTGAACCCATCGTTCGAGCAGGACTTGCTGGCAATGCTGCCCCGGCTGCGACGTTTCGCAGTCGGCCTGTGCGGCAATCCGGCCGACGGTGACGATCTCTGCCAGATGAGTATCGAGCGCGCGCTCGCCAATCGCGACAAGTGGCAGGATGGCACGCGGCTCGACAGTTGGATGTATCGGATCATGCGCAATCTCTGGATCGACGAAGGCCGGGCGACCACCCGCCGCCGCGAAACATTCGTGGCCGAGGAGGCAGGCTTGTCCGTCGGCGGCGAAGGTGCGCAGGAATCGGCTGTCGAACTGTCGATGGTCGACCGCGCAATGCAGCAATTGCCACCCGACCAGCGCGAAGCCGTGCTGCTGGTGATGGTCGAGGGCTATGCCTACAAGGAGGCGGCCGAGATCGTCGGCTGCCCCGTCGGCACGCTCAATTCGCGGCTCGTGCGCGGGCGCGACGCGCTGCTCGAAATGCTGGGAGAGAAGGCATGACCATCTCGCGCGAAGATATAGCCGCCTATGTCGATGGCGAGCTTTCGAGCGAGCGGGAGGCCAAAGTGGCCGCCGCGGTCGCTGCCGATCCCGAACTGCAGCGCCAGGTCGACGCCCATCGGGCGCTTAAGGCCAGGCTGTCGGGGCACTTCGCACCGATTGCCGAAGAGCCGGTACCCGAGGCGCTGGCAGCACAGCTGGCGCCCAAGCCGGCCGAGGTCGTCGATTTCGCGGTGGCGCGCGAGAAGCGCCAGACGCGGCGCACGCTGCCGCGCTGGAGCTGGATTGCCGGACCGGCGATCGCCGCCACGCTGGCGCTGGCAGTGTTCCTGCCGCGCGGCGGTGCACCCGAAGGCTATGCCGATGCGCAGCTTGCAGGCGTGCTCGACAGCCAGCTCGTGGCCGAACAGCAGCCGGGTGCCGAAACGCGCATCCTGCTCAGCTTCCGCGACGGCGACGGCGATTTCTGTCGCGCCTTCAGCGGCAGCGAGGGCAGTGGGATTGCGTGCCGGGATGCAACGGGCTGGAAGCTCGAAGCGCTGGGCGAAGGCTCCGAAGGTGCCGCAACCGACTATCGCATGGCCGGCGCGAGCGAGGGCGACATTCTCGAGCGCGCCCAGCAGATGGCCGATGGTCCGGCGCTCGATGCCGATGGCGAGGCACAAGCGCGAGCCAGCGGCTGGCGCTGATCCGCGCTGCCTCGTGCGGCAATCCCTGCCATACCCGACAAGAAGAAGGACCGACGCCAGGGAGCGCCGATCCTTCGCGTTTGGCGACCATCCGGGGAGGGACGGGACGGGTCGCCGGGAGGACTGGGGCAATCAGTTCACGATATGAACGGTGCCCTGGCGATAGCCGCGCTTGGCCATGTCGTGGACATAGTCCTCGCGCTCGTGCTTGAGTTCGTGCGCATATTCCGACCAGGCATCGCGCTGGTCTTCGATATCGCTGGCGCGGCGCAGGTCGCTGGTCAGCTCTTTCTGGGCCTCGACCACGTCGATGCGATAATCGAACCACAGGCTGTTCTCGATACCCGCTATGGGGCTGGTGAGGATCAGCTCTTCCTCTGCCCGCGCGACCTGCTCTTCGTAGAGCATGGGGATTGCAGCGCTTGCGGCGCCGGCCATGCCGAGGGCGATCAGCGGGAGGATGGTCTTCGTCTTCATGGCTTTTCTCCTTCATGGCGCAGGCGGTATCCATCGCCTGCTTGAAGGGGAAACGGACCATGCGCCGGCTTTAATCCGACGGTGACGAAAATTTTTAGCGTGCCGCTGAGAGCGAGAGGTATTCGCGTAGTCAGGCGGACCTTCGTACAAGCCAGCGCTGCAATCGCGGCCGGTAGCGCAGGAATGCACCGTATATGCGCTCGAGCATGCGCAGGACGATACGGTTCTTCGCTACGAGGCCAAGCGGTCGCAGCATTGGGATCGCGCGCCACATCGCAGCGAAGGCGGCGGCTCCGGAGAGCAGCTTTCCGTTCTCCCGGGCGTGGAACCGCGCAAGCAGTTCTGCGCGGTCGACGGGGCAGATCGCATTCTCGCCTTCGGCAATATCGACGAAGGCGATGTTGTCGCGGCGGTCGAGGCGGCGCATGATTGCGATCTCGCGCCGGCACAGCGGGCAGGCGCCATCGAACCACACCGTTACGCGATGCGCCTGCGCCACGTTCAGGACAGCGCGTCGATGAATTGGGCGGAGGCCGAAACCGGGAGCCTAGACTGCCGTGATGGCTGCCGCCGCTGGATTAGCTTGCGCATAGAGTTCATCTGGTTGCCCTGAGCATGCGACGCGACCGAAGAACCTAAACGGCAGGCGGCACGGGATGGTTCCGCCCTACCGCCCATTCGCAGATGAAGGTGAACCCCGGCCCGAAACAGAAAGTTAGGCGCAAGGACCGTTCCCGGGATCGTTGCCACGTATCGCCTGTGGGCAGAATCCCTATGTGTTTCCCCGCGGCCCGCGATGATGTAACGCTACGGTCCGTGGAGTTCCTCGAGCATCCCCTGCGCCGCGAGCTGGTGCGCGAAATGCACCTGCGCCGGTTCGCGCCGGTCGCGGCGCCCGCCAGTCTGGTCCAGATGGTTTCGCTCGTCGAGGAGGAACTCCGCGAAGCCGAAACCACCCGGCTCACCGAGCTCGCCCGGACCCATGGTGGCACGTTCGATCCGGAAGCGCGACACGCCATGATCGCGCTGAACGAAAATCTCACCTTTCTGTGGGAGCGGCATACCGAGGCGACCACGCTGACGGTCATTTCGCACGAAGGGCAAAGCAGCGCCTTCGAGGAAGCTTCGAAATGGCTACTCGACTGGCCCGGTGTGGTCGTGCGGGCGACGAAGATTTTCGTCGAGCGCGACGCGAAGCGGGCCCGCAAACTACTGCCCGAAATGGAATTCGAATCCGAAGATCTGGTGTGCTGCGAAGTCAATGCGGGGGTCACCATCTGGTCGGATTTCCGGATTCGCGATGACGGCTTTGGCCGGCTGCTACTGACTGCCGGAGATGCGAGGCCGGGTGAACTGGGGCGGATCATCCAGCGCTTGCAGGAACTCGGCAATTACCGGAACCTCGCCTTGCTGGGACTGCCCGAGGTACGACGGCTGATGCCCGAACTCAGCGAACTGGAGGCGCGCCTTGCCGAGGAATCGGCGCAATTGGGCGAGGACAATCACAGGGGCGATGACCAGCTGCTTAGCGACCTGTCGTTGCTTTCCGCCGAGCTGGCGCGCATCCGCGTGGCCAGCGGATATCGGTTGAGTGCCAGCGGAGCCTATGCCCAAATCGCGATGGACCGGCTCGAAAGCCTCTGCGTTCGCCCGCACGAGGGCTATCAGGACCTGACCGAATTCACCGAAAGACGGCTCGTTCCGGGCATGCGCACTTGCGAGAGCTTTGTCGAAAGGCTGCGGCGGCTGTCAGAACGCAGCGGGGATGCGATCGCCCTGCTCAACACCAGGATCGATACGCGGATCAAAGCGCAGAACCTGGATCTGCTGCGTTCGATGGAAAGCAGCTTCAACCTCCAGCTTCGTTTGCAGAACCTGGTAGAGGCCCTGTCGGTCATCGCCGCAAGCTATTATTTCATTGGGCTCGTAGCCTATGTTCTCAAGGGTGCTTCGGCATTCCCGGACGGTGACAGGATCGATCTTGCGCTTGCGATCGCCACGCCGATCGTCGTCCTGGCGATGTATCTTCTGGTCGGGCAGATCAGAAAACGGGTCATCGGGGAAACCGAAGGTGCCGCAAAGAGTTCTTCCAAGGATTAGGCTGGGATTTGCCCGACAATGCGTCTATGTTCCGGTCGACGAATGGGGAATTGGGTTTAGGAGAGGAATGGATGAGAAAATCTCGTGTTCTTACTGGTGGTTTCGCGCTTGCGTGTCTCGTCGCAACTGCTGGCTGCGGTAGCCGCGCCGACGAAGAACCGGCCGAGCCGGTTGCCGCTCCGGAACCTGCCGCGGCCGAAACCGAAGCCGCGCCTCCTCCCGCTCAGGAGCCGGAAGTCGAGCCGAACGGTAACGTCATCGAAATCCAGATGCTGACCCGCGATCCGGACGGTAGCGGCATGCAGGTGTTCAAGCCGCGCCTGATCACGGCGCAGGTCGGCGACACGATCCGCTTCGTTCCCACCGACCCGACGCACCAGTCGTCATCGATTGCCGGGATGATCCCCGAAGGCACGCGTGGCTGGGAAGGCGAAATCAACCAACCGGTCGAATATGTTGTGCCCAAGCCCGGCATCTACGGCTATCAGTGCGTGCCGCATTATTCGGCGGGCATGATCGGCCTCATCATCGTCGAGGGTGACGGCAAGCTCGATAATCTCGAAGCGGCGCGTGCCGTGTCGCATCCCGGCCTTGCGGGCCGCGAATTCGGCGAGATTTTCGACGAGGCGGAAGCGCAGGGAATGCTCTCGCAGTAACGCGCAAACGCCATTTTATGGATAAGGGCCCGGACTTGCCGCAATCGGCATCTCCGGGCCTTTCTCGTTTCCGCCGGACCTGCCCCCACGGTAAGGGGAGCGAAAGCGGCCTTCAAAGCTTGCTGCGATCGTCCTCGCCGCGCTTTTCTTCGGCTTGCCGGCGCCGCATTTCTTCGGCCGCCTCGCCTTCGGGTGTGTCCATCGGATGGCGGTTCTTTCGCTTGCGCATGAACAGCGCGAAGAGAATGGCCAATATTGCCGCGCCGATGATCAAAGTCATCAGCGAGAGGCCGGGAAGCAGTTCCCCTGTATCCATGGTCTATCTTTCCTTTCGGTCGCAGATTCTCTTGCGGCCTGCTTTTACAACGGGCGGCCGAAGGATGCCGTTCCCGGGTCTGGCGCGAAGCGTGCTCAGGCGGCGGTTGCCATCCGGGCAAGTTCGCACTGCGACCAGATTTCGCTGAGCGCGGTTATCAGCCTGTCGATGTCGCCATCGTCGTGGACGGGTGAGGGGGTCAGCCTCAGTCGCTCGGTGCCCACCGGGACAGTCGGATAGTTGATCGGCTGCACATAGATGCCGTGATTGTCCATCAGCCAGTCGCTGATCCGTTTGCACTTGTGCGCATCGCCCACCATCACCGGGATGATGTGGCTCGGATTGTCGAGATGCGGGATGCCGATCGCATCCAGGCGCCGGCGCACCGTGGCTACCCGGTCGCGCTGCATCATGCGCTCGGCGTCGCTGTGCTTGAGGTGTCTGATACTGGCGCAGGCACCCGCCGCCACTGCGGGGGGCAGGGCGGTGCTGAAGATGAACCCGCTGGCAAAGGTCCGCACGAAATCGACCAGGTCGGCCGAAGCGGCGATATAGCCGCCCATCACGCCGAACGCCTTGCCCAGCGTGCCTTCGATTACGGTGATCCGGTCCATCAGCCCTTCGCGTTCGGCCACACCGCCGCCCCGCGGGCCGTAAAGACCGACCGCGTGGACCTCGTCGATATAGCTCATCGCGCCATGCTTCTCGCACACGTCGAGGATCTCGGCGATCGGGGCGATGTCGCCATCCATCGAATAGACGCTTTCGAACGCCACCAGCTTGGGCACATCGGGTCCGAAATCGGACAGCTTGCGGTCGAGGTCCTCGGGATCGTTGTGCGTCCAGATCTTGTAGTCGCAGCGTGAATGCCGAATGCCCTCGATCATCGAGGCATGGTTGAGCGCATCGGAAAACACCACGCAGCCGGGGATCTTGTTCGCCAGAGTGCCGAGACCCGCCCAGTTCGAGACATAGCCCGAGGTAAACAGCAGCGCGGCTTCCTTGCCGTGCAGATCGGCCAGTTCGCGTTCGAGCAGAACGTGGTGGTGGTTGGTGCCCGAGATATTGCGCGTGCCGCCCGCCCCGGCGCCGCATTCGTCGAGCGTTTCGTGCATCGCCTGGAGCACCACCGGGTGCTGGCCCATGCCGAGATAGTCGTTCGAGCACCACACTGTGACGGCCTGCGTTTCCTGGCCGATAAAGCGGGTGGCTTTGGGAAAAGAGCCGCGATGGCGCTTGATGTCGGTAAAGACGCGGTAGCGACCTTCCTCGCGAACGCCGTCGAGTTGCTGCTCGAAAAAGGCATCGAAATCCATGGTCAGGTCACTCCGTTTTCAATAGCGGTGTTCACGCTGGTGGCGGCAGATTTGCGGGTCGGCAGCGCCCAGCCCCACAGGGCGCCGTCGCGCAGGGGAAGCGCGAAGAACAGATGTTCGATCACGCCCAGGGCGGCGAGCGCGAACAGCAGGCTTGCGCCCACCATCTGCGCGCTGCCTGCTTCTGCCGCCATCGCCTGCCAGCCGAGCCAGGCCGCAAGCGCGACGCTTGCCGCCAGCGTCGCCGCCAGCAGCAGGGTAAAGCGATTGGGACCGAAATAGCTGGTCAGATAGCCGAGGTGGGGCGGCAGGATATCGGTGCTGGCATTGGGTACGCCGACGAACATGTTCAGCTTGGCGCTGAGCCTCAGCGCGAACAGAAGCACGAATACGATAGCGCCGATCTGATTGGGCGCGCTCCACGTCAATGCGATCAGCAGCAGCGCGGTGAGCGCCAGCGCGATCTCGTGATGCAGCACTGCGGCGCTGGCATGCGCGAACCGTCCCAGTCCCGAAGCATCGGGAGGGCAGGGCGTCCGGCGCGGCCCGGCGACAGCGCCGGTCAGGAAGGCCAGTTCGTGCCACGACCAGACCAGCAGCGCTCCGACGAAGGACAGATAGACCGCTCCGACCGATACCGACTGCGCCGCGGCAAGAATGGCGACGAGGCCGGCAACCCCGGCCAGCCCGCCCAGCGCGAGGCTGCGCGGGAAGGTCGCCCGGTCGCGATTGTCGAGCCAGGCGATGAGGCCGGTGGCGAAGAACCAGATCGCGACGGTGACGATCACCGGGAGGACATGGCCGGACCAGCTTACCATGCGGGTTGCAGCCTGACACTCTGGGGCAGGTCGTTGCTCCGCGCGCGGTGGAAGTACATGCCGGCAAAGGCGCGGGCGCAGCCCAGCGCGCCGCTCACGCGCTGCGCGAGCCCCGCAACGCCGCCGCGCCGCTTGCCCGCTTCCATCCGGCGGCTGGCGGCGAGCAGGCGATCCATCTTGGCGCGGAAGGCCGGATCGTCGGTATCGATTTCGACCGGAAAGACCTGGCGGCTGATCTGCGAGCAGATCGAGAACACCTGGTAGTCGTATTCGGTCGGATCGAGCCCGAGTGCCTTGTGGAATGCGGGTCGCGCATGATCGCGGACATACATGGTCGCGTAGACGGAAAGGATGAAGAACCGCACCCACAGCTTGTTGAGGCCGGTCAGCAGCTTGGGATCGGACCGCATCAGCATGGCGAAGGCTTCGCCATGGCGGAACTCGTCGTTGCACCATTCCTTGAACCACTGGAAGATCGGGTGGAAGCGTAAGTCGGGCCGCCGCTCGAGCTGGCGGTAGATCGTGATGTAGCGCGAATAGCCGATCTTCTCCGACAGGTAGACCGCGTAAAAGATGAATTTCGGCTTGAAGAACGTGTATTTCTTGGTCCGCGTGAGGAAACCCAGATCGATCCCGATGCCCGCATCCTTCAGCGTATCGTTGATGAAGCCGGCATGGCGGCTCTCGTCGCGTGCGAGCAGCTTGAACAGCTGTTTTACATCGGGATTCTTCGAACGCTTGGCGATTTCGGCATAGAGCACGCAGCCGGAGAATTCGGCCGTCAGCGAGCTGACGAGAAAATCGATGAACTCGGCGCGCAGTTCGGGTTCGAGCGAATTGATGATCCCATCGAAGCTCGCATCGCGCTTGAAATGCTTCTTGTTCGGGTCGCTGACCATCTCGGCGATCAGCGCGTCCCATTCGCTGCGCACCGGCGATACGTCGATCGCGTCGAGCTTGGCGAAATCGGTGGTGTAGAAACGCGGGCTGAGCACCGTGTCTTCCTGCGCCATCGCCATGGTGTCGGGCTTCGCTGCGATTGCAGTATGGGCGTTCATTTCAGGCTCCCGGGGTTGAAACTCACTTCGTAGAGTTCGGCGAAATCGAAATAGGCGGCGATCCTGGTCCAGGCGCGTGTCAGCGGGCCGGCGCGGGTGACAGTGGCCATGCGGTCGAAACTGGCCCGCTCGCCGAACGCGATCTGGATCGGTGCGCCGTGCACATGCACGCTGTCTCCCGGATAGATCGCGACGTCGCCCTCGAGCTCGACATGAGCATGGAAATGCTCGTCGCTTTGCTCGATCGCGATGTGGCAGGGGGTATCGAATCTGGTGCGGCCGATCATGCGCTGTTCCTTTCGAGCAGGACGGCAAAAGACGCGCGATTGTCGGGCCCGAAGGATCCCAGTTCGACGCTATTGCCGGTTTCGCTGTCGCTGAGAGACAGCGTCCCGTTGTCCCATTGGGTGAGTACGAAGGGCGTCTCCGCACCGATGCCCTTGCTGCGCCGGACATGCACCAGGCTACGCAAGGTCGTCCGGATGAAGCCGCCCGTTCCGGGTGCGATCGACGAGACGAGTGCGCCGGTTTCCGCATCCTCGATCCGTACACCGCCGTCGCGTTCGTCGTGGAAATACAGTTTGCGTTCGGCAACCGCCTCGACCCCGGCGGCCGCGCGCGCTTCGCTGGGCACCGCGTCCTTGGCGATGAAGCCGAAACTGGCCGCCGAGGCGAGGGCGACCGTGAACAGGACGAGCAAGGCGATCATCACCAGCGGTTCCCTGGGGATCGCGTCGAGATGGGCGTGCCCGCTCATGCCAGCGCCTCCTTGCCGCCGGTCGGTGCCGGTGCGGAAGACTTGCGATCACGCGGTTCGGCAAGGGCGATGTCGCGATGGGCGGCGGTCGCTTCGGCGAGCTTGCGCGCGACATCGGCGACCTCGGGCAGCGCACGCAGCATCGGCTGCGGGCGTGCGAAACGCAGCGGCCGCGCGTGCGGCCACAGCATGGCGTAGCCCAGGCTCCGGCCCTCGGTCGGCTCGAGCGCGATATCGCCGAAGCCCGCGCCGCGGTCGGTCAGGTGCGCGGCCCCGATCCGCTTGAGAGGCAGGTTGACCGATTTCTCGATCGCCATGCCGATGTTGAGGATCAACCGGCGATCGGTGAGGATGTAGGTCGTAGTGCGCCTGGCCAGCCAGGTAAAGCTATAGAGCAGGCCCATGGTCACCAGGCCCGCGAGACCGGTGAGCAACGCCCCGCCGATGCTGCCCAAGGCCAGTGCGATGGCAATGAGGACGAGGAAGTAGGCCCCCACGGCGCGCGTGTGAAAGGCTGTGCGTGCAAGCGTCCCGAGGTCGGGCTTGCCCTGCCAGAGGATTTTCTCGTCGCTCTGCGGTGTCCCCAGCGTGGGGATCTGCGACATCGAATGCTGGTTGCTCATATGATCGGCTCCTGTCGCCGGGGATCGGCATAGAGGTAGCCGCCGCCGAAATAGGCGACGATGCGCTCCTCCTCGTTCAGCGTGATCTGCCCCGGGGTGATCGGCTTGGGCACGTTGGCGAACTGCGCCGCGGTAATTGCATCGATTTCGATCAGGCCCTTGCCCCTGCGGATCTTCGCCATTGCCATCGGCGCAAGCACCTGGCCGGCGCCATCGGTCGCGATCTCGAGATAGCGGATGTGGTGCTCGGACATGTCGACCCACGCCTCGGTCACCGTGCCGGCGGTCTCGCCGTCGGCGCCGATCACCGTCATGCCGACCGGATTGGGATCGCGCGGCGAAACGCTGACGTGATCCGTGCTGCTCAGCGGCACGATGCGCGGCTTGCCGCTGGCGGTAAGGTCGGGCGTGTGCATCCGCTCCGCCCAGGCGGCCGGGCCGAGCCCGTCGGCGAAGGGATCGCCGGTGGGCACATAGGGTGCCCCGTTCGATCCGAAGGCGCGCTTCGCGGGCAGGTCGACCCGTTCGCGCCGCTCGCCATCGGGCGAAACCGTGCCCTGGCCGTGCGGCAGGTCGAAGGTCTTGGGGGCCGCGCGGCTCAGCGGCCCGCCCATCGTGTCGGGCATGCCGGTGTCTTCGGTTTCGGTGGGATAGCCCTCGCGCCGATCCTCGCGGCGCAGATAGAACACCAGGGCGATAAAGAAGAGGACGAACGCGTAGAAAACCAGCTGCGTCACGTCCAGCGTGCCTACGATTTTGACGTCATCCATCACACTCTCCTTGGCAGGCAATCATGTCGGGAACTCGCGCAGGCCGAAGGGCCCGGTGGCGACAAAGGCGCGCTCGCGGTTCTGGTTCACCAGCGGGCCGAGCGCGACGAGGCCCGCGAGAAGTAAGAGAATTTCGATGCCGTAGACTGCGGCATATCCGGTCGCCGGGCTGCCCAGCGCGCCACCGAAGAGGCCGCCGGCAGCGAGGCTGGAGACCAGATCGCGCAGCGCGCCGCCTAGCGCGATGGCGAGCCCGGCGCAGCTCGCCTGGACCGCGCCCCATGCGCCGAGCGCCAGTCCAGCGCCTTCGTCCCGGGCGAGGCCCATCGCCTCGATCAGCGTGCCGACCGAGAACAGGCCGAGGCCGAGGCCGATGGCGCAGGCCCCCGCGAAGAGCAGCGCGACCGACTGGAACGGCGCGGCAAAGAGGATCATGAGGAAGGCGGAAACGCCCACGACCAGCCCGTTCCCGGCAAGGCGAAGCGGATCGCCGCCGCGGGCGAGCGAACGTCCGGACAGCGCGAAACCGGCCAGCGCACCCGCCGCCCAGGCACCCGTAAGCGCCGTGGTCGCACCGACCGACAGCGCGAGGATCTCGCCGCCATAGGGCTCGAGCAGCGCATCCTGCATGGCAAAGCCCGCCGCGCCGATTCCGATCGCCGCGAGCAGCCGTGCGGTGCGTCCCTGCGCCACGAAGCCGCGCCACAATTCGGCGAAGCGCGGGGTAGTGTCGGAGGGTGGGGGAAGCGCCGCCCCGCGCGCTTCCTGCTTCCACAGCGCAACGAGGTTGAGCGCGAAGGTCAGCACGGCGGCGCCCTGGATCACCTGCACCAGCCGGGTGGGCGAGAAATCGGCCAGCAGCGCGCCCATGGCGAGCGCGGCCACCATCGTACCGAGGAGCAGCATCACATAGAGCAGCGCGACCGCGCGCGGGCGCTTGTCCTCGGGCGCGAGGTCGGTCGCCAGCGCAAGGCCCGCGGTCTGCGTCATGTGCATGCCTGCACCGGTCAGGAGGAAGGCGAGCATGCTTGCGACCACGCCGAGCGAGACATCCTCGGGCCGCCCCAGCAGCAGCAGCGCGAAGGGCATGATCGCCAGACCGCCGAACTGCATCAGCGTGCCGAACCAGATGAAGGGCACGCGGCGCCAGCCGAGCACCGAGCGGTGTGTGTCCGAGCGATGGCCGATCAAGGCACGGAAGGGCGCGACCAGCAGCGGGATCGCAATCATCAGGGCAACCAGCCAGGCGGGGATCGAAAGTTCGACGATCATCACCCGGTTGAGCGTGCCGTTGAGCAGCACTGCCGCCATGCCCACACTGACCTGGAACAGCGCAAGCCGCAGCAGGCGGCCCAGCGGCAAATCCGCGCTCGCCGCGTCGGCGAAGGGCAGCCAGGCCGTGGCTACCTTCGTCCAGCGAGAGGCAAGGCGGACCGGTTCGGTCATCGGCGCACCAGCTCCATGGCTTGCGAAGTGTAAAATCCGCTCGAAATCCGCTCGCATCGGCCGATGCGCCAGTCGCGTAGCTCACTTAGCCGGCGGCGCAGCTGCGCTTCCCTGACCGGCACAATCGCGGGCGAACGATTGCCGCGTGGGAACAGCTTGCCGACAAGATGCATCGCGCCGAGCAATGGCGAGTGCGGCGCGAAGGTGAAGACCATCGATCCGTGGCAGCGGCGCCCGAGCGCATCTAGCGTTTCGACAATGTCGCCGGCGCGGTAGTGGATCAGCGAATCCATCGCGGCGATGTGATCGAATTCGCCCAGGCCAGGATCGAGCATGTCGCCGACATGCCAGTCGATCGTGCCATGACCGAGGAAACTCGGAGCCCGCTCACGTGCGATGTCGACCAGGCCGCCAGCGATATCGACCGCGACCACTTTCGCTCCGCGACAGGCCGTCTCCACGCTCAGCGCGCCGGTGCCGCAGCCCGCGTCCAGCACGCGCTGGCGCCGCAAGTCGTCGGGCAGCCAGTCGAGCAATTGCGCGCGCATGGCGTCGCGTCCTGCACGAACCGTGGCGCGGATACCGCTGACCTTGGCGTCGGAGGTGAGGTCGATCCACGCCTTGCGTGCGGTGCCGTCGAAATAGGCGGCGAGCTTTTCGCGCTGTGCGTCGTAACGGGTGGGTGCATGGGTAGCCATCATTCGAACCCCAGGAAATCGAAGATATCGCGGTCTTTCATCGGACTGGCCTCCAGCGGATCGACCCCGTCCCACAGCATCTGCGCCAACCGCAGGTATTCAGCCTGCGCCTCTGCCACGCCCTCTTCGGCCGCATTCATTTCGAAGAGGGTGCATTTCTTCAGCCGACTGCGCCGAATCGCGTCGACATCGCGGAAATGGGCCAGCCGTTCGAGGCCGGTCGCCTTGGCGAAGCGGTCGATTTCGTCGGTCTCGCGGCTGCGGTTGGCGATCACACCCGCCAACCGAACGTCGTAATTCTTGGCCTTGGCATTGATGGCGGCGGCGATGCGATTCATTGCGAAAATGCTGTCGAAATCGTTGGCTGCGACCACCAGCGCGCGCTCGGCATGCTGGAGTGGCGCGGCGAACCCGCCGCACACTACGTCGCCCAGCACGTCGAAGATCACCACATCGGTATCTTCGAGCAAATGGTGCTGCTTGAGCAGTTTCACCGTCTGGCCGACGACATAGCCGCCGCAGCCGGTACCCGCCGGCGGGCCGCCTGCCTCTACGCACATGACGCCGTTGAAGCCTTCGAACATATAGTCCTCGGGCCTCAGTTCTTCCGAATGGAATTCGACCGTTTCGAGCACGTCGATGACGGTCGGCATCAGCTTCTTGGTGAGGGTGAAGGTGCTGTCGTGCTTGGGATCGCAGCCGATCTGCAGCACGCGGTGGCCGAGCTTGGAGAAGGCCGCCGAAAGGTTGGAGGATGTGGTCGACTTGCCGATCCCACCCTTGCCGTAGACGGCGAAGACCTTGGCCCCCTTGATCGCGTCGCGCGGGTCGAGTTGCACCTGCACGCTGCCCTCGCCGTCGGGGGGAGTGAATTTGGCCTTGGGGTCGATCAGGTTCATGTCACTTCCTCATTCGGCTGCCACCACGCCTTCGAGCCGATCTTCCAGATCGTTGCTCGCGGCATGCAGCGCGGCCAGTGTGTCTTCGTCGGGTTGCCACAGCTCGCGGTCGCAGGCTTCGAGCAGGCGGCTGGCGACGCGGGCGGAACTCTTGGGGTTGAGGCGCGAAAGCCGCTCGCGCATTGCGGGGTCGAGCACGAAGGTCTCGCTGATCTGCTGGTAGACCCAGGGGGCGACCTGGCCGGTGGTGGCCGACCAGCCCATCGTGTTGGTCACGTGCCCTTCGATATGCCGCACGCCTTCGAAACCGTGCTTGAGCATGCCCTCGAACCACTTGGGGTTGAGCGTGCGGGTACGCGTCTCCAGATCGATCTGCTCGGCCAGTGTGCGGACCTTGGCGGCACCCTGCGTCGCATCGAGGATATAGACAGGGGCGTCCTTGCCACCCTTGGCCCGGGCGATCGAGCGGCTGATCCCGCCAAGCCCGTCGACATACTGATCGAGATCGGTAATCCCGACCTCGACGCTTTCGAGGTTCTGATAGGCGAAATCGACGCCCGCCAGCGCGCTTTCGAGCAGTTCGCGGCGCTGCACCGGCGCGCCCTTGACGCCATAGGCGAAGCCCTTGTGCGTCTCGAAGGCATTGGCCAGCTCGTCCGGGTCGGTCCACACGCCACCATCGATCAGCTGGTTGACGTTTGCGCCATAGGCCCCTTCCGCATTGGAGAAGACGCGCAGGGACGCGGTTTCCAGATCGAAGCCCTGCGCCTGCGCATGCGCGAGGCTGTGCTTGCGCACGAAGTTTTGTTCCACCGGCTCGTCGGCGCTGGTGGCGAGCCAGGCGGCTTCGGCCAGCATGCGCGTCTGCAGCGGAAGCAGGTCGCGGAATATGCCCGACAATGTGGCGACCACGTCGATCCGCGGGCGGCCCAGTTCCTCGAGCGGGATCAGTTCGGCCCCGGCAAGACGGCCGTATCCGTCGAGCCGCGGGCGCGCGCCGATCAGCGCCAGCGCCTGCGCGAGCTGGACGCCTTCGCTCTTCATGTTGTCGGTGCCCCACAGCACCATGGCGAGGCTTTCGGGATAATCCGCCTCCTCGCCCGCACGGTGGCGCGCGAGCAATTGTTCCGCCTGCCGCGCGCCTTCTGCGACAGCAAACGCACTCGGGATGCGGAACGGGTCGAAGCCGTGGATATTGCGCCCCGTCGGCAGGACTTTCGGATTCCGCAGGACGTCGCCACCGGGGGCGGGTTTCACGTAACGTCCGTCGAGCGCGTGGATCAACGCGCCCAGCTCGTCATTGGCGGCGAGCAGGGCATCGACCTTGTCGCGGTCTGTCTCGGGATCGGCTTCGACCATTGCATCGAGGAAGGCCTCGCGCTCCTCGCCTTCGGGCGCGGCGCCAAACACGTGCAGGCCATGCGGGATAAGTGCGCGTTCGAGCTCGTAGAGCCGCCCGGCAAGATCGCCGATGTCGCCCATGTCGATGTCGAGCGTGTCGCATTGCTCGGCGATCATCGTCTCTAGCGCGGTGCGTTCATCGGCCTCGCCTTCGTCGCCGCGGGTACCGCGCCATCGCTCGACCAGTGCCTTCAGGTCGGCGAAACCCTTGTAGAGCCCGGCTTCGGCGAGCGTCGGGGTGAGGTAGCTGATCAGCGTCGCGCTTGCCCGGCGTTTGGCGAGGATGCCTTCGGACGGGTTGTTGGCAGCATAGAGGTTGAAATTGGGCAGGTCGCCCAGCAGCCGCTCGGGCCAGCATTCGCCCGACAGGCCGGCTTGCTTTCCGGGCATGAATTCGAGCGCGCCATGCGTGCCGAAATGCACCACCGCATCGGCGCCGAAGTCCTGCCGAATCCAGCGATAGAAGGCGGCAAAGGCGTGGGTCGGGGCGAAGTCGCCCTCGAACAGCAGCCGCATCGGATCGCCCTCGTATCCGAAGGCGGGTTGCACGCCGACGAAGACATTGCCGAACCGGGCGCCGTAGACGTGGATCGTGCTGCCGTCGGATTGCTGGCGGCCGGGGGCGGGGCCCCATTGCGCTTCGATCTGCGCCAGGTGCGGTTCGGCGCGGACATGCGCATCCGCCGGTATCCGCGCGGCAACATTGGCGTCGGCGCCGAAACGCTCGGCATTGCCGGCGAGGATCGCCTCGCGCAGCGCTTCGACGCTGTCGGGGACTTCGACCTCGTAGCCTTCGGCAGCAAGCCGGGCGAGCGTCGCGTGGAGCGACTCGTAAACCGCGAGATGCGCGGCGGTGCCGGTCGCACCCGCATTGGGCGGGAAATTGAACAGTACGATCGCGAGCTTACGCTGCGCGCGCTGGGCCTTGCGCAGCGCGATCAGCCGTGAGGTCTTCGTCGCCAGCGCCTGCGCGCGTTCGGGATGGCAGCGCATCGCCCGGATGCCGTCCTCCGCGTTCTCGCTGCGTCCGCCGAAGACGCTCGGGCAGATCGCGCCGTCGAGTTCGGGGATGGCGACCATCATCGTCGCTTCGATCGGCAGCAGGCCGAGCTTGCCATCGTGCCACTGCTCGAGCGGCTGGAACTCGATTGGATGCGCGGCGATATAGGGCAGGTCGAGCTGGCCGAGCACCTCCACGGCCGCCTCGGTGTCGTTGTAGGCCGGGCCGCCGACCAACGAGAAGCCGGTGAGGTTGACCACCGCATCGACCGTCGGCTTGCCGTCGCGCATGAAGAATTTCTCGATCGCCGGCCGTGCATCGAGGCCGCTGGCAAAGGCGGGGATCACCTTGAGGCCAGCCGCTTCCATCGCCGCGATCACGCCATCGTAATGCGCGGCATCGCGGCCCAGCACGTAGGATCGCAGCAGGATCAGTCCCACGGTGCCATTGGCGCCGCCGCGGCGCGGCAACAGGCGCAGGCTCTCCGACATGCGCTGGCGCGCGCGGGGGTGATAGACGCCCAGTTCGGGATAGTCCTGCGGCGGCTCGGCCGGGGTCGAACCGCGCCGCTCGGCGCGCTCGCCCGCGGCATAGCGGTCGACCAGCGCGCGGACCATCTGGACGACATTCTCGTCCGATCCGGCCAGCCAGTATTGCAGGGTGAGGAAATAGGCGCGCACATCCTGTGCGGTGCCGGGGATGAAACGCAGGATCTTGGGCAGGCGGCGCAGCATGCGCATCTGCTTCGCGCCCGAACTGGTGCCCGGCTTCTTCGAGCCGCGCAGCTTCTTGAGCAGCGCCATCGGGCCCTTCGCGGGCGCATCCATGCGATAGCCGCCCATCCGCGTCAGCTTGACGATCTCGCCCGCCGACATCAGCCCGAGCATCGCGTCGCACTGCTCGCGGCGCGCCTCCAGTGCGGGACGGATCGCGCGGACGTGATCGTCGAGGAACAGCATGGAGGCGACGACGATGTCGGCGCGCGCGACGTCCGCCTCGGCCCGCGCCAGCGCACCGGGATCGCGATCCCAGTCGGACGCGGCGTGGAGCACGAGGTCGATCTTTTCGTGCGCCAGGCTCTCTCCGGCGCGTTCGACCGCCCCCTGGAGGTGGTTGTCCAGCGTCACGATGACGACGCGGACCGGAGGGAGCGCGCTACCGAGCATAATGCGCCTTCGCATCGTAGAGCGTGTCGAGATCGATCCGCGCGCGACCTTCGTTGGCGGCGAACAATTCGGTGTTCCGCCGCGCCTTGCCGCGTACGAAGAAGGGAATCTTCTTCAACTCGCGCTCGGCCTCGTCGGTCCACAACCCCGCACCGCCGTTCGTTTCGAGCGTAGTCGAGAGACCTTGCCCTGACGCATCCTCGCCGGTCTCGACTTCGCTCGACACGACCGGGGCGCGATGTTGCGGCGCATGCGCGTGAAGATGCGAAGCCCCCGCCTCGTCGGCGAATTCGAAATCTTCGCGGAACATCGTCAGCAGGTGCTCTTCGAGGCCCATCACCAGCGGATGCACCCAGGTATCGAAGATTACGTTCGCACCCTCGAACCCCATTTGCGGCGAGTGGCGCGCGGGGAAGTCCTGCACATGCACGGGGGAGGAGATTACCGCGCAGGGCAGGCCGAGGCGCTTGGCGATATGGCGCTCCATTTGCGTGCCCAGCACCAATTCGGGCTGCGCTGCGGCGATCGCCTCCTCGACTGCGAGATGGTCGTCGGTGATGAGCGGTTCGACGCCGTAGACCGTGGCTGCGGCGCGCACCTCGCGTGCGAATTCGCGGTTGTAGCAGCCGAGGCCGCAGACTTCGAAGCCCAACTCCTCGCTGGCGACGCGCGCGGCGGCCACCGCATGGGTCGCGTCGCCGAAGATGAAGACGCGTTTCCCGGTGAGGTAGGTCGAATCGACCGAGCGGCTCCACCACGGCATGCGCGAGGTGTCGTTGTCCAGTGCCGGCTGGGGATCGACCCCAGCCAGTTCGGCGACCTCGTGGATGAACTGGCGGGTCGCCCCAACGCCGATCGGCACGGTGCGGATAGCAGGCTGGCCGAAGGTCCGCTCGAGCCAGCGCGCCGCCTCTTCGCCGGTTTCGGGATAGAGCACGATGTTGAAATCCGCCGCGCCGATCCGTGCGATATCCGCCGGGGATGCATCGAGCGGGGCAACCAGATTGACCTCGATACCGAGCGTGTCGAGCAGCGCCCGGATTTCACGCACATCGTCGCGATGGCGAAAGCCGAGCGCTGTCGGGCCGAGAATGTTTACGAGAGCGACATCGCCCTGGCGCGGTTCCACCTCGCTATCGGCAAGATGGCGCACGATCTGGTAAAAGGTTTCGGCCGCGCCCCAGTTCTCCTTGCGCTGGTAACTGGGCAGTTCGAGCGGGACGACCGGGCAGGGCAGCTGCATGTTCTCGGCCAGGCCCGCCGGATCGTCCTGGATCAGCTCGGCGGTACACGAGGCGCCGACCAGCATCGCCTGCGGCCGGAAACGCTCGAGCGCATCGCGCGCGGCATCCTGAAACAGCTGCGCAGTATCCTTGCCCAGATCGCGCGCCTGGAAGGTCGTGTAGGTGACCGGCGGGCGCTTGTTCCGGCGCTCGATCATGGTGAAGAGCAGGTCGGCATAGGTATCGCCCTGCGGCGCGTGGAGCAGGTAGTGGACGCCTTCCATCGCGGTCGCGACGCGCATTGCGCCGACATGCGGGGGGCCTTCATATGTCCAGACCGCCAGCTGCACCGCTACACCTCCAGCACATCGCGCCGCCGCAGCGGTCGCGCAAAGAGTTCGGCGAGGTCGCCCGCCTGGTCGAAGCCGTGAATCGGCGAGAAGACGAGTTCGATCGCCCATTTGGTCGAGAGACCTTCGGCTTCGAGCGGATTTGCTAGGCCGAGGCCGCACACGGTGAGGTCGGGCCGGTCGGCGCGTACCCGGTCGAGCTGACGGTCGACGTCCTGGCCTTCGCTCAGCCGGGTATTGGTGGGCAGTTGGGGCAGTTCGTCGGCGAGGATCGCGCGATGGAGGTAGGGGGTGCCCACTTCCACCGGCGCCATGCCGCATTCGGCGGCAAGGAAGCGCGCCAGGGGAACTTCCAGCTGCGAATCGGGAAGGAAGGAAATGCGCTTGCCCGCGAGCCGTTCGCGCTGATGCTCGAGCGCGCGCTTGGCGCGTTCGCGGCCCGGCGCGACGGTGCGGTTGAAATGCATCTCGTCGACACCGAAGGCATCGGCTGCGGCCTTGAGCCAGGCAGTGGTGCCTTCCGCACCGAAGGGGAAGGGGGCACGGCAATGGGTGGCGCCGCGATCCTGCAATGCGCGCAATGTCTCGCCGAGGAAGGGCTGGGCGAGCAGCACCCTCGTGTTGGGTCCCACCGCGGGCAGATCGGTCGCGGCGCGTGCGGGGAGGCAGCCGACGCTTTCGATCCCGAGCTGCGCGAACAGCCGCAAGAACTGGTCCTCGACGATGTCGGGCAGCGATCCGACCAGCAGCAGCGACGGCGCAGCATCGGCGGGCTCGGCAGGCATTGCGGGGACCAAGGAGGCGAGGCAGGCATCCTCGCCCTCGGTGAAGGTGGTCTCGATCCCGCTACCCGAATAGTTGAGGATGCGCGTGCTGCCGGCGTGTTTCGCCCCCAACCGTTCGGCGGCTTTGGCAAGGTCCAACTTGATGACTTCGGAAGGGCAGGAACCGACGAGGAACAGTGTCGCGATCTCGGGCCGCCGCTCGAGCAGGCGGTCGACTACGCGGTCGAGTTCCTCGTGGCAGTCGGCCATGCCTGCAAGGTCGCGCTCCTCGATGATCGCCGTGGCGAAACGCGGCTCGGCGAAGATCATCACCCCCGCTGCCGATTGCAGCAGGTGCGCACAGGTGCGTGAGCCGACGACGAGGAAAAAGGCGTCCTGCATCTTGCGGTGCAGCCAGACGATGCCGGTCAAGCCGCAGAAAACCTCGCGCTGGCCTCGTTCGCGTAGCACCGGGGCGCAATCGGCGCCTGCTTCGGGGAGGGGCAGCGCGCCGGTCATCCCGCCACCGCCGTTCGCGCAGGCATTTCGAGCCGCGCGGCGCGCAGCTTGAGCAGGAACTGCCCGGCATTCACGACATAGGTGGCATAGGCTGCCAGCGCGACGAACAGCCGCTGATCGAGCGTGCCGATACCGCCCACGAGCATCACGAGATAGGCCGTGTGCAGCGCGATCACGACCATCGAGAAAACATCTTCCCAGAAGAACGGGCGGGCAAACAGCCATTTGCCGAAGACCTGCTTTTCCCAGATCGAGCCGGTCACCATGATTGCGTAAAGCGCGAGCGTCTTGGCGATGATCGAGATATCCGCCGCGAGCGCACCCGCACCGGTGGAAAAATAGCGGAAGACCAACGCCAGACTGACGAGAAAGATAAGGAACTGGAGGGGGGCGAGAATGCCCTGCACCACTGTCCAGGGCGACTCGTCGCGGCGTAGCCGCTCTTCCGGCGAGTAGAGCATCCGGTCTCGGTCGCGCCCGCTTACCCGTGGGTTTGCGGTGGGTAATGAGCGATCCAGCCTCTCCATTTCTTCGCACTGCCTCCACTCTCCAGCGGGAGACTACGCCTCGACACCCTCATGTGTCAATCAAAGTGGACGACAATAAAAATAGACACTCAGGGATTTGCCAGCTTGGGCAAATACGCCTACGCTCCCGATTCTCGGACGGAGTCGGCATACGAACATTGACACGCCGGGACTGACGCGATCCGCGCCGCTACCAGACTGGGAGAGTCTGAAATGGCATCGGTAATCGGTACGGGCTCTGCTGCCCTGCTCAAGGCGATTTCAAACCCGCTGAGCGGTCTGAAACGGCAGCAGGAAACCCGGCCAGGTACTTCGACCAATCCGTCCGGCGAAACGCTCGGGACGATCATCGAGGGGGATTTCATCCCTCGCCTGCTTTTCAAGTTTTCCGCGCGGGCTTCGTATCCGCCGGCGGACGACAAGCCGGTGATCGGAGCCGATGCGGCAGAGCAGTTCGCTTCCCTTCCGCTGACTCTCGAGGCGGACCAGTTGCTTGCGGAAGTGGAATCCTTCCTGGACCGCGGAGTTAGCGTTGAGGCCGTTTTTCTCGACCTCCTCGCGCCCTCTGCGCGGTGGCTCGGCCAGCTTTGGGAGGCCGACGAATGCGACTTCGTCGATGTGACTATGGGGTTGTGGCGCCTGCAGGAAGTCATGCGCGAGATTGCCGCGCGTTCGCCTCCGGCAGTTCATGCGATGGGTCCGGGGCGTACCGCTCTGTTCTCACCGATGCCGGGCGACCAGCATGGGTTCGGTTCGCTGATCATAGACGAAATCTTCGCGCGGGCCGGGTGGGACAGCGAGGCTCTCATCGACCCCGAACGGCGCGAATTGCTGCGGCTGATATCGGAAAAGTCGTTCGACCTCGTAGGATTGACCATTTCATGCGATTGTCCTAGCGGCCCCGTCTCCCAATTGATTAGTGCAATTCGCAGTGTTTCCGTAAACCCCCGAACGCAGATCCTCATCGGAGGGCGAGCGGTCAATTCCAATCCCGACCTCGTCGGCGAGGTCGGTGCCGACGGAACAGCCGTCGATGCCGAAGCGGCGCTCAGACTCGCCGCACGCCTGGTGGAGGACGTGAAACTTAGCGCTTAGCACGCATCGTAGGCACGAGAACCGGATGCTGACCAGGAAGCACAGCTTGGACGAGAAACGGCCCTTCGCCGATTCCGGGGAGGTGTTCGACGCCATCGATCGCGACGCGGCCAAGACGCTGGCGATGGTGGCGGGCGATGTCGTGCTCGTGTTGGACAAGACCGGCAACATTCTCGACGGCTCTTTCGACCCCAACGCATTCCCCGAATTCGAACAATGGATCGGCGACAATTGGCTCGACACGGTGACCGCCGAGAGTCGGCCCAAGATCATGGAAATGCTGGCCGCGGCACGCAAGGGCGAGGTGCAGCACTGGCGCCAGGTCAATCATCCTTCGCGCGAGGGCGACGTCCCGATCAAATATGTTGTCGTCAGCATCAATGGCGGCGAACGGGCGATCGCCTTCGGGCGCGATCTGCGCGAAATCGGCAAGGTCCAGCAGCGCCTGCTCAAGGTCCAGCAATCGCTTGAGCGCGATTACATCCGCATGCGCCATGTCGAGGCACGCTATCGCCTGCTGTTCGAAAGCTCGCGCGAGCCGGTGATGATCGTCGAGGCGTCCGATTATCGTATCCGTGAAGCCAATCCCGCGGCCCATGCACTGGTCGGTGCCAAGGCGGGTTCGCTGGCCGACAAGAAACTGCTCGGCCTGTTCTCGCGCAAGAGCGGTTCGACTGTCACCGCGCATCTGGGCTCGGCGCTGGTTACGAATGCAGTCTCACCCGTGGCGGTCACGCTCGACAAGGGCGGGCGAGAAGTGACGCTGTCCGCCTCAGGCTTCAGCCAGGACCGGCGGCAATACCTGCTCGTCCGTTTCGAAGATGCACAGCGATCGATCGAGCCCGACGTGGCACCCGTGCTCGACGTCATAGAACACATGCCCGACGCTTTCGTGCTTACCGATGCGCGCATGGGCATCGTTGCCACCAATATGGCTTTCGTCGAGCTTGCCCGGGCGGCCGGGATTGACCAGCTACGCGGCTCCCATCTGTCGACCTTCATCGGCAGGCCGGGGATCGATCTCGATCTCATCGCCAGCCAGGTCGACAAGGATGGCGAGGCGCGCAACGTCGCCACCATTCTACGCGCGGTGAATGGCGGCGACGACGAGCCGATAGAAGTCTCGGCGATCGCGACCGGCGCGGACGAGCGCCATTACGGTTTCGTCATCCGGCCGATCGCGCGGCGCCTGCGCGACCTGCCACCCGGGTCCGACGACATGCCACGCTCGGTCGAACAGCTTACCGAGCTGGTCGGGCGCATGCCGCTCAAGGATATCGTTCGCCAAAGCACCGACCTGATCGAGCGCCTGTGTATCGAAGCGGCACTGCTTTATACCTCGGACAACCGCGCTTCGGCCGCCGAAATTCTCGGCCTGAGCCGTCAGAGCCTTTACTCCAAGCTGCACCGCTACGGCCTCGGAAACCTGCCCGCCGACTCCGAATAGGGTTTTCCTGCACAATGAGTGTCAAAATGAATTGACGCCCACACCCGTCAGGCATAGCGTTGCCCCATGCTTCGTTCGGCGGCCTCGACTCGGACGGCGCCGATTCCGGCGGCATCTTCGGTCGTCGAACTTCTCAAGCCGATAACATGGTTCCCCCCGATGTGGGCCTTTGGCTGCGGCGTGGTATCCGCCGGCGCGGCATTCGACGAACGCTGGCTGTTCGTCGTCGGCGGGATTCTGCTGGCCGGGCCCTTCGTCTGCGGCACCAGCCAGGCGGTCAACGACTGGTTCGACCGGCATGTCGATGCGATCAACGAACCCCACCGGCCGATTCCATCCGGCAGGGTCGCAGGGCGCTGGGGCCTCGGCATCGCGGTAGCCGGGACGCTGCTGTCGCTGGGGCTTGCGGCAATGCTCGGGTTTTGGGTCTTCGTCGCTGCCATATTGGGTCTGGCGCTCGCCTGGGCCTACAGCGCGCCGCCCTTCCGCCTCAAGGCGAGCGGTTGGGCAGGGCCGGCGACCGTCGGGCTCACCTATGAGGGGCTCAGCTGGTTCACCGGCGCCAGCGTGATGGCGGGCGGGCTGCCGAGCCTGCCGGTAATCGCGATCCTGCTGCTCTACAGCGCGGGCGCGTTCGGGATCATGGTGCTCAACGATTTCAAGGCGGTCGAAGGCGACCGGATCACCGGCCTGCGCTCGCTGCCGGTGACGCTGGGCGTCCGCCGCGCAGCCCTGCTCGCCTGCTTCGTGATGGCCGCCGCACAGGTCATCGTGATTGCCTTGCTCGCCATTTGGGGCCACGCGCTGTCCGCGCTGATCGTGAGCGCCCTGTTGCTCGGGCAAGTGCTGCTGATGGCTCGCCTGCTGAAGGACCCGGCGCGTTTCGCTCCCTGGTACAATGCGACCGGAGTAACACTTTACGTCCTCGGCATGCTGGCGTCCGCGCTTGGTCTGGGAGGATATCTGTGACGACGCGATCGACCCGGGGATTCGGCTGGCTCGCGATTGTCCGTCTCGGTTGCGTGCAGGCCTCGATCGGCGCGATCGTCATGCTGGCGACCTCGCTGCTCAACCGCGTGATGGTGGTCGAATATGCGCTCGCCGCGGCGATCCCCGCGGGGTTGGTCGCCTGGCATTACGCGGTTCAGCTCACCCGCCCGCTATGGGGCCATGGTTCCGACCGGGGAAGGAAACGCACGCCGTGGATCCTGGGCGGCATGGCGGCGCTGGCGCTGGGCGCACTCATGGCGGTGAACGCGACCGTCCTGATGGCCGCAAACCCCGTGGTCGGTGCGATCCTGGCAATCGCCGCCTTCACTCTGATCGGCATGGGCGTGGGGGCGAGCGGGACATCGATGCTCGCTCTGCTCGCCTCGGGTGTCGCCCCCGAACGCCGCGCGGCTGCTGCTGCGACGACCTGGATCATGATGGTCGCCGGGATCGTGGCCTCGGCAGGAGTGGCCGGCGCGCTGCTCGACCCCTTTTCGCCGCAACGGCTCGCGCTGGTAGCCAGCGGGGTTGCAGTCGCCGCGCTGGTGGTGAGCGTGCTGGCCGTGCGCAAGCTCGAGCCGGAGGTTCCCTTCGGCTTCGACACGCAACCACGCGGCGAGGTGCCCGGATTTCCCGAGGCGCTGCGCGAAATCCTCCATGAAAACGCCGCGCGCCGCTTTACCGTATTCATCTTCGTATCGATGCTCGCCTACAGCATGCAGGACCTCATTCTCGAGCCCTTTGCCGGCCTCGTCTTCGGCATGACACCGGGCCAATCGACCCAGCTCGCCGGGATCCAGCATGGCGGCGTGCTGATTGGCATGATCTGCGCGGGGATCGGCGGCAGCGCCTTTGCCGGACGCCTGCCGGTCGATCTGCGCTTCTGGATCGTCGCCGGCTGCAGCGGTTCCGCACTTGCGCTGGCCGGCCTCGCTGCGGGCGCGCTTTACGGACCCGGCTGGCCGTTGACCGCGAACGTCTTCGTGCTCGGCCTTTGTAATGGCCTGTTCGCGGTCGCCGCGATCGGGGCGATGATGGGGCTTGCCGGGGCGGGCCGGAAAACTCGCGAAGGCGTGCGTATGGGCGTGTGGGGCGCGGCGCAGGCCATTGCCTTCGGTCTGGGCGGACTCGCCGGCGCGCTGGGCGTCGATATCGCCCGCCGCGCGCAGGGGCAGGATGGCACTGCCTTCCAGCTGATATTCGCAATCGAGGCGTGCCTGTTCGTAATCGCGGCGGGGCTGGCACTCCACGCGACGCGGCGCCGGCGCGCAGACACAAGGGAGGTGGCAACGGTATGACCGAGACGATCTACGACGCAGTGGTGGTCGGAGGCGGACCTGCAGGGGCCACCGCCGCGGCCGATCTGGCAACTGCCGGGCGCAAGGTCCTGCTGCTCGACCGCGCGGGGCGCATCAAGCCTTGCGGCGGGGCTGTTCCCCCGCGGCTGCTGCAGGATTTCGACGTGCCGCAGAGCCTGCTGGTGGCGCGCGCACGCTCGGCGCGCATGATCGCGCCTTCGAACCGCAAGGTCGACATGCCGGTGGGCGAAATCGGCTATGTCGGCATGGTCGATCGCGACGTGTTCGACGAATGGCTGCGCGAGCGGGCTGCACAAGCCGGAGCGGAGCGTCGCACCGGCACGTTCGAGCATATCGAGCGCAGCGAGAGCGAGGGCACGACCGTCTGCTATCGCCGGTCGCGCGGCAGCGAGATCGAGCGCGTCCGGACCCGGCTGGTGATCGGCGCCGATGGCGCGCGCTCGGCCGTCGCGCGGCAGAATATCCCCAAGGCGGACCAGATGCCCTGCGTGTTCGCCTATCACGAAATCATCCGCTCGCCCGAAGAAACGACCGAGGCCTTCGACGGATCGCGTTGCGACGTGTTCTACCAGGGCAAGCTGTCGCCCGATTTCTATGCCTGGGTCTTCCCGCATGGCGGCACTGCCAGCATCGGGCTGGGCAGCGCGAACAAGGGCTTCCCCTTGCGCGAAACGGTGGCGACGATGCGCGGCGAGCTGGGGCTCGATGCCTGCGAAACGATCCGCAAGGAAGGCGCGCCGATCCCGCTCAAGCCGCTCAAGCGCTGGGACAATGGCAGCGACGTTATCGTCGCCGGCGATGCGGCGGGCGTGGTCGCTCCGGCATCGGGCGAGGGCATCTATTACGCGATGACCGGTGGGCGCCATGTGGCGCAAGCCGCGCAGGAATTCCTGCGCACCGCCAATCCCAAGGCGCTGCGCATGGCGCGTAAGAACTTCATGCGCGAGCATGGCAAGGTCTTCTGGGTGCTCGGGATCATGCAGTATTTCTGGTATTCGAGCGACAAGCGGCGCGAGCGTTTTGTGACCATGTGCGCCGACAAGGACGTGCAGCAACTGACCTGGCAGGCCTATATGAACAAACGGCTGGTACGCGCCAAACCGCTTGCCCATGCGCGAATTTTCCTCAAGGATTGTGCCCATCTGCTGGGATTGAGGGCCGCCGCCTGATGAATCGAAGTTGGTTGCTGCCGATCATAGTGGCAGGTGTCGCGGCGCTGGGCGTGGCGATGCTTGGCGCTACGATCACCGATCTGGGTCCCTGGTACCAGGCGCTCGAAAAACCCGCCTGGGCACCGCCCGATCCCGTCTTCGGAATTGCCTGGACGCTGATCTTCGCCCTGGCCGCGGTTGCCGCCGTAAGCACCTGGCGCGCAGCGCCGACCACGCGCGTGGCGGATACGGTGATCGGCCTGTTCGCGCTCAATGGCTTCCTCAACATCCTGTGGAGCCTGATCTTCTTCCGCATCCAGCGGCCCGACTGGGCCTTTGCCGAACTGCTGCTGCTGTGGCTCTCGGTGGGCGCGCTGATCCTGTTCTGCGGGCGCTATTCGAGGCTCGCCGGCTTTGCGCTGGTGCCTTATCTGATCTGGGTGACGATCGCCGGCGCGCTCAACTGGCAGGTGATCGAGCTCAACGGCCCCTTCGGTTGATGGAGGCGCTATTTCGCAGCGGCCATGCGGCGGACATCGTGCTGGCGGTGCTGCTGGTCGAGGCGATCTGGCTCCGGATGCGCGGCTTCGCCTGGCGCGATCTGGCAGGTTTGCTCGGTCCCGCGGCGCTGCTGGTGCTGGGCCTGCGCGCCGCGCTGGTCGGGGCGCCATGGTACTGGATCTCGGTGCCGGTCGCGCTCGCTTTCCCGCTGCACCTGCTCGACCTGCGCCGGCGAAGCGGAGGCGGCGCCTAGGTTCACCGACATCACGGCAAAAAAGAACCCGGCCGTGGGAGCCGGGTTCCAAGCTTGGCAATGGTGGACGGGTCAGCCGGGCGCGTAATTATGCTGCTGTGCCCACAGGTACCAATTGTCCACCACCGTTCCCGTCAAAAGGATGCCGATCCCGCCGGTCAGCGTGGTCAGCACCGCAAACCACCAAGCCCAGCGATGGATCGATTCCATCGATGCGTTGAAGCCCATCGTCCAGCGCCAGAACAGTCCGGCACGCTCGGAGGCCGTACCGCGATCGGTGATCTGTTCGATCTCGCGCTCGCCGCCATAGCGGCTGACCGCGAGGATCGTCGCCCCGTGCATCGCGAACAGCAGCGCCGAACCGTAAAGGAAGGTGATCGAGAGCGCGTGGAACGGGTTGTAGAACAGGTTGCCGTAGATCAGCGAGAAATTGTTGGTCCAGTCGAGGTGCGGGAAGATGCCGTAGGGCACCGCTTCCGACCAGCTGCCCATCAACATCGGGCGAAGGAAACCCAGCACCAGGAACAGCCAGATCGCACTGGCGAAGGCCCAGCAGACATGCAGCCCCATGCCCAGCGATACGGCCCGGCGATAGGAACGCACCCACCACAGCAGGATCGAGAGGGTAAGGAAGAAGCCGGTCAGAATGAACCAGCCGCCCTCGGCCAGCGGGACGAACGGGCTGAAGCCCCATTCGGGCCCGGGCGGATCGAGCGAAAGCCAGAAGAATTCGCGCATGAAGGCGATCGGGCTGTAATCGACCTGCGCCGCCATGTTCCACCCGATGATCGAGATCGCGAGGAAACCGAACAGCAGCGAGGCAAGCCCCAGCCAACCGAGATAGATCGGTCCGAGCTGGGCCTGGCCGAATTTGCCGAACCAGTAGTTGTAGCCGGTCAGCCGATAGCGCTCTTCATCGCCCGGCGGCAGCGGGACGCCCATTTCGGGAGCGGTCTGAAGCTGCACCTGGGTGAAGATATTGTAATAGCGTGCCATTGCTCAGGGCCTCCTCAGGACCAGATCGGGATGCTCTTCCACCAGTCCCACCATTCGGGGAAACTGCCCTGGTAGAGCGGACCGGCAAGGATCATGCAGGCCGCGCTCCAGAAGCCGGCGTTGAGCGCCAGCAACAGGCCGAGGCGGTGGATGCCCAGCGTGCCGATCGAATAGCCGATGAAATCGCGAAAATAGGTATCTTCGTGTTCGGGCGTCTTCACTTTCTCGCCCTTGGGCACGTTGACGGCAGAAAGGATCAGCGATCCGTGCAGCGCCAGCGCGAAGCAGGTGACGAAAAAGAAGGACACCGCCACCATATGCAGCGGATTATAGTGGAAATTCACATACATATAGCCGGTATTCGACACCCAATCGAGATGGGTGAAGATGCCGTAGGGAAAGCCGTGGCCCCAGGCCCCCATCCACAGCGGCCGCACGACCACCAGCGTCGCATAGGCGAGTATCGCGAAGCTGAAGGCGATCGGCACGTGGTAGCCGATGCCCAGCTTGCGACTGATTTCCACCTGTCTCAGTGCCCACGAAATGAAGGCGACCAGCGCGCAGACCGTGATGATCTGCCAGTATCCGCCTTCGTTGAGCGGAGCTGCGGCTAGCCCCGCTTCGATGGGCGGTGGTTCGATCGAGATGAGCCAGGGGTTCCATGTCGGCCCCTGCGACGCGGAGGCGAAGATCAGCAGAGTACCCAGAAGGGCGCTGATCGCCGTCGTCACGCCGAAGAAGCCGACATAAAAGGGACCGACCCAGAAGTCGAACAGGTCGCCGCCTATCAGCGTACCACCCCGCACGCGGTATTTCCGCTCGAAACTCAGCAGCGCCATAGCTCTATCCTTCCTACCTTGGCGGGCAGGCTCATCGGGTACCTACTCGATGGCCGGAGGCAGGCAGGCGAATCCCGCCTGCGCTCGATCGACCCGGCGTTCAGCCCGTTCGCGTCACGCTTTCAGTGGCCGCCGTCGTCGCCGGTGCGGCGCTTGCGCCGTCCAGCCAGTTGTAGCGGTTGGTGCTGAGCAGGATGAAGTGAATCAGCAGCGCGAGGACGAACAGGAATACGAACAGTGCGACGAGCGCCCTGCGCGGATCGAAAATGAGCCAAATTCTCCACATTGTTTTTCTCCTTCAATGTGTCGGGCAGTGCCTGGGGATGGGCCGTCGGTGGCGCTTCGCTCAGGCGGATTGCGCGGTCAGAGCCACGGCCTCCAGACCCAGACGAGGACGTGAGCGACGACGGCAATCGCAGTGAAGCCGAGGAAGCTGCTCATGAAAATCTTGTGGAATTCCTTGGCCTCTTCGGGCGTCAGGTAGGTCCGCAAGCCAAAGCGATCGTCACCGAGTGTCGGATCGTT
The DNA here is from genome assembly GCF_965277845.1 of Qipengyuania sp. Lineage (NCBI taxonomy): Bacteria > Pseudomonadati > Pseudomonadota > Alphaproteobacteria > Sphingomonadales > Erythrobacteraceae > Qipengyuania > Qipengyuania sp. The sequence continues at coordinate 2,114,221 of NZ_OZ255844.1, forward strand.
CATTGGTTTATCTCCCAATCAGTTGCGAGGTGGTGGGGACGACGTGCCCCCGACGGTATCCGCGCGGGCGGACCCGCGGGGATGGTGAGGCCCGCTGGCGGGCGATCGGGTGCGACGGCGCTCATGCGAGCGATCCTTCGAGCAGGACATCGGCGAGGCAGTCGGCGGAAACGCTGGTATGCCCCTGGCGACGGGCCACGCGTTCGGCGGCGTCGCGCAGGCGCTTGGCGGCGGAAATGCGGACCAGCACCGGCTGCGCTTCGACGAGCGCGTCGAGCTTGGCCTTGGCATCGGCATCCCAGGGCAGTTCCTCGTGGTCCTTGGCGAGGGTCGGCTCGACCTTGTCGAGGTCGGAGCCGAGCGGCAGGATGTGGAACAGCGCGTCGAACAGCGCATTGCACACTTCCTGCACGAGATAGGTCGCGCCGGCATAGCCCATGAAAGGCGTGCCGGTATGGCGGCGGATCGCCGCGCCGGGGAAGCTCGCCGCGATGAACTGACCCGACGGCCCGTGGCCCGTCCCGGCCGTTTCGGCGAGATACATCCGCTCGTTGTAGGAGCCGAAGACCACCAGCGGAGGATTGGCTTGGATGGCTGCGCGCACGTCCTCGTTGCGCGGCTTCACGCCGGCCGAACGGGCGAAAGCGAAGCTGCACGGCAGTCCCATGTCCTCCTCGAGGAAGACGCGGATGCCGCGGGCATAGGTCTCGTTGGCGCAGATGCCGAAGTTGGCGGTGCCGAAGAAGTCCTGCGTGACCGAGCGCCACAGGTCCCACAGCGGCTTGATCGTGGTGTGCTTCTCGCGGGCGATGAAGGGTTCGGGATCGAGCCCGAGCTCCTCGCCCAGCGCGCGCAGGAACTTGGTGGTGCTGGTGAGGCCCACCGGGGCCTGGAAATAGGGCCGCTCGAGCAGTTCGCACAGATTGCGCCCGTATTCGCGATACATGCAGACATTGGCCTGCGCATCGGCGAGCCGGCGGACGTCGGCGAGATGGCTGCCCAGCGGGAAGGACATGTTGACCTCCGCGCCGATACCTTCGACGAGCCGCCGGATCTCGGCGAGGTCGCTGGCCATGTTGAACATGCCGTAGGCGGGGCCGATGATGTTGACCTTGGGCTTCGCGCCCTCCTTGACGGGCTTGAGCGCGGGCATCTTCTTCGGCCCGAACTCGGTCCACAGCCAGCTCAGCGCGCGGTCGGCGCTCTGCCACTGGTCCTCGTCGATCGTGCGCGGCAGGAAGCGCTTGATCGTGGTGCCTTCGGGCGTCACCCCGCCGCCGATCATTTCGGCGATCGAGCCGGTCACCACCACCGAAGGCAATTCGGGATCGAGCGTTTCCCAGGCGCGCTTCATCGCGCCCTCGGTACCGGTCTTGCCGAGCTCTTCCTCGCCAAGGCCTGTCACGACGATCGGCAATTCGTGCGGCGGAAGCCCGTCGGTGTAATGTAGGACCGAGGTAACCGGCAGGTTCTCGCACCCCACGGGGCCGTCGATCACCACCTGCAGCCCCTTCACCGCGGTGAAGACATAGACGGCGCCCCAGTATCCGCCCGCCCGGTCATGATCGAGGACGAGGGTCACGTGCCCACCGCCCCGGCCGCCTTGATGGCCGCTGCCGTTTGCGCCGCGAATTTCTTCTTGAACTTGGGCCGGTCGACCGGCGTGTCTTCCCAGATTCCGGCCGCATCGCCCGTGCCCGCATCGCCGAAAAATTCCGACATGCGGTCGAACCGCGCTTTGTTGGCGAGCGCGGCATTGACCACCTGCGCGAGACTGCCGGCTCCCGCCGGGCCCATCAGAGGGCGGGCGGAGATCAGATTGGTGAAATAGAGCGCGGGAACCGCGTTCTGCTTGGCATGCTGGACGACCGGCGTGGTGCCGATCGCCAGGTCGGGGCCGAATTCCTCGACCGCCGCGATATCCTCTTCGAGGCTGGCGCGGTAATTGACGCGCACGTCCTTGGCCTCGAGCCAGTCGCGGTCGGGATCGGACCATGGGGTCTTGGGGCAGGCGGTGCCGACATAGGGCACCTCCGCGCCGCTTTCGATCAGCAGCCGCGCGACCAGCAGTTCGGAGCCCTCGTAGCCCGAGACGGTGATCCGGCCCTTTACGGGCATGGCGGCCAGGGCCCCGCGAATGGCGCCGACCATCGCGTCTTTCGCGGCGTCGATTTTCGCGCGTTCGACGTTGCACGCGCTGCCGATCGCCTCGAGCCAGGCGGCGGTGCCGTCCGCGCCCACCGGGGCCGAACCAACGACGCTGCGGCCGGCCTTGTCGAATTCGCGGATGCTGGCGGTATAGAAGGGATGGATCGCGGCGACGGTGGCGCAATCGAGCGCGGCGTAGAGCTCGCGCCATTCGCGCGTGGGAACGACCGGGCCTGCTGCGAGCCCCAGGGGCTCCAGCATCATCCCGATGCCCACCGGATCGGCGGGAAACATTTCGCCCAGCAAGGTTACCGTGGGACGATCCGAACGCTCTTTCGGGGCCGCCACGGGGCCAAGTTCGGCTTCCTTGCGGGCATATTCGAGCATGGCGCCCGCAAGCACATCCTTCGCCTCGGCATGGGTCGGCACGCCGAAACCGGGCACGTCGATGCCGACGATCCGCACGCCGTTGATCTGGTCCGGCAGCAGCCGCAGCGGCACGCCGCTGGCTGTGGGCACGCACAGATTGGTGACCACGATGGTGTCGTATTGGTCCGGATCGGCGAGCTGTTCGACCGCTTCCTTGATGTCCTCGAACAGCTTGCCGGTGACCAGCGTTTCGGAACTGAAGGGAACGTAGCCGACCGTGCGCCGTGCCCCGTAGAAGTGGGAAGTGAAGGTGAGGCCGTAGACGCAGCAGGCGCTGCCCGAGAGGACGGTCGCGGTGCGCCGCATCCTCAGTCCCACGCGCAGCGAGCCGAAGGCGGGGCACATGCTCTGCGGCTGGTCGTGCGGCCCTTTCGGATAGTCGGCGGCATAGCGGTCGAGCAGCTCGCTCTGGCCGGCCTTGCGCGCCGCTTCCTGCATCCGTTCCGCACCCCCGTGGCAGCCGCTGTCACCGGCGCCGTCCGGATCGAGATCCAGACGGTCGGGTTCGCGCGCGTCGGCCACGTCGGAGGCGAAATCGGTCATCCGCTACACCTCGTCATAAACCACCTCGAGCGATGGCTTGGGTTCGTAGGAACCGCCGCGCATATCCGCCTGGGTGGCGGGCACGAGCTTGACGTCACCGCCGGTCTCGTCGGCGCTGAACAGGTCCAGCAGTCCGTCCTGTTCCAGAGGCTTGGGCTGTTGCGGGGGCGCCTTGGCGACATTCTCGGCAAGTTCCTCGAACAGTCCGGCCCATTCGCCGCCGGGCTTGCCGATGATCTGGTAATTGGCCGATTTGCGGCGGATATCCTCGTCGGCGGGAATCGCCGTCAATACCGGGATGTCGACCGCATCGGCGAAGGCCTTGGCCTCCCCCGTACCGTCGTCCTTGTTCACGATCATGCCGGCGACGCCGACATTGCCGCCCATCTTGCGGAAATATTCGACCGCTTTGCAGACATTGTTGGCGACGTAGAGCGATTGCAAATCGTTCGAGCCGACGACGATCACCTTCTGACACATGTCGCGCGCGATCGGCAGGCCGAACCCGCCGCACACCACATCACCGAGGAAGTCGAGCAGGACGTAGTCGAAGCCCCATTCGTGGAAGCCCAGCTTCTCCATCAGCTCGAAGCCGTGGATGATGCCGCGCCCACCGCAGCCACGCCCGACTTCGGGCCCGCCGAGTTCCATCGCGAACACGCCGTCGCGCTGGAAGCACACATCCTCGATGGTGACTTCCTCGCCCGCGAGCTTCTTCTTCGATGACGTCTCGATGATCGTCGGGCAGTTCTTGCCGCCGAACAGCAGGCTGGTCGTATCGGACTTGGGATCGCAGCCGATCAGCAGCACGCGCTTGCCCTGCTGCGCCATCATGTAGCTGAGGTTGGAGAGTGCGAAGCTCTTGCCCGATCCTCCCTTGCCGTAGATCGCGATGATCTGCGTTTCCTTGGTCACCTCGTTCGAGGGCACCGGATCGGGTTCGATCGCGGCTTCCTCACGCAGTGCCTGGGCTTGGGTTTCGAGCATCGTCATGCGTATTCGCTCCAGTCGAGGACCATCTTGAGGCAGTCCCGGTCGTGAAAGGCCGCCGGATAGGCTTCTTGGGCCTGTGCGGCGGGTGCGATGTCGGAAATCAGACCCGACAGGTCGAGTTCGCCGGATTCGATCATTGCGCGGGTCGAGGCGAGGTCGTCCGCCTGCCATTCGGCGGCCACGCGCAGCCGCGCTTCGCACTGGAAGGCTGGCGGAAAGGCGAAGCTGATCCGACTGGTATAAAAGCCCGCCAGCACGATCTCGCCGCCGCGTCCGAGCCGGTTGATCAGAATGTCGAAGACGTCGCTGCTGCCGCTCGCATCGATGATGGTGCGATAGTCTTGGCGCTCGTCATCCTTGGGTGCGATCACGTCATAGCCGACGGCGCCCGTCCGGCGATGCGGCTTGTTGTCCCACACCGTGGGAGCCGGCGCGCCCGAGGCGATCGTCATGCGTGCGAGCAACCGCCCTAGGACGCCGTGGCCGACGATTAGTTCGGGCGGTTCGCCGCCCTTGAGCGCATGCAGCGCGGTAGCGGCAAGCGCATAGAGCACGCCTTTTTCGGCCAGGTCCTCCTCGACGGGCAAAGCGCGGGCAGAGGGGACGATTACGCGCTGCGCCGTGCCCCCGAACAGGCCGCGCGCATCGGCATAGCAATCCGCACCGGGCACGAAGACCCATTCGCCGATCCGCTCTTTCGCCTCCTCGCCCGCTTCGACGATGCGGCCGACGGATTCGTAACCGGGCACCAGCGGATAGCCCATGCCGGGGAAATTGGGCATTTCGCCCGACCAGAGCAGTTTCTCGGTCCCGCTGCTAATGCCGCTGAAGCGGATGGCGACGGCGACGTCCGACGGCCCGAGGGGGCGCAGGGCGAGACGCTTCAGCGCCAAGCGCCGCGGAGCCTCGAGTGTGACCGCCATCGCATCCATTGCCGTGCGCTCTCTCCCTCTGCACCCGCTTCTCGGGAAAGCGATGTGCAATATGTCAGCTACGCCTAACGCCCCAATGTGTCAAATATGAATGACAGTTCGAGTGTCAGGCTGTGGCAACGATCAGGGAGGTTATCAGCGGCTGGTGTGTGGTGATCGCGCGCGAACGCGCAAAGCCCGCCTCGGCGAGCATCGCATGGATTTCTTCGGCGCGCCGGGGTCTTCCGGAGCCCATCGCCCACAGATAGAGGCCGAAATAGGCATCCCCCATCGCCTCGGCCCCGGGTGTCGCGGCCATGGGTTCGGCGACAAGAAGCTGCGCGCCCGGTCGCATGGCCCTGTGGATATCTTGCAGGAGTTTCTGCGCCGGAGCATCGTCGTGATCGTGGAGGATCCTGACCAGCGAGACCAGGTCGTAGCCTCGGGGAATCGAGTCGGTGAGGAAGTTTCCCGCGTGGAATTCGGGTTGGGTGCCATGGTGATCCTGTTCGAAGCGCTTGCGCGCCAGGGCGACGACATCGGGCAGGTCGAACAGGCCCAGGCGCAGGTCGGGATGCGCGGCAGACACGCGGCGCAGGAAGGTGCCGCTTCCCCCGCCGACATCCAACAGCGATCGATGATTGTCGAACCGGAAAGCTGCGATGACTTCGTCTGCGACCGCCGCCTGCGAATCGGCCATGAGTCGTGAATATTCCCCCGCCGCGCCGGTCGGATGCGATGCGTCATGTGGCTCGGCCGAGTAGGTCCAGAAGCTCGAGAGGTTTGTCGGGTCGCGTCGGTCGTCCTTCAGCAAGGCCAGCGGATCGACGAGATCGGCGTAGAGCAGGCGGTGGTGGCGAATCATGGCAATCGCACCCGGATTGCCCTGCAGCGCCGCGCCGTGCCGGCCGAGCAGCCACCAGCCAGGTTCTGCTTCTTCGGCGAGGCCGATTGCAGCCGCGGCGCGCGCGAGGCGCGCGGCGGCGTCACCGTTCAGCCCGGTCGTCGCCTCGACGTCGGCAAGCGAGGCGGGGCCATGTTCGAGTCGATCGAGCAGGCCGGACTCGACCGCCGCCAGCGTCGTCTGCGTGTAGGTGAACCCCGCTACGAGGTCGAAGACTGCGCGCGCCCGGCGCCGCGCGATGGGCCGAAGCAAGGGATTGCGCGCGGCATGGCGCTGGAAGCTGCGACTTGCGAACAGCCGGTTGCGCCAGGCGATCAGGCGCGTCCTGATTGTCTGCGGCGGTATCGGGTCGGGATGCAAATCTTCGCGCATATGTCCAATGGAGTGGACAGGCAGCATGTAAAGGTCAATGATATTGCGCGGAGGTCGGACCCAATGGGCGACAGGATCGTGATCATCGGAGCGGGTATCGGCGGGCTGGTGTCCGCCGCGCTGCTCGCAGCCGCAGGCCGCGATGTGACCGTCATCGAAAAGGAACCGAATGTCGGGGGCAAGGCGCGCCGGGTGATGGTCGATGGCCGGCCGATCGATGCTGGACCGACCGTCTTCACATTGCGCGATGTTTTCGAACAGGTCTTCAATGCCTGCGGCAGCACACTCGACGATTGGGTTGCAACGCGCCCCGCCGAGATCGTCGCCCGGCATGCCTGGAGCGAGGAGGAGAGGCTCGACCTTTACGCCGATCCGCAGCGCAGCGAGGAAGCGATCGGCGATTTAGCCGGGGCCGATGCGGCGCGCGGCTATCGCAGCTTCCGTGCCGAGGCGCAGCGGATCTACGATATTCTCGACGCCAGCCTGCTGCGGCGATCCAAGGTCCACTGGCCGCTACCGCTGATGTGGCGGATCGGATTGTGGCGGGTCGGCGATCTGATCGCGATCCGGCCTTACGAGAGCCTGTGGAAGGTGTTGGGCGAACACTTCGCCGATCCGCGGTTGCGCCAATTGTACGGCCGCTATGCGACCTATTGCGGCTCGTCTCCTTTCGATGCGCCCGCCACGCTGATGCTGATCGCGCATGTCGAAGCGCAGGGCGTGTGGCTGATCGACGGCGGGATGAGCGCTCTGGCCGAAGCGCTGAAGGGGCTCGCGCAGCGACAGGGCGCGCGCTTCAGGCTGGGCGAGGGCGTGGCCGAAATCGAAGCGGACCGCGCGGGCGTCACCGGCGTGATCCTGGCCGATGGCGAGCGGATCGCGGCGGATGCCGTGGTCTGCAATGCCGACCCCGCCGCGCTGGCGAGCGGGCGGTTCGGGACACACGCGCAGCGTGCCGTCGGGGCGACGAAACCCCGCCGCCGTTCGCTGTCCGCCTATGTCTGGCTCGCCCATGCCGAGACCCGCGGTTTCCCGCTCTCGCGCCACAACGTGTTCTTTTCACCCGATTATCCAGCAGAGTTTCGTGCGCTCTCGACGGGCGAACCGATTGCCGATCCCAGCGTCTACATCTGCGCGCAGGATCGCGATGCGGATGGCGGTGCCGGCCCGAGCGGTCGCGAACGCCTGCAGATCATCGTCAATGCCGCCGCCACCGGCGACACCACTCACCCCACCCAGGAGGAACTCGACCGATGCACGCACGCCATGACGCGCAGCCTCAGCCGCTGCGGGCTGCAACTGGAGGCGCCGATGCCGCACTCGCTGGTGACCCCGGCGGATTTCGAGGCTCTGTTCCCCTCGACGGGTGGGGCCCTTTATGGACGGGACTCGCACGGATGGGCGGCATCCTTCCTGCGCCAGGGCGCGCGGACTCGGATCCCTGGGCTCTATTGCGCCGGGGGGAGCACCCATCCGGGCGCGGGCGTGCCGATGGCCGCCTTGTCCGGGCAGATCGCGGCGCACACGCTGATGGCCGACCGCGCTTCGACGCGGCGGTCGCGCCCGGTGGCTATGGCTGGTGGTACGTCGATGCGATCAGCGACGACGGACGCCACGGCCTGACGATCATCGCCTTCATCGGCAGCGTATTTTCACCCTATTACAAGGCGAGCGGGCGGGGCGATCCGCTGGACCATTGCGCGCTCAACGTCGCGCTGTACGGGCCGCGCAGCCGCTGGGCGATGACCGAACGCCCGCACAATGCGGTGGTGCAGGAGCGCGACACGCTGGCCATCGGCCCGAGTAGCGTGCGCTGGACCGGCGAGGCGCTGGAGATCCGCATCGAGGAACGCGACAAGCGTGTCGGGATTCCATGGCAGCGGCGCGTGCGCGGCACGGTGCGCGTGCATCCCGAAGCGCTCAACCCGGTCGGCTACGCGCTCGATCCGGCGGCGCGCCATATCTGGCACTGCCTCGCCCCGCGCGCGCGGATCGAGGTGGAGATGGACCAGCCTGGTCTCAAATGGAGCGGGCGCGCCTATCTCGATTCCAATCGCGGGACCGAGTCGCTCGAGGAGGGCTTCGATGTGTGGCACTGGTCGCGCGCGCATATGCAGGAAGGCGCGGTTGTCTGTTACGAGGGCAAGCGGAGAGATGGCTCACGCTTCGCGAGCGCGATCCGCTTCGACCGGCACGGCTTGCCGCAGCGCTCCGAGCTGCCGCTGACCGCGCCGCTGCCCAACACGCTGTGGCAGATGGAACGCAAGACGCGCGCCGATCGCGGCCATGCCGGCGTGATCAAGACGTGGGAGGATGCGCCATTCTACGCGCGGTCGACGCTGTCTTCGCGGCTTTACGGCGAGCAGGTCGTGGCGGTGCAGGAAAGCCTCGACATGCGGCGCTTCACCTCACCGATCGTCCAGTTCATGCTCCCCTATCGCATGCCCCGAACCAACAGATGAATCCGCCTCGCGCTTCTTCTGCTTGTCGCGCTCGATCTCGCGATTGACCGACCACAATTGGTAGCCGCCGAAACCGAAGGCGACGAGCGCAGTGAAGACGATCTCGATCCAGCCGAAGTTCTCGCTGAGGGCTTCCATGCCATTTTGTCTCCTCGTTAGGCGACCTTAGCACGGGCATCGAGAAAGCGTCGAATATGCTCCGCCGCCTCGGCGGGACGTTCCTCATGCGCAAGGTGGCCGAGCCCGGGCAGCACCTCCAGCTGCGCATCGGGCAGGCGCTCGACCGCCTTGCGTACCGACGCCAGCGGGATGGCTTCGTCGCGCTCCGAATGGACGAGCAGCACCGGCCCGTGCAGGTCGACGAGATATCGCTGAAGCGGTTCGAGATCCCAATTCGCCATCATCGCCAGCGCCGCTCTGCAATGTCCGGCGTTGCCCAGCAGCACCTCGTAACAATGCAGACCGGCGGCATCGATCCGCGAATTGGTCGAACGACGCAGAAACCGCGCGGTCTCGCCGCTCAGACTGGCGATGCCGGCAAACACGCGGGGAACCAGTGGATTGACGAACAACAGCTTGGCCATCAGCGGGAAGAGCTGCGACCCGATACCGGGGAAGGGTGCAAGCGCCGGGTTGAATCCGACTACCGGGATCGCCGTATCGCGCTCACGCAGCATCTGCAGCGCAATCGCTGCGCCTGCGGAATGGCCCACTATCGCAGCGGGCGACAGCTCCAGGCGATCGAGCAGCGCCCATAGCTCTCTGGCCATCCTCGGCAGCGTCATCGCCCGACCGGACGCGCGCGAGAAAGCGTGACCGGGAAGGTCGGGCGCGATGCAGGTATAGTGCTCGGCCAGCGCGGGCATGACATCGCGCCAGGAATGGCAGGATGCGCCGGTGCCGTGCAGCAGCAGAAGCGGCGGGCCTTCACCCATCGTCTGGACATGCCAGCGAACGGTGCCGCAATCGATGAAACGGCTCGATGCGCGGTGCGGCCAGATGCTGCCCTCGCTCTCCCAGTTCAGCGCCCGGCTCATGCCGCGCGTGCCTGCGTGCTCGCGCCGACCGCGGCATGCAGCCTCCGCGCATCGGCCAGGGGCAGGGCAAGGAAGCGCGCCTGCATCGCCTGCGCGAGGCGCGCCGCGTCGGGCGTGCTGCGAGGAGAGATATCGACCACCAGCGCCTCGATGCCGCGCACCGCGATAGCCTTGGCCGCCGCGTCGGCATCGTCGGCCGCGCGGCTGCGGCTGGCGCTGCCATCGGCCGCGATATTGGCGCGTCCGTCGGTCAGGATGACGAGCGAAGGCGTCCTTCCGCGCAGCTCGACCGCTTCGGCCACTTCGCGTGCCGCCTGCAGCCCTGCGGCGAGCGGTGTGCCGCCTCCGCCCGGAAGCTCGGCAAGTGCGCGCCGGGCGCGGGTGAGCGAGCGGGTAGGCGGCAAGAGCAGCTCGGCGCCCGTGCCGCGAAAGGCGACCAGTGCGACTTCGCTGCGGGTGGTGTAGGCCTGCGCCAGCATCAGCTCGACCGCACCCTTGGCCTCGGCCAGCCGTGCGGCCGCAGCCGAGCCCGAGGCATCGACGCAGAAGATCGTGACCTTGGCCGCGCGCTCCTCGAACCGGCGGACGCGCAAATCCTGCTTGTGCAGGATCAGCCGGGCTCTCTCCGAAAGGCCGGCCTCGCGCCGGCGAAGTGGTTGCCAGGGCACCGCCGCCCGTAGGGAATCGATCAGCGCCAGCCGTGCTCCGCCGCGCGGCATGCCGGGGCGCGCGCCGAGCGGCTTGCCGCGCACTGTCGACTTGCGCCGTCTCCCGCCGCCGCTGCCCTGCGCCCGCCGCTTGGACTTCCCGGACGAAAGCTGCGCCAGAAGGTCGGGCGGGATCGCTGCGGCAGCGGCTTCGAGCACGACATCCTCGAGCGGCCTGTCGCCGGGATCGGACTGGTCGCGCTCGCCATCGCTGCCGGTCTCGCGATCGGGTTCTGGCGTTTCCTCGTCTTCCAGCGGCGGCAATTGCGTCGCACGCGGGGCGAGAACCAGCCGGGCGGAGGCTTGCAGGTCGGCGGTGGAAGGATGCTTTCGGCCCTGCAGCGCGGCATGGGCGCGCGCGGCTTCGGCAGCAAAGATCAGCGGCCGGATCGAGCCGACGCCCAATGCGGCAGCCGTCGCCGCAAGTCCCTCCAGAGCGTCGTCTTCGAGCGGAGCGACCGCATCGATCGGGATCGCGCTTGCATCTGGCATGGGCGCATCGAGGGCCGCAGCCCGCGTCAGGTCGCAGATGAAGGCGACGCGTTCGAGCAGAGAGGCGGCCGGCGCCTCGTCCTCCGCAATTTCGTCGTCGAGGAGTATGAGGCCGAAGCGGTTCCCGGTTTCGGCAGTGTCGATCTGCTGCGCCAGCCTCCCGGCGAGCGCGTCGGTCATGCGCTCGGCCATCGCTGCGATCAGTATCGTGCCGCCGGCCTTTTCGAGGATACCGCGCTGGCGGACCGTGCTTCCAGCGGCAAGGCTCGCGGCGATGTCCACGCCGCCGAGCAGCCGCTCATCGTCGACATGCGGCGGTAGGCGGCGTAGCTGGCCGTGCTGTTCATGCAGTCGCTCGATAACCAGGTCGCGCGCCGGGCCGCCGCCGCGAAGGCACAGGCCACCCAGCTTGTCGGGTGCAATGAGAAACAGTCGCAGCGCCAGCAGCGCATCCGCCAGTGGATCGACTGGCGGCGCCGCGGTCATCCGAACAATTCGTCGATCGCGCGTTCGATCCGCGCGGTCGAGCCGGTCTCGTCGAGCACGTCGCGGCGCAGGCGATGGCGCAGTGCCGATGGCGCGATCGCGACGACATGTTCGCGCCGCACCGCCCGCGCGCCGTTCAGCGCGGCCAATGCCTTGGCCCCGCGCATCAGCGTCAGTTCTCCGCGCAGCCCGTCGGCGCCGACCGCGATGCACAGTTCGGCGCAATCGGCCAGCACCGCCTCGGACACTTTCATCGTCGCGATCTTCTTCCGGCCGCGAGCCACCTTGCGCAGGATTTTCGCGTCTTCCTCGGCCCATTCATCGGCGAAGCCTTGCGGATCGCGCTCCTGCGCGGCGCAGCGGCGCATGATCTCGACCCGGTCGGCCACATCGGCCGGCGTGCGCACCTCGACCGACAAGCCGAAGCGGTCGAGCAATTGCGGGCGCAATTCGCCTTCCTCCGGATTGCCGCTGCCGATCAGCACGAAACGCGCCGGGTGGCGAACCGAAAGTCCCTCGCGCTCGACGACGTTCTCGCCCGAGGCCGCGACATCGAGCAGCAGGTCGACCAGATGATCCTCGAGCAGGTTGATCTCGTCGATATAGAGGAAGCCGCGATGCGCCTTGGCGAGCAGACCGGGTTCGAACGCCTTCTCGCCGCTGCGCAGCGCACGTTCGAGATCGAGCGCGCCCAGCACCCGGTCCTCGGTCGCGCCCAGCGGCAGGTCGACGAAGGGAACAGCGCGTTTCCGGAGCGGGCCGCTGCCGCACACCTCGGGATAGCGCGCCTGGTCGTCCTTGGAACAGCCGTAGGGACAGTCCTTGATCGCCGAAATCGGGGGCAACAACCCGGCAAGCGCTCGGGCCGCGGTCGATTTCCCGGTGCCGCGATCGCCGAACACCATGACCCCGCCGATGGCCGGATCGACGGCACTGACCAACAGCGCCTGCTTCATCTCGTCCTGAGCAACGATCGCGGAAAAGGGGAAGCGCGCCATATGCTTGGCATATCTGGACGAGCATTTTGCCGACGGCAAGCGTTTTGGCCCAAGCTTGCCCAGCCGCGCGCTGGCAGCAGGTGCGGGTCGCTGGACGGCCGCTTGCGCCATGCCGCAATCGCCATCGGGCAAGTCCCCAAGAGCGTGCCTGGCGGCAGGAAATGTCGGTTTTAATGGAAGTCCACTGGTCGGGATGACTGGATTCGAACCAGCGACCCCCACACCCCCAGTATGGTGCGCTACCAGGCTGCGCTACATCCCGAAACCAGTGGAGGCGGCCCTATAGGGCGCGTCTTTGTGCATGGCAAGCACAGTTCGCAGGCATTTCGTTGCCCCGGCCCCGCAATGCTGCTAACCGCCCGGCACTTTCGCAGGAGGGAGCGCACGGGCCGCTTGAACAGGCGCCCGGCACCTCCCAATTGCGGGTCCGACACAACGCAAATTTCCGACAGGTATTCCTTCGATGATCGACCTTCTTGCCGCCGCCGGTAGTGCCGCAGCCGAACCGCCCGCATGGACGGGTTGGGTTCTGCCCCTGGGCATGCTCCTGATCCTGTGGTTCCTCATCCTGCGTCCGCAGATGCGCCAGCAGAAGCAGCACCGCGAACGCGTGGCCGGGCTGAACAAGGGTGACGAAGTTGTCACCGCTGGCGGCCTCGTCGGCAAGATTACCAAGGTCGAAGAGCAGTTCGTCCATGTCGAGCTCGCCAAAGGGATGACGGTCAAGGCGGTGCGTAATACGATCGGCGAAGTGCTGTCCTCGCGCAGCAAGCCGGCCGCGAACGACAAAGACTGAGGGCGCATCCTTCCATGCTCGATTTCCCTACCTGGCGTAAGATTTGGCTGTGGCTGATCACCGCCTTGTGCGTGGGTGCCGCGCTGCCATCGCTGCTGTCGGCGACCAGCGTGCGCTGGCCCGACGTGCTGCCGCAACCGATGGTCAATCTCGGCCTCGACCTAGCCGGCGGTAGCCACATCCTGCTGGAGGCGGATGCCGCGCAGGTCGAATCGCAGCGGCTCGAGAATATGGAAGAGAACGTGCGCAACATCATGCGCCGCGCCGAACCGCGCATCCGCATCGGCGACGTATCGACGCGCGACGGGCGGCTGAGCTTCATGCTCGACGACCCGAGCGAAGTCGATCGCGCGCGCGAATTGCTGCTGCCTTCGATCAACGGCACCGGCCTTGTGCGCGAGTGGGACCTCGCCGTCGAGGACGGCAGCCGGATGATCCTCACACCCACCTCCGATGGGCTCGACCAGGCGGTCAGCGATGCGATGGAAAGCGCCACCGAAGTGGTGCGCAAGCGGATCGACGAACTCGGCACGCGTGAACCGACGATCATCCGTCAGGGCGATACGCGCATCGTGGTTCAGGTTCCCGGCCTGCAGGATCCGGATCAGCTCAAGGCGCTGCTCGGCCAGACAGCCAAGCTCGAATTCAAGCTGGTCGACCAGAATGCCTTGCCATCCGATGTCCAGCAGGGCCTCGCGCCTCCCGGATCGGAAATCTTTCCCTATGCCGAAACGTCGGATTTCGCGGGAAGCTCGCTCGCCGTGCGCCGCCTGGGCGGTATCCGCGGCGACAATCTGACCGGTGCACAGCAGAGCTTCGATCCGCAGACCAACGAACCGGTCGTCAACATTCAGTTCGACAGTGACGGCGGTCGCCGCTTTGCCAAGCTGACCACCGACAATGTCGGCAAGCCCTTCGCGATCATTCTCGACGGCCAGGTTCTGTCGGCGCCCAATATCAACGAGCCGATCCGCGGCGGATCGGCGCAAATTTCGGGCGGCTTCTCGGTCGAAACCGCCAATCAGCTGGCGATCTCGCTGCGCTCGGGCGCGCTTCCGGTCGACCTGGCGGTGATCGAGGAGCGCACGGTCGGCCCCGATCTTGGCGCCGACTCGATCCGCCGCGGCATGCTCGCCATGGCAGTGGGTTCGGTGATGGTGGTGATCCTGATGATTGCGACCTATGGCCGCTTCGGCGTCTATGCGACCGCCGCGTTGGGGATCAACATAGCCATGCTGCTCGGCATCATGGCAGCGCTCAACACTACGCTGACGCTGCCGGGCATCGCCGGTTTCGTACTGACCATCGGTGCCGCGGTCGATGCCAACGTGCTGATCAACGAACGTATCCGCGAGGAACGCAAACGTGGGCGACGGGTGATCGCAGCCGTCGAAAACGGTTATAACGAAGCCAGCCGCGCGATCTACGATGCCAACATCACCAACTTCATCGCGGGCGTGCTGCTGTTCCTGTTTGGATCGGGTCCGGTGCGTGGCTTCGCGGTGGTGCTGATCATCGGCCTGTTCACCAGCGTCTTCACCGCGCTTACGCTGACCCGCATGTGGGTCGCCGGCTATCTGCGCAAGGCTAAGCCCAAAGACATCGTGCTATAAGGAGGGCGACGATATGAAACTGCTCAAGCTCGTCCCCGACGACACCAACATCAGATTCCTTAAATGGCGCGTGCCCTTCTTCGCCGTCAGCATCCTGCTGATCGCGGCAAGCTGGGCGCTGGTTGCCACCAAGGGCCTCAATTACGGCGTCGACTTCGCCGGCGGTCTCGAAGTGCGGGCGACCTTTACCGAAAGCACCCAGGCGCCGATAGCCGAGCTGCGCAACGACGTGGAAGCGCTCGGCTATGGCAGCCCGGTGGTCCAGCGTTTCGGTGAGGACAACCAGGTCTCGATCCGTGTCCGGCTGCCCGATGAGGTGTCGGCCGACAAGGAGGCCGCGCAGGAGGCGGCGAACGCCATCGTAAGCACGCTGCAGGCGGAGTATGACGATTTCCGTCTCGATGGTAACGACAACGTTTCGGGCAAGGTCTCTGGCGAATTCCGCCAGACCGCGCTTTATGCATTGCTCGCGGCCATGGCTGCGATCGCGCTCTACATCTGGATTCGCTTCGAATGGCAGTTCGGCGTGGGCGCGCTGTTCGCATTGTTCCACGACGTGAGCCTGACGCTCGGCATGTTCGCGCTGCTCCAGCTCGAATTCAGCCTTCAGATCATCGCGGCGATCCTGGCGATTATCGGTTATTCGCTCAACGACACGATCGTCATCTACGACCGTATCCGCGAGAACCTGAAGAAGTATCGCAAGATGGAGCTTCCCGCGCTGCTCGACCTGTCGGTCAACGAGACGCTGGCCCGTACTGTGATGACCTCGCTGACGCTGTTCGTGGCGCTGCTCCCGCTGCTGCTCTACGGCCCGGCCAGTCTTTTCGGCATGGTAGCTGCCATTACGCTGGGCCTGTTCGTGGGCACCTACAGCTCGGTCTACTCGGCCGCTCCGATCCTCGTATGGCTGGGCGTCACCAGCGACAGCTTCGTGCCGACCGAAACGGTCGCCGACCAGCAGGAAAAGAAGGCGCGCGGGCTAGTCTGAACCGATCAGGATACAAGGCTGTCGTAATGGTCCGCCAATGCGCGGCCATTCGCTGCCCAGCTGAAGTTTTCGACCGTCGCCGCCACCATTTCGGGTGAGCGGCTACGGTCGGCTACCAGTTCGATCCCTTCGCGGATCGCGCGGCAATTGCGCGCCACGATCACTCCGGCTTCGGGCGAGGTGACGACTTCGCGCGCGCCGCCCGCATCGGTGATGACGATCGGCGTGCCGCAGGCGAGCGCCTCGATCCAGGCATTGGCCAGCCCCTCGCTGGCAGAAGGCAGCACCATGGCATCCGCCGCGGTGAGGATCGGCGGCAGCATCGACGGCGCGAGACTGCCGAGGAAATGCACGCGGTCGGCGACGCCGACTTCCCTGGCCAACGCGCGCAGGCTGGCTTCGTCCTCACCAGTGCCGACGAGTAGCAGCCGGCCCTTGGGCAGGTCGGCGAGCGCCTTGATGACCAGCGCCTGGCCCTTGCGCTCGATCAGCGCACCGACGGTGACGAGCAGCGTGTCGTCGGAATCCAGCGGAATCGAGAAAGTGCTCGCCAGTCGTGCGCGCAATCCGACGTGGTCGAGCGGGCGGAACAGGTCGCGATCGAGACCGGTGTAATGAACGGTGATGGCATCGCGCACCATTCCGAGCATTGCCATGTCGTCGGCCAGCGCTTCGGATACAGCCAGCACACCTGCCGCTTCGCGAGCCGTTTCCAGCAATGCCTCGCGCCCGTACCCGCGCGCACCCCAGTGATGGATGTCCGCGCCGCGCGCCTTGACCGAGAAGGGCAGGCCCAGATCGCGGGCGATCATCATCGCGGCCGGCCCGTCGGGATAGAAGAACTGCGAATCGACGAGGTCGAAGGGCCGTTCGGCGTGCAGTCCGCGAGCGAGGGGAAGGACCGACTTCGCAATCAGTTTCGGATTGAGGCGACCGCCGACCTTGGGGAGCAGTCGGAAGACGGGACGGTGGACATCCATGCCGAATTCGTGGCCTTCCCGCGCAGCCGCCGCGAGCGGCTTGTACCGCCCCAAGGCGACTGGCGGCAGCCCGATGGGATTGATGACGGTCGCATCCCAATGCGTATCGCGCTGCAGCGCTTCGAGCGATTTCGCCACGAAGATACCGAAGCGCGGATGGACCGAATTGGGGAACAGTGTCGAAAGCGACAGGACGCGGCGGCTTTTCCGTACGTTCACAGGCGCCGCACCAGCATTTCGGCGACGGCGATCCAGGCCGGATTGTCGACCACCTGCTGTTTCTCTCCATGGCCGGGGGGCAGGATGCCGACAAGCGAGCCCCGTCGGTCGATCAGGCGCCCGAAGGCGAACCGGCCGCCCTTTTTGGGAACCAGAACATCGCGATTGACCGCACGCCCCGCCTCGGCGGGATCGAGCTGGCGCAGCCAGAGCTGGTCGCCGGGGCGGTATTCGCCATGGGGGTAGTCGATATCGAGCACCATCAGCGCGCCATCGCCGCCGAGGTCGGTGGCAAGCAGCGCATCGCGTGTCGCGGGCAGGGCTTCCGGCCCGTCCTTGGCCAGAGTGGCGACAAGCTGCGGATGGCCCGCTTTCTCGCTGCGTACCAGCATTTCGGGATCGACCTCGAGCGCGGCGGCGATCCGTTCCATCCATTTGAGCGAGAGATTGCGCATGCCGGTTTCGAGCCGACCGACGGTTTGTGGAGTGGTCGGCGGTTCGCAAGCTTCGGCGAGGTCGGCAAGCGTCCAGCCCTTCTGCTTGCGGATGTCGCGGACGCGATTGATCACTCGGTCCCTCCCCACCGATAACCGATTTGGTTTTATGTCTTTCCTACATGAACCGCTCCGGCGCAAGGGAATTCTTCACCCACCGAGGAGAAGTCTATGCGCCGCAAGCTCGTCGAACGCGAACTGACCGAAGAAGGCCCGCGCCGCAGAAGCGACGCCGTTACCAAACGTCGCAGCGTCACCGTCAATCTCGCCGAAAGCCCGCTCACCTGGCTGCATGCGCGCGGCCATCTGACCGATCGCCAGTTCGATGCGGGCGAGCGGCTGCGCGCCGATTACGAACGCGCGCAGCTTGCGCCATCGGTGACCATGCGCTGGGATCCGGTGCGCGTAGACGGAGGATCGCGCGCGACCGGCCTGACGCCTTCGGAACGTCAGATCGCGGCGAAGGAGCGCTTCGATGCCGCCATGGCCGAAGCGGGGCCGGGGCTTTCCGACATCCTGTGGCGCGTGGCCTGCGCCGGGGAGGGGGTGCCTGCGGCCGAAAAGGCGCTGGAGTGGCCCGCTCGCAGCGGCAAGCTGGTGCTCAAACTGGCGCTCGACCGGGTGGCCGGTTTCTACCGGCTCGGGTGAGGCCGATTTTTGCGCCAGGACAGTGGTCCATGCGGTCCATGTCTGTGGAAACGCTTTCGGCGAATCCTCTATTCGAGCTGCGGTCTATTGCTGCCCGTACATGAAGCGTTCCTCGGCAATCTTGCCGTCCTTCACGGTATAGAGGCCGACTTCCTTCATCTGGCTGCGTTCGCCGTCGATGGTCACGTCCATCTCGTAATTCACCGCGAACTGGTCGCCGAAGACATAGGGGCCGTCGGTGGTGCTCGAATGAACTTCGGCGTTCTCGTTCCACCAGGCGTGTTTCTGCAGCAATTGCTCGCGTCCCTCGACGCGCGACATCGGTCCGTCATTGGGCTCGAGGCTGACGATATCGTCGGCCCAATAGGCCTGGTAATCGTCGGCCCGCTCTTCCGCCACGGCCTGGGTGAAATCCTTCGCCATCTGCTCGATTGCCATGCTGCACTCCTCTCGCTGCCCGTCCGCAAGGGAGGGTATCACACATGGTGCGAGTCGGAGCCGACTAATCGAGGGTGTCGGAAACGCGTCGCCGGAGCTCGGGCAGGACCTCGGCCTCGAACCACGGGTTCTTGCGCATCCAGATGGTCGAACGCCAGGCGGGGTGTGGCAGGGGCAGAAAGCGCGGCAGGTAGTCGCGGAAGGCGCGCACACGGTCGGTCATGGAAAGCTTGCGCGCCGCGGGCAGATAGTGCGCCTGCGCATAGGTGCCGACGAGCAGGGTCAGCCGGTCATCGGGAAGCAGGTCGAGTACGCGGCCATGCCATTGCGGCGCGCATTCGGGACGAGGGGGCTTGTCCCCGCCGCTGGCCTTGCCCGGATAGCAGAACCCCATCGGCACGAGGGCGACCTGCGCGTGATCGTACATCTGCTCCTTGGTCAGCCCGGTCCAGTCGCGTAGGCGATCACCGCTGGCATCGTCCCAGGGGATGCCGCTTTCGTGGACCTTCGATCCGGGAGCCTGGCCGATGATGAGCAGCCGCGCGGTGGGCGAGAAACTGGCAACGGGGCGCACGCCATGCGGCAGGTGTTCGGCACAGATCCGGCAGGCCGCGATTTCGGCCTGGAGGCTCATGCCTCGACTTGCTCGGCAAGCTCCAGCCAGCGCTCTTCGGCCGCGTCTTTCTCGGCGCGCGCATTCTCCAAACCCTTGGAGATATTAGCAAAACGCTGCGGGTCGGAGGTGTAGAGATCGGGGTCGGCAAGGATAGCCTCGCCCTTGGTAATCGCCGCCTCGAGCTCCTCGATTCGTGCCGGGAGCAACTCGTAATCGCGCTGATCCTTGTAGGAGAGCTTGCTCGACTTGGGAGCGGGGGCCGGAGGCGGCGCGGGCTTGCCGGTCTGCTTGGCCGCCTTGGCTTTCCCCGCGACAGGCTGGCGCCGCTTGCGCTCCCAGTCTTCATAGCCGCCGGCGACCACATCGACCTTGCCCGTGCCGTCGAGCCCGAGCGTCAGGGTGACGGTGCGGTCGAGGAAGTCGCGGTCGTGGCTGACGATCAGAACCGTGCCTTCGTAATCGGCGATGACTTCCTGCAGCAGGTCGAGCGTCTCGAGATCGAGATCGTTGGTCGGTTCGTCGAGCACCAGCAGGTTCGAAGCCTTGGCGAATTCGCGCGCCAGCAGCAGGCGCGAGCGTTCTCCGCCCGACAGCACCGCGACCTTCATGTCGACGATCTTGGGATCGAAGAGGAAGTCCTTGAGATAAGCCTGCACGTGCTTGCGATTGCCGCGCACGTCGAGCCAGTCGCCGCCCTCGGCCAGCACCTGGCGCACGGTCTTGTCGGCGGTGAGCAACTGGCGCTGCTGGTCGATCATCACGCCGGTCAGCGTCTTGGCGATCTCAACCGTGCCGCTGTCGGGCGCCAGTTCGCCGGTGAGCATCTTGAGCAGCGTGGTCTTGCCCGCACCGTTCGCGCCGACGATACCGATCCGGTCGCCGCGCTGGATGCGTAGGGAAAATGGCTTGATGATCGTGCGATCACCGTAGCTCTTGGTGATGTTCTCGGCGACGATGACCGACTTCGACTTGAAATCCTCTTCGGTCGCGAGCTTGAGTTTGGCGGTGCCGCCGGCGGAGATCATGGAGGCCCGCTGGGCGCGCATCTGCCACAGCTTCTCGAGCCGGCCCTGATTGCGCTTGCGCCGCGCGGTCACGCCGCGCTCGAGCCAGTGCGCCTCGATCTTGAGCTTTGCGTCGAGCTTTTCCGCCGCGCGCGCTTCCTCGGCATAAACCTGCTCTTCCCAGGCCTCGTAGCCGCCGAAGCCGACTTCCTTGCGGCGCAGGTTCCCGCGATCGAGCCACAGCGTGGTGCGGGTCAGACGCTTGAGGAAGGTCCGGTCGTGGCTGATGACGAGGAAGGCGCCGCGATAGCGCTCGAGCCACCCTTCGAGCCAGTCGATGGCGCTAAGGTCCAGATGGTTGGTCGGCTCGTCCATCAGCAGCAGGTCGGGGTCTTGCGCCAGTGCGCGCGCGATAGCGGCGCGGCGCTTCTCGCCGCCGCTCGCGCCCTTGGTCTCGCGGCTCATGTCGATACCAAGCTGGCCCGCGATGGCCTCTACCTCATGTTCCTGCGGCGCGTGTTCGCCCGCCAGTGCCCAGTTCATCAGCGTGGCATGGCCGGAGAGGTCGGGGTCCTGTTCGAGCAGCACGATCCGCATCGCGGGCTTCGTCTTGCGCGTGCCCGCATCGGTTTCGATCTGTCCGTCGATCATACGGAACAGCGTGGTCTTGCCCACGCCGTTGCGACCGATCAGCGCGATGCGGTCGCGCGGGCCGATATGGAGGTCAAGCGGGTCGTGATCGGGCCCGCCGAACAGCCATTTGCCGCCCTGCTGCAGGGCCATGCCTTCGAGGCTGAGGATCGGGGGCTGTGCCATAGGCCGCGCGAGGTAGGCGCGCGCGGGCCCGGCTGCAAGCGCCTAGCGTCCCGCGCGCTGCTCCTCGACCATTCGCGCGACGTCGGCAAGCAGGGCGGGTGCATCGTAAACAATGCCATCCTTGATGGTCCAGCGCACGCCACCGACCTGCTCGATTGCCCCGGTTTCGTAATTGAGCCGCGTATGCCCGGTGCCGTAGAGTACCTTCAAGTTTGCGAGCGGGTTTTCGGGCACGATCACCAGGTCGGCGAGCTGGCCTACGGCGATCCGCCCCATCGGCGGTTCCACCCCTCGCGGTTCGTAGATTTCTCGCGCGCCGTCTATCGTGGCGGCGCGGATCACCGCGAGCGGCGAAAGGCCCGCCTCGCGCAGCATTTCGAGTTCGCCGATGTAGGCAAAGCCCCAGGTCTGGTAGATGTAACCGGGATCCGAACCTGCCGTGACGCGACCGCCGCGGTCATGGAAATCTTTCGTGAGGTCGAACCATTTGGCGTAGAAGTTTCGCCAGGCGACCTCGTCCTCGCTCGACCAGTCCTTGTAGTAACTGCCGTGATTGGTTGCGCTGGGGGCATAGAAGTCCATCAGCGATGGCAGCGTGTAGGCGGCATGCCAGTCACGGCTGCGCGCGGCCATCACATCGCGGCTGGCCGAATAGATGTTGAAGGTGGGGCTGAGCGTCACGTCGCTGGCGACGAGAAGATCGACATAGTCCTCCCACTTTTCGCTGCCTGGCTCGACCGCCTGCGGGGCCAGGCGCGCGACCCAGCCAAAGCGCGATTGCTCGTCGAAATAGTTGTAGTCTTCGGGGTAATAGGGAAGCGCGCTGTCTTTCAGCAGGCTTTCGAAATGACCGTAGAAATGGGTGACCCCGTCGAGCCCGCTTTCGACTGCCGTGCGCGCATTGACTTCGGCGACGCCGGTCTGCGCGAGATGCGCGACGGTGCCCATCTGCTGCAATTCCGCCTCGTCGAGGGCTGCGGCGAGCACCTGCGGCGTGGCCGAGTTGAAGAACTTGATCCCCCAGAATCCCTGCGCCTTTGCCCAGCGCACCCATTCGCGCGCCTTGGCCGGTGTATCGGGCGCACCGCGCGACCATTTGTCGCCGAACACCGCATAGGGGATCAGGCGCGGCGCGGTGATTGTGTTGGCCGCGCTGCGCTCGGCATCGGAAATGTCGGGTGTGCCGGAGCCGAAATAGAAGCTGACGCCGCGCACCGTCGTCACGCCATGCGCAAGCCACAGCTTGTAGCCGTAGGAAGGCTGAGCCGCCTTGCCGGGATCGCCATTGTGGCCGTGCGTATCGACGAAGCCGGGCAGCACATACATGCCCTGTGCCTCGATCACGCGCTGCGCGGATTGCGCCTGCTCCGCCGGAGCGCCGCCGGGATAGAGCGCGGCGATGCGGTTTCCTTCGACCATGATGTCGATGGGGCCGGCGGGTGGGGCACCGGTGCCTTCGATCACCGTTGCGCCGCGGATCAGCAGCGTGCCGAAGGGTCCTTCTCCCTCGTCGATGGTGCGGTCGGGTACCGCCTGCATCTGTGCGGCGAGCGGCTGCGCTCCCATGGCGGCCAGCGCGGCCAGCGCGATTTTCCAGCTTTTCATTATCTTCCCCTCATTCGGCCCGGTGGGCTAGCGCTAAGCGTAGGCGGAGGAAAGTGGGAACGGATGTGTTCAGCAAGCCGTAACGCTGCAAGACGGACAGTCTGCGCAATCGACAAGGAGCAAACCGATGATCCGTTTCGCAATTCCCACCCTTGCCGCTGCCGCCATGGCGTCGAGCGCGCAGGCAGCCGAAATCCAGATCCAGTCGCCCGGGCCGGTGGTCGAATTGACCGTAAGCGAGATCGTTCGCCGCGCCCCCGATGTTGCGCAGATAGGTGCAGGGGTGATGTCCCGCGCCGCCACGGCCGAGGCGGCGGTCCGGATGAATGCCGAAGCTATGGATCGAGTCGTTGCACGGCTGCGCACGCTGGGTATCGATCGCCGCGATATCCAGACGTCGAACTTCAACCTCAATCCAAGTTTCAATTACAATCGCGAAACCGGTGAGCAGACCTTTACCGGCTATACCGTCAATAATCAGGTGAATGTGAAACTGCGCGACCTCGAACGTACGGGCGAAGTCCTCGACGCGTTGGTCGCTGCGGGTGCGAACAATATCTACGGCCCGAACTTCATGCTCGAGGACGATGTCGCCGCCAAGGCCGAGGCGCGGGCCAATGCTTTCGAAAGCGGCAGGACGATGGCCGAGGATTACGCCCGGATGGCCGGCTACACGGAGGTTCGCCTGCTCGAAGTCTCGGAAAGTTTCCAGCGCTTCGGTCCGCGTCCCGAAGCGATGGTGCGCACTGCCAGCGCGCCGTCCGGCGATGCTGCGACACCGATCGAGCCGGGTGAAGTAGGTACGGGCGTTACCATTACTGTCAAATATGAGATGACGCGCTAGCCTGAATGGTGAGGCTTGCGAACATTCACACCTTGTTCAATGCGCTTCGCCTAGGCAGGGTCGCATCATGAAACGCCTATTCGCCTCCCTTCTCGCCTTCGGGCTGGTCGCCGGCCCGATCATGGCCGGCCCCGCCTTTGCGCAGCCCCGCTCCGAACAGGGCGAGGCGCGGCGCGAGATGAGTGCGGGTAATATCATGCAGTTGCGCGATATCGAGGCGCGTATCCTGCCGACCATGCGCGGCGCGGAGTATCTCGGTCCGGCTTATGACTCGACCGCGATGGCCTACCGCCTCAAGTTCATCAAGAACGGCCGCGTGATGTATGTCGATGTCGATGCGCGCACCGGCAAGGTGCTGCGCCGCAGCCGCTGATTTGCCGCAGCGAAACTCCGTTCAGGTTGACGCGTTCATCTACATGAACGAAACGCGACACAAATCATTCAAGGACGGACATTCATGAGGATCCTGATCGTCGAGGACGAGCCCACGCTGGGCCAGCAACTCAAATCGACGCTCGAGCAGAATGGCTATGCGGTGGACCTGTCCACCGATGGCGAGGACGGCCATTTCCTCGGAAGCACCGAGGATTACGACGCGGTCATTCTCGACCTCGGCCTGCCCGAGATCGACGGGCTGACCGTGCTCGGCATGTGGCGCAAGGAAGGGCGCAAGTTCCCCGTACTGGTGCTGACCGCACGCGACAGTTGGTCGGACAAGGTGGCAGGCCTCGACGCAGGCGCGGACGATTATCTCGCCAAACCCTTCCAGACCGAAGAACTGATAGCCCGCCTGCGCGCGCTGATCCGTCGCGCCTCGGGTAACACCTCCAGCGAACTGACCGCGGGCGATGTGCGTCTCGACACGCGTTCGGGCCGCGTCACGCTGAAGGGCGAACCGGTCAAGCTGACCGCGCAGGAATACAAGCTGTTGAGCTACCTCATGCACCACAAGGGCAAGGTGGTCAGCCGCACCGAACTGATCGAACATATCTACGATCAGGATTTCGACCGCGATTCCAATACGATCGAGGTCTTCGTTACCCGTATCCGCAAGAAGCTGGGTGCGGAAGTGATCACGACGATCCGTGGACTTGGGTACAGCCTCGACGACCCCGCCGACCAGCCGCGCGCCTGAAGAGGAGCCCGGCGTGGCGGCGGCGGTCGGTGACGACCGGGCCGCCGCTGCGTCCGCCGATGACCCGGTAACCATCGCCACACCGCCCGCGAAGCGCAGTCTCGCGCGGCGCATGATAGCGATTGCCGCGGTGTGGATCGGCGTGCTGCTCCTGGGTGGCGGCTTCGCGCTCGATCGCACGCTGGTACGACTGGTGCAGGACAATTTCGACGAGCAGCTCGAATATGTCCAAACGGCGTTGATTGCCTCGGCCGAGATCGACATGGACGGTGAAGTGCGGCTCTACCGCTCTTTGGGCGACCAGCGGTTTCTCGAGCCCAACAGCGGGGTCTACTGGCAGATCAGCGGCGAGGGACATGATCCCTTCCCGAGCCGGAGCCTGTGGGATCGCAGCCTCGAGGTCGAGGGCGATCACATCGACAACGAGCCCCATTTTTACGATTCCGACCAGTTCCGTGGCGAGCCATTGCGAATGGTCGAGCGTACGGTCATTCTGCCCGACAGCGATACGCGGTGGACCTTCACCGTAGCTTCGGCGCGCGATGAATTGGATTTCCAGATAAGCCGTATTCGTTCGATCCTCGTGTGGAGTTTCGCCGCACTGGGTATCGGCCTGATGACACTGGCCGTGCTGCAAAGCTGGTATGGCCTTTCCCCGCTGCGCCGCGTGCGCAACGCCATTCAGGCAATGCGAAGCGAAGGGACCAACCGGATTACCGAGCCTCTGCCGCTCGAAGTCGAGCCATTGGTCGAAGAGATCAACGCATTGCTTGCACATAGCGAACAGCAGGCCGAAGAGGCGCGCATGCATGCGGGCAATCTCGCCCACGCGCTCAAGACGCCGCTGACGGTGCTCACCAATGCGGCAACCGCGCACGATCCCAAACTGGCCGAGCTGGTCTTCCGCGAGACCAAGACCATGCAGCGCCATGTCGAACATCATCTCGCCCGGGCTCGCGCCGTTGGCAGGCGTGCCAGCGGTCATGCGCGCGCGGAAGTCTGGCCCAGCGCGGAAAGCGTGCTGCGCGCAGTGACCCGGATCTATGAGGAGACGCGCTTCGACCTCGACGGCAATCGCGCTGCGGCCGTTTGCGTCGAACGCCAGGATCTCGACGAAATCCTGGGCAACCTCATCGAAAACGCCGCCAAATATGGCGGAGGCAGCGTTTTCGTGACGATCGATGCGGACCGCGACGCGAGGGAATGCGAAATCTGGATCGAGGACGATGGTGTGGGCATTCCCGAGGGCGAACGCGCGCGGATTTTCGATCGCGGCGCGCGGCTGGACACGGGCAAGCCGGGAACCGGCCTCGGCCTGTCGATCGTCCGCGACGTGGCGGAGATCTACGGCGGATCGGTGGCTCTAGACGCCAGCGAGGATCTGGGAGGCCTGTTGGTCAAGCTCCGCCTGCCACGGGCCCCGTAGGACTCCCGCCCCAGTGCTCGACGGCACTTTGTCCTGGCGATGAAGGAAAAGAATGGCCGGGACCAAGACGGCACAGTCGCGATGGAATTTGACCGTGCCGCGGGCCGTCAGGCGAGAACGCCGTCATCGCCTTCGGAATGGCCATTTCTCGGTCCGCCGGAGCCGCCAGGGCCCTAATCTCGGCTACCGTCTGGCCTGCTCGTGGTGGCGAATGACTTCGTCGATGATGAAGCGCAGGAATTTTTCGCTGAATTCCGGATCGAGCTCGCTCTCTTCCGCCAGCCTGCGCAGCCGTGCGATCTGTTGCTGCTCGCGCGCCGGGTCGGCCGGGGGTAGCGTGACCTTGGCCTTGTATTCGCCCACCGCCTGGGTGATCCGGAAACGCTCGGCCAGTATGTGGATCAGGGCTGCATCGATATTGTCGATGCTCTTGCGGAAGCCGGCGAGGACGGGATCGTTCTGGGGTGCGTCATTCATGCGATCAGGCTAACAAGAAATCCCGTCTTGCCAAGAAAGCTTGGGCAGACCATGGCCAAGGCGAAATGTCTGCCGACGTAATCCCCTTGAAGCGTGCGGAGCCCGAGGGCTCGATCGAACCCATGCTGGCGCTGACCGCCAATGGCATGAACCAGGTCAACCAGGTCATCCTGGACCGGATGCAGAGCGAAGTGCCGCTCATCCCCGCGCTCGCCGGCCACCTGATTTCGGGCGGCGGCAAGCGGCTGCGTCCCATGCTGACGCTCGCCGGGGCCGAACTGGTCGGTTATAGCGGAACGCGCCATCACAAGCTCGCTGCCGCGGTCGAGTTCATCCACACCGCCACGCTGCTGCATGACGATGTCGTCGATGGGAGCGATCTGCGACGCGGCAAGGCGGCGGCCAACATCATCTACGGCAATCCGGCGACCGTGCTGGTTGGCGACTTCCTCTTCAGCCGTTCGTTCGAGCTGATGACCGAGGACGGCAGTCTCAAGGTGCTCAAGATCTTGTCGGGCGCCAGCGCGATCATCGCCGAGGGCGAGGTCGACCAGCTGACCGCGCAGCGCAAGATCGACACCAGCGAGGAGCGTTACCTCCACATCATTCAGGCGAAGACTGCGGCGCTGTTCGCCGCTGCAAGCCGCATCTCCGCCGTTGTTGCGGAATGCAGCGACGAGCAGGAGCAGGCGCTCGACGAATATGGCCGCAATCTCGGCGTCGCCTTCCAGCTGGTCGACGATGCGCTCGATTACGACTCCAATGCGGCCGCCATGGGCAAGGATCGCGGCGACGATTTCCGCGAAGGCAAGATGACCCTGCCGGTGATCCTCGCCTATGCCCGCGGCGATCAGGAAGAACGCGATTTCTGGAAGTCCGCCATCGGCGGTTTCCGGACCGGGGACGAGGACCTCGATCACGCCACCGCCTTGATCGAGAGCCACGACGCCGTGGCCGATACCAAGGCCCGTGCTCGCCATTTCGCGCAGCGCGCGATCGATGCGCTGTCGATCTTCCCCGACTGCAAGGCACGCCAGGCAATGACCCAGGCTGCGCTGTTTGCGGTCGCGCGGGGATACTAGACACTCCCCCGTTCGTATCGAGCGGAGCGCGTAGCGCGCAGTCGAGGTATCGCAGCGATGTGTCTCGACTATCCTCGCCACGAACGGGTAGGGCGACTGAGTGATTAGCGACCTCCCTATCGCCACCGTATTGCCCGAGCTGCTCGGCGTGCTGCGCCAGCAGACCGGGGCAGTGCTTGTCGCGCCGCCCGGGGCGGGCAAGACGACTGCCGTGGCGCCCGCATTGCTGGATGAAGACTGGTGTACGGGCACCATCATCCTCACCTCGCCGCGAAGGGTTGCTGCGCGGGCGGCTGCCGAACGGATGGCGCAAATGCTGGGCGAGAAGCCGGGCGAGACGATCGGCTACCTCACCCGCCTCGACAGCAAGCGCTCGGCAAAAACGCGAGTTCTGGTAATGACCGAGGCGATCTTCGTGAACACGATCCTGGCCGATCCGGAGCTCACAGGGGTCTCGGCGGTGCTGTTCGACGAGGCGCATGAACGACATCTCGACAGCGACCTCGGTCTTGCGCTTGCGCTGGAGAGCCGCGCCGTGCTGCGCGAGGACCTGCGCGTGCTGGTCATGTCGGCCACGATCGACGGCGCGCGCTTCGCCGAATTGCTCGGCAACGGCACTCAGGTCATCGAAAGCGAAGGACGGGCGCATCCGCTGCGGGTGGAATGGCTTGGGTCGTCTCCGCAGATTCCGGTGGAGGATGCGATGGCGCAGGCCATCGCGACTGCCTGGCGCGAAGAGGCTGGCGATATACTGGCCTTTCTGCCCGGCGTGCGCGAGATCGAGCGGACGCGTGAGCGATTGGAGGCGCGCCTGCCTGCGGCAATCGTGCTGCCGCTTCACGGGCAGGTCGATCCGGCAGGACAGCGCGCTGCGATCCAACGCGATCGCGAGGGGCGCCGCAGGATCCTGCTGGCGACCGCCATTGCCGAAACCTCGCTGACGCTCGACGGGGTTTCGGTCGTGGTGGATGCAGGACTCTCGCGTCGGGCCGAGTTCGACCGCGCCGCAGGAACGACGCATCTCGTTACACATCGCGCAAGTCAGGCGGCAGCGGCGCAGCGCGCAGGCCGCGCGGCACGGCAAGGGCCGGGTGTCGCCTATCGTCTGTGGGAGGAGGCGGGGCACGGCGGACGTCCGCCTTACGATCCACCCGAAATGCTCACCTCGGATCTCGCGCCGCTGGTGCTGGCGCTCGCGCAATGGGGAAGCACCGATCCAAGGGAGCTGGCGTGGCTCGAGCCGCCTCCGCCGGCATCGATCAGCGCGGCGCGGCAGACCCTCAAGGCGTTGGATGCGCTCGATGCGGAAGGCCGGATTACCGAGCGGGGCGGCAAGCTGGCGAAACTTCCGCTCGACCCACAGGGAGCTGCGACGGTGCTTTTCGGTGCCGAGCATGGCGCAGCCAAAGAGGCCGCGCGGCTTGCCTTGCTCTTGCAGGAACGCGGACTTGGCGGGCGCGGCGAGGATCTCGAGGCGCGCCAGTCGCGCTGGAATGGCGATCGCGGGGCCAGGGCCGAAGCCAGCCGCAAGCTTGCGGGGCGCTGGGTGAAACGGGCCCGGGCTCTTGCCGATGAAGAGGCTTCGACCACGCTCCCCCCACCGGGCATTCTGCTTGCTGCCGGACGACCGGAGTTTATCGCCAAGCGGCGCGACAAGGCAGGGGAGCATTGGGTCGCCGCGGGAGGGCGTGGCTTCGTGCTCGATCCTGCATCGCCACTGGCGCGATCGGAGTTCCTCGTCGTCGGGGACGCGCAGGGGCAGGCCAGGGGCGCGCGGATCACCTCGGCCATCGCGCTCGAAGAGAGCGATATCGAGCGATGGTTGCCCGAACGGCTCGAGCGCAGGCAGGTGCTGCGGTGGACCGGCGAGCGGGTCGAGGCCCTGCTCGAGCGGCGGCTTGGGGCGATCACATTGGCGCGCGGTCCCGACCCCAAGCCCGACCCACAGGCGATTGTGGATATGCTTGTGGAAAAGGCTCTGCAGAACCCGGCAAAACCGCTTCCGGCAGAGCTGCTCGCCCGCGTGAGCTTCGCCGGGATCGAGCAGCTGACGAGCACGGGATTGGCCGAGACCGCGGAGATTTGGCTCGCTCCCATGTTGCAGGGCAGGCGCGATCTCGATGTCCCCAGGGGGAAGCTTGTCGATGCTCTGCTGGGCCAGCTCGACTGGGACAGCCGGCAGCGCCTCGACCGGCTGGCCCCGCGCGAGTTTACGTCGCCGGCCGGTACGACCCACCGGATCGACTATACAGGCGACGATGCCCCCAGCGTCGAGGTGCGCGTGCAGGCGCTGTTCGGACTGGAACGGCACCCGATGGTCGGTGAGACGCCGCTTCTGCTCAAGCTGACGAGCCCTGCCGGGCGCCCGATCCAGTCGACCCGAGACTTGGCGGGTTTCTGGCGCGGAAGCTGGGCGGATGTGCGCAAGGACATGAAGGGGCGCTATCCGAAACATCGCTGGCCCGAGGAACCTTGGGCGGAAAAGCCCAGTTTGAAGACCAAGAACGCCTTTTCACGCTCGGAAGGTTGAATTACAGGGCAGCTCCATGACCGCGAGAATCTACCAGCGACCGAAAAACGCCATGCAGTCGGGCAAGGCCCGCACCGATGAGTGGGTGCTCGAATTCGAGCAGTCCGAGGCACGCCAGGCCGACCCGCTGATGGGTTGGACCGGCAGCGGCGATACCCAGGCACAGGTGCAGCTGACCTTTCCGAGCAAGGACGAGGCCAAGGCCTATGCCGAGAAATACGGCATCGTCGCCCGCGTTCACGCCACGCCTCCGAAGGGGCTCAAGCTTCAGGCTTACGCCGATAATTTTCGGTAGCTTATAGTCATTGTGAGGAGCCGCAGGCGACGCGGCAATCCAGTAAGCACAGGACTGGATTGCTTCGCTATGCTCGCAATGACTGAGAGCTTGAAACTGCGCCAACATACCGCCATATGGCGCGTCGGGAGTCGGTCGGACGTTAGCGTTCGCTCACCGGGTCAGGTCCGGAAGGAAGCAGCCCAGGTGGATTGCGGCGGGTCGGCCGGCTCCTTTTTCACCCACAATTCGTGATGGCTGCGGCATGACTTTTGCCGCGCCAGTGCCTACCTAGTCGGGCATGGGTGATTCACCGGACAATCCAGACGGCCTGCCTTGGGAAACCGGGAGCGAGGAGGTCGACGCGCCGAGCGCTGCGGAGCTTGAAGAAGCTGGGCAGGAATCGATGTTCGGCGCACCGTCCGCTTCCGAACCCACGCCCGCAGCCGAGGAAGCCCTTCCCGCTCCTTCGGCGTCCGCACCGCCCAAAGCCGATCCGGCGCAGCCCTATCGCGTGCTGGCGCGCAAATACCGCCCGCAGACCTTTGCCGAGCTGATCGGTCAGGAAGCGATGGTGCGCACGCTGGCCAATGCTATCGCCCGCGACCGGCTGGCGCACGCCTTCCTGATGACCGGTGTCCGCGGGGTCGGGAAAACCTCGACCGCGCGCCTGATCGCCAAAGCGCTCAACTGCATCGGGCCCGATGGCCAGGGCGGTCCGACGATCAGCCCCTGCGGTGTGTGCGAACCATGCCAGGCGATCGCCGAAGGCCGCCATATCGACGTGATCGAGATGGACGCGGCATCTCACACCGGCGTCGACGACGTGCGCGAAATCATCGAGGCGGTCCGCTATGCCGCGGTCTCGGCGCGCTACAAGATCTACATCATCGACGAAGTCCACATGCTCTCGCGCAACGCTTTCAACGCGCTGCTCAAAACGCTGGAAGAACCGCCCGCGCATGTGAAGTTCCTATTTGCGACTACCGAGGTCGAGAAGCTGCCGGTCACGGTTCTCAGCCGCACCCAACGGTTCGACCTGCGGCGTATCCCGGTCGAACTGCTCGAAACGCACTTCGCCGAGATCTGCCGCAAGGAAGGCGTCGAGGCCGATCCTGAGGCGCTGCATATCGTCGCCAACGCGGCCGAAGGCTCGGTGCGCGACGGGCTTTCGATCCTCGACCAGGCGATCGCCCATGCCGATCTGGATACGGAGGGCAAGGTCACCGCGGAACGCGTGCGTGACATGCTCGGCCTTGCCGACAAGAGTGCACAGCGCAGGCTCTTCGCGCATATCCTCGAAGGCGAGGGCAGGGCGCTGCTCGAGGCGGTGGACGAACAATATGCGCTCGGCGTCGAGCCGCTGGCACTGATGCGCGCGCAGATGGATCTCGCCCATCGCATCACAGTTGCCCAGGTCTCTGGCAGTGAACCCGAAGGCGCCAGCGCGGACGAGCGCGAGCAACTCGCCGATTGGGCCGGGCGCTTGCCCGCCGGACAGCTCCACCGCCTCTGGCAATTGCTGCTCAAGGGGCACGAGGAGGTCCGGCTTGCGCCCGATCCGCTGGTCGCGCTGCGTATGGCATTGCTTCGCACGCTGCATGCGGGGCAGATGCCCGATCCGGGCAAGTTGGCAAAGAAGATCGAGAAGTTCGCGGAAGCGGGTCCCGCACCGGCCCCTGCTGCTTCCGGTGAGACAACTGCCGCTGCGCCGCAAGCCTCTCTAGACTGGCAGGAACTGGTCGATGGGATCGACGCATCCGGCCTGCTGCAGGAGGCGAGCATCATGCGCCTGCAGGTGCGGGTTGTAGACCTTGCCGACGGTGTCCTGCGCTACGGCCGCGATGCCAAGTTTTCGGACGATATCGCGCCGGTTCTGCGCGATGCCTTGCACCGCCACACGGGCAAGCGCTGGACTGTGGAAGAGGTGGCAGGCGGAACAGGCGCCCCGTCGCTGGTCGAGGTGCAGCAGGCCGAGCGTGACGCTGCTGCAGCGGCTACGCGCGCCCACCCGTTGGTAAAGGCGGCATTCGATGCCTTTCCCGACGCCGAACTTATCGATGAAGGCGGCGTATCCCCCCAGCGCCGCGAAATACCCTGGAGTAGAAAAGCATGAATATGGAAGAAATGCTCGCGCAGGCCCAAAAGGCCGCCGAAACGATCCAGAAGCAGATGGGCGATGCCCAGGCCAAGCTCGACGAGATCGAGGTCGAGGGATCGGCTGGCGGCGGCCTGGTCAAGGTGCGGGCGACCGCACGGGGCCGTATTCTCGGAGTGACGATCGACGAGAGTCTGATGAAACCGGAAGAGAAGCAGATGGTCGAGGATCTCGTGACCGCGGCTTTCAACGACGCCCGCGACCGTGCGGATCGCGTCTCGGCGGAGGAAATGGGCAAGATCCAGCAAGGCGTCGGCCTGCCCCCGGGCTTCAAGCTGCCCGGCATGTGACGATGATGTCAGGCCGAGCATGACCTGACCCGCCCTACTGCGCCATCCTCCCGGTTGCCCCGAGCGGCACGGTCGTCGCGGTTCCCGGAGGCTGCAACCGCCTGAGCGTGCAGCTACCTATGCATGTCGCGGATGAGGCAGCCGATCTGCACGCAGATCGCGTTCTTCGTCGAACGGCCGCCAGCCTTTCTGGTGGTCGCGGATCAGTGGCGCGCTGCAGCGCGTGCATTTGGTGCGAAAGTTGATTCCGTCATGTCAGACGCGGCGCCGGTTGACGTTATGACTTCCCACCTTGCAGATGACCGAACTCAGCATGGCTTTGACTCCAAAGGAGAAATTAAATTTCCTCTTTGCCCCCGTTCGGGTTCATAGCTTAGGTTAATGACAGGTTGATTGTAATACTGCGCCATCCACATGACTTTTGAATGCAGCGTTGCGCAGTGGGACAGGCCTCACCATATTCCTATCGAACGGCCGTTGGCGGCCCTGATTGGAATTGATTGATGACCCAGACTTTCCCCCTCCTCCCCTTGCGCGACATCGTGGTGTTTCCCGGCATGGTGGTGCCCCTGTTCGTCGGTCGCGACAAATCGGTGGCGGCGCTCGAAGCGGCGATGGAAGGCAGTAAGGATATCTTCCTGCTCGCTCAGCTCGATCCCGGTTGCGACGATCCCGAGCGCGACGATCTGTTCGACGTCGGCGTTGTCGCTCAGGTTCTGCAATTGCTCAAGCTGCCCGACGGCACGGTACGCGTGCTGGTGCAGGGCAGCGCAAGAGCGGCGCTCGAGCAGCTCGCCCCGCGCGGCGACTATGTCGAGGCGTCGGTGAGCGTGACCGATGCGGTGACCGCGTCGGGCAGTGAAGTCGTCGCGATGATGCGCCAGGTAATCGAGCAGTTCGGCGAGTATGCCAAGCTCAACAAGAAGCTGGGCGAAGAGGCCGCCGAGCAGCTGGGCGATATCGACGATGCCGGCGAACTGGCCGACACGATCGCAGCGGCGATCAATGCCAAGGTGTCGGACAAGCAGGCTCTGCTGGTCGAGAAGGATCCACTCAAGCGGCTCGAAATGGTCATGTCCTTCATGGAAGGCGAGCTATCGGTGCTGCAGGTCGAGCGTCGCATTCGTGGCCGTGTGAAGCGCCAGATGGAAAAGACCCAGCGCGAATACTACCTCAACGAGCAATTGAAGGCGATCCAGAACGAGTTGGGCGGCGACGATGACGGCAGTAACGAAATTGCCGAGCTGACCGAGAAGATTGCCAAGACCAAGCTGTCCAAGGAAGCGCGCGAGAAAGCGGAAGCGGAACTGAAGAAGCTCAAGGCCATGCAGCCGATGAGCGCCGAGGCCACCGTCATTCGCAACTATCTCGACGTGTTGCTCGGCTTGCCGTGGGGCAAGAAGAGCAGGGTCAAGAAGGACATCGGCAAGGCACAGGAAGTGCTCGATGCCGATCACTATGGACTCAAGAAGGTCAAGGACCGCATCATCGAGTATCTCGCCGTGCAGGCGCGCACGCGCAAGCTGAAGGGGCCGATTCTGTGTCTCGTCGGCCCGCCGGGCGTCGGCAAGACGTCGCTTGGAAAAAGCATCGCCAAGGCGACCGGCCGCGAGTTCGTGCGCCAGTCATTGGGCGGCGTGCGCGACGAGGCGGAAATCCGCGGTCACCGGCGTACCTATATCGGCTCACTGCCCGGCAAGATCGTCAGCAACCTCAAGAAGGCGGGCAAGATCAATCCGTTGTTCCTGCTCGACGAAATCGACAAGCTCGGCCAGGATTTTCGTGGCGATCCCGCCTCGGCATTGCTCGAAGTCCTCGATCCCGAGCAGAACAGCAAGTTCCAGGATCACTATCTCGAACTCGATCTCGACTTGTCGGACATCATGTTCGTGACCACTGCGAACAGCCTCAACCTGCCGCAGCCGCTGCTCGACCGGATGGAGATCATCCGTCTGGAAGGCTATACCGAGGACGAAAAGGTCGAAATCGCCACGCGCCATTTGCTGCCCAAGCAAGTCAAGGAGCATGGGCTCAAGAAGGGTGAATTCGAACTCACCGAAGAGGGCCTGCGCGATCTCATTCGTTACTACACGCGCGAAGCGGGCGTCCGCACGCTCGAACGCGAACTTGCCCGCTTGGCGCGCAAATCCCTGCGCAAGATCCTCGAAAACGAGGTCGAGAGTGTGACGATCACGCCCGAGAACCTCAGCGACTTTGCCGGCGTACGCAAGTTCAAGCACGGGATGAGCGAGGAAGAACCGCAGGTCGGTGCCGTGACCGGACTGGCCTGGACCGAGGTGGGCGGCGAGTTGCTGACCATCGAAAGTGTGACCACCCCGGGCAAGGGCGAGATCAAAACGACCGGCAAGCTCGGCGAAGTGATGAACGAAAGCGTCGCGGCCGCCTTCAGTTTCGTGAAGGCACGCGCGCCGCATTACGGGATCAAGCCGAGCCTGATCCAGCGCCGCAATATTCATATCCACTTGCCCGAAGGTGCGGTGCCCAAGGATGGGCCGAGTGCAGGCGTGGGCATGGTAACGTCGATTGTGTCCACCCTTTCGGGCGTTCCGGTTCGCGCCGAGGTGGCCATGACCGGCGAGGTGACCTTGCGCGGTCGCGTTCTTGCGATCGGCGGTCTCAAGGAGAAACTGCTCGCGGCGCTGCGGGGCGGGATCAAGAAGGTCCTCATCCCCGAGGAAAATGTAAAAGACCTTGCCGAGATTCCCGACAATGTGAAGGATGGCCTGGAAATCGTGCCGGTCGCCCATGTCGATGAGGTACTGGTCCACGCACTCTGTAGTGTACCGGAGCCGGTCGAATGGACCGAGGCGGACGATCTGGCGAGCCAGCCGGACCATTCCCATGGGGCTCCGTCACCGACCGCGCATTAACAAAAGGCATGCTGCGCTGCAGCGACTCGGATCGCCCCCCGGCGCCTTGACCGGGGGGCTTCGCCCGCGCTTGGCAGATCACGGGATGGTGAATTCGCGCTTCACCTCAATTTTCGCTGCTCTGGCCCCGAAATCCGCCGGTTTTGGCCGATTTTATCTTTGACACTGCCGACAAAAAACTCTCAATTCGTCCGCCTTCACCGAGGCGATTCAGCCAACACCATTCGATTATAAGAACAAGGGGGTTTTCACCTATGAACAAGAACGACCTGATCAGCGCGGTTGCCGATTCCAGCGGCCTGTCCAAGAGCGATGCTTCGAGCGCCGTCGAAGGTGTCTTCGATTCCATCAGCAAGGCCCTGTCGAGCGGTGACGAAGTGCGCCTGGTCGGCTTCGGCACCTTCTCGGTTGCCAAGCGCAAGGCCTCGACCGGTCGTAACCCGCGCACTGGCGAACCGATGACCATCAAGGCTTCGAACCAGCCGAAATTCAAGGCCGGCAAGGGTCTCAAGGACGCCGTCAACTAAACGGTCTTGTCTGACCGGCGCTCCGCACGCCTCGCGGAGCGACAATGGGACTGAATTTCGCCGTGCTTTCCTTCCCGGAAAGCGCGGCGTTTTCGTTTGCTCAGTCGAACGCGATGAGCGCGGTCGGCGCCTGGCTGGTTGCCGGTCCGATTCTCCACGATAGAGATTGCCCGAGGGCGTGGGGAGCCGGTCCCTCGTCAGTGTTGTTCGCCAGAATCCGGCCGTCGGTCACAATGGTGAAGGTGCCTTCCGGGATGACGATCCGCGGCATCTCACCGCCGTCGTCGGCCTCCGACATGGCTGCCATCGCCGCAAGCGGGGCGCCGCCCAACATTGGGTTGGTGTCTTTCTGACCGACAAACCCGGGTGCATCGATACGTATCTGGTCGCCATCGCGCAGGTGCACGCCGACGAAGGCGTTGAAACCTTGTATGCGCTCGATGGTGGGGAAGACGAAGTCGTGACCCAACGTGCCGGAGATTGCGAATTCCACGTCGAAAAGGCCGTCGCCCCGGTATTCGACCCGCTGCCACCCGCGCTGGCGTTCGAGCCGGTTGGCCAGTTCCTTGGCCGCTTCGGGATCCGACGGGTCTATGCCACCGAGGAAGGCGCGCATCTGCTCTGCCTCGCGTGCCTGCTTCTCGCGGCGCTCTTGAGCGTTCGCATCCCATTCTTCACGCTGTTTAGCGATTTCAACCGCCGAGCATTCGCGAACGTCGAAATCGTCGTCGTAACATTCCGCCTCGAAGCTCTCATCGCTGTTTTCGGCAAGATCGGCGAGCTTGCTGAGTGCGAGCATCTGGATCTCTCCAGTGTAGGAGAAGGCGAAGGTATCGTCGGCTAGCAGTTGCAGTTCGCTGGTGAACTTCCCTGGCGAGAGCATACAGCCGGTCAGCAGCAGCGGCGCCATCAGGATGGTGAGCAAGCGTGTCATGCGTTTTCCCCCAAGTCGACGATGCCGGCTATCGCGTCGCTACCGCGTAGAGCGCGATTGCGCCGGCATTGGATACGTTCAGACTTTCGATCCGCTCGCCGATCGGCAGTTTGGCGAGCGCGTCGCAATGCGACTCGATATTATGCCGCATGCCTTCGCCTTCCGCACCCAGCACGAGCGCGACGGGACCTGCGGGTAGCGCTTCGGCGAGTGTGGCGTCCGCGGCGCCGGTCAGTCCGATCCGCCAGTAACCGGCTTCGGCCATCTGCTCCAGCGCACGGGCAAGATTGACCACGCGCACCCAGGGCAATACTTCGAGCGCGCCGGAGGCCGCCTTGCCGATGACTCCGCCTTCGGGTGGCGCATGGCGATCTTGGGTGACCAAGGCTCTGGCGCCGAACGCTGCGGCCGATCGCATGATCGCCCCGACATTGTGCGGGTCGGTTACCTGGTCGAGTACGACGATCGGGCGTTCTGGATCGCCGTCGAGGACCTCGTCGAGGTGAATGTCTTCCAATGCGGCGCATTCGAGCACGAGGCCCTGATGTGGCGCATCTTTGGCCACAAGCCGCGCAAGATCGGTGACATCGGCATATTCGACCGGGAAATCGGATGGCAGTTCGCCATCGAGCGTGTCGATGGCCTCGCGGGTTGCCCACAATTTTCGGTGCACCCGGTCCGGGTTCTTGAGCGCTGCCTCGACCGCATGGCGGCCCCACAGCCTCACCTGGCCGGCACTGGCGCGGCCGCTGCCGCGCCCGCCCTTCATCCGGCCTGCCCGTCCTCGCAGAGCCCGTTTGCGTTCGCCTTTTGCCATCATATTCGTCCAGTTTTCTGTATTGGTTGCAGCCTGTGCCAGCGAGGGCATTGACAGGCAAGGCTCGCTTCGCCAAAGGGGCGCCTCTCGGCACGGGGTCGCCACTGCGATCCCTCGATTTCCTAAGCGAAATGGCCCGTGTGGACAGGTGGCCGAGTGGTTAAAGGCAGCAGACTGTAAATCTGCCCGCGCAAGCGTACGCTGGTTCGAATCCAGCCCTGTCCACCACCACCCTTTCTTTCAGCATCTATCCGTATCCCCAGAAATCCATGGAAACCCTTGGATTTCTGCGATATATTGCCCCTATTTCGTCCGCTTATGGCCATCGCGATCCACCTGCATCCGAGGCCAAGTGTGGGGGTAATGTGGGGGTGAGGGTGCTTACCCCCACACTTCGGATTGGTGATCTCGTGCGAAAAAGTGTGGGGGTAGAATCATGGGCAAACTATCGGCGGTAGCGGTCAAGGCAGCTTTGGCGAATCCGGGGACCTATCAGGACGGGGATGGGCTATTCCTCAAGGTGGACAAGCGCGGCGGCGCATACTGGAATTTGCGACTCCAGCGAGATGGCAAGCGACAAGACCTGGGGTTGGGCAGCGCTAAACTCGTAACGCTTGCCGAAGCACGCGAAAAGGCGGCTGAAATGCGCAAGGCCGTGAAGGTCGAAAAGCGCGATATTCTCACGGAGCGCAAGGACGAGGCTGCCGCCAAGGTGACCTTCCGCGAAGCCGCCACAAAGTATCACTCCGACAACGAGGCGGGCTGGAAGAGTGCTGTCTACACCCGCCAGTGGCTAGCCAGTCTGGAGAACTACGCTTTCCCCAAGCTCGGTGACATGCCGACCGGCAGCATCACGGCAGCTGACATCATCGATGTGCTCACGCCGATCTGGCAGGAAATTCCGGAAACCGCCCGCCAGGTACGCAACCGGATTTGCGCGGTGCTGGACTATGCGCACGCCAAGGGCTGGCGGTCGACCGAATCGCCATCGGGCAACAGCAGCCTGAAAGCGGGTAGGGGTCTGCCACGGCAAATCAAGAAAACCCAGAATCGGAAGGCGATGCCCTATGTCGCCATTCCAGCGTTTCTGACCGCCCTGAGACGCAGGCCATCCTTCGGACGTTTTGCGCTCGATCTCCTCATCCTGACCGGCACGCGCTCGCAGGAGGTCCGACTTGCGACATGGGAGGAATTCGATCTGGAGGAACGGCTCTGGACCATCCCTGCAGAACATATGAAGCGAAGCAAGGCACATGTGGTCCCGCTCTCGGAGGCTGCACTGGGCGTGCTAGCAAAAGCGGATGCATTCCGGATCGAAGGTGCCGAAGTGGTCTTCTCAGGCGCGACCGGCAAGGCGATGTCCGACATGACGCTGCTCAAGGTGCTGCGCGACATGCAGGAGCCTTTCCACGTCCACGGCTTCCGCTCGGCCTTCACGGATTGGGCAGCGAACGCAGGCTATCCGAACGCGGTTGTCGAGGCCGCGCTGGCCCACAAGACGCCAGACGCGGTTCAAGCCGCGTATCGCCGCACTACCTACCTTGGTACCAAAGAAGACCCCGGTATGCGCGTGAAGCTGATGGATGCATGGGGAGCCTATTGCTCCGGTACAGTCACAGTCAGCGAAGCTCTCGCCGCGCACGACTAGCGCACTGCTCACCGCAAGCAGCCCGCCGCCACAAAAGGCGCGCATGGCCTCGCCATGCCGCCTGCCTTCCTGCGAGGATGGGATGGGGAGGGAAAACCGCCAATCGATGCCTTGGCGCGGGCCAGCGGGCGTCAGAAAAGGCATCCCGTTTCACGATCATTCAGCTGTTTTCACGTGACTATTTTTGCGTCCCGACCTCGATGCCCCATATTTGCCTCAGGACTCGAGCGCTAGAAAGGTTCGGGTCCCGCAAGCCCTATTGCCTTGTGGATTGGGCACCAGCCGAACGCACCGCATCGAGTGTCGGGTAGCCGTTGACGGCCATCAAAAGATCGGCTTCCGCGAGGATCGAATGAAGGACATGTGCGGCGCCTGCAGCGCCTCCGATCGCAAGACCGTAAAGATAAGGGCGTCCGATCCCTACCGCTGTCGCTCCCAGAGCGATGGCCTTGATGACATCGCTGCCCGAACGCACGCCGCTATCGAACAGCACTGGTGTGCTGCCAGCTCCCTTAACCACTGCGGGCAGCATGTCGATTGCAGCGATTCCACCGTTCGCCTGCCGCCCGCCGTGGTTCGAACAATAGATCGCGTCAACGCCAAGATCCGCGGCGCGACGTGCATCGTCCTCATGGCAGATGCCCTTGAGGACAATCGGAAGACTGGTCATGTCCCGGAACCAAGCTATGTGATCCCATGTCAGGACCTTTCCGAAGGTCGCCGCCCAAGTGCCGACTGCGGCTGCCAGATCTTCCTCGGGGGGCTTGTTCAGCAGGCTGCGAAAGACAGGATCGCTAAAATAGTTTTCCAGTACCTTGCCGCGCAGCTGCGGAAAGTTAGCCGTGTTGAGGTCGCGGGGACGCCAGCCAGTGAGCCAGGTGTCGAGCGTGATCACAAGCGCCCGGTAGCCGGCCGTCTCGGCCCGATGCACAAGGCTTTCGGCGACACCATCATGCTTGGGCGTGTAGAGCTGGAAGAAACCCGGGGTGTCTCCGCCGGCCGCCGCGACTTCCTCTAGTGGCGTGTTCGACAGAGTTGAGGCGCAGAACGGCACGCCCGTTTCGGCCGAAGCCTGCGCGGCGGCGATATCGCCCTTCCGGTCCTGGGTGATTTCTCCGTTAAGACCGATCGGCGCCATGAAGATGGGCGAATGGTATCTGCTGCCGAACAATTCGATCGAGAGATCACGCTCGCCGCAATCGACAAGCATCCGCGGCACCATCCCCCAATGGTGGAAGGCGCTGGCATTGCTGTCCTGCGTATGCTCATCACCACATCCGCCCTGGACATAGTTCAGAAGCATCGGCGAGAGGGCCTTTTCCGCCCGCGTCTGGAGCGAGGCGAAATCGACCGGATAGTCAGGCAGGATGCCTGAAAGACCGGCATTGTAGATCGCGTTTTGCATGTCGCCGAAGTGCGTCATTTCATCTTTCTCCTGGCTCTTGTTCTCGGCCTCGTCTTCGAGCATGCAAGGCTCTTGCAACAGCCCTTAGGTCTAGGTCAGATGCGCGGCTGTACCAAGCCCTGAAAAAAACTACTGGCCAGTAGATGCGTTTTTTGGCATCCTTGGATTCGAAGGTGGAGAAAGCGTCCACCAACCGGAGATGGAATTGCCAAGACGCGCCCCAAATCCTGCGGTTTCGCCATGTCAGCTGTAGCCAAGCCGCTTGCCAAGCCTGCGGCAGGTCGAGGAGCATCGCTGAAGAGCGAGTTCGTTGCCTTCAAGACCAATCGCATTGTCGAAGTGGCCAGCCACCTGTTCTACCAGCGTGGGTATAGCAGTTGTACGCTTGACAACGTCGCTGACAACCTGGGCGTAACCAAACCCTTCCTATATTCCTACTTCAAGAACAAGGAAGCCATTCTCGCTGCCATTTGCGAAGTCGGCATTAGCGAAGCCCTTACGATTCTTGAAACCACATTGGCCGGAGAGCACAAGAATCACCGGGAGCTTCTTGCCGAAGTCGTGCGGCAGGTCGGCAGGATCGTCATTGATCGGCAGGAATACGTCGTGGTCTACTTGCGCGAGATGAAGCATCTCAGCGCAACGGACCACGAACGCATCCTGCGCCTGAGGCACTCATTCGATCACCAGATCGCTGAGCTCATCCGTGAAGGTATCGAAGCGGGCGAATTTCGGCAGGACACGGACTCCTTTGTCGCCGTCTGGATCGGCGGCCTCATAAGCTGGATACCGACCTGGTATTCGCCAGATGGCCAGCGTTCGGCCGAAGAAGTGGTCGATCAGCTCGTCTCTGCCGCCCTGCGGCTTGCAGGCGCTGAATAGCGCAGAATCAATTTGTTTGAGGAGCAACTCGGGGTTGCATTTTTTTATTTAACGATACCGGCAAGTAGAAAATCAGAGGCCTGGTATGAAGGGGAGAGAGTATGAAACTTAAGAGCACCAGGCGCGTGCTGCTTTCAGCTACCGCCATCGCATCCATTCAGTGCGCCAGCCAGGCCAGTGCGCAGGCAGCCGAAGAGCCCACGGCGCCGGCCGCCGCTGAGGAAGAGCGAAATCCAGTCATCATTGTCACGGCCACAAAGTCCAATCAGTCCCTTGAGGATACCGCAGCAGCGATCTCGGTGCTCGATGCAGATGCTATTGGACCGGGAGGGATCGAAAACGCGGGCGATCTGTCGGCCGCCGTTCCCAATGTTTCAGTTGGTGACCAGTTCGGGGTGAACCGCACCTTCATCCGCGGTATTGGTCTGACGAGCATTGATTTGGGTGCAGATGGCGCAGTCGCATTTCTGCAAAATGGTGCGATCAACAGCCGCCCAGCAGCGCAGCTCAGCGGTTTCTACGATATTGAGCAGATCGAAGTTCTGCGCGGGCCTCAGGGAACGACCTATGGGCGAGGGGCTACAGCAGGTGTCATCAACATTGTCACTGCACGGCCCACTCCTTATTTCGAGGGATATGCCAGGGCTACCTATGGCAATTACGACGCTCTGACCCTTGAAGGGGCGGTTGGCGGGCCGATCGCCGGCAAAACGCTCGCCTTCCGCGTGGCCGGCAAGTACGAACAGCGCGATGGCTACGGCGAAAACCTCTTCACCGGCAATCCCGTCGACGACCGCGATGCCTACGCTTTTCGCGGATCACTGCAGGCAAACCTAACGCCTGATCTCGAGCTTCTTGTCGTGGCGGACCACTTCAGGGAAGACGACTTCAACTACGCCTTTCACTATTTCGGCCCCACGGTCGTGCCGGAAGCTTTCCTTCCCGGGCCGCTCCTGGGCGGCGACACCATCTTCGATTACTACGCGGACCGCGGCGAGCCGGTAAATGCGCGCAACATTTATTCCGACGAAGACGCGATCAATGATCGCAAAGGCTCAAGCATCCAGGCAATCGCAACGCTGGATAAGGGCGACTTTACGCTCACCTCTACCACGGCCTATCGCAAGTTCGAGCGCTTCAATCGGGACGACCTCGACGTTTCTGACATCAATGCGTTCGGTCAGAACAACTACACTGAAGACAGCGAATCCTTCAGCCAGGAGTTCACCTTTACGGCCGACCTTGGCGGATTCGATCTGCTCGGAGGAGCGATGTATTTCGAGGAGGATCTCTTCGGTGAAGTCCGCGTGCCGACCGTCAATCTCGCCCAGTATTTCAACGTCCTTCTAGGTACCAATCTCCCGCCGGACCTGTTCGACCAAGGGAACTACCTGCAACGCGGAACGGTCAAGACAGAGGCCGTCGGAGCATATCTGGAAGGATCGCTTGAGATTGTTCCCGACCTGACCTTCACAGCCGGGGCCCGATACAACTGGGAAAAGCGCTCGGGGACCGGCCGTTTTACCTTCGAAGCGCAAGGCTTGGATATCCCGACCGACAAGACTGGGGACTGGGATTCGATCACGCCGAAGTTTGTTCTCGAGTACCAGACTCCAGGCGGAACGCTGCTGTACGGAAAGGTAACAAAAGGGTTTAAATCAGGTGTGGTGAACATCGGTAGCGTAAATGACGTGATCGAGCCTGAGAATGTGTGGAGTTACGAGGTGGGCCTGCGTGGCGAAACGAGGGACGGTACCTTCGGATACAGCGCTGCAGCTTTCTATTATGACTACACCAACCTGCAGGTGGGCTTCGTCAACGAGAACAGCATCGTCGAAACCATCAACGCTGCGTCGGCTCGCAATTACGGACTCGAATTGGA
This sequence comes from Qipengyuania sp., assembly GCF_965277845.1. Lineage (NCBI taxonomy): Bacteria > Pseudomonadati > Pseudomonadota > Alphaproteobacteria > Sphingomonadales > Erythrobacteraceae > Qipengyuania > Qipengyuania sp. The sequence goes on from NZ_OZ255844.1 coordinate 2,158,125, forward strand.
AGCGACGCTCCGCCCAGCGCGCAATACCACGTTCCGTATCTTCGGGACCTACCTCAATGCTAAGTACACCGACTTCTGCAACGGCTACTATGCAGCCGGCGATCCGACACGCAGGCAGTTTCCAGCCTGCCCTGATAACCCTGCGCTATCGGACCTGTCGGGCAATCGTTTGGCCAATGCGCCAGAGTTCACCGTGGCGATCTTCGCTGATCAGACCATCGATCTTGGCGATACCGGATCGATCGATCTTTCCGCGGACATGAACTTTCAGGACGAGATCTTTTTCACAGAGTTCAATAATCGGGATGCTCGACAGGAAGCCTTTGCCCTGGTCAATGCGAGCATCACCTACCATTCGCCCAACAAGCGGTACTCGGTGGCCCTGTGGGGCAAGAACCTGTTCGACAAATATGCCCTTGCGAACACAATCATCACCGCGCCACTCTATGGGTTCGTTTCGGTTGGGTCGCTGAGGCCGCCCCGGACCTACGGTGTCACGCTTGGAGTGGACTTTTAAAGCGGCAAGGACGCACCATGGCGGAAGAAGCGTTTCGCATCGGATCGTTCAAGGTCTACCGGATAGAAGAGTGGCAGGGCGGTTTCAGTCCGCCCGAAGATCTCTTCGCGGAATTCGAGCCTGACGCCTTTTCACAAAGAGCGTCAGGCTTTGAGCCAGACTTCATGCGCGACGGGATGCTTTACGCCTACCTTCAGAGTTGGCTGATTGACACCGGTGAAGAGCGTATCCTGATCGATACTGGTGCAGGTAACGCAAAGGAGCGGCCGGGCATCCCGGTCTTTGGCAATCTCGACGGCGATTTTCTTGAAAAGCTGGGCGAGGCAGGCTTTGCCCCGGACGATATCGACAAGGTCTTCTGCACTCACCTCCACATCGATCACGTCGGCTGGAACACCCGTCTGGTCGGCGATCGTTGGGAAGCTACATTCCCGAATGCCACCTATTTCCTCCCACGACTCGACGAAGAGGCCTGGAATCCGCAGAAAGACCGATTCTCATCCATGACCGGAGCGGTGGTCAACTCGAATGTTTTCGAGGATAGCGTAGCCCCGATCATTGAAGCAGGTCTCGCCGAGCTGGTGAATGACGGAGCTTCGATCGCCAATGGGATGTCCGCTCACTATTCTCCGGGCCACACACCGGGTCACATGGTCCTTGAAGTAACCTACGGCGGACAGATTGCACTGTTTACCGGCGACATCCTTCATCATCCGATGCAGGTCTATCGACCCGACTGGAACAATGTTTACTGCGAAAGCCGCCCCCAGGCCGCCAGTACCAGGCGCCGTATCCTAGAACAGGCCGCAAGCACCGGTGCAAGGATCGTCCCGGCGCATTTCGGGGCGCCACACTTCGTCTTCGTCGAGCGTGCGAGCGAGGGATTCCGTCCCGTATTTCCAGACCAGATAGCGGAGTAACGCTAATGGCCAGCAGTTCCGCCAAAGTAGCTTCCTTTGCCCCCGACGCGCCGGAGATAAGACAGGATCCCTATCCCATTTTTGCCGAACTGCGCGAACATGACCCGATACATCGATCGGATTTGGGATATTGGGTAGTGAGTCGGCATGAGGATGTTCGCTCGGTATTGATGGATCGGGAAAATTTCGGTCAGGGCGATTTCGTTGAAAATATCCGGCTGTTCTATGGACCCCACTTCGATGTCCTAGGACAGCGGTCATACAAATGGCTTTCCGAAGTCTTTCTGATGCAGGACCCTCCGCATCACACTAGGGTCCGTGGTCTGGTTACAGGCGCGCTGAATGCGCGACGGGTACGAGCGATGGAACCGCGCATCCGAGAGATTACCGACAGCCTGGTCGACGCAATGGTCGAGCGGGGGACGGGCGACGTCATTGCTGACTTCGCTTACCAGCTTCCCGTCCGTGTCATGTGTGATATGCTTGGGATTGATGCCGAGGACTCGCGCCTGCCGGCAGTCATGGCAGCCATCGCTCAAAGTTTTATTGTGTTCGAGGCACGAGCGCTGAGCCCGCATGAGCTCGCCACCGCCAACGAACAGATTGGAGTATTGCAGGAGTTTTTCGAAGAGCTCTTCGCCGAGCGGATGCGCGAGCCGCGCGATGACCTCGCGACAGCGCTCGTTCAGTCAGGTGGGCAGGAGGACTCGCTGTCGCATGACGAGCTCGTTACGGTTGCCATCGGGCTTTTCGGGGCAGGCTTCGAGACGACGGCACACATGATTGGCAACGCCCTGCTGTCCTTCGCTCGTTATCCCGAGCAGTGGGCGGCATTGGTCGCAGAACCGGATAAGCTTGCAGCTGGGGCGGTAGACGAAACCCTGCGCTATGAAAGTTCCCTCATAGCCACCTACCGCACGGCTCTTCGCGAAACGGAGATACGCGGGGAGACGATCGATCCCGGTGCCAAGGTGCTGACGCTGATCGGGGCGGGCAACCGCGATCCTCGGGTGTTCGATGATCCCGACAGCTACAACATCTCTCGTGATGCGAAAAAGCACCTCAGCTTTGGCGGCGGCATACACTTCTGCGCGGGCGCGGAACTCGCGCGACTGGAAGGCCGGATCGCATTCGAGCAGCTCGCCCGCCGATTGCCGACCCTGAAAGGAGATGCGAGCAATCCGCAATGGCGCGAAGGTTTCCTCTTTCGCGGACTTTCTGCCCTGCCGGTCAGCTGGTAAGCGGCACCCGCCCTCAGGGTCTGACGACGACTTTTCCGATGCGCTTCTCGTCGTTCACATAGGCGATCGCCGAAGCCGCATCGTCAAGAGCAAAGGTTCGGCCGATCGCAGGGGCGAGCCGTCCTGACGCCGCGAGCTGCAGCACTATCGACAGGATCTGGCGCACTCGCGCGGGATCAGTCTCCCAGAGATAGCGCGCGTCGACACCGACCAGCTCTCCCGATTTTAACAATGGGAGATTCGCCGGAAGGCTCGGAATGCCATCTGCGGACGCGAAGCCGACAACAAGATGGAGACCACGCTTTGCGAGCGAGCGGAAGCACGGCTCGAACAACCCGCCGCCCACCGGGTCGAACACCAGATCGACGCCTGATGGATATGCGCGCTTGAGCTTGTCGCGCCAGTCTTCGTCGCGATAATCGATCACCTGTGATGCACCCGCGCGGGAAACCATCTCTCGCTTCTCATCGGTTGAAGCCAAGCCAATCACGCTCGCTGACGCGGCACTGGCAAGCTGGACCGCCGCCGCGCCCACGCCGCCTGATGCTCCGGTGACCAAGAGCAATTGCCCCGGTTTGAGGCCCCCGCGATCGAACAACCCGTAAAAGGGCGGTCAGATAATCAAGCAGCAGGGAGGCGGCCGCTGCAGGTTCGAGATCTGCCGGTACCGGCACTGCATGATCCTGGCGAACTATCGCCATCTCGGCCAGCCCGCCACCGAATTGCCAGGCCGCAATCCGCTGGCCTGGGGCAAAGCCAGAAACCTCTTGCCCGACAGCTTCGACTGTACCGACAATCTCGCCGCCCGGTACAAAAGGCGTGGGCGGCTTGATTTGATACAACCCGCGCATGACGAGCTGGTCGACGAACCCCAACGCCGTCACCTCGACGGATATCAGCAGTTCGCCATCGGCTGGGGTCGGAGTATCGACGCTCTCAAGCGCGAACGCTTCGAGATTGCCGAGTTCGTGACCGCAATATGCGCGCATACCGATAGCTCAGCTCGACTGGGCTTTCTTGACGATTTCTTCCCGATCCTGTTCGAACTTCAGATCGTTCACGTCCGGCTTGCGTGTCATTCGCCAGAAAGCGTCGTTGCGCCAGGGAGTGATGGCCACCACTCTGCCCTTCGAATTGCGATACCAGTTCTCCGTTCCCGGGTGGGTCCAGACCAGCTTATCGTGTGCCTCATCAATTTTGCGCAGATAGTCTTCGTAGACCTTGTCGCGCACTTCCACAGTTTGTGCGCCCCTGTTGCTGGCCGAAAGAATTACCTCACCAGCGAAATGCATCTGGTTCTCAATATTGCGAATCATGCTGCCGCCGTGGCCCGAGCCGACATTCGGTCCAAGGAGGATGAAGAAATTGGGGAAACCTGGCACCAGCGTCCCCAGATACGCCGCAGCGTCATCTTCGCCCCATTTCTCGCGCAGGACCTCTCCACCGAGACCGATGATGTCATAGGAGCCTAGGACATTCGTCGTTTGAAATCCTGTCGCCAGGATGATGACATCAGCCTCTACGGTCTCTCCCGAGGAGGAATAGAGCGTGCTTCCTTCCACTCGAGCCAAATGCTCGGGGATGAGTTTGACATTCGGCTTCTTGATCGTGCGATACCAGCCGTTGTCGAGTAGCATCCGTTTCGCGAAAGGCGGATAGTCAGGCAACACGTGCTCGATCAGGTCGGGTCTATCTTCCAGCTCTTCATGCACATAGCGCGTGAAGGCCCGGCGATGGCCATCGTTGATCTTGTTTACCGCGCGCTCCGGATGTTTCCATTGCGGATCCCGGAACAGTGTGCCGTGCACCCTGTCGTTGAAGGTCCAAGACAGGCGTTGTTCAAGCCAGGCACGGTAGAGCGGCACCACTTGCATAAGATAGCGCACGCCGTCTGGGATTGTCTTTCTGAACTGCGGGAAAGGCGCAGCCCATTGCTTCGATCGTGCAAAGAGAGTCAGACTCTCGACTTCGTCGGCAATGGCAGGCGCGACCTGCATACCCGAGGCGCCGTTGCCGATCACGGCGACCCGTTTCCCGGCAAGGTCGACATCACTCGGCCAGCGACTGGTATGATAAACTTCTCCGGCGAAGCGATCGAGACCCTCTATCTTGGGGTATTTGGGAATATTGAGAATGCCGACTGCGCTGAAGAGATAGTCTGCACTGTGAGTCTCGCGCTTGCCGTCCGGTGCGGTGACCGTGACGTCCCATCTCTCGCTGGTATCATTCCAGCGCGCCTCTTCCACATGCGTGTTGAACCGCGCGCATTCGTAAAGGCCGAACTCTCGCGCGGTATCGAGCAGATAGTTCTCGATCTCATCACGCAATGGAAAATACATCGACCAGTCGTTCGGTCGACAGGAGAATGTGTAAGTGAGCGACGGGGTATCGACCCCACAGCCAGGGTAGCGATTTTCAAACCAGGTGCCGCCGAAATCCTCGTTCTTTTCGAACAGCGTGTAAGGGATTCCAAGATTGTTGAGTTCGATACCTGCACAGATACCCGACACACCACCACCAATGACGATCGCGGTTTTTCCCACACTCTCGATACTGTCCAGGCCCGATACCTTATCGTAGTCCATTCCGGCCGCAATGATGTCGCCATATTCCTCGGGCACCTCCTCGGTCATCGCAACACTCAGCATCTGCGCCAGCTCGGCGTTGCCGGGACGAGGAACCGCCAGTGGCGCTCCGCCCAGCCACCGGTCGATCGCCTTGGCTGCCGATGCACGGATTTCGTCCTGCACATCTTCGGGCAACTGCCCGCTGTCGTTGTCATCGAGGCCCGGCGAACGCTTCGGAGCATAAGGTTCCTCAAGCCAGTGCTGTTCGCCGGTCATCTGGTAGAGAACCATCAACAGTGCCGGAATGTTCGCCTTGGCAATTCCCTGCTTGAGGAGATCGCGATCAATCTCTTCCGCGCGGACCGGTCGTTCGGAGAAGGGCTGGCTCATTGCTTATGTATTCCCGGCATTGGGGGCGCCCTGCAGCGACCGCCTGTTTGAAAGGTGTTGGCTTCATGAATTGAAGCTCTCCCTGCGGACGCGCAGGCCCGCAGCCTCGCGGTCCCACGTATCGTCGGTAATTCCCTCGCTGCGCAGCTCTGCCTTCATCACCTTTGCGGAAGGCGTTTTGGGCAACTCCTCGAGGATTCTCACGTAACGAGGGACCATGAAGTAGGGCATGGTCTCGATAAGAAACTCTGCAAGGTTTTGCGGGTCGATCGACTTTCCGGGTACTGGCGCCGCAACGACCATGACTTCATCTTCGGAATACTCGCTGGGAACAGCGATGGCCGCAGCTTCGCGCACAGCGGGATGGCGGCAGACGTCAGCTTCTACCTCGAAGGACGAGATATTCTCGCCGCGCCTCCGGATGGCATCCTTTACCCGGTCAACAAAATAGAAGTATCCGTCCTCGTCCCGGCGGAATGCATCGCCCGTATGAAACCAGCCATTGCGCCAGGCTTCAGCAGTCGCTTCAGGATTGGCATTGTAGCCGCTGTTCATCGCCCAGGGTCTGTCGGTCCGCACCAGCATCTCGCCGATTTCGCCGATCGACACCTCGCAATCGTTCGTATCCACCAGACGGACCTCAACTCCGTCGCGAACGGTTCCGCAGGTTCCGATCTTGATCGGATTTGCTTCCGATACGATCGGGGAAGAAATCTCCGTCATGTTGAAGATCGTGTAGATGTCGACGCCGAAGCGTTCCGTGAATGCAGGGGCATCGCCGGTTAAGGGAACCATGAAGGCCTTCTTCACCGTATGATCCCGGTCTCCAGGTCCTGGTTCCGCCTTGAGCAGGAATGTTGCCATTACGCCGAGCAGAAACACGACGGTTGACTGGGTGGCTTTCGCGACAGACCAGAACTCATCAGTCGAGAAATTGTCGATCATTGCCACTGATGCACCGCGCGCCAGCATGACGAACGGAGGACCCATGCCACCGATATGGAAGATTGGAGCAACGCACATGTACCTGTCGTCTTCGCCCACCATCGGCCAGGATACCGGCCCGGCGTTGGAGAACATGTGCAGATAGGAGGACAGCACCCCCTTCGACGGGCCAGTCGTACCCGACGTGTAGATAATCGATTGAATGTCCCAGGGCTCGATCGGTCGATCGAGAGGAAGCGGATCGTTCTCGTCGCCAGATAGCGAATCGAAACGGGTGACCGGCAATGGCGCGCAATCCGCGTCCCCGTTCGTTGTGACGACCAACTGCTCCACCTTCGCCAGATCGATTTCCGACAAGCGTGGCAGCAGGTCTGGATGCACCAGCAGAAAACGCGCTCCAGAATTCGCAATCACGTGCTGCAGTAGGCTGCCCCGGTATGCAGTATTGAAGGGAACGAAAACCGCGCCAATGTAATTGATAGCGTAGAAAGCGAGCAGAGCGTCGGGCCCATTCGGCAACCATACGGCTACATGCTCACCCTGGCGAATTCCGAGGTCGCGGAGCCCCGCAGCTTTGGCCCGGACTTTCTTCTGCAATTCAGCGAAAGTCCATTCATCGCCATCGGCAAAAACCACATGCGCCTTTTCCGGTCGCTCGGCTGCCCATCTGTCGACAAGATAGCGCAGGACGCATACATCGCGGTTCGGAATACGCGGATCGGTGAAATCATCTTCTTTGGCCACGTCGTTCCCTCCCTCAAGCTGCCAGACGCAGTATTTCCATGATATCGTCGGCCGTCTTGACAGGCCTGGGGTTGGTTCTCCCCCAGATGTCGAGAAGCGTATATTCGGATACCTGCTGGAAGCGCGCTTCATCGACCCCGACCTCCCCGAGGGTGCGCGGCATCCCAAGATTTCGGATGAATGCGTCGAGTGCCTCTGCCGCAGTTGGATGGGTGTTACCGAGAACAGATAGTGTTCGTTTTTGCCGACTGTCGTCGTACTCAGCGTTCCACTGAAGCACGTAAGGCGCCATCACGCACGAGCAGTAGCCGTGCGGCACGTCACAGGTCCCTCCCAGGATGTGGCCGATCGCGTGACTGGCGCCCATCGGCACTCCCCCAATGATGCTGATCATGGATTGCCATGCGCCGATCTGGCATTTGAGACGACCTTCCAGGTCGTTGGGGTCAGCCTTCACTCGGGGTAGTCCTTCGACCAGCAGCTTTAGCGCGCTTTCTGCAAGGCCATCGGCGAAATCGTTCGATTTATCGGACGAAAGCGTCTCGACGGCATGATCGACAGACCGCACCCCTGTGGACAGCCATAGCCATTCAGGCGTGTGCACGGTGATCTCAGGATCGAGAACCACCATGACCGGAGCCATGTTGCGGTGCTCGTATCCCTGCTTGTGCTGCGTTTCCTCGTCGGTAGCGCCTGAAAGTGCATTGAATTCGCCGCCAGACAACGTGGTCGGCACACATATTACGGGAATATCCGGCCCAACCGTAATTGGATTGATGACCTCACCGTCGTCGGTGACGTAAGTACGGAGCGGCTCGAAATCCTCGACCGTGCGAACGTCGTGTTTGATGAGCAGACTGACGATCTTGGCTGCATCGGTTGCCGATCCCCCGCCAATCGATACGATCAGATCGGCGCCCGCTTCACGTGCAGCATTCGCCGTCTTAAGCACATCGGCCCGCGGCGCGTGCGGCGCAACGCCACTGAAGGTCGCCGCGTGTCGTTTGCCAAGCGCGTTTTCGATCTTCGAAATCTCGTCAGTCTTCTCCCTGAGGGTGCTGGATGCGAGGAGAAAGACCTTGTTGCATCCCATGGCTTCAGCCTGGTCCAGCAGTGCTTCGCCGGCGGGCTGGCCCATTGTTACCCGCTCCGTCCGCGTAAAACGCAGTTCACTAGGTGTGACGGTTCCCATTCTCGCATCCTCTCAGTTGTGCCCATGTCCGCCTTGAGGCGGATCATGTTTTCGATAGTGACATCCGAACCGTCTACTGGCTAGTATATTTTTTAACTTGCGGGAATAATTTTGGAGAACGGCATGGGTGCTGGCGACGCTGATACAGATAGCAATGAGGTGCGGCGGCAGATGCCGCTGGAAGGCGTCAAGGTGCTAGAGTTTACAGGCCTCGGGCCAACCCCGTTCGGTGCAATGATGCTCTGCGACCTCGGGGCCAGCGGCATTCGGATCGAACGGGCTGGAGCGACAAATCCGCTTGGAGGGGATCCGAAGTTCGACTTTCTTTTCCGGGGTAGGCCTTCGCTCGAACTGGATATCAAGTCGCAGGATGGATTGGAGAAAATCCTTTACATGGTCCAAGAAGCGGACGTGCTGATCGAAGGATACCGGCCCGGTACGATGGAGCGGCTTGGTCTGGGGCCGGACCGGCTCTGCGAGCTCAACGAACGGCTGGTCTACACTCGGATGAGTGGGTGGGGTCAGGAAGGCCCGCTAAGCCAGAAGGCCGGTCATGACATAAACTATCTGGCATTGAGTGGCGGACTTAACCCTATCGGGCCTTTCGATGGTGCGCCGACCCCACCTCTGAACCTCGTCGGCAATTTCGGGGGTGGCGGGATGTTCATGGTGGTTGGAGTACTGGCCGCTCTACACGAGAGGCAACGCTCGGGCAGGGGGCAGGTCCTCGATGTCGCCATGATCGACGGGATCAGTGTTCTCTTAACTCAGCTGTCCGGTTGGATGCAGATGGGCCAGTGGAATCCTGGGCGTGGAGGCAACCTGCTAGACGGCAGCGCCTACTTCTATCGGTGCTATGAAACCGCCGACGGACGCCATATTGCGGTGGGGGCGCTCGAGAGACAGTTCCACGACGCCTTCCTCACCGGCCTTGGTTTCGATCCTTTGGACTTCGACGACTACCTCAACCCCGAGCACTGGGCTTCGCGCGCTGAATTGCTGGGACCCGTGATCAAGACAAAGACCATGACCGAGTGGGAAGTTGCCTTCGCGGGATTGGACGCATGCGTTACACCCGTTCTAACCTTGGAAGAGGCGTCCCGAAGCGAGACCAACCGAACGCGCGGTTCCATCATCGCGACAGACTTGTCCTTCCAACCACGGCCCGCGCCGCGTTTCAGCTCCTCAAGTTTGCGATATCCCGACGAAACGGTGACTGCTTCCCCAGCAAACGGTTGGCCTCCCGATTGGTGATCACTGCCTATTTAATTGGGTGGTAGGTCGGTGAATGACTTCGGTCTTACTGCCTGACTGGAAGTAGGCAGTCAGGCGATTGAATTCCTAGGCGCTGTCCGGCGAGCAGTTCGAGGCGAGCCCGCGCAATAGTCTCTAGAGGCAATCGCTGCAGAAGAAAACTCGCACTTCAAGTGCATGTGATTGTTATATTTTTTCAGGTTTCAAGCGCTCAAAAATTTGCCCCCAAAGCTTGCCCCAGGACGATTTTTCAGCGTTGATTTGAAGCCAAGATCGTCCTCATTCGTCCAGCTTCGTTCGTAGAAATTCGGCGCGATTTGCATCGCGACCGCACTTCGGGAGCCCTCAACTTTGGGACTCGAAGCTTGCGGCGAATTCCTGAAGCCGCCGGTTCATCTCGTCCCGATCAGGCGAGAAGTGCGCTTCTCGGTGACAATTCGGACAAAGGGCGACGCAACTCCAAGTTCGGTCACTTAAGCTGACCCCAAGGATGTGATGTACATCGAGAAAGCCCGGATATGGACGACCCTCACCGCATCCCTCGCGCTCGCAGGCGCCGCCCGCTCTTGTCAATACCGCGGCGCGAACGTTCGGATCTCGGGGATAGCCTGAGCGCGATATTTCCAGCCGACTAGCTTGATCCCTGCCGAGCTGGCCGAAATCGAACGGAAGATCGTCAAGGCTGTCGTCGACGACAGTTTCGCCTTCTAAAGCAGCCAAAGCCAGCACGTTCACCACGCCCGGCCATTGCCAAAGCACGTCGGCGACGACGTGGGTTGCTGGCCAGCGGTCATCCTGAAGCCAGATCGTCGGGCTTGACCCGTTCTCCGCGTGGTTCTTGCGCCAACGCCCGGTTTGTCCCGCAGCGATGACCTCCGCGCTCACTTCTCGCTGCCGCTGCCAAATTGCCGGGATTTCAGCGACCGGGACCATGGCCATCATTGTAATCCCGTCACGCCCGCCCTGGACGAAAAGTGTGTGAGTGATCTCTCCCTCTTCTGCGCGTTCTACGATGAAAGCTAAGGTGCGCTCCCAGTCATCATCGATCAGCTTGGCACGCAGCTGCGCCGCAGAATAGCTATCCTCACGCGCATTGCGCCCATCGCGTCGCCAGCAAAGTCGAACATGGAGGCTAACGGACTCCCCGTCCGGAGAATTCCCAGCGATAACCTGGGTGATAGCCGTTCCGCGTTGTGTCCTGTCTTCGCGCAGCTCAGTGAACCCGTGGCGCGCGAGAAGAGAAATGACTGCGTCGCGGGTTTGCTTTTCGCCTGCGATGCTCTCCGCTGATCGAAATTGCCGCGATGCCATTGAACCTCCCGCCTTTCCATGCCTGTCTTGGCCTCACTCCGTTCTACGCCGGATAGCGACCTTTCCTTACAAACAGAGAAACAGTTCAATTCACGCGACCCCGCCACTCACCAATTCAGAGCAATGTCACCCGGCCGCGCGAGCGGCTGTCGTGCGTCTAGCTGGCACGGGCTTGGAGATCTGCGTGGTTGTGCAGCACGATCTCGCGTCGCGAGGGCAGGTCGATCAAGCCGTCGTTGCGCAGGCGGGTCAATTGCCGACTGACCGTCTCGATCGTGAGTCCGAGCACATCGGCGATCTGTTGCCGCGACAGGGGCAGCGCGACGCTGGTTCCCGCGCCGGCAACCGTCGTCCCGAGCCGCTCTGCCATTTCGAGCAGGAAGCTCGCTACCTTCTGCTCCGCGTTCATGCGTCCCAGAAGCAGCATCCAGCGCCGTGTGCGGTCGAGTTCGCTCAGCGTCCGCTCGAGCAATTTGTGCTCGAGGCGGGGGTGTTCGCGGGCGAAGCGATCGAAATCCGCCCGTTCGAATACGCAGATGTTGGCTTCGGTCAGGGCCTCGACACCGTAGGGCGAGGTCTCGCCGAACGGGCGACCGAGGAAGTCCGAGGGGTAGACGAGGCCGAGGATCTGTTCCTTTCCGTCTGCCGAATGCGACGATAGCTTGAGGACGCCCTCGATCACATTGGCGACCAGTACCGCTTCATCGCCTTCCCACATGAGTTGCTCGCCCGCCGACAGTTTGCGCCGACGGCCAATACCATTGAGAAGCCCGATCTCGCGATCATCGAGGTCGGCACAAATGGCGCGATTGCGAATGGCACAGGCGTCGCAAAAGTTCGTCGGTCGAGATGACGGCATATCATGCATGGGCTCCGCACTATCGGGTGGCCGTAGCGATGTGAAGTGGTGTTTCGCGCCCGCGCATGCGGATGATTGCAGATGCTTGCAGGCAAGGCGGCGTCGGCCTAGTCAGCCGACATGAGTCACGACCAGAACCTGACCGGGCGCCCCGTCATTTCCTCCACCGGGTTGTTCACGCCCGACGAGACCATCACCAATGAGGAACTCGTCGAAAGCTTCAACCGCTATGTCGAGCGGTTCAATACCGAGCATGCCAAGGCGATCGAGACCGGCGAGATCGAGCCGTTGCAACCGAGTTCGGTAGAATTCATCGAGAAGGCCAGCGGCATCAAGGCGCGCCACGTCATGGCGAAAGAGCCGATTCTCGACCCCGCGATCATGGCACCGCGCTGGCCGGAACGGTCGAACGAGGAGCTCTCCATACTGGCGGAGATCGGCGTGAAGGCTGCGCGTCAGGCGCTGGAGCGGGCAGGGCGTGAGGCGGGCGATGTCGACGCGGTATTATGCGCCGCGTCCAACATGGAGCGGCCGTATCCGGCAATGGCGATCGAGATACAGCAGGAACTGGGAATCGACGGATTCGGGTTCGACATGAATGTTGCGTGTTCTTCCGCCACTTTCGGGATCCAGACCGCTGCCGATTACATCCGCTCGGGCAACGCCAGGAGCGTTCTCGTGGTGAGCCCGGAGATTACCAGCGGCCATCTGAACTGGCGCGATCGCGACAGCCATTTCATTTTCGGCGACGTCGCGACCGCGGTGCTGGTCGAGGATGCGGCTGTCGCACCGCAGCAGCATTGGGACATACTCGGCACCAAGCTGAAGACCGTGTTCTCGAACAACATCCGCAACAATTTCGGCTTTCTCAACCGCGCGTCTCCAGAAGGGGAGGGCACGGCCGACAAGCTGTTCGTCCAGGAAGGGCGTAAGGTGTTCAAGGAAGTGGTGCCGATGGTCGCTGAGATGATCGTCACCGAAGCGGGAAAACTGGGGCTCGATCCGCAGGCGTTGCGGCGCCTGTGGCTGCACCAGGCCAATGCCGGGATGAACCGCCTGATCGCGCACCGGGTGCTGGGGCACGAGGCCAACGCCGATGAAAGCCCGACTGTGCTCGACACCTATGCCAATACCTCGAGCGCAGGCTCGATCATCGCCTTTCACAAGCATAACGAGGACCTTGCCGAGGGCGATACAGGCCTGATCTGCAGTTTCGGCGCGGGTTATTCGGCGGGTGCGGTCTTCCTGCGCAAGGTGGCATGACACCTTGTGACGCTTCGTCCCAGGGCCTAGGTGGCGTCAATGGCAGGTGATCTTCTCGACAATCGCGGCCGCGGGGATGTCCGCTGGTCGTGGCCCCCTATCCATCCCGAGGGGCGCAAGTTCGGCGTCATCGCGGTGGTTGTCAGCCTGGTGTTCCTGGTCGGGCTCGATTGGGAAATAGTCGGCTGGCCCTTGCTGGCACTCTCGCTCGGCGTCTTCGCCTTCTTCCGCGATCCCGAACGTGTGGTGCCGCAGGACGACAAGGCGATCGTCGCACCGGCCGACGGTCTGGTATCCCTGATCGCCGAAGTCGATCCGCCGTCCGAAATGATCGTCGACGATGGCAGCGGGCATGCCGGTCTCGAACCGGGCAAGGTCACGCGTATCTCGATTTTCATGTCGGTCTTCGACGTGCATATCAATCGCGCCCCTATCGCGGGTACGGTGCGCCGGGTCATCTATATTCCGGGCAGCTTCCTCGATGCGGGTCTCGACAAGGCGAGCGAAGAGAACGAGCGCCAGCATATCCTGATCGAGCGCACCGATGGGCTTAAAATCGGCTTCACGCAGATTGCCGGGCTGGTGGCACGCAGGATCGTACCTTTCGTCAAGCCGGGCGATGCGGTCGGCGTGGGGCAGCGCATCGGCCTGATCCGGTTCGGTAGCCGGGTCGATGTCTATCTGCCGGCGGGAACCGATTCAAAGGTCCTGCTGGGCCAGCGCTGTATTGGCGGCGAAACCGTCCTTGCGGAAATCGGCAGCCAGAAACTGATCGAGGGAGTTTCGCAGTGACCGGGCCGCAACACGAATACGAAGAAGGCGCACGCCTCGGGCCGAAGGCTTCGGAGGACGAGCAGCCGCCGGTCGTTCGGACCCGCGCGCTGACGCTTCGAGCGATGATTCCCAATGCAATAACCGCCGCGGCATTATGCGCGGGCCTCACCGGCATTCGCTTCGCTATCGACGCGAACTGGGGGGCGGCCGTCGTCGCGGTGATCGTGGCCGGAATTCTCGACGGCATGGATGGCCGGGTCGCCAGGGCGCTGAAGGCGCAGTCGCGTTTCGGGGCGGAGCTCGACAGCCTCGCCGATTCGCTCAGTTTCGGAACGGCGCCTGCAATCATCGTTTTTCTCTGGTCGCTGTCGGCCGAGCCGCGGCTGGGTTGGTTTGCCGCGTTGGCTTTCGCCATCTGCTGTGCCCTTCGCCTCGCGCGATTCAACGCGCAGATCGACGTGTCCGACCAGCCGCATAAATCGCTCGGGTTCCTGACCGGTGTCCCGGCGCCGATCGGTGCCGGACTTGCCTTTGCACCCTTCTACCTCTGGATGGCGACGGGTCTAGAAGAGTTCCGCTATCCGCTGTTCGTCGGCATCTGGCTTGCCGTCATCGCGCTGCTGATGATTTCGAACATGGCGACGCCGAGCTGGACCTCGCTGCGTCCGCGACGCGGCATTCGTCTCGAGGTGCTGGCATTCGTCGGATTGCTGTTCGCAGCCTTGCTGGTCGAACCCTGGTGGACGCTGAGCGCAATCTGCGCGGGCTACTTCTTGCTTCTGCCTTACAGCCTTGTCCGCTACGCGCGGATCAAGCGGCGCAGTTGATTTTCGCGCGCAAAGCGCGATCCGTGCCGGAGCGATCGAATGCGGCACAACTACCCGCAGTCACAGTCCGGCGCAGCAACGGCACGGCAGGTGCTGCCCCGTTGTTCAGTTCACGCCGAAGAATGCCGAAAGCGGACCACCAGCGCAGTCCGCTATCGGCAAGCACACATACCGTTGCCACGGCTATGGCAACCAGCAGGGCAAACAGGAACAGTGCGAACATCTCAAAGTCTCCTTCCCGGCTGTCGACAGCGTTGTTGACAAGTCGGGGATATTGGGTGGAAAACCCGCCTTGCACGTAGGTTGTTCCGACGATGGAGGCAATGTTCTCTTTTTGTTCCAACCTGTCAAGCGCTATTTGCGTCCGGATGCTCTTTTCGATTGACGAATTGAGTCTGGATTTCTGCGCCCGGCAGCGCTAAGGGCGCGCCGTCCGCACAGGTTTCGGTCGATTCCCGGCTGCAACCAAGCGGGCAAATCCACATGGAAGGCGCACATACCGGTGCCCGCCGCGGGACATGACCGCATTCGGGTTCCAGCTTTCCAGAGGCATAACCGGAAAGGAATATAACTATGGCGGCTCCTACCGTCACGATGCAGCAATTGATCGAGGCCGGCTCGCACTTCGGCCACCAGACCCACCGTTGGAACCCGCGCATGAAGCCGTATATCTTCGGCGCGCGGAACGGCATCCACATCATCGACCTGTCGCAGACCGTGCCGCTGTTCGCACGCGCGCTCGACTTTATCCAGCAGACCGCGCGTTCGGGCGGCAAGGTGCTGTTCGTCGGCACCAAGCGCCAGGCGCAGGACGCGATCCGCGAAGCCGCGCTCGCTTCGGGCCAGCACTACGTCAACCACCGCTGGCTGGGCGGCATGCTGACCAACTGGAAGACCATCAGCGAACGCATCAAGTTCCTCAAGTCGCTCGACGAGCGCCTTGCCGGCGACACCGCAGGTCTGACCAAGAAGGAAGTCCTCGACCTGACCCGCAAGCGCGACAAGCTCGAGCTGTCGCTCGGCGGTATCCGCAACATGGGCGGCATTCCTGACGTTATGTTCGTGATCGACGCCAACATGGAAGACCTGGCGATCAAGGAAGCCAACGTGCTCGGCATCCCGGTCGTCGCCGTGCTCGACACCAATGTCGATCCTGAAGGCATCGCCTTCCCGATCCCGGGCAATGACGACGCTGCGCGCGCTATCCGCCTGTACTGCGAAGCCGTCGCCGAAGCTGCGAAGAGCGGCAAGGGCGAAGGCGTGCAGGATTCGGGTGCCGATGTCGGCGCGATGGAAAATCCGCCGGAAGAAACCGCGGCGGCTTGAGCCCTCCATTGACCGGGTGCCATCACGCGCCCGTCACAAAGCGGAGTTAAGCGCCGGGCCGCCCCCCAGTTGGCCCGGTGTCCGCGTATCATACGAAGAAGGAAACTATCATGGCTGCATTCACTGCCGCTGACGTTAAGGCCCTGCGCGAAAAGACCGGCGCGGGCATGATGGACGCCAAGAAGGCCCTCGAAGGCGCCAATGGCGATATCGAAGCCGCTGTCGACGCCCTGCGCGCCAAGGGCCTCGCCACCGCTCAGAAAAAGTCGAGCCGTACCGCCGCCGAAGGTCTCGTCGGCGTTGCCGTCGAAGGCACCAAGGGCGTTGCCGTCGAGGTGAACTCGGAAACCGACTTCGTCGCCAAGAACGACAAGTTCCAGGATTTCGTGCGCAAGACCACGCAGGTCGCGCTCAACGCATCGAATGACGACGTCGAAGCGCTCAAGGCCGCTGCCTATCCCGATGGCGGAACCGTTGCCGACAAGCTGACCGACAATGTTGCGACCATCGGCGAGAACCAGCAGGTTCGCCGCATGAAGAGCGTTTCGGTCACCAATGGCGTGATCGTGCCCTACATGCACAATGCCGTCGCGCCCGACCTCGGCAAGATCGGCGTGCTGGTGGCGCTCGAGAGCGAAGGCGATGCCGCCAAGCTCGAAGAGCTCGGCAAGAAGCTCGCCATGCACATCGCCGCGGCCTTCCCGCAAGCGCTGACCGCCGAAGGTCTGGATCCGGCCGTGATCGAGCGCGAGCGCGCGATCGCCAAGGAAAAGGCTGCCGAAAGCGGCAAGCCCGAAAACGTCCAGGAAAAGATGGTCGAAGGCGCGATCAACAAATACGCCAAGGAAAACGCGCTGCTCAGCCAGATTTTCGTGATGGATAACAAGACCCCCATCGCGCAGGTCGTCGAGCAGGCCGACAAGGATGTCGGTGCCAAGGTCGAGCTGGTGGATTACGTCCGTTTTCAGCTGGGCGAAGGCATCGAGAAGGAAGAAGCCGACTTCGCCGCGGAAGTCGCTGCTGCCGTCGCGGGCTGATTCTGTGTATTTCGCAAAATAAAGAACTGGCAAAGCAGTTCCTTCTATGAGCAATTGGCGAAGCCCGTAGTTATTCGGGTCGCTCGTATTCGGGAACGGTCGTCGGACTTCGGTTCGGCGGCCGTTTTCGTAAGGAACGCCGATTCGGTCGAATCCCTTCGGCTCCGACCGGCTGCGACCGGATTTCTGGTCGTGACGCCATGGCGAAGCGGGCGCTCGCTCCGACGTTGGAAAACGGCCGATCGCGAATTCCGCCACAATCCGCGCACTTGGCAGCGGCCTGTTGGCGCTCTAAGGCCGCGCAAACTTCTGCCAAGCGAGAATCCATGCCTCTATCGACGATGAAACGTGTCCTCCTGAAGCTCTCGGGCGAAGTCCTGATGGGCGACCAGCAGTTCGGGATCGATCCGGCCTTCGTCATGGAACTGGCCAAGGAGGTGAAGACTGCCAAGGAAACCGGGCTCGAAATCTGCTTGGTTATCGGCGGCGGCAATATCTTTCGCGGGATGGCCGGGGCGGCGCAGGGGATGGACCGCGCGCAGGCCGACTACATGGGCATGCTCGCGACGGTGATGAACGCGCTGGCGATGCAAAGCGCGCTCGAACAGCTCGGGGTGCAAACACGCGTGCAGAGTGCGGTGCAGATGGACCAGGTCTGTGAGCCGGTGATCCGCAGGCGGGCCGAACGCCACCTCGAAAAGGGCCGCGTGGTGATCTTTGCCGCCGGCGTCGGCGCGCCCTATTTCACCACCGACAGCGGTGCGGCGCTGCGCGCGGCGGAAATGAGATGCGACGCGCTGTTGAAGGGTACCAGCGTCGACGGGGTATATGACAGCGACCCCAAGAAGAATGCGGACGCAAAGCGCTTCGAAACCGTAAGTTACGGTAAGGTTCTGGCCGACGATCTCAAGGTCATGGATGCCAGCGCCGTGGCCCTGTGCCGCGACAACAATATCCCGATCGTCGTCTTCTCGATTCGCGAAAAGGGCAATCTCGCCCGCGTGCTGAGCGGCGAGGGCACGCAGACGATCGTCACGAACACAGAAAAGTAAGAGGAATCCGCCATGGCCAAGTACGACAAAGCCGATATCGAGCGCCGCATGAAAGGTGCCATCGAAAGCCTCAAGAGCGATCTGGCGGGTCTGCGCACCGGCCGGGCCAATACCAGCCTGCTCGATCCAGTGATGGTCGAGGTCTATGGCGCGATGATGCCGCTGAATCAGGTTGCCACCGTGAGCGCGCCCGAACCGCGCATGCTGAGCGTGCAGGTATGGGACAAGGCCAATGTCACCGCGGTCGAAAAGGGCATTGCCAAGGCCAACCTCGGGCTCAACCCGATGGTCGACGGGCAGAATGTCCGCCTGCCGATGCCCGACTTGACCGAGGAGCGCCGCAAGGAACTCGCCAAGCTTGCCGGACAATATGCCGAACAGGCGAAGATCGCGATCCGCAATGTTCGCCGCGACGGCATGGAGGCGCTCAAGGAAGACGAGAAGAAGAAGGAAATCTCCGAGGACGAGCAAAAGCGCGGTGCGGACGAGGTCCAGAAGTTGACCGACAAGTATGTCGGTGAGGCCGATGTTGCCGCCGCGCAGAAGGAAAAGGAAATCCTGACGCAGTAAGGCGGCGGGACGCGGAGCGAGAGGATGAGTGGGGAAGGGCGGCACGCCCGGCATGTGGCCATCATCATGGATGGCAATGGCCGCTGGGCGAAACGCAAGCACCTGCCCCGCGCCATGGGGCATCGCAGGGGCGTGGAGGCCGTGCGCGAACTCGTACGTAGCCTCAAGGATACGCGTATCGAGTGTCTGACGCTCTACGCTTTCAGCAGCGAGAACTGGAAACGGCCCGAAGACGAGGTCGACGATCTGATGAATCTGATGCGCAGGTTCATCAAATCGGACTTGCCCGAATTTATCGCCAATGACGTCAAGCTCCATATCCTCGGCGATTGGCAAGGACTTGCGCCCGATATCGTCGCAATGCTCGAGGATGCCCTGGAGAAGACTTCTCACGGCTCGCGGACGCTGGCTGTGGCGCTCAACTACGGCTCGCACGCCGAAATTGCGCAGGCTGCGCGGAAGGCGGCGGAGGAGGGCGAAGTGACCGAGGAGTCGATCGAGCGCCATCTCTACAGCGCGCCATTACCACCGCTCGACCTTCTGATCCGCACCAGCGGCGAGATACGCCTGTCCAATTTTCTCTTGTGGCAGGCGGCATACGCGGAGATGCTGTTCGTCGACGTGCTGTGGCCGGACTTTACGCCGGATCATCTGAAGCACGCCTTGGCCGATTTCGCGGAGAGGGAGAGGCGATTTGGCGGACGCTGAAGCAGTGACGGATCAACCCGCACCGAAAAACCCGGACCTGCCGGTGCGGATCATCTCGGCCGCGGTGATGATCGTCGTCGCCGCTGGAGCGCTGGTAGCAGGCGATCCGTGGTTCGGCTGGTTCATCCTGGCGGTTGTGCTGGCCACGATGATCGAATTCGTGCTGCTGGTCGTCAAAGCGACGCAAAACATACCTTATCGCCTTGCCGGCATACTTGCCGGGGCGATCTATATCGGCATTGCGGGATATATGATTTCGCGCTTTCCGCTGCCGATCGTCGTCGGTGTGGTTGGCTCGGTCATTGCGGTGGATACCTTCGCCTATTTCTTCGGTCGCACTCTCGGGGGGCCGAAACTTGCGCCCTCGATCAGCCCGTCGAAGACCTGGGCGGGCCTGTTCGGCGGAATTGTCGGCGCAACGGTGTGGATCGGCGGCTGGATTTATGTCGCGGCCCGTGCCGTGTCGGGCGAAACGACGATGTTCTTCGACCTCGCCGAGGCGGGGCAGATCCTGGCTCTCGGTGCCTTGACCGCGGTCGCGGCGCAGGCAGGCGACCTCTTCGAAAGCTGGCTCAAGCGAAAGGCGGGAGTAAAAGACAGCTCTCGGCTGATTCCCGGACACGGCGGTGTTTTTGATCGCACCGACGGAATGATCCCGGTCATATTGCTGGCGGGCGTCTTGCTCGGCGCGGCGCGCTGATGCGCTCGATCTCCATCCTCGGCGCGACCGGCTCGGTCGGCGAGCAGACGCTCGACCTCGTCCGCCGCAATTCCGGGGACTGGAATGTGGTCGCCTTGACTGCAAATTCGAATGTCGATGGCCTGGCGAAGGCCGCGCGCGAGTTCGGAGCGCGCATTGCGGTGGTGGCCGATGAGCGTCGCCTTGGCGAGCTGCGCGATGCGCTTGCGGGAACCGGAATCGAAGCGGCGGCGGGTCGCGCGGCATTGTGCGAAGCTGCTTCGCGCCCGGTCGACATCACCGTCGCCGCCATTGTCGGCTGCGCCGGCCTCGGCCCGGTCATGGCTGCGATCGAGCAAGGCGGCACCATCGCATTGGCCAACAAAGAGGCGCTGGTGTCCGCCGGAGAAGTCATGACCGCGGCGGTCGCGAAGCACGGCGCGACGCTGTTGCCGGTAGATAGCGAGCACAACGCTATCTTCCAGTGCCTGCAGGGCGGCCGGATCGAGGATGTACGTTCGATCACGCTGACGGCCAGCGGTGGGCCTCTGCGCACTGTTGCGGATCTTTCCGCGGTGACGCCCGAGCAGGCCATCGCGCATCCCAACTGGGACATGGGCGCCAAGATCAGCGTCGATTCCGCGACCATGTTCAACAAGGGTCTCGAACTGATCGAGGCACACCACCTGTTCCCGATCGATCTCGATCGCATCCGGATCGTGGTTCACCCGCAAAGCGTGATCCATTCTATGGTCGAGTATCGCGACGGGTCGACTTTGGCTCAGCTCGGACCATCCGACATGCGGGTGCCGATCGCCTCCTGCCTCGCCTGGCCGGCGCGGATGGATACGCCGATGGCTCCGCTCGACCTGCCCGCCATCGGCGAGATGACCTTCTTCGCCCCTGACGAAGTGCGTTTCCCCGCGACGAAGCTGGCCCGCGAGGCCGCGGAAGCGGGCGGGGCGGCGCCAGCGATGCTCAATGCCGCAAACGAAGTTGCGGTTGCAGCCTTCCTGACGCGTAAGATTGCGTTCAGCAGGATTGCGGTAGTGGTGGAAAGCGTCCTCCAGCAAGGCGACTTGCCTAATGCGCCGCGGACCCTCGAAGAGGTGATGCGCGTTGACGAGGACGCACGTATCCGTGCCACCCACTTGCTGGAGCCCGCCTGATCTTGGAATTCGACCTGCCCCTTTGGCTTTATTACGTAATCGGCTTCCCGCTGTTGTTGGGGCCGCTGGTCACCTTTCACGAACTCGGCCACTATCTCGTCGGCCGCTGGTTTGGCGTGCACGCAGAGGCTTTCTCGGTCGGTTTCGGCAAGGAAATCTGGGGCTTCACCGACAAACGTGGCACGCGCTGGAAGCTTAGCGCGCTGCCACTTGGCGGCTATGTCCAGTTCAAGGGCGACATGAACCCCGCCAGCATTCCCGATGCTGAAGCGACCGCGCGTGCCAGCGCAGAGGAGCGCACGGGCAGCTTCCATCACGCCGCCCTGTGGAAGCGCGCGCTGATCGTCTTCGCCGGTCCGGCGACCAATATCTTGCTGACTCTCGGCATTTTCGCGAGCTTCTTCGCGTTCTACGGCAAGCCCGTGCCCGCCGATGTCGATCAGCAGATGACGGTGGCCGAATTCGCAGAAATCTCGACTGCACGTGAAGCCGGTATGGCAGTCGGCGACCGGATTGTCGCTGTCGAGGGCGAGCGCGTCGAGGATTTCCGCGACGTGCAGGATTCGGTGATGCTTTATCCCGGGCGCACGCTGGACATCACCGTCGTGCGTGACGGCGCGGAACGGACTTTCGCCGTGCCCGTGCGCAGTGTCGAGATGACCGATCGGTTCGGCAATGCCTCGAAAATCGGCATGATAGGTGTCGCGTCGGGCGGGTCGGAGCTTGAATTCGTGCCTCAGGGGCTGGGGTCTTCGCTGGGCCTCGCGGTCGATCATTCGATCGGCATCGTCGACATGATGGTGACGGGAATCGGTCAGATCTTCACCGGTGAACGGTCGGTTCAGGAACTCGGCGGGCCGGTGAAGATCGCCAAGTTCTCCGGCGAGCAGCTCAGTCTCGGCGCGATGGCCTTCATCAATTTCGCCGCGCTGATTTCGCTTAACTTGGCATTCATCAACCTCCTGCCAATCCCGGCCCTCGACGGCGGGCACCTGGCTTTCTACGCGGCAGAAGCGGTCCGCCGTAAGCCGGTCGGGCCCCGCGGTCAGGAAGTGGCGTACCGCGCCGGCGTAGCCCTCGTGCTGATGCTGATGGTGTTCGTCACGATCAACGATCTGGCGACGCTTCCCGTTTTCGGGAATTAGCCGGGGAAAGGGAGCGGGATACCGGCAATTTACCGCAGCAACGCTTGATCGGCGAAGGCGCATCGGGCAGGGGACGGCAGGGCTGCCCCGCTCAGTGCGGCCTGACGCCGGATCGGGGCTGCGACAGCCGGGTCTGCTGTAAGTGCAACGAGGACGGGAATCTCCTTGTCGATGACTGATTTTGCTTTTGCCGCCACGCGACGCAAGAACCCTGCCGCGCGGCTGGCGATCGGCCTGTTGGCCGGCACCATGCTTGCAGGGATGCCCGCTATGGCCTTCGCACAGGAAGAGGGCGCGGAAGCGCCGGCCCCGGCGCCGGTCGTACAGCAGGATGTTGTGCAGACCATCGCCGTGAGCGGCGCCCAGCGTCTCGAGCCGCAGACGATCCTGTCCTACATCAAACTGCGCCCTGGCGATGTCTGGACGCAGGCGGCCGGCGACGAGGTCCTCAAGGACCTTTACGCGACCGAACTCTTTTCCACCGCCAGCGTTGTGAACAATGATGGCAATGTGGTGATCACGATCGTCGAGAACCCGGTGATCAATCGGATTATCCTGGAGGGTAACCGGCGGATCAAGAACGACAAGATCCTGCCCGAGATCAAACTTTCGCCGCGCCAGATATTCACTCGTTCGAAAGTCCGCGCCGACGTGGCGCGCATTATCGAACTCTACAAGCGCCAGGGCCGCTTCGCCGCTACCGTCGAACCGAAGATGGTCGAACTGTCGCAGAACCGCGTCGATATCGTCTTCGAGATAAGCGAGGGCCCCAAATCCAAGGTCCGCCAGATCAACATCATTGGCAATGAGGCCTTCTCCGACGGCGAGCTGCGCGGCGAGATGGTGACCAAGCAGGCGCGCCTCACCAGCTTCCTCAGCTCGAACACCAGCTACGATCCCGATCGGTTGGCCTTCGACCAGCAGAAACTGCGCCAATTCTATCTGACCGAAGGCTACGCCGATTTTCGCGTTGTCTCCGCAGTCGCCGAACTGACGCCGGACAAGCGCGATTTCATCATTACCTATGTGGTCGAGGAGGGCGAGCGCTACAAATTCGGCGATGTGTCGGTCGACTCTCAGATCCGCGACTTCGACAATGACGCGATGACCGCGCGCCTGCCAATGCAGGGAGGGGACTGGTACGACGCCAAGCTCGTAGAAGACACGGTGGAGCAGTTGAGCGAGCTGGCCGGCACTTTCGGCTACGCCTTTGCCGATGTGCAGCCGCAGTTCCGCCGCAACCCCGACGACTTGACGATGAACGTGACCTTCGTGCTTCGCGAAGCGCCGCGCGTCTATGTCGAGCGGATCGATGTGAACGGCAATACGCTGACGCAGGACAAGGTCGTGCGCCGCGAATTCCGGCTTGCCGAAGGGGATGCCTTCAATTCGCTGTCGGTCGCGCGTTCGACCGCGCGTATCAATTCGCTCGGCTATTTCCAGGAAAACTTCGAGATCAACCAGGTCGAGGGCAGTGCACCCGATCGGATCGTGCTCGAAGCCAATGTCGAAGAACAGGCAACCGGCGAATTGCAGCTGTCTGCGGGCTTTTCGAGCCTTGAGAGTTTCATCCTTGCTGGCTCCATCCGGCAGCGCAATTTCCGTGGCCGCGGCCAGACGGTCGGCTTGAGCCTGAACTATTCGCGCTTCTCGCAATCGGCGCAGGTAAGCTTCAGCGAACCCTACGTGTTCGACCGGAACATTTCCGCCGGCGTGGACATTTATCGCCGCGATCTCAACAGCTTCAACTTCCGCAACAACGAACGCAATACGACGTACGAGCAGTCGCAAACAGGCATCTCGATCCGTGCCGGCGTCCCGTTGACCGAATATGTAAGTGCGATTGGCAGCTACACTTTCGAATATGAGGATGTAAGTCTCGACGAGTCGATCTATTTCTCCGATCGCGATGGCGATGGAGTGGCGACCTGCGACCCTTTGCGGGCCAGCCGCTTCCTTTGTGAAGCCATCGGTGAACGGACGAGTTCGATTGTCGGGCTAACGCTTACCTACAATACGCTCGACAGTCGCCTTCGACCGACTCGCGGTGAAAGGGTGAGTTGGACGACCGAGTTTGCCGGGCTCGGCGGTGACGTGAAATATGTCCGTTCGCGCGCCCAGGCGGGTAAGTTCTGGCCGGTCGGGAGTGGTTTCATCTTCTCGGTCACTGGCGAAGGGGGGTGGATACGCAGTTTGGAAGACAACGACGTCGCTGGTCGCGACGATGTCCTGCTGACCGATCGATTCTTCCTTGGCGAACCGCAGTTTCGGGGTTTCGATATTCGCGGTGTTGGCCCCCGCATCGTACGCCTGTCCTATATCGATGACGATGACGATCCGACGACGCCGACCGTGCCCGAGTCGGTCGAGGACGCACTGGCGGGCAACAACCGCATCGACGATTCATTGGGTGGCAAGGCCTACTACCTCGGTAGGGCAGAGCTCGAGATTCCGTTGGGAAGCGGTGCGCGCGAGATGGGCATTCGACCTTCGATCTTCCTCGACGTGGGCTCGCTGTTCAGCGTCACTCGTCCCATCCTGCAGGATTTCCCCAACGGGGTGCAGAACACCGATGCCAGCGGCAATCTGGAGTTCCTGCAGAGATCGGTTGACGCGGACGGAAACACGGTTGTCACCGTCGTAACAGATCCCGTCGCACCCGATGGCACCGCTAACGAGCCGAACATCGTTTTCCCGGCTTTCAGGGAAGTATTCGTAGGTGATAGCCCATCGCCACGCATTTCGGTTGGTTTCGGAGTCAACTGGAACTCGCCCTTCGGTCCCTTCCGGATCGATTTATCTCACGTGCTCAAGAAGCAGGTCGGAGACGATACAAAGACCTTCTCCTTCAACGTAGGAACGCAATTCTGATGAAACTTTTTCCCAAGACCATCGCTGTTGCCGCTCTTGCAGGTACCGCAGTCATCTCGACGCCGGCTACCGCGCAGGTCAGCGGTATCGCGACGAGCAGCCCCGAAGCTGTGATCGTGCGCAGCCAGGCACGCATCAACGCTTACCAGCAGATCGACCAGCAGTACTCGGCCCAAATCACACAACTGCGCACTCTGCGTCAGGAAATGCAGACACTTCAGCAGAGCCTCGACACTGACAATAATGGCCAGCTTACCCAGGCGGAAGCAGAGGCCAACCCTTCGGTTGTGCAGCAGCTTCAGCAGAAAGAGCAACAGCTCGCTCAGATCTCGCAGCCGATTGTGCTGGCGCAGACCTATGCCATTGAACAACTGATCAACGACTACCCGAACGTTCAGCAGCAGGTCGTGCAACAGAAGAACATTCAGATCCTGTTGAATCCTGATGCGGTCCAGTGGGCACCCGAGACGTTCAATGTAACCAACGACTTGGTCGCCGCAATGAATCAGCGCGTACCGAGCGTCCAGATCACTCCGCCGCAGGGCTGGCGTCCACGCCAGGAATCGCTCCAGACGCAGCAGACCGTTTCGCAAGTCTTGATTGGCGTCGCGCAGCAACAGGCGGCGCAGCAAGCCGCGCAACAGCAGCAACAGCAGCAGCCGGCGACGCAGCCGACCGGTCGCTGATCGTAGCAGCAGGAGCAGGGGAATGAGCGAAACCGGTTTCGACGTCGTCGGGGTGCTGAAGCGCCTGCCGCATCGCTATCCCCTGCTGCTGGTCGATCGGGTCAAGGAACTGGCCGTCGACGAGCGCATTCATGCGGTCAAGGCGGTCAGCTTCAACGAGGATTTCTTCCAGGGGCATTTCCCCGGCGCGCCGATCATGCCCGGTGTGCTCCAGATCGAGGCGCTGGCGCAGGCTGCGGGTGTGCTCGCCGTCGAAAGCCTCGGCCTCGCCGGTTCGGGCAAGCTCGTCTATTTCATGGCGATCGAGAATGCGAAGTTCCGTGCGCCGGTGACGCCCGGCGTGCTGCTCGATCTCAAGGCCGAATTCGTCCAGAAGCGCTCTCGCGTGTGCAAATTTGCGGGCGAGGCTTCGGTCGATGGCAAGGTGACCTGTGAAGTGCAGTTTACCGCGATGATCGCCGACGCACCCGAATAAGGTTGCCAAATTCGGCGCTCGCGGCTATGCGCGCGCCTTCTCCACAACACAGCTGGACCGGTCGGAACCGTTCCGAGGCTAAAAGGACGTTTACAATGAAGGCCGAAGGTCACCCCGATTACCACATGATCACGGTCAAGATGACCGATGGTACCGAATTCCAGACGCGCTCCACCTGGGGCAGCGAGGGCGATACGCTGACGCTCGATATCGACCCGACCAGCCACCCGGCATGGACCGGTGGCACCAAACAGATTCAGGAAGGCGGCCGCGTCGCAGCCTTCAACAAGCGTTTCGGCGGCCTGTCGCTCAAGAAGAACTGAGCGCGGCGAGCCTCGAAGTTTTGGGAAGGGCGGTCCTGCGAGGCCGCCCTTTTTGTTTCGACCGATCAGTCAGCACACTCGATGCAGCGCGTCGCGATCGGTCGCGCCTCGAGGCGGGCGCGTGCGATCTGCTTCCCGCAGCGGCTGCAGGTGCCATAGGTCCCGTTCTCGATCCGCAACAGCGCCATGCGCACTTGTCCGATCTCCTGCCGCAGGACATCGTCAATTCCTTCCAATGCCTCGTCGTCCGCGAGATCGACCGCCTGTTCGCTCGAATCTGCGTCGAGCGGGTGGCGCAGGTCATCTTCGATGACCTCGGCGCGTGCGAGCAGATCTGCGAGGCGTGTTTGCAGCTTGGCGCGAATATCGCTGTAGTCGATCATTACCACACTCCCGATTGGTCCAATTCTCGCTGACTACCACGAATGCCACGAGCGAAATTTGTCTTGCGTCAATTTTCGCTGCGTTCGAACCGCATGATGCCGACGTAGCTGTAGTCGCCGCCATCACCGGGATGGCTTTGGCCATCGAATACGGGGACCTCGGGCAGATCGTAAACCGTCAACCCGTCTACGCAAGCGAGATTGAGACCGTAATGGTCGGGTTCGGAGCGCAGTTGGTGGAACGGGTGTATGCCGCACTTCGAACAGAACCGGTGCTTCGCCTGCCCGCTGCCGAAGGTATATAGCACAAGGGCATCTCGCCCCGCCGTGATCTTGAGGCTGGCCATGGGTACATCGAGCATCACCACCCCCTTCATCGCGCAGATCGTGCAATTGCACCTCCGGATTACGGGCTCATCGGGCATGGTGAAGCGGAACCGAACCGTCCTGCAATGACAGCCGCCTTCGTAGATCTTGCCGCCCTCGATCACCTCACCATCCCCAGGGCTTTTCGCGATACCACTTGGTGATGACGTATTTGAGCCCTTTGCGCACCTTCATGCCGTGGTGGAGCGTATTGGGATTCTCGCTGAGATCGGGGCGACGGTTGTTCCAGCAGATCAGCTTGCCCGCCTCGGGCTGGAAGGTTTTTCCCACCGTCTTGAACCGCGTCGCGCCGCCGGCCTCGACGTCGTTAAGATAGATCATGAATGTCCAGGTTCGCTGCCCGGCAACCGAGCAGTATTTGGCCCAGTCGGAACCGCCCGGATTGAAATAGTCGCAATGCGGCTTGAATTCCTGTCCAACCTCGTAGCGCTGGCCTTGCAGCGGTTCGCCATGCGCCGGATCGATTCCGTTCAGTGCGCTAAGCCGCTCTTCCAGCGATCGCACGGCGGACTCGTCCGTTTCGAGATCGCATGTCTCACTGGTGCGAAAATAGCGATCATCGCCCGCATCGGCGAGCGTCGAGGGACGGCGATCCTGTTCGATCAGGCGAATCAGTTCTTCGCGCAGATCGTGAGGCACGAAGTCACGCAGTTGAAACAGTTCAAGTTTGTCGCTCGGCACGCGCTGCATTCCTTCGACCATCAGCAAGCGCTCGCTCGAAGATTCGCCGGGACCCTTCATCAGAGCGAGGATAGCGTGCTTGCAGCCTCCGGCAACTACGAAAGAATGTTGCGCAGAGCCCGGGTGATTGCGATTTTCGCTTCCCAATCGACCCTCATTGTGCAACAGGCACGCGCCGTTGCGTTGGGCGGGTTGACGCTGCCGCGCGCAAGCGTATCAGGCCCCCCTTTCCCGGGCGGTTCCGGGGGCATGTGGCGATCGTAGCTCAGTTGGTTAGAGCGCCGGTTTGTGGTACCGGAGGTCGCGGGTTCGAACCCCGTCGATCGCCCCATTTTCTCCCCTTTTGATGGCCGTCCTTCAACGCTCTTAGGGGGCAAGCAGGCATGACGGCGTTCTGGACCGAAGCGGATTTCGACGACCACGAACTGGTCCAGGTGGTTCGCGATGCGAAACGCGGCCTGACTGCGATCATCGCGCTGCACTCCACCCATCTCGGCCCAGGCGCGGGCGGTACGCGCTTCTGGCACTATACCGAACCCGCCGATGCCATGCGCGATGCGCTGCGCCTGTCGCGCGGCATGAGCTACAAGAACGCCATGGCCGGCCTGCCGATGGGTGGTGGCAAGGCAGTCATTCTCGCCGGGAAGGACAAGACCAAGACGCCTGAAATGCTCGCCGCCTTCGCCGATGCCGTCGAAGCGCTGGGCGGGCAATATGTGACCGCCGAGGACGTCGGCATATGTGAAGCCGACATGGCAGCGGTGGCCGAGCGCACGCAGTATGTTTCGGGCCTACCGGTCGAGGGTGAGGATGCGGCTGGCGGGGATCCGGGACCCTTTACCGCCCTTGGGATCTTCCTCGGCATCAAGGCTGCGATTCGACATAAGTTGGGCAAGGACAGCGTAGAAGGCGTGCATGTTGCGCTCCAGGGTACCGGCAGCGTTGGCGGCGGTGTCGCCCGCTTGCTGGCCCGCGACGGCGCCAAGCTGACCCTGTCGGACATCCATCACGACCGCGCCGAAGCCCTGGCCGCCGAGCTCGGCGCGGAAACGGCCGCGTCCGATGCGATAATGTCGGTCGCATGCGATGTCTTCAGTCCCAACGCGCTGGGCGCGATTCTCGATGACGAAGGCATCGCGCGGCTAGATTGCCAGATCGTGGCAGGCGGTGCGAACAACCAGCTGCGCCGCCCCGAGCATGGGCCCATGCTGGCCGAGCGCGGTATCCTCTATGCGCCCGATTACGTTATCAATGCAGGCGGAATCATCTCGGTTACGCTCGAATATCTGTGCCGCAAGGACAAGGCGCCTTGCGACATCAACGAAGTGCGCAAGCGCATCGCGCTGATCCCGGGACGGCTCGAGCAGATCTGGCACGAAAGCGACAGAAGCGGCGCCTCGCCGGATCAGGTTGCCGACCGCATGGCGCAGGAACTGATCGGTCGCTGAACTGCGCTCTTGCGACGCCGGGTGAGCGCTGTCAAAGCGGGGCGGAACGGTAATTTTCGATGCACGGCTTCGCGAACCCCAAACGCTTCCTCACGCTCGCCAGCTTGCTGACCCCACTGTTGTTGGTCGGCGGCCTGCTGGTGAGCGCTGCGGCGCTCTATTGGGGCCTGTTTCACGTCCCGCCCGATCGATTGATGGGCGAAACGGTACGAATTCTGTTCCTTCACGTTCCAGCCGCATGGCTGGGGATGGGGGGATGGAGCGCGATTGCGATTGCCAGCCTCGTCTTCCTCGTCTGGCGGCACCCACTGGCCGCGCTTGCCGCCCGCGCCGCGGCGGTGCCGGGGCTCGTCTTTACAGTGATCTGCCTTGCCACCGGTTCGATCTGGGGGCGCCCGACCTGGGGCACGTGGTGGGTGTGGGACGGCCGACTGACGAGCATGCTGGTGCTGGCCTTTCTTTATCTCGCCTATATCGCGCTGGCACAGGCAGCCGAGCGTGAGGGTGTATCCGCGCGCATTCCGGCGATCTTCGGCCTGCTCGGCGCAATCAACATCCCGATCATCAACCGCAGCGTTGTGTGGTGGAACTCGCTCCACCAGCCTCCGAGCATAACGATGGGTAAGAGCGCCATCGACGGCGAATTTCTGGCGCCGCTGCTGGTCGCGGTGCTGGGCTTCTCGCTTGTGTTCGGAGGCGTGGTCCTCGCCCGCATGCGCGCATTGCTTGCCGATATCCAGGCCGAGGCGCGCCTCCGTCGCCGGGCGATGGAGTCTGCATGATGAGGGAAGCGCTCGACCAGTGGGATTTCGTTATCGCAGCCTATGCGGTGGGTATCGTCGGCACGCTTGCCATGGTGGCTTGGGCGTGGATCGACATGAAGCGTGCGGAAAGGCGCCGCGCGGACAGCAGGCGTAAATGAACGCATTGAAACCCAAGCACCAGCGGCTCGTTCTGGTCGTCCTTGCCTTGGTCGCACTGGTCGGGGCGGGCCTTCTGGCGGCCTATGCGCTGCGCAACCAGGCGAGCTACTTCTACCTCCCCGAGCAGATGTTGGCCGACCCGCCCGAAGTGGGTCAGGCAGTACGGCTTGGCGGCATGGTCGAGGAAGGCTCGCTGCACACCGCCGCCGACGGAATCACGCTGACCTTTGCCGTTACGGGCAATGACGGTTCGCGCGTGCCGGTCCGTTTCAGCGGCATCGCGCCCGACCTCTTCGTCGAAGGTTCGGGCGTGGTGGCCGAGGGGCGCCTCGGCGCCGATGGCACTTTCGTGGCCGACAACCTCCTCGCGAAGCATGACGAGAACTACGTCCCGCGCGAGCTGCAGGGAATGGAGCAGCACCAGGCCGCTAAGATGGCCGAGGAAACGACGGTCGGTCTCGAATGATTGCAGAACTCGGCCTTGCAGCCCTGTGGCTTGCCGCGGCGCTAGCCGCATTGCAGATGATCGCGGGCTTCATGGCGGTGCGTCAGGGCGCTTCGAGCGAGCTTGCCAGCCTGATCCGCCCTGCCGCGGTGGTGCAGGGCGTGTTGGTGACTTTCTCCTTCGCCATGCTGGTGTGGTTGTTCGCGATCACCGATCTCTCGGTGAAGCTGGTGGCCTCGAATTCCCATTCCATGAAACCGCTGATCTTCAAGCTCTCGGGTAGTTTCGGAAATCATGAGGGCTCGATGCTGCTGTGGGTGATGGTGATGGGCCTTGCCGGCGCACTGATCGCCGCGGTCGAAAAGCGCCTGCCGGAAAATACGATGAATGCGACGCTGGCAGCGCAGGGCGTAGTTTCGCTTGGTTTCTACGCCTTCCTGCTGCTGAGTTCGAACCCCTTCGAGCGCCTTCCGACACCGGCAGCGGAAGGCATGGGCTTAAACCCGCTGCTGCAGGATATCGGCCTCGTCTTCCATCCGCCTACGCTCTATCTGGGCTATGTCGGCCTGTCGGTTGCCTTCAGCTTCGCAGTGGGCGCATTGCTTACACGACAGGTGACGCCGAATTTCGCGCGCGCGATGCGACCCTGGGTCCTGGGCGCCTGGGTGATGCTGACTATCGGGATCACCGCGGGAAGTTATTGGGCCTATTACGAACTCGGCTGGGGTGGCTGGTGGTTCTGGGACCCGGTGGAAAACGCCTCGCTCATGCCATGGCTCGCCGCGACTGCGCTACTCCATTCGGCGAGCGTCCTTGCCAGCCGCGACGCCTTGCGCACCTGGACCATCATGCTCGGCGTGGTCGCATTTTCGATGAGCATGGTGGGCACCTTCCTCGTGCGTTCGGGCATCCTCACCAGCGTGCATGCCTTCGCGGTCGACCCGGAACGCGGCACCTTCATCCTCGTCTTGCTCGGCATTTTCATCGGCGGGGCGCTGCTGCTATTCGCCCTGCGCGCGAATACGATCAGGGAGGGGGAGCGGTTCGCGCTGGCCAGCCGTGAGGGGGCGCTGGTGTTCAACAACGTCATGTTGAGCGCGATTCTCGCCATCGTCTTACTCGGCACGCTGTACCCATTGTTGACCGAGGCGTTCGACGTGCGCGTTTCGGTCGGTCCGCCTTACTTCAATCCCGTAGGGGCGATCTTCACCATCCCGATGTTCGCCGTCATGGCGGTGGGACCGCTGCTGCGTTGGCGGCAGGACCGGATCGACCGGATCGGCAAGGAAGTCGCCCTGTTTGCCGCGCTGGTGCTGGCCGCGCTGGTCCTGGTGAGCCTGCTTTCCGAGATTGCCATCCTGCCGCTGCTGGGTCTTGCATTCGGGCTCGGCCTGGCCGTCGCGAGCCTGATGCCGCTGCGCGGGCGCAAGCTTTCGCGCACGCCGCTGTCCACCTGGGGGATGATCGTGGCGCATTTCGGTGTCGCCGTTGCGCTGCTCGGCATGGCGAGCGAAAGTGCCTTCACCGAGGAACGGCTGGCCGCGGTCGAGGAAGGCGGCAGCGCCACAGTCGGGCCGTGGACGGTGGTCCTACAGGGAGTCGAACCCGTCGCCGGTCCAAACTGGACCGCGATCGAAGGACGGCTTGCGGCAAGCTATGGCGGAGGCGAGGCTCGGGTCCTCACCCCGCAATCGCGAAATTTTTGGGCGCCGCTGCAGCAAACCACCGAAAGCGCGCTCTCTACCCGCTGGAACGGCCAGCTCTATGCCGTGGTCGGCGACCGCGCGCCCGATGGGCGCTGGCAATTGCGGCTATGGTGGAAGCCCTTCGTGACGCTGATCTGGTATGGCGGACTGCTGATTGCGCTGGGGGGTGTCCTTGCGTTGGTCGGCCGGGTCCTGAGCGATCTGCGACACCGGCGCCTCGCTTCGCGCATCGCTGAACGGCGCGCCGACCGGGAGGCGGTCGCATGAGCTGGCGTCTTTGGGTCCCGCTGTTCGCTTTCGCGCTGTTCGTCGGCCTTGCCGCCTACCAGCTCACGCAGCCCAAGGACGAATTCGTCCAGAGCCGCATGGTCGGCGAGGAATTGCCCTATTTCGAGCTTCCGCCCGCGATGGACGGTGTCGAGGGCGTGTCCAATGCAAGTTTCGCAGACGGCCAGCCGCGGCTGCTCAATATCTGGGCGAGCTGGTGTCTGCCATGCATCGCCGAGGCCCCGCATCTCGAAAGTCTGAAGGAGCAGGGCGCCGAAATCGTCGGCGTCGCTATCCGTGACCGGCCCGAGGACGTCGCGCGTTTCCTCGCGCAGCACGGCAATCCCTACAGCAGGATAGGACGTGACGATCTGTCCGAAGTACAACTCGCCATCGGATCGTCGGGCGTGCCCGAAACCTTCGTCATCGATGGCAGTGGGGTGATCCGTCACCAGCACATCGGCGATATCCGGGCCGATGACGTGCCACGTTTGCTGGCAGAGTTGGAGAAGGCCCGGTGATCCGCCCTCTCGTCGTTTCGTTCATCTTGATGCTCGCCTTCCCGCTTGCCGCCCAGCAGAGCATGCCGCCGGCACCCTATGCCTACCGCCAGCTTGACGATCCGGCGCAAGAGGCTGCCGCGCAGGACCTCATGGAGACGCTGCGCTGCCTGAAATGCCAGTCGCAATCGATCGCCGATAGCGATGCGCCGATGGCGGGCGATATGCGTCACCAGGTCCGCATCCGGATCGCCGCGGGCGAGAGCCCGGACCAGATACGCGGCTGGCTGACGCAGCGCTATGGCGACTATGTGAGCTATAAGCCGGTAGTCAGTGCGACGACCTGGCCGCTGTTTGCCATACCCATCCTGCTTTTGGCGCTCGCGGGCGGGGTGCTCGTCAGCAGGTACCGGAGGCGCGCATGAGTTGGCTGCCGATCCTGGCGCTGGCGGCACTGATATTCGGCCTTGCGGTGTATCTGCTCAAGCTCCCGCGCAGTCTGTGGATGCTGTTCGGATCGGCTCTGCTGTTCGGTTTGGCAGGCTATGCGATGCAAGGAAACCCCGGCCAGCCTGCCGCGCCTACCGCGCCGGTTGCCGAGGAGGCTTCGCAGACCGGCGAACTCCTGGTCGAGGCGCGGCGCGAGTTCTATCCCGAGGGTCGTCTGCCCTCGCGCTTCGTCGTCACAGCCGATGCCTTTACCCGGCGCGGCCAGCACGCGCAGGCAGCCAATTTCCTCCGCAATGCCGTGGCTGAGAATCCGCAAGACAGCGAGGCCTGGCTGGCACTGGGCAATGCGCTGGTCGAGCATGCGAACGGCCAGCTTACTGCGGCCGCACTTTATGCATATTCGCGCTCCGAGCAGGTCGCTCCCGCCAATCCCGCACCGACCTATTTTCTTGGCCTCGCTTATCTTCGCGCAGGCGAGCCGGGACGGACCCTCGCACTGTGGCGTGAATTGCTCGAAAATGCGCCCGAAGGCACCGATTGGCGCGGGCCGCTTGCCGCGCGACTCGAACGTCTGGAAGCGATGCTGGGGGTAGGCCCCGTTTCTTCCACGGAAGAAACCGAAGGATAACAGCCCCATACGCGATTTGTTGCGAGTGCGAAGCCTTGCTGCTAACGCCCGCGACTTCGCCACTTAGGCCGAGAGACACGATGTTGTCGGAACCCATTCCCGCATGACAGAAAACGCTCCCGCGTCATCCCCGCTGAACGAAGGTGTGCCGCCTGTGAATTCGCATGGCGGGCACGGCCGCAGCGGTTCGCGCGCGGCTCTGGCCGTGGGTGCGATCGGTATCGTCTTCGGCGATATCGGGACAAGCCCGCTCTATGCGTTTCGGGAGACCTTTTCCGGGGCGGCGAGCATTGCCATCGACCGGATGCATGTGCTGGGCGTGGTCAGCCTGATATTTTGGTCGATGCTGCTGGTGGTTGCGATCCAGTACGTCACCATCCTGATGCGTGCGGACAACAAAGGGCAGGGCGGCAGCCTTGCTCTCGTCGCACTGCTATCGCGCCATGTCGGCAAGACGAAATACGCCTGGCTCGTGGTTCTGCTGGGCGTGTTCGCCACGTCGCTATTCTATGGCGACAGCATGATCACGCCGGCCATTTCGGTCCTTTCGGCTGTAGAGGGGCTGACCGTGGTCGACGAAGGATTGTCCTCCTACGTCATACCCATCGCGCTTGTGCTGCTGGTCTTCCTGTTCGTTCTTCAACGACGGGGCACTGCCAAGGTCGGGGCGCTGTTCGCCCCGGTTATGATCGTCTGGTTCCTGACGCTGGCTGGCCTCGGCCTCAACCAGATCATCCAGAACCCGGACATCCTCTGGGCGCTCAACCCCTATTACGCGGTGATGTTCTTCGTGACCGACGGCTTCATCGCCTTCCTTGCGATGGGCGCGGTGGTGCTGGCGGTAACGGGTTCCGAGGCGCTTTATTCGGACATGGGGCACTTCGGACGTGGGCCAATGCGCCTTTCGTGGTTCGGCTTCGTCATGCCGTGCCTGCTGCTCAACTATTTCGGGCAGGGCGCGATGATCGCAGGGCTCCCGTCGGAGCAGGCGGCGGAAGTCGTCAAGAACCCCTTCTTCCTGCTGGCGAGCGAGGAATTCCGCCTCCCGCTGGTGATCCTTGCTACCGTGGCGACCTTCATCGCCAGCCAGGCGGTTATCTCCGGCGCCTTCAGCATAACACATCAGGCGATGCAGCTGGGCTTCATGCCACGCCTGTCGATCCGCCACACCAGCGAAACCGAAGCGGGCCAGATCTACATCCCGGTCGTCAACTGGGCGCTGATGGTGGCGGTCATCATCCTGGTGCTGACCTTCCAGACCTCCTCCAACCTTGCCAGCGCATACGGCATCGCGGTGACGGGCGCGGTGACGATCGACACGCTGCTGATGGGCGTGCTGTTCGTCGGCGTGTGGAAGTGGAAGTGGTGGTACGCCGCGCCCGTGGTGATCTTCTTCCTGATCATCGACGGTGCCTATTTCGCCGCAAACCTGTTCAAGGTGCCCGATGGTGGCTGGTTCCCGCTGGTGGTGGGCCTGATCGCCTTCACTCTGCTGACGACCTGGGCGCGCGGTCGCAAGCTGATGCGCGACCGGATGAGCGAGACAGCGCTGCCGATCGAGATTTTCGCCAAAAGCGCCAAAAACTCTGCCACTCGCGTGCCCGGCACCGCCATCTTCATGGCCAGCCAGACGGCGGGCGTGCCTTCCGCGCTGCTGCACAACATCAAGCACAATAAGGTGCTGCACGAACGCGTGGTGATCCTGACCGTTCTGATCGCCGATGCGCCCTATGTCGATCCCGAAGAGCGCTGCGAATATCACGACCTCGGCGATGGTTTCTATCGCGCCATTCTTCACTACGGTTTTATGGAAGAAACCGACGTGCCGCAGGGGCTCAAGAAGATGCAGCGGTGTGGCGGTGAATTCGACATGATGCACACCAGCTTCTTCCTCAGCCGCCAGACGCTGCTCGCCAGCGACAAGCCCGGGATGCCGATCTGGCGCGAGAAGGTGTTTGCCTGGATGCTGAGGAATGCCGCAACCGCGATGGACTTCTTCCGGCTGCCAACCAACCGGGTGGTCGAGCTCGGGAGCCAGGTGGAAATCTAGGCCAAGGCCTCGTCGAGGATATCGAGCGCAAGCGGCCAGTTTTCCGCGTGGCCGTCGCACGATGCCTGCGTCACGAAGCCTTCATGCGTCAGCAGCACGCGCGTTGCATCGCCCACTGGCTCAAGCTCGACGCGTAGGATGGTCTCGGCTCCTTGAGTACCGACCTCGGTTCCATTGCCCGTGATCCACGTCATTTCGACCAGACGTCCTTCAACCAAGTCTAGAACGCGGCCGTAGTGCGGATGGCGTCCCCAATCTTCGCGATTGTAGAAGAAATAGGGTTGGCCCGGTTCGGCCGTCAGGAATAGCGTGCCGGGCTGGGCGAACCAGCGATCGAGACGGTTGGTGAAGGCGGCGAACACCAGTTCGGGTGTAGCCTGAACAACGTGCTCGCATGACATCCGGAAGGGACGGTCCGAGTGATCGGGGCGAGGTATTGCGGCCATATGTGCCTCCATGCGCCGATTGCGGCGTTTGATCGCCCGTTTTACCGACGGGGTTCGTTATGGAGCCGCCGGGGGCTCTCAGGTCAATACTTCGTCGGACTGGCCAAGCCTCTTACGCAGGTAATGGCATGGATGACCCGCCAGTCTGCCTTACAGTGTGGCAGTGAGCTGATAGACATTCTTCTCGTAGAACGGCTTGGCCTGCCAGCTGGTTGTCTCGACCGGGGCGAGCTCGTAGCCCTGCGCCAGGGGCAAGAGCTTCGGCTCGCTCGATCAGTTGCGCGCCGATCCCCGAACCAAGTGAATCCTCAGAAAGCCAGAGCAATTCGATGTGCAGCGTGTTCCAGTAGCACGTCCCGGACAAGCCCCCGACGATCCGCTCCGCGTCGTCCGATGCTACGACGTGGAAACGGACCTCGTCTTCGTCGGGTTCGAGGTCGGGGGTCGTGGTACGATTGAAGCTGGCAATGCCGTCGCTCAACGCTTTGGCGCCCCCTCGTGTGGGATCAGGTGAACTTCAATCGACATTCAAGTATGACCCGACGGGTCTCACGCCGTCGGCGGTTCGTCCTTAATCACCTCGTCCTTTTCCTCCAGCGCCAGGCCATGCTTCAGCAGCATCGGAATCTGGGTGAAGGTGAACAGGAAGCTGAGCGGCATGAACACCCACAGCTTGGCCCAGAGCCAGCTTTCGAAGCTCAGTTGCAGGCGTAGTATCTCGTTGAGGCCGGCCATGAACACGAAGAACAGGCCCCAATTGCGCGACAGTTTGAGCCAGCCTTCGCGGTTCAGGCCTTCGAAGGCCGCCTCTAACAGGATCTGGAGTAGCGCCTTGCCGCGCAGCCAGCCGCCGATCAGCAGCGCGCCGAACAGCAAATAGATCGCGGTCGGCTTGATCTGGATGAACTTCTCGTCCTGCAGCCAGATGGTCAGCCCGCCGAACCCCACAATCAGCGCGGTTGAGAGGATCAGCATCGGGCTGACATGGCCGAACTTGAACTTGCTGAAGACGAGTGCCACCACCGCCGCGATCATGAAGGCGATGGTGCCGTAGATCACCGCCGCGATCTCGCCGAAGGTCGAGGTCTCGGGCGGCTGGTAGAACTTGTAGACCCCGAGGAAGACCAGCAGCGGGCCATAGTCGACGAGGATGTTGAGCCAGCCGGATTTGGATTTGGGTGCGGTGTCTTCGGTCATCAAGCCACTCCCGCGATGACGCGCGCGACGAGGTCGGGGTCGAAGGGACGCAGATCGTCGATCTTCTCGCCCACGCCGATCGCATGGATCGGCAGGCCGTATTGCTCGGCCGCCTGCACCAGCACGCCGCCGCGCGCTGTGCCGTCGAGCTTGGTCATGACAAGGCCGGTGACCCCCGCGACTTCCTTGAACACGTCGATCTGGTTGAGCGCGTTCTGGCCATTGGTCGCATCAAGTACCAGCACCACGTCGTGCGGTGCTTCGGGATTGAGGCGGCCAAGAACTTTGCGGATCTTGGCCAGCTCGTCCATCAACTCGCGCTTGTTCTGGAGGCGGCCTGCCGTGTCGACGATGAGCACATCGGTGCCGATCTCGGTCGCTTTCTTGACGGCATCGAACACGATGCTGGCCGGATCGCCGCCCTCGGGGCCGCGCACGATCGGCACGTCGATGCGGTCGGCCCAGGTGGCGAGCTGGCCGATGGCCGCCGCACGGAAGGTATCGCCTGCCGCCAGCATCACGGCGTAATCGTCTTCCTGGAAGAGATGCGCCAGCTTGGCGATGGTGGTGGTCTTGCCGCTGCCGTTGACGCCGATCACCAGCAGCACCTGCGGGCGCGGGAAGGCAGTGATCTCGAGCGGCTTGGCGACGGGACGCAGGATGGCGGCGATTTCCTCGGCCACCGCTTCCTTCAGCTCGGACTCGCTGATTTCGAGACCGAAACGCTTGGCGCGCAGCTTTTCGCGAATGCGCGCAGCAGCAGACGGGCCGAGATCCGACAGGATCAGCGCATCCTCGACATCGTCCAGTGTTGCATCGTCTAGCTTGGCCGTGCCCACCACTTCGGTGAGGTTGCTGGTCAGTTTTTCGGAGGTTTTGCGAAATCCTCCGAACAGCCGGTCGGTCCAGCTTTGCTTCTCTGTCATTCTAGAAGGCCATTCTCGTGCTTGGTCGGCGTGACCGCGATGATCGACCCGGCGGGCGTGCCTTCGGGTACGGAAACACGGGCGAAATGCGGCGTGTAGCCGGTCCCGTCACGCTCGGCGAGGACAGTGTGCGGCTTATCGACGAGCGTCGTCAGCCACTCGTCGCGCGCCTGCGTTGTGGCCGTGCGCAGTTGGGCCGCACGGCGTTTGATCTCGGCGCGTTCGACCTGCGGCATGCGCGCGGCGGGGGTGCCGGGGCGAGGCGAATAGGGAAAAATGTGCCCGTGGACTATTTTGAGTTCGCGAATAATCGAGAGATTGGCCGCATGATGCTCGTCGGTTTCGGTCGGAAAGCCCGCGATCAGGTCCGCGCCCACCGCCAGATCGGAGCGAAGCGCCGCCAGACGGGTGATTAGATCCACTGCATCGCCGCGCAGATGCCGCCGCTTCATGCGCTTGAGAATCAGATCGTGACCATGCTGCAGCGACAGGTGCAGGTGCGGCATCAGCCGCTGCTCATGGGCGAAAAGCTCGAACAGCAGCGGGTCGATTTCGAACCCGTCGAGCGAGGACATCCGCAGCCGCCGGAGCTGGGGGAAAGTGTCGAGCACCGCGCGCACCAGCTCGCCGAGCGGAGGCGCGCCAGGCAGATCGTGGCCCCATGACGTCACATCGACGCCGGTCAGCACCACTTCGGGCGCGCCATGGTCGAGATGACGTTCCACCTCGGCCAGAACCTGCGCGATGGTCAGCGAGCGACTGGGGCCGCGCCCTTGCGGGATGACGCAAAAGGTGCAGGCATGGTCGCACCCGTTCTGCACCGCGATAAAGGCGCGGGTGCGGTCCTGCGGGGCGGAGGGCGCCTCGGGCGGGACGTTCCAGGCACGGGCGTCGAGCTTGGAAGTGTTGGCGATCAGCCCGTCGACTTCGGGCATGGCGGCGAGCTGATCGCGCTCGATATCGGCAGCGCAGCCGGTCACCAGCAGGCGCGCATCGGGATTGGCACGGCGTGCGCGGCGGATCGTCTGGCGGGTCTGGCGCACGGCCTCGCTGGTCACCGCACAGCTGTTCACCACCACGAGGTCGCGCTCCTTTGCAAGCATGGCGCGGATTTGCTCACTTTCGGATATGTTCAACCGGCAGCCGAGCGAGATGACCTGTGCCTCGCTCATGCGAAGTCGTCCCATTCGAAGCTGCCGCGATAGATTTCGGTCGCCGGGCCGGTCATGCGAATGCGGTTATCGTCGCCCCATGCGATCACGAGGTCCCCACCGGGCAGGGTCACGGTCACCTCGCGATCGGCCAGTCCTCTGCGCATGGCGTGGATCGCTGTGGCGCAGGCCCCGGTACCGCAGGCGCGGGTGAGGCCGACGCCACGCTCCCACACGCGCAAGCGGATGTGTTCCCGGTTCTCGATGGTAGCGACATTGACGTTGACGCGTTCGGGAAAGAGCGGATCGTTTTCGATCTCGGGTCCGACCTCGTCGAGCGGAACCGCGTCGGTATTTTCGACGAAGAAGACCACATGCGGATTACCGACATTGACCGCACCGGGCTGGTCGAGCCCGTCCCAGCCGACGGGCATCGTCGCAGTGTCCATGGCGTAGGCGAGGGGAATCGCGTCCCAGTCGAAGCGCGGTTTGCCCATGTCGACGCTCGCTCCACCGCTTGCCGGTTCGACATGGATCACTCCACCCGACGTCTCCACGCTGGCGTCAGCTCCATGCAGCAACGCGACCGCGCGGCTCGCATTACCGCAAGCCTCTACTTCGCCGCCGTCATGATTGAAGATCCGCATGCGAAAATCGGCGGTTTCGCTGAGTTCGAGAAGGATCAGCTGGTCGCAGCCGATGCCGGTGCGCCGATCCGCCAGGGCCCGCGCAATCGCGGCATCGATTGCAGGAACAGCGCGCGCACGCGCATCGAGCACGACGAAATCGTTGCCCAGCCCATGCATCTTGGTGAAATCGACGCGCATCCTGCGGCGCATCTATGCACTCGACGCGGCAGCGTCCAGTGTGCGTATCAGCCCGCGCGCTTGCCTTCGCCGCGCTTGGTCTCCTGTGCGGTGAAGTCGACTTCGGTCACGTTGTCGAGCTTGTCCTTGGAGAGAAGGCCCTTTTGGTTCAGGCGTTCGAGCACCTGCGCCGCCGGCTCGGGGCGACCATAGTGATAGCCTTGGCCCTTCATCGTGCCCATACGCTTCAGCGCTTCGAGCACGAATTCGTTTTCGATCCCTTCGGCGGTCACGGGAAGTTTCAGGCCGTCGCTCATGGCGAGGATTGCGTCCACCAGCTTGGCGCCGTGTTCGTCTTCCTTGAGTTCGGCGATGAAGGCCCGGTCTATCTTGAGCCTGTCGAATGGCAAGCTGCGGAGCTGTGCCAGGCTTGAGTAACCGGTTCCGAAATCGTCGAGGCTGACGCAGACGCCCTGATTGCGCAGGCTGCTGATCATTGAGCGGACCATGCCGACATTGTCGTGCAAACAGCTCTCGGTAATTTCGATATCCAACCTGTTGGGCGGGAAATTGTGCCGTACGAGCAATTTGAGCAGCTTTTGCGCAAACCACGGATCGCGCATCTGCACAGGCGAGATGTTGACCGAGAGCGTGAGCTGAGAATCCCACTGTTTGGCATCCTCGAACGCCTGCTCGATCAGCGCTTCGCTCATCTCTCCGATCACACCGATTTCTTCGGCTATGGGAATGAAGATATCCGGGCCGACAACGCCCATTTCGGGCGATTCCCAGCGCGCCAGCATTTCAAAACCGACCAGCTCGCCACTCTCGATATCGATCTGTTGTTCGTAATAGGGCCTAAATTCGCCATTGGCGATGCCGCGGCGGATGCCTGCCTCGAGCTCGTTGCGGAAACGCAGCTCGTTCTCCATCGACGGTTCGAACCAGTAGAACCGGTTCTTTCCCTGCTTCTTGGCGTGATACATGGCGATATCCGCCTTATGCATCAGCTTTTGCGCGGAAGGCGTGCCGTTGCGTACACCGTCCATCTGGGTGCTCGAGGCAATGCCGATCGACATGGTTACCTCGATCGCGGAATCGGCATATTCCACCGGCCGTGCGACCTGCTCGATCATTCGCGTCGCCAATTGGTCAACGCGGTCGGGAACCTGGGGAGGATAGGGCACGACGCAAACGAATTCGTCCCCGCCAAGCCGTGCCAGTGCGCCCCCGTCGGGTAGCAGGCGCTGGATGCGCGCGGCAGTTGTCCGCAAGACTTCGTCGCCAGCCTGGTGGCCGTGCAGATCGTTGACCTGCTTGAAGCTGTCGAGATCGATTGCAATTGCCGCGAGCGCGTTTTCCCGACGCTCGAGCTCGGCCAGCAATTGTCCCAGTACGGCGGTGAAACTGCGGCGGTTATGGCATCCGGTCAGATGGTCGATATCGGCTAGGCGGCGCGCCTCTTCTTCGGACTCACGGCGGCTCTTAAGCTCTTCGCTGAGCGCCTTGTAGCGGTGCCAGCCCAAGAGGATCAGCGCGATATTGAGGAGCAGAGCGTTGGTCAGCGCGACATCGAGCGAGGGTGCATCGCCGTTCCATGCCAAAAGCAGGTTGGGCAGGACCACGCCAGCCGTGCCGACGAAGAGGATAATCGCAGCAAAGGCGATCCCAAGAGTCACGATATCGTGATCGCTGCGGGCAGCCTCTTTGCCTCGGCGCGCGGTCCGATTTCCAGTCGCATCTGAACTTTTCCGGACCAATCCCGCCCCCTTGGAGTATTTGGACTGCCCTGCGATAGCCGCAATAGGACTAAAAACACGTTAATCGTGGGTCTTGCCGGGGTGGCCAGCGCGCGCGCATCGGTCTACCCGAACCGGTACCGAGGAGTAACCGACGGAGCAGATTCCGCGATGCGTTATTGGCTGATGAAATCCGAACCCTTCAAGTACAGCTGGGACGATCTCGTCGCCGAGAACGAGGGTACATGGGACGGCGTGCGCAACCACCGCGCCAAAAACAATCTCGCCGCGATGGAGGTGGGCGACCAGGCCTTCTTCTACCACTCGCGCGAGGGCCTCGAAATCGTCGGCATCTGCGAAGTGAGCGTGGCGGGCATCACCGATCCCACCGATCCCGAAGGCAAGTGGGCCGCGGTGAAGGTCAAGC
Source organism: Qipengyuania sp. (assembly GCF_965277845.1). Classification (NCBI taxonomy): domain Bacteria; kingdom Pseudomonadati; phylum Pseudomonadota; class Alphaproteobacteria; order Sphingomonadales; family Erythrobacteraceae; genus Qipengyuania; species Qipengyuania sp. Next base: position 2,201,530 of record NZ_OZ255844.1, read on the forward strand.
CCAAGAGCAAGTTGCCACATCCGGTTACGCTCAAGCAGATCAAGGCCGAGCCGAAGCTTGCCGATTGCGAACTGGTCAAGCTCTCGCGCCTGTCGGTGGCGGAGATCAAGCCCGACGAATGGTCGGTAATCTGTGCCATGGCGGGCATTTGATCGGGCAGACCGAAGGAACGCCTTGGTGCAGTCCACCGTTGCCGAGATGACCCCAGCAACGGAGACCAGACATGAAGCGGTTCGAAGGCAAGCGTATCCTCATTACCGGCGGCACCAGCGGCATGGGCCTGGCCGGTGCGAAGATGATCGTCGATGAGGGTGGCGAAGTCGCCGTGACCGGCACGAGCCAGGATCATCTCGACGAGGCTGGCGCGGCGCTGCCGTCAGGATCGCTGGTATTGCGAAACGACGCGTCCGATCCCCAGGCGGCCAAGGAGTTGGGTGCGAAGGTCAAGGAGCAGATGGGCACGATCGACGGCGTGTGGCTGAATGCCGGGTTCGGCAGGTTCGGCGACAACGAGAGTGTCGATGCCAAGATGTTCGATGGTATGACCAACGTGAATGTGCGCGGGCCCGTGTTGCAGATGGCCGAGTTGATTCCGGTAGTCGCAGACGGCGGCTCGGTGGTAGTGACGGCTTCGGTCTCGCCGTATCTCGGCCAGCCACAGGGTGCCGTCTATGCCGCTACCAAGGGTGCCGTGACTGCATTGGCGCGGAGCTGGGCGGCCGATCTCGCCGGTCGCGGCATTCGCGTGAACTCGATTGCCCCCGGGCCGATCGAGACCAATTTCTTCGACGGCATGGGCATTCCCGACGAACAGGTCGAAGAACTAACCGAGCAGATCGAGAAGCAGGTACCGTTGGGCCGTTTTGGGTCGGCCGACGAGGCGGCGCAGGTGGCGCTGTTCCTGCTGTCCGACCAAGCAAGTTACGTCACTGGTTCGCAATATGTGGTCGATGGCGGAATGACGATGCGCTGACGCCTAGCGATCGCGTAACCTGCTCACACTCGCGCCGCTGGCGGCGAGCTGTTCGATATCGATCGTGCAGTGGATCAGTCGCAAGCCGCTGCGTCCTTGGGCGGCAACGAGCGCCTGCGTGAACTCCTCGGTCGTGGAGGCGCGAGCCGACCAGCCGCCAAAGGCTTCCGCCAAGGCCGCAAAATCGGGATTTGCAAGACGGGTCGCGCTGATCCGGTCTTCGCCCGGGAACTCGCGTTCCTGGTGCATGCGGATCGTGCCATAGGCCGAGTTGTCTACCAGGATTACGATCAGATCGGCATCGTGCTGGACGGCAGTGGCGAGTTCCTGTCCGTTCATCAGGAAATCGCCGTCACCCGCCACGGCGACGACAGTGCGTTGGGGAAAGCGAAGTGCGGCGGAGACCGCTGCCGGAACGCCGTAGCCCATAGCCCCGCAGGTAGGAGCTAGCTGAGTAGGAAATCCTTCGTAGCGCCAGTAGCGATGCCACCAGCTCGAGAAATTGCCCGCGCCGTTGCAGATGATCGTGTCGGCGGGCAGCGTGTCGCGCATCAATTGCACCGCCTGGCCCATGTCGAGCGCGTGATCATTGGGATGTGCGGTCGCCCAGGCCTGCCATTCCGCATGCGCTTCGGCCCCGGCGTCGAAATCGATCACCGCGCCTTCGTCCCACAGCGCGGCGCTTTCGGCGAATTCGTCCATACTGGCACAGATCGCGAGATTGGCGGGATAGACACTGCCCAGCTCGTTCGGATCCGGGTGCACATGCACCAGCTTGCGCTCGGTAGCAGTCGGAGGTGGCACTGTGTAGCCATCGGTCGTCGCCTCGCCCAGCCGCGCGCCGATGGCCAGGATCAGATCGGCCTGTTTTACGCGCTCGATCAGCTTGGGATTGGGCCCGTAGCCCAAATTGCCTGCGTAGACCGGGCTCGACGGCGAAATTGCGTCCTGCCGCCGGAAGGCCGTCGCGACGGGAATGCCGAGCCGTTCGGCAAATAGCTGGAAATGCGCGCGGGCCTTGGCATTCCAGCCCGCGCCGCCGATGATTGCGATGGGCGAGGCGGCGTCCGCAAGCAGCGCCATCATGGCCTGCATCGCGTCGGGGCAGGGAGCCTGTGCGGGCCGCTCGACGCGCGCGCGCGGGGTTGCGTTGGTCGCGCGGCTGAGCATGTCCTCGGGCAGCGCCAGGACAACGGGGCCCGGACGCCCCGAGATCGCGGTCGCGTATGCTCGTGCGATGTATTCCGGAATGCGGTCGGCGCTGTCGATTCGTGCGGCCCATTTGGCTATCGGACCGAAGAAGGCGGCAAAATCGACTTCCTGGAAGCCTTCACGGTCGCGCATTTCGCTGTCGACGTCGCCGACGAATAGAATCATCGGCTGTGAATCCTGCATCGCGACATGCACGCCGATGCTGGCATTGGTGGCGCCTGGCCCACGCGTGACGAAAGCCACGCCTGGCCGCCCGGTCATCGCTCCGTCGGCACAGGCCATGAAGGCGACGCCGCCCTCCTGTCGGCAGGTAACCATATCGATCGTGTCTTGCCGACAGAGCCCGTCGAGCACTTGCAGGAAGCTCTCGCCGGGAACGGTGAAGATACGGTCGCAACCCTGCGCGATCAGGCAGTCGACGAGGAGCTGGGCGGCTTGCGGTGTGTCGGGCGCAGTCATGTCAGCGGCGGTTAGCCCGGCAATCGGAGCGGCGCAATCACGACAATCATGGTTAATTCTTCCCAATCCGTGCCAAAGGGGGACAGCTTCGAGTCCAAAGGATACCAAATGGTTAAAAATTAGTTAACGCAACATCATGAGACGCGCATTGGTTCTGACGAGCGAAGCCCATCGCCACTGGTTCCGGGCAAGCCTCCCGCAACGCCGCAGCGGCTTTGCCGACCTGCCCGCTGGCGGCATGACCGACTGGCGCCTCACCGCCGACGACGTGCGCGGTGCGGCAACGACATATTTTGCCACCGTCGCGGCGGTCTTCGCCTTCATAATCTAGATGATTTAGGCTTCAGGCTTCAGGCTCCGGCGGCGGCGGCCAGTTCGGCAGCTGCGTTCTCCGCCGCGATCAGCCGCTTCGCCAGCCAGGCCGAGAACAGGCACATCGCCGCGCAGAGCAATACCTGCTCGGTGATCGGCACGCCTGCCGCGCTCAGTGCCATGGCGATCAGCGAGCCGGCCACCATCGCCCCCGAATTGACGATATTGTTTGCCGCGATCGTGCGCGAAGCCGTGTCGGGCGAGACCCGCGTGGTGAGAAATGCATAAAGCGGTACCACGAACATGCCGCCCGCCACCGAAATTCCCAGCAGGCACAGCAACAGTACCGTGGCCATCGGCCAGGCGATGAATTCGCTAACGCCGAGCAGGCTGGCGGGCTGGTCCGCCTCCCACATCTTGGCAACGATGTAGAATGCGACCACGAACAATCCCATTGCAATTACCGAAACGGGCGCAAAGCGGGCCGAGACACGACCCTTGAGCAACGCATTCACCGCCACCGATCCGATCGCGACACCCACGGAGAATACCACCAGAAACAGGCTCGCGACTTCGGGGCTGGCCATGATCGTGTTCTTGGCCAGCGGCGGGAATTGAATGAACAGCACCGCGCCGATGGTCCAGAAGAAGCTGATCGCGAGAATGGCGTAATAGACTTCGGCATTGTGCATCGTGTCGCGTACCAGCTTTACCGAAGCGCGCAGAATGTGCCAGTCGAGCTGCTCGACCTTGCCCAGCGGCGGGGCAGGGGGCACCTGACGGCTGACGAGATAGCCGATGCAGGCGGTCACGATGATGCCGATCGCAGCCCAGCCGGTATGGTCGACCGCCAGCGGTCCGGCGAGAATGGTACCGGCAAGGATCGCTATGTACGTGCCCGCCTCGACCAGCCCGGTCCCGGCAAGTACCTCTTCTTTCTTCAGATGTTGCGGCAGGATTGCGTATTTGATCGGGCCGAGAAAGGTCGACTGCACCCCGGTCAGGAACAGCGCGAGCAGCAGCAGCGGGATCGCTACCGCATGCACCAGAATACCCTGCCAGGCCATGTATAGGCCTGTCGCACCGATCACCATCAGTCCGATCTCGCAGGCCTTCACCACACGGATGATCTTGGCCTTGTCGCGCATGTCGGCCAGCTGCCCGGCCAGCGCGGAGAGAATGAAGAAAGGCAGGATGAACAGCGCGCTGGCGAGCCCGCTGAAGCTCGCCTCGGTACTCTCGTCATTATACACTGCGTAAACGACGAACAGGACCATGGTGGTCTTGTAGAGATTGTCGTTGAAGGCGTTGAACAGCTGCGTCACGAACAGCGGCAGGAACCGCCTGCGACGCAGCAGATGAGTGGATGTAAGCATGACCCCCCGGGCGAAACCCAATCGTGCGCCCGACTCTAGTGCCAACGTGGTGGCGGACAAGGGCACAGAGCGGCTTTTGCGACGGGACGATTGCCGCTAGGGCATGCGGCCAAGATGCTGAACCTGCCCAACATCCTCACCCTTTCGCGCATTTTCGCCATTCCATTGCTCGCCTGGTTTCTCTGGTGGCCGGGATGGGAGGCGGGCTACCTGCTGGCTTTCGGGCTTTACTGCCTGATGGGAATTACCGATTATTTCGATGGTTATCTGGCGCGCACCAGCGGGACCGTATCGAAGCTCGGCATCTTCCTGGATCCGATCGCCGACAAGATCATGGTTGCCGCGGTGATCCTGGTGCTGGCCGCTCAAGGCGTGTTGCGCGGCCCCTATGTGGGCGACATGCACGTGATTGCAGGACTTATCATCCTGATGCGCGAGATTGCCGTGTCCGGTCTGCGCGAGTTCCTCGGGCCGCTGCAGGTCTCGGTGCCGGTCTCCAAGCTGGCCAAGTGGAAGACGACCTTCCAGATGGTCGCCCTGGGCTCGCTGATCCTCGGCCAAGGGCTGCCGCGCTGGACGGTGATGATCGGCGAAGTCGAAGCGAATATCCCGCACACCGTTGGCCTCACGACGCTATGGGCCGCTGCGGTTCTGACGGTGATTACCGGATGGGACTATCTGCGCGTCGGTCTTAAGCACATGGACTAGAGCCCCATCCTCGCGCGCCAAGATCGTCGATCGCGAGCAAGATGGTCCTTCGGTACTATCCGATGGTCGAGGGGCGGGGACATTTCCGTGGCGAAGCAGAAAGATGGAAAGGTGGAAGAACCCAGGTTCAGACCGGTTGCTGGGAATGGGTGAGAACGAAGAAGAAGTATGTCTCGATGAGTACTGCCATCCCATTATCGAATACACCTGAAGTCCTGTAGATAGGTAAATCCGGGATTTACCCTACATTCACCGGGTGCGGCTATGTATTGTCGGATGATCCTGCTTGCTGGGCAAGTTTTCCGGAGACCCGATGAGAACCATCGCATCGAATTTGGCCGTTTCGGCGGCAGCCGTTGTCCTCGGTCTCTGGATCGAGAGCTCGGTCATGGCGCTTACTGGCGCGGACGGCGCCAAGTTGGTGATCGGTCGGTTGGTGATCTGGTGCTCGCTGGCCGGTGCAATCGCAGGCTGGATCTTCCGGGATCGCGTCGCGGCGATGTTGTGGCGCGTGGCCGAACGGCTCGAATCCAGACAGGTCGCAGCCCTCGATCGAATTTCCAGGGCCAGCTTGGCCGAACGGACTTTGAACGCCTTATTCGTCATGTCGGCATTGCTGCTCACCGTTTTCGCCATGCTCGATGCGCAAGCGTTCACGGTACTTTTTTACGAGGACGGACCGTTCGAGTACGGCTCGGCAATCCTTTACGGGATTGCCAGCGCATCCTGCCTCGTCCTCGCCGCTCGGGCGAGCGGACGTACGAGGTTGCGTAGCTGGCTGATTGGCCTCGCCTTATTGTTCCTGTTCGTGGGTGGGGAAGAGATCAGCTGGGGCCAGCGCTTATTCGGCTTCGACACGCCCGAGGAGCTTGCCGCGATCAACGTGCAGGGGGAATTCACCCTGCATAATGTCTATTCCAACTCGCTGTTTGTTTACCCCGGCCTGGCGGTGACGGCAGCACTGCTTTTTGTTTTACCATTGCTGCACGCCCATCAGCCGCTCTGTCGGCGCCTTCTCGATGCGCTGGAGTTTCCGGTGGCATCTGTGAGCTGCGCGTGGCTCTTCGGCTTATCGGTCGTATGTTATGGCATAGTTGGGCTCACGCTCGGAAGTCCCACGCCGCTTCCCATCAACTGGTCCGAGTTCCTGCCGCACTATGACGACGAGATGCTCGAGTTTCTCGTATCGGCACTCTTCGCGATCCAAAGCGTGGCCGGGTGGCGGCTGTCGCTCAGGGGATCGACCGAGCCGCTATTGGGTGCTGGCGAAGAGGTTCAGCCCTTTCGTTAGGGCAATAGCAAGCTCATCCCGCACGCAGTTCTTCGGCCAGCAATTCGAAATCGTCCCGCCGGGGCGAGTTCTTGCGCCAGATCAGCGCGATCTCGCGCGTGGCGCTTTTCGATTTGAGCGGGCGGGCGACCACCTCGGTCCCGGTCAATATGCCCGCATCTACCGCCATTTTGGGCAGCATGGTGAGGCCGAGGTCGTTGTCGACCATTTGCACCAGCGTGTGCAGGCTGGTGCCAATCATGGTGGCAGAGGCGCGCAATTCCGGGCGGTTGCAGGCGCCCAGTGCGTGGTCCTTGAGACAGTGCCCGTCCTCGAGCAACAACAGACGGCCTTCGTCTATCATGCTCGGCGGTATGAGATCGGGCGGATCGCGCGGGTCATCCTTGGGAAACGCGACGTAGAGTTCGTCGTCGGAGATATGCGCCTTCTCGACCTCGCCGGTCGCGAAGGGGAGGGCGAGCAGAACGCAATCGACGCGCCCGTGCTGGAGCGATTCGACCGCGTCCTGGCTGGTTTCCTCGCGCAGGAACAGCTCGAGGTCGGGGCGTTCCTTGCGCAGGCGCGGCAGAAAACGGGGCAGCAGGAAAGGGGCGATAGTCGGGATGACGCTCATGCGGAGCTGCCCGGCCAGCGGCTTGCCCGCGGCCTGGACCAGGTCCGCCAATTCCTCGGCCTCGCGCAGAATGCGGTGCGCCTTGTCGACGACCTGATTGCCCAGCGCCGTGAAGCGCACCACGCGGCGGCTACGCTCTACCAGAGTCACGCCAAGCAGCGATTCAAGCTCGCGAATTCCCGCCGACAGCGTCGATTGCGAGACAAAGCTGGCCTCCGCCGCGCGGCCGAAATGGCCGTGCTCGTGCAGCGCGACGAGATATTGCAGCTGCTTGAGCGTGGGGAGGTACGTGCTCATTGCCTGCTTATTCCGCCGCCTGCGCTTCGACCATGCCGGCGTGAACCTCGTCGACATGGGTCATTAGCAGGCGCCCATCCTTGACCGCGAAGGCGAGCCGGCCCTCGACCAGTTCGAGCGCATCCTTGCCGAACACGTCGTAGCGCCAACCCTCGAGGATCTTGAGATCGCGCACACCGGCGGCAAGCGCTTCCATCTCGTCGGCTTTGGTCAGCAGCCGCGCGGCGACGTCGATCTCGCGCGCGCGGATCTTGAGCAGTAGCTTGAGCAGGTCTGCGACCAGCGCGCCTTCCTTGCCCAGCGGCGCGCCGCGCTTAGGCTTGTCGGGCATTTCGTCCTTCGGCAGCGGCTCTGCCTTTTCGAGCACTTTCATAAGACGCTTGCCAATGTCGTTGTCTTTCCACGCATTCGACAGGCCACGAACCTTTGTAAGTTCGGCCTGTTTCTTGGGTGGGTGGCTGGCGATATCTGCCAGCGTCTCGTCGCGCATAATGCGTCCGCGCGGAATGTTCTTGTGCTGCGCCTCGCTTTCGCGCCAGGCAGCGAGCGCCTTGAGTCTGCCAAGCACGGCAGGGTTGCGTCCCGGCGAGCGGATGCGCTGCCAAGCCTTGCCCGCGTCGTTGGCGTAGTTTTCCGGATCGGCGAGCTTTTCCATCTCGGCATCGAGCCAGGCTCCGCGACCGGTCTTGATCAGCTTCTTGAGGATGCGCGGGAAGATCTGCGCCAGATGGGTCACGTCGCCGATCGCATATTCGATCTGGCGGTCGGTCAGCGGACGGCGGCTCCAGTCGGTGAAGCGCGCACCCTTGTCGATCGTCAGGCCGAGCCAGCTCTCGACAAGATTGGCATAGCCGATCTGTTCCGACTGGCTGATCGCCATCATCGCGATTTGCGTGTCGAAGATCGGCTGGGGGGTCTTACCGGTGAAATTGTAGACGATTTCGACATCCTGCCCGCCGGCATGGAAGACTTTTAGCACGTCGTCATTGTCGCACATCAGGTCCCACAGCGGGGTAAGGTCGATACCCTCGGCCAGCGGGTCGATCGCCGCGGCCTCTTCCTCATTGCCGATCTGCACCAGGCACAGCTCGGGCCAATAGGTGTTCTCGCGCATGAATTCGGTGTCGACGCAGACGAAATCGCTTTTCGCCAGACGCTCGCACAATTCGGCGAGCGGTTCGGTCTCGGTAATCAGATCGTGTATTTTCATCGTGTCTTTTCGTGTTCAGTCGGGCGGAGTGCCGCCCCCGGGCGAGGCCCATCGGTAGTGCGGGGTCATCCCGCAGGCGCAGGTTAGCGGGTTTGCCGCCGGACCTGCAATCGCGCGAGCGGGGCTATGCACCGCCGCGACGCGCGCCGCTTTAGACCTGCCACATGCGCGGTCAAGCGAGTCTTAACGCTTGCGCGCTATCGCTGCTGCGCATGGGGCGGATCGATCCACGCGAGCAATTCGACGCGCAAGCGGCAGACTGGCCGTTCGATCGCGCACGCCTGCGCGCTGCCTATCCGCACACGGCGCAGCCACTCGACCATGCGCTGGAGGCCGAGCGCTGCTTCGCGTGGGCGCGGCTGGAGGACATCTTCGATTGTGGTGACCGCTCGCTGATCGAAGCGCGCGAGGATGGTGTCGAAGGTCGCTTCCGTCCGCTTTCCGATCTGCCCACCAAGCTCGGGCCGCTGGTTGCTTCGCTGAGCGAAACGAAGCGCTGGATCATGTTGCGCGATCTTGCACGCTGGCCCGAATTCGAGCGGGTTGTCGCGGAGATCCTTGCCGGCATCGCGCCGGTGGCCGCGCCGCACACGGGCGAACTGCTCAAGCCCGTCGCCTTCCTCTTCGCCAGCTCGCCGGGTTTGCTAACCCCGCTGCATTTCGATCCCGAATACAATATTCTGTTCCAGATCGCCGGAAAAAAGCGTTTCACCGTGCTGCCGCAGGCATGCGGCCTGCCTTCGGCGGCAGACAATGAACGCTTTCATCGCACCGGCGACAACCTCCTGCCCTGGACGCCGCAGCTGGCCGAACATGCCCTGCACTTCGACATGGGCCCGGGCGATGCGCTCTACGTGCCGTTCAAGGCGGCGCATACGGTCACGGTAGGCGACAGCCCGTCGATTTCGCTGTCGGTTACCTGGCGATCGCGCGACAGCCTGCTGCAGGACGATGCCTGGGCAATGAACGGGTTGCTCGCGCGATGCGGAGTGAGGGCGCCGAAGCCGGGCGACCGACCCTGGGTCCGTGCGGGTACGCTTAGGGCCCTGCGCCGCGCCCGACTGGCTTAGGCGCCAACCAGACGAATCTTGACAAATCGGCCCCCGATGGCTGTTAGGGGCGCGCTTTCGCGCGGCGCCCGAATGCGCGCGCGGCCCCAATCAATTTCCGGCAGAAAGATCGAGCTTTTCATGCACGCCTACCGTACCCATACCTGTGCTGCGCTGACCAAGGACAATGTCGGCGAAACCGTCCGCCTTTCCGGCTGGGTGCATAACAAGCGCGACCATGGCGGCGTGCTGTTCGTCGACCTGCGCGACCATTACGGCATCACCCAGATCGTCGCGGACGAGGACAGCCCGGCGCTCCCCGTTCTCGACAAGATCAAGCTGGAATCGGTCGTCACGATCGATGGCACAGTGAAAGCGCGCGCCGATGTGGCTGTGAACCCGAACCTGCCGACCGGCGAAATCGAGGTGTTCGCGCGCGAGGTGAGCGTGCAGAGCCGCGCGGACGACCTGCCGCTGATCGTCAACTCGGCCGAAGACTATCCGGAAGAGACGCGCCTAAAATACCGGTTCGTCGACCTGCGCCGCGAGCGCGTTCACAACAACATCATGCTGCGCAACCAGGTCATCACGAGCCTGCGCCGCCGCATGACCGACCAGGGTTTCAGCGAATTCCAGACGCCGATCCTCGGCGCATCGTCGCCCGAAGGCGCGCGCGACTACCTCGTACCCAGCCGCCTCCACCCGGGCCGTTTCTACGCGCTCCCGCAGGCACCGCAGATGTTCAAGCAGTTGCTGATGGTCGCCGGGTTCGATCGTTATTTCCAGATCGCGCCCTGTTTCCGTGACGAAGACCTGCGCGCCGATCGCAGCCCGGAATTCTACCAGCTCGACTTCGAGATGAGCTTCGTGACGCAGGAAGACGTCTTCCAGGCGATCGAGCCCGTGCTCGCGGGTGTGTTCGAGGAGTTCGCGAACGGCAAGAGCGTGACTCCGGCCGGTGAATTCCCGCGCATCCCCTATGCCGAAGCGATGCTGAAATACGGCACCGACAAGCCCGACCTGCGCAACCCGTTGATCATCTCCGACGTCACCAGTCACTTCGAGAAGAGCGGTTTCGGCCTGTTCGAGAAGATTGTCGGCACGGGTGGCAAGGTTCGCGTGGTTCCCGCCCCGAAAACGCACGAGAAAAGCCGCAAGTTCTTCGACGAAATGAACGAGTGGGCCCGCCGCGAAGGTTTTGCCGGCCTCGGTTACGTCACCCGCAAGGGCGGCGAGTTCGGCGGCCCGATCGCCAAGAATCACGGCACCGAAGGCATGGAAAAGCTCTACGCCGAACTCGGCCTCGGCGAAAACGACGGCCTGTTCTTCGCCGCGGGCAAGGAAAAGGAAGCCGCCAAGCTCGCGGGCGCCGCACGCACCCGCGTTGCCGAAGAGCTGGGCCTGATTGAGGAAGATTGCTTCAAGTTCTGCTGGATCGTCGATTTCCCGATGTTCGAGTACGACGAAGAATTGAAGAAGGTCGATTTCAGCCACAACCCCTTTTCGATGCCGCAGGGCGAGATGGAAGCGCTGGAAACGAAAGACCCGCTCGAAATTCTCGCCTGGCAGTACGACATCGTCTGCAATGGCTATGAGCTATCCTCGGGCGCCATCCGTAACCACCGCCCGGACATCATGTACAAGGCTTTCGAGATGGCCGGTTACAGCCAGGCGGATGTCGACGAAAACTTCTCGGGCATGATCGAGGCTTTCAAGCTGGGCGCACCGCCGCACGGTGGGTCGGCCCCGGGCATCGACCGCATCGTGATGCTGCTCGCCGACGAGCCGAACATCCGCGAAGTGATTGCCTTCCCGCTCAATCAGAAAGCGCAGGACCTGATGATGGGCGCGCCCTCGCTCGTCAGCCCGCGCCAGTTGCGTGACGTGCACATCCGCACGGTCGATGCGCCCAAGCCCGATGGGGCCGAAGCGACTCGGGTCGATCGGTCCGGGAACTGAGGGTAGCTATCAAATTCATTGAGCGCTCCCCATACAGCGGAAAATCAGTGGCCCTTGCCTAAGCCTGCGCCGTTCATTAGGGCGACAGGCAATTCATAAACCCCCAAATTCGAGAGGGACAAAAATGAGCGATACTGCCGACCGCGTGCAGAAGATTGTCGTCGAGCACCTCGGCGTCGAGGCCGACAAGGTCACCCAGGAAGCAAGCTTCATCGACGATCTCGGTGCGGACAGCCTCGACATCGTCGAGCTGGTCATGGCCTTCGAGGAAGAATTCGGCGTGGAAATCCCCGACGATGCTGCCGAGAAGATCACCACGGTCGGCGACGCGACCAAGTACATCGAAGAGCACAAGGGCTAAGCCCTGCTGCCTTCATGCCCGCTACAGTGCGGGTTCGGACAGGCCCGACCCGCTAACAGGGCCGGGCCTGTTGTCTTTTTGCGGAGAATAGCATGCGTCGTGTGGTCGTAACCGGACTTGGCCTCGTCACCCCGCTGGGCGGCGATGTCGAAACCTCGTGGAAGAACCTGATTGCGAGCGAGAGCGGGGCGGGACCGATCACCCGCTTCGATGCCTCGAACCAGAAGGCGACCATCGCCTGCGAGGTGAAGCCGAAGGACCACGAATGGGGCTTCGATCCCGACAAGCGCGTCGACCACAAGGTGCAGCGCCAGGTCGATCCGTTCATCGTATACGGGATCGATGCCGCCGGACAGGCGCTCGAAGACGCCGGCCTCACCGAGATGGACGACGACCTCAAACAGCGGACCGGCGTTTCAATCGGCTCGGGTATCGGTGGATTGCCGGGCATCGAAAGCGAATCGATCGTCCTGCATGAGCGCGGACCGGGCCGGGTGTCCCCACACTTCGTCCATGGCCGCCTGATCAACCTCATCAGCGGCCAGGTTTCGATCAAATATGGCCTGATGGGCCCGAACCATGCGGTCGTTACTGCCTGCTCGACCGGAGCACACTCGATTGGCGATGCAGCGCGCATGATCGCGCTCGACGATGCCGATGTGATGCTGGCGGGCGGTGCGGAAAGCACTATCAACCCGCTGGGCGTCGCCGGTTTCGCACAGGCGCGCGCACTCAACATGAGCATGAACGATCGCCCGGCCGAGGCGAGCCGCCCCTATGACAAGGATCGCGACGGCTTCGTCATGGGCGAGGGCGCAGGCGTGGTAGTGCTCGAGGAATACGAGCATGCCAAGGCACGCGGCGCGACGATCTATGCCGAAGTGGTCGGCTATGGCCTGTCGGGCGATGCCTATCACGTCACCGCGCCGCACCCCGAAGGCAAGGGCGCCGAGCTGGCGATGCGCATGGCACTCAAGAAAGCGGGGATGGCCCCGGGCGACATCGATTACGTCAATGCGCACGGCACGTCGACCATGGCCGACACGATCGAGCTGGGCGCGGTCAAGCGCGTTATGGGGGACGACCTTGGCGGCGCGTCGATGAGTTCGACCAAGTCGGCAATCGGCCACTTGCTCGGGGGGGCAGGCGCGGTGGAAGCGATCTTCTGCATCCTCGCGATCCGCGATCAGGTGGTTCCGCCCACGCTCAACCTTCACAACCCCGATGAGGGCACCGAGGGCGTGGACCTGGTCCCGCTCAAAGCCCGGCAGCGCGAGGTGAAAGCAGCCCTCAACAACAGTTTCGGCTTCGGCGGCACCAACGCATCGCTGATCGTCAAGAAGGTCGACTGAGGTGAAGAAGGCCGGGTGCCTCCTCGCAGGCGTCCTTTCGCTGGCCCTCGCCATTGGGGCGATCTGGTTCCTCTCCGGCTGGTGGGGCAGTGCCGAAGTGGAGGAGGACACGAGCTTCATCGTCCCCTCTGGCGCGAGCCTCACTTCGGTCGCGGAGAAACTCGCCGACGAAGGTCTGATCTCCGATGCCGACGGGTTCCTGCTGCGGGCGAAAATCTTCGGCTCGTCCGACCCGATCATGGCGGGCGAGTTCCTTCTACCGGCCGGTGCCAGCAATGCAGCCATTCTCGACACCTTCCAGCACGGCGAGGTCATCCGCCGCTTCGTAACCATTCCCGAGGGGCTGCCCTCGATCCTGGTACACGAGCGGTTGATGGCGGAAGAGCATTTGACGGGCGAGATTCCCGTTCCGGTCGAAGGCTCTGTCCTGCCCGACACCTATGATTTCGAGCGCGGCGAAGCCCGTAGCGCGGTGCTTGCCCGCATGCAGGCGGCGATGCAGAATTACCTTGCAGAGGCTTGGCCCAAGCGCGCGCCCGATATCGCAGTCGACAATGTCAGGGACGCGGTGATCCTAGCTTCGATCGTCGAGAAGGAGACCGGCAAGGCGAGCGAGCGACGAATGGTCGCCGGACTTTATTCGAATCGGGTGAAAGACGGTATGCTGCTGCAGGCCGATCCGACGATCATCTACCCGATCACCAAGGGCAAGCCGCTTGGGCGCCGCATCCGCCAGTCCGAAATTGCCGCAATCAACGACTACAACACTTACACGATGGTCGGCCTCCCCAAGGGACCGATCACCAATCCGGGGCGCGAGGCGATTGCTGCCGTGCTCGATCCCGCCGAGACCAGCGCGCGCTACATGGTCGCCGACGGCACCGGTGGACACGCCTTTGCGGAAACGCTGGAAGAGCACAATCGCAACGTCGCCGAGTGGTTCGAAATCCGCCGCGAACGCGGGGAAATGTGAGCGGAGCCACCGACGCCCCACTGATCGTGACCGCGCAATTGCCGCACGATCTCCACGCGCGCTTCACCGCTCTGCGCAACGAGCATTTTCCGCCCGAGCGCAACTATCTCGAGGCGCATGTCACGCTGTTCCACGCGCTACCGCCGATGTGCGAGGGGGAAGCCGGCACCTACCTCAAGAGCATCGCCGCGGAATTTGCGCCGGTCGAGGGGCGGGTAGAGGGGTTGATGTCGCTAGGGCGTGGCACGGCTATCAAGCTGTCGAGCCCCGACATGCTCTCGCTGCGCGACATGATCGCAGAGCATTTTCGCGGCATGCTCACCCTGCAGGACCAGCATCGCCCGCGGCTCCATGTCACCATCCAGAACAAGGTCAGCGGCAAGGAGGCCAAGGCGCTGCAATCGGCGCTGGCTGGATTGATCGAGCCGCGGCCCTTTGCCTTCCGCGGCCTCGCGCTGTTCCGTTATCGCGGCGGACCGTGGGAGCCGGTAAAGGAATTTGCATTCAGGGGCCGCGGCGCGGCATAAGGGCCGCATAGTCAGGGGGACCGGAACATGGCCGGACTTACCACGATCTTGGCCTATGGCGCGGCCCTGCTGGCCGTCGTCGCCATGGCCACGACAACTATCAGGCAGTTGCGTTACGCGATGCTGACTGCCGGGCTGGCGGCGCTCGGGCATTTTGCACTCACCGACCAGATCGGCTGGGCGATCGTCTGCTTTGTTTTCGTTGCGGTGAACGGTGTACAGATCTGGGTGCTGCGCCGCCGGGCCCGGCGCGGGGCGATGCTTGAGGAAGAAGTCAGCCTGTTCGACCGGCTGCTCGGCATCGACGATCCCGGTCGCCAGCAGCACCTGCGCGATCTTATGCAATGGCGCGATGTCGAGGAGGGCGAGGTGCTGATGCGCCAGCACCAGCCCGACCCGCCGCTGATCTATGTTGCGCGCGGCGGGGTGCATGTCGAATGCGATGGTAAGATCGTCGGCACCTGCGGTCCGGAAGAGTTTCTCGGGGAAATGAGCCTTGTGTCCGGTCAGACTGCTTCGGCCACCGTGATCGTCGCCAAGCGCTCCCGTGTGGCGACCTTCGACCGCGACGCGCTGGCCCATTACGCACGCGCCGTGCCCGAGGTCGACACGGCGCTCACCCACGCCCTCAATCGCGGTCTCGCGGCCAAGGTAAGGCGTATGAACGAGGTGGCTGCGCAAGGCTCGGCGGAAAACGCGCGTAAGGCGTAATTGCGCGGTTGACCATGCGTGCCGACCGCCCTAAATGCGCCGCCTGCCGTGCGGGCGTCTGCCCCGGCATGCCTCTTTGGGGCGGAGTAGCTCAGGTGGTTAGAGCAGCGGAATCATAATCCGCGTGTCGGGGGTTCGAGTCCCTCCTCCGCTACCATTCTCGAATCCGCATGGGTTCGCATTCTTCCGTATAGATCCGAAAAAAATAATGAAATCAAAGTCATGTGGCTGATTCGCGTCCGCTTGCGTTCGCTTGCATGCGCTTGAAGCCGGATTTGGAGTGGGGGTATTTTGGGGGTACTTTCGGGGAGTACCGAAAAGGAGCGATACCCCCAATGGCTTTGAGTGAGATTCAGATCAAGAATGCGAAGGCGGCAGAACGACCCTACAAGCTTGCCGACGGTGAAGGGCTATTCCTCCTCGTAAAAGGGAACGGTTCGAAGCTTTGGCGCTTAAAATACCGCTATCGCGGGAAGGAGAAGCTGCTTTCCTTTGGTGCTTACCCTGACGTCGGAATCGCGGCTGCGCGTGAGTTGAAGACGCTTGCAAAGGCTGCCTTGGCCGAAGGCAAGGATCCGATGGTCCACAAGCCTGGTCGAGATTTCGAGCCAGAGAGAACCTTCAAAGCTGTTGCTGAGATGTGGCACAAGAATCGAAAGAGCAGCCTCGATCCAGCTCATGCGAAGCGTGTCTGGTCTCGAATGGAACGGGACGTGTTTCCGGTATTGGGCGAAAGGTTGATGCACGAGATCACCCCGCCTGAAGTTTTAGGCGTGATCCGCAATATTGAAGAACGGGGCGCTCTGGATATCAGTCGGCGTGCGAAGCAGAGCATTGGCCAAGTTTTTCAGTTCGCCATCGCGAGCGGCCTTTGCGAAGGGGACCCCACGGCTCATCTTCGCGGCGCTCTGAAGCCGCGCCCTCGAGTAAAGCATATGGCCAAACTGCCGCTCGCTCAGTTGCCAGAGTTCATAAACAAGCTGGATCAATACAACGAAGAAGGGGAGCGACGCTCCGAAATCACTCGCGCAGCGCTCACCTTCGCACTTCTGACATGGGTTAGAACGAAAGAACTTCGTTTCGCCAAGAAGCACGAGTTTGAGGATCTAGACGGAAACTCTCCGCTTTGGCGCATCGGCCCTGATCGAATGAAGATGCACCGTGAACATATCGTACCATTGTCAATGCAAGCCGCTTCGCTCGCCAAGGACATGATCGCATGTTCTCAAAGTGACTATGTGTTTCCCGGCCAGAAGCGTGGAGTGCCGCTATCCGAAAACACCATGATCTATGGTTTGTATCGTCTGGGCTATCACGGTCGGCAGACTGTTCATGGCTTCAGAGGTCTTGCGAGCACATGGGCCAATGAACAGCTTGTCGAAGTCGGCCAACCGCCAATGTGGATCCGAAAGTACCATGAAGACTGGGTCGAGCTTCAGTTGGCTCATAGCGAGGAGAACGAAGTTCGCGGGGCCTATAATGCCGCAGAGTATCTGGCGCCCCGTCGCGCGATGCTTCAAGATTGGGCCAACTTCCTCGATGCGATGCGCGGAAACACAGACAACGTCGCGATTTTGAGAGCTGCGTGATCTAGCGAGCTACGCTGGCACTTGGCCTAGCCACTCAACTCGAAGGCGATCAAAGCCCACAACGATACCCTCGGCAGTGACCTCGAAACCGAAGTCATCGTTCGATGGCTCGTAGCCTTCCAGAACCCAGTGGTCGCCTGCATCTGTAACGATCGCTGCCCCGCGCGGGAGATGCTCGAGCCGTCCGCTGATCCTTTTCCGATTCGTGTTCATAGTGCTCCGTATGCCATCCATTTTTGGATAACGCTCCTCACATATCCCGGCGTTTCTCGATTTCTTGGTATTCCGCCTGCACGCGATACCGCGCCGGGCCCCGCATTATAGGCCGCCAGTGCGAGATGGATCGCACCAAACCGGTCGAGCATCTGCCTAAGATATCGCGCGCCACCGTCGATATTCTGAGCTGGATCGTGCCGATTGGTTACGCCGAGTTCTCGTGCGGTTGCAGGCATAAGTTGCGCAAGTCCGGCTGCACCAGCCGGACTGATCGCCATCGGATTGAACCGGGATTCCTGCCAGACCAATGCCTGAAGCAGGCGAGGAGGCAATCGATACCGCACTTCAGCTTGCCGGATGAGGGGTTCGTAGAGAGTCTCTTTGAAACTTCGATGGGCTGGGGATGAAATCTCTCTTCCGTTCCCAACGAACGCCAATGAAGGATCGTGCGTGAATTCTATGTCTGCCGGTTTTTCGACCTCGCTAAGTCGGTGATCAAAAACCCGGAACTCCTGCGCCTGGGCAATGGCGGGGATTGCAATTGCAAGCCCACAACACACGCCAGTTACCCAAATTTGCCTCATTTCGCTCTCTCTATCTTGCCTAGACCGATGACAGAACATAAAAAGAACATTGGGGTGTAGGAAAGCGCCGTGCGCGTCCGGCAAGAGGAGAGGGGACAATCGGCAGGGGCAATTGTGCGGCGATGGAGCCAGTATGTCCGTTTCGAACTCAACCCTTTCCCGACCTTCGCTAGAGGAAACTGCTCGCAAGCTCTGCGAGAGCCGCGGCGGGAAGTGGTCTGGCACCAAGGGCATGGCCCGTTGTCCAGCGCACGATGACCGCACGCCTTCGCTCGGTGTCACGCTTGGCCGAAAGGCGATCCTCCTACATTGTTTCGCCGGCTGCGATCAGGCGAGCGTGCTCGTTTCCCTCGCTCGAGAGGGGATTGAGACTTCAGCGCTATTCTCAGGCTCCTCGGACGAATTTCCGATCCAACCGAGCTATTCTACCAAGCCATCGGCTGCAGCGCTCCGCATCTGGCGAGATGCTCGACCGTTGCACCGAGGTCCTGCCAAGGCATACCTCGAGGAACGCGGCATCCTAGCAACGTCCCATGCGCTGAGGTTTCATCCACGCACACCGCTTGGACCGAAGGGGCGCGCCCGCTTCCTGCCAGCGATGATCGCTGCAGTCAGGCTCGACGAAGGTCCGATTGCTGTTCACCGGACCTTCCTGTCGCATTCCGGCCATACCCAAGCATCGTTTGCCAAGCCGAAACGCGCACTGGGGTCACTCGGCGAGGCGGCAGTACGTCTGTTCGCACCCGCCGAGGGAAGGCTCGGTCTCGCCGAAGGCATTGAGAGCGCGATGTCGGCCTATGCGCTCACCGGTATCCCGACGTGGGCAACGCTCGGCAATGAACGCTTCGGCCTGGTTGCCATCCCTGAGAGCGTGAGCGACCTCCATCTCTTCGTCGATCACGACGCCGGTGGCGACCTCGCGGCTGAGCGAGGGCGCGATACCTATCTCCGTGAAGGGCGAAACATCCAGATCCGACGGCCCAATTCGCGCGGGACCGACTGGAACGACGAGCTCCAGTCATGGCTGCGCCGAAAGGCGTGTCGATAAGAGGAGAGAGAGCTTCCCGAATTCCTGACCCGGCAGAGGGCGCATGTCCCGATGCCTCAATCAGGAGGACGACAAGCCATGTTTCAGTCAGACTTTTTCCCAGGCCGCGAGACATCGAGCAGAATTCCGCTCGCTTTCGCAATCGGTGAACAAATTTCCCGGCGACTTGCGAATGGTTGCCACCTCACCCGACCTGACATTGCCGAGTTCTTCGCCGCTCAGACCGGCGCGCAGGACTGGGGCAGTGCTTGGACGATCGACGACTACAACAATGCGGTCGAGATCGGGACCTTGCTCTGGCTGCGCGAATTCTCGCGGATCGACCTCGAGACAGGTTTCCACGAGGCTGCAGCGCGGTTCGACTGGCTCGAGGCAGCCTTGCCGCCTCGCCACGTGCGCAGCGAGGGCCAAGTCGAGCTGCAGCAGTTTTCGACACCGCCGATCCTTGCCTGGCTGATGGCCAAGGCCGCGTCCCTTGGCACGCGCGATCACATTCTCGAACCGTCAGCGGGGAATGGCGCACTTGCGCTCTGGGGCGACGTTCGAGATTGCTATATGACGCTCAACGAAATCGATCGCACGCGCCGCGAAGCGCTCGCGCATATCTACCCTCGAGCCAAACTATCCGCTCATGATGGCGAGTTGATCGCCGACCTAGCCCATGGTTTGAGCCCCAGCGTCATCTTGATGAACCCTCCCTTCGCCCGAAGCCGCGAGCGGGGCGTCGATGGCCGTACGGCATTACGCCACCTGCGCAGTGCGCTCTGCAAATGCGCAGTGGGAGGTCGCCTCGTGGCCATTCTCCCGGAAGGCTTTGACGCCGCGACCTTTGTCGAAGACCAGGAACAGGCTTCGCTGCTCCTCAACGTCCGGCTGTCGGGCGCATTCTCGCGAAGCGGAACCGGGATCGCGGTCAGAATGGTCGTGATCGAGAAGGCGGATCTTCAGGACAGTTCCACGATTTCGGGAGAGTTCGCCGATCTCGCCGAACTCCATTCCTGCCTGGTGCATTTGCCAAATCGTGTGCCCTTGCAGGCCAAGGTCCATCGGCTTCCGGTACGTTCGGTCGCAACTTCGGTGAGCGGCTCTGCCTCGCGCAAGCCGGTCGCTCCTTTCGTGACCAGAGCCGTCGAAACAAGCGCGGCGGTCCCGCTCGACTATCAAGTCCTGGAAGAGCCCGCACCCGTTCCCGAGCAGGCGGGTATCTACCTGCCTTACCGACCGAGCCGCGTCATCATGCAGGATGCACCCGTTCACCCGACGCCATTGGTTGAGTCGGTGGCAATGGGTTCTGTCTCAGCGCCGGTGCCAAATGCGCGCCCTTTGCTTCCCGCAAACTGGCAGGAGGGCAAACTGCTCTCGGCCGCACAGTGCGAAACACTGATCTACGCTTGCGAGGCATTCGCCCGCGACCTTCCCGGGCAGTTTCGACCGAGCCAACATGGAACGACGGTCGAACTCGCGGAGGACGGACACTTCTACCGCCAAGGCTTTTTTCTCGGTGACGGCACGGGCGCAGGCAAGGGGCGCCAAATCGCGGGCGTCATTATGGATCGCTGGCTCTCGGGCGAACGCCGTCACATCTGGATCACCAAGAACGAGGCACTGCTCGAAGACGCGCGCCGCGACTGGGAAGCACTCGGGGGACTCCCACTCGACATCCAGCCGCTCTCCCGATGGAAGCTCGGAAGTCCGGTGACGATGGCCGAGGGTATCCTGTTCGTAACCTATCCAACGCTTCGCTCGGGACGCGCCGAGGACACAAGGCTCGATCAGATCCTCGACTGGGCCGCCGAGCAATTCGAAGGCGTGATTGCCTTCGACGAAGCGCATGCCATGGCCAATGCGCTTGGCTCTTCCTCGACCCGCGGCAATGTCAAAGGATCGGAGCAAGGGATGGCAGGTCTCAGGCTTCAGAACCATCTGCCGCGAGCACGTGTTCTGTACGCTTCCGCGACCGGCGCATCGGACATTGCTAATCTCGGCTACACGGCCCGCCTTGGGCTATGGGGGCCCGAAACCTCGTTTCCAACGCATGAGGCATTCATGACCGAGATCCGCGCCGGCGGCGTGGCAGCGATGGAACTTGTCGCCCGCGATCTCAAGGCCCAGGGACTCTACCTTGCCCGTGCGTTGTCGTTTGCGGGGGTCGAATACGAGATCCTCGAACATCAGCTCACAGAAGCGCAGGTGCGGAACTACGATGCCTATGCCAAGGCCTGGGCGATCATTCACCGCAATCTCGATGAAGCGCTCGAAGCCACAAGGGTGGTCGACGAGGACAGCGGTGATACGCTCAACCGCAACGCCAAAGCCGCGGCGCTCTCAATCTTCGAAGGTACCAAGCAGCGCTTCTTTGCGCAGCTTCTGCTCTCGATGAAACTGCCAAGCCTGATCCCTGCCATGGAAGCATCGCTTGGCGATGACCATTCGGTGGTCGTGCAGCTGGTCTCGACCGCCGAAGCGATGCTCGACCGGCGCCTGGCCGATCTCTCGGACGAGGAGCGAGAAGCGCTCGATATCGATCTCTCTCCGCGCGAATATGTCATCGACTATCTCGCGAAGAGCTTCCCCGTGCGCCTAATGCAGGTCTTCACTGACGAGGAAGGCAATCTGCGATCCGAAGCGATGAGCGACGAGCACGGCAAGCCCGTTCTCTGCTCGCGGGCCATCGCCGCGCGCGACGCGCTGATCGAGCGACTCTGTGCCTTGCCCCCCATCGCCACCGCACTCGATGCAATCATTGAGCACTTCGGGACCGAGGCCGTGGCGGAAGTCACGGGTCGCACCCGCAGATTGGTCTTGGGGCACGACGGTCAGCAGCGGCTTGAACGTCGAAGCGCAAGCGCCAACGTCGCTGAAGCACAGTGCTTCATGGATGGAGCGAAACGTATTCTTGTCTTCTCGGACGCAGGGGGCACGGGCCGCTCCTACCATGCCGATCTCGATGCCCAGAACCAGCAGCGGCGCGTCCATTTCCTCCTCGAACCGGGCTGGCGGGCGGACAACGCGATCCAGGGTCTCGGTCGCACCAACCGCACCAACCAGGCTTCTGCGCCGCTGTTCCGCCCAGTCACTACCGATGTGAAGGGCGAACGCCGGTTCATCTCGACCATCGCGCGCAGGCTCGATGCATTGGGCGCTCTCACACGCGGCCAGCGTCAGACGGGGGGACAGAACCTGTTCGACCCTGCCGACAATCTCGAAAGCGATTATGCGAAGGACGCGCTCTCGCGCTGGTTCCACCTGCTTTACGACGGAAAGCTCGAGGCGGCCCGTTTCGGGGAATTCGTCGAGAGGACGGGACTCAAGCTCGAGAACCCTGATGGCGGCCTGAGCGACAACCTTCCGTCCATCCAACGCTGGCTCAACCGCATACTTGCGCTCCCGATCGCACTGCAGAACGGCATTTTCGAAGAGTATCTTGGACTTGTTGAAGCGCGGATCGAGGCCGCACGCGAGGCTGGCACGCTCGATCTGGGGCTCGAAACGGTCCGTGTCGACAGGTTCGCGGTGCTGTCTGATGAAGTTCTCCGCACCGATCCTGTTTCGGGGGCCGAAACCCGCCTCGTTTCGCTCGAAGTGAAACGCCAATTGCGTCCGCTGTGCTTGAAACGTCTCGTGAGGATGCACGAGATCGGATCACCCCAGGCTACCCCCCTGCGCAATGCGCGTTCGGGCAAGGTGGCCCTGTCAGTTCCGGCGCGGCGCCTCATTGCCGATGATGGCGCGGTGATCGAACGTCGCCGCCTTCTCCGCCCGCTCAAGTCCGCCAACTGGACGCTCGACGCGCTCGGTGAAAGCTTGTGGGAAGAGGTCGGCGTGACCGAGTTCTCCCAACTCTGGGCACAGGAAGAAAGCGCCGCGGCGGCTTCGCCAGTGACCGAACGAGCGCATCTGGCGACGGGGCTATTACTCCCGGTCTGGAAGCGGCTGCCTGGCGACCATGTCCGGGTGACGCGACTTGTCGCCGAGGATGGCAGATCGATCATCGGGCGCGAAGTCCTCGATATCGACTTGGCCAAGATTGCCGAGACGTTCGGCCTGAAGGGTGTGTCCGGTCCGGCTCCGGCTGAGCTCGGAAGACTGGTTCTGGCAAGCGGGACGCCCCAGCCGCTTACCAGTCATGACGCACTGACCATCAAGCGCTCTCTGGTCGGCGGCGAGCAGCGCCTCGAACTCACCGGTTACGCGCCTGAGCGCCTCGACTGGTACAAGACCAAGGGCTGTTTCACCGAGATCATTCGTTACCGCACGCGCCTCTTCGTCCCCGTGTCGAAGGCATCCTCTGTTCTCCCGGCCATTGTTGCCTGAAGGGCAAATCCACGACCAAGTGAGAGAGAGGGGAGGGAGCCGGTGGCTTGTCGAGCCATGCACCTTCGCGTGGCTCTTCAACCCATCAGGAGACAATCCATGATTCAGTCTATTCCCTTGAAGAAGCTCGTCCCAAGCCCTCGCAATGTGCGCAAGTCGAGCGACGTCCTTGCCGATCTGCAATTGCGTGCGGACATCGCCACCCGAGGCCTGTTGCAGAACCTCGTCGTGCGAAAAGCCAAGCGCGGCAAGTTCGAAGTCGAGGCCGGTGGTCGCCGTCTGGCTCAGCTCCAGGCACTGGCCGAGGAAGGTACGCTTCCCAAGAACCACGAGGTCACTTGCCTTGTCATCGAAGGCGAAGAAAGCGAAGTGCGCGAAGCGAGCCTCGCCGAGAACTTCCAGCGTCTCGCAATGAATCCGGCCGACGAGGCGCAGGCTTTCGCTGCGATCATCGAGGCGGGAGCCAGCACCGAAGACGTGGCCCGCCGGTTTGGTCTCACGGTCCGCTTTGTCGAGGGTCGTCTGCGACTGGCGGGTCTCGCACCTTGTGTCTTTGAAGCGCTCGCCGAAGGCGCGATCACGCTCGACATGGCCAAGGCCTATGGGGCGATTTCAGACATCGACCGCCAGGCACACGTCTATGCCGAGCTGCAGGATGCCTGGTATCAGATCACGCCTGATACGATCCGCCGCATGGTGCTTGATGCCACTGTTCGTGGCTCCGATCCGCGCGCGGTTCTGGTCGGGCGCGATAACTACCTTGCTGCAGGTGGCCGCATCGAACGCGAACTGTTCGACGACGAAGCCAGCGAGAGCTGGATCGATGTCGCGCTGCTCGAAAACCTCGCCCAGAAAGCGATGGATGACGCTGCGAAGAAGGTCGCGGAAGAACACGGACTTGCCTGGGTGCGACCCACGCTTGGCAACTATGTCAGCCACGATCTCATCGAGGGCCTAAATCGGCTCCCATGCGAACCGGCTCCGCTAACCGAAGACGAGGCTCGCGAGCTCAGCGACCTTGAAGCCGACTACGATCGGACGGCCGCCATCCTTGAGGATGAGGACAGCGACGAAAGCGAGATCGCCAAGGCGGAAGAGGAACTGGTCTCGATCGACCGCGCGATGCGTGATCTCAACGACCGACCGCCGGTGCTTGCCGACGAGCTGAAGTCGGAGGCTGGAGCGTTCCTCGTGCTATCTCGCAATGGCGAACCGGCATTGGTGCCGCAATTCTACACCGAAGTTGAAGTCGTCAACGCTGATGACGGAGCAGTCGAACCAGTGGATGCTGGGGCTGATACCAAGCGCAAGAGCGGCGCGCTTTCGCACCGTCTGCTCGACGAGCTTGCGATGCAGCGCCGCGATATCCTGGCGATCCACCTGGCCAACGATCCCGCGCTTGCGCTCGACTTCATGGTCTTCACGCTCGCGGATGCCGATGGGCATGACTGGCGCGCGAAGAAGGCATCGACGCTGGTCGGCTCGGTTGCATCGGGACCAGTGGCCGGCTTCGAGGCGAAGGACGCCCCAGCGAGCGCTGCGCTTGCCGAATTTGCCGCTTCGCTCGACGAAAGTTGGCGCTCCGGTGAGACCGACGTCGAGCGGTTCGAACGCTTCCGCGCATTGAGCGATGAAGCACGTTCGGCCTGGCTCGGCCATGTCGTATCCCGCACGCTGGTCGCAAGCCTTGCGTGTGAAGGCGATCGCTCGGCGCCGCTGCACGAGATCCTCGGGTCGCTGCTCGAGATCGAGACGGCGCATTGGTGGCGGCCAACTGCGGCGAACTATTTCGATCGCGTGGCGAAGGCACGCACGCTCGAAGCGCTTGATGCAGCAGGCGGCCCCGAACTCGTCAGCCGGTATGCAGGCTCGAAGAAGGCAGAACTGGCGAGCGCAGCCGAGCGTATCTTTTCCGGCAATTTCATCGGCGAGGCGGATGTGAAAACGCGAGCGGGAGCTTGGGTGCCCGAGATCATGCGCTTCGGTTCACCTGAGGAACCGGTCGAGAATGAAGCCGCGGACCCGGCTGAGGACGAGAACGCGAACGAAATTGCCGAGCAGGCTGCCTGACCCCTCCTGACAGGTCCAGGTCACTCGGCGGGCGGTCCGTCCCTCTCGGGACGGGCCGCCTTTTCACGTTTCCTTCCGAAGGTCGCCTACGATGGTGAGACCCAGAGGGGAGGGCGCTTTGTTCATCCTGAACCCGGACATGTCCGTTCCGGCGATCAGGAGACGATCCATGACCAAGTCCCGCCGCACCGCTTCAGTTTCTCCAGCCGGGCGCATTACTGCCGCCATCATTGAAAAACTCGAAGAGGGCACCAAGCCCTGGGTCAAGCCGTGGCGTGGCCTGCCGGTTTCTCGTCCGCTACGATCCTGCGGAACGCCGTATCGCGGCATGAATACCTTCTGGCTCTGGATGGTGGGCGATGCCTGCGGATACGCCTCTCCCTACTGGATGACATACCGCCAGTGCCAGAAGCTCGGCGGTCAGGTCCGCAAAGGCGAGAAGTCAACCATCGCGATCTTCTACAAGAGCTACACCAAGGAGGTCGAAACCGCTGAAGGCGGGCAGGACACGGAGAACCGCCGCGTGCTGAAGGCCTATTCGGTATTCAACGCCGACCAGTGCGATGGCCTTCCCGAGTTCTACCATCCCAAGCCAGTGGTTGCCGCGCTTGAGCCCGAAGGCCGCGAAGAGCGGCTCGATGCCTTCTTCGCCCGGATCGAGGCAAACCTGCGGCATCACGGCGCGCAAGCATACTACGAGCCGCTGCGCGACCGCGTCACCATGCCGCCTGTTGAACTCTTCGAAGCCTATGACCACTACTATGCGACACTCGCGCATGAGCTGTCGCACTGGACGGGCCATTCCTCGCGGCTCGATCGCGATCTCAAGAACCGTTTCGGCAGCGACGCCTATGCTGCCGAAGAACTGATCGCCGAACTGTCCTCAGCCATTCTGGGTGCCGAACTGGGCCTCCCGGTCACCCACCTCGATCATCACGCGAGTTATATCGCGTCCTGGCTCAAGATCCTCAAATCGGACGAGCGCGCGATCCTGACCGCCGCAGCAAAGGCCGAGGAGGCAGCCACCTTGCTGCTCGAACTGGGTGGATTCCAATCAACTGAAGACGAGATCGATGTCGATCTTGCTAGTGCAGCTTGAGGAGCGGCTAAATGGGACGTTCTGTCAGCTATCCGACCGGCTCCGTGGTAGCCTTTCGCCTGCTCGATGACTGCGAAGACGACGATGCGGACTGGGTTTATGAGTGCCTCGTCGACGAAATCATCGATACCACAAAGGTAGCCTTTCCTTCCTTCGAGACCTTCGATGGATTGCGCGGTCGCGAGGACCGTATCCTTCTGCGCAACGCCTTCGCCGATTGCGGGATATCGACCTATTGCGGGCTTGCCGCGATCTGGCTCGCCCCTCGCGATGACGCTCGCTTTTGGGAAGCCGACTTCCATCACCCGCGCGCGGCACGCGCGCGCCACTGGATCGCCCAGGTGGCGCCGCGTTTCGAACGAATGTTCGGCGAGCTCAGACTGGTCGGGCGCTTCTCGAATGGAGAGGCGATTTTCGAACGCCAACAACCTTGCATTTGAAAGCAGATTGTGTATATCTTGCATTTGAAAGGGAAGGTTATGGCGACGAAGCCTCTCGAATTGCAGCCCGATGATGGCAAGGTTCTCACCTCTGCTATCGCGCGCATTGCGGAGTTCTGGGGCCTCACCAACCCCAAGCTTGGTGCAATCCTTGGTGTGTCGGAATCGACCGCCTCGCGCCTGCGCTCGGGCAAGGCGGAGCTCGACCCTGCATCGAAGTCATTCGAAGCCGCTCAGTTCCTCCTGCGGCTTTTCCGCTCGCTCGACGCTCTGCTCGGGAGCGATGACATGTCTGCGCGCGCATGGCTGACGACCGCCAATCTCGATCTCGATGCGCGCCCGATCGATCTCGTCGACAGCTTTAAGGGTCTCATCACCGTTTGCGACTATGTGGACGCCCACCGCGCTCGCGTCTGAGTTCCGCCGCTACCGCCGAACCGTGTGGCGGGTAGTTGAAGCGCAGCACCGCATCTCGACCAATCGTCTGACCTCCGATCTTGCCGAGCAACAGCGGCTTGAGGAACTGGCCGATGCTGCAAAGCCGGATCTGCCGAAGACCGCGCACGGGTTGCATTATCTCCTCGCTTCACCCTTTCGCTATGGCCACACGGTTGCCAGTCGCT
The DNA here is from genome assembly GCF_965277845.1 of Qipengyuania sp. NCBI lineage: Bacteria > Pseudomonadati > Pseudomonadota > Alphaproteobacteria > Sphingomonadales > Erythrobacteraceae > Qipengyuania > Qipengyuania sp. Next base: position 2,228,896 of record NZ_OZ255844.1, read on the forward strand.
TTCGCCGGGCAAACGAGCGACCCGGGATTTTCTACGCTAGCGAAGCCGAAGGCACCGCTATCACCGAGACCGCCTACTGGCGGCTCAAATTCTACAGCCGCTCGCCGGGGTTCGTTCCGGGCAACCGGACAAGCGAGCATCTGAGCTTTTCCGTACCCGTATCGGTCACGCGGTTGACCGATACGACCAGATCGCCGCTTGAGGCCGATTCCGCACGTTGGCTTGACCCGGATAACTATTCGCATTGCCAGGACCTTGCTGCGTCGGTGCGCGAAGCGGGTGGTCAGGCCATCCGCGCGCGTTCCGCGCGTGACCCGGACGGTATCAACCTCGCACTGCTCGACCCCGCCGGTTTTGCGAAATCGGAACCGGATCACGGTCGGGGGTGGCACTTGCGCCACGAGGGAGATCGACTAACCGCGATCGCGGCTTTTCCGCATGTGGAAATGCTCGCCTTCAGGCCGGGGCAGTTCGGTCTCCCGGAGCGCTCCTGACCCGATCCGGGATTTCTCCCAGACAACTCCAGCACCACCCCGACGCTATCCCGCGCGAGCCTGTTCGCTGGCCCTTGTGCCCTGGACCGGTCAGGTCCCACCGCAACCCGCGCAAGGCTGCGGCCCGTGTGGCCCGCGCCAGCCTTGCCTTGCGGGGTTTCCCGCTGCCGCGGTGCGGCGTTCCCTTGTCCCGGTCCTCATTGGGCACGGCGAACAGGCCCGCGCGGAAATTCTTCTGTCGGCATTCGCCGGTTTCAGGAGGACTACCGATATGTACGACAGTTTCGCCAGCCAGCTTGCCGGCCTCGATCTATCCGGTTTCTCGATCACGCCTGCCCCTTTCAACGAAGCTGACTTCCCTTGCGAGGACGCCATGGCTCACACGCTCGGAGCGGTCTGGTCGGATCTCTTCGCGCTGTTTTCCGACACCGCACTCGAAGCCGACGCCGAGGATATCGCCTGGGGCTTCGTCAATCTCTTCCACCGCGCCGCCAGCCGCAAGTCGACCCAGGTGGACCGGGCCTCGGATGAAATCCGTGCCCTTCTGGCATCCGCCGACGGCTCCGAAGTGCATTCGTCGAACCTCGAGGAGCAGACCCTGCGTGCCCAGTCGGCCGAAGCCAGCATGCAGCTGTTCGAGCAGATGCGCGAGGTTGCGGCGGCTCTCTATCGCGATGAAACCGGTTCCTCCTGGAAGCCCGTATCGGGATCGCGTGCGCGCCATTCGAAGACCATGACTTCCGCTGTGATCGATGCCCGCGATTTCCTGCGCATGCGCAAGGAACGTCGTCAGGCTGCACATTCGCCCGAGGGTACGCCCGTCGTCTTTGCTGGTGGCCGCAATAGCTTCGAAAGCGAGGCCGATGCCAAGACCTACGCTGGCAACATCTGGGCTACGCTCGACAAGGTGCGCGAGGTCGTTCCGGACCTGTTTCTCGTGCACGGCGGCGACGGCAAAGGAGCCGACAGACTCGCCGCATCCTGGGCTGAGCGCCACGAAGTACAGCAGCTGACATTTGGGCTTGAGCGCCGTCTCGGTGCTCGCGCGGGGTTCAAGCGCAACGAGCAAATGCTCGGTCTTAGCCCTCGCTACGTTGTGGCATTTCCGGGCAATGGCGTGACCGAGCGCCTGGTGATCGAGGCCAAGAAGCAGCGTATCACGGTTGTTGATCGTCGCGGACCGCTGGGTTCCAGCCCGGCAAGCACAGCCTAGGGGTTTACCCTAATTTCGGCCGGTTTCATCTCCATCGCCGAAAAAAGGGCGACCTCAAGTGAGGCCGCCCATAAGGAGAGAACTCATTGCATTGCTGCTCCGAGCCCTTCGGGTCGCGAAGCTTTCATAGCACTTGATGCCATTGAGTCGATTGTAGAGTAACGACAGGCCCGAATAGATACGCTTTGGAACAATTCTGTTGCTCATCTCTAGTGACCTGAGCGCCGGTGCAGCCCTGTCGTTTGGGAGGGACGTGTTTGCTGGCTTCTTCGGTGCGGCACTTATCGTTCCCGCACTTGGTTTTCCAAGCTACAAGACCAATGATGCAACTCGATGATTTTCTCCTGCGCTACTTTGCCTCGACCAATCTGGCTGAGATAGCACCTGACACTTTCGCGGCGGGCATTGAGCATTGCCGGGTCGACCTTGGCCTCGAGCAGGACCGGGGCAAGCGCTTTGCACTGTGGTCATTCCTGCACATGTTCGGGTCCGCCCCCGATCTCGATGTGGCGTTCAAGAGCGAGGAAGACCGGGAAGCAGCACGCAACTTCATGGATCTCCTGGCGGCATCGGAAAGCGACGGCGAAGGCTGATTGCAGCGGGATCACGTCAACCTTCAGACCCACACCCGATACCCATCCGGCTTTCTTCGCGAACAGTCCTGAACCAGGTCAGCTGAGGAGCCGCAACCCGTTCCTTTCCGGCCGTGTTGGCAGCTGCGCTGCCTGCCCGCACCACCCGTCATGAACCGGTTCCCCTTGGAGCTTTGCTCCTGCGGTGCAGTCCTCCCATGCCCTGCTTCTTTCAGATGTTCGCAAGCCGGAGATGGTCTCCGGTTTGAGGAACTGAAGGAACTTACATCATGACCAATATCACAATCCTCACCGGCCGCATCGCGCGCGATCCGGACACCCGCGAGACCAAGGGCGGCACCAATGTCACCGGGATCACCGTCGTCACCGATCGCCCAGCGCGGGACAAGGACGGCAAGACCTACAAGGACGAGAACGGCTACACCGCCAAGGAAAGCGAGTTCCACCGGGTGACCTGCTTCAACGGCCTCGCAAAGACCGTCGGGCAGTACTGCACCAAGGGCCAGCTGGTTTCCGTCCAAGGCCGCATCCACTATACCCAGTGGGAAGACAAGGACGGGGTCACGCGATACGGTACCGAGATCCTCGCCGACAAGGTCGACTTCCTCTCCCGCGGCAACGGCTCCGGCGAGAACGACGACAACAAGGATGCTCCCGAGATCGACTGAACTCTCCCGTCGATCTCTCTCCCGAAGGGGTCCTGTCCAAGCCGGACAGGGCCCCTTTCCTCGTTCTACTTCACAGGTATTTGTTGAGAGCGAGGAGAAGGTGTGGAGGCGCCCAGCCGCTTCAACGCCTCGTCCTCCCCCAGCTTTGCAAGCTCTACAGCCACTCTTGCCAAGCCCTTCTTCGAGAACGTTTCGAGGCCCGTTCCGAGGATTACGCTGCCCAGTTCAAGTGCAGCCTGTTTCTCGAGTTCTTTCTGACGCTGGTCGAGTGCCAGCCGGTCGGCCTCCAGCTTCTGGAGTGCAGCTACAGCGCTTCGTTTCGATGGCATTGGAGTTCGTCCTTACTCCCCTTCTACGTTCCTCCCGGGGGCCCAATGGAGCAGGCAAGACCCTGTAGGAAAGTCCTTTTGCAGATGACTGGCGCGGGCGCTCTTCATCGGGCGGGGGAGGGGCCTGGCCCACGGACTTTCAAGGATGACGGGCCCGGCACCGGCGCGTCAAGGACGGCGGGGCCCCACCATTTTGCCTCCCCTACGCTTGCGCTGCGGTTCGACAAAATCGTTGCCCCCACCGCCGCTTCGCGGTCGCCCGTTCGGGCGATCCCTGACCCGCCGGCACCGCGCCCATCCGCCTTCCTCCTGTCGTCTCACCGACAGACATCAGGAGGAAATCATGACTACACTTGGCAATCTTGAATCGAACTCGAACAGCTACTTCGAAGCACTCGCCACGGCCGAACGGCGGGCCTTGCACAGCTTCTTCGACCAGCACGTCGTCGAGGATGACGACCTTGGATACTTCGCTCTAGACGAAGGTGACTACAACGCCTTGCCAGCACACTTGGCGAGCCGTGTGGTGCATACGGTGCATGGCGGCATGCTCGACGAGTACTGAGCATCAAATAGGGCGGGAGCCGGTGACGGTTCCTGCCCTTTTTTCGTGTTCGCTGGCGGAAGACCTGGGCGTGATGTGGAGCGGGGCTGTTGACGCGCTCGGTCCCGCACCACCTGCGGCGGTGCTCCTGCGGGCGCGGTGTTTTTGTTCCGGGCCCCGCACGCACTTGCGCACCGCGACCGGGTCGGACCAGCGTGCGCGGTAGGACCGACACGTCCCGTTCCTCCCGCTTCACACATGGTCCTTGGCCGGTCCCTTTTGCGCTGGCACGGTCTCTTGTTGAGGTTGGAGCATCAAGAAGACCGCTTCCTGGCATTGGCCAATGCAAAGGGTTGCTCACGCTCGTGCGGCAAAGTTTGGGAATGACCATTGATAAGGAACGGCCAGGATCGCTGGTCACCACCCGCGCAATTGGAGACTGAGGCACACCGTACGCAGCGGTAGCTGCATGGAATGGCAAAAAAGCGCGAAGAAACAGAGGCATTGCTTGTCCGAAGGGGCGAGCGATCAGGTGGAGGCCAAGGCGCAGCAGTAGCCCGTCGCAGGCAGTCCCTCCGTCTCAAACTGACCGGCCACGTTGCCCGCCGCAAGTCGCTTCCGATCGGTATTACTTGGGATACGGAGCTACCCGGCTTCGGACTTCGCAAGCGTAAGTCAGGACATCTCACCTGGATTGTGAAGCACAGGCCGAGAGGTGTGCAGCGCATGGTGACACTTGGTTGCGCGGGTATGGCGGCAGGTGCGCTGAGCGCGCCCGCCGCGCGCGCTGCCGCGCGCAGTTTACTTATCAACGCAACGCTTGCCGACCTGCCGACCGCGCCCGAGAAGAGGCGAGTGCCACTGTTCGCTGATTATGCCGAAGAGTTCTGGCTCGACTATTCGCCGCATTGGAAGCCTGCGACCCAGCGATCGTCGCGTTCGCGTATCGATCAACTGCTCGTGCCAAGGTTCGGTGACCTGCCGGTCGATATGATCGAACGAGGAGACATCAACCGCTGGCGTGACAGCATGGCGGAGCGGGGCGGGTCCTTCAATCGCGCCATCCCCATCATGTCGGTGATGATGCAGTATGCCGAAAAGCTCGGCTACCGGGCGAAGAATACAAACCCGTGCCGCGGCGTCTCACGTTTCAAACGCGATCTTCCCGAGCGCTACCTCTCCGCCGATGAATATCGCAGGCTGGGACGCGTTCTGGCGGAACACGATGGGGTCAATCCATTCGTGATTCCGGCGCTGCTCATGCTCATCTACACTGGTGCGCGGGTCTCCGAGATCGCAACCTTGCGCTGGCGTTATGTGCAGCCGCCTCGGCTGCAACTGCCGGACAGCAAGACCGGCCCGAAGACGATCTATCTCAACCCGCAAGCCATCGCAGTGCTTGATGGACTGGAACGTCGTGGCGACGAACTTCTGGTCTTTCCTGCTATGCGTCGCGAAGCTCCAATCAATCTCGGCCAATACTGGGACCGCATCAGGCGCAAGGCGGCGCTGCCCGAAGTGCGGCTCCACGATCTGCGCCACAGCTTTGCCTCGGTCGCCATCACACAGCACATTCCGCTGGCGATTATCGGCAAGCTTCTTGGTCACGCGCTGCCCGAAACGACGGCGCGGTACGCGCATCTCGCGGACGAGGTGATTTCGGAAAGCGCCGACCGCATCTGTTCAACCCTCGCACATTCGATGGGAATGACCTCATGACCAGCTATGACCTCAAGCGTATCCTTGCCGAAGAGCTCGCGCGCGTCGTGCCGGGCGATGCTGGAAAGCGCCGCACGAAGTTCGACTACGTCCTTCCCGGTTTTGGCGAGCGTATCCATCCGTCTGGCAGGAAGAGTTACGTCCTGCAGCGCACGATCGGCGGAAAGCAGAGACTCATCACCATTGGCGATGCTGCCATCCTCTCCGAGCGGATCGCCAAGGATGTTGCTCGCCGCCTTATCCTGAGGATCGAACTGGGCCAGAACCCGGCAGACAAGAAGCAACGCGGGAAGAAGACGCCGACCTATGCATCTTTTCTTCGGCACTATTGGAAGGTGGCGGCGCCGACCTGGAAGCCATCCACGCTTGAGATACACGACATCTACCGGCGAACGCACTTGGAACATGCGTTCGCCGGAAAGTTCATCGACGAGATTAGCCATGCTGATGCCGTGCGCTGGCATGCGACGCTAACGCGCTCGGCAGGGCCGGGCGCTGCCAACCGCGCTATGGAAATCCTGAAAGCCATGTTCGGCAAGGCGGAGGCATGGGGTTATCTGCCCGAGCACTCAAATCCCCTTCGCGGTGTGAAGCGCAACAAGGGACGGAAGATCGAACGCTTCCTGAGCCATGCCGAAATGGGCCGTCTTGGAGAAGCGCTATCACGGCATCGCGCTGCCAAACCGAACGAGGTCGCGGTCATTTCGCTTCTAGCTTTGACCGGATGTCGGCGCGGCGAAATTCTCAACCTCACCTGGGGCGAAGTTCAGGGGCGCAAACTCAAGCTGATCGATTCAAAGACTGGACCACGTGTCGTATGGCTCGGCAAAGAGGCGAGGGCAATCATTGATCGCTTGCCGCGCAAAGGGAGCCATGAGCGCGTCTTCCAGTTCGATGTGCTGCCCGTCTCTGCAATCGAATGGTTCTGGCGCATGCTGAGGGTCGAAGCCGGCATCGAGGACGTTAGATTGCACGATCTGCGGCACAACTATGCTAGCCTCGCTGCTCGTTCATCCGAGACACTTCCGATGATCGCTGAACTGCTAGGACACAGAGATATCCGCACGACCTCACAATATGCTCATTTGGATGACCAGTATCTGGTCGATGCCTCAAATGCGACCGGCGCGAACCTTATGTTGAAAATTGGCTATTGAATTGGGCGAGCCATCAGAATCAAGCGATGACGGTGCCTTCTATATCTGTTCAAAATTCAGCCCGAAGAGCGATGTCGACCAGGTGCTGCTGATAGTCCGCGCTCGGCAAGTTTGATTCATAGTCGTAGTATGAATAGCGAGTTGAAACGCCGAGCAAGTCCGTAATTGGCAATTCCAATTCTGCTCTCAAACGATGACGATCGTCTTCGCGCTCCATTCCAATCGCTGGGGTGACGGCTTGGTAGTCGCGCAGTTGATAGCGCCAGCCAGCCCTTAGTCGACCTTTACCCGATCCAATCGGAAACTTCTGCGAAAACCGTAGTTGAAACGCATGGCCTACGTAATCGAATTGATCATCGACAGCATCGACGTCCGTGAAATCATAACCCGCGGCAAAGTATCGCTTGTTCCCATCCATGAAGAAGTACAAATTGAAACCACCACCCATGGCTTCATTGTCACGGTCGACACGCCCTGCGAAGTCGGTGTCGCGATAGAGCGCCTCGGCGCGGACGAAAACACCTTTTGAGACAAAACCACTCAGTGAAGGGGCAACCCGGTGGACGTCCAACAGACCGTCTCGATCTAGTCTCGCATGGATATAGCGGTAGGAAAGTCCCGCCCGAGCGGGACCTAAATCATGTGAAACCGAGGCAGCTAATGTGTGCGTCTGCAGATCGAATGTGGTGAATTCTTCATACCATGTCTGCGATATGCCATAAGAAACACGGGCATCCGTGTCTTCGCCAATATCGGCCTCGTAACCCAGCCTTATCCGAGCACGCAGCGCTTCGTCAGATTGTCGGCTCGCAAGATCAAGCTCGTCGACCGCAACTTCCGAATCGTAGCGCAGGCCCACTTCGACTTCGGCGAAGAGCCCATCTGCGAAACTTGATTCTTCTTCCGGTTCGGGTTCGGCTGTAGATGGTGACTGGACCGGCTCGGCGCGTAGATGTTCGAACGGCATGAAAAGAGCGGTAATCGCGAGAGTGCTGATAACCAAACCTTTGTCCCAGAATGTCCTCCGCATCAATTTCTGCCCCTAACTTTTGTGCCGATCAAGCCAGCCCCTTCGACTTACCGCAAGCCAATTCTATGCGTCAGAACGCAATCTGGAAGCGGGTCATCACAACATCTACAGATTCGTTCAGGCCGTTGCGGCCCGGACTTGTCTTGGCGTTGATGTAGTTCCCCATCAATCTAAAGTTGCGGGTAATGTACCAGTTCAGACCGAGTGACCAATTTTCCTGCTCGCCACCGGCCACTGCACCATCGGTCAGGTCCAGAAAACTGTAGCGTGCCGCTACTTCGACAGCACCCAGCTTGCCGCGAGGACGGATGCCGCCGAAGGTACCGTTGGTCATCCCGTAACGCTGGCGTTCGCCAGTGATGACCCATGCCGCCTCAACGCTGCCACCGTTGAACTTTGGGTCGCCCAGCGTCGGGGCGTCGTTGTCGCGCATGATGTAGTTGCCCTTCACAAGGAAAGGACCATTCATATAGGCCGCTTCGAAATTGTAGTTGGTGTATGAGTTTACACCGACAAGCGTTCCGGTGCTGATCAATGTTGTCCCGTTTAGCCCGAATTCCGGCCTGGCCGAGCTGCGCGAAATCGCACCTGGATCGAGGTCACGGCGCTCTACGCCAATAGCCAGATGAACCACTTCGCGGCGCTCTCTGATCGGCGCCACCACAAGGCGCCCGGCAAAGCTTTCTCCAACATCGGCGGGACGCAAGGGGTTCTGCTCCAGCGGATCGAAGAAATACCCCGTGCTGGCAGACCAGTTTTCGCCGCGATAGGTAACTGCTCCGCCCATAAGGAAGTTTGGTGCAAGCGTTGATCCAAGCGAACGCTCCATCAGTTTGATGTTGTTCGAGCTCATCATGTTTTCGCCAAACATGGGAGCGATAAAGTTGCCACCTTTGATAGTGACGTTTTCGATGCCGGTATAGGCCGCCCAAACGTTTCGGAAACCAGTACTGGTGCCGCCGATATCGGCGTCCACTTTGACGCGGAAATCCTTGGCGACAGTCAGCGTCGCGTCGACCCTGATGCGGCGGAAGTCTACATCGTCGGTGAAAGGCGTAACGTCTTCACTGACAGAAACGCCATCCAGATGGATACGGCCACCGATATTCAGGTTGGTTTCTTCATCGCCAATGGTTATCCCATCTTGGTCGGCAGTGACCTGTGCGAACGCAGCCGAAGGGGCGGCGAATACGCAGGCCGCTGCGGAAAGTGTAGCAATTCTCTTCATGATTAACCCCATCATCGAATTTGTTGAGTTGATTGGCTCAGCCAGTTGAAAAGCATTTCTCCTGCTTTGTGCTTCTCGACCAACCGCGAAAAATTGTGCCGGGCGCCTTTAATCTCTCGAAACTGCCAGGGATCCGCGCGCCCGTGTTTGCAAGCGAGTTGTTCCATGTGGTCGATAAAGCATCTGGCGCGCTCGACCCTGTTCAGGCCCTGTGTCTTGTCGATCAAGGGATCGGTGTTGAGCGAGGCCTCACGCGCCGTATCGCGCGACCCAATCATAAGAAGCGACGGCATCTCGAGCAGATGTTCAGGATTTAACTTGCGACCACCGAGCCTTTCACTCGCCCCAATTCCGAAGGGAAATGGCAGGTCAGGATCGGGGAGGGTGTACCACCCCGGTGACGTGATCGACAAAGCGTCAATCTTGCGCCTTCCAAGCATGGCATAGCGGTGTGCGAATTGGCCTCCACCGGAAAAGCCGGACATAAGAAATTTCTTAGCCCCTAAACCGGATCGCTCTGTCCAATCTAAAACTACTCGGTCGAACGCATCCTCGGGGCAGATTCCATTTGTGTCGGGTGCCAGCGTTTGGAAGCGCTTGAACCGCGATTTGGAGAAATGCGGTGCCAGCAACACTATTCCTGTGTCCTCTGCGTATCTGGCAAGACGAAATATCTGTTCCTGAGGATTACGCCGAAGACCGTGAACGCAAACGAGCAGCGGGGCACCCGGTCCCGCTTTTTCGGGAACATAGGCGACATAGTCGATCACCCCTTCGTCAGATCCAATAATTGACAAGGGGCGCGAACGCGCGAGCGGCGGTTTGTTTTCGGTGGCCTTTGACCGACTGGCCAGCGCGTCGTGGTTTGATACTGCCTTCATGCTGCCATAGCTCCGCTGGTTTCGCTCATCGTGCCCTGACGAAGAACCCAGTGGCGGGTGGCAATGTCATCCAGAGTGTCGCTGTGGCTTGTCGCCAGCCAGGCACCCTCATATCCTTCGAGCAACTCGATCAAAATCTTGAGCGACTCAGCATCTAAATGGGTCTCTGGTTCGTCTAGCAAAAGCATTTTGGGCGACGCGACCAGCGCCCGCGCCATGATGACCCGCATCCGTTCGCCTGCGCTTAGATTACGGCCACCTTCCTTCACTGGTCGGTCCAAGTAGAACGGGGAATCCGGGTTGTGCGCTTCCATGCCGCATCGCGATGCGGCAAGTGCCACTGCATCAGCATCAGCCTTGGAACTGCCATAGGCTATGTTAGTGGCGACCGTTCCTTTCATAACGCCCAGGCTGGGGGAGATAATCGAAATTTGTCGCCGCAAATCGCCTGTCCTGATCCCGCGAATGTCCTTGCCGCTCAGCTGGACCTGGCCCTTGTCAGGCTCGATCAGACGCAAGATCAGGTTGAGCAAAGTGGTCTTGCCGGCACCGTTGCCGCCTTTGAGGACCACCCTGTCGGTAGGACCGATCTCACAATTGATCTTCTTAAGCGCGTCACCAACAGACACGTTATGCAATCGCACTCCCGCAAAGCGTTTGCGCGGCTTCTTGGGGTCTGGCGCTGATTCGATCGACGGCCCGAGGTCGAATAACCGAGCCAGCTTCTCCTGTGCGATGCGGGAGCTTTTCCAATACTCGTATACTTTGCCGAGCCTGAACAGGTTTGGCGAAACCAGCGAAAACAATCCAATGGCAGAGACGAGCGAGCCGACATCCGGTCCCTGAGGTCCCGCTGACCAACTGGCAGCCAGCACCATGAGCGCGATCCCTGATCCCACCACAAAGATCATGAAGCCACGAAAGACGCCTGTAACTGCTGCCTTTCCGACCTGCGCATCGGCAAGGCGGCGAGATTGCCGTTTGAGCTTGCGACGCTCCAGATTGAGATGCGCAAACGCCTGTATCACAGGCATATTTGTGATCTTTTCGGAGATGTTCGCAGCAATCTGGCCGCGCCGTTTGCGCGCCATGCGGATCTTCTCGTCAAATGACCGTCCGATCACGAGCGCGCCCGACACGGCGACCAGGATAACTACGCTGAGCACACCTGCCAGCATCGGTTCCATAAACCACAGTGCGGCGATGGCTCCGAAACTGATGGTTGCCGATATTATCAGCCGCGCCAACCCGTTGCTGATCCAGCTGCGAATTGCAGTCAGATCGTTGACAAAGCGCAGCTGCAGGCTTCCGCCGCGAAGACTTGACTGGGCATGGACCGACAGCGTGCTCAGGTGATGGAACGCGTTTTGGCGCATATCCATGGCGTAGTCTTCACCCAGTCGCTGCGCGGCGATCATTTCGTGCCATTTGAACACGCCGAGCAATAGGTTGGCGAGCAGAATTGCCGCAACAATCCAACCTGGACTGAACGGTTCGGCGGAGCGAACACCATCGATCATCGCCCGGATAAGGAACGCGATCCCGGCCATTGCCCCGACCTGCACCAACCCATTGCCTATCAAGGCCAATAGCAAGCGCAGGCGATGAGGTGTGAAAAGATCAGGCAACGCCGACCATTCTTTCGTGCTGATCAAAAACCGATTGCTGCATCAGGATCAGCGGCGCGCTGTCCATGGATTCCAGGTCTCTGCTTGTGAGCACAGGAACATGCGTCGCTTCGCGCAATTCGTTCACGAACAGCGGGGATGCACTGATCCGGCCGGTATAAGCTGCAACCCGATATCCTAACGTGTCGAGGAACTGCTGGCCACCCAGCGCAGACAGAGGATCTGGCGTGGCCAGAACCAGGCTGCCAACTTTGCTGCGAAACTTCTCAGATCGCAGCAACATCTGGGTTTCGCGTTGCAGCAGCCCATCGGCGATCTCAACAACAATGCAGTCGACTTTGCCATCAACCTGTCCGATCAAATGGTCTGCGATGCGTTCTAGTGCTTCCGCTTCCAGACCCATAGTCGATGCGTGACCAGCATCGGTGAAGTCGAGCACGTGCTGCGCGCCGCAATCCTGATACTGCCAGATATCGCCGCCAGCCCCGGTGCCGGTGATCTTCACCGCTGCCGTGCTGAGATTTGAACGCGACAGGGTCCGCACGATCTCGCAAACGCTGGTGGTCTTGCCGGCATTCATGCCTGACCCGAAAACAGCAATGACAAAGCTGTGATCTGCAATCCGCGGCGTCGGCGCTTCCATGGCGTAGTCGGCCAGATTGATCGGGGAGCCGTCCGCGCGGCAAAGCGTTCCAATTGTTTCGATCTCGGTAGGCTTACGGGTTGAAGCATGACGATCGAGCATCTGGGCCGCAATCCCGCCTGCTGCGACCAGATGGCACGGTCCCATCTGGCTCGGGACGACCCCGTGAAACTGATCTGTGGCGTAACGATTGCCGAAAGCGACGATGATCTCGTCACCCGGCTCCATTCTTGCCCTGCGGCCAGTCGTCAATTCGAGGCGCTGATGGTGTCCTTTACGCACCAGCCGAGCGAGGCATAGATCGCCAGCACGCGGCGTAGCCCCCGGATCGATCCTCTTGGCATCCGACAAGTCGACCCGGCGCGTGACGAACGCACGCTTCGCCGCAGAAATCCGGGCGTGGTTGAGGGGGAGGGTGCACACATCGGACACCACCGCTTTCAGTTGCGGATCAACATACATCTATTCTTCTCCTAGGCTCGACCTAGAGCCGTATTCTGTCATCAAACTGACAACTGTGCGCGATGTCAGGTTTGCGATCAGCGCTGACCCGACTGACCATAAAGACGTAGTGAAACGCCCCTTATTCCCAAGAGCTTAAAAAAACGTGGCAATTCGGGTGCGAGCCGTGCCCGGAGCGCGACGAGTTGCCCCTTACGGGCGGATAAGTCCGTATCCGTAAACAGGATCATGGCCTGGCTCACCAAGGTCTTGCGCTCTGGCGCGAAGCGATCGCAATTCGGCTTCGTCGAGTTGACCATTGCGTCCGGTGGCGAGCAAGATTGCAACCGCTGCAAACGGCGCTGCGATAGAAGTCCCGCTCGAGCTTCGCGGACCAGTGCCCGCTGCCGCGTGGCGAATTCCCACACCAGGAGCGGCAAAATCGAGGTGTTCGCCGCGACTGGAAAGCCGGAAGACGCGGTTTCTCTCGTCGAGCGCTGTCACGGACACAACGCCTGGATACGCCGCTGGGTAGAGCGGGCCGGATCTAGGCCCCTCATTCCCCACAGCGGCAACGATCACTACGCCGCTTGCTCGGGCTCGATCGACGGCACGCTGCAAGACCCGGTTTGGTGGGCCGGAAAGGCTCATATTGACCACCATAACGCGGTTTTGCGTCATCCAGTCGAGGGCCCTGACCAAGGCTGTTGTTGATGCGGAATTCCCACGGCCCGGTAGTCGTTCAAACACAGATGCCGCGTAAAGTTTCGAGTGCGGTAGCAGTCCTTCGAAATCCGAACCTTTTCCTATTAGTATAGAGGCTATTGTGGTGCCGTGCCGGTTTGGTCGAGGATTCCGGCTACGAACAAAGTCTCGAAAGACCAAATCCGCGCCGGAAAACGCAGGGTCGGATTGTGATACAGCCGTGTCGATCAACCCGATCCGCGCGCTTGTCGATCGCTGTGCTGGCGAGAGTGGCATTGCAGAAAGCGGTGATCGCCCGGCTCTCCGTCTGCGATAGCTCGATTGCGGAGAGTAAACGTGATTGTACTCGACCACAGCATCTGGCGCGATTGCAAGCAGTGCCGTCCGACCTTGCTGGCCAGCGAAGTTCGGCGGCGGCGCGAGCCGCGACATGACCTGGTCGAGCAGATCGATACGCTCACTCGATCGGACCACGAACCCAGCCGCTTCCATCCTCTCCAGTTCCACGGATGAAGACAATACCAGCCATTCACCACTCGCAATGTCGAAATCGTCTTCGTCTTGGTCGATGCTCTCTAATTCTAGGGTTGCTTCAAAGCTAGCCTCAAACTCCGTCTCGCTTTCAGTGATTCCTTCATACTGCTCGTCGGCATCATCGTCTTCACGCTCGCCTTCAGCTTCTTCTTCGCTTTCGTCTTCAGCCTCTTCCTCGCTCTCGTCTTCGGCCTCGTCTTCGGCCTCGTCTTCGGCCTCGTCTTCGGCCTCGTCTTCGGCCTCGTCTTCGGCCTCGTCTTCGGCTTCGTCCTCGGCTTCGTCTTCGGCCTCGTCCTCGGCTTCGTCTTCGGCTTCGTCTTCGGCCTCGTCCTCGGCTTCGTCCTCGGCCTCGTCTTCGGCCTCGTCTTCGGCCTCGTCTTCGGCCTCGTCTTCGGCCTCGTCTTCGGCTTCGTCCTCGGCTTCGTCTTCGGCCTCGTCCTCGGCTTCGTCTTCGGCTTCGTCTTCGGCCTCGTCCTCGGCTTCGTCCTCGGCCTCGTCTTCGGCCTCGTCTTCGGCCTCGTCTTCGGCCTCGTCTTCGGCTTCGTCCTCGGCTTCGTCTTCGGCCTCGTCCTCGGCTTCGTCTTCGGCTTCGTCTTCGGCCTCGTCCTCGGCTTCGTCCTCGGCTTCATCGTCAATGTCATCGTCGAGATCAGGATCGAACGACAATGAGCCATGCGCCTTCAATCCCCCGCCGACTTCTGCGACCGGAACCAATACGAGAGCACTCGCCAAGAAAACTGAGAACAAAATTTTCATACAGACTTCACGGAATAGATTTGAACCTGTGGACCGACATGTCTAGCCATTCCTGTTGCCGAACATGCTATCCTGCGTTTTTTCCTACATAGCATGACGCGCATTCAGGAATAAAATTCCATTGGGTCTGGAATAAAAATCGCATTGGTGCGTCTTTGGAGGAAATGTTGCCAGCTGACCAAGACAAAAAAAAGTGGCTGGATGCATTGCCTGATCTGAGGCGGTTCGCGCTGTCGTTGACCCGTGATTCTGAACAGGCGGAAGACCTAGTGCAGGAGGTCAGCCTCAGGCTCGTACGAAGCGAGATCCCTGAGGATGCGGACCTGCAACGCTGGGCCTTTCGGGTTTGCAAGAATGTCTGGTTCGATCAGCTGAGAAGGAAAAAGGTCAGGCTGGAGGCGGCAGAGACCGTTCGGGAACTTGGACCAATCGTTGAGGATGGCGCGGCCCGGACGGAAGAGAGATCGGAGCTGGATTTCGTGATGCGCGCTATGTCGCAGCTGCCCGACGAGCAGTATTTTGCGCTGTCGCTCGTTGCGATCGAGGGAAAGAGCTATCGCGAGGTAGCAGAGATAACAGAAGTGCCGATTGGCACTGTTATGAGCCGAATTTCCAGGGCGCGCGGTCAGATTGCCGCTGCGATCGAAAAACAACAGGAGTTGTCGAGTGGCAAAGGTGAATGACGAACAGCTCAATGCCTATCTCGATGGCGAATTGCCGGAAAGTGAGGCAAACGAAATCGAACGGGCGGTGGCTGCCAATGACAAGCTATCCGTGCGGCTTGACCAGTTGGCGAAAGTGGATGTGCTGTTTCGGGGTGCTGTTGATCGGCTGGAAGCGAGTGCTGAATCTAGCGCCAGCACTGCGCCCTCTACTACAGATACCAGTCCTGTGGAGCGCTCGAAGCCATTGCCACCAGCGGCCAATGACAATTGGTGGCGATTGGCGATTACCGCGTCTGTCGCTCTGGCTGTCGGACTCTTTGCCGGCGGAACCATGTTTAATTTCGACCAGAATGCCGGCGATTCTATCCGCCTCGCGAGTTATGAAAGTTCAACCGAATTCGGTGGATTGCTCGAAAGAGGCGCGAGCGGGGACGCTCTCGAAATAAAGGGCGGCAGCGCACAAGTGCAGCTTACCTTCGTCGGCCTCGAAGGTCGTCCGTGCCGTGAGTTTAGGGTTATCGGAGCAGAATTGACGACGTTTGGCGTGGCCTGCCGTGGCAGCGCCCCCCAGTGGAATGTGGAAATCGCTGCGGTTTCACCAAACACACGTCCTACTGATCCGTCGGTCTATCAGACAGCTTCGGCAGGCGGGGAGGCGTTTAGTTCCGCCGTTAGCGCGATGATGCAATCAGATCCGTTAAATGCCGAGGATGAGCAGGCCTTGATTGAAAAAAGCTGGAAGCCCTAACAAGGGACCTGCCGAATTTGCTGCAATCGGGAGAAATACGATGAAGAACTTCCAACTCATTCGGGATGCTATCGATGTATCACCCTATTTGCAGGAAATTGCCTCCGTCCCTAATGCGTGGGACCTGAATTCCGGTCGCAAGGACAAGATCAAGGTCCAACGCGAGGCGGATGCAATCCCCATCCGCGGTATGCGCAAATCCATGGCCAATGGTCGTAAACCGCGCGACGTGCATGAATCGCGATTTACAAACACGTCGAAGAAATTTCCGAAAATCCGAGAGTTACTTGTTTCAATCGCTGATGAACTAGATAGCGAACTTTCCCGCGCGAAGGTTGTCAGACTGCCTCCGGGAGGTAAAGTTTACTCCCATATCGATCGTGGCGAATATTATCGCGAGCGAGATCGCTATCACCTGGTCTTGCAAACGTCTCCGGGCAATACGCTGACATGCGCGGACGAAACGCTTCACATGCGCGTGGGGGAGCTGTGGTGGTTCGATAACAAAAAGGATCACGCAGCAGAGAATGCAAGCGAGGAAGATCGCATTCACTTCATCTTCGATCTTCTGAAACGCCAGTAGGGCGTATTAATCGGCAAGCCACAGCGCATGACTGTCGATCCGGAGCTGCGTAACGGCACGGGCGGCATCGGCACGCGCACGGACATTCTCGCGGAATGCGTCATGAGTCATACGTTCACCGAGCAGTAGATCGTCCAAATCGACCTCCCCTAGCTCGTAGCCGCGCCTCAGCTTCTGCAGCGCGTCCATCTGGGCCTCAAGCGCCTCGCGCGAACGCTGCCATGCCGAAAGACGGAAACGGGCGTTGGCAAGGTCAGCATCGGCAGTTTCGCGAACCGTGAAGCGAACGAGACTCAGATCCGATTGGGCTGCAAGCGCCTCGGCTTCAGATCGTTCAGCCAGCGAACGCCGATAGCGACCACCAAGAGGCATCGAGAAAACGAGGCCGGCGCCGCGTTCCTGTCCGCCGAACTCGGAAAATACACGCACGCCGACGGAGGGATCGGCTACACGATCCCGCCGAACGCGGTCCGAAACGCTCTCGCTTCGGCGTGCTTCGGCCTCGGCTGCAGCGATTTCGTGGCTGTTGAGCTCGACCTGGTCACGAAGCCTGGCAAGCTCTTGGTCCGCGATTTCCGGTGCAGGAATGGCGGGGGCGGTCGCCGGAACTGCGAGGCCAGGGAAATGGGCGCTCAGCCTGCCACGGGCGAGCCGGGCTTCGCCCTCTGACGTTTCCGCAGCAATTCGCGCACGGGCCAAGGCGGCGCGCGCCAAATCCACGTCAAGCTGCGACGCATCACCAAGTTCTTCACGCCGCTGAACCGCTGCAAGCGAGCGCTCGTAATTTGAGACCGCTGTCCGATCGACTTCGGCTAGGGCGGATGCAGTTTGCCAATCGAACCAATGCCCGGCGAGCAGCAGAGCGGCCCGATGGCGAGCATCCTCAGCTATGTTCTCCGCGGCATCGATTCCATAGCGGCCGATCTCTCTATCAAGCCTGCCTTTGCCGGGTAGGCGAATAGGGCGTGTCAATTGGGCATCGTATTCGTTGAACTGTCCGAGCATATCGACATCGCGGCGCGTGTAACTGCCCGAAATCTCGAATTCCTGCGAGCCCCTGCGCAGCGCTTCCGCCTCTGCCCGTGCCGCGTCGACCCGGGCCCGTGCGGCGGCCACGCTGGGGTGCTCATCGAGGGCTCCCTGAACGGACGCCTCGTCTGGCAGGCCCGGCTCCTGTGCCACGGCGGGCAGCGCAGCAAACAATAACGGAAGCGCGAGAAGTGTCCTTAGCGCCATCTCAATTCTCCGCGATGTGTTCGAGGTCGCCTGCCTCGCGTTCGGCAGCGCCCTCCCCGAAACGTTCGTACAGGATTGGAAGGAGCACCAAAGTCAGCAGGGTGGCGGACACCAGCCCGCCGATGACCACAATGGCGAGCGGCTTCTGGATTTCCGAACCCGGCCCGCTGGCAAAAAGCAGAGGCACGAGGCCAAACGCCGCAATGCTTGCGGTCATGAGTACGGGGCGCAATCGGCGTTCTGCGCCTTGCCGCACCGCTTGTGCGAGCGGCTCGCCACGTTCGCGCAACTGGCGGAAATAAGTCACCATCACGAGGCCGTTGAGGACCGCGATACCGAGCAGGGCAATGAACCCGACGGACGCAGGGACCGAGAGGTATTCACCGGAAACAGCCAGCGCGATCATCCCGCCAACCATCGCGAAGGGAATATTGGTCAGGATCAAGAGCGATGCGCGCACCGATCCCAGTGAGAAATAGAGGATCGCGAAAATCATCAGGATCGAGATCGGCAAGACCAATGCGAGACGGGCAGAGGCACGTTGCTGATTCTCAAACTGCCCACCCCATTCGAGGCGGTACCCACTCGGCAACTCGACATTGGCCGCAATATCCGCCTTCGCTTCATCGACATAACCGACAAGGTCGCGCCCGGAGACAAAGGCCTGGACCATCGCGAAGCGTGATCCGTTCTCGTGTTCGAGTTTGACCGGGCCTTCCATGCGCGTGACCTGCGCAACGTCGCTTGCCCTGACCATCTGGCCTGTTGGCGAGCGATAAACATGATCTGCAAAAGCACCGGCCGAGGCGTTTTCTGTATCGTCGCCGCGGACAACGATCGGAACCCGCCGTACGCCATCATTGACCACACCCGCGCGGACGCCTTCAACCCTTGCGCGCATGGCATCCTGCAATTCGGTAACGGGCATTCCCAGACGGCCTGCCGCCACACGATCAACGTCAACCAGTAGATAATCGACCGTGTCATTTGCGACCGTCATGGCCTCGCTAGTGCCGTCAATGGTTTCAAGCCGCGTCTGGATTTCTCCCGCCAAGCGTGAGAGCTCGTCAAGATCGGGACCGAACAGCTTGATCGCCAGATCGCCTCGCGCACCGGTCAGCATTTCGGAGGTGCGCATGTCGATGGGCTGGGTAAAGGTCGGCTCGATACCGGGAAACTGGTCGGTGACCTTTCGCAGTTCGTTGAGCAGCCATTCCTTGTCCTGCACCCGCCATTCCTCGCGCGGTTTCAGTTGGAGAAAGCTGTCGGTCTCATTGGGGCTCATCGGGTCAAGACCCAGCTCGTCCGACCCGACCCGCGCGATCACTGCCTCCACTTCGGGCACTTGTGCAAGGATTGCGCGCTGCACCTTCATATCGCCTTCGACGCTGTGTTCGAGCGAGATTGAAGGCAGCTTGCTGAGCTGCACAATTACTGACCCTTCATCCATCACCGGGAGGAAGGTCTTGCCTGTCATGGAGTAAGCGACGCCAGTAAGTACGAGGGAGACACCTGCGAGGGAGAAAACCAAGCGCTTGCGCGCAAAGGAGGACGCAAGAAGGCTGGAATAGCGCGGCGCAATTTTCCGCATCAGCCAAGGTTCGTGATGGCCTTGCTTGACCTTGAGCAGGTAGAAACACAGAGCCGGGATCAGAGTTAGAGACAAAACGAGCGCCGACAGAAGCGCGAGCACAATGGTTTTTGCGACTGGTGAAAAGAGCTTACCCTCGAGCCCTTCGAGCGTGAGCAGAGGCAGAAACACAAGCGCAATGATCGCCAGACCCGAAGTGACAGGCTTGGCCACTTCGACGGTGGCAACGAATATGTTATGCAGCTTGCTGTCTTTCGAGTGTTTCTCGTCGGAAAGACGTTCAACGACATTCTCGACGACCACTACCGCGCCATCGACCAATATGCCGATTGCGATTGCGAGTCCTCCGAGACTCATCAGATTGGCCGTCAGGCCTACGGCACGCATGAAGTTGAAGGTCAGCAGCACCGCCATCGGCAATGCGAGGGCAACGATAACCGAGGCGCGCACATCGCCCAGGAACAGCAGCAGCAGAATGACGACGAGGATGCTGGCTTCTAGCAATGCGCTTTCGACCGTCCCGACCGCACGTTCGATCAGGTTCGAACGGTCGTAGAATACGTCGATGCTCATACCTTCGGGTAGCGTTGCCTCGACCTCGGTCAGCCGCTCCTTCACGCCCGCGACAACTTTCGAAGTGTCGCTTCCGCGCAAAGCGATCACCAGCCCCTGAACCGCTTCGCCTTTGCCGTTCTTGGTGACAGCGCCGTAGCGAGTAAGGCTTCCGGTTCGCACTGTGGCAACGTCGCCGACCCGCACGACTCCGCCGTTATCAGACTTGACGACGATATTGGCGAGATCGTCGAGCGACCGGATCGCCCCGGTCGAACGGACAATCAGCGATTCTTCGCCCACACTCAGACGGCCGGCACCGTCATTACGGTTGCCGGCCTTTATGGCTGCGGACAAGTCCGCAGTGCCGAGACCGACAGCGGCAAACGCCGCATTGTCGGGTGCGACCTCGAAGGTCTCGACAAAGCCGCCAAGCGCATTGACATCGGCGACCCCCGGAACAGTCCTGAGTGCGGGGCGAATGGTCCAATCGAGAGCCCGGCGCTTTTCCGCTAGCGATTGCGGACCCTCGATGGTGAACATGAACATTTCGGACAGCGGCGTGGAGATCGGAGCGAGGCCGCCTTCGACTGTTGAAGGGAGATCACCCATCACCGCATTCAGCCGCTCGCTGACCTGCTGGCGCGCCCAGTAGATGTCGGTGCTGTCCTTGAAGTCGATGGTTATATCGGCAATCGCATATTTGGCGACCGAGCGAAGCACGGTCTGGTCGGGTATGCCAAGCATCTCCATCTCGACCGGCGTAATCACCCGACTCTCGACCTCTTCGGGTGTCATGCCGGGAGCCTTGATAATGATCTTGACCTGAGTGGTGCTGATATCCGGGAATG
This sequence comes from Qipengyuania sp., assembly GCF_965277845.1. NCBI lineage: Bacteria > Pseudomonadati > Pseudomonadota > Alphaproteobacteria > Sphingomonadales > Erythrobacteraceae > Qipengyuania > Qipengyuania sp. The sequence goes on from NZ_OZ255844.1 coordinate 2,249,685, forward strand.
CATCAATCGGCAGATTGGCGAACGACCAGCCGCCCATTCCCGCCAGGACGATGGCCAGACCGATTACGCCCAAGCGCAGGGCGAGCGCTTTTTCGATGAGTTTACGAAGCATGGCCGGTTACTCCGCCGTCATGGCCTTGAGTTCGGCAACGCTGCTGGTCGCGACAACCTCGCCTGCCTTCAACCCTTCGGAGATGATTACCTGCCCTCCACCGATTGTCGCGACGGTGACCGTGCGCAGCTCGAACCCATCGCCCTTCTTTACAAAAACGCTGTCTGACCCGTTGATCCTCGTCACTGCTGAGGCAGGGATAGCGATCCCGGTTTGTCCAGCGGTTCCTTTAAGGGTCACTCTCACATTGCGTCCGGCGACGATTCCCGGCGCAGCACCAATTGATGCGCGCGCGAGCACGGACCGGGTTGCGGGATCGATCGAAGGTGAGACTGTCAGGATCTGTCCGCCCACCATGATCGGTTCGGCACCCTCGCGAGTCGCAACCTCGACCTCGATAGGCATGCCGGGCGATACCTTGCGGGCAAGCGCCTCGGACAGCTGCAACTCGACCTGATAGGAACCCGTGCCTTCAATGACGAACGGAGCCTCCATTCCATCGACCGGGCCGCCTGCATCGACACCGACATGCGCTACTTTGCCGCCAATGGGCGCGCGCAGTGTCATTGTCCCGTCCGGCCCCGTTCCACCCAGAGAAGCAAGGCGTTGCTGCTCAGCCAGGCTAGCACGGGCTTGCGCAAGCTCGGCTTGTGCCTCTTCGGACCGCGCCCGCGCTATGATGCCTTCGTCAGCCAATTGCTTGAGACGGTCGGCTCGCGCCTGCGCAACGCCTAGCTGTGAACGCGCCCGCGCCAACTCGCCGCGGATTTGCACAGTCTGGGGCGCACGAACCAAAGCCAGCGCCTGTCCACGGCGCACGGCTTGACCTTCGACAACAAATACCCTCACAGCAGCGCCCGGGAATGGCGCTGTCACGGCGACTCTTGCCTCAGGTGGAAGAACGATCCTGCCCGGTGCTTCCCCAACCGGGGCGTCGCTGATTTCCGCTGCCTTCGAGGTCTGGATATCGAGACCGCTGAGCGGATCAGTCGTTGCAGCCTCGCTCGGAGCTTCACTTGTATCTCCAGAACAGCCGGGGAGGGACGTTAAGGCCGTCAGTGCCAAAGAGAGCATTAAAGAGTTTCTTGTCATCCTCGCGCAATGGCTCATGAAGCTGACAATAACTTGTCAGTTTGACAGCTTTCTGTCAGTTTTATTCCCGATACGTTGCCCCATGCTCTTTAGAGAAGATTGCTATGCGGCTACTGCTGGTCGAGGATGATCCCGAGTTGGGTCGGCGATTGAGTGAGCGCCTGCGGAACGCGGGCTTTGCCGTCGACCTTGCCGCAAACAGGGCTGACGCGGAGAACTGGCCCGACGTCGACAAGATGGCGGCGGTCATTCTTGATCTTGGCTTGCCTGATGGCGATGGAATGAAAGTGCTTGGCAGTTGGAGAAACCGGAAAGTGGATACCCCGGTTATCATCCTGACGGCGCGTGGGGCCTGGGAAGACAAGGTCGCTGGCCTCAACAAGGGTGCTGATGATTTTGTCGTCAAGCCGGTTCGTTTCGAGGAACTCTTGGCGCGCTTGAATGCTCTGTTCCGAAGACAGAATGGCACGCGTAACACCGTTGCTGAGGTGGGTAGTTTGGCACTTGACCCGCTGACGAGCCGTGTGGACCTTGACGGAAACACGCTGGCACTTAGCAAACAGGAGTTTCGGCTGCTTCATTTGTTCATGCGTCGCGCCGGGCAAGTGCTCTCGCAGTCGGATATCCTCGAAAATCTGTATGACCTCGAAAGCGAGCGAGAACTGAATACGGTTGAAGTTCTTGTCGGACGATTGCGCAGGAAGATTGGAAAGAAGCGGATCACAACCTTGCGCGGCCTTGGTTACAGGCTCGAAGCCCAATGAAGAAGGTCGTGACAAATTCGCTTCGAACACGGCTGCTTGTCACCCTGTTGCTGTGGGTGGTTATTGCCACCGGAGCAACTTTGTTGGTGGCCAACGCGATCTTTCGCCAGCATGTAGAAGATTCCTACCATGAAGAACTCGAAGTTCACGTAAGGGAACTCGCGGTCCTTACCCTTGTAAACGAGAAGGGCGAGCTGGAACTCGACCGACCTTTATCTGATCCCCGCTACAACCTGCCGCTTTCCGGCTTTTATTGGCAAGTAACAATGGAAGGCAGGCGACCACTTCGCTCAGGCTCCATGACCCGGGGAGAGCTAGACGAGCATATCGCCCATTCCCCTGAGGTTCTGCATGTACTTGAGAAAGGGCCCACTGGACCCGCGATTACATATGGCTTGATAGGAAGCGGACCTGACGGCGAAGAGATCCACTACGTGATCGCCACAGATCAGCGTCACCTCGACAGCTTGATCCAGTCATTCACGCGCGATCTCACCATTGCTCTTGTGCTTTTGGCCTTAGTGTTGCTTTTGGTCGGATATGCATTTCTCGGTATCGGGCTGCGTCCGCTTCAAAGACTGCGTGGGGCAATCGGTCTGCTGCGCAGTGGTGAGCGAAAGTCAATCGAGGGCGACTTTCCTGTCGAGATCGCCCCGCTGGTGTCCGATCTCAATGTGTACGCACAGCAGAACGAGGCCATGATTGCGAAGTCGCGCACATCAGCAGGAAATCTCGCGCATTCACTCAGAACGCCGTTGGCCGTTATAACCGACGAGGCCGAACGTCTGGCATCGGAGTCAGCAACCAGGGAGTCGGCGCACTTGCTGCTCGAGCAGGCCCGGACAATGGAGCAGCAGATTGAATACCAGCTCGCTCGGGCGCGGGCCTCAAGCGGTATGGCGCGCGGTGAGCACAGGGTAATCGTGCCTGATGTAGCACAGCCGATATTGAAGGCCATGCAGCGCTTGCATCCCGAAAAAGAGTTTCATCTGCAGATCGAGGGCTTTGACAAGATGATCTTGCCGATTGACCGGATCGACTACGCAGAACTGCTCGCGATCTTGCTCGACAATGCCGGCAAGTGGGCCAAATCCAAGGTGACCCTCATTTTCAAGGCGGATACTGCCGATAGCCTTACGGCATCGATACACGACGATGGGCCAGGGATGACCGATGATCAGATCGAACGCGCGACCGAGCCAGGAATACGTTTCGATGCCTCAAAACCCGGCTCCGGCTTGGGGCTGGCCATCGCCAAAGAGATTGCGGACAGCCTTGGGCTGGCGCTTTCGTTTAAGTCGCTTTCCTCTGGTTTCGTGGGCAAATTACGCTATGCGCCGCGTTCCGAATGAGGCCCACAGCTGCGGAACGAACATGCCCATACCTAGACTAATCTCGTATGCTTGATTCACGAGAGTTTGCGCAAGCAGCACTTAATCAACTTTGATTATGTGACCCTTCAGACCCGCACCCGATACCCATCCGGCTTTCTTCGCGAACAGTCCTGAACCAGGTCAGCTGAGGAGCCGCAACCCGTTCCTTTGACGGCCGTGTTGTCGCGCTTCGCGCGCCTGCCCGCACCACCCGTCATGAACAGGTTTCCCTTCGGCCCTTCAGGCCTGCGGTGCAGTCCTCCCATGCCCTGCTTCTTTCAGATGTTCGCAAGCCGGAGATGGTCTCCGGTTTGAGGAACTGAAGGAATACAACCATGACCAATATCGCAATCCTCACCGGCCGCATCGCCCGCGATCCGGAAACCCGCGAGACCAAGGGCGGTACCAATGTCACCGGGATCACTGTCGTCACCGATCGCCCCGCACGTGACAAGGACGGCAAGACCTACAAAGACGAGAACGGCTACACCGCCAAGGAAAGCGAGTTCCACCGGGTGACCTGCTTCAACGGCCTTGCCAAGACCGTCGGGCAGTACTGCACCAAGGGCCAGTTGGTTTCCGTCCAGGGCCGCATCCACTACACCCAGTGGGAAGACAAGGACGGGGTTACGCGCTACGGCACCGAGATCCTCGCCGACAAAGTCGACTTCCTCTCCCGCGGCAACGGTTCGAGCGAGAACGACGACAACAAGGATGCTCCCGAGATCGACTAAACTCTCTCTTCGATCTTTCTCCCAAAGGGGTCCTGTCCAAGCCGGACAGGACCCCTTTCATGCGATTGGAGTCATAGGAGTTTTCAGCTTTCGTTTGCAGATTTGCTGCTATCACCAGCAACATGAACGATCAGTCCAGCGTCAGTTATCCGGGTGACAAAGCAACTCCGGCTGAGGTGAGCTCTCTCGCCGATGAGTATCGGTTGGCGGCACTGCTACTGTTGGAAAATGGGCGGCCTAAGGAGCCGAAATCGCGCGCACCGTTTCGTATGGTGCGATCCATGCGATCGAACTTTATCTGAATGCGTTTATTCTCCACTCCGGCCACGATGCGGCACAGATACGAGGGTTTCAGCATAACCTCGCCGCACGCGCCGACCTCGCGGTAGAACTCGGACTAGCACTCAGGAAACGTACCCATGAACACCTGCATACCATGTCGCAATCGCGCGAGTTTCTGATTACCCGGTACGTGCCAAGCGGTACGTCCTTATCCGAAATAAACCGCCTGCAAGCCACGCTCGCAGAAGTCGCGCAGAAGGTTTCAGCGATCATCTAAAACGATGGGTTGGGGGAGGGGGCCTGGCTCACGGTTGTCCCATTCTGATGGCCGCACAACCGGCGCGTCAAGGACGGCAGGGCCCCACCATTTTGCCTCCCCTTCGCTTCGCTACGGTCCGACAAAATCGTTACCCCTACCACCGCTGCGCGGTCGCCCCTCGGGGCGATCCCTGACCCGCCGGCCGCACGCCCATCCGTCCTGCTCCTGCCGTCAACGGCAGACATCAGGAGGATATTATGGCTTCAATTGCTCAGCACAATTCGAACTCAGATCGCTACTTTGCGGCATTGGCTGTTGCAGAGCGTCGGGCGCTACACAGCTTCTTCGATCAGCATATCGTTGAGGACCGAGAACTCGGATACTTTGCCTTGGACGAGGGAGACTACAACGCACTTCCGGCACACCTTGCAGCGCGCGTAGTTCATACCGTCCGAGGGGCAATGTCAGACGAATTCTGACCATAGGATCAGGGCAGGGGCCGGTAACGGTTCCTGCCCTTTTTTTTTGTTCGCAGGTGAAAGCGGTTGACCTTCCGCTCGGCGACCGGACTGGTCCTCGCACGTTAATTGGTCTGGCGGGTCTAAGCAGCTATTTCATGTACACAGGCGTCCGTGCAGCGGGCCATTTGTCACCAAACTAAGGCCAGTTGGTAGCCCAGAGCTGTCTGCGCCAAAAATCTCGCTCTGTCCCCAAAACGCCCGACTGCTCCCGCTCCAAAAATAAGGTCGAAAATTCAACGCATTGAACGGTTGCTCCAAGTTGCCGGAAACGCCCGCGCACATTGGAACTTGACAGCACACCGTACGCAGCGATGCTGCCTGAAATCTGGCGCAATTCCGGCGCAAACGGGAGGTGCCCGCTTCTGTGCCAGGCTCGGCCCAGCAGCAATCCGGACTGTGCCGAACTGGTCCAAACTGCTGTAAGTCGCGGAATTTCAGAAGAAAGTTTTCGATTTCCTACACCTTGGCTACTGGCATAGAATGGCACTTGCCTTTCGAAGGGTGAGCCAGGTTCTTTGAGACACAAGGAGCTTGGGTTTATGCCTAGAGACAAACGATTTGTGGCCTATGTCACACCCCTGATCGCTGACTGGATCAGGGAGCAGGCGCGCGAGCGCAATGTCAGTTCAAGCATAGTCATCGGAGACTGTATCTTCGATGCTTGGAACCGCGCCAACGAGGCGGATTTGCGGACACCTGCGACCGATCCAGTGCGCCAGAATATCTTCATCACGGTCGCACTCGACGCCCTGCTAACGCACCATCCAGAAACCGATCTTCGCGATCGAACGGTCGCCGCCTACCAGCGCAGGCTTGAACGTCTCGGGCTCGTTGCACCCCGTCCGGCGGGAGGCAGCGATGAAGCATAATCTGGTCAATTTTACCCGCGGCAGCCAGCTTCTCGGGCACTTCGGTTTCATGTTTGCAGCGGGCCTGAAAGGACCGTTGATCGTCACATTACTGGTCGTTCTGGGCGTCATCTACTGGGAAGTCACAGGAACGCTGAGTGACCATCAGACCTACTTACTCTGGATGCACATCTATGCGTCGGGATACGGCTTTATGGAGTTCGATCCAGACAAACTTGTGAATCTGAAGCTGGCCGATGGAAGCATGGTTGCCTTCCCCATTTCGGTCATCACCGACTACCCACCAATGCGCGAAGCGATGGCTCTTTTTCAGGCATCGGTGAAGGACGCGCTTGTCACCTCGGGACTTGTTCTGGCGCCGCTGTTTGTCCTCTTCTGGTGGGTGGCCGAACATTTCGGAGAACGCTCCAAGCAAAGGAAGCATGTTCGCGGCGCATCGCTCGCGACGCAATCCGAACTCGAACGGGAAATCGGGCAGCACAACCGGGTCGAACGCGCCCGTGAGTATGGAAATTCATTTGGCTGGAAATGGAGGTTTGCAGGGGCAACTACCCTCCAATCGGCAGGCCTCTATTCGCCCGCTCATGTGGCCGGTGTCAGTTGGCCCTGGCGCCGCGAACAAAGCCATACCATGCTCGTTGGCACAACAGGTACCGGAAAGACTGTTGCCCTCACCGAACTCGTTTCGGAGATCAGAATGAGGGGAGAGCGCGCGGTCATTTTCGACCTTACCGGTGCTTTTATCGAGACCTTCTACGAACCCGAGCGCGACATTATCCTCAACCCGCTCGATCAGCGGTGCCCTGCGTGGAGCGTGTTTGACGATTGCACTTCGCGCTCTGAATTCCATGCAGCGGCAGAGTCGCTTGTGCCTCATGATGGCGGAGGCTCTGAACAGTTTTGGGTGCTCGCCGCGCGCACCTTGTTCGTCGAGACATGCATCAAGTTGAAGGAGGCAGGACGCGGGTCCAATGCCGCGCTCGCCAACGAGTTGATGAATGCCGATCTCTCCGATTTGCACCGCCTTGTAGAAGACACGATGGCTGGGCCGATCAGCACGCCCAGCGCTGCCAGAATGGCGGAATCGGTCCGTGCGGTGTTCAACGTCAACGCCAAGGCGATGCAGATGCTGCCCGATAAAGGTGAGCCGTTTTCGGTCCGTCAATGGGTCGCAGGCGAGTGCGAGGAAGGTTCGCTGCTGTTCCTGTCAGCGCGCTATGTCGACATGACAGTTCTCTCGCAGTTGCTCACACTGTGGCTCGACACAGCGATAAACACGCTCATGACTGGACGGCGGACGCGTGAACTCAAGCTGTGGTTCCTGGTCGACGAATTGGGCGCGCTCCATCGTCTACCCTCGCTTGAAAAGGGCCTGCAAACCGCGCGCAACTTCGGGGGCGCGATCGTCACGGGCGTCCACACTTTTGCCAAGCTCAAGGAGGTCTACGGCGAGAACATGGCGATGACTCTGTCTTCGCTTGCAAGGACCAAGTTGATCCTGGCTACTGCCGATCGTGAGACCGCCACATGGTGCTCGGACATTATCGGCCACCGGGAAGTTCGCGAGATGGAAGAGGGCTACAGCTATGGCTACAACAACGCCCGCGATGCGGTGAGCCTGACGCCTCGCCGGCAAGTTGTGCCGCTACTTCTTCCCGATGAATTCATGGGCCTCAGAAGCCTTGAAGGCTTTATCAAATTTCCTGACGGTTTTCCGGCAGCGCCTGTCACCTTGTCCCCGCGCGATTGGCCTCGGCGAGCCGAAGGGTTCATTGCACGCGTCGACACCACAACACCGCCTTATGCGCAGGCGAGCACTACCGCCGAGGCCAAGACTAAGTGTGTGGATGACGGCACTACCGGCAACGACGACGACGGCGATCCGCGCAAGATGAAGGACAGGAATAAGCAGAAACGACAGCCCTCGCGCTCAGCCAACGTCAACTCGAAGAGCGGACCGAAGGTTCGGGATGAGGCAGAGAAGCCTTCGACCAGGCACGCAAAACAGGCTCACACGAAAGCGGTCGATGAGACCCAACCAAAGGTCGGGCAACGTCAGCCGCAGGATCGTCGCCAGGGCGAACTTCCGCTTCCGGAAGGTACAGGCGATGACGACACGGCGCGAGACGTTGCAAAAGAGCGCGAAGGATCACCGCGAAGCGATGTACCCGATCCTGATGCTCGGCAGCGCGACGATGATCAGCGTGGAAAGGCCGACCGAACGCTTCAGGAAGAACAGCAGCGTTCGCTTCTTGGTGGAGCGGCCCATGAGAAATATGATCACGATTTGGGTGACGTAGACGCGGAGATCTGATCGCTGGCACCGGGGAGGGCGAGGGGTCTTAAACGAAGTCTGACTCATGCTTTCTGTTGCCAATGTCCGCTCCTCCTCAGCGGCGGCCAATTACTTCGCGTCCGACAATTACTACGCCAAGGCGGATGCCGACCGTTCTGGGCAATGGCTCGGTGAGGGCGCCAAGACGCTTGGGCTGGATGGGCGGGTCGATGCCAAGACCTTCGACGCCCTGCTGCGCGGCGAGCTGCCCGATGGAACAAGCGTTGGCAATTCCGGACAAGCGCATCGACCGGGCACCGATCTTACATTCTCCGTGCCCAAGAGCTGGTCGCTCCTCGCGCTAGTCGGCAAGGACGAACGGATTATCACCGCCTACCGCGAGGCTGTCGTCGAGGCGCTGCAATGGGCCGAGAAGAACGCCTCCGAAACCCGCATTGTGAAGCACGGCAAGGTTCTCACCCAACCGACCGGCAACCTTGCGATTGGTTTGTTCCAGCACGACACCAACCGCAACCAGGAGCCCAACCTTCATTTTCACGCGGTCATCGCTAACGTGACCCAGGGCAAGGATGGCAAATGGCGAACCCTCAAGAATGATCGCCTTTGGCAGCTCAACACCACGCTCAATTCAATTGCGATGGCGCGCTTTCGGGTGGCAGTCGAAAAGCTTGGTTACGAACCGGGGCCAACCCTCAGGCACGGTAATTTCGAGGCGCAAGGGGTCTCCCGCGACCAGGTCATGGCGTTCTCTTCGAGACGCAAGGAGGTGCTCGCAGCCCGGCGCGGCCCGGGGCTAGAAGCCGGCCGGATCGCCGCGCTCGACACACGCGCTGCCAAGAAGGGAATCGAGGATCGGGACACGCTCGGCAAAGTCTGGGATGAGACCGCAAAGTCGATCAGGCTTGATCTCTCTCCAATAACAGAGCGCGCGCAGGGACGCGCTGCGCAAGCCGCTACACCGGGAAGCACCTTTACCTCCCTGGTCGAACGTGGCCGTGCGCTTCTCAGGCAATTCGCAGCGCACGTGCGCAGTTCAGCGGCAGACCCGCTCATTCCGGCTTCGGTGCTTAAACAGGACAAGCAGACCATTGCCGCAGCGCAGGCGGTGGCCTCGGCCGTGCGTCATCTATCGCAGCGCGAAGCGGCATTTGAACGCGAAGCGCTCTACAAGACGGCACTGGATTTCGGATTGCCAACAACAATCGCAGATGTCGAGAAGCGAACCCGCGCACTCGTCCGTAGAGGCCACCTTGTTGCCGGGAAGGGCAATCATAGAGGTTGCCTTGCATCCCGCAGCGCCATTGAGACCGAGCAGCGCATCATTTCCGAGGTCGAGGCTGGAAAAGGGGAAGTTGAAATCGCCCTCTCGCCGAAGGAGGCCGAGGATCGGGTACAGGCATCGGCCGAGATTGGTCACGGATTTCGTCTCAATGACGGCCAGCTGTCGGCTGCCCGACTGATCCTGACTTCACAGGATCGAACTGTTGCAATTCAGGGCATTGCCGGAGCGGGCAAAAGCAGCGTTCTGGCGCCCGTTGCACAAGTCCTCCGCGAGGAGGGCCGGGAGGTCGTTGGGCTCGCGATCCAGAATACTCTGGTCCAGATGCTCGAGCGCGACACCGGTATCGGCTCGCAAACGCTGGCGCGCTTCCTCGAAGGCTGGAAGAAGCTACTCGACGAGCCCGCAAACCTCGTGCACTGCACCGAAGCGCAATCGGCTCTCAAAGGCAGTGTTCTGGTGCTCGACGAGGCCTCGATGGTCTCGAACAATGACAAGGAAAAGCTAGTCCGGCTGGCAAACTTGGCTGGTGTACATAGGCTCGTCCTGATGGGTGATCGCAAGCAGTTGGGCGCGGTCGATGCAGGCAAGCCCTTTGCCCTGCTCCAAAAGGCAGGGATTGCTCGGGCAGACATGAACACCAATCTACGCGCCCGAAATCCTGTCGTCCGCGAAGCTCAGGCTGCCGCACAAAAGGGCGATGTCTCAAAAGCACTGGCGCAGCTGAAGGATCACACGATCGAGGCAAAGGGTGATGGCGCCATTGTAGCTGCCGAACAGTGGCTTTCTCTGCCTGAGTCCGAGCGCGAGCGGACAGCGATCTATGCATCGGGACGGAAAATTCGTTCTGCCGTCAACGATGCCGTCCAGACCGGCCTCCTTGCCAATCGCGAAATCGGACCAGGCAAGATGGCGCTACGCGTTCTCGACCGTGTGAACACCACGCGCGAAGAACTGCGATATCGGGCCTCCTATCAAGCAGGTCGCATTCTGGAGGTCTCGCGGCGAGAGAAGACGCTCGGCCTTATGCCGGGAGAGTATCGGATATTGGATGGCCGTAACGGTACCAAGCATATCACCGTGGTAAACAAGCGCGGCAGGCGTTTCAGCTTTGATCCTTCCCGGCTCAAGGCGGGCCAAGCGAATGATAGCCTCTCACTGTTCGAAGAGAGGAAGTTGGAGGTCCATGAGGGAGACAAGATCCGCTGGACACGCAACGATCACAGGCGCGGTCTTTTCAACGCCGCTCGGGCAAAGATCGTGACGATCGATCATGGAAAGGTGATCGTCGAGACCTCGAACGGCGAGCAGCTTTCGCTGGCCAAAGGCGATCCTATGCTGAAACGGATCGATCTCGCCTATGCTCTCAACGCTCATATGGCGCAAGGTCTAACTTCAGACCGCGGGATCGCGGTGATGGATAGCCGCGAGCGCAATCTCTCGAACCAGAAAACGTTTCTGGTAACGGTGACCAGGCTTCGCGATCACCTCACACTCGTAATCGACAATACGCGAAAGCTCGGCGCAGCGGTGACTAGAAACAGGGGTGAGAAGGCCTCGGCCCTTGAAGTGACCGAGAGGCTTCGAGCCGCAGCGGCCAAGGGCATATCCATTGAACAGCCCAAACCCGATCAGCCGAAATTCGAGAAGGAACTGACTCGAACCAAGAGCAAAACACTCGATATCGGGATTTAGCGTCAGCTTTGCGCCCTAATTTCCGACTTCCAAGCCAGACTGTCGTTTTCCCAAAACCAGACGTCTGCACGTCCATCTTTCAAGAAATTGGCCCGTAGAGACGCTTGGCGATAGCTTAGTGAATGGTGAAGTAAAAATAGGTTCGAAGCGTGTCAATTTGGCGGGGCCTCTGGATGCTTTTTTGCGACCTCGGCAATATGCTCTCGAAAGGCTTCATATCCCAATTTCTGATGACGCGCATCGTAGGTGCGAGAAGCCAAATTGTACCAAGACCGTTTGGCGAAAATGACCAAGGCCCCGTTCAGTATCCGGGTTACGGGTCGCGCACCTTTCGGGAGGGGGCGACCTTCGAACTCGCCTTCATCCCACGCATCGATCGAAATGTATTCGTTTGGTGCTATCTCAACCACTTGTTCGGTCATGCCACTTTTGTGGATATAAGCACCCTCGGTTCCAGATGGTTCAACCTCGGCGCACTGAATCCAAAAGTAGCTCCATATCGTACCGTCGCCAAAGCTTTCATAAGAGATAAAGCTTGGATGGATAACATAGCTTCCCCCAGCCTTTAACTCGATTGCACCTCTCTCATGGGACCGACGGGCTCCGGCCAAATCAAATCCACCGCCAGTCGGGAAGAACATGTGGTTCAACGCCTGATTTTTCGAGACGGCAGCAAGTATATTCAAGATGCTTGGAATATCCTCCCATTTGGACGTTGATGGACGTCCTGACGGAAACAGCAACCGCTGAAGCTCGACCCATTCTCTAATGTTTCGGCTGTGGAAGTCGTTTTCCAGCCGCACCCATTCTTCCAGTTTCTCGCAAACCTCAGCCATTGGTGGGCGAAGATCGTGGGCATTCTCCGTGCATCGAGCGAGCAACTCATCGAGCGGCGCATTAAACAGGGCTGGTAAGAAGTTCGCCAATGCCAAGGTGCTCGTGGCAGAATACTGCCCATCGAAACCTCGTCTCTCGCCCGTCAGCGCAATCCAAAGCACTTTAGCAAACGAATAGACGTCCGCAGGTGCGGGATTGGCATTTTTCGCCTCCCTCCGCATTTCAGGAGCCATCGTAACTTTTGGTCCCAGAGAAGCCCGCTCGGGAGTTTGATCTTGTTTGTCAGGGTATTTTACTAGGCCAAAGTCACTGAAGCAAAGGCGGTCGCCTAAGCCCAGAATATTCGCTGGTTTGATATCTCTATGGTAGATTTCGAGTTCGTGTAGATCACGAAGAGTCCCCGCCAACGGAACGAAAGCTTCAACGATTTGACGAGGAGTTTTTTGGTTCAGGAACTCATGAAACTGGATCGCGAGCGGCATTACATACCACCGCGCGTCTTGGTCCGACTTATGTGGCAGCTCATAGTCTACGAGGGGGATTATGCCGGCAACGCCGTCTGCCCTTCTGAGGGCTTCGATTTCAGCGCGGAATCTCCCAAGTATTGCAGGGCTGGTCCGTTTTAGCAGTTTGAGGGCGTATACTGTCTCGTCGCCATTGCGGTTCGTTGCGGCCCAAACATGGCCATTGCCTCCCGTGGCGATGCGGTCCCGCAAAACCCAATCACCTAGTTTGTCGCCTGGCCGACGGATTTTGGTCTTCGCCATAGACTAGCTCATCAGCTGACTTCACATAGCCCTCACAATTAGGACGCATTACCCCCGAGCACATCATTTAGGATCATATCAATCGTCGCTTCTTCTGATTCTGAGCCTTGCTGCACATAATAGAGCAGTCTTGCGCCTGCCGTGATTGGGTCGAGTGTTCCATTTTCAGACGAGCACGATTCAGCAAAGTATGGAGCTCTATCCGCGGCAGAGTGGTTCGCTTCATTGTGTACGTAAAGGTAGAAGCTTTCGACAGGCGAACATTCGACTTTCGGCGTGTATGGACCAGTTGGGTTGTCTTCTCCGCGACCAGTATGAGCTTGTGAATAGCTATCCTGAATCAAGTGCAGCAAAGCGCCCACCGCCGATCTGCGAGCCAAACTTCCATCCTCGTCAACAAGCAGGTCGCAGGTTTTCGAACTAAACATCTTATCACAATGAAACGTGAGGAGGGTGCCAACAGTCCAAGCATCGAAATTTACACCATCAACCGTACGCGCCTCACAATACTCTAACCCCTCTGGAGCGAGTCTCGTCGCCGCGGCGCCAGCATTCCGATGAGTTGACTCGCAATAATTCTCAGATGGTTCAATCGCTCCAACAGCGACGCGGAACGAAAATCGGCTCCACCCCTCGATCAATGCACGTGTGTGCTCAGTGGTTTCGTCTTCTGCGCTAGACATGGCGTGAAGGAACTGCATCTGCCCATAATGGCTGCCGCAGGTGAGGCCGGCGAAGAAACCTTGCTCTTCGACAAGACTAGGACAAACAAACTGAACCGTCCCAGCGAACTTCGCCATCGTCCAAAGCTCGTCTAGCTGCCTCGTGGGATCATCTGGCCAACGCACTGCTTTCCAGTATTCCCCCCTTCGGAAAGTTGGACCGCTTATGTCTTCGAATTCATCAGCGTTGGCAGGAAATTCACATTTTTCCGGTAGCCCTTCGCTATCTGCAAGACACTTCTCGGATAGCCAAGTCATCCTTTCATGATGCTTGCCTTTGGCGTGAATATTGTATGCTGCTGCTGGTGCGCTGACAGCAAGCATTGACAAGAATACTGCAAAAGTTGCTCTTCTGATCACAAATCACCCCCAATCTTCTTCAGCGGCAACCTTTCTCTGATGAAGAAAGCGATTATTCAAGGCTTTTCCAATGTTTTTTGGGATTGCGTCGACCTGCGCTTATTGCAAAGAAATTTCGTAGATCGAACGGGGATGGAGCATATGCTTACTCATGTAACGGTGGCAGGCGAGGCTACATTTCCTGCCGACGGCGTCGAAATGGGCGACCTTAAAAAGGTCAACTATTTGTTTGGCCATAACGGGTGCGGCAAGACGACGATTTCGCGGGCAATTGCTGATCCCGATGCACGTGCCGGCTATTCCGTGAAATGGGAAAACGGTCGCCCGATCGCGACACTTGTCTACAACCGGGATTTTGCGGACAACAATTTCGGCGAGCAGCTAAAAGGTATCTTCACGCTCGGCGAAGACGCGACCAAGAGTGCGGAAGAAATCGAACGGTTGCAGGGCGAGATTGGCAAGCTCGACCGCGAGATAGACGGGTTGAGGCGCAATCTAGAAGGCGACGATGGCCAAGGCGGGCGGCGTAAAGAACTCCAGAATGCCAAGGCACAACTGGAAGAAGCGTGCTGGGCGTCACAGCAAGAACACAAGGGAGATTTCGAGCAAGCGATGGCTGGGCACAGGCAGAGCAAAGCCGCCTTCTGCACCAAAGTCTTGAACGAAGCGGCAAGCAACGCGTCAGACCCAATTGACCTCGATACCCTTACCGCGCGTGCGGAGACGACATTCAAATCCGATGCGGCGAATCAGACGCCGATCGCGCAAATCGACTTCACGGACATCGAGCAGCTGGAGACGTCTTCCATCCTCGGACGTGAGATCGTCGGACGCGACGACGCTATTGTCGCTCAACTCATTCAGCGGCTAGGCAACAGTGATTGGGTGCAACAAGGTGTTGGCTATCTCGAACCAGCAGATGGGCTCTGTCCCTTTTGCCAACAGCGCGTGCCGGCGGACTTGCTCGCTAACCTCAACGCATTCTTCGACGAGCAGTACGAAAAAGATCTCGCGGAAATCTCCGCGCTCGCCAACCGATATGCCAACGCCGTCGAGACAGCAGAGAATCTTGTACAGAGCTTGCTCGCCAAGCCATCGCGTTTCATCAACACCGATGCTCTGACGAAACGCTATTCGACACTCAGACGCACATTCGACCTCAATCTTGAAAGACTGGAGGCTAAACGGCGCAATCCGAGCGAGGCTATCCACTTGGAGAGCAGCGCCGAAGCGGCGAATGCAGTTGCCGGGTTAATCTCTCAGGCGAACAAAGAAATCCAAACTCACAACGAGTTGGTTCGCGATTTGGCTGCCTCCCAAGTAGCGCTGAGAAGCCAAGTCTGGCGCTTCATCGTGGAGGAGCGCAAAACGGATTTGGCCACTTACGAAGCGACGACTGAGACAGTTTCGAAAGCAATACGTGGATTGGAGCAGGGGATTGCGACTAAGCGCAAGAGGCGAACGGAACTAGGCACGCGATTGAAAGAGCTGGAAGCCGCAGCAACAAGCGTGAAACCAACCGTTGATGCGATCAACGCGATCTTGGCATCATTTGGCTTTGTCAGCTTCAATCTCTCGGTCGCAGGTGATCGCGGCGATATGTATCGCATCGTCCGACCCGATGGTTCCGATGCGAGAGATACACTCAGCGAAGGAGAGCGCTCCTTCGTAACGTTTCTCTATTTCTACCATATGCTAGCTGGCAGCACGTCAGGAACGGGAACTACGGTAGAAAAGGTGGTCGTCTTTGACGATCCAGTATCGAGCCTCGATGCCGATGTGCTTTTCGTCGTCAGTTCGCTTATTAGAAGGGTCATTGAGCAGGTCTGCAATGGGCAGGGATCCGCCAAGCAAGTGTTCGTGCTGACCCACAACATATATTTTCACAAGGAAGTCAGCTTCGACCCTATGCGACCCGCGGACGGCTGTCGTCGCGAAGAGTCTTTTTGGGTTGTGCGCAAGCGCGATGGCATTTCTTCTGTCCAGCGCTATGGGTTCAATCCAGTCAAAACATCCTACGAAATGCTGTGGGAGGAAATCCGCGATAATAAGCGCGCGAACCTAACCATCCAAAATACCATGCGTCGGATTATTGAGAACTACTTAGTTGTGCTCGGCGGCTTGCGCCCAGACGATATTGTTGCGCGGTTCGAGGGCCGAGAGGCGCAGATCTGTCGTTCCCTTTTCTCTTGGGCCCACGATGGATCCCATACTGCGCATGACGAAATCTACCTCGCTGCAGACGACAACGCCGTCCAACAATACCTCAATGTGTTTAAAAGGATCTTCATCGCAACCGGACACAAAGCGCATTACAACATGATGATGCGGATCGAGAACGACAGTTTGTCCGCGGCGCCAAAAGCAGTGAACGACGAAGCGGAAGCCTGAGTTCATGCTCCAAGAAATTTTCTGGGCTTGCTTCTAACGTTTGTTGCTCGATCGTCATGCATTTTCATGACGTGAACTACCTGGCTCAAGTGACCAGCCCACTGGCCCGTAAGGGGTCTTGATCTGCATCTCCGCTTTCCACGGTCCAGTATCGGAAACGGACAGTCTTGAATCGGCCCAAAAAAAGGCCTCTAGAGAGCACGACCAAACCAGATCACACGACCGACGACGTGGACCTCGGACCGATCCATGTCGTGCCAAGTAGGGTAGGCGGGATTATCGCTCGCAATTGTGATCTGCTTGCCGCCTGGCCTAATAGCGATGCGTTTCACAACGAGGCTGTCATCAGAGCGCAGCACGTAAATACCGTCGCGCAGCCGCGAGCCATGATCAGACGCATCGACCAGAACCTCGTCACCATCGCTTAGCGTGGGCTCCATCGAGTCTCCCTTTACGCCGACGATCGACAGGCTGGCGCTCTTCGCTGACGTCAGGTGCCGCAACCAGCGTTCGTCGAACCCGAACCTAGTATGCGCACTCTCGCTGGCAGCAACAGCACCAAATCCAGCAGAGGCTTCCACATCGAGAACGGGAATTTCGACCATTCCATCGCTTACAGGATTGGCCGGACCGCCAAGCACTTGCTCATCGACGCCGAAGAAACAGGCGAGCGTCTTTCGATCCTCGTCATCGAGCTTCCTTGGCGAACCGCGCTTGATGAACTGCTGGATGTAGGCCGGGTTACGACCGAGCAGCCGCGAGATCGATGCGTAGCCATATCCGCCCTTGAGGATCAACCGGTCCAGCTCTTCCCTGACATGTTCCATTCGCCTGTCCTTCGAATCTCAATCGTAGGAATTTTCCTAGACTCACGGATGCAATCCTAGTAGGAACATAACAAGAACACAAGAGATTTGCGAGTCGGAGATGCGCGGAAATGAACTTGCTTGAACGGATCGAGAAGCATCTGAAAGAAAACCACATTTCCGCGACTCGTTTTGGCAGGCGCGCGGTCGGCGATCCGCGATTCGTGCTCGACTTGAGAATGGGGCGTAGGCCTCGGCGCCGAACCATTGAACGGCTGGAAGCTTACCTCGCATCATCCCAATCGGCGGCGGGGAACGGCGTAATCAGGAACGAGGAGTACGATCGTTCAACTGCTCCAAACGACGCGCAACTGGCTGCCAAAGTTTCACGCCGTCCGGCTCGTTCGAACGGGTCAACTGCTCGATCTTCGCATCGATGAAATCGCGGCCACCATCGCCGTGATGCTTCTCGACCCAGAGCGCCATTCCCCAAATTTCTTGGTCCGGCGTGAGTGTCAAAACAGCGACCAGGTAGCTGCTGCGATACCAAGGATGATCGGAATGCCCAGAAGCCAGGCTTCAAGCTTCAGCTTCCAATCGCTCTCGCCGCTCGCCAGCGGTTCGTCTCTATCCGGCCAAACACGCATCAGCACCATGGCTCCCGGCGCCCGGTCCAGGTTCGGGCAAGACCTTCGGCAACCAGCTGATCACCCAGAGAGCGTCCGTCACGCATCAGCACCCGCAGCTTGCGACCGTACTGGTCTTCGTCCCGATTGCCGATCGGAACCGCGGAGAATTCGCCTTGGTTGAGCAAGGTAACCAACCGCTCTCGAGCCTTGATACCGAGATCGTATTCGTAGTCGCACCTGGGTTGCGAGATTTCCGGCGTGTCGATGGCTGCCACGCGGATCTTCACGCCCTCGAGCCAGATCGTGTCGCCATCGACAACGCAGGTTTTCCTCACCATCCCGCATACGCCAAAGGTATGCGTCGTTCGCGCCTCGGCGCTGGCGGACCCAAAGGGCCAATTGATCCCGATCACGCCCCCGAGAACCCCGGCGAACAATCCGCCCAGAGCGAGGAGCAAGACTTTGCGCCGCTTGTCCCGCTGCTGCCGGACAAGTTCGTCGCGGAAGTCGAATAGGTTTGGTTCTGATGGTTCGTTCGTACTCATGACCTGCTCTTCAGTATCGCGTGTTCTTTCACTTTCCGTGAACACGGCCAAGCCTTGCAAGCTCGCTTTCCCGATAGTTTTGAGCTACTTTCAAGCAAACAATCAGCTGAAAGAGTGGAGAAGAGGGGGCTCCCATTCTCGCGAAGGAGAAGAAGCGATGGGCAGACCCGAAAACACACCACCCAAGGGCAACAAGGATTGGGAAGGTTTGCGCGAGATCGATCGCGCGATCGCCGAGAACCGTGTCACATCCTACACGTGGAAGAAGACCTGGGCTGACCCGTGGGGGCGACTGAAACTTATCTTGGTAATCGCCGGGTTGCTGGCATTCGTAGCCTTCGTGCTGGTGGACGATCTAGTTTTTTGACGCGCCCTACCATTTTTTTACATCGTCGGCCGCTTCAGCGGACGCGCCCTTAGCATCGCGCGTCTTCCGGTCGAGATAGCCCTTCACGCTTCCAACCCGTCGCTCACCCTGTTGCTGTACCCGTTCGACATCGCGCGCGATGTCCTCTCGACCGCTCGAAGGTTCTGCGAGCGAACCGGGCACTCCCCCAAGATTGACCGAGCTGCGGACGCCGCTTGCGCTACTCACCGAGGGGCGCACGACAGGCGCGCTGCCAGGAGGTACGAGTTCGCTAGCAATATCCTCATTGAGCTGATCGGCGTAGCTCTCGACGAACCGCGCCTGGAGTTGCTGGCCGCGCGCGCTCATCTGGAAATCGATATCGTCGAAGCGGACCTGGCCATAGTAATCGCGGTTGGCATCGATCTCCGCCATACCCCATTCGCGATATGCCTGGCTGAGGTTGAGACTGCCCGCGGCATTGGCGCTCTCGTACCAGCTCGCCTGGTTATCCAGACGGCTGGCGATCTCTTCGGCGCGGCGCGCTTCGCGCGTGTAGCTCTGCGCCTCTGTGATCGAGGTTGTGATGCCAGCAGAACTGCTCGAGACCAGAGCCTCGGAACTCGAGCTTGTTTCGCGCAGGAACCCTTCGCGCGTGTTCGACCAGCTACGGCTGTCCGAGATCTGGCGCAGCGCGCCCATGATCCGCGAGCGGTCTTCGGAGGCGATCCCGATATCGCTGTCGGTCCAACTCTTGTTCCGTCCGCCCTTGACCCCAACCCCAGCATAGCCAGCGCCCCTCTCGCCCTTGAGACCGAGCGACCCTTCGCCATTCAAGAACCACGAGACAGTGATGTCATCTGCCGCGCGGCGCGATAGCCCGAATTGCTGCTGGAGAGTCTTCGAGGCGTTGTCGACCTCGCTGAAGGCGCTCCCGATGCTGTCGCTGGTCGAAGTGCCGCTGACACTCTCGTTCGAACGCGAGCTTGTGTAGGCATCGCGCAATTCGCTGAACCGGGTGACCGCCGAACTCGTCGACTGCTGGGCGAGGTTGGAGAAGGTCTCGCTCTGGCCACGGCTCTCGCTCGCCATGGTTGACAGCCTGCTCGAAAAGTCCTGCCCGAGCGTCGGGGTGAAGGGATAGCTTGAGGTCGGCACGGTCGCGAATTCTGCCTGCGGGAATCCGGTTGTCTGTGTTCCGCTCTCGCCGATTCCTCTCGTCTGTGCAGCGCCATACGCGATGTTTGGCGCGAGACTGCCTTGAGCGAATTGCCGCGAAAACACGCTCGAATTGTCGAGATTGGTGTTGCCGAGCGAGACATTGCCCGTACTTGCCTCGCGTGCGGCTTCCTCGGCCGCATTCTGGCTCGGATTGAGGTAACTTGTGGCCTGACCCGAGATCGCCATCGCGCCGCGAGCAACGCCGCCCGCAAGAAACGGGATCGAGGCGACGAGATAGCCGGCAAGAATACCAATATCGTTGTTGACGTCGGTCATCCCCGAGAAGGTCGCCAGCGTAAGCCCGCTCGTGCCGCCAGCTGCCGCTACGTCGCCTGCGCCTTTGAGCATCAGGATCATGTGGAGGATGACGAAGAGCGGTCCCCATGCCGCAAGGTAGAAGAACCCCGTGACATAGCCTCTCAGCGCGATCGGGCCGGTCCTTGGCATGAGGAATAACGGGAAAAGCACCGGGAAGAGCGCGTAGAACACGACGGTCAGCACCACATTGAGGATCGGCACCCATTTCATCGCGTTGTGCGCGATCGAGGAATAGGTTCGCTCGGTCTGGATATCGGCGCGGGTCTGCGCAAACACATCTACGCTCGATGCGCCGCTTGCTCCGGCAAAGCCGTGCATCGCCTGGTTCATGGCATTGATGGTCAGGACCTGGCGAAAGATGCTGCTCGCGTCCTTCGAGATGCCGGTGAGATATTGGTAGGCCACCGGCAGGTCGGCGATCAACTTGGCCTTGGCTAGCGCTTCGGTCTGCTTGGGATAGAGCTGGCGGCCAGCAACAAGCGTCATGTCGTCGATCATACCCGCCCATTGGTTCGAAAGCGTTGTGTAAGCCTCTCGGCAAGTGACGATCGATGCCGTGACGCTGTCATCGGCCTGGCGGGTCAGGAACTTCTGCGCGCGCGCCGCGCTCCCGGGCGCGATGGTCGCCCAGATGTCATTGCTCTCGGACAATTCCTTCATCGAGTAGCGTCCGAGAAGCAGGTCGTAGAACACGCATTGGCGCACGTGCTCGTCGAAATTGGCGGCAAACTCGGGATCGGCAATGCGCAGCGAGCGTGTCGCTTCGAGCAGGCGCGCGCCGTAAATCATGCCGTTCTTCGAATAGTTGAGATCGTCGGGAAGGCCGAAGACGAGCTCTGCGGAACGGGTGAGGTAGTCGCCCGCCTGGCTGGTGAAGCTTGCCATCAGGGCAAGACCGAGCGGGACATTGGCGACTGTCGCCGGAGCGAGGCTCGGATTGACACGGTCGGTGACCTGCACATCCATGCGCGGCACCATCAGGCACATGTAAATGAGTGTCGCGCCGAGGAACCAGTTGAGCCAGGCGCGCCAGTCCTGATTGAACGCGACGACAATGACCGCAAGCGCCATCCCCATGACCAGCGCCACCTGGATCAGGCTCTTGTAGCCACCGGCCCCGGTCCACGAGGCGACGGCGTTCAAGACATTGACGATGTATTCGCCGCCGCCGGTTGTGAAGATCTCGACCATGTAGCGGCCTCAGGGGATAATGGAGCGCGACTGGAGCCCGCGCGACCAGTCGAGCGCTGCGGACATCGAGGGCGACATCGAAGCGGCGAGGGCGTTCTCGATCATCGCGGTCTTCTCGATGATCTGCATGATCGCCGAGACCTTGGCCTGTCCGGTAGCCTGCCTCTGGACCAGGCCAGAACGCACTTCGGCGACCTGGCCGCGCCAGATCGCAAGCTTGGCTTCATCGGCGGCGATGAAGCTTGCCATCGAACGCCCGGCTTCGGACACGATCCGGTCGAGGATGGCATAGAGCAGGTCGATGCTGGCGATCTCGGCGAGCGTGTCGCGATCGTCGGTCGGCATTCCGCGCCCATAGGCAGCCTGGACGGTAAGGATCTTGTATAAGGGGATAGAGGCCACCTGCAGCAGTTCCTTTTCGGCATTGCCGATCGCGGTGTCGGCCCGGATCGCATCGACCATGTTCCCGATCAGGAGCGCGACCCGCGGGCGGATGGCCTTTGCATTCGATAGGCTCATCTGCTCGAAGGTGGGACTGAGGCAGAGATCGGTCTCGTCGCAGCGGAAAACGCGCACGGTCTGCCCCTGCGTCCCGTCTAGGAGCGCGCTTACGAGCGTCGAGGACGCGTCGCCCGCGAACGGCACGAATTTGCCGGGTTCATCATCCTTGGGTGGCACGTAGATGACCGTGCCAATCAGCGTCATGGCGTACTCGGCGAGTTCGCGGTCGAAGGTGCCGCCAGGATTGAAGAAGGCGCTCTTTTTCAGGACGTGCCAGGTGTAGTTGCGCGGCACGCCGGGATTTATGTCGGCATAGTCGCTACCGGCTCCCTCGTTGGTCGAGGCGCGCTGTCCTCGCGAGCCGCAGCCGTGCTTGGCGGCCGCATAGTCGGTGAAGATACCTTCGGAATTGCCGATCGCCTCGCAGATCGCCTTGTCGGCGAGATCGCCCTTGGGCCACAGGCCGCCGACCAGCCCCTGCGCCATCTCGCAGGAATTGATCGAGAGATTGTTCATGAGCTGCGCTTTCTGGCTAAATTCCTGCATGATCTTGTTGCACTCGGGACAGACGGTATCGATCGCCAGGCTGAACGCGAAGCCGACCGCGTTGTTGGCAACGGCCTTCAGGAGCGCGACCATCTCGCTCGCGTTGATGAACGAAAAGGACCCGGCAAAGATATCGATGCCCCCGCAGCCCGCCCTTGCGCGCGGCAGCTGGAGATTGGCGATGTTGGTCGTCTTCTGAGGGAAGCGCGTCCAGACATTGCCGAGGCTGTAATAGCCTGCCGACTGGCCTTCGAAGGCGGTCGGGCCGGTGACATTCGCCGCCGCCCCCATGTCGTCTATGAAGCGGTCCATGCTGTCGCCAACATTCGCGGCGACCGGTGAGGCAACCATGCTGGCGGTGGCGAGGGTCAATGCCGCATTGCGGATGCTAGTAATCATGTCCGGCTTCCTTGGAGGTGAGAAGGTAGATGCGGTCCTGCAGCTCGTCGGCCGAGAGCACGCCGTAGCCGATCGGAATCGGGCGTTTGGTCACGCTGTCCCACAGCACCAGAGCGGGGGTGGCTTTGCCTTCGAGACCAAGCTTGCCGCGCTGGTTCGTCTCGACCCGATAGTCGGGAAAATGCCGGGATGAACCGCCATCGGTGGAGATCGCGCGCACGGTGATCCGCCATCGGTCGGCGACGCCCTTCACGATCGGGCTCATCACTTCGCACGGTCCGCAGGTCGAACTGAAGAAATAGAAAAGGCCGTAGCGCTGCGAGAGCGTTGCCATGACGTGATCGCGCTCCGCGCTGCGGGCATCCTGCCACTGCTTCTTGGCGACCGCTCCGACGGGGCGTTCAAGCGTGTAGTCGAGGTCCGGGTCCTGCCAGATCGCCCGCTGCCAGACATCGGAGAACAGCGAGGCGCGGTCGAGCTGCGCGCGCTGGAAGCGGATATAGGCCGCGACATTGGCCTCGGTCGGATAGAGGATCGCGCGCGCCTTGAGTTCGCGAAGCTCGGAGGTGATCGCGTCGAGTTCTTGGCTGGCCGCGACCTGCTCGGCTTCAGGCTGTTTTGGCTCTTCAATGGGAGCGGGCTTCACGCAGTAGAACCAGTAGCCGAGCCTGCGCTCTTCGCAGTAGAGCGCGTCTGCCGAGGTGGTCGATCTTGTGTCCCGCCGCTCCTGCGCCTGGGCCAGAGTGGCGGGCAGGGCAGCGATGCCGAGCGCGAGCGCCGTGAGGTGATGCAGATGGGTCATTGGCCGCCCCTTGCGTAATAATCTTCGATTTTCTGCTGGATGAGGATGCTGGTCTCGAGTTCGTCGGGCAGCCGTGCGGCATCTGTGAACTCGGCATAGACCTCGCTGAAATCCATCCGGCTGAGGTCGAGCCGGGCAAACTCGTCGAGAGTGAACCCCTCACATTGTTCTTCTTTGGGCTTGTCCCATGGCTTGGGGAGCTGCTTACGGCCCTGTTCCTGCAGGATCCGCGACAGCTTGCTCTCGAAACAGCAATAGACCTTCTTCTTCGTCAGGCAGACGCCAAGGAACTTGTCCGAACAATAGGTCCCGACATAGGCGCACAGTCCCTGCGCATCGCGTTCGTGGAGCAGCACTTCCTCGCGGCTGCAGCCGAGTGCGACCAGCAGGCTGATTCCGGGGATGAGCGGGAAGCCCTTGCCCTTGCAGCAGTTGAGGACGCCGAAGACCTTGGACGAGCAGGTGTTGCGCGTGCCGCGGAACAGCGTCAGCGTGTTCGGATCGAACTGGCCGCGCGCCTCGTCCATGGCGTGCAATGCGACCGCCGCATCCTTGAACTCATCATTGGCGGTGCGCTCGATCGTCTCGCAGCTGCCATCAATGCAATAGACATCGCCGTCGCAGACATACTGGGTGGAGATGTCCGTACCGGGCAGGGGACATTCGTAGATGCGCTCCCAGGTCTCGCAGGGCATCTCGTCGGTGAGGCATTCCTCGCCGATGAACCGGCAGGTGCCCTGGCTTTCGATATCCGAACAGTCGCTCGCCGCCTCGCGCGATGTGCAGGTGTAGCTGCGCTGCCATTCCCAGCAGGGCCGCGTAACCGAGACACCGTCGATCACGCGGGTCTGCGGATCGGCATCGGTGCAGATCTCATTGTCGAGTGTGCAATCGCCATTATCGGCAAATCCGATGCACTGGCTCTCGTCGGAAAAGGTATCGATCGAGTTGTCCGTGGTCACCGCATAGGGCGTGTAGCGCGCATCCGGAGTGTCGCATGTGATTTCAGCGATGGGATCGCCAGGTTCGGTGCAGTATCTATAGAACTGGTCCTCCCGCCACTGGAGGCAGGGTCCGGGCCGATACCCGGTGATCCGGCACGACCCCCCATCGAATGCCGAGCACCAGGGATATCCATAGACTGTGCTCGTCTCATTGCAGAGATAGTGCCATTGCTGGCGCCGGGTCACGCTGGCAACGAGCGGCACCGCGCACTGACCCACCGACTGGTCGATCCGCGTGCCAGAGTTGCAGGTAGCGGTGTAGGTCCCAGCCGATCCGGACCCGGTCGGCAGCGGCACGCAATTACCCTGGCCACCCGAGATTGCCATGCCGCTGGTGTAGTCGAGCGGGGTATCGTTGATGGCGAGGCTGCGCGCAATAACGTCCTCGATCTCACTTGGATCGAAGCGCGCGCGATTGGCCACGCTGTCGCGCATCGCCCGATAGCCCTGGTGTCCGGTAGCAGCGGCGGCCGCATTGCTCTCGATCCGCTCGGGATCATCGGCGAGCGTTTCGAGGTCACGCACGGCATTGCGATCATAATTGGGGAGCGTGGCTGCGTCGGGCTGCGAGTTGGCGGCTTCTTGTGCTTCGCTGCGCAGGCTTTCGCCGAAGGCCTTTCCGTCGGCCCGCGCATCCTGTTCCTGCGCGGAGAGGGGCGCGGCGACGGCGAGAACGGCGAGCAGTCCCAGGCGAAGCGATTGTGTGAACTTCATGGCCGCTCTCCTTCGAGGCGGCGGAGATGGAGCCGTGCGAGCTGTGCGCCCGGACCGCCTCCCGAAGCGAAGGTGTCGAGCACTTCGGCAACGCTGATGTTGCCTGCGATGCGGTCGTGCGGCGGGAGGATATCGCTGCAATCGAACCCGTCGCAGGGGGCAAAATCGCTTGCGATCATGACGAAGCTCGGAGCAACCTTGATATCGAAGGTGCGGAACAGGCGCGGGTCTATACCGAGCGCGCCGGCGTCTTGGCCGCCGCTCCAGATCGCCGCGATGCGTTTCTTGAAGCGCGCGCTGTCGCCTTGCGGAAATCCGCGCAGGACGGTGACGCCGCCGGCCCTCGAGACATCGCGAACGAGTGCCTTCAATGAGGGCTCGGGCATTCCCAGCGAGGCAAAGGCAATGAACCGGGGCGTCTCGCCCATCGCTGCCACTTCCGCATCGGCTTGGGCGCGGATCATGCCATCGAGATCGAGCGGGCCGGTGTCGGGAGTCGCCTCTGCCGTTTCTGCATAGGCAGCGCGGTTCGCGTGGGCCGTTTGCTGAGCTACGCGCGCGTCTTCTGCCAACGCATCGGCTTTTGTCCTCACCGACGTGGCGAGCGCTTCGGCATCGGCGGCATGTTCATTTGCACGCGCGCGGATCTCGGCAAGATCAAGTTCGGGCGAACTCTCCTGCGCAGACGCGGCAGCAAAGGCGGCGGCGGTCGCAAGGCTGATAGTGACGAGCAGGGGGAAGGCGTTTCTCATAATGCGCAGCAATTCCTCTTGCGCCAGACGAGGTATCCCATGTCTTCGCCAATGGCGGGGATGACCTGTCCGGGGGACTGGAAGGTGGTGGAGGCACCGATGGGCGGGCAGGCGAAGCGGCCCTTGGTTGCCGGGTTGGGGTTGGTGGCCTGGAAGCGGTATTGCTGTTTGCGCATCACCGGCATCAGATATTTTCCGCAAAGACCTTTGGAGCCCATCGTGCCCCACGAGACGAGTTCGCGGTGGAGCTTGTAGGCGAAACGCGAGAGCACGAGCCGCGAGGCCTGGACGTGTCCGATCGAGGCCGAGACGTTGCCGTTCATCGGGTACATCGACCCTTGGCAGCCCGCGCACCAGAACATCTCGTCGAGCGGCAGGTTCGCGGTCGCTGCAGCACAATCCGCCGCGCACGCGGCAAGCGCCAGCGGGTTGGCAAACAGCACGGCCTCGGGATTGATGATCGCGGTGAGCTCGCTGTCCTGCCACAGCGGATCGATCTCGGAGATGTAGAGGATGTCGATCGAACCCGGCTCGAGGCACAGAAAATCGGCGACGATCTCCATCCAGTAGATCAGCGGATAGGCATACCAGTGGACGTGCCAGCTCGAATAATACTGGCTGGCGCCGCCCACGGCCGAAGGACCCGAGATCGAGCGGAAGCCGACATCAAAGCCGGGATCGAGCTTCATGCCGCCGAGGTTCACGAAGCACCAAGGCTTCATGCTGACATCGGCGAGCCGGACCGGCTCCCAGAACCCCATCGCGATGCCGGGCCGAAGACCGCACAGGCACAGCGGGAAATCGGGGTTGTCCGGATCGGGACGATTGCTCGGCCAGATTTCGAGCCCGCCGATCGAGATCGGGAACAGGCACGACCAGCAGATGTCGGTGATCGGATTGACGAATTGCCCGGTGCACTTGCCCGGACCGGCATCGGCCGAAGCGGGTGATGCGAAGACCAGCGACAGCATCGCCGTGAAAAGCACGAGGA
Source organism: Qipengyuania sp. (assembly GCF_965277845.1). NCBI lineage: Bacteria > Pseudomonadati > Pseudomonadota > Alphaproteobacteria > Sphingomonadales > Erythrobacteraceae > Qipengyuania > Qipengyuania sp. The sequence goes on from NZ_OZ255844.1 coordinate 2,276,803, forward strand.
AGGCGCGGATTCCGGTCATGGCTGTGCCTTCCGGCGCGGCAGCGCAATCTCGCTGACTTCGAGGAAGCGCCCGTTCTGGCGCACCCGCGCGGGAACAGCCTTGATACCGAATTTTTGCGTCAGCTTGCCGCCCTGGTCGAAATAGAAGCGGCGTTGACGGGCCTTCATCAGCTCGAGCGGTGCGCCTTTCACGAGGATCAGCTTGGCATTGGCGTCCTGCCTCAGCGCCCAGGCGATCTGCGCAGGGTCGTCGCCGTCGAGAAACAGGAGGTCGGAGCGCAGCTTGACGCTGTCGAGCGGATTGACCCGGGTTCCGGCGGCATGGATCAGCTCGCCTTTTGCGCCCCGGATATCGGCAGCAAGCGCGATTGTCGGATCGAACGCCCAGCTGCGGCTTGCGCTTGCGCGAATGAGGCCGGCAACCGGATCGGGTCGGTTGACGCGTGCGATCGTGCGACGCTTGAGTTCCTCGTTGAGCCGCGCGGTCTCGCCCGACTTTTCCATCTGCGCGAGGCGCGTATGAATCTGTTCGAGCAGGTCGCGCTCGATCACAGGGAAGACCGCGCCGCGCTGGCCGTAGTCTCGTGCCTGCAGGCTGGCAGGGAGCATGGCGAGGAGAAGCGCGCCAATCGGAAGGAAAGAGCGCATCACAGGATTGCCCTCCCGCTGCCGAGGATCTGCCCGCGGCAGACGAAGCCGATTTCCCCGTAGCGGCTGTCTAGCCCGCGTGGATGGTCGGTTCCGGTGTAGTAGCAACCTTCCGGTATTGCGCCTTCGGGACCGCGCGTGAGCGGCGCGCCAAGGCGGGTGACCTCGAGCAGGCTCGCGACCTGCTTTCCGTCGATGAAGACCGCATCGCCCTCGTGGCGCACGACATCGCCCGGCATGCCAAGCACGTGCTTGCCGAACATCTGCGGTTCCTTTCCGAAATGCCTTTCGACGAGTTCGCTTTGCGGCGGCTCAAAGAAGATCAGGCTGCCGCGTTCGATCGGCGCGCGCTTGTCGAGCCAGAACGCCCAGTTTGGCAGGCTCGGGCTCGCATTGATGAGGAAAGCGTGGTCCTTGCTGAAGGCATCGAGCGGCGCCCAGGCGAGCGGCAGCAGGACCAGCCCCGAGAGCAGCAGCGAACGGCGGATCGAGCGGGGCAGGCTCATGGCTGGATCTCCCCTGCGAGCTTGTCCGCGATGCGCTGCTCGAGTTCGGAGGTTGCGTCTTCGGCAGCGCCCGCGAGCACGGCCTCGGCAATCAGCACCACGCGGCCGTCATGGCCCATGTCGGCAACGGCGCTTTCGGCGGCCTTGAGGTAGGCAAGGCTAGCCGCCTGGACGACCGCCGGATCGGCATCGGCGCGCGCGGCTTCCTCGACGAATGTCCCGATGGTCTCGGCGAGCCGGACCGTGACGATCCGCTGCTCTGGCGAGCTGGTGACCTGCTGCGTAATCCACGCACCCCACAGGAGCGCGGCAACGAGCAAGGCTACGGCGAGGAGTTTCGGGCCCAGCTGGCTAAGTGGGAGGTTCAGTCTATCCATGGCGGGGAGATCCTTCGGCGAGGCGGCGATCGAGGCGGCGCAGGAAAGCCGGCAATCGCAGCAGGGCGAGGCCGCCGGCTGCGATGAGGAATGCGATCTGGAGGTCCTGGGCAAAGAAGCGGCGCGCGACCGGTTCAGCGGTGCGGTAATGGTCGGCAAGATTGCCGATCTGCGCGAACAGCGCCGTCAGGTCCCATCCAGCGATGAGAAGGAACACGAACAGCGGCAGGCCGAGGACCAGCAGCAGCGTGCTCGCCGCGAAGCTTGCCGTTTCGATCAGCACCAGGCAGGTGCCCTGGGACAGCGCCAGCCAGTCGATCACACGGTGCTTGTCGCGGGCTTGTCTGACTGACGGAAGCGGCACGCGATCTATGAGCGTGGTGGTCTCGAGCACCATCATGCGCCTCCTTCCACACCTGCGACCAGCGCGACCGCGCGCTCGAGCGGCATGCCGTTTTCGACATGGCGGCGGATCGCGGCATAGGTGTCAGGATCGGAGGAGAAGATGGTTGCCGAGAGTGGGTCGAGCACCAGGCGTCCAACGGCTTCCATCTCGGGACCTTTGAGGTAGATCTCGCTGTACTCGGTGCCCGAGCGCTTGAGGCTGCGGATCAGCGTCTCGGTCCGGTCGTCCATGTCGAGCCGGGCCTCCTTGCGGAAATCGGCGATGGTCTCGGGCTTCTGTTGGAGCACCAGCATCCAGTCGCTGTTTTCGAGCGCGGCGCGCGCACCATCGGACTTGTAGTAGTCGTTCAAGGACTGGGTCGCGGTCGCAAGCGCGCCGCCATATTTGCGCGCGGTGCGGGCATAGGTCTCGACGAACTCGCCCATCGAACCGCCCTTGAGCATCGCCCAGGCCTCGTCGATCAGCAGCAGCTTCTTGGTCGAGCGCGACGAGCGCGTCATCGCCTGACCGGTCATGAACATGATTGCCGAGAGGACAACGCTTCGAAGCTCCTCGCGGGACGCGAGGTCGCTCATCTCGAAGACGGTGAAATCGTCTTCGAGCGCGAAACTCGCTTTCCCCGAGAAGAACCCGGCATAGCTGCCACCGCGGCAGAAGGGCGCGATCGCTGTGGCGAGATCCTTGCCCGCCTCGTTCTCGCTCTGATGGAGCGCATGCGCGACGTCGTCGATCGCCCCGCCGCTGCCGAGCGCTTCCCACACCTGCGTCACCGCGCGGTCGATCAGCCCGCGCTCCGTGTCCGAAGGCGCGGCGCTTGGCCGCGCCATCTGGCCAACGATGGCCTTGATCATGGCGAAGCAGTCGAGCCGGTAATCCTCGTCTTCATGCGCGCGCGCATCGTCGACCATCGAGAAGGGGTTGAGCGAGAATCCCGAGGCGAGCGTGAACTCGACGAAGCGGCCGCCCTGTAACTTGACCGAATGCTCAAAACTGCGTCCGTCGTCGATCACCACGACCTTGGCGCCCGCGCCGCGCAGCGCGGCGCACAGCTCCTGCAGCAGCACCGACTTGCCCGAGCCCGACTTTCCGCAGATCGCGATGTTGTGGTTGCCCGCCGCGTTCTCGAAGGGCGACCAGAAGAAGGGCTGGCCGCGCCGTCCGAGGAGCAGCAGGTGCGGGATCGTCCCGCCGAGATACTCGCCCTGCAGGGGGGCGATATTGGCCGCGGTGGTCGAGAGCATGGTCCGGAAGCGTTTGAGCCGCGCAAGGTCGTGGACCAGACCATCGGCGAGGCTCAACGGGAACGAGGCGACGAGGCCCTGGAGCTGGAGGAAGCGCTCGTCGGCAAGGTCCCATCCGGCCGCCTTGTAGATCGCCTTGACCGTGCGCTCATGCGCATCGCCTTCGCCGAGCGGCGAGATCGTGGTGAGACCATAGAACAGCTTGACGAGCTTCTTGCCCGCCTGGAGTTCGGCCTGGACGTGTCTCCATTCGGCCGATTGCTCGCCAAGCCTAGGGAGGAAGCGCGCGCTCTTCGTTTCCGAAAGGCTGGTGGTGCGCATGAACTTGTAGCCGGCGCGCGCCGAGGCGGCCTCCTGGTCGGGATAGTGCAGGCACAGCATTGTCGCGGCGGGACAGGGAAAGCGCAGCTTGTCAGTAAACATGTCGCCGATGAGCCGCGCGCATTCCCACGGTGCCCAGCGCTCAGGGGTAGAGCGCACGCCGTAATGGCGCACATCGAAGCGGTCGGGATAGCATTCACCTACCTGAGGCACGCCATCTCGCGAGCGCCCGGTCTCGCGGAAGCGCTCGGTGCGCAAGATAAGCCGGTCGTCCTCGACCTCGAGTTCGATATCGCGGCGGATGGCCTGCGCGTCGAGCGTGTCCTCGCGGTTCCAGTGGGTGAGATCGGGTTCGCGCGCTGTCGTCGGCGAGGTGAGTTCGTCGACCAGTGCGAGCAGGCCTGCGGGCTCGAGCCTGTTCGATGCAAGGCCGAGCGAGTTCAGCATCCCCGCCATCCCGTCGCGGCATTCGGTGAGTTCTGCATCGGTCACGTTTCCGGGCACCGGAACGCCCAGCGACAGCACGAGACGCACATGGCGCGCATGAAACGGCGCGTGTGCCGAGCCCGACTTCCAGACGAGATCGTAGAGCCGGTTGGTGCGGGCCTTCGCGATCGCTTCGTAGATCCCGCCCTGCTCGTAGCGCGGCGCGAACCAGGGGCCGACGATGGCGCCGATGCGCGGAGACGCGAAGTTCAGCACCTGCAAACAGGCGCCTTGCGGCAGGCTCTCGGAGAAGAACTGCCCGAGGATTTCACCGGTGCGCTCATCGGCGCCGATGAGCGGGGTGACTTCGAGAATGAAGCCCTTCGAGTGCGCGTTCCGGTAGAGCCCCGGGCCCTCGTCATAGATGCGGTACGGAAGCCAGTCCGACAGCATGTCGAGCGCGAAACGCGGCTGCGCATGGTCGGCTTTCTTCGCATCGCCGAACAGGCCAGCGAGGAGCGCGTCGCGCGCAGAGGATAGCGAGAGGTTCACTTGGGCTCTCCTTCGGGCAGAACAGGGTGGGGCACCTGGCCGGGGGAGGGGGAACGACCAGGTGCCCCGGGGTCCGGCGCTTTGGCACCGGGCAGCTCCGTCAGATCCTGTGAGGGGATGACCAGGACATCGGGAGGCTGCTGGGGGGAGGGATTGGAATGCTGGAATGGACGTGCTTCTGCGGCGGCGGGCGGCGGGCCTTCCGCTTCAGCCGGGCGCGCCAGTGCGCGCAGAACGTCGCCGGTCGAACGCGGCGCGCGCCAGCGCTCGGCAGCGCGATCGGGCAGCACGACATGAACGACCCGGGCCTCGTGGATGCGGCCCGCCTCGTCGCGGTAGCCCGCAACGACGATCCGCAATTCGCGATCACCGACCCCGTGAGCTCGCGCAGAGGCATGACCGGACCGTTCTGCCTGTGAAGCGCGGGTGGCGGCATCGTCGATCATCGAGGTTGGCGCGCAGCTTCCCTCCGGCGCGCGGCAGGAAAAGTCGCCCTTGACGTTGCCGCCAAGCGTCGCGCAGCTGGCGATCATCAAGGAGAGGGTTGCCGTCGCTCCGACACGGGTCACACGGCCGCTCATTGCTTCGATCCGGTCTTGGCATTGGCAAATGCGCGCAGTGTCTTTGCATCGCGGTAGCCGTGCAGCACCGCACCGTCGCGCGCTCTGACGATCACCGGGGTTCCGGCAAAGCCGTTGGCCTGTGCAAAGGCTTCGTTGGCATCGAGCGCAGCTGCTTTCTTGCAGGCAGCGCGCGGTTCGAGGTGCTTGCCGGTGTAGGCGGCATGGAGCGCCCCGACCGGATCGGCGGCGCACAGCACCGCCTCGGACATGCGGCGGCTCGATGCGCCGAAGATCGAGATCGGCCGCTCCTCGACAAGGACGCCTGCCTTCTCGAGTTCGCCGGTGAGCCGCTTGCAGTAGCCGCACTGGAAATCCGAGAAGACAACCAGCTTCGGCCCCTTGGGATTGCCCCACAGGATCGCGCCTACTGCGGGCAAGACTTTGAGATCGACATGCGTCGCGGCCCGCCTGTCGCGGGGTTCTGCAACGTCGTGCCGACCGGCAGTGTCCTCGCCGGCAGCGCGGGCTGCGCCGGCGGCGAGCAGGTCGGGATTGAGTTCAAGCAGGCGCGCGGCGGTTACGTCGCGCCGCTCCTCCATGTCGTAGAGCCGCCCGACGAAGAGGTAGCGTGCCGCTTCGTCGATGTAGAACAGCGTCTCTCCCGAGACGACCTCGCACCACGGCGCGAATGTCTTGCAATCGAGCGCGTCGATCGGTGTCTTGGGCAGACGAAGCTTGAGCGCTTCAACCACATTCTGCGTGATCGCGGCCTGCGCCGGCATGGCGGTCACTACCGCGACACCGCTTGTAAGGAGGGCTGCTGCGCTGGCGGCGGCGAGCGATATGTGCGCGGCGCGCGCCTTGAGGCCGGGCCGCTGGTTCGAGTAGTTCATTGGGGTGTGCTCCTGACATGGACGCCGTCGAGAAAGACGATCTCGACTGCGATGCCGGTCGGCATCTCGACGACGGGTTGGTACTGTTCTGCGCGTTCGATGAGGTATTTGCTGACCGTGTCGGCGGCTTCGCCCGCGCCCTGGCCGAGGCCGCCTGCGAGAATGTCGGTCGGCGAGAGCGCGTCGCGCCTGCCGTCGCTGCCGACAGGCTGCGCAAAGATGCCGTTGGCATTGGCCGAGAAGCCGCGTCCGAACCCGCCGACGATCCCGGCGAGCAGCGCCTGGCTGACGAGGCTGCCTTCGCGGCTGACGACATTGCCGCGAACGCCCGACTTGCCGGCAAAGGCGATGAACCCCTTGACCTCGCTCACCGCAAAGCGTCCGCCCGGTTGCGCACAGGTCATGCGCACAAGCTTGACGTAAACCTTCTCGGCCGAGAGATCGCCGCGCGCCGCGCCGTTGACGAGGCAGCCGGTGAGATCGGTGGTGAGAAGCTTGTTGCCCTGCAGCACCGAGCGCGCCGGACCGGTGATACGCAGCACCACGGGCAGCGGATCGCTCTGGCTGGTAACGCCCGTCGAGGCGTCGACCCCGACGATCACGGTGGCAGGTGCATAGCTGTTGGGCGGCAGGTAATCGCGGCTTGCCTCGAGCAGCAGCGTCGGCGCGCTTTCGATTGCCTTGGTCTTGGCGGCGCCCGGCTTGTCGGATGAGAAACTCAGCAGGCTTGCCTTGGGTTCGCTGGGTGGCTCGAGCGCTCCGGGAGGGAAGCCCGGAGCCCGCGGATCGGCTGAGGGAACCGGCGTAACTGGGGGATTGGCGCGCACCGTCTCGAGTTCCGAGCGCAAGGCGGCGTTCTCGGCCGAGATCGCATCGATCGCCGCCTGACCGTCGCTGATCATCCGCGCGTTTTCGCCGCGCAATGTCTCGAGCTCCTGCTCGATCGAGGCCTTGGGAAGCTGGCTTTCCTGCAGGTCCTTGATCGCGCGGCCCTGCGCATCAAGACGGTTGCCATAAGTGGCGACGAATTCGCGCTGCGAGAGATTGCGATTGACCAGCGCGCCGGTCTCGATCGTGGTCGCGCCCGCGCCGCCGGCGCCGGCTTCATCCTCGCCGCCGAAGATGAACATCGAACCGGAGATGAGTGCCACCCCGCCGATGCCGGCGAGCAGCAGCTTCTGGCGCTGCGCGACCGTGCGGTTGAGATTGCGCCGGGCTTCGCCGCGCGTCTCGTCCTTGGGCGCTGCGGCGGGCGTATCGTGTCTGTCGGTATCGGCCATTATTCGAGCCCTCCCTTCGCAAAGACGAGGAAGGCCTGCGTGCTCTCGCCGGGCTGGAGACTGTCGCGGCCATAAGCAAAGGCCAGCGCCCCGGCGGGCGCCTCGCGTTCACCGGCAAGGTCGACGGGCATCGGGCCGAGATTGCGCAGGGTGAAGGCCTGACCGATCAGCTCGGCACCTTCATATTCGGCGACCTGCTGCACTTCGAGGCTGTCGGTGCGGCGTGGTCGCGAGAGTTCGGCGCGCGCCCGGAAGCCCGGCAGAACACCGTCGCTCGCCATCGCCTCGATCAGGCGGATCGCGGCTTCGTCGCGCGTCGCTGCATAGCCTTCCCATTCGCTCGCCTGGGACTTGGCGAGCGCGGGATTGGTGACGAAGAGCTGGCTCGCTTCCTCGCCATCGACGCGGCAGGCGAACTTATAGACATAGCCCGCGCTGCTGGTCGCGAAGAAGCTGACTCTGGCGCTCGCATATTGCAGCGGCACCGAGACATAAATGTCGCCGCGCACCGGTTCGTGGGTCACCTCGAAATCGTTGTAGGGATAGCCGCTCGCCATCTTCGAGACATTGGCGAAACCATCCTCGATGAGGGCGATACGGGTCAGCGCGCCGCGCGCGAGCACGCAATCGATCGCGGCGCCATCAGCGGCCTCGACGAACTGGTCGGCATGTGCCGGTGAAGCGTAGGCGGCCGTGGCGATTGCCAGCGCAACGCTGGTCAGCGCGGCGGGGAAGGGGCGGGATAGGAGTGTCATGGGTTCTCCTCCTCGGTTTCGGTTGGGAGCTGGCGGAAGCCGGTGAGGCCGAGGCTGAGGCCGCGGCGGTTCCAGCTGAATTCGAAGCTGCGCTGCTGGCTCGCGATCACCTGCGCGCCGACAAAGGTCTTGAGCGTTCCGGTGACGGTCGCGGTGAGCGCCTGCGGGTCGACCTCCATCCGCGAGATGACGAAGGCCTGGCTGATGTCCGAGCCGCGTTGCTCGTCGACGATCTTGACGAGCTCGGCCTTGAGGCGGCCGTGCGCAGAGGGATCTGCCACCTTCAGGACCTGTTCCATCCAGTAGTCGAGGCTCTCGGGTGCGCGATTGAGCAGCATCAGCGCGGTGTCGCGGGTGACAAGCTCGAGGTAGTGCGCATCGGTCGCGCCGCTGCCGAGCGTCAGGCGCTCGCTCGTGACAGGCACGAGGATCATGCTTTCCTCGCGCGTTGCCGCCGCGCCGACCGCCAGCAGGCTGGTAAGGCCGAGAACGGATGCCAGCGCGGCAAAGCGGTTACGCTGCTTGAGGTGACGCTGCGCTTCCTCGTAGGCGAATTCGTGTTTCATGGATGTCCTCCCTCAGCCTGCGAGCAGGCGACAGTGGGAGGGCGGCGTGGCTTTCAGCCCGAGGAAGCTCCCCGGCAGATACCAGTAGGCAGCATGCACCAGTTTCGACCCTGCACCTGAAGCTTTGGCCTTTCGAAGGGCGAACCAGGTCATGACCGATAGGCCGGTGCCGATGATGATGTGCTGCGCAAGGATGCCCCAGGCGAACGGGACGAGCAGTCCCGCAAACTCGTCGATGGTCCAGAAACCGATGAGCTCCGGATCGTCGAGCCGCCGTGGAACGAGGTATCTGTCGGCCATGCCGCCCTCCCGTCGTTAGACCGCGATCAGATGGTCGCGGTCACGACCGAGGTGACGATCGGCACACCGGTGCCGACGCCGATACCGACACCGACCGGGACCGCGACCTGCCCGAGGGCGAAGCGGCCCGAGGCGAGCGCGATAAGCCCGCCGGCAAGGCTGAGGACGGTGATGATTTTCCCGCCCGAACCTTCGAGGAAGTCGGTAAATTTCTGCAGCGCCGGATCAAAGGTCGTATCGGCACCGGCATAGGCGGCACCGGCGCAGGCGAGCGCAATGGCGGCCGGAAGAATATAGTTGCGGGCACGAATGCCTTTGCTGGATTGGCGCTGAAGAGTGATTGCTTTGGTCATCGAGGAACTCCGTTTCGAACATTGGCAGCGATGCGTTCGCTGTATGTTCTTTCCTCGATTGGAAGGCAGGGTGTAGGAAAACGGAAACTGCAGCACGCGGTATTCCGACCAAGAGAAATCGTCGATTCTGGGCAATCTGACCGGGTTTTGCGCGACCGGTGCAGACATTGCGGCCAAGAATACCGATCATTGCGCCACCCATACCGAAATCTGAGATCGAGGGACCGGAATCTGCGCGAATCAAATCGTGTGACGATGAGCCGGTTTCCTACGTGTTCCTTATTTGTTCTTTTTCCTTTCCTACAGTTTGACGCGTTGCCTAGCCTGTTGGTGATTCGCTAAAGATCACCGGAAGCAGGAACAATGGCGCGAAACGCAAACGACAAATGGGAAGAACTATCGCGAGGAGTCGCAGCTTTCCTCGACCATGCCGTGGACGAAAGTGGCAAGTCCCGGCGGACGATTGCCGCACAGACGAATATCAACAAGGACGCGCTCCGACGCATCCTCGCCGGGACACGGTCAGCCACACTGCCAGAGGCGCTGGCCATCCTTGACGCGAGCGGACACGCGCCGCGCACCTCCCTGATGCTGGCACTCGCGGGGTACTCGCAGCGTAGCGAGGATTGGCAGAATAGCGGCGTGCTGGAATTTCTTGAAACCTTCATAAGCGAGTTGCCGTCTGCTTTGGATCAGGCGCTGGGCGAGAGGCTGCTCGATGTGAGACCGCGCTGGGCAAAGGGGACCGCGCACCGCACCGCCGGTCTCCTGTCGGATCACCTCGCGCAACTGGAGCGGCAGGATGAACAAAGCTTCGCTCTCTGAAATGACGACCGGTCTCGAAACGGACGCGGAAGCCGTTCCTGTCGAGCCAACGCCAGACCGGCTCATTCGTCTTCCCGAGGTCATGGCGCGCGTGGGCCTGCGCCGAACGGCAATCTATCAGCGGATGCGCGAAGGCCGTTTTCCAAAGTCGCGTTCGCTCGGTCCCCGTTGCACGGTTTGGGTCGAATCCGAGATCGATGACTGGATCGGTTCTGTTGTCGAACGCACCGACGAGATATGTCAGAACACGCCCCGAATTTCGAGATGATCATGTCTTGCGTCCCGTCACTGCTCCCATAAACGCCCTCTGTCCGGCTAGCCGGAAAGCACTTCGATTATCCGGCATTCGCCAACCGCTCCGTGCTGGCAGTCGTCGACCATATGGCGCAGTTCGGTTCGCAGTTTTCGCAAGTCACCAAGCTTCCGATCCACCTCGCGCAGGTGGAGGCTGGCAATAGAGTCCACGGCTTCGCACGATTGCGATGGATCATCCGCCAAAGAAAGCAATTGGCGCACCTCCGCCATGGTGAAGCCGAGGTCGCGTGCGCGGCGGATAAACCGCAATCTGGCCAATTCGGTCGGGCCATAGTCCCGGTAGTTGCCGGCGGTGCGTGGTGGTTCCTCCAGCAATCCGGTCCGTTCGTAGTAGCGGATGGTTTCGGCGGTCGTGCCGGTCTTCCGCGCCAGGGCACCAATCTTCATGGGTTTCTCGCAATGCTTGACCTTGTAGCCACTACAAGGTGCATAAGACAATTCGAGGATGCAAGCAGAACGGTAAAATCCTGTGGCAAAGAAGGACATTATTGAACTTATCGAAGCTGAGCGGCGCGTTTTCCGTACCGCCAGGCAGTCTGGTGACCGGGCTTTGGCTTGGACCGCGCTCGAGCGAGAACATATTCTGGGCCAGGGCTTCTTCGGGCCGCACCTTCGTTCACATATGACGATGCTGGGCTATGCGGTTGAAACCCGCGATGGCCGGGAAGTTCTGGGGCAGGTCATACGTCTTTCGCTCGCTCCCCTTGGCAATCTCACCGGACGGCTTCCTTGGGGGAATACCGGACGCGCAAACGTGAGCGCGTTCGCGCCAATGCCATACCCGGACGACCTCTCAGAGGTTCTTACGATCTCTTCTGGCGAAGCCATCTAGCTCGCGCCATGGCAATTCTCTCCAACGAACAGGTTGAACGCCTCTACGACAAGAACGCGGGAATCTATGACCGATTGGTCTCGGGGTTTCGGTGGGCCGGTCTTGGTCGCTGGCGACGCGATCTGGTTAACCGGCTTGAACTCAACGCCGGCGACCATGTGGTGGATCTGTGTGCTGGCACCGGCGCAAACCTCGCGTTTCTGCTTGAGAGAGTAGGACCAAGCGGCAAGGTGACGCTGGTCGACCTTTCGCAAGGCATGCTCGACCAAGCCCGTCGACGAGCGAAGCGCCTGCGAGCAAGTAATGTCGAATTTGTGCAGTCAGACGTAGCCGCCTTCCGCTTTCCGAGCGAGACTAGCGCAGTCATCAGCACCTTTGGACTGGAAATGCCACCTGACTACGCCGCGATCATCGAGCGCGCCTCGGCTGCTCTCCCGACGGGTGGCCGGATGGCCCTGCTTGGCCTGAAGCACCCCGAGCGCTGGCCGCGATGGCTGATTGAAATCGGCATATTGCTGACCAAACCGTTCGGTGTGGCGCGGGAATATGAAGAGTTCCGCCCTTGGCTTCCAGCATGCCAGTTTCTGCGTGAAGTTCATTTCCGCGAGTTTCTAGCCGGTTGTGCGTATGAATTCGTCGGTGCCAAATCGTGATCATGAAAAGACAAGCGCTCAGACAGCCGTGGTTGCGCGAGCTTTGCAAGGCTCCTAAAGGGTTGAGTAACGTGCCGCGTTTTGTGTTGCCCTTCCTTGCGATCATCGCCATTCTTTTCGGTAGTGTCCTATCGTTACCTGACGCGCATGCTTCAGAAGGCGAAAGCTTCGTTCATGCGGCCGATCACGTTTATGCGCATGGGGCTGACCACTTCGATAGGAATGATCCCGAGCCGGACCATGATGGTCAGGATCATTCGGCAACGCATCATCACAATTGCAGCTTCGGTCTCGCCGATAGTGGAGTGTTCCTGGGGTCGCCCTTTGCGCGCACGAATAGCCTGAAGGGTCCGCTTGCGACTTCGATGCTCACCTCGCGCGCGCCGCCGGTTCTGATCCAACCTCCCAAAGCCTGACAGCAAATCATGTGCGAGTGCGCCTGCGCGCGCTCGATTGGTTTCAGTCAGGAGATACAATAATGCGGTGCTTTGCACTGGCCGCGGCCTTGATTGCCGTGTCCACGGGTTCGCCAGTATTGGCACAGGAAACAGTTACACTCGAGGAAGCGCTCGCTCGAGCGGGCGTCGGCATTGAAGGGGAAGATGACCCTTCCAGCAATCCACGGGTTTACGGCCCTCAGGCGGAGGCCGAAGCCGCGCGTGCGGCTATCGACCAAGCACGCCTCCGACCCAATCCCGAGCTATCGCTTGAGGCCGAGAACATCGCGGGCTCCGGCGCTTTCTCCGGGCTGCGATCGACCGAATATACCCTAGCGATCGGTCAGCCGCTCGAACTCGGCGGCAAGCGAAGCGCACGCATCGCGAGCGCACGCGCATCGTCCGATTTCGCCGGCTTGCAGAGCGAATTTGCCTTGTCGCAACTCGCTTTGGGGGTGCGCGAGCGTTATGTGCAGGCCGTCGCCGCAGGCCAGCGCCTCGTTCTCGCGCGGGAAATCGTCGAGCGAAACCGTGAACTGACGCGGATCGCCAACGTGCTTGTAGAGGTCGGGCGGGAGCCGCCTCTTCGAGCTATGCGTGCACAAGCTACGCTTGCCGAGGCGGAGGCCGAATTGCAGGCTGCACAAGCAGACGATTTAGCAGCACGTCAGGCGCTCGCGGCTCTCTGGGTATCCGGACAGCCCAATCCCGCAGTATCGAACGTCTTTCCTGACTTATCGCCGCCCCTTGCGCCGCCGGTTTCCGAAGATCCGTTGCAACTGCGCATTGCGGGCGCTCGAACCACCTTTGCTGAAGCCGAAATTGCGCGTGAGCGCTCGCTTGGCGTTCCCGACCCAACGCTGTCGGCAGGTGTGCGCCGTTTTGAGGAAAGCAGCGATCAAGCGTTCATCGTCGGGATTTCCATTCCGCTTCCCTTTCGCAACCGCAACCAGGGCAACATCGCAGCCGCCGAGGCGCAATACCGCGCGGCAAGCGCGAGCGAGGCGATAGCCGAGGCGGACTACCGCGTGGAGTTCGAGCGGACGCGAACGCTTTATCTGGCCGCCGAAACGCGTGTGGAGACCCTCTCCAGCGCATCCCTGCCGCAGGCTGAGGAAGCGCTCAGGCTCGTCGAAATCGGCTACCGCAATGGCAGATTTCCGCTGATCGAAGTTCTGGCGGCTGCCGAAGCGCGCGACGCCATTCGTGAAAATCTGATTCAGGCAGAAGAGACCCGCGGCCTGCTCGCGGCGCGGCTCATCTGGCTCACCACACAGTGAGGCCCATTTCCATGAAACGTAGCCATTTGATCGCCGTAATCGGTGTCCTGATCTTGCTGGCCGCCTTGGCCTGGGTCTTCTGGCCCGCTGACTCAAACGGGCCCGACCAGCAAGCGGAACAAGGTGAAAAGAGCGAAGTCCCCGAAGGCGTTCTGCTGATCGACGCGAAGCAGATCGCAGCTTCGTCGATAGAAATCGAAGCTGTCCAATTCGGCGCAGCAACGGAGCTTGTATTCCCAGCGACCGTCGCCGCGGCGCCGAATGCCAGCGCACGGATCGATGCGCGTGCATCCGGTGTGGTGAGGAGCGTGAACAAGATGCTGGGCGATTATGTCAGGCAGGGGGAGGCGATCGCGCGGATCGAGAGCGCTGATGCTGCCGGACTGGCTGCGCAGGTCGCTACCGCGCGTGCGCGGGTCAATGAACTGTCTGCGCTCTACGACCGCGAAAAGCGGCTGTTCGAGGCCAATGTGACGGCCCGGCAGGATCTCGAAGCGGCGCAGGCCAATCTGCAAGTGGCAAGATCGGAGCTGTCACGCGCACAAGCTGCATCCGCCGCTGCTGGTGTCAGCGGGGATGGACGTTCGCTGGCCGTGACGAGTCCGATTTCAGGGCAGATCACCAGCGCGCCGATCGTGCTTGGCTCCTACGTCTCCGCCGGTGAAGAGATGTTCCAGATCGTGAACGCGAGCGGCTTGCAAGTGCAGGTTGCTCTGCCCGCCAGTGATGCTGCGAGAATTAGGCCCGGCGACGAGGCAACGCTGGAATTCGGAGAGGAGCGGGAGATCGGCGGACGTGTGCGCTCGATAACCCCCGCGCTCGATCCGGAAAGCCGCAGCGCAACCGCAGTTATTTCGCTCGCTGGAGCGGTCCCCGGATTGCAGCCAGGCGCATTCTTGCAGGCGCGCATCCGGCCCTCAGGTGAAACCGATGCGACCTTGATCTCGGTGCCTGAATCCGCAGTTCAGATGGTCGAAGGCCGTGAAGTGGTGTTCGTTCGCACGCGTACCGGCTTTCGGGCGATGCCTGTCGTGACGGGATCGCGCTCGGGAGGGCGCATCGTGATCGAGTCCGGATTGCAGAATGGCCAGCGGATCGCGACCGAAAACGCCTTCCTGCTCAAAGCCGAACTCGGAAAAGAGGAGGCCGAACATGGACATTGATCGGTCTGAAAGCGGCTTCGAGGAGGAGCGCAGCAGCCATGATGGCGTGATTGGCAGCGTCCTAGACTGGTCTGTTCGAAACCGCTGGGCGGTCGTGGTTCTGGCCCTCTGCGTAGCGATTTGGGGGGCTTTCAATCTCGCCCGATTGCCCATCGATGCGGTGCCGGACATCACCAATGTTCAGGTGCAGATCAACACCGAGGCACCGGCGCTCTCGCCCTCGCAGATCGAAACGCAGGTAACCTTCCCTGTCGAAACCGGCATGGCCGGAATCGAGGGACTGGAGATGACCCGCTCGATCTCGCGCAATGGCTTTAGCCAGGTCACGGCGATCTTCGAGGAAGGCACGGATATCTATTTCGCGCGATCGCAGGTGGAGGAACGGCTCGCCACGCTCGCCTCTTCGCTTCCTGCAGGCGCGGAGCCGTCGATGGGTCCGATTGCGACCGGTCTCGGCGAGGTGTTGATGTATACCATCGAGTTTGAGCATCCGGGCGGAACCGATGCGCCCAAGGGTGGTGCTGTTGGCTGGCAGAATGACGGCAGCTTTGTCACGGACCGGGGCGAGCGATTGGACACGGCGGTGGCGAGAGCCGCCTATCTGCGTACGGTACAGGATTGGGTCGTCGCGCCGCTGATGCGTTCGGCCAACGGCGTGGCGGGCGTAGACTCGATCGGTGGCTTTGAGAAGCAGTACTTGGTGCAGCCAGACCCCGACCGCCTCAACGGCTACGGCGTTTCGCTCGACCAGCTGATTACCGCGCTGGAAGCGGCGAACCAGGCCGAAGGCGCCAACTTTGTCGAACGGGCTGGCGAAGCTCTTCTTGCACGGGTCGATTCCCGGCTGAATTCCGTAGAAGACATTGCGCAGGCAGTGGTGGCAACGCGCGAAGGTGTGCCGATCCGCGTCGGCGACGTGGCAACGGTCGAAATTGGCGGCGATCTCCGCACAGGTGCAGCCTCGCTGAATGGCGAGGAAGCCGTCGTCGGTACTGTGCTGATGCGCGCAGGCGAAAACAGCCGCACCGTAGCTGCGGGTGCTGCCGACAGGCTCGACGAGGTACGGTCGTCGCTTCCAGCAGGAGTTGAGGCGGAGATCGTCTACAACCGTTCGACACTCGTCGATGCGACCATCGTGACGGTACGCAACAACCTTGTCGAGGGCGCGCTGCTCGTCATTGTCGTTTTGTTCCTGCTGCTTGGAAACATCCGCGCCGCCATCATTGCAGCTCTGGTCATCCCTTTGTCGATGCTGATGGCAGCTATTGGCATGAACCGGCTTGGCGTATCTGGCAACCTGATGAGTCTTGGTGCGCTTGATTTCGGCCTGATTGTCGATGGCGCTGTCATCATCGTCGAAAACAGCATCGCGCGCCTCGCCGCAAGGCAGGAGCACGAGGGACGTTTGCTCACACTGCGCGAACGCCTTGCCGAGACGCGGGCAGCGGCGCATGAGATGATCAAGCCAACGGTGTATGGCCAGGCGATCATCTTTCTGGTTTTTGCGCCGCTCCTCACCTTCACCGGGGTTGAGGGCAAGACATTTTCGCCCATGGCCATCACGGTGATGCTGGCACTTGCCTCAGCATTCATACTCTCGCTTACTTTCGTCCCAGCGATGATCGCTCTCTTGCTGAACAAGAAAATCAACGAGCAGGAAGCAAAGCCCATCCGATTGGCGAAAGAGCGCTATGGTCCGCTGCTGCGCAGAGCGCTTGCCCGTCCATGGCCTGTCATCGGTACCGGAGTTGGCGTGTTCGCGCTCGCGGCGCTTGTCTTCAGCTTCATCGGCAGCGAATTTACACCGCAGCTCGACGAGCGTGATCTGGCTGTCCAGTCATTGCGTATTCCTTCCACCCCACTGGAGCAGTCGCTTACAATGCAGCGCCAGGTCGAAGCGCGATTGAAGCAATTCCCGCAGGTTGAGCTGGTATTCTCGCGCACCGGCACGGCAGAGGTCGCGACCGACCCTATGCCGCCGAACATCTCGGATGCCTATGTTATCCTCAAACCGCGCGAAGAATGGCCGGACCCCTCGCTGTCTAAGGATCAGCTTGTAAGCGAGATGGAAGAGGCGCTCGGTAATCTCGTTGGTAATCTCTACGAATTCAGCCAGCCCATCGAGCTGCGCTTCAACGAGCTCATCGCAGGCGTTCGCGGCGATGTCGCGGTCAAACTCTACGGGGATGATCTTACGGCTATGACTGCGGCTGCAAACCAGGTCGCGGTCGTGCTCCGCGGTGTCGAGGGCGCGGCCGATGTGAAGGTCCAGCAGGTTTCGGGTTTTCCGACGCTCGATATAGCCTTCGATAGGCCAACGATTGCGCGCTACGGCCTCACGGTCGAAGACGTGGCGCAGTCCGTTGCCATAGCGCTTGGAGGTCGAAACGCAGGGCTGGTGTTCGAAGGCGATCGACGTTTCGATGTCGTGGTCAGGCTATCGGATGCAAATCGCAATGACTTCGACCAGCTCGGATCATTGCCGATCGTGCTTCCCAATGGAGGAACCGTGCCGTTGCGCGCAGTGGCAAAGTTTCAGGTGATTGATGGCTTGGCCGAGGTCCGGCGCGAGCAGGGTCGCCGGCTGGTGATCGTATCCGCCAACGTGCGCGAGCGCGATCTTGGGTCATTCGTCGAACAGGCGCAATCCGAGGTCGCTGCAGGCGTTGATTTGCCTTCCGCATCGTTCATCGAATGGGGCGGTCAGTACCAGAACCTGCAACAGGCTCAGCAGCGTCTGCTGATCGTGGTTCCGCTCGCCTTCGGCGTCATCTTGTTGCTCCTGTATTTGGCGGTCGGCGGTTGGGTCCCTGCGCTGGCGGTGTTCAGCGCAATCCCCATGGCACTGGCTGGCGGGGTCTTTTTCCTGGCTATGCGCGGCATGCCTTTTTCCATCTCGGCAGCGGTGGGGTTCATTGCTCTCTCCGGAGTTGCGACGCTGAACGGCCTCGTCATGATCACAGCGATCAAGCAGCGTCTCGAACAAGGCTTGGAACTGGGCGACGCGATCATCGAGGGCGCGATCGCACGGCTGCGGCCAGTGTTGATGACAGCGCTTGTCGCATCGCTCGGCTTTGTTCCGATGGCGCTTGCGACGGGAACCGGGGCCGAAGTGCAACGTCCATTGGCTACGGTTGTCATTGGCGGGTTGATCACCGCCACCGCGCTCACCCTGTTCGTATTGCCAGCCATTGTAAGCCTGATCTTCGCGAGAAAACCGCGCGCGACCCAGGTTGAGACATCAGCAGCAGCGAGGAGCGACAGCTAGTGACACGGAATATCGAACTCGAACTATCGTCGCTTCTCCCGGACATTCCGAGCGACACCGACAGATGTATCGCTCGGCTGCAGTCGTTGCTCAGTTCGCGGGCCGGGGTGCATGCGGTCGAGGTCCTTGCAGGATCGAACAGTACACCTGCCCAGCTTGCAATATCTTACGATCCCGATCGTCTCACGATCGCGCGGATCAGAGAACTTGCGCACGTAGCAGGAGCGGAAATTTCCGGGCGCTACGGGCATGTTGTGTGGCAAACCGAGGGCATTAATTCGGTGCGCCGGGCGCAGACGGTCGCAGATCTGGTAGCCCGCGAATCCGGCGTACTTGAAGCAAATGCCGATGCGAGCGGAAAGCTGGTCGCCGAGTTCGACCGCCGGCGTACCGATGAGACCGCGATTGCCAATGCGCTGCAAGAACTGGGGGTTTCAATCAAGGCCGACAAAATCGCCGCAAATGCCAGGGATGCTGAAGAACACCGCCATGACGATAAAGATCATTCCGGGCACAGTCACGGCGGCATCTTCGGCGCTAATACTGAACTCTTTTTCTCGCTCGCTTCGGGCGCATTTCTCGCCATCGGCTTCGGGATCGAGAAACTGTGGGACGGGCATCCGGTCTGGCTGCCGTTCGCTTGCTATATAGCGGCATATTTCTTCGGAGGCTTCTTCACTCTCCGAGAGGCGTGGGACAATTTGCGCCTCCGCCGGTTCGAAATCGACAGCCTCATGCTTGTCGCCGCTGCGGGCGCCGCCTTTCTCGGGGAATGGGCCGAAGGCGCGCTACTGCTGTTCCTGTTCAGTTTCGGCCACGCGCTCGAACACTACGCGATGGGGCGCGCGAAGAATGCTATCGAAGCGCTCGCCGAGCTTGCCCCGGACACCGCACGGGTAAAGCGCGGACCTGACGTAGTTGAGATCCCGGTCGAGGAGCTTGCGCTAGGCGACGTGGTAATCGTGCGTCCGAACGAACGCCTTCCGGCTGACGGCTTCATCTTGGACGGCGTCAGTGCCATCAATCAGGCTCCGGTGACCGGCGAAAGCGTGCCGGTCGACAAGAGCGCGGTTTCGGATGTCGCTTCTGCGCGCGCCAATCCTGACAATCTTGCGGATGACAATCGCGTCTTCGCGGGGACGATCAACGGATCGGGCGCGCTCGAAGTGGAAGTGACCCGGCGATCGAGCGATACGACCCTAGCCAAGGTCGTCCAAATGGTGAGCGAAGCCGAGGCTCAGCAATCTCCTACCCAGCGCTTCACGCAGCGCTTCGAGCGAATTTTCGTGCCTGCCGTGCTCGCTCTGGCCGGCCTGCTCCTTTTCGCATGGGTTGTCATCGACGAGCCGTTCCGCGACAGTTTCTACCGGGCGATGGCGGTGCTTGTGGCTGCGAGCCCGTGCGCTTTGGCGATCGCGACCCCGAGCGCGGTCTTGTCCGGAGTGGCCAGAGCTGCACGCAGCGGCATTCTGGTGAAGGGCGGCGCGCCGCTCGAGGATCTCGGTGCGCTCAAGGCCATCGCGTTCGACAAGACCGGTACTCTTACCGAAGGCGAACCCCGCATTACCGATGTCGAACCCGAGCAGGGTGTATCTGAAAACGAACTGCTTGCGATTGCTTCGGCGGCTGAAAATCTGAGCGATCATCCCCTGGCACAGGCGATTGTCAGGGACGGCAAGCAGCGGCTTGGCGATGAGACTCTGCCCGAAGCTACCAATCTCGAAAGCTTCACAGGCAAGGGCATCACCGCGCTTGTCGGCGGTGAGCGGGTGTGGATCGGAAAGCTCGAAATGTTCGGGCAAGACGGGGTCCCTCCGCTCAGTGCCGAACTGTCGGATGCTATCGAGGGCATGCGCGAGCGCGGGCGAACGACAATGGGCGTTCGCTCGGAAACGCGCGATCTCGGAGCGATCGGTTTGCTCGACACGCCGCGAGCGGCGGCAAAGGCGACGCTCGAAGCGTTGCGCGGCCTCGGGATCACCCGAATGATCATGATCTCGGGCGACGACCAAAGAGTGGCCGATGCGGTTGGAACGGAAGTCGGCCTCGACGAGGCCTGGGGCAATCTCATGCCCGATGACAAGGTCAAGGCCATCCGCAAGCTTGCCGGCCAGGACAAGGTTGCGATGGTCGGAGACGGGGTCAATGACGCTCCGGCCATGGCGAATGCCACCGTCGGGATAGCAATGGGGGCTGCCGGATCGGACGTTGCATTGGAGACAGCCGATGTCGCGCTGATGGCCGATGATCTCGCCCGACTGCCTTTCGCCGTCGATCTGAGCCGACAGACCCGGTCGATCATCCGGCAGAATATGATCGTCAGTCTTGGAATTGTTGTCGTGCTCATCCCGGCAACCATTTTCGGTCTCGGGATAGGCCCCGCTGTCGCGGTTCACGAGGGATCAACGCTGATCGTGGTCGCCAATGCGCTTCGCCTTCTGGCGTATAAAGAGAAGGGCAGCACAAAAGACATAGCGGAGAAGCCAGTATGAGCTGCAACGATGACTTCGATCTGGATTCGGCGGACAAACGACGCACATTGTGGATCGTATTGTGGCTCAACGTCGCAATCGCGGTTGGTTTCTTTGTCGTTGCCTATTTTGCGGACTCGAACGCGCTCTTGGCCAACGGGCTCGACAATTCTTCCGATGCATTTGTCTACGCGCTCAGTCTTCTGGCTCTCACCCGTTCGCAATCCTGGAAACGAGGGGCCGCGCGTTTCTCAGGCATCATGCTCCTGATCTTCGCCGGAGGTGTTATCGCCGATGCCGTCAGGCGTTTCATCGAAGGCTCGGAGCCGGGCGGCCTGATGATGATCGCCATGGCGGCCATCGCGGCGGTGGTGAACCTCATCTGCCTGCGCATGCTCCAGAAGCTTCAGCAAAAGGATGTTAATCTGCGCGCAGCGACCACCTTTAGCTTCAACGATTTCATATCGAACGGCGGCATCATCGTCGCCGGGATCATCGTTATGCTTACAGGCGCAAATTGGCCGGATCTCGTGGTTGGGATCGCGGTTGCTGGCATTGCCCTGTATGGCGGGATCGATATCCTTCGCGATGCGCACAGGGATAAGCATAAGGAAGCGGGCACCGAACATATCAAAGGCGACGAATTCGGAAGATGATGCTCGAAATTCGCATTTTGGTCGCTGGATTGCCTCGGCTCCGTATTCAGACTATCGCAGGTTCGTGAAGTTTGTTCGCGCCTTGACCCTGATTTGCTTCAGTTTCGGACTGTTTGTGCAGGTTGCTGCGCAAGCGGCCGTTCCGCAGAGCGATATGGCTGGGTCGGCTGATTGTGCTGAAATGGCGCAAAGCATGGCCGAGCACTGCATGTCTGAACACGCGATGCCCGAACAGATGGTTTCCGAAACGGACTCCACCGAACAGCATGGCTCATGCTGCGAGATGAGCCTCGATTGTCTCGTAGCCATGAATTGCCTCCCGCCGCTAGCGCTTGCGGGTCCGGGACTGGCGCATGCAGGACCGTTTCGTGTTGCGCCTACGTATCTGGCCGCTAGCGCCAGCAGGCTCGACGGCCAGCCTCGACCGCCGGAATCTCCCCCTCCACAAACTGAACTCACCATCTAGCATTTCCCGGGCGGTGCTCTGCGCCGTTTGCGAGCTTGACGGATTACTTGACTTGCGCCGTGTCGATTGACGCGTACGCCGCAGTCGTTCCCGGCCAGTTCGCTTTGAAAGAGTGAGAATTATGGATTGGCGAATTGGCTTGTTGCCGTTTTCGGCCCTGCTCAGCGCACAAGCTGCGCAAGCGCAGTCTGTCGGATACGAAGAAGCCCTTGCATCGGTAAGAGTCGAGCAACCCGCTCTAGAAGCTGGCGCGCTGCGTGTGCAATCACGGCGCGAGGCTGCGGAAGCGGCAGACGAGCTTCCTGACCCGCGTGTACGCGCAGGGGTTATGAATCTTCCGGTCAGCGGTCCCGCGGCGTTCGAGCTTGACCGGCAACTTCCTACGCAAGTCGCCATCGGTATCGAGCAGGAGATACCCAACCTCGCCCGCCGACGGGCGAAATTTGGCGTTGCCAGTTCGGAAGTGAGGCTAGCCGAAGCGCGCCTGGGTGTGACCGACCGTGATCTCCTCGCCGATGCGGGAACGGCTTGGGTGAGGCTCTATTATGCGCAGGCGCGGATTGAGCTTGCCCACGCCGCGCTGGACGAATTGAGGGCATTCGTACCCGCAGCGAACAGCGCCGTCGCCTCCGGGTCGGCCCGCCCGGCAGAGAGTCTGGCGATCCGGCGCGAACTGCTTGGGATCGAGGATGCAGCGACGTCGATCGAGGCCGAGCGCGAGACGGCGCAAGCGCAGCTTTCCCGATACATACCGTTCCCTGACCCGGTTGCCTTGGGTGAGGCTCCCACGGCGGCTCTGGATGAAAACCAGCTTCGCTTCGAACTGGAAGAGAATCCCGAACTCATTCTGGCCGATGCGGAACAAGATCGGGCCGAAGCCGGTGTGGCGCTCGCTCGCGCTGAAAAGCGGCCGGATTTTGGGGTGAGCGTCACCTATGGTCGTCGCGACCAGGCGTTTGGCGATGCGGTGTCGGTCATGGGGTCGATTACTCTTCCGATCTTCACCGACCGGCGGCAGAATCCGCGCATCGCCGCCGCCGAAGCCGATGCCGCTGCCGCTTTGGCCGACCGCGAGGATCGCAGGCGCGCGCTGGTTGCGGATTTCGAAGCCCATCTCGCCACTTGGCGCAGCACTACGCGCCAATGGCGCCGCGCGCGTGATGAACTTCTTCCGCTCGCGCGTGACCGCGTTGAGCTCGAGACAGCCAGCTTTGCGGCCGGGCGTGCCGATCTCGTCGATGTGATTGCGGCGAAATCCGCACTTGCCCTGCTCGAGCTGGAAATTCTCGAACGCGAACAGGCGGCGGTGCAGGCGGCGGTCAAACTACAACTCACATACGGGGAGGGCAGGCCATGAACTCCGTGCTCGAACGATTTACGCAGCGCCAACGCTTGTTTGCGGCTGGGCTAGGTATTGCCCTTGTCAGCCTGGCTGCTGGCTACGGTCTTCACATGCTCGGCGGCGAGAGCAGCGGGGCTGGGTCGGCGACGGATACTGACTGTGAGGACGTGCTCTATTGGTACGATCCGATGGTGCCCGGACAACGCTTTGACGAGCCCGGTAAGTCGCCCTTCATGGACATGATGCTGGTTCCCAAGTGCGCGGGAGAAGCTGCGGAAGCGGGCGTCCGGATCGATCCGGGCCTTGTCCAGAATTTCGGCATTCGCACTGCAGCGGCCGAGTTCGGAGTTCTCGAGCCGGAAATCACCGTGACGGGCGTCCTCGCGTACAACAGCCGGGATGTTGCCATCGTCCAGCCAAGAGCGGGCGGATATGTCCAACGCACCTATGGTCTTGCACAGGACGATGTCGTGCGTCGCGGCGCTCCGATAGTCGACATTCTTGTCCCTGACTGGGGCGGCGCGCAGCGTGAATACATTGCTGTGCTCGATACCGGCGATCAGGCACTTGCAGACGCGATGCGGCAGCGCATGCGCTTGCTCGGCATGACCGATGCAATGATCGCGTCGGTTGAACGCACACGCAGAGCTCAAAACACGATCACCGTCACGGCTCCCGTGGGCGGTGCCGTAACAATGCTTGGGGTGCGCTCGGGCATGACTGTAATGGAAGGTCAGACTTTGGCCGAGATTACGGGCTTTACGCCGATATGGCTTGAAGCTTCGGTTCCTGAAGTCCAGGCCGCAAATGTCCGGCAGGGCCAGCCCATCAGTGCGACCTTGGCAGCGTATCCGGATCAGCGATTTGCGGGACGGATTGTTGCCATCCTTCCAAGCGCCGATGCCGCGAGCCGAACCATCACCGTTCGGGCTGAGCTACCCAATCCGCGCGGCAGGTTGAAACCGGGGATGTTCGCGCAGGTGTCGCTTTCACCCGACACACGGCGAGCCTTGCTGGTACCGTCGGAGGCGGTCATTCGAACCGGACGCCGAAATCTCGTGATGCTCAAGCAGGATGAAGGCGCGTTCCTGCCTGCTGAGGTCGAAATCGGGCGCGAAGCGAATGGCAGGACAGAGATACTCGCAGGCCTTGCGGAGGGCGAGCAGGTCGTCACTTCAGGTCAGTTCCTGATCGACTCCGAAGCAAGTCTTAGCGGGATCGACGTCAGGTCGATCGATGGGACCATGAGCATGGCGTCGGAAGGCTCGCCAAACATGAGGACGTACACCGCTACGGGAAGAGTGACGAAAATCGCTGGTGCTTCGATCACTCTCAATCACGCGCCGGTTCCCGCTCTCGAATGGCCGAGCATGGTCATGCCCTTCGCACTCGAAGACGCCGCTCTAGTTGACGGTATTGAACCGGGCGACAAGGTCGAGTTTACGTTCTCGCAGCACGACACCGGTCCGCGTATCGAATCCATTCGGAAGACCGACCGATGATCGCGCGCATAATCGATGCATCGATCGCCAATCGGTTTTTCATCGTTCTGGCGGCTATCGCGGTCACGCTGGCTGGCTTCTGGGCGGTGCGCGCAACGCCTGTCGATGCGATCCCCGATCTGTCTGATGTGCAGGTCGTGGTGCGGTCTAATTATCCGGGCCAAGCTCCGCGCATCGTTGAGGATCAGGTCACATACCCGCTCGCAACGACGATGCTCTCGGTGCCGGGCGCGGAAACGGTGCGCGGCTATTCGATGTTCGGCGACAGCTTCGTCTATGTGATCTTCGAGGACGGTACGGACCTCTACTGGGCGCGCTCGCGCGTGCTGGAATATCTCAACCAAGTGCAAAACGAATTGCCCGAAGGTGTGACAAGCTCGCTGGGGCCGGACGCGACGGGGGTGGGCTGGATTTACGAATATGCTCTCGTCGACCGAACGGGGAACAGCGATCTTGCTGGGCTCAGAAGTCTTCAGGACTGGTTCCTGCGCTATGAGCTCCAGACCATCCCCGGCATTGCAGAGGTTGCAAGCGTTGGCGGCATGGTCAAGCAGTACCAGGTCGTGCTGGAACCCTACCGGATGGCTTCGCTTGGCGTCACATACAGCGATGTCGTGCGTGCCATCCAGGCCTCAAATCAGGAGGCCGGCGGATCGGTGGTTGAAATGGGCGAGGCCGAATTCATGGTCCGCGCTTCGGGCTATCTCACATCTCTCAACGACTTCAGACAGATTCCGCTGAAATCGGTGGGTAACGGTATCCCCGTCACCTTGTCCGATGTCGCCACGATCCAGCTTGGCCCCGAAATGCGGCGAGGAATCGCCGAACTCAATGGCGAAGGCGAGGTCGCAGGCGGTATTGTCGTGCTCAGACAGGGTGAGGATGCGCGGGCAACCATCGCGGCTGTCGAAGAGAAGCTCGACGTGCTCCAGGCCAGTCTTCCCGAAGGGGTCGAGATTGTCACGACCTATGATCGTTCGAAGCTGATCGATGCCTCGATCGAAAACCTGACCGGAAAGCTCATCGCCGAGTTTATTATCGTCGCGATCGTTTGCGCGCTATTCTTATGGCATGTGCGGTCAGCATTGGTGGCGATCGTCACGCTTCCATTGGGGGTGCTGGCGGCCTTTATCGTGATGCGTTTTCAAGGGGTCGATGCGAACGTCATGTCCTTGGGCGGCATAGCCATCGCAATCGGCGCGATGGTCGACGCTGCCATCGTCATGATCGAGAACGCGCACAAGCATATCGAGCATTGGGAAGAGGACCATCCCGACGAGCAGATGTCCAACGATGAACGCTGGAAACTGATTGCGGACGCATCGAAAGAGGTGGGGCCAGCGCTGTTTTTCAGCCTCCTGATCATAACCCTATCGTTCCTGCCGGTGTTTACTCTGCAGGCGCAGGAAGGCCGCCTTTTTTCCCCACTGGCCTTTACCAAGACCTATGCCATGGCGGCGGCCGCCATTCTGTCGGTGACACTGGTTCCCGTACTCATGGGCTGGCTGATCCGCGGCAAGATACCCAAGGAGGACACCAACCTCCTCAATCGCTTGCTGACCAGCGCCTACCGGCCCGGTCTTGATTGGGTAATGCGCCGACCGAAAACCACATTGGTTGTGGCAGGCCTCGTATTCCTTACAGCGCTGGTCCCGTTCACCCGCCTTGGAGGAGAATTCCTGCCGCCGCTCGACGAAGGCGACTTGCTTTATATGCCAAGCGCGTTGCCTGGTCTGTCTCCTGGTGAAGCGTCGGCATTGCTTCAGCGGACTGATCGACTGATCAAATCCGTACCCGAAGTCGACACCGTGTTCGGCAAGGCAGGACGCGCGGATACCGCAACAGACCCGGCGCCGCTCACGATGTTCGAGACGACCATCCGGTTCAAACCTCGAGAAGAGTGGCGACCCGGAATGACGCCGGAGAAGCTCGTCGAAGAGCTTGATCGTGCGGTGCAGGTGCCGGGGCTCGCCAATGTCTGGGTGCCCCCGATCCGCAATCGCATCGACATGCTCGCGACCGGTATCAAGAGCCCGATAGGCGTGAAAGTGTCTGGCGAGAACCTTGGCGAGATCGAGCGCGTGGCGTTGCAGGTCGAGAATGTCGCAAAACAGGTTCCCGGCGTCAGCTCCGCTTTGGCAGAGCGTCTTTCGGGAGGCCGCTATGTCGATGTGGACATCGACCGGGTCGCTGCGGCGCGTTTCGGGCTGAATATCGCCGATGTTCAGCAGATTGTGTCAGGCGCGATCGGCGGCGCGAATATCGGCAGAACGGTCGAAGGATTGGCGCGATATCCCATCAATGTGCGCTATCCGCGCGAGATCCGCGACAGCCTCGCAGAACTGCACGCGCTGCCTTTGCTAACCCCCTCTGGCCAGCAAATTACGCTCGGCACCGTAGCGCAGGTGAGCGTCAGCGATGGCCCCCCGATGCTCAAGAATGAGCAAGGCCGTCTCATCAGCGTGGTCTATGTCGATACGCGCGGGCGCGATTTGACCTCGGTCGTAAGCGATCTTCAGGCGGCAGTTTCAGAGGGCGTCGATCTGCCTGCCGGTGTAAGCATTTCCTACGCGGGCCAGTTTGAATATCTCACCCGCGCCAATGAGCGGTTGCAGGTCGTCGTTCCCGCGACGCTCGGCATCATTTTCGTTTTGCTGTACCTGATCTTCCGCCGCTTCGACGAAGCGCTACTTGTTATGGGCACGCTGCCCTTTGCCCTCACCGGCGGCTTCTGGCTGCTCTATCTGATGGGCTACAACCAGTCTGTTGCGACATCGGTGGGTTTTATTGCGCTTGCCGGTGTGTCTGCCGAGTTCGGCGTCATCATGCTGATCTACCTCAAGTCTGCGCTGGCCCGGCGCAGCGGTGCCCTCGATGCGGACGGCGTGGGCGAAGCCATCAGGGAGGGTGCTCTTCTGCGCGTGCGTCCCAAGGCGATGACCGTGGCCGTCATTCTTGCCGGTCTCTTCCCTATCCTCATTGGAACCGGCGCAGGTTCGGAGGTCATGAGCCGCATCGCCGCGCCGATGTTGGGCGGCATGATCACCGCGCCGCTGCTTTCGATGTTCGTTATCCCCGCCGCATATTTGTTGATGCGGCGCCCCCGGCCCGAACGGCCAACCCAACCGCAAGGAGAAGAAGAATGCGTACCACAACCCTCATGAGCCTACTGGCCTTTCCGCTGGCGCTGGCGGCCTGCGATTCTGGCCAGGACACTGCCGACATGAACGACATGCCGATGGCAGAAAATGAAATGATGATGGACGGCGAGGATATGCCAATGATGGAACCTGGCAGCGAAATGCAAACCGTCAGCGCAGAAGGCACGGTCACTGCAATCGATGCCGAAGCGGGCACGATAACCGTCGACCACGGTCCGGTCCCAGCGATCGAATGGCCTGCGATGACCATGGCTTTTGAAGCCGATGAGCAACTGCGCAGCGAAGTAAGCGTCGGTGAGGGAATTGCCTTTGAATTTCGTACTGGTTCTGAAGGCAGTGTGATCACGTCGATCACGAAGGAGTAAATCGGTTGGGTGGTGCCAGGCAAATCTGGTGCCGCCCATCGCGAAACAGGAGGAGCATGATCCGGATACCGCGCATCACCCAGGCATTCCCCGTGGACCGCCGCACACTGATCAAAAGCGCTGGTTTTGCTGCTGCAGGCTTTGCCGCGTTCCCGCTTGCGGGATGCAAGGCGCAAGACGCATCGATGCTGGACAGCACTGACGGGTCCAATCCACTCGCTATACCGCCCTTGCAGCGTGGCGAGATTGAGCAGGGCGCACGGGTTTTCCGCCTGTCTTTGACACCGGGCCAGAAGGAATTCGTCCCCGGTGTTGCTTCGCCCACCATCGGCATCGACGCACCCTATCTGGGACCGACGCTTGAAATGCGCCGGGGCGAGTGGGTGCAGTTTCATATCGACAACAAGCTGGCCGAAGGCGCTACGGTCCATTGGCATGGTTTCGAACTTCCTGCCGCAGCCGATGGCGGACCGCATCAGTTGATCCGTCCCGGCGAACGCTGGAGCCCCTCTTTCGAAGTTCGCCAGCGGGCTTCGCTCTACTGGTGTCATTCGCATTTGGAACGCGAAGCCGGGCCGCAGGTCTATGCCGGGCTTGCCGCGCCGATTTTTGTTCGCGATGACGAGGAAGAGCGCCTCGACTTGCCGAGCGACTATGGCGTCGACGACATTCCGCTGATCGTGCAGGACCGCGTCATCGATGGATCCGGCCGCTTGGTGTACCCGCTGAGCGTGCACACGCGGATGATGGGCGTGCGCGGGAGCCGGATATTCGTCAACGGCACTGAAAACGCTGTGTTCGACGCACAGACAGGCCAATTGCGGCTGCGCATCCTCAATGGATCGAACGCCCGCCTTTACGATCTTTCGCTCGAAGGTGATCGTTCGATGCAACTGATCGCGAGCGATGGCGGCTTGCTCGATCGTCCGCACATCGTCCGCTCGGTCAGGCTCGCCCCGGGGGAGCGCGCGCAGGTAATTATCGATCTCTCGGAAGGACGCCCGCTTCGCCTTCTTGCCAGCAGTCCCGAAAACGCCATGGACATGATGGGCGGACGCGGAATGATGGGCGGCGGGATGACGGGGCGCGGCGATAGCGGCGATGCTTCCGCAGACGTGTTTCAAATCCTCGATATCAGGCCGGCAAGTTCGGCCCAGCGCATCAGGGTGCCGACACAACTGGCATCGCTTGCTCCACCCGACCTGTCGTCAGCCGTCCGAACCCGGCGTTTCGTTCTCGACATGGGCATGATGGGCGGCGGAATGTCCATTAACGGTGCTGCGATGGACATGAATGTGATCAACGAACGTGTGCCGGTCGGCCAATGGGAAATCTGGGAGATCGCCAACGCTTCGATGATGGCCCACCCGTTTCATATCCATAACGTCCAGTTTCGTGTGATCGACCGCGATGGCCGAGCGCCCCCACCATTGGAAACCAGTTTGAAGGATACCGTGATCGTCAACCCGCGCGAGCAGGTACGCCTTCTCCTGCGTTTTGAAGAACACACCGACCCAGACCTGCCCTACATGTATCACTGCCACATTCTCGAACACGAGGATGCAGGCATGATGGGGCAGTTCGTAGTCGTGAAGAGCTAGGAAGGACAGGCGATGAGCAAGAACGAGAGCGTAATCGAGGGTACTGCGATCGACCCGGTTTGCGGCATGAGCGTTGCAATCGACGGGGCTCAGCATATCGCGACGCATGATGGCGCGAAACACTATTTCTGTTCGCCGCGCTGTCACGACAAGTTCGTCACCGATCCCGAGCTCTATCTCTCGGGCGCGCATCTCGACGCGGTCGAGGATGTGCCCGAAGGCACGATCTACACCTGCCCGATGCACCCTGAAATCCGCCAGCCCGGGCCAGGTTCATGCCCGATTTGCGGCATGGCGCTCGAACCGGAAACGGTTTCGCTGGGCGATGGCCCCGACCCCGAACTGGTCGACATGCGGCGTAGGTTCTGGTGGAGCGCACTGCTTACGCTGCCTCTGTTCGTCTACGCGATGAGCGACATGGCACCGGGGCTCAGTTTCGACGGGCTGATCGAACCTGCCTGGGCGCAATGGGCGCAGTTTGCCCTTGCCACACCGGTTGTTCTTTGGGGAGCCTGGCCGTTCTTCGTTCGGGCCATCCAGTCGCTCAAGACGCGCAATCTCAACATGTTCACGCTGATCGGGTTTGGCGTTGCCATCGCCTATCTGTTCAGCGTGGTGGCGACGGTCGCGCCCGATCTGTTCCCTGCAGCGTTCCGCGACCATTCGGGACGGGTCGGGGTCTATTTCGAGGCGGCAGCGGTCATAACCACGCTTGTCCTGCTCGGACAGGTCCTCGAGCTCAAGGCCAGGGGCTCGACCTCGAGCGCCTTGCGCGCATTGCTCGAGCTGGCACCGCCCAGCGCGGTCAAGATCTTCGGCTCCGGCGATGAGCGCGAGGTGCCGCTCGACCAGCTGGCCACAGGCGATCGTCTGCGCGTCCGCCCCGGCGATAAGGTTCCGGTCGATGGAGAAATCGAGGAGGGATCGAGCGCCATCGACGAATCCATGATCAGCGGCGAACCGCTTCCGGTCGCCAAACAGGCTGGCGACACAGTCATCGGCGGCACAGTCAACCAGACTGGTGGGTTCATTATGCGCGCAACCGGCGTGGGCAAGGACACGATGCTGTCCAAGATCGTCCAGATGGTGGCCGAGGCGCAGCGCAGCCGCGCACCGATCCAGCGACTGGCGGATCAGGTGGCGGGCTGGTTTGTGCCTGCGGTGGTGGTGATAGCCATCGCCACCTTCGTGGTCTGGGGAATCTGGGGTCCCGCACCTGCGCTTGCCTACGCATTGGTCAATGCCATTGCGGTCCTGATCATCGCTTGTCCCTGCGCGCTTGGTCTCGCTACGCCGATGTCGATCATGACCGGCACGGGCAAGGGTGCCCAGCATGGCATCCTGATCCGCAATGCCGAGGCGCTGGAGACACTCGAGAAGATCGATACGCTAGTGGTCGACAAGACCGGCACGTTGACGATGGGCAAGCCCGATCTGGTGGCGGTGACGCCAGCAGAAGGAATCGACGAAGCCGATTTCCTGGCTGCGGTTGCAGGCGTCGAAATGGGGAGCGAACATCCGCTGGCCCACGCCATCGTCGAAGGTGCGCGGACGCGCGGGGTCTCGCCCGCCAATGCCACGGATCTCGCTTCGACGACCGGGGAAGGTGTTGAAGCCAATGTCCAGGGCCGCCGGGTTGCGATCGGCAATGAGAAGATGATGCGGCGCGTCGGGATCGATGACGAGGCCTGGCTCGGCACGGCCGAAAGTGGCCGCAGGCAGGGTCAAACAGTGATGTTCGTGGCATTCGATGGCCGTCCGGCAGGGCTCATCGCGGTGGCCGATCCGATCAAGCCTACCAGTGCAGCGGTCATTGCGGCACTGCACAAGCGCGATATCCGGGTCGTTATGCTCACGGGCGACAGCCGCGGCACTGCCGAAGCGGTCGCCCGTGAAATGGGAATCGACGAAGTGCATGCGAATGTCTCGCCCGAAGACAAGCACCGCAAGATCGAAGAGCTGAAAGCGCAAGGTCGCCGGGTCGGCATGGCCGGGGACGGGATCAACGATGCTCCTGCGCTGGCTGCCGCCGATGTTGGTATTGCGATGGGCACCGGCACCGATGTCGCAATCGAAAGCGCAGGCGTGACGCTGGTTCGCGGCGACCTGACAGGAGTGGTGCAGGCCATCGTGCTGTCGCGTGGGACGATGCGCAACATCCGGCAGAACCTGTTTTTCGCCTTCGCTTACAACACACTCGGCATTCCGGTCGCGGCAGGCGTGCTGTATCCCTTCTTCGGAGTGCTGCTCAGCCCGATGATTGCGGCCGCAGCCATGAGCCTCTCTTCCGTATCGGTGATAGGCAATGCGCTGCGGCTGCGGGGTCTGCGCCTCGAAGTCTGACAGGCCAAACTTCAGCCATGCGCGTTTTTCCAAGCGCCCATGGAACCGAGATAGATGTCGAGGCGCTTGAAGCCCTGGCTTGCGAGCCAGCCTGCCGCAACGCTCGCCCGCATGCCGCTCGCGCACATCAGCGTGTAGTGGCGGTCGCGGTCGAGCTCTTTCCATCGCTTGTTGAGCTCGCCAACATAGATATGCTCTGACCCGTCGATGCTTGCATCTTGTCGTTCGTCCGCGTCGCGCACGTCGAGCAAAGTCCATTCGCAGCTGTCTTGATCGAGCCTGCGCGCGACTTCCTCGGTGCCAATCATGGGAATGCTGCGCATCGCTTTGCCCTGAGCAGCGGCTGGAACCACGCCGACATAGCCGCCGACAACATTATCGAGACCGATGCGCACCAGATGGGCCATGGCGTGGGCTAGCTGGTCTTCCTCGGAAGCGACGAGGGCAATCCTGTCGCCTTCACCGAGGAACCATCCGGCAAAGGCCGGTATCATTCCCACCGGAAGGCACATGGCACCCGGCATATGACCGGCGGCATAGGCGAGCGGCTCGCGCACATCGACCAGGTGATCGGCGCCGCTCTCGCGAAGGTCGTCCAGCCCCAGACGCCTTGGCCGCATAATCCGCGGCGCGGCATCGGCCCCTTCGAGGTTAAGCCGTTCCATCAGCCGGAAATAGGGAGGTTGGTAGTGGTGTTCTGCTACCTTCGCCTTGATGAACTCATCGCGGTCGGAGATGCGCAGGCGCGGGTTGTTGCGCCGCTCGTGGCCGATTGTCGAGAATTCCCGGTCCGCCATTCCCGACCCGCAGACCGAGCCCGCACCATGCGCCGGGTAGATGATCGCCTGGTCGCCGAGGCGGCAAAGTTTCTGCAGGGAGTCGAAAAGAAGGCCCGCGACTTCTTCCTTGCGCTCGGGATAGAAATCGGTGCGTCCGACATCGCCGACGAACAAGGCATCGCCGGTAAAGACGCCGACCGGTCCCTCGGAATATTCGCTGTCATGGATGACGAAAGCGAGATGATCGTCGGTGTGTCCAGGTGTTTCAAGCACTTCGATCTTCAATTGACCCAGCTCGAAACAATCGCCTTCGCGCGTAGTGTTGGCGAAGGCCACGTTTCCGGCCGGATTGGGACCGTGGTGAACCGTCGCACCAGTCAAGTCCGCAAGGATCGGCGAGCCGCTGAGCAGATCCTCATTGCGATGGGTTTCGAAGATATGCGTTATCTCCAGCCCTTCAGCCCGGGCCCTTTCGACATAGACCTCGAAGTCCCGGCGCGGATCGATGACCGCTGCCTGTCCGCCCGAACCGATGATGTAGGAAAGGTGCGAGAGGCCAGGGGTTTTGATCTTCTCCAGAAACATACAATTTTCCTTGTCTGTTGCTCAAAACTTGTAACGTTCGGGCTTGTTACAGAACGATAAATGATACGACGCTCAATCGATACCGAGTTCGGCCTTGATGGAACCAGGACTTTCGAAACGTTCGGCTTCGGGCCTGCCGATGGCAGGCTTTGCGTTGATCCAGGTGTCTTCGCACACGAATTCAAGCAGGCTCGCCGCGAGATCAGCATGACGGCACCGGAAACAGCCTTCCGCCAGCCGCTCGTCCGTAATCACGGCGTCGCCAGTGTAAGGCTCATCCAGCAGCCAGCCCGGCCGTGCGGCCGTCCATTTAATACCTTGGGCGTCGCTGAGCATCACTTCCATGGAGCGCATCTGCTCGAGTATATTGAACAATGCAGGCTTGGCAGTGAGTTCAAACCAGGCCGGGACGCTCGACTGATGTTCGACGAAGGCAGCGGAGATTACGGCAATGCGGTCGATCTTCGCTTGTGCCATCGCCTCGAGCAGGTTGCGCGTGCCATCGGTATAGAGCGGCGGTGGATCGATCGCATTGCCCGGACCGAAAGCGACACCGAGGGTCGAGATAACCGCGCGGCAGCCATCGAGATCGCCCGCGAAATTATCCGACAGCACATCGCATTCGATATATTCGAAGTCGCCCACCCGCTCGCCTGGCCCAGGCACGGTGTGTTCAAAGGCGCGGATCGGTATGTCTCGGGCAATGGCACGCCTCAAGAGCTCGGTGCCGGTCTTCCCGCCTGCGCCGAAGACAGCGATGGGCCTCGTATCGGTCATCTGCTTGTTCCTGTAAAAATGGTGAGGGCGACGAAGGGCGGAGGCGCGGGCGCATGGGTTAGCCGACGGCCCGCCCATGCGCCCTGCCAGTATCAGGCTCCGTCGGCCGGACAGGTGGTATAACCCCAAAAGCCGAACTCATCCTTGGCTCTTGGTGCTGCCACGATCATCTCCTGCATTTGCAGGCCCGCATCGCCTTCATCATCCAGCATGCGGGTTTTGATCCGAAGCTCGCCGTTCGCATAGCTGCCAGGGCCATCGGCGGTCACGGGGATCAATTTGCCATTGATCTTGATCGCTCCGCCCCCGTCACCGTCATAGACAAACGAGGGAAAGGCCACTTCGGTCAGGCGGAACTGGCAGGCCTGTCCTGCGCCCAGAGCAGCAAGGTCCGCGTCATTCATGGTCCCGGGAAGCATGAGGCCCGGGTCAACATTTGCCAGTGCACTGGCCGCGTCCTCGATCGGCGCGGCAGTGGCAGGCGGGTCGAGCTGGGCTTCGCGGTCGTTGCCCGGAGCGGTGTTCGAATTGCAGGCGGCAAGCGGCAGCGCGATGAGCGCCGTGAAAGCTATCTTGTTCATGGCTGCATCTCCTCGGGCAGGCGTTCTTCGGTTCGAGGACCGTTCTGCTCGATATCGTCTATGAGGTATTTCATCTCGGCGATTTCGCGGCGCTGTGCGACAATGATGGCCTGCGCGAGTTCGCGCACGCGAGGATCTTTCAGGCTCGCGCGTTCGCTGGTCATGATCGCGATTGAGTGGTGCGGGATCATTGCTGCCATATATTCGGTATCGTCAACGGTGGTCTGGCTGCGCACCAGCCATAGTGCGAGCGCGAACACAAAGGCCCCGACGCCCAGGATGATCAAGTTCTTGGTCCGGTCCTTGTACATGCCCCACATGAAGAGCAGCATGACAACCATCATCATCGCGCCCATGACGAACATCATCCAGAAGCGCGTTTCGCTCCAGAAAAGATCATCGACGGTAAAGGTGTTGGCATACATCAGGAAGAACATGATCACGGTCGAGGTCGACACCATGGCCATGAATCGCCAGTAGCTGCCGCCCCCTCCCTTGTCCGAGTGGGAGGTCTTTTCGGTCATGCTTTTTCTCCTTTTTGCATCATGGTCCAGAATAGCTGCGCCGAGCAGCTGATGAGAGCGAAGCCGGTAAGGGCCTCGACGCCGGCGAGAACTCTCAGGTGCTCGGTCGGATAAATGTCGCCCAGGCCCAGTGTGGTCACGTTGATGAGCGAGAAATAGAAGTAGTCCATCCAGTGCATGGAAGGCGCCTTGTCGAACCCTCCCAGGCCCCATTGCGCGCCCAGCCAGAAACCTGCGGCAAAAAGGATCGCGACCAGGAAATGCGACGCGAGCACGAGTAGCGAGACTGCAAGCTTTCCCAGCGTATCGCGGCGGCGATCGAGAAGCCGGTGGCCGACACCCAGAATGGCAAGGTGGGAAGCGACGGCTGCAAGGAACAGAAAGACGGCGAGAAGGAGCGCGGTGATCATGCGAGAAGCTTCGCGCCCATCCACAGACCCATTCCGATCATGAACAGATTTTCGGTCAGCGAGACGAAGCCGAGCGGCACATTGCTGCCCCCACCGACGCAAGCGCATTTGAGCTCACGCTTGTCGATGTAGACAGCCTTGAAGACGCTGACAGTGCCGACGGTGCCAATGAACAATGCCAGCGGGGCCGAGAGCCAGGTCAGCGCGCCTGCGGTCATCAGAATGCCGGCAGCGGCTTCGCCGAACGGGTAGACGAAGCCATAGGGCACCCAGCGCCGTGCGAGCAGATCGTAGTTGAGGAACATTGTCGAGAAACTGCGCACGTCCTGAAGCTTCTGGACGGCGAGCAGGGTCATCGACAGGCTGACGAACCATTCCGCGGCCCGGACGGTGAACAGATCGTCAAAAAACGCCCAGCTCAGCCCTAGCGCGAGCAGCAGCGCGACCGCGAAAATCGCAATGACCGGCTGATAGCTGGTCTCGCCTTCCTCTGGCTGCGAACGGCTCTTGCCGAAGAACTCGCGGACATCGTCATAGCCGCCAATGCGCTTGTCTTCGATAAAGGTCTGCGGGGTGGTCTCGACGTTGTGCTTGTCCTTGAATGCGTCGGTTTCCTCCCTGCTGGTCAGGTGATGATCCTCGACCTCGAAGCCTTGCCGTGTGAGGAGATCGACCGTCTTGATGCCATAGGGACAGACATGGTCCTCCATGACCATACGGTAGACCGCCGCTGTTCGGGTCGTCATGAATCGCTCCATCTGTTTTGCCTGACGTTTCTCGTGCTCAACGCCGGTTTTCGGTGAACGGTTTCGAAAGAGCCCGGCGTAAAAGCGGCAAAGCTGGTTGAAGAAGGTGCCATCACCTTTTCTCTCCTGACCCATCATCTTCAGGAGATGCGGGCGCTTCGGAATTGCGCGAGAGGTAGATCCATTCTCCCACGAAGACTGCGACGATGCCGATCGCCGCGTAGGCGACAACGGCAGGATCGCTGCGCAATTTGGCCGCGGTAAAGGCTGCGAGGACCACGCCATCTGCCGCGAGCGCTGTCAGAAGTATTGTTGCGCGCGCGCCGACTTCCTTGCGCAGGTGGCGCAGGACGCCCCAGTGAACCAGCATATCCATGACGAGGTAGAAGAAGGCGCCCAGCGAGGCGATCCTTGACAGATCGAACAGGACCGCAAGCGTCCCGGCAATGACCACCGTATAGACCAGCATGTGGCTGCGAATCCCGCCGCTCATGCCGAAATGGCTGTGCGGGATCATCTTCATGTCGGTCAGCATCGCAAGCATGCGCGACACGGCAAATACGCTCGCTATCACGCCCGAAGTGGTGGCGGCGATCGCGATCGCCACGGTGAAATAGAAGCCCAGTTCTCCCAGCGCCGGACGCGCCGCAGCCGCGAGCGAATAATCGCGCGCCTCGACGATCTCGGATATGCTCAGGCTCGAACCCACCGCCACTGCGACAAGCAGATAGATCACGATGCAGACGGCTATCGAGATCATGATGGTTCGGCCGACATTCTTGTGCGGGTCAACGATTTCGCCGCCGCTATTGGTAATCGTGGTGAAGCCTTTGAAGGCGAGGATCGAGAAAGCAACCGAGGCGAGCAGGGCTTCTGCATTGGTCAGCGAAACGGACTGCGAAAATGCGCCTGATGAAAATCCGCTGGCCCAGATCGCCGCGACTGCGAACAGCGCGATACCGCCGATCTTGATGGCGGACATGATGAGCGAGAAGCCGCTTACCGACTTGTTGCCCGCTGCATTGACGAGATAGGCGAAGATGATGAGTGCAAGCGCTG
Organism: Qipengyuania sp.; assembly: GCF_965277845.1. Taxonomy (NCBI): domain Bacteria; kingdom Pseudomonadati; phylum Pseudomonadota; class Alphaproteobacteria; order Sphingomonadales; family Erythrobacteraceae; genus Qipengyuania; species Qipengyuania sp. The sequence continues at coordinate 2,314,131 of NZ_OZ255844.1, forward strand.
CCAGCGAAACGAGCCACCCGCTGCTTTCGAGGCCAAACGGGCGCAGCGCGTAAGTCGCAAAGGTGCGGGCCACGAGGCTTTCATTGATGACCATCGACAGAGCCATCAGGAGCGATGCCGACGCGGCAATGACGCCGGGTCCGTAGGCCTTCTGCAAGATCATCGCGATGCCGCCCGAAGACGGCCATTTGTTCGACATCTTGATATAGCTGTAGGCCGCCAGCGAAGTTACCAGCGCGCCGGCGATGAAAGACAGGGGGAAGAGCGGACCGGCGAGCTCGGCGATCTGCCCGGTCAGCGCGAATATGCCGGCACCGATCATGACGCCGGTACCCATCGCAACGCCGCCCAGCAGGGTTATCGAGCCAGCCGTTTCGCTTTGATTCTCGTGCTCATGGTCTTGCAAGACTTTCCCCTGTCGATGGTCTCCCGTGAAAGAAAGATTATGTCGACCAGTACGTTCGCCCTTGCCGCGTCCCTCAAAAAACTTTCAGGACAAAGCCGGAGAGTTGCGTTTTGCTCGGGGCGCTCGAGCAAATTGCGGCCTAAAGCGGACTGCCTGCGCGACCGAAAAACGCTCCGCGAGTTTCAAGGCAAGCGGCCATCGCCGCCGATCTGCTACGTCCTGAATCGGTTCCGGAAAAATCGCAGCATTGGCACCCCAATGATCGCGATGTACCAACCGTACAAAAAGCTGCCGAGAGCGCCTGCCAGAAAGCCCGAGATGGTCAGCCATTCGAACCCGGGAAGCAGCGGCGCCCACGCTTCGTGCATGTGCGCCTGTTCGGGCGCGAGCAGGCCGAAACCGATGCAGATCAGGTAGCTGAAAAGCAGGAAGAGGCTGAGTGTCCAGCCCCATATCAGTATTGAGGTTTTGACCGAATAGTCTGACATGATGGTCCTCCGTTAGAGTTGGCGCTGAGATGGCTTGTCCATGGTCACGGGTAGGATGCGAAAACGCGCTGCCCGCCTGAGCCGAAGGCGATGACATCATACGGCTGCACCCGGTCCCCGGCTTCCATTCCGGGCGAGCCAAGCGGCATTCCGGGCACAGCCAGGCCTGCCACGCCTTCGGGGCTTTCGCGTAATAGTTTCGCGATGGCATCGGCGGGCACGTGGCCTTCGATGATATAGCCATCGACTTCCATCGTGTGGCACGACCACAGATCCTGCGACACACCCCTGGCTGTCTTGAGCGCAGCCATGTCGTCGGTGTCGACCGAGGCGACCTCTGCTTCGAGTCCGTGTTCTACGTGACCGGCCCAATTGAGACAGCAGCCGCACCCTGCGTCGCGGAACATGGTGTAGGTCGCGGCCTGGGCCGCATTCGAGCAGGCTGCAATGGCGAGGAGGAGCGAGGCCGCCAGCGAACGGCGTAGCGGTCTCGAATCTTTCATGAGGTTCATTGAGCATTGCCTTTCTTGATGCCGCGCCAGAGAGAAATGGTTCCGGTCGCGGTATGGATACGATCGAGCAATTCGGCGTCCGCGAAAATCTCGGCGAGCAATTTCTCGACGGCTCCGTCGGCGCTCGGCTGGGTGTCCTTGACGCCGTCGAGAAGCTGAACGCTCGAACGGAACAGCGCGCGCATGAGTGGAGCATCCTGCCGCATATAGTCGGCAATCAGCGCCATGCCCCCGGGGGCGAGCAGGTTCTCGATCTGGTCGAGGATCGCGCGCTTTTGCGATACGGGGACCTGGTGAAGGACGAGGCTGCTGACGATCTTGTTTGGCCGCCAGCCGTCGGAAAGCTCGAGACTATCGAGAAAGCCGTTGTGCCACCGGACCATATCGGCTCCGGCACCGAACTTGCGCTGCGCGATAGCCAGCGCTGCGGGGTCGGGCTCAACGCCGATGAAGCCGGCTTCGGGGCAGTTGGCCATCAGCGCCCTGAGCAAGGTCCCGGTGCCGCACCCGACATCGATGACCTTGTCGCCGGGCAGCAATGCGGCCTTTTCGACGATTGCGCGGCGCCACCGTCTCTCGCGCGTAAAGACTGCGATCGCGCGATCATAGAACGGCGTGAGCCAGCTTTTGCCCAGCGGCGGAGTGAACTCGCGCTCTTTTGGCGGAACTGCCGCGCTTTTCATGCCATGGCTCCTATTCGACGCTGGTACTTGCCGCTGTTGCTTGACTTACTCCTCTTACGCGTCGCCGACCCGCACCCCTCAAAAAAGAAACTTGAGGGTTTGCGCGAAGCATCGCGTATAGGAACCGTGCAACCGACAGGAGCAAGGGATGCGTGACAATCAGACACTCGATGCGATGCTCGGCACCATGGCCTCGCAGAAGGCTGGCGACGTGCCGCCCGACTTCATGAACGGCGTCTGGCAGCGCGCAGGGCAGCTGGGGGAAATTGCCGATCAGCGGCGCAGAATGGCCTTGTTCGCCGGTCTGTTTGTCGTCGGCCTAACGGCAGGCGCAGGGACCAGCGGATGGCCGTCCGAAAACGGCGCTCCTACAGAAATTGTTGGCGAGAGCCTCGTTGGCGGAGAATCCCTGTCACCCGCTGCATTGCTTCATGTGGGGTCATAGACGTTGAAGAAGTTTCACCTTGTCCTTGCGGTCCTGCTGGCGGCGCTCGCCGGATGCCTAGGAGCGCTTGCCGCCGATCGCTGGGCCAACAACGATGCCGAGGGCGGCCTGCACCAGTTCGTGCACGATGAGCTGTCGCTCACGGCTGACCAGGAGCAGCGGCTCGATGCGCTCGAAGCGCGTTTCGCGGTAGAACAGGCAAGGCTCGAAGCCTCTGCGCGCGCAGCCAACGCCCAGCTCGCCCAGGCAATGGAAACCGAGCACGAATACGGGCCCGAAGTCAGTGCCGCGATCGACGAGGTGCATGCGCGCATGGGCGATTTGCAAAAAGCGACCGTGCGCCACGTCTTCGACATGCGGGAAATTCTCGATTCCGATCAGCAGCTCCAGTTCGACCGGAAAGTGTCCGCGGCCCTCACGCGCGATCCGCGTGACTGACCAGCCTTGGCAGCGGTGGATGACACTTCGGATGAAGCTCTGATCGGGCGGGCGATAGCCGGTGACAAGCGGGCGTTCACAGCTCTCGTCGAGAGCGAGATCGCCCGGTTGATTGCGCTTGCCACGCGCATGCTGGGTTCACCATCGCGGGCCGAAGATGTCGTTCAGGACGGTCTCGCGTCGGTCTGGCTGACACGTCATCGCCTCGATCCGAGCAAGCCCATCGGTCCCTATTTGACGACAATCGTTCTCAACCGGTGCCGCGACAAGCTCCGCCGCAGGAAAGTTATTGGCTTCCTTGGTTTGCCGGATGGGCGGGAAGCCGACGCCGTTGCCGACGATGCCCCTAATCCCGAAAATGTTGCCGGAGCCCGCGAACAGCTGCGGCTGGTCCAGGCCGAAATCGGGCGCTTGCCGGTGCGCCTACAAGAGGCGCTCGTGCTGGTCACTGTCGAGGGGTACAGCCAGGCCGAGGCTGCCGAGCTGCTCGGCACCACCGAGAAAGCCGTCGAGACGCGCATCTATCGTGCGCGCAACCGGCTGAAGGAGCGGTTCGAAAAGTTTGAGGGGTAGGGCAGCTGACCGCGTATGTGACGGTATACGCATTTTCAGGAGCCCCCTATGCCTGCCCTCAATCGCCGAAGATTCCTTGGAACAAGTGCTAGCGGGCTGGGCCTGCTTGGTCTCTCCGGTGCCATGCCGGCCTGGGCGCGCGGCGCGGACATCCTTGCAGGAAACGCCCGCAAAGGGCTGGATGAAGTATCCGGGCCGAATATCGACCTCACTGTCGCGCGGTCTGCCTTTGCAACCGGCAACAGACGCGGCGGCGCCATCGCCGTCAACGGCACGATCCCCGGCCCGTTGTTGCGTTTGAAGGAAGGCACGACCGTCCGATTGAACGTCCATAACCAGCTCGAGGAAGACACCTCGATCCACTGGCACGGGCTGCTCGTGCCATTCGAACTCGACGGGGTGCCAGGTGTAAGCTTCCCCGGCGTCAAGCCCGGAGAGACCTTCACCGCTGAATTCCCGGTGCGCCAGTCGGGCACCTACTGGTGGCACTCGCATAGCGGCCTGCAGGAACAGGCCGGGCATTACGGCGCCATTGTGGTGGATCCGGCTGGACCCGATCCGGTCCAGGCGGACCGCGAATATATCGTGGTGCTCAGCGAATTCAGCGAAATGTCGCCCCACACGATTTTCGACAAGCTCAAGAAGGGCGAAGGCTACTTCAACTACAACATGAATACCTGGACCGACGACTATCCGCTTTCGGGCGAGGATCGCCGGATGTGGGCGAGAATGCGTATGATGCCGACCGACCTTAGCGATGTGTCGGCCCCAGCCTACACTTACCTGCTGAACGGTCATGGCCCGCTCGACAATCTGGAATATCTCTTCCGTCCGGGCGAGCGCGTGCGGCTGCGCTTCATCAATGCCGGGGCCATGACCTTCTTCAATATCCGCATTCCAGGCCTGCCGATGACCGTCGTTCAAGCCGACGGGCAGAACGTCGAGCCGGTCGAAGTGGACGAGTTCCAGATCGGCGTCGCGGAGACCTACGACGTCGTCGTGACGCCGGGTGAGCAGCAGGCGTACACATTGGTGGCCGAGTCGGTGGATAGGTCCGGAATGGGGATCGCAACGCTTGCGAGCGCGCCTGGCGCGCGCGCGGCCATTCCGCCGCTGCGCGATCCCCCGCTTCTGACCATGGCTGATATGGGCATGAGCGGTATGGACCACGGGGCTGGCAGCAACGATGCCGGTATGACCGGCATGGATGATGGCGCCGGCGGTATGGCCGGAATGGACCACGGATCGAGCGGAGCGGCTGGCGCGGATGGGATGTCCGGTATGGATGGCGGTTCGGCGGAGATGGCTGGCATGGCGGGAGGTATGCAGATGCGCGATACATCGCTCCTGCCTCCCGACGTGAAGGTCGGGCCCGGTCTCGACATGGTCTCGATGAACCCGGTCGACCGTATGGGCGACCCCGGCATCGGCCTTGCCGATGTCCCCCACCGCACCCTCGACTATCGCAAGCTCCGCTCGCTGACACCTCATCAGGAGGGGCGGACTCCCTCGCGGCGGATGGAAATCCATCTCACCGGGAACATGGAACGCTATATGTGGTCGTTCGACGGCAAGAAGTTCTCCGCCGTCTCCGACGAGCCGATCCGCTTTGCCTATAACGAACGCGTGCGTGTCAAATTGATAAACAACACGATGATGGCGCACCCGATCCACTTGCATGGGCACTTCTTCGAACTGGTTAACGGCGCACCTGCCGATCGTCAGCCGCTCAAGCACACGGTTAACGTGCAGCCGGGCGGCAGCGCGCAGTTCGACCTGACGGCGGACGAGCCGGGCGACTGGGCCTTCCACTGCCACCTTCTCTACCACATGCATGCCGGGATGTTTCAGATCGTCACTGTCGCCAATCCCGATGGGAGCGAAGCATGAAGATTCGTATTACCAGCCTGCTCGCATCGATCGCAGTCGGCTCAGTTCTCGCCTCCCCCGCTGCGGCGCAGCATGCCGGTCATTCGCCCGCGGAGCCGCAGCAGAGCGCCGAGGCGCAGGCTGACGCCAAGACAAAGTGCGAAGAAGAAGCCCAGCGCCATCGCGCGATGGGGCACCCGGTAGCCGAAGGAGCTTGCGAACCAGTGGCCCAGCCTGAAGTTGCCATGGATCATTCGACGATGGACCATTCGACTATGTCTCATGGTTCGACGACCGCTCAGGATGGTCATTCGGGCATGGCAATGCCGATGGACGCTGCCCGTCCGGAGACTACACCCGGGAGTCATGAAGGAATGGATCATGGCTCGATGCCGCATGGCACGCCTGCCGAAGGCGCGATGGATCATTCGCAGATGAACCAAGGCGACATGGGTCAGGCGGAAGCCAGCAACTCGTCGATGGACCATGGGCAGATGGATCACAGCCAGATGAACCATGGGCAGACGGGATCGCAGGATATGCAGGGCATGGACCATTCGGCGATGCAGATGGGCTCGAACGACGATATCCCGCTGCTGCCGCCTCCTCCCGAAGCCGGGAGCGGTCCCGCGCGCGCGGCGGTCGCGATCTGCGGCGAGGAAGCCATGAACGAAGCGCGGCGCGAACTTGTCCGCGAGACCGACGGCGGGATGCGCTTCTGGTTTCAGGGCGACCGGCTCGAATACCGCGCCCGCGAGGGAGTGGATGGATATCTTTGGGACATCCAGGGCTATTATGGTGGTGATATCGACAAGTTCTGGTTCAAATCCGAGGGCGAAGGCAGCTTCGGTGAGCCTGTCGAGGGAGCCGAAGTCCAGGCACTCTGGAGCCGGGCGATCGCTCCCTTTTTCGACCTACAGACAGGTGTGCGCCAGGATTTAACAGGACCCGAGCGCACCCATGCTGTCATTGGCATACAGGGCATTGCTCCCTACCAGTTCGAGGTCGACGTTGCAGCGTTCGTATCGAACAAGGGTGATGTAACCGCGCGCTTCGAGGGCGAGCTTGATCAGCGCATCACGCAGCGGCTGATCCTCCAGCCGCGAGCCGAAATCGCTCTTTCGGCTCAGGATATTCCCGAACTCGGCATTGGCGCTGGCCTCGACCGGATCGAGGCAGGTCTGCGTCTTCGCTACGAGTTCGCACGCGAATTCGCGCCCTATGTCGGCGTCTCCCAGGAGTGGCGGATCGGTCAGAGTGCCGATTTTGCACGCGCCGCAGGGGAAGACCCTAGCGTGACGAATTACGTCGTGGGCATGCGATTCTGGTTTTAAGAGAAGGAAATATACAATGAGGATAAGACTATCTCTAAGCGCGGTCGCCCTGGCCTTGGCTGCAGGCGGCACTCCCGCCCTGGCACAATCCATGGATCATTCCGCGCACTCGGACCCTACGGCTTCGACGCAGATGGACCATACGGAGCAGGGCATGAACCACGCCGAGCATATGGATGCGATGAATGATGACGTTGCGGAAGCCGAGGCGGTTCTGACATCATATCGGGATGCCCTGACGTCGCGCGATGCAGAGGCCATGGCCGCGCTGTTTGCCGAGGAATCCTTCGTTTACGAAAACGGCAAGGCGGAAGGCAGCTTCACGTATTACATGGAGCATCACCTGGGACCGGAACTCGATGCAATAACCAGCTTCACCTTCGGCGAACCGACGCTCGCAGTCACCCGGATGGGACATATGGCGTATGGCCGCGAATCGTACACCTATCGGATCGAACTGGCCGACGGCCGCGTGATCGACCGCGAAGGCGTTGCGACCTCGGTGCTTGCCCATGATGCGGATGGCTGGAAGATCGTTCAGTACCATTCGTCGTCACGAGCGCCGCGTAACAACTGATTTGATCGGGGGAACACCGATTGGCGACACGCTCTTTCAAGCTGCGTCTGCATGTGCTGGGCAGCAAGCTTCACAAATGGCTGGCAGTCTTTGTCGGCGTCCAGGTGCTTCTATGGATGGCCACCGGGGCGCTGATGTCGTTCCTCGACATCGAAGAGGTCCGGTCCGAACATGTCGTTTCGCGCGCACCGGAGGTTCTGCCCGCTAATGCTGCCATGCCCGAGTGGCTCGATAGCAGGGAGGGGGTGGTTTCCCTTGCGACGCGCGCGGTCGGCGGCAGGACAGTAACCGAGATCCGTCGGGACGATGGAAGCGTCACGCTCCGCGACCCGAACAGCGGCGCTCTCCTTTCGCCTCTTTCGAGCGCGAGCGCACAGGCCATCGCTCGCCATGCTTGGACGGGGCCACCAACCACCATAGCGACCACGCGCCTCATCGAAGGTGCTGTCGGGACCGAATCCCGGGGTCCGTTCCCCGCGTGGCAGATTACCTATGGCGATGAGGACAATACCCGCGTCTACATCGATGCATCGAGCGGCTCGGTGCTCGCTGCCCGCAGCGACACCTGGCGTCTGTTCGATTTTATCTGGGGGCTGCATATCATGGACTGGACGCAGCGCGACCGCATCAACAGCTGGTGGCTGCTACTGTTCGGGATCGGCGGGACAATCATCGCGGTTTCGGGCTTTGTCCTGCTTGCCAACCGGTTTCCCAGGATCAGGCGGCGGGCGAAACATGTGCCGAATGCCCCCTGAAGCCGCTCCCAGTTTAATCAGGTTCGGCTCGGGCAAAGCGGACCAGAAGGATCGTTAGCGCGGGCACGATCGTCCACATCGCGATCGGGATCAGCGCCAGTCCCGTCACTGGCTCTTGCGGCATCAACTCGCTGTAGCGCCAGCTCAGGAAACTGTTTGCCGGAAGCGATGTGGCGATCATTTCGACGGCGATCGCGACGACAAGCCCGAAGCTGAAATAGATCGCATAGGGCATTTTGGCGGCTTGCCAGAGCCACGCGTGCCCGCCACGTAATCCTGCAAGGCTATAAGCTGTCAGCAGGATCACGCCATCGCCCAGGCTTGCAATGCCGCAGCGAATGGTCCGCTCGAAGGGTTCGAGATCACCCGGTTCGAAGAATGGCATCTGGAAAATCTCCCAGACGAACGCGATCAGGCTCCCGCAAATAAGGATCAGCCAATGGGTTCTGGTCATGTTGCAGGTACGCCCGAAAAATCTGCGCCAGCAAATAGCAAGCGGCCGGATTTCCACTTCCTGCATAGCGCCTTCGCTGCCCCAAAGCCCGGATCAGTCATGATTTTCGCGGCCCTCCGACTCGGCCATGCGAGCAGCGCGTTTGAGAAATTTCCGCATGTCACCTGCTGCCAGTTCGGTAAGCGGGTGCCGGCTCGCATCGGGGCGCGGTTCGATCATGTCCGCACGTTTCCTAATCTGTTCGATCTGTTCATCGCTCGCCCCGGACAAAAGGCCAAGAACTATGTTCTCGAGAGTAATGAGGCGAATGCGCATTTGCACCAGATCGGCATGATCGGGCTCCGGGATATCCCAGCTGCCGTTCTCATTGACCGTGCTCACGACTGCTTCTCCGACGGCTCTGCTGGCACCATGATACTCCCCATTCGTCGTTATCGGCTTCTCTCAAAAAGGTGGCCGAAAAACAGCACCGCTGCAACCGGCCGTGCTTCGGCCCACCAGCCCCACCGCTGCTGCGGATTGTTTGAGGGGAAGAGATGGCGGCTGCGTAAAGAGGATGACTGCACACAGCATCCACCGCAAGACCGACGAAAGGAAATCGACCATGAAACTGACAGTTCTAGCTTTCGCGCTCGCCACCGGCCTGGCAACCACCCCGGCAATGGCCCGGCAACAGCATGACCACGGGGATCAAGCGGCGGCGCAGCAGCAGTCACACGCTGGCCATATGATGCAGGATTCGGCGGCCATGACGGCCCACCGCGAGAAGATGGCTGAAATGCGCGCGCTGATGCAGCAGGCCCACGCGGCGAGCGATCCTGCCGAACGCCAAAGGCTTATGGCCGAACATCGTGCAAAAATGCAGGAACACATGGCGGGCATGATGCAGGGGGACAACGCCGATATGATGGCGGCCTGTCACCAGCACATGATGATGATGCATGACATGATGGAGCAGATGGCGGCTCACGAGAACATGGCGCAAGACGATTAGGAGGCGGTGGCCGGGCTCTCGCTTTGTGCCTGAGCCTGGCCACACTCTTACCAGGGCGCGGTGCAAGGCAGGAGGTCCGACCATCTCGTGAGTAAAATTTGAACCCTCACGCGTCGACGATCGCCGCGCTCTATCACCGCAAGAGATGAAGGTTCGCAGAGCATTACAGACACAATAGGTTGCACGACCATCGCCAAGACCGGAGCCCGTAGAGAATGAAACGAATACAATTCATGGCTATTGTGGCCGCCAGTCTGCTCTGGATAAGTCCGGCCCAGGCCCATGGCGACGAGGAACATGGCGAAGCGGCCAGTGCTGTCGTCTCCGATGCGGCGTCAAAAGATATCCAGGCTGCGCAGGGGCACGGCGACACGGCTGCTGATCATGACGGGGCGAAGGGACAAGATGCAGACGAAGGCGACAAGGGCGTGGTCGGTGTGCTCAAGTCGCTGCATCCCGCCACCGTACACTTTCCGATCGCCTTGTTCTTTATGGCCGCTCTCACCGAGCTATTCGTCATCGCACGGAAGGGCACAGGCCTAGAGTCGGCAGTGCGCGTACTTGTTTATGGCGGTGCCGCCGGGGCGGTCGTGGCGGCCATATTCGGTTGGATCCATACCGGTCTCTGGTTCGGCGGAGATACTGCGATGCAGGTTCATCGCTGGAACGGAATGCTGATCGCGGTTCTCGGTCTGGCGATGGCCTATCTGGCGAGCCGTGCTTCCGCGAGCCGGACCGCGTTTCGCGCCGCAATCTTTGCCATGGCCGCTCTAGTGCTGGTGCAGGGATTTCTGGGCGGCGAGCTTGCGCACGGTGCCAATCATCTTGGTATCTCCTGGCTTTGAAGGATAGAATGATGCGCAGATCAAATCGGAACGCGTTTGTTGCCCCCCTTGCTGCGGCGGCATTGGGGCTAGGGCTCGCTGCCTGTGATCAGACGCAGGACACTTCATCAGAAGCTGAAGCCTTGCCACTGTATACGGCCCCGCCGACCGAGAGCACAGGTGCTGGCGAAGGCGAAAGAGACAACGCTGCCTTTCCCGCTGGAGAGGCCAACACGAACCGGTCGGGTGAAGCTGCGACTGCCGGTAGGCAACCAGACCGACCGGCGAGCACTCCGGTAGTAGCGTCGTCCCCTGCGGCCACTCCCCCGCCGGTGAAAGCCCAGCCTAGCAATACACCCGATCCTCATGCGGGCCACTATATGCCATCCATGCCCGACCATGACATGCCCTCGATGTCCGATCAGGCGCATGGATCGTGACCTGGCGTTTCGCCTTCTGATCGGCCCAAAAACGGCCGACGCTCGTTTTACCAGTCACTACGAATAACAAGTCGTCGTTTGCCAAAGGCGCTTTATCTCATCTGTCCGATTTTGGGGGTATTGATGGGGGTATTTGCAAGACGACTCAAAAAGTTTATTAGGTAAATCAGCACGTTATATGCTCTCTATATTTCCCTCCTCCGCTACCAGAAAACGTTGATTTTATAAACAAAATCCCGGATCGCGCCGCGGGGCTGGTTTGTTGAAGCACGCATAGGTTTGTAAACCTGTGTAAACCAGCCATCTAAACTCCTGTAATCCCACGTAGAATTTTTGCCTTTCGAACAGTGTTAGCTGTTGGTCGATTGAATTGGTTGTTGGCTAGGATACAGGACGGGAACGGCTGGTATCGAAACTCAGCTCTCGTTTCAGATCTAGCCGAGGAATTCTAGCGTCTTGCCTTATCACCAACGAGCGTGCGAAAAATCGCTCTGTGTCTGTCTTCGTGTCGATAAATTCGCTCGCCACGCCGACCAGTCCATCTCCTCTTTGATTGCTGACTGAGGCCAAGACACTTAGGTTGCCATCGGGGAGTAAGTGCACAATCTCATAATCACCTCCGGTATTCCCGGAATGATCTTGTGGGATGGTGCGTGGGTTTTGAACGTCCAGAGATAAGTCTGCTTGAACTCCTGGGACTATCTCCACAGATCTTCCGTTTAACAGCACTGCTGTTCCAACCAAGAATCTATCAATCTCGGTTAAGTTGATCCCTTCGATTTTGAACATGCTCGCAATTTCTCTTTTTGCTTGCGAGAGGTTGAACGGAGCTTCGATGACGATTTTACGCGAAAAGAATGTTGCTAGTTTGTAGAGGAGAGAAGGCTCGCTGCAGTGAATTTGGGTGGGATAGATTGAGCGGTCCGGAAACCAGGATTTGACTGCATCGTTCGGCTGCTTTTTCGTAATTCCGATAGAACGTCTTATCTTCGACTCTTTAGCATTCCTGATATTCATCAAAAGATAACCCGTTTATCCCCTTGACGCATGTATGAGATTCTGGCATAAAATAGGGCATGACAAAGAGCCCTTCCGCCAGCCCCGACTTTTCAGTTCGTGAGTTTTTTCAGCGCTTCAATTCGGAAGACGCTTGCCTTGAACACATCATGCAAGTGCGGTTCGGCGGCACCCGCTTTGATTGCCCCAAGTGCGGCACGGTCGAAAGCACCTTCCACAAGCTGCAAAAGCGCCGCACCTATGTTTGTGCCTCTTGCGGCCACCATGTGAACCCGACCGCTGGCACCATCCTTGAGAACACGCGCACCCCGCTCGTTTCGTGGTTCTACGCGATCTATCTGTTCTGCACGACGCGCCACGGTGTGAGCGGCAAGGAACTCCAGCGTCAGCTGGGAGTGACCTACAAGACCGCCTATCGCATCGGGCAGCAAATCCGCGATCTAATGAGCAAAGCGCAGGGTTTCGACGCTCTCCTGACTGGCCACATCGAACTGGACGAAGCCTATGTAGGTGGTCGCCGTTCCGGCAAGCGTGGTCGCGGTGCCGCTGGCAAGACTATCGTCATGGGCCTTGCCGAACGCGAAGGCCGCATGAAGGCGGTCGTCATTCCGAACGTGAAGAAAAACACGCTGCGCGATGTGGTTCTGGCCAACGTCGAAGAGGGTGCAACCGTATCGACGGACGAACTCTACAGTTACAGCTTACTGACTGGCGATGGCTACTCGCACGGTGCCGTGAAGCACGGCCGTAAGGAATACACTTGGTATGACTACCAGCGTGGCGAGAACTTCCATGTGAACACGGTTGAAGGCTTCTGGAAGCTGTTCAAAGCTTCGGTGCGGTCAACTCACGTCCAGATCAGCGCGAAGCACATGCAGCGCTATCTCGACGAATTCACTTTCCGCGCTTCGAACCGCCACCGCGTGAACGGGATGTTTGATCTTCTGGTTGGGGCGCTGTGAGCGTCCCGACCAAAGCGTCGAACTGAGCGCGGTCGGCAGGGCCTACACCATCGGCTTCGGCCTGATCGACAAAGTCACTTAATCGACCGTTTTTAATCGCATCGCTTAATGAGATTCTTGACTGTTTCATAAGCTTCCTATAGCAGAAAAGCACGACGGCGCACCCCCGGTTGGACTGGAAGCGCGCCGTCACTCTTACCCCTTGTGGAAGGGGGCAGGATGGGGTCGCCCGGAGGCGTCACCCTATAATGTCCGGGCCATGGACCACATGGCGCACCTCCTTTCCTCCAAGTGGGCAACCAGCGCGCTTCCGGCCAAGGAAACGGCGCGCTGGGCTAGGATTACAGGGCGGTTGGCGTTCATTCGTCAGCCGCCTTTATCCAACCAACTCATCAGTAGATGAGCGTTTGTAGATCATCGCGAATATCGACTCGGCCATCTTAAGCCAGGACGTGCGGTCGGCATCCGGCCATTCATCACCCACGTCTGGCAGCGTCTCGAGCATGCCCTGTATCAGCGGGTGATATTGGCCGCTGTTTCCGCCGCCGCCCCCGCCGCCTTTCGATCGATCTTTTCTTTCGTTATCTCGTTCAACTTCTTCCTCCGGTTCGGGAGGGCTATTGCCAAAGTGAGGTTTCACAAGACGGTCTTCGCCCTTCGCGAAAAAGCCTGCTTGCCTCGCTGAGCGCTCGAAAGCTTGCCTAGCCTTGTCCGTCTGCTTGCTAGAAACCCCGAGGCCTTGCATCTCTCGTTCTAGCGCCTTGGGGGGTGGCAGGCGCTGTCCTTTGTATTGCTCAAAGATCGCAGCATACAGTTCAACCTCGAGGAAAGCTTCGGCCCGTGCTTCTGCTTCGGTTTGCGGCTCAATTATTCGCAAGCCAAGGTCACTGAGCTTGGTGTGGTCGCGACCCTCACGCTCGGAAAGCCCGAATATCCGAGCCGTGCCAGTCTTGAGGCGGAAATTACCGCTTATGGTTTGGTCAAGCGTGGCAGCGAGATCGGCGGCCTCCATCGGACCGTGCCCGCGGGTCTCATACATCGCCTTGGCGACCTCGATTGCTGCGTCGAGATCAAGATAGGGGAACGAGATTGTAGAGACCTGACGCTTCTCAGCTTCAGGCTTGGCCTGCTGCGCCGCTTGCTCGAATTGAACCGTTTCGCCTGACATGGGGTAATCTCCCGCCTGTTGCTAAGGCAGGATGGTTAATGGTGTTTGAGGATTGAGTCAACAGTCCCGCAAACAGCCCGCAAACGCGGGCGGGGATAACTGAGAACGCTAGGTGAACATTACTCTTGCAGGTGTCGCAGCGCGCATACATGCGTCAAGGGGATAAACGGGAAAGATAATGCCGCAGCCACCAGCCGCAGACGCCATTCGGCTCCAGTGATTGTTTCGGATCCATCTGATAGGTTTGAAAAAAGGCTGTTTGGGCGAAAACGAAGGCCATCGCATCGCAGGTCGCACCTCTATCTCTCTTCGCGTGTGCAATAAAGTCTCCGACTTCACGGATGAATGGGCCGAGTTTTGCCTCTCTGTGCTTCATGTAGAGAGCAAGAACGTCGGCGTCGGTGTATCGCCCGTTTCGGACCCTAGAGCCTGACGGCACTTTTGCCCCCCTTCGGATATTGATGGTATAAGTAAATCAGAAGATATCTCTCTGCCCAAGGGGCGGAACTAGCTCCGACCACGTTTTTCGGCATAACGTTCCTTGGCTTTCCAACGATCGAAAGCGGTCTCGTCTGGCGACGACCCCCCCCCCCCATTCTTGCGAAGTAAAAATCCGAAGCCGAGATGGTTCAATCTCGATGAAGCTCACCGCTATCCCTGCTGCTCTTACGGCAGAAAGAACGCGCTTGATTTCGGGTGATGTAGGGAACTTCAATGGGTGAGCCATACCTCTCCTATCCGACGCCATCGCCCCTGATTTCTGGCTCAATCCGGTTTACAAGGTGCGGGTAAGTGCCGAAAAGTTAAGGAGGGTGCGGGAAAAAAGTTTCCAAAAAAACCCAATAAAAACAATGAGCCGTTTGAAATCATAATCCGCGTGTCGGGGGTTCAAGTCCCTCCTCCGCTACCAAAACTTCCCGTAGATTAGGAAGCCGATCGACTGCCGCGACTGCGATCGCTGACGACCGATATGCCGCGGGCGCAATGGGAACGGTTCGAACCGCGTACTCCGGGCGGCCCGTCGACCATTACCGAGTGCCGGTGTCCGCCTTTTCTCGGTACCCTGCTCGCGGGCAATTGGTTAACGATTTGGTAAGGATATTCGCTCAACCATCATTGCCATATCGGTCCCGGTTGGAAACCAACGGGGAATTGCCGCATTTTTAAAGGGTTGAATTGCGTACTTGGGGTCTGTCGGTAGGAATCTCGGTTCCCGCCTAGTGTTTTGGATGGATGTGGCTAATCCGCTGGAATCAGGGGGTTTGAAGTATGCCAGATACTCGAGAGATGACGGCGGAACGCCTTGGCCAGATCGTCGAGGGCGCCGCGGCGGAAATCTATATTTTCGGCCACGACGACCTTCGCTTTCTTCTCGTAAACAAGGGCGCGCGGGACAATCTCGGTTACTCCAAGAAAGAGCTGGCTCGACTCCACCCGTGGGATCTGAAGCCCGAATATACCAAGAAACAGTTCATCGAATTCGTTCGGCCGCTGCTCGACGGCCGCGAAGAGCACTTGCAATTCGAGACCGTCCACGAGCGGAAGGATGGATCGACCTACGACGCCAGCGTGCGCCTGCAGCTTATCTCGAGCGACGACCTTCCGGTTTTCTATGCCGCGATCCAGGACATCACCGAGCAGAACCAGGTGCGCAAAGAGCTCCAGGAAGTATCCGGCCGTCTCGATGCCATCCTCAATAACACCACCATGGCGGTGTTCATGATGGACGAGCGGCAGCACTGCTCCTTCATGAACAAGGCCGCGGAAGAGCTGACCGGATACACATTCGAGGAGACACGAGGCAAACCGTTGCACGATGTGGTGCACCACACCTATCCCGATGGTCGGCCGTTCCCGATCGAGGAATGTCCCATCGACCGTGCCTTTCCCGAGAACCACAAGACGCAAGGCGAGGAAGTTTTCGTCCACAAAGACGGCAGCTTCTATCACGTCGGCTTTACAGCTTCGCCGGTGATAGATTCCGACGGGACCCCCGTGGGCACTGTCATCGAAGCACACAACATCGAAGAAGAATTGCAAGCCAGGGAAGCTCTGACTTCGTTCAACGCCGCATTGAGGGACCGGGTGGACGAGGCAATGACCGAGCGGGAAGAGCTCGAAGTCCAGCTCGTTCAGGCACAGAAGATGGAGGCGTTGGGCCAGCTAACCGGCGGCGTGGCACATGATTTCAACAATCTGCTCCAGGTGATCGGCGGCAATCTGGAGCTGCTAAAACAAGACCCGATCATCGATGGGCGCAATACTGCGCGCATCAACAATGCCATTTCCGGAGTCGAGCGAGGGGCGAAGCTGGCCTCGCAATTGCTCGCCTTCGGCAGGCAGCAGCCGCTCAATCCCAAACCGATCAATGCCGGTCGCGTCCTGCGCGGGATGGGCGACATGCTGCGCCGCACGCTGGGCGAAACCGTGCAGATAGAGACCATCGTTTCCGCCGGACTGTGGAACTGTCTGGCCGACCCGCGGCTCCTGGAGAATGTGCTGCTCAACCTGGCGATCAACGCGCGCGATGCGATGAATGGCCGGGGCAAGCTGACGCTTGAAGCTGGCAATGCCTCGCTGGACGAAGAATACGTCGCTGCAAATCCCGACGCCTCGGTCGGAAAATACGTCATGATCGCGGTAACCGATACGGGGCGTGGCATCCCCGAGGAGAGCCTGTCGAAGGTCTTCGAACCGTTCTTCACGACGAAAGCACCTGGAGAGGGCACGGGATTGGGCCTTTCGATGGTCTTCGGTTTCGTCAAGCAATCGGGCGGGCATATCGCAATCTACAGCGAAGAAGGGGAGGGCACGACCGTCCGCATCTATCTTCCGCGGACGCACAAGGAGGAAATGTCCAAGCGCCCAGCATCCGGATTGGTGACTGCCCAGGGCAATGACGAGGTAATTCTGGTCGTGGAGGACGATGAGGATGTCCGCGCGACCGTGGTCGAACAGCTCGGCAACCTCGGTTACCGCGTAATCGAGGCATCGAGCGCCGATAGTGCGCTGGCCATCATCCAGTGCGGAATTTCGATCGACCTACTGTTCACAGACGTCGTCATGCCAGGTAAATTACGCTCTCCCGAGTTGGCGCGCATGGCCAAGGAGCGAATGCCGAACCTCGCGGTTCTGTTTACCTCGGGCTATACCAAAAACGCGATCGTCCATGGCGGGAAGCTCGATGACGATATCGAGCTGATCAGCAAACCCTATTCCACGGAGCAGCTAAGTCAGAAGATTCGGGCGACCTTGGACATGGCCGGCGAACCCGAGGCCGGGGACACGACCGAAGCGGTTAAATATCGCCAGAATGGCAATGGTAAGGGCACCGATGGGGACCGGATCGGCCGGGCCCTCGTCGTCGAGGACGAGCCGCTTATCCGCATGACCTTGATCCGCCCCTTGGAGCGCGCCGGCTACGAAGTCTTGGAGGCCGACTCTCTCAAGACGGCACGGGAAAGGATCAAACGTACCCAAGTCGACGTCGTCGTCTCCGACTTCGGGCTGCCGGACGGCAAAGCCACTCAGTTCCTGCAAGAGGTCCTGCAGAAGAACCCCGACGTCGACATCGTTCTGGCTACAGGCGGCAATGTGCCCGAAGAGCTGGAACAGATGCCCGTTTCGATTCTCAGAAAGCCCTTTTCGGGTGATGCCCTGAAAAAGGCGCTGGGACTCTAGTTCCAGCCTCGCAGACCTCCGGCTGGCCGAATTCGTTGATCCGCTTCGACGACGGCCAGTGCCGGAAATTCCGCCACGGTTGCTTCACAAGGAGTTTGCGCGACCAACGCCTTTCTGGTTATCGGACCGGAAGCGCGGTCCAGCAAGACGCGGGACAATTCACGCGAGCCCCTGATTGCATAGCCACCGCTGACGCGGTTGGAAATACCTCGGCGCGGCGCACCAAACGTCCTCGACAGGATGCGTCGATGATGCTGGAAGTGATACACCACAGAATTTCGGAAAAGGAACCGCAGGTGGCCGAGCTTTCGCACATCGACGAACAGGGCCGGGCGAGAATGGTCGATGTGGGCGACAAACCTGTCTCCCGGCGCAGGGCGAGCGCGGAGGGTGAATTGCGATGCGCGTCCGAAACGCTTGCGGCAGTGAAGGCAGGGCAGGCGCCGAAAGGTTCAGTCGTCGCAACCGCGGAATTGGCCGGAGTTATGGCCGGCAAGCGAACCGCCGATCTGATCCCGCTGTGCCATCCCTTGCCCCTCTCCAAGGTCGAAGTCTCGATCGGACTCGATGAGGGACTGCCCGGTTTTCGGGTTGCGGCCATGGTCCGCACCGAGGGTCGTACCGGCGTGGAAATGGAGGCACTCACCGCTGTTTCGGTCGCCTGCCTAACGTTGTACGACATGCTCAAGGCCATCGACAGGACGATGACGATCGGGACAATCCGCGTGACCTCGAAGGAGGGTGGACGCTCCGGTAGTTGGCAGGGGGCATGATCTGTTTCGACGCGGCGATAGCGCTGCTCGAGCAGTATGTCGCTGCGCTGGGAAGCGAAACGGTCGCGCTCGAAGACGCGGCGGGGCGTATCCTTGCCGAGGATCTCGTCGCCGGGCTTGCGTCTCCGCGGCTCACAGTGTCGGCCATGGATGGCTATGCAGTGACCGAAGCGGGACTGGAACCGGGCCGAGCGCTGCGGATCGCCGGAGAAGCGCGCCCTGGCAAGGCTTTTGAGGCGCGGTTGGCACCGGGCGAAGCGGTGCGGATATTCACCGGGGCGCCGCTGCCCGACGGCGCCGATAGCGTCATCATGCAAGAATACGCGCAGCGTGACGGCGAAACCGTGAAATTCGCCGAAGGCTATGGCCCCGCGCGACATGTCCGCATCGCGGGAAGCGATTTCGCCAAGGGCGCCGTCCTGCTGGCAAAGGGGACGCGGCTCGGGCCCAAGGCGCTGGTTGCCGCTGCCGCCGGCGATAGTGGACGGGTTCAGGTGGGAAGCCGTCCCCGGGTCGCATTACTTGCTACGGGCGACGAACTGACAGACCCGGGCCGCGCGCGGTACGAGCCTAATGCCATTCCCGACACCATCAGCCCTGCGCTTGCGGCATTGGTTCAGAAAGGTGGCGGCAGTGTCGTTGCGCGCCATCGCGCGCAAGACGATTTGCCCGCGCTGGAGAAACTGGCTGGGGAATTGCTCGGCACAGCTGACCTCATAGTTGTGACCGGGGGCGCATCGGTCGGCGAGCGCGATTTCGCCAAGCCGATGTTCGCCGCCCACGGACTGGAACTCGTTTTCGACAAGGTGGCGATCAAGCCGGGCAAACCTGTCTGGCTCGGTCGGGTGGGGCCGAGCACAGTGCTCGGCCTGCCGGGAAACCCGACCTCGGCGATGGTGACGGCGCGTTTGTTTCTCGTGCCGCTGCTCGCCCTGTTACAGGGCGGTGCCGGAGACCATCATTGGCGCGCAATGCCGCTTGCATTGGATCTGCCTGAGACCGGCGACCGCGAAACCTTTGCCAGGGCCAGCTGGGAAAAGGACGGCCTGCGCCCTCTCGGGAATCAGGACAGCGGCGTACAGGGCGATCTCGTGCGTGCGGATTGGCTGATCCGGTGCCCGCCGGGGCAGGCGAAGCGAGTAGCTGGGGAAACGGTCCGGGCTATTCGGTTCTGAAATCAGCCTCGGTGCCAGATCGCCAGCTCTCCGCCCTCGCGGCGGATCACGCCGCCAGCACCGACCGGTTCGCGTTTTCCGTCCGTCAGAAATGCGATGGTGCCGGCATCCGCACCGGGAACGCTGGCAAGCGTGCGCGATCCGTCCGGCGTCTTTGCGACGATCACGCCCGACCTTGCCGACCCATCGCGGTCATAGTGCACGGTGTAGCTTTCGATCGTCGCCGGCCCCGTATAATCTTCGTCCAGTGGCGGGACATCGCCGCGCCGCTCGTCGGCTTCGGCCTGATAGTCGAAATCCTGTGGGAAGGTGGCATCGGTCGGTGCGCCCGAGAGGAGGATCGTGTGGTTGTGCGTCGCATAGCCGCCATTGGCGAACAGCAGACCCTTGTCCTTCGTGCCGCGCAACTTTTGCACCATCGCGACAACTGCATGGCTCATGTAGTTGCCGATTGGCCCGCCGCCGAAGGTGAGGCCACCGAAAACCGTGGCGGGTTTGTCGAGTGGCCAGCCAAGGACCCGGCGTGCCATTTTGGGGACGCAGGGAAAGCAGCTGTAAAGTTCGACATGGGCGAGATCGTCGGCATTCACGGCATTGAGTTTCATGGTCCGCTCGATCGATGTCGCGAGGCTGGGCGAGGCATCGTAACGGTCGCGGGCGAGGAAGTTGCCGCTCTCATGCGCGGCCGCGCCGTGGCCAAGCCATACCAATCTGTCCTCGGGGATGCCCCTGCGCCGCGCTTCGGCCAGCGAGGTAACGATGAAGCCCGCGCCCTGGTTGACCGAGGAATTGGCTACCTGGAACTTGGTATAGGGAAAAGCGATCAGGCGGTTGCCGCCCGAAGGCGTGATCACTTCATCCGCGCTGATCGGCTTGCGAATCCATGCGCCCTCGCTGTGGGCTGCAACCTCGCTCATCCCTTCCCAGATCGTACCGCTTTCCGCCTGCCCTTCGCCAAGCGTCTGGCCATAGGCGGCGCGTCCGGCATTCTCGTACAAGGGATAGACGTCGGTCGGCACCACCAGACCGTATCTCTGCGCATATCCCTTGCGGACACGATGCGTCGCATCGCGTAGTGCATTGGGCTTATCGCCATTTTTTCGCTTCTTGAGCGCGGCAAGCTGGCCGGCGGTGCGAAGCGCCTCGCCGCCCGTGATGGCGCAGATTTTCGCTTCGCCCTTGCCGATACGATTGGCGGCTTCGTGCAACAGCAGGATAGGGCTGTCGCCATTGGGAAGGGCGGTCTGCATCCGGTGAATTGGATCGATGCCCAGCGCTTCGGCCACCTTTCCGTCGACCGGATTGAGCTGCGGCCAGGCAAGTTGGGCGACCACTGCAAGCGAGTCGCAATCGGCGAGCAGTCCGCCGCCGGCATCGGTTTCGGCGCGACGCAGAGCCTCGACCATCAGGGCGACGGGGTCGAGTCCATCGCCGGGCACTTCGGGCCGATCGTTGATCTGGCCGACGCCGACGATGACGGGGGTATACTCGGGATCCTGTTCGGGCACGCACGCTCTCCTCTCCACGCCATGCCTAGCAAGCAGGTTTCACGCTGCAACCGGAAGTTCGGAGTGGTTTGACCGGTGGGCGGGGGCTTGGGCGACCAACGCGGCAAGGATCTGGACGGTCGGGCTCCCGCTACCTGCTAAACCGACGCGGAGATCGAAAGCCGTGCTTCATCTAGCACCACGGCTTCGGTCGCTCATGCAAGGCCGGCGAGCACCGGTTCGACTCAAGCCGTTCGATCAAAAGTCTCTAATTGCGATTGACTCGCAGAAGCATTATCGCCAACAGCGCCTGCGAATTCGAAACAGGGTCAATCAATGCGCAGAACCATCACAGCATCTCTCCTTCTCTCGACGGCGTTCGCCGGCACCGCTAGCGCCCAGGAGGTAGGCCCCATAGCCCTCGACGAGGATGAGGACGTCATCGTCGTGACAGGCGAAGTGTCGACCTTCGGTGCAACGAAATCCGAAACCCCCATCATCGAAACCGCTCGTTCGGTTTCGGTTATCAGCGCCGAGGATTGGCGCGAGCGAGGCGCTCTGACGCTGGATGACACGTTGAATTACACCGCCGGCGTGGTGGGCGATACGTTCGGCTTTTCGACGCGCGGCGATTTTCCGCGGGTGCGCGGCCTCGACGTTCCCGAATATCTCGACAATATCCAGGTGCTCTTCGGGTTCTACAATAATGCCCGCTCCGACATCTTCACCCTCGAACAGGTAGAGGTGCTGAAAGGCCCCGCATCTGTCCTATACGGGCAGGGTTCGCCCGGCGGTATCCTCAACACCGTCAGCAAACGCGCCGGACCCGACGCGATCGGCAGCGAATTCTATGTCGAATACGGGACGTTCGACCGGACGCAGGTCTCGGCCGATATCGGTGCAGACCTGTCTGGCGACGGCACGCTCACCGCGCGACTGGTAACGCTATTCCGCGATGCCGATACGCAAGTCGATTTCGTCAACGACGATGCGTTCATCTTGGCCCCTTCGATAACCTATGACGATGGGCGGACCGTCGCGACCTTGCTTGCAAACTACACCGATCGCGAGAGCGATACGGCACACCAGTTCCTGCCACTTGCCGTGACTGCCTGCGCCAGCGAGGAGGTCACGGTATCGGAATCGAACATCTGTTCCGGCAATAGCGGCCAGGAAGTCGACGCTTCGCTCTATGTCGGCGATCCCGCATTCAACCGTTACGATAGCGAGAGTTTCTCGCTCACCGGGTTTTTCCAGCATCGGTTCAGCGATGCGCTCGGTTTCGAAGCAACTGCACGCTATCGCGACAACAGTGCCGCTTACAGGCAGACCTGGGTGTCGTTCCTTGGCAGCGGCAATCCGCGTGTCCTGGCGGATGGCACGGCAGCGGGTCGCAGCTGGTACGATGCACCGGCCGGCTCGGATCAGTTTGCGGTCGACGGTCGGTTCCGCGCGCGCTTCGATACCGGTCCGATCGAGCACGAGGTGCTGGCCGGCATCAACTATCAGTCGGTCGACACGCTGACTGAAGCCTCCTTCCTCTATGCCCTCCCGACGACCTTCAACCTGCTCAATCCGATCTACGATGGCTTGGAGATTCCGGCCGAGGCAGCGTTCGAGGCGGTACGCGGAAGCTCGATCAACGAGATCGATAGCGTCGGCTATTACATCAACAACCAGATGACACTCGGCGACCTCGTGCTAAACGCGGGCGTCCGGTTCGACGAGCTGGAGACCGGCAACGGCACCACCAATCAGGACGACAGCGCGACGAGCCTCAGCTTCGGCGCGCTCTACAAGACTTCCATCGGTCTCAATCCCTATGCCAGCTATGCGGAAAGCTTCCAGGCGGTGGTCGGCAACGACATGGTCACAAACCAGCCGCTGCTGCCGCAGGAAGGCAAGCAGATCGAGGTCGGACTGAAGTACCAGCCTCCCGGAACGCGCACTTATGTGACGATGGCCTATTTCGACATCGAGCAGTCCAATCTGCCCAATCCGGCCGGGCTGCCCAATGCGCCCTCACAGCAGGAGGGGATCGCCAAGATCGACGGTTTCGAGATCGAGGCGCAGACCGCGATCGGCGATCTGACCCTCGATGCCGCCTTCAGCGTGATCGATACGCAGGATCCCAATGGCGCGCGCTTCCCGAGCGTCCCCGAAGTGCAAGGCTCGGCCTGGGCGTCGTGGCGTCCATCGTCCGGCTCGCTCAAGGGGCTTGCCCTGGGCGCTGGCGTCCGCTTCGCCGGGGGCAACGAAAGCAGCGGCACCGCTTTCCTCGCGGCCAATGGCTTTGCCCCGACGCCGGTCTTGATCGAAACCGACGGCTACACCGTTTTCGACGGCCTGATCGGTTACAGCTTCGATCGATACTCACTCACGCTCAATGGCCGGAACATCTTCGATACCGAATATTACGGCACCTGCCTTTCGCGCGGCGACTGTTTCCCCGGTGAAGGCCGGACGATACAGCTGCGCGCCGGCGTCCGGTTCTAAAGGCAGTCGCGATGATGGCTTGGCAGATCGGGGGTACTATTCTGGCAATTGCGGGTGTCGTCGCTCTCTATCTGTCATGGCGAAGCCGGCGACGCAGTTGGCCGCTGGTTCTGAGCGGCTGGACCCTCTTGCTCGGCGCGGTCGTCGCGTGGGGAAACACGAGCGGCGTCGACAAGGGGCCGGCGCTCGGGATCGTCGTGGTTGTCATGGTCGCGAGCGCCGGGGTGCTGCTCGTCGCGGTGCGGGCGCCGGTCAAACGGCGCCGCAGGATCGAACCGCGCATAGTGGCACAACTGGTCGAACGACCGGGAAGCAAGAACCTTGCGATCACGGCCAATGCGGTGGCGATCGTCTTGTTGGGGTTTCTCACCTCGATTACCGTCGTGACGGCCATTTTCATGGCCGGCCGGTCCGCTGGAACGGAGCACACGGCCAACCTTACGGTAACGATGTTTGCTTTCCCGGTCGTCTGGGCCGCACTCACCACCTTCATCGGTTACTCGCGCAGTATGGTGGCCCGAGCGGTCGTGGCCTTAGGCGCAATGGCCATATCTGCGGCGATCATTGCAGTGACATCAACGGGAGGCTGAAATGGCACGGATCAAGAGATCGGCCATGCGGGTCGCGAAATCGCTCGAAGCGCACCGCCTGGTGGCGATAGTTTTCGGTGCCCTGCTCTACATTCTAGCGGCCACTGGCACACTCTCCGTGTTCAACCACGAGTTGCAGCGGTGGGAACAGCCAAATGTCCCGGAGATGACCTCGATCGCGCCCGAGGCGGCCGAGCGTGCGGCATTGTCGGTGCTCGAAAGCGAGGAGGTTCCGACCACGCATCTCTATGTGAACTTTCCGCAGGAAGACCTGCCGCGTACAGTTATTACCACGGACACGCAGGCGTTCTTCGCCGCGCCCGAAGGGACGATCGCGGGTCCCGAAAAATTTCCCTGGACGCAGTTCCTGCTCGACCTGCATTACTATCTGCATCTTCCGCAGACACTCGGCCTGACGGTCGTGGGTGCGCTCGGCGCTATGCTGATCGCGCTCTCGTTTTCGGGGCTTTTGGCCCACCCGCGCATCTTTCGCGATGCCTTCACCTTTCGGCATGGGGCGGGGCGCCTGACTACGATCGACCTGCATAATCGGCTAAGTGTCTGGACGCTGCCATTCCATTTTTCCAATGCGCTGACCGGTTCGATCCTCGGACTGGCAAGCGTTCTTGCCCTTGCCATCGCCGCGGTTGGCTTCGACGGCGATACCGGCGCGGTCTTCGATCCGGTGTTCGGCGCCGAACCCGAGCCGATCGAAGGCCAGGCCGCGATGGCATCGATAGCTGAACCGCTGGCTTTCATGGCGCGCGAGTTCCCGGAACTCGACGTGACCTATTTCATACTGCACGATCCGGGCACCGCGGGGCAGCACAGTTCGGTCATCGCCGAACACTCCGACCGCTTGATATTTGGCGACTACTACAACTTTACCTCGGAGGGCGAGTATCAGGGTAACGTCGGTATCTCGGATGGGACGATCGGGCAGCAGGTCACCGGCGCGGTGTACAACGTGCATTTCGGGAACTGGGGTGGGCTGCCGGTCAAGCTGGCCTATCTTGGGTTCGGTCTTGGGCTGTGCGTCATAATCGCGAGCGGGCTCAGCATTTACTTCTCCAAGAGAGTAGCCAACGGCCGTCCTGCGCCGCGGCTTGCGGGCGCCTGGCAGGGCGTGGTGTGGGGAACGCCGGCCATGCTCGCGGTGACATTGGGATTGTCTTTCCTGGGCCTCGAGGGCGCGGGATTGGTCACCGCATTCTGGCTGGGTCTCGCCATGCTGATTTTTCTTTCGGGCTTGGCCGGATCGAGCCGCGCGAAGAAAGCGGTGCAAGCGCTCACGGCTCTGGCGCTCCTCTCGGCCCTCTTTGCATATTCGCTACGTTACGGATCGGCCGTTCTGTCCGACGCCGGGTTGGGTGTGTCGACCATCGCTATGCTGCTGGTTGTCGCACTTGCGACAGCCGTCATTCGCTCGAGCGGCAAGGTCGGTCACCGCAAGAGCGGACAGGCCGAATGGGTGGGTCAGCCCGCGGAATAGCCGCGGCCCCAATTGCTTGGATGCGACTGCGTCTCTGGCACCAAGATGTGTGACAGGGACGGAAGACAATGGCCTTTCAAGAGGTGCTTCCCAGAAGGCGGGATGCAAGCCTTTGCATTACAGGGCCGAGTATTAGGCCGATGAGCGGGACGAGTATCGACGTCAAAATCAGCGTTTGTAGACCGAGCGAAAGGTCGGCTGCCAGTAGCCCGAGCAACACGAGCATCGCCGTCACAAGAGGCCAAACCACAAGCCAGACAAGGAAGGTGCGCAAGAGGATGACCTGCATTTTCACACCTCGCCCGCCGACATCGCGCGATGCAGGATTGCGAAATAGCCCGGCAGGACTTCGCCGAGCTTGCTTTGGCCGGTTCGGGTCAGGGAGACTTCTTTCGACCTCGCGTCGTCCTCGTTTGCGGAGATCGCGATCAACCCCGCTTGCTCGAGGCTTTGCATCGTGCGTGTAACCACGGGGCGGGATACGTCCAGCCTTTCGGCAATCTCGCCTACCGTAAGAGAGGTGCGATCGGATTCTCGATCGACAAGGATAAGCGTGAGAAACCGCAGTTGCGAAAGGTCGCGCGATGCGAAATAAGCCTCGAGTTCGCGGATCAGGATACTACCGGCGCGCATTAGTTCGAGCGCGCCGAGCACCTTGGCGGGATCGACACCATCGAAGCGATCCGCATATCCCTCGACCATTCGCCGGCTCGGCAGTTCCTTCAAGAAGAACATGCAGCTAGCGAACCGGGCGCAGGTGCAGGATTTCCGGCTCCTCGGCCAGCCATTGTCTGTAGGCTTCGAAGACGTCCTGCGTGTAGGATTGGGCGTGATGTGTTTCGAGCGCAGCCTCGTCGCGCCACTCTTCGTAGAGATGCAAGGTTCCCGTTTCGGTATTCTCGCTTAGCCGGAACTCGATACACCCCGGCTCCGCCCGCGTGCGCTCGATGATGTTGCAGATCGCCGCGCGGGCCGCGTCGAAATGGTCTGCATGGGGCCTGATCCGCGCGATGACATTCAGCTGGCTACTCATAAACACTCCATTAGTTATCATGATAAATATATGGGTCTAAGCAGCGAGGGTCAAGATCCTGCATGTTCCGAGGGTGGACTGTCCGCTGTGCCCTGCGAACTTGGCATCGATAGGGTTGGCGAGTGCGCAAAGTTGCCGGTACTTTGGGGGGCGCAGTGAGATCACCACTCCTGGAGAAGCGCGGCCGGATTTCTCGAGCGGGAAACCGGAAGGGCCAAATGGCTGCGATGGGTTGCTCAGCGCGTTGCGATCAGTACTCCGAGAAAGACGAAGCCGATGGTGATCAAAGCGCCCGACAGCCAGCGCCATCGCTCCATCCCGACCCACATGCCGCGAAAGCTCTGGCGCAAAGAAACCCCATCGCCGCGTTCCTTGGCTATCCGTAAAGAGTAAATTGCCGCACCCGACAATGCGAGGCCGGTCATCGCCAGCCCGAACAGGAACCATGGAATCTTGGTCCAGTAGCCGCCGAAGTTTCCGAAATGCAGCGGATCGGCCATTTCGGAGATGCGCTGGTGGACATTGAGATCGCGCCCGTCGGTTGTGAGCAGGACCTCCGCCGTTCTGGCATCGACATAAACGGCGTTCGAGCGCGACCGCACCAGCACCGCTTCATACTGGCCATTGAGTTCGAGCACGCCATCTTCGCCCGGCAAACGCACGTTTTTCACGCGCAGACCGGGATATGCGGCTAGCGCTGCATCCACCGCCAGTCCCAACTCTCCCGGCTCCGCGATGATCTCGGTCGGAATTTCACGATCGACGCGGGGATGCGGTGGCGCGTTGCCGCCCAGGCTCTCGACGAAGTACCAGATGCTGGTGAGCGTGATCAGCGCAACGAACCACAGCGACCAAACCCCGGCAAGCCGGTGGAAATCGCCCCACCAGGTCCGGGCATCGCGCGTCCGCAATGGCTTGGTGAAGCCGCGCCACCATTTCTTGTAGACGACGAAGGAGGTGACGAGGCTGATCAGCAGGAGAAACGCCAGCGACGAGACGATCGGCACCCCCAGCCAGGTTGGCAGGTTGAGATGCCGGTGCATGTTCCTGAGCACGCGTTGCGCATCGACCCATGGTCCGGTCCCGAGGATCTCGCCGGTCGATGGATGCGCATGGAGGAAGAAGAGGTTGCCGGCCTCGTTCTCGACCGTCACCTTCGCAGCAAAGGCCGAGGCAGTCGGCGCCGAAATCGCATTCGCCTTGGCTAAGCCTGGATACTCGGCTGCGTTGTGCGCGATTTCGGCCCAGGCCACCGGTCCTTCCACGCTGGAGGGGGCTACGCGCAGGCTGGGCTGGAGCAACCAGTCGATCTCCGCGCTCAGCACGGCCAGCGTCCCGGTGAACAGGATGAAGGCCATGAACAGGCTGGCCTTCAGCCCGACCCACTGATGCACCACCCACCATGTGCGGGCGGCCTTGGGCGCGGCTTTTCGATGCAGCCTGTGCTGCCTTTCGATATCCCGCGCCAGTTCCATCAGAACCTGTATCCCACCTCCACGAAGAGCGAACGGGGTTCGCCGGGGAAGTGGCCGGTTCGCTCGATAAAGCCGGAAGCAGCGTATGTGGTATCGAACAGATTATCGACGCGGACCATCGCGCGGATCGGTCCGGTTTCGTAGATCAGCGAGGCATCGAAAACGAAATAGTCGTTCACCGGCTGATCGCTGAGACTGACACGATCCGACACATAGTCCCCGCCAAGTGCCACGGCGAGGCCGATCTCGGGAAACTGATAACGGGTCCAGAATCCAAGCTGGTGTTCGGGCGCGTTGGCGAAGCGGTCGCCGACACTGTTGGAAAAGCCGCCTTTGCCATTGTCTTCGGTGATCTTGGTGTCGTTGTAGCCATAGGCGAGCGTGGCCACCCAGTTGGGCGTGATGTCGGCGGCGATATCGACCTCGACACCCTTGCTTGTGACTTCGCCGAAAGCGACAAGATCATCCACGCCGTCGCCGCCCACATCGCCTCGCGGATCGGTCTGCAACAGATTTTGTCGGCGGATTTGGTAAGCCGACAGGCTCGACTGGATGCGTCCGCCCATCAGTGCTGTCTTGATCCCGCCCTCTACGATGTCGCCCGTGGTCGGCGCGAATGGACCACCGGCGAGCGGATCCTGGTCGTCAACGTCTTGGGGTTCGAAACTGTCGGCGTATTGCGCGAACAGGGAAATCTCGTCGGTAACGCGATAGACAGCTCCTGCGCGATAGGTGACTTCTTCGTCTTCGAATACCGTTCCGTTCGCATTGTCGGTGAAGCTATCGAAGCGGACGCCGCCGGTCAGGATCAGGCGGCCGATCGTCAATTCGTCGAGCAGGTAAAAACCGAACCGTTCGTTGTCGGACAGCGATGTACGAAAGGCGGGGAGTGCGTAGGAAGTCGGGTCGGTTCGACCGTACTGCGGATCGAACAGGCTCAGCGGATTGGGCAAGCCCGCAACATTGCTCGTTGTGCCGCGCAGCGCACGACCGGTGAAGTTGCTTTCGGCATCGAAGAAATCCGCGCCGACCAGTACGCGGTTGCCAAGGTTGCCGCCCAGGTCCGCGGACCAGACCGCATTGGCACCCAGCGAGAAGGTTTCCTGCGCACGAAGCTGGTCGCGAAATTCGCGGACCGAGGCATCGACCTGTCCATCGCCGTCAGAATCGAAGAGACCGCGCGGTTCGTGATAGTTCTGCACTTCCACCGCATCATTGTAGCGCGCGGTGATATCGATGCTGAGATTGCGGGTCACATCGGCCTCGATCCGGCCCTGGACGACGTCGGATTCCAGGTTGAGGAAGTCGCCCGGCTCGTTGTGGTTCCAGCGGCGGCTGGTGAGAAAATCGCCATTGTCGTCGACCGGCACGCCCCGCAGGCGATTGGCGTCCAGCTCCTGATCGTACCGCGTGGCCTGCAGGATGATCCGGGCCGGTCCTTCCTCGAATGAGACGCCGCCATCGACGATCAGCGTGCGCGAGGCGGCATTGAAGCGGAACAGGCCGCGGTCTTCGTAGAACACGCCGCCGCGTGCGGCGAAACCTCCGCCCAGTGGTGCGTTGATCTCTGCCGAACCGCCCACACGATCCTCGGTGCCGAGTATCGCCTTGATCTCGCCGGTGAACTCGTCCGCATCGGGTTTCTTTGTGATGTAGTTGAAGAGACCGCCGGGGGCGCCCGGACCATAGAGCATGCCGCTCGGGCCCTTGAGGAACTCGACCCGCTCGACGTTGAAGAGCTGCGGCACCGAAAAGCCGGCGTAGGGATCGCCGCGCAATCCGTCATAGAAGATTTCTTCCTGCCGGAACCCGCGTGCCGTCACGCCGGCATAGCTGAAAAAGCTGACGCCGGAGATATTGCGATAGAGGTCCTGCGCGTCGCGGGCGCCCTGGTCCTCGATCAACTCCTGCGTGATCGAGGTGACGACCAGGCTCGATTCAAGCGGAGGCGTCGCCAGCTTGCCCGAGCTGGTTTCATCGACGCGGTACAGCTGCTGCGCACGCCCGGTCACGATGATGGCGCTTGCGAGCGGCGTTTCCGCCTCGTCCGAGCCGCCATCGGCTTGCGCCATCGCCGATGCTGCCGACAGCCCCAAGGCTGCGCCCGACGCCAGGAAAGAGACCTTGAGTACCTTCGAACTGCGTACGTGCATCAATGACCTCGAATAGCGAATCGCCTGGATTGGGCGGCTGTTGCGTGATGCGACTAATTCGCATTAGCACCGCGAGCAAGATGTTTTAGCGCGTCGTTTTGTACAAACGAGAGGAAACCCGGCCGGCGTCGCACCGGACCGGTCGAAGCGTTCGTGCGATAGGGCACCACTGCGCTTCGGCGAGCGGTGTGACGGTAGTGCCTTGAGGCGCTTGCGCTATCTTGAGCTATGTCGGGAAGTTGGCTGGGGTGGCAGGGATCGAACCTGCGAATGCCGGTACCAAAAACCGGTGCCTTACCACTTGGCTACACCCCAGCAGGTGCGCGCCCCTATAGCGCCTCCGGCGCGGAAGGGAAGGGGGTGGGCGCCGATTGCATGCGCCGCTCGGCCAGCTCGCCCTCGAAATGCGCAATCGTCTTGCGATCGAGCTTGTAGAAGAACATCGCGGCCCCTGCGGGGATGATGATGGCAGCGGGAACGATCGCGAAGGCCAGGTCGATGCCCAGCTTTGCGGATTCGGTCTGGACCGCGCCTGCTTCGAAACCGGTCAATGCAAACAGCATTCCCGGCAGCGCCGCACCGACCGCCACACCGGTCTTGATCGCGAAGACCGCGCCGGAAACCGCCAGGCCGGTCATTTGCCGACCGGTGGACCACTCGAGGTATTCGGCGATGTCGGTGAACATCGAATAGGCCAACATCATCATCATGCCGAGTCCGACTCCGACGAAGACTTGCGCCGCGGTCTGGGGCCAAACCGCGTCGAGCGGCATCACGTGGAAGACGGCTATGGCTGCGACCTCGATCGACCCCGCAAGGATCAGCAGGTGCGCCTTGTCGAAGCGCCTCGCCATGGACGCGGCAAAGATCACCCCGACCAGCTGGCCTAATGCGAAGGCGGTGTAGAACAGGCCGATCCGATCGAGGAAAAGGAAGAGCGGAGTGCCGTCATCGCCCGCTACATAGCGAAACCAGAACAGGGCGCTGCTTGCTCGCGATGCGAGTGCGACGGGGGTCAGCATGGCGGCGATCGCAACGGCTATCCAGGCAGGCGTGCGAACCAGCAGCTTGACATCGTCGCGCACGCGCCCGTTCGACGGTACAGGCGGGATGCGTTCCTTGCTGGCGAGGAAGGCGATAAGCAACGACAGCGCCCCGGCGCCCGAAATGACGAACATGGTCAGCATGATGCCGCGCCGCTCGTCGCCCGCGCCCAGTTCGCGTACCAGCGTCGTCGCGATGACGGCCACGGCCACCACCGCCAGGGCCGAGAAAACCATGCGATAAGCGGCGAAGGATGAGCGCGTGTCGGCGTTGGGCGAAACCACGCCCATCAGCGCCGAATAGGGAACGTTGGTCGCGGTGAAGGCCACCATCGTCAGCGTGTAGGTGACATAGGCCCACACCAGCATCGCATCGCTCGACAAATCGGGCGCGGCGAAAATTGCCGCACCGAACAGGCCGAAGGGAACCGCGCCCCACAGCAAATAGGGTCGGTAACGCCCCCAGCGGCTGCGCGTGCGGTCGCCGATCGCGCCCATGACCGGATCGGTCACCGCATCGAAGAACTTGGTCAGCAGCAGCATCAGGCCCATTGCCGCAGGGCCAACGCCGCCCAGCTCGACGAAGAAGTAGAGCAGGTAGATGTTGAAGAAGTTGATGTAGAAGGACGAGGCGAGATCGCCGATCCCGTAGCCGATCTTCTCCAATCGGCCGGCCGCGGGAAGCGGCTTAGTCAAACTTCGGTCCTCCCATGAAACCTAATAGGCCGTCATGGTAGGCTCGAAGTCAAGGCCCGCCCCGGCCTGTCAGAACTTCTTGCCGTCGAAATCGGCGGCCGAATGGCGTTCGAGCAGCTGTTCGTCCTCTTCGCCCCAGGCCTTGTTGACGATCCGGCCGCGGCGGACGGCGGGGCGTTCGGCGAGCTGCTTCACCCAACGCTCGACATTCGTGTATTCATGGATCGAGAGGAAGGTCTTCGCCTCCTCGTAGATCACGCCGAACACGAAGGGTGCGATCCACGGATAGGCCGCGATGTCGGCCACGGTATAGTCCTTGCCGCCAAGGAACTCGCTATCCGCCAGGCGTTTGTCGGCGACGTCGAACAGGCGCTTGGTTTCCATCGCATAACGGTTGATCGGATATTCGTATTTCTCGGGCGCATAGGCATAGAAGTGGCCGAAGCCGCCCCCGATGAAGGGTGCGCTGCCGACCTGCCAGAACAGCCAGCTGAGCACTTCGGCGCGAGTCTGGTCGGTGGGCAGGAAGGCGCCGAATTTCTCGGCCAGATGCATCAGGATCGCGCCGCTTTCGAACACCCTCACGGGCTGATCGCCGCTACGGTCGAGCAGCGCCGGAATCTTCGAATTGGGGTTGAGGTCGACGAAGCCCGAGCCGAACTGGTCGCCTTCGCCGATATCGATCGTCCACGCGTCGTACTCTGCGCCCGAATGACCCGCCTCGAGCAGTTCTTCGAACATGATCGTTGCCTTTACGCCGTTGGGCGTGGCGAGCGAATAGAGCTGAAAGTCGTGCTCGCCGACGGGGAGGTGCTTGTCCTCGCGCGCGCCTGAAGTCGGACGGTTGATGTTGGCGAAGCGGCCGCCGTTCTCGGCATCGAAAGTCCAGACCTTGGGCGGGTTGTAGGTTGCGTCTGCCAATTGCGTTCTCCTCGTTGCGGGGTGGCTAGTTCACCCGACCGTTCGTCGCAAGGTGGGGAACCGTGACAGCGATCCCACGGTTCTTCCCTTCGCTATGACGAAGCTCATCTATGTCGACGACGACCTGCCCGGCATTACGCGCAAGGGCGCGGGCAGGGGATGGGCCTATTACGATCCCGAAGGCCAGTTGATCACCGATCCGGCGGAAAAGCGACGGCTCAATGCGATCGCACTGCCGCCAGCCTATGGCGATGCCTGGTTTTGCCCCGCACCCAACGGCCACATCCTCGCCACCGGCGTGGATGCGAGGGGTCGTAAGCAATATCGCTATCACCCCGAATTTCGCACGGCGCGCGAGGGCGAGAAGTTCGACAGCTGCGTCAGCTTCGGAAGCCTATTGCCGCTGGTTCGCAAGCGTGTGGACGACGATCTGCGCGGCCGCACACTGACCCGCGAGCGGGCGATCGCCAGCGTGGTGCGGCTGCTCGACCTGGGCGCGGTTCGTATCGGGAACGAAGGCTATGCACAGCAGAACCGGAGCTTCGGTGCGACGACTTTGCGTAAGCGGCACGCCGAACTGACCGGAAAGACCTTGCGGCTGCGCTATAAGGGCAAGGGCGGCAAGCCGCGCGAGGTGACGCTATCCGATGGCAGCCTGTCGCGGCTGGTGCGCAAGATGCAGGATTTGCCCGGCCAGAACCTGTTCAAATACGTCGACGAGGAGGGCGAAGTGCAGGCGGTGGGTTCGTCCGACGTCAACGAATACCTCGCCGAAACCATGGGCGAGCGATTCACGGCTAAGAATTTTCGCACCTGGCACGGCAGCGTGATGGCCTTTCAATGCCTGCTCGAAGGCGAGGGCGATCTGCCGATCAAGGCATTGCTCGACTGCGTCGCGGAACGGCTCGGCAATACGCCAGCGGTGACGCGCAAGAGCTATATCCATCCGGCGGTGATCGATCTGGTCGAGCGGCAGGAGGAATGGCGCGCCGAGGCGCGCCTGCCGCGCGCGACCAAGTGGCTGACGCGCGAGGAGCGGGGGCTGATCGAATTGCTTCAGAAAAGTCCTGCGGCGGCGGAATTGCTGGCTGCCTGAGAGGTGCCTTGCATATGGTATCCTAAAGGGATACTGGGCGGGCATGCATTTGGCAGGGTTCAAGATACGTGCCTTTCGAGAGGCGCACGATCCGCCGCTCAGCGCGGAGGAATTCGGCGCGCGTTTCGGCGATCCCGAACCCTGGCCCAGCCGCACCGTTTACGGCTGGGAAGCCAAGGGCAAGATCGCCCGCGCATCGGTCCAGAAACGCCTTGCCGAACTGGGCGTCTGCCAGCCCGCCGACTGGCTCGAACCCGCGCCTGAAGAACCCGACGAGAAAGGTCCCGCCTTCATGAGCGGCAATGACATCCATTCCTTCTACGACCTGCATACGCAAGGTTTCGTCCGCGTGGCGACCAGCACGCCAAAGGTGCGCACGGCGGATGTCGCCCATAATGCGCAGGGAATTCTGGAACAGGCGCGCAAGGCGGATGCGCAGTCGGTCGACCTGCTGCTCTATCCCGAACTGGCCCTGTCCTCCTACGCGCTGGACGATCTGCACATGCAATCGGCACTGCTCGATGCGGTCGAGGATCAGGTCGATGCGATCGTAGAAGCCTCGCGCGATCTTCTGCCGGTGCTCGTCTTCGGCGCGCCGCTGCGCCGCAACGGCCGCATCTACAATTGCGCGCTGGTGGTGGCGCGCGGCGCACTGCTCGGCGTGGTCCCTAAGAGCTTTCTGCCCAACTATCGCGAGTATTATGAAAAGCGCTGGTTCGCGCATGGTCGCGAGTGCGTCGGGCTGACGATCCGTTGCGGCGTGCACCAGGTGCCTTTCGGCACCGATCTGGTCTTCGCCGCCAGCGACCTGCCGGGTTTCACTTTCGGGATCGAGATCTGCGAGGATTTCTGGTCGCCCAATCCGCCCGGCACGATGGCCGCGCTCGCGGGCGCGACGATCCTGCTCAACCTTTCGGCATCGAACATCACCATCGGCAAGTCGGACGAGCGCCACCTGCTCAGCCGCGCCAGTTCCAGCCGCTCGGTCTCCGCCTATGCCTATTCGGCCAGCGGTCACGGCGAGAGCACCACCGATCTCGCCTGGGACGGGCAGGGCATGATCTACGAACTGGGCGACCTCTTGGTCGAAAGCGTGCGCTTCGACCTCGAACCCGAATTGTGCGTGGCCGATATCGATACGCAGCGGATCCTGTCCGAACGCATGCGGATGCAGACCTTCAACGATGCAGCCGAGGCGGAGGGCCGCCCGGAGGACTGGTACCGATCGATCGCGTTTGAGCACGCCGCACCGCTTGCCGATATCGGCCTTCGCCGCCCGGTTCGGCGATTCCCCTTCGTGCCCAACCGTGCGCACAAGCTGGACGAGGATTGCTACGAGGCGTTCAACATTCAGGTCGATGCGCTGATGCGGCGTATTCAAGCGACCGATCCCAAGTGTCTCATCATCGGCATATCCGG
Source organism: Qipengyuania sp. (assembly GCF_965277845.1). Lineage (NCBI taxonomy): Bacteria > Pseudomonadati > Pseudomonadota > Alphaproteobacteria > Sphingomonadales > Erythrobacteraceae > Qipengyuania > Qipengyuania sp. The sequence goes on from NZ_OZ255844.1 coordinate 2,349,600, forward strand.
CGGGCTCGACAGCACGCATGCGCTGATCGTCGCTGCCAAGGCGATGGACCGGCTGGGCCGCCCGCGCAGCGATATCCGCGGCTACACCATGCCCGGCTTTGCGACCTCGGAGGACACTAAGTCCAACGCCTGGCGCCTGATGGAGGCCTTCGGCATCACCGCCGAGGAAATCGATATCAAGCCGACGGCCGCGATGATGCTGGAGAACATCGGCCACGCTTTCGCCGATGGTGAACCGGTCTACGACGTCACGTTCGAGAACGTCCAGGCGGGGCTGCGCACCGACTATCTGTTCCGCTTGGCGGGGCAGCATGGCGGCTGGGTGATCGGGACGGGGGACCTCAGCGAACTCGCGCTGGGCTGGTGCACCTATGGTGTGGGCGACCACATGAGCCATTACGGTGTCAATGCGGGCGTTCCCAAGACCCTGATCCAGTATCTGATCCGCTGGACCGTTCGCACCGGCCAGTTCGACAAGCGGTGCGATGCGGTGCTCGACGATATCGTCGATACCGAGATCAGCCCCGAACTGGTACCCGCGGACGAGGACGGGCGGATCCAGAGCACGCAATCGATCATAGGGCCATACGAACTCAACGACTTCTTCCTCCACCACATCATCCGCTGGGGGCAGAAGCCGAGCCATGTCGCCTTTCTCGCCTGGCATGCCTGGAACGACGCGAAATCGGGACTTTGGCCGATCGATTTCCCGGACGATGCGAAGAACGAATACGATCTCGCCACGATCGCGAAGTGGCTGGAAAACTTCCTCAAGCGCTTTTTCGGATTCAGCCAGTTCAAGCGCAGCGCGCTGCCCAACGGGCCCAAGGTCAGCTCGGGCGGGGCGCTGAGCCCGCGCGGCGACTGGCGCGCCCCGAGCGATGCGGTGGCCGACACTTGGCTGGCCGAATTGGCCGCGACCCTGCCGCCGCTGCACGACTGACGATGCCGCTGCGCGCGCTGCTCATCATGACGTTTTGCAACGTCGTCTGGGCGCTCAACGTGGTCGTCAGCAAGATTGCCATCGCCGACCTCGCAACACCGCCATTATTCTATGCGCTGCTGCGTTCGGTGATTGTTGCGATGGTTCTCGTGCCGCTGCTGCGTCCGCTCCCGGCAAAGCTCTGGCAGGTACTGGTCATCGGCCTTGCCATCAGCGGCGGCTCTTTCGCGTTGCTCTTCATGGGGCTCGAGACCGCCAGCCCTTCGGCGGCGGGGGTAGTCAGTCTGACCGGCGCACCGATGACCGTCCTGTTCGCCATGGCCGGTGACAATCAGATGGAGACGAGCACCGGCCTTTTGCTGGTGTTTTTGTCGGCCGTGGTTGGCGCACTGGGATCGGTTTTCGTCAAGCGGCTCGAAATACCCTCTATCCGATTGCAAGCCTGGGCGGCGGTCGCATCGGTCGCAGTGCTAATCCCGCTAACCGCCGCGATGGAAACTGGTCAGGTAGCGGCACTGTCGAACGCGCCGTGGGAACTTGCTGCCTGCCTGATTTTTGCCGCGATCGTCGTCTCGGTCGGCGCGCACACCGCCTACTATCGCCTGCTGCAGGAGCACGACGCCAACCTCGTCGTCCCGCTCACTCTGCTTACCCCGATCCTGACGATCGTCTTCGGGGCATGGCTGACGGGCGACGCAATCGGCGAGCGGCTGGTGATCGGCGGCGCGATTGCGCTCGCGGGCGTGGCGATCATCGTGTTGCGGCCGAGCGAAACCTTCACCCGCCGTTTCCTCGTGCGACCGCGCTTCTGATCAGTCGAGCTTAACCGTCCAGCCATGCGTGTCTTCGACGGCACCCTTCTGGATGCTGACGAGCTTTTCGCGGACCTTATGGGTCATCTGGCCGGTTCCGCCGCTGCCGATGGTGAATTCTCCATCGGGGCCGAGCACGGTGCCCACCGGCGTGACCACCGCGGCGGTTCCGCAAGCCATCGTCTCGAGCAGGCGGCCCTCGATCGCGTCGGCGCGCCACTGGTCGATGCTGTAGGGTTCCTCGCGCACCTGCAGGCCTTCTTCTCGAAGTAGTTGGATCAGGCTGTCGCGAGTGATGCCGGGCAGGATCGTACCAGTGAGCGGCGGGGTGATGACCGTACCGTCGTCGAAGACGAAGAACAGATTCATGCCGCCCAGTTCCTCGACCCATTTCTTCTCGACGGCATCGAGGAAGACCACCTGGTCGCAGCCGTTCTTTATACCCTCGGCCTGCGGCACCAGACTGGCAGCGTAATTGCCGCCGGTTTTGGCCGCGCCCGTGCCGCCAGGTGCGGCGCGAGTATAATTGCGGCTGACCCAGATCTTCACCGGTTTGGCGCCACCCGTGAAATAGGGCCCGACAGGCGAAGCGATCAGGACATATTTGTACTGGCGCGCCGGGCGCACGCCGAGGAAGGCCTCGGAAGCAAACATGAAGGGCCGTAGGTAGAGCGAGCCGTCCGGATCGCCGGGCACCCAGTGGCGGTCCTTCGCCACCAGCTGACGGATCGATTCGAGGAACAGTTCCTCGGGCAGCTCCGGCATCGCCATGCGCCGCGCGCTTTCGTTGAAACGCCTTGCGTTCTGCTCGGGCCGGAAGAGCGCGAGCGACCCGTCTTCCCGCTTGTAGGCTTTCATGCCTTCGAAGATTTCCTGAGCGTAGTGCAGCACCGCCGCTGCCGGATCGAGGCTGATCGGCTCGCGCGGGCCGAGTGCCCCTTTGTGCCAGCCGCCCTTGTCCTCGTCATAGTCGATCACGACCATGTGGTCGGTGAAAAGTTTGCCGAAGCCGGGGTTTTCCAGCGCCTGCCGGCGGGTCTCGCCGGGGACCGGGGCGGGGTGGGGAAAATGCTCGAAATCCATGGCTGCGCGCGTAATGGGAAGGAAGGCGGCGCGCAAGGATGAGTGTTGGCTGCGCGCGGAAACCGCCTCCGCGATTTCCTTGCGGTGGCACCAGCCCACTCCCCACCCGACCACCCACGGCACGATATTGATTGGGTGGCCGGGTGGGGGAGTGGGCTGGTGCCGAAAGGTCAGAACGAAGGTCCTGACCGCGTCCATCCAACAAATGAGAAGGGCAGCTCCACGCCCGTAGGTGGAACTGCCCTTCGCATGGTCAGCGGCGGGAAGTGCCGCTCACGAAGTCTCTATCGGCTCTGCTTACCGATAGTACCTCGCGCGGAAACTTGCCGACCTCTCTGCTGAACCATGAGACATCGGATCACCTCCTTTCGCGCTGTTTAGAGCCAAAGTACCCCGTATCCGGGGAACAAGACCGCGTTTCGCCGCTGATCTTGAGTACCAATTTGTTGCTCGAAGCCTGTGAAAACAACCCTTGAAAAAAAGTTTTCCCACGTCAGAATTGGCGTTTGTGGCCCGGAGCGTTCTCCGGGCCGTTTTCATATCTCGAAAGCGGGCGGATCGCGAGGATCGCCGGAGGCCGAATCCGTTCATCGACACGCCTCTATCGCGCGCGTCACTTCGGCCCATGGTGGCAGGTAGAGTGTGGACAACCCCGAGATTTCCACAGCGAATCGCCCGCGGGTCAATGCCATGGCGTCGAGGAGGGGATCGGTGGCGGAGAGTGTAGCCACCACTTGCGGGCTGCCTCCCCCGGCGGGACGGGCGGGCAAGGTACGCTCGGCGGTTTCGGTCCGGATGGTCATGACGGCCTGGCGCGGGCCTTGGCCGGCGCGAGTCAGGAGGATGCGACCGGCATCGCGTTCGCAACCGATCGAAAATTGTGCCTGGCCGCTACTGTCGCCGAACCGGGCCAGCCCGCCGTTTACCGCAGTGCGGTAGGTCCAGCTGCCTGCAGTTCGCGGTTCGTCGATCCAGTTTTCGCTGGGTGGCGGAGCGGGCGGTGGCGGCGGGGGCGTGGTGGCCGTCGGCGTAGGAGTGGGCGTGGGGCTGCCCGTCGGTGCGGGGGTGGATTCCGGTGCCGGCACGCAGGCGGCGATGGTGAAGGTAAGCGCCAGTGCGCCGCCCAGCTGGGTCCAGCTGCGATAGAGGACAGGTTTCATGCAGCACCAATGCTCGCTAACGCCCATGTTTCCGATGCCGAAAAAGAAACGCCTCGATCAGATGCTGGTGGACCGCGGGCTCGTGGAGAGCAGGACGCGGGCGCAGGCGCTGGTCATGGCGGGGCTTGTGTTCTCGGGCGAGCAGAAGCTCGTCAAACCCGGGCAGCAGCTTGCCGAGGATGCGCCGCTCGAGGTGCGCGGGCGCGACCATCCTTGGGTTTCGCGCGGGGGCATCAAACTCGCGCATGCGATCGAGCATTTCGATCTCGACCCGTCCGGTGTCACCGCGATGGATATCGGCAGTTCGACCGGCGGCTTTACCGACGTGCTGTTGCAGGGCGGGGCAGAGCATGTCTTTGCTGTCGACAGCGGCACCAACCAGCTCGCCTGGAAACTGCGGCAGGACGAGCGGGTGACCGTGCTCGAGCAGACGAGCGCGCGCATCCTCACGCCCGCGATGATCGACCGGCCCGTGACCTGGGTGGTGTGCGATGCGAGCTTCATTGGCCTCGCCAAGGTGCTCGAACGCCCGCTCGAACTCGCCGGGCGTGAATGTCGACTGGTGGCGCTGATCAAGCCCCAGTTCGAAGTCGGGCGCGAGGAGGTCGGCAAGAAGGGCGTGGTCAGCGATCCCGCACTCCACCGGCGGGTCTGCGACGAGGTTCGGACATGGATCGAGGGGTTGGGTTTCGCGGTGCAGGGAATCGTCGAAAGCCCGATCAAGGGGCCGGAGGGTAATGTGGAGTTCCTGATCTCGGCGCAAAGAAGCTGATCCCCGGCGGAGGCCGGGGCCTCGGTCAGCCGAGCGCCAGATAGCCTGAGGTCCCAGCCTGCGCCGGGACACATGCTTGTCTCGATGGCCTGCGCTGGCTAGGCGCATTCGCAAACGTATTCAGGGGAACTGCATGTCCGCCAATATCGCCGAAATGGAACGCCGCCGCGAAGCTGCCCGGATGGGCGGCGGGCAGAAGCGGATCGATGCGCAGCACGCCAAGGGCAAGCTGACCGCGCGCGAGCGGCTCAACGTGCTGCTCGACGAAGGCAGCTTCGAAGAACTCGATACCTATGTCGAGCACGACTGCACCGATTTCGGCATGGAGGCTCAGAAAATCCCGGGTGATGGCGTGGTCACCGGATCGGGCACGATCAACGGCCGACTGGTTTATGTTTTCAGCCAGGATTTCACCGTATTCGGCGGTTCGCTTTCGAAGCGCCATGCCGAGAAGATCTGCAAGGTCATGGACAGTGCGATGAAGGTCGGCGCGCCTGTCATCGGCCTCAACGATTCGGGCGGCGCGCGCATCCAGGAAGGCGTCGCTTCGCTCGGCGGTTATGCCGAGGTGTTCCAGCGCAACGTCCTAGCATCGGGCGTGGTGCCGCAGATCAGCCTCATTATGGGGCCGTGCGCGGGCGGCGCGGTCTACAGCCCCGCAATGACAGACTTCATCTTCATGGTTGAGGACAGCAGCTACATGTTTGTCACCGGACCCGATGTGGTGAAGACGGTGACCAACGAAGTCGTAACGCAGGAAGAACTGGGCGGGGCGAAGACGCACACCACCAAGACTTCGGTCGCCGACGTCGCATTCGAAAATGACATCGAGACGCTGCTCGCAACGCGCAATTTCTTCGATTTCCTGCCCCTGTCGAACCGCGAGGAGGTGCCCGAGCGCCCGACGAGCGATCCGTGGGACCGCATGGAGGACAGCCTCGACACGCTGATCCCCGACAATGCCAATCAGCCCTACGACATGCACGAGGTCATCCGGAAGACGCTGGACGAGGGCGATTTTTTCGAGATCCAGCCCAACCACGCCGCCAACATCATCTGCGGTTTCGGCCGCGTCGAAGGGCGCACGGTGGGTGTGGTGGCGAACCAGCCGATGGTGCTCGCCGGCGTGCTCGACATCAATTCCTCGAAAAAGGCCGCGCGCTTCGTTCGTTTCTGCGATGCCTTCGAAATCCCGATCCTGACCTTCGTCGACGTGCCCGGCTTCCTCCCCGGCACCGCGCAGGAACATAACGGCATCATCAAGCATGGCGCGAAGCTGCTCTTCGCCTATGCCGAGGCGACCGTGCCCAAGATCACCGTCATCACCCGCAAGGCCTATGGCGGCGCCTATGACGTGATGGCCTCCAAGCACCTGCGCGGCGACCTCAATTACGCCTGGCCGACCGCCGAAATCGCAGTGATGGGCGCGAAGGGCGCGGTGGAGATCATCTTCCGCCAGGATCGCGACGATCCCGAAAAGATCGCCGAGAAAACGAAGGAATACGAAAACCGCTTCGCCAATCCCTTCGTGGCCGCCCAGCGCGGCTATATCGACGAGGTGATCTACCCGCACTCGACCCGCAAGCGGATCGCGCTGGGGCTAAGGAAGCTGCGGACCAAGCAGCTCGAGAACCCGTGGAAGAAGCATGATAACATTCCGTTGTGAGATGTCATTTTGCCTGAACCGATCATAGTTGCCCTCATTGCGCTTAGTGCAGGTCTTCTCGGCGCGCTGGTTCAGGCAATCCTTGCAGGACGATTCGAGAGGTCCCGATTTATTAGAGACCAGCGTAGGGAAGCTTATGAGAATTTCGTATCTGCGCTAACCGAATTGAGCATCTACTCGTGCGGTGGTCCCGAATTCGAAGCTGCGCAGGCCAAGCTAGTCGCCACTCGCTCTAGAATCGCACTTTTCGGATCCAAGAATGTGGTCAGCCAGACGGCACACTTGTTTGAACACACCGTGACCCTTGATTCCCCTTTGGATCAGCACAGGCTCTACGAGGTTCTTTTGGCGATGCGCAGGGACTCGGTTGGAAGAAACGACAGGGGCATTAGAGTTGAGCTCTTTGGACTGGTTTTCGGAAGCGCAACCGGAGGAAAGAATTAAGACGCGGCCGTCTCTTTCGACATTGCTTTGCTGCGCTCGCAACGACGGAAAAGTGAGATAAGACTCAGCCATCTCAACCGTATCTGTGTATCGAGACGGCTACTCCTCCGCCTTCCCACGACAAGATTCCCCGCATTGTGACACTTGGACTGCGATCGGCTGTCCTATCTAGACAACACACCCCTGCTCCGTTAGTCTCCGCTGCAACCAGAGGAGACTATCTGCATGAATAAACTCACGCTTACCGCCGCGGCGCTTGCGAGTGCGGCGCTCTTGCCCGGGGTCGGCCATGCCCAACACCATGCGCTGGCCGAATACGAGCTGATCGACCGTACCGAATTGTTCGGCAATCCGGTCGCTTCGCAGGGCCGCATCAGCCCCGATGGCGAATGGGTCAGCTGGATCGCCCCCGACGAGGGCGTGATGAACGTCTGGGTCGCCCCGGCGGACAACCCCTCGCAGGGCAAGGTCGTCACCGACGATCGCCATCGCGGCATTTCGAACCATTTCTGGTCGACCGACAGCCGCTACGTCATGTTCGTCAAGGACAATGACGGCGACGAGAACTACCACGTCTACGTCACCGATCCGCGCACCGGCGAAACGCGCGATCTCACGCCACTGGAAGATGGCATCCGCGCGCAGATCATGGGCGTCAGCCGCGACCGGCCTGGCGTGATCCTCGTCGGCACGAACGAACGCAACCCGCAGCTGACCGATCTCTACGAATACAATATCGAGACCGGCGAACGCACGTTGATTGCCGAGAATCCCGGCTATGCGCAGTGGATCACTGACAACACTTACACGCCGCGGCTCGCCCTGGCGCCGCAGCCCGACGGGGGCATGAAGGCGGTCTACCTCAACGAGGACATGACCCCGGGCGAGACTTTCGCCGACATCCCCAGCGAGGACATGCTCAACACCAACATCGTCCAGTTCTCGCGCGACAACAATACGGTTTACATGATCGACAGCCGCGAGCGGAACCTTGCGGCGGGCGTCGCGGTGGACCTGGCCACGGGTGAGCGCACGGTCATCGTCGAGCCCGAGAAAGCCGACCTCAGCGGGATTCTGGTCGACAATGAGACTTATGCGCCGATCGCCTATTCGACCAATTACCTGCGCGACGAATGGAAGGCGCTGACCGACGAGGCGGCAGCCGAACTCGATTATCTTTCGAGCAATATCGCCGGCGAGTTCCAGGTCGTCTCGCGCACCGAGGACGACCAGAAGTGGGTCGTCTGGGGCGGCGCGGCGGAAGCCCCCGGCCAGTATTACGTCTATGATCGCCAGAGCGACACGCTGACCCCGTGGTTCGTCACGCGGCCCGACCTGGCCGATGCGCCGCTGCAGCCGATGCATCCGCTCGAGCTCAAGTCCTCGGACGGCCTCACGCTGGTATCCTACCTCACCCTGCCGCCGGGCAGCGATCCCGATGGCGACGGCCGCCCCGACGAGGCGTTGCCGATGCTGCTGTGGGTGCATGGCGGGCCGTGGGCGCGCGACAGCTATGGCTACAACACGATCCACCAGTGGATGGCCAATCGCGGTTACGCCGTACTCAGCGTCAACTACCGCGGCTCGACCGGCTTCGGGAAGGATTTCACCAATGCGGCGGTGAAGGAATTCGCCGGCAAGATGCATGACGATCTGATCGACGCGGTCGACTGGGCGGTCGACGAAGGCATCGCGATCGAGGACAAGGTCGCCATCGGCGGAGGCAGCTATGGCGGCTACGCCACGCTGACCGGCGTCGCCTTCACCCCCGACACCTTCGCCTGCGGCGTCAACATCGTCGGCCCGTCCAGCCTGGTGACGCTGATCGAGAGCTTCCCCGAATATTGGAAGCCGTTTCTCGCCGGCACCTGGTTCCGCTATGTCGGCGACCCGGCCGATCCCGAACAGCGCGAAGACCTGCTCTCGCGCTCGGCGATTACCCGGATCGACGATATCAAGGTGCCGCTGCTGGTCGGGCAGGGCGGTAACGATCCGCGCGTGACCAAGCAGGAGGCCGACCAGCTGGTCGAGGCGATGCAGGCCAAGGGGCTGCCCGTGACCTACATCAACTATCCCGACGAAGGGCACGGCTTCCAGAAGCCGGAAAACCGCATGAGCTTCTTCGCGGCGATGGAAGGGTTCCTCGGCACCTGCCTCGGCGGCCGCGTGCAGCCGATCGGGGAAAGCTTCGAAGGCAGCTCCGCCGAAGTGCTCGCGGGTGCGGAATATGTCGACGGGCTCGAGGATGTGTCGTCCGGCGGTTGATTGCGCCGAACTAACGCTCCAAACATGCGGCGCGGTTCCATTGTGGAGCCGCGCCGCAACTTTTTCGGAGCAGGTATATGAAACTCGGCCGCCTCAACCATATCGGCGTTGCGACGCCATCCATCGAGGAGTCGATCCGCTATTACCGTGACGTGATGGGCGCGACGGAATTCCACGAGCCTTTCGACCTGGAAGCGCAGGGGGTCAAGGTGTGCTTCGTCGACACGCCGGGCGAGGACGGCACACACGGCACGCAGGTCGAACTGATCGAACCGCTCGGCCCCGACAGCCCGATCAACAATTTCCTCGCCAAGAACCCGGCCGGCGGGCAGCACCATGTGTGCTACGAGGTCGAGGATATCGAGGAGGCCCGAGCGTGGTTCGAAGGGCTGGGCAAGCGTATCCTGGGCCCGACGCGCATCGGTGCGCATGGCACGCCGATCTTCTTCCTCCACCCCAGGGACATGATGGGCCAGCTGACCGAGATCATGGAAACGCCCTCTGACGACAGCCACTGGTCGAACTGACAGGCAGTTGACGCCGCGCGTCGTAACGGACTTGCCTATCGGCTTGGTCGCGGCCTATTCGAGTTGCAATAAGAAACGAGCCTATCGGAGCTTAGGGGAGAGACGCGTGAGCTACGAAACCATCATCGTCGAGAAGGACGGCCCGCTTACCACGATTACGCTCAACCGGCCCGACCGGCTGAACGCGATGCCGCCGCAGATGGCGGACGAGATCGGCGCGGCCTTCTACGACCTCGGCGACAGCCGCGCGGTGCTGATTACCGGCGCGGGCAAGGGCTTCTGCTCGGGTGCGGACCTGTCCGCGCGGGGCGAGGGCAGCGCGCTGGACAGCAAGGGTGGCAGCCACCGCGCGCTGCAGAACCATTACAATCCGGCAGTGAACATGGTGCTGCGCGCGCCGGTGCCCGTGGTTTGCGCGGTCAACGGCCCGGCGGCGGGCGTGGGCTGTTCGCTCGCTCTGGCCGGGGATTTCGTGCTTGCCGGGCGCTCGGCCTATTTCCTGCAGGCCTTCGTCAATATCGGCCTCGTGCCCGATGGCGGTTCGACCTGGCTGCTGAGCCGCGCCATCGGTCGCGCGCGCGCTACCCGGATGATGATGCTGGGCGAGAAGATCGGCGCCGACCAGGCCGAGGAGTGGGGCCTGATCTACAGGGCGGTCGATGACGAGGCGCTGCTGGCCGAGGCGAAGGCGCTGGCAGAGAAGCTCGCCAACGGGCCGACCGTGGCCTATGCGACGATGAAGAAGAACATCGCCACCGCGCTCGACGGCAATATCACCGAGGTGTTCCTCGCCGAAGCCGAAGGCCAGCGGCTTGCGGGGGCAAGCAAGGACGCGATGGAAGGCGGCATGGCGTTTCTCCAGAAGCGCCAACCGGCGTTCAAGGGGGAGTAAGAGGCTAGCGACGCAAGTCTTTCGTCATCCCCGCGAAGGCTGGGATCCAGCTAACCATGCTGTCGTTCGCACCCTTTCTTGGGACCCCGCCTTCGCCGGGGTGACGTGGAAGGTTTGCCTTGGATACGACAGCCACCCTTCCCCTGCGCATACGATTGTGGTTTAGGGCCACGCATGAGTGACACGCCGAACTATGATGACTGGAAAACCCTCGCCGACAAGGAGGTGAAGGGCCGCGATCTCACCTGGCACACGCCCGAGGGGATCGACGTGAAGCCGCTCTACACGTCCGAGGATACCGCCGATCTCGATCCCGGCGTCCCCGGCATGGCCCCTTTCACGCGCGGGCCCTACGCCTCGATGTATACCGGGCGCCCGTGGACGATCCGGCAATATGCGGGCTTTTCGACCGCCGAGGAATCGAACGCCTTCTATCGCCGCAATTTGGCCGCCGGGCAGAAGGGCCTGTCGGTCGCCTTCGACCTCGCCACGCACCGCGGATATGACAGCGACCACAGCCGCGTGGTCGGCGATGTCGGCAAGGCGGGCGTCGCGATCGATACCGTGCGCGATATGGAAATCCTGTTCGACCAGATCCCGCTCGACCAGATGAGCGTATCGATGACGATGAACGGCGCGGTGATCCCGGTCATGGCGTTCTACATCGTCGCGGCGGAACGGCAGGGCGTTTCGCAGGACAAGCTTTCGGGGACCATCCAGAACGACATCCTCAAGGAGTTCATGGTCCGCAACACCTATATCTATCCGCCCGAACCGAGCATGCGGATCGTCTCCGATATCATCGCATATACTTCGGCCAACATGCCGAAATTCAACAGCATTTCGATCTCGGGCTATCACATGCACGAAGCCGGGGCGACGGCGGTGCAGGAACTCGCCTTCACCATTGCCGACGGCAAGGAATACGCCAAACGCGCCATGGAAGCGGGGCTCGACATCGATGCCTTCGCGCCGCGCCTGTCCTTCTTCTGGGGCATCGGCATGAACTTCTTCATGGAGATCGCCAAGATGCGCGCCGCGCGTGCGCTGTGGCACGATGTGATGGAAGGGCTGGGGGCGCAGAACCCCAAGTCGAAAATGCTGCGCACGCACTGCCAGACCAGCGGTGTCAGCCTGCAGGAGCAGGACCCTTACAACAACGTCATCCGCACCACGGTAGAGGCGATGGCGGCGGTGCTGGGCGGCACGCAATCGCTCCACACCAATGCGCTGGACGAGGCGATCGCGCTGCCGACCGACTTTTCCGCCCGCATCGCGCGCAACACGCAATTGGTGATCCAGGAAGAAACCGGCATCACCAATGTCGCCGATCCGCTGGGCGGGAGCTACTACATCGAAAGCCTCACTGCCGCGCTGGTCGAGGAAGCCCGCAAGCTGCTCGACGAGGTCGAGGCGGCAGGCGGCATGACCGAATATGTCGCCAGCGGCAAACCCAAGGCACAGATCGAGGAAGCCGCCGCTGCCAAGCAGGCTAGCGTCGACAAGGGCGACACGGTGATCGTCGGCGTGAACAAGTACCGCCGCGACAAGGAAGACGAGATCGACACGCTCGATATCGACAACCACAAGGTCCGCCAGAGCCAGATTGCGCGGATCGAAAAGGTCCGCGCGGGCCGCGACGATTTCGCCTGTAAGGCCGCGCTCGATGCGCTGGCCCGCGGCGCGGCACAGCGCGAAGGCAACCTCCTCGAACTCGCGGTAGAGGCAGCGCGCCACGATGCGACGCTGGGCGAGATCAGCCAGGCTATGGAGGACGCCTATGGCCGTTACGACACCATGCCGACGCCAGTGCGCGGCGTGTATTCCTCCGCCTATGCAGAGGACGACCGCTACCGGCAGGTGGTCGAGGGCGTGAAGGCGGTCGAGCACCGCCTCGGCCGTGCGCCCAAGCTGATGGTCGCCAAGATGGGCCAGGACGGTCACGATCGCGGCGCCAATGTCATCGCATCCGCCTTTGCCGACATGGGTTTCGAGGTCGTCTCGGGCCCGCTGTTCCAGACTCCGGAGGAAGCGCGCGACCTGGCGCTGGAAAACGATGTCGACGCAATCGGCGCAAGCAGCCTCGCAGCGGGCCACAAGACGCTTATCCCCGAACTGATCGACCTGCTGAAAGAGGCAGGCCGCGGTGACATCAAGGTCATTGCCGGCGGCGTGATCCCGCAGAAGGATTACGACTTCCTGCGCGATGCCGGGGTGCAGGGCATCTACGGCCCGGGCAGCAATGTGGTCGAATGCGCAGCGGACATGCTGCGCCTGCTCGGCCACAACATGCCGCCAGCCGGCGAAGACCTCGACGAAGCGGCGCAGTAGGCCGGCTCGGGCACCTCAAGCAGACGGAAAGTTCTCCATGGCCGATTTCCATCCCGAAACCCTTGCCGTCCATGCCGGGTGCGAGCCCGACCCCGCCACGAATGCGCGCATTACGCCGATCTACCAGACGGCAAGCTACGTTTTCGACAGCCCGGAGCACGCAGCGAACCTGTTCTCGCTCTCCGAATTCGGGAACATCTATTCACGCATCATGAACCCGACGAACGATGCGTTGGAAAAGAAGATCGCGGCGATGGAAGGGGGCGTTGGGGCGCTCGGCGTCGCTTCGGGCCATGCTGCGCAGCTGGTCGCCTTCCACACGCTGATGGAACCGGGCTGCAACATCGTGGCGGCAAAAAAGTTGTACGGCGGTTCGCTCAACCAGATGGGGGAAGCCTTTCTCAAGTTCGGCTGGGAAACCCGCTTCGTCGATGCCGACGATCCGGAGAATGTCCGAGCGGCGATGGACGACAAGACCCGATGCGTCTTTATCGAGAGCCTCGCCAATCCGGGCGGGGTCGTGTGCGATATTCAGGCGATCGCCGATGTCGCCCATGCGGGCGGCGTGCCGCTGATCGTGGACAACACCATGGCAACGCCGGCGCTGTGCCGCCCCTTCGATCACGGGGCGGACATCGTCACCCATTCGACGACCAAATTCCTCAATGGACATGGAAATTCGATCGGCGGGGTAATCGTCGACAGCGGCAATTTCGACTGGAAGGCGCAGGGTGACAAGTACCCCTCGCTCACGCAGCCCAACGGTTCTTACCACGGCGCCGTGCTGGTCGATGCGCTCGAGCCGGTCGGGCCGGTCGCCTTCATTATCGCCTGCCGCGTGCTGGGCCTGCGCGATCTCGGCCCTGCCATGGCACCGATGAACGCCTTTCTCGCGATGACGGGCATCGAAACGCTGCACCTGCGCATGGAGCGGCATTGCCAGAACGCCAAGGCGCTCGCCGAATGGCTCAAGGGGCATGAAAAGGTTGCCTGGGTATCCTATGCCGGCCTGCCCGAAAGCGAGTATCACGCGTATGCCGTCAAATATCTCGGCGGGCGGGGCGGGGCCGTGTTCACTTTCGGGCTGAAGGGCGGCTACGAGGCCGGCAAGGCGCTGGTGTCCAACGTCAAGCTGTTCAGCCACCTGGCCAATATCGGCGATACCCGCTCGCTGATCATCCACCCTGCCTCGACCACCCACAGCCAGCTGGGCGAAACCGAGCTGATTGCTGCAGGAGCAGGCCCCGACGTGGTCCGCGTATCCGTCGGCATCGAGAACATCGAGGACATCAAGGCCGACCTTACGCAGGCATTGGAGGAGATCTGATGACAGGGTTTGCCTCTCACTCCCAGCGCGATGCCGGGGTGCAGGGCATCTACGGCCCGGGCAGCAACGTGGCCGTATGCGCAGCGGATGTGCTGCGCCTGCTCGGCCACAACAGGCCGCCCGCCGAAGAGAATCTGGACGAGGCGGCGGAGTGAGGGACGGTCAGATGAACGAAATGGCACTGACGCTTGGGAAGGCAGGAATTCTGCTATTCACGCTGGGGCTGCTCATCGGCTTCGTGCTGGCCAAGATACGCAATGCACGGTTGGGGCTTTCCGCGCATCTGACCGCCGTTCAGACAGGTGCTATGCTGGTGGCTTTGGCATTGTTCTGGGAATATCTTGACATTTCCGAGGCGTGGTCCGGCCTTCTCGTTTATGCCGTCATCGGCTCATCCTATGTTCTCACTATGGGTATCCCGCTTTCCGGCATTTTCGGGGCGAGCGAGGCTCTCCCCATCGCGGGCGCGGGCCACACCGCGTCGAAATCGCGCGAAACACTGGTAACAATTCTCGTGTATTCCAGTTCGGTGGTGATGGCCTTGGCATACATCGCTATCTGCTGGTTTGCTTTCTTCTGACGATTGTAGAACCGGATCAAATCATGACCCAAATCCGCACCGACTGGACCCGCGAGCAGATCGCGGACCTGTTCGATCTCCCTTTCACCGAGCTGCTGTTCCGCGCAGCCTCGGTCCACCGCGAGCACCATCCGCCCGAGCAGATCCAGCTCTGCACGCTGCTGTCGATCAAGACTGGCGGGTGTCCCGAGGATTGTGGCTATTGCTCGCAATCGGTGAAGGCCGATAGCGGGGTCGAGGCGACCAAGCTGATGGAGGTGCAATCGGTCCTCCAGCGCGCGGCGCAGGCCAAGGATGCAGGTTCGCAGCGCTTCTGCATGGGCGCCGCATGGCGCAATCCCAAGGACCGCGACATGCCCGCGATCGTCGAGATCGTGAAGGGCGTGCGCGACATGGGTCTGGAGACCTGCATGACGCTGGGCATGTTGACGCCCAAACAGGCGGATATGCTCAAGGAAGCGGGGCTCGATTACTACAACCACAATGTCGATACCGGGCCGGAATATTACGAGCGCGTGATTTCGACCCGCAATTACCAGGACCGGCTCGATACGCTGCAGAACGTGCGCGATGCGGGGATCAACGTGTGCAGCGGCGGGATCGTGGGCATGGGCGAGACGCGCGAGGATAGGGTAGGCTTCGTCCACACGCTCGCCACGCTGGAGCGACATCCCGAAAGCGTGCCGGTCAACGCGCTGGTCCCGGTCAAAGGCACTGTGCTGGGCGATATGCTGGCCGACACGCCGCTCGCCAAGATCGACGATATCGAGTTCGTCCGCACGGTCGCGGTGGCGCGTATCACTATGCCGATGAGCATGGTGCGCCTCTCCGCCGGGCGCGAAAGCATGTCGGAAGCAACGCAGGCGCTGTGCTTCATGGCGGGCGCGAATTCGATATTTACCGGCGACAAGCTGCTGACCGCGCCTAATGCGGGCGACGACAGCGACGCCGCGCTTTTCGCGAAGCTGGGCCTGACCGCGCTGGCGCAGGAAGAGCCGATGCGGGCTTGCAAGGTTACGGAACCGGCCGAGTGACCTCGCACGATTCCCGTCATGCCGAACTTGTTTCAGCATCCATTTTTCAGATAGTACCGTCGATCGCAGAGGCTCGATGGACCCTGAAACAAGTTCAGGGTGACGATGATCTTGGGGGCTAGATGTTCACGAAAATACTGATCGCCAACCGGGGCGAAATCGCCTGCCGGGTCATCAAGACGGCCAAGCGCATGGGTATCGCGACTGTCGCGGTCTATTCCGATGCCGACGCCCGCGCGCCCTTCGTGCGCATGGCCGACGAGGCGGTGCATATCGGCCCCGCGCCCGCAGCCGAAAGCTATCTCGTCGCGGACAAAATCATTGCCGCAGCCAAGCAGACCGGCGCCGAGGCAGTGCATCCTGGCTATGGCTTTCTTTCCGAGCGCGCGAGCTTCGTCGAGGCGCTGGACGAGGCGGGGATCGCCTTCATCGGCCCGCCGGCCAAGGCTATCGCCGCGATGGGCGACAAGATCGAATCGAAGCGCATCGCCAAGGATGCCGGGGTCAACACCGTCCCGGGTTCCGAAGATGCGATCGACACCACCGAGGAAGCGCTCGAGGTCTCCAACGAGATCGGCTATCCGGTGATGATGAAGGCCAGCGCGGGCGGCGGCGGCAAGGGCATGCGCCTCGCCTGGAACGACAAGGACGTCGAGGAAGGCTTCGAGGCGACCAAGCGCGAGGGGCTCAACTCTTTCGGCGACGACCGGGTCTTCATCGAGAAATTCATCGAAGACCCGCGTCATATCGAGATCCAGATCCTCGGCGACACGCACGGCAACGTGATCTATCTGAACGAGCGCGAATGCTCGATCCAGCGCCGCCACCAGAAGGTGGTCGAGGAAGCCCCGTCGCCTTTTGTCACGCCCAAGATGCGCAAGGCCATGGGCGAGCAGTGCGTCGCGCTGTCCAAGGCGGTCGGCTATCACAGCGCGGGTACGGTCGAACTGATCGTCTCGGGCGCGGACAAGACCGGCGAGAGTTTCTATTTTCTCGAAATGAACACCCGCCTGCAGGTGGAGCACCCGGTGACGGAGGCGATCACCGGCGTCGATCTCGTCGAGCAGATGATTCGTGTGGCGGCAGGTGAGAAACTTAAGATCACTCAGGACGACGTGAAGATCGACGGTTGGGCGATCGAGAACCGCGTCTATGCCGAAGATCCCTATCGCGGCTTCCTGCCCTCGACCGGTCGCCTCGTGCGCTACCAGCCGCCGGTCGAGCCCTGGGCCGACGATGGCGAAGAAAACGGTCGCCGCGGTGTCGACGGCGTGCGTGTGGATGACGGCGTATTCGAAGGCGGCGAAGTGTCGATGTTCTACGACCCGATGATCGCCAAGCTGGTGACCTGGGGCGAAACCCGTGATGAGGCCGCCGATCTTCAGATCGCGGCGCTCGACGCCTTCCGCATCGAGGGGCTGGGGCACAATGTCGATTTCCTCAGCGCCATTATGCAGCACGAGCGGTTCCGCTCGGGCGAGCTGACCACCGGCTTCATTGCCGAGGAGTATCCCGAGGGCTTCGAAGGCGCGCCTGCGTCGGAGCAGCTGACCAAGGTGCTTGCCGCGGTCGGCGGTGTGATCGCCACTGCCGACGCTGATCGCGCGCGGCGGATCGAAGGGCAGCTCTCCGACGATCTCTACGCGCCTGGCGACTGGACCGTGCGAATCGGCGAGCGCGAGGAGGGCTCGACCACGCATGAAGTCCGGCTCGAAGAAAATGCTCTGACCGTCGATGGCGAGCAGGTCACCATCGAGATGCAGTACACGCCGGGCGAGCCGATGATCGACGTCGCACTGTTCGAGAACGGCGCCGAAGAGGATGCTGCGCCCGTCGAGAGCTACACCTTCCAGCTCGAACCCACGCGCACCGGCTATGCCGTCACTACGCGCGGGGCGACGCACAGCTTGCGCATTCTCCAAACGCGTATCGCGCACCTCGCCTCGCACATGATCGAGAAAGAGCCGCCCGATCTTTCCAAGATGCTGATCTGCCCGATGCCGGGTCTGCTGGTGAAGCTGCATGTCGGAGAGGGCGAGGAAGTCCAGCCGGGCCAGCCGCTCGCCACGGTAGAGGCGATGAAGATGGAAAACATTCTGCGCGCCGAAAAGCAGGCAACTGTGTCCAAGATCAACGCCGCTGAGGGCGAGAGCCTGGCGGTCGACGCGGTGATTCTGGAACTGGAGTAATCGCCGCCGCGCGGGCCATCACCCTTCCACTATCGCCACTGCACGAATCCAGCCCGCACTTGCGCGTTTGATCTTCACTGGGAAACAGCTGAAGGTGAAGTCGTGGTCGGGTAGGCTTTCGAGATTGGTCAGCTTTTCGATCTGGTAATAGGGGCGGATGCGACCGGCCTTGTGCCCTTCCCAGATGATCGAAGGGTCCTTCGTCTCAGCCCAGCGCTTGGCCGTGTGGCTGAAGGGCGCGTCCCAGCTCCAGGCATCGGTGCCGACGACCTCGACGCCACGCTCGGTCAGCCACAGCGTTGCTTCTGCGCCCAGGCCGACACCCTGATCGGTGAAATTCTCGGTCCCGTAGACCGCGCCTGATTGCACCAGCACGATGTCGAGCGGCTGGAGATCATAACCGATCATGTCGAAGGCCTTTTCGACTTCCGCCGCGCTTACCACATGCCCGTGCGGTAGATGGCTGAAATCGAGCTTGACACCAGGGCGGAAAAAGCGGTCGAGCGGGGCCTCGTCGATACTGGGCGCGGGCCGGGCGCCGCTATCGGTAGTCGAATGGTAGTGCCACGGCGCGTCCATGTGCGTGCCGTTATGCGTCGACAGCTCGAGCATCTCCACCGCCCAGCCTTCGCCGTCGGGCAGATCTTCCTTTTCCAACCCGGGAAAGAACATGGCAATCTGCTGCCAGGTGCTTTCGTGGGTCATGTAGGTGACTTTTGGCCGCATCACTTCCGGATCGGAGACCACCTCTTTGGTGATCGGTATCGAAAGATCGATAAAACGCGTCATCTGCGCGAGACTAGTGCGCCTGCAGCTGCTCGTCGAGGAAGGCGGCAACATCGGACAGATCGACTTCGCGATCGAGATAGGCCGAGCCGATTCCCCGCAGCAGGACGAAGGGCAGTGTGCCCGCGTCCATCTTCTTGTCGTGGAGCATATGCGCAGTAAGCGTTCGCCCGTCGCAATCGAGTGCCAGAGCGGAAATCTCCGCGGGCAAGCCGGCAAGATCGATCGCCTTGGTGATGCGTTCCGCCTGCGCTTCCGGTATTCGTCCGAGTCGCGCGGAATAGCGGGCGGCCAGCACCATGCCGAGCGCGACGGCTTCGCCGTGGAGCAATCTGTCGGAAAAGCCAGTCTCGACTTCCAATGCGTGGCCGAAAGTATGCCCGAGGTTGAGCAGCGCGCGGGTACCGCTGGTTTCGCGCTCGTCCTCTGCCACGATCCGCGCCTTTGCCGCGACGCTGGTCGCCACTGCCTGTTCCAAGGCCTCCTTGTCGAGCGCGAGTATCGAATGGCCGCGCTCCTCGAGCCAGGCGAAGAAGTCGCTATCGCCGAGTATGCCGTATTTGAGCACCTCGGCATATCCTGCGCGCAATTCGCGCTGCGGAAGCGTGGACAGCGTGTCGAGGTCGGCCAGGACCAGCGAAGGCTGGTGGAAGGCGCCAATGAGGTTTTTGCCCGCCGCGGTGTTGATAGCGGTCTTGCCGCCGACCGAACTGTCGACCTGTGCCAGCAGCGTGGTGGGTAGCTGGACGAAGCCGCAGCCGCGCTTGAGGATCGCGCAGGCGAAGCCGGTGAGGTCGCCGACCACCCCGCCGCCGAGCGCGAGCACATGGTCGCCGCGCTCCACGCCCTGGGCGAGCAACCAGTCGGTCAGCTGCGCCAAGCTTTCCCAGCTTTTCGAGCCTTCGCCGGGAGCCACATCGTACCAGCGCGGTTCGATACCGGCCGATTGCAACGAGCGGGCGAGAGCCTCACCCCAATTGTCCCGGGCATTGACGTCGGCCACGATGCAGACGTGATCCTTGCGCAGGTAGTCCTTCGCTTCTCCGGCGAGATTGGCCAGCAGACCGGAACCGGCGCGCACTTCGTAGCTGCGGCCGGCCAATGCGACGGGAATTACAGCCATGTGTCGATCGCCTCCAGAATGCGCTGCGCGGTCTGGGCATGCGGGCCATTGTCGGTGACCACGTGGATTTGCGCCTCGGCATAGGCAGCGCCTCGCTTGTCCTTCAGTTCCGTCAGGATTTCGCGCGGGTTTCCCTGTTGCAGAAGCGGACGGTTGTCGCGGCGCGCAGTCCGCTCCACCAGCGTATCGATGTCGCAATCGAGCCAGACCGCGATCGCGCGCTCGACAATCAGGGCTCTCGTCTCCGGATCGACGAAGGCACCGCCGCCGGTGGCGATGACTCCATGCGCCTCGTCCATCAACCGGGCGATCACCCGGCGTTCGCCATCGCGGAAATAGGCCTCGCCATGGGCATCGAAAATCTCGCTTACCGTGCGGTCGGCAGCACGCTCGATCTCGTCGTCGACATCGACGAAGTCGGTTTGCAGCATGGCCGCAAGCCTCCGGCCGACGGTCGATTTTCCGACGCCCATCAGGCCGACCAGTACCACCGGACGGTCGATCCGCTCCGCGATTTTCCCGATCTGGGCCGGGGTGAGGCCGATTGCATGGGTCATTGCCGCCGTGCCTAGAACTGGGCTAGGGAGCGGGCAAGGTATCAGCACTTGAAGCGGGACGCGAAAAACTTGGCGATGAGCGGAAAACGGATCGGAGCTATTCTGACTTTGCTCTTCGTGGTGCTGATCGTTGCGGCGCTGATCCATGGTGGTGAAGAGCCGCTGCACCCGATCGAACAGGCAGTCGAAATGCCGGAGAACGTGCGATGAAATCGGCCTGGCTGGTCGGCGGCGCGGCCCTCGCGCTCACTTCGGCGGTGGTGTTTGCGCAGGACGCTCCGGTCGACCTGCTGCCTCCGGGATTCGACGACCCGGCACCCGCTCCGACTCCGACGCCACGAGCCACACGGGCGCCTGCTGCGACGCCGACACAAGCTGCTCAACCGAATGCACCGCAACCAACGGCTACGCAATCAGGCGAGATAGTGCAACCACTCCCCACGCAGCCATCCGTGCCGAGCGCCGACCTCGATTTGTCCGATTTGCCGACGCTCGAAGAGCTCGAGGCGATGTCGACCGATGAACTCGACGAGCTGCTCGGCCTGAAACCCAAATACGACATTCCTCCCGCCGCGCGGCGATCGACCGAGCGGGTCGGGGTTCTCGGGGACGGGGAGGGCGGATTGCCTTCGGCCTCGCTGGCGCTCCAGCCCGCAGATCTGGTCCGGGCAGTGCTGGCGGGGACCACGCGACCGATGGTTTCGCGCTGGGGACACATCCTGCTGCGCCGCGCGCTCGCGAGCAGGCTGGCGGCGCCGCAAGGAATGGACCCGGTCGAATTCGCGACCCTGCGCGCCGATGTGCTCAATGCCATGGGTGAGCACGTCGTGGCGCGTGCGTTGGTGCAAGACGTCGATACGGCGAATTATTCGCCCGCGCTCGCGAATGCGGCGATTGCGGCTTACATCGGCACATCGGATATCGTCGGCGCTTGTCCGGCGGTCCGCCTGGTCGACGCGGAGCGCGATGACACCGAATGGCAGATGCTGGCGGGAATCTGCAACGCCTTCGCAGGCGAGGAGACCCGCGCGCAGAACGATTTGCGTCGCCTGCTCAACCGCACCGAGGATGATCGCATCGATGTCCTTCTGGCGCAGCGATTTGCCGGTTCGGCCGGACGCGGTCGCCGGGCAGTCACCATCGAATGGGACGGCACGGGGGCGATCACCCCGTGGCGGTTCGCGCTAGCCAATTCGCTCGGAGAGCCGATTCCCGACGACCTGCTCGACGAGGCGGGAGCGGAGGTGCTGCGCAACGCGGCGATCACGCCCGCCTTGGCACCCGTCCAGCGCGCCGCTGCCGCGGATATCGCGGGGGCGGGCGGGGTATTGTCGGCCGCGGCGATGGTCGATCTTTACAGCCAGATCTTTGCCGAACAGGGGGCGGAGGGCGATCCGGCATTGACGGCATCGCGCTTGCGCGAGGCCTATGTGGGCTCTGATCCGGCGCAGCGTCTCGCGGCAATTCGCGATATCTGGTCGGGGGGCGGGGACTTTTCCTATGGCCGCCAAGTACTCACCGCCTACGCCGCTGCGCGCATGCCGGTCAGTGGCGATTTTGCCGACGATGCGGGCGGGCTGATCGCTTCCATGCTGACTGCCGGACTCGACCGCGATGCGCTGCGTTGGGCGGGCGAGGTCGATGCCGGCAGCCTAGCGTGGGGTCTTCTCGCACTGGCCGATCCCGATGGCACGGAAACGATCACCGATGGCGAGCTCGACGCATTCGTCGACGACGACGGTTCTGCTGGGCAACACAAGTCACGCATGTTGCTCGCCGGGCTGGCAGGCCTGGGGCGCGTCGAGAGCGCGGAAATCGCGGAATACAGCGACCGGCTGGGCATCACCCTGTCTGCGCAGACTCGCTGGACGCGGATGATCGAGCGCGCGGCGGAGGCCGGTAATCCGACGCTGGTCGCCATGTTGGCAGGGCTCGGAATGCAGGGATCAGACTGGGAACAGATGACCGCACGTCACCTCTACCACATCGTATCGGCCCTGCGCAGCGTGGGGCTCGAAGCCGAAGCTCGAATGATCGCCGCGGAGGCGGTCGCACGCGCCTGACGTGAGCACCCCGGGGTCATCGATCGCCGATTTCCTCGCCATGCTCGCCGCCGAGCGAGGAGCTGCGCGCAATACCATTCTCGCCTACGGACGAGATCTGGAGCAGGCTCAGGAGATGATCGGAGGCCAGCTCGACGTGGCCAGTCCCGCGCAACTGGCCAGGCTCGGCCAAGGGTGGTCCTCGCTTGCGCCATCGACGCTGGCGCGCAAGATCTCGGCGCTCCGGCAGTATTTCGGCTTTCTTGTCGACGAGGGTCTGCGCGAGGATGACCCGACCCATGCGCTGCCGCGGCCGGCGACGCGGCGCCCCCTGCCCAAAATCCTCTCGCACGCCGAAGTGGAGATGTTGTTCGCCACGGTCGAGGACGAGGCCAGCGGCGATTCCCCGGCTGCCGTGCGGCTACTGACGTTGCTGGAAATGCTCTATGGCTCGGGCCTCCGCGCGACCGAGCTCGTCTCGCTCCCGGTCTCGGCAGTGCCGCGCGACGTCCCTTTCCTGACCGTGACCGGCAAGGGGGGGCAGGCGCGAATGGTGCCGGTTAGCCAGCGGGCGGGCAAGGCTCTCCAGCGCTGGTTGGCCCTGAGGCCGGGGGATTCCCCGTGGCTGTTCCCGTCGCGCACCGGCCATATTTCGCGCGTGCGGCTGTTCCAGCTGCTCAAGGGCCTGGCTGTCCGTGCCGATCTGCCGCCGGAAAAGATCAGTCCGCATGTGTTGCGCCATGCCTTCGCCACTCACTTGCTCGAAGGCGGAGCGGACCTTCGCGCGCTACAGACACTGCTCGGCCATGCCGATATCTCGACCACGCAAATCTACACCCATGTCGATGCGGAGCGGTTGGTAAGGCTGGTCAACGAACGGCATCCGCTTGCGCGCGGGCGGAGTTCGGACTAGCGCGAGCGCATGATTTCCTATCTCGAATTCGAGAAGCCGGTTGCCGAGCTCGAACAGCGCATCGCCGAGCTGCGCAATGCGGCCGAAGGCGACGACGTCGATATCTCGAACGAACTCCGGCGGCTCGAACTAAAGAGCGCCAATCTCCTCGCGAGCACGTACGAATCGCTCACGCCGTGGCAGAAAACGCAGGTTGCCAGGCATCCCTCGCGACCGCATTTCCGCGACTATGTCCAACAGGCGTTCGAGGAATTCGTGCCGCTCGGCGGTGATCGCTGCTATGGTGACGATGAGGCGATCCTGGGCGGTTTCGCCAAGCTGGAAGGGCGCAAGGTCGTGCTGATCGGGCACGAAAAGGGCAACGATACCGCGAGCCGAATCCGCCACAATTTCGGGATGGGCAAGCCCGAGGGCTATCGCAAGGCGATCCGCCTGATGGAACTGGCCGGGCGCTTCGGCCTGCCGGTGGTGACGCTGGTGGATACGTCGGGAGCCTTCCCGGGAGTCGAAGCCGAAGAACGTGGGCAGGCGGAAGCCATCGCGCGCTCGACCGAGGCCTGCCTCGCGCTTCCGGTACCCATGGTCGCCGCGATCGTGGGTGAGGGTGGTTCGGGCGGCGCTGTCGCGCTGGCGAGCGCCGAACGCGTGCTGATGATGGAACATGCGGTCTACTCGGTGATTTCGCCCGAAGGCTGCGCTTCGATCCTGTGGCGCACGGCCGAGAAGGCACCCGATGCCGCGGAGGCCATGAAAGTTACGGCACAAGACCTAGAAAAGCTTGGCGTGATCGACCGGATCGTGGCCGAACCCGTCGGTGGCGCGCATCGCGATCCGCGCCTTGCGGCGAGCACGCTCGGTACGGCCATTGCGGAGGAACTCGACAAGCTTTCCCGCTTTGCGCCGCACGAACTCAAGCGCCTGCGCGAAGAGCGCTTTCTGGCAATGGCAGGGTAACGCCCTTCGCACGGCAGCCGGGAACAAACCCGTACCTGCTCAGGTTCTCCCTAGCGTAAATGAACACAGCCGTGCGGGTCGCATGACGCCGGCTCGCGCGCGCCGGATCTTTCGGGGAGAACCCTTATGTCGCGCACCAAGCTTGCCGCCGCCGCATCCGTTTCCGCACTCTCGCTGGCCCTCTCGGGCTGTATGGGCGGAGGCGACATTCCCAGCGCTTCTGCGCCGATCACGCAGAGCGAGGCGCAGATGGGCGCCGAAGCGCATCCACAATTGCTCTCCGAATTCGGCGGCGCGATGACTGGTAGTCACGCGCAATATGTCGAGCAAGTCGGCAAGAACATCGCGGTCCAGTCCGGCCTTGGCAATGCCCGCGAATCCTTCACAGTGTCGCTGCTCAACAGTCCGGTGAACAACGCTTTCGCGATACCCGGAGGGTATGTTTACACCACGCGCCAGCTGGTCGCCTTGATGAACAACGAGGCGGAACTGGCCGGCGTGCTTGGTCACGAGGTCGGCCATGTCGCCGCACGCCATTCGCAGCGCAGACAGGCCGCCGCCCAACGCAATACCTTGCTGGGCGCTGCGGGGGCCATCCTGTCGGGAATCCTCCTCGGCAATAGTGGTCTCGGCCAGCAGCTCGGCCAGGCGGCACTGCAGGGCTCGCAGCTGCTCACGCTGAAATTCTCGCGCAGCCAGGAACTGGAGGCCGACGAGCTCGGCATTCGCTACCTCAACAGCGCGGGCTACGATCCGCGCGCGATGGCCACGGTGCTGCAGAGCCTTGCCTTGCAGAACGCGCTCGATGCACGGGTGCAAGGCCGCGACAATGCGCGCATTCCCGAATGGGCTTCCACCCATCCCGATCCAGCCAGCCGCGTGCAAACCGCTCTCGCGACAGCACGGGCTACGGGCGTTACCGGCGGGATAACCAATCGCGACACCTTCCTGACGCGCATCGACGGCCTCACCTATGGCGACGATCCGTCGCAGGGCGTCGTCGAAGGCCGCAATTTCATCCATCCGGATCTGCGCTTGGCCTTCACCGTACCGCAGGGCTTCTACATGATGAACGGCACGCGCGCGGTCACTATCAACGGGCAAAGCGGACAGGCGCAGTTCACGCTCGGCCCCTACAACAACAATCTCGATAGCTATGTGGCCAGTGTTTTCGCGGGCGTCAGCAACCAGCAGCAGATCCGTCCGCAGACGATTCAGAGGACGACGGTCAACGGGCTGCCAGCTGCCTATGGCACCGCGCGGGTCAATTCGAACAATGGCCAGGTCGACGTGACCGTTTTCGCCTATGAATTTTCCAACGACCGGGCCTATCACTTCCTCGCGATCACCCCGGCGGGACGGGCCTCGATCTTCAATCAGATGTTCGCATCGATGCGGCGGATCGATGCCCGGGCCGCGGCGAATGTGATTCCGCGGGTGATCGATGTCGTCACGGTTCGCAGCGGCGATACGGTCAATTCGCTGGCGCGCCGGATGGCCTATAGCGACAACCAGGTCGAGCGATTCCGCGTACTCAACGGCCTTACTTCGAATGAAGGCGTCCGAGCTGGCCAGAAAGTGAAGATCGTGGTCAGGGGAAGTTGAGGCCTCGCGCAGCCGTATCGCGCAAAAGAAAAGGGCGGCGGGATCGACCCGCCGCCCTTTCTATTTAATCTGGATTAGAGGCTTATCAGCCGCTCATCGTGGTGGTGACCTTGTTGAAGGTCGTGCTCAGCTCGTTGCCGAGGCTCTGCATCGCGGTGATCGCAGCAACGGCGATCAGCGCGGCGATGAGGCCGTATTCGATGGCGGTTGCGCCTTCTTCGTCACGGCGCAGCTTGCGGAAGAATTTCATGTCTCGTCTCCTGGTTCAGTCTTCGTACCCGGCTCGCTCCGAAACAATGGTGCGAGCAACTTCACATTTTGCATGGGATAGGTTGAGAAAGTCCTAACCGCTCCCTGCCACCCCTTGGTCCCCTCAGCTGCCGGAACTCCCGACCACAGCCGTTGCGACATCCGACCACATGTCCGTGGTCACCGTGGCGAACGTCTGAATTGCACCCACCATGGCGAGAAAAACCAGAGCGAGGATCAACCCGTACTCGACAGCCGTGGCGCCGCGTGTGTCATGTCCCAGTTTGCGCAGGAATTTGACCATCTGTCGTTGCCCCAATCGTCACTTGTCTAAGCGGACAATGGGGGATTACGGCAAACCGGGTTAAAGAAGTGTTGAGAGCGAAGAGAGTTTTGGAAAATTTTCCGACATGGACCTGCGTAGTCGCGGCGGCGCTATTCGATGAAAAGGGCCGTTGGCTGATGCATCGGCGCCCATCGCACAAGCATCATGGCGGGCTATGGGAGTTCCCCGGCGGCAAGGTCGAAAGCGGAGAAAACCCGAGGAATGCGCTGGTTCGCGAGATCCAGGAGGAATTGGGAATCGCCCTCGAAATCGATACGCTAACCCCCGTGGCCTTCGCCGAGGAATCCCCGGACGAAAGTCCTCGGCCGATTGTCATAATGCTTTACAAGTCATTGTGGAGCGGGCCCATGCCCCAGGCGCTGGAGGGCGGCGAAGTGGCGTGGCTCACGCCCGAAGAAGTCACGCAACTCGCCAAACCTCCGCTCGATGTCGAACTCGCGTCACGCATGCTCGAAAAAGCGTGATTTAGGGATTGCCAAGCTGTGGGCACCTGCCTATGTGGCGCCCTCCAAGCGCGCCCGTAGCTCAGCTGGATAGAGCACCAGACTACGAATCTGGGGGCCGGAGGTTCGAATCCTTCCGGGCGCGCCACTTTCAAAAGCCCGCCCCTTACCCGGGGGGCGGGCTTTTTGCTTTGCGGCTAATCGGCCTCGTCCTCGAGCCAGTGCATATCGTCATCGCTGAAACCGAAGTGGTGTCCCGCCTCGTGGACCACGACATGGCGCACGAGATGATCCATGCGCACGCCCGTTTCGCGCCATTCGGCGATCAGCGGCCGGCGAAACAACCAGATGCGCGGCGGCATGCGCCCGCTTTCCCATATCGACTGGTCGGGCAGTGGTGCGCCTTCGTAGAGGCCCGACAAATGCCAGGGATCGTCCAGCTCGACCGATGCCAGCTGTTCGGATGTGGCGAAATCCTCGACCTGAAGCACGACATCACCCATCTGCTCGCGGAATTGGGCGGGCAGGGCGGCAAAGGCGGCATCCGCCATCATCTGCATCTGTGCCTTCGTCGGTGCCTGCCGGTCGTGCATCGTATCGCGGATATGGGTTCGGGCCGCGTATCGCACAAGATCGGAACCGTGGCGCGCGTGGCCTGTTCATTTGGCGAAGGAGATAGATTCGATGACCGAAGCCACCGAGATTTTCCAGCGCCTCAAGAAGGATCACGACAAGCACCGCGAACTGCTCGACAAGTTGCTCGAGACAAGTGGCGACAGCGCCGAGCGCAAAACGCTGTTCGAAGAACTTACCAAGGAGCTGAAATCGCACGCGGCAGCCGAAGAGCAGGCGCTCTACTCGACGATGCTTCGAAAGCCGCCGACTACGGACGAGACGCGCCATTCGGTTGCCGAGCATCACGAGATTGACGAGGCGCTCAACGACCTTGCCGCCACCGACATGTCCGAAGGCGGCTGGCTGATGAAATTCAAGAGCTTCGAACACCGCTATCGCCATCATATCGACGAGGAAGAGGAAGACCACTTCCCCGATTTCGAGAAGCATCTCGATGATGAGGATAGGCAGCATATGGAGCGTGTGTTCGAACGTCGCAAGGAAGAGGAAAAGGCCGAGGCCGAATTGACGCCCGAGAAAAAGGAAGACGCGAAGGAATAGCCTTGGCAGGGGAGGGCCGTGAGCAAAAACGGTAACACCGATCCCAGCCGTGTCTCGCATCTGGACCCTTCGGTGGAACCGGGTGTGTGGCGCTATGCAAAAGCGACCCGCGCAAGTGTAGTCGTCGATGCGGCCGATTATTTTGCGCTGATGCAGGAAGCGATGCTGAATTCGCGGCGTCGCATCCTGCTTATCGGCTGGGATTTCGACACGCGAATCCATCTGGAGCGCGGCCGCCGGTGGTGGCAGCGGCCATGGAAACGCGGTTACCCTTCGCGGCTTGGCAGTTTCATCGCCTGGCTCGCGCGGCATCGGACACAGCTCGACATCCGCATTCTCAAATGGAGCGTCGGCGCACTATCCACCATCGGGCGTGCATCGATGTGGTGGGACCTCACGCGGTGGTTCCGCCATCGCCGGATACACTTCAAGTTCGATACCGCGCATCCGGTTGGCTGTACCCACCACCAGAAGATCGCCGTGCTCGACAACCAAGTGGCCGTTTGCGGCGGGATCGATATTACCGACCAGCGGTGGGATACCAGCGAACACAAGGAAGACGACCCGAGACGCACGACTCCGCGCGGGGAACCCTATCGTCCGTGGCATGATGCGACGATGATGATGGAGGGCGAGGTTTCGCTGGCGCTGGCGGAACTGGGCGAGGACCGCTGGACCCGGGCCGGCGGTGAGCAGCTTCCCAAAGTCGAGGACAGGCCGGGCAGTCCTTGGCCAAGCGCGCTCGAAGCCCAGTTCGAGAATGTCGAGATCGGCATCGCCCGGACCCGTGCGGCCTATCGCGATTGGGACCGCGTCAACGAGATCGAACAGCTTTACCTTCAGCAGATCGCCAGAGCCAAGCGGTTCATCTATGCCGAAAGCCAGTATTTCGCCTCGCGCAGTGTGGGCGAGGCGATCATCGACCGGCTGCAGGACGATGACCCTCCCGAAATCGTGATCGTCCATCCCTGCCACGCCGATGGCTGGCTGGAGCAGCAGGCGATGGACCATGCGCGCGCCGAACTGGTCCGGGCAATAGAGGAAGCGGATGCGAAGAAGCGATTTTCGATCTGGTCGCCCTTCAGTGGAGAAACGGCGATTTACGTTCATGCGAAGATCATGATCGTCGACGACGAAATCCTGCGGATCGGTTCGGCCAACCTCAACAATCGCTCGATGGGGCTCGACAGCGAATGCGACGTGTTCATCGATTCCACGCGCGATGGCAACGGCCATGCCGCCGAGGCAATTGCCAGCCTGCGTCGAAAGCTGCTGGGTGAACACTGCGGGCTGAACGAGCGCGAAGTCGGGCAATTGCTGTCACGCTACGGATCGATGGCCGGCCTGATCGACCATTCTCGCGGCGATGGCACGCGTACCCTGCACCGGTACCATCCGCCGGACCTCAATGGTGCGCAACGGACACTGGCCGAAAGCGCGCTTCTCGATCCCGAGGATCCGGACGATATGTTTGAGCCGTTTGCAAAGGGCGGGCTTTTCCGCAAGGGGAGCAGACTCGCACGCTTTCGCGAGAAATTCAGAAGGATCAGGGAAACGTGAGCAGCCTAGTTGGACCCGACGAGGATGATCCGCGCGGGAAACCGCCAGTCCCCGAAAACGTCCAGGATGCCATCCGTACGCTGCTCGAATGGGCCGGCGATGATCCCTCGCGGGAGGGACTGCTCGATACGCCCGCGCGCGTGGCCCGTGCGTGGAAGGAATACTGCGTCGGATATGCGGAAGATCCGGCATATCATCTCAGCCGCGTGTTCGAGGAAGTGGGCGGTTACAACGAAATTGTGCTGCTCAAGGACATTCCCTTCCAGTCGCATTGCGAGCACCATATGGCGCCGATCATCGGCAAGGCGGCGATCGCCTATCTGCCGAACGATCGCGTTGTCGGTATCTCCAAGCTTGCAAGAGTCCTCCATGGCTTTGCGCGTCGCCTTCAGGTGCAGGAACGCCTGACTGCGGAGGTCGCCGACTGCATCTGGGACAATCTGCAACCCCAGGGTGTCGCAGTCGTCATTGAAGCCGCGCATAGTTGCATGACTGCCCGCGGTGTGAAGACGCCGGGTGTGAACATGGTCACCAGCCGCATGATGGGCGCCTTCCTCGAAGATAACCGAAGTCGCGAGGAAGTGCTCAAGCTGATGGGTTACGGATGATCTCTGTCAGTTCCCGCGATGGGATCTGAGGGGCCTAGGTTTCGGCTGTGGCCTGCAAGCGGCCAATGACGACCAGTCGAACGCGACAGCGGTAGCGAAAGTGAACGACGAATCGGGTTCGTCGAGTTTCTGGTTGATCAGGATGCGGTAGATTTCGACGGTGCGCACGCTGATGTTGAGCCGCAAGGCGACCTCGCGACTGGTGTAGCCGCCGATCAGCAATCGAAGCACCTGCTTTTCCCTTTTGGACAACCTCTCCGCCAGACGCTGTGTCTTCGGATCCGGTCGCGACCAATCGCGCGAGGCCGTGTCGAAACCGACGCCGAGAATTTCGCGGGTCATTTGCAGATCCTTTCGCGTTGCTTTGGCCGGTTCCATCCCCCGACAAAACGTGTCGAAAGGTCGTCTCTACGTATCGGAGCTTCGGCAAGACTTTGGCCCACGGAAAGATCGACCCAGCTTCGCCATCCCGGCGAAGAAATGCTTCTGGATGGAGCGGCAGGGGATGATGGCTGGAGATCGCTGCTCACGGCGTTGGCTGCTTCGTCTGGCGCCGCAGCGGCTCCACACATACGCGGGACCTTTCGATCGTTGGCCTCGGTCGTTGCATTACCTGCTCTGCAAATACAGTCCCGGTCGATCAAGTCGGGACTGTTTCTCGACCTCCCCCAGGAAATCGCGAGGTCGCTACTTTTGAGGCAAAATCCCTCGATGTCTTGTAAAAATCCGTCGAATCAAGGCGGTGCGGGCTCGACCGGCTCATTTTGACCTCAGCCTGCGCGCTCGCGCACGCCGAATTCTTGGACTGTGCGCGGTGTAATCAAGGCCCCATCGGCCCGCGGATTGCGGCCGCCAAATAGCAACGCCCCGCCCGGCACGAAGCCGGGCGGGGCGATTATTATATCGCGATGTGGCAGTGGGTGCTTACATCTGCCCGAGCATGTGTTCGGCGCTCGAAACCGAGAAATCGCCTGGTGCTTCGACATTGAGCTGCGTGACCACTCCGTCCTCGACGACCATCGAATAGCGCTGACCGCGTTTGCCCATGCCGAATCCCGAACCATCCATGGTCAGGCCCACGGCTTCCGCGAAATCGGCGTTGCCGTCGGCCAGCATGGTGATGTCGTCCGAACCGGCTGCGTTTTTCCATGCGTCCATGACGAAGGCATCGTTGACCGCCGTCGCCACGATCTCGTCCACGCCCTTGGCTTTCAGTTCATCGGCCTTTTCGACATAGCCGGGCAGGTGGCGCGCCGAACAGGTCGGGGTGAAGGCGCCGGGCACCGAGAAAAGCGCCACTTTCTTGCCCTTGAAATACTCGGCCGAGCTGACCTGCTCGGGCCCGTTCTCGGTTGCCTTGACCAGCGTAACATCGGGCAGTTTTTCGCCCACCGAAATCGTCATTTTCGAAACTCCGTCTGTCCCGTCCGCTACGTGAAGTAGGCTTGCGCGGAAGGGTACGCAAGCTCTGCGGCACGGTTGAAAGGGGCCTTCGCCGCCGGGCGGTGCCCAGGTCAGGTGTACCCCTTCGCATCTCGCGGTATCGCTCGATCCTATTCCCCCTAGTGATTGCGGCGGTCGGATTGCTCGCCTCTGCGCCGCGTCAATAGGAATGCTTCGTGGTGCATTGAACCTCCAGCCAAAATTGCCGCCGACAGGGGCTGTTGCCCTTGCTTCGCTGACGGGCTAGGGGCGGCGCCAATGCGTCGGCCGCCGCGTTTCCTGTGCGGTCACCATCCCGAAAGACGAGGATATTTTCGTGACCGATTTTACCGATTACGTCATCAAGGACATTGCGCTCGCCGAATATGGCCGCGCCGAAATCGCCATTGCCGAAACCGAAATGCCGGGCCTGATGGCGCTGCGCGAGGAATATGCGGAGAAGCCGCTCAAGGGTGCGCGGATTACCGGTTCGCTGCACATGACGATCCAGACGGCCGTTCTGATCGAAACGCTGGTCGCGCTCGGCGCCGAAGTGCGCTGGGCGACCTGCAACATCTTCTCGACGCAGGACCATGCAGCCGCCGCCATCGCTGCGCAGGACATTCCCGTCTTCGCCGTAAAGGGTGAAAGCCTGGCCGATTATTGGGACTATGTCGGCAAGATCTTCGACTGGTCGACCGATGACGATGCAGACCGCACCGCCAACATCATTCTCGACGATGGCGGCGATGCTACCATGTTCGCGCTGTGGGGCGCACGCGTCGAAGCGGGCGAAGAACTGCCCGAGCCGCAGAACGCCGAGGAAATCGAATTCCAGCGGGCGCTGAAAGCCTTCATCAAAGCCAAGCCCGGCTATCTGACCAAGTCGGTCAAGAACATCGTGGGTGTCTCGGAAGAGACGACCACCGGTGTCCACCGTCTCTACCACCTTGCCAAGCAGGGCAAGCTGCCGTTCCCCGCGATCAATGTGAACGACAGCGTGACCAAGTCTAAGTTCGACAACCTCTACGGTTGCCGCGAATCGCTGGTCGATGCGATCCGCCGCGCGACCGACGTCATGCTGTCGGGCAAGGTCGCCTGCGTCGCCGGCTTCGGCGATGTGGGCAAAGGTTCTGCCCAGTCGCTCCGCAACGGCGGCGCGCGTGTGCTCGTGACTGAGATCGACCCGATCTGCGCACTGCAGGCGGCGATGGACGGGTTCGAGGTCGTCACCATGGAAGAAGCGGTGAAGGTCGCCGACATCTTCTGCACCGCCACCGGCAACGAACACGTCATCACCGCCGAACACATGAAGGCGATGAAGGACAAGGCGATCGTCTGCAACATCGGCCACTTCGACAGCGAGATCCAGATCTCGGCACTCGACAATTACGAGTGGAACGAGCTGAAGCCGGGCACCGACCTGGTGAAGTTCCCCGACGGCAAGGAAATCATCGTTCTGGGTCAGGGGCGCCTGGTGAACCTCGCCTGCGCGACCGGCCACCCGAGCTTCGTGATGAGCTTCAGCTTCACCAACCAGACGCTGGCGCAGATCGAGCTGTGGACCAAGGGCGACGAATATGAGAACGACGTCTACGTCCTGCCCAAGCACCTCGACGAGAAGGTCGCGGCACTGCATCTCGACAAACTCGGCGTGAAGCTGACCCAGCTCAGTCAGAAGCAGGCCGATTACATCGGTGTGCCGGTAGAGGGGCCGTTCAAGCCCGAGCATTACCGCTACTGATCGTCGCAACCTGCGGAGATACCGTTGCATGAACGCGCGCGGGGGCATTGCACTCCCGCGCGCGTCGGCATAGCTGGCGGGTAATGGAACTTTCACCCGCTACGCTGGCCGTTATCGGCCTCCTACTGGCTCTGTGGACCGCGGGCGCGGTGTGGGTGATGCTGCGCGCCAGCGGGGGCGATCAGAAATCGGCGGCAAACCGTAGGCTCGCCCAGCGGCTCTCGCGCCTGATCGAAGAAGGCCCGGCGATCCCCATGTTAGTGCGGGCGGACGGCCGGATCGAGGCCCCCGATCGCCTCGCCCGCTGGATCGGACTTGCCAAGGTCCCCGAATATCTGAGCGAACTGGCCGGTTCGGACGGTCGCGGCCTGACCGAACCGCAGATCAACGATCTGACCCGCAACGTTCGCCGCACGCAGAAGACGGCACGACCGTTCCAGATGGCGATCACGGTTTCGCCGGGATCGGGCAAGGCGTTGGCCATGCACGGTTCGCTGGCCGACCCGGCGGTTTCACCGGGGGGTGCGGCGCTGGTCTGGGTCTTCGACTTCAGCGACAGCCAGGCGGAACTCGCGCAGCTGCGTGAAGAGGCGGCCCGTGCGCGAGAGGATTTCGGCGCGCTCGTCGGCCTGATCGAGGCGGCACCCATGCCAATGTGGTTCCGGGGTGCGGACATGCAGTTGCGATTGGTCAACAAGGCCTATGTTTCCGCTGTTGGGGCGGAAAGTGCGGACCAGGTGGTCGCCGATCAGATCGAACTCGTGGAAACGGTCAATGGCCGCACTGCGGCGGAAGTCGCCCAACAGGCGGCGGATCGCCGCCAGCCGATCGAACGGATTCTCAGCGCCACGATCGACCGCGCGAGACGCACGATACGCGTCACCGACCTGCCGCTGATGGGCGAGGGGATCGCGGGCTATGCGGTCGACATCGAGGAGATGGAAGAGCAGGCGCGTGAATTCCGCGCCTTCCGCGAGGCCCAACGCTCGATGCTCGACCAGCTCTCGATCGGCGTTGCTCAGTTCGATGCCGCGCATCGCTTGACCTTCGCAAACCAGCCGTTCCACCGCGTGTTCGCATTGCCCCCCGGCGTGGTCAACGATCGCACCACATTCGAGCAGATGCTGTTGATCGCGCGCGAAAACGGCCGGATTCCCGAGGTGCGCGATTTTCCCGCCTGGCGGAACGAATTGGGCGAATGGTTCCTGCGCGACGAGCCGCATGAAGAGGCCTGGCCACTGCCGGACAGCACCCACCTGCGCATCGTCGCGCAGCCATTGCCGGACGGCGGCCTGGTTATGATAGCGGAGGACCAGACCGAACAATTGGCGCTGTCTGCAACACGCGATACGTTGCTAAGAACGCGCACGGCGACGTTCGACAATCTGTTCGAAGCGCTCGCCGTATTCGCCCCCGACGGCCATCTCGAATTGTGGAATCGCGGCTTTGCGGGCGCTTGGGGGATCGACGCCGAAGTGCTCGACGGACATCCGCAGGCTGAAGACCTGCTCGGCGCGATCGCCAAGAACCTGGCCGATCCCCAAGCGGTTTCGCGTATCAATCAGGTCATTCGCGCAGCCACGCTGGACCGCAAGAAGAGCGACGGGCGGATCGAGCTTGCCGATGGGCGGACGCTCGATTTCGCGGGCGTCCCGCTGCCCGACGGCAATGGAATGCTGACGGTTCTGGACGTTACCTCCTCGCGCCAGGCGGAAGAAGCCCTGCGCGAACGCAACCGCGCCCTCGAAGAAGCGGATGCCGTAATGACCCGGTTCCTCGCCAATATGAGCTACGAATTCCGTACGCCGCTAACCTCGATCGGCGGTTTTGCTGAGCTACTCACCAGCGGTATTGCCGGTGAACTGACCCCGCAGGCCAAGGAATATGCGCAGGCGATTTCGCTCTCGGTCGGAAAGTTGACCGAACAGGTCGAAAACGTACTCGACCTGTCGCAATCGGAAGCAGGGCTGATGCCACTGCGCAAGACCAGGCTCGAACTGCTGCCTTTCATCACCGAGATCGTCCGCCATCATGAACGACGCATTCTCGACGGCGGGCTGACGCTCGATCTCAAGGGCAATCCGGACAAGACCATCACCGCCGATCCTCAGCAGCTCCGCAGGGCGATTTCGCAGCTGCTCGACAATGCCATCAACGGGACGCCGCGCGGCGGCCGGATCGTCGTCGATATCGGGCGCAAGCGCGGCGAAACTAAGATCGTCATTTCCGATAACGGTCGCGGGATGAGCCAGCACGAACTTGCGCGCGCGCTCGAGGGCATTCGCATGTCGGCAGACGGCAAGGGCATCGAACGCCGCCAGGGGCTTGGCATCCCGCTCGCGCGCCAGTTGATCGAGGCGCATGGCGGAACGCTCGAGATCCAGAGCCGCAAAAATGGCGGTACGACTGCCACGATAACCCTTCCATGAGGGTCTCGCTTCCCGATCTGGAGGCAATGGAGGCCTTCGGCAAGCGCATCGCCGAGCGGCTGGTCCCGGGTGACGTCGTCGCGCTTTCTGGAAAGCTGGGAACCGGCAAGACCACGCTGGCGCGGGCGATAATCTCCGCGCTTGGACATGTCGGCGAGGTGCCGTCGCCGACCTATACGATCATCGAAACCTATGACGATACGCAGGTGCCGCTGGTCCATGCCGATTTCTACCGCCTGGAAGATCCGGCCGAGGTCGAGGAGATCGGTCTCGACGACTATCGCGAGGGTGCAGCGCTGCTAGCCGAATGGCCCGACAATGCCGGCGGTTTCGCGCATGAGGCGGGCTGCCTCTGGATCGCGCTGGAAAAAGTGGGCGAAGGGCGTGAGGCCGTTGTAACCCCCGGCACATCTTGGCAAAGCCGCTGGCCATGAGTGATGCGCTGCCCGACGGGCTACACAGCTTCCTTGGCGATACCGAATGGGAAGGGGCGGAAATCGCACCGCTCGTCGGCGATGCCAGTTTCCGCCGCTATTTCCGCCTGAGAATGGCTGGTAAGAGCGCGATGCTCATGCATGCTCCGCCACCGCACGAGGATCCGAAGCCTTTCCTGCATGTTGCGCATTGGCTGTGCGGCAACGGCATGCGTGCGCCCCATATCTTCGCTGAAGACGTGACAGAGGGCTGGGTGCTGATCGAAGATTTCGGCGATCAACGCATGCGCGAATGGGTCGATGACCATCCCGGAGATGAGCACGACATATATGGACGCGCGATCGACGCCCTTGTGAAGTTGCACAGGCTGCCGCCCGGGCCGTTCGATCCCTACGACATGGAAGTCTATCAGCGCGAGGCGAACCTCTTCGTCGAATGGTTTTGTCCGGCGATGGGGCTGGAGGTCGATGTGCCCGGTTGGAATTCGGCTTGGCAGCAGGCGCTTGTTCCGGTTCTGGGTCGGCAGGACCCCGGTGTGACCGTGCTACGCGACTATCATGCGGAGAACATCATGTTGCTGGAACCGGGCGAAACCACGGGCGCGCAGGGTTTGATCGATTTTCAGGACGCTCTCGTAGGACACCCAGCTTACGATCTCGTCAGCCTGCTGCAGGATGCGCGGCGCGACGTATCGGAAGAATTGGAGGCGGACATGCTCGCAAGCTACCACGCCGCCGCCGATCCCGGCGACGGTTTCGCCGCCGACTATGCGCGGCTCGGCGCGCAGCGCAACGCCAAGATCGTCGGCATCTTCACCCGCCTATGGAAGCGCGACGGCAAGGCGCGCTACCTGTCCCTGATCCCGCGTGTCTGGGCAGCGATGGAGCGCGATCTCGCGCATGACGCCCTGCAGCCGGTCGCAGACTGGTTCGCTGCCAATATCCCGCAGGAAGTCCGCGACAGGCAGGGCGGGGAAATCCGGTGACCGCCCTTGCCTCCGATACCGCGATGCTCATGGCCGCCGGGCTGGGCAAGCGGATGCGCCCGCTGACCGCCACCATGCCCAAGCCGCTGGTGCGGGTAGCGGGCAAGCCTTTGATCGATCGCGCGCTCGACCGGTTGGAAGAAGCGGGCGTTTCGACGGCCGTGGTCAATGTTCACTATCTCGCGGACGCGATCGAGGCGCATGTCGGCCCGCGCAAGGCTCCCGCGATCACCTTCTCCGACGAGCGCGACCTGTTGCTCGAAACCGGGGGAGGCATGGTCAAGGCCAGTGCAGCCGGCCTGCTCCCCAATCCGTTCTTCGCCTGCAATGCCGACAGCATCTGGCTCGACGGGCCGCGCAATGCCTTTGCGGACCTGTCGGCGCGTTGGGACCCGGATAAGATGGACGCGCTGCTGCTGGTCGTAACGCATGCGCGCGCCTTCAATTTCGACGGCACGGGCGATTTCTACATGGACGGCACGGGCCGGTTGAAGCGCAAGCTCCCGGGCCGGATCGCGCCGTTCATCTATACCGGCATCCAGATCGTTTCGCACCGCCTGCTGCGCGAGGCGCCCGACGGCAAGTTTTCGACCAACGTGTTGTGGGATCGGGCCATCGAGGAAGGCCGGCTCTACGGCCTCGCCTTCACCGGCCAGTGGTACGAGGTGGGCACGCCCGCGCATATCCGCCCGACCGAGGAGGCGCTCACGGGTGGCTGAGCGCGCGCAGCCGAAGGTCTATTCGATCGCCGCGCATCGCGGCTTCGCCGATGCGCTGGTGGCGGGATTGGTGCCGCGCTACGCCGATCCCGAACTCGGACTGGCCGGGCTGACCTTGCTGGTCCCGAGCAGCCGCGCACGCCGGGCGATTTCCGAGGCCTTCATCCGTCACGCGGGCGAGACGGGCAGCCCGGGCCTCCTGATGCCGCGCATGGCCGTGGTCGGCGATCTCGATCTCGACGAGACCCTCGGGCCACTGCTCGACCCATTGGGCGCGGCCGACATCCCGCCTGCCATCGATCCGCAAAGGCGCCTATTCGAACTGGCGAAGCTGCTGAGCAGCGTGATGGGCGAACGCGCACCCAAGGGCGCAACCTTGCTGCGCCTCGCGCGCGAGGCTGGCGCGACGATGGATCGCCTGCTGGTGGAAAATGTCGATCCCTCCGACCTGCTGGATGAGGCGGTAACGGGCATCTATCCCGATCTATCCGACCACTGGCAAAACAGCCTGCGCGCCTTCTCCGCGGTCCAGCTATTGTGGAAGCAGGAGCTTGCGCGGAAGGGGCTTCTCGATGCCGCCGCGCGGCGCAACGGCCTCTTTGAATGGGCCGCACGGCGATGGAAAGACGATCCGCCGGACACGCCCATCGTCGCTGCCGGTGTAACCAGCGCGGCGCCCTCGTTGGCGAAACTGCTGCGTGTCATCGCCAACCTCGAAAATGGCGCGGTAATCCTGCCCGATTTCGACCTGACCATGCCGCAGGCGGTGTGGGAGGAGCTTGGCCGGGCGGGCGCGGCTCCCGAACCTGGCGATACGCCATTCGCCCGCGACGATGCGGTGACGCACCCGCAGTATCATCTCAAGCTGTTGCTCAACCGAATGGGTGTGGCGCGCGAGGAGGTGCAGCCCTGGCACCGCAAAGGCCTCGTCGCCGCGCCGCCCGGACGCAGCCATGCGATCGGCTCGCTGTTCCTGCCGCCCGAAGCGAGCAAGAGCTGGGTTGACCTGCCTGCCGAAAAACGTCGCCTGTCGGGCGTCAGGATCTTGACCTGCGCCAATCCGGAAGAGGAGGCGCAAGCCATTGCCTTGCTGGTGCGTGAGGCGCTGGAAGAGCCGGAAAAGCGCGTCGCTGTGGTGACGCCCGACCGCGCACTGGCACGCCGCGTCGTGCACCACCTCGACCGCTGGAACATCCTTGCCGACGATTCCGCAGGACGACCGCTGTCGCAGACACCAGCCGGCCGTTTGCTGCTGCTGCTCGCGGAGGCGATGGCGGAGATGGCCGCCCCGGTGCCTCTGATGGCACTTCTTGCGCACCCGCTGGTCGATGGCGGGATGGAACGCGGCGTGTGGCTGCGCCAGTTGCGCCGCGTCGAACGCGAACTGCGCGGACCGCGCAGGGGGGGGGGGCTGACACCGGTCGGCACAATCGCCGCCACGCTGGCGAAACGGCATTTGCGGGTCGGCGATTGGTTTGCCATCGTCGAAGAGGCGCTAGAATCGCTGCTGGCGCTGGGCAACCAAGCAGAAATCTCGCTCGCCGACCTGTTCGACAGGCTGGTAGCGACCGGCGAAGCGCTGTGCGGCGAGAAGCTGTGGAGCAAGGAGGACGGCCGCGCTCTGGCTGCCTTCGTCGAGGAATTTCGCCTGCACGCGCGCGACGCCGGTTTCGCCCTCGCTCCTGCCGACTCCGCGATCGCGCTGCGCGATGCGATGGAACAGGTCGCGGTGCGGCCACCCTATGGCGGCCATGCGCGCGTGCAGATCCTCGGCCTTCTCGAAAGTCGGATGAACCGCGCGGAGCTGGTGATCTGCGCCGGACTCAACGAGGGCGTCTGGCCGACGCGCGGTGGGGTCGATGCTCTGCTCGCGCCGCCGATCTTGCGGGCGCTGGGCGTTCCGGGAGCCGATTTCCGTATCGGCCTGTCCGCGCATGATCTCGCGGGCGCGATGGGCGCTCCGGAAGTCGTGCTCTCGCGTTCAGAGCGCGATGAGGCAGGACCTGCCATCCCGTCGCGCTTTCTGCTTCGCGTGCAGGCATTGCTTGGCGAGATGCTGGATCGCTACGAGGAAAGGGACGCGGTCGAACTGGCCCGAGCCATGACTCGGGCACCGGCTACCGAGCGCTATCCGCGTCCTGGGCCCGACCCATCGCCCGAGCAGCGCGACGTCGATATCTCCGCCACCGCGCTCGACCGGCTTCTGGGCGACCCCTACCAGTTCTACGCGGGCAAGATCATGGGGCTTTCTGATCTCGACGTGCTCGATGCCGAGCCGTCCGCACTGTGGCAGGGCAATGTCGCGCACACCATTCTCCAGCGCTGGCACGAGGCGCGCGAACAGGATGACACCGCGCCGCTGGCGCCGATCATGGCGGCGGTGCTCGACGAGGAAAATGCCGACCCGTTGATGCGCGGGCTGTGGCAACCGCGGCTCGAAGCGGCGCTGCGCTGGGTCGAGCACAAGGTCGAGAGTTATAAGGACCGCCGTCTGCTGGCAGTCGAGAAGGAAGGCCGGATGACCTTTGAAGGCGTGCAGGTCCACGGGCGAGCCGACCGGATCGACCGATTGGAGGAAGGCGGCCTCGCGATCATCGACTACAAGATCGGCAAGCCGCCCAGCGCGGCGATGGTCGAGCAGGGCTTTGCGCTGCAGCTCGGTATTCTCGGACTGATTGCCGAGAAGGGCGGCTTCGACGGGCTGTCGGGCGATCCCGAGGGCTATGAATATTGGTCGCTCGGCAAGGCCAAGGACGATAACCCCTTCGGCTTTGGTTATATCGAGGTTCCGCTGAAGGTCGGACGCAAAACTTCGGGCGTGCTGCCGGAGGACTTCCTGCCGCTCACCGAAAACAAGCTCGCGCTTGCAATCGATCGCTTCATCAAAGGGCGCGATCCGTTCACCGCGCGCGAAAACCCCGATTACCCCGCCTACGACACCTACGACCAGCTCATGCGCCTCGATGAATGGATCGCGCACCAGGATGGTGGGGACGAGAGATGAGCGGGACCGTCTACGAACTGCGGGACAAGCAGCGCCTCGCGGTCGATCCGCAGGGCAGCGTTTGGCTTTCGGCCAGCGCGGGGACGGGCAAGACGCAGGTGCTTTCCGCGCGTGTCCTGCGACTGCTGCTCGAACCAGGTGCCGATCCGGCGCAAGTGTTGTGCCTGACCTTCACCAAGGCAGGGGCTGCGGAAATGGCGGTGCGCGTCAACGCCGTGCTTGCGCGCTGGGTACGACTGAAGAGTACCGATCTTGCGCAAGAGCTTGGCTATCTCGGTGCGCCAATCGATCCTGAAACACAGGCTCGTGCGCGTTCCCTCTTTGCCCGAGTGCTCGATTGCCCGGGCGGGGGGCTGCGGATCGATACGATCCATGCCTTCGCGCAATACCTCCTTGCCGCCTTTCCGGGAGAAGCGGGTATCCTGCCGGGATCGCGACCGATGGAGGATCGCGAGCGCGACCTGCTGAGCCGCGAGGTCCTGTCCGATCTGCTGGCCCAAGGCGACCCGCGCGTCACCGGCGCGATCGCCGAAATGAGCAAGCGCAAGGGTCCCGATGCGGTGCGCGGCTGGCTGATGCGCTGCGCACAGCACATGGAACTGTGGGAAGGAACGGGTAGCTGGCAGCCACCGATGGCCCCACGCGTACACCGTCTGCTAGGCATTCCTGCCGATGCCGACGAGGCATGGGTTGCCGAAGCCTGTTCGGATCATGGATTCCCGACTGCGGCTTTGCGTGGCTGTCTGGCGGCGACACGCGAATGGTCGGCGAAGACCGGGCAGAAAGCGGCCGATTTCATCGAAGGGTGGTTCGCGGAGGATCCGGAAGCCCGGCTTCTCCGGATCGACGGTTTCCTCGACACGCTGCTCAAGAAAGACGGCAGCCCTCGCAAGATGGGCGGCGCCGAAAAGGCCGATCCATCTTTTCCGGACAACCAACAGCGGATTGCCGAGGCCATCGGTGTCGTGCGCGAACGCAAGACGCTGCTCGAACTCGCCGCTTTCCTCGCCCCCCAGCTTGAAGCGGGCCGTGCCTTCGCACTCGCATGGCAGGAGGCCAAGGAGCGCGAGGGGCTGGTCGATTTCGACGATCTCATCGCGCGTGCCGCGACGCTGTTGTCCGACAGCACGATGGCGGACTGGATCCGCTACAAGCTCGACCGCAGCTTCGACCACATCCTTGTCGACGAAGCGCAGGACACCAATGAAGCGCAGTGGAACATCGTGAAGGCGCTGACGGACGATTACTTCGACGGTTCGGGCGCGCAGGGCGACGCGATCCGCACCATCTTTGCGGTTGGCGACTACAAGCAGGCTATCTTCGGCTTCCAGGGCACAAGCCCCGAGAATTTCCGCGAGGCCCGCGATTACTTCGACGCGAAGATCAGCGGCGCAGCCGAGGCGGCGGGCTCGATACGCGGCGGCCCCCGCATCCGTCCGCTCGAGAAATACGGCCTCGGCCGCAGCTACCGTACCAATCAGGAGGTGCTGCGCTTCGTCGACCGCGCGATCGATGCGGTCGGGTTCGGCGGGTTCGGGCTGGATACGCCGGCAGAGCCGCACACTGGCAGCGGCGAGCCGGGAGTTGTCGGTCTGTGGCAAGTCGTCCGGGTTGCCGAGGACGAAGGCGAAGAGGACGAGCGCGAAGGCTGGCTCGCGCGCCACGATCGCCTCTTGGCGGACCGCATTGCGCAGCAGGTCGCCGCGTGGCTGGACCCGGAAGGCGAGGGGTTCACGCTGTCGAAGGGAGCGCGCCGCCGCGCGACTGCGGGCGACGTCATGATCCTCGTCCAGAAGCGGCGCGAACTGGCCTCGCTGATCGTGGCGCGGCTGTATCGTCATGGCGTGCCCGTGGCGGGCGTCGACCGGCTGCGATTAGGCAATCCGCTGGCGGTCAAAGACTTGATGGCCGCGCTGCGCTTTGCAGCCCAGCCGCTCGACGATTTGACGCTCGCCAGCCTGCTCGTCTCGCCGCTGGTGGGTTGGGGCCAGGAGGAACTGCTCGCTCATGGCTACCGGGCCAAGGGCAAGCGGTTGTGGGAGCATTTGCGCGAAAGCGACGATCCTTTCGTCGCCGGAACCATCGCGAGTTTGCGCGAAATCCTGCGCCGCGCCGACTACGACAGCCCGCAACAGCTCCTGCACTGGATGCTCATCGGGCCGATGGACGGGAGGCGTAGGCTTGTCGCGCGGCTGGGGCGCGAGGCGAACGATCCGGTCGACGAACTTCTCAATGCCGCCAACGCCTATGCCCGCGCGCATACGGCGAGCCTGCAGGGCTTCATCCGCTGGTTCGACGCAGGCGACGGCGAATTGAAGCGCGAGGCGGGCGAGGGCGGGGACCAGGTCCGCGTGATGACCGTCCACGGATCGAAGGGGCTCGAGGCGCCCATCGTCATTCTGGCCGACGCGGCGATCCGGCCCGATGGGGCGGGCGATCTGGTGCTCCGCGAGGACCTGCCCGGAACCGAGACACACCGCGAGATTCCGCTGCCAAGTCTCGGTAAGGACGAGAAGGTCGGGCCGGTCGCGCTGGCGGACGAGGCCGAGGCAGCCAAGGCGATGCAAGAGCACTGGCGCCTGCTCTATGTCGCGCTGACTCGCGCGCAGGA
This sequence comes from Qipengyuania sp., assembly GCF_965277845.1. Classification (NCBI taxonomy): domain Bacteria; kingdom Pseudomonadati; phylum Pseudomonadota; class Alphaproteobacteria; order Sphingomonadales; family Erythrobacteraceae; genus Qipengyuania; species Qipengyuania sp. The sequence continues at coordinate 2,393,336 of NZ_OZ255844.1, forward strand.
GGCGCTGTTCATTACCGGCTCGCTCGGCCCACGCGACGCCGGGAATGGTCCGCATGAGGACAGCTGGTATGCGCGCCTCAAACCGTTGTTCGGCGAGAACGAGGGGCTGGCCGACGATATCTGGGGCGCGCGCTGGGAAATCGGCGAGAGGGCGCAGTCCGTGTCGGCCAGAACCGAGAAGGTCGCGGGTCTCGAACCTGATCTTCCGACCTGGGCGACCACGCCGATCGGCCCCGAACCGCGTCCCCCGCGCCCACTGGCGCCGTCGGGCCTCGGGGAGGTGGAAGGCAGCGATCCGCCGCTCCCGCCGGGGCAGGCAAGCGAGGCAGCACGACGCGGTACGCTGATCCACGCGCTGCTCGAACGCTTGCCGCAGGTCGCGCCGGAAGAGCGCTCTGAGCGCGCCCGAGCCTGGCTGGCACGGCAAGCACCCGACCTAGGCGAGACCGAACGCGAGGAGATGCTGGAGCGTGCCACTGCGGTGCTTACCCACCCCGGTTTCGCCGCCGTCTTCGGGCCCGAGGCACTCGCCGAAGTGCCGCTCGCTGCGACTGTGGAAGGGCAGGTGGTCATGGGCTCGGCAGACCGTTTGTTGGTCACGCCTGACAAGGTCACCGTGGTGGATTTCAAGACTGCACGGCGCCCTCCGCAATCGCTCGACGCCATTCCCGATAGCACGATGAAGCAGATGGCCGCCTATGTCGCGGCGCTGGAAATCATCTATGCGGGGCGCAACGTCGAGGCCGCGATCCTCTATACCCAGACCCCGCAGCTCTTCGCCTTGCCCGCCGTACGGCTCGCTGCCTACAAGAGCGCGTTTGCGGAGACGCAGGAAAGTTTTGCTCTGCCGCCCGTTGAGTAATCGAGACTGCTGCCCACATCGTGAGCAACACGAAATCCCAGGAGATACCCCATGGCAACCACCGCCGTCACCGACGCCAGCTTCAAGTCCGACGTGCTCGAAAGCGACAAGCCCGTGCTGGTCGATTTCTGGGCCGACTGGTGCGGTCCGTGCAAGATGATCGCACCCGCGCTCGAAGAGCTGAGCGAGGAACTGGGCGAAAAGGTAACCATCGCCAAAATGGACATCATGGAAAACCCCGGCATCCCCGGCGAAATGGGTGTGCAATCAATCCCCTATCTGGTGCTGTTCAAGAATGGCGAGCCTGCAGCGCAGATGCGCGGTGCGGCACCGAAAGGCCAGCTCAAGCAGTGGCTTGAAGGCGCACTTTAGGAAGCGAGTCCCAGCGAAGGCCGGGATCTCAGGCCGTCATGCGCCCGAATTCCTGAGGCCCCGCCTACACTGGGATCAGAGCTTTTCGTACAATTCGGCGAGCTCATCCCACAGGACAGGGCTTGCCGCACCCAGCAGGCCCGTTCGGCCCACCTCGTCCACGCGATAGGGTGAGCCGTCGGGCCGTGCCGCTTTGCCGCCTGCTTCGTTAAGCCACAGCGCACCCGCCGCATGGTCCCATGCGAGCGTGCGTTCGAAGAGCGATATGTCGTTCACACCTAGAGCAAGGCGCGGATATTGTTCCGCCGCGCAAAAGGGAATGTCGACCAGTTCGTAATGGGGCGCAATGTGACGCTTCGTCGCCTCCCGGCGATCCTCGTCCATAAAGACCATCGAGATCGCGGCGATGGGCGGTGTGCCCCCCGTCGGGCGAGCCGATACGATCTCGCCGTCGATGCTCGCGCCTTTTCCCTTGTGCGCTGCACAGAAGCGCCCCGACAGGCAATCGTAAAGCCAGCCCGACTGCGCCTCTCCTCTTTCGGCGTGCGCGATGATGATCCCGAAAGGCGGCTTGCCATTGGCGAAATTGCGCGTTCCGTCGACCGGATCGACGATCCAGCAGGGCCGATCGAGACTGTCGAGGATCGTTGGATCGGCATGCGCGGCTTCCTCGCCGACAAAGGCGAGCGAGCTGTCGAGTGCGGTCAGTCCTTCGCGCAGCAGCGCTTCGCTTTCCTTGTCGGCGATGGTGACAGGGTCGTTGCCGCCCTTGTCCTCGACTTCACCCGCGGCAAGGTTGCGATAGCGCGGCATGATGGCCAGCTCGGTTACGCGGCGCATCAGACCGAGGATTTCCCGATCGATAGCGGTCACGAGCGGTAGTCCGCGTTGATCGAGATGTATCCGTGCGTCAGGTCGCAGGTCCACACCCTTGCGCGGCCCGTGCCGATCCCGAGGTCCACATCCACACGGATATCCTGCCCTTCGAGGTGGCGGGCGACGGGCGCTTCGTCGTAATCGGCCAGCGGTTGCCCGTCTTTCGCCGCCCAGGTGCCGCCGAAGCCGATCGACAGCCGGTCGCGATCCGCCGGCTCGCCGGCTTTACCGACGGCCATGACGATGCGTCCCCAGTTCGCATCGCCACCCGCGATCGCGGTCTTTACCAGCGGCGAATTGGCGATCGCGAGGCCGATGGTGCGCGCGCTCGCATCGTTTGCCGCGCCGGTCACCGCGATCTCGATGAATTTCTGTGCGCCTTCGCCATCGCGCACCACGAGATGGGCGAGCTGGCGGCAGGTTTCGAGCAGCGCGGCGTAGAAAGCATCGGCCCCGGCATCGCTCCATGAAGCGAGCCGCGCATTGCCCGCCTTGCCGGTCGCGAAAACCAGCACGGTATCGCTGGTCGAAGTATCGCCGTCCACGGTGATGCAGGAAAAGGTCGTTGCATTGGCCTTGGTCAGCATCTCCTGCAGGAAGGCCGGTTCGACCGCCGCATCGGTGAAGACGTATCCAAGCATGGTCGCCATCTCGGGCGCGATCATGCCGCTGCCCTTGATGATCCCGGCCAGCTCGACGCGTGTGTCGCCGATGATGGCCGAGGCGCCCGCGCCCTTGGTGAACGTATCGGTGGTACCGATCGCCCTTGCGGCGTCCTCCCACCCGCAGGGCTTGGCCGCGAGAACGGCTTCGATGCCGGCGCGCGCCTTGTCCTTGGGCAGCGGCACGCCGATCACGCCGGTGGAAGAAACGAATACCTCGTCCCCGGCGCAGCCCAGCGCCTCGGAGACCTGACCGACGATCTGCTCGACCGCCTCGCGTCCGCGATGGCCGGTAAAGGCATTCGAATTGCCCGCATTGACCACCAGCGCTCGTGCGCGGCCCAGCCCGACCTGCTCGCGGCCCATTTCGACCTCGCTCGAGGCGCAGGCCGATTTGGTGAAGACGCCTGCAACGCTTGTGCCCTCCGCCAGTTCGGCCAGCGTCAGATCGGCCCGCTCCCAAGCCTTGTAGCCCGCGCGCGCCACGCGCAGCGTAACGCCTTCGATGTCCGCGAGGTCGGGAAAGGGGCGGGCGAGGGGGGAGCGGGCGAGATTCATGTCTCGCCCGCTACTCCCAGGCCACCGCTTTGCCAAGCGTCACGCGGTGCGGGCGGCTCCACGCGGGACCAGCCAGAATGCGAGGCCGTATAGCAGAAGGGTCGCCACCAGCAGATTGTTGTAGCCGCTGAACAGGGCGAGATATTCGAGGCAGCCGCCCACGATCGTGCCAATCAGGTTCAGCGCGAATGCGCTCTGCGAGTTGGAGGATTCGCGGAAGCGTTTCGCAAAGGCGATGTTGGCGAGGTAGATCGGCAGGAAAGCCAGGACCGTGCCCGCCACCAGGCGCGGCCAGAACGAAAGCGTCAGCAGCCATTCGGGCTTGATCACCCAGGCGGCCGCCAGTGCCACGGCAATCGCCGCGAACACGACCTTGAGCGGCGGCGTCCTGAACCTGCGCTCCGTCTCCACCGCTGCGAGCACCACTATCAGCACGCCGGCAAATACCAGCGCATTGACGAACCAGGTGGTGCCGAAAAGCAGGGCGAAAGTCGCGATGTTCTTGGTTTCGAGCAACAGGAAAGCGGCGCCCATGAAGAACAGGTCGGCATAGGGACGCATTTCCCTGAGTGGACCGCCCAGCACGCGTACGGTCAGCACCGTGACGACGAGGATGCCGAGCAGCGTGATGGCATAGAGCGGCGGAAAGCCTTCTCCGCGGAAATAAAGGAACGGTGCGTCGTCGGTGACAGTCCCGACCTCTTCGGCGGAGGCGCTGCGCGACCACGCCTCGCCGCAGGATTGCGAGCCTTCCTGCCTGGCGATCGAGATCACCGCCTGCCGGTCCGCGAAGGTGTCGACGCAGGGCGCGTGGCCGAAGGCCTTGGCGGCGGTTCCGGCCAGCCGGTCGATCAGCCAGTCCTCGCGGTAATAATTGTACATTGCAAAGGCGCCGTCTTCGGTCAGTACACGCCTGACCGATTGCAACGCTTCGTCGGTGAACAGGAAGCTTTCGAGCCTGATCTGCGAGGCTCCGCTCACCAAAGTAAGCGAATCGGGCAATGCGAAAAGGACGAGATCGTATTTCTTGTCCGTGTTCTGCAGGAAGGCGCGGCCATCGTCGACGTGACGGGTGACCCGCGGATCGTCATAGGGGCGATCGATGTTGTGCGCGGCACCCAATTCCATGATGACCGGATCTATATCGACCGCATCGATAGACTTCGCACCATTGGCCAGCGCGATGGCGACGTCCGAACCGGAACCTGCGCCGATGATCAGGACATTGTCCAGATCGTCGACCGGCAAGCGGTTGTAAGGCATCTCGTAGATCCGTTCGCCTTGCTCGATCTTCCATTCGGCAGGGGCCATCAACTGGTGCGGAACCCCGTTTGCGCGGATCTCCATGAATCCCGGCATTCCCGGATTGCTGGTTGTTTCGACTTTGTAATAGGGCGACCAATGCGTGTCGTCGCGCAGGCTTTCCTGCGCCAGGGGGATAAGCAGCGCCACGCACCAGGCCACGCTGATCATGCGCCGCTTGGGATCGGTCAGGACAAGATAGGGCACGACAGCCATCAGGCCCCAGACAATCGACGGGGCGTGCAGGAAGCTGAGCGCGGTGAAGGTGAGGATGCCGGCGAGCGAGCCGATGAGGTCCCAGCGATAGGCGGTAAGCGGGGTGAGCTTGGCAAAACAGCGACCGACGAGTTCGGCCGGTCCGGCCACGATCGCCGCTACCGTCACGAAAACCAGCGGCAGGGCGAGCCATGCCGGCGGTCCGTAAACCCTTAGCGAGGTGAAATAGATGATGTCCGAGCCGGTGCGTTCGATCGATACCGGAAATTTGACCACGGCGATGACGAGAACGACAAGCAGCGGGAGGGAGAAGGGCCAGATCGACCAGCTCTTGCGGCTTATCAGAAAGCCTGCGCCGATACCGAGGAAGGAGCCGAGGAGAACGAAATTCGAGAAATAGGACAGGTGGACGACGTTCGCGCCGAGCCAGCGGATCAGCGCTAGCTCGACGAACAGCATCGTGAAGGCCGCGAGTATCAGGCGGCGAACGACCGCGGGTTTATCGTCGCTGACCGCCGTTTCGCCCATGCCGGCCTGCGAGCCGGGGCCGCTGGCGAATGGGGCGCTGTCGGCAGTGATATCGGTCAATGTCGTTCCCCCGGGTTCGGGCTGCTATCGCCCGGCGCTTCCGCGGTGCTATCGGAAAGATGGTTTCAAGCAGGTAAAGAAGCGGAATTCCCCACCGGCATGCCGAGACTTTGGACGGGCGCGCGGTGGACAATGACGCGATTGACGCTATCTTGTAGCCACCATGTTTCGCCGCCTGCTCACCTGCCTGGCCATCATCACCGGCCTCGCCGCTGCCGGAGCGCCGACGCATGTCGCCGCCTCGCAGTCGCTGGGCGTCGCCTTGGAACTGAGCCAGCGGGCCGACCAGCCCGGCAAGAGCGAGACTGCCGTTTGCGAGGAACGTGATCGGCAAAGGAAGGCTCGCGACGAGAAGTCGCGGCCTTGCCGTCCAGTCGGCAAGATCAGGGTCGTCATTCCGACCGTGATGTTCGGCGCCGACCGCGCTTACGAATAACCCGCGTTCTTCATTGACGCATCAGGCCCGGCACGACAGGCGTGCGCGGGCATTTCACCTGTAGATACCTGCATAGTTTCAGGAACCCCACTTCCGATGTTCAATTCCCTTATGAAGTCCGTGTTTGGCTCGTCCAACGACCGCTACGTCAAGTCGCTCGGCAAGATCGTCAATCAGATCAACGCGCTCGAACCGCAATTACAGGCCCTGTCCGACGAGGAGCTTGCCGCGCAAACCGACAAGTTCCGCGCGCAACTGGAAGGCGGCAAGGCGCTGGACGACATCCTCCCAGAAGCATTTGCCACCGTGCGCGAGGCTTCGGTTCGTGTCCTCGGCATGCGTCATTTCGACGTGCAGATGGTCGGTGGTATCGTGCTGCATCGCGGTGAAATCGCGGAAATGCGCACCGGTGAGGGCAAGACGCTGGTCGCCACGCTTGCGACCTATCTCAACGCGATCGAGGGCAAGGGCGTCCATGTCATTACCGTCAACGACTATCTTGCCCAACGCGACGCGGAGTGGATGGGCCGCCTGCACAAATTCCTCGGCCTGACGGTGGGCGTGATCGTTCCGAACCTCAGCGAACAGCAGCGCCGCGAGGCCTATAATTCGGACATCACCTATTCGACCAATAACGAGCTCGGCTTCGATTACCTGCGCGACAATATGAAACACGAGCGCAGCCAGATGGTGCAGCGCCCCTTCAACTTCGCAATCGTCGACGAAGTCGACTCGATCCTGATCGACGAAGCGCGCACCCCGCTGATCATCTCGGGTCCGACCGAGGATAAGTCCGACCTTTACATCTCGATCGACGAGGTGGTGAAGACCTTTCCCGAGGATTGGTACGAGAAGGATGAAAAGCAGCGCAATATCCAGCTGACCGAGGAAGGCACCGAGGAAGTCGAGAAGCTGCTGGTCGAGAAGGGCCTGCTGGAAACCGAGAACCTCTACGATGTCGAGAACACGCAGGTGGTCCATCATCTCGACCAGGCCCTGCGCGCCGTCCACATGTTCAAGAAGGACACCGACTACATCGTGAAGGACGACAAGGTCGTCATCATCGACGAATTCACCGGCCGCATGATGGAAGGGCGCCGCTGGTCGAACGGCCTGCACCAGGCAGTCGAGGCCAAGGAAGGCGTCAAGATCGAGCCGGAGAACCAGACGCTCGCCTCGATCACCTTCCAGAACTATTTCCGCATGTATCCCAAGCTGTCGGGCATGACCGGCACCGCGGCCACCGAAGCGGCGGAATTCTGGGACATCTACAAGATGAACGTGGTCGAAATTCCGACCAACGTGCCCGTCGCCCGTATCGACGAGGACGACGAGTTCTACAAGAATACGCAGGACAAATTCAAAGCCATCGCCAAGGCGATCGCCGAGAAGAACGCCATCGGCCAGCCGGTGCTGGTCGGCACGGTGTCGATCGAGAAATCCGAAATGCTCAGCGAGTTCCTCAGGCAGGAAGGCGTCGAGCACGAAGTCCTCAACGCCCGCCAGCACGAGCGCGAGGCGCATATCGTAGCGCAGGCGGGCCGCATCGGTGCGGTCACCATCGCCACCAACATGGCCGGTCGCGGCACCGACATCCAGCTGGGCGGCAATCTCGATTTCCGTGTCGGGGACGAACTTGGCGATATGGAAGATGGTGCCAAGAAGGACCTGGAGATCGAACGCATCAAGGCCGAGGTGGCTGCGGAGCGGCAGAAGGTGCTCGATGCCGGTGGACTGTTCGTGCTCGGTACGGAGCGACATGAAAGCCGCCGCATCGACAACCAGCTACGCGGCCGCTCGGGGCGTCAGGGCGATCCGGGGCTCAGCCGCTTCTACCTGTGCCTGGAGGACGACCTCCTGCGTATCTTCGGACCGGACACGTTGTTCGCCAAGATGATGAATTCGAACCTCGAAGATGGCGAGGCGATCGGCTCCAAATGGCTGTCGAAGGCGATCGAGACCGCGCAGAAGAAGGTCGAGGCGCGCAATTACGAAATCCGCAAGCAGGTGGTTCAGTACGACGACGTGATGAACGACCAGCGCAAGGTGATCTACGAGCAGCGTGCGGAAATCATGGACAGCGAAGCGGTCGACGATGTCGTCGTGGACATGCGCCACGATGCGATCAATTCAATCGTCACGGAGGCGTGCCCGCCGGGCTCCTATCCCGAACAATGGGACATCGAAGGCCTCAAGACCCGTGTGCACGACGTGCTGACCATCGATGCGCCGATCGAGGAATGGGTCGAGGAAGATCAGGTCGAACCCGAAATTATCGAGGAGCGCCTCGCGGCCGAAGCCGACCGCATCATGGACAATAAGATTGCGGCCGCCGATCCCGCGCTATGGCGTCGGATCGAGAAGAGCGTGCTGCTGCAGGAACTCGACGGCCAGTGGAAGGACCACCTGGCAACGCTCGATGCGCTGCGTCAGGTTGTCGGCCTGCGCGCCCATGCGCAGAAACAACCGCTGAACGAATACAAGCAGGAAGCCTTCAGCCTGTTCGAAACCATGCTCGACAAGCTGCGCGAGACGGTGACCAACAAGCTGATCCGCCTCGAACTGGTCGAACCGGCCCCGCTACCGGAAGTGGACCTGCCCGAACTGCCGGATTTCCTGACCGGCCATATCGATCCGCTCACCGGTCTCGACAATTCGGACGATGGCGATGGCTCGCGCGGTCGCGAGGCGCTGTTCGGTGCCTTGGCTGGCAGCGCGCGCGCTGCCGCCGGGCCGGGCGGCTCGAATCCGGAGAATCCCTATGCGGGGATGGACATCAGCCGCAATGCGCCGTGCCCGTGCGGATCGGGCAATAAGTACAAGCATTGCCATGGCGCGATCGGCGCCAACGCCTGATCGGATGGTGCAGCCCCGTCGCTAGGCGCGGCGGGGCTGCCTGACCATCGGTTGCAACGGAGGGCTGCCTGGTTGGGGATGGATCGGCTCTCCCTGCGGTTCGAAACCGCAGGAGACATAGAAACCGGTATTCGCCGGGTTCGAGTTTTCCAGATATGCGGGCAGGTCTTTTCTATCGCAGGCATCGAGCACCGGCTGGATGAGCTTGCGGCCCAGCCCCTTGCCTTGCGCGGAGGGACGAACTCCGATGCTGAAGAGATAAGCGTGTTCGAAGGCGGGATGGCGTTCGTCCATTGCCTCACCGGTCTGGATACCGCGCATCACGGCACGCGGCCCACATTTGAAGAGTGTGGGAAGTGTGAAGGCTGCGTACTCCCGTAAGCCGAAACTGGGATCGCCTCCGGGCAGCATCCACATACAGGCACCCTCGTGGCCATGCATGTAGCAGAGGCCGCGCGGTGCGTAGATGTGCCGAGCTTGCAGGTGGAACAAATTCTCGATCCCCGCGAAATTTCCGAACAACCACAGGTTGAACGGATCGTGGCGGAAAGCGTCGGCAGTGATATCGCCCAGCAGCTCGGCCTCGGCGGGTCCCGCCCGGGTCAGAGCTTCGCCAAGCTCGATATCGCTCCAAATCATGCGTTGCCCCTCCTGCGCGGAGCGACGCTAGCCCGCAGCGCCCGGCCGGTCTAGGCAAGCCGCATGACCGCTATCGTCATCGCTTTCTTCGTTACGGCCTTGCTCTACGCCAGCGTCGGCTTTGGTGGCGGATCGACCTATACCGCACTTCTCGCGCTTGCCGAGGTCGATTATCGCATTCTCCCATTGCTTTCGCTGTCATGCAATATCGTAGTGGTCGCAGGCAGTTCGGTACGGTTCGCCAGAGCCGGGATTACCCCTTGGCGCGGCGCGCTGCTACTTACCGGTATCGCCGCGCCCGCGTCTTTTCTCGGCGGCCTCACCCCAATTGGCGAAACGACGTTTCTCGCCATTCTCGGAGCGAGCCTGGTCCTGACCGCAGGAACACTCTTGTTGCCTTCGCACGCGGTGCCGCACGCCGAACCAGCGCGCATCGCCAAGATCATGCCCGTGCTGGCTGCTCCGTTGGGGTATCTCGCAGGATTGGTCGGGATCGGTGGCGGCATTTTCCTCGCGCCCCTGCTGCACCTTGCGCGGTGGAACGGTGCGCGAGCCATCGCCGCTACCGCAAGCCTCTTCATTCTCGTGAATTCGTCATTCGGTCTTGCCGGGCAATTGCTCAAGGGCGGGGCAGGGCGATTCGGTGCGGCAGTCGATCTCGGGCTACCGCTGTTGGTAGCGGTGGCCATCGGCGGCCAGATCGGGAGCCTGTTCGCGCTCAAATACCTGCCGCAGCGCTGGATCCGGCTGGGCACAGCTGCGCTCACCGCGTGGGTCGGCGTGCGCTTGCTATTGAATTTGTGAGAGAAATGGCTCCCCGAGTTGGATTCGAACCAACGACCAAGTGATTAACAGTCACCTACTCTACCGCTGAGCTATCGGGGAGCAGCCTGTACGGCAGGGGTGCGCCTATATGGGTGCGATTCCGGTTTGGCAAGCACGCAATTTGCAAAAACTGGGTGGTGCGGTGGGAAAGTTTTCGTCAGACCACGAATTGCTCGGCGACGATGCGCTCGTCGAGAGCATGGCCCGGGTCGAACAGCAGCGTCAATTCGCTGTCGCGCGCGATTTCGAGGTCGACCTGGGCGACATCGCGCAGCTCGCGCTGGTCGGCCACGACCGAGACCGGGCGCTTATGCTCTTCGAGTACGCGTAGCGAAATACGGCTGCGGTCAGGCAGGATCGCGCCATGCCAGCGCCTGGGGCGGAAGGGACTGATCGGGGTGAGGGCGAGCAGGTTCGAATCGAGCGGCAGGATCGGTCCGTCCGCCGAGAGGTTGTATGCGGTCGAGCCCGCAGGGGTCGCGACCAGCACGCCGTCGCAGACCAGCTCGGGAATACGGACCTTGTCGTCGACGGTTACTTCCAGTTTCGCGGTCTGGCGTGTCTCGCGCAGAAGGCTGACTTCGTTGATCGCGCAGATGGTGTGGGTTTCGCCATCCTGAGTCACCGCGCACATGCGCAGCGGGGCGATATGGTGCGGCTTGGCCTTGCCTATGCGCTTGATCAAAGTCTCGGGATTGCGGTTGCGGTTCATCAGGAAGCCGACCGTTCCGAGGTTGAGCCCATAGGCGGGAATGATCCGGCCCGAATCGAGCATGGCATGCAGCGTCTGCAGCATGAAACCATCGCCGCCGAGCACCACGACTGCGTCGGCCTCGTCGAGCGGCACCCAATCCGCAACGTCGCGGAAATCGGTTTCCGCCGCTTCCCGCGCACCCGGGGCGTCGGACACGACCAGGGCCAGGCGGCTGAATTCGGACATGGTCCCTCGCATCCTCCCGTCCCGACCAAGGCTCGCCGGGCACCGCGCGCTACCTATGGTCGCGCGTCCCATTTGGCAACACGCCGGAAAAACTGGCAAACCTCGGCAAAGGACGCGATAAGGGACGCTGCATGGCGAGCTTGCCCGAAGAAATGATCGACCAAACCCGCGATACGCTGACCGGCCTCGCAGATCAGGCGCAGGCGCGCGAGACGATCGCGCAATGGCTGCGTGAATGGCCGCATCAAACGATCGCCTGCCCACTACATGCGATGATGATCACGCTCGGCCGGATCGATACGGTAAATGTCGCATTCGGGGAGACGGCGGGCGATGGCGCGCTGGTCGAGGTCGCTCAGCGCATCAAACATTTTGCGGGGGATGAGCTGGAAAGCTCGAGCGCGTGGTTCGCGGCACGGCTCAGCGGCGGAAATTTCCTCCTGGTCGCGCGCCAGGAATGCAGCCGCGAACGCTGGCAGTGGCTGGCCGAGGCTCTGGCGGATGCGATCGCCATGCCGATCGCCAATCCGGAGGGCGGGGCGAGCCTGCGCCTTTGGCCGCGCCTCGCGCTGATGCGCGTGACCGAGAACGACGATCCCGACAGCGTGCTTGACCGTCTTTCCGAAGTCGCTGCGCGGATGCGGGAGAGCAATCGCCGGCGGATCGACTGGTCGACCGGCGATGTGGCGCGCGCGGGTCGATCGAACCAGCAGCTCGAAGCAGACCTCCTCGAAGCGATCGACCGCAACGAGATCGAGATCCTGTTCCAGCCGCAATATGCGCTCGACGACGACCGGTTGATCGGGGCCGAGGCATTGGCCCGTTGGGATCACCCGGTCATCGGCCGGATCGGGGGAGGTACGCTCTTCCAGATCGCCGAGCGCGCCGACCACGTTGCGCACCTGTCGCGGCACATAGCCCGCCGCGCACTGGAAAAGGCGCGTGATTGGCCCCAGGGCTTGCGGCTTTCCCTCAACATCACCCCTGCGGATCTTGCGGCAGACAATTTCGCGCTCGATTTTGCACGGATGGCCGAGGAGACCGGGTTCCCGCTGGATCGGATCACGCTGGAGATCATCGAACAGGTTCTGCTGGCCGATCTCGACCGCGTGAGCCGTGTGCTCGATCAGCTTAAACTATTCGGCATTCGGATCGCGCTCGACGATTTCGGTGCCGGCTTCTGCAATTTCCGCTACCTCAAGGTTTTGCCGATCGATTGCATCAAGCTCGACCGCTCGATGCTCGACGGGGTGCTCGAGGACGAGCGCGACCTTGCGGTGTTTCGCGCGATCCTGGCGATGGCGGTGGCGCTCGATCTGAAGGTGCTGGTCGAGGGGATCGAGAACGAGGCGCAACGCGAACTGGCGCGCAGCGAAGGGTGCGAATCCTATCAGGGATTCCTGCGCGCTGAACCGATGAGTGGCGATGATTTCCTTAAATTGGAAGAGGCTTAGGCGGCCTTCCTATCGCGCTTTCGCGCTTTCCTGACGATGCCGGACAAGCCCTTGGTCAGCTGGAACAATCCGTTGAGCCGGCTTTCCGGTGAATTCCATGCGCGGCTGATCACCAGCTTCATGTCGGGCCTTAGCTTGGCGGTACCCTGGAGCCGGTCGACATAGGCGATCAGGCCCGGGCCATCGGGGAAGTCGTCATTGTGGAAGGTTACCAGCGTGCCCTGCGCGCCGACATCGATCTTGGCGATATTGGCATCGATCGCCTGGTGCTTGATTTCGATGAGCTTGACGAGGTTGGCGGTGGCAGGCGGCAGGTCGCCGAACCGATCGATCATTTCGGCCGCCAGCGCCTCGATCTCGGCCTTGTCTTCCGCATCGTTGAGGCGGCGATATAGCGCCATCCGCACGGCGAGGTCGGGTACATAGTCTTCGGGGATCATGATCGGGGCATCGACCGTGATCTGGGGGCTGATCTTCTCGGGCTTGGCTTCCAGACCCAGTTCGCCCGCCTTGGCGGCGAGGATCGCATCCTCGAGCATCGACTGATAGAGTTCGAAGCCGACTTCGCGGATATGGCCCGACTGCTCGTCGCCGAGCAGATTGCCCGCCCCGCGAATATCGAGGTCATGGCTGGCAAGCTGGAACCCGGCGCCGAGGCTGTCGAGATCGCCCAGCACCTTGAGCCGCTTCTCCGCCACTTCGGACAGCTGCGTATCCTGCGCATAGGTAAGATAGGCATAGGCGCGCAGCTTCGCGCGACCGACGCGCCCGCGCAATTGGTAGAGCTGGGCAAGGCCGAAGATATCGGCGCGGTGGATGATGATGGTGTTCGCACTCGGCAGATCGAGCCCGCTTTCGACGATGGTCGTGGCGAGCAGGACCTCGTACTTGCCCTCGTAGAAGGCGCTCATCCGCTCTTCGATCTCGCCCGCGCTCATCTGGCCATGGGCGGAGACGAATTTTACCTCGGGCACGTTCTCGTGCAGCCAGTCGGCAATGCCCTCCATGTCGGAGATGCGTGGCACCACGATGAAGCTCTGCCCGCCGCGATGGTGTTCGCGCAGCAGCGCTTCGCGCATGACCATGTCGTCCCATTCCATGACGTAAGTGCGCACCGCGAGGCGGTCGACCGGCGGGGTCTGGATGGTGGACAATTCGCGCAGCCCCGTCATCGCCATCTGCAGTGTCCGGGGGATCGGCGTGGCGGTAAGCGTCAGCATATGCACATCGGCGCGGAGCTGCTTGAGCTTTTCCTTGTGGGTGACACCGAAGCGCTGCTCTTCGTCGACGATCACGAGGCCGAGGTTGTCGAACTTGGTCTGCTTCGAGAGGATTGCATGCGTGCCGACGACGATATCGACTTGTCCATTGGCAAGCCCGTCGCGCGTTTCCTTCATCTCGCGTGCCGGGACGAGGCGTGAAAGTCGCCCGACCTTCAGAGGGAAGCCGCGGAATCGGTTCGCAAAATTCTCGAAGTGCTGGCGCGCGAGGAGGGTGGTCGGAGCGACCACTGCAACTTGCTGGCCGTTCATCGCCGCGACGAAGGCGGCGCGCAGTGCGACCTCGGTCTTGCCGAAGCCGACATCGCCGCAAACCAGCCGATCCATCGGCTTTCCGCTTTCGAGGTCTCGCAGAACGTCCTCGATCGCGCGCTCCTGATCATCGGTTTCCTCGTACTGGAAGCGGTCGAGGAACTGATTGTAGGCCCCGTCCTCCACTTCCAGCACCGGCGCTTTCTTGAGCGCGCGTTGGGCGGCGACCTGCATAAGCTCGCCCGCGATTTCGCGGATGCGTTCCTTCAGCCGCGCGCGGCGTTTCTGCCACGCCTCGCCGCCAAGCCGGTCGAGCATGACCGCCTCCTCGGATGAACCGTAGCGACTGAGGACGTCGATATTTTCCACCGGAATGAACAGCTTGTCGCCGCCCTTATATTCGAGCTGGACGCAGTCGTGCTTCGACTTGCCCACCGGGATCGGTTCGAGGCCGAGGTATTTCCCAATGCCGTGTTCGGTATGGACGATGAGGTCGCCGACACTGAGCGCCTGTAGCTCGGCGAGGAAGGCATCGGCGTCCTTGCGCTTCTTCTTGCGGCGCACGAGCCGGTCGCCGAGGATGTCCTGCTCCGTCAGCAGTTCCATCTCGTCATTGGCAAAGCTCGCCTCGATCGGCAGGACCATCGCCGCCGGTTTGCCCTTGGCGGAGCGGCCGAGCGCCTCCTGCCAGGTGTCCGCCAGCTGCACCGGCACACCAGCTTCCTCGAGAATCGAGGCGATGCGCGAACGGCTGCCCCTCGAATAGGCCGCCAGCAGCGGACGTTTGCCCGCCTTCGAGAGCGCTTTCAGATGCTCGGCAAGCACCGGATAGACGTTGTCGCCGCGTGCGCGTTCCGGCGCGAAATCGCGGCCCGAAAGGAAACCGAAGGATACGACACTTTCGCTTTCGGGCTCGTCGAAGGGCGTGGCGCGGTGGGCCGGCGTGCTGGTGAGGGCCTGCTTGAACTCGTCTTCCGTCAGGTAGAGCGCGTCGGGCTCGAGAGGGCGGTAATTGCCCTTGGCCTGCCCGGTGATGGCGGTACGTTGCTCGTAATAGTCGGCGACGTCTTTGACGCGCTCGTCGGCTGCCGCAAGTGAAGCCTGATCGATCACGACGAGGTCGTCCTTGCCCAAGTGATCGAACAGCGTCGTCAGCTTTTCTTCGAACAGCGGGAGCCAATGTTCCATTCCGGCGAGGCGGCGTCCGTCGCTGACCGCTTCGTAGAGCGGATCCTGCGTCGCATTGGCGCCGAACATCTCGCGATAGCGCGAACGGAATCGCTTGATGCTGTCTTCGTCCAGCAGCGCCTCGCTGGCGGGCAGAAGCAGGTGCGATTCGAGCCGCCCGGTGCTCATCTGCGTATTCGGATCGAAGGTGCGCAGGCTCTCCAGTTCGTCGCCGAAGAAATCGAGCCGCAGCGCTTCCTCCATCCCGCTGGGGAAGATGTCGACGATCGACCCGCGCACCGCGTATTCGCCCTTGTCGATCACCGTGTCCGTGCGGCTGTAGCCTTGCTTCTGCAGCAGCAGCGACAGGCTCTCGCGGCCGATTTCGATACCCGGCTTGAACTCGCGCACGCTCTCGCGAATGCGAAAGGGAGTGAGTACGCGCTGGAGCACGGCGTTGGCCGTAGTGACAACCAGCTGCGCCTTGGCCTTGCCCGCCTGTAGGCGATGTAGCGCGGCCAGCCGTCGCGCGCTGATCGCGAGAGCGGGGCTGGCGCGGTCGTAAGGCAAAGAATCCCATGCGGGGAACTCGATCACTTCCAGTTCGGGCGCGAAGAACGCGGCGGCATCGACGATCCCGCGCATCGCCGCATCGTCCGGCGCGATGAAGACCACGCGGCCCGTGCTGGCGCGGGCGAGGTCGGCCATCACCAGCGGTTGCGCGCCGCGCGCGACCTGCGCCAGGGTGAGGGGCGTATCGGCTTTCAGGATGCGGGAAAGGTCGGGCATCGGGGTCCTGGCGTTCGGGGCGCTGCGGGCTGCACACGCACGATTGCCCCCTGCCCGGACGGGAGGGGGTGCTTCAGAAATTCGTCAGTGGCGAGATAGTGCCCCGGGTCGGGGCGTCAACGCGGAATATCGACGTAATCGAGTTGTTGCATCGCGCGCATGAGATCGCCCTCGAACCGTGGAGGGGCGGGCTGCGTTTTCATCGCCCAGGCCATGACATCGACATCGTCTTCCTCGAGCAGGGCTTCGAACCAGGCGAATTCGGCCTCGCCCCAGTCGGCATGATACCGGTCGAAGAAGCCGCCGATCATGAAATCGGCTTCGCGCGTGCCGCGGTGCCAGGCGCGGAATTTCGCGCGCTGCTTGCGGCCTTCGAGGGTAAGGAGATCGGGCATGTCCGCGCCTCTAGCGCCTTCCTGCCTGTTCGTCATCCCTGCGAAGGCAGGGATCCGGAAAAGGTCAGCAGCCGTGCGATATCGACAGCTTATCTGGACCCCCGCCTGCGCGGGGGTGACGGGGTGTTTTCGCTTGGTCTAGGAGATCGCCATGCGCCCCGACATCCTCAATCCGCTGTTTGCCGAGACCGAGACGCTCGAAGGCGTGGGGCCCAAAGTGAAGAAGCCACTGGACAGGCTCGGCCTTACGCGGGTGCGCGATCTCGACTACCACCTGCCCGAACGTTTCGTGATGCGTCGCGCGGTCGAGAATGTCGACGAGGCGGGCGAAGGCGAACAGATCGTCGTCAAGCTCACCGTAACCGAGCATCGCAGCGGCCGTTCTCCGCGCGCGCCCTATCGTGTCCTGGCGCAGGATAGCATCGGCAACGTACTGGCGCTGACCTATTTCGGTCGCGCCTCCTATACGGCGAAGAAACAGCTGCCGGTCGGCGAGGTGCGTTGGGTCGCCGGCAAGCTCGAGCGGTTCGGCGACATGCTCCAGATCGTGCATCCGGACCAT
This sequence comes from Qipengyuania sp., assembly GCF_965277845.1. NCBI lineage: Bacteria > Pseudomonadati > Pseudomonadota > Alphaproteobacteria > Sphingomonadales > Erythrobacteraceae > Qipengyuania > Qipengyuania sp. The sequence goes on from NZ_OZ255844.1 coordinate 2,410,367, forward strand.
GTGGTCGAAGACGGTGGCGAGACTCTGCAGCGGTTGTGCGAGCCGATCTATCGCCTGTCCGAGGGGCTGACGCAGCCCAGGGTTGCGGGATTGGTCGAACAGGCCCTGACACGCACACCCGAGCTCCCCGAATGGATCGAACCTACGCAGGTGGAGAAAGAGGGCTGGCCGTCCTGGCGCGATGCGCTGGTGTTGGCGCACAAGGGCGAGAATGCCTCGGCGCGCGACCGGCTGGCCTATGACGAGTTGCTTGCCAATAGCCTTGCGCTGATGCTGGTGCGGGCGGACAATCGCAAGCGCAAGGGACAGCCGCTACAAGGCGATGGCAGCTACCGAGGCAAGCTCGACCTACCATTCCCGCTGACCGGCGCGCAAAAACGTTCGATTGCGGAGATCGAGGGCGACATGGCGCAGGAGGCGCCGATGCTGCGATTGCTGCAGGGCGATGTCGGGGCTGGCAAGACGGTGGTGGCTCTGGAAGCCATGCTGATCGCTGTCGAAGCAGGCGCACAGGCCGCGATGCTGGCGCCGACCGAGCTTCTTGCTCGCCAGCATTACGAGACGCTGCGCCGCATGGCCGCGCCCACGGGAGCCGAGGTTGTCCTGTTCACCGGCCGCGACAAGGGACGGGCGCGTGAAAGCATCCTGATGGGCCTCCTCGACGGGAGCATCGACATCGTCGTCGGCACGCATGCGATCTTCCAGGACACGGTCGCTTATAAGAATCTCGCCATGGTGGTGATCGACGAACAGCATCGTTTCGGGGTCGGCCAGCGGCTGATGCTGGCGAGCAAGGGCAAGCGTGCGCCGCACGTTCTCGCCATGACCGCCACACCCATCCCGCGCACGCTGACGCTGGCGCAATATGGCGAGCTCGACGTGAGCAAGCTCGACGAACTACCGCCCGGTAGACAGGCGATCGACACCGTGGTGATGGGGCAGGGCAAGATCGGTGCGCTGGTCGAGCGGCTTGCGGCGCAAATTGCCGATGGTCGTCAGGCCTATTGGGTGTGCCCGATGGTTCGCGAGATGGATGGTCCGGACGAAATCGCTGCGGCGGAGGCGCGCTACGCCGCGCTGAAGGAGCGGTTCGGCGAGGACGTCGTCATGGTCCACGGCCAGCTTGCGCCCGAGATCAAGGACGTGGCGATGGAGCGCTTCGCGCGCGGCGAGGCGAAACTGCTGGTGGCGACTACGGTGATCGAGGTGGGCGTCGACGTGCCCAATGCGACGCTCATGGTGATCGAGCAGGCCGAGCGTTTCGGTCTGGCGCAATTGCACCAGTTGCGCGGACGCGTGGGGCGCGGAAGCGAGAAGTCGTTCTGTGTCCTGCTGCACGGCGAGACACTGTCCGAAACGGCTCAGAAACGGTTGGCGCTGATGCGCGAAAGTCAGGATGGTTTCTACCTCGCCGAAGAGGATCTGCGCCTTCGCGGAGGCGGTGAACTACTTGGCACGCGCCAGTCGGGCGACACCCCCTTCAGCGTCGCCAGCCTCGAACAGATCACCGAACTGCTGCCCAAGGCCTATGACGATGCGCGCCTGCTGATGGAGCGCGACGGCGGGTTGGAGGGCAAGCGCGGCGAGGCGGCGCGCGTGCTGCTTTACCTGTTCGAACGCGATTTCGGCGTGAAGACGCTGCGCGGCGGCTAGAAGCCCAGCGCGTCGAGATCGCGCTCGACCGCGCCGCGATAACTGTCGCCGAAGAGGCGGACGTGGATGAGCCACATCCACAGACGATAGACTAGCAGTCGCTCCCGCCATCCGGGATCGAGCGCGAGCCGGTCGAAGAACTCCTCCGGCGGGCTGTCGAAAACCGTCAGTGCTGCAATGTCGACCTCGCGATCGCCGTAATAGGAGCAGGGATCGATCAGCCATGCCCGCGTTCCGTCCCACAGGACATTCCCGCCCCACAGATCCCCGTGCAACAGCGCCACCGGCGGACGTTCGGGGATAATTTGGTCGAGCTGCGCGGCGAGGTTTTCGATACGCCGGGCGAGGGTACGATCAAGCGCGGAGACATGGCACAGCAGTCGGTTGTCGCGCCAGAACGCGGACCAGTTCCGGTCCCGTCTATTGGGCACCTCGACATGCGCCAAGCTATAGGCTTGGGACCAGCCGAAACCTTCGCGCGGGTCTGCATCCTTGAGCGGTTCGAGTGCTTCGGCAATCGCGGTCCACGCAGCCGCGCTAAACGGGCGCGACGGGCCGAGGTCTTCCAGTACCAGCCAGCCATCGGCGCATCCGATAATCTCGGGTACAGGAGCGCCCAGCGCCTTCATCGCGGACAGCATGCGGGCTTCGCGCTCAATGGTCGGCCCGCCCTTGACGACCACCGTGCGATCACCTGCCAAGCGCACCCGGCTTGCTCCCGAAATGTCTCCGCCGGCAAGCGCTTCGACAGCGAGCGCAGCGGCGCCGCAAATCGCCTCTACGGCAGGCTCAAGCGGTCTCATCGAGCAACACCGCGAGCAAAGCGCGCGCGCCGGCGTCGACCTCGTGCCACGTGGTGCTGAACCCCTCAGGACCGCCATACCAGGGATCGGCCACTTCGCGCCCCTGCTGGCCCGGAACGATATCGAGCAGCATCGCGACCCTCGCCTTGCCGTCGCCCGGATCGACACGACCGATATTGGCCATGTTCGAGCGGTCCATGCCGAGGATGAAATCGAACTCGTGGAAATCGCGGGTGCTCAATTGGCGTCCGCGATAATGGCGGATGTCGATCCCTCGGCGCTCCGCTTCCTCGATGCTGCGCGGATCTGGCGGCTCGCCCACATGATAGTCGGCAGTGCCGGCGCTATCGACCTCGACGTCGAGGCTTGCTTCGGCGGCAGCCCTGCGAAAGGCGGCTTCGGCAAGTGGGGAGCGGCAGATATTGCCGAGACATACGAAGAGGATGCGATGTTTTGCCATGCACAACGCCTAGGCGGGCAGGGACGCCATGTGCAAGGGTCAGGCGGCGAGGCGAACCTGGTTGCGGCCGCCTGTCTTCGCTTCGTACAGAGCCGCATCGGCGCGCGCCATCAAATGGTCGATGTCATCGCCATCTTGGTAATCGGCAATGCCGATACTTGCGGTGAAGGGGATGATTGCATCGCCGTGCTTGACGGGGGTTCCTGCGATGGCGTCGCGCAGTCGCTCGCATGCGGTGCGTGCGACTTCGAGATTGGCGCGGGGAAGGATCACGCCGAACTCCTCCCCCCCGATCCGCCCGACGAGGTCGTCTTCACGTAAGGCAGCAAGCGCGCGTGCGCCTACTTCCTTGATGACCTCGTCGCCTGCCGGATGCCCGAACCTGTCGTTGATCCGCTTGAAATGGTCGATATCGAATATGGCGAGACTGAACTTGCCATCGGGATCGCTCTCAACCTGAGATAACGAGCGGTCGAGAGCGTCCATGAAGGCCCGGCGGTTGGGCAGCGACGTGAGCGGGTCGGTCGTGGCGAGCCGCTTGAGTTCGCGCCTGGCCGCTTTCTCCCTATCCAGCGCTTTGCGCACATGAATTGTTGCAAGGATCGACAACGAAAGCAGCAAAAGACCGATTACCGCCAGCATATACTGGTATTGTTCATTCTCGATCGCGCACTGAAGAGCGGTGGCTTTGCGCGAAGCAAGTGCTGCGCGTTCCGTGGTTTCGATTTCGTCGAGGGTTCGCATGATGGCCTCGATTGCATCCCGGTCGCTGCCGTTGCGCATGACCCGCAGAGCATCGGATTCGCGCCCTCTTTCGGTATCTTCGATGATGAACCCGATTACCGACCCAAGTTGGGCGAGATCGGTTCTCAAGGCCTCAATTCGGGAAAGCTGGGTCGGATTCTCCGCCACCAGACCGGCGAGACGGGCAAGAGCCGCTTCGGACCCCTGCACACCTTTGAGATGGGGCGTCAGAAACGATCGATTGCCAGTCAGCAGGAAACCGCGTCCCCCACGTATCTGCTGCAGCGCGGCAGTGCGCAATTGGTCGGTCGCGTGTAATACGCCAAGCGTCTGATCGAGCCGATCATCGGCTGCAGCGCGTTCTACGGAAGATCGCCATGCGAACCAGCTGGTACCAGCCAGGAGGAGGGCAAGGATCGCGACGCATCCGATCAGGAAGTAACCGCGCCAGCCGGACTTGCGCGTACGTTTGGCGACGCTCTGTACTATCCACATTGGCGTCGGTCCTCATGCATATGGGACTTCTGCCATGCTTCTGGTTAAGCGCCCGATAACTCTGGCCGGGGCAATCTCCGTATCCGGGTGTGTCGATGGCCAGCTGCCTGCCCGCAGCGTTCAATGCCGCAGGATTGGACTGGCGCGCGCGACGCACGGTTAGCGGTTTTGTCGTCCTTCGATCAGCGCATCGACGACGCCGGGATCGGCCAGCGTCGATGTGTCGCCCAGCGACCCGAAGTCGTTTTCGGCGATCTTGCGCAGGATGCGGCGCATGATCTTGCCGCTGCGAGTCTTGGGCAGGGCAGGGGTGAAATGCAGGTGGTCGGGCTTCGCGATCGGGCCGATTTCCTCGCGCACGAGCGCGCGCAGTTCGCCGGCTAGATCCTCGTTCGCCTCCTCTCCCGCATTGAGCGTGACGTAGCAATAGATGCCCTGTCCCTTGATGTCGTGCGGGAATCCCACGACCGCGGCTTCGGATACCTTGGGATGGAGCACCAGTGCGCTCTCCACCTCGGCAGTACCCATCCGGTGGCCCGAGACGTTGATCACATCGTCGACGCGCCCCGTGATCCAGTAATATCCGTCTTCGTCCCGGCGGCAGCCGTCGCCGGTGAAGTACTTGCCTTCATAGGTGCTGAAATAGGTCTGCACGAAGCGCTCGTGATCGCCGTAAACGGTGCGTGCCTGGCCGGGCCAGCTGCGCGTGATGCACAGGTTCCCTTCGGTGGCACCGTCGAGCACCTCACCATCGTTGTCGACGAGCTGGAGGCAGACGCCGAAAAACGGGCGGCCCGCGCTGCCCGGCTTCATGTCGTGCGCGCCGGGCAGGGTGGTGATCATGCAGCCGCCGGTCTCGGTCTGCCACCAGGTATCCACGATTGGCAACTCACCCTTGCCAACGGTCTCGTGATACCAGCGCCAGGCCTCGGGGTTGATCGGCTCGCCGACACTGCCGAGCAAGCGGAGCGACGAAAGGTCGTGCTTGGCGACATGCGCATCGCCCTCGCGCATCAGCGCGCGGATCGCGGTGGGGGCGGTGTAAAAGATATTGACGTTGTGCTTGGCGCAGACCGCCCAGAAACGGTCGTGATCGGGATAGTTGGGTACGCCCTCGAACATGAGCGCGGTCGCGCGGTTCAGCAGAGGGCCGTAGACGATGTAACTGTGACCTGTGACCCATCCGATATCGGCGGTGCACCAGTAGACCTCGTCCTCGCGGTAATCGAAGACATAGCGGAAAGTGGTTTCGGTCCATACAGCATAGCCGCCGGTGGTGTGGAGCACGCCCTTTGGCTTTCCGGTCGAGCCCGAAGTGTAGAGGATGAACAGCGGGTCTTCTGCGCTCATTGGCTCGCAGGAGCACTCGCTGGGCACGTCGGCGGAAAGTTCGTGATACCAGTGGTCGCGGCCCTCGGTCATTGCCACCTTGCCACCGGTGTGCCGCAGCACGAGTACCGCCTTAGCCGATACCTTTTCCAGGGCCGCGTCGACATTGGCCTTCAGGGATATGCGCTTTCCTCCGCGCAGGCCTTCGTCGGCGGTGACGATCCAGTCGCTCTTGCAGTCCTCGACCCGGCCGGCAATCGCCTCGGGGCTGAAACCGCCGAAGATGACCGAGTGGATCGCACCGATCCGCGCGCAGGCGAGCATGGCATAGGCACCCTCGGGCACCATCGGCATGTAGATCGTGACCCGGTCGCCCTTCCGAACCCCCATGGCCTTGAGCGTGTTTGCCATGCGGACGACTTCGGTTTGAAGCTCTCCATAGGTGATCCGGCGGACCTCGCCCGCAGGATCGTCGGGCTCGAAGATGAGCGCGAGTTTGTCGCCATGACCCGCCGCGACATGGCGATCTACGGCGTTGTGACAGATGTTGAGTACGCCGTCCTCGAACCATTTGATCGAAACCGGGTCGAAAGACCAGTTGGCGATCGTGGTGGGCGCAGTAAACCAGTCCAGTCGCTCTGCCTGACCGGCCCAAAAGGAGTCGGTGTCCTCCACACTGCGAGCGTACAGCGCTTGATAGTCATCGAGGGTACAACCGGTGCCCTCGATCGCTGCCGCGGGCCGTTTGACCCATTCCGAACGCTCATCTGCCTCGGTCATCCCAACTCTCTCCTCTTCCCCCGCCATCTCTAGGCAATCGCCGCAAAGGTGCAATCGCTTAGCTTGCTCTCGCCTTCCTTCGGATCACCCGTTAGGGCACGCAGCGATGTCTATTTCCCGATATTGGATGGCCGGTCCCGGCCTCGCTCTGGCCTTGGCCGCTCCGCTCTCGGCCAAGGATGAAAAGCCGGTTATCGTCGTTAGCGGCGAAGGCCTGGACGAAACGCCTGCCGCGCCGGCTTACGACACAAGCACGATCGATCGCGAAGAGCTGCTATCGGTGCCGTCGGGGCGGATAGAGGATGCGCTCTCCTCGGTTGCCGGTTTCCAGCAGTTCCGCCGATCGGACAGTCGCTCGGCCAATGCGTCGGCACAAGGCGCGACGCTGCGCGCGCTGGGCGGCAATGCCACCAGCCGCGCCCTGGTGTTGCTTGATGGCGTGCCGATGAGCGATCCCTTCTTCGGCTATGTTCCCTTCAGCGCGCTCGCCCCCGAACGCCTGTCGCGGATCCGCGTGACGCGTGGTGGTGGTTCGGGACCCTTCGGCGCGGGCGCGCTGGCTGGCACGATCGAACTTGAAAGCGCGGGCATCGAAGCACTGAACGGATTCGGTGGACAGATACTCGCGAACGATCGGGGAGAGACCGAGACATCGGCCACGGCGGCCGCTCGTGTCGGCAGTGGGTTCGTCGTCGCCTCGGGGCGCTGGGATCGAGGGAAAGGCTTCTTCACCACGCCCGAAGCGGATCGCGTCCCGCTCAGCGCGCGTGCCGCATTCGATGGCTGGTCGGCCCAGTTGCGTGGCGTTGCCCCGCTCACCGATGATGTCGAACTACAGTTTCGCGGCCTCGCCTATCGCGACGAGCGCACCCTGCGCTTCGAAGGCGCGGACAGCAGTATCGAAGGGCAGGATGCGAGCCTGCGTCTGATCGGACGCGGCGCTTGGCAATTCGACGCCATCGCTTACGTCCAGGCGCGAAATTTCACCAACAGGATCATATCTTCGACGCGCTTTGTCCCCGTGCTCGATCAGCGCAACACCCCGGCCACCGGGCTGGGCGGCAAATTCGAATTGCGGCCTCCCGTGGACGATGCGCATGTCTTGCGCTTGGGGGTCGACTATCGTCGCTCGGATGGCGAGCTGTTCGAAGACGCCATCAGTTCCTTCACCGGGGCCATCCGGGCACGCCGGAACGCAGGCGGCACCAACACCGATGTCGGGTTTTTCATCGAAGACGACTGGACGTTCGGTGCGCTCGTCTTGACCGCGGGGGCGCGGCTTGATCGCTGGACCATTCGCGATGGCTTTTTCGAAGAGCGCGACGGCAACGGACGTCCTGTCGTCTCGGCGACCTATCCCGACCGCGGCGGGTGGGACGCCTCGTTTCGGGGCGGGGTTCTTTATCGGGCCGGCGATACGATCGCCTTGCGTGCCGCCGCCTATTCGGGCCTGCGCCTGCCGACGCTCAACGAGCTGTACCGCCCCTTCGTAGTGTTTCCGGTCGTCACCGAGGCCAATGCGGGGCTCGAAAACGAGCGGCTCGAAGGCTTCGAGGCAGGGATCGACGTCACGCCGGTGCCCGATGTCGCGTTCTCACTCACGGCATTCGATAATCGGGTCGAGAACGCCATCGCCAATGTCACGATCGGCACGAACCTGCGCCAACGCCGCAATATCGATGCGATCCATGCGCGTGGGATCGAGGCTTCGGCCTCGGCAACCTTCGGAAGAATCAGCCTCGATGCATCCGCCGCTTGGACCGACGCGGAATCGGACGGGTCCGGCTTCGCCGCCGCGCTCGACGGAAACCGTCCCTCGCAGACGCCGCGATTCGTAGGCGGGGCAACGCTATCCTACCGTCCGGGGGAGAAATGGCTGGTGTCGGCGACCTTGCGCCATGTCGGCGCGCAGTTCGAGGACGACCTCGAAACCGACATCCTTCCGGCATTCACCACGCTCGGTGCCTTTGTGCAGGTGCCGCTGGCCGGCAATGTCGCACTGGTCCTCCGCGGCGAGAATCTCACCGATGAGACCATCGTAACACGCAGCCAGGGCGGCTCGATCGACCTCGGCGTGCCGCGGACAGTGTGGGCGGGATTAAGAATGGGGCTCTGAACGAGCCGCGCATAAACGTTGAATTGGTCGGGGAGAGAGGATTCGAACCTCCGGCCCCTGCCTCCCGAAGACAGTGCTCTACCAGGCTGAGCTACTCCCCGACCGGATCGGACCGGGCCGCAAAATTCGGCCACGGGTGCGAGGCAGGCGCGCCCTATAGGTGTGGATTGCGAGGCACGCAAGCGGGCAATTTGCTCAAATCGGCATTACAGCGGCATGACACATCCAGCGAGACTGAAACCGTGCCCCGACCGCACTTCGAACAGCAATATCTCGACCTCATGCGCAGGATCTGGCGCGAGGGAGACGAGCGCAAAGACCGAACCGGCATCGGTACCCGGTCGATCTTCGGTGCGACGCTGCGGTTCGACCTTGCGGGCGGCGCGATGCCGCTGATTACGACCAAGCGCGTCTATTGGAAGACCGCCACGCGCGAGCTGCTCTGGTTCCTCACCGGCGACACCAATATCCGCCCGCTGGTGCTCCAGAACGTCAAGATCTGGAACGAGTGGCCGCATGCTCGCTATGTCGAGGAGACGGACGACGAGATCGCGCTCGACACATTCGTCGAACGGGTCAGGGAAGACGAGGAGTTCGCAGCCAAGTGGGGCGATCTCGGTCCCGTCTATGGCAAGCAGTGGGTCGACTGGCCGACCTACCAGCCGGTCGCCGGAGGGCTCTTCCGCAAGGGGCGGGGGATTAATCAGGTCGCCGAAGTGGTCGATTCACTGAGGGACAATCCGGGTAGCCGCCGGCATATCATCGAGGGATGGAACGTCGCCGAGGTGCCGCAGATGGCGCTGCCACCGTGTCACAAAGCATACCAGTTTCACGTCGCAGGTGATCGCCTGAACTGCCTGCTCTACCAGCGCAGTTGCGACGTTGCGCTCGGCCTGCCGTTCAACCTGTGGTCGGCGGCGTTGCTCCAACGCATGATCGCTCAGCAGGTCGATCTCGAACCGGGCGAGCTGGTCTGGATGGGTGGCGACACGCATCTGTATCTCAATCACGAACAGCTGATCCGCGAACAGCTTTCGCGGGAACCGCGAGGGCATCCGCGGCTTGAGATAGTGCGGCGGCCGCGTTCGATTTTCGACTATACGATTGAGGATTTCGCGGTTCACGACTATGCGCCGCACGGGCCCATCAAGGCGCCCGTCGCGGTGTGACCGAAATCGTATGCACAGGCGTACTTGACCGTTTCCCACCGACGAAATAAAATAACGCGCGAGCGTAAGATTGCGTCTGGGAGACGATTCTATGGCCGACAGGCCCGAGGGTAATGCAGCGAAGGGCGACAATCGCCCCAAGCTGTCGCTGCATGTTCCCGAACCCAAGTTCCGGCCGGGCGATACGGTCGATTTCTCGCATATCGATGTGCCCGAGGCGGGCAGCATGGCCCGTCCCGACGAAGCCTGCGATCCGGGCGAAATGCGCGATATGGCCTTCGGACTCGTTCGCGTATTGGGCGACGACAACAAGGCACACGGTCCCTGGGACCCGAAACTGGATGCGGACACGCTGCGGACGATGCTCGGCCATATGGCGATGACACGCGCGTTCGATGAACGCATGTTTCGGGGCCAGCGACAGGGCAAGACCAGCTTCTACATGAAGTGCACGGGCGAAGAGGCGACAAGCATCTCGGCCAGCATGGCGCTTGCCGGCGACGACATGGTCTTCCCCAGCTATCGCCAGCAAGGCATCCTGATCCAGCGCGGTTACCCGATGATCGAGATGATCAACCAGATCTATTCGAACAAGGGCGACAAGCTGAAGGGTCGCCAGTTGCCGATCATGTATTCGAGCCGCGAGCACAGCTTCTTTACCATCAGCGGTAACCTAGCCACGCAGACCCCGCAGGCGGTTGGCTGGGCCATGGCAAGCGCGATGAAGGGTGACAGCCGCATTGCCGCGACCTGGGTGGGCGAGGGCAGCACAGCGGAAGGCGACTTCCACTCGGCCTGCACCTTTGCGACCGTCTACAACGCGCCGGTGATCCTCAACGTCATCAACAACCAGTGGGCGATCTCGAGCTTCAGCGGCTTTGCCGGGGCCGAGCGCACCACCTTTGCGGCGCGCGCGCTGGGCTATGGCCTTGCCGGTCTGCGGGTCGACGGTAACGATGCGCTCGCCTGCTATGCCGCCGAGCAGTGGGCCGCCAACCGTGCCCGCGCCAATGCCGGGCCGACGCTGATCGAATTCTTCACCTACCGAGCCGAAGGCCATTCCACCTCCGACGATCCCAGCGGTTATCGCAGCGCGCAGGAGCGCGACGAATGGCCGCTGGGCGACCCGGTTATGCGCCTCAAGAGCCATCTGATCGCAATCGGCGAGTGGGACGAGGAGCGGCAGGAGAAAATGGACCTCGAGGCGGCCGAGCACGTCAAGAAGGTCACCAAGGAAGCCGAAGCCAACGGCATTCTCGGCCATGGCCTCCACCACCCGTTCCGCACCATGTTCGAAGATGTCTTCGAAGAGCTGCCCTGGCACCTCAAGGAGCAGGCCGACCAGGCGGTGCGCGAGCGCGAGACCAAGTTTCCCGAAGGGCTGCCGGCCAAGGGAGTGCAGGGCTGATGAGCGAAACCGAGACCAAGGACGCGCCCGCCAGCGAGGGCAGCACTGAACGTCGCCTCAACATGATCGAGGCGATCAACGATGCACTCGACGTATCGATGGGCCGCGACGAGGATGTCGTGGTGATGGGCGAGGACGTCGGCTACTTCGGTGGCGTGTTCCGCTGCACCGCGGGCCTGCAGGAGAAATACGGCAAGACGCGTGTATTCGACACGCCGATCAACGAATGCGGCATCATCGCCGTGGCCGTGGGGATGGGAGCCTATGGCCTGCGGCCCGTGCCCGAAATCCAGTTCGCCGATTATATTTACCCCGGGCTCGACCAACTGATCAGCGAAGCGGCGCGCCTGCGCTATCGTTCGGCCGCTGAATATATCGCCCCGATGACCGTGCGTTCGCCCTTCGGTGGCGGCATCTTCGGTGGGCAGACGCACAGTCAGAGCCCCGAAGCGATCTTCACCCACGTTTCGGGTCTGAAGACGGTGATCCCCGCGACACCCTACGATGCCAAGGGACTGCTGATCTCGTGCATCGAGGATAACGACCCGGTCATCTTCTTCGAGCCCAAGCGCATCTACAACGGACCGTTCTCGGGCTATTATGACAAGCCGGTTCAGCCGTGGAAGAAGTTCGACGCCAGCGTGGTGCCCGAAGGCTATTACAAGATCCCGCTCGGCAAGGCGCGCCAGGTAACCGAGGGCGAACAACTCACCATCCTTGCCTATGGTACCATGGTCCATGTGGTCGAGGCGGTGTGCAAGGAGAAGGGTGTCGAAGCCGACATCCTCGACCTGCGCACGCTGGTCCCGCTCGATATCGAGGCGATCGAAGCGTCGGTCGAGCGGACCGGACGCTGCTTGATCGTCCATGAAGCCACGCGTACCAGCGGTTTCGGCGCCGAGCTTTCCGCGCTCGTGACGGAGCGTTGCTTCTACCATCTCGAAGCCCCGGTCGAACGCGTTACCGGCTTCGACACACCCTATCCCCACAGCCTCGAATGGGCCTATTTCCCCGGCCCGATCCGCATCGGCGAGGCCATCGACAAGATCCTCAAGGACTGACGCACATGGCGAAATTCACCTTCAACATGCCCGATATCGGCGAAGGCATCGCCGAGGCCGAGATCGTGCAGTGGCACAAAAAGGTCGGCGATACGGTCCGTGAAGACGAGGAATTCGTCGATATGATGACCGACAAGGCCACCGTGCCGATGGAAAGCCCGGTCGACGGCAAGATCCTGGAAATTGCAGGTGCCGAAGGCGACATGGTCTCGATCGGTTCGATGCTGGTCGTGATCGAGGTCGAGGGCGAGGTGCCTGACGAGGTCGTCGAGGAAAACAAGGAAGCGGCGGAGGCTGCGCCCGCTCCCAAGGCGGAGGAAGTCGAGGAACGCATCGAGGTCGAGACTTCGGACGCCAGCGATGCCGATGACGCGCTCGCCGCAGATCCCGAACCCGAATCGATTCCGGAACCGACCCCGGCGCCAGAGCCGGCGCCGCAGGCTAAGGTTCTCGCTACCCCGGCGGTGCGCAAGCGCGCCAAGGAGCTTGGTGTCGATCTCGCGCAGGTGAAGCCCGCCGAGGACGGTCGCATTCGACATGGCGATCTTGACCAGTTCCTGTCCTACAATTCGGGCTATGGCGCGGCTGCCAAGACCCGCGAGGACGAAGAGAAGAAGGTCATCGGAATGCGCCGCCGCATCGCCGAGAATATGGCCGCCTCGAAGCGCAACATCCCGCACTTCTCCTATGTCGAAGAGTGCGACGTAACGGATCTCGAAGTCCTGCGCGCCCAGCTCAATGCGAGCCGCGGCGACAAGCCCAAACTGACGATCCTGCCGCTGCTGATCACTGCGATCTGCAAGACGTTGCCCGACTTTCCGATGATCAACGCGCGCTACGACGACGAAGCGGGCGTTGTGACGCGCCACGGCGCGGTGCACATGGGCATGGCGGCGCAGACAGATGCCGGCCTGATGGTACCGGTGATCAAGAATGCGCAGGCGAAGAATCTGTGGCAGCTTGCAAACGAGATCTCGCGCCTGGCCGAGGCAGCTCGCACCGGTACTGCCAAGTCGGAAGAGATGCAGGGCGGCACGCTGACCGTCACCTCGCTCGGCCCGCTGGGCGGCGTTGCGACCACCCCGGTCATCAACCGCCCCGAAGTCGCCATCATCGGTCCGAACCGCATCATCGAGCGCCCGATGTATGTCACCGGCACCGACGGAGTCGAGCGGATCGAGAAGCGCAAGCTGATGAACATCTCGATCAGTTGCGACCATCGCGTGGTCGACGGATGGGATGCAGCAAGTTTCGTCCAGTCTCTCCGGAAACTGCTTGAAACGCCGGCCCTTATCCTCGTCGATTGATCTGCTAAGCTGTCGCGCATGGAGCGTGACAGCCGAGTCGACGCGTATATCGCCAAAGCGCAGCCCTTTGCGCGTCCGATCCTCGAGCATTTGCGCTCGCTCGCTGAGCGCGCGGAGCCAGAGGCCCAAGAAGACCTGCGCTGGGGCGCACCCTTTTGGATCCTCGACGGTCGCCAGCTTTGCGGCATGGCGGCCTTCAAGGCCCATTGCGCTTTCGTCATCGAGGGGCCGGGCGGTGGCGAGGCGATGGGCGATCTCGGCCGCATCACGGCGCTCGACGACCTTCCTCCCGATGAGAAGCTGGTGCGCCTGCTGAAGGAAAAAGCGCAGCGTATCCGTTCGGGCGAAGACAAGGCAGCCAAGGCCAAGCCGAAACCGAAACCCGAAATTGCAATGCCGGACGATTTCGCCGCGGCGCTGGAACAGACTTCCGGCGCCGAGGATGTCTGGAACGGATTCACCGATGCACAGCGGCGCGACTATCTCCAATGGATCACCGGTGCGAAACGCGAGGCGACCCGGACCAAGCGCATCGCCACCGCCGCCGAGTGGATCGGCGAAGGGAAGCGGCGAAACTGGAAATACGAGAGCTGCTAGCGCCTTTTCACGGTCGGGACGGCTTGCGGCACCCTGATAGCTTCGAGCGACACATCGACAATGGCTTCGGGCACCGGCATGGAAAAGGCCGAGTGTTTGATATCGAGACCGATTGTTCGGCAAGGCCGCCTGCACCGAGCAAACCCATGGAAAAGGGGAGATAAAACCTCTTCGGCATAGCGACTCCCGCGATCATTCTTCGAGGCGCAAGCGCCATCCGAATGATGGTCGATGGTGGTCATACCGGGGTGAAATCGGAACCGGAAATCGGGCAGTCCAAAAAGAACAAAAAAAGGGTCATATCGTCATTGACAGGAATCGGAGCCGCCCGTAGATGCGCGGCTCCCAAGTGGCTACGCGGGTGTAGCTCAGTTGGTTAGAGTGTCGGCCTGTCACGCCGAAGGTCGCGGGTTCGAGTCCCGTCACTCGCGCCACTTGGGTTTTTCTACAACATTTCGTCGAATAGAACCGACTGCTCGCGGGCGGGTAGGCTCACGAGCATGCCGTCCTTGGCAAGCTCGATCCTGCCGTCGAAATGCTGCCCCGATTCGCCGAGAAAAGCCGGGCCGATGAGGGACACCGGCGGGGCCGGGACCAAGTGGTATAGCACCAGCGCCTCGACGCCCGCCTTCTGCGCGACGCGTGCCGCATCCTCCGGCGAGGTGTGATAATCGGGAATATCGGCCATGATCTTCGCGCCGGCGGCATTGCCTCGTTCGGCCAGCGTCGTTCCGATCTCGCCGACCATGCGCGGATTGAGTGCTTCGTGAAACAGTACGTCGGCGCCCCGCGCAAGCTGCGCCAGCTGTTCGCTCCGCACCGTATCACCGCTGATGACGAGGGCACGGCCAGCATATTCGACCCGAAAGGCAAGCGCCGGTTCGACCGGACGATGGTCGACCCTTATCGCGCGGATCGTCACCCCGTCGTTCTGATAAACTGTATGAGGGGCCGTGCCGGCGGCGTCGATAATCCTTGCCTCGGCGCCAAAGCCGCTGGGCCGGGCAACCTCGGGGCCATGATGCGCAACCCGAAAACCGCGGTCGATCGTATAGGCCTCGATGAAGCCGGACACGACGCGATCGGTGCCCTCTGGCCCGTAGACCGGCAGCGGGGAGTCGCGTTGCCCGGCGATCCATGCCTGGAGCATCAGTTCGCCGAGGCTGTCGAAATGGTCGGAATGAAGATGCGTCAGGAATGCCGCGTCCAGCCGGTCCATCGGAAAAGCCAGGGGCTGCAGCTTGCGGATGGCTCCGGAGCCGACGTCGAAAATGAAGGCGCGCTGACCGGCGATAATCGCGATACAGGGCCCGGCACGCTGCGCATCCGGCATCGGCGATCCGCTACCGCAGACATAGGCATAAAGGCCGTCGGGCCATTCGGCTACGCGGTCTACTCCCGCATTGCGCTCGACCGCGCGGGTGTAGAGGCGCTCTCCGATCTGCCGCTGCGCGAAAACGAAAATCAGGACCCCCGCGAGCAGAAGCAGTATGAATCCGATCCCGATCCTGCGCGCCATTTTCGCTATCCTCCTCGTTCCACTAACTTGCGCAGGTTTTCCTCATGCCGTTCCTTGTTGATCCGATAGCGCGATACGAAATACAACGCCGTCAGCCACAGGAAGAGCAGCGATGGCGCGTAGAATGCGCCGAGGTTCCACAGGATTTCGGGATCGACGCTGGCCGGGTCGGCACCTTCTGGAAAGGCGATTAACGACAGGATCAGTCCGGCTGCCAGCACGCCAAGGCCCTGGGTGGTTTTCCGCGTGAAGGTCATCGCCGCATAATACACTCCCTCGGAGCGCCTTCCCGTCTTCACCTGATTCGATTCGACAAGGTCGGCGATCATCGAATAGGCGACCGCCTGCACCGCGATGATCAACGCCAGATCGATCACATTGATGCCCAACACGAGCGGGAACAGCAGCGGATCGCCATTCTCCGGCATCAGGCCGGCCAGTCGAAGCAGCACCGGCGCTGGTTGGATGGTGAAGGCGAGCAGGCCGAGCACGATGGTTGCCTGCTTCTTGCCCAGCTTGCGCGTCGCCCAAGGTGCGAGGAGGAAGCCGAGAAGCGCCGAGAGGAACACGGTGCAGGTCCAGATGAAGATCTGGAATTCGCTGAAGCCCCAGAAATAGTTGAGCATCAGAAAGGCGAGCGCAGCCGAAAGCCCCGTCGCGATGGCGAAGAGCACCGTAGCGAAGAACAACGCGAGGAAGCTCTTCTCGCTCAGCGTTTCGACCATTTCCCCGAAGATGCGGCGGATGCTGTAGCGTTCGCCGGTTTCGACCGGGCGGTGGAGGTGCGGAATACGGCTGTGCGTGCCGAGCGCGGAAATCATGATCGCCGCAAAGATCAGCAGCGATCCGATTATGCCATAGGTCACGTATGCCTGCTGGTCGCGCATGCCGAGCGGGCCGGTCAGCAATACACCGAACATCACGATGCTCATGAGGTTGCCGCCCGACCAGCCGAAGAACAGGCGGTAGGCCTGCAGGCTGGTGCGTTCCTCGTAATCGCTCGTCAATTCGGGGATCAGCGCGGAACTGGGCGTCTCGTAAAAGGTGATGAAAGTGCGGATGAGAATCGCGAGGATCGTCAGGTAGGCAAAAAGCCCACCTTGTCCCCAGTCCGGCGGGTTCCAGAGCAGGA
The DNA here is from genome assembly GCF_965277845.1 of Qipengyuania sp. Lineage (NCBI taxonomy): Bacteria > Pseudomonadati > Pseudomonadota > Alphaproteobacteria > Sphingomonadales > Erythrobacteraceae > Qipengyuania > Qipengyuania sp. The sequence goes on from NZ_OZ255844.1 coordinate 2,426,940, forward strand.
AGTAGCTGAGTGCTACGGGCAGCGCGGCGGCGTACATGAAGGGATGGCGGCGGCCCCAGCGGCTGCGGAAATTGTCGGACCAATAGCCGACCAGCGGATCGCTTATCGCATCGACCACCAATGCGATGAGAATGGCAAGCCCGACCAGACCGGGCTCGTGACCGATCACCGTACCGTAGAACAGCAGCAGGAAATAGTCGAAGCCGTTGTTTTTGATACCGAACGCGGCAGCACCCGAACCATGCGCAAGCTTGAGCCAGACCGTCGGCCTTTCCGCCGGCATTTCCCTCGTCGCCAATATGCTCTCCCTTGCGGTCGAGGCTAAGCGGCAGAGGAAGGGTTTGCAATGGGATGAAATAATCAACCAACTGGTTGACTATCTATCTCTATGGCTTAATTTAACCGAATGGTTGAGCGATTCACCGACTCCGATTCTCTGTTTCGCGCACTCTCGGATAGTACGCGCCGAGCGATGCTCGAGAGACTGTCGGAACGCGATTTGACGGTCGGCGCCTTGGCTGAACCGTTCGAAATGAGCCTTGCGGCCGCTTCGAAACATATCGGCGTACTCGAGGAAGCCGGTTTGATCAGACGGCAAAAACGCGGGCGCGAGCGTGTGTGTTCGCTCGACCCGCGGGGGCTGGAGGCCGTGCGCGACTGGGCGGAGCGCTATGTCGGATTCTGGAACGAGCGGCTCGATGCGCTCGACCGGGCATTGAAGGAGCTGGACGATGAATGATTACGGCAGGCTGGTCGATGCGAATACGATCCAATTCCGGCGGCACTTCGATGCGGACGTCGAGACTGTCTGGGCCTTTCTGATCGATCCCGAAAAGCGTAAGCGGTGGTTCTGCGGCGGCGAGACCGACGCCCGGGTCGGCGGGCGAATCGTTTTCGAATTCGACCACCGTCGGCTTTCCGACACGCCCCCGCCCGAAAAATACGCCGACCAGGAGACGGCCCGCTTCGACGGCGAAATCTTCGCCTGCACGCCACTTCGCCGTCTCGCCTTTACCTGGCCCGAGGAAGAGGGCGAGGGAACGAGGGTCGAGATAGACCTGAGCGAGGCGGATGGCGGCGGGACCGATCTGGTCCTCACGCACAGGGGTCTTGGATCGGCCGAATTCCGAATCGGCGCGCTTGCCGGGTGGCACGCCCATTTCGACCTGCTCGACGATATTTTCGCGGGCACCGATCCGCGCGATTTCTGGACGCGGCACATGGCGCTCGAAGATCATTACGCCGAAGTGGGCTAGTCCCGACGCCCGGTCTCCATCCAAATCAGGAAGCGGCGCAGCGGAAGAAGCCAGACCAGCCCCAGAACGATGTAGATCACGGTCTGCACCAGTGTCGGCCAGTCGCCGATAAGACCCGGCGCGTAGCGAGCGATGACGAGCCCGTAGATCGTCAGGCCGAGCAGCAGGCCGAGCAGGCCGACCGGGATGCGCCAGGTGGGTTCTTTCCTCATGCGAAGGGTCCGTAGATTCGTGTCGGCGTAACGACGGCGGTTAGCGGGATATCGTGCGGCTCGTTGGGCAAATCATCGACCAGCTGGCAGTCCCACGCAAGCCCGATGGCAGCGGTAACGGAGTGGCTGGCAAGCCAGCGATCGTAATGTCCAGCGCCCTGACCGAGACGGTCGCCACGCTCGGTGAAACCCACCAGCGGGACGAAAAGCACCGATGGTGCGCTGGTGGGAACGTCGCCCTTGGGTTGCAGCAAGCCGAAGGGGCCGATCTCCAAGTCGCTTTCATCGAAGGGGTCGGCAAAATGCGCAAACTCCATCGGCGCGCCCCTGTCGGCAAATCGCGGCAGAGCGAGCTCGTGGTCCTGTTCGAAAAAGTGCTTGGCATACGATGCCGCCGGCGCTTCGTAGGGATTTGCGCGATAGAGACCGATGGTCGCATCGTCCGGCACGAGTTCGAGAAGCGGCGCAGGCGGACGCATAAAGACCAGTGTTCGCATGCTGTCGGGCAGGGCGGCCACATGCTCGCGGCGCCGGGCGCGCAGTTGTTTCCGAAGTTCGTCCTTGGTCACGCAGGCCTCCTTATCGGGAGCCACGAAGAGCGTCCATGCGCACCTTGCTCCTGAATGCCGATCCAAGCGGCAGGTCAGGCAAGACTGAAAGCGAAGTCGAAGACGCGGCTGGCCTTGGGCAACCTCCGGCGTTGCCCGCAGAAATGCGCCCATGCTCAAGGTTAAACAGGAAAGTGGCGGGACCACCATGGGTCGTTTCCGGCGAAATCCTCTGACGCCTAAACGTCAGGTGGGTGCCGTATGCCCCAATCCCACGGCCGAACCGGTGGACCGGGACAGGGACAGCTCCCTTGGATTGCTTATAGCCTCAGGGATGTTCATGCGGCTCGTGCCGGGCAGCCCCGCCGTAGAGATATCTAGGATGAGTCCGCGCCGCTCTCAAGGGTGGATGCCGCATTCTCGAGTGCGAGTGCGATCCGCTCGAGCTGGCCTGCCAGCCTGTCCGTATCGAAACCGGGTGCCCCGGCGGGCACCGCCTGTTTTTTCGCCTCGTCGAGTTCGTCGGCCAGCAAGAGTGCGGCGAAGAGCAAATTCTTGGCCTCCTGGCTCGACAGGTTCGCCCCCATCGAACCAAGCTTGTCATCGATTACGCCGGCGAGCCGCTGGACGTGTTCTTCCTGCCCATCCGCACAGGACACCGTATAATTACGGCCCCCTACGGACAGGGTGACGTCGCTCACTTTTCGAGCCCTTCGATGAGCGAGTCGAGTTCGGCGACAGTCGCCGAAACGCTTTCCCTCAGAGCTTCGTGCCGGGCGACCAGCTCGGCATTGGCGGGGCCGCCCGCCGCGCCCGTATGCGATGCCAGTGCCGCCTGTGTTTCGATCCGCGCCAATGCACGGTCGATACGGTCCATGGCATTTTGGATGCGTTCGGAACTCATGACGTTGTCCGAATACCAAGATAGCCGCGGTAATGCAAAGGTTTGGCTTCATCTGTTGATAAGTGGGATGAGGGAAGGAGCGGCCGTGCAGGGTCGCCCGTGCGGGTTGACCTCGTGCGCGTGCTCCGCGAAGGCTTCGCGCGCGTCGAATCGGCCCTCTTTCCCGGAGAATTTTTCCTATGAGTCTCGACACTGCCCGCCTGGTCCAGATGGCCAACGCCATCCGGGCACTATCGATGGATGCGGTGCAGGCGGCAAAATCGGGGCATCCCGGCATGCCGATGGGCATGGCCGATGTAGCGACCGTTCTGTGGGGCGAATACCTCAAGCACGATCCCCGGACCCCCGAATGGGCCGACCGCGACCGTTTCGTGCTGTCGGCGGGTCACGGCTCGATGCTGATCTACAGCCTTCTCCACCTCTCCGGCTATGCGCGCCCGACGATGGAGGACATCCGCAACTTCCGCCAGCTCGGCAGTCCCTGTGCCGGCCACCCGGAAAACTTCCTTCTCGACGGAGTTGAAAGCACCACCGGTCCGCTTGGCCAGGGCCTCGCAATGGCGGTCGGCATGGCGATCGCCGAGCGGCACCTGAATTCGACATTCGGTGACGACCTGGTCGACCACCGGACCTGGGTGGTTGCCGGCGACGGCTGTCTTATGGAAGGCATCAATCACGAGGCGATCGGGCTCGCCGGGCATTTGAAGCTTGGGCGGATGATCGTGCTGTGGGACGACAACAACATTACCATCGATGGCACGACCGACCTGTCGACCAGCGAGGACATCAAGGCGCGCTATGAAGCGACCGGATGGCATGTCGTCGGCTGCGACGGTCATGATTTCGCCGATATCCGCCGCGCGCTCGACGAAGCGCTGGCCGACGACCGGCCGTCGCTCGTCGCCTGCAAGACGGTGATCGGCAAGGGTGCGCCGAACAAGCAGGGCACCAGTGCCACGCACGGCGCACCGCTCGGCGACGAGGAGGTTGCCGCGGCACGCGAAGTGCTGGGCTGGGATGCGCCGCCGTTCGAAGTTCCCGACCAGGTCCTGACAGACTGGCGCGGCACGCGCGAGCGTGGAGCGAAGCTGCGCGCCGAGTGGCACGGGCGGCTCGTCGACCATGAGCAGCGAGCCGAATTCGAACGCCGCATGGCAGGCGATTTGCCGCATGGCGATGCTGCGGAAAACTATATTGCCTCGCTGATTGCCGAACCGCAAAATGTCGCGACCCGGAAGGCGAGCGAGATGGCGCTGGCCGAGATCAATCCTCGCCTGCCCGACACAATCGGTGGCAGCGCCGACCTTACGGGGTCGAACAACACAAAGGCGGGCGGCGTCGAGCCGTTCACAGCCGACAATTACGGTGGGCGCTACGTCTACTACGGCATTCGCGAGTTCGGCATGGCCGCAGCGATGAACGGCATGGCGCTGCATGGCGGCGTGATCCCCTATGGCGGAACCTTCCTCGTGTTTACCGACTATTGCCGCGCGGCGATCCGCCTGTCGGCATTGCAGCAGGTGCGCGTGATCTATGTCATGACGCATGACAGCATCGGCCTCGGCGAGGATGGCCCCACGCACCAGCCGGTCGAACATGTGCAGTCGCTGCGCATGATGCCCAATGTACTCGTGATGCGTCCGGCGGATGCGGTGGAAACCGCCGAGTGCTGGAACGTCGCGCTGCGGCAGAAGGATCGCCCAACGGTGCTCGCGTTGAGCCGCCAGAATTTGCCGCAGGTTCGGACTCATCAGCTTTCCGAAAACATGTCCGAGCGTGGCGGGTACCGCCTCAAGGCGGCGCAGGTGCCGCGGCGGGTCATCCTGATTGCGACCGGCTCCGAACTTCACCTTGCGATGGAGTGCGCAGAGAAGCTCGAGAAAGAAGGGGTGGGGGCGGATGTCGTTTCGATGGTCTGTACTCGGCTCTTCGACGAGCAGGATGAAGCCTATCGCTCCGATATTCTGCCGGACGTCTCCTCCGACGAAATCCTTCGGGTAAGCATCGAGGCAGGAACCACTTTCGGTTGGGAACGCTATGTCGGCACGCACGGGCTGACCATCGGCATCGATAGCTTCGGAGCCTCCGCCCCAGCGAACGACCTGTTCGAGAAATTCGGTCTCACGGCGGATGCGATCGTTCCGCAAATCATGAACAAATTGAACGGATAAGCAGGAGTTCTTACCAATGGCGACCAAGGTTGCAATCAACGGTTTCGGACGTATTGGCCGCCTCGTGGCGCGGGCCATCCTCGAGCGTGACGATCACGATCTCGATCTCGTCAGCATCAACGATCTGGCCGATACCAAGTCGAACGCGATCCTGTTCCAGTACGATTCCACCCACGGCCGTTTCCCCGGTACCGTCGAGGTTGGCGACAACGCCATCATCGTGAACGGCAAGTCGATCGCGGTGACCAGCGAACGCGACCCGGGCGACCTTCCACATGCGGACCAGGGCGTCGACATCGTTCTCGAATGCACCGGCTTCTTCCAGAGCCACGAAGCCGCCGAACCGCACCTCAAGGCCGGCGCCAAGCGCGTGCTCATCTCGGCCCCGGCGAAGAATGTCTCCGCCACGATCGTCTATGGCGTGAACCACGAGACGCTGACTGCCGATGACGTGATCGTCTCGAACGCCAGCTGCACGACCAATTGCCTCTCGCCGATGGCGAAGGTGCTGCACGATACGGTGGGCATCGAGCGCGGTTTCATGACCACGATCCACAGCTACACCAACGACCAGCGCATGCTCGACCAGATGCATGGCGACATGCGTCGTGCCCGCGGCGGTGCGCAGAACATGATCCCGACCACCACCGGTGCAGCCCGTGCGGTCGGCCTCGTCCTGCCCGAACTGGCCGGCAAGCTCGACGGCAGCTCGGTCCGCGTGCCGACCCCGAACGTCAGCCTCGTCGACCTCGTCTTCACTCCCGGCCGCGACACCAGCGCGGAGGAACTGAACGCGGCGCTCAAGGCAGCGGCAGATGGCAAGATGAAGGGCGTGCTCGACTACACCGACCAGCCGCTCGTCAGCTCGGACTTCAACCACTATCCGGCAAGCTCGACCATCGACAGCCTCGAAACCAGCGTGATGGAAGGCAAGCTTGCCCGCGTCGTCAGCTGGTACGACAATGAATGGGGCTTCTCGAACCGCATGATCGACACCGCCGGCGTGATGGCAAAGTTTCTCTAAGCGCCACATCATCGTTCGTGTCGAGCGAAGTCGAGACACGGCCACGCCAGCGGTTCTCGACTTCGCTCGAACCGAACGGATAGGTTGGGAATATGAGTAATTTCAAAACCCTTGACGACCTTGGCGACATCACCGGCAAGGTCGCGCTGGTGCGCGTTGACCTGAACCTTCCGATGAAGGATGGTTCGGCCACCGACGTCACCCGTGTCGAGGCGGTGAAACCCACCATTCTCGAACTGGCGGACAAGGGCGCCAAGGTCCTGCTGCTCGCCCATTTCGGGCGCCCCAAGGGCCAGCGCCATTCCACCATGTCGACCAGCTTCGTGCAGGGCGATGTCGAAAAGGTGCTGGGCAAGGAGATCATGTTCATCCCCGAGGTGATGGGTCCGGTAGTCGAACAGTCGATCGGCATCCTCGGCAATGGCGATATCGGCCTGCTCGACAACGTCCGCTTCTGGCCCGGCGAAGAGGCGAACGATCCGGAATTCGCCAAAGGTATTGCCGCTCACGGCGATTTCTACGTCAACGATGCCTTCTCCGCCGCGCATCGGGCGCATGCCTCGACCGAGGGGCTCGCACATCACCTGCCGGCCTATGCGGGCCGCGCGATGGAAGCCGAGCTGAAGGCGCTCGATGCCGCGCTCGGCACGCCCGAGCCGCCCGTCGCGGCGGTGGTCGGCGGCGCCAAGGTCTCGACCAAGCTCGATGTGCTCACCAACCTTGTCGGCAAGGTCCAGCACCTGATCATCGGCGGGGGCATGGCGAACACCTTCCTTGCCGCAAAGGGCGTCGATGTCGGCAAGTCGCTGTGCGAGCATGACCTGACCGCCACCGCGAACACAATCATGGACGAGGCCGACCACGCGGGATGCACGGTCCACCTGCCCTACGACGTGGTGGTGGCGAAGGAATTTGCCGCCAATCCGCCAAGCCTGCGTACCTGCAACGTCCACGAAGTCGCGGCGGACGAGATGATCCTCGATGTCGGCCCGCTCGCCACCGAAGCGCTGGGCGATGTGCTCAAGACCTGTCGCACGCTGGTGTGGAACGGCCCGCTTGGCGCGTTCGAGACCGAACCGTTCGACACCGCCACCGTAGCGCTTGCCAAGACAGCCGCGGCGCTGACGCAGGACGGCTCGCTCACCTCGGTTGCCGGTGGCGGCGACACCGTTGCCGCGCTCGCGCATGCAGGCGTGAAGGACGACTTCACCTTCGTTTCGACCGCCGGAGGCGCGTTCCTCGAATGGATGGAAGGCAAGGCGCTGCCCGGCGTGGCGGCGCTGATGGCATGAGCGAGAACGAAGGCGTAGGTTCGAGCGGCGGTCTCGTACCCGTTACCGAAGGCGAATGGGCGGGCTGGTCGGTCTGGCAGGGCGATGCCTTCGAACAGCGCGCGGGGCCGTTCTATGAGCGCCGCGAGGAGGATGGCTCGATGCTTGCGGCCTTCCGCGCGGAAGAGCGCCATATGAACGGCGCCGGGTTTATGCACGGCGGCTGCTTGATGACCTTCGCCGACAGCGCGATCTTCACCATTGCCACCGATGCGCTGGCGGGATGTCATGGAGTGACCATGCACCTCGCCGGCGATTTCCTCGATCCCGCGCGGGTTGGCCAGCTGCTCGAAGCCCGCGGAGAGGTCGTGCGAGCGGGGGGCAAGACGATCTATGTGGTCGGCATGATCCGCGCCGACGGCGAACCTGTGCTGAGCTTCAACGGGATCATCCGGAAAATCACCCGGAGATAGGGCGATGAGATTCTTCTTTCTGCTCGCTATTTTGATGGCCCCTGTCACGGGCGCAAAAGCGAGTGAGCCGGAAAACGAGTTCGCAGCGTTCGATCGCTTCCTCGAAGAGTTCCGCAAGGAAAGCGGCACTCCTGCCTTGAGCGCGGTCATCGTGCGTGACGGGCAGATCGCGTGGGAGGGCTATTACGGCACTTACGACGACGAAGGCGATCTGGCGACTGTGCCCGAGACGACCTATAAGATCGCTTCGGTAACGAAGCCGATAGCGGCTACGGCGATTCTGGCGGAAAGCGCGTCAGGGGAATTGCATCTCGATACTTCGATGGCCAGCGACGGCGGCTGGAAGGAATTGTGCGAATTCTTCGTCGCCAATACGCCGATTCCCTTCATGGCAGGAGGCGAGGATCGCCATGGCAATCCCGTCCCACCGATGGATTGCAGGAAACCGACGACGCTGTCCGACATGCTGGACATGCGCGCGAATGGCGATGCCTTCGTCTACAACCCAATCGCCTTTGCGCGGATCGATCGCGCCATTTTGGGCGCTGGGGGCCGCGACCTGCGCGAGATCGTACGTCACCGGGTAGCGACACCGGCAGGCATGGAAAACACCGCGCTCGGCTGGCGGGACCCCGAGGGCGGCGCGGCGCTGCGTTATCTTGCCGAACCATTTCATGTGGTCGAGGGAAGGGCGATCAAGCAGCCGCTCCCCGATGATGATTTTCGTGCTGCTGCGGGGATAATCGCCAGCCCACGCGCGCTCGCTGCCTTCGATATCGCGTTCGATAGCGGTGTATTGATCCCTTCCGCGATGATCCGCGACCTCGCCGATGCGGAGATCGGCGCTCTTGGCGACTACCGCGCCGGCTGGTTCCTGGAGGATTGGAACGGCCAGCGTCTGCTGTGGCACTCCGGCTGGAACGAGAAGAAGGGTTCCGCGCTCTATCTGAAGGTGCCCGAGAAGCGGCTGTCGCTGATCGTCCTCGCCAATACCGAAGCGATCTGGTGGGGTAACTCGGTGGTAAAAGCCGAAATTGTCGAAAGCGCGATCGCACTGCGTTTCCTCGAGCAATTCGCAAGCTAAGCTGCCGCCGACTGCGCGCTCAGATCACAGCCTCTCCTGCGATGAGCCCGAGAGACACGACAATGCCGAGGATCGGCACGACCAGCGGTACTTCAAATCCGGCGCGTCGCGCGTTCGATTTCAATTTCAGGGCCACCAGCGCGCCGTTCGCGGCCGCGAACACGCCGAGGACGACGAAGCTCGTCCAGGATGCAAGCGTTACGGTCGGGAAAAACAAGGCCAGGACAAGGACAAGCGTTCCACAAAGCAAAGTGGCGTTGACCGGAGTGGCGGACCTGTGACCGAGTCTCACGAGCCAGTGTGGGACGGCTCCGTGATGTTCGTGAAGGTCGTGCAATACCCGCGGTGCCATGACGATCTGGGCGAGTGCGCCATTCACGATCATCGCCAGACTGACCACGCCGAGTAGCTGGCCGCTGGAGCCTTCGCTTCGCACGACGTCGACGAGTGGAGCGGCGCTTTGCGCAAGCTCTTCGGCCGGGATTACGGTTATCGCGGCAATGGAAACGACGACATAGAGCAACAGCGAAACGATCAGGGTGGTAACGATCGCACGCGGCATCGCGCTTGCCTGTTCTTCCGCTTCTTCGGACAGCGTCACCAGATCCTCGAAACCGATATAGGCATAGAAGGCGAGGAAGGCGGCGGGAAGGACGGCCGATGCCATCACCGGACCACTGCCAGCCTCGAATTGTGCCAGCGCCATTTGCGGATAGTCCAGCATGTCGCTCCCCGCATGCCCGACGACCCAGACAAGGCCAGCGATTCCCAGCACGGTCGTTATCGCCATGAACCAGCCGGCCTGGCGTATTCCAGTTGCGGCAATGCCCGTCAGGATGCCGACAAGTAGCGGAATGGCCCACCATTTGGAGATGTCCAGAAACACATTGGCATAGCCGACGAAGCCCGTGGCAATGGTCGCGGCGGAAATCACGCCGGTCGCGACAACTGCGTATCCGACCACCACGGTGAGCGATTTCCTGCTGAAGCCGGCATCGACGAAGGCGGCGCTTCCCCCACTTTCCGGTACTCGCACCGCCAGCTCGGCATAGGAAAGCGCGGATAGGGACGCTGCGAATGCAGCAAGCAGAAAGGCGAAGGGCGCCAGTGCATCGGCCCTGCCGAGAATATCGCCTATGACGACGTAGATCCCCGCGCCGACAACGGTGCCGATGCCATAGAGCGAGAGGGTCTTAGGGCCGATGTCGCGTTTGAAACCGTCGGCACTCTCAGCTTTCGATGAGATCTGGTGTCTCCTGTCGTTTGGTGGCGGCGATTGCCGAACGGCACTATCGTTTTAGCGGTATTCGGGGTTCGGGGCGTCGAATCGGTGCCCTTCTTTCCACAGGTCGACCGAGTTGCCATGCGCGGGAATACCACCCGCATCCTTCAATATGCGCGCTGTGTGCATCAGGTTCCAGGTCATGAACGTCGTGTTTCGGCGGGTGAAGTCGTTGTCGAAGCCGACGTAACCCTCACCGTCTTCCTTCGGATCGCCATAGCTCGGCCCGGGGCCCGCCTCGCCGATCCAGCCCGCATCGGCCTGCGGCGGGATGGTATAACCGACGTGCTGCAGCGAGTAGAGCACGCCCATGCCGACGTGTTTGATACCATCCTCATTGCCGGTGACGATGCACCCGCCGACCTTGCCGTAAAAGACATACTGGCCCTTGTCGTTTGTCTGGCCCGAATGACCATAAAGCCGCTCGATCAGCCGCTGGCAGACCGAGCTTTTTTCCCCCAGCCAAATCGGCGTACCGACGATAAGAATGTCTGCTGCGCGCACCTTCTTCCAGATGATCGGCCAGTCGTCGCTGGCGGATCCGTGCTCGGTCATGTCGGGATAGACGCCGGGTGCGATATCGTGATCCACCAGCCGTAGCTGATCGAGCGTGACGGCGTTCTTGACCAGTATAGCTTCGACCACGCCAAGGAGCTTGTCGGTGTGCGAACCCTGCGGCGATGGCTTCAGTGTGCAGTTGATCGTCAGCGCCTTGAGGTCCGAAAAATCGGTCGTGTTCTCGTCGCAAAGCTTCTGCTGGGTCTCGTCGAGCATGTTTCCTCCCCATGTATCGTAAGAAATACGCTCGGGACGCGGGATGGTTACTTGCGTTCATAGGAACGGTAGCTGGGGCAAGTCGCGTTGCCCTAGATCGCATGCCCAGATGGGTGGCGATCGAGCTGTCATTGACAATAAGTTCCCCACCGCTGTTGCAGGTGCGAAATCGCTTTTGTATGCGGCGCGCATACGAATGCAAGACCACACCTAAGCGACGGGGTTTTCCAGATGACTTTCGATGAGATGAAGGCGCGTATCGCCGAGGGCCAGGGCTTTATCGCGGCACTCGACCAGTCGGGCGGTTCGACCCCCAAAGCACTCAGGGGATACGGTGTCGAGGACGGCGACTGGAGTACCGAAGACGAGATGTTCGCGCTGATCCATGAAATGCGCCAGCGTATCATCGAAGCGCCCAGCTTCGGTAACGGCAAGGTCATTGGTGCGATCCTGTTCGAAAAGACGATGGACGGCACGAGCGGCGGCAAGAGCGTGCCCGCGCGCCTCAAGGAACGCTGCATCGTGCCGTTCCTCAAGGTCGATAAGGGGCTTGAGGACGAGCGCGACGGTGCGCAACTGATGAAGCCCAATCCGGGCCTCGAGGACATGTGCAACCGTGCCCGGGAACTCGGAGTCTTCGGCACGAAGATGCGCAGCGTGATCAAGTCGGCCAACCCGGTCGGTATCAAGGCGGTCGTCCGCCAGCAGTTTGCCGAAGGCGCGCGCATCCTCAGCTGTGGACTCGTTCCCATCCTCGAGCCGGAATACGATATCACCGCCGCCGATCGCGCGGAGGGCGAAAAGATTCTGCTCGAAGCGATCGAGGAGGGTCTCGAGGCTTTGCCCGAGGGCCAACAGATCATGCTCAAGCTGTCGATCCCCAAGGAAGCGGGGCTGTACGGCGGCCTCACCCGCCACCCCAAGGTGCTGCGTGTCGTCGCACTCTCGGGCGGGTATTCGACCGACGAGGCGTGCCGCGAACTCGCCAAGAACCCTGGCATGATCGCCAGCTTCAGCCGCGGCCTCCTGCAGGACCTGCGCGCAACGCAGAGCGATGAGGAATTCGATGCCACGCTGTCGGGTGCCATCACCCAGATCCACGCAGCAAGCGTCGCCTGAGGCCCATAGCCTTTCGAGAACGAAGCGATACTCGTCCCCGCGGATTGCCCGGTCGGTGATCCGCGCGGGCGATATCGAAACCGGAAGGTATCTGCGTCCATCACCTCATAAGGTTCGCCAAAGCTGATTGGGGCGGCCTCCGTTTAGCGGGTGGCGGCGATACGGGTCTTGGAAGCGCGGCGGGCAACAGGGATCTCATAGCCTCTCCAAAAATGCGGATCGCTTTCGCATGTCTGCACGCGTGACGAATTGCTACTAGCGCATTAGAGAGCGCGGCCGATGACCGATTGCCAACTCTACCTCATCTCGCCGCTCGATGTGTCGGGCGAATTCCCCAAGCGGCTCGACCGCGCACTTGGTGCGGGGCCGGGGCTCGTTACGGCCTTCCAGTTCCGGGTGAAGGGAATCGACCAGCACGAGGCCGCGCGGCTTGCCGAGCCATTACAGGAAATTTGCGCGGCGCGCGAAGTGGCCTTCATCGTCAATGACGACATCGCGCTGTCGAAGCGCCTCAAGACCGATGGCGTACACCTGGGGCAGGGCGATGGCGACCCAAGGGACGCGCGCGAGCAGCTGGGGCGCGAGGCGCAGATCGGCGTGACCTGCCATGCGTCGAGGCATCTCGCGATGGAGGCGGGCGAAGCGGGGGCCGACTATGTCGCCTTCGGCGCTTTTTTCGACAGTACAACCAAGGCGAGCGAGCATCGGCCGGAGCCCGAAATCCTCGGCTGGTGGAGCGCGCTGTTCGAAATCCCCTGCGTCGCCATCGGGGGCATCACGCCTGCCAATTGCAAGCCGCTGGTCGAGGCCGGGGCCGATTTTCTCGCCGTGTCGGGTGCGGTGTGGAACGGCGACGAGGCGGCGGCAGTGAGGGCTTTCGCGGAGCAAATCGGCGCGGCGTGAGTTGGCTATCCTGAACGGGACGGGTCGCGTCCCGTGATTCAGGAGAGGCTCTCTCATGCGCACCATCATTCTTGCCGCCGTTTCTTCGCTCGCCTTAACCGCATGCGGAATGCAGGGTCAGGACAATGACCAGGGGAGCGAAACCGTCGCCAGCGCGGATAATCGCACCGACTACGGCTACGAGACATATGGCGACGACAACCTCGCCGACACGATGGCCTCGAACGACGATCGCCATCTGAACGAGATCGGCGAGGACGCGGCTGGCGAGAAGGCGCAGGCTTCGGAAACTCCCGATCCCGAAGAGCGCCCGATTATGCAGGCACAAGTCGTACTCGATCGGGTCGGTTTCGCGCCCGGAGTGATCGATGGCAAGATGGGCATGAGCACCGAAAATGCCCTGCGCGGTTTTCAGGAAGCCAACGATCTCGACATAACCGGCAAACTCGACGAGGCCACCAAGAACGCGCTTTCCGATTGGGAGCGCATTCCAGCTACCCGACTCGTTACCATCCCGGCAAGCTGGGGTGATGCTACCTATACCGACATGCCCGAAGACGTTGCCGAGAAGGCCAAGCTCCAGCGGCTCGGCTACAAATCCCTCGACGAACGCCTTGCCGAACGTTTCCATACGACAGTGGATGTGCTCAGGACCCTCAACCCCGATGGAAGGCCTGCTGGAGCTTCCGGAAGCGCGTCAACCGACGAGGCGGAAACCGCTGAAACGACTGCATCCGGCACTTCGGAAAACCAGGACTATTTCGCCGCGGGCCAGCAAGTCCGCGTGCCCAATATCGGCGGGGATCGGATTGCGCCCGGCTCGGTGGAGGACGGCGATTGGCAGCGCACGCTCGCCTCGCTTGGGGTCGGCACAGAGCAGCCGGAAGTCGACCGGATCGTGGTGAGCAAGGCGGGCAAGACCCTGAAGGCCTATCGCGATGACAAACTTGTCGCGCTGTTTACCGTAAGTTCCGGATCGAGCGAGTTCCCCCTGCCGCTCGGCGAATGGGATATTCTCGGCGAGGCTTACAATCCGCCCTACAGTTACGATCCCGCGGTGCTGGGAAAGGACGACCCGGATGGCAAGGAGTACACTCTTCCGCCAGGCCCGAACTCACCCGTCGGAGTGGTATGGATCGACCTCAGCAAGGAGCATTACGGCATTCATGGCACGCCCGATCCCGAAACCATCGGGCGCGCGCAATCGAGCGGCTGCGTGCGCCTGACCAATTGGGATGCGGCGCGGCTCGCAGGGATGGTCTCGCAATCGACGCAGGTGATTTTCGAAGCGTAAGCCGTTAGGGTCGCTGCATGAACCTCGTCGATCGCATCCTCACCATCGTCATCACGGCCACGATCACCAGCGCGGTATGGATCGTGGCCGGTGGCAGTCTGATCGAGAATGCCACCAGCGCCAGCCAACGCGAGCGGACGCGCCCCGCCGAAGCGGCGCCCAGTCCGTCACCCGGCGAGACCGCCGCGGGCGTGGCCGATGTGGCGAGCGAAGCGACCGATACACCGGTCGCGAGCGCGCTCGACACGAAGGTTCCGCAAACGCCCAGCGCGTCGCAGGCCAGCCAGTTGCTGATCCCGGTCAAAAACATCCGTCCCGCCGATCTCACCGACACTTACAGCGATTCGCGTGACGGAGGAGCACGCTTGCACGAGGCGATCGACATCATGGCGCCCAAGGGCACCACCGTGCAGTCCTCGGCGCCCGGCACGGTGGAGAAGCTCTTCCGTTCGGACGCAGGCGGGAAGACGATCTATGTGCGATCGACCGACGGCGAAACGATCTATTACTATGCCCATCTCGATGAGTATGCCGAAGGGCTGCAGGAAGGCCAGCGCGTGCGCCGCGGCCAGCGTCTGGGCACCGTGGGCAGCTCGGGCAATGCGTCCGAAGACGCGCCGCATTTGCATTTCGCCATCCTGCAGACAACGGCGGATGCCGCGTGGTGGGAACCCGCGCATGCAGTCAACCCCTATCCGCTGCTCCGCGGCGAGTGATCAGTCGGCCACCGGTCCCGTGCGATGGCAGCGCAAGCGGCCGAGCTTGCCGTCGCGTCCTACCTCTTGCAGCATACCCGATCCAAGCCGCATCATCCGGGTGCCCCGCATCGGGCCGCGCGTGAAAGTGACCTGCTTTCCCTCCATCAGATAGGTACCGCTGCCGCGCGCGGTGCGATAGCTCGAACCGCCGGTGATGGCGAAACCGCGGCCTTCCTGTTCGACCCAGGCCGAACTCGTCGCATCACCGGGAAGCGCGCAGACATATTCGCCACGGTCGAGCAACGATAGCCGCCCCTGCGCAGACACGGGAGCAGTGGCGAGGACCGCCAATGCGGCGATCGAGGCAAGGGTGGTCGAAGTTTTCATGCGATGCGTCCGCCGACGTCCATAGCAACGTCGCCAGCGTTTTTCCACTCGCTTGCCCGCACGGCCCGGCTCCGCTAAGGCGCGCCGCACACGGGCCGCTTGCGGGCGGCATGCTCTTTTACAAGTCGAAGGTAGCTTCCCCATGAAGATCAGCGGCGTGGACATCCGTCCGGGCAACATCATCGAATACGAAGGCGGCATCTGGAAGGTCGCCAAGATCCAACACACCCAGCCCGGCAAGGGCGGCGCCTATATGCAGGTCGAGATGAAGAACCTGCAGGACGGCCGCAAAACCAATGTCCGCTTCCGCAGCGCCGACACGGTCGAAAAGGTGCGCTTGGATACGGCAGATTACCAGTTCCTCTACGAGGACGGCGATATGCTCGTCTTCATGGACCAGAACACCTACGAACAGATCAACCTGCCCAGCGATCTGCTGGGGGATGCCCGCCCGTTCCTGCAGGATGGGATGCAGGTGAAGCTCGAGCTGTGGGAGGAAAAGCCCATCTCGGTCGAGCTTCCGCAGCAGGTCGAAGCCGAGATCGTCGAGGCCGACGCCGTGGTGAAGGGCCAGACCGCCTCCTCCAGCTACAAGCCCGCCGTGCTCGACAACGGCGTACGCATCATGGTCCCGCCGCATATCGAAAGCGGCACGCGGATCGTCGTCGACGTGTACGAGCAGAGCTACGTCGGCAAGGCCAGCTGATTGCGCGTGGCCCGCGATCGGGCCACCGTCCACTTTCCGGCGCGCACAATCCGCGCCCTGACCGAATAAGAGAGTTTCCATGGCCGTTCTATCGGGTGTCATCCGCGTAATGGAGAAAGCCGCGCGCAAGGCGGGGGGGCGCCTGCGCCGCGACTTTGGCGAGGTCGAGCACCTCCAGGTCAGCCGCAAGGGTCCGGCCGACTTCGTCTCCAAGGCGGATCGCATCGCCGAACGCACGATCTACGATGAACTTCTCACGGCGCGGCCGGATTGGGGCTTCGTCATGGAAGAAGCCGGAATCATCGAAGGCGACGAGAGCAAGCCGCGCTGGATCGTCGATCCGCTCGATGGGACGAGCAACTTCCTCCACGGCATTCCGCATTTCGCGATCAGCATCGCGGTGCAGGAACCCAAGCTCGGTGGTGGCGGCTGGGGCGACGTCTCCGCCGGGGTGATCTACAATCCCATCACCGACGAGACTTTCTGGGCGGAAAAGAGCCGCGGCGCCTGGCTTCACGATGGCCGGCTGCGCGTTTCGGCCCGCCGCCAGCTGCCCGAGGCGCTGATCGCGACCGGCATCCCTTTCCAGGGGCATGGCGATTTCGGCGAATGGACGAAAATCTTCGGCGCCATCGGCCCGCAGGTCGCGGGCGTGCGCCGGTTCGGTGCCGCCTCGCTCGATCTCGCCTGGCTTGCCGCGGGGCGCTACGACGGGTTCTGGGAAAGTGGGCTCAACGATTGGGATACCGCCGCCGGCTGCCTGATCGTGCGCGAGGCGGGCGGTTTCGTGTCCGATTTCCGCGGCCGGTCGCAACCTATCCATTCGGCACAGGTGCTGGCTGCCAACGATGCGCTGCATTCGAAACTGCACAAATTGCTCGTCAATGCGCTCAAGGCTTGATGCCGCACCGGGGCGCGGCTAACGCCTGCGGTCCCGACGCAGTGCCCCTGTGGCGGAATTGGTAGACGCGCTCGACTCAAAATCGAGTTTCTTCTGAAGTGCCGGTTCGAGTCCGGCCAGGGGTACCAAACTAAATCCTTGCGCAAAGCGGGATAAACTGGGATTCCGGCTCTCGGATGATCGGAGTTCCTTCCTACCATGCGATTGCGGCGATGGTCATCACTATCGCCATGTTCGTCGCTTTTGCGCGCGGGCGCATGTCCGTGGAGATCATTTCGCTGCTGACGATCGCGGTGATCGCGGTCGGGCTCTACTTCTTCCCGCTGCCCGATACGAAGCCGACCGACGGGCTCAGCCTCGCCTTCTCGGGTTTCGGCCATTACGCGCTCATCACCATTTGCGCGCTGATGATCATGGGGCGTGGGCTGGTGGTGACCGGCGCATTGGAACCTGCGGCGCGCTTTCTGGAGCGGCTGTTCAAGGTCAATCTTCAGCTCGGCCTGATTTTTTCGCTGCTGGTCACCTTCGTGCTGTCGATGGGGGTTAACAACACGCCGGTGCTGGTGCTGCTGATGCCGATTTTCGTGCACCTGGCGATGCGCGGGGCGATGGCCGCCTCGAAGACCCTGATCCCGCTCAATGCCGCTTCGCTGATGGGTGGGATGGCCACCACCATCGGCACTTCGACGAATATTCTGGTGGTGTCGATCGCAGTCGATCTGGGCATGCCCGAAATGGGCGTTTTCCACTTCACGCCGATCGTGCTGTTCGCGTCGCTTGTCGCGCTCCCCTTCGTCTGGATCGTCATGCCGCGAATGCTCGGCGACAATCGGATCGAAACGGTCCATGCCCAGCGCTTGTTCGAGACGCGGCTGCGCGTAACCGAAAATTCGATCCTCAACGGGCGTGAGCTGTCGGAGCTGGAATCGCGCCTTCCCTCGGGAATCGAGTTTCACGATGTCCCGGTCGGCCTGCTCCGTCCGCAACATCGCCTGCGCATGACCGGCACACATGAAGCGATCGAGGAAGCCATGGCGACGCTGCGCGGTGACGCGGCGCCGAGCTGGGTGATCGACCGCATTCGCCGCCGGTCGAGCGAGACCGGGACGGATATCGCGGTGGGCGAAATGATCGTCACGGCGGATTCGCGGCTGATAGGGCGCACGCTACCGAGTTCGGGCATCGCCGATCTCTACGGTGTTGCGGTGATCGGTACGCACCGGCCCGATCGCCTGGTGGGCGAGAAGGAGCAATTCTCCGAAGGCGGCGACCATCGGTTCGCCGAGGGTGACGTGCTGCTGGTGATGGGCCTACCCGACGACATGCAGCATTTCGCACGCGCGGACAGCCTGCTCCAGCTCGAAGGGATGCGCGAATTGCCGCGTCGCTCCAAGGCCGCACTGGCAGCGGGGATAATGGGTGGTTCCATCGCCTTCGCGTCAGTCGGGTTGGTCCCCATTGCCATTGCCTCGCTGGCGGGTGCGATTCTGATGTTCGTAACCGGCTGCGTACGGTTCGATCGTGTCGGGCGCGGCCTGTCCGGCAGCGTGATCGTGCTGGTGGCAGCCAGTATCGCCTTGGGCCGCATCATTCTCGACAGCGGGGCGGCGGATTGGATCGGGACGGTCATGGCGGCCGGTCTCGACTACCTCTCTCCAGCCGCTGCGCTGGCGGCGATCATGCTGGCGATGACTTTCCTGACGAATTTCGCCTCGAATGCCACGGCGGCAACGGTCGGCACGCCGATTGCCTTTGCCATAGCCAGCAAGCTGGGCCTGCCTCCCGAACCGTTGGTTCTGGCCGTGCTGTTCGGCTGCAATCTTTGCTATGCGACGCCCATCGCCTACCAGACCAATATGCTGATCATGGCGGAAGGGTCGTATGAGTTCCGCGACTACGTTCGCACGGGCGTGCCACTCGTTCTGATCATGGTATTGATGCTCTCGCTCGCGCTCGTGGTCACCTACGAACTCTAGGGGCTTTCCTGCCGCTCTCCTGTCTGCAACATTCGGCGGGCTAACGAAGCGGCCGATCGCCGGTCATGAATCTTTGCCCATGGACCGGTTCCATGTGCTCCATCGCGCAGGGAGAGCGCTCAGAATGTCCAAGATATGTCCTACAGCACTGGTCGCCGCAGCGATCGCCTTTGCCACCCCCGCCGCGGCAAATGAGCTGCGCGCGGATCTGGCGGCCGACATGCCCGGCCTGATGGAACTCTACCGCGACCTCCACGCGAACCCCGAGCTCAGTTTCGAAGAGTATGAGACGGCGGCCAAGCTGGCCACGCGGATGCGCGATCTCGGCTTCGAAGTGACCGAGGGGATCGGCAAGACCGGTGTCGTCTCTGTGATGCGCAATGGCGAGGGACCGACCGTGCTGCTGCGCGCGGATATGGACGCGCTTCCGGTGGTCGAGCGGACCGGGCTGCCCTATGCCTCGACGGTCACGGCCACTCCGGCAAGCGGCGTGACCACGGGGGTGATGCATGCCTGCGGGCACGACACGCATATGGCGGGTTTCATCGGCGCCGCGCAGTTGCTGGTGGACCACAAGGACAAGTGGCAGGGCACGTTGGTGATGGTGTTGCAACCGGCCGAAGAGTTGGGCCTTGGCGCGCTCGCCATGCTCGAGGATGGACTCTACACCCGCTTCCCCAAGCCCGATTACGCACTTGCCTTCCACGATGCGGCCGCTCCGGTCCCGGCCGGAACCATCGGCTATACCCCCGGCTATGCGCTGGCCAATGTCGATAGCGTCGACATCACGGTGAAGGGCATCGGCGGCCATGGGGCCTATCCGCATACCACGGTCGATCCCGTGGTGCTCGCCAGCGCGATCGTGATGAAACTGCAGACGGTGGTCAGCCGCAATTCCTCGCCGCTCGATCCGGCGGTGATTACGGTGGGCAGTTTTCATGCCGGCGCAAAGCACAACATCATCAGCGACGAGGCCAGGCTGCAGCTGACCGTGCGTAGCTACTCGGACGAAAGCCGACAGTTACTGCTCGACGGCATTCGCCGCGTGGCGAGGGGTGAGGCGATCACCGCCGGCCTGCCGGATGAACTGATGCCCGAGATCACGGTCGAAGAGCCCTATACGCCTTCGACCTTCAACGATCCCGGTTTCAGCGAAGCGCGTGCCGAGAGTTTCAGGCAAAGGTTTGGCGAAGACCGCGTGATGCAATGGCCTGCGGTCATGGGCGGCGAGGATTTCAGTCAGTTCCGTCGCGCCGCGCCCGACGACGTCGAATCGATGATCTTCTGGATCAGTGGCACGCCGCAGGCGATGCTCGATGCACTGGAAGAGAATGGTACGCCCTTGCCATCGCTGCACTCGCCGTTCTGGGCGCCCGATGCGGAAGCAGTGATCGCGACCGGCGCGGAAGCGCTCGCCAGCGCGGCGATCGATCTGATGCCCGTTGGCGGAAACTAGTCGCAGGGCAAAAGTGTGGCCGCCGGAGCATTGGGGGTGCTCCGACGGCCGTATTCTCCTCCCCAGGAGAATTGTTGATTAGGATGCCGGCGGCTCAGCCGTCCGAGGGAACGTAGGTGCCGAGCCTGTGGTGCAGGGCGTTGATCCGGGCCAGTTCGTCGCGATCTTCGGTGGCCCTGGCATAATGGGTGAGGGCGGTACGCAAGAGCCGGAAATCGGCGGTCGAGAACAGTGCCCGGGCGCGGCCCGGCTCGGTCTTTGGAATGTCGTCTGTCATGGTCGTCATCCTTCCTCTCCTTACGCCGCAGCGAACTGGTTCATCGTATTGTCCTTGCCGCCGGCCTTGAGGGCGGCTTCGCCGGCGAAGTACTCCTTATGGTCGTCGCCCATGTCGGAGCCCGCCATATTCTGGTGCTTAACGCAGGCGATACCCTGGCGGATTTCCTCGCGCTGGACGTTCTTGACGTAGCCCAGCATCGCCTGTTCGCCGAAGTATTCGCGGGCGAGATTGTCGGTGCTCAGCGCGGCCGTGTGATACGTCGGCAGCGTGATGAGGTGGTGGAAGATACCGGCGCGCTTCGAGGCATCGGCCTGGAATGTGCGGATCTTCTCGTCAGCTTCGGCGGCAAGCACGGTGCCGTCGTAATCGACGCTCATAAGCTTGTCGCGATCGTAGGCCGAGACGTCCTTGCCCGCTTCCACCCAGGCATCGTAAACCTGCTGGCGGAAGTTGAGCGTCCAGTTGAAGCTCGGTGAATTGTTATAGACCAGCTTGGCGTTGGGGATCACTTCGCGAATCCTGTCGACCATGCCGGCGATCTGTTCGACATGCGGCTTCTCGGTCTCGATCCACAGCAGGTCGGCACCATGCTGCAGCGCCGTGATGCAATCGAGCACGCAGCGGTCTTCGCCCGTTCCGGGACGGAACTGGTAGAGATTGCTGGGCAGCCGCTTCGGCGCCATCAGCTTGCCGTCGCGGCTGATGAATACCTGACCGTTGGTGATATCGGCCGGATCGACTTCGTCGCAATCGAGGAAGCCGTTGTACTGGTCGCCGAGGTCGCCGGGCTCCTTCGAATAAGCGATCTGCTTGGTCAGGCCGGCGCCGAGGCTGTCGGTGCGGGCGACGATGATGCCCTCCGGCACGCCGAGTTCGAGGAAGGCGTAGCGGATCGCGCGGATCTTCTGGAGGAAGTCCTCGTGCGGCACGGTAACCTTGCCGTCCTGGTGGCCGCACTGCTTTTCGTCGGACACCTGGTTCTCGATCTGCAGCGCGCAGGCTCCAGCCTCGATCATCTTCTTGGCGAGCAGGTAGGTCGCCTCGGCATTTCCGAAGCCCGCATCGATATCGGCGATGATCGGAACCACGTGCGTTTCGTGATCGTCGATCGCTTTCTGCAGGCGCTGGGCTTCGACTTCGTCGCCGGCATCGCGCGCAGCGTCCAGATCGCGGAACAGCATACCCAGTTCGCGGGCATCGGCCTGCTTGAGGAAGGTATAGAGCTCCTCGATCAGTCCGGGCACCGAAGTCTTCTCGTGCATCGACTGGTCGGGCAGCGGACCGAATTCGCTACGCAGTGCGGCGACCATCCAGCCCGAAAGGTAGAGGTACCGGCGCTTGGTACTGCCGAAATGCTTCTTGATCGAGATCATCTTCTGCTGGGCGATGAAACCGTGCCAGGTGCCGAGCGACTGGGTGTAGTTGGTCGGGTCAGCATCATAGGCGTCCATGTCTTCGCGCATGATCTTGGCGGTATAGCGCGCAATATCGAGCCCTGTGCGGAAACGGTTCTGGACGACCATGCGCGCGGCACTTTCGGCGTCGATCGCGCCCCAGGGTGCGCCGTTGGCTGCGATGGTTTCGTTCAGTTCGGTGATCCGGGCCGAATAGGTCACGAGGAAGCTCCTTGTCGAATTGGGACGCCGTTGAGTGGGACGTCGTATTGCGGCGTGTTCGCCTTGGCTTCTTGATGGGGCATTGAATGATCCGGCGACAGGGAAATTTACAAAATATCTTGTCTATCTGGGCTGTTTGGCGCTATCGAATATGTAATGATGTAAAGAAAGTGACAAATGGCCGAGGAAGCACTTTTTGCCGGGCCCGCCGTTCGCCGCCTGCGCAAGCGCGAGGGATTGACGCAGGCCGCCACTGCGGCGCGGCTCGATATTTCGCCGAGCTACCTCAATCTGATCGAGCGGAACCAGCGCCCAGTCAGCGCGCGCGTGATGATGCAGTTGGTCGAGCAATTCGATTTCGATCCCCGCTCGCTGCGGGAAGACGAATCGATCGGTGGCATCGACGGATTGGTGAGGCGTTTCGCCGACGAACGTTTTGCCGACCTCGGAATAGACCGGGAGGAACTACAAGAATTCCTGACCTCGGCCCCGCAGGCAGCGGCGGCTTTTGCGCGTCTCTACGACAATGCCGGGGACGCGGGAGGCCCGTCGAGCGACCCGCTGTCGGAATCGCGACGCGAAATCGAACGGTGGCGCAACCATTTCGCGGATCTCGATCGGGCTGCGGAAGAGCTGGCCGATGAGATGCGACTTTCGCGCGGAGACATGAGCGTCGCGCTGGCCGAGCGGTTGCGCGAGCGACACCAGCTATCGGTCCGCATCCTGCCGCGCGAGGTCTTGCCCGATAGTCTGCGGCGCCTCGATCTGCATGCCAGGCAAGTCCAACTGTCGGAAATGCTCAGCTCTGCCTCGCGCAATTTCCAGCTTGCACTGCAACTGGCGCAGCTTGAGTTCGCGGACGATATCGACGCGGTGGCGAAGGGCGCACGGTTTGAAGACGAGGCCGCCCGCGCCCTGTTTGCTCGCCATCTGACCGGATACGTCGCGGCGGCGCTGATCATGCCCTATGGGCGCTTCCTTCGCGCGTGCGAGGCCACGGGATACGACCTGCCAGTATTGGAGCGTCGTTTCGGGGTCAGTTTCGAGCAGCTCGCGCACCGTCTGACGACACTGCAACGCGTCGGGCAGCGCGGCTTGCCCTTCTTCATGGTGCGTCTCGACAGGGCGGGGCAGTTTTCGAAAACTTTCACCGGTGCCAGTACCGCCCGTTTCGTGGAATCCGAGACCAGTTGCCCGCTGTGGCACGCACATCGCGCGTTCGATCGCGCGGGCGAATTGCAGGTCCAGTTCGTGTCGCTCGACAACACCGGCGACCGCGACGGCGGATGGCTGACGATGGCGCGCACGGTCGAAGGCAGCGGAGCGCCGGGGGAAGCCCAGTTCGTCGTGGCTGTGGGGATCGAGGCGGTGCTGGCATCCGAACTGGCCCAGGCACGCGGTATCTCGTTGCGCCCGGACGATGCGCAGCCGATCGGTCCGGGATGTGCTCGCTGCCACCGTATCCGCTGCAGCCAGCGTTCGCTTCCTCCTGCCGGGCGCAAACTCGCCTTCGACACGATCCGCCGCGGCGTCACGCCCTTCGAATTCGAGCAGGGCTAACCACTAATCGTCGCGATCGGGGAACCGGCCTATGCGTAACGGCGTTTTTGGGCGCATGATCTCCATCGCAGGGAGGAATTTACATGACTGAAGAACGCATTACCGAAACGACCGATTCTTCCGGCAATACCCACACGACGCACACCGTAGTTACCGATGGCGACAACCGCGGCGGAGGGACGAACTGGGTGCTGATCATGCTGGTCGTTGCCATTGCGATTATCGGCATCTTCTTCTTCACCCAGATGAACAGCGCGGAAGTGGCGAAAGACAACGCGATCGCGGATGCGGCGAACGAGGTTGGCGAGGCCGCCAACCAGGTCGGCGACGCGGCCCAGAATGCGGGCGAGGCAGTCGAAGACGCTGTCGCTAACTAACGCGTTCAATTCATTTCAGAAGGGCGGCATGCATAACGCGTGCCGCCCTTTCTTTTCGACTGTAAAATTTACCGACGGTTCATCCCTCTCTGCTAGTCAAGATTTCCGACACTAGCAATTTGCGAGCCGGTCCGGATGATCCGCCTCTTCAAGCACTACATTTCCCACAATGTCGTGCTGCTGTCCCTGATAGACCTTGCGCTGCTCGCTCTGGCGGGCGAGGCCGCATGGCGTCTGCGCGTGGCGCAAATCGGGGTGAGCGTCGGGGACTTTTCCGATCGTGCGCTCGAAATTGGCGGTTTTGCGGGCGTCATCTGGCTGGCGATGATCGCGGTGGGGACTTATGGGCCCGAAGCCCTGCGCTCGACCCGCTTTGCGACCGCACGGCTGCTGGTGGCCGTAAGCCTCGGCGTTCTGGCGATCTCGTTGATGAATTTCATGTTTCCCGGCTCGGCGCTGTGGCGCTCTGTGCTGCTCTACGCGATGGGCATCTCGATTGTCGTCCTGATCGCCAATCGTATTCTTTCCGGCAGATTGTTGGGAATCGAGGCCTTCCGCCGGACGGTCATCGTTCTCGGCGCAGGTGAACGCGCCGAACGATTGCTCAAGCTTTCGCATCGCGAGGAGAGCGGATTTACAGTGGCGGCCTTCATTGCCATGGGCGATTCTCCACCCACGCTTCACGCGGCCGTCCCGCGCGAAACCATTTCCGATCTCGGTAGATTCGTCGAGCGTGTCGGCGCCACCGAAG
The DNA here is from genome assembly GCF_965277845.1 of Qipengyuania sp. Taxonomy (NCBI): domain Bacteria; kingdom Pseudomonadati; phylum Pseudomonadota; class Alphaproteobacteria; order Sphingomonadales; family Erythrobacteraceae; genus Qipengyuania; species Qipengyuania sp. The sequence continues at coordinate 2,451,963 of NZ_OZ255844.1, forward strand.
TCGTCCTGGCCCTGCAGGAACGGCGAAATTCGTTGCCGCTCAAGGATTTGCTGCGAGTGAAGACGAAGGGCGTTCAGGTCAGCGATTTTTCGAGTTTCCTCGAACGCGAAATGGGCCGCGTTGATCTCGATACACTCAATCCAAGCTGGCTGATCTTTTCCGACGGCTTTTCCGCCGGTCGCCGCTTGTCGAGCATCGGCAAACGTATCTTCGATATCGTAGTCAGCCTGTTGATTTTGGTAGTCGGTTTGCCGCTAATGGGCATTTTCGCGCTTCTGGTGAAGCTGGAAAGCAAGGGACCGGCCTTCTTCCGGCAGACCCGCGTCGGGCTGTACGGTCAGCATTTCACGCTCGTCAAACTGCGCTCGATGCGCGTGGGCTCCGACGATTCGGGCGCGAAGTGGGCGGAAGAGGACGATCCGCGAGTCACACGGATAGGCCGCTTGATCCGAACGGTACGGATCGACGAGTTGCCGCAGGTGTGGAGCGTGCTGAAGGGCGAAATGAGCTTCGTCGGACCGCGACCCGAAGTGCCGGCTTTCGTCGTCGATCTGGAAGAGGAACTGCCATATTATGCCGAGCGGCATGTCGTGAAGCCCGGGATCACCGGGTGGGCTCAGATCAATTATCCCTATGGCGCAAGCACGGAGGATGCCCGGCACAAGCTTGAATACGACCTCTATTACGCCAAGAATTACACGCCTTTCCTCGACATTCTTATCCTGCTGCAAACCGCACGCGTGATACTCTGGCCGGATGGAGCGCGCTGATGGGCTGGATGGCAAGCTTGTCCTATGTGGCCTATACGCTCGGCGCCATCGTCTGCGCGCTTGCGGCCATCTGGATTGCCCGCAAGGGCGACCAGGCCCGCAGCGATCGCACGCCGGCGATCGTCTCGCTGGCCCTGACCGCCAACTGGTGTTTCGCCGCCGCCAGTTTCGAACCCGGCAAGCCGATCGTAGAACTGACCGAAATCGCGCGCAATCTGGCATGGCTGTTCACGCTATTCCGGCTTTTCGCCAATGATGGTCGCGACGAAACGCTCAGGGTCGTGCGTCCGGCAGTGGCCGCGCTCGCTTTCGTCGAAGTGCTTCAATTCGCGCTGCTCTTGCTGGCGTATCGCTATGCCGTGACTGGAGAGATTGCCGAGCTGATTTTCGAGACGGCGGCGCTGTTTCGGGTAATGGTTGCGGTGGGCGCGCTTGTCTTGCTGCACAATCTCTATGTCGGTGCCGCAGCCTCGTCGCGGTTGATTTTGCGCTGGAATGTCGCGGCGCTGGCCGGATTGTGGGCCTTCGATCTCAATTACTTCACTATCGGTTACATCGTTGGCTCGGTGCCCGCCGAACTGGCGGCTCTGCGCGGCATTGCGGCTGCGGTCGTGGCCGTACCCTTTGCGCTCGGATATACCGGCACTTCGTCGAAACTCGAGTTTCGCCCGTCTCGGGCGGCAACCTTTCGCTTCCTTTCGCTCTTGGTGATCGGTGCCTATTTCGGTCTGATGCTGGCGTTGGCCCGCTCGCTCGACATGCTGACCGGCGATTTGGCCCGCATGACGCAGGTCGGCCTGATCATCGCGGCTGGCGCGCTGGCGCTGATCTGGCTTCCCTCGAATCGTCTGCGCGGATGGTTGCGGGTGACCGCAATCAAGCATCTGTTCAAACATCGCTACGATTATCGCAACGAGTGGATCCGGTTTACCCGCACGATCGGCTCGACGGGCTTCGACAACACGACACTGCAGGAAAGGGCGGTGAAGGCGCTGGCGGATATCACCGACAGTCCGTCGGGTATACTGCTGGTGCCCGACGACGACAGCGGGTTCGAGATCGCGGCCAATTGGCGCTGGCCGGACAGCGATATCCCCGCGCGGGCAGCACCTGCCGCGCTGGGTTACGTCCTCGAGCGAAGCGAGCTCATCATCGATCTGGATGAAGTGCGAGAAGGTATCGACCACCATGGCGAACAGGCGTTGGTTCCCGACTGGATGCGCGAAGACAGGCGCGCCTGGGCAGCCGTGCCGCTGCTTCATTTCGACCGGCTCATCGGGCTGGTAGTGCTTGCGCGTCCGGTCGTCGCGCGTAAACTCGACTGGGAGGATTTCGATCTTCTGGCCGTGGTGGGGCGCCAACTGGCGAGCTACCTTGCGGAACAGGCCGGCCAGGCCGCGCTGCTCGAAGCCGGCCGTTTCGACGAGTTCAACCGTCGCATGGCTTTCGTCATGCACGACATCAAGAACCTGTCGAGCCAGATGTCGCTCTTGCTGCGCAATGCCGAAAAACACGCCGACAAACCCGAATTCCGCAAGGACATGCTGGTGACGCTGCGCAACAGCACCGACAAGCTCAATTCGCTGCTCGCACGCCTGGGTCGGTATGGTACCCCCGAGAGCGAGAAGAGCAGCCAGTTCGATCTGGCCGAAGCGGCACAAAAGGTCGCGGATCGGCTGGACAAGACGCATCCGGTGACCATGCTTCGAGCGGAGCCGGTGAAAGTGGAAGGCAATCGAGAAGCGCTCGATCAGGCGTTGGTCCATCTCGTCCAGAATGCGGTCGATGCCAGCGAAGCGGACAGCGCGGTCATGATCGAGGCGTACAGCGACGGCGTTTCGGGGAAAGTGACGGTGATCGACAATGGCTGCGGCATGTCTCCCCAGTTCCTGCGCAATGGATTGTTCAAGCCGTTCGTCTCCTCGAAAACCGGCGGTTTCGGCATTGGCGCCTTCGAGGCGCGCGAACTGATTCGTTCGATGGGCGGACGGCTGGATGTGCAGTCGCGCGAGGGTCTCGGGTCCCGGTTTACCGTCAGCCTGCCGCTCAAAGCGGCGGCATCGATCATCGGACGCGGCCGAACCAATAGAGAAAACGAGGTCGCTTGATGGCACAATCCAAGCCCAAACTGTTGATCGTCGAGGACGACGAGGGCCTGCAGGCACAGCTGAAATGGGCCTATGACGATTTCGACGTCGTAATCGCGGGAACCCGCGAGGCGGCGCTTGCTGCATTGCGGTGCGAAGAACCGGCGGTTGTCACGCTCGACCTTGGCCTTCCGCCCGATCCTGACGGGACGAGCGAGGGTTTCGCGGTTCTCGAAGCGATCATGGCGATGAAGCCCGACACCAAGGTCATCGTCGCATCGGGGCATGGTGCACGCGAGAGTGCTCTGCGCGCGGTCGAACAGGGGGCTTACGATTTCTACCAGAAGCCGGTGGACATCGACACTTTGGGGCTGATCGTGCAGCGCGCCTTTCGCCTGCATCAGATCGAAAAGGAGAACCGCCGCCTGGCCGAGAAGGTCGGTGAGGATCGCACGGTGCTCGGCTCGATGGTGACGGCAGCTCCGGAAATGGCCAAGGTCGCGCGTACGATAGAGCGTGTGGCGCCGACCAACGTCTCGGTGATGCTCCTCGGCGCAAGCGGTACGGGCAAGGAATTGCTCGCGCGTGGGGTTCATGATTCCAGCGACCGCCGCAACGGTGCCTTCATTGCCATCAATTGCGCAGCGATTCCCGAAAACCTGCTCGAAAGCGAGCTGTTCGGGCATGAAAAAGGCGCATTTACCGGTGCGGTCAAGATGACCGAGGGCAAGATCGAACTGGCTGACGGGGGCACGCTCTTTCTCGACGAGGTCGGCGACATTCCGCTCCCGCTGCAGGTCAAGCTGCTGCGATTCCTGCAGGAACGCACGATCGAGCGCATCGGCGGTCGCAAGCCGATTCCCGTCGATACCCGCATCGTCTGCGCCACGCATCAGGATCTCGAGGTGATGATCGGCGAGGGCAGCTTTCGCGAAGATCTTTTCTACCGGCTGGCGGAGATCGTGGTGAAAGTGCCGACGCTGGCCGAACGGCCGGGCGATGCGATACTGCTTGCCAAGCATTTTCTGGCGCGCTTTGCCAAGGAGATGAATCCGCAGGTCAAGGGTTTCGCGCCAGATGCGCTTGCCGCCATCGACGGCTGGAACTGGCCGGGCAACGTTCGCGAGCTCGAGAACAGGGTGAAACGAGCGGTGATCATGGCGGACGCCAAGCTGGTATCCGCCGAAGATCTCGATCTGGCGCAGACCGACGAGGAAGGTGTGGACATCGCTCTCAACCTCAAGGCGGCGCGCGAGCAGGCGGACAGGCGGATGATCCGCCAGGCCTTGGCGCGTAGCGAGGGCAATATCTCCAACACGGCCAAGCTGCTCGGCATAAGTCGGCCGACGCTGTACGACTTGCTCAAGCAATATGATCTCCAGACGTGACCTCAAGCTGATTGCTGGGCTCGCGCTTGCGCTTGCGGCGCTCGGAGGCTGCGAGGAGACCGTTCCGGATCGATCGGCTGTTGAGAGCGCGCGGATCGAACTTGCGCGCGGTGATTTTCTTGCAGCGCAGGTGTTTCTGGATCGCGCACTGGATGAAGGCACGCCGCGCGAGGAACTCGCTGCGCTGCTCGGTGAGGCGGCGCTGCTCGCCGGAAATTTGCAGGTAGCGCGCGAATGGCTCGCCCCGGGCGAATTTTCGGAGCAGACAAGGGCCCGTGGATTCCGATTGCTTGGCCGATTGGAAATGGCCGAAGGAAACCTTCCGGCAGCAGGTGCCGCATTCGACCAATCCTATCGAGTCAGGCCGGACAATGCAGAATTGTGGGTCGATATCGGGCGGTTGCGCTATCGTGGCGGTGAGCAGTTGGAGGCAATTGAGGCGGCCGAACGCGCGCTGGCGATCGATCCCGACAATGGCGAGGCGCTTCGTTTTCGCGGTCAGCTGGCGCGCGATGCAGAGGGGCTGGTAAAGGGTGCAGAGCTGCTGGGAAGAGCCCTGGAGATCCAGCCTGAAAATATCGATCTACGGGTCGAATATGCCGCCACGCTCGGCGATGCAGGGCGCGCGGACGAGGCATTACAGGTCCTGCGGGCAGAAGATGGGTCGGCTGCGGCGACACCGCGGGGACTTTTCGTCCAGGCGGTCATCGCAGCGCGCGGGGGCCAGTTCCGCCTTTCGCGGAATCTGCTGACGAAATCAGGATTGCAGCGTGATGGTCTTGCGTCGGCGCACCTCCTGTCGGCGATCATCGACCTGCAAAAGGGAAACTACGCCAGCGCGGCGCAGGCCCTCGACCGCTTATACACGCGCCAGCCCGACAACGCCCGTATCCGCGATCTCCTCGCCTATGCCTTGTCACGCGACGGGGGCGAACGCGAACTGGTCTATCGCTTTGCCACCACTGCTTCGAGCGGTTCGGGTTCCGCCTATTTGCGAACCCTGGTGGGGCGCGCCTACGAGGCGCTGGGAAATCGCGAGCGGGCAGCGATGTTCCTCGACCTCGCGGCTATCGGGCAAGCCAATCTGTCGGTACTGCCCAGCATGACCCCATATGAATTGCTGGCGATTTCTGGCGGCAGCAACGGCGGCGGGCTCGAAACGCGCGACTATGTGCGCAGTGCCATCGCCGGACGCGAAGCGGTGGCCGCGGTTCGCAGGGCACGCGATTTCGCAAAGCGCTTTCCCGGCTCGGCCGACGCTCAGGCCATTCTCGGCGATGCCGAATTCGCGCGCGGGAACAAGCGTGCCGCGCGCGAGGCCTATGCTCGGTCTGCGCGAGTACGGCGACCGTGGCCGCTAGCCTTGCGGCTTGCAGGCGCGCAGGACAGCCCGGAAAGCGCGCGCGAGTTGCTCGAAGACTATGTGCGCGACAATCCGATGAACGGAGAGGCCGCAGCAATCCTTGCCGATGCGTTGGCGGCAGAGGGCGATTGGGAGCGGGCTATCCGACTTCTCGATCATTCGATGGGGCTTGGCATGGTGCGGGTGCCGTGGGTGCTCGCAGCACGAAGCGTTGGTGCGCTGCAACTCGACGATCGCGAAACTGCGCTCGATTTCGCGCTGGCGGCGCATGACTTGCAGCCGATGAATCCCCTGGCGATTTCGGCTCTCATTGCCACCCTGCCCGAAAGAGATGAAGCCGCTCGGCGCGAGCTCGAGGCCAAGCTGCGATCGCTGGGCGCGGGTTGAAGGTCTCGACAAGCTCTTAAGGCAGCGGCAGGTGCAGCGCATGGCTTTCAGAACGCTATTTGCCGACCCCATGCTGCGGATGCTCGTGGCCGCCATAGGCCTGGCCGCGCTGCTTCCGGCGACGGGTGAAGCTAGGGGGGTGGCACAGGGCGTCGCCAATGCGGCGATCTTCATCCTGTTCCTGCTCAACGGCATGCGGATTGCGCGACGCGATATCGCCGCCGGAATTGCCAACTGGCGCTTTCTCCTCCCGCTCGTCCTGTGGGTTTTCGGTGCCATGGCGCTTATGGGGCTTGCGCTTGCATCCCTGGGACAAGGCTGGCTGACTCCGTCGGTTGCGCTAGGCTTCCTCTATCTGGGCACGCTTCCTTCCACCGTGCAATCGGCCACGTCCTACACCGCGCTCGCTGGAGGCAATGTCGCGCTGTCGGTCGTCGGCGCGGCATTGCTCAACATCCTCGGGGTCTTCGTGACCGTCCCGATTTTCCTGGCGCTGGGAGGCAGCGGGAGCGGCGCGGTGGGAATGGAGGTGATCGGCAAGATCATGCTGCTGCTGATCCTGCCTTTCGCCCTCGGCCAGGCGGTCCAGAATCTCACCAGCGAGTTCATTTCGCGCCACAAACCGAAGATCGCCTGGGTGGATCGCTTCGCCATATCGGCGGCTATCTACGTCGCTTTTTCGGGCGCGGTCGAGCAGGGGATCTGGTCGCGAGTGGATGGCTACGATTGGGTGCTGATCGGTTTGCTCGTCGGGGTGTTTCTTGTCTTGGCCAATCTCGGCGCATGGATTGCCGGCGGAGCTCTCGGTCTGGTGCGTGCGGACCGGATCGCGTTTCTGTTTGCGGGAGCGCAGAAAAGCGCCGCAGTGGGCGCGCCCTTGGCCACGATACTTTTTGCGCCCGAACAAGCGGGTTTCATCGTGATCGCGCTGTTGCTCTATCACTTCTGCCAACTGGTCGTGGCGGCACCGATCGCTACTCGGCTGGCGCATCAGCATCCGGCTGATGCCGCCGCTCATGGCGCCCCGACCACCAGAAGCTGAGCCCGATAGGACCGCGCCGATCAGCCCGGTGCCCGTTCCCACTATCGCGAGGAAGGCGAAAGGCAAACCGTACCAGACGGAGAGGCTAAGGCGGAATAGAGTGAAGACGAGCAGAAAGCCGCAGACACGCCGAAGCGTAGCTATGGAAAGGGATTCCTGAAATCAGCCCTTGGGCTGGTAGGTTTGGTCTTGCGTCGGGAAGCTGCGCGAGCGCACTTCCCCTGCATATTGGGCCACGGTCTTTTCGATCACGCTGGCGATGTCTTCGTACTTCTTCACGAAGCGGGGCACGCGTTCGAACATGCCGAGCATGTCTTCGGTTACCAGGACTTGCCCGTCGCATTCGGCCGAAGCTCCGATGCCGATGGTCGGGCACGATACCGCCTTCGTCGCCTCGATCGCGATCGGTTCGAGAACGCCTTCGAGAACGATGGCGAAGGCTCCGGCTTCATCGAGCGCCTTGGCATCGCCGACGATCTTCTTCGCTTCCGCATCGTCGCGTCCGCGCGCGGCATAACCGCCAAGTACATTCACGGCCTGGGGAGTCAGGCCGACGTGGCCCATTACCGGGATACCGCGCTGGTTGAGGAACGAGACGGTCTCGGCCATCTGCTCGCCACCTTCGAGTTTGACCGCTGCCGCTCCCGATTGCTTGAGCAGGAAGGTCGCGCTTTCGAAGGCCTGCTGCGGCGATTGCTCGTAGGAGCCGAACGGCATATCGACCACGACAACCGAATGATAGCTTCCGCGAACGACGGCGGCGGCATGGTTGGCCATCATGTCGAGCGTGACCGGAATGGTCGTCGGCAGGCCGTAGATCACTTGAGCCAGCGAATCTCCGACCAGCAGGATGTCGCAATGCGCATCGAGCAGCTGTGCCTGCCGGGCGGTGTAGGCGGTCAGCATGACGAGCGGTTCGCGGGTCTCGCCATCGGCCTTGTGGGCGCGAATTTTCGGCACCGTCAGGCGCTTCATCGGCTGCGGAGTGGGGTTGGCCCGGCTGGTGCTCGTATCGAGCTTGAATGTGGTCGACATGGCGCTCCACTAGCAAGCGCGTGGACGATGGCAAAGCGAAGCTTGGAATTCTGCGGAATTGCGTGTTTAAGAGCGCGCATCTGACACGCGGCAGGGATCACCGCGCCTGGAGAGGAACAATCTGAACATGGTCGCCACCACGACTTCGACGGGCGAGGGCTGGTCCTCGCGTACGGCATTCATCCTCGCAGCGGTCGGCGCCGCGGTGGGGCTGGGTAATATCTGGCGCTTTCCGACACTGGCGGGCGAAAGCGGGGGCGGGGCCTTCGTGATCGTCTACATCGGTTGCGTGTTCCTGTTGGGCCTGCCGCTGGTGCTGTCGGAAATCTTCATCGGCCGGGTGGGGCAGACCGACGCTGTCGGATCGATCCGACGCGTGGCGGCGCAATCGCAGTCGTCGCCGAGCTGGTCGGTGTTCGGCGCAGTCGGTGCGCTGGCGGCCTTTCTCATCGTTTCCTTCTACTCGGTGGTTGCCGGCTGGGTGCTCTATTACGCGGGTGTGATGGGAAGCGACCTCGTCTCCGCAATCGCGGCAGGCGACCCGTTCCGCGGCGCGCTTGCAGGCGAGAGCCAGGAACAGATTCAGCAAAGGTTGGGCGATATGTTCGCCAGCCCGAGCCTGCTGCTTGGCATGCATTTGCTGTTCATGGGCCTCACCCTTTATATCGTTGCGCGTGGGGTGAGCTCGGGGATCGAGAAGGCGGCGACCTATCTCATGCCGATGTTCTTCGTCCTGCTGGTCGGGCTCGTGATCTATGGCGCGATCGAGGGCGATATCGGCGATGCGCTGGCGTTCCTGTTCACTCCCGACTGGTCGAAGCTGACCCCGCAGGTGATGAATTCCGCCCTGGGCCAGGCCCTGTTCTCGCTCTCGCTAGGTGTGGCAGGGCTGATTACCTATGGTTCCTATATCAAGGAGAATAGCGGGCTCGGGCCCACCGCGGGCGTAATCGCAGTCATGGACACCGGTGTTGCGCTGCTGGCTGGTCTGATGATCTTCCCGATCGTCTTCGCTGTCGGTCTCGATCCGGCGGCAGGGCCGACGCTGGTGTTCCAGACCCTGCCCTTCGCGTTCCAGACGATGCCGGGTGGTGCATTGTTCGGGTTCCTGTTCTTCGTCCTGATCCTCGTCGCGGCGGTTACCAGCTCTATTTCGCTGCTCGAGGTGCCGACCGCCTACGGGATCGGCGAGCGGGGATGGAGCCGTCCGAAATCGGCGCTGATCTTCGGCGGCGGAGCATTCCTTATCGGGATCGCCTGCCTGCTCGGTTACAATGTTTGGGCCGATGTCCGCCCGTTGGGTTTCTGGCCACTGTTTGAGAACACCGATATCCTCGACACGGTCGATGGCTTTACTGGCAAGGTGATGCTGCCGGTCGGCGCGCTGCTGACCTCGATTTTCATCGGGTGGAAGGCAGATGAGAACCTGCTGCGCACGACAACCGGACTGTCGCCCTGGGCCTTTGGCCTGTGGCGCTTCCTGATCGCCTGGTTGTGCCCCCTGGCAGTCTCGATCATCCTGGTGACCGGTCTGTTCCCGGGCATTCTCGGCTCCTGACGCGCAAAGGGCCGCTCCGGTTGGGGAGCGGCCCTTTGCAATCGGTTGGCCGTGAGGTCGCGCTAGATATCGACCTTTTCGACGTGGCGCTCTTCGGCTTCATCCCGGACATTCATGCCGAGCGCCATCTTGGCGGTGTTGAGCATGCCCAATTCGCCGCTCCAGATCTCGGCATCGCCTAAATCCATGCGCAGGAACAAGATGTCGGGATCGTCCTTGCCGCCATCGTACCAGGCCTCGACGAAATTGTTCCAGAACTGGTCGAAGCGTTGCTTGCTGGTCTCGACGGAAAGCATGCCGTCGAAACGAGCGAACATGTCGTGATCCTTGCCGGCGAAGCTGGCGGTGGCCTTACCCAGCTTGGCGAAGCTGCTGCCCTTGCTGGTGAAGAACCAGATTGCGCTGTTTGCGTCCTTGTCGAGCTGGGCGGTCATCGGCACCGAAGTGTCCGATTGTCCGTCGAGTTCGAGGAAGAGAAACGGCGAGTCGGCCAGCGCCAGCCAAAATTTCTCCTTCAGCGCGTCGGGATTGCCTGCGGAATATTTCATGGGTGACGTCCTTTCGTGATAGCGTTTGTTTTTCAAACGGCTGCTAGGGCGCGGATGTTCCTTCGGTTGCGCTGGGGCGGGGTGATGGAAGGACGAATTGCGAATCGATCCGATATGGAACATAATGAGAACGAATGAGTCGTTCCCCTATGTCCCGACCAGAGCTTGCCTCATTGCCGTTCATGGCCTTCGAAGACGTCGCTGCGCTGTCTGCGCGGCGCAACGCACGCTGGCGACCGGGGTTGGCGGCAAATCAGGGGCTGGCGCTGCACAACGAAGTCTTTGCTTCCTCGTGCGAGGGGGTGGGGGCGGCTGCGGCATTGGCCCTGGCGCTCGACGATTGGCGCAGCCTGCCGTGCGAGGATGTAGGCGAAGCGCAGGATCGGCGCAGCGTACTGTGGGTCCAGACGCGCGAGGCAGTGCGGCGGGTCGGACGTCCCTACCGTGCGGGATTGCCCGAAGAATTGCAGGCGCGGGTCATCCATGTGCTGGCGGAGAAGGCGGAAGATGCGCTCTTCGCGCTCGAGGAAGGGTTGCGCTGCCGTGATCTGGCCTTCGTGGTGGGGGAGGTTGCGGGCAATCCCAAGCCGCTCGATCTCACCGCCTCGCGCCGCCTGACGCTGGCGAGCGAGAAGCACGGCGTGCCGCTTTTTCTCGTCCGGATCGATGCGGCGCGCGACCTGTCCTCTGCACGCATGCGGTGGGAGATAACCTCGGCCCCCTCGCTGTCGCCGCACTGGAATGCGCAGGCTCCCGGGGCGCCGCGCTGGCGGGCCGAACTGTTCCGTGCGCGTTCGCATGCGCCGGGCGAGTGGGTGCTGGCTGAGGAGCAGGGCTCTCTCACCGCGAGCAAGGCCCGGCGCGAGGCCGACGAAGCGGTGGCCGACTGGACGGCGGGATTGTGCCTGCGACACCCGCCGCGCCGGGCGTGAGCGTGCCGCCTGCGGGCGTATCGCGTTCCCGCCGCATCCTGTCGATCTGGCTTCCCGCGCTGGCGATGGATCGCTGGAGCATGGCGATGGGCGAGAGCGGTGCTGCCCTCGATGCCGGGCCGCTCGTGCTGATCGGCGATACCGCGCATGGGCCGCGGATCGAGGCGGTCAATCGCGCCGGGGCTGCTGCCGGTGCGCGTAGGGGCATGATGCTCGCCGATGCGCGCACGCTTTGTCCCGAAATCGCCACCGCGCCTTCCGATCCGGCGGGCGATCTGACTTTCCTCGAAGATCTCGCCATCTGGGCGCAGCGTTGGGGGCCGTGGTCGGCGCTCGATGCGCCCGACGGCCTGCTGGTCGACGTGACTTCGGTACCGCATCTCTTTGGTGGCGAGAAACATCTGCTGGCCGATGTCCACGAGGCCTTCGCCAAGCGCCGACTGTCCATCCGCGCCGCCATCGCGCCTACCGCCGGTGCAGCCTGGGCGCTGGCGCACTACGGCCCCGATGCCGCGATCGTGGAGGGGCACGATGCGATCGAGCGGGCCTTGGCCGACCTGCCCGTGGCCGCGCTTCGCCTCGACGAGGACGTGGTCACGGTGCTGCGCCGCCTCGGCCTCAAACGCATGGGCGAGATCGCCACCATTGGGCGCGATGCGATCCAGCGGCGGTTCCGCAACCGCAAATCGCCCGCCGCCAATCCCCTGATCCGCCTCGACCAGCTGCTCGGTCGCGTGCCCGAGCCGCTGCTGCCCGTCGTCCCGCAACAGATGCCGCTGGTCCAGCGACGGCTGTTGGAGCCGATCCGCTATCGGGCATTGCTCGACCGGGTGGTGGCCGACCTTGCCGCGGATATGGCGCGCGAACTCGAAGGGCAGGGGCAGGGTGCGCGGCGACTCGAACTGCAGCTGTGGCGAGTCGATGGCGAGGTGGTGGTGCGCCGTCTCGAAATGGCCGCCGCCACGCGCGATCCGGCGCATATCGTCCGCCTGTTCGCCGCACGTCTCGACGATATCGACGCAGGGTTCGGGATCGAGATGCTGCGCCTGCGCGCCAGCTGGGCCGAGCCGCTTGCTCTGGAGCAGAGCGATATCGAGACCGCGGCGGAGACCCGGGGCACCAGCCTTGCCGCCTGTATCGACCGGCTGACGGTCCGTCTTGGCGCGAAGGCGGTCAGTCGCCCGGTGCCCTTCGCCAGCTATATCCCCGAGCGCGCGCAGCGCTGGCTGCCGCCGCTCGAACCCGAACCGGCTTCGCAGGGGCAATTGGCCTTCCATGCGCGGCCGCTCAAGCTGCTCGATAATCCCGAGAAGATCGCGGTGCTTTATGCAACGCCCGACGGCCATCCTCAGCGCTTTCGCTGGCGCGGCGGGGTGCATGAGGTTGCGCGGGTGGAAGGGCCCGAGCGCATCGCGCCCGAATGGTGGCGCGAACGGGGCGGGGCACGTCTGCGCGATTATTACCGGATCGAAGATGGGGAAGGGCGGCGCTACTGGATTTATCGCCAGGGTATCATCGGTGATGGGCGCGGCGGTGCGCCCGACTGGTACCTGCAGGGATTGTGTGCCTGAGACGAAAAGAAAGGGCCGCCCCGAAGAGCGGCCCTTGGCGTGAAAAACTCCGATCAGTTCGCGCTGTAGGGCAGCGAGCTGTGATGGAGCACGATCTTGAGCTCGCCGTCATCGCCGCGCTCATAGGCGAAGGAATATTCCACCTTCGTGTCGCTGCCATCGGTACCGGTGAAATAGTAATTGCCCATCGCCACGGCCATGTCACCGCTGTCGGAAATGACCGTGCCGTTATTTTCCCAGCGAACCCCGGTATAGGGTGCGATGGCGAAACCGCCGTCTTCGGTCCCTTCGGTGCCGACGAAATAGCTGAGCGCCTCGCCGTCATTCTCGCGGAACTGATCCTCCGCAGCCAGCGTGGGCTTGAACAGGATCGTCTGGTCGTCGCCATAGGCATAGTGCGTGGCGATGTGTTCCTGCGCGCGGGCGCGATAGTCGCCTTCTTCGGTGTAGGTCTGGCCGATGGCCACGATGCCTTCGCCCCAGGCCTGCTGCGCCGCTTCGACCTCGGCTTCGGTAATGGGGTCGGCTGCTGCCGCCGTTTCGGCGGTTGCACTGCCGTCTCCGGCTTCCGTGGTCGTTTCGCTGCATGCAGCAAGAGCCAGCGAGCTGCCGGCAAGGATAGTCGTAAGCAAGATCTTGGTCATGTCTTTCCCTTCTCAGGATTGATTGACGCCCGGATGGGCACCGAAGGGCAGCATGTGAGAATATGGCTAACCCCCCAGTATACGTCCGACATCACGAGCAGAAGCTCGCCAGAGGGGCCCGGTCCGCGTCGCATTTACGCGCGAATCGAATTTCGGTTCCCGTCGAACGAATAGCTTTTGATATTGGCGAATCCTGCTGCGGAACATATAAGGAACGAATGTCCGCGCGAACCATCCTCCAGAAGCTCGAAATTCTCGCCGATGCGGCGAAATACGATGCATCGTGCGCCTCGTCGGGCACGGCCAAGCGCAATTCGATGGGCGGGAAGGGGATCGGCTCGACCGAGGGGATGGGCATCTGCCACGCCTATGCGCCCGATGGCCGCTGTATCAGCCTGCTCAAGATACTGCTGACCAACCACTGCATTTTCGATTGCCACTACTGCATCAACCGCAAGAGTTCGAACGTGGCGCGCGCGCGGTTCACGCCGCAGGAGGTGGTCGACCTCACATTGGCCTTCTACCGGCGCAATTATATCGAGGGGCTGTTCCTGTCCTCGGGCATCGTGAAGAGCTCGAACCACACGATGGAACAGCTGGTGGAAGTCGCGCGCATCCTGCGGGAAGAGCACGATTTTCGCGGCTATATCCATCTCAAGACCATCCCCGAGGCGGATGCAGAGATCGTCCACCAGGCGGGGCTTTATGCCGATCGCGTGTCGATCAATGTCGAACTGCCGACCGACAGCGGGCTTACCCGTCTCGCGCCCGACAAGGATGCGCGCCAGATCGAAGGCGCGATGGGGAAGGTCAAAAGCGACATTACCGAGCTGAAAGACGCGCACAAAAGATTCAAGCACGCTCCACGCTTCGCGCCGGCGGGCCAGTCGACCCAGATGATCGTCGGGGCCGATGCGGCGAGCGATGCGGACATCGTCGGCAAGGCCAGCAGGCTTTACGACAGCTTCGGTTTGCGCCGGGTCTACTACAGCGCCTTCTCGCCGATCCCTGATGCCAGCGCGGTGCTGCCGCTGAAACGCCCGCCGCTGATCCGCGAACACAGGCTCTACCAGTCCGACTGGCTGATGCGCTTCTATGGCTACAAACCGGCCGAGGTGATGCAGGCGACCGAGGCGGACGGGAATTTGCCGCTCGATATCGACCCAAAACTCGCCTGGGCGCTCAAGTTTCGTGAGCAATTCCCGGTCGATGTGAACCGCGCGAGCAAGGAGCAATTGCTGCGCGTACCGGGACTTGGCGTGAAGGCGGTGGGCAGGATCCTCGCCAGCCGCCGCCACCGCAATTTGCGGCTCGACGATGTGGCGAGACTGACCCAGTCGATCGCCAAGGTGCGCCCCTTCGTCTGCACCGTCGACTGGCGGCCCGTGACCATCACCGACCGCGCCGACCTCAGGGGCCTGCTCGCGCCCAAAACCGAGCAGTTGGAGCTGTTTGCCGCATGAGGTTCGTTCTTTCCTTCCGTTCGTGTCGAGCGAAATCGAGACACTCTGCCCGAATGCCTCTCGACTGCGCTCGAGGCGAATGGAGGTGGCTATGACCGCGCTCCAACACGTCAAGCTCGGCACCTATTACGTGGTGCACCTGCCCGAACCGGACGATTTCGACTTCTGGCGCGAGCGGGCGCGCGCGCTGGTCCAATGCGAGGTCCCGCCCGATCGTATCGCCTGGGTCGAGCCGGGCGGCAGCGGCGATCTCTTTACGCACGGGGAGCGGCGCATGCCGGTACCGCCGGAGGAGGCTCGCCAGGTCCGCGCGAGCAAGCGCTTCGTGAGCCTGGCCCGCAACGCCATCCTCCATTCCGAGCCCGAACGTTTCGCGCTGCTCTTTCGCCTGCTGTGGCGGCTGCAGGCGACCCCGCGCATCATGGAGGACAAGGCCGACCCCGACGTGCGGCGGGTGGAAGACCTCGCCAGGAACGTGCGGCGAGACAGCCACAAAATGCGCGCCTTCGTCCGCTTCCGCCTGGTCGAGAACGAGGATGAGGATGGCGATGCGGGCGAGCATTACGTGGCCTGGTTCGAACCCGATCACCATATCCTGCGCGCCAATGCGGGTTTCTTCATGCGACGCTTTGCCAACATGCGCTGGTCGATCCTGACCCCGCGCGGGAGCCTGCATTGGGACGGTGAGACCATGTCCGAGGGCCCGCCCGCCGAGCGGAGCGATGCGCCCGGCGGCGATCCGATGGAGGACCTGTGGCGCAGCTATTACGCCTCGATCTTCAACCCCGCGCGGCTGAAGGTCGGCGCGATGCTCAAGGAAATGCCCAGGAAATACTGGAAGAACATGCCGGAGGCATCGCTCATCCCCGAGCTGGTGGCGGGCGCGCAGAAGCGGGAGAGCGCTATGGTTGAGAAAGGTGCGTTGGAGTTCGAGGAACGGCCCGACACGCTGGCAGCGATCGAGAAAGCCATCCACGCCTGCCGCAAGTGCCCCATCGGCCAACTCGACAACCATGCGGTGATGGGCGAGGGGCCGCAGGACGCAGCGCTAATGATCGTGGGCGAGCAACCGGGCGATCAGGAGGATCAGGCGGGGCGCCCCTTCGTCGGCCCGGCCGGGCAATTGCTCGATGTGCATCTGGAAAAGGCCGGGATCGACCGGCGCGGATCTTACGTCACCAATGCGGTGAAGCACTTCAAATATGTCCAGCGCGGCAAAAGGCGGCTGCACCAGAACCCGGGTGCGAAGGAGATCGACACTTGTCGCTGGTGGATCGAAAGCGAGCGCGCGATCGTGCAGCCGAATCTGGTGCTGGCGATGGGTACGAGTGCAGCGCGCGCGATTCTGGGCAAGACGGTGAGCATCTCGAAGGTGCGCGGCGCGCCGATCCCGCTGGAGGACGGCAGCGAATTGTGGGTCACCGCGCATCCCTCCTACCTGCTGCGCCTGGAGGGGCCTGCGCGAGAAGAACAGGCGCGCCTCTTCGATGCCGATCTCGCCGCGGTGCGCGCCCGGCTGGCGGAACTATCTGCGCCATGAAGCCCTTAATGTCCCTCGTCACCCCCGCGAAGGCGAGGGTCCAGCCAAGCTTTCGCCGATGCGCAAAGATGGATGGATCCCTGCCTTCGCAGGCATGACGGCGGCTTCGAGGCCCGTCCGCCATGCCCGAAAACAACCTCCAGATACCCAAGCGGACGATCGTGCTCGACCCGGACGGTATCGATGCGCCACCGCGCAGCCCGTTCGTCGAACTGGGCCTCGTCTCCTGCTTCAGCTTCCTGCGCGGGGCTTCGGATGCGGTCGATCTCGTGCTGCAGGCACGCAGGCTGGGATATGACGCGATCGGGATCGCCGATGCCAACACCATGGCCGGCGTGGTGCGCATTCATACAGAGGCAAAAACGCTTAAAATGAAGCCGCTTATCGGCTGCAGGATAGAAACGGTCGAGGGTCTCGCCTTCCTCGCCTATCCCACCGATCGCGCCGCCTATGGCCGCCTCTGCCGCCTGATTTCAGCGGGCCGGATGCGCACGCTCGACGGCGAATGGCAGGAGAAGGGCGCCTGCGACATCAGCCTTGCGATGCTGGCCGCGCATGCCGAGGGCGTGCAACTCATCCTCCTCCCGCCGCGCGATCTCGATCAGCGCTTCACCATCGAAGTCGAAAGCAACATCATCCCCTTCCGTCACCCCGGACTTGATCCGAGGCCCCGCTTTTCTTCCAGCACTGAACCAGAAGAAGCAGGACCCCGGCTCGGGGGCCGGGGTGACGTGGAAAAGGTGGCAATGGACGGAAGTCTGGCCGACATCCTTCCCCATCTTGCCGCTCAGCTCCCCACACTGCGCCATATCGCTGTGGCCTTCCTCTACACCGACAGCGACATTGCCAGGATCGAGCGGCTCGACGCGCTTGCCCACGCGCATGGCCTCACCATCCTCGCCACCAACGATGTGCATTATGCGGCGCCCGACAAACGCCCGCTGCAGGACGTGATGACCGCGATCCGCCACAAGACCACGGTCGCCGCCGCAGGGCACCTGCTCCACAGCAATGGCGAGCGGTATCTCAAGCCGCCCGAGACCATGGTGCGCCTGTTCGAGCGCTGGCCGCACGCCATCGCCGCCACGCGCGAGGTCGCCGATGCCTGCAATTTCAGCCTCGACGAGCTGCGCTACGAATATCCCGAGGAAATCTACCCCGACGGGCAGAGCCCCCAGCAATTCCTCGAAGGCGAGACCTGGAAGGGGGCGGAGTGGCGCTATCCCGGCGGCTTGCCCGACAGCGTGCGCCAGACGCTCGAGCGCGAGCTGGCGCTGATCGGCAAGCTCGAGCTTGCGCGCTATTTCCTCACCATCAAGGACATCGTCGATTTCGCGCGGACCGGCGTCGACCCGCCCATCCTGTGCCAGGGGCGCGGCAGCGCGGCCAATTCCGCCGTGTGCTACTGCCTCGGCATCACCAGTGTCGACCCGGCCAAGCATGCGCTGCTGTTCGACCGCTTCATCTCCGAGGAGCGCAAGGAGCCGCCCGATATCGACGTCGATTTCGAGCACGAGCGGCGCGAGGAGGTGATCCAGTACATCTATCGCAAATATGGTCGCCACCGCGCGGGCCTGTGCGCCACGGTGATCCACTATCGCCCGCGCATGGCGATCCGCGAGGTGGGCAAGGCGATGGGGCTGACCGAGGATGTCACCGCCGCGCTGGCCAAGACCGTCTGGGGCGGATGGGGTCGCGAGATCAGCGAACGCCACGCGGCGGAAACCGGCATGGACGTGACCGATCCGCACCTGCGACGTGTCCTCAAACTGACCGAGCAAATGATTGGTATGCCGCGTCATCTATCGCAGCATGTCGGCGGTTTCATCCTTACCGAAGGCGCGCTGACCGAGACGGTGCCGATCGGCAATGGCGCCATGCCCGAGCGCACGTTCATCGAGTGGGACAAGGACGATATCGAGGCATTGGGCATCCTCAAGGTCGATGTGCTGGCGCTGGGCATGCTGACCTGTATCCGCAAGTGCCTCGACCTGCTCGACGACCATCACAATCGCCCGCTGAGCCTGGCCAGCGTCCCGCGCGAGGATCCGGAAACCTATGCCATGCTGCGCAAGGGAGATTCGCTCGGCGTGTTCCAGGTCGAAAGCCGCGCGCAGATGAACATGCTACCGCGCCTGCGACCGCGCGAATTCTACGACCTGGTGATCCAGGTGGCGATCGTACGGCCCGGGCCGATCCAGGGCGATATGGTCCACCCCTATCTCAAGCGCCGGCGCGGGGCGGAGCAGGTGGTCATACCGGCCCCGAGCCCCAGGCATGGGCCGCCCGACGAGCTTTCGAGCATTCTCGAGCGCACATTGGGCGTGCCGATCTTCCAGGAACAGGCGATGAAAATCGCGCTCGACGCGGCGAAATTCTCATCGCTCGAGGCCAACCGGCTGCGCAAGGCGATGGCGACCTTCCGCAGTCGCGGCATGGTCGACGAGTTGCAGGACATGATGGTCGAGCGCATGGTCCACCGCGGCTACGACCGCGATTTCGCGCAGCGCTGCTTCAACCAGATCCGCGGCTTCGGCGAATACGGCTTCCCCGAAAGCCACGCGGCCAGCTTCGCGCATCTCGTCTATGTGTCGAGCTGGCTCAAATGCCACTTCCCCGCTGCCTTCGGCTGCGCG
The DNA here is from genome assembly GCF_965277845.1 of Qipengyuania sp. Lineage (NCBI taxonomy): Bacteria > Pseudomonadati > Pseudomonadota > Alphaproteobacteria > Sphingomonadales > Erythrobacteraceae > Qipengyuania > Qipengyuania sp. The sequence goes on from NZ_OZ255844.1 coordinate 2,470,927, forward strand.
CTGCTTAACTCGCAGCCGATGGGCTTTTACGCCCCGGCACAGATCGTGCGCGATGCGGTGGAGCACGGGGTGACGGTGCTGCCGGCGGATGTGAATTGCTCGCAGTGGGATTGTACCTTGGAGGCGATCGGGGAAGGTGATTCACGCGGAGACGCGGAGACATTGGGAATGGAAGAAGATTTTTCTCTCGCAGAGGCGCAGAGGCGCGGAGAGGGTTCTTCGCCGCGAAGCGGGAAATCCAATGCGAAGTCTCGGCAAGCCGATACTTTTGAAGTTGGAGAGCGGCTTCGCCCCGAGTGCAATTCCTCTGCGCCTCTGCGCCTCTGTGAGAGCCAAAGAAATCTCCGCGTCTCCGCGTCTCCGCGTGAGTCAAATCCATACTCCGGGCGCCAGGACACCCACATCGCCCTCCGCCTCGGTCTACGACAGGTCGATGGCCTGCCCGAAGCCGTGGCGGCGCGACTGATTGCCGAACGCGAGGAGCGCGGGCGCTACGCCGACGTCGCGGCGCTGAGGGACCGTGCCGGCATCGGTCCGGCGCATATCGAGCGGCTTGCGAGCGCGGCCTGTTTCGGTTCGATCAACCTCTCGCGGCGCCAGGCCCTGTGGGATGCGCGCAGCATCGTCGGCGCGCCCGATCTGCCGCTGTTCGCTGCCGCTGCCGCGCGCGACGAAGGTGCAGAGGCCACACGCACGCGGCTTCCTCAGATGCCGCTCAGCGAGGAAGTCGTGGCGGATTACCAGACCACGCGCCTCAGCCTGAAGGCGCACCCGATGGCCTTCCTGCGCGCCAGCCTGGCCGAGCGCGGTTTCGTGCGCGCCTGCGACCTGCGCGCGCGCAAGCTACGCTCCATGGTCCATGTCGCAGGCGTGGTGCTGATCCGCCAGCGGCCCGGTTCGGCCAAGGGCGTTTGCTTCATCACGCTGGAGGACGAAACCGGCGTCATCAACCTCGTCGTCTGGCCGGATCTCAAGGAAAAACAGCGCCGTGTGGTGATGGGTTCGCGCCTGATGGAGGTGCGCGGACGGGTCGAATATGACGACGAGGTAATCCATGTGATCGCGCAGCATATGACCGATGCGACCGACCAGCTGTATCGCCTGTCCGACGACATGCTCGATGCGCCGGTCGCGCGCGCCGATCATGTCACCTCGCCGCTGCCTGCCAAGGTCAATCCGCGTGACAACCTGCGCCAGGGCAAGGACGATCCCTACAAGCCGGTCGAACCGTGGGAGGAACCGCCGCCGGGCAATTGCGAATGCGGATGGCGGGGCGGGCACCCGCGCGACGTGAGGATCATTCCCCCGAGCCGCGACTTCCACTAGGGGCCGCCACATGATCGATGCCGAGAAGCTCGTCGCCTTCGCGCTGGTGACCGCGACCACCAGCCTTGTGCCGGGGCAGTCGATGCTGTTCGTCATGGGGCAGGCGATCTGGCGCGGCGCGCGCTCGGGCTGGGCGGCGCTGCTGGGGATGCAGATCGGTTACCTCGCCTGGTGGGTGCTGGCCGCATTCGGGCTCGGGACGCTGGCGGCGACCTATCCGCTCGCCTTCCGCATGCTGGCCTTTGCCGGGATCGGCTATCTCGCCTGGCTCGGCGTGCAGGCGATCCGCCATTCCTTCCACCCGGAGGGCGACGCGCCATCACCCGCCCGGCAGCCATCGCGCCATGCCTTTCGCGACGGGATATTCATCGGCATCGGCAATCCAAAATCTTTGATCTACATGGTCGCGATCATCCCGCCCTTCGTCGATCCAGGCTCGACAATCGGCCCGCAGATCGTGATTTTAGCGGTGCTGGCGCTGGCGATCGATCTGCCGATCGGCGCGCTCTACATCGTCGCCGGCCAACGGCTCGCGCGCCTGATGGAGCGCGCCGCGACCCGCCGCTGGATCGATCGTGGCATCGGAGCGCTGTTCCTGGTGATCTCGGCACTGGTTCTGGCCGAACTGCTGGAGAGCGGGTTGTGAAGCTGACGATATCGCGGAGTATCGGGACATTCGCCGGCGACCGGCGCATGGTCCTGCTGCTGATACTCGCAGCCTGCCTGCTTGCCGGACGCGCATGGCTGGCCGCACATCCGCAGCACGATCCCTGGGCTCCGCTCGACCTGCGCCACCCGGTGGGCTGGGCGACCGAGGCCAAGCTGCGCGCGCTGCGCGACGACGTTCGCGCATGCCGCGCGGTGCTCGAACGCAGCGATATCGCGCACGAGGTGCTCGAACCGGCGGGCGAGGGCGCGTGCCGCAGAGAGGACCGCACCCGGCTCGGCGACTTACCGCTCTCGCCGGCGACCCCGCCGGTCACCTGTCCGGCCGCGATCGCGCTGCTCCTGTGGGAACGAGACGTTCTCGACCCGGCGGCACGACGCATCTTCGATTCGGGAATTGCCGAAATAGAGCACCTTGGCGCCTATTCCTGCCGCCGCCTCTATGGGCGCGACGAGGGTCCCTGGAGCGAGCACGCGACCGCGAATGCGCTGGATATCGCCGGTTTCGTGCTCGAGGATGGCACGCGCATCAGCGTGCTGCGCGACTGGCGAGGCGAGGGCGACGAGGGGCGCTTCCTACGCGAGGTGCGCGACGGGGCCTGCGGCAGCTTCGCCACCGTCCTCTCGCCCGACTACAACGCCGCGCACGCCGATCATTTTCACTTGGATATGAGTCCCCGTTGGCGCGGAGTGTGCCGCTAGCGGGACGAGGCGCAATCGACCTTGTCGGTTGCCGAGCGATCGCCCGACTGTTCCATCGTCCATTACGGAGCGCGCGATAGCACCAGGCCGATACTGTCGGTCGATATGAGGATTTCCTCCGGTCCGGCCCATTCGACCAGCGGACTCGCGTGGAGAACCCTCAGCGCGTCCCACTGGACCGGCATCTCGGCCGAACCCTGCCGCTTTGTGCCAAGCTCGCTGCAATCCGTCGGTGTGGACGGAACGGCAGGGCCAGAGGTTTTCAGTAGACGCCCCTCTTCGGAATAGCTGTAGGCGAAATCATATTGCACGCAGCCCGTGTAGCTGGCCCGGCCATCGGCGAAGCGCACGCGTCCGGGCACGTCCGACAGGCCGATGCCGGCATAGCCGTTGCCGTCGAGATAGCGCGTTACGCCGACCATGCGCCAATTGCCTTCGAGTTCGGCAGGGCGCGGCAGGAATTCGAGCCTGCGCTCGTCTGGGCGCTGAAGCAGGAGTTCCTTCCCGTTTGCCCTCAGGACGAGCTTGCCGTCTGGCAGTCGCTCGACCGTCGGTGATGTCCGGAAGAAGCCGAACAGCGCAGCATCGCGCGCCTCGCGTTCTTCGCCGCAGCCCATGGCCGTCTGAATGCCTTCGTCGGGTCTGGGTTCGAACCTGCCATCGACGACTACGCCTGCTGCGCCCGAATAATTGCATTCGATCCGCAGTGAGACTCCGCTGTCGCCGAAATCGGCAAAGGCGACACGGGTCGCGCCGCGAAGCCGCGCGGGCTCGTAATCGTCGAAGCTGACAATGTCCCATTTACCATCGATTTCGCGACTGCTGGCGACTGGCACGGCCGAGGGAGCCGGCGAAGAGCCCGCACCCGAAGCGAGCTCGCCTTCGGTGCTGTCGCCTTCCTGGACCGCGGGAATGCATGCTAAGACCGCGGCCGTGCAACAGCACGCCATCAGGGCGGCAAGGGGCTTCTCGAACATACGCGTTCTCCGTAAGCGAAGAACGTTAGGGCAATCTACCTGTTTCCGCGCTGAACCGGTCGCTTACGCTTCGAGCGAATATCCGGCGCTGCGAACCGTGCGGACGGGATCCTTGGCCCCCTCGATCTCGATGGCCTTGCGCAGGCGGCGGATATGGACATCGACCGTGCGCAGTTCGATCTCGCTCTCGGTGCCCCACACGCCGTCGAGCAATTGCCCGCGACTGAATACGCGGCCCGGACTTTCCATGAAGAATTTGAGCAGGCGGTATTCTGTCGGCCCGAGCTGGAGCGTGCGGCCACGCCGTGTCACCTTGTGCGCTACAGGGTCGAGCGTGATGTCACCCACCTCGATGCTTTCGCCCGCAAGCGCTGGGCGGATGCGGCGCATCACGGCGGCAACGCGGGCGAGCAATTCGCGCGGCGAAAAGGGCTTCGTCAGATAATCGTCGGCCCCGGTATCTAGACCTCGAACGCGATCGTCCTCGGCCTCGCGCGCGGTCAGCATGATGATCGGGACGTGCGCGGTTTCCTTGTCGCGGCGCAGGCGACGGCAGACCTCGATCCCGCTGGTCCCCTCGATCATCCAGTCGAGGATGACGAGGTCGGGAACGTCCTCGGAAGCGAGCAGCAGAGCTTCATCGCCATCGGAAGTCGTGCGGACCTGATAGCCTTCGTTGGTGAAGCGATATTCGAGCAGTTCGGAGAGGGCCGGATCGTCCTCTACCAGGAGCAGTTTGGCGGCGTGCAAGTCCTTGCCTTTCCGGGAAGTTTCAACTTCGGTCTGCAAGGCTTTATGACCTCCGCACTACAATTTTGTGTCAACCATCCTCGTCGACCGGATAGTTGCCGGTTGCCGCAAAGTGCACCATTTCGGCGACATTGGTCGCATGGTCGCCGATACGTTCGAGGTTGCGCGCAATGAACAGCATTTGCGCGGCGCTCGAAATGGTCGAAGGATTTTCGACCATGTGGCTGACGAGGTTGCGGAAAATCGAATTATAGAACGCATCGACCTTCTCGTCCGCCGCGATCACTTCGCGCGCCAGTTCGGCGTCGCGGGCGGCATAGGCGGTCAGCACGTCGTGAACCATTTCTGCAGCGACCTCGGCCATGGCCGGAAGCAGGGTAAGCGGCTCGAACTGCTTGCGATTGCCGCCGATTTGCTTGCTCGCCTTGGCGATGTTCTTGGAATAGTCGCCGATGCGCTCCACGACGCCAGCGATCTTCAGCGCCGCGATCACTTCGCGAAGATCGTCGGCCATCGGCGCACGCAGGGCAATGATCCGCACGGCGAGCTTGTCGATCTCGCTCTCGAGAGCGTCGATCTTCTTGTCGCCTTTTATGACCTTGTCCGAGAGCTCGTCGTCGCCTTTGACTAGCGCTTCGAGGGACCGGGCGATCGCGGCTTCTGCGAGGCCGCCCATTTCGGCGATCAACCCGCGCAGACGGGTGATGTCCTCGTCGAAGGCCTTTACAGTGTGTTCGTGCATCGAGTTCATAATCTTATCCGTAGCGGCCCGTGATGTAATCCTGGGTGCGCTGCTCGTGCGGATTCGTGAATATGTCAGAAGTCCGGCCATATTCCACCATTTTTCCCAGGTGGAAGAACGCAGTACGCTGGCTGACCCGAGCAGCCTGCTGCATCGAGTGGGTCACGATGACGATCGCGAATCGACCGCTCAGTTCGGCAATCAGCTCTTCGATCTTCGCGGTTGCGATCGGATCCAGCGCCGAACAGGGTTCGTCCATCAGTATGACTTCCGGATCGACAGCGATGGCGCGTGCGATGCACAGGCGCTGCTGCTGACCGCCCGACAAGGCAGTGCCACTGTCCTGCAGCCGGTCCTTCACCTCTTCCCACAAACCTGCGCGCTTGAGCGACTTCTCGACGATCGCATCGAGTTCGTCCTTGCCCTCGGCCAGTCCGTGGATCTTCGGCCCATAGGCGATATTGTCGTATATCGATTTGGGGAAGGGATTGGGTTTCTGGAACACCATTCCCACACGCGCGCGCAATTGCACGACATCCATGCCCGAACGGTAGATATCCTGTCCGTCTAGATCGATCTCGCCTTCGACCCGCGCCGTGGGAATCGTATCGTTCATGCGGTTGAGCGTGCGCAGGAACGTCGATTTGCCGCAGCCCGACGGGCCGATGAACGCGGTGACGTATTCGGTCGGGATGTCGATCGACACGTCGTCGATCGCCTTTTTGTCGCCGTAGAAGACGGAGACACCCTTCGCGCTCATCTTCGCTTCGGTCTTCTCGAGGTTGTCGTGGACTACGGTCACCAGGTTTTCTCGAATTTGTTGCGCAGGTAGATAGCGAGCCCGTTCATAACGAGCAGGAACAGCAATAGCACGATGATCGCCGCGCTGGTGCGTTCCACGAAGCCGCGGTCGATTTCGTCGGACCACAGGAAGATCTGCATAGGCAGCACCGTGGCCGGCGATGTGAAGCCGTCGGGCGGGGTGGCGACGAATGCGCGCATGCCGATCATCAGCAGCGGGGCGGTTTCGCCCAGCGCGCGGGCCATGCCGATAATCGTGCCGGTCAGGATGCCGGGCAGCGCCAGCGGCAGGACATGGTGGAACACGACCTGCACGGGCGATGCGCCCACCGCGAGTGCCCCGTCGCGGATGCTGGGCGGCACCGCCTTGATTGCGTTACGGCCCGAAATCACGATTACGGGCATGGTCATGAGCGCGAGCGTCATCCCGCCGATGACCGGCGCAGATCGCAGGTTCGGGAACAGGGTCAGAAATACGGCGAGACCGAGCAGGCCGAAAATGATCGAGGGAACTGCCGCGAGGTTGTTGATCGACAGTTCGATGAAGTCGGTCCATTTGTTCTTTGGCGCATACTCTTCGAGGTAAAGCGCCGCGAGGACGCCGATTGGGAAGGCGAGCAGGAGCGTGACGATCATCGTCAGCATCGACCCCTTGAGCGCACCCCAGATGCCGACCTGCTGCGGATTGGTGGCATCCGAGCGGGTGAGGAACCCGCCGTCGAAATTCTTCTCGATCTGGCCGCGTTCGTAGAGTTGCGCAGCGAGCGCCTGCATGTCCTGCGAGCCTTCGCCCTCGTAGCCTGAGGCGAGATCCGCCGATGCGGGCAGAGAGAACTCCACCTCCTCGCGCAGGATCGACGGATCGGCCATGATCGCCGCAGCCACATCGCGCCAGGCCTGCGAGCCGACTTGCTGCGCCGCTTCCTCGCCCAATTCCTCTTCTGCGAAAAAGCGCACGACATCGCGGAGGCCCTGCGCTTCTAGCGTGGCGAGGGCACCGGGCTGCTCCATGGATGCAGGGTCGACCGCGATCCCGGCCTCTGTGAAATCCACCGGAACCTGCAGTTCCACCCGCTGGAAACCGCCGATCCCGTTGAAGGTCATCGTCGCCAGGAGGAACAAGAGCACTGCAACCGAGAACAGGATCGCGGTCAGGCCGATGGCCTTGAACCGCCGTTCGGCAGCATAGCGTTTCTTGAGCCGTGCCTCGAAGGCGGGCGTGCGGGTGGGGGCGACGCGCTCACTCATAAGCTTCGCGATACCTTTTGACCACGCTGAGCGCGATGAAGTTGAGGCCGAGCGTGACCATAAAGAGCACGAATCCCAGTGCGAATGCGCTGAGCGTTGCCGGGTGATCGAAGCTGCCTTCACCGGTCAGCATCTTGACGATCTGGACGGTCACCGTGGTCATCCGATCGAGAGGATTGGCCGACAGGTTGGCGGCGGTCGAGGCGGCCATCACCACGATCATCGTTTCGCCGATGGCGCGGCTGATGGCGAGCATGATCCCGGCGACGATGCCGGGCAGTGCAGCGGGCACGAGAACGCGGCGGATGGTCTCGCTGGTGGTTGCGCCCATGGCCAGGCTGCCGTCGCGCATGGCTTGCGGGACCGCGGTGATGCTGTCGTCGGCCATCGAGGAGACGAAGGGAATGATCATCACACCCATGACGAGTCCTGCCGCCAGCGCGCTTTCGGTCGAGGGATTGCTTGCACCGAGCGAGAGGGCGATGTCGCGGATCGCAGGCGCAATGGTAAGCGCGGCAAAGTACCCATAGACCACGGTCGGAACGCCGGCGAGAATCTCGAGCGTCGGCTTGATCCACTTTCGCAGCGTCGGATTGGCATATTGGGTGAGGTAGATCGCGCTCATCAATCCGAGCGGGATCGCCACGATCATCGCGATTATCGCGCCGATGAAAAGCGTACCCCAGAATAGCGGAACGGCGCCGTAGCGGGTTGGATCAGGATTGTCCGGATTGGCCATGGGGTCGGGGCCCCAATGCGTCCCGAACAGGAAATCGATCGGCGAAACCATCCCGAAGAAGCGGGCGGTCTCGAATACAAGGCTGGCAAGGATGCCGATTGTGGTCAGGATCGCCACCAGCGAGGCGGCCAGCAGGATCGCCATCACGATCCGTTCGACCTTGGTCCGCGCCGCGAAATCGGGCTTCAGGCGGAGGAAGGCATAGGTCCCCCCGAGAAACGCAATCAGTGCGGTGACCGCAATCCCGATCAGATTGTAATGCGACAGCGCCTCGCGATAGGGTTCGACGAGCGCGGCGGCTTGTGGATTGAACACGGCCGGAGCGGCGCCGGTCGCAACGGCGCGCGCTTCATTGAGAATGGTCTGGCGCTGGAACCCGAAATTGGGAAGATCGGCAGCTGCCGGGCTGGCCAGTACCGATTGGCTTACAAGGCCGGGCGCGATCACGCTCCACAGCGCGACGAATGCCAGGACGGGAAGAATGATCCAGAGCGCGACATACCACGCGTGATAATTCGGCAGGCTGGCGATTCTGCCGTTGGCGCTATCGCGCCGAAAGGTCCATGCACGAGCGCGAGCCGCCAACCATCCGGCGAGCCCGAGCCCGAGGGCCAGGAAGAGCAGGATAGCTGGCGACATGCGTTACATTCAACCTTACTTGAGCTGCGCGCCGTCGAGCGTCGTGAACTCGGTGGCTGCCTTCAGGTTGGCCGCCATAACGTCATCGGGCGAAGCCACAAGGCCGATCTTGGCAAGATCACCATCCTTCGACCACATCTTGGTCCACTGGAGGAGATATTCCTTCAGGCCCGGGATCGCATCGAGGTGTGCCTTCTTGACGTAAACGTAGAGCGGACGGGCACCGGGATATTCGAAGCTCGAAATGTTCTCGTAGGTCGGGGCGACGCCATTCATGTTGAGGCCCTGCACCTTGTCGGCATTCTCTTCGAGATAGCTGTAGCCGAAGACACCCACGGCGTTGGGATTGCCCTCGATCTTCTGGACGATCAGATTGTCCTGTTCGCCCTGGTCGACATAGGCGCCGTCCGAACGGACTTCGGTGCAGATCTGGGTGTAGCGATCCTCGTCGCTCTCCTTGAGAGCCTCCATGTCCTCATTGGTCTCGCAACCGGCTTCAAGGACGAGTTCCTTCAACGCGTCGCGGGTGCCCGAAGTCGAGGGTGGGCCGTAGACCAGAATGGGCTGGTCGGGCAGCGACGGGTCGACATCCGACCAGGTCTGGTTGGTCTGCTCGCCGCCATAGGGCGATGCGGCAAGCGCTTCGTAAACCTGCTTGGGCGTCAGGTTCATCTCGATGCCGCCCTGTGCCGAAGCGAAAGCGATTCCGTCGAGACCGACCTGCAATTCGATCACATCAGCCACGCCATTGTCCTGGCAGTCGGCGAATTCGCTCGCTTTCATGCGACGCGAGGCATTGGTCATATCGGGAGTGTCGGCGCCGACGCCCGAGCAAAACAGCTTCATGCCGCCCCCGGTGCCGGTCGATTCGATGATCGGCGACTTGAATTCGGGATTCGAACGCACGAAGGCTTCCGAGACCGCCTTGGCGAAGGGGAAGACGGTCGACGAGCCGACGGCGCGGATCGAATCCCGCGACGCGGAGTCACCGCCATTGCTGCCGCATGCGGCGAGAGCAGCGGCCGAAACCGCAGCGAAGATAAGGGATTTGGTCTTGGTCATGAGATGCCTCTTGGGTTTGTAGCTAGCGGCGCAAAAGCGACTCAATGTTACATGGTTGCGACAATAATCTGACCCGGTCCGTGATATGGCGGGTTTCGATTGCATGAGGGCCAGCGGTCAAAAGTCGATCTGGGCGCGCAGGCCGACAGCATCCACGCCATAGGACGTGTCGCCGGTGGACGTGGCCAGCACGGCGTCGGTGTAGTCAAGCCGGCCGTAGTTGACCATGAATGCGGTATAGTCGGTCGGCTTCCAGATCAGCGAGGCGAAATAGCCTGCCTGCTTTCCGCCGAGGATACCGGCATCGTTGAGATCGATGTGGTCGAAGCGCAGGTTGAACTGAACCGAGCCCATGCCGCCTTCGCCGACCGGGGCATTCGGCTTGGTGCGGTCGAACTTGCCGCCCTTGTATCCACGCGAATCGTCGGTGAGGAACACGCCCGCCTCGACATATCCGCCGAAGAAGGTCGGATCGATGGCCATGCCCGGCATATCGACCTTCTGCCAGTACCCCTCGGCCGCAGCGTGGAAGCGACCCACAATGGCGGCACCTTCGAGGCCGAAGCCCATTTCGCTATCCGCGCCAAGCCGGCCGGTGTTTACGAACCGCTCCGAAGTGAAGTGCACCAGCGGACGCTGGCGGTACCGAACGGTTGCCGCGGGGTCGTCGATATCATTGTAGTGGAACGAGCCGCCGAAATGCAGCTGCGCATCGCCGGCCTTGGGCATGAAGACGAGGCGTGCGTCGACGCCGCGATTCTTGCTGTCGGTGTCGTCGAAATTGTCGGTGAAAACACCGGCCTGTGCGAGCAGCGGGCCATTGGCGTACTGTATCGAAGCGCCGATACGACGTTCGAAACCAAAGGCATCCGTGAAGGCGGCGCGTTCGATGAAGGTGGTGTGCAGGCTGCTGGTCAGCTCTTCGAGCGACTGGAAATTGTTGTGATGGCCGATGGCGATCTCGATCGGGCCGTCCTCGTAGGAGAGAATGGCGTCGGCGACCTCGACTTCGTTACCGGCGAAATCGACCTCGAATTTGTAACCGAAACCGCCAGGGATATCGCCCGATGCGCCGAGGCGTGCGCGGCGAACTTCGTTACCGAAACCATCGCTTGCGCCGGTCGATTCAGGAGCATCGGTCCAGCCTGCATCGTACATCAGGCGGCCGCGCGGCTTGAAGCTCCATCCGTCGCGCTTTTCAAGGGTCGCCACGACGGGGTCGGGCTTCGCTGCCACGGCTTCTGCGTGGGCAGCGATGGTCGCGTCCTGCGCTTCGTTCGCGGCTTGGGCGGATTCCAGCGCATCTTCAAGCTGGTCGATACGGGCACTCATCGCGGCGAGTTGATCGCGCAATTGGGCCAATTCTTCGGCCGAAACGGTTGCATCCTGGGCAAGCACCGGTGTGGCCATGGTGCAGCAAAGCGCCGCAGCCGCCATGGAGAGGCGGTGGGTACGGGTCATCGAAGCGGTTCCTTTGAAGGGAAAGTTGCGTTTCGGCGACGCCTCTATGACCACTAAATTACATTAATGTGACACTTCGCCACCGACTTTACGACACCTGATGCAACCGCATGAAAAACAGCCAATTGCGTCCCATCAAGTTTCTGCCTGCTCGCGTTCCAGTGGTAGGGTAACCGTGACGCGCGTGCCCTCGCCAAGCGTGCTGTCGATGTCCAACCGTCCGCGATGGCGTTCGACGATATGCTTGACGATGGCGAGCCCGAGGCCCGTGCCCCCCGAGGCGCGGCTTCGGCCGGGATCCGTGCGATAGAACCGACGGGTAAGGTGGGGAATGTGCTCGGGCGCAATTCCATCGCCGCGGTCGGTGACCGTCATTCGCAGGCGATTCTGTCCCTTGGGATGCAAGCGGACGGTAACGGGTTGGCTTGGCGAGCCATATTTGAAGCCGTTGTCGACCAGGTTACGAACGAGTTGTTCGAGCTGCTGCTGGTCACCGCGAATCGTGAATTCGCCCGTTGCTTCGAAATCGAGCCACTGGCTGCGATTCCCACCAGCCGCATCATGTGCCGCGCGTTCTGCGAGCTTGGCGAATTCGAGCGTGTGTTCGGGCAGATCGTGCTTTTCCGCTTCGATCCTAGACAGCGACATCAGATCGCTGACGAGATCCTGCAAACGCTTGGCTTCGCGCTGGATCGTGCCGAGAAATTTGTCGGCCATCTTGGGATCGAGGTTTTCGACATCTTCGCGCAGCGTTTCGACGTAGCCGATGATCGCGGCCAGCGGCGTGCGCAATTCGTGGCTGGCATTTGCGACGAAATCGGTGTGCGCCCGGGCGATATCGGCTTCGGCGGTCTTGTTGACGAACTCGATGACGGCGAGTTCGCCTGGCAGGGTCTTGCGGTTGATCCGCCAGATGTCGGTCCGGCGGGCGAGGCCGCGGACCACCGCACCGCCTTCGGCATTGCGCTCGAGCAGCCGGATCGCTTCCGGCTGGCGCAGCGCCATTCGCACGTCCTGTCCGACGATGTGGCCGCCCAACAGCTTTCGCGCCGAGAGATTGGCGATGACCACGCGGTCGCGTTCCGTGATGACGACGGGCGTTTCGGAATGCTCGAAGAGATCCGCCATGTTGTCCCGGGTGAAGGCACGGCCCGACGACACTTCTTTGACCTCTGGCGGACGCGCCGCAACGAGATAGAGCGAGCCGATCCAGACTATCAGGACAAGGCCGACATAGACGAGGTCGATCTCTAGCGTTGCAAGGATCGTGCAGGCGGCGACTGCCAGCACGAATCCGGACCAGGGAAAGCTTCGCTTGCTCATGGCCGCGCGGCTTAGCGAGGGGCGGCACTGCGCGCCAGCGGCTTTTCGGAACTTGGGAAAGGTGGTGACCCGTACGGGAATCGAACCCGTGTTTCAGCCGTGAAAGGGCCGCGTCCTAACCGCTAGACGAACGGGCCACATGCGTGGCGCTTTTCGCGGATTGCCAAGGCAATACCGCCACCGTGGTGACCCGTACGGGAATCGAACCCGTGTTTCAGCCGTGAAAGGGCCGCGTCCTAACCGCTAGACGAACGGGCCACACCCGCTTGGCGGGTCGGTGGCGTGGCGGGCCAATTAGGCGCGGGGGTGCGGGCCGTCAACCCTCGAATGCGTGCATTTTCGTCAATCGGCCCAGGCGGCATCCTCGAGGTGCAGCTCGGCCTGCGGTCTGCTACCCCAATCGTCGATCTTGACCCGCCCCGCAAGCCACAGTCGGCGACCGCGCGAGCCGTGCAGGAGGGCTTGACCCATATCGCTGTCGGCGGCGCGAAAGGCGATGCCCTTGAAACTCTTGCCATCGTCGCCGGCCGCGATCAGGCGAACATGATCGGTCCCCACGATATCGCATTTGACGAGCCGGACCGGTCCCACGGCGACGCGAGGGCCGGGCCAGCCGACGCCATAGGGTCCGGCTTGTTCGAGCGACTGCACCAGCTCGGGCGTCAATCCGCCTGGGGCGACCGCGAGGTCGAGCGCCATTGCGCGGTTTGCCGAGGCGCGCGCGACCTGGCTTTCGAGTGCCGCGTCGAGCCATTCGGCGAGCGCGTCGACCTTGTCTGCGGCCACGGTCAGTCCGGCGGCCATCGCATGTCCGCCGCCCGCGACCAGCAATCCCTCGTCGCGTGCGCGGATGATCGCAGCGCCAAGGTCGACCCCGGCAATCGAGCGCCCGGAACCCTTGCCGGTGTCGCCATCGAGGGCCACTACCAGCGAGGGCTTGCCAGTCTTTTCCTTGATCCGGCCGGCGACGATGCCGATCACACCGGGGTGCCAGCCTTCGCCCGCGAGCAGGTGGACGGCACGGTTGTGTTGCGCTGCCAGTTGTTCTTCGGCCGCTTCCTGTACCGTCGCCTCGATCGCGCGGCGCTCTTTGTTGAGGGCGGACAATTGCGCGGCGATTTCGCGCGCTTCCTCGGGATCTTGCGTGGTCAGCAGGCGAACACCCAGAGTGGACTCGCCTACGCGTCCGCCGGCATTGATGCGCGGTCCCAGGGCAAAGCCGAGGTCGGAACAGGCGGGAGCGCGCTTGAGCCGGCTTGCGTCGATCAACGCGCCCATGCCGATATTGTCGCGCCGGGCCATAACCTTGAGGCCTTGCGAAACGAATGCGCGGTTGAGGCCGTGCAAAGCGGCGACATCGGCCACCGTACCCAGCGCCACGACATCGAGCAGGGACAGCAGGTCGGGCTCTTTGCGCTGCGCGAAAAAGCCGCGTTCACGCAAGGTGCGGACCAATGCGATGGCAAGCAGGAAGGCGACGCCGACAGCGGCGAGGTGGCCATGCGCCGCGGCCTCGTCTTCTTCGTCCAGCCGGTTGGGATTGACCAGAGCGACCGTCTTGGGAAGTTCGGCGGAGCATTTGTGGTGGTCGACCACGATAACGTCGATGCCGGCTTCATGCGCCATACCCAGCGCCTCGTGCGCCATGGCACCGCAATCGACGGTCACGATCAGGTTGGAACCGGCCTCGCCGAGCTTGACCAACGCCTCGCCGGAGGGGCCATAGCCTTCGAGCAGGCGGTCGGGGATGTAGTATCCCGCCTCCGTTCCCAGATCGCGCAACAGGCGGATCAACAATGCCGAACTGGTCGCCCCGTCGACGTCGTAATCGCCGTAGATCGTGATCGTCTCGCCCGCGATGACCGCCTGCGCGATCCGGTCTGCGGCGACATCCATGTCACGGAACACCGATGGGTCGGGCAGGAAATTGCGAAGTGTGGGATTACGATGGCGCTCGATATCCTCGGGCTCGACCCCGCGCGACAGCAAGAGTTGCCGGACGATATCGTCTTCCAATGCGGAACGGCTACCCAATTCCATATTCCCCCCCCGCCAGCGCCAGGCGCGACCGGTGAGAGAAGAGGAAACCCCGAAAACATGCGAGAGGGCCTGCGATGCCATGTGGTCGACAATAGCTGCTGCGTGCGGGCGGCGATAGTTCCGCCGATTGACAATCGACAGGCGCTGGCGATGCTTCATCGATGTCCACAGGCCCACTGCTCATCATCTGGCACAGTCGTACCGGAACCAGCGAACAGATCGCTCGCGCGGCAAACCGGGGTTCGGGGGAGGGCGGTCGCCTGATGCGCGCCGCCGACGTCTCGCCGGAAGATCTCCTCGCGGCCGGCGGATATCTGTTCTGTTGCCCGGAAAATCTCGCCAGCATGAGCGGTGAAATGAAGGAGATGTTCGACCGCTGCTACTACCCCGTCCTCGGGCGCATCGAAGGCAGACCCTATGCCACGGTCATCGCCGCGGGCTCCGATGGGGAAGGCGCCCAACGGCAGATCGATCGAATCGCAACGGGTTGGCGGCTCAAGCGCGTGACCGAACCGTGGATCGAGATGATGGATGCGCAGGAGCCGGAAGAAATCCTGGCTCCGAAGACGGTCGATGAAGCGTCGCTGGACAGGGCGGTCGAACTCGGAGCGGCGCTGGCCGAAGGAATTGCGCAGGGCATCTTCTGAAGTTCATCCGAACTCGATCATAAACCCCATGCGGACTCGACGGGGTATCGGATTGCGGTCAAGGTTGCGGTCATGGGGGAGAAGGGCGGCAGCAAACGGTGATGGACCATGCGCGAAGCGGCAGAAAGCATGCGCCGGCCGCGCGCGGCTTGGTGCTCTTGTTCGAACATGGGAGTCGGCCCGACTGCGAAACCATTCGAGCGGCATTGGCGCATCACCCCCGCATCTCGATCAGCCACGATCCCGCCATCGCTGCGCATGCGCCGCATGTCGTTGTTCGAAAGGATCCTTTGGAAGACGATTCCGATTGGCTCGAATTGCTTGCCGATGGATTGACCTTCGACCTGCTCGGCCTGTGTCCGGGGCCCGGCATCGCCATTCCGGAAATCGAATATCTGTTCAATTGCGAAGTCGAAAGCGAGGCGTCGGGCGAAGCGCTTGGGCTCTTTCCCGGTCCGCATATCGCGCATGGTGCGAATGCTCTGCCCATCGTGCGCGCTCTCCTGGGCCTGGGTGCCGCACTGACCAGGTCACTCGACGGCATCAGGACCGTCTGCTGGCCACCCGCGCGTTCGGCGATAGCTCCGAAATTCTTCGCCCGGACTGTCGATGCCTGGCTTGCCGGCGGGCCGTTCCCCGCTCTCGGCATGCTCGGTATGCGCTTCGACGAGCGAGGGGCGCTGACCACCGAGGGGCTGGATTTCTTTATCGGCAGCGAAATGGCGATCGAGCCCGGCTTGTGCACCGATAGAACCACGGCAACGCGTCTCGCCGTGCGTGTCGTACACGAACTGGTAGGTCGCGAATGCTTGTCCGCAAGCCGCGAATTCGTAACCGAGGCCGGCGACACACTATTGCTCGTACCCGATCCCAACGCAGGACTTATCCGGATCACTCGCGCTTAGGCTCTCGTGAAGGGACGGGCACCAAACCAAGCAACGATCCCTCGAAAACGTCTCCCGTTTCGGGCGGTCAACCGGCGCGGTTCGCCGCAACACGATCCCGGTCTGCAGAGGCATCATCTCCTACCCCGCCAATTGCTGGGTGAGGCGTGTATCGAGCCGCTGTTAGATATTCTGGGCGCAGATCGAATCGGCTTCGACGATTTTCGCCTGAACGGTTTGCTGTTGCCAGCGAGCGAAGACGCTGCCCTGCGGCTCGCGCTACCGCTTCACCGGGGGCCGCATCGCAATTACAACCAGATGGTCATCGAACGCGTTGGCAGCGTCGAAAGGCAATGGTCGCGCCAGAATCTTGCCGACCCGCACGGGGCGGCGCAGATGGCGCTGATGCGGCTCGCCGTGCTCCAGCGCGCCCTGCGTCGGCGGCTGCTCGACGAACGCAAACCGCTGCGGCTCAACCGCAGGGACCCGCTCGGAAGGGGAATCGATTTCTCCGACCTCGATGCGATGGCCGAAGTCTTGTGGGGCGCGACTGCGCCCTAAGCGGTCGCCTTGGCCAGTGCTTCCTTGGCCGCGACGTATTCACGCTCAAGGCGAGCGACGGTGTCTTCGACGGGAGCGCTTTCCCTGACCGTACCGATACCCTGGCCCGATCCCCAGATATCCTTCCACGCCTTGGCCTTGGTGTTGCCGCCGCTGCCGAAATTCATTTTGCTGGGATCGCTCTCGGGCAAGTTTTCGGGATCGAGGCCCGCGCCTTCGATGCTCGAGCGCAGGTAATTGCCATGCACTCCGGTGAAGAGATTGGTGTAGACGATGCCATCGGCGCTGCCTTCTACGATGGCCTGCTTGTAGCGTTCGTCGGCATTGGCCTCAGTAGTGGCGATCCAGGGGGATCCAATATAAGCGAAATCCGCACCCAGCGCCTGTGCGCCTAGGATCGAGCGGCCGTGTCCGATCGAGCCCGACAGCGCGACGAGGCCGTCGAACCAGTCGCGGATTTCCTGCATCAGCGCGAAGGGGCTGAGCACGCCGGCATGTCCGCCGGCACCCGCAGCAACCGGGATCAGGCCGGTCGCGCCCTTCTCGATCGCCTTTCGCGCGAAGCGGTTGTTGATGACGTCGTGCAAGGTAATGCCGCCCCAATTGTCTACCGCCTGGAAGACTTCCTCGCGCGCCCCGAGCGAGGTGATGACCATCGGCACCTGCCATTTGGCGCAGGTCTGCATATCCGCATCGAGCCGGTCGTTCGACTTGTGGACGATCTGGTTGACGGCATAGGGGGCCGCCGGGCGATC
The DNA here is from genome assembly GCF_965277845.1 of Qipengyuania sp. Classification (NCBI taxonomy): domain Bacteria; kingdom Pseudomonadati; phylum Pseudomonadota; class Alphaproteobacteria; order Sphingomonadales; family Erythrobacteraceae; genus Qipengyuania; species Qipengyuania sp. Next base: position 2,488,250 of record NZ_OZ255844.1, read on the forward strand.
CGGATTGTCGCGATTGTGCGCCGCGAGTTCTTCGGTAATCTGGTGCAGCCATTCGTCGACCTGGCTCTGCGGACGGGCATTGAGCGCCGGGAAGGCGCCCACGATCCCCGCCTTGCACTGCGCGATGACGAGTTCCGGCCCCGAGACGATGAACAGCGGCGAACCGATGACGGGCAGGCGCAACCTGTCGAAAGGGGCGGGCAGGGTCATGTCGGGCAGATCCTCTCTGATGTCGTGAGAGGCGGGCGTATGGTGCGTTTACCCGCTTGTCGAGGGTGACGTTACGTAAACGTCAAGCGTCGGGCAGGATGTGTTCGATGTCGTAGATCCGCGCTGCCGTACCGGCGAAGAGCGCGCGCTTTTCCTCCGCGCTATGCCCCTTGGCTAGCCGCTTGAACGCATTCCACAACACCGGATAGCTGGCCCCCCAGCGATCGACGGGATAGTTCGATTCGAACATCGCCCGATCCGCTCCGAACGCCTCGATGCAAGTTTCGATATAGGGGCGCCAAAGCCCTGCCAGATGCTCCGAGCCGTAACCTTTTGCAGGGCCTTCGTCCGGCAATCCACAAAATGCCATTGCGAGACCGCCCAGCTTGACGGCCACGTTGGGGCATTCGGCGATGGCATGGATCGAGCGCCGCCAGCTGTCGAAGCGCTCGTGCAGCTTGCCACGATAGGAGGCGATACCGAGCGGCGTGCCGCAATGGTCGAGGATGAACTGCTGATCGGGAAAAGCCCTGGCCAGATCGAGCACGTCGCCGAGTTGCGGCTCGAGCAGCCAGGCGTCGAATGTGAGGCCGTATTCGGCGTAAGCTGCCATGCCGGCGTGAAATTCGTCCGAGCCGTATAGCCCTTCGGGCGCATGGAAGGGCGGGCCGAGCACTTCGGGATCTGCGTCCCAGGCCGCTGCATGACGGATGCCCTTGAAGCGGCCATTACCTGCGGCAACCAGCGCCTCGATTACCGGCTTGACCGCGTCGCCAAGCGTCAGGTCCGCATGTCCGACAATTGCCGCGCAGGGCCGGTAATCGCCATAAAGTCCGCTGGCTCCCTGCGCCGCCACGCCATTGACGAATTCGACTTCGCCGACGGGTTTCATCGCCTCGTCTCGGCTCGCATCGTAGAAGGCGCCGCATTCCATGAATACCGTACCGACGATGTTGTGGCCGGTGTGCGTATCCGCATGCAGTTGGTCGAAGGTGTAGTAGGCCGCGCCGGCAATGGCTTCGATGAAATCGTGACGGGGCTCGGGAAAGGCCGGCACCAGAGGTCGCAAGTCCCACAAATGGTGGTGCGGATCGATAATCGGCAGTTCGGATTCGAGGATATCCTCACTCATCGGCTGCTTACTCCCCTTCGCTGCCGTTAAGGTCACATGTCGAAGCCCCGCAAGCGAGGCCTGCGGGATGGAACACGTGGAGCGGAGGTCTGACAAGAGAAATCAGGGGGCGAGCGCCTCGATTGCCAATTGTGTTCGATGGAGCTGTGAGCGAAGCAGGTTCATCCATCCAGGCGATTCGTCGGCGGGGCAGCAGAAGCGGCGTCGACGACCGGGAATCTTTGGGTTGTGCCTATCCCGCGCTAGACTGCGGCCGGCTGCGGCGCGGCGATCGAGCAAGCTCACGGATCGTGTCCTCCCGGCGGCGCCCATTAAGTGATTTTACTCATCCATGGTCCTCCGTGCCGTTAACCCTGCCCGGCTAACGCCGTCCTAAGGGGGTGACCGATCGAATGACGTTTCCAATCGGACGGATTGCCGTCTATGCGGCGATATTCTTCGCCGTAACATCCTTGACGATCTTCTGGACGCGATTTGCAGGTGGGTTGGCACTCGTATGGCCCGGCACCGCAATCGCGGCCGCGCTGTTTCTCTCCATCCCGCGTAGCAAGCATTTCGTTGCGGCTGCCGTCCTCATCGTGCTCAGCACGCTTGCGACCAGCCTGTTCGGATTCGGGCCGGAATGGGCATTCCCTCTCGCCCTGATAAACATATTCGAAGCTTGGCTCATCGCCTGGCTGCTTGTACGTTTCCGGCCGCAGCGCGACTATATCGAAAGCGAGGGCGGCGTCGTCTCGCTGGGACTTCTGGCAGGGATCGTGGGTCCTTCCGCGGCGGCGATCCCCGGCGGTATCCTGGTCACCCGGATCGTAGGCGGGGGCTGGCACGATCATGCCTTCTCATGGCTGGTGGGTCACGGTCTCGGGACATTGCTGGTGCTCCCGCTGGCTCTGCTCCTGGCGTCCTACAAGAAACCCGACTTCGCGCGAGTGCGCGAACCGGGTCGGGTCCTGCCTTTCATCGCCATGATCTTGCTCACGCTGGGTATCTCGGCGATCGCCTTCCTGCAATCGACTGTGCCGTCGCTATTTCTTCCGATCGTTCCGCTGGTCGTTGCCAGTTTCCGCTTGGAGCGGTTCGGCGCTTCGATCGCTGTGCTCATCATATCGGTGGCCGCGGCCGGATCGTTGGGCATGGGTGTCGGCGTCTTCGCGGAACTCGGGATCCCGCTGTGGCAAAAGGCGCTGTTCCTGCAATTCTATCTCAGCATCCTGCTGTTAATGGCGTTCCCGCTGGCAGTCGCGCTCAAGCAACGTCAGCGCCTGATGGAAGCACTTGCAGACCGCGAGGCCATGCAGCGCCTGATCGCGGACCATTCCGACGATGCTCTGCTGCACCTCGACCGGGAGGGCATGATCCGTTTCGCTTCGCCCGCTTCCAACCGTCTCAGTGGACGCGATGCAGTGGAGGGACTGCATCTGGCTGCTTTCTTCAGCGATTACGACCGGGCGATAGTGGATGGCACACTCGATTCCGCGGCGCGATATCCGGGACATACGGAAATTATGGAGCGCTCTGTCGAAAGGCGTGGCCAGACTCGTTGGCTCGAAGCCAAGCTGCGTGCGATCGAGCCGTCGAAACAACAGGCATCCACGTTCGTCGTGACAATCCGCGATGTCACCGAACGCAAGCTCGAAGAGCTCCAGGCTTCGTGGGAAGCGCGGACCGATTCGCTGACCGGGCTTCCAAACCGCCGGGCGCTTCTCGATATCCTCGAGGCCCAGCTCGAATTCGCAGACGAGCAACCCTTCGCTTTCGCGCTGGTCGATCTCGACCATTTCAAGCGCGTCAATGATTCATACGGTCACGCGGTCGGCGATCTCGTGCTCAAGCAGATCGCCCAGCTCATGCGCGAGAATGCCACCGATGATTGCTTCTTCGCACGTCTCGGCGGAGAGGAATTCGGAATGATCGCGGTGGGCCCCGCGATGGAACACGCCTCGATAATCTGCGAACGCCTGAGGTTGGCAATTCAGCGGCATGTCATGACCGACAATGACGGTGGGACATTCAACGTCACCGCCAGCATCGGCATCGCGCGGATCGCCGAACGGTGCAGTTCTTCGATGGCGATGCAGGCTGCCGACGGACCGCTCTATTCGGCCAAGGCAGCGGGTCGCAACTGCCTGCGCTATGCACAGGACATGGGGCGCTACGGTGGCATCTCGTCGGGCGACGAGAAATCGCCTCCTTTCGCTGTAGCGAACTAACCGGCTTCGACTGCAGAATTGGCCACACTCAACACCGCCCTGACGCTCGCCGTGGCGACGTCTTCGTCGATCCCGCAGCCCCAGATGGTACGACCATTGGCATCGCGACATTCGAGATAGGCGGCAGCACGGCTGTCACGGCCGGTGGTCAAGGCGTGCTCGGTGTAGTCGATCACTTCGAGTTGCAGGCCGAATGCGTCCTCGATGGTCGTCAGTACCGAAGAGATCAGGCCGTTGCCGCGGCCCGAAACGGTCTGCTCTTGTCCCTTTACCGCTATCGTTCCGGTGAATAGGCGGGTGCCGTCGTTGGCGCGGCGTTCTTCGTAATCGACAAGTTGGAAATGCTTGTCGGCGGTCTGGACGTGATAGGCTTGCCTGAATGCTCTCCAGATGTCGGCAGCGTCGAGTTCGCGGCCCAGTTCGTCCGCCATCCGCTGGACGTGGGGGCTGAAATCGGCCTGCATTTTCTTGGGCAGTTTGAGACCCTGGTCCTGTTCGAGCACCCAGGCGAAGCCCCCTTTGCCGGATTGCGAGTTGACGCGGATCACTGCCTCATAGCTGCGTCCGAGATCGGCCGGGTCGATCGGCAAATAGGGTACGCGCCAATGCGGATCGTTTTGCGTTTCGAGCGCCGCGAAGCCCTTTTTGATCGCATCCTGGTGGCTGCCGGAAAAGGCGGTATAGACCAGTTCGCCGCCATAGGGGTGACGCTGGTGTACGGGCAATTCATTGCAATATTCGACGGTTTCGATGACCCGGTCGATGTCCGAAAAATCGAGCTTCGGATCAACGCCTTGCGTGTACATGTTGAGCGCCATCGTCACGAGGCAACAATTGCCCGTGCGCTCGCCATTGCCGAACAGGCAGCCTTCGACGCGATCGGCGCCAGCCATCAGCGCCAGTTCCGCCGCAGCGACGCCCGTGCCGCGATCGTTGTGAGTATGCAGGCTGATAACCGCGCTCTCACGATGGGGCAGGTTGCGGATGAAGTACTCCACCTGGTCGGCATAGATGTTGGGCGTCGCGGCCTCGACCGTCGCCGGAAGGTTGAGGATAATCGGATGCTCGGGTGTCGGTGCCAGCACCTCCATCACCGCTTCGCAAACCTCCAGGCTGAAATCGAGCTCGGCGGTCGAGAAGGTTTCGGGTGAATACTGGAAGTGCCAGTCGGTATCGGGCTGCTTGCCCGCTTCGTCGCGCATGACTGTTGCGCCCTGCACGGCAATGTCGCGCACCTGTTCCCGCGTCATGCCGAAAACCACCTCGCGCCATGCCGGGCTGACCGCATTGTAGAGGTGAACAATGGCCTGTTTCGCGCCCGTCAGGCTGGCGAAGCTGGTGCGGATCAGGTCCTCGCGGCTTTGAGTGAGCACTTGCACCGCCACGTCGTCCGGTATCCGGCCCGACCGGACCAGACCCGAAATGAAATCGAATTCGGTCGCGCCCGCACTGGGGAAGCCGACCTCGATTTCCTTCATGCCGACCTCGACCAGCAGGTCGAAGAAGCGGTTCTTCTTATGCGCATCCATCGGGTCGACGATCGCTTGATTGCCATCGCGCAGGTCGGTGGACAGCCAACGTGGCGGCGCGGTGATGGTGCGGGTGGGCCAATGCCGGTCGGTCAGGGGAACCTGCGGGAAGGGCGCATATTTGGCGCTCGGTTCGCGGAGCATGGGCATGGGAAAATCTCGGAGCTTGTGGAATTCTGCGACGGTGGTGGGTCCCCTGGGCGCTCAGCGCACCCGGGCAGGCACGCAAGCTATCACGCCCAAGGGCGTGTAAGTCGCAGGATAATCAGTCCGAGTGCACGTTGCATGGCTCTTGCTATGATGCGCCTTACCGGGGTTGTAAAGCAAAAGAAGCTTGGGCATCGCGAGACATATTGTTTCACGAAGGGAGAGAGCATGGCCGAAGCGCATTCGCTGTACGAGACGATGGGGCTGATCCGCATCGTTTCGACGAACCCCGAAGGGCGGGCGAGTCTCGAGTACGAGGCCAAGCGCGAACAGTGCCATTCCGGCGGGGTCGTGCAAGGCGGCTTCATCAGCGGGTGGATCGATGCCGCGATGGCACATGCGGCGATGGCCAGGAACGGGCAGGACATCGTACCCATGACGCTGGAACTCAAGGTCAGTTTCTTCGCGCCCACGCGGCCCGGCCCTGTGATCGCCGAGGCGTGGGTCGAACGGCACGGCAAGCGGACCAGTTTCTACGAGGGACATCTCAAGGATGCGACCGGTACGGTCTTGGCCAAGGCGACCAGCACCATCCTGCTTGCCGACGCCGGCCGCGTCGTGGCGGCCTCGAAGAAGGCCGCAGGAGAGTAGATATGAGCGAGGTCCGGCGATTCGAGCTGAACATTCCAGAAGGCGAGTTGGTGGCGCTTGCCGACCGGCTCGACCACGTCCGCTGGCCCGAGAAGGAGCCGGTCGAAGATTGGTCTCAGGGGACCAAGCTTGCGGCTCTGAGGGAACTCGTAGCCTACTGGAGGATCGAATACGACTGGCGGCGCTGCGAGGCGCGGCTCAACGCGATCGGTCAGTTCGTGACCGAGATCGATGGTCTCGACATCCATTTCCTGCACAAGAGTTCCTCGCGCGAGGATGCGATGCCGCTGGTCATAACCCATGGCTGGCCGGGATCGGTGGTCGAATTCCTAGGCGTGATCGACGAGCTGGCGGAGCCGTCCGACCCGGATGTGATGGCGTTCCATGTCGTCGCACCCTCGCTTCCGGGCTATGGCTTCTCGGGCAAGCCGGAAGGCACCGGATGGGGTGTGGAACGGATTGCGAGTGCCTGGGTCGAGCTCATGGAGCGGCTTGGCTACACCCAATGGGTCGCGCAGGGCGGCGACTGGGGCGCGGCTGTGACCACCGCCATAGGGCAGATAGCGCCGACAGGGTGCAAGGGTATCCACCTCAACATGCCGATCGGGCGTCCGGGGCCGCAGGACGTGCAGAGCAAGGATCCGAAAGTCCTGAAGGCGATGCAACGGCTCGGTTTCTACCAGGAATGGGACTCGGGATACTCCAAGCAGCAGAGCACGCGGCCGCAGACGATCGGCTATTCGCTGGTCGACTCTCCGGTTGGGCTCGCCGCGTGGATCCTGGAAAAGATCTACTACTGGACCGACAATGGCGGATCGCCCTGGGAGGCGCTGTCGATGGACCAGGTGCTCGACGACATCATGCTCTACTGGCTGCCCGCGACCGGCGCTTCGGCGGCGCGGCTCTACTGGGAAAGCTTCGGCAAGATCGGGCAGGGCAAGGTGACCATCCCCGCCGGGGCAAGCGCGTTTCCCAAGGAAATTCTGCCAGCGCCACGCGCCTGGGTGGAGCGCACGCTGACCAATCTCGTCTACTGGAACGAACTCGACCGCGGCGGCCATTTCGCCGCTTGGGAGCAGCCGGACCTGTTCGTCGACGAATTGCGCGCCTGCTTCGCCAAATTGGTTTGAAGCTCACTTTCAGTCATTGCGAGCGGCGAAGCCGCGCGGCAATCCATATTCCGAGCTCACGGCAAGCCAAGTGTCATGGATTGCCGCGTCGCCTGCGGCTCCTCGCAATGACCGGGGCTGAAAGCTAGCGCCAGCGGAGACGGTCGGATGTCAGCTGGTCGACGGACGTCACCCCCATCAGGCGCATGCCGCGCTCTATCTCTTCCTTGAGGATTCGGACCGCGCGTTCGACGCCGGGCTGGCCTGCCGCCGCCAGCGCGTAGAGGTAGAGTCGCCCGCCCGAGGCAGCGGTCGCGCCTGCGGCGAGGCTTTTCAACACATGCGTCCCGCGCCGTACACCGCCATCGAGGACGATCTCGATTTCGCCGCCTACCGCATCGACGATCTCGCGCAGCTGGTCGAATGGCGCGCGGCTGCCGTCCAATTGCCGGCCGCCGTGGTTGGATATCCAGATCGCATCGGCGCCGATCTCGACCGCGCGCCGTGCGTCGGCGGCACTCATCACACCCTTCAGCGCGAAGGTCCCGCCCCAGTCCTGCCGGATGCGTGCTGCGGTGTTCCAGTCCATCCCGGTGTCGAGCATAGTGTTGAAATAGTCCTGGATGCTGACCGCCTTGCCCGTGCCTTCCTGCACATGCCCGTCGAGGTTGGGCAGGCGGAATTTCGGCCCGAAGAGATAGTCCAGCGTCCAGCGCGGCCGCGTCGCGTAACTCCACAGCGCGCTAGCGGTAAACCGCGGCGGGGTGGTGAAGCCCGAACGCAGGCACCGCTCGCGCTTTCCCGAAACGATCGTATCCACCGTCAGCGCGAGCGCATCGAAATTCGCCGCCTGGCAGCGTTCGATCATGCTGGCGTTGAGCCCCTTGTCCTTGTGGACGTAGAGCTGGAACAGCTTGGGTCCGCCGGTGAGCGCCGCGATCTCCTCGATCGAATGCGTGGCGAGGCTGGAGATGCCGAACCACACACCGAATTTCTCGGCAGCCTTGGCCACCGCCCGTTCGCCATCGCGGTGGAAGGCGCGTTGGAGCGCGGTGGGGCTGAGCATGAGCGGCAATCCGCTCTTGCGGCCCATGATCGTGCAAGAAGTGTCGATCTCGGCGACGCCCGCGAGCACGTCGGGCACCAGATCGACTTCGTCGAAGGCGCCGGTATTGCGCGCCTTGGTAATCTCGTCGTCGGCCGCCCCGTCGATATAGTCGAACACCGGCCAGGGCAGCCTGGCTCGGGCAAGGCGGCGGAAATCGTCTATATTGTGACAGTCTGACAAGCGCATGCGACGGGTCGTGACGCGTCGCGAAGCGCTTGTCGAGAGGACTCTACTGGCGTTCGAAGGCGGCGCTGATGTCGAGATCGACTTCGGCACCGACGATCGGCGCGGCATAGTCGATGCCCCACTGCGTGCGGTCGATCGTGGCGCGCGCGTGGAAGCCGACTGTCGACTTCTGGTTCATCGGGTTCTGGCCGGCGCCGGAGAACTCGACCAGCATGGTTACGGGGCGGGTCTCACCGTTCATGGTCAATTGCCCGGTAACCACCGCGGTCGTATCGGAGGTCTGCCGGACCGAAGTCGAGACGAAGCGCGCGGCATCGGGATCGGGACCGAAGAAATCGGGCTCGGCGCCATCCTGGCCGGGACGCAGAAGGTGATCTCTCAATTCCGCGCTCGGTACGGCGACGCTCGTGATCGGTATCGCGATGTCGAATTCGGACGCCTCGATATTCGCTGGATCGAGCGTCATCGTACCCTCGATATCGCCGAATACGCCCAGATAGTCATTGAAACCGAAGTGGCTGACCCGCCAGCCGACGAGTGTGTGAGCGGGATCGAGGGCATAGGTACCGGCCTCGACACGGCTTACGTCCGTCGTACCCGGGATTTGCGGTCGCTCCTGCGCGGAAATGCCCGTCACGGCGAGAGTTCCGCTGGCCGCAAGCGCCGCGGCGATGATCGTCTTCTTCACGTCTGACCTCCTGTTGGTGCTCACAAACAAAAAACCGGCGTGAAACGCCTGTTCCCGTCGGGATCATCGCAAATTGCGATCACACTAAGGCAGGCTGTCGCGCTGTTCGGGCGAGAGCCTGATCGGTTCGGCGATCGGTTCGAGCGTTTTCGGATCGAACAAGGCGCTGCGCCGTCTATCGCCAGCCAGGAGATCCCTGATCATCCGACCGAAAAAGCGCCGCATCAACCGGCTGAAGGGCATGAGCTCCAGTCCGCTTGCATCGCCGGTCGCCTGTTCGGCGAAGACATGCCCGACAGGAGCGCCGAGCAACGCATCGCGGCGCGCCGCATCGGCATTGGCGAGGATCGTGGTGACGTATGGCACCTTGCCGTTGGCGTAGGTGTTGAACATCGGGGAATTGCAGCAGCTGGCGTACCACCGCAGCGTCTTGCCCTCCGTCATGTGGAGGCTGGCGAGCTTGTCCCGGCCCGAATGCAGCTTCACCCGTGCACAGCGCGACTGGTAGAGGTCGGTGCCGCCGAGATCGTCGAGAACGCGCTCCTCCTGTCCAAGGTACCGTACGAGGTCGCGGCAGTCGACGCAGTGGCAGACCACACGGTCGCCCTCCCGCGCGTTCGCCTGTTCGATGACGCCGGTTACCTTTCCGCATTGGCAGGCAAAGGGCAGGGTGTCGGGCGCGCTCATGGTCTCTCCCTCCATGAGCGCGACCCTAGCTCAGTTTTTGTCCTTGTCGACCAGCTTGTTGGCGCCGATCCACGGCATCATCGCACGCAGCTGCGCGCCGGTCTGCTCGATCGGATGCGCGGCGGCCGCCTTGCGGCTTGCCTTCAGTTCGGGCTGACCGGCCTGGTTGTCGAGCACGAAGTCCTTCACGAAACGGCCCGACTGGATATCGGCCAGCACGCGCTTCATTTCGGCCTTGGTCTCTTCGGTAATGATGCGCGGACCCGTCTTGATGTCGCCGTATTCGGCGGTGTTCGAGATGGAATAGCGCATGTTGGCGATGCCGCCTTCATAGAGCAGGTCGACTATCAGCTTGGTTTCGTGGAGGCATTCGAAATAGGCCATCTCGGGCGCGTATCCGGCCTCGACCAGCGTTTCGAAACCGGCCTGGATGAGGTGGGTGATCCCGCCGCACAGCACCGCCTGCTCGCCGAATAGGTCGGTCTCGCATTCTTCCTTGAAGTCGGTCTCGATAATGCCGCTGCGGCCACCGCCGACGGCGCTGGCGTAGGACAGGGCCAGTGCCTTGGCGAAGCCGTTGTCGCCCGACTGGCTGCTTTCCTGGTGCACCGCAATCAGGCACGGTACGCCGCCGCCCTTGATGTATTCTCCGCGCACCGTGTGGCCGGGCCCCTTGGGCGCGATCATGATCACGTCGATGTCGGCGGGCGGATCGATCAGGCCGAAGTGGATGTTGAGGCCGTGGGCAAAGGCGAGCGCGCTGCCCGGCTTCATCTTGCCAGCGACTTCGCCCGCATAGATGGCTGCCTGGTGCTCGTCGGGCGCGAGGATCATCAGCACATCGGCCCATTCGGCGGCTTCGGAGACGGTCTTCACGGTGAAGCCCGCGCCTTCGGCTTTTTTCGCCGTCGCCGATCCTTCGCGCAGAGCGATGACGACTTCGCCGACTCCGCTGTCGCGTAGGTTCTGCGCATGAGCGTGGCCCTGGCTGCCGTAACCGACAATGGCGACCTTCTTGTCCTTGATCAGCTGCTGGTCGCAATCGGCATCGTAATAAACTTGCACGTTCTTGATCCTTTGTTCTTCGATCGTCACTCCCGCGAAGACGGGGCCACGCTTTCTTGTTTGTTTTTGTCGCTCTGCCGCAATGGACAAGCGGAATCCCCGCCTTTGCGAGGATGGCAAGCGGTGAATTATCCTACTCCGCGCCTACCCCGCGCATCATTCCCACGATCCCTGAACGGCCGACCTCGACGAGGCCGAGTTCGCGCATCAGGGCGATGAAACTTGCGATCTTGTCCGGCGAGCCGGTAATCTCGAAGACGAAGCTTTGCGTTGTGGTGTCGACGACATTGGCACGGAACAGTTCGGCGATGCGCAGTGCCTCGACGCGGTTGTCGCCTTTGCCGGCGACTTTCACCAGTGCGAGCTCGCGTTCGACGTGCGCGCCTTCCTCGGTCAGGTCGATGACCTTGTGCACGGGTACAAGCCGTTCGAGTTGGGCGCGGATCTGGTCGATCACGGGTTCCGGCCCGCGCGTCACGATCGTAATGCGGCTGATCGCGTGGTCTTCGGATATGTCGGCCACCGTCAGGCTGTCGATATTGTAGCCGCGCGCCGTGAACAGCCCGGCGATCTTCGCGAGAATGCCCGCCTCGTTGTCGACGATGACATTGAGGACATGCCGTTCTTCGGCCTGCTGCGCGATCTTCATTTCTTACGGTCCTGCCACACGGGCTCGAACATGCGACCTTCGCCGTCGTACTCACGGAGAAAATCGCGACCGCGGCGCACGGCTTCGAAATTCTCGGTTTGGCGACTGAGGTCGAGGCTGTCGGGCAGAAGGATCCAGGCATCGCCCTCCTGCTTCTGCGCGACATCCATGCCCAAGAACCGTTGGCCGCTGTCCTCGATCCAGTCGAGCAGCCTTTCGGCGTCCTCGCGCGTGAACCACACTCGGCGTTCCGCGCGATCCGCAAACTGCGGCGGGATTCTCTGCTCCATACCCATCACACCAGCGCCTTCGCTTCGTCGTCCATAGTGCCGCCAACCTGGTCGCCGTAGAGCAACATGTCGGTATGCGCCGCGCCGCTCGGGATCATCGGGAAGCAGTTGGCTTCCTTCGCGACCTGGCAATCGACCATCACCGGGCCGTCATGCGCGAGCATCGCCTCGATTCCGGCGTCGAGCTGGCCTTCATCCTCGATCCGGATTCCCTTCCAGCCATAGGATTCGGCGAGCTTCACGAAATCGGGCAGGCTGTCCGAATAGCTGTTCGAATAGCGGCTCTCATAGGTAAGCTCCTGCCACTGGCGGACCATGCCCATGTATTCGTTGTTGAGGATGAATATCTTGACCGGCAGGCGGTACTGGCTCGCTGTGCCGAGTTCCTGGATGTTCATCTGGATGCTCGCTTCGCCCGCAATGTCGATCACCAGGCTGTCGGGATTGCCCAGCTGAGCGCCGATGGCTGCGGGCAGGCCGTAACCCATCGTGCCGAGGCCGCCGCTGGTGAGCCACTTGTTCGGTCCCATGAAGCCGAAATACTGCGCCGCCCACATCTGGTGCTGGCCGACTTCGGTGGTGATGATCGGATCGCGGTCTTTCGTCAGTGCGAACAGCCGTTCGACGCTCTTCTGCGGCATGATGAGATCGCCGCCGCGTTCGGGATAGGCGAGGCAGTCGCGCGCCTTCCAACCCAGGATGCGGGCCTTCCATTCCGAGAGGTCTTGAGGCTTTCGACCGCCCCAGGCCTCGACCAGCTGTTCGAGCACATGCGCGCAGTCGCCGACGATGCCTAGATCTACCGGCACGATCTTATTGATGCTCGCGCGGTCGATGTCGATGTGGATTTTCTTCGCCTGCGGGGCGAAGGCATCGAGGCGTCCGGTCACGCGGTCATCGAAACGCGCGCCGATTGCCACGATCAGGTCGGCGCGGTTCATCGCCATATTGGCTTCATAGGTGCCGTGCATGCCGAGCATGCCGAGCCAATCGGGATGGTCGGCGGGAAAGGCGCCGAGGCCCATCAGCGTGCTGGTGACGGGCGTGCCGGTCACGTTCTGGAGTCGGCGGAGCAATCCGCTTGCTCTGGGCCCTGCATTGATGACCCCGCCACCGGTGTAGAGCACCGGACGCTCGGCCTTGGCGAGCATGTCCACGGCTTCGGCGATTTCGTCCGCCGCGCCGACCATGCGGGGGTGGTAGCGATGCGAGGGCAGGGGGGTGTCGTCCTGCGAATCCCAGCTCGCCAGCGCGATCTGCACGTCCTTCGGGATATCGACGACGACCGGGCCGGGGCGACCCGTGGTGGCGATGCGAAAGGCCTCCTCGATCGTCGCGCCGAGCCGCTCGGGGTCTTTCACGAGATAGTTGTGCTTGGTGCAGTGGCGCGTCAGGCCGACCGTGTCGGCTTCCTGGAACGCATCGGTCCCGATGAGCGCGGTCGGCACCTGGCCAGTGATCACCACCAGCGGAATGGAATCCATATAGGCATCGGCAATGCCCGTGACCGCATTGGTTGCGCCCGGGCCACTGGTGACCAGCACCACGCCGGGCTTGCCCGTCGAGCGGGCATAGCCCTCCGCGGCATGCGCTGCGCCCGCTTCGTGGCGAACGAGGATGTGGCGGATGTCATTGTCGGCGAAGAGTTCATCGTAGATCGGCAGGACCGCACCGCCGGGATAGCCGAAAACGAATTCGACCCCCTGCCGCTTGAGGCATTCGATCAGGATTGCGGCGCCGCTGCGCTCGGTACTCACTCCACCCTCCGACCCGTTTCGGGCATTTGAGAGACACAAATCGGCCCGGCGCTGGGGTCTGGAGCGCCGGGCCGACTGGTTCCCGAATACGCCCGATAGATTGCGCGGTCAACCACCTGAGTGAAACAAAGAAACAAAATAATCGCACTCCACGATAGTTTTGTTATCAGCGCGCGGCCACGCCTCCGGCGGTTGGTTGCGGAACCAGGTATACTGCCGCTTGGCGTACTTGCGCGTGGCAGTTTGGCCAGCAGCGATGGCTTGCGCACGCGATAGATTGCCTTGGAGAAAGCCGCGGATTTCGGGCACACCGATTGCACGCATCACGGGAAGCGAGGGATCGAGACCGCGCGCCTCGATCGCTTCGACTTCCTCGATCGCTCCAGTGTCCATCATGCGTTCGAAGCGCAGGTCACACCGTGCGAACAGCCATTCACGCTCCGGCAGGACGACCAATGGGGCCAGTGTGGTTTCGCGAGCGATCCCTCCGCTTTTTAGCGTCTGCCATTCGACCAGCGTCCTTCCGGTCGAGCGGACAACCTCTAGCGCACGTGTCGTTCTGGACGCATCGGCCGGCGCAAGTTGTTTAGCAGCGGCAGGATCCTCGCTTTCCAGTGCTGCACGGGCCTCTGCCTGATCGAGCGCGCGAACGGCATGGCGAATCTCGGGATCGATCTCGGGCACCGGGGCAATGCCGTCGAGCAGCGTACGTATATAAAGTCCGGTCCCGCCGCACAGGATCGGCACGCCTCCGGTGGCATGAACACCGGCAATTTCGCGCTTGGCGGCTTCCGCCCATTCCGCTGCCGAGCACGCCTCGGCTCCGTCCCAAGTGCCGAACAAGCGGTGCTCGATCCCGCCCATTTCCTCTTCGGTCGGGCGCGCGGACAGGATGCGCAGGTCGCGATAGACTTGCTGGCTGTCCGCATTGATCACCACACCGCGCCGGCCATCGCGCCCGAGCCTCTGTCCGAGCTGGACCGCGAGATCGCTCTTGCCGCTAGCGGTCGGCCCTGCAATGAGCGCGACCGGTTTCAAATCTGGAGACATATTGGTGCTCATCGCCCGGCTGATAGCAGACATGGACGGCGTGGAAACACGGCTCGACGCGGCGATGGAGGCCTGCGCCGCGGTGGACATGCCGGTGGCGATAGCAGGCATGCTCGATTTCTGCGGCGACGTGCTCCAGCTCTCGCTGCCGCAGGGCGATCACGCAGCGTTGACCGCCACCCTCATCGAGCATTTCGGCGATTGCGACCTGCTGGTGGCCGACCATGAGATCGAGATCCCCCGGCTATTTGTCTCGGACATGGATTCGACCATGATAGGGCAGGAATGCATCGACGAGCTCGCCGATTTTGCCGGGATCAAGGACAAGGTTGCAGCAATTACCGAGCGTGCCATGCAGGGCGAGCTCGATTTCGAAAGCGCGCTAAGGGAGCGAGTGGGCCTGCTCGAGGGGCTGGAGGAAGGCGCGATCGACCGCTGTCTGGGCGAACGCATCCGCCCGGTGGCGGGTGCCCGCACGCTCGTCGCGACGTTGCGCAGCAGGGGGTGTCGGACCGTATTGGTGACAGGCGGTTTTCACCACTTCGCCGATCCGGTGGCCGATCAGCTGGGCTTCGAACGCGTCGTAGGCAATCGGCTTGCCGTCACAGGCGGAGCGTTGACAGGGCTGCTCGCCGGCCCGGTCAGCGATGCCTCGACCAAGCTTGCGACGCTGCAGGAGGAACGTGCCCGACTGGGCGAGGGCGCGCGCGTGCTCGCCACAGGTGACGGGGCCAACGACATCCCGATGATGGCGGCGGCGGATTACGGCGTTGCCTATCGGGCCAAGCCCAAGGCGCGCGAGGCCGCGAACGGGCGCATCGCCGGGGAGAGCCTGACGTCGATCCTCAAACTTCTCGGCATTCCGGAAAGCGAATGGACCGACGATGTCGCGAATGCGTGAAACTTGGCGCGCTTGTCCAATCCTGTAGGGTGAGTTTCTGTTAAGGACCTACCCACTATGAACAAGCCCATGACTAGCAGCGCCTTCGACATCGCCGACTTCGAAACCGCTCGCGATGGAACGCCGCTGCGTCATCCGCGCCGCCCCAAGGCGCGCTATCGGCCGGTGACCGCGCTCAAACACTTTCGCGAGCTGTTGAAGGACAAGGAGAACACGGTCGAGGTATTCAAGATCTACGACGCGTTGCCATCCGGCCAGTTCATCCCCCGGGTGCGCGCTCTGACGCTGAGCCCGCATGGCGAGGCGCTCCGTGCTAGCGAGCCCTTCCTTCCTCCGATTCTCGACGATCACGATGCGCTGCGCCAGCTGCCGGAAGGCTCGGTTGCACATGCCTATTGCGACTTTATGGAACGCGAAGGCCTCTCTGCGGCAGGTCTGGTAGAAGAGTCGGAAAAGGCGCAGCGCCCGACTTATGACGATCTCATCCAGTGGTTTGGCTATCGCCAGCGCGACACGCACGATCTCATGCATGTGCTGACCGGCTATGGCCGCGATGCGCTGGGTGAACAATGCGTACTGCTGTTCACCCACGGCCAGAGCCCCAGTCAGGGGCATTTGTTGCTGGGCTATGCCGGGTCGCTGCATCTCAAGAAGCTGGTCAAGAGCAAGGCGCCGGTCATGAAAGCAGTGCGCCAGGCCCATCGGACCGGGCGGGCCTGTCCGCCATTGGTGGAGCTGTCGATCCGCGAATTGCTCGGCAAGGATCTGCAGCAGGCGCGCGCCGAACTGAACATTCCCGAACCGGATCTCTATCGCGAATGCCATCGCGTCTGGCGCGAAGAAGGGATCGATCCCTACGATCTTCTCGCCCCGCGCAAGACGCCTGAGATGGCCGCGGCCTGACGTCAGGGGCGATTTCCCGCATAAGCGGGAATCTCAGGCAAATTCGAGCCGCATGAACCTCTGACGTCCCCGCCAGTCCCGCATTTCAGAGCCAGCTGGCGATCTGTTCCAGCGGCTTCTTCTTCAGCGCATGGGCAGGCACGGTCGCTCCCTCTGCGGGATGGCCGACCACAACAACCATCAGGGGTTTTTCATGATCGGGGCGCCCGCACAGCTCGCGTAGGAATCCCATGGGGGAGGGCGTGTGGGTCAAAGTGGCGAGCCCCGCCTCGTGCAGCGTTGCGATCAACATGCCGCAGGCGATGCCGACGCTTTCGTTGACGTAGTAGTTCTGCGTCTTGCCGTCTTCCTCGATGCCGCCTTTGCGCTGGGCGAACACGACGATCAGCCAGGGTGCGGTTTCGAGGAAGGGCTTGTCCTCGTCGGTCCCAAGCGGCGCCAGCGCTTCGAGCCATTCCTCGCTGGCCTTGCCGGCGTAGAAATTGCGCTCCTCTTCCTCCGCCGCCTCGCGCAGGGCGCGTTTTTTTCCGGGCGATGACACCACTGCGAAATGCCAGGGCTGGTGGTTGGCGCCGTTGGGCGCCGTTCCCGCCGCCTCGATCGCTGCCTCGATCACCGCGCGGGGGACCGGTTCGTCCGAGAAATAGCGGCAGGTACGCCGCTGCTTAAGCCTGTCGCGCAAGGCTTGGGCCCGGGCGATGCTTTCCTCGTCCGGGATCCGGGGGAGCGAATAGGGAACGGTTTCATGATCGCGCATGACACCGTTCCTACCGCATGATTGCGAGTGTCTCGACCCCTAGCTCGATGCGGTCAGGTGGGTATCCCCGGTTCGCGCATTGTAGAACAGTTCGAAATGCCAGTCCTCGCACAGGTCGAGTCCATCCCAGATCGCATCCGAACCGTCGCTGTAGACGACCTTGAGGTCCCAGTCGCAGGTATTCTCGGCGCGGCGGAAATCGACCTCGAACTGCTGCCCATCCTCGAGCACGTCCCATTCGAGCACATCTTCTTCCCAGCTGTCCGACGTTGCGGGCGAGATGTAGATTTGCGCGATCGTATAGCCGGTCGAATTCACCAGCATGATCTTCTCGTACATCTGCGCGAGCGCCCCCGTGGCGCCCGTAAATGCCAGCGCGGCCCCTGCACAAAGTCCCAGCCATGTCCGATTGCTCATGTCGCCGTCTCCCCTTCTGGCGAGCGCGACCCTGAGACCTCTCTAGGGCGGAACCGGCCGATCTGGAAAGGAGAATCGGTTCAGCGTAGCTCCTTGCGGATGACCAGCTTGAGTCCCGACCAAACTTCGTCGACTGCGCAGACCTTGGTATCGACCAGCCCCATCGGCAGAGCGACATCGCGAATGGTGTCCTCGGTAATGTCGGTCGGGACCTTGGATGCCCGCTTGGGCCAGCTCACCCAGACGTGCCCATCGCGTGCCATATGCTCCTTCAGGACGGCCAGCTTGGCCGCCAGATATGCGCGTTCGGTGACAAACAGATGCGCAGCGTCGGGGCCTTCTTCCGGGCCGCCGACAAAGGTCAGTTCGAGCGCATATTCGCCGATCTCGTCCTGCACACTTTCGGGCATGCCGTCGAACCATACACGCTGGCCGTCGCGCAGGCTGAGCTTCTTGGCGAGCGGTGTTCCGGAATATCCAGCGGTCATGCCAGGCCTCTTGGACCCTTCGCCGGATCTGGTCGACTCCATTCCATCAGACGAACCCCATGAAGACAGAGGGTGCCCACCATCCGTCGACCACACATTCGGCAAAGTGACCGGCATCCAGTTGCGAGCACGGCGCGCGAGACGATCGCCCGTACCCTCGCCGTCGAAATCGCTCAGAGCATCGGGTTCCTGCCACCCGCCTGGCCTTTCGAAGCAATTGAGATTGACGATCCCATATGCCGCATCCTCGACCTTACAGATTGCTGCGACGATCACGCCGCATTGGGCGCAGAGCAGGAAATCCGCCGTTTTTGTGCCGAACCGATAGCGCGTCGGTTCGGCTGTGAAGGACAGCGTCAGGCGCCCATGCGAATCTGCGAACCATTTTGCGGGATGCTTGCGGCAGAAACCGCAACCGCACATGCGCGGCGTGATGGCACCCACGCTCGAGGGCGTTTCAAGCTTCACTGCGATCGTGCCGCAATGACAGCCGCCCTCGAGGGTCGTCACGCCTCCATCCACTCGCTGAAGAAGCTGCGGTGGGCGGTGCGCATTTCGTCGATCGACTTATCGAGCAGCGTAGTGCCGCCGGTCTTGCCGATGCGGCGGAAGCCGATCGAGGCGGTCTCGTCGTTCTCCGTGCCCTTGGCGAGCGCCTCGTTGAGCGCCTGCGTATCGGGGACGGTCACGACATAGCGGCCCTGGTCTTCACCAAACCACCATGCGGCCTTGGTATATTCCTCGTTCCACTCGACGTCTGCGCCGATGCCGCCGGCCATGGCCATCTCGGCAAGCGCGATGGCGAGACCGCCATCCGATACGTCGTGAACCGCGCTGACCAGGCCGTCGGCGATGAGCTGCAGAATGATCCTGCCTGCGCTCTTCTCGACCGTGAGATCGGTGGGTGGGGTTCGCCCTTCGTCGCGGCCGTGAATTTCGCTGAGCCACAGCGACTTGCCGAGATGCGAACGCTCGGGATCGGCGGTGGCCCATTCTTCGGCATGGATGAGGTAGATCGCCTCGCCCTCGGCTTTGAACGGCATGGTCATCATGCGGTCGTAATCGTCGATCAGGCCCACACCGCCGATGGCCGGGGTGGGCAGGATCGCCGAACCGCCACCGGTCGCCTTGCTCTCGTTATAGAGGCTGACATTGCCGCTCACGATCGGGAAGTCGAGCACGCGGCAGGCGCGGCCCATGCCTTCGAGAGCATGAACGAACTGCGCCATGATTTCCGGGCGCTGCGGATTGGCGAAATTGAGGCAGTTGGTCACCGCCAGCGGGCGCGCGCCCACTGCGCATAGGTTGCGGTATGTCTCGGCAATCGCCTGCTTGCCGCCCTCATAGGGATCGGCATGGACATAGCGCGGGGTGCAGTCGGTGCTGATCGCCAGCGCCTTCTTGGTGCCGTGGACGCGGACCACGCCCGCATCGCCGCCGGTCTGCAGCGTGTCCGCGCCGACCTGGCTGTCGTACTGCTCGCTAATCCACTTGCGCGAGGACAGATTGGGCGAGGCCAGAAGCTTCATCATGTCGCCGCCGACATCGTCCGTGTCCGGGCGCTCGGTCATCGGCTTGATGCCCGCCCAGGCGGTGTAGTCTTCCTTCGAGAGGTAGGGGCGGTCGTATTCGGGCGCATCGGCCGCGAGCGGGCCGAGCGGGATATCGCACACGACCTCGCCGCCGAATTCGAGCACCATGTGCTGCGTGTCTGTCACTTCGCCGATGACGGCGAAATCGAGTTCCCATTTCTCGAAGATGGCCGCGGCCATTTCTTCCTTGCCGGGCTTCAGCACCATGAGCATGCGCTCCTGGCTTTCCGAAAGCATCATCTCGTAAGGCGTCATGCCCTCTTCGCGGCACGGCACCTTGTCCATGTCGAGCCGGATGCCTGCCTTGCCGTTGGTTGCCATTTCAACCGAGGACGAAGTCAGCCCCGCCGCGCCCATATCCTGGATGGCGACGATCGCATCGGTCGCCATGAGTTCGAGGCAGGCTTCGATCAGCAGCTTCTCGGTGAAAGGGTCGCCCACCTGCACCGTGGGACGTTTGGCGTCGGCGTCTTCCTCGAAATCGGCAGACGCCATGGTCGCGCCGTGGATACCGTCGCGGCCGGTCTTCGAACCGACATAGACGATCGGGTTTCCGACCCCGGTCGCAGCCGAGTAGAAGATCTTGTCCGCATCGGCGACGCCAACGGTCATCGCATTGACGAGGATGTTGCCATCATAGGCGGGGTGGAAATTGGTCTCGCCCGCCACGGTCGGCACGCCGACGCAATTGCCATATCCGCCGATGCCCGAAACCACGCCTTTGACCAGATGCTGCATCTTGGGGTGCTCCGGCCGCCCGAAGCGCAGCGCGTTGGCGTTGGCGACCGGTCGCGCCCCCATGGTGAAGACGTCGCGCAGGATACCGCCGACGCCCGTTGCCGCGCCCTGGTAGGGCTCGATGTAGCTCGGGTGGTTGTGGCTCTCCATCTTGAAGATGGCGGCCTGCCCGTCGCCGATGTCGATCACGCCGGCATTCTCGCCCGGACCGCAGATCACCCACGGCGCCTCGGTCGGCAGCTTTTTCAGGTGGAGGCGCGAGCTCTTGTAGCTGCAATGCTCGGACCACATGACCGAGAAGATGCCCAGCTCGACCAGATTGGGCTCGCGGCCCAGCGCGTGCAGGACGCGTTCGTATTCCTCGGGGCTGAGGCCGTGCTGTGCGACGACCTCGGGGGTGATTGCGGATTCGACGGTTGCCATGCGCGCGCGCTTAGCGCTGCACGCTCGACACCGCCAGTCCCACCTTGTTTTTATGCCACCGCGTCGAATGCACCCAGAAGGCAAGTGCGGTCAGAAAGGCGAAGGCCAGCATGCCGACGAAGTACAGGCCGAATCCCGACCGCACGGGTTGTGGGCCGAACCAGTCGATCGCCTGGAAGAGCAGCATCGCCGCGAGCAGGATCAGCGGCGGGATCAGCGGGCCCTTGGTGCGGCTGATGTAGAACCAGTAAGCCAGCAGGACGATGCCGATCTCCAGCGGTATTGCGATCGAAGGCAGGTTCCACAGGCCGAGACCGTAGCGCGCTTCGCCGCCCGCGATGGTAAGGTCCGGCCGATGGGTCAACAGGTCGAGCAGCCAGTGGCTGAGCACCACGATCCCGCCCCAGGTCGCCGCGACGACATTACGTGAGATGAACCACACGACCGCGGCGAATGCCAGTGCCCAGCATGCGGTGCCGAGCAGGCTGTGCGTATAGGGCATGTGGTACAGGTCGAACGCATTCATTTCGGTAATACCGGGGACGACGCGCATCTTTTCGATCCCGATGATCGCCAGCGCGAAGAACGCCCAGTCGACGAGTTGTGCTCCAATGAACAAAACCCCGAGCCGTGGCGCTTCGTCGGTGACTCCGCGGGCCAGAAGGGCAGGGGCGAAGTGGCCGATGAACATCGGCTATGCGAACCTCTCGGCGGCATACGTCGCCGCGCTCGCCGCTACGGCAGTGGCGAAGGCGCCCCAGGCGATGTCGGTAATCGTGACCGTGGTCGACCAGGTCCGCAAAGTCGCCTGGTTGGTGAGGTCGTACGTCGCATAGCAGATCGCGCCGAGCAGCGCCCCATTGAGCGCGGCGGTACCAAGGCCGTTTGCAAGGCCGGGGCGCACGGCGAACCAGACTATGGCGGCGATATAGGCGGCGTAGAAGACCAGCGCGGGAGCCATGCGAAAACTCTCGGCCAGCATATCGCCTAGCCTGGGCCGGTAGAAATTGGGTCCCGCCCAGCTCAGCCAGACCGCATCGAGTGCCCCGAAAACCAGTGCAGCGGCGATCGCTGCGACAATCCACGTCATAATCGCGTCCCCCTCTGGGGCTTACTTGACCGCACGCAGGCGGGCCGTCAATGCTGGCCCGCGATGGCAGAGGAACAGTCACAAATTTCCGACCTGAGTTTCGAGCAGGCGTTACGCGAACTCGAAAGCGTCGTCCGGCGGCTCGAAAGCGGCGACGTCCCGCTCGATGAAAGCATCGACCTTTACGAACGCGGTGAACAGCTGCGCAAGGCATGCCAGGCGCGGCTCGATACCGCGCAGGCGCGGATCGAGAAGATCGTTGCTGGGGCCGATGGCAAGCCGGCGCGCACCGAGCCCTTCGATGCGGACGGCAACGCGTGACCGTCGTGGCGGCTATGCCCGACTTGCTTGGCGAGGCCTTCGAACGGATTCAGGGCGAGATCGACAGCGCATTCGACGCTTTCCTCCCGGTGCCGCAGGATACCAGGGCCAGGTTGGTAGAAGCCATGCGCTACGCGGCAATCGGTGGCGGCAAGCGCGTGCGTCCGCTGCTGCTGGCGGCGACTGCCGATCTGTTCGGCGTCAATCGCGATGCCGCGATCAATGCGGGCTGCGCGGTAGAGGCGATCCATGCCTATTCGTTGATCCATGACGATCTGCCTTGCATGGACGACGACGAGCTGCGGCATGGCAAGCCCACGCTCCACAAGGCCTTCGACGAGGCGACCGCGGTCCTGGCGGGCGATTGCCTGCATGCGCTGGCCTTCGACATCCTGACCCAGCCCGATACCAGCACCGACCCCTTCGTGCGCGCCGAACTCGTTGCGACCCTCGCGCGCGCCAGCGGTCATGACGGCATGGCCGGCGGTCAGATGATGGACATCGTGTCCGAAGAACAGCACTATGACCTGCGCCAGATCACACGCCTGCAGCAACTCAAGACCGGTGCGCTCTTGGCGGCAAGTGTCGAAATGGGCGCAGTGCTCGGACGCGTGCCCCCCGAAGGGCGTACGCATCTGCGCGCCTATGCCCGCGACATCGGCCTTGCCTTTCAGATTGCCGACGATCTGCTCGATGTGGAAGGCGATGAAGAGAAGGCCGGCAAGGCGCTGCGCAAGGACGAGGGGCAGGGCAAGCAGACATTCGTCACGCTCATGGGGGTCGAGCAGGCCCGCTCGCAGGCAACCATGCTGGTTGAGCAGGCGGGACGGCACCTGGCCGGACATGGTGAAGACGCGCGCCTGCTTGTCGATCTCGCGCATTTCATCGTGAAGAGGGATCATTGATGGCCAAGCGCATCGGAATCTATCCGGGTACGTTCGACCCCATAACGCTCGGCCATATGGATATTATCGAGCGCGGTGCGAAGCTCGTCGACGAGCTGATCATCGGCGTTACCACAAATATCGCGAAATCACCCATGTTCGACGATGACGAACGCATCGCGATGGTCGAGCGCGAGGTCGCCGGCGTAGCCTCTGACAGCATACGCGTGGTCGGCTTCAATTCGCTGCTGATGGATTTCGCCGAGCGCATGAACGCCGGGATCGTCATCCGCGGCATCCGCGGCGTGACCGATTTCGAGTACGAATATCAGCTGACCGGCATGAACCGGCAGCTCAACGACCAGATCGAGACCGTGTTTCTCATGGCCGATGTCGAACTCCAGCCCATCGCCAGCCGCCTGGTCAAGGAAATCGCCCTCTATGGCGGGCCGATCGAGAAATTCGTGACGCCCGCGGTGCGCGCCGATGTCGAAGCGCGGGTCGAGAAAATCGGTCGGCGCGGGGGCTGAGAGCCACGCCTAACCTATTCATTGAACGGACAGTCACGCCTCGCTAGAGGGTCCGCAATCCAGGACATTGCTACGGAATGACGATGCTCAAGACTTCGCTTGCCCTTGCTGCCGCGCTTACGTTTGCCGCGACGCCCTTCGCCGCCCAGGCGCAGGATGAGACCGCGACCGCCGAGGCTGCCGCCGACACCCGCGTGTTCACGCCGGTCAATTTCAATGTGAACGAAGATCTCGAGAACATTCTACTGCTCGATCTGTCGAATGGCGAACGGGTGGCGATCCGGCTGAAACCCGATTGGGCGCCCAACCATGTCGAGCGGATCAAGACGCTCACCCGCCAGGGTTTTTACGACGGCGTGATCTTCCACCGCGTCATCGATGGGTTCATGGCGCAGACCGGCGACCCGACGGGTACCGGAACCGGCGGGTCCGAGCTGCCGGACATCGCGGAGGAATTTCACCGCATGCCGCATGTCCGCGGTACGGTGTCGATGGCCCGTGCGGCCAGCCCCGACAGTGCGAACAGCCAGTTCTTCATCGTCTTCTACCCCCGCTTCAACCTCGACAATACCTATACCAATTTCGGGCGGGTGATTTCGAACATGGCGGCGGTGGACGCGATCCAGCGCGGCGAGCCACCTGCAAATCCGACGCGTATCGTTCAGGCTTCGATCGCGGCGGACAACAAGCCGGTGCCGGTCAATACCGCACCGCGCGTGGCCGACGAGATCAGCGTCGACGATCTGAACGCACCGATCCAGGAATAGCAATTGCGCCTTTCGGGCCGCGTCCCTAAGCGGCGCTGGCCATGAAAGTCGACCTTTTCGATTTCGAACTTCCGTCCGAGCGCATCGCGCTGCGTCCGGCGCGCCCGCGCGATGCCGCGCGCATGCTGGTGGTGCGGGGCGAGGGCCCGTTCGAGGATTGTGGCGTGCGCGACCTGCCGCAACTGCTGCGCGCCGACGATGTGCTGGTCTTCAACGACACGCGCGTCATTCCCGCGCAGCTCGAGGGGCGCCGGGGCGAGGCGAAGATCGGCGCGACATTGCACAAGCGGATCGACCTGCGGCGCTGGCAGGCCTTCGTGCGCAATGCCAAGCGCCTGCGGATCGGCGACGTCGCGGAATTCGGCGGGGGAGTAACGGCGATTGCCGAAGAACGGCTCGCCGATGGCAGCTTCGTGCTCTTCTTCGAAGGCGACGAGCCGGTCGAGGTGCTGCTCGAACGCGCGGGGCGGATGCCGCTGCCGCCCTATATCGCAGGCAAGCGCGCGACCGACGAGCGGGATCGCGAGGACTACCAGACCATGTTCGCGCAGGAAGACGGTGCGGTCGCCGCGCCGACCGCTGCCCTGCATTTCACGCCTGCACTGATCGCTGCGCTCGATGCGGCGGGGATCGCGCGCGAAACGCTGACGTTGCATGTGGGCGCGGGAACCTTCCTTCCGGTCAAGGCCGAGGATACCGACGATCATGCGATGCATGCCGAATGGGGCCGGATGGAGCCCGATGTCGCCGACCGCCTCAATGCCGCGCGCCAGGCCGGGGGCAGGGTGATCGCGGTCGGCACGACCAGTCTGCGCCTGCTCGAGAGCGCGACGGGCGAAGATGGCGTTATCCGGCCCTTTGCGGGCGACACCGATATCTTCATCACGCCCGGCTATTCATTCCGCGCGGTCGACGGGTTGATGACCAATTTCCACCTGCCCAAATCAACTCTGATGATGTTGGTCAGCGCCTTGATGACCCGCGAACGGATGATGGCCGCTTACGACCACGCCATCGCCGGCGAGTATCGCTTTTACAGCTACGGCGATTCCTCGCTGCTGCTGCCCTGATCAGGGAAACACGCTCTTGGTATCGAGCATCCGCTCGATCAGCGCATCGTCCGCCGGGATCCGCCCGTCGAGCATGAGCATGGCGATGCCATGCGCGATCGACCATGCCTGGAGGGCGAGAAGCTCCGCGCGTTCGGGATCGCTTGCCAGCGCCTGCGTATTGGCGGTCAGCAGCGCGCGCGCCTCGTCGGGCGCTTCGCCATCGCCGACCGGATGGCCCTGCGTGAACATCAGGCGGAAAAGCGCGGGATGGGCGAGCGCGAAGCGCACGTAGGTACGGCCCGTCGCGGCAAATCCCGCAGCGCCGCCCCCTGCCTCCTTCGCGGCGACCGCCTGCTCGTTGCCGAGCAGCTTCAGTCCCTCTCTCGCCAGCGCCTTGTCGAGCGCGTGCTTGTCGGGAAAGTGGCGATAGACGGCCGTCGGCGAAACACCCACTGCGCGCGCCAGTTCGCGCAACGAGGGGGCTTTGCCCCCGGGCCCTTCGAGCGCTTGCAGCCCAGCGGCCAGCAGCGCGTCGCGCAGGTTCCCGTGATGGTAGGCGGCAGGCGATGTTGACACTGTTACCATGACCTCTATGTTTACAGTGTTTACTTTAACCGGAGCGAGTCGGTCATGGCAAGCGTCATCGAGAAAACCATCCGCAAGGCAGTCACCCCCGCGATCCAGGCTGTGTCGACGATCAATCGGGCGCGGCTGCCCGGCGCGGACACCAATCCTTTCCTGCGCGGTGTCCATACGCCGCTTGCCGAGGAATTCACGCTTGATGATCTCGAAGTGACCGGCACCATCCCGCCGGAGCTCGACGGTCGCTATGTCCGGATCGGACCCAATCCTTACGGCAATGGCGCCAAGGGGCACCACTGGTTCATCGGTGACGGGATGGTCCACGGCGTGCGGCTGAAGAACGGCCGGGCCGAGTGGTACCGCAACCGGTTCATCCGCTCGCGCGAACTCGAAGGCAAGGGCGGCCCGCCCGCGGTCGGCGGTCCGCGTCGCGGCTTTGGCGATACGGTCAATACCAACGTGCTCGACATCGGCGGGAAGATCATGGCTCTGGTCGAAGCGAGCAGCTTTCCGGTCGAGCTCGATGGCAATCTCGAATCGGTCGCCTATTCCGACTTCGGCGGCGGGCTGACCGGCTCCTTCACGGCGCATCCGCACCAATGCCCCGCGACCGGCGAATTCCACGCGATCTGCTACGAGGCGACCTCGCAGGACACGATCCGCCATGTTGTCATGGCCGCCGACGGCACGGTCCTGCGCGAAACCGACATCGCGGTGCGCAACGGCCCCTCGATCCACGATTGCGCCCTGACCGAGAACTATGTGGTGATCCTCGACCTGCCGGTGACATTTTCGGTCTCGGCGCTGCTGGCCGGCTACAAGTTCCCCTATCGCTGGAACCGCGAGCACGCGGCCCGCGTCGGCCTGCTGCCGCGTGGCGGGTCGAGCGAGGACATCGTCTGGCATGCCGTCGATCCGGCCTATGTCTTCCATGTCGGCAACAGCTTCGAAGATGCAAACGGCCGCGTGGTGATCGACCTGTGCGCCTACGAGACCATTTTCGATGGCGACATGCCGGGGCCATATGGAAAGTCGCTCGGGCTGGAACGCTGGACACTCGACGGAAAGGGCGGAAAGGTCGAGCGCAAGACGATCGATCCTTCGGGCCAGGAGTTTCCTCGCCCGGACGAACGCTTATTCACGCGCGCTTATCGCTATCTCTGGGTGACCGGCCTGCCAGAGGATGGCGACCTTGAATTCGTCGCGCCCATGCCGCTTTACCGCCACGACCTCGAAACGGGAAAGCGCGTGCAGCGCGATTTCGGCGAGGGGCGCATTCCCGGCGAGTTCGTGTTCGTGCCGCGCAGCCCGGATGCGCCCGAAGGCGATGGGTGGGTGATGGGCTACGTCATCGACCGCAATCAAGGCACCAGCGCGCTCGAAATCCTCGATGCGACCAGCCTCGAACTGATTGCGGCGATCCATATCCCGCATGTGATTCCACCGGGGTTCCACGGCAACTGGATCGCCGCTAGCTAGGAGCGCGTGGATTCGATTCTCGAACTTTCCGGCCTGTCGAAGGTCTATCCCGGCGGGCTGAAAGCGCTCGACGACGTCGATCTAACCATTCGCAAGGGGGAAATCTTCGCGCTGCTCGGGCCCAATGGCGCGGGCAAGACCACGCTGATCGGCGCGGTCTGCGGGCTGGTACGACCGACCTCGGGCACGATCCGCGCCTTCGGCCACGACATGGCGCGCGACTGGCGCAAGGCGCGAAGCCGGATCGGCCTCGTCCCGCAGGAACTCAGCACGGACATGTTCGAGCCTGTCCACCGCGCGGTGAGCTATTCGCGCGGGCTGTTCGGGCTGGCACCGGACCGGGGGCGGATCGAGGAGATCCTGCGATCCCTGAGCCTGTGGGACAAGCGCGACGAACGGATCATGGCGCTGTCCGGCGGGATGAAGCGCCGCGTGCTGATCGCCAAGGCACTCGCGCATGAACCCGACCTGCTCTTTCTCGACGAGCCCACCGCGGGCGTCGACGTCGAACTGCGCAAGGGCATGTGGGCGATCATCGACGAAATGCGCGAACGCGGCGTCACGATCATTCTGACAACGCACTACATCGAAGAAGCCGAAATGATGGCCGACCGCGTCGGGATCATCAATCGCGGCAAGCTGCTGATGGTGGACGAGAAAGAAGCCATGATGAAGCGGCTCGGCCGGACCGAGGCGCATATCACGCTGGCCAAGCCGCTGGCGGTGCTGCCACCCGAAATCGCGCGCTTTCCCGTCGAACTGGAACAGGGCGGCTCCTCGCTGTGCTATCGGGGCGGCGATGGTACCGGACTGGGCAAGTCGGAGGTTGCGGATCTGACCAAGGCACTGATCGCCGCCGGGATCGATTACACCGGCATCGACACGCGCGAGAGCAGCCTCGAAGAGATCTTCGTGTCGCTGCTGGGCGAGGGGGAGGGCGCGGCATGATCTCCTGGCGTTCGACCTGGTCGATCTACACGCGCGAACTCATGCGTTTCCTGCGTACCGCCTTTCAGTCGGTACTCGCGCCGGTGCTCACGACGTCGCTCTATTTCATCGTCTTCGGTGCGGCGATCGGAAATCGCATGCCCGACCTCGGCGGAGTGGAGTACGGCGCTTTCATCATCCCCGGCCTGCTGATGCTCACCCTGCTGGGCGAGACCACCAGCAATTCGAGCTTCGGGATTTACATGCCCCGTTTCACGGGCACGATTTACGAATTGCTCAGCGCCCCGGTCGGCGTGGCGGAAACGCTGATCGGCTTCGTCGGTGCGGCGATGACCAAGAGCCTGATCCTCGCCACGATCATCCTGCTGACCGCGCGCCTGTTCGTCGATTATTCGATCGCGCATCCGGTGCTGGCGGTATTCTACATCATGCTCGTCGCGGCGGCCTTTAGCCTGTTCGGCTTCATCCTCGGCATCTGGGCCGACAATTTCGAGAAACTGGGCATCATTCCGATGCTGTTCCTGACACCGCTCACCTTTCTGGGCGGGACCTTCTACTCGATCGACATGCTGCCCGAGCCGTGGGACACGATCGCTCTGGCCAATCCGATCGTCTATCTGGTCAGCGGACTTCGCTGGACCTTCTATGGCAGCAGCGATGTCGATATCTGGCTTAGCTTCGGCATCACGTTGGGCTTCCTGGCCTTCTGCGTCGGCGTGATCGGCTATATCTTCAAGACCGGGTGGCGCCTGCGCGCGTAAGGCTTGCATTCGATTGCGGACTGGCGAGCGGGCCGACAAGAGGCTAGGCGCGCGGCATGCGATTGATCCCGATGCTTTTCCCGCTCCTGCTGGCCGGTGCCACCGTGCCTGCGCAGGCCGAGCTTCCCGAAGGCGCGCAGGCGATGATCGACGCCGCGATAGCGACTGGCGACGAAGCCAAGGTGAAGACTGTGCTCGATCTGGCGCGCGCGACCTGGCCCGATGACACGGCGGAGATCGAGGAAATCGCGAGCGCATTCCAAACCTCGCTTGCAGCGAAACAGGCAGCCGCTGCGGAGGCAAAGGAGCAGGCGATCCGCAGCGCCGGCCTGTTCGAGATGTGGAAGGGCGAGGGCGAGCTCGGCGGCTTCCAGTCCAGCGGCAATAGCGACACGGTCGGCGTCACCGCAGGCCTCAAACTCAAGCGAGAGGGGATCGACTGGTCGCATCGCCTGCGCGCTCGCTTCGACTTTCAGCGGCAGAACGGCGTTACCAGTCGGGAACAGCTCTTCCTGTCCTATGAGCCGCGCTGGCAATTCGACGAAAGCGTGTTTGCCTATGGGCTCACCCAATTCGAGCGCGATCAGATCCAGGGGGTCGATGCGCGCTACGCCATATCCGGCGGCCTCGGTTACCAGGTCCTCGACAACAACAGTTTGAGCCTCTCCGTCAAGGCCGGCCCCGCCTATCGGGTCACAGAGTTCACCGACGGCCGCAACGACAGCCGGATCGCCGCGCTTGCCGGGTTCGATTTCGACTGGAGGATCTTCGAACGGCTGACGCTGACCCAGGATGCGAGTGCCGTCGCCGAGACGGGCGGCGAAGCCGTGGTCCTGATCGACAGCGCCAACACGACGATCAACCTGGTGACCGGACTGAACTTCCAGGTCAGCGACCGTCTGCGTGCGCGTATGTCCTACCAGCTCGATTACGACAGCAACCCGCCGGCCGGGAAGGTGTCGACCGACACGCTGACCCGCGCAACGCTTATCTACGGCTTCTGACCGTGGCCGAACGTTTCAGCTTCACCATCGATGTGACCGACGGTGCCGCGCGCACCGGACGGATCGAGATGCTGCGCGGCGATATTCGAACGCCTGCCTTCATGCCCGTCGGGACGGCCGCCACGGTCAAGGCGATGAAGCCCGAAACCGTGCGCAAGACCGGCGCGGACATCATCCTCGGCAACACATATCACCTGATGTTGCGTCCGGGTGCCGAGCGCGTGGCCAAGCTCGGCGGCCTGCACAAGTTCATGAACTGGAACCGGCCGATCCTGACCGACAGTGGCGGTTACCAGGTGATGAGCCTGTCGGACTTGCGAAAGCTGACCGAGAAGGGCGTCGAGTTTCGCAGCCATATCGACGGGTCGAAACACATGCTTACGCCCGAGCGCAGCATGGAGATCCAGCGACTTCTCGGCAGCGATATCGTGATGGCCTTCGACGAATGCCCGCGCGCCGACCGTCCACGCGACGAGATCGCGGCGAGCATGGAAATGAGCATGCGCTGGGCCAGGCGCAGTCGCGACGGTTTCGATACGGGCGGCGAGCATGCGGAGAGCTCCGCCCTGTTCGGCATCCAACAGGGTGCGCTCGACGAGGAACTGCGCCGGATCAGCGCCGACAAGCTGACCGATATCGGCTTCGACGGCTATGCGATCGGCGGGCTGGCCGTGGGCGAGGGACAGGAGGCGATGTTCGCGACGCTCGATTTCGCGCCCGGCCAATTGCCCGCCGACCGCCCGCGCTACTTGATGGGCGTGGGCAAGCCCGACGATCTCGTTGGAGCGGTCGAGCGCGGCGTCGACATGTTCGACTGCGTGCTGCCGAGCCGCTCGGGCCGCAATGGACAGGCGTTCACGTGGAACGGCCCCATCAACCTGCGCAATGCGCGCTTTGCCGAAGACCAGGACCCGCTCGACAGCCGCTGCACCTGCGATACCTGCGGCACCTATACGCGCGCGTACCTGCATCATCTGGTCAAATCGCAGGAAATCCTCGGGGCGATGCTGATGACCGAGCATAATATCGCCTTTTACCAGCAATTGATGCAGGCCATGCGCGATGCCATCCGCGAAGGTCGCTTTTCGGCTTTCGCAAACGATTTTCGCATGGATTACTTGCGTTAAGGCAGGACGGATATAGTCTGCCGGACATGGAGAAAAATACCCAGCCGCTCGTCGTGCCCGCCAAGTGGGGCCTACCCTACGCGGAGGACGAAGTGAAACCTACGATCCAACGCGAGCAGAGCTATATCGTCGCCATCGCGGTGCTGACGATCATCGCCTGGCAGACCGAAATCGGAACGCTCGCCCTTCTGCCGTTTACGCTGTTGGCGACGTGGTTTCACGAAATGGCGCACGGGCTTGCAGCGGTCGCGCTGGGCGCCGATTTCGAACGGCTCGTGATCTACGCAAACGGTTCGGGATTTGCCGAATATTCGGGCCGCATGTGGGGTGTCGGGCAGGCGATCGTGGCTGCCACCGGACTGCTCGGCCCGACGATCGCCGGGTGCCTGATGATCATCGCCTCCCGTTCGCGACGCGCTACCCGGTGGGTGTTGCTGGCTCTGGGGGCGGCGCTTGCAGTTTCCACGCTGATCTGGGTCCGGTCGATCGTCGGATGGATCGTGCTGCCGGCGTTTGCGGTCGTCTCGCTCTACATTGCGCTGCGCGGAAACGAGAAATGGCAGCGGATCGCGGTCGAATTTCTCGGCGTGCAAGGAGCGGTTAGCGTCTACCAGGACCTTGGCTACCTGTTCAGCCCGGGCGGTTATGTCGGGGGACATCTGGTCCTCTCGGACACGGGCCGGATCGCCGATGCGCTGTTCCTGCCCTACTGGTTCTGGGGCGGCGCGATCACCGTCGCCATCGTCGCGATGGTCTGGAAATCCCTGCAGATCGCGAGTCGCTATTGACCACTAGCGGCAGCGGCTAGTCCGACGAAGCCCCAAATCGCGAATGCGCATCCACGTTAAATCCAGAGTATATTCCCTACACACGCCGCCCGATGTAGTGGATATAAGCAATTCTACTAGGTTTGATTGTTCCTTGAACTTCACATCCAGGCAGTCTCTTTAAATTGATCTGAACTAATTGGTCGAATGGGTTGTCATCTCCGTCATCCCCTAGCTAATATGCCAGCTCATTGGATGTGAGGGTCGAAAATCATGCAGAAGTTATCGAAGGCGGCCATGGCCGTCAGTCTTGTTGCGCTTGGCGGAACGGCGATGGCCTTGCCAGCGCAAGCAGAAACCTTGGAAGAAACGGCCGCGCGCTATGGTTCGCGCGCATCGGTTCTCGACATCAGTCTGTCGCCTTCGGGAAACAAAATCGCATTCATCGCCCCTGGCCCCCAACATTCTGAGGTGCTGAACGTCATCGACCTTTCGGGTGATGCGTCTGTCAAGACCATTGCTGGGAACACAGAGATCAAAGCAAATATGGATCGGTGCGAATGGGCGACCGAAACCCGACTTGTTTGCCAAGTCTGGGTAATGTCCCAGAACGAACGGGGACTATTGCTGCCATTTGATCGTATGTTCTCAGTGAACGCCGACGGGTCGGAGTTCCAAGTTCTAACTGAGCGGCGCAGTTCGAGCGCTCTTGGACATAGGCAGGACGGGGGCGACATTGTCGCACTCGATGTAGCCGCAGAGGATGGTCGCATCCTGATGACGCGAGAATATGTGAAAGAGTTTTCGACCGGGACACGGCTTGCCAACGAAAGAGAGGGACTGGGCGTAGATTCAGTAGACATCGTCAGCGGTAGCCGCACCACGTTGGAGCGGCCTGACGCGATGGCGTCTCGATTCATTGCCGACCAAGCCGGGCGAATTCGCTTGAAGGTCCGCTCCCTTGCAGATGACCGCGGGATTCTGAGCGGTGGGCAGACCTTTATGTATCGCACGACACAGAGCGATAGTTGGGAACGGCTCGACGACATTACAATTGAAGGCGAAAAGACAAGCGACTTCTATCCGGTCGCAGTGGATAGCACCAGGAATGTCGCTTTCGGCTTTGTGACTCGCAACGGCTTCGACGCATTGGCCGAAGTGTCGCTCGACGGTTCGGCCCAAGGGCGGATGCTCCTCGCGCGGGACGATGTCGACGTCGACAGGTTGATTCGGATTGGCCGACAACGCAGGGTAGTTGGGGCAAGCTACGCGATGGAAAAGCGCGAGGTGGCGTACTTCGACGAGGAGTTGAAGAATCTCGCTGGCAGTCTTGCACGCGCTTTGCCAGACTCACCACTCATAAACATCGTTGGCGCAAGTGCGGACGAAAACCGGCTTTTGATTGTGGCTTCCAGCGATACTCAGCCCGGATTTTCCTACCTCTTTGACAAGGAGACAAGCAAGCTCGAGCCGCTTCTAGCAGTGCGCGAACACCTAGTTGATCGGCGGATGGGAGCGATGACGCCGATCACCTATCCGGCTTCGGATGGGACCCAGATTCCTGGCTATCTCACGCTGCCTCCTGGGAAGGAGGCCTCTGACCTGCCCGCGATTGTCTTGCCACACGGGGGGCCGTCCGCTCGCGACGAGTGGGGGTTCGATTGGATTGTACAGTTCTTCGTTGCGCGAGGATACGCCGTTCTCCAGCCGAACTACCGCGGGTCTTCCGGCTATGGTCAAGCTTGGTATGGTCGAAACGGTTTCAAGGCCTGGGATGTCGCGATCGGCGACGTTGCCGATGCCGGTCGCTGGCTGGTTTCCGAGGGGATCGCCGATCCCGACAGGCTGGCGATCGCTGGATGGTCTTATGGAGGATACGCAGCGCTGCAATCACAGGTGATCGATCCCGAACTTTTTAAGGCCATCGTCGCGATCGCGCCTGTCACCGATCTCAAATACCTGCGCGAAGATTCGCGGGGCTACACTAACGCGCGCCTTGTCAACCGCTTCATCGGCGAAGGTGCGCATGTCGTAGCTGGAAGCCCGCTACGACATGCTGAGAAATTTCTAGCACCGGTAGCCCTGTTTCACGGCACGCTCGATCTTAATGTTGACGTACGGCATTCCCGTGCAATGGCTCGAGAGCTGCGCGAAGCCGGTAAGCAGGTCAGCTACACTGAGTATGAGGACCTGCAGCACAGCCTGTCCGATAGCAAGGTGCGCACGGAAATGCTGACCGAAATCGATGCGTTTCTCTCAAAGGCATTGGGGAGTTAGAACGCGCCGATCGATTTCCCGCCAGACCAGTAAAAAGGGCGGCCCCGCTAGGGACCGCCCTTTTTCAATCTCGCTTTCCTCGCGGCTTATTAGCGCGAGTAGAACTCGACCACGAGGTTCGGTTCCATGGTGACCGGGTAGGGCACTTCGTCGAGCTTCGGCACGCGGGTGAAGGTCACCTTGTCGTTGCCGTCGGGTGCGACGTAGTCGGGAATGTCACGCTCGGGCAGGCTCTGCGCTTCGATGACGAGCGCCATTTCCTTCGCCTTGCTACCGAGGCTGACGACGTCGCCGACCTTTACGCGGGCCGAGGCGATGTTGGTCTTCACGCCGTTTAGGTAGATGTGGCCGTGGCTCACGATCTGGCGGGCGGCGAAGATGGTCGGCGCGAACTTGGCGCGATAGACGACCATGTCGAGGCGCTGTTCGAGCAGGCCGATAAGGTTCTGGCCGGTGTCGCCCTTCATGCGCGAGGCTTCCTGGTAGGTGCGCTTGAACTGCTTCTCGGTGACGTCGCCGTAATAGCCCTTGAGCTTCTGCTTGGCGCGCAGCTGCAGACCGAAGTCGCTCATCTTGCCCTTGCGGCGCTGGCCGTGCTGGCCGGGGCCGTAGGAACGCTTGTTGACCGGGGAGTTCGGGCGACCCCAGATGTTTTCACCCATCCGGCGGTCGAGCTTGTACTTGGCGCGGGTGCGCTTCGTCATAGGTATTTCCTTCAATTTGCTGGGCCACCCCATCGGTGACCATCCAACCCGGCATCGCACCGCTGATCGTCGATCAGCGCGGCTTCCGCTTCACCGGGGTGCGGAGCCAATTTGCGAAGGCGCGCTCCTAGCAATATTGTGCAGCGCGTCAAGCGGTAAGATAGGCGCTCGACAAGCGGGTTCAAGCGCGGCAGGGCGCAGTGCCATGAGTGACGAATTCAAACTGCCTGAAGACTGCACGAACATGACCGAAGTGCGTGTTGGGGTGGATACCACCGACCGCGAGCTGATGGAACTGCTCGACCGCCGTTTCGGCTACATGCGGGCCGCCGCCCGGATCAAGACCGACCGCAGCGTGGTGCGCGACGAAGGGCGCAAGGCGGAGGTTATCGCCAACGCCCGTGCGGATGCGGAGGGCAGGGGACTTCCTGCGGACGGGATTGCGAAGATCTGGGAAGAGCTCGTCGAGACCTCGATCGCCTACGAACTGGTCGAATGGGATCGGATCAGAACTTAGGCTCGCGCTGGAGCGAGGACAGCACACCGCGCAGGGTGCGCACTTCGAGGTGGTTCCAGCCCGGCTTGGTCAACACACCGCGTAAGGTGCGCCTCGTGGCTTCGGCACGGGACTCGGGGCGGAAATAGCCCTTCGGCTCGAGCATAGTTTCGAGATGCGCGATCAGTCCGTCGAGGTCTTCCTGCGGCGCGGGGGGCAGCAGTTCTTCCTGCGTGGGCTGCACCAGCTCCTCGTGCTTCGACCATTCATAGGCGCACAGGATCACCGCCTGAGCGAGATTGAGCGAGCCGAATTCGGGATTGATCGGGACGGTCAGGATCGCGCGGGCCAGCGCCACGTCCTCGGTTTCCAACCCCGAGCGTTCGGGGCCGAACAGGATCGCGCTGCGCCCCTCCGCCACGGCCATCTCGCGGCTCGCTTCCTCGGGCGTGACGACGGGTTTCGTCACGCCGCGCTTGCGGACCGTGGTTGCGTAGACATGCGCGCAATCGGCGACCGCTTCGGCGGTCGAGGCATAGACCCGCGCCCGTTCCAGCACGACATCGGCGCCCGATGCGGCCGGCCCCGCGGAAGGGTTTGGCCAGCCGTCGCGCGGCTCGACGAGGCGCATTTCGGTCAGCCCGAAATTGAGCATCGCACGCGCAGCCTTGCCGATGTTCTCGCCCAATTGCGGTCGGACCAGCACCACGACCGGCTTTCGGATATCAGCCTCGCTCATTGTACGCCGCTTCCTGCACCGTGCTGGCGAATTCCTCGAAATCGCGCGCCTCGCTGAAATCGCGATAGACGCTGGCGAAGCGGATATAGGCGACGCTGTCGAGACCCTTGAGTCCATCCATCACCATCTCGCCGATGCGTTGCGACGGCACTTCCGCTTCGCCGGCAGTTTCAACCTGCCGCTGGATGCCCGATACGAGTTGGTCGATACGTTCCTGCGGCACGTCGCGCTTACGGCAGGCGAGCGAAATCGACTGTTCGAGCTTGCTGCGATCGAAGGGCTGACGACGGTCGCCCGACTTGACCACGGTCACCTCGCGCAGCTGCACGCGTTCGAAGGTCGTGAAACGTGCGCCGCAGCTCGAACATTGGCGGCGGCGGCGGATCGAGGTCGAATCCTCGGTCGGACGACTGTCCTTTACCTGGCTGTCGTCATGGGCACAGAATGGGCAGCGCATTTACGGTCGGAGGCGCTTGTACAGCATGAAGCCCGCGCCCGCGACGAGGCCGATGGGCCAGGTCACGACCGGCAGGATGCCGCCCGCGATCGCACCGACTGCGGCACCGGTCAGAACCGGCTTGGTAGACGGATGGTTGAGACCCTGCTTGGCCATGCCCTTGATTTCGTCACCGGCGTCGGAAACGAGATCGTGATCCTGATGCCGGTTTTCGTGCCCCTGGGGTTCCTTGTCGTCCATCGTCTGTCTCCTTAGCGGCCGGGATAGACGGGGAAAGCGGCGCACAATTCGGCGACCTTTCCGCGCACCTGCTCTTCGACCTGGCCATCACCTTCGGGGCCATTGCGCGACAGACCGTCTACCACTTCGCAGATCAGCGCGCCAATCCGGCGGAACTCGTCGGGTCCGAAACCGCGCGTCGTGCCGGCGGGCGTACCGAGGCGGATGCCGCTGGTCACGAAGGGGCTGCGCGTGTCGTAGGGAATGCCGTTCTTGTTACAGGTCAGCCAGGCACGGTCGAGGCCGGCTTCGGCCGCCTTGCCGGTGACATCCTTGGCCGTGAGGTCGACCAGCATCGAGTGATTGTCGGTGCCGCCGGAAACCACGCGCAGACCGTTCGCCTCGATGCCGTCGGCCAGCGCGCGTGCATTCTCGACCACGCGGTTGGCGTAGTCCTTGAAATCGGGGCGCAGCGCCTCGCCGAAAGCGACCGCCTTGGCGGCGACAACAT
Source organism: Qipengyuania sp. (assembly GCF_965277845.1). Taxonomy (NCBI): domain Bacteria; kingdom Pseudomonadati; phylum Pseudomonadota; class Alphaproteobacteria; order Sphingomonadales; family Erythrobacteraceae; genus Qipengyuania; species Qipengyuania sp. Next base: position 2,525,652 of record NZ_OZ255844.1, read on the forward strand.
GCATCAGCGGGCCGCCCTGCATTCCGGGGAAGACCGCCATGTTGAGCGGTTTGGTCAGCTCCTCGTCGTCCCACAGAATCACGCCGGAGCGCGGACCGCGCAGGCTCTTGTGGGTGGTGGTGGTGACGACATGCGCATGCGGGAAGGGCGAGGGATGCGCTCCACCCGCGACGAGGCCGGAGATGTGGCTCATGTCGACCATCAGATAGGCGCCGACCTCGTCCGCCACCTTGCGGAAGGCCGCCCAATCCCACACGCGCGAATAGGCGGTCCCACCCGCGATGATCAGCTTGGGCTTGTTGGCCTTCGCGATCGCCATGACTTCGTCCATGTCGATCAGCTCGTCGCCCTTGCGCACGCCGTAGCTGACCGGATTGAACCACTTGCCGCTCAGGTTGACCGGTGAGCCGTGGGTGAGGTGACCGCCCGAATTGAGGTCGAGACCCATGAAGGTGTCGCCCGGCTGCAGCAGCGCAAGGAACACCGCCTGGTTCATCTGGCTGCCCGAATTGGGCTGGACGTTGGCGAAACCGCATCCGAACAGCTGCTTCGCGCGCTCGATTGCCAAGGTTTCGACCACGTCGGCATAGTCGCAGCCGCCGTAATAGCGCTTGCCCGGATAGCCCTCGGCATATTTGTTGGTGAACACCGAACCGGTCGCTTCGAGCACTGCGGTGGAAGCGATATTCTCCGACGCGATCAGTTCGATCTTGTCCTGCTGGCGGGCGAGTTCCTTGCGAATCGCTGAGTGGATCTCGGGGTCGGCCTCGGCGAGCGTGTCGTGCCAGAAACGGTACATCGGGTCGCGGTCGGTGTTTGCGGGCTGGGTGGCCAAATCAGATCTCCGGATTGGAAAGCTTGTCGACGCGGCGCTGGTGGCGACCGCCGGCGAATTCGGTATCGAGGAAGGCGGTAAGGCACGCCTTGGCCATGTCGCTGCCAGTCAGGCGTGCACCCATGGCGATGCAGTTGGCATTGTTGTGTTCGCGCGCGAGGCTGGCGGAGAGCGGCTCCGAAACCAGCGCGCAGCGCACGGCGGGGTTGCGGTTGACGCTCATCGAAATACCGATGCCCGAGCCGCACAGCGCGACACCGCGCTCGGCTGTGCCGTCTGCAACGACGCTCGCCAGGTTGTAGCCGAAGTCGGGATAATCGACGCTCTCGGTGGTCTCGGGGCCAAGGTCCGCGACCTCGTGGCCCTGCTCGATCAACCAGTCGCGCAGCTCGGCCTTGAGGTCGATGGCGGCATGGTCGGAGGCAATGGCGATACGCATGGGTGCCACATAGGGGAGGGTAGCGATTCCCTCCACCCATCGTGAACAACTTTCTACATCAATACCTCGTGATCGGCCTTTGGTTATGCAACGAAACTGACCGTTGTTGTGATGGAGGACGACTGTGAAGGAAGACGAATTCGGAGACGCTGCGATGGAAGCCTTCGCATTTTCGGGCAGTCTTATCGGCAGTATCAATGCCTCGGTGGGCACCCTGCAGATGCTTGTTTGGAAAGGCCAATTCACGAAGGAAGAAGCAATGTTCGTTCTCGATACGGCACAAGAGAGTGCCGCAAGAATGAACTTGCCTGAGCCTTTTCAAAGCGGCGTTGCTGGAGCCTATGAGAGCGCGAAGGAGTCGATAGAAGCCAACTCTCTCACTATCGGTTAGCGACGGAGACTACTGATCGAGGAACGAGCGCATCTTGCGGCTGCGGCTCGGATGCTTGAGCTTGCGCAGCGCCTTGGCTTCGATCTGGCGGATACGTTCGCGGGTCACCGAGAACTGCTGGCCGACTTCCTCGAGCGTGTGGTCGGTGTTCATGCCGATGCCGAAACGCATGCGCAGCACGCGTTCTTCGCGCGGGGTGAGCGAGGCGAGGACGCGGGTGACCGTTTCCTTGAGGTTCGCCTGGATCGCCGCATCGACCGGGATGATTGCGTTCTTGTCCTCGATGAAATCGCCGAGGTGCGAATCTTCCTCGTCGCCGATCGGGGTCTCTAGGCTGATCGGTTCCTTGGCGATCTTCATCACCTTGCGCACCTTCTCGAGCGGCATGGAGAGCTTCTCCGCCATCTCTTCGGGTGTCGGCTCGCGGCCCTGGTCGTGCAGGAACTGGCGCGAGCAGCGCACCAGCTTGTTGATCGTCTCGATCATGTGGACCGGGATGCGGATCGTGCGCGCCTGGTCGGCGATCGAGCGGGTGATCGCCTGGCGGATCCACCATGTCGCGTAGGTGCTGAACTTGTAGCCGCGGCGATACTCGAACTTGTCGACCGCCTTCATCAGGCCGATGTTGCCTTCTTGGATCAGGTCGAGGAACTGCAGGCCGCGGTTGGTGTATTTCTTGGCGATGGAAATCACGAGGCGCAGGTTCGCCTCGACCATTTCCTTCTTGGCGATGCGCGCCTCGCGCTCGCCCTTCTGGACCTTGTTCACGATCCGCCGGAATTCCTCCAGCGCCATGCCGGTCTGCGCCGCGATGTCCGAAATCTCGGCACGAATGCGTTCGACCGCATCGGCTTCCTTCTCGGCAAAGGCCGCCCACTTCTTGTCCTTCTTGGCGCGTTCCTTCAGCCAGCTGTCGTCGAGTTCGTTGCCGATATAGGCATCGAGGAAGTCGATCCGCTTGACCTTGTGCCGCTCTGCCAAGCGCAGCATCTGGCCGCCCAGCGCAGTCAGGCGGCGGTTGAAGGCATAGAGGTTGTCGACCAGGAATTCGATCTTGGTCGCGTGGAACTGGACGCTTTCGACTTCGGCCGTGAGCTGTTCGGATAGTGCCTCGTACTTCTTTTCCTTGGCCGGCGAGAATGCCTCACCCTTGGCCATGACATCGACCCGCTCCTTCTGGAGCTTCTCGAATTTGCCGAAAAGGTCGGTTATACGGGCGAAGCGTTCGATGGCGTCGGGCTTGAGCGCAGCCTCCATCTGGGCGAGGGACATGGTGTTGTCCTCTTCCTCGTCATCGTCGCTCTTGGACGACCCTTCTTCGCCGTCTTCGCCGTCTTCGTCCGAATCGCCGTCGTCGTCATCGTCGCGGATCGTGGGACCGGCGGTCTCTTCGGAAATCTCGCCGTCGTCGTCTTCGTCCTCGCCCTCTTCCAGCTTTTCGGGCGGGGGTTCCTTCGAGAGCATGGCGTCGAGATCGAGGATCTCGCGCAGCTGCATTTCCTCCGCGTTCAGCGCCTCGGACCACTGGATGATGGCGTGGAAGGTGATCGGGCTCTGGCACAGGCCCATGATCATCATGTCGCGGCCGGCCTCGATACGCTTGGCGATGGCGATTTCGCCCTCGCGGCTGAGCAGTTCGACCGCGCCCATTTCGCGCAGATACATGCGCACCGGGTCGTCGGTACGTTCGCCGCCGGTGGCCTTCTTGGCGGCGGGTTTGGCCGCGGCCTTGGTATCTTTCTTGGCGTCGGAGGCGATTTCCTCGACCTCCGCGGCCTCTTCGGCAGCGGCCTCGGCCTCCTCGTCGCTTTCGACGATCTGGACGCCCATGTCGGATAGCGCGGACTGGATGTCCTCGATCTGGTCCGAGCTCATTTCGCCCTGCGGCAAGGCGTCGTTGAGCTCGTCGTAAGTGACGTAACCCTTCTTTTTCGCCTTGGTAATGAGCTTCTTGACCGACGCTTCGTTGAGATCGATCAGGGGAGCGTCGCCGTCGTCCTTGGTCTTCGACTTGGTGGCCATAGAGATTTCAAATCCAGTCTAATACTTCCGGCGGGCCGCGTTCCCGCCAAGATCATGCATCCGATTCGCCGTCTGCCGCAGCTTTCCTGCGACCGAAACGCTTCAACCGCTCGTTTAGTGCCAGCAACCGCTCGCGCAATCGGGCCTGTTCGGCGATGGAACCTTCCGGATCGCGTTCGAAACGCGCTGTTGCTTCCGCCAGGGCGGATTCCAGCGCCGGCCTTTCGACCAGCAGCGACACGGCCTCGGCCAGATCCTCGCGCGCGTCACCTGGGTCTGTGCCTTCATCGAGGAAGGCGAAATGAGCTTTTTCCGGTGGGGCAGGAAGGCCTCGTTCGAGCGATATGGTCGATTGCGCGGACAAATCAAGCGTCTCGGCGGCTTCAAGCAACGAATCGAGCGCGGGGCCGACATTTTGGTCACGCCGCGCGAGATCGGAAAGCGCTTCCTCGTGGCGCAGGATCTGGTCGGGGAACTTGACCAGCCCCGCAATGACGGCGCGGGTAAAGGCGTCGCGTGCACCGCCCTTCATTGCGCGAGTCAAACTATCCCGCGCATCGGGCGAAAGCGTGGGCGCCGGCTGCCTGATCCCGCCCTTCTTCCATTCACCCCGAGGCCGGAATTTGCGCGGTGGTCTGGGCGGGAAAGCGAAAGCGGAAAACCGTTCGAGCAGTTCGCGCTTGTAGAGCGCGCGGATATCAGGGTGCTGGATGCTGTCCACGTGGTCGAGCAGGCGCGCTTTGAGGCCCGCCTTTTCTTCCGGAGAATCGAGCGGGGCGGAGGCCTTCTCGAACTCCCACAGCGTGTCGAGCAGGCTGGCGGCTCGCGCGAGCAAATCCTCCAGCGCACCGACGCCTTGCTCGCGCAGCAGGTCGTCCGGGTCGAGACCGGCAGGCAGACGGACGATCGACAGCGAATGGCCCGGGCGCAGCATCGGCAGCGCGCGCGAGATTGCCCGCATTGCGGCGCGCTGGCCGGCATTGTCGCCATCGAAGCACAGGATCGGTCGCTCGACCTGGCGCCATAACAATTCAATCTGGTTTTCCGTCAGCGCCGTGCCAAGCGGAGCTACCGCTTCGCCGATACCGGCGTTCGCCAGCGCGATCGCGTCCATATAGCCTTCGACCACGATCATCCGCCCGCTCTGCCGCGAGGCGGGCGCGGCGCGGTGGAGATTGTAGAGCGTGCGCCCCTTGTCGAACAGCGGTGTGTCGGGACTGTTGAGGTATTTGGGCGCCTTGGGATTGGCCTCGCTGTCGAGTATGCGGCCGCCGAAGGCGATCACGCGCCCTCGGGTATCGTGGATCGGCAGCATCAGCCGCCCGCGGAACCGGTCGTAGGGTTCCTTGCCTGCCCCGGACCGCGATCCGGGGTCCTCGATCCTGATCCGCATGCCCGCTTCGATCAGCATGGGCTCTTCGAATCTACTCAGCGCTCGCTTCAACGCCTGCCGGTCCTCGGGCGCATAACCGAAGCCGAATTCGCGAATGGTGGCATCTGAAAAGCCGCGGCGCCCGAGATACTGGCGCGCCTGCGCACCCTCGGCCCCGCGCAAATTCCCTTCGAACCATTCCTGCGCCGCGGCGGTGACATCGTGCAGGCTGGCACGCTTCTCCGCCCGCTGCGCGGCACGTGGATCGGGCGCGGGAACCTCCATTCCGGCTTCCGCCGCCAGCTCCTTCACCGCGTCCATGAAGGGCATGCCGCGCTGGTCGGTCAGCCAGCGGATCGCGTCACCATGCGCCTCGCAGCCGAAGCAGTGGTAGAAGCCTTTCTCGTCATTGACGTAGAAGCTGGGCGTCTTCTCATTATGGAACGGGCAGCACGCCTTGAACTCGCGCCCCGCCTTGGTCAGCCGCAGGGTTCGACCGATCACCGCGGACAAGGTGGTCCGCATGCGCAATTCGTCGAGCCATTGGGGAGAGAGGGCCATAAGGTCGTAGACCTTACTGAGGGCCCGCTTCCAGCGCTAGCGGGGGCCGGAACCCTCCACAGGCTTATCCTCAGGCGGGAAGGGGCCGGTGGCGGCGACTTGGTTGCCTTCGATCTCGAGAAGATAGGCTTCGGCCGGCCCCTGCGGGGGCAGGGTGGACTGCCACCAGAAAGTCATCGTGCTGCCCGGCTTCCATCCGGATCCACGGACCACGCGCCAGATCAGGCTGCCATTGTCGCTGCTGATCGAGATTGCATCGGGATCGCCCAGCGCGGCCTCGGCTTCGGCGGTCGAATAACCGATCGACTGGTTGAACCCGCTTGCCTTGCGGATCGTGCGGAAGAGGGTGGGCGCAGTTTCGACCACCTCGGGACCATCGGTAGGCGCGGCCTCGGCGGTCTCGTCCGCGTCGGCAAGCGTAATCCGGTGGACGTAGGTATAGGCGGTTTCTGCGGACATCTCGCTCGGATTGCACGCCGCCACTCCCGCGGGGCAGGCGACATAGCTGACGAGCGTCCCGATCTGGCGATTGCCGGCACTCAGCACGGTTTCGACTTCCGGCCCCTGCGGCCCGACGATCTTCGCGCCCAGCGTCGAAAGGTCGAGATCGGCACCCACAAGAGTTCGGGGGGCGGCGATGGTTGGCGAGGGAGTGGGCGCGGGTTCGGGTTCGGCAGACCCGCAGGCGGCGAGCATCAAGACCCCGGTGGAAATCGCAAACGTCGACAGGCGCATCGTCAGGACATCCTTCCTCGCCTCACAGGGCAGGGGCGTTGCAGGCGTTGGCCGCGCCCGGAGCATCGCCGGGATAAGGCCCGGCGCCGGTCGCGCGGGTGTAATTGGCATTGATCGCATAGGCCGGTGCGGGACCGGCGGGGGGCACGGTCGACTGCCACCAGAAGGTGAGCGGTTCGGCCTGCTCCCACTGGTCTCCGCCATCGCCGGCGCTGACGGTCCACACCAGCGCACCGTCGTCGCAGGTGACGACGACATCGGCCTTGGCCCCGATCGCGGCCATTGCCTCGTCCTTCGAATAGCCGACCGCGCCGGTGAAACCGTTGGCGGGACGCGTCATGCGGAAGGCGGTCGCGCGCTCGACATCGGAAGCATCGGCGCCTTCCCCGCTGCCGCTGTCGGGCTCGTTGTCCTCGCCGGGATAGACGACGTGGACATAGGTATAGACCGTGCCCTCGGGCGCGGTTGCCGGGTCGCATTCGGTCATGCCCGACGGGCAGGCGACATAGCTGCGCATATCGGCGAAATTACCTTCCGGATTGGACAGGGCGGTTTCGACTTCGGTGCCCTGGGGGCCGACGATCTTCGCACCCAGTTCGAGATCGAGGAAGTCGACCGCTTCGATATTGCGCGCCAACGCCTCCGCTTCGCCATCGCTCGCTGCCGTTTCAAGGTCGGTCGGCGGATCGTCCGCGCCGGAGCCGCAGGCGGCAAGCACGAGTGCGAGGGAGAAGGCGACGGGCGTCTTGGTCATGACAGTGCTTCCTTTACGAGGCCGCTGGCCTTGCTCATGTCGAGGGTAGCGCCATGGCGGGCTTTCAGTTCCCCCATCACCCGACCCATGTCCTTCATGCCCTCGGCGCCAAGCTCTTCCTTGATAGCGGCGATCGCGGCGCGGGTTTCCTCCTCGCTCATCTGCTTGGGTAGGAATTCCTCGATCACCGCCAATTCGGCTTTTTCCTTTTCGGCGAGTTCGGTGCGGCCGCCGCTTTCGTACATTTCGATCGATTCGCGGCGCTGCTTGGCCATTTTGAGCAGCACGTCGGTGACCATCTCGTCGTCCTCGGGCTTCTTGTCGGCGGTGCGCAGTTCGATATCGCGATCCTTGATCTTCGCGCCGATCAGCCGGAGCGCGGCGGTGCGGTCCTTGTCCTTGGCCTTCATGGCGGTGACGGTCTCGGACTGGATTTTTTCGCGGAGCATGCTGCCTCTTTGCGCTAAGCTGTGGATGGTTGGCGCCACATTTAGAAGAAGCTGGCGCAAAGCCAAGTGTTCCGCTTGACGGAACCGGTCCACGGCTCTAGCGGCTGAGGCTTAGCAACATCGCTGGAAACCCTCTTACCCGGAGCGCCCATGGCCCTGTCCGCATCTTCGCACGCGCAACCTAAAGATGCCACGGGAGTCCTGGTGCTGGGAGACGGCACCGTCATCTGGGGCAAGGGCTTCGGCGCCAGCGGCTCGGCGGTGGGCGAGGTCTGCTTCAACACCGCGATGACCGGTTACCAGGAAGTGATGACCGATCCTTCCTACGACAGCCAGATCGTCACTTTCACCTTCCCGCATATCGGCAATGTCGGCGCGAACGAGGAAGACCATGAGAGCCGGGGGCTGGGTGCGGTCGGCTGCGTGACGCGGCAGGAAGTGACTCCGCATTCGAACTTCCGCGCGCAGAACGAGTTCGTCGAGTGGATGAAGGATCATGGCAAGATCGGCCTTTCGGGCGTCGACACCCGTGCGCTGACCCGCCGGATTCGGCTGTCGGGCGCGCCCAATGCGGTGATCGCGCACAGTCCGCGGGGTGAATTCGACCTCAAGGCGCTGAAGAAGCAGGCAGCGGAATGGAGCGGGCTCGAAGGGCTCGACCTCGTCCCCGGCGTGACGCGCGAAGGACAGGAAAACTGGACCGGCGGTCACTGGCAACTCGGTTTCGGTTATACCGAGGGCGGGGCGGAGAAGCCGCATGTCGTCGCGATCGATTACGGCGCGAAGGACAATATCTTCCGCAACCTGGTGAAAGCGGGAGCCAAGGTCACGGTCGTGCCCGCGCGCACCTCCTTCGACGACATCATGGCGCTTAAGCCCGACGGCGTGTTTCTCTCCAACGGTCCAGGCGATCCGGCGGCGACGGGCGAATATGCCGTGCCGGTGATCAAGGGCCTGCTCGATGCCGATGTGCCGCTGTTCGGCATCTGCCTTGGCCACCAGATGCTCGGCCTCGCGGCAGGCGCAAAGACCGCCAAGATGTTCCAGGGTCACCGCGGTGCCAACCACCCCGTCCAGCGTGTCGGGGAAGGGTGGGGCGCAAGCGAGGGCCTCGTCGAGATCACCAGCATGAACCACGGCTTCGCGGTCGACGGTGAAACGCTGCCCGACACGGTCGAACAGACCCACGTCTCGCTCTTCGACGGCACCAATTGCGGGATCAGCATCAAGGGCAAGAAGGCCTTCGGCGTGCAATACCACCCCGAAGCGAGCCCCGGCCCGCAGGACAGCTTCTACCTGTTCGAGAAATTCGTGGGGATGTTGGGGTGAGATACAGGGATTTTATTGATATCCTCCTCGGCACCATTGGTTACGAAGCGTCAATGAGCGGCAAGACAGAGTTTCGCGTAGGTGAATTGCTTGATCGCTATGGATTAGAGATACGTCCCCAATGGCGAGAAACAATTACGAGCGATCTCGATGACGATTATCGCACCAGAATGTACCGTCACCTCGGTCCATTGGTTCAACAGCGGATTTCGCTTTCCGGTGAAGGAATAAGCTGGTTCGAAGACTACGAAGAGAATTTTACGTCAATCTTGGAGGCCAATGGTCTTCGAAACCCCTACCAAGAAGCTCCGAACGATAAACCTCTTCCACCCGGAGTTGCCGAGGCGAAAGGTCGAATCTTTCTTACTGAGGGTGATCCTCCATCCGACTTCGGAGAAGATGGTGATATCTTTCTTTCAACGGCACCCGCTTCCGATCGCATCGTCCCTCTGAATCACAACTCCCCAGACTATCAAGAAATTGCGACCAAGTTTGCAAGCATCTCCGAGGACGTTCGAGGGGTCAACGACGCAGAACCGGAGGAGAAGGAGAGGGTCTTAAACAGCTTGCAAGCTGCGGAAGTGCTGTGGGATTCCGCACAACTGCGCATTGTTCAATTGAAGGTTGGTGTCCTCATGGCAGTCGAAGATGCGGCTTCCTTTCTAGGCAAGGGCGCTAAAGCGGTAGGGGCGGCCCTACTCGTCGATCTAATCAAAACCTTTGTTAAGAATCATTTCGATTTCGATTTGGATGCTCTCTAATGCCCAAACGCACTGACATCTCCTCGATCCTCAGCACCGGCGCCGGCCCGATCATCATCGGCCAGGCCGGCGAGTTCGACTATTCGGGCACGCAGGCCGGCGTCTGATGCGTTTCGCGGCCCTTCTCGCGGCGGGGCTGGCGACGGCTGCCGTCGCGCAAGGGCCCGACCCACATGAAGTGCAGCTCACGCCCGGCGTCACCTTCACGGGCGACGGTGGGGTCGAGCGGCTCGAGGGAGTCGATGGCACCGTGATCGCAACCTTCTGGCGCCCGATGCAGTACGAAACCGCCGCCGGTCCCGTAGCCGGCCGCATGGATTGCCGCGCAACCGCGGGATGGTCGCCTTTCTCGGCAGCGCTGTTTGCGCTCGACGGGGTTCACGCGGCGCAGGAAGACCGCCTCTCCTCACGCGGACTGACCGAGATCGAGCGGCATGAACAGGATGGCGAGCAGGTACGCCAGCTCGATGTCACCATGCGTGGCACCGGTCCGCTGCGCTATCATGTGCTGACCTATATCGCAGTGCGGACGGGCGACGATATCGTCTCGATCCGCCGCACGTGCGTTTTTCCGCGTCGCAGCGGCGTGAGCAAGGCGGATTATCGCCGGCTCGCGCGGCTGCATACCGATTTCACCGTCGTCCTCCCGCCACCCGCCTCGCCGCTGGCGCAGGATGCGCCCAGTCTCGAAACGCTTTCGGAAGTTCCACTCTGATGCCCAAAAGAAACGACATCTCCTCGATCCTCGTCATCGGCGCCGGCCCGATCATCATCGGCCAGGCCTGCGAGTTCGACTATTCGGGTACGCAGGCGATCAAGGCGCTGAAGGAAGAGGGCTATCGGGTCATCCTGGTCAACTCCAACCCCGCCACGATCATGACCGATCCGGAAATGGCCGACGCCACGTATGTGGAGCCGATCACGCCCGAGATAGTCGCCAAGATCATCGAGAAGGAGCGACCCGACGCGGTGCTGCCGACGATGGGCGGGCAGACCGCGCTCAATTGCGCGCTCGACCTGGCGAACCAGGGCGTGCTCGAGAAGTTCGGTGTGCAGATGATCGGCGCCAATGCCGATGCCATCGATAAGGCCGAGAACCGCCAGCGCTTCCGCGAGGCGATGGACAAAATCGGCCTCGAAAGCGCGCGCAGCGGCGTGGCGAACACGGTCGACGAGGCCTTTGCCGTGCTCGAACGCACCGGCCTGCCTGCGATCATCCGCCCCAGCTTCACCTTGGGCGGCACGGGTGGGGGCATCGCCTACAACAAGGCCGAGTTCGATCGCATCGTGCGGGAAGGCCTCGACGCATCGCCCACCACCGAAGTCCTGATCGAGGAATCGCTCCTCGGTTGGAAGGAATACGAGATGGAGGTGGTGCGCGACCGCGCGGACAATTGCATCATCATCTGCTCGATCGAGAATGTCGATCCGATGGGTGTGCATACGGGCGATTCCATCACCGTCGCGCCCGCGCTGACGCTGACGGACAAGGAATACCAGATCATGCGCACCGCCAGCATAAACGTGTTGCGCGAAATCGGCGTGGAAACAGGTGGTTCGAACGTACAGTTCGCAGTCAATCCGAAGGATGGCCGCCTGATCGTGATCGAGATGAATCCGCGCGTTTCGCGGTCGTCTGCGCTGGCTTCCAAGGCCACCGGTTTCCCGATCGCGCGCGTCGCGGCGAAGCTGGCGGTGGGCTACACGCTCGACGAGATCCAGAACGAGATTACCGGCGCGACGCCCGCGAGTTTCGAGCCGACGATCGATTACGTGGTCACCAAGATCCCGCGCTTCGCTTTCGAGAAGTTCAAGGGATCGAAGAACGAACTGTCGACCGCGATGAAGTCGGTCGGCGAAGTGATGGCGATCGGCCGCTCGTTCCAGGAAAGCATGCAGAAGGCGCTGCGTGGTCTCGAAACCGGGCTCGATGGCTTCAACCGCATCACCGAGTTCGAGGGCGTCAGCCGCGAGGTCATCACCGCTTCGCTATCGCAGCGCACGCCCGACCGCATCCTCAAGATCGCACAAGCCTTCCGCGAGGATTTCACGGTCGAGGAGGTGGCGCGTATTACCGGGTTCGATCCGTGGTTCCTGCGCCAGATCGAGGCGATCATCTACGAAGAGAAGATGATCGGGCACAACGGCCTGCCGGGCGATGCGGCCGAGATGCGCCGCCTCAAGGCCATGGGCTTCTCCGACAAGCGCCTTGCCACGCTGGCCGTGCGCTCGGTCGGTGTCGCAGGCGGTCTGGGCGAGACCCAGGCCAAGCGCTCGGGCCTGCTACACGACGCGCTGCGCGCCATGGCGGGCGCGACCAGCGAACAGGAAGTGCGCGACCTGCGCCGCAAGCTCGGGGTCTACCCGGTCTACAAGCGCATCGATAGCTGCGCCGCCGAGTTCGAGGCGATCACGCCCTACATGTACTCGACCTACGAGGCGCCCAGCTTCGGCGAGCCCGAGGACGAGGCCATGCCGTCGGACCGCAAGAAGATCGTCATCCTCGGCGGCGGCCCCAACCGGATCGGGCAGGGCATCGAATTCGACTATTGCTGCGTCCACGCCTGCTTCGCGCTGGCCGAGGCCGGGTTCGAGACGATCATGGTCAATTGCAACCCGGAAACGGTGTCGACCGATTACGACACTTCCGACCGTCTTTACTTCGAGCCGCTGACCGAAGAAGACGTGCTCGAAATCATGCGCGTCGAAATGTCGAAGGGCGAGGTCGTCGGCACCATCGTCCAGTTCGGCGGGCAGACACCGCTCAAACTGGCGGCCGCGCTCGAGCGCGAAGGCATCCCGATCCTCGGCACCAGCCCCGACGCGATCGACCTTGCCGAAGATCGTGAACGTTTCGCCAAGCTGGTCAACAAGCTCAGGTTGATGCAGCCGATGAACGGTATCGCCAAGAGCCGCGACGAGGCCGCCGCCGTGGCCGCGCGGATCGGCTATCCGGTACTCCTGCGCCCGAGCTACGTGCTCGGCGGCCGTGCGATGGAAATCGTCGACAGCGAAGCGCAGCTCGACGACTATATCAACACGGCGGTGAACGTCTCGGGCGACAGCCCGGTGCTGGTCGACCAGTACCTGCGCGATGCGATCGAGTGCGATGTCGATGTCGTCGCCGACGGCTTCGAGGTCCGCATTGCGGGCGTCATGCAGCATATCGAGGAAGCCGGGGTGCATTCGGGCGACAGCGCCTGCACGCTGCCGCCCTACAGCCTGCCTGCCGAGATCATCGAGGAAATGTCCCGTCAGGCGACCGAGCTCGCCAAGGCGCTGAAGGTGCGCGGCCTGATGAACGTGCAGTTCGCGGTGAAGGACGGCGAGGTCTACCTCATCGAGGTGAACCCGCGCGCCAGCCGCACGGTGCCCTTCGTCGCCAAGGCCATCGGGCAGCCCATAGCCAAGGTCGCCGCACGCGTCATGGCGGGCGAGGGGCTGCACACCTTCGAGCCGTTCGACCTCTATCCCGACCACATGGCGGTGAAGGAGGCAGTGTTCCCTTTCGCGCGTTTCCCGGGCGCCGACCCGGTGCTGTCGCCCGAGATGAAGTCGACCGGCGAAGTCATGGGTATCGACCGCAGCTTTGCGCCGGCCTTTCTCAAATCGCAGCTGGGTGCGGGTATGACGCCGCCGCAATCGGGCACGCTGTTCGTCTCGGTCAAGGATAGCGACAAGCCGCTGATCGTGCCCGCGGTGAAGACGCTGCTCGACAAGGGCTTCCGGGTCATCGCCACCGGCGGCACGCAGACCTACCTTGCCGAACAGGGCCTCGACGTCGAACCGGTCAACAAGGTAGCCGAAGGGCGCCCACACATCGTCGATGCCATCATCGACGGCGAAGTGCAGCTGATCTTCAACACCACCGAGGGCTGGCAGTCGCTGCTCGACAGCAAATCGATCCGCGAGGCCGCGCTGGAAAAGAAGCTTCCCTACTACACGACGGCCGCCGCATCGCTTGCCGTCGCGCAAGCAATAGCAGAGGTTTCGCCGGACCAGCTTGAAGTGCGTTCGTTGCAAGACTATTATAGCTGACGACGAACACTCAGCTCACCCCCCGACATCCGAACCGATTGGGTTCCGCATTCCGGCGGACCAGGTTCGAATTGTCCCGGAGGTTGGCCGGAACAGGAAGGACAAAGGGGTCCGATGGAAAAAGTGCCGATGCTGGCCGAGGGCTACGAAAAGCTCACGGCAGACCTGAAAGCCCTGCGTGCCGAGCGCCCGAAGATCGTCGATGCGATCGAGGAAGCGCGGGCGCATGGCGACCTGTCGGAGAATGCCGAATACCACGCCGCCAAGGAACGCCAGGGGCAGGTCGAGGCGATGATCGGTGAGCTCGAGGACAAGATCAGCCGTGCGCAGATCATCGATCCGACCACGCTCAGCGGTGATAAAGTGATCTTCGGTGCGACCGTCACGCTGCTCGACGAAGACGACAAGCCGGTGAAGTACCAGATCGTGGGCCAGACCGAAGCGGATGCCGCCAAGGGCCGCATCAGCTACAGCTCGCCTATCGGTCGTGCACTGATCGGCAAGCAGCTCGAGGAAGAGGTCGAGGTGACCGTACCCTCGGGCGACAAGTTCTACCTCATCGACAAGATCGAATTCATCTAAGCGCCTTTTCCATCGCCCAATTGTGGATCGGGATATCCCGGCCATCATGGGCGATGGTGAATTCGCGTTTATCGGTCACAACGTAACCTGCCCGCTCGAACGCGGGGCGGGCGAGGTCGCTCGCCTCCGTGTAGAGCCTCTCGATTCCATGCGCCCGCGCGTAGATTTCGGCCCTTGCCAGCAACTGCGTGGCCAGACCCAGGCGCGTATGATCCGGATGGTTGTAGAGGTGATCGAGATGGCCGTTCGCCTCGATCAGCGCATAGGCTACCGGTCGATCGTCCCGATCGGCGGCCACGAAGATTACATCGCCCGCGGCAACGCGTTCCCGGTACCGTTCCGCACCGGGATGGCGCGCCATCCATGCCGCGACTTGCTCGGTCGAATAGGCGTGCGGGCCGATCTCCGCGATCGCGGAGGCATTTACCTCGGCCAGCGCCTCGGCGTCGTCGTCCCGATATGGCCTGATCGAATAGGCCATGGGGCTATTCAGGCGCCGGGGTCGAGGAGCTTATGCAGGTGGACGATAACGTATTTCATCTCGGCATCGTCGACCGTGCGCTGGGCATTCGAGCGCCAGGCGTCGACAGCTGCATCGTAGCTGCTGAATACGCCGGCCACGTGAATGCTCTCGGGATCGGCGAAGGTAACGCTGCGCGGGTCGGCAACCCGGCCACCCATCACCAGATAGAGCGTCTGCTTGCTCTCGGTTTCTTCCATCGGGATGTCTTTCTCTTGGGGGAGGGAGGATTGGCTGCGCCACATAGCGAAAGCGGCGCAACAGGCAAGCCTGTCGCGCCGCTATGGCATTCGGTCGGATGCGTTCGCTCAATGCGTGATACGGGTTCGCAATGCGCGATAGGCACGGCTGCCTTTGCGAGTGGCCTTACGGCCCGAGCTGCGTAGCGCGTCACCCGCGACATCGAGTTTGTAGGCGGCGTCCCGGCGCAGACCGCGCGCAGTGGTCGAGGCGCTGTCGCCGATATCTTCGATCCGGTCTCCAGCATATTGCGCACCGTCCAGGACGCCGTCGATCATGCGTGCACCATAGGCCATTGCGGCGTCGGTCGCGAGGCCGGCCAGTACGCCGCCACGGCGCCCGAGGCGCCGCCCACGGCGCGTCATCGCGCCGATTGCAAGCCCGGCGAGCAATACGCCGCCAACGACAGCGAACGGATGCGCCTTGGTGAATTCGAGCGCGCTGTCGGCAGCATCCTTGGCTTGATCGGCAAGGCTGCGTTCTTCGTTGCGCTGTTCGCCCGCTTCGATCCGCGCGCGCAGTTGCTCGCGCTTTTCCTCATCGCTCAGCTTGCTGTCGGCACTGATCGGGGTGACATTGTTTTCGGCTGTATCGACCATCGGTTTCCTCCGGGATTCGTGTTCGCAAGATCAACGGTTTTCGTCGACCTAACGTTCCGCCTCACCTTGGAGTTCATCGCAATCGTCGTCAGCTTCCGCATTCAGTCCGAACAATTCCATGATCGGGTTGCGGGCGAACCAGACTACGATGGCCGCAACGAGCGCGGCAAGCGCGCCTTTGTTGTCCTCGGCGACGTCAACCGCCTCTTCATAGAGATCGGTGGCGCCCTCCTTCATTCGGTCGACCGCACGTTCGGCCAATCCCTTGTGCGCGAAATCGGATTTGAGATGTTCGATATCGGCTTCGACCAAGGCGCGCGCGGAATCGCGCAGATATTTGTCTTCCAGCATGCGGGTGCGCCGATAGCTCATTCCGTCTCATCCTCCTCGAAGGCGTCGCGGATATCGTCGATACGCCCTTTCAGCAGGCGCAACAGGATCGCTCCGGCGACAATGAGGGCGAGAGTGACGATGGCAGTTGCGCCCCATGGACCGATCAATGGCGCCAGGGCGATAACCAGACCGACGGTCGCTGCAATCAGGGCGAGGTGTAACACGCCAAAGGCGCCGAGCCCGAAAGCTACGGCGCCTTTCACGCGATTGGCGATGAAGCCCGCCCTGCTCTTCTGGTAACGCAGCTCCGCCTCGGCATAGGTCTTGCCGTCTTCGAGCAGCGCGAGGACGTCATCGGTCAGCGAAAATTGCTGGTCGTCATCCTCCTCCGTTTCGGGGGGCTCATGTTCGTCAGGCAGATCGAGCGGACCGGAATGGTCGTCGGCCCGCTCGTTTTCGTCTTCCCGCATTCATACCCCCGTCGACAGTCGCTCAGCGTGAGCCGCGGAATAGACGCGAAAGCATGAAGCCGACAACCGCCGCGATGCCGAGCGCCTTGCCAGGGCTCTTGCGCACGAATTCGCGACCGTCTTCGACGAGGTCGTCGACGCTCTTTTCGTCCAGCCTGGTGGCATAGCCATCGAGCGACTTGGAGGCACTGCGGGCATAATCGCCATATTTCGCGCCGAGCTTTTCATCGACCTGATGAGCGTTTTCGTTCACCAGCTTGCTCAGCGAACGAAGGCCTTCGCCGGCCTTGACCTTGCCTTCGGTCGCCAGTTCGCGGCCCTTGACCTTGGCTTCGTCGCCATAGGCCTTGGCATCGGCAACCCAGTCGTCGCTCTTGCCCTTGGCCTGGTCGCGATAGGCGACCGCGCGGTCCTTCCCTTCGGCCTTCAGCGCGGCGGCACCGGCCTTGGCTTCTTCCAGGGCCGCGTTGAAGCGCGACTTGGCTTCGGTACGATGATCCGGGGTTTGCGGAGTTTTTGCGGTATTGGTCACGGGGGCGGTCTCCTTCGCTTCGCCTTTCTTCGCCACGGTCTTGCGCGGCGTCTTGGCGGCTGTCGATTTCTTGGCTGCGGGTTTCTTGGCGGCTGCGCTCTTGCGCTTGCCCGAGGCGCCGCCTGCGGTGGTTTCTGCCATGGTACTCGTCCTTGCCCTCAATTCGTATTCGTTCGCCTGACTGGCCATCGATGTTGCAACGCAACTTGCGCCGCAATGTTCCGACGCATAGAGCGCTGCCGACTCCCCACCTGGGGGTGTTTTAGCATATTACAACACCTTTGTCCCGGAGCGCCAGCAACCATGACCGCGATCATCGACATCCACGCCCGCGAAATTCTTGATTCCCGGGGCAATCCCACTGTCGAGGTCGACGTGCTGCTCGACGATGGCAGCTTCGGTCGCGCGGCAGTGCCGAGCGGCGCCTCGACCGGCGCGCATGAAGCGGTCGAGCTTCGCGATGGCGACAAGGCACGCTATCTCGGCAAGGGCGTCAGCAAGGCAGTCGACGCGGTGAATGCCGAAATCCGCGACCTGCTGATCGGTGCCTTCGATGCGGAAGACCAGCGCGATATCGATCTCTCGATGATTGCTCTGGATGGCACCCCCAACAAGGGCCGCATCGGCGCGAACGCCATTCTCGGCACTAGCATGGCGGTGGCCAAGGCGGCCGCCAACGCGCGGGGTCTGCCGCTCTACAGTTATATCGGCGGCGTTTCGGCTCATGTCCTCCCGGTGCCCATGATGAACATCATCAATGGCGGCGAACATGCCGACAACCCGATCGACATCCAGGAGTTCATGGTCATGCCGATCGGCGCGGACAGTCTCGCCGAAGCCGTTCGCTGGGGCGCGGAGGTGTTCCATACGCTCAAGAAGAAGCTGCATGAAAAAGGCCTGTCCACGGCCGTGGGGGACGAGGGCGGTTTTGCCCCCGACCTCGCCAGCACGCGCGATGCGCTCGACTTCATTATGGCCTCGATAGAACAGGCGGGCTTCAGGCCGGGCGAGGACATCGCACTTGCGCTCGACTGTGCCTCGACCGAATTCTTTGCGGACGGCAAATACGAAATCTCGGGCGAGAAGCTATCTCTCGACGGGCATGAGATGGCCGAATATCTCGACAAGCTGTGCCGCGACTATCCGATCCGTTCTATCGAGGACGGCATGGCGGAGGACGATTTCGAAGGCTGGAAGGCGCTGACCGACCGGATCGGCAACACAGTCCAGCTGGTTGGCGACGACCTGTTCGTCACCAACCCTCAGCGCCTGCGTGAAGGCATCGACCAGGGGCTGGCCAACTCGCTGCTGGTCAAGGTCAACCAGATCGGGACGCTGACCGAGACGCTCGACGCGGTCAGCATTGCCAACCGCGCGGGCTATACGGCGGTCATGTCGCACCGCTCGGGCGAAACCGAGGATGCCACCATCGCCGATCTCGCGGTCGCGACCAATTGCGGTCAGATCAAGACCGGCAGCCTCGCGCGATCGGATCGGCTCGCCAAGTACAATCAGCTGATCCGCATCGAGGAAGAGCTGGGCGACAGCGCGCATTATGCCGGGCGTGAATGCTTCGGACGGATTGGCGCCTAACGCGCGAATCCCACGAAGGTGGGAGCCTCGTTTCCGATCGTGCCGATAGCCTGAGCTTTCCGCCGCCGCGGAGGTTCAAGTCCTGTTTTTCGGGTGGAACCAGTATTGCCATACGCCCCAGGCGTTGATGAGCAGCAGGACGCCGTTCATCGCGGCGAGTGGTATCGCGTTTTCGGTCAGTCCGATATAGATCCACAGGGTCGAGACCACGCAGAACAGGACGAAGCCCCAGGCGGTCGCGCGGCGTCCCATGTCGAAGGCGATCATGGATGCGGCAAGCACCGTTCCGATCGATGCGGCCCATTCGAAGGGGCCGTTCATGATGTTTCTTCCTGCATGATTGTCATGACGCTTTGTGCCAGCTAGCGTTCCGCCGATTGCTCTTTGTGGGAGAGGGGCTTGGAACGATTTCCGGTACATCCGGACGAGGTCGATGCAGTGTGGCTGGGCGGTGTGCTTGGCGCGAAAGTGTCTCACGTCCGCTGGGAGCCGATCGGCACCGGTCAGGTGGGCGACAGCGTACGCTTTCACCTGTCCGGGAACGATGTGCCGAAGACGATAGCCGGCAAGTTCCCCGCCGCCGATGCGACCAGCCGCGGGACCGCCGCGATGTTCGGGCTCTATCGGAAGGAAGTAGAATTCTATCGCCAGGCTGCGCCGCTCCTTCACGTGCGGGTGCCGCAAGTGCGTTTCGCCGAGGTCGACGAAACCGGAGGCGCGTTCGTCCTTCTCTTCGAGGATGTCGGACCGGCGCGGCAGGGCGATCAGATCAGGGGATGCGGGATAGGTGACGCGCGCGCGGCGATCCGCCAGGCCGCCGCCATCCACGCACCGAGCTGGGGGAGGGAGGACCTGCTTGCCGCCCAATGGCTCGCCCCGCCGCCGGATCTGCGCGAGCGGCTCGGCAGTATGTATCCGCAAGCTCAGGCAATCTTTCGCGAACGCTATGCTGATACGCTCGAGCCCGACTACATGGCAATCTGCGACCAACTGGCCGAGGCAAGCGCGCACTGGTTCGAGCGCGATGACCCGCCCCAATGCCTCGTTCACGGCGATTTCAGGCTCGACAACATGCTGTTCGACATTCGCGGCGGGGCCGAGCCCATCGCCATCCTCGACTGGCAGACCGTAGCGGTCGGAAGGCCGATGATCGATGTCGGCTATTTCCTCGGCTGCGGCGTGGGCGAGGGCCTGTGGCGCAATCACGAGCGCGAGTTGCTCGACCTGTGGCGCGCGGAAATGCGGGCGCGCGGTGTCGCGCTGTCGCATGACGAGATCGAGCAAGATTATCGGCTCGGCATTCTGCACGGTGTCTCGACCGCCGTTTTCAGCTCGGCATTCGTCGAGCGGACCGAGCGCGGCGACGCCAATTTTCTCTCCATGGCGCGCGGGGCCTGTTCGCTGGCCCTGGCACGCGATAGTATCCAGGTATTGAAGGAGGCGACCTAGTGGTCCTGAGCCGGGGTGACGATTATCCGATCCACCAGACGCCGGAGCCGGTGGCCTATGCCGGCACCGATCGGAATTTCTACGACCGCTATTTCTTCAACGGCTATGCGCCGGACGGCAGCGGATTTTTTGCCGCGGCGCTCGGCATCTATCCCCATCTCGATGTGATCGATGCGCATTTCACGATCATACGCGACGGAGTGCAGCACTGCGTCCATGCCAGCGCCGAGCTGGGGATGGAGCGCATGGCAATGGCGGCGGGGCCAATCTCGGTCGAGATCATCGAGGCGCTCAATATCCTGCGCATCCGGCTCGAACCATTCGATGGCATGGCGGCCGACATCACCTTTACCGGCCGCGCCTTTCCGATCGAGGAACCGCGCTTTACGCACCGGATCGGTCCACGCGCCTTCATGGATTATACGCGGCTGACGCAGAACGGGCGCTACCGGGGATGGATCGAAGTCGATGGCGACAAGCAGGAGCTGGCCGACGGCACGATGGGTACGCGCGATCGCAGCTGGGGCGTTCGCCCGGTTGGAGCGCGTGACATGCAACCGATGCCCGGCGCGCCCATGCCAGGTTTTTTCTGGCAATGGACGCCGATCAACTTTCCTGCAGGAAGCCTGTTCTTCCACGTCAACAATGATGAACATGGCAATGCGTGGAATACGCGCGCGGCCTGGGCGGGGGAGGGCGCAGCGGCGGAAGATGTCGCCGAAGGCCACGGCAGCATGCGCACGCGGCTCGAGGCGGGTACGCGCTGGCCCTCGGGCGGCACGCTTTCGCTGGCGCTGCGCGGCGCGCCCGAACAGGTGACCTTCGAACCGCTCGGCCGGTTCCAGATGCGCGGTCTCGGCTACACCCATCCCGAATGGGGCCACGGCATGTACCACGGCCCGCTCAAGGTACAGCGCGAGGACATCGACCTTTTAGACCTCGACCCGTTGGCCCCCGAGAATCTGCACGTCCAGGTCCCGATGCGTGTGACCGGCAGCGATGGCGCCGAAGGCATCGGCGTCTTCGAGCAGCTGATTATCGGCCCCTTCGCGCCGCTGGGGCTTGAGGAGTTCCTCGACGGCGCTGCCTAGGCCGCGAACTTGCCCTGCAAATCGAGCAGCGCCATCGCCGCCTGCGCCGCCTCGCCGCCCTTGTCCTTCTGTTTGGGATCGGCACGGACAAGCGCCTGGTCCTCGTTCTCGACCGTGAGGATGCCGTTGCCGATCGCCATGCCGTCCATCGTCAGCGCCATGATCCCGCGCGCGCTTTCGCCGGCGACGATCTCGAAATGATAGGTCTCGCCGCGGATGACCACGCCGATCCCGACATAGCCGTCGTACTGACCGCTCTCCGATGCGAGCGCGATCGCGCCCGGCACTTCGAGCGCCCCGGGAACGGTGAGCACCTCGACCTCATGACCCTTCGCTTCGAGCGCCGCGCGCGCGCCGGCGATCAGCATGTCGTTGAGACGATCGTAGAATCGGGCTTCGACGATGAGAAAACGGGCCATGCAGGTCACTCCGGAATGGGTTTGTGGTCGACGATGTTGAGGCCATATCCCTCGATCGCCACGACATTGGGTTGCGAATTGCTCAGCAGGATCATGTCCTCGATCCCGAGATCGGCTAGGATCTGCGAGCCGATGCCCACATTGCGCCGCGCATCGTTTTCGCTGTAGCCGCTGTTCGAAGCCGGGCGCCCGGTAATGATGACGATGACACCTGCACCATGTTCGCCCACCGCCTGCATTGCGCGCTGGAGCGTGCGCTTGCGCGGCCCCGGTTTGCCGAGGACGTCATCGAAGATCGAAATCGGATGCACGCGGGCGAGGGTGGGTTTGCCTTCGACCACGTGGCCCTTCTGCAGCACATAGCTTTCGCTGCCATCGACCGTGTTGCGATAGGTCAGCAGGCGCCAGTCCCCACCATAATCGGATTCGAAGCTGTCCTCGCCGACCCGCTCCACCAGATGGTCGTGGCGCATCCGGTATTCGATCAGGTCGCGGATCGTGCCGATCTTCATGTCGTGCTTGCGTGCGAAGCCGATCAGATCCTCGAGGCGCGCCATGGTGCCGTCCTCGTTCATGATTTCGCAGATGACGCCCGAGGGATTCAGTCCGGCGAGCCGCGAGATATCGACCGCCGCTTCGGTATGGCCTGCACGAACCAGGACGCCGCCATCGCGCGCGGTTAGCGGGAAGACGTGGCCGGGGGTGACGATATCGTCGGGGCCCTTGGTGGAATCGATGGCGACCGAGACCGTGCGCGAGCGGTCGGCCGCGCTGATGCCGGTGGTAACGCCTTCCTTCGCCTCGATCGAGGTCGTGAAGGCAGTCTGCATGCTCTCCCTATTGTCGCGGCTCATGGGCTCGAGGCCGAGAGCTTCGACCCGCTTGCGGTCGAGCGACAGGCAGATCAGTCCGCGACCATGGGTCGCCATGAAGTTGATCGCGCTGGGCGTAGCCATCTGCGCCGGGATGATGAGATCGCCTTCGTTCTCGCGATCCTCGTCGTCGACTAGAATATACATGCGGCCGTTGCGCGCTTCGTCGATGATTTCCTCGGCGCCGACGATGACGGGTGTTTCGTCGTTGGCTTCAAGGAAGGCCTCGAGTTTCGCGAGCGTTTCGGCGGTCGGGTTCCAGCTTTCCTCGCTGCAATCGCGCAGGGTGTTGGCATGAAGTCCCGCGGCACGGGCGAGCCCGGCGCGGGTCATGAGTCCCTGCGAAACGAGCGTGCGTACTTTTTCGATCGTGTTCATGCCGCCAGCGCTATCACATTACAATGTGACTTCCAATAGCAATTCACATCGAATGTGACGAGCGTTTCTCGGCACTAGATTTGTGCTTTGGAAAAGGAAAGGGGGTTGGTCAACGCAATCGGGCTCGAACCTGTTGACCGTCGATATGGCATGCCGCGTAGGCTTTCCCATACCGATGGAAATGGGGTCATTTCGCTGGCACCATGAAATCGGCCTGCGCAGCGCTTCCCCGCTTACTTCCTGAAATACCGGGATGAAGCGTGATCCGGCATGACATATGCGGTCGAGCTCGTCGGCAATTGACGCCTGCAAGGCGCTGACTTAGCCTTTTGCGATGTCGAGGCGACCTTTGACGGTTCAGGATAAGCATCACGATCCGGTGGATGATGGCCAGGCCATCGATCCCGATCTTACGCCGTATGAATACTTCAAGATGATGCGGATCAGGCTGGCGGAAATCGAGGACGAGACCTGCGCCCTGTCGACACGCCCGCTATTGCTTGGCGCCACCAATCTCGTCGGTGAACGCATTTGCGATGCGGCCAGCCTCGGCGATGCCATGCGATTGTCCGCGCAAACCTACAACCTGCTCCATGGCGGGAATTACAATCGCATCGAGCGGCACGGCAGCCGCATCCTCTACCGGATCGACGATGCCGAGTTTCCCTTCGCCTTCGACGATGGCCCCTCGATGCGGGCAACGGTGATGGAAGGGGTCATGATCTTCGTTCACACATTGCTGTCGCTATGGGCAGGGCGTGAACTGACGCCGCATCTTCGTGCAGTCCATAGTCGCCGGGCGCGGCGCGGGACGGATGGCATGCTCGGGTACTGGTCGGTACCGGTGCGGTTGGGAGCGCCGGCCTATATGCTGGAGTATGTCGGCACGGCAGCAGATCTCGCCCCCGCCGCTCGGGGCCAGACGCTCAACTCGATCGATGTCTACGATCGGATCCTGGCCGTTCTCGCCAGGCCGGATGGGCCTGTGACCACGAAGCGCCGCGACCTCGTATCACGCGTCCGCAGCAAGCTCGAAACCGGCATGGATGACCAGAGCCAAGTGGCACGGGCGCTGGGCATGAGCGTTGCCTCATTGCGCCGACGACTGTTGGAAAGCGGGTGCAATTTCCGGCAACTACGGGCCGAAACACTCGATCGCCGGGCCAGGCGCTTGCTGGAAGCGGGACGGTCCCCGGAGGCCGTGGCCGACCTGCTCGGCTTCGCCGATGGTCGCAGCTTTTCTCGCGCTTTCAAGCAATGGACCGGAACCACTCCAGCGCGGTTCGCGGCAGACGTTTTGAGCGAAAATGTCCTGCATGATTGCGCGAGCGCGTCCTCGACTCGATAGCCATACTCGCTGCAGTTTCTCCTCGAGATAACGGCCGCCGACATGCGCGACCGAACGGGGAGGACATGATGAAAAACGCAAGAGGACGCGCGCGTCTGCTGGCCGCTCTGTGCGCCACTTCGGCAATGGCGCATGCGGTGCCGGCCATGGCACAGCAGGAAATGCAATCCGCCGAGCCGCGCGCCGAGGAAGGCCACACTATCGTCGTCACCGCACGGCGTCGTGAGGAGTCGCTTCAGGATGTGCCCATCGCGATTTCGGCGTTCGACGCGGAAAGCCTTGCCAATCTTCAGGCCGACACGCTGTCGGGTATCCAGTACGCCACGCCCAATCTCTATCTGGATCAGGGGGATGCCGGCAATGCCGTCATCTATATCCGCGGGGTCGGCCAGAACGATTCCCTCGCTTTCGCCGACCCGGGCGTCGGCGTCTATGTCGACGACGTGTTCATCGCCCGGTCGCAGGCGGCGTTTCTCGAAGTGTTCGACGTCGAGCGGATCGAAGTGCTGCGCGGGCCGCAGGGCACGCTTTACGGACGCAACACCATCGGCGGCGCGATCAAGTTCGTTTCCACCCGACCGACCGACGATCTGTCCGCCTATATGGAGGCCGGCGTCGGCAATTTTGGAATGGTCACGGCCAGGGGCCGGATCAGCGGTCCGCTCGCGGGTGACGGGCTCAAAGGCAAGCTGGCAGCGGCCTATACCAAGCGTGACGGTTTTGCCGAAAACAGCGTGACGGGACGCGATGACGGCGATGTCGAAACCCTCGCCGGGCGTGTCAGTCTGTTGTTCGAACCCACCGACAGAGTCGAGTTCCTGCTCAGCGGCGATGTCCGGATCGACCGGCCGGATACCTCGCGCAGCCCGGTTCGCGAGACGTCGATCACGGGCTTCGACGGAACCGGCAATGTGACATTCCCGGCATCCAACGATCCCTATCGCGTAGACGTCAATGCCAACGGTCTGAGCGATCAGACCGGCTATGGGGTTGCGCTGACCAGCCGGTTCGAGGCTAGCGACAAGGTAACTCTGGAGTCGATCACCGCCCTTCGGTGGTTCGACTTCGACCTGAATCTCGATACCGACGGTTCGCCCCTGCCCATTCTGGATATCTTGCTGCTTCAGGAACAGGAGCAGTTTAGCCAGGAGCTGCGCGTTACCTATGAGGACCCGGGCGGGCTGAGCCTGACCGCGGGCCTTTACTACTTCCATGATGACGACACGACGTTTTCGGGCGTCGACAATGGGGCTGCAACCTTGTTCGGCTTTCCGGTTACCGCTTTCGGTTTCCCGACCTCCAGCCTCGCCGAGACCCGCCAGGTAACCGACAGCTACGCTATCTTCGCCGATCTCACTTACGCGTTGACGCCGCGGCTCAATCTGTCGGCGGGCGCCCGTTATACCTGGGAAGATCGCAGTTCGGCCCGGCTCTTCGAGAATTTCTTCGATCCGAGTGTCTCGGTGATCGAGAATACGCCCGATTTCCTGACCGGGGTGGGCGTGCCCGGAACGCCGATCTCCGGTGAGGCGAGCTTCGAGGCGTTCACGCCGCGCGCTTCGATCAGCTATGAGGTGAGCCCCGATGCGATGGTGTACCTGTCCGCCTCGCGCGGGTTCAAGAGCGGTGGGTTCGATGGGCGTGCCAATACCGATTTCGGGTTCCGTCCCTTCCGCCCCGAATATGTCTGGAGCTACGAGGGCGGCGCGAAGACCAGCTGGCTCGACGGGCGCCTCGTCCTCAACGCGGCCTTCTTCTACAATGACTACACCGATGTGCAGGTCACGTCCTTCGGTTCCGATCCCGTAACCGGCGTATTCGTCAGCCTGTTCACGAACGCTGCCTCCTCGCGCGCCTATGGTGCGGAATTCGAGCTAATCGCGCGTCCGACCGACGAACTGACCTTGACCGGATCGCTCGGCCTGCTCGATGCCGAGTATCGCGAATTCGATATTCTGGTCGGCGGCGCGGTCACCGATGTGAGCGATCGACGTCCGGTGAATGCACCCGATTTCAACGCGAGCCTTGGCGCCACCTGGCGGCGGCCGATCTCCGATAACCTGGCGCTGACTATCCACGTGGACGGATCCTACCGGTCCGAGGTTGCTACGGAGATCACCGATTCCCCGGTGCTGCGTCAGCCCGGCTATGAACGCATCAACGGATTCGTGGCGCTTGGCGACCGCGACGAGCGCTGGGAACTTCGCGCCGGTGTGGAAAATCTCACCGACAACGCCGTGCGTGTGCAGGGGTTCAACCTGGCGGATTTCCCGGGCGTGCAGCTCGGCTTTTACGGCGCGCCGGCCACCTACGATCTGCGCTTTATCCTGCGATTCTGATGTCGGAAAACAGTTCTGACGAGCAGGGATCGCTCGATCGGCAATCCCGCGCGCTGCTGCGTGGCTACGACGCCATGCGCAGCGAATGGACCGATCGCATTGCCGCCGAAGGGATGGCGGCATCGCGCGCGTTCGCCGATGCCGTTTTCGATCGGTTTCGCGGGCCCGACCGTGACGTCGCGCCGGGAGACGTCGTCGATTTCGCAGTGCCGGGCGGCGACGGTGAGCGGGCTGCCCGGCTGTACCGGCCGGCGGTTCCCGCCGACGCAGCCGCGCCCCTGGCGCTGTTCCTGCATGGCGGTGGCTGGTCGTTGGGCGGGATATCCGCATACGACGGATTGGTGGGATCGCTTGCTGCGCTCAGTGGGGTCGCGATCCTAAGCCTCGATTACCGGCTCGCCCCCGAACATCCTTTTCCCGCCGGGCTGCGCGATGCCCGAAGCGCGCTCGACTGGCTCTATCGGGAAGGCGGGTCGATCGGCGGAGATCCGACCCGCTTGGCCGTGATCGGCGACAGCGCGGGAGGCAATCTTGCCGCCGTGCTCGCGCGCGAAGCTGCTCTCGGTAACGGCCCGCAGCTGACCTGCCAGGTGCTGATCTATCCGATGACCGATATCGCCAGCCCTCATACCCATTTTCCGTCTCGCGCCCGATTTGGCGGTGGCGACTTCTTTCTCGTGGCCGAAGCGATCGAATTTGCGCGTGAGAACTACCTCGCCGGCGATGTTGCCGAGGCACACGATCCCCGCATCTCGCCGCTATTGGCGCCGGTTCCCGCCGGTTTGGCCCCCGCGATGATCGTGACGGCGGGCTTCGATCCCTTGCGGGACGAAGCGATCGCCTATCACGAAAAGCTAGGGTCGGTCGGCATTGACAGTGTCCACCACTGCGCCCGCGACACGATCCATGCCTTCCTGTCGTTCGGGGTCCTCGACATCGCGCAGGCCACCCGCCGCATGATCGCCGACTATCTGCATCGAATGATGGAGCCACCGACACAGTAGGACATCTTAAAGGGAGAGCGACGATGAAACGGATATGGACACTATTGCTGAGCCTATGTGCGCTCGCATGGGGGCTTCCCGCCACCGCTGGATCGACCACCCTGGAAGCCACCTTCTCCAACGGGATCGACAATGGATGGGTACGGGTCGAACGGTGGCGCGACAATCTCACGGCCTTCACCCAGGAAAGTTTCCCGAGCGACGGTCGGGGCGATCAATCCGGACAGCGTGCGACCTTCTTCGGAACCGCCCGGCCGCACAGCTCGCGCTTTCTTCTCTATTACGCGCCCAACTGGAATGTGGGAACGAAGGTGCCGGTCCTGCTTGTGCACGGCGCCAATCAGGATGCCGATATCGCCTGGGCCGATCCCAACGAAGCGGGCAGTTACGGATGTGGCCGTTCAAGCTGCCCGTCCACCGGCCTGATGCAGGACTTGTCGAGCAGTGGCTACCGCGTCTTCGCACTCGGCCTGCCGCACAAGAATGGCGATGGCTATTTCTGGTCCGAACAGATTGCCGATGCGATCGCCATTATCAAATCCCGCACGGGTGCCGGCCAGGTCGACGTCGTCGCATGGTCCAAAGCCGCGTCGAATGCGCGGATGTATGTCTCCAGCGTCCGCAAATCCTGGGGCACGGCCTATCGCGGCGACGTCCGCCGCCTGATCCTGCTCGGGTCGGCGAACAACGGCATCGATCTGTCTTTCCGCCACGGATGGACATTCAGCCTGACGGTGTATCCGGCCTGCGGTGGGGTCATCAACGGACCGACGCCGCATGACAAGCTGGTCTGCTACGGCCTGTGGCGCTCGGGCCCGGAATGGACTTACAGCTCGGCCTATTTCCCGGGATCGGCCCAGTTGCTGAAGGACTGGAGCGGAACCTATGGCCTGCCCACCTACGAACAGGATTGGTACACGACCTTTCATGGCGGCCAGGGCTTCTACAGCTCGGGGCCGGGCCTGTCGGCCTATCTGTCGCGCTCGCTGGTCGACGTGATCCGCCAGGCGCCATCGCCCAGCAGTGTGCGTATCCACAACATCTGCGGGAACCAGCCCGACATCGCGCTGCTCCATAACGAGCATACCGGACCGTCGGACGGGGTGGTCTTCATCGCGAGCTGCCGCGACACCGTGGGCATGACGACGCATGGCGGCAGCGTCACGGTGGCGGTCAACCATCTTGAACTGGGATGGGTCAGCACGTCGACCAACTATGTTCTGCAATATCTGTCCGCACCCTGATCCGATGTGGACATTTTGGCAGGGGGTTAGAAGCTTCGGCGAGCGCGTTGGTTTGCCGCTAACGGCTTGAACTACGTGGGGCGGATAGCGTGTGCAGCAAGTGAGCCTGCACACCTATTCCGGACCCAGGATGCGCATTCTTCGTGCCCGCCGGCACTTCAATGGCCGAGGTATCTGGATTTCCGATACCTGGGCGTAATGCGGTGGGTTCGCGTATGATCCGGATCTGTGACCCCATTGGGACCCAAGCGGGTGGTCGCGCCGCCCAATCATCCGTAAGTGTTTGAAAATTGGTGGACGCACTAGGGCTCGAACCTAGGACCCGCTGATTAAGAGTCAGCTGCTCTACCAACTGAGCTATGCGTCCACACTGCGGCGTGCCGCGGCCTCTTGGGAAGAGGCGTTCCCGACTCGGGAGGCGCCCATATAGCGGGCTTTTTTGCGATGAAAAGCCCTAATCGCCAACTCAGGCTGCGCGAAGCTTGTCCAGCCGTGTCATTGCAGCGTCCTGGATATGCAGTGTCGCGCCGAAGGGGTTGGCCGGATCGTCGCCGATCGACAGGATTCGACCGAATTCCAGCGCGCGGACGGCTGCAAAAGCTTCGTGTAGTGGCAGCCCTGTGACCTGCGGCAGATCCCATATGGTAATCGTCACACCGAGCTTGTTGGCTCGGCAGACTTCGACCAATACCTTGTCGCAGGTGTCGTCTCCGACCTTCCCGGCGAGGTTGTCGCAGTCGCAATCGATATCGTCGCCGGCCCGTCGCCGGTGATTCTCGGGGGTCATGGTAATGTGCGTTCCTAACGAGCCAACGATTGCCCCCCACCGAGCGTTGGCGTTCATTCCGGTGGGCCTTTAGCCAAACAAATGATAGGTTCCAGTCCCTCAGTAAGGGGACAGGCCCGAAAGCTGATCGACCGATGCAGGCATTTGCGGCACATATCGCGAGAATGGACGATTGCGAGGCGATTCTCGAATACGTATACGCGAACTGCAAGGACGAGGGCGCTAGCTGGTTCAGCTATCATTTCACCCCGGCGTTCGAATCGCAGACGTCCAAAAAGGCTTTCATCTGGGCCCGCGATTATCCTCTGGAGTACCAGAAGCTCTACATCGGCGCGGATTACAAGCGCCGCGATCCCGTGCCCCAGCTGACGTTCGAACACGGTCCGATCCTGACATGGACGGGAGCACGCAAGCTGGCGCAGGGAGACCGGGGAGCGGAGGCTTATTTCGAGCGGCTAGACGAATTGGGTGTCGACAATTGGGTGGCCTTCGCGCTCTTCGGACCGCGTAATCGCGACGCCTTTGCCCTGGTGCGGTTCGGGCAGGACCCGGACCATTTTGCGATGGGCCGGCTGCAGCAGGTGCAATCCCTGTTGCTCGCTGCCCATCTGCAGATTTGCAAGGTCATCGACGAAGGCAAGCCTTCGGTCGTCCTGTCGGAGCGCGAACGCGAGGTCCTCGAATGGATGGGGCGGGGCAAATCCTCGAACGATATTGCGACGATCCTCGAGATTTCGCCCGAAACCGTGCGAACCTATACGCGCCGGATCTACGACAAGCTGCAGACCAACGATCGCGTCACCGCAACTGTTCGTGCGCTCAAGCTGGGCCTCGTCGAACTCTAGCGAAGCAATCCGGTGCGCGGAGCCTTGCGGTTCCAGCGATGGACCATCATCAGCGAGCCGATGCAGATCATATTGGTCAACATCGAACTGCCGCCATGGCTCATGAAGGGCAGGGGGATGCCGACCACGGGCGCGAGCCCCATGACCATCATCAGATTGATGGCGACGTAGAAGAAAATCGTCGCGGTCATGCCCAGCGCGACCAGCTTGGCGAAGCGATCGCTGCTGGCGCGCGCGACCGACAGTCCCCATCGGAATATCATTGCGAAGGCGCCGATCACCACGAGGCCGCCGACGAAGCCCCATTCCTCGGCCATGGTGGCGAAGATGAAGTCGGTGTGCGGTTCGGGCAGGTAGTGCAAATGGCTTTGCGAGCCTTCGTTGAAGCCCTTGCCCGAAAAGCCGCCGGAACCGATCGCGATCTTGGACTGGGTGATGTGATAGCCGTCGCCCAGAGGATCGCTTTCGGGGTCGAGAAAGGTGAAGACGCGCTGCTGCTGGTAAGGCTGCAAACCGAAGAAGAATGCCAATGGGGCCAGCACCGCCGCGGCGACGGCGGCCCCCAGGAACCAGCGCATCGGCAGACCGGCCGCGAACATGACCATCGCGCCGCCGAACACGATGGCGAGCGAAGTACCGAGATCCGGCTGAAGAAGGACCAGCGCGACAGGTGTCATGATCAGCGCGCCCGCCGGGATCAAGGCCCGCCACGTCGGGATCATTCCGATCGGGAGCGTGGCGTAGAAACGGGCCAGCATCAGCACCACCGCCGGCTTCATCAATTCCGAGGGTTGCAGCTGCATGAAGCCGAGGTCCAGCCAGCGCTGACTGCCGCCGCCGACGAAGCCGATCGCCTCCACGGCCACCAGCATCAGCAGCACGACGATATAGATCGGAAAGGCGAAGAACATAGCCAGCTCGCGCGAAAAGCGGCTGAGCACGAAGGCCATGGCAAGGAAAACGCCGAACCGGATCACATGCGATGAAGCGTAAGGGTCCCAGCTTCCGGCGGCCGCCGAAAACAGGACCAGCGCGCCGAAGCCGATCAGGACGAACAGCGGAAAGAGCATCTGCCAGGGCTGCCGCGCGACGGGGGCAGGGACGATACCGGTCACTGCAAGTCGTCCCGGTTGGCCGCGTCGGAGCCACGAGAGACCTCCGCAGCCGTGCGATTGTCGACGCGCGACGGGCTCGCCTGCTCGGCAAGGTTTTCGGTCTGGCGTGCAGCAAGCCGGGCTTCGGCCTCGACCTGATCGAAGATATCCTCGTCGCGGGCGGGTGCCGGCGGGATGACCTGGCCCTCGGCTGCCGCGTAGTTGCGATATTTGGCGTTGAGCCGCTCCTTGGCCGTGCCGCCCCACTGCTGTTCGAGAGCGCGCAACGCTTCCATCCCTTTCGCCGGATCGAACATGAAGGTCATCACGTCCCGAGCGATCGGGTAGGCGGCACCCGAACCGCCGCCATGTTCGATCACGACGGCACCGGCATATTTGGGATTATCGAAGGGGGCGAAGAACACGAACAGGCCGTGATCGCGGAACTTCCACGGCCCGGTCTTGCCGTCCGACTTGCTGAGCGAAACGACCTGGGCCGTACCCGTTTTGCCCGCCATAAGGACGTCTTCGATCGGCAGGCGCGCACGGCCTGCGGTACCGGGCCCGTTGACCGTGTCGCTCATCGCCTGGCGGACATAACCGATCTCGTCCGGGCTGAACCCGAAACTTTCGAACCGGATACTGTCGCTGCCTCGGCGCAGACGCGGCAACACGCGATTGCCCGTTGCCAGGCGGGCGCTCATCACTGCGAGCTGGAGCGGGCTGGCGAGGTAATAGCCCTGACCGATCGACGAATTGACGGTGTCGTAATTCTGCCATTCGCGGCCGAACTTACGCATCTTCCAATCGGGTTCGGGCACCGTACCATAGAATTGGCTGGCCACCGGCAGATCGAATTCTTCGCCGAGGCCCATCTTGTGCGCCCATTGTGCCACCTTCTCGAACCCGACCTGCTGGGCGAAATGATAGAAATAGCTGTCGCAGCTTTGGTAGATGGCCTTCGCCATATCGACGCGGCCGTGGTTGCTCCAGCAGTTGAAGAAGCGATTGCCCACGCGTCGCCCACCGCCGCAGATGATCGATTCCTCCGGCTTAACGCCGGCGTCCAGAAAGGCCATGCAATGCATCGGCTTGATGGTCGAACCGGGCGGGTAGAGGCCCTTGAGCACCTTGTTGCGGAGCGGAACGCGTTCGTCGTCACGCAGCATGGCGTATTCGACGCGGCCGATGCCTTGCGAAAAGCTGTTGGGGTCGAAACTGGGCATGGAAGCCATGCACAACAGATCGCCGGTTTCGCAATCCATGACGACCACCGAGCCGCTCTCCAGGCCGATGCGCCGCGCGGCATAGTCCTGCAGCGGACCGTCGATCGTCAGGCGTACCGGATCACCCTGCACGTCCTCGCGCGTTTCGAGTTCGCGAACGATACGGCCCGATGCGGTAACCTCGACGCGCCGCGCACCGGGGACGCCGCGCAATTCCTGTTCGAACTGCTTTTCCAGCGCATCCTTGCCGATCTTGTATCCCGGCGTGACGAGCAGGGGGTTGCGGTCCTGTTCGTCATATTCTTCGGCGTTGGCGGTGCCGACGTAGCCGAGGAGATGGCCCACCGTCGGTCCGGTCGGGTAGAAGCGCGAATAGCCCCTCTGAGGGATGACGCCGGGCAGGTCGGGCAGGCGCACGCTTACGGCCGCGAAATCATCGTAGCTGATGCCCGAGGCGATTTCGACGGGCTGGTAGCCTGGACCGTCTTCGACCCGCTTGCGGATGTCCGCCGCCTGGTTCTCGTCGAGATCGAGGATGGTGGTCAGCGCATCGATCGTCGCGTCGGTATCGGGGGTGCGTTCGGGAATGATGTCGACGCGGAAATCGGCCCGGTTCGACGCCAGCGGGGCGCCATTACGGTCGAGGATCCAGCCGCGACGGGGCGGGATCAGCGACAGGTTTACCCGGTTGCTCTCGCTTTCGAGCTCGTACTTCTCGTTCTCGGCGATGGCGATATAGCCCATGCGGGCGGCCAGAAGCACACCAAGTCCGCCCATCGCCGTTCCAATGACGAAGGTCCGGCGATCGAATGCGTTTTCGAGTGTCGACTGGGTAACGACTTCGCGCGGACGCGCCCGTTTACGCAGCCGCATCAGACGGCCCTCCACCGGGTCAGGCGGAACCGATCGAGCGTAGCGACAAGCCGCGCTGCAATTGGGAAAAGGAGGATGGTAAGCACGAGTTGCGGAACCAGGGCGATCAGCGAGTGGACGGTCGGTTGACCACCCGAAAGCAGCCAGCCTGCACCCAGATAGCCGAAAATCAGTATACCCGCGCTGAACCAGTCCTGCCAGAAGGTGCGCCATGGCAGACGGGTGTCGATCAGTTCGACGGCAAGCATGATCATCGACCAGGTGAGGATCGCAAAACCGAAAGGTTGGCCGTTGTAGAGGTCGTCGAACAGACCCAGCGGCATTCCGGCCCAGACCGTCAGCAAGCCCGGACGGACCAGCCGCCAGGCCAGCAGCATCAGCAGGCCGAGCGGGGGGACGATCGGTAGCGCGGTCGCGACGGGAAAGATCGGCAGTATCGATGCCAGGACGATCGACGCCCAGGGTACGAAATTGGCAAGCAGTGGAGAATGCGAACGGTTGATCCTGCTTCCGTAGGCGTCGCTGCGCGAACGCGGGTCGTTGCGTTCCATCACTCGGACAGCTCGCGTTCGATCGGTGTGGCCGCGCCCAGCGCCGCTTCGGGCTCGAATATGGGCTCGACGCTGACGTAATCGGTCGCCGCAGGGTCGCTGACGATCCGCGCCAGGCCGCCGTCGTCGGTAGTCTCGGTCAGGATCGCCACTGCGATACCCGGCGGGTAGTATCCACCCGCGCCACTGGTAACGAACACATCCCCGGGGGC
The DNA here is from genome assembly GCF_965277845.1 of Qipengyuania sp. NCBI lineage: Bacteria > Pseudomonadati > Pseudomonadota > Alphaproteobacteria > Sphingomonadales > Erythrobacteraceae > Qipengyuania > Qipengyuania sp. The sequence continues at coordinate 2,559,939 of NZ_OZ255844.1, forward strand.
GAGGGGGTTGATCCCCAGATTGATCAGCTTGATACGCAGGAGACCGTCGCCGCGTCCTTCGGCGAAAGCGACGACTTCGTCACCGGCACGACGGACCGGCAGGACGCTCTCGGAATCGGTCAATAGCAGCACGCGCGAGCTTTCGCTGCCGACTTCGAGAATCCGGCCCACCACTCCGCGCGGCGAGCGCACCGGCATCCCTATGGCAACGCCGTCGTTCGAGCCTGCGCCGAGATAGGCGAAACGCCGGGTGCTCGACGCCGAAGAGCCCACCAAACGGGCCACGGCCACAGGTTCGCGCTCCTCGTCCTGCAGGTCGAGCAAGCCCTTCAGGCGCGCATTCTCCTGCTTCACCGCCTCCGCCTCGGCCAGGCGGATACGCGCGATCTCCATCTCGCGCTTGAGTTCGGCATTCTTCGAGCCGGCGCGGTAATAACCGCTCACCGTGTCCCAGAACCCTTTCGAACCCGTGCGCACGGTAGCGGCCGTTTCGGTCGCGGGCGAAACCCCATCCTGGGCCACGCCGCGCAGCCCCCCGAAGAACTGGGGCTGGAAGAACGACAGAGCGAGCAGGATCGCGCCGATCAGCGCGCCCACGCCCGCGATCACGTAACCGGTGAAGAGGTTGTATTGCGCCCTGCGAGAATACCCCGAGCGCCGTGAGCCTGTCGGCGCCATCCCCTATGCCTTCCTATGCTGTCATCAGGACGCCGCGATAGATCGGGTCCTCCATTGCGCGCCCGGTGCCCACTGCCACGCAGGACAGCGGATCTTCGGCGATCGTGACCGGCAGGCCGGTCTCTTCGCGCAGATATTCGTCCAGCCCGCCTATCAGCGCGCCGCCGCCCGTGAGCACGATGCCCTGGTCGACGATGTCGGCCGCCAGTTCGGGGGCGGTGTTTTCGAGCGCGATACGCACGCCTTCCACGATAGCACCGATCGGTTCGGAAAGCGCCTCGGCAATATGGCCCTGGTTGATCGTGATTTCCTTGGGCACGCCGTTGACGAGGTCGCGGCCCTTGATCGTGATGCTTTCACCCACGCCGTCTTCGGGCGGGCGGGCGACACCGAAGTCCTTCTTGATCCGCTCGGCGGTGCTATCCCCGATCAGCAGATTGTGATGTCGGCGAACATAGGAGACGATCGCCTCGTCCATCTTGTCGCCGCCGGTACGGACCGAGGTGGTATAGGCGAGGCCGCGCAGCGAGAGCACCGCCACCTCGGTGGTGCCGCCGCCTATATCGACGACCATCGAACCGACCGGTTCGGTCACCGGCATGTCCGCGCCGATCGCGGCAGCCATGGGCTCGAGGATGAGATAGACTTGGCTGGCGCCCGCGTTGGACGCGGCATCGCGGATCGCGCGGCGTTCGACGCTGGTGGAGCCGGAGGGCACGCAGATGGTGATCTCGGGATAGCGCATCAGGCTCTTGCGGCCGTTCACCTTGCGGATGAAGTGCTTGATCATCTCCTCAGCCACGTCGAGATCGGCGATCACGCCGTCGCGTAGCGGGCGGATGGCTTCGATGGAATCGGGTGTTTTGCCCATCATCATCTTCGCATCGTCGCCCACGGCCTTGACGCGCTTCATGCCGTTGATCGTCTCAAGCGCGACCACGCTCGGCTCGTTCAGGACGATGCCCTGATCCTGCACGTAAACCAGCGTATTGGCGGTCCCCAGGTCGATCGCCATGTTCTGCACGCCGAATTTGAAGAGATTGTTCCAGAAGCCCATGTTTATTCGATTTTCCGTAATGTCGCGTGGTCAGGCGAGGGGGCGTGAACCCGCTCGCACCTCTCCGGGGTGAAATGGTGGCGGTGCCTTAGCGAGAATACGCAGGGAATGCCAAAAATTTCCACGGTCGCCGCGGGGGATAGCTGAACGCGCCACCTCGGAATCGCGGCGCTTCATCGCTACCATGAACCGACCATGCCGCAGATCCGTCGCCTGCCCGATAATCTCGTCAACCGTATCGCCGCCGGCGAGGTGGTCGAGCGACCGTCGTCCGCGCTCAAGGAACTGGTCGAAAATGCGATCGACGCAGGGGCCTCGCGCATTGCCGTCAAGCTGGTCGAAGGCGGCCTGACCAGCCTCGAGGTGACCGATGATGGCTGCGGGATGGAACCCGGGCAGATGGCGCTGGCGCTCGAGCGGCATGCGACATCGAAGTTGCCCGACGAGGCGATCGAGCAGGTTGCGACGCTCGGTTTTCGCGGCGAGGCCCTGCCCAGCATTGCGAGCGTTGCGCGCTTCACGATCGAGAGCCGTCCGCATGATGCCGAGCAGGGCTGGAAGCGCGTGGTCGATCATGGCGAGTTGGTTAGCGAAGGACCGGCCGCGCTGCCGCCGGGCACGCGTGTGAAGGTCGAAAACCTGTTCGGCAAGATCCCCGCGCGCCGCAAGTTCCTGCGCACGCCGCGCAGCGAATATGCCGCGTGCAAGGATGTCGTCCAGCGACTGGCTATGGCGCGGCCCGATGTCGCGATCACGCTCGACCATGGCGAGCGGCAGATCTTCGGACTGCAGGCCGGGGACGGGCTCGCCAATCGCGTGGCGCAGCTGATCGCGCGCGAGTTGAAGGACAATGGCGTCCTCATCGACATGGAGCGCGGCGTAATGCGGCTGACCGGGATCGCCGGCCTGCCGACCTACAATCGCGGCGTGGCCGATCACCAGTATCTGTTCGTCAACGGTCGCCCGGTGAAGGACCGGCTGCTCACCGGCGCGGTGCGAGGGGCCTATGCCGATATGCTCGCGCGCGATCGCCATGCGGTGCTGGCGCTGTTCCTCGAACTGCCCTGCGAGGATGTCGATGTGAACGTGCATCCCGCCAAGACCGAGGTCCGCTTTCGCGATGCTCAGGGTGTGCGTGGCTTCATCGTCTCGGGCCTGCGGCAGGCGCTGGCGACCGGCGACAAGCGCAGCGCGCAGGCGCCCGATGCAGGCGCCATGAGCCGCTGGCAGCAGGAGCCGGTGCGCGAGGAACCCTCGCCCGCACTGCGCTCGATCTTCGAGGGGCGCGACTGGTCCGCACCGCAGCAGCGGGTTTCCGAACCGAGCGCAGCGTGGCGGGGTGCCGATGCCGATGTCATAGCCGAACCGCGAGGCCGCGCCGAGGAAGCAGCGCCAGTTGCCGAGGAAGCACGGGACTATCCGCTCGGCATCGCGCGCGGTCAGGTCGCCAACACCTATATAGTGGCCGAGGCGAAGGACGGGCTGGTGCTGGTCGATCAGCATGCGGCGCACGAACGGCTTGTGCTCGAACGCTTGCGTGGCGCAGGCGCTGAGGAAGCGGTCGCGCGCAGCCAGGCGCTGCTGATCCCCGAGGTGGTCGAGCTCGACGAGACCAGCTGCGACCGGCTCGAGGAAGCGGCGCCGAAACTCGCCGAGCACGGCCTGGCGATCGAGCGGTTCGGACCCTCCGCCATGCTGGTGCGCAGCCTGCCGCACGCGATCGCGCGGACCGATCCCGAAAAGCTGCTGCGCGACATCGACGACGATCTTGCGCTCAATGGCGAGGCGCTGCTGCTGGGCGAGAAGCTCGATCTCGTGCTGGCGACGATGGCCTGTCACGGTTCGGTCAGGGCAGGGCGCGTGCTGCGTGTCGACGAGATGAACGCACTACTGCGCGAGATGGAGCGCACGCCGCGTTCGGGGCAGTGCAACCATGGCCGGCCGACATGGGTGAAGCTAGCCCTCGAGGACGTCGAGAAGCTGTTTGGGCGACATTAGAAGAGTGGTCTCGCAACTTTAAAGAAGCGGCGGCCTTCGCGGGATTTAGGCCGTTACCGAGAGGTTTCGATCACGACGCCGGTTGTGGACGTTCGCCAGTGGAGCAGGACGTTGCGCAAGCGGACGTCGCTGGACATTAAACACTATCGGTTCAGCCAGCCTTCGACCATTGCCGCCGTTCCCGACTGGGCCAACTCGGGCGCGGCGTCCCGGCTGATCTGCCCGTCGAGGGCAAGCGTGCCGATACCATGGGCAAGGCCCCAAACCATCCTTGCACAATCCTCTATCGACCGTCCTTGCACTCCATGCTCTTCGAAAGCTCGAGCGATAAGGTTTCTCAGGGTTCCTGCCGGTGCGGCGGCTGCCCTGTGGAGCTCGGGGTACGTGCTCCGCTCCGCGAATTCGGCGCTCTGCATGAGCCGGTAGAGATTGGGGTTGGCAAGGATGAAGCGAACATAATTCGCGGCGCCCGCCGGCAACGCTTCGCGGGCGTTCCGGTGGGCGGCTTCGTTCTCCAGCTTATGCTGCTGCAAGCGCTCGAAACCGGCAGTTGCGACGGCGGCCAGCAGCGCCTTTCGATCCTTGAAATGATGATAGGGCGCCATTGGGCTGACGCCGACCGCACGCGCCAGGGCTCGAAGCGACAGCGCGGACGGACCGTCCGCTTCGAGCCTGTCGAGCGCGGCGGTGAGGAGCGCGCTGCGGAGATCTCCGTGATGATAGCGTTGGTCGTCTCGGGCTTGCATTGACACCTCCTAGCACCTCAACTATGCAGCGTAAACTTTACTGCGTAAGGATTGGTCATGGCTGTTGTGATGACAGGTGGCACGCGGGGGCTGGGCCGCGTCGCGGCGCAGCGAATTTCCTCGCTGCCGGGTCGAAAAATCATGGGCGTGCGAGGCGACGCGTCCTTGCCTCCAAAGTGGGAGGGAAAACCGCTGGATCTTGCCAGCCTCGCCTCCGTGCGATCTTTCTGTGAGGCCATTCCGGACGAGCCCATCACACATCTGGTTCTGAATGCAGGTGGACAGCGAGCGACCGCCGCCACCCGCACCGTCGATGGCTTTGAAACGACCTTCGCAACCAACCACTTGGCGCATTACCTGCTGCTACGCCTCGTCATGCCAAGGCTCGGCTCCGGCGCCCGCCTCGTTATCACATCGAGCGGCACGCACGATCCGCGCGAAAAAACGGGTGTTCCGCCACCACGTCACGCAGATGCCGAACTGCTGGCGCATCCTGATCGCGACCCAGAGGGCGACCGAGTCGCTGCCGTCGGCGGGATGCGTGCATACTCCGCGTCGAAGCTGTGCAATCTGATGACAGCACGTTACCTCGCCGCCACGAATGAGGCGCGCGCCGGAAAATGGTCTGTATTCGCTTATGATCCCGGTCTCACGCCGGGCACCGGGCTCGTTCGCAGCCAGCCCTGGATCGTGCGAACGCTGGTCTGGCCGCTGCTGCCGCTGTTCGTGCCCTTCGCGAAGAGTATGAACACCTTGGCGCATGCGGGTCGCGGGCTTAGCGAACTGACAATGGTGGCAAGGGCCCCGGACGACCGCATTTATTGCGCCCTGCGCAAGGGGCGGCTGACGTGGCCTGATCCATCCGAATTGGCTAGCGATGAGGCGGCAACCCGTGCTCTCTGGGAAGACAGTGCACAGTTGGTCGGTCTGATCTAGGCGAGCGCCAACCCTTGCGGGACACGCCGACGTCATACCGATCGCGAAAGGCCATTCCGTTCCCACAGCGGAGCGAATGGTGGGCAATCCAGCCGGATCTGGCTCGATCTGCCGTGCCGAGAAACTGCACTGCGGTCACAGATCCAAGGTTCAGTGAACGAGACCAAGACTGGTACGGTCTCAATTACGCGAATATGGGAGAGAGGCCGGAAAACCGATTAGGCCGCGCCGTGGGCGGAGCGGTCGAGGGAATCCGTCGACGAACAGTACGGGAGATATTGATGCGCGCCATAATCCTGCTCCTCTCCGTGGCGCTGGCGTCCTGCTCGGCCGAACCGACCGACGAGGAGCGCGCTGCAGCGGTCGCCGAGGTCGAGGCGAACCAGACCCCGGCTCCGGAGCAACTCGAACTCGACGCCATCCGTTACCGCGAAATCGAACAGCACGATCTCTACGGCCCTGGCTGCAGCTTCGCACCGGAGGGCGGTGGGCTGTCGGCAGTCGCGCTGGCGATGGCCGAGACCGGATACTTCCTGCGCGGCGGTGAGCTGGTTACGCTGGCGGCGGATAAAGGCAGCGCGGAATTGCCCTATCTCGCGAGGCGCGAATATGACGGCATGAGTTATTCGATGACGATCGATCTAGACGAAGCCGAGGGCGAGCGGGCAGGCGAAGAAGTCAGCGATTTCCCGGCGACGTTGACGATCCGCAATGCGAACGAGCGGGTCGTGTATCGCAAGAGCGGTATCGCCCAGTGCGGGGCGTAGGCTAATCGGTTCCCTGCGGGTCGCGTGTACGGATCAGTCCGTTGGACTGCATCTCCAGCACGATCTCGTCATGCTGGTTGAAGGTCCTGATCCTGGTCTTGAAGATGCCCATCTCGGGCCGTGAGGCGCTGCGGCGCTTCTCGAAGATCTCGGTCTCGCAGCGCAACGTGTCGCCCGGATAGACCGGTTTCTTCCAGCGAAGGTTGTCGACACCCGGCGAGCCGAGGCCGGCGGATTTCTCCTTCGCCATATTCTCGACCATCATCGCCATGGTCATCGAGCAGGTGTGCCACCCGCTCGCCGACAATCGACCGAAATGCGTCTGAGCTGCCGCCTCGTCGTCGAGATGGAAAGGCTGCGGGTCGTATTTCGACGCGAATTCGATCACCTCTTCGCGCGTGACCTCGTAGCGGCCGAAGCTCCGCCTTTTTCCGATCTCGATATCTTCGTAGAACTGCATTTCAAAATGCAATGGATCACAATGACGGGCGAAGCAACATCCAAATGCCCATGCCGATCATTGCCAGGTTTTCCGTCAGCGAGACGAAACCCAGCGGCACATTGCCCGATCCGCCGACGCAGGCGCATTTGATGCTGCGCTTCTGGATGTAGACAGCGTAGAATACGCTTACGGCACCGATGGTGCCGATGGTCAGTGCGATCGGGATCGACAGCCAAGGAAGCAGGCGTCCGGCCATCAGGATCGCTGCGGTCGCTTCTAGGAATGGATAGGCATAGGCGTAGGGCACCCAGCGCTGGCCCAGCAAATCGTATCCGACGAACATGGTCGAGAATTGCTCGACATCCTGCAGCTTGAGCATGGCCAGCATGGCCATCGACAAGGCGACGAACCATTCGGCGGTGCGGATGGTGAAGGGGGATCCGTAGCTGAAGAAACTCAGCGCCACAGCCAGTGCGGCACCCACCGCAAAGACAGCTAGGACGGGAGTATAGCTGGTCTCGTCCTCGCTTCCCTTGTCGTAACCCAGGTGCTTGCGGAGTTCGGTATAGCCGCCGATGCGGGCCCCATCGATAAATGTCTGAGGGGTTGTCTCGACACCATGCTCCGCTTTGAACGCGTCTGTCTGTTCGCGCGTGGACAGGTGACGGTCTTCGACTGCGAAACCCTCCCGCTCGAGGAGCCACTTGGATTTCGTGCCATAGGGACAGACGTGTTTGTCCATCACCATGCGGTAGAGTTCTGCAGTCTTCTTCATAGCGGTCAAATATACCCTAGGGGGGTATATATCAACCTAGGAACGAAACGCGGGTACCTTCCCATGCGAGCCCATGTCGGGAATGATCCGATAGCGCGCCAGCACAAGGCTGAAGAGGCCGAAGGCGAGCAGGCCGATCGCCACGAGAGTGAAGATCACACCCTCACCCGCAAGGCTCGCGACCGCATCGCCGAGCGTCTTCACCTGGTCGGATCCGCCCGCCATGAATCCGGTCCGGAAGAGCGACCAACCGATGACCAGGAAAACCACCGCGCGGGCGACATAGCCGATGCCGCCGATCAGGCGGGTCTGCGAGGGAGCCTGCGCGCTGATCCGGTTCATGAAACTGCCGCTCAATCCCTTTTTGGCCTGGAAGAAGGCGGTGATGAAGAAGGCAACACCGAGCAATCCGAGGATCGCGCCGCCGAACTCCATCGAAAGGACACCCGAAGCGGCTTCCTGCGCGCCGCCCCCGCTATCGCTTCCGGACGTGGCGAAGTTGAATGCCGAATAGGCAAGGGCAAGGTGACCGATCGCGCTGCCGGCATGACCGATGCGCTTGGCCCAGCCGGTTTTGTCGCTGCCATGATTCTCGATGTCGAAGAAGGTCGAAGCGAACCGGAACAGCGCATAGGCGAACAGCCCGACGACCATGAGCCAGAGGATTGCAGTGCCGAGCGGGAAATCCTGGATGGCCTGGAAGATGCCATTCGTTCCTTCGCTGATCCGGCCGGCGCTGGTGAGCGCGATGAGGCCGAGTACCGAATAGAGAATGGCGCGGCTGAAATAGCCGACGCGCACCAGGGCGCTGAATTTTTCCGATTTATCGACCACGTATCTCTCCCCGTTGAGCTTTCCAAGGCAACGGGATGCGCGCGCGCTCGTTCCGGCAAGCACTTAATTTTGCTGGGCGAGCGCTCCTGCGACATCGGCCAGCTCGCCGTCTGCTCTGGTTGCCTGCGGCAATCCCAGGAGATGGCGCAGCAACGGCGCGACCGCGGTGTTCTGGAAACCGTCGAGGATCACGCCGCTCTGAAAGGCCGGGCCGTGGGCGATGAACAGCGCGGCCATCTCGGGCGCGAAGTGGTCATAGCCGTGATTCCCGCCACTCCATGTCGCATCCGAAGCGCTGGACGTAATCGTCCAGCCCGTGTCCGGGAGACAGAAATAGGGAGGGATCCGCTCATGCGTGCCATATTGGAAGCGCGCGGGCATTTCGCCCTTGCGCCAGCACTCCATGTTGGGATGGTCGCGCAGCAGCGCCGCTTCGAGCGCGGCGGTATTGCCCTCGGTCGCTTCGAAGGTCGCATAGGCCCCGCGTTCGACAAGGCGATAGAGCGAGGGGTCAACGATATCGGCGAGTACGATCATCTTCTCGGAGCTGGTCGCTGCCATCCCGTGGTCCGAGACGATCACCAGATTGGCCGATTGGTCCAGTGTGCCGAGACCGGAGACGAGATGGGCGATGTGGCCGTCGATATCGCGCAGTGCGGCGTCGATCTCTTCACCGACCGGGCCGTCATCGTGTCCGGCGGTATCGATCGTGTCGAAGTAGAGTGTCACGAATTCCGGACGGATTTCCGCGGGGCGGCGTAACCAGTCCAGCACCGAATTGACGCGCTGCGTGTTCGAGACCTGCATGCTGAAGGCCTGCCAGTCGCTTGGCATGATGCCGTCGGTGACGGGCCCGAAGCGAACCGCCGTCCCGCCCCACGGAACCGCCGAGCCGGGCCAGAACATCGCCGCGCTGCGGATGCCCGCTTCCTCCGCCTCGACCCAGACCGGCTTGGCTTCGCTCCACCAATAGGGATCCACCGTCGCCATGGTGAAAGTCTCTTCGGGCCTGTCCTCGTCCTCCATCCGGTTGGCGGTGATACCGTGATGGTCGGGCACCAGGCCCGTGACCAGTGTCCAATGGTTGGGAAAAGTCTTGGTCGGGAAGGAAGGGCGCATCGACGCGATCGCCCCCTCCGCCGCGAGCCGCGACAGGGTCGGGGTCAGCCCGCGGTCTAGATGGTCGGGATGAAACCCGTCGATCGAGACGAGGATGGTAACCGGTTCCCGCTGCTCGACCGGTGCGCTGGCCACCGGCGCATCGGGAGAGGTTGCGCAGCCTCCGACGATGCTCGCAAGGCCAAGGGCCAGCGCTGCTGCGATCCGCTTCATTTGCGTGTCCTCAGACGTTGAACTTGAACAGCATCACGTCGCCGTCCTGCACGAGATATTCCTTGCCCTCCTGCCGCAGCTTGCCCGCTTCGCGCGCGCCGCTTTCGCCGCCGAGAGCGACGTAGTCATCGAAGGCAATTGTTTCAGCACGAATAAACCCGCGCTCGAAATCGGTATGAATCTCGCCCGCCGCCTGCGGGGCCTTGGCACCGGCGGGGAAGGTCCAGGCGCGCGATTCCTTGGGGCCCGCGGTGAAGAAGGTCTGCAGGCCAAGCAGCTTGTAGCCGGCCTTGATCACGCGGCTGAGGCCGCTTTCCTCAAGGCCCAGTTCGGCGAGGAATTCGCTGCGATCTTCCGGTGGCATGGCGACCAGTTCGGCCTCGATCGCCGCGGAAACGACGACCGCTTCGGCGCCTTCGGAGGCGGCCTTGGCGAAGACCTGTTCGGACAGCGCATTGCCGCTTGCCGCGTCTTCTTCGGCGACGTTGCAGACATAGAGCACGGGCTTCGCGGTGAGCAGCTGCGCCTGGCGGAAGACGCGTGCTTCTTCCTCGTCCTTGGGTTCGGTCAGGCGGGCGGGCTTGCCGTCCTTGAGCAGGTCGAGCGCCTGGCCGAGTACCGAGGCCATCAGTTTGGCTTCCTTGTCGCCCCCGGTGGCGCGTTTGGCTGCTGCGGGTACGCGCTTTTCGAGGCTTTCGAGATCGGCGAGCAGCAGTTCGGTTTCGACCACCTCGGCATCGGCCAGCGGGTCGACCTTGTTCGAGACATGCTGGATGTCGTCGTCCTCGAAGCAGCGCAGCACGTGGACGATCGCATCGACTTCGCGGATATTGCCGAGAAACTGGTTGCCCAGGCCTTCGCCCTGGCTCGCACCCTTCACCAGGCCCGCGATGTCGACGAAGGCGAGCTGCGTCGGGATCACCTTGGCCGACTTGGCGATCGCCGCGATCCGGTCGAGCCGGTCGTCGGGCACCGCGACCTGGCCGACATTGGGCTCGATCGTGCAGAATGGATAGTTGGCGGCCTGTGCGGCCTGCGTCTCGGTCAATGCATTGAAAAGGGTGGACTTGCCGACATTCGGCAGGCCGACGATCCCGCAGCGGAAACCCATCAGAAACTCCGGAAAATGTGTGTGGCGCGCGCCTTAGCCGCGCCTCACACGAATTGCCAGTGGGTCAGACGTTGTGCACCGCCTTGATCATCGGGCCGAAAGGCGATTCGCCGAGCCAGCCGACCTGGACCTTGGCGCTGACTTCGTTGATCGGGATTTGCGGCTTGGGCCCCGGATGGACGGGCTTGCGCAGCGGCCTGGTGCCGGGTGGCATGCCGATAATTGCGGCGATCGCGTTGGGCACGTCCATCGGATCGGTCGATCCGCCGCCGCCGCCGCGTTGCCGGAGCTGCTCGATCATCGCGGGATATCCTGCCAGGTGCCTCTCGTCCGCGCGATCCAGCAAAGCCATCGTCAAGCGGTTGGCGTTCTCCCAGATCTTGGTGGGATAACCCCCCGGCTCGATGATCGTGATGTCGATGCCGTGCGCGACGAGTTCATAGGCCATCTGCTCGCTCATCGCTTCGAGCGCGAATTTGGTGGGCGAATACTGGCCGTATCCGGGCACCATCACTCGCCCGAGTTGCGAGCTGACGTTGAATATCTGGCCGGACCGGCGCCGACGCATGGCCGGAAGCGCTGCGCGGGCAAGGCGGTGCGGGCCATAGACATTGGTGTCGAACAGCAAGTGCGTTGCCGCCATGTCCTGGATCTCGATCGGCCCGGCGGTCGATATGCCCGCATTGTTGACCAGCACGTCGAGCGCGCCGCCGGCGATCCGCTCCGCCTCGGCAACACCCGCCGCGACCTGGGCATCGTCGGTGACATCGATTTCTATGACGTGCAGATCGAGGCTCTCGGCCTCGGTCAGCGAGCGCAATTCATCGGCCTCGGGGCGGGGCAGGTTGCGCATCGTGGCGAAGACCTTGGCCCCCTTGCGCGCGAAGTCTTCCGCCATCAGCCGTCCGAAACCGGACGAGCATCCGGTAATCAGTATCGCCTTGCCACGCAGGTCGGGCGCGCCGCCGACCAAATCGTCCTGCGCCAGCGAAGCGGTAGAGGCTAGAACACCGGTGGCGGCGGCACCGGCGAGCAGTGTGCGACGTGTCAATTCGGGCATGTCTGGTCTCCTGTCGATCGCATCATGCCTTCCGGTCGCGAAATTTGCCAGCGAATGAAGTCTGTTGCTCCTGCAGCGCTTTACTCTAGGTTCGCGCACACAACACAAGGGGCCGGGTCGCGCACGAATCGCCAACGGGGGTCCTGAGATATGTCGACCATTGTCCTGAGCGAGCCGGAGGGCTTTGCGGACGAACCGGATGCCAAGGGTGGCAAGGCCGATACGGTCGCCAGCCTGATGCAGCCGGCCGTGGGCATATTCGCCCCGACGGCGACCGTGGCCGAGGCGACCGAGATGCTGCGTCAGCAGGTTCGCAGCGCTTTCATTACCTATCTCTATATCGTCGATTCCGAAAATCACCTGCTTGGCCTGGTGGTCATGCGCGAAATGCTGCTCGCGACACCCGAGACAAGGCTCGAGGACATCATGATTGCCGAACCCTTCGCCCTGCGGCGCGACATGTCGCTGGGCGATGCGCTGAAGGCGGCACTGCACAAGCATTTTCCGGTCTATCCGATCGTGGACGACGATTATCGCCTGGTGGGCCTGGTGCGCGGGCCCGAGCTCTTCGCCAATCGCGCGATCGAGCTGTCGGCGCAGGCCGGCGAGATGGTCGGTGTCGAGAAGGAAGAGCGGTTGTTCACGCCCCTGTCGACAAGCCTCAAACTGCGCCACCCGTGGCTGCAGGTAAACTTGCTCACCGCCTTCGTGGCCGCGGCGGTGGTGGGCATGTTCGAAGACACGCTCAGCCGCCTCGTCATTCTCGCCGTGTTTCTTCCCGTAATGGCGGGGCAGACGGGCAATACGGGATGTCAGGCGCTGGCTGTCGCGCTTCGCGGGATGACGCTGGGGGAGGTCAAGGCCGACAGCGCCGGGCATTTGATCCGCAAGGAAGGCATGCTCGGTTTTGCCAATGGCTTGCTCGTGGGCTTTACTGCCGGGGCGGGCATGTATGCCTATGCGTTGATCCAGGGCGAGGCGGACCCGATCTGGTTCGGCATCGTGGTACTGATTGCGATGGTCTTGGCATGCACCATCAGCGGGATTGCAGGGGCGCTCATTCCGTTGACGCTCAAGAAGGTCGGTGCCGATCCCGCGACGGCATCGAGCATCTTCCTCACGACTATGAGCGATGTCGCCAGCATGGGTGTCTTCCTGGGGCTGGCGACGCTTCTGCTTTAGTTCTGCAATCTCAGAGCCAGTTCGCTCATGAAGCGGGCATCGTCTCCCTTCGCCAACCACTCCGCCTCGGCGGAGATACCTGCGAGCATGTGCGCAAGGTCGTCCATCTCTGCCTTGGCGTAATTGCCAAGGACGTGGCCATGCACCCGTTCCTTCGATCCGGGATGGCCGATGCCGATACGGACGCGGCGGAAATCGGAGCCGAGATGCTGGTTGATCGAGCGCAGTCCGTTGTGGCCCGCAAGGCCGCCGCCCCTGCGCACCTTGACCTTGAAGGGTGCGAGGTCGAGTTCGTCGTGGAAGACGGTGAGCGCATCGGTTTCGAGTTTGTAGAACCGCAATGCCTCGCCCACAGCGCGGCCGCTTTCGTTCATGAAAGTAGCGGGCTTGAGCAGGAGAATCTTCTGCGGGCCGATCCGTCCCTCTTGCACCCAGCCGGAGAACTTCTTCTGAACCGGACCGAAGCCGAAGACCTCGGCGATGACACCCACTGCCATGAAGCCGACATTGTGCCGGTGGAGCGCGTATTTCGGTCCGGGGTTTCCGAGGCCTGTCCAAATCTGCATGCGCGCCCCTTAGCTTTGCCGCCCGCAAAAGCAAAACGCCGGGCCCGCAGGGGACCGGCGCTTGCGTTGCAACAGGCAAAAGCGATTATTCGCTCTTGTCTTCCTGTTCCTGTTCGGCGTCCTCGTCGGCACCCTGTTCGGTGGCCGGGACGTCGTCGGCATCGACTTCTTCTTCGCCTTCCTGCGTGGTGTCGCCTTCGGCCTTCTTGAGCGCGGAAGGAGCCACCAGCGTGGCGATGGTGAAGTCGCGATCGGTGATCGCGCTCTCGCTGCCCGCGGGCAGGGTCACTTCGCTGATGTGGATCGAATCGCCGACTTCCTTGCCGGTGACGTCGATTTCGATTTCGCCGGGAATCTTGTCGTTGTCGCAGACCAGCTCGAGCTCGTGGCGAACCACGTTGAGAACGCCGCCCTTCTTGAGGCCCGGGCTGTCTTCTTCGTTGAGGAACACCACGGGCACCGAGACTTCGATCTTGCCGCCCTTGGCGAGGCGGAAGAAGTCGGCATGCTCGGGGCGGTCGGTGACCGGGTGAAGCGACACGTCCTTGGGAAGCGTCTTGACCTTCTTGCCACCCAGCTCGATCTCGACGATCGAGTTCATGAAGTGACCGGTCATGAGCTGCTTGACCAGCTCCTTTTCTTCCACGTGGATCATCGTGGGTTCTTCCTTGCCGCCATAGATCACGGCGGGGATGCGGCCTTCGCGACGCAGTGCACGGGAGGCTCCCTTGCCAGCCCGTTCGCGCGTCTCGGCCGGCAGGGTCAGAGCATCGCTCATGTCGCTTACCTTTCGAAATGCATTTGGTTACGGTTCCGGTCCACCACGCCTCCAGGGATGACCATGGTGCCGAAGGCCGCGCGCTTAGCAGGCCGCGCGGGAAAAGCAAGCGTGAAGGCTTGCCGGCGCGCGGCCTATTCGATCCTGCGCACGGTGAACCCGCGCGCTTCGAGAAGCGTGGGCAGGCCCGAATCGCCGAGCAGATGACCTGCCCCAACGGCAATCAGGGGCTTGTCGCTCGCCGACAGCAGGTTTTCGATCTGTGCGGCCCAATCGGCGTTGCGATCGCGCAGCAGCACCTGCGCGAGTTCGGGATCGGCCAGAATGCCGCGCTGGGTGAGCCGTGTGAGGCGCTCCGTATCGCCTTCCAGCCAGGCCTTCGCCAGCCTTCCGATTTCGCCCTGGTACTCCCGCGATTCACCGAGCACGGCGTTGAGCAGGTCTCGCTGCTCGGTTTCGGGCAGGCTGTCGAAGATGGCGAGCTGGCCGCGCGCGCCTTCCAGTTCGACCACTTCACGCTCGTCGAAAGCCGCCAGCAGCGCGCGGTCGGCGCCATTTTCCGCCTTACCCGATTGCGCGACCTGCGCCAGTGCCAGGGCGGCGGCCCAGCTTTCCATCGGATCGAAATAGGTACGTCGGACCTTTGCCCTGACCAGCAGTTCCTCGAATTCGCCCTGCAATTCGGGATCGATCCGCTCGGTAATCGGGCCCGCGGGGCGATCAAAGGCCATTTCCTCGAACATTGCCGACAATGCCGCGCCGTCGTCGAGATCGGCGACCTCGACGACCAGCATGTCGGCCTGGCCGAGAACGTTGTCGAGCTGGGGAGAGCGCCACCGCGTGTCGTCGGGCAGCGCATGTATCGTCCCGAACATCCAGCCCTCGACCGAGCCCGTGCTGTTGGCGATTTCCCACAGCGCGGGATAGGGACCTTCGGCTTTGGCCGTGTCGGGCTTCTGCGAGCAGGCGGCCAACAGCAGAAGGAGCGCTGCGCAGAGCGAGGGAATGAAGCGCAAGGACATGCCGCCTACCTGCATGGTTCGGCGGGTTGCGCAAGTCTGCAATCGCTCTTGCCCGATGATGGGACGATTACTGAACGCGCGACACGGTCAAGCCGCGTCCGGCGAGATAATCCTGCACGCTGTCCCGGCCCGCGAGATGACCCGCACCGACGGCGATGAAGACGGTGCCCGGAGAGTCGAGCCGAGTGTCGATCCATTCGGCCCAGCTTGCATTGCGCCTGTAGAGCAGGGCATCGGCGAGAACGGGATCGGTCAGCCCTTCGTTCATCAGTGCCGCGAGGCCATCGGCATCGCCTTCGAGCCATTCGGCGACCATCCGGTCCATCATCGGCACCACCCGATCGATATTGTCCGCCGAAACCATGAGGAAGGCGATCTGCGATTCCACGGGCAGCGTGTCGAACAGCTCGATCTGTTGCTCGAGCGTTTCGAGCGCCGCGCGCTTCGCATCGGGCGGGGCCAGCTGCTCGAGCTTCACTTCGACTCCGCTTTCCGCGGCATATCCCGCCTGCAACAGCGGGACTACGGCGAGAGTCATGCCCGCGAACCACGGTTCGAAGCGGTCGAAGGAGGCCGGCGGCATGCCGAGCCTGGTCAACGCCATTTCGTAGCTGGTCTGGTCGGGTTCGGTCAGCATCTCGCGCAAAGACCCGTCTGCCGGAAGCAATGCCTTCGCCATGACCATTTGCTGCGAGGCCGGATCCTTGGCCGCATTGCCGGGAATCTCAGTAACCAGTTCCTGCGAGGCGGCGAGCGCTGTCTCGATCGGGCCCTCGTACCATTCGACGTTTTCCGGCAGCGCGTGGACCGTGCCGAAAAGGTAGATCGTGGTATCCTCGTCCGCGACCTTCCACAGGCCCGGACCGACAGGCGCCTGGGCCTCGGCGGTAGCGGGCGCGGTCGCGACTTCGGTATCGGGGTAGGTTGCACAGCCCTGCAGCGACAATGCCAACGTGGCAAGGCAGGCGAGGGCCGGGCGGTTGGAGAAACGGATCATGCGCTGCGATTCCTTGTAGATCTGTCCTGCGATAGCGAGCGGGCACTCCGCTGGCAAAGGAGTTGCACCAAAGCGCGTCGCGCCCGTTGCTGCGCTGCGGCATTGACCCTGTTTCGCGCTTGCGCCATTGCCGCGCGCCATGGACCGCAATCCCCAAAGAGACCCCGCGCACTCCTTCCAGGACATGATCCTCGCGCTGCACGATTTCTGGAGCGCGAACGGTTGCCTCATCCTCCAGCCCTACGACATGCGCATGGGCGCGGGGACCTTCCATACCGCGACCACGCTGCGCGCGCTGGGGCCGGAGCCGTGGAACGCGGCCTTCGTCCAGCCCTGCCGCCGCCCGACAGACGGCCGCTATGGCCAGAACCCCAACCGGCTGCAGCACTATTACCAGTATCAGGTGATCCTCAAGCCGAGCCCGCCGGACATCCAGGAGCTCTATCTGAAGAGCCTCGAGGTGATCGGCATCGATCCCTTGAAGCACGATATCCGCTTCGTGGAGGATGACTGGGAAAGCCCGACTTTGGGCGCATGGGGGTTGGGCTGGGAAGTCTGGTGCGACGGGATGGAAGTCACCCAGTTCACCTATTTCCAGCAGATGGGCGGCTTCGACTGCAAGCCCGTCGCGGGCGAACTGACCTACGGGCTCGAACGGCTCGCCATGTATATCCAGGGCGTCGACAACGTCTACGACCTCGATTTCAATGGTCGCGGCGTTTCCTATGGCGATGTGTTCCTCGAGAACGAAAAGCAGATGTCGAAGTGGAACTTCGAAGTCGCCGAGACCGATGCGCTGTTCGACCTGTTCAACAAGGCCGAGGCCGAGTGCCAGAACGCGCTCGCAAACGACGTGCCCATCGCCGCTTACGAGCAGGCGGTGGAGGCGAGCCACATCTTCAACCTGCTGCAGGCGCGCGGCGTGATCAGCGTACAGGAGCGCGCCAGCTACATGGGCCGCGTCCGCGATCTCGCGCGCGGATCGTGCGAAGCGCATATGGAAAAGGAAGCGCCCGCGTGGGCCGAGAAATATCCGGAGTGGTCGAAATGAACTCCGCGACCACACATCCGTTCGTGTCGAGCGCAGTCGAGACACGTTGGCCTGGCGCACAGATGCGGTCTCTCGACTTCGCTCGAGACGAACGGAGCATGGGGGGCACAGATGTCTGATTTCCTCCTTGAACTGCGCAGCGAAGAAATTCCCGCCCGCATGCAGGCCGGCGCGCGCGCCGAACTCGAAAAGCTGTTCCGCCGCGAGATGGATGCCGCCGGTGTCAAAACCGGTGCAATCACCGTCTGGTCGACCCCGCGCCGCCTTGCGCTGATTGCGCGCGGTCTGCCTGAAGCCACCGAGGCTGTGAGCGAGGAATTGAAGGGGCCGCCGGTCGGTGCGCCGGATCAGGCGATCGACGGGTTCTGCCGCAAGGCCGGTGTAGAGCGCGGCGATCTGGAAACGCGCGAGGTGAAGGGCAGGGCGACCTATTTCGCCGTCAAGAACATCCCCGGCCGGGCAACGAAAGACCTGCTCGCCGAGGCAATCCCCGCGATCGTCCGCGATTTTTCATGGCCCAAGTCGATGCGCTGGGGCGCTGCCTCGATCAGCACCGAGTCCTTGCGCTGGGTACGCCCGCTTTCGGGCATCGTCGCGCTGCTGGGTGACGATGTGGTCGAGTGCGAAGTGCACGGCGTAACTTCGGGCGCGGTCACGCTCGGCCACCGCTTCCACCATTCGGGCGACATCACCATCGGCAATGCCGACGACTACGCGATGAAGCTACGCGCAGGTCACGTCATCGTCGACCACGAGGAACGGCAGGACTTGATCCGTTCGGGCGCCGCAAAGGTCGCTTCCGAAGCCGGTCTCACGCTGGTCGAGGACGAGGGGCTGGTGATCGAGAACGCCGGCCTCACCGAATGGCCGGTCCCGCTGCTCGGCCGGTTCGAAGAGGACTTCCTCGAGGTCCCGCCCGAGACGATCCAGCTCACCGCACGCGTGAACCAGAAGTATTTCGTGTGTCACCGGTCCCCAGCGCAGGCTGGGGCCTCGGGCGATGGAGCGCAACCGACGGAGGTCCCAGCCTCCGCTGGGACTCAGCAATTGGCCAACGCCTTCATCTGCACCGCCAATATCGAGGCGGAAGACGGCGGCGCGCGGGTGGTCGACGGCAACCGCAAGGTCCTCGCCGCGCGCCTCGCCGATGCGCGCTTCTTCTGGGACGTCGACCGCAAGAAAACTCTCGCCGAACACGCGAAGGGGCTGGAGCGGATCACCTTCCACGAGAAGCTGGGCACTGTCGCCGACAAGGTCGAGCGCGTGGCCAAGCTGGCGGACTGGCTGGTGTTCGACGCGAAGGCTCCGAACGGCGATCACAAGCTGGCGCGCCAGGCCGCCGAACTCAGCAAGGCCGACCTCGTCACCGAAATGGTTGGCGAGTTCCCCGAACTGCAGGGCCTGATGGGCGGCTACTATGCCAAGGCCGAGGGTCTGCCGGTCGAGGTCTCCGAAGCGATCCGCGACCATTACAAGCCGGTCGGCGTAAATGACGAGGTACCGACCGCCCCAACAACGGTTGCGGTCAGCCTCGCCGACAAGCTCGACAACCTGCTGAGCTTTTTCAAGATCGACATCCTGCCGACCGGTTCGAAGGATCCGTTTGCGCTGCGTCGGGCCGCGCTCGGATACTTGCGTCTTGTGCAGGCGAACAATCTCAAGCTGTCGCTGGATACGGTGATCCACGCCTGGGATGGTCGCCCGAATTCGGGTCTCGCGGAAAAGCTGGCCGACTTCCTGCTCGATCGTCTCGCCGTACAGCTGCGCGATGAAGGCGTGCGGCACGATTTCATTCAGGCCTCGCGCAGCTGGCAGGGGCGCCCCGACATGCGCGTCGACCGCGTCGAGGCACGGGCGCGGGCGCTGGCGGCCTTCCTCGGAACCGAAGACGGCGCCAACCTGCTCGCCGGCTACAAGCGCGCCGCCAACATCCTCAAGAAGGAAGACTGGCACGGCGTCGAGGGCGAGATCGCGCGTACGGGCGAGGAAGACCCGCTCGCGCTGGTCGACGATCCGGACATGAAGGCGGTGATCGACGCCAAGATGGCCGAGCGCCATGCCAAAGCGCTTTCCTACACGCCCGAACCGGCCGAAAAGGCGCTGATGGATGCTCTGGCAACTTCGGAACCGGCGGCCGCGCGAGCCATTGAGGCGGAAGACTTCTCGCAAGCGATGGCGGCGCTCGCTTCCCTGCGCGCACCGATCGACCGCTTCTTCGATGAAGTGACGGTAAATGCGGAAGAAGAAAACAAGCGGGCACATCGCCTCGACCTGCTTGCAGCGTTCCGTGCTGCAGTGCACAAAGTCGCCGATTTCTCTCGGATCGAGGGATAGGTTTTTCTCTATTGGACCGTGTAACACGCGGTCCATGTCTCAGCTTAACAGGGACTAACATGAACGAAACGGTCTTCACCTTCGGCGGCGATGCTCCGCATTCGAATGCACGACAGAAGGACAAGACCGTTACCGGCGGCAAGGGCGCGAACCTCGCCGAAATGGCGAGCATCGGCCTGCCGGTCCCTCCCGGCTTCACCATCGCGACCGAGGAATGCCTCAAGTATCTCGCGGGCGGCAGCGACTTCTCCGATAAGCTGCGCGGCGATGTCGCCGAAGCGCTGAAGCACGTCGAGACAACGGTCGGCAAGGGCTTCGGCGATGCGGCGGATCCGCTGCTCGTCTCGGTCCGCTCGGGCGCCGCGATCTCGATGCCGGGCATGATGGATACCGTGCTCAACCTCGGCCTCAACGACGAGACCGTGGAGGGCCTGGCGAAGACCAGCGGCGACGAACGCTTCGCCTGGGACAGCTACCGCCGCTTCATCCAGATGTATGGCGACGTGGTGCTCGGCGTCGATCACGGCCTGTTCGAAGAAGCGCTCGAAATCGCCAAGGAAGATAATGGCTATTACGCCGATACCGAGCTTTCCGCCGAGGAGTGGAAGACGCTGGTCGGTCAATACAAGTCGATCGTCGAGGAAGAGTTGGGCACGCCGTTTCCGCAGGATCCGGTCGAACAGCTGTGGGGCGCGATCGGCGCGGTGTTCGATAGCTGGGATACCGAGCGGGCCAAGATCTACCGCCGCCTGAACGACATTCCGCACGACATGGGCACCGCGGTGAACGTGCAGGCGATGGTGTTCGGCAATATGGGCGACACCAGCGCCACCGGCGTGGCTTTCACTCGCGATCCCTCGACCGGCGAGAAGGCCTATTACGGCGAATGGCTGGTCAATGCGCAGGGCGAGGACGTGGTCGCGGGCATCCGCACGCCGCAATATCTGACGAAGGCGGCACGCGAAGCTGCGGGAGCCGACAAGCCGAGCATGGAGGAGGCCATGCCCGAGGCCTTCGCCGAGCTCGCGCGCCTGTTCGACCTGCTCGAGCGGCATTACACCGACATGCAGGACATCGAGTTTACCGTGCAACAGGGCAAGCTCTGGTTGCTCCAGACGCGCAATGGCAAGCGAACTGCCAAGGCCGCGCTCAAGCTGGCGGTCGACATGGTCGGCGAGGGGCTGATCGACGAAAAAACCGCGATCCTGCGGGTCGATCCCATGGCGCTGGACCAGCTGCTCCACCCGACGCTCGACCCCGATGCGCCGCGCGATGTGCTGACCACCGGCCTGCCCGCTTCGCCGGGCGCCGCCAGCGGCCGGATCGTGCTCGATGCCGACACGGCGGAGACCTGGGCCGGGCGCGGCGAGAAGGTGATCCTGGTGCGGGTCGAAACCAGCCCCGAGGACATTCACGGCATGCACGCCGCCACCGGCATCCTCACCGCCCGCGGCGGCATGACCAGCCACGCTGCCGTGGTCGCGCGCGGGATGGGCCGCCCTTGCGTTTCGGGTGCATCTGCCGTGTCGATCGACCGCGCCGGGCGCAGCCTTCGCATCGGCGATCGCGATCTGTTGGAAGGCGATGTCATCACCATCGATGGCGCAAACGGCCAGGTGATGGCGGGCGAAGTCGCGACCATCGAGCCCGAACTCGCGGGCGATTTCGGCACGCTCATGGAATGGGCGGACAAGCATCGCCGGATGAAGGTCCGCACCAATGCCGAAACCGAGGCCGAATGCCGCATGGCGCGCCAGTTCGGCGCCGAGGGTATCGGGTTGTGCCGCACCGAGCACATGTTCTTCGACGCGAACCGCATCAGCGCGGTGCGCGAGATGATTCTCGCGGACAGCGAGGCCGGTCGTCGCGCCGCGCTCGACAAGCTGCTGCCCGAGCAGCGCAGCGACTTCTCGACCATTTTCGAGGTGATGGCAGGCCTGCCGTGCACGATCCGTCTGCTCGACCCGCCGCTCCACGAGTTCCTGCCGCATGGCGATGCCGAGTTCGAGGAGCTGTCCGACGCGACCGGCGTCGATGTGGACAAGCTGCGCCGCCGTGCTGGCGAGCTGCACGAGTTCAACCCCATGCTGGGCCATCGCGGCTGCCGTCTCGGGATCACCTATCCCGAGATCTACGAGATGCAGGCGCGCGCGATCTTCGAGGCCGCCTGCCAGGTCGCCAAGGATAGCGGCGAAGCGCCGGTGCCCGAGATCATGATCCCGCTGGTGGCGACGCGGCGCGAGCTGGCGCTGCTCAAGGACGTGGTGGACCGTGTGGCGAAGGAGGTCTTCGACACCTCAGGGTGCTCGGTCGACTACCTCGTCGGCACGATGATCGAACTGCCGCGCGCAGCGCTGATGGCCGGCGAGATCGCCGAAGTGGGCGAGTTCTTCAGCTTCGGGACCAACGATCTGACGCAGACCACGCTCGGCGTCAGCCGCGACGATGCCGGGCGGTTCCTGACGACCTATGTCGACAAGGGCATCTTCGCGCGCGACCCCTTCGTCAGCCTCGATGTCGACGGTGTCGGCCAGCTGGTCGAGCTTGCGGCCGAGCGGGGCAGGGCGACGCGCGACGGGCTCAAGCTCGGCATCTGCGGCGAGCATGGCGGCGATCCGGCCAGCATCGCCTTTTGCGAGAAGACCGGTCTCGACTACGTCAGCGCCTCGCCCTACCGCGTGCCGATCGCACGGCTGGCAGCGGCGCAAGCCAGCCTACGCTAGTCTTTCCAGCCGGTTAGGGTCAGGATCTCGAAACTCTCGAGCACACGGCCCTGCTTGTTGGCGCTCTGACGGAACGCCGTTTCGGCGCGTTCGAGCGCGGCCTTGCCGAGCGGCGGCGGGGCGCTCGTCAGCGCGCTGCCGAGAGCTTGGTCGCGCAGGTCCGACACAAGCCGGTCGAGCGATCCGAAGGACACGGTCAGCGTGCGGCTGTCGACCACCTGCCGCTTGTACAGCGCGCGCTGCATCAGGGCGGAGGCGGCCTGGTTGTCGACCAACGGATGCATCCGCGCCGCCGGCCGTTCGGGCTCGGCGGCAAGCGTCGCGCGGCGCAGGTTGGTTAGGCTTCCCGCGCCGACGATGCTGGCGATCATCAGGCCGCCTTGCGCCAATGCGTTGCGCAGGTGCAGCAGCGCACCGGGCAGGTCGTTGACCCGGTCGAGCGAACACAGGCTGACGATGAGGTCGTAGGGCTCCGCCTCGATTGGAAGCTCTTCGTCGAGCGTCGCAACGTCGTGTTCGTCGACGAGCGACCCGCCCCCGCGCAACGACAGCGCGAGCGTACCGGTCCAGTCGCCGATGACGAGGACGCGCTGCGGCGAGAGGCGAATGAACTCTAGCCGGTCGAGCACGTCCTCGACCATGTCGTCTAGAACATAGCGCGCGGCATCGCGCTTGGCCTGCCTGACGCGGGCGCGGCGTAGACCGGCGATCCGGCGGCGGCGCGAGAATATCCGGGGAGGGGCCTGGCTTGCCATCGCGCCACGCCCTGCCGCGCTTGCCAGCCTCGTGCAAGCGCGGCAGCATGCGAATGTGTCGACAAGCCGCCTCCTTGCCGAAAGCATCGCGCCGGTGCTCGACTTCGTCTATCCGCCCCGCTGCCCGGCCTGCGGCGGTGCGATCGCCGAGCAGGGCGGTTTGTGCGCGGTGTGCTGGGAGG
This sequence comes from Qipengyuania sp., assembly GCF_965277845.1. Lineage (NCBI taxonomy): Bacteria > Pseudomonadati > Pseudomonadota > Alphaproteobacteria > Sphingomonadales > Erythrobacteraceae > Qipengyuania > Qipengyuania sp. The sequence goes on from NZ_OZ255844.1 coordinate 2,583,265, forward strand.
ATCTGGCGATCCCGTCCGAACCGAGCTGCGCCGCCTGCCAGCGGCCGTTCGGGGATCGCGGTCCGGACGAGGGCGCCATCTGTGCGCCCTGCCTCGCCGATCCGCCGCTGCATGACGGGATCGCGGCGGGCACGCTCTACACCGACGTTTCGCGCAAGCTGGTGCTCGCCTTCAAACACGGCCGCCGGATCGCGCTCGCGCCGATGCTGGCACGGCTGATCGCGGCGCGGCTACCCGAACCGAATGCGGACCGGGTGATCGTCCCCGTGCCGCTGCACCGTCGGCGGTTGTGGCAGCGCGGCTACAACCAGGCGGCCTTGCTGGGTGGGCAGCTGGCCGACATGGGGCACGGACGCATGTGTGTCGGCGGGCTGGTCCGCACGAAACCGACGCCGACCCTGGGCGGCCTGGGCAAGAAGGCGCGGGCGAAGGTGCTGGCGGGCTCGATCAGGGTTCATGCGAAATGCATCGCGGCGATACGAGGGCGCGATATCCTGCTGGTCGACGATGTCCTGACCAGTGGCGCGACCAGTACTGCCTGCGTGAAGGCACTCAAAAGAGCCGGCGCGCGGAGCGTGAAGATTGCCTGCTTCGCCCGGGTTCTGGACGAGGCGCTGGGCCATTGACCGGCCCATGTGAAACGCCCGGGACCTTGCGATCCCGGGCGCCACGTGACGAATATTACCGGACCGGCCTTGCGGCACGGGTGCAGCCCCCCAGCATGCACCCTCGGTCCATCCCTCATCGTTCCGGATGCGCCGCGTAAACCCTCTTCGCGGCAGCGGATCCGTTGACCCCCTGAACCTGGCGCTCTGCTGGCACCGCTGCTCCGGTGGGCAGGCCTCACTTGCCTGCAAATGCATTTGTTCCTCAAATGCCGCATTGTTCAAACAAGCATTTGCAGGATTGCCGGATTTTGGGTCGACTTTGTGGTTATCTTGCAACAAGCGTGGCACATCGATCAGAGTGCGAAAGGCGGAAGTGTGGACGAGAAGACCGAGCGCGAGGCGGGGACGACCTTCATGCCCAAGTTCGACGACAAGGGCCTGTTGAGCGCCGTCGTGGTGCATCACGAAACCCACGAGGTGCTGATGGTGGGCTTCATGGATGCCGAAGCGATCGCCGCGACGCGCAAGACCGGTTTTGCCCATTTCCACTCTCGCTCTCGCGGCAAGCTTTGGAAGAAGGGCGAGACCTCGGGCGATGTGCTGGCAGTGGAGGAAATCCGAGTCGATTGCGACCAGGATGCGCTCGTGCTGTCATGCCGTCCGGCCGGGCCCACCTGCCATACCGGAGCGACGAGCTGCTTCTATCGCGTTATGGACGGCGACGTTCTCCAACCCGTCAATACTTGACGCTTACGTAAACGTTGGGTTATTGGAGTGGCATGACACAGCCGCTCTCGAAGGATCAAGCCGCCGCGAATGGCGATCGTCGCCACGCCGGCGCCCATATCGAACGGCCGGACGAACTCGGTCGCGAGCAGTATTCGATCTCCGACCTCACCAGTGAATTCGGCTGCACCGCGCGCGCACTGCGCTTCTACGAAGACGAGGGGCTGATCGCGCCGTCGCGGATCGGCCTGACCCGCATCTATTCGAAGCGCGACCGTGCACGTCTGGCCTGGATCATGCGCGCCAAGAACGTCGGCTTTTCGCTGACCGAGATCCGCGAAATGATCGACCTCTACGATCTGGGCGACGGCCGCGTCGAACAGCGCCGCGTCACGATCGAGAAATGCAAGGCGCATGTCGCCAAGCTGAAAGAACAGCGTGACGATATCGACAGCTCGATCAACGAACTCACCGAATTCATCGAACATATCGAAACGCTCGACCTCGACTAATCAGCCTTCCCGGCGAGAACCTCTACCGACCCCCAACCCAAGGACACGCAGATGCCCATCTACTCCGCGCCGACCCGCGATACCCGCTTCGTCATCAATGAGATGCTCGACCTTGCCAGCTACGGCAATCTCCCGGGCTTCGAGGCGGTCAGTCCCGACGTGACCGATGCGGTCGTCAATGAAGGCGGCAAGTTTTGCGCCGAGGTCCTTGCCCCGCTCAACCAGTCGGGCGATCAGGAGGGCTGCACCCGTCACGACGACGGTTCGGTGACCACGCCCAAGGGCTTCAAGGACGCTTTCGACAAGTTCCGCGAAGCGGGCTGGGGCACGCTGGCGCATCCGGAGGAATTCGGCGGGCAGGGCATGCCGCACGTCCTCGGCTTCGTGATGGAAGAGTACATTTCCGGCGCCAACCAGGCCTTCGGCATGTATCCGGGCCTCACCAACGGCGCGATCGCGGCGCTGATCGCCAAGGGCAGCCAGGAACAGAAGGAAACCTACCTGCCGAAAATGGTCTCGGGCGAGTGGACCGGCACCATGAACCTGACCGAGCCGCATTGCGGCACCGATCTCGGCATGATCCGGACCAAGGCCGAACCGCAGGCCGACGGCAGCTATTCGGTCACCGGCACCAAGATCTTCATTTCCGCCGGCGAACACGACATGAGCGACAACATCATCCACCTCGTTCTCGCCAAGACTCCCGGCGCGCCCGACAGCACCAAGGGCATTTCGCTCTTCGTCGTGCCGAAGTTCCTGGTGAACGAGGACGGCTCGGTGGGCGAGCGCAACGGCGTGATGTGCGGCTCGATCGAACACAAGATGGGCATCCACGCCAACTCGACCTGCGTCCTCAATTACGACGGTGCCAAAGGATGGATGGTTGGCGAGGAGAACAAGGGTCTCGCCGCCATGTTCATCATGATGAATGCGGCACGTCTCGGCGTCGGCATTCAGGGGCTGAGCCAGGCCGAAGCCGCCTACCAGAACGCGGTCGCCTATGCGCTCGACCGGCGCCAGGGCCGCGCGCTCACCGGCCCGGCCGAGCCCGACGCACCGGCCGATCCGATCTTCGTGCACCCCGACGTGCGCCGCATGTTGATGGACGCCAAGGCCTTCACCGAAGGCATGCGCGCTCTGTGCCTTTGGGGCGCCCTGCAGGTCGATCTGAGCCACAAGGCGCAGACCGAAGAGGAACGTGCCGAAGCCGACCAGATGATCGGCCTGCTGACCCCGGTCATCAAGGGTTACGGCACCGACAAGGGCTATGAAGTCGCTACCAATATGCAGCAGGTCTTCGGTGGTCACGGCTACATCGAGGAATGGGGCATGAGCCAGTTCGTGCGCGATGCGCGCATCGCCCAGATCTACGAAGGCACCAATGGCGTGCAGGCGATGGACCTGTGCGGCCGCAAGCTCGCCAGCAAGGGCGGCGCTGCGATCCAGGCTTTCTTCAAGGCCGTCGGCGAAGACATCGAAGCCGCCAAGGGCGATGCGGATCTCGGCGCCATGGCCGAACAGCTCGAAAAGGCGCTCGGTCAGCAGCAGGCCGCGACCATGTGGTTCATGAACAATGCGATGCAAAACCCCAACCATCTCGGCGCTGGCGCGCATCACTACATGCACATCATGGGCATTGTGACGCTGGGCTGGATGTGGCTGCGAATGGCCAAGGTCGCGCAGGCGGCGCTGGCCGGGGGCACAGAAGACACGGCGTTCTACGAAGCCAAGCTTTCGACCGCCCGTTATTACATGGACCGTTTCCTGCCCGATGCTGGCGCGCTGCGCCGCAAGCTCGAAAGCGGGGCGGACAGCATGATGGCGCTGGGCGAGGACGCTTTCGCCACGGCGGCCTGAACCACGGGCGCATATCGATGAAAGGGCCCGGGCGGAGACGTCCGGGCCTTTTTCGTTTCAGCCGAGGACCTCGTCGAACAGGCTGTGCATCGCCGCCCAACTCTGTCGGTCGGCGCTGGCGTCATAGGCAGGGTTGGGTGAGCCGTCGAGCATACGCGGATTGGTGAAGCCGTGTTCGACGCCCGCATAACTGTGGAAATGCCAGTCGGCCTGGACGCCGTCCATTTCCTCCCAGAACGCCGCCACCTGTTCGCGCGGAACCATGGCATCGGCATCGCCATGGCAAACTAGGATGCGCGGTTTGATCGGCTTGTCTGCAGGCAGTGCGGTTTCGAGCAGGCCATGAAAGCTGGCAACCGCTGCGAGGTCCTGCCCGTCGCGCGCCATTTCCAACACGGCCATGCCACCGAGACAGAAGCCGATCGCCAGCTGAGGTGTGTCCGGCTCGAGCGTTCGAAGCAGGTCGAGCGCCGCGCGCAGCCTCTTCCGCATCGCGTGCGGATCGCTGCGCAGCTTGCGCATGGCCTCGAACGCCTCGTCGAAGTCCGACGGGGCATCGGGGCCGTAGAAATCCGCGATCAGCACTGCATAACCCGCCTCGACGAGTTGCATGGCTTTCGTTTCCACGCCGGGCGTCGAGTTCATGAAGGTCGGATAAATCGCGACCGCTCCGCGCGGCCTCGCTTGGGGTCGCGCGTGAAGCCCCGTCAGTTCGACCGCGCCATCCCGGTATCCGACCTTCTCGAACTCCATCACTCGGGCAGGAAATCCGGCACCGACAGATACCGTTCGCCCGTATCGTAATTGAAGCCGAGCACGCGCGAACCGGCGGGCAGGTCGGCCAGCTTGGCCTTGATCGCGGCGAGCGTCGCACCGCTCGAGATGCCCACCAGCAGGCCTTCCTTGACCGCGCATTCACGTGCCATTTCCTTGGCGTCCGCGGCGTCGACCTGGAGCGCGCCTTCGATCGCGTCGGTGTGCAGATTGCCGGGAATGAAGCCTGCGCCGATGCCCTGGATCGGGTGCGGGCCGGGCTGGCCGCCGTTGATGACCGGGGAGAGCGTAGGCTCGACACCCCAGGCCTTCATTTCGGGCCAGTGCTCCTTCAGCACTTCGGCGCAGCCCGTCAGGTGGCCGCCCGTGCCCACGCCGGTGATCAGCGCATCGATCGGCGAGTCGGCGAAATCGTCGAGGATTTCCTTCGCAGTGGTGCGGGCATGCACCTTCCAGTTGCTTTCATTGTCGAACTGGCTGGGCATCCAGGCGCCTTCGGTCGTCTCGACGAGTTCCTGCGCGCGCTCGATCGCACCCTTCATCCCCTTTTCCTTGGGCGTAAGGTCGAATGTCGCGCCATAGGCGAGCATCAGGCGGCGGCGCTCGATGCTCATGCTTTCGGGCATGACCAGTACCAGCTTGTAGCCTTTGACCGCGGCGGTCATCGCCAGTCCGATGCCCGTATTGCCGCTGGTCGGCTCGATGATCGTTCCGCCTTCCTTGAGCTTGCCCGCCTTCTCGGCATCCTCGATCATGGCGAGGCCGATGCGATCCTTGATCGAACCGCCCGGATTGGCGCGCTCGCTCTTTACCCAGACCTCGTGGTCCGGGAACAGGCGTGACAGGCGGATATGCGGGGTGCCGCCAATCGTGGCGAGGACGGAGTCGGCTTTCATGGCATCTGCTCCTTCAATTTCTCTTCGGGGGAGTGTCTAGCAATTCTTGCGGAGGGTCAAAGGTCCGCGTTGTCCGCAGGACCGGAAAAATGCGCGCCCAGAGGGCGACGGTAACGATCGCACCTACGCCGCCGCCGACCACCGCCAGCACCGGGCCGACGAGGAAGGCGAGGCTGCCGGAGAAGAAGTCGCCGAATTCGTTCGAGGCGCTGATCGTGAGCAGGCTGACCGAGGATACGCGCCCGCGCTTGTCGTCGGGCGTGTGGAGCTGGATCAGCGACTGGCGGATATAGACGCTGAACATGTCCGCCGCACCGACGATGAACAGCATTGCGAGGCTGAGCGGCATCGATTCCGATAGGCCGAAGATCACAGTGGCAAGGCCGAAGATCGCCACCGCCCACAGCATCTTGGGTCCGACATTGGTTCTGAGCGGGCGAAAGCTGAACCACAGGGCCGTGAGCGCGGCACCCACGGCCGGCGCCATTGCGAGCTGCGCCAGGCCGGTCTCGCCAACTTCGAGGATGTCGCGTGCATAGACCGGAAACAGCGCGGTCGCGCCGGCGAGAAAAACGGCGAAGAGGTCCAGCGTGATTGCGCCCAGAACCATCTTGTTGCGCACGACATAGCGCAATCCCTCGACCATCTGGTGGATCGGTCGCTTGTTCGCTTCGCGCGGGGGCTGCGGGACCTTGCCGATGAAGGACAGCGCAGTCAGCGAGACCGCGAACAGCACGCTGGCGGCGATATAGGGCAGGGCGGGCAGGATGGCGTAGGTGTAGCCGCCAATCGCCGGGCCCACGATCATGCCGACCTGCCAGGCGATACTCGACAGCGCGATGGCATTGGGCAGGATCGCCTTGGGTACCAGATTGGGCGCCAGTGCGGACAGGGCGGGACCGTTGAACGCACGCACGATGCCGAGGATGACTGCGACGCCGAACAGCGCGACAAGGGTCAGGCTACCACTCCAAGTGAGCCATGCGAGCACCCCGGCGCAGCCGAGTTGCGCCAGAATGGTGAGACGCGCCAGATCGCGCCGGTCGAAATGGTCTGCCGCCCAGCCCGAAAACGGTGTGAGCAGAAACAGCGGGACGAATTGCAGCAGGCCGATCAGCGCCAACTGGCCGGAAGCGGCGGCAACATCCATCCCGCCGTCGCGCGCGATATTGTAGGTCTGCCACCCGATGATCAGCATCATCGCGTATTGCGCCAGCGTCATCGACAGCCGGCTCAGCCAATAGGCGCGGAAATTCGCGATCCGAAGGGGCGAGGTGTCAGGGGAAGGCGCAATCGTTTCGCTCACCCCGGACGCATGGCAGGCCCGCCTTCGGTTGTGAAGACGGGCCTGCTTGTCGTTCCAGTAGAAGGTGTTGCGTGCCTAACGCAGCTTGCGCAGGCGCGGATTGGGCTGCAGCGTATCGATCATCGCGAGGAAATCGTCGACCCGGATGATGCGTTCGAACTGGAAGCCGGCGCGGTTGTCGCGCGTCCAGATGCAATAGGCTTCGATGCGGCCGATGACCGGTAGACGGACGATCACGCGCTCGCCGCGGCCGATGTCCTCGGCATTGTCGATCATGAAGCCGTTGGCGGAGATATTCGCAATATGCAGGCGCACGTCGCCCTTGCCGAAATGTTCGGCGATAACCGGGTGGTCGACCGGATGGCGCGTCATGCGCCGCTGGTCGGTAACGCTCAGTTGTGCACCTGAACTCATGCCGGGGGGCCCTTTGCGGTGAAACGATCAGACACCCTTATGTGTGCAAAAGGCTGCCAATTGGTAAACCGCAACATCGGATCGGCCGCGAAAAAGGCGCAATTCGTCGAGAGTTAGCGCCGAATGATCGCATGCTTTTTCTTGCCCAGGCTGAGTTTGGCTTCTTCGTTCCGATCGACATTCACGAGGAACCCCGGATCGGTCACCACCATCCCGTCGAGCTTCACCGCGCCTTCGGCCAGTTTACGCTTGGCTTCGCCGTTGGAGGCGGTGAATCCGAGCGCGGTCAGTACCGCGCCGATACGCATGCCGTCATCGCCCACTTCGAGCGAGGGAAGGTCGGCGCCCGTACCGCCACCGGCGAAGGTTTCAGCAGCCGTTCGTTCGGCCAGCCTGGCTGCCTCCTCACCCCGAACGAGCTTGGTTACCTCATTGGCAAGGACAGTCTTGGCCCGGTTGATTTCCGACCCTTCGAGCGTCTCGAGCCGCGCGATTTCGTCGAGCGGCAGGTCCGTGAACAGGCGCAGGAAGCGCCCGACGTCGCGGTCGTCGACATTGCGCCAATATTGCCAGAAATCGTAGCTGGGCAGTTGCTCTTCATTGAGCCAGACGGCGCCCGCCGCAGTCTTGCCCATCTTGGCGCCGTCGGCGGTCGTCAGGAGCGGGGTGGTCAGGCCGAACAGCTCCGTCCCGTCCATCCGGCGACCGAGCTCCATCCCGTTGACGATATTGCCCCACTGGTCGCTGCCGCCCATCTGCAACCGGCACCCGTAGCGCTGCGCCAGCTCGCGGAAATCGTATGCCTGCAGGATCATGTAGTTGAATTCGAGAAAGGTCAGCGGCTGTTCGCGCTCGAGGCGCAGCTTGACCGAATCGAAGGTCAGCATGCGGTTGATCGTGAAGTGCGGGCCGACGTCGCGCAGCAGGTCGATATAGCCGAGCCGGCTAAGCCATTCGTCATTGTTGACCATCACCGCGTCGGTGGGGCCGTCGCCGAAAGTCAGCAGCCGTTCGAACACCTTGCGGATGCCCGCGATATTGTCCTCGATGTCATCATTGGTGAGCATCTTGCGGCTTTCGTCCTTGCCGCTGGGATCGCCGACCTTGGTGGTCCCTCCACCCATCACCACGATCGGCTTGTGGCCCGCCTGTTGCAGGCGCCGCAGCATCATGATCTGCACCAGGCTGCCGACATGCAGCGAAGGCGCGGTGGCATCGAAGCCGATATAGCCGGGCACGATCTGCTTGCCGGCGAGGGCATCGAGGCCTTCCGGATCGGTGACCTGGTGGATATAGCCGCGCTCGTCGAGCAGGCGCAGGAGATCGGAAGAGTAGTTGCTCATGACGAAGCGCCCGCTAGCAGGTAAGGGGCGGCATGGAAACGTATCGATTGCACCCTCATTCCGCCCATCCACCGCTGGCGGTTGCGAAGGTGGAATCGCGCGTGATCGGGCGCGACGACAACTGGCTGCGCCTGCGCTGGCGGATCGAGGGATCGGGCAGGCTCGTCGTGCCTCCTTTCGCGGGAAAGGGCAGGGCGGACAGTCTATGGCAAACCACCTGCTTCGAGCTTTTCCTGCAGCCCGACGGCGGACAGGCCTATTGCGAATTCAACCTGTCGCCTTCCGAACGCTGGAACGCCTATGACTTCACGGCCCGCCGCGAAGGCATGACCGAACGGCCTATGCCGCGCGAGCCGGGTTGCACCATGCGTCTGGGCAGCAGCTTCGCCATCTTCGATTCCTCCATTCCGACAGCTGGCCTCCCACAAGAGGATTGCGCGATGGCACCGACCTGCGTGATCGAGGAAATCGGAGGGCACAAGAGCTACTGGGCACTGGCGCATGGGGGGGAGCAGCCCGATTTCCATGATCCGGCTTGCTTCACCGCGCGGCTTGCGGCACCCAGCGGCGCATGAAATTCGGTATCGATCGCCTCATCACCGAAGAGGAACTGCGCAAGCCGCTCGAGGGCAAGCGTGTAGCTCTGATAGCTCACCCCGCCTCGGTCACCGCCAATCTCGACCATTCGCTCGATGCCCTGATCGATCGCGGCATCAGCGTGTCTTCCGCCTTCGGTCCGCAGCACGGGCTGAAGGGCGACAAGCAGGACAATATGGTCGAAACCGCGGACGAGACCGATCCGCAATATGGCATTCCCGTCTTTAGCCTCTACGGCGAAGTACGCCGCCCGACGGGACAGATGATGTCGAGCGCCGATGTGTTCCTGTTCGACCTGCAGGACCTCGGCTGTCGCATCTACACTTTCGTCACAACGCTGCTGTACCTGCTCGAAGAGGCCGCGAAGTCGGGCAAGAGCGTATGGGTGCTCGACCGCCCCAATCCCGCCGGCGGACCGGTCGAGGGCACGTTGCTCGTGCCGGGACAGGAAAGCTTCGTCGGCGCGGGCCCGATGGTCATGCGCCATGGCCTTACCATGGGGGAAATGGCGCGCTGGTTCGTCGAACACTTCAACCTCGATGTCGACTTGCAGGTGATCGAGATGGAGGGCTGGAAGCCGGGGAAGTCCCCGGGATACGGGTGGCCCGATGGGCGCGTCTGGATCAATCCCAGTCCCAATGCCGCAACCCTCAATATGGCGCGCGCCTATGCCGGTACGGTCATGCTCGAAGGAACGACGCTGAGCGAGGGAAGGGGAACCACCCGTCCGCTGGAAGTGCTGTTCGGCGCGCCCGACATCGATGCCAAGGCGGTGCTCGCCGAGATGGAGCGCCTCGCGCCCGTGTGGTTGCGCGGCTGCGCACTGCGCGAATGCTGGTTCGAGCCGACCTTTCACAAGCACGCCGGAACGCTGTGCAACGGGCTGATGGTGCATGCCGAGGGCAAGTTCTACGATCATCACGCCTTCCAGCCCTGGCGGCTGCAGGCGCTGGCCTTCAAGGCGATTCGCAGCCTGTATCCCGACTATCCGATCTGGCGCGATTTTCCCTATGAATACGAGTTCGACCGGCTTGCGATCGATGTCATCAACGGCGGCCCGGCACTGCGCGAATGGGTTGAGGACAAGACCGCCGTGCCCAACGATCTCGATGAACTCGCGGCTGCCGACGAGGCCGCGTGGCGCGAAACCATCGCGCCGCACCTGATCTACAGCTGATCGCCGACCGCGCAGGGGACTCTGCGCGGCCAAAACAACTTCGACCGGAAAACCGACCCACTCTTCGATTTTCGACGAATGGGCTTGACGAAGCCACCGGAGCAATGGAGCTTGCGATCCAGCGACGGGCATACCCGCGCTTCGGGAGAGAGTTTTCATGGCAACTGCGGCAGCGCGCCAGGCCGGCGGGTCGGTCAGGGTCACCCTGTGGATCCTGCTGGTCGTCTACATCTTCAATTTCATCGACCGGCAGATCGTCAATATCCTCGCCGAGCCGATCCGGCTCGAGCTGGGGTTGAGCGATACGCAGATCGGGCTGATGACGGGCTTGGCCTTCGCTTTGTTCTACACCGTGTTGGGGCTGCCGATCGCCCGCTTTTCGGACCGACCCTCGACGCATCGCCCCCGCCTTATCGCGATCGCGCTGGCGACCTGGTCGGCGATGACCGCATTGTGCGGGATGGCGCAGAACTTCGTCCAATTGCTGCTGGCACGCATCGGTGTCGGGATCGGGGAAGCGGGCTGCACGCCGCCCGCGCATTCGCTGATCGCGGACATGGTCGAACCCAAGAAGCGCAGCTCGGCGCTTGCCTTCTATGCACTGGGCATTCCGATCGGCACGCTGCTCGGGATGATGATCGGCGGGGTGCTGGCCGACCTGGTGGGCTGGCGCATGGCGTTTTTTATCGTCGGCGTACCGGGTGTTTTGCTGGCCTTCGTCGTGGCCTATGTCCTCAAGGAGCCACGCCGCACCATGGCGGAGGCGCAGGCCGCATCGAATGCGCAACAGACCATGCCGCTGGGTCAGGCGGTCCGATCGGTGATGGGTTCGAAGGCGTTCGTCCTGCTGCTGGTAGCAGGTTCTGCCGCCGCATTCCTCGCCTATGGCAAGACGACCTGGACGACCATCTTCTTCCAGCGCACGCATGGGCTTACACCGGGTGAAGTGGGCTTCTGGTTCGGGGTGGTCAATGGCGCCGCAGGGATCGCAGGCACCTTCCTGGGAGGCTGGATTGCCGACCGGTACGGCGCGGAGAACCGCAGGCATGTGCTCACTGCGCCCGCAGTGGGAATGGCGCTGGCCGTACCGCTCGCCTTCTTTGCTTACCAGGCCCAGAACTGGGCATTCGCGCTGGTGCTGCTGTTCCTGCCGACCCTCTTCAATTCGCTCTATTATGGGCCGACCTATTCGGCCGCCCAGGGTCTGGTGCCGCTGCGGGCCAGGGCGATCGCGGCAGCAGTCCTGCTGTTCTTCCAGAACCTTATCGGGCTGGGGCTTGGGCCGCTCTTCTTCGGCATGCTGTCGGATGTGCTGCGCCCCGAATATGGGGAAGAAAGCGTACGCTACGTGCTCTATGGGGCTGCGTTCTTGGGGCTGGTGCCGGCATTCTTCTTCTGGCGCTGCTCGCTCCGGCTGAACGAGGAGCTCGACCAAAAGGGCTAGTCGGGCGCGCGAACGGGCGAGACGAGCTCGACCAGTACGAAGCTGATCAGCATGAGGAGGAACCAGCTGCCCAGCTTGGCGAGGCCAACCATCTGCCAACCGTCCTCCTGTCCGGGGTAGGTCCAGGCCTGCGCGAAAGTGCCGATGTTTTCTGCGCCCCAGATGAAGAGCGCGACCAGCAGGAAGCCGAGCAGGAGCGGCATCCAGCGATGTTCGCGCCAGTTGCGGAAATGCACGCGCGTGCGCCAGAACAACACGATGGTCGCGGCGAAAAGCATCAGGCGAATGTCGGGCAGCCAGTGGTGAGCGAAGAAGTTGATGTAGATCGCTGCGGCCAGCACCCATGTGGCCCAACGCGCAGGATAGTCGGTGTAGCGAAAGTCGAAGATCCGCCAGACCCGCGCGATGTAGCTTCCGACCGCCGCATACATGAAGCCCGAAAACAGCGGTACCGCACCGATGTGGAGCACGCTGGCTTCCGAGTAGATCCACGATCCGGCAGCGGTCTTGAACAGTTCCATTACCGTGCCGACCACGTGGAATATCAGGATGACCTTTGCCTCGGCCCAGGTCTCGAGCCGGAAGGTCAGCATGGCCGCCTGTATGGCGATCGCGGAAAGCGTGAGAAAGTCGTAGCGATGAAGTGCTGCGTTGTCCGGGTAGAAGAAATGCGTCGCCAGCAACAGCGCGAGCAAGAGCCCGCCGAAAAGGCAGGCCCATGCCTGTTTGAAGCCGAACAACAGGAATTCGTAGAGCCAGAGCCGCCAGCCTGTGCCCGGATCGAAGCGTTCGAGGCGGAGGCGAACCGCCTCGAAGCGGCTGTGCCTCAAATTAGGCGCCCGCCTTGCGGCTCAACTCGCGCATCGCATCGTCGAGTCCGTCGAGCGTCAGCGGATACATGCGGTCGTTGACCAGCTGCTTCATCACCTTGGTCGACTGCGAATAGCTCCATTGCTTCTCGGGCACGGGGTTCAGCCAGACGGTCGCGGGATAGGTGTTGGTCACGCGCTGCATCCAGGTGGCGCCGGCTTCCTCGTTCATATGCTCGACGCTGCCGCCCGGATGGGTGATCTCATAGGGGCTCATCGCCGCATCGCCGACGAAGATCACCTTGTAGTCGTGCCCGTATTTGTGGAGCACGTCCCAGGTCTTGGTGCGCTCCTGCCAGCGGCGGCGGTTGTCCTTCCACACGCCTTCGTAGAGGCAGTTGTGGAAGTAGAAGAATTCGAGATTCTTGAATTCGGCGGTGGCCGCGCTGAACAGCTCTTCGCAAAGCTTGATGAACGGGTCCATCGAGCCACCGACATCGAGGAATAGCAGCAGCTTGACCGCATTGTGCCGTTCTGGCCGCATGTGGATGTCGAGCCAGCCCTGCTTGGCGGTGCCTTCGATCGTCGCGTCGAGGTCGAGTTCGTCGGCGGCACCCTCGCGCGCGAAGCGGCGCAACCGGCGCAGCGCCATCTTGATGTTGCGGGTGCCGAGCTCTTTCGTGTTGTCGAGATTCTTGAACTCGCGCTTGTCCCACACCTTGAGCGCGCGCTTGTGTCTGCTCTCGCCGCCGATCCGCACGCCTTCGGGGTTGTAGCCGGAATTACCGAAGGGCGAAGTGCCGCCCGTGCCGATCCATTTGTTGCCGCCCTGGTGGCGCTTTTCCTGCTCCTCGAGCCGCTTCTTGAGCGTCTCCATGATCTCGTCCCAGTCGCCCAGGCTCTTGATCGCTTCCATCTCTTCCTCGGAGAGGAATTTCTCGGCCACCGCCTTCAGCCAGTCTTCCGGAATGTCGACCGGGTTCTGGCCGTAATCGGTCAATATGCCCTTGAAGACCTTCTGGAAAACCTGATCGAACCGGTCGAGCAGGCCTTCGTCCTTCACGAAGGTGGCGCGGGACAGGTAGTAGAACGCCTCGGGCGATTGCTCGATCACATCGCGATCCAGCGCCTCGATCAGCGTGAGGTGTTCCTTGAAGCTCGCGGGAATGCCCGCAGCGCGCAGCTCGTCGACGAAATTGAAGAACATGTCAGCCGGTCTAGCGTGTGCCTGCACCCTGCACCAGTGCCCGATTTATGACATTCTCTTTACGCTCCGCTAACCATCCTACCCTACGGAGGTCGCATAAGAATCCAAACAGGGGTCAATTGGACAATGGAACTTAGCGCGATCGATGCCAGGGGCGCATCGGCCCTCGACCAGATTCCCGAAGCCTGCGGCAAGGTTACCGTGGGCTGCTCGGACGTCGCCGGCATCGTGCAGGGCGTTATCGATTCCTTCGGTCATTTGCGTAGCGAATATGTCGAATTGCAGGGTACGGTCCGTGCGCTCGACGAAGATCAGCGCAAGGTCTTGGAGGCAAGCGACGAAGCGCGCCTACTGTCCGAACGCGCGATCGAGCGGCTCAATGACGGCTCGCTGATGATCAGCAATTCGCTGAACGAGATCGGAAATTTGCTCAGCCTCGTCGAAACGCTGACCGAACACGTCACCGGCTTTGCCGCGGCGATGGACCAGGTCCGCCGTTCGAGCCAGGAGATCGACCAGATCGCCGAAACGACCAATATCCTGGCGCTCAACGCCACGATCGAGGCGATGCGTGCCGGCGAGCAGGGGCGCACCTTTGCGGTCGTTGCCAACGAGGTGAAATCGCTCGCCAGCGAGACACGCAAGGCGACCGAGGAAATCGGCCGCACGATCGACATGCTCGGGAACGAAGCGGGGCAGGTCATCGAGAAGATCGAGAGCGGCGCCGAGGCGAGCAGCCAGGCGAAGAACTCGGTCGGCTCGATCGAGGACACGATGCGCAGCGTCACCGCGCTATTGCTCGAGGTCGACGGGCAGCAGGACCAGATCGCGCGCAATACCTCGACGATTTCGGACCACGTTCACCGTGTGCAGGACGTGCTTGGCGATTTCGACGGTGCGGTCAGCGAAAATGAAAACAAGCTGGCGACCGCGCACGGCCGGATGGAAGAGCTGGAGCTGATTGCCAGCGACATGTTCGACAAGCTGGTCAAGGCCGGCCTCTCGCCGCAGGACAGCGCGATGGTCGAGAAGGCACAAGGCCACGCGCAGGAAATCGTCGCACTCGCCGAGAAAGCCATCGAGGCAGGCGACCTGACGATGGAACAACTCTTCGACCGGGATTACCGCCAGGTTCCGGGCACCAATCCGCCACTATACCGCACGAGCCTGAGCGATTGGGCCGATGCCAACTGGCGTCCGCTCAACGACCGTGTGAGCAGCGAGGGGGGCGGGGTGATCATGTGTTCGCAAGCCGATATGAACGGCTTCCTGCCCACCCATGTGACCGAACATTCGCGCAAGCCCACCGGGGAGCTCGCGCACGATACCAAATACTGCCGCAACGGGCGGATCCTGCTCGAAGGGATCGACCATGTCGCCAAGGCGACGAGCGACCCCTACACGATGGCGGTTTATCGCCAGGAAGGCGATGGGAAGAACTATCTGGTGGTGCGCAACGTTTATGTGCCGCTCCACATCAACGGCCGCCGCTGGGGCGATTTCGAGCTGGCCTACAGCTTCTAGCGATCGTTGGAATAGCAAGCAAAAGGGGCGCGGACCGTGATCGGTACGCGCCCCTTTTGCTTGCCTGATCCGCCGATCAACTCTGGCGGCGCGCCATGAAGGCGAGACGTTCGAACATCATCACGTCCTGCTCGTTCTTGAGGAGCGCACCGTGAAGCGGCGGAATCGCCGCGTTGGGGTTCGCATCCTGCAGCACCTCGAGTGGCATGTCCTCGTTGAGCAGCAGTTTGAGCCAGTCGAGCAACTCGCTGGTCGAGGGCTTCTTCTTGAGGCCCGGTACGTCGCGAATTTCGTAGAAGATTTCCATCGCTTTGGTGACGAGGCTCTTCTGGATGCCGGGGAAGTGTACCTCGATGATCTCGCGCATCGTCTCGGTGTCGGGGAATTTGATGTAATGGAAAAAGCAGCGGCGAAGGAAAGCGTCGGGCAATTCTTTTTCGTTGTTCGAAGTGATCACCACGATCGGGCGCTCTTTCGCCTCGATCCGCTCATGCGTCTCGTAAACGTCGAAGCTCATCCGGTCGAGTTCCTGCAACAGGTCGTTGGGGAATTCGATATCGGCCTTGTCGATCTCGTCGATCAGCAGCACGGGGAGCTGTTCGGAGGTGAATGCCTCCCACAGCTTGCCCTTCTTGATGTAGTTCGAGATGTCGTGGACCCGCTCGTCGCCCAGCTGACCATCGCGCAGGCGGGCGACCGCGTCATATTCGTACAGGCCCTGCTGCGCCTTGGTGGTGGACTTGACGTTCCATTCGATCAGCGGCGCATCGATGGCCTGAGCGATCTCGTGTGCAAGGACCGTCTTGCCCGTTCCCGGTTCGCCCTTGACCAGCAGCGGCCGGCGCAGCGTTACCGCAGCGTTGACCGCGACCTTGAGGTCGTCGGTGGCGATATAGGATTTCGTGCCTTCGAAACGGGCCGGCTCGGAGGTCTGATCGGTCATCGGTTTTCCCTTGCAACTTTACGCGAGCGTTAGGGGCCGGGCACCGCTCGTGCAAGGGGGCGTTGTAACCAGTGTGCCGCGGCACACGGATGTGGAGGACCTATGCCGACCAAGAAGATCACCATCGCCACCGATGCGGGCCATACGCTCGAAGGTTCGCTCGAACTGCCTACCGGCCTGGTGCGTGGTGCTGCGCTGTTTGCGCATTGCTTCACCTGCACCAAGCAGAGCCGTGCTGCGGTCAGCGTTTCGCGGGCCTTGGCCAAGGAAGGTATCGCCTGCTTGCGGTTCGACTTCACCGGGCTGGGCGGAAGCGAGGGCGAGTTCGGACGCGCGGGCTTTGCCACCGATGTCGCCGATCTCGTTGCGGCGGCGGAGGAACTGCTCGACCGTTTCGCGCAGCCGATCCTGCTGGTGGGGCACAGTCTGGGCGGTGCGGCCGTGCTTGCCGCCGCGGACGATCTCGGCTTCGACAAGGTGGCGGCCATCGCCACGATCGGCGCGCCCAGCGATGTTCCGCACGTTCTTCAGCGGATCGACGGCGATCTCGAAGCAATCCGTAAGGAAGGCGAGGGAGAGGTGACCATCGGAGGGCGCGATTTCGCGCTGAGCCGGGACTTCCTCGAAAAGGTGGAAAATACCGATCTGCTGGAAGAGGTCGCGCGGTTGAAGCGCCCGCTATTGTTCCTCCATTCCCCCACCGACGACGTGGTGGGGATCGAGAATGCCAGCGCTCTCTTCCGCGCGGCCAAGCATCCCAAGAGTTTCGTCAGCCTCGAAGGCGCAGACCATTTGCTCCTGAACGATGCCGATGCGCATTTCGCCGCTAGCGTGATCGCGTCATGGGCCGGTCGCTACATACCCATGCGCGAAGACTGGCCCATGCCAGAAGACGGGGTGGTGGTCAAAACCGGCCACGGCAAGTTCGGCACAGAGGTCCACACGAAGAGCCATCGCTTCGTCGCCGACGAGCCGACCAGCTATGGCGGCGACGATACCGGCCCGACGCCGTACGACCTCCTCAATGCCGCGCTCGGCACCTGCACCGCCATGACGATGAAGATGTACGCGGACAAAAAGGGCTGGCCGCTCGAAGGCGTGACGGTGGAGGTGCTCCACGAGCGCAACCACAAGGACGAATGCGACCACGTTGAGGCGATGGAAGAGGGCAGGCAGATGCAGGCGCTCAATCGGAAAATAGCGCTGCACGGCGAAGACCTGGACGAGGACCAGCGCCGGCGCATCATCGAGATTGCAGACAAGTGCCCGGTGCACCGCACGCTAGAGGGGGAGCTGCACGTGCATACTGTGGTCCAAGCGGACCGGGACTAATCTTGCCCCTCTCTTTTTTCATAGGCGAAAAGCGCGCTTATCGTTAGGTTTAGCGCTGCGAAACTACGCCAGGTGTCATTCCGGAAATATTTTGGTATTTTGGCCTATATGAATTCGGGTCCCCACGGGTCGCTTTTCGATCTCGAGGAGGATTTCAATGTCTACGGCTAAAGTATTGAACCGGGTTCCACCGCACAGGGAGGACACCCTTTTTAAACGCGAATCTCTGCAATCGATCGTTTCGGGATCCGCGGGAATAGATGCCTATTTGCGGACGATCGACCCACTGGAAATCGAGGCACCATTCCGGGCCTCCCGCGAGCTTGTCGATTTGGTCCTGGAGGAAGTTCCGGATCGACTGGACACTGCCTTGCAGGCTGCGGGTCGGCGGGGACTGGGCAAACATGATTGGGAGGATATCCGGCCTGAAATCGAGGCATTCGTTATCGACGCCTGCGATATTCCGAAGTGCGACGGCGCGCTGGCCTATGCGAATGTACAGGCGGCCACTCCGGTGATGGTGCGCAATGGCGATAGCTTGTTGGCGGTATACAATGATGGACAGGTCGAATATTTGAGCGAAAACATCTCAGACGAAAGCGCCATTGCCGAAGCCGCTTTCTATGTAGATGTCCTCATCCAGATCATCGGCACGCTGACCAGCGCAATTGGCCTGAAGATGAAGCCGCCGAAGAAGGCCAGTTCGGCCGCTTTGCGCGAAGCGATGAAGACTTGGCGACAGACCGGGCGGAACAAGGAACTATGGGAGGCAATCCTTTACGCCATCAAAGCGAAGAACTGGGCGAAGTTTCTGAAACTGATCCACAAGGCCGAATTCTGGACGATATTCTCGGAGTTTTTCGCCCACATGTTCGCGGACATGTCGTGGAAGGATTATGTAGTCGCCATTGCGAAGATGATCGCTTGGATCGCAGCCGGGGCGCTTTCAGGTGGCGCGGCAGCTGCGGCCAAGGTCGCGATGATCCTGCTCGACCTGGTCGGGCTGGGCCTCAAGATAAAGCATAAGGTCGAACACACACCACCGACGGCATAGCGTGACGCAAGAGATATCGGCGCGCAGACCGGTCGCCCAGTCTACGCGTCGATCATCTCGCGGTCCATGTCGCCCGCATTGTTCTGGATGAAGTTGAAGCGGTGTTCGGGATTGCGGCCCATGAGTTGGTCGACCAGTTCCTTCACTTTCGCGCGGTCCTCGAACTCGGGCGGCAGGGTGATGCGGATCAGGCTGCGGGTGTCGGGGTTCATCGTCGTTTCGCGCAATTGCGCGGGGTTCATTTCACCCAGGCCCTTGAACCGCCCGACATCGACCTTCTTGCCCTTGAATACCGTCTCCTCCAGCTCGGCGCGATGCGTGTCGTCGCGAGCGTAGCGGCTCTCCTTTCCTGCGGTGAGGCGATAGAGCGGGGGCTGGGCGAGGTAGAGATGCCCGTTGCGCACGACCTCGGGCATTTCCTGGAAGAAGAAGGTCATCAGCAGCGTTGCGATATGTGCGCCATCGACATCGGCATCGGTCATGATGATGATGCGGTCGTAGCGCAGGTTTTCCGGGTCGCAATCCTTGCGTGTCCCGCAGCCCATCGCCAGCGTGAGGTCGGCGATTTCGCTGTTGGCGCGGATCTTGTCGGCGGATGCGCTGGCGACGTTGAGGATCTTGCCGCGGATCGGCAGGATCGCCTGCGTCTTGCGGTCGCGCGCCTGCTTGGCGCTGCCGCCGGCGCTGTCGCCTTCGACGATGAACAGCTCGGTCTCGCCATCGCCTTCGCCCGAACAGTCGGTGAGCTTGCCGGGCAGGCGCAGCTTCTTGGCATTGGTCGCGGTCTTGCGCTTGATTTCGCGTTCCTGTTTCCGTCGCAGGCGCTCATCCATCCGCTCCATCACCTGGCCGAGCAGCGCCTTGCCGCGGTCCATATTGTCGGCGAGGAAATGGTCGAAATGGTCGCGCACCGCATTCTCGACCAGGCGCGCGGCCTCGGGCGAGGTGAGGCGGTCCTTGGTCTGGCTCTGGAATTGCGGATCGCGAATGAAAACGCTGAGCATGACTTCCGCGCCGGTCATCACGTCGTCGGCGGTAAGGTCCTTCGCCTTCTTGATCCCGGTCAGTTCGCCGAAAGCGCGCAGGCCCTTGGTCAGTGCCGCGCGAAGGCCCTGTTCGTGCGTGCCGCCGTCGGGGGTCGGCACGGTGTTGCAGTACCAGCTGGTCGAACCGTCCGAATAGAGTGGCCAGGCGATCGCCCATTCGACGCGGCCCGCCTCTTCGGGGAAATCCTGATTGCCGGTGAAGGGCTGCGCGGTAACGCATTCGCGCGCGCCGATCTGTTCGGCCAGGTGATCGGCGAGGCCGCCGGGGAATTTGAACACCGCATCGGCCGGCGCCTCCTCGCTGGCGAGGTTCTCGTCGCATTTCCAGCGGATTTCGACCCCTGCGAACAGATAGGCTTTCGAGCGTGCGAGCTTGAACAAGCGCTTGGGATTGAACTTGCGGTCGCCGAAGATTTCGGTGTCCGGCACGAAGCTGACGGTGGTGCCGCGGCGGTTGGGCGTCGGGCCGAGCTGTTCGATGGGGCCCAGCGTCTGCCCTTTGGAAAAGCTCTGCGCGTAGAGCTGCTTGTCGCGCGCGACTTCGACCCGCGTGTCGCTGGACAGGGCATTGACCACCGAGACACCCACACCGTGCAAACCACCGCTGGTGGCATAGGCCTTGCCCGAGAACTTGCCGCCCGAATGGAGCGTCGACAGGATCACTTCGAGCGTAGACTTGCCGGGATATTTCGGATGCTCGTCGACCGGGATGCCGCGACCGTTGTCGGCAATCACGACCCGGTTGCCTTCCTCCAGCCGCATCTCGATCCGCGTCGCGTGGCCCGCAACCGCCTCGTCCATCGCATTGTCGAGAACTTCTGCGGCGAGATGGTGGAGCGCGCGATCGTCGGTCCCGCCGATATACATGCCGGGGCGACGGCGCACCGGTTCGAGGCCTTCGAGAACCTCGATCGAGGAAGCATCATAGTCGCCGCTGGATGTGGGCGTGTTTTCGAACAGATCGTCGGACATGGGGACAGGCTATATCGCGCCCACCCGGCCTCGCAAGCTGGCTGGCGACGTTATCCGCTCTGCTCAGAAGCGGGTAGGTGCATTCTCCACCACCACGACTGCTCCATTACGCACCTCGCGCACTTCGAAGGCGCGCTCGACCAAGCCATTGCGACGGAAGCGGAACGCGCCGTCGAGGCCAAGAAAGCCGTCCTCGCTGCGCAGGGCGCCGTCGGGAAAATCGCGGCCCACACGCCAGTCGCGGGCGACACGCAGCGTCAGAAGGACGGCATCGTAGCCCAGCGTGGCGATCCGATAGGGCTGCCCGCCGAACCGCGCCTCGTAGCTGTCGACGAAGCGCTTGTAGCGATCATCGGAAACGGCAGAGAACAGCGCGCCGTCGAGCGCCGAGGCCCGTGTGACAGAACCTTCGCCGCTCCACAGCTCGGTGCCGAGGAGCTGGATCGTCCCGCCGCCGCCGGGCGACAAAACACCGGCCGCCTGCGCAGCTAGTCGCGGGCCATCGGCGACAAGCACGGTATCATAGCCGCCATGCGCCCTGAGCCGTTCGGCGGCGCTGACCACCGACGTATTTCCGCGCGCATAGCGTTCGGTCCAGACAACGGTGCCGCCATAGGCCGAAACTGCGCGGCGCATCGCGTCCTCGGCGCGCGCGCCATATTCGCCATCGGGCGAGATGATCGCGAAGTTCTGCGAGCCGCGTGCGCGCGCGTACTGGACGGTACGCATGATCGACTGCTCGGGGATGTGTCCCATGATGAACACATCGGGCCCTGCAGCACCGGTATCGTTGGAGAAGGAGATCACGGGCACGTCGGCCGCCCGGGCGGTGTTGGTCACCGAGGGGATATTCGACCCCAACAGCGGGCCGAGAATCAGCTTGTTGCCTTCGGCAATCGCTTGGCGCGCGGCGGCCTCGGGACCCTTTGCGGTATCGTAGGTGGTGATCCGCAGATTACTCGCATTGGTGTCGAGCAGTGCCATGGTCGTCGCATTGGCGATCGACTGGCCGACCGGACCGTTGCGGCCAGACATCGGTACCAGCAACGCGATACGGTGGCGGGTCTGGTCGGTCGGCAGGCTCTCGGTCGGTTCGGGCGTCGGTGTCGTCACAACCGGGGCCGGACGCTCGGCGCCCTTGGGGATGACCGAACAGGCGCCGAGCAGGGCGGCCAGCCCCACCGTTACGATTGCCCGACGGTCGAAAGTCCAGCGCTTCATCTTGCCGCGTCCCTCATTGATGGTTCATGGGGGAAGGGTGACCGATGCGACCCAACCCGAAAATTCACTTGCTCCGGGGCTCTATATCGTCGCCACCCCGATCGGCAACCTCGGCGATATCACGCTGCGGGCGATCGACGTGCTGAAACGCTGCGACGGGATCGCCTGCGAGGATACGCGGGTGACCGGCAAGCTGCTGAAGCACCTGGGGATTTCTAAGCCGATGTGGCGCTATGACGACCACAGCGAGCACCGCGACCGCTCGCGCCTGGTCGAATCCACGCGCGACCGCGCGGTGGCGCTGGTCAGCGATGCGGGAACCCCGATGGTGTCCGATCCGGGCTATCGCCTGGTCAATGATTGCCGCGCGGAGGGCATCCCGGTCACGGTTCTTCCCGGTGCATGTGCGGCCGTTGCCGGTCTTGCGCTGTCGGGCCTGCCCAACGATCGGTTCCTTTTCGCGGGCTTCCTGCCGAGCAAAGAGAAGGCCCGCCGCGAAATGCTCGAGGAACTGTCGGCCATCGACAGCACGCTGGTATTCTACGAAACCGCGCCCCGGCTGACCAAATCGCTCACCACGATCGGCGAGGTCCTGCCGGATCGCGAGGTTGCGGTGGCGCGCGAGTTGACCAAGCTGCACGAAGAAATGCGCCGCGGCCTGCCTGCGGGGCTGATCGCCTATTTCGAGGCACATCCGCCCAAGGGTGAAATCGTGTTGTTGGTCGGCCCGCCTCCCGAGCGGGTTGCCAGCGAGGAGGATGCCGATGCCATGCTGATCGATGCGCTGCGCACGATGAAGGCCTCGCAGGCCGCGGCGCAGGTGGCCAAGGCGACGGGCGTCGATCGCAAGACCCTCTATGCCCGGGCCATGGAACTGCGCTCGGCATGAAACGCCAACTGGCCGAGAAGAGCGGCCGTGAAGGCGAAACCCGCGCGGCGATCTGGCTCAGGACCAAGGGCTGGCAAATCCTCGATCGCCGCGTGAAGACACCGGCGGGCGAGATCGATCTCGTCGCCAAACGGGGCGCCATTGTCGCTTTCATCGAGGTCAAATGGCGCCGTAAGCGCGCCGATCTCGACCATGCGATCGATGAATACCGTTTATCGCGCGTCGCCGGAGCTGTCGAGGCGGTTGCCCACCGCTATGCTGAGAAGGGCGAGGATATCCGCATCGACGTGATCCTGCTTGCGCCGGGCAGTTTCCCTCGCCACATCGCCAATGCTTGGCAGCCCTGATCGTGAGGCGGGCCGGGATGATCGGAGACTAGAATGCCGCTACGCGTCGCCGTCCAGATGGACCCGCTCGAGAGCATCAACATCGCGGGCGACAGCTCGTTCGCGCTGATGCTGGCCGCGCAGGCGCGCGGGCACGAGCTCTGGCACTATGATGTCGCCAGCCTCGCCTACGAAAGCGACGGAACGCCGAGCGGCCGGATAACGGCGCACGCCGCGCCGGTTACCGTGCAGCGCGTGGAGGGCGACCATTACAGCGCGGGTGATCGTCGGCGGATCGATCTCGCGCGGGATATCGATGTCGTGCTGATGCGACAGGATCCGCCGTTTCACCTGGGTTACATCAGCAGCGCCTTGCTGCTCGACCGGCTCAAGGGGACGACGCTGGTGGTCAACGATCCGCGCGAGGTCGTGAACGCGCCCGAGAAAATGTTCGTGCTCGACTATGCGCAATACATGCCACCCACGTTGGTCGCCCGGCATCTCGACGATCTGCGCGACTTTCAGAAGAAGCACGGTTCGGTGGTGGTCAAGCCGCTGCACGGCAATGGCGGTAGGGCGATCTTCCGCCTGGACGAACGCGGCACCAATCTTTCCGCACTTTCGGAGGTCTTCGACCAGACTTGGCCCGAGCCGCACATGGTGCAGCCTTTCCTCCCCGAAGTGAGCGAGGGCGATAAGCGGATCGTGCTCGTCGATGGCGAATTCGCAGGGGCCATCAATCGCTTCCCCGGCGAGGGCGAGTTTCGTTCGAACCTCGCGCAGGGCGGCCATGCCGAGGCGACGACGCTGACCGAGCGCGAAGAGGAAATCTGCTCCGCCATGGGCCCCGAACTCAAACGCCGCGGGCTTGTGTTTGTCGGAATTGACGTGATCGGTGGCAAGTGGCTGACCGAAATCAACGTCACCTCGCCTACCGGCATCGTGGCGATCGACAGATTCAACGGCACCGATACCGCGGGCCTGATCTGGGACGCGATCGAGCGACGCCACGCGGCGATGTGACCCCACGACCGCGTGATCAATGACCGAATTCATCATCCGCACCATCGAACTCGGCGGCTTGTTCGGCATTTTCGTGTTGATGGCGCTTGAGAATATTTTCCCGCCGCTCCCGTCCGAGATCATCATGGGGCTGGGTGGGGTCGCCGTTGCACGCGGAACGATGGAGTATTGGCCGCTGCTTGTGGTCGGCAGCGCGGGCACCACGCTCGGAAATTATTGGTGGTACTGGATCTGCGACCGCTGGGGGCGAACCCGTCTCGAGCCTTTCGTCGCAAGGCACGGGCGATGGCTGACAATGGATTGGCACGATGTCGAGCGCGCGCAGGCCTTCTTTCGGAGGCACGGTCCGTGGGTGGTCTTCGCGATGCGCTTTACCCCGGTGCTGCGCACGCTGATCTCCATACCCGCGGGACTGCTGCACATGGGAACGACGCGCTTCCTGGTTTACACCTTCGCGGGCGCCTTCGTCTGGAACCTCTTGATGGTCGAGCTTGGTCGCAGGCTGGCACGGTCGCAGGAACTGTTGGGCTGGCTCGTCCTCGCGATCTTCGTCGTGGCGATAGGCGGCTATCTCTGGCGGGTCACAACCTGGAAGCCGCGGAACCGGGATTAATCCTTCTCGCGCGGGTGCGCGCTGCGATAGGCATCGAGCAGGCTTGCCGCATCGACCTGCGTATAGATTTGCGTGGACCCGAGGCTGGCATGGCCGAGCAATTCCTGCAGGCTGCGCAAGTCTGCCCCCGACCCGAGCAGATGGGTCGCGAAACTGTGGCGCAGCGCGTGCGGCGTGGCACTGTCGGGCAGGCCCAGCGCTTTACGTGCGCCGGCGGTCGCCTTCTGGACCATGCCCTGCGACAGCGGCCCACCTTTCGCGCCGCGAAACAGCGGTTGGTCTTTCGCCAGCGGCCAGGGACAGCGGGCGGCGTAGTCGGCCACCGCATCGCGCACGATCGGCAGCAGCGGCACGACCCTCTGCTTGCCCCCCTTGCCGGTCACGGTCAGCCGTTCACCCAAGGGAAGCGCGGCGCCCGTGAGTGAAAGCGCCTCCGCGATACGCATGCCGGCACCATAGAGAAGCATGAGGACGGCACGGTCGCGCGCACCTATCCAGTCTTCCCGGGCCAGCGCCTCCACCGTGTCGGCCAGTCCGATAGCATCGTCGGGCGTGACGGGGCGAGGCAGCCCCTTCTTGATCCGCGGCCCCCGTACGCGAGGCGGATCGGAAACGGCGTGGCCCGCCTGAGCGCGCGCGAATGCGATAAATCCCTTGAGCGCGGAAAGCTCGCGCGCAGCCGAAGCTTTGGACAAGCCGTCCGCGCGGCGTGAGGCGAGATGAGTGCGCAAGCGCGCGGCAGTGATGTCGGCGACCTCATGCCATGAGGCCATGTCGAGACGGGAAAGCAGCCGCTCCGCAGCTCTGCAATAAGCCCGGACCGTATGCGGCGAGCGGCGCAGGCCGAGCGCCAGGTGATCGTGCCAAGCCCCGAGCAGGTCGGCCTTACTCATGACGTCACGAGGTCGGTGCGGACCACCTCGCCCAGGAGGGCGTCGAGTAAGGGCATGCCTTGCGGCGTGACACCGATCCGCTCCCGATCCATCCAAACGAGACCGAGGTCGCGATAGAGCGCCAGCTTGGCTTCATCGACGAGCGCGGATGGGGTGCCGTCGAACCGGCGGGCGAGTGCCGCGAGATCGATTCCCTCGGCAAGTCTCAGCCCCATCAGCAATGCTTCGCTGGCCTGCTCGCCGCGATCAAGCCTGCGCGCCTCGCCGATACCATGGCCCTGCGCCTTGACTGCGGAGAGAAAGTTCTCCGGCTTGCGATGCCGTACCGTCGCGACGTCGCGACGCCGTCCATGCGCTCCGGGGCCGATGCCGCTATAGTCGTGATAGCGCCAGTAGGTGAGATTGTGCCGGCTTTCCTGCCCGGGCCGCGCGTGATTGCTGATCTCGTAGGCAGGCAGGCCCGCTACGGCGGTCATTTGTCGCGTGAGGGCGAATAGATCGGCTGCGTCGTCGTCGTCGAGCGGCTCGAAAATGCCCCGCCGCACATCGGTGGCAAAGCGCGTCGCCGGCTCGATGGTCAATTGATAAAGCGACATATGGTCGGTGCCGAGCGCCAGCGCTTCGCCGAGTTCGGTTCGCCATTGTGCTTCGGTCTGACCGGGGCGGGCATAGATCAGATCGATCGAAACCCGTCGGAAATGGGTCTGTGCAAGCTCGACCGCCGCCAGCGCCTCGTCGACGCCATGCAGTCGGCCGAGGAATTTCAGGGCGTCGTCGCGCAGACTCTGCACGCCGAGCGAAACACGATTGACGCCCGCCGCAGCAAGGTCTGCAAATTTGGCCGCTTCGACACTGCTGGGATTGGCCTCAAGCGTGATTTCGATTGCGGGATCGAAGCCCCACAGGCGCTCGGCCTCGGCCAGAAGGGCGGCAACCAGCGTCGGCGGCATAAGCGAGGGCGTTCCGCCACCGAAGAAAATGCTGGCCAGCGATCCCTGCGATCCGGCCTCGGCATATTCGTGGCGCATGTCCGCAATCAGAGCGGCTTTCCACGCCGCCATATCCGCAGATTCCCGGACATGGCTGTTGAAGTCGCAATAAGGACATTTTGCAATACAGAAGGGCCAGTGGATGTAGAGAGCGCGGGCCAAGGATGTCTTCAGCTATTCTTAATCGTCGGAACGGAATCTCGGGCGTCATGGACGGGTCGAGAAAATGGATCGCGCCGCTCGTCGGCGTCGTCGCGCTGCTATGTGCCACGGGGAGCGGTGTGGCCGCAAGCGGATCGTCGTCGACGGCATCCTCGTTCGAGGCCTTTCCCGCAACGCGGTCGATCGACCAGCGCGGAACCTCCGACCTGCATCTGGCCGCGCGGATCCTGCGGACGCACAATCAAGAACGCGAGGCGCTTCGCCTCAAGCCCCTCAAATGGAACGTTCATCTCGAACGCGAGGCGCGCGAATGGGCGCAGCATCTTTCGCACCAGGGTGTGCTGCAACACGCGGATCAGGGCACCCGTAACCGGACCGGAGAGAATCTCTGGATGGGCACTGCCGGACATTGGTCGGTCGAAACCATGGTCGGGATGTTCATCGCGGAGAAGCAGTACTACCGCCACGCCCACTTCCCCAATATTTCCAAGACCGGGAACTGGGCGGATGTCGGCCATTATACGCAGATCGTCTGGCGCGAGACCAAGGAAGTCGGTTGTGCAGTGGTCACGGCGCGCGGCAACGACGTGCTCGTGTGCCGTTACTGGCCGGCCGGCAATGTCTGGGGCCAGAAAGCCTACTGAGCCTCAGCCGAATTGTTCGGCGACCAGCTTGGCGAAGGCGTCGGCGCGGTGGCTGATGGCGTGTTTTTCTGCAGGATCGAGCTCTGCGAAGGTCAGCTTGCGTCCCTTCGGTACGAATACCGGATCGTATCCGAACCCCATCGTGCCGCGCGGTGGCCAGGTCAGCGTGCCGGGCGCGGTGCCCTCGTAGACTGCCTGCTCGCCATCGGGCCAGACGAGCGCGAGGACACAGTGGAAGGCGCATGAGCGGTCGACATCGGCGCCCTTTGCCTGCAGCATGCCCTCGACCTTGCCCATCGCCATGAACCAGTCGCGGCCCGGTTCGCCTTCGAACCACTGCCGCTCGGCCCAGTCGGCAGTGTAGACGCCGGGCCGACCGTCGAGCGCATCGACCGACATCCCGCTATCGTCTGCGAGGGCCACGAGGCCCGACGATTCCGCCGCCGCCCGCGCCTTGAGCAGCGCGTTCTGGACAAAGGTGGTGCCCGTCTCGGCCGGTTCGGGCAGGCCGAGCGATCCGGCCGAAATGCATGTCACACCATGCGGTTCGAGCAGCGCGGAAATCTCTTTCAGCTTGCCGTCGTTATGCGTCGCGATGACCAGCGAGCCCGAACCGATGCGCCGTGTCATTTGCGTGTCGCCTCATCCTGAGCCTTGAATACCTGTGCGCAGCCCATCTGCGCCAGGCGAAGGAGCCGCAGAAAGGCTTCCTCGTCATAGGGCGCACCTTCGGCGGTCGCTTGCGCCTCGGCGATCTTGCCCCCTTCGATCAGCACGAAATTGGCATCGGCATCGGCGCCGCTGTCTTCGGGATAGTCGAGGTCGAGCACCGGCGTGCCCTGGTAGATGCCGCAGGAAATGGCGGCGACCTTCGCGCTGATCGGGTCTTGGGTGATCGCCCCGGACTTCATCAATTCGTCGACCGCGAGGCGAAGCGCGACCCAGGCGCCCGAAATCGACGCGGTGCGCGTGCCGCCGTCGGCCTGGATCACATCGCAATCGAGCGTGATCTGCCGCTCGCCCAGCTTCTTGTGGTCGACCACGGCGCGCAGGCTACGGCCGAT
Organism: Qipengyuania sp.; assembly: GCF_965277845.1. NCBI lineage: Bacteria > Pseudomonadati > Pseudomonadota > Alphaproteobacteria > Sphingomonadales > Erythrobacteraceae > Qipengyuania > Qipengyuania sp. The sequence goes on from NZ_OZ255844.1 coordinate 2,611,630, forward strand.
CAGGCGCTGGATTTCCTGCGTGCGTCCGCTCTGTTTGCCCTTGGCTGCTTCGCGCTGGCCGCGGGTGTGCGTGGCGCGCGGGAGCATGGAGTATTCCCCGGTAACCCAGCCTTCGCCCTTGCCGCGCAGCCATGGCGGAATCCGTTCTTCGACGCTCGCGGTGCACAGCACGCGCGTTTCGCCGAAGCTGATCAGGCAGCTGCCCTCGGCATGTTTGGTGTAGCCGGTCTCGATAGTGATGGCGCGCATTTCGTCGGGCGCACGGCCGGAAGGTCGCATTCAGGTTCTCCATTGCAGTCGAATCTCAGGCGTGCGTGTGGCGCATGGGTCTTGAGGCTGCAAGGGGAGTGGCTAGATAGAACGCATGAATTCCCCGCCGCTAACCGACTTGTCAGACCGTGCGCGAGAGATCTTTCGTCTCGTGGTCGAGGGATATCTCGATAGCGGTGCGCCGATGGGGTCGAAGGCACTTGCGGGCGAGAGCGGGGTAAACCTCTCACCCGCCTCTATCCGCTCTGTCCTTGCCGAGCTTGAGCAACGCGGATTGCTGGCAGCACCGCATACCAGCGCAGGGCGAATGCCGACCGAGACGGGCCTGCGCCTGTTCGTGGATGCGATGATGCAGGTGGGGGAGCCCACCCGCGAGGAACGCGCCGCCATAGAGCAGCGCCTGGCCGAACCCGGCCCGATCGAGCGCGCGCTGGAAGAGACCAGCGCACTTCTCTCGGACCTTTCGGGTGCTGCGGGCATGGTCATGGTGCCGGCACGCGAGCCGAAACTGGCCCAGGTGTCGCTGACCCCGCTCGATGCCAATCGCGTGCTCGCCGTGCTGGTGGGCGAGGATGGGCATATCGAGAACAGGATTCTCGCGCTCCCTGCGGAAGCGCTCGGCACCTCGCTAGAACAGGCCAGCAATTACCTGACCGCGCGGACGTCCGGTCGCACGCTCGCCGAGGCAGCCAATGTGGTGGAAAAGGAAATCAGCAGCGGAAAATCGGCGCTCGACGAGGCGAGCCGCGATCTGGTGCAGCGGGGCCTTGCGACATGGAGTGAGGATGCCAGCAACCGACCGGTGCTGATCGTACGCGGACAGGCGAATCTGCTCGACGAGGCGGCGCTGGACGATATCGAGCGCGTCCGCTCACTGCTCGACGATCTGGAAAGCAAGCAATCGGTCGCCAGCCTGCTCGAACGCGCGCGCCGGGCCGATGCAATGCGAATTTTCATCGGCAGCGAGAACCGGCTGTTCTCGCTTTCGGGCTCATCCGTGATCGCGTCGCCCTATCGCGACCGCGAGGGCAAGGTCGTCGGCGTGCTGGGAGTCATCGGGCCGACTCGGTTGAATTACGCGCGGGTCGTCCCCATGGTGGATTTCACCGCCCGATCCTTGGGCAAAAGAATTGGCTAGCAGGGTTTTCCAGTGAACGACGAGAACAAGAACGAACCGCGTGAAAAGGCGGTCGACGAAGAAGTGGCGCGCGAGATGGAGGGCGTTCCCGAGCACCTGCGCGACGACGGTGAGACCGAGGAGGACAACGGGCTCGAGGAAGCGCTCGCCAAGCTGCGCGGCGATCTCGAAACCGCGATGCAGGACGTGCTCTATGCCCGCGCGGAAACCCAGAATGTGCGCCGCCGTCTCGAAAAGGACGTGCAGGATGCGCGCAATTACGGCGCGACCAGCTTCGCGCGCGACATTCTGAGCGTGGCCGACAATCTGTCGCGCGCGCTCGAACACGTGCCGGCGGAACTGCGCGAGCACGAGAAGGCCAAGAACTTCATCGCCGGGATCGAGGCGACCCAGCGCGAGCTGGAGAAGGTCTTCAACAACAACGGAATCACGCGGATCGCCGCCAAGGGCATGCCGCTCGACCCGAACCAGCACCAGGCGATGATGGAAGTGCCCACCGACGAGGCCGAACCCGGTACCATCGTGCAGGAAATGCAGGCCGGCTACATGATCAAGGATCGCCTGCTGCGCCCGGCCATGGTCGGCGTGGCAAAGAAGCCGGACTGACCCGACCGGATAGGGGAGAGACGATGAGGACTGCCATTTTCGGAGCGGCGGTCCTCGTCGCTTCCGCTTTCGCCTCACCGCTGTTTGCGCAGGACAGCGCCGACGATCGGCTCGCCGCGCTGGCGGATGCCTATTACGACTACCGGCTCGATCAATACGGCCTGACCGAGACTGACGCAGGCGGTGTGCGGCAAGGCGACAGCCTGGCGTCGGTGACGCCGGAGGCCCAGCGGGCGCGTGCGGCGCAATACCAGCGCTTTCTCGAGCAACTCGGGGCGATCGACGGCGCCACATTGAGCGGCGAGGCACGCACCAATGCGTTGGTTCTGCGCACGCTTCTCGAGGCTGAGATCGGCGATGCCCGCTTTGCCGAATGGGAGATGCCCTTCGACAGCGACAGCAATTTCTGGTCCTACCTGGCGGGTCGCAGCGGGTTTTCGACCGTCGAGGATTACGAGAACTACATCGGCCGGATGCGCGACATTCCGCGCTATTTCGCCGAGCAGAGGGCCAATGCACGGGCCGGTCTCGAGCGCGGCTTCTCGGTGCCGCGCGTCACCCTCGAAGGGCGCGACGTATCGATCGCCTCCTATGTCGTCGACGATCCCGAGGACAGCCCCTTCTGGCGCCCTTTAGCCGACATGCCCCGCAGCATCCCCGAGGATGAACGCGAGCGCCTGCGCGATGCGGCGCGGGCTGCGATAGGCGACCGGGTCACGCCGGCCTATGCCGCATGGCTGGCGTTCTTCCGCGACGAATACCTGCCCAACACGCGCACCACGCTGGGTGCGAGCGAGTTTCCCGATGGTGCGGCCTATTACGCGCAGCAGATCCGCCAATTCACCACGCTCGACCTCACCGCCGAGGAGATACACGCAATCGGCCTAGCTGAGGTCGCGCGGATCACCGCCGAGATGGAAAAGGCCAAGCAGGAGGCCGGATTCGAAGGCACGCTGGAAGAATTCATCGCCTTCCTGCGTACCGATCCGCAATTCGTGGCCGACACGCCCGACGAGCTGATGGGTGTCGCGGCCTATGCAGCCAAGCGCGTGGACGACAAATTGGGCGAGTACTTCGGTTTCCTGCCGCGCTATCGCCATGGCCTGCGTCCGGTCGATCCGGCGATCGCCCCCTTCTACACCGCGGGCAGGGGCGGGCTCGAGTATTGCCAGATCAATACGCATGATCTGCCCTCGCGCCCGGTATACAACATCCCCGCACTGACGATGCACGAATGCGCGCCGGGGCACTCGTTCCAGGCAGCAATCGCACTCGAGCGCGAGGACGCCCCGCGCTTCCGGCGCCAGACCTATTTCTCCGGTTTCGGCGAGGGCTGGGGCCTCTATGTCGAATATCTCGGCAACGAGATGGGCATCTACCGCACTCCCTACGAACGGTTCGGCCAGCTTTCCTACGAGATGTGGCGTGCGGCACGGCTGGTGATCGATACCGGTATCCACCACTATGGCTGGACCCGCGAGCAGGCGGTCGATTACCTGTCGCGCCATACCGCGCTGTCCGAGCGCGAGGTGGGGACCGAGATCGACCGCTATATCAGCTGGCCCGGCCAGGCTCTGGCCTACAAGCTCGGCGAGATGACCATGCGCCGCGTGCGTGCAAAGGCCGAAGAGGCTCTGGGCGAGGATTTCGACATCCGCAAGTTCCACGATGTCGTGCTCTCGCTCGGCTCGGTCCCGCTTCCGGCACTCGAGGCGCGGATCGATGCTTTCATCGCCGATGGCGGACAGGGTCTTCCCGGAGTGAGCTACGACTGATGCTGACCTCGAACCTTGAAGGCGAACGGAAAACCTTCGTCACCCATCTCGAATGTTCGATCACAGGCAAGCGCTACGAGGCCGACAGGCTGCACGGCTTGTCCGACGCGGGGCGACCCTTGCTGGTCCGCTACGATCTGGAAGCGGCGGGAAGGGCGCTATCCAAGGCGGCTCTGGAGGCGCGGCCTACGGACCTGTGGCGCTGGCGCGAGCTTCTGCCAGTCCGCCATACCGACAGCATCGTCAGCCTCGGCGAGATCGAGACCCCGCTGGTTCCGATTCCGAAATCGGGTGGCCCCAAAGTGCTCGTTAAGGACGAGGGACGCCTTCCCACGGGCAGCTTCAAGGCGCGCGGACTGGTGATGGCGGTGGCCATGGCCAAGGAATTGGGCGTCACCCGCATCGCCATGCCCACCAATGGCAATGCGGGCGCGGCGCTGGCCGCCTATGCGACGCGTGCGGGGATCGAGACGGTGGTGCTGTGCCCCTCCGACACCCCCGAGATCAACGTCCGCGAAATCGCGGCGCAGGGCGCGCGCGTCTACCGGGTCAACGGCCTGATCGACGAATGCGGCGCGATCGTGGGGCAGGGCGCGGCCGAGGGGCTATGGTTCGATTTCTCGACGCTCAAGGAGCCCTATCGGATCGAGGGCAAGAAGACGATGGGCCTCGAACTGACTGCGCAACTCAACTGGCGGCTGCCCAAGGCGATCTTCTATCCGACCGGCGGCGGCACGGGTCTGATCGGCATGTGGAAAGCTTTCGACGAACTGGAGCAACTGGGCTGGATCGGATCCGTGCGGCCGAAGATGTTCGCGGTGCAGGCGAGCGGCTGCGCCCCGATCGTGCGCGCCTTCGAACAGGGCGAGGAGCATGCCGAACGCTGGGAAGATGCACACACGGTCGCAGCGGGTATTCGCGTGCCCAAGGCGGTGGGTGATTTCCTCATCATTCGCGCGGTGCGGGAAAGTGGCGGTAAGGCGGTTGCGGTCGATGAAGACGAGATCATCCGCGCGACCTCGGACAGCGCCATGCAAGACGGCCTGCTGCTCTGTCCCGAAGGTGGGGCGACGCTTGCCGCCTATCGCAAGGCGCTTGCCGAAGGATGGGTCGCCGCCGATGACGAAGCGGTGCTGTTCAACTGCGCAACCGGGCTCAAATACACCATGGAGGATCGGTCGAAGTCGATCGACAAGGATGCGCTACCTGCGCTCCGGACGCTTTAGGCAAAGCGGAACCAACGCCCTGGCTGGCCCGTACCGTTCCCAACAGGGACGCAAACGGAGACAATCCATGAACAGCAAGGTCTTTCTCGCCCCGGCACTCGCCCTATCGACTCTCACACTGGGTGGCTGCGCGCAGAACTACGCCGTCGAAGGAACCGCGGCCGGTGCAGCAGCCGGAGCTGGCCTGGCCGCAATCCTTGGTGACGACATCAAAACCTATGCGCTGGCGGGCGCGGCCATCGGCGGGGTCATCGGGTACGCCACCGACAAGGACGACGATTGTGACGGCTATTACGGCGACGGGCGCTATGTCGACGACGACTGCCGCTATGACGATCGCTACGCGCGTTACTGGTAGGCAATAGCTCGGGCGAGGGTATGGGCCGCCCGCGCGGACGGCCCTGCTCCTCTCATGAAACGACTTGCGCGCGGTTTTCGTCGCGGTGCTTCTTGAGATATTTCATGAACGGGGTGCCGCCCGTACCGACATCGGGATCATTGCTCGCGATCGAGCCGGCCTGCTTGTTGATATAGCTTGCCGCATATTCGAGGTGCCGGGTGCGGAACCGCGCAGATTGTTCGACACAGGCGTTGAAGGCTTCCCCGAGCTTTTCGTTACCGCTCTTGCCGACGAAATCCCGCAGCGTCGATTGTCTCGCCAAGTCCTCGATGAAACGCCGGTGCTCGACAGGGCGGTAATGATGCAGCTCGTCGAGGAAGCTCTTGAGCGGATCCTCGCTGTGACCGACCTGGAACAGGGCATCCATCGCCGGGACGATCGATGACTGGCTGCCGGTCTGGCCACAGAAGGCTTGTGGCTTGCCTCCGAAGCGCTCGACGCCTTCGTAGACCAGACCACCGCCTGCAAGCGCGGGATTGTTCGCCCAGCCATGGATGTAGGGCCGAACGCGGTGGAAATAGATATAGGGATCGCAGCGCTCGGGCATTCTCGCGAAATTGGCGTAGATGCGCTCCCACGCCCGATCCATTTCCCGCAGCAGGCGGATGGCTTCGCTCTCCATACCTTCCCGGGCGACGGTGACCAGCCTCGCGGCATTGTCGAGCAGGACACCGGCTTCCGCCTCGATCGCCACATGGATGAGGACGAACCAGTTCTCGTCGATCCCGCCGAGGAAGTTCTGGAACATGGCGATGTTGTCGAGCGTAATCGGTGCCGATTTGTCGAGCCGGTACCAATTGTCGAGCATATAGGCGGAATAGGGCAGCAGCGGGGCCTGTCCCAGGCGATCCGCCAGCGCGCAGATCGGGCGGGCGAGATTGGCCGGCAGGGATGGAGGCGGTTCCGGCTCGCCCCAGACATAGGCCTGCACGAGGAAGGAATAGTGCACCATTGCCGTGCGGACTTCTTCTTCGGGGGCATTGCGGGCCCAATCGCCAATGTCGGGCTCGGGCAGTCTGCCGAGCAGCTGGCGCACGCGGCCCGACGTCAGCAGCTCGGAAAGCCGCGCTGCCGCTTCGGTAATCGAAGTAAAGGTGGCCGGAAGCGTGATCTCGTCGATCTCGTAATGCGAAAGAAAGCCGCGCTCGCGGCTCAAACCATAATCGGAAAGCTCCATTGTGATGACTCATCGCCGGGCGCGGGTTGGGCCGCCCGGTCAATGCATGCAATCGTATCCAATGAAACTTGTTCGCTCAAGTTCACACTGGTGGAAAACTGCTATGCCGTAACGTCAGGAGCCAGCTCCAGGGAAACGGACAAGCACATCGTATGCGGACGGGTCGGAGACCCCGGCCAGCCTTACGCCGTTGCGGAGCCAAAAGGCATGCTTGACGATTTCGGCCTGCTGCTCGATTCCGTATCGTTCGAGCGGCCAACCCGGTTTGAGCGAATAGGCATACCGTGCCCAGGGCATCCGGTGCGTGAGAAGGTACCAGTCCCCTTTCGTCTGAACCTGCCAGACGTGCACCAATTCGTGGACCAGCAGGCCTTGCCGCAAAACGTCGGCTTTGGAGAAATCCTCGCAATAGGCGTCACCGTCAGGATGGAAATGCACATGGCCGCGCGGAGCCATGGTGATCCGGCGTGGCTGGAAGGGAAACCACTTCCGCCGCCGGATCGTGACTTTGGCATAGTCGATCGCATCCCCGAATACGGTACGCGCAAGCGCAATCTCTCCGGGTGTCAACGGCCGTTCGCCGCCTACCGGGCAGGTTGGCGCGACACTGTCGTCGCGGAGATCGTCCCCGCCGGTGTCGCGCGCAGCGTTCAGCGTTCGTCACCCGCGGCCCGGATTTCCACCGGGAATGTCTTGGTCTTTCCGCCCACGACGGTCAGCGTCATATCGGTCGAGCCACCCGCTTCCAGCGCTGGATCGAGATCGAAGACCATCACGTGAAAACCGCCGGGCTCGAGACTCTCGCTCTCGCCTGCGTTCACCAGAATCTGGCCCACGCTGTCCATCATCATCTGGCCGTCCATCTCCATCGAGCCATGGAGTTCGGCATTGCTCGCGCCTTCGACATCGGCGCGGCGGATCGCGTAGTTCTTTTCGCCGGTGTTCTCGACATCGAAATAGATCGCGCCGGGCCGACCGGAAACCGCGGGTAACATCAGCCGGGCATTGCTAACTTCCAGCGTCACATCCTCGGCTGCGGGCGCGGCTGCTTCTTCCGCTTCACCCGAGCAGCCAGCCAAGGCGACCGTCGTAAATGCAAGCGCCAAAGGCGCGAAACGGGTAAATTTCATGGATTTGTTCCCCTCTGCGTGGTCCTGAAAAACTAGCGCCGCCTCTCCCTTGTGCCAAGAAAAACCGCACCTATATCGCCCGGGTAACACACCACCGGATAGAGCCGCCGACCGGTTCCGCCATGATCGGGGAACCAAAGATGCGGTGTCCAACGACTTGAAAGAGATGGGGAAACCATGAGCAAAGTTATCGGTATCGACCTCGGCACCACCAACTCCTGCGTTGCCGTGATGGACGGCGGCAAGCCCAAGGTCGTCGAGAATTCGGAAGGCGCGCGCACGACGCCCTCGATCGTCGCCTTCACCAAGGATGGCGAGCGCCTGATCGGCCAGCCCGCCAAGCGCCAGGCCGTCACCAACCCGGATAATACGCTGTTCGCGATCAAGCGCCTTATCGGTCGCCGGTTCGACGATCCGCTGACCAAGAAGGACATGGAGCTCGTCCCCTACGACATCGTCAAGGGCAAGAACGGCGACGCATGGGTCGAAGCCGGCGGCGAGGAATATTCGCCCAGCCAGGTTTCCGCCTTCATCCTGCAGAAGATGAAGGAAACAGCCGAGAGCTATCTCGGCGAAACCGTCACGCAGGCGGTGATCACCGTTCCCGCATATTTCAACGACGCGCAGCGCCAGGCGACCAAGGACGCCGGCCAGATCGCGGGTCTCGAAGTCCTGCGCATCATCAACGAGCCGACCGCCGCGGCGCTCGCCTACGGCATGGACAAGGAAGACGGCAAGACCATCGCCGTCTACGACCTTGGCGGCGGCACGTTCGACGTCTCGATCCTCGAAATCGGTGACGGTGTCTTCGAAGTGAAGTCGACCAATGGCGACACCTTCCTGGGCGGCGAAGACTTCGATAGCGCGATCGTCGAATACCTCGCGGACGAGTTCAAGAAGAAGGAGAACATGGATCTCCGGACCGACAAGCTCGCGCTGCAGCGCCTCAAGGAAGCGGCCGAGAAGGCCAAGATCGAGCTGTCGAGCTCGGCCTCGACCGAAGTCAACCTGCCCTTCATCACCGCGCGCATGGAAGGCGGCAGCTCGACCCCGCTGCACCTCGTCGAAACCCTCAGCCGTTCGAAGCTCGAACAGCTCGTCGGCGATCTGATCAAGCGCACGCTCGATCCGTGCAAGAAGGCGCTGGCCGATGCCGGAGTCTCGAAGGACGAGATCGACGAGGTCATCCTCGTCGGCGGCATGACCCGCATGCCCAAGGTGCGCGAGACGGTCGAGGAATTCTTCGGCTCGAAGCCGCACACCGGCGTCAACCCCGATGAAGTCGTCGCCATGGGTGCGGCGATCCAGGCCGGCGTCCTCCAGGGCGACGTCAAGGACGTGCTGCTGCTCGATGTGACCCCGCTTTCGCTGGGTATCGAAACGCTGGGCGGCATCATGACCAAGATGATCGACCGCAACACGACGATCCCGACCAAGAAGACGCAGACTTACTCGACCGCGGAAGACAACCAGAATGCGGTGACCATCCGCGTCTTCCAGGGCGAGCGCGAGATGGCGCAGGACAACAAGATGCTCGGCCAGTTCGACCTGGTCGGTATCCCCGCCGCGCCGCGCGGTGTGCCGCAGATCGAAGTCACGTTCGACATCGACGCCAACGGCATCGTCAACGTCTCGGCCAAGGACAAGGGCACGGGCAAGGAACAGCAGATCCGCATCCAGGCCTCGGGCGGTCTGTCCGACGACGACATCGAGCAGATGGTCCAGGACGCCGAAAAGTTCGCAGACGAGGACAAGAAGCGCCGCGAAAGCGCCGAAGCCCGAAACCAGGCCGACAGCCTGGTGCACGCGACCGAGAAGCAGCTCGAAGAGCATGGCGACAAGATCGACGCTTCGCTGAAGAGCGAAGTCGAGGAAAAGGTCGCCGCGCTCAAGACCGCGCTCGAGGGCGACGACGCTGCAGACATCAACGCCAAGGCGCAGGATCTGTCGCAGTCGGCCATGAAGATGGGCCAGTCGATCTACGAGCAGGAGCAGGCGAATGCTGCCTCGGACGCTCCGGAAGGCGGTGACGCAGGCGCGGAGGGCGGCGCTGAAGAAGAGGTGGTCGACGCCGAATTCTCCGAAGTCGACGAAGACGCGAAGAACTGATCGCCTGATGAGAAGCCAATCGCCATCGGTGCTGCTCTGCACCGGTGGCGATTAGCCATTGGAAAGCCATGTCGACGACCGAAACAGACCTTTACGAACTGCTCGGAGTTAGCCGCGATGCCGATGGCGCGACGATCAAGTCCGCCTACCGCAAGCTGGCGATGAAGCACCATCCCGACCGTAATCCCGGCTGCAACGAGAGCGAAAGCACGTTCAAGGCGGTCAGTGCCGCCTATGAAGTGCTCAAGGATCCGCAGAAACGCGCGGCCTACGATCGCTACGGCCACGCCGCCTTCCAGAACGGCGGTGGCGGCCACCCGGGCGCGGACTTCGGCGATATCGGCGATATTTTCGAGACCATCTTCGGCAGCGCCTTCGGTGGCGGCGGCCGGGCCCGTCCGCGCCGCGGCGCCGACCTTCGCTACGACATGCAGATCGACCTCGAGGAGGCCTTCCACGGCAAGTCGACCGAGATCGAGATCGAAGTCTCGCAGAATTGCGACACCTGCCACGGGTCGGGAGCAACGCCCGGAACCCGTGCACGCACTTGCAACCTGTGCCATGGCCAGGGCCAGGTCCGTGCCAAACAAGGGTTCTTCGTGGTCGAACGGCCATGCCCCAATTGCCACGGCAGCGGCGAAGTAATCACCTCGCCTTGCCGCGACTGTCGCGGGGAAGGACGGATCGACAAGGCGCAGGCGCTCGAGGTGGAGATTCCTCCCGGCGTCGATACCGGCACGCGCATCCGCCTGTCGGGCAAGGGCGAGGCGGGCCCGCGCGGTGCGCCTCCGGGCGATCTCTACATCTTCATCCACGTCAAGCCGCACGACATTTTCGAGCGCGAGGGTACTACGCTTGCCACTCGGGTCCCGATCAGTTTCACCGCCGCTGCACTCGGCGGGTCCATCGACATTCCCAACCTCGATGGCGAGGACGTGACGATCGAAATTCCGGCCGGCATCCAGTCGGGCAAGCAGCTGCGCCAGCGTGGCGCGGGCATGCCCGTATTGCAGGGGCGTGGTCGCGGTGATCTGGTGGTCGAGATCGCGGTCGAAACGCCGACGAGGCTCAGCAAGGAGCAGCGCGCCTTGCTCGAGCAGTTTCGCGAACTCGAGACGGGGGACGAGTGTCCCGAAAGCCGCGGCTTTTTCAACAAGTTGAAGGATGCCTTCGGCGGGTGATTGCCAAGCTGCGTGGAGCCCGCGATAAAACGCGTCCCATGCTGCCCTCGCTGACGATTATCGACGATTTTCTTACCGACCCCTGGGCGGCGCGCCGCGCCGCGCTGGCGCTGGAATATGCCCGGCCGGGTAGCGGCGGTAACTACCCGGGTCGCGACTCTACGAGCGCGCTTCCGGTGGAAGGGATCAACGCCTCAGTATCACGTCATGTCGGCGTCGAACTGACGGGCGCGAAGGGGACCGAGCATGGTCACTGCCGCATCACGCTGAAATCGGACAAGGGGCGCAGCGGCGTGCATATCGACCCTGCCTTCTATTCCGGCATTCTCTATCTCTCGCGACCCGAGGACTGCGCCAGGGCGGGCGCGGGCGGGACCGATTTCTACCGCCACAAGCGCACCGGGCTGGAGCGCGTCCCTGCGAATGGCGCCGAACTGGCTGCTACCGGATATGACAGTCTCGACGAGCTCGTCGGCGACGTGGTCAACAAGGACACGACCCAGCCATCGAGATGGGAACGTGTGATGCGCGTGCCGATGCGCTTCAACCGGTTGGTGCTGTTCTCGCCCTGGCAATTCCACAACGCCGCGCCGGGTTTCGGCACCGATGCCGAAAGCGCGCGCCTGGTCATGTTGCTCTTCTTCGCCCGCACGAGGGACTAGGGCAGCCGTTCAACCACCTCCGCGCGGATGGCATCGATGAGCCGCTGAGAACACCGGCCCGCCGCCTGCTCCTCGTCGAGGATCGCGTGGAAGGCCTCGCGCTTGAAGTGACGGCAGGTGTTGTCGTCGAAGGGTTTGACGAGTGTCGAACAAATCAGATCGACCATCCGCTCAGCTCCATGCAATCGACCCCACAAATAATCGTTCTCGCGATAGGCGCGGCTGAAAAAGGCGCCGAAATTATAGAATTCGATGCCTCGCAGGGTTGCCGCGGTCCCTCCTTCGCGAATGCTGCGCGCATCGTCGGGACTGATGCGGTCGACCTTGACCGGATCGAATTCGGTCAGGCCTTCGTTGCGCAGCAGGGGCAGGGTGGCGACGTCGTAATAGGGAAAACCGAGATAGGTCAGCAGCATCCGCCGACGCAGGTTCTTGGGCATTTGCTCGAGCGCGGCGGCAAGCAGTTCCTCGGCACGGTCGTCGAGGTCGGGCAACAGCCGCTTCGCCTCGATCATGTCGAGCAGCGTGCCGGGATCGCGCATGACGCCTTCCGCCAGGGGCTCGAAGGCCGCGCCCAGCGGAGCGGTTCCTTCCTTCTCGAAATAGAGGGCGAGGATGCGATAGACCGCATCGCGGCCCGTCTCGAGCGCATCGTCGGAAATCTCGGGATCGATTTCCCAATCGCGCGCAAGCCGGCGCGCGAGCAGCCTCAGGCGGCGGATGCGAAAGCCGATATCGTGCTCGCGGAAGAATGCGATCGCCTTGGGAGATGCGCCACCGGCGGGGGCGGCAAGCGTATCTAGACCGCGCCGCACGAGCTCTTCGCGGAGCACCGCCTCGATCGGCGACGGCTCGTCGAAACCCAGCTTGGGAGCGGCAGTCAGCGTCAGGCGCGCGAGCCGAGAGACTATTCCCGCAAATTTCGCCTGGGCATAGGCATGGAAGGCATAGCCGGCCCGTTCCGCAGCCGCCTGCTGCGCCTTTTGCCGCCAGTTCTTGAGCCTGGGCGGCGTCGGCCGGTCGAGGAACAGCGTGCGTCCGAACAGTTTTTCAACCGCACCGTCGACTTCCGGCCGCAGCGCCGAAACCATGCGGCTGAGCCGCTCGGCCTCGCGGCTTTGTTCTTCCAGCTGTTCGAGATTGTCGCGGATAGGCTGTTCGCGCGGAAGTGTCGAAAGCGAGCCGAAGATGGCCGAGAAGAAGCCGACGGGCTCGCTTTTCTCCTTGCCGCTTCCGGCAGTCCGGTCGGGCCGGGGATCGACATAGATGAAGCGCCGGTCGACCTCGCGCTGCGCCGGTCTTCCCTGCAAGGCCGATATGGCCCCGGCAAACGGCTTGTTGACCAGCACCGACCCGTCGATAAGCGATACGTTATCAAGCGTTTCCCGCGCAACATGGACCGGCATGATGCGCTCGAGAAAATCCTCGCGACCGGACCAGGCGCGTTCGGTCAGATCGGAAAGCCGGTCGATTTCCCCTATCCGCAGCGGCGGGAAGGCACCCGGAAAGCTCGCCGTCGAGCGAGCGGCGAAAACGAGTTCGAGCGGGTTCGCCAGGTCGGTCCCGCCCTTTTGCGGTGTACGGGCGCGGAAGGTGATCGGCATGCGGTGCTCGGTATCCTCGACCACCGGCGGGCTGTGCAGTCGCAGCAGCTCCAGATACCCGTGGAAATCGGTCGCGGTCACATAGAGATCGAGCGGATGGCCCGGCGGCAGTAAGGGGTCCTCGATTTCGCTGTCGGCCATCGCCGAGAAGGCGCGTTCGAGCAGACGTGAAAAGCCAAGTCCCGAAAACGGGGGTTCGAACCAGCGCCCGCGGATCAGATGCGAAACCTTGCGCTCGACCTCCGCCTGCGTCTCGGGAGCGACCTCGTCGGCCAGATCGGTGCCGGGACGGCTGAGCAGCCAGGTCGCGAACGGCTGCGCCCAGATCTTCGAAAAGCGCCATTTCAGCCGTGCGGCGGGATCGACCAGCTCGTCGACATCCGCCACTTCCAGCCAGAGGTTGGTCAGCGGCTCGAGCGATTGTCCGGAATAGATTGCCTGTGCGAGAAATACGGTGTTGATCCCGCCCGCGCTAGCGCCGCTCATGATGTCGGGCAGCACGCGCAAGCGAAGATCCCTCTCCTCGGCGACCGTCTCGAGCAGGGCGCGATAAACGGCGTCGACACCGAGACGCGGAGTGGCTCCGGTATGGAAGTCCCGGCTCGCCCGGGCGAGCTGCCAAAGCTCGCGCGTGACGCCATGCATATAGACCGCCAGGCTTACCCCGCCGTAACAGACCAGTGCGATCCTCAATTCCTTCTGGCGCATCGCGCACCGTCATGACGGGATAAATCGCTTTAGGCAATTGCGTTCTTTAAATGTTCCGTTTAGCGGTGGGCCATGGCCAAGCCCAAGAAACGCTATGTCTGCCAGGCCTGTGGCAGTGTGTCGCATCGCTGGCAGGGGCAATGCGCCGATTGCGCGGAATGGAACACGCTGGTCGAAGATGCCCCCGCCACCGTGTTCTCGATGAAGCACGATCTGTCGAGCGGGGGCAGGGCGGTCCAATTCGTCGAGCTCGACAAGCCGGGTGCCTTGCCCACGCGCCAGCCCACCGGCCTTGCCGAATTCGACCGCGCGCTGGGCGGTGGGCTGGTGCCCGGATCGGCGATCCTGCTGGGCGGCGATCCTGGCATCGGCAAATCCACGCTTTTGTTGCAGGCCGCTGCAAAGATTGCGCGCGAGGGGCATGGAGTCGTCTATGTCAGCGGCGAAGAAGCCTCGGGACAGGTGCGCATGCGCGCGGCGCGGCTCGGATTGTCGGATGCTCCGGTCAAGCTGGCGGCGGCCACCGGCGTGCGCGATATCCTCACCACGCTCGGCACGATGGATGCGCCCAAGCTGCTGGTTATCGACTCGATCCAGACCATGCACTCGGACACGATCGAGGGCGCGCCCGGCACGGTCAGCCAGGTGCGCGGCTGCGCCTTCGAACTGATCCGCTACGCCAAGGAAAACGGCGTTGCGCTGGTGCTGGTCGGTCACGTCACAAAGGACGGCAACATTGCCGGCCCGCGCGTGCTCGAACATATGGTCGATGTGGTGATGAGCTTCGAGGGCGAGCGCAGCCACCAGTACCGTATCCTGCGCGCGCTCAAGAACCGATTCGGCGCGGTCGACGAGATCGGCGTCTTCGCCATGGCGGGGGAGGGGCTGGAAGAGGTCGACAATCCTTCGATGCTGTTCCTTTCGGGCCGTGACGAGCCGATGGCGGGCAGCGCCGTCTTCCCCGCTATCGAGGGTACACGCCCTGTGCTGGTCGAGATCCAGGCCCTGATCGTGCGGCTGCAATCGGGGGCGACACCGCGCCGCGCGGTCGTGGGTTGGGACAACGGTCGTCTCGCCATGCTGCTGGCGGTTCTGGAATCGCGCTGCGGGCTGAATTTTTCCTCTTCGGAAGTCTATCTCAACGTGGCGGGCGGGTACCGACTATCCGATCCGGCAGCCGATCTTGCCGTGGCTGCGGCGCTGGTCAGTGCGATGGCCGTCAAACCGCTGCCGCCGCGCAGCGTATGGCTGGGCGAGGTCTCGCTCGCCGGAGAGATCCGGCCCGTGGCGCATGGCGGACTGCGGCTGCGCGAAGCGGCCAAGCTCGGCTTCGATCGCGGTTTCGGGCCGTCGGACGTGAAGGGCAGCTCGTCCAAGCTGACCTTTGACGGATTGGGACAACTGGCCAATCTCGTTGACCGGATAATCGGGAATTCATAAGTCCCGGCCCAAGGAAGGGTAATGACGGGTTTCGACTATTTGGTGCTGCTGATCGTCGGCATTGCCGCGGCGGGCGGCTTCATGCGCGGATTCATGCAGGAGGTGCTGTCGCTCGCCGCCTGGGTGCTGGCCGGTTTTGCCATCCGCTTCCTGCACACGCCGCTTACGCTGGCGCTGCAGGATCATCTGGGCGAGGATATCACCACCTCGCTGTTGGCCTTCGCGCTTCTGCTGCTGATCCCCTATGCCGCGATGAAGGTCATCGCCAACAATGTCGGCAGCGTATCGCGCGGGTCGGTGCTGGGTCCGGTAGACCGGGTTCTCGGCTTCGGTTTCGGGGCCTTGAAGGGCACGGTGATCGTAGTCATCGCCTTCTCGCTGCTGGTGCTTGGGTACGACTCTGTGTGGAGTTTCAAGGGGCGGCCGAGCTGGATCACCACCGCGCGGAGTTACGAACTGGTCGATGCAAGCTCGCGCGCGCTGGTCGAGGCGCTCGCCGAGCGGCGGGCGCGCCTGCGCGAACAGGCCGCTGGCGAAGAATGATGGCGGCCACGCGCGCGCCCGTCCTCTATTCGCCCGAATTGCTGGCGCTGGCCGTGGAGCTGGCCGATCATCCGCTCGATCGCGAGGCGATTGCGCAGGGCAATGCCCGCTCGCGCAGCTGTGGCAGCGTGATCGAACTCTCTTCTGCGCAGGACGACTATCTGGCCAAGGTCGGCCTCAAGGTCACTGCCTGCGCCGTCGGCCAGGCCTCGGCCGCCATCTTCGCGCGCGAGGCGCAGGGGATGAACACGGACGATGTCCGGGGCGTCCTCGTTTCCCTCAGCGACTGGCTCGAAGGCGACGTGCCGAGCACGATTCTCCCGCGCCTCCAATTGCTCGAACCCGCCCGGCCCCATCGCGGACGGCACGAGGCGATCCTCCTGCCGTGGAGAGCCGCGCTGGACGCGCTTTCCAAGCCCTCCGCCCCCCGCTAGACCCGCTTCCCACAACGAAAACAATCGCGAGGGAGGGAGCGCGACATGGCCGAGGGTGCCGCCACATTGCAGAGGGAACCGACCGAAAAGGAAATCCGCCTCGTCATCGCCGCGAGCAGCGCGGGGACGGTCTTCGAATGGTACGATTTCTTCATCTACGGCACGCTGGCCGGGCTGATCGGCGCGGCCTTCTTCCCGAGCGACAACGAAACGCTCGAGATCCTGCTGGTGTGGGCCGGCTTCGCGGTCGGTTTCGGCTTCCGTCCGCTGGGTGCGATCCTGTTCGGTTTCCTCGGTGACAGGCTGGGACGGAAATATACCTTCCTCGTTACCGTCACGCTAATGGGGATCGCCACGGCGGGTGTCGGCCTGATCCCCAGCGCGGCGAGCATCGGTCTCGCCGCACCGATCATCGTCATCTGCCTGCGCATCCTGCAGGGGCTGGCGCTGGGCGGTGAATACGGCGGCGCGGCAATCTACGTCGCCGAACACGCTCCACCGGAAAAGCGGGGCTTTTATACCAGCTTCATCCAGGCGAGCGTGGTCGGCGGGTTCGTCCTGTCGATCGCGGTGGTGATCGCCTGCCGCGCACTGATCCCCGAGCAGGATTTCCTCGACTGGGGCTGGCGCATTCCCTTTCTGCTGTCGATCATCCTGCTGTTCATCTCGCTGTGGATGCGCCTCAAGCTGTCCGAGAGCCCGGTGTTCCAGGCAATGAAGGCCGCGGGCGAAACCAGCGCCAATCCGTTCAAGGAGAGCCTGACCTATCCGGGCAATCCCAAGCGCATTTTCGTCGCCCTGTTCGGGATCACCGGTATTCTGACGACGATCTGGTACACCGCGTTCTTTTCGGGCCTGTCCTTCCTGCGCGGACCGATGCGCGTGGATGAGAGTGTGGTCGAATGGATGCTGCTGATCGCGGGCACGATCTCGATGAGCTTCTACATCGTCGTCGGCAAATGGTCCGACAGGGTCGGGCGCAAGAAACCGATCATCATCGGCGCGATCGCCTCGCTCGCGCTGCTGTTTCCGATCTTCTGGGGCATCGGTTCGCTCGCCAATCCGGGGCTGGAGCAAAGCGCGCGCGCGGCGCCTGTCACCGTCAGCGGCGCCGCTTGCGAGTACGATCCCTTCGCCGAGGTCCAGGCCAGTCCCTGCGGCCGCGCGCTGCAGGATTTGACCGCGCTGGGCGTACCCTATTCGATCGGCGAGGCGGATGCCGCCGAAGTCACGATCGGCAGCGAAAGCTACAGCTACGAAGACCTGCCCGACGAAACGCGCCGGGCGATCATCCAGGCCTGGCTCGAGACCAATGGCTACGACTTCGCGCGCCAGACACCGCCTTTGACGAGCATCCTCGGGATCATCGGTCTGCTGCTGGTACTCGGCGTGCTGTCCGCGCTGACTTACGGCTCGGTTGCGGCGCTGCTGTCGGAGATGTTCCCGGCCAAAATCCGCTACAGTTCGATGTCGATCCCCTACCACATCGGGGCAGGGTATCTCGGCGGCTTCCTGCCGCTGATCGCCGGCTATATCGTGGCGATGACCGGCAATGCCTATTCAGGGCTCTGGTACACCATCGCCGTCGTCGGTTTCGGCCTGATAGTCGCCTGGTGGGGCCTCCCCGACGGTCCGCCGCGCGATTTCGAGGATAGCGGGCAGGATCCGCCCGCATCGCCGGTCCTTCCGTGAGCTTGCGATGACCGACCTCCCGCCGCCCACCCTGCGGCTGCGTATCGATAGCGGCGCGTTGGCCAGCAACTGGCGCGCACTCGACACGCTTTCCGGAAAGGCTCGCGCGGGGGCGGCTGTAAAGGCCGATTGCTATGGCCTGGGCGTGGACCGGTGCGTGCCGGTCCTGCACGAGGCGGGTTGTCGCGATTTCTTCGTCGCGCATTGGAGCGAGGTGCCCGCTGTCCTCGCGCATGTCCCGGCGGATCGGATTTCGGTACTTCACGGGCCCCTCACTGCGGATGAGGTCGGCTATGCACGTGCGAAGGGTGTCCGGCCCGTCATCGACAGCCTGCGGCAGGCGAAGCTCTGGAACGAGGGCGGGGGCGGACCCTGCCATTTGATGATCGACACGGGCATCAACCGGCTTGGCATTGCCCCTGCCGAAGCGAGCGATCCCGCGATTCAGGCGCTCGATGTCGAAGTGGTGATGAGCCACCTTGCCTGTGCCGACGAGGACAGCGCAATGAACGCGCGCCAGCTGAACGCATTCCGGGCCTGCCTTCCGATAGTGTCGCATGAGGAGGCCAGCCTCGCGAACAGCGCGGGCATTGCGCTGGGTAGCGACTATCGTTTCGACCTAACCCGGCCGGGCTTGTCGCTATACGGCGGAATCCAGCGCCCAGAGCTGCAAGGCAAGATCGGGCAGGTGGTCCACCCGCAAGCCGCGCTGATCCAGACCCGCGAGATCGATGCGGGGGAGACGGTCGGGTACAATGCCACCTTCACTGCAAGGCAGCGGATGCGGGTGGGTGTCGTCTCGCTCGGCTATGCCGACGGCATCCTGCGCAGTTGGGGCGGTGCGCATTTCATCGCGGGCGATCGCCGCCTTCCGATCCTCGGCAAGGTGTCGATGGACATGATCGTCCTCGATCTTTCCGGGGCGTCCGAGCTCACCGAAGGCGACTGGGTCGAACTGCCCTATCACCTTCCCGATGCTGCGCAGCAAACCGCTGTTTCGCAATATGAACTGCTGACCTTGCTGGGCAATCGCTTCGGTTGACCTTCGCGTCATGTTGCGCCGCAGTTTGTGCACGTGCTAAGCCTCTTGCAACGCACAATTGGGAGCAGGCGCACATGGCCAAGCGGACCGCCGAAGGCGAACCGATCATCATCAAGAAATACGCCAACCGGCGGCTCTACAACACGGATACCAGCAGCTACATCACGCTGGACGATCTGGCGAAAATGGTCCGTGAGAACGTCGATTTCCATGTACTCGATGCCAAGACGGGCGACGATATCACGCATACCATCCTGACGCAGATAATCGTCGAGGAGGAAAGCCACGGCACGCAAATGCTGCCGGTCAGCTTCCTGCGCGATCTGATCAGTATGTACGGCAATTCGATGCAGGCGATGATGCCGAGCTATCTCGAAGCGAGCATGGCGAACCTGCGCAAGAACCGCGAGCAGCTCCAGGCGGCCTTCGCCAAGGGGATCGAAAGCAATCCGCTCGCCAAGATGGCGGAGGCCAACTTCAAGATGATGCAGAACGCGGCCGAGGCGTTCATTCCGGGCAATCGCGCCACGCCCCAGAAGGATCGTGGCGCGGACCAGTCGGACGAACTGGCCCAGATGCGCAAGCAAATGGCGGAAATGCAGAAGAAGCTCGACGAGATGAGCAAGTAGGCCAAGCCTGCCAGCTCGGTTCGTCTCCGGCGTAGTCGAGAGACTGGCTGGCAGAGCAAATTGGTGTCTCGACTTCGCGCGACACGAGCGGCTAGGGGCGATGCGAATTCAACTTTGAAGTGAGACCGCACCGTGGCCCAGATCCGCCATGCCTTGAATGCACGCCGCGAAGACGATTTCGCCGCATGGTACCAGGAAGTCATCAGCGCTGCCGAGATGGCCGAGGAATCGGGGGTGCGCGGCTGCATGGTCATTCGGCCATGGGGATTCGGCATATGGGAGCGCATGCAGCGTTTGCTGGACGACCGGATCAAGGCGACAGGTCACGAGAACGCCTATTTTCCGATCTTCATTCCGCTATCGAACTTCGAGCGCGAAGCGAAACACGTCGAAGGCTTCGCCAAGGAAATGGCGGTCGTGACACATCATCGCCTCATCGCGGATAAGGATGGTGGGCTGATACCCGATCCGGAAGCCAAGCTGGAGGAACCGCTGGTCGTCCGCCCGACTTCCGAGACCATCATCGGCGATGCGATGGCTCGCTGGATCCAGTCCTGGCGCGACCTTCCCTTGAAACTCAACCAGTGGGCCAATGTCGTGCGCTGGGAAATGCGCACGCGCATGTTTCTGCGCACCAGCGAATTCCTCTGGCAGGAAGGCCACACCGCCCATGCCGACGAGGCCGAGGCGAAGGAGCACACTCTCACCATGCTCGAGGTCTATCGCGCCTTTGCGGACGAGGATCTGGCGCTGGCCGTCATTCCCGGCGAGAAGCCCGAGAACGAGCGTTTTCCCGGCGCGGTCGAGACCTGGTCGATCGAAGCCATGATGCAGGACGGAAAGGCCCTTCAGGCCGGCACCAGCCACTATCTCGGGACCAATTTCGCGCAAGCGAGCGGGATCAAATTCCAGAACCGCGAAGGCCGCGAAAGTCTTGCCCATACGACGAGCTGGGGCGTCTCCACCCGGATGGTCGGCGGTGTCATCATGACCCATGGCGACGACGACGGCCTGCGTTTGCCCCCCAAGATCGCACCGCAGCAAGTCGTGATCCTGCCCATGCTGCGCGACAAGCCCGAAGACGAGGCGCTGATCGACTATTGCGAGGCGCTGCGCGCGACCCTGGCGAGCCAGAACGTGCTCGGCGAGCCGCTGCGCGTGCTGCTCGACACGCGCCCCGGCAAGGCCGCGCAAAAGCGCTGGGACTATGTTCGCAAGGGCGCGCCGATCATCGTGGAGATCGGTGGACGCGACATGGACAATGGCATGGTCTCGATGTTGCGCCGCGACCGGCTATGGGATCCCGAGACCGGCAAGCCCGCCTTCCAGAACCCGACCCGTGAAGTGGCCGGGCAGACCATTCCCGATATCCTTGCCGACATGCAGGCCGCGCTGCTGACCGAAGCGACCGAACGCCGCGATGCGAACATCACGCGCGGCGTCACCGATTTCGCCGAGGTCGAAAAGCACTTCGCGGCCTCGCGCTATCCGGGCTGGGTCGAGGTCCAGTGGTCGAAGCCTACGGGCGACGCGCTGGACGCTGTGGTCGAGCGGCTCAAGGAACACAAGCTCACCATCCGCAACGTGCCGATGGATGCCGCGCCGGTCGACGGGGCCTGCATTTTCACCGGCGATGCGGCGGTCGAACGGATCCTGTTGGCCAAGGCCTACTGACACCAACCGTTCGTATCGAGCGGAGTGCGGAGCGTGTAGTCGAGATACTGCTGCGCTGTGTCAGAGTGTCTCGACTTCGCTCGACAGGAATGGGGAGGCTGACGCAGTGAGGCGGAAGAGGTGACATGTCGCCTGCCCATCCCCATATGGTGCGAATGACAAAACAGAACAAACATCGGCGGCCCAAGGGACTGCCGAGCAAAGAACAAATTCTCGAATTCATCCAGACCTCCGACACACCCGCCGGCAAACGCGAGATCGCCAAGGCGTTCGGGCTGAAGGGTCAGGAAAAGATCGCGCTGAAAAAGCGCCTCAAGGACATGGCCGAAGAAGGCCTGATCGACGGCAAACGCACCGCCTATCACCGCATGGGCGGCGTGCCCAAGGTCACCGTCCTCAAGATCGTCGCGATCGAGGATGGCGAGCCTGTCGCCGAGCCCGAGAACTGGGCTCCGGACAACAAGGAAAAACCGCCGCGCCTGATGGTGAGGGAAAGCAAGAAGATGGCCGCTCTCAAGCGCGGCGACCGGATTCTTGCGCGCAATGAAGAAACCGAGCGCGGATGGCGCGCGACGCCGATGAAAAAGCTGCCCGCGCGCACTGAAGGGCTGATGGGCGTCGTCGAAAAGGATGGCAGCGGCAATTACTGGCTCGCCCCCGTCGACAAGCGCGTGCGCGACAGTGCGCCCATCGGCGATGTCGGCGAGGCCAAGGAAGGCGAGCTGGTGCTGGCCGAGCGCATGGGCAAATCCGCCCGCTCCAAGGTCAAGGTCGTCGAGGTCATCGGCGACCCGCTTGCACCCAAGGCCTTCAGCCTGATCGCCATCGCCAAGCACGGCATCCCGCACATCTTCCCGCAGGAAACCATCGCCGAGGCGGAGCGGGCGGTCGACCTACCGCTTTCGCCCGACCATCGCGAGGACCTGCGCGACATACCCATCGTCGCGATCGACCCCGCCGATGCCCGCGACCATGACGATGCGATCTGGGCCGAGCCCGATGGGAAGGGCGGCTACCGCGCGATCATCGCCATCGCCGACGTCAGCTATTACGTCCGCCCTGGCGGCGCGCTCGACCGCGAGGCGAGGAAGCGCGGCAATTCGGTCTATTTCCCCGACCGCGTCGTGCCGATGCTGCCCGAACTGCTGAGCGCCGACGTCTGCAGCCTCAAGCAGGACGTCGACCGTGCGGCGATGGCCTGCCACATCCGCATCGACAAGGACGGCAAGGTCAGCGACTGGCGCTTCACCCGCGCGATCGTGCGGCTCGCAAAGAACATCGCCTATGAGGATGCGCAGGCCGCCATCGATGCGGGCGACGCGCCCGAATACCTCCAAAACCTGTGGGGTGCGTGGAAGCTGCTGTTCAAGGCGCGGCAGGCGCGCGATCCGCTCGATCTCGA
Source organism: Qipengyuania sp. (assembly GCF_965277845.1). Taxonomy (NCBI): domain Bacteria; kingdom Pseudomonadati; phylum Pseudomonadota; class Alphaproteobacteria; order Sphingomonadales; family Erythrobacteraceae; genus Qipengyuania; species Qipengyuania sp. Next base: position 2,634,472 of record NZ_OZ255844.1, read on the forward strand.
ACTGCCCGAACGGCAGGTACGCCTCAACGACGAGGGTGTGATCGAGGAGATCGCCGTGCGCGAACGGCTCGATGCGCACCGCGTGGTCGAGGATTTCATGATCGCCGCCAACGTCGCCGCGGCGAAGGCGCTCGAGGCCAAGGCCGCGCCCGTCGTCTACCGTGTGCACGAACAGCCGAGCCGCGAAAAGCTGCTCGCCTTCCGTGAATATCTCGCCACGCAGGGCAAGAAATTCGCGCTGGGGCAGGTCATCACGCCGGGCCTGTTCAACCGCATGCTCAAGGACATCGCAGACCCGGCCGAAAAGGCGCTGATTATGGAAGCGGTGCTGCGCAGCCAGACGCAGGCCTATTACGGCCCGGCGAATGCGGGCCACTTCGGCCTCTCGCTCGGCAGCTATGCGCATTTCACCTCGCCGATCCGCCGCTATGCCGACCTGCTGGTCCATCGCGCACTGGTCGATGCCTACAAATTGGAGCAGCCCAAGCCCAAGCTGGACCTACCCGATACCTCGGGCCTATCCGACCGCGACAGGACCGCGCTGCACCAGATCACCGATGCGATCAGCCAGACCGAGCGCCGCGCAATGGAGGCGGAACGCGACACGATCGATCGCTATGTCGCGGCATGGCTCTCGGGCCGCGTGGGCGAGACGTTCGATACGCGCATCACCGGGGTGCAGGGCTTCGGCTTTTTCGCCACGATCGAGAAACTCGGCGGCGACGGGCTGGTCCCGGTCAGCACGCTGGGCCGCGAATATTTCAGCTATGACGAGAAGGCACAGAAGCTGGTCGGCGAAAGCAGCGGAACCGAATATGCCGTGGGCGACCGGCTGAAACTGAAGCTCGCCGAGGCCAATGCGCTGACCGGTGCACTGAAATTCGAAGTGCCCGACAGCGATGGTTCGGGTATCGAGCCGCGCGGCAACCGGGTTCCGGCGAAGAAGCGCAGCCACCAGAAGCGCGGCCCCAAGAAAGGAACCGGCGCCCCGCGCCAGTCACACCCGCAGGGCAAGCGCGGGCGGCCGGGTAACATCCGCCACCAGGGGCGCAAGAAGAAGTAACGGAACGGGGAGGGCGGGCTGCTCATTGGCTGGGTAAAGGAGACAAACCCATGACCCAGCTCATACCCGGCAAGCCCGTCCCCGATCTCGACCTGCCGCTCACCATCGATGCGCGTTTCGAACTGTCCAAGCAATCGCCCGACGCCTTCACCATGCTGGTGTTCTATCGCGGCAAGCACTGCCCGATCTGCAAGAAATATTTGAGCGAACTCGGCAGCAAGCTCGACAAATTTACCGAGAAGGGCATCAACGTGTTCGCCGTATCGATGGACAGCCCCGAGCGCGCCGCCGTCAGCCACGATGAATGGGACACGGGCGATGTGCCGATCGCGCATTCGCTGAGCGAGGAGACGGCCCGCGAATGGGGCCTTTACATCAGTGAAAAGCGCGAGGGCAGCGAGGAACCCGACGTCTTCTCAGAGCCGGGCTTGTTCCTGGTCAAACCCGATGGCACGCTGCATTTCGCGGTAGTCCAGAACGCGCCCTTCACACGGCCCGATCTCGACGACTTGCTCAGCGGTCTGAGCTTTACTTTGGAAAACGACTATCCGACGCGCGGAACGCTGAGCTGAGCGGTCAGGCGAGCGCGTCGATCTGTTCGCGGCTGAGACCGCCGGGGACGAGGTAGAGCGGGCAGGGCAGGTGCCCGGCATGGCCCGCGAAATGCGTCACCAGCGGGCCCGAGCCGCCCTCGGCGCTCGTCGCCAGCACCAGCGCGGCGATATTGCCGTGTTCCTCGATATATTTGCGGATTACGTCGGCGGGCGGACCGGGGCGCACCGCGATGGTGGGCATCTTACCCATTTCGCCGAAGATATTCCCCGCCGCGCTATTGGCCATGACTTCGGCCCGCTCGCGCGCTTCCTGTTCGATCGTCGCCTGCACGCCGCCGAACGCGTTGAAGGTCTGCTGCGGCACCAGCGCGAGGATATGCACCGATCCGCCGGTCTTCTGCGCGCGCAGCGAGGCGAAACGCAGCGCGATCCTCGCCTCCTCGGTCTCGTCCATCACGACAAGGTATGTACGCATAGTGCTCCCCGGCCCCCTTGCGCGCGACCTATCCGGTAATTCGTATTCTGCGCAAGGACCTTGCGGCGCACCGACCTTTTCGCCAGAGGTGCCTTCGAACTCACTCCCCAGCGAGGACGTAACGTCACAACCATGCCCACGCCGATCAAGATGCCCGCCCTGTCGCCCACCATGGAGGAGGGCACGCTCGCCAAATGGCTGGTGAAGCCGGGGGACACGGTCGAAGCCGGCGACATCATGGCCGAGATCGAGACCGACAAGGCGACGATGGAATTCGAAGCCGTGGACGAAGGCACGATCGCCGCGATCCAGGTCGAGGAAGGCACCGAGGGCGTGAAGGTCGGCACGGTCATCGCCATGCTCGCCGAAGTGGGTGAGGATCTGGAGGAGGCGGCCGCGGCGGCGCCTTCCAAGGATGCGCAATCCGATGCCGACCGGTCCCCAGCGGAGGCTGGGGCCTCAAACGATGACGCGCAACCGAAGGAGGCCCCTGCCTCCGCAGGGGCTCGGAAAGAGACGGCTCCCAAACCCTCGGGCGACCGCATCATCGCCTCGCCGCTGGCCAAGCGCATTGCCGAGCAGAAGGGTCTCGACCTGTCCTCGATCGAGGGCAGCGGTCCCAACGGCCGCATCGTCAAAGCGGATGTCGAAAGCGCCGGAACCCCAGCAAAGGCTGGGGCCTCCAGCAGCCAGGCGAAACCGGCCGAGGCCCCTGCCTCCGCAGGGGATCGGGTCCAAAGCGATCTCGACGCGCCCTACGAAGCGACCAAGCTCAACAATGTCCGCAAGGTCATCGCCAAGCGCCTGACCGAAGCGAAGCAGACCATCCCGCACATCTACCTTACCGTGGACGTGCGGCTCGATGCGCTGCTCGACCTGCGCAAGCAATTGAACGCTTCGCTCGAGGCGGACGGCATAAAGCTCTCGGTCAACGATCTGCTCATCAAGGCGCTGGCCCGCGCGCTCCAGCGTGTGCCTGCCTGCAATGTCAGCTTCCAGGGCGACGAGCTGTTCCAGTATACCCGCGAAGATATCTCGGTCGCGGTGGCCGCGCCTTCGGGCCTGATCACGCCGATCATCCGCGATGCAGGCCGCAAGGGCCTCGCGCAGATCAGCACCGAGATGAAAGAGCTTGCGGGCAAGGCGCGCGACGGCAAGCTGCAGCCGCATGAATTCCAGGGCGGCACCGCCTCGCTCTCCAACCTCGGCATGTTCGGCACCAAGCAGTTCGACGCAGTGATCAACCCGCCGCAGGCGATGATCCTCGCGGTCGGCGCGGGCGAGCAGCGCCCGCATGTAATCGACGGCGCATTAGGTGTCGCCACGGTGATGAGTGCCACCGGCAGCTTCGACCACCGCGCCATCGACGGCGCCGACGGCGCACAGCTGATGGAAGCCTTCCAGCAGCTGGTCGAAAACCCGATGGGGCTGGTGGTCTAGGAATGCGGGAATTTGTCGCCGTTGCCGGGGGCACGTGGGCTGCGTCCTTGATTCTCTATCCTTTGCATCGGCTCATTATGGGTGGTCCATTTGAAACGGCAGAGTGGCTCTACGGCGCTCTTGGCTCATTGATCATAATTCCAATTTCAATCGCTGTCGTTGGGATCCCCCTTGTTGCGCTGTCTAAGAGGATCGAGTTGCTGAGCAGTGACCGCAACTTTACAGTTCTCTCCGCCATTGCAGGCACTTTGACAATGTTCCTGCTTGTTATCGCAATGTATGGCGAGGGCTTCTCGCAGGCTCCTAAGTCTTTCGCGATTTGGGTGACAATCTCAGCTGTTTTAGGCGCGGTAGCTGCAGCTATTTGGCGGTATCTCAAGCGGGAAAGCCTTAGTGCCTGACCGCTCCCCCCTCATCCGCGTCACGGCCATGCCGACCGACCTCAACCCCTATGGCGGGGTGTTCGGCGGGTGGCTGATGAGCCAGATGGCGCTCGGCGCCGGTTCACTCGCCAGTCGCCACGGCAAGGGCAAGGCGGTGGTCGTTTCGGCAAGTGATTTCGCCTTCCCCGGCGCGATGCAGGTGGGCGACGAGCTCTCCGTCTATTGCGACATCGCCGCGACGGGCAACACCTCGCTCACCATCACCGCCGAAGCCATCGCTCGCGAGCGCAATGGCGAGGCCGAGACCAAGGTGGCAGAGGGCAGGTTCAAATTCGTCCTGCTCGACGAGAACGACCGTCCGCGCGCGATTTCGGAGCGGTGGGCATGAACGCTGTCCTACAGTGCGCCGATCGTGCCAGGGTGCCTGCATGATCTCTCGGCTGCGCCATGAACCCTGCACCCATCGAACCCCAGATTCCGCATCTGCGACCCCAGGCTTTTTTGCGCTTGGACCGTGTAACAGGTGTAACATCATTCAGGCTTGAAAGGCTTAATCTGAATGGCTGATACTCAATACGACGTCATCGTTCTCGGCTCCGGACCCGGCGGCTATGTTGCGGCGATCCGCTGCGCGCAGCTGGGCCTGAAGACCGCCATCGTCGAACGCGAGCTGCTCGGCGGCATCTGCCTCAACTGGGGCTGCATCCCGACCAAGGCGCTGCTGCGTTCGGCCGAGATCCTGCACTACGCGCAGCATGCGAGCGATTACGGGCTGAAGATCGCCGGCAAGATCGAGGTCGACCTCGAAGCCGTGGTGAAGCGCAGCCGCGGGGTGGCCAAGCAGCTGAATCGCGGCGTCACCGGGCTGATGAAGAAGAACAAGATCGCGGTGCATATGGGCGAGGGCACGTTGACCGGCCCCACCAGCCTCACCGTGAAGGGCGAGAAGGGCGAAGAGAAGCTCAGCGCCAAGCACGTGATCGTCGCCACCGGCGCACGCGCGCGCGACCTGCCGTTTGCCCCTGCCGACGGCAAGCGCGTGTGGACGTATCGTCACGCCATGACCCCGCCCGAAATGCCCAAGAAGCTCCTCGTCATCGGATCGGGTGCGATCGGGATCGAGTTCGCCAGCTTCTACAACGACATGGGCTGCGAGGTGACCGTGGTCGAAATGCTCGACCGGATCGTGCCGGTGGAAGACAAGGACGTCTCCGCCTTCCTCGAGAAGAGCCTGACCAAGCAGGGCATGTCGATCATGACCGGCGCCGGGGTCGAGGACCTCAAGGTTTCCGACAAGGGCGTGAAGGCCAAGATCAAGGACAAGGACGGCAAGACAAGCGAAACCGAGTTCACGCACTGCATCGTGGCCATCGGCATCGTGCCCAACACCGAGAACATCGGGCTCGACAAGCTGGCAGAAATGGATCGCGGCTTCATCCAGATCGACGATTACGGCCGCACCAAGTCGAAGGGCCTGTGGGCCATCGGCGACTGCACGCCCGGCCCCTGGCTGGCGCACAAGGCCAGCCACGAGGGCGTCACCTGCGCCGAAGCCATCGCGCAGGAGCTGGGCAACAAGGACGTTCATCCGCACCCGCTCGACCGCAACAACATTCCCGGATGCACCTATTGCCACCCGCAGATCGCCAGCGTCGGAATGACCGAGGCCAAGGCGAAGGAAGCGGGTTACGAGGTCAAGGCGGGCAGCTTCCCCTTCATCGGCAATGGCAAGGCCATCGCGCTGGGCGAGGCGGAAGGCCTGTGCAAGACCGTGTTCGATGCGAAGACCGGCGAACTGCTCGGCGCGCATATGGTGGGCGCGGAAGTGACCGAAATGATCCAGGGCTTCGTCGTCGGCAAGACGCTTGAGACGACCGAGGCGGAGCTGATGCAATCCATCTTCCCGCACCCGACGATCAGCGAATCGATGCACGAAAGCGTGCTTGCGAGCTACGGGCGCGCGCTGCATATCTGACGGGGCGAGGTCGAGGGGGAGGGTGCGACAAGAGTGACGAGCTTCCTGATCCTCGCCTTCATGATCCTCGTCGCCGGCGTGCTGGCGGTGCCGCTGGCGAGCCGGTTCGGGCTCGGTTCGGTGCTCGGCTACCTGCTGGCAGGCATGGCGATCAGCCCGCTGCTTGCGCGGTTCGATGTCGATGTCGAGGCGCTGCAGGTTTTCGCCGAGTTCGGCGTGGTGATGATGCTGTTCATCATCGGTCTCGAGATGGAACCTAGGCGGTTGTGGGCGATGCGCGGCAAGCTGGCCGGGCTGGGCGGCGGACAGGTGCTGCTGACCACACTGATCATCACCGGGATTGCGCTGATCGACAGCCAGCCCTGGCAGACCGCGCTGGCGATCGGGATGGTGCTGGCGCTCAGCTCGACCGCGATCATCGTCCAGACACTGACCGAGAAAGGGCTGCTTAGGACCGAGGGCGGAGAAGCCAGCTTCTCGGTGCTGCTGGTGCAGGATGTGGCGGTCATCCCGATCCTCGCGCTGCTGCCGCTGCTTGCCGTGCCGGAGCTTGCCGGCGCTGCTGCGGCGTATGGCGGGGGCGGCGCGCATGGCGGTATCGACCTCACCGCGCATATGCCGGGATGGCTGGCCGGCGTGACGCGGATCGGCGCGGTCGCCGCAGTGATCGCCATCGGCATCTACGCAATCCGTCCGCTGTTCCGCTATATCGCCAAGGCGAACCTGCGCGAGCTGTTTACCGCCGCGGCGCTGCTGGTGGTGATCGGGATCGCGCTGCTGATGTCGCTCGTGGGGCTATCGCCCGCGCTCGGCGCTTTCGTGGCGGGCGTGGTGCTCGCAACCAGCGAATACCGCCACGAACTCGAAAGCGACATCAACCCGTTCAAGGGCCTGCTGCTCGGGCTGTTCTTCATCACGGTCGGCGCGGGAATCGACTTCGTGCTGGCCAGCACCATCTGGCAATCGGTGGTCTTCTGGGCGGCCGTGACGATCGCGGCCAAGATGGCGGTGCTGCTGGTCGTCGGCTGGCTCTACGGCCTGCGCCGCCAGGCCTTGTGGCTGTTCTGCCTGAGCCTGCCCCAGGCGGGCGAATTCGCCTTCGTGCTGATCGCCTTCGGCGTCGCCAACGCCGTGTTCGACCAGGCCTTTGCCGACCAGTTGCTGCTGGTGGTGGCGCTGACCATGCTCGTCACCCCGCTGCTGTTCATCCTCTACGACAAGCTGATCGCGCATGCCTACTGCACCGGCCAGGCGCCCGACGAGGCCGACCCGATCGAGGAGGAGAACCCGATCATCATCGCCGGGCGGGGGCGGGTCGGCGGGATAGTCGATCGCATGCTCGACGCCGCAGGGCACCGCGCAACCGTGATCGACTACAACAGCCAGCATCTGGAAAACCTCAAGAAGTTCGGCATCACCACCTATTACGGCGATGCAACGCGGCCCGACCTGCTGGCGAGCGCCGGGATCGAGCGTGCGCGGATCCTCGTCGTCGCGCTCGACGAGCGCGAGCAGATCGACAAGCTCGTGCGCTATGCCTGCGACAACTTCCCCAAGCTCCACGTCGTCGCCCGCGCCAAGGACCGCGACCATGTCTACCACCTGTGGGCAATGGGCTGCCGCGACATCATCCGCGAGACCTACGACAGCGCCTTGCGAATGGGCCGTTCGGTCTACGAGGCATTGGGGCACGACCGGCAGGCCGCGATCGCGATGGCCGACGCCTTCGAGGAGATGGACCGCACATCGATGCGCGAAGTCGCCGATGCCTATCGGCTCGACATCCCGCCCTATGAGAACGAGGAACTGCTCGCCAAGATCAGGGAATTGAAGGCCGAGTGGGATCCCAAGCTGCGCGATGCAATGGACGAGATCGCGCAGCGCGGCCGCTGATGTGCAACCGCTTGCCGGCTCGGGCGTTGGTGCTGAAAGGAGATACCAATGAGAAACCCTGACAGGCCCCGGCAGCAGGGCGAGAAGGACGCCGGCGCAGAATCCGGCGACAGCGCGATCATCAAGGATCACCGGGCGCTGAAGAACCAGTCGGCGGTCGATCCCGCGGACTATCCGAAGAAGGACCGTCAGGCGCAGTCGCTGATTCGCAAATCCGGGGAAGAGAAGGAGTAGCTGGCGGACAGGGTGGGATTCGAACCCACGAAGGGCTTGCACCCTTGCCGGTTTTCAAGACCGGTGCATTCAACCGCTCTGCCACCTGTCCGCGAGCGCGCCCTCGCTAGTCACATCGGCGAAGATTGTCACGTCCCTTGCGGGAACATCGACAAGAGGTTCTTGGTATTCGGTAAATGACACTTGCCGTTAAGCTTCGCTCTGCGACAATCGCCGCATGATTTCACGCCGCTTGCTCGCCGCCCTCGGGGCGCTCGCCCTCTCTCTCCCCGCAATGCCGGCACAGGCGCAGGGCAGCCTGAGTTTCGATGCCTATCTCCAGTTGCTCATCGCTCGGGCCCGCGCCGAGGGCGTCAGCGAGACCACGTTGCAGCGCATGACCGCCGGGCTGGAACCGAACTACCGCGTGATCGAACTCGATCGCGGCCAGCCCGGAGCCCCGACGCGCGCGGGCTATCCAGCGCTAGCTCCCTATATCGCACGGCATGTCGATGCGGCGCGTATCCGGGGAGGGCGCGATGCGCATGCAAGCTGGTCGCGCACCCTTCGCGCGATCGAGCGCGAATACGGCGTGCCGAGCGAAATCCTCGTCGCGATCTGGGGGCACGAGACCGCCTATGGCGCGGTAAAGGGCGGGTTCGACCTGTCTCAGGCGCTGGCCACGCTGGCCTGGGAGGGGCGGCGGCGCGATCTGTTCGCGGGCGAATGGGTCGCGCTGATGAAGGTCGCCGATAAAGGCTATTCCAGAAGCGAGTTGAAAGGCAGCTGGGCGGGCGCCTTCGGCAATCCGCAATTCCTTCCCTCCGTCTATCTGCGCCTCGCGGCCGACGGGAATGGCGATGGCCGCGCCGATATCATGAACAACGGGGCCGACGCCCTGGCATCGATCGCCAACTATTTTCGCGACTCGGGCTGGCGGACAGGGCAGCCATGGGGGGTGGGCGCCTACGTTCCCTCCGGCTTCGACGTCTCGGCCTATCGAACCCGGCTGGTCGCGCCGGTCTGTTCGCGCGTTCATGGGCGCCACAGCGTCTACAAGACCGTGCGCGAATGGCGCGATCTGGGCGTGCAGCCCCAGCGCGCGATCGACGACGATGTGTTGGTGACTCTCTTCCAGCCCGATGGGCCGGGGACATCGGCGTGGTTGTTAACCTCGAATTATCGGGTCATCCTCGAATACAACTGCTCTAATTATTACGCGATGAGTGTGGGGCTGCTGGCCGATGAGATTGCCGAATAGGATCGTTTTCGCTGCATTGGCGGGACTTGGCGCGATCGGTCTCGGCGCATGCGCGAGCACTGCGCAGACGGCGCCGGCACCGGCGACACGCTCCATCGAGAACGGTCCGGCAGCGGATTACCCGATCGTCCTCGGCGATCCGTTTACCATCGATGGCGTGACCTACACGCCGGTCGATACGCTCAATTACGACCAGGTCGGCTACGTGACGGGCGACGAGCCCGGAGCGATGGGCGTGACCGGCGCGCATCGCACGCTCCCCTTGCCGAGCTATGTCGAGGTTACCGCGCTCGATACGGGACGGACCATCCTCGTGCGGCTCGAACGGCGCGGTCCGATGACCAACGACCGGCTGCTGGCCCTGTCGAGCGCGGCGCTGACACAGCTTCGCGTGGGCGAGGGTGCCCCCATCCGAATGCGCCGAGTCAATCCGCCAGAGGAACACCGGGCAGACCTGCGCGCGGGGCGTGAGGCGCCGCTGCGCATGGATACGCCCACGGGCCTGCTCGAAGTCCTCAAACGGCGCCTGCCCGCACGCGGTTCGGCTCCGTTAGGCGATCCCCGCCAGACACAGGTCAGCGGGGTCGTGCCAACGCCCGGCACCATCGCCACACTCGATCCCGACGAGGAGGCCGCCGTGACTGCTGCCGCACCAGACGATGTGAACGAGCAACCTGCCGCCCCCGCGCCTGAGGTCTTACGCCCGCAATTGCCGATGGCGGTCGATGGCGGTCCGGCGCGTGCACCCGTGATGGTTCCGACCGACCCGGATGGCCGGTTTGCCATCCAGCTTGGAGCCTTCGCCATACGTGGGAATGCCGATCGCCTGGCCCGCGAAGTTCAGGGCTATGTCGAAACCAGCGGCAGTCTCGCGCTGGTGAGAGTCGGACCATTCGCAACCCGTGGACAGGCCGAGCAGGCGCTCGCCAAGCTCCGCGAGCGCGGTTATAGCGACGCCCTGATCCGATTAATCGACTGATACGCCGCGGCTCTCGCCCGGCACGGGAGCACACTTGCGTTACTGCGTGAAATCGTTAGCTGCCCTCGCAACGGCAATGCTCGCGGCGCCGGTGGGTGCCCAGAAATCGCCTGCACCAGCGGTTCCGAACGAAAACGATGCACCGATCGCCTACCTGCTCGATGCATCGAGCGGTCAGGCCCTGTTCGAACGCGATATCGACCGGCGTTTCATGCCCGCCTCGATCACCAAGGTGATGACGACATTCCTCACTTTCGAATGGATGGAGGAGGGGAGGATTTTTCCCGAACAGGTCTACGGCATCAGGCCGGAAACCTTCCGGCAATGGAGCCGCAAGGGATCGACCATGTTCCTCCCTGCCGATGCGCGGGTCACGGTGGATGACCTGATACACGGTGTAACGACAGTATCGGCCAATGACGGCGCAATCGTCCTAGCCGAAGGGGCGGCCGGATCGGTCGAGGACTGGGTCGCGGCAATGAATGCAAAGGCCAGTGAAATCGGGATGGCGAACAGCCATTTCGGCAATCCCAATGGCTGGATGGACGAGGGCAGGACCTTCGTGACCGCGCGCGACCTGGGCACTCTGGCTCAGGCCATGGTGACGCGTCATCCGTCCAAATATCGCCATTTCGTCGGCGCCAGCGAACTGAAATACAACGGAATCGCGCAGCGCAACCACGATCCGATTTCGGGCGTGGTGCGCGGCGCCGACGGCATCAAGACCGGTTACACCAACCAGGCTGGCTTCGGTTTCCTGGGATCGGCGCAACGCGACGGCAGGCGACTGATTATGGTTGTTGCGGGAAGCCCCGGAAGTCGCGAACGCGCGCACGCTTCGCGATCCTTGATCGAATGGGGTTATCAGGCGTTCGAGGGCAAGACCCTCTTCGCCCCCGAGGCACGGATCGCGAGCGCCCGCGTGCAGGGCGGCGGCGCTCCCGAGGTGGGGCTCGAGGCGCCGAGCGGCGTGCGGATTTCCATACCCAAAGGGACCGATCCCGAGGTCGCCCTTTCGCTGCGGTACGAAGGCCCGTTGCGGGCGCCCATCGCCCAGGGTGAGCAGGTGGCCGAGCTGGTCGTCACGATCGCCGGGATGCCCGAACACCGCGTACCGCTGGTGGCGAGCGAGGAAGTGCTCGATGCGACGATGCTCCAGCGCGTGTTCAACGCTTTCCGGAGTTGGATTACGTGAGCCGCGGTCGTTTCATCGCGTTCGAGGGCGGCGAGGGCATGGGCAAATCGACACAGGCCCGCCTGCTTGCCGAACACCTGCGCGAGCGCGGCCTGACGGTCGAGCAGACGCGCGAGCCGGGCGGCACGCCGGGTGCCGAGGCAATCCGCGAGCTTCTCTTGGCACCGCCGGGCGAGGGATGGACATTGGAGGCAGAGGCATTGCTCTTCGCCGCAGCGCGCGCCGACCACGTGGCGCGCAAGATCCGTCCGGCGCTCGATCGCGGGACCTGGGTGATTTGCGACCGCTTTCTCGATTCGAGCCGCGCCTACCAAGGCGTTGCGGGAGGTCTCGGCGATGACGCGGTAAGAGCACTGCATGAATTCGGAAGCGCCGGTCTGCTGCCCGACCTTACCATCGTGATCGACGTGCCGACCGCCGATGTCGCCGACCGCCTCGCTGCGCGGGATGGCGCCACCAGCGATGCCATCGGCGGGCGGACAGCCGACTATCATACCGCGGTTAATGCGGCTTTCCTCGACTTTGCGCGTGCGGAACCGGATCAGTTCGCGGTTGTCGATGGCAGCGGCTCGGTCGAAGAGGTGCACCAACGGGTTCTCGAAACGGTTGGCTACCGCCTGGCGGGGACCGGGTGATGTTGCTCGGGCACGATGAAGCATGGCGTGAATGGCGCAAGGCGATGGCCGGTGAGCGGATGCACCATGCATGGCTGCTCGCCGGGCGGCGCGGCGTGGGCAAGGGCAGCTTCGCGCTCTCCGCGGCACGCGAACTCGTGGGCGCGGCGGATGGGGAGGGGGCGCACCATCCCGATATCCACACGCTCACCTATGCGCCCAAGGACGACAAGGAAGAGCGGAAGCGCGCCGACGGCAAACCCTTCGAGCTGGCGCGCAGCATCCGCATCGCGCAAATCCGCGCGATGCAGTCCCGCCTCGGCACGCGTCCGACAATGGGAGAGCGGCGCGCGATCATCATCGATCCGGCAGACGACCTCGAACGCAACGCGGCCAATGCCCTGCTCAAGAGCCTCGAGGAACCGCCGGTCGGGACCTATTTTCTGCTGGTCGCGCACAGTCCCGCACGGCTCCTGCCGACAATCCGTTCGCGCTGCCGCGTGCTGCGGTTCCCGACCATTCCCGATTCCGAGATGGACCGGCTGCTGCGCGACCTTTCGCCCCAGGCCGACGATCCAACCCGCGCGGCCGCCATTGCCGCTGCCGCCGGATCGCCGGGCGCCGCGCTGCAATTCGTCGACATGGAGCTGGGCAAGGTCGCGCAGGCGATGCGCGATATTCTCGAGCGCGGCGATGCGGATTTTCGGTTGCGCGGCACGCTTGCCGGACTGATCGGCGCGCGGCCCGATCGCGATCGCATCCGCGCGGTGCTCGAACTCGCGCGTTCGGTGATCGCTCAACGTCTGGACGGCCCGATAGCCGACCCGCGGCCGGTTATCGACACGCATGGTGAACTCGTCCGGCTCACGGGCGAGCAGCCGACCTATAATTTCGATGCCGGACTGCTCGCAATGGAAATCGGTACCTTGCTCGCGAAGGCGGCTGCGGCTAGCGAGCGGGCCGATGGCTGAACCCTATTACCTTACCACCGCGATCCACTATCCCAACGGCAAGCCGCATATCGGCCATGCCTATGAGACGATCGCGGCCGACGTAATCGCCCGCTTCCAGCGCCTGCGTGGACGTGAAGTGCGTTTCCAGACCGGCACCGACGAGCATGGTTTGAAAATGGCCCAGAAGGCGCGCGAACTGGGCAAGACCCCGCGTGAGCTGGCGGATGAAATGTCCGGCCATTTCAGGGAGCTGTTCGATGTCTTGAACATCTCCTACGATCGGTTCATCCGTACTACCGATGCCGACCACCATCGCGCCAGCCAGGCCATCTGGCAGGCGATGGAGGCGAAAGGCGACCTCTATCTCGACCGCTACGAAGGCTGGTACTCGGTCCGGGACGAGGCCTATTATGACGAGAAAGAACTCGTCGAAGGCGAGGGGGGCGAAAAGCTCTCGCCCCAAGGCACGCCGGTCGAATGGACCGAAGAAGAAACATGGTTCTTCCGCCTTTCCCAATATGCCGAACCGCTGCTCGAATTGCTCAACACACCGGGTTTCCTCGAACCGGCAAGCCGCCGCAACGAGATGATCGCCTTTGTCGAGCGCGGGCTGCAGGACCTCTCCGTCAGCCGCACAAGTTTCGACTGGGGCGTGAAGGTGCCCAATAGCGACGACCACGTAATGTACGTCTGGGTCGATGCGCTGACCAACTACATTACCGGCGTAGGCTACCCCGATGGCGGCGAGTTGTGGGACAAATTCTGGCCCGCCGACCTCCACCTGATCGGCAAGGACATCGTCCGCTTCCACACGATCTACTGGCCCGCATTCCTGATGAGTGCGGACCTGCCCTTGCCGAAAAAGGTCTTCGGACACGGCTTCCTGCTCAACCGCGGAGTCAAGGAATCGAAATCGGCCGGCAATGTGACCGATCCGATGGAACTGGCCGACAAATTCGGCGTCGACGCGTTGCGCTATTTCCTGATGGCCGAGGTTACCTTCGGACAAGATGGAAGCTATTCGGCGGAAGCGCTTGTAAATAAGGTCAATTCAGAGCTTGCGAACAGCTTCGGAAACCTCGCGCAGCGCACGCTTTCGATGATCGCCAAGAACATGAACGGCAAGCTCGAGACCTTCGAGCCGGAGGGTGACGACAAGGCGCTGCTCGCCAAGGTAGGCGAAGCGTGCGCCGAAACCTTGCCGCGCCAATTCGATCAGTTCGCCTTTTCGGTCGGGATCGAAGCCTGGCTCAAGGCCGTTTACGCCTGCAATGCCTATGTCGACGAGCAGGCGCCCTGGGCGCTCAAGAAAGCCGATCCGGAGCGCATGAAGGCCGTGCTGCAGACACTTTTCATCGCCATTCGCGACCTCGCCATCGCGATCCAGCCCGTGGTGCCGGAGAAAGCCGCTGCGGTGCTCGACCAACTCGGTGTCGATGCAGATCGTCGCAGCTACGCCGATCTCGCCGATGCCGGGTGGTTCCACGCTCTCGTTTCCGCCGGGCACGCGATCGCCAAACCCACCCCTGTCTTCCCGCGTCTCGAGTTACTGGCCGAGGAGCCGGCCTGATGCTGGTCGACAGCCATTGCCACCTCGAATACGAAGGCCTGGTCGATGACCAAGCCGGTGTGCTCGATCGCGCACGGGACGCGGGTGTTCAGACTTTCCTCAATATCTCGACCAAGCGGGCGGAGTGGGGTCAGGTCGTCGGCACGGCGCAGGCCAAGCCCGATGTCTTCGCCAGCGTCGGGATCCACCCGCACCATGCGGACCAGCATCTCGACCTGACCCGCGAAGAATTGCTCGAGGCGACCCGCGATACCAAGGTCGTCGGTATTGGCGAAACTGGCCTCGACTATTTTTACGACCATTCGGACCGCGAGGCGCAGCAGAGGCTTTTCCGCCTCCACATCGATGTGGCGCGTGAGGTTCAGCTACCCGTGATCATCCACACGCGCGATGCGGAAGAGGACACGCTGGCAATACTAGAGGATGAATTGGGGAAGGGGGCCTTCCCCGCGCTGATCCACTGTTTCACCGCCTCGGCCGAGTTCGGCGAGCGTGTGCTCGACCTCGGCCTATCGGTTTCTATCTCGGGCATCGTCACCTTCAAGAACGCGAAGGACTTGCAGCATTTTGCCAAGGGCGTGCCCGAGGACCGGTTGCTGGTCGAAACCGACAGCCCGTTCCTCGCGCCCGTCCCGCATCGCGGCAAGACGTGCGAGCCAGGTTACGTGCGTGACACGGCGCAGTTCCTCGCCGATCTGCGCTCCGAAAGCCTCGACGAGTTGGCAGGCTACACCACACGAAACTTCTACACGCTGTTCAACAAGGCGACCGCATGAAGCTGCTGATGCTCGGCTCGGGCACCTCTACCGGGGTGCCGCGGATCGGCAATGACTGGGGCGAATGCGATCCCCGCGAACCGCGCAATCGCCGCTCGCGTGTGTCGATCATCGTCGAGAACGACACGGGCCAGAAGATACTGGTCGACACCTCGACCGATCTGCGCGCTCAATTGTTGGCCAATCGGATCGAAAAAGTCGACGCGGTTTTCTGGACGCACGACCATGCGGACCATTGCCACGGCATCGATGATCTGCGCGTCATGCGCTATGATCGCAGCAACCCATTGCCCGGATTTGCCAGCAAGGTCACCTGCGAGCGGCTGCGCCGGCGTTTCGACTACGTCTTCGAGGGCCAGTTCGGCTATCCTACAATCGTCGGGCTCAAGGATATCGCGAGCGTTCAATTGGTTGCGGGTTTCTCCTTCGACCATGTCGAGATGCCGCACGGGCCGGTGACCAGTACCGGTTTCCGTTTCGAAGCGGATGGCAAGTCGATTGTCTACGCTACCGACTTCAGCGAGATAACGCCCGCCATGGTCCGCTGCTTCGAACGCGCCGACATACTCGTTGTGGACTGCCTTCGCAGGCGACCGCATCCCACACATGCCAATCTCGACATGGCCCTTGAGCTGGCGCGCAAGGCCAAGGTTCGCAGGACGGTACTAACGCATATGGACAAAAGCATGGATTATCGCAGCCTATGCGCCGAGGTCCCCGATCACGTCACGGTCGGGTATGACGGACTGGAGATGGTGGCATGAACGAGTATCAGATCGTTTCCCTGGTCTCGCTGGTCGGCTTCTTGATCTTCATCGCGTCGGGTTTTCGTTCGCACAATGTGGGATGGAAGAAAGGCTTCTTCATGGCGGGCGCGTGGGCAGGCATCTTCGCAATCGTGATCCTGTTCATCGATATGGTGCGCTAATCGCACTTTGGGCGTCGATTGGATCGCATGGCGATGAAGCACTGGCGTAGAGAATACGCCGAGAATTCCGTTACTTCTGGACTTCCATATCCGCGCAGCCATCCGCAGTAGTCGGGACGCCATGACGCTTGCGGCGAATGTCGAAGGCAACCGCCTTCAAGATCGAGACCCCCATCAAGGCCACGACGAAACTGAACGGCAAGGCTCCGATGATCATGGTGATGCGGATCGCATCGATTCCGCCGAGGATCAGCATGCTGCCCACGATGAAGGCCAGCGCCGCGCCCCAGAACAGGATGTGAAAGCGGCGAGCGCCTTCGGTATCTCCCGCCCCGTTGATCGTGTTGACGATCAGGATTGCGCTGTCGGTCGAAGTGATGAGGTAGGTCATCAGTAGGACAACGACGAGGCCCGAAACGATCGCGGCGATCGCAGGATCAAGTAGCACGGCAAGCGTGGCGTAGAGCTGGTCGGAAATGCCGGTATCGACGATTCTGCCTTGCGCGGCTCCGCTGAGTTCGAGATCGATCGCGGTGCCGCCGACGATGGTCATCCACACGAAACACATGAGCGAGGGCACTAGGATCACGCCCAGAACATATTCACGGATCGTCCGGCCACGCGAGATGCGCGCGATGAACATGCCGACAAAGGGTGCAAAAGCGATCCACCAGGCCCAGTAGAAGACCGTCCAGTCGAGCTGCCATTGCACCAGCGCAGCGCCGAATGCGCCGCCGGGCTCGAACAAAGTGAGCGAATTCGGCACGAGCGTGCGCAGGTAATCCCACAGGCCTACACCCAGCAGCCGGAGGCCGAAGAAGCCCGAGCCCGCGATGGCGAACAGGGCCAAGAGCGCGAACGACAGGCCCATATTGAGGTTCGACAGCCACTTGATTCCTCGGCCCACGCCCGACAGAGCGCTGAGGGTCGAGGCACCGATGAGGACTACCAGGGCCACGATGATCGCCATGGCCGAAGATGAACCGTCGGGCTCGAGCAGCCAGTCGCCAAGCCCGAGGCGAGAGAGGCCGGCCACGAATTGCTCTACGCCGAGACCCATGGTCACGGCCACTCCGAGAATGGTCGCGACGACCGCGACGATATCGATCAGGTGACCCCATCTGCCCGACAAATGCAGACCGAACAGCGGTGCAAGCGCCGAGCGAACCGTGAGCGGCAGGTTGCGACGATAGGCGACATAGCCAATCGCCAGGCCGACCAGCGCGTAGGTTGCCCAAGCGGCGAACCCCCAGTGCAGGAATGTAAAGGTATAGGCAGAGCGTACCGCCTCTGCCGATCGCGTCTCGATCGAGCCGCGGATGATTTCTGGATTGTCCGTGAAATGCGCCAGCGGTTCGCCGGTCGAATAGGTTAGCAATCCAATACCTATGCCGGCTCCGAACAGCATCGCGAACCAGGAAAAACGCCCGAATTCCGGCTTCTCGCCCGGATTGCCGATGCGCAGGTTACCAGACTGGGGCACGAGGGCCAGCATGAAACAGGTGAACATGAGGAAAGCGACGAGATAGACGTACCAGCCCGCGAAGGAGGCGATGATGTTCGAATTGGCGGCGGTCAGGGTCTCGCTTGCACTGACCGGGAAAAAGATCGCCCACATTATCAGCAGTGAAACGATCACCTTGGATGGGATCGTTACCGCCCGGCTGAAGCCATCGTAGAAACCGCGGTCATGCGTTTCGATCGGAAGTTCGACCAGGGGTGGCGCAACCGGAGTGTCGCTTCGGGCTGTCATCGGGGAGAATTTCCTCTTGGATTGTGGGTGCCGTCTTTGGCGCTGTTGCAATTCGCATGGCGGCGCGAGTTTTGCGATAGCTAGTCAGCATAGAAAGCGAGATTGGCAATGCAAATGACGCGGTTCACGGCGGAAATTTGATGGGGCCGACGCCAATCAGCCGGCCTCCTGCGACGTTCTATCGTTCGCCTCAGCCAATGTTTCCCGACATCGTTCATTTAACATAATATATATTATCGTCGCAGTAGTCAGGGTGGGGATGGTGTCGCGCGTCCTCTATCGCGCTCCTGCCCCACTGGCTAGATTGGCCCGATGTCCGACCAGACCGACAGACTGCTGAAAATCATGGCGCGGCTGCGCGACCCGGAAACGGGCTGCGAATGGGATACCGCCCAGAGCTTCGCGACCATTGCGCCTTACACGATCGAGGAAGCCTACGAAGTCGCCGACGCCATCGAGCGCGCCGACATGGACGACCTGCGCGGCGAATTGGGCGATTTGCTCTTCCAGGTCGTCTTCCATGCCCGGATGGCCGAAGAAAGCGGAGATTTTGGCTACGAGGACGTCGCGCGCGACATTGCGGACAAGATGGTTGCTCGCCATCCGCATATCTTCGGCGACGAAGGCGGCGTTATGGAAGATCGGCGCTGGGAAGACCTCAAGGCGGCCGAGCGCGCGGCTTCCGGCGCGACGAGCTCCATGGATGGCGTGGCCAAGGCGCTCCCGGCGCTGCTTCGTTCGCACAAGCTCCAAAAACGAGCGGCACGAGTCGGTTTCGAATGGCCCGATGTCGAAGGACCAATCGCGAAGCTTCAGGAAGAAATCGAAGAACTCGACCAGGCAAAGACGGGCGAGGATCGCCTGATGGAGGCCGGCGACGTCCTATTCGCCGCGGTCAACATCGTGCGCCGTTACGGCGTCGATCCCGAACAGGCTTTGCGCGCCTCCAATGCAAAATTCGAGAGGCGCTTCAGGAAGATGGAGAAGATAGCTGCAAGTGAGCAAGAGGATTTCTCTCGTCTCGATCTCGATTCGCAGGAAGAATACTGGCAGCGCGCCAAGCGCGAGATAGGCTAGCCGATCGCCTCGAACTGGCCCAGCTCCTTGGGATTGAGCCGCACCGTAATGCGCCGCATGGCGCCGCCCTCATCGTCCGCGACATCCTCGATCACTTCCCCATGGGCATGCAGCCAAGCGATCCTGCGACCGTCGCTGGCCGGAACCTCGAAGGTTCGAAGCGAGGCATTGCGGGTCAGCATTTCTCCTAGCCGTTCGAGCAGGAGATCGACGCCCTCGCCCGTTACAGCAGATGTGGCGACGATATGCTCATCGGCCTCTACCTGCGCAGCCAGATCGTCTGCGGCTTCGGGAGTTAGGCGGTCCCATTTGTTCCAGACTTCGAGGATCGGTATCGAGGCATCCTCCCCCTCCCCCCCGACGACGTCGAGGTCGCGTAGGACCTGCAGCACTTGCGCCTTCTGCGCAGCAGTCGAAGGGTTCGAAATGTCGCGCACGTGACAGATGACATCCGCCGATGTCACTTCCTCCAATGTCGCGCGAAAGGCCGCGACGAGCTGTGTGGGCAGGTCCGAAATAAACCCGACCGTATCCGAGAGGATCGCCTTCTCGACCCCCGGCAAGGCAATCGCGCGCATCGTCGGGTCGAGAGTGGCGAAAAGCAGATCCTCCGCCATCACCCCTGCCCCTGTCAGGCGATTGAACAGCGTCGATTTGCCCGCATTGGTATAGCCGACCAGCGCGACTACCGGCCACGGCGCACGCTCACGCCGCTCGCGGTGCAGGCCACGCGTCTTGCGGACCTGCTCCAACTCCTTGCGCAGGCGGCCCATGCGCTGGCGGATCATTCGCCGGTCGGCTTCGATCTGCGTTTCGCCCGGCCCGCCGAGGAAGCCGAAACCGCCGCGTTGGCGTTCGAGGTGGGTCCAACTGCGCACCAGGCGGCTTTGCTGGTAATCGAGATGCGCCAGTTCGACCTGCAGGCGACCTTCCGCGGTGGCTGCGCGTTCGCCGAAGATTTCCAGGATCAGCCCGGTTCGGTCGATCACCTTGCGCCCGAGTTTTTCCTCGAGATTGCGTTGCTGAATCGGGCTGAGCGCCCCGTCGACGACGACCAGTTCGGCCTCGTTCTGCTCGCAGGAGGTCCGGATATTGTCGACCTGCCCGGCGCCGAACAGGAGATTGGGACGCACGTCACGCACCGGCAGGACGAAGCTTTCGGCGATCACTATCCCGATCGCGAGAGCAAGCCCCTCCGCTTCCGCGAGGCGCGAATGGGCATCGAGGTCGTAGGCCATGCCACGGATATCCGGACACACCACGAGGGCCCGCGCCCCGCGGGAGACCTCGCCCATCAAATCATCGTCGAAACTCAGCTGTCGTCCTCTTCCCAATCCTCGGTCAGATCGACCGGAGTGGCTGGCTGGATCGTCGATACGGCATGCTTGTAAGCCAGTTGCACATAGCCGTCGCGTTCCAGGAGCATGCAGAACAGGTCGTAAGCAGCGATTTTGCCCTGCAGCATCACGCCGTTGACGAGAAACATCGTCACCTGTGCTTCGGCCTGCCGCACGCGACTGAGGAAAACGTCCTGCAGCAGGCGCTGCTTGGCACCCGAGCCCTGGCTGACGAACTGGCTGGTATCGATCGGCTGCGCGGGCATGATGGTGCTGATCGCGTGCTTGTAGACCAGTTGCGACTGGCCGTCGCGGCGCAGCAGGATCGAGAAATTGTCGAACCAGGTTACGATGCCCTGCAGCTTGACGCCCTTGACGAGAAACATCGTCACCGGCGCCTTGTTCTTGCGCAATAAATTCAGGAATGCGTCCTGCAGGTTCGGAGGACGGTTACCTTGCCCGCTTTCGGGCGGTTTTGAACGCGGTCGTGCCGAGAGTGTTCGATCGCCGGACATGTCTTTTCCCGTTTCTTGGCGGCCTTTCGAAAGACCGCAATCTGGGCGCCCACCACGCCCGAGTGTGTTCGCCAATCGGTAGGAACATAGGTATCGTGGAAGATAATCTCAAATGGCGCAACGTATTCCTGATTGTGTCAGAGAACGCGCAACTTGGGCCGTGCGCATCAGTTCTTGCGATCGGCACCTTTGCGTTCGACCATGCCGAGCAGCTTGAGTTTGCGATGCAGCGCCGATCGTTCCATGCCGATGAAATTCGCGGTTTTGGAAATGTTTCCCGAGAACCTGCGGATCTGCACGGTAAGATACTCGCGCTCGAAATTCTCGCGCGCTTCGCGTAGCGGGGCGCCCATCATCGCTCCGACACCGCCGTTTCCTCCGGCCTTCCCGCCCAGCACCTCTTCGGGCAGCATGTCGACCTCGATCTGCTCGAGGTTTTCGCGCGGCGTCAGGATGATGGTGCGTTCGACCACATTGCGCAGCTGGCGCACATTACCCGGCCAGTCATAGGCTTGAAGCGCCGCCATCGCCTCCTCGCTGATCGTGGGCGGACGCAAACCCTGCTCGGTCGCATAGCGGGCGAAGAAGCTGTCGGCGAGCGAGGGTATATCGTCGCGTCGCTCGGCGAGTGATGGAACCTCCACCGGGACCACGTTGAGGCGATAGAAGAGATCCTCGCGAAAGCGCTTTTCCTCCATCTCCGTCGCAAGGTCGCGCGACGTGGACGAAACTACCCGAACATCGACGCCGATCTGACGCGTGCCGCCAACACGGACGAAACTCTGTTCGGTCAACACCCGCAGGATGCGCGCCTGGGTGGAAAGCGGCATGTCCGCCACTTCATCGAGAAAAAGGGTGCCCCCATCCGCCGTCTCGAGCAGGCCCGGCCGAACCAGCTTTCCTTCGGCTTCTTCTCCGAACAGCTCCTCTTCGAAACGTTCGGGCGTGATGCGGGCCGAGTTCACGATCACGAAGGCCTTGTCCGCCCGATGGCTCCAGCTGTGCAGCAGGCGCGCGGCGACTTCCTTACCGGCTCCCGCCGGGCCGGTTACGAGAACCCGACTGCCAGTGCCGGCAACCCTCTTGAGCGTCGCCCTAACCGCGTTGATGACCGCGGAATTCCCCGTGAACTCGTCTCCCTGAACAAGGTTTTCGCGCAGACGCGTGTTCTCGCGGCGCAGGCGCTCGGTCTCGGTCGCGCGTTCCACGAGGTGGAGCAAGCGCTCGGCTTCGAATGGCTTTTCGATGAAGTCGACAGCTCCGCGGCTGACTGCGCTGACCGCGGTATCGATATTGCCGTGACCGGAAAATATGATCACCGGCAGGTCCGGTTCGCGTACCTTGATCGCGTCGAGCACCTCGAGCCCGTCCATCGGGCTGCCGTGCAACCAGACGTCGAGCAAGACGAGGCTCGGCCGCTTTTCGTCGACCGCATCGAGGGCCGACGTACTGTCACCGGCGGTGCGGCATTCATAGCCTTCGTCGCTCAGCACTCCGGCGACCAGTTCGCGGATGTCGCGTTCGTCGTCGACGATCAGAATATCCAGCGCCATGCGTCCCTATCCTTCTCTTCTCATGCTTGCCTGCGCATCGCCAACGCTGGCGAGCGGGTCGCGCGCAAACCGCATCGTCACGCGCGTGCCCCCGGTATCGACCGAGGTGAATGTCATTTCGCCGCCATGTTCCTCGACGATCTTGTTGACGATCGCGAGGCCCAGTCCCGTGCCCTTCTCGCGCGTGGTGACATAGGGATCGAGGATGTTTTCTCGGTCCTGTGGCAAGCCGATTCCGTTGTCCTGTACCGATACGGCCAGTGCCTCATCGTCGGATTGGACCTCGACCAGGATCTTCCCGCGATAGTCAACATCCGCGGACTGCGCCTTCGTTTCGATCGCCTCGTAGGCATTTTTCAACGTATTGGTTAGTGCCTGGCCGAGTTGATGCCGGTCGCATTGGATGCGAATGGGGCCGCCATCGGGCGCGATGAGCCGGTAGTCGATTTCCGGATGTGCAACCTCTTGGAGGAACAGCGACTGGCGCACCAGGTCGAGCGCATCCTCGGGCCGAAAGCTTGGCTTCGGAAGCCGTGCGAAGCTGGAAAACTCGTCCACCATCTTACGCAGATCGCCAACCTGTCGCACGATCGTGCTCGTCAATTCGTCGAACAGTTCGCCATCGCTTTCGATTTGCTTGCGATAGCGACGCTTGAGACGTTCTGTGGCGAGCTGGATCGGAGTCAGCGGGTTCTTGATTTCGTGTGCGATACGCCGCGCGACATCGGACCAGGCGGCCTGCCGCTGGTCGAGCAACTGGCGCGTGATATCTTCGAAAGTGATCACGTGCCCGTCACTTTCGCGGCCGATCTTCACCGCGAGTGTCAGCAATTCGCCGCTACGGTTGTGCGATACGACGCCCTGCGTCAGCCCCGCCTTTACCATGGCACCGATCTGAGGCGCCAATTCGTCGAGCGTACCCGGCGGGCTTTTCACATCCGTGTCCTGGCCGAGCATGGATTGCGCCGGGGCGTTCATCAAAAGGATGTTAAGATCGCTGTCGACCGAGATCACGCCCGCACTGACCGATTCCAGCACCGCTTCGATGAAGCTGCGGCGCTCCTCTAGCTCAGTATTCGCGGACAGAAGCGCATCGGTCTGCTTTTCGAGCTGTGCGGTCATCCGGTTGAAGGCCCGGTTGAGCAGGCCGATTTCATCCGCACCAGTGCGCCCCTCGACCCGTAGTGCAAAGTTACCCGCGCCCACCTTGTCTGCGGCTGCGACGAGGTCTGTCAGGGGTTCCACCTGACGGTCGGCAAACCGCAGCGCGAACCATACAGCCAGTCCGACCAGGGCCAGCGATACAAAAAATAGCGCGAGATTGAAGCGTAGCTGCAGCGCGCGAGCGCGCTTGGTCAATTCATCATAGGCGGTCGAGATAGAACGCGCCGATTGCCAGCTGCGAAAGGTGCCCGCCTCGGCGTTGCGTGCGGTGTATAGGTATATCCCGGCCTCGCGGTCGATCGGCGCGACCGCCTCGATCCGTTCGGGACTGCCACGCACCGCTACTTGCGCCCCGCCCGAAAGCTGCGCCAGCGAATCCTGCGCGAAGGCCCGTGGGTCGCTCTCCTCGTTGAGGCCATAAACGACAGCGGTGCGCATCGTCGCGTCGGGCATTGCCTGCAGGATGGCGCTCTCGATGACATCGCGCGGTTCGGCCTGGTACTGGTATACCAGCGCGAAATTCGGATCGGTCACTTGTACCCGACCGAGAATCGCGCGCATGTCCATCGCCATCGAGATGGTTTCGTTGGCCAGATCGAGCTGGTTCTCCTCGTAATAGCCCTCGGCAAGTTGGTTTGCATTCTCCATCAGCCCGCGCGAATCGTCGGAGAACCAGAAATCGACGCCGGACTGGAACAGGAAGGCTGCAAATCCCGCCACCAAAAGCGTCGGCACGGCCGCAATCATCGAGAAGAAAAACACCAGCCTGACATGCAGCCGCGCCGTGCTCCCCGCGGCGCGGCGCAATGCTATGCGGCGACCTGCGAGGACGAGCAGCGCCATCGCCGGAACGAGCGTGCCGATGAGCAGGCCCGCGACTTGTCGCGAAGGCAGCAGAGCGCCGTTGGGTGGGGCGTTGGTGAAGGTAGCCCAGGTGCTCGCCACCATCACGAGGAAGGCAATGGCAGCCAGCGCTTCGATATAGGCGAAGATGTTCTGCCGCCGCGCCGTCACGACGAACCTGCGCCACCAGCGCGGCGTCTGCCGCCTCGTTCCTGCTACGCTCGTCGCCATCGTGGCGCGCTTACAACTGCCCTGTTGCACATTTGCAAGTATAAAATCGACAAACGGAGGTCCGCGCCAGCCGCAGCGCAGCGACTAACGCCTACGCGCGAATGCTTCCGGCGCGATGTCCAGTTCCGAGAGCCTCTTGCGCAGCGTGTTGCGATTTATGCCCAGAAGCCGCGCTGCACGCAGCTGATTGCCCTCGGTGCGTTCGAGAGCGAGTTCGAAGAGCGGCTTTTCGAAGGCTGCCAGTGCGGCGTGATACAATGCGCCATCGGCCGGGCGGGCGCTCTCGATCCACGCTTCCACGGCTGATTCGAGGCCGACCCTGTCGTCCCCTTCGTCGCGGGGTTTGGTAGGCGGAAGGATATCGTCGACCGCGCCTTTGTCGATCGTATCTTCGCGTGCCATCAATGCGAGACGGAACACAGCATTGCGCAATTCGCGCACATTTCCCCGCCATTCGCGCGCGGTGAGCGCTGCAATGGCATCGGCACTCGCCACCCGGGCAGGCAAGCCCTCATCCGACGCCTGGCCGAGGAAATGCCGCACCAGCGCGGCGATATCCTCGCGGCGCTCGCGCAGGGGAGGCAGGTGGATCGGCACCACATTGAGGCGATAATAGAGATCTTCGCGGAACCGGCCATCCGCAATCATCGGTGCAAGGTCGCGATTGGTTGCTGCGACGATGCGGACGTCGACCCCGATTTCCTGTCGCCCGCCGACCCGGCGGATGGTGCCCGATTGCAGAGCGCGCAATAGCCGAGTTTGCGCCTCGGCCGGCATGTCGCCGATCTCGTCCAGAAACAGTGTCCCGCCATTGGCCTGTTCGAACTTGCCAATCTGCTGGCCTATAGCGCCGGTGAAGGCGCCGCGTTCGTGTCCGAACAATTCGCTTTCGAGCAATTCGTGCGGGATGGCCGCCATATTGACTGCGACGAACGGACCGGTCTTGCGTGCGCCGAGCTCGTGGATCGCTTCGGCGACGAGTTCCTTGCCGGTGCCGCTTTCCCCGGTAATCAACACCGTAAGGTCGTTGCGCAGCACACGGGTGATCATGCGGAATACGCCCTGCATCGCCGGGCTCCGCCCGATCAGGGGCAAGGCGCTGTCCTCACCCTCGCCCACATTCTCCGGGGCAGGTCGGCTGGCGACCGCCTGCGCAACCGCCTGTGTCAATTCATCGAGATCGAACGGCTTGGGGAAGTATTCGAAGGCATCGCTGTCGCTGGCGCGGACCGCCGTATCGAGTGTGTTCTGCGCGGACAGGACGATTACCGGGACATCGGGCGCGAGAGCGCGGACGGTATGGATCGAGGCAAGTCCGTCACCATCCTCGAGCATAACATCGGTGAGAATGACGTCGAATCGGTGTTCGGCGAGCAAGGCGTCGCGTTTGGCGAGGCTTTCGCAAGTCGTTACGTCGAAGCCTTCCTCGCGCAGGGCCTCGGTAATGACCGTGGCAATGCCCTTGTCGTCCTCGACCAGCAGAACTGAGTGCGTCATCGTTATCCCCTAACCCACGACCGGCAGGTTAATGCGGAAATGCGTTAGCTCCGCACGATCGTCGCGCTCGTGCGAGATGCGACCACCCATGTCGCGCAAGAGCTTGCGGACGAGGGCGAGGCCCAGACCCTGGCCGTGCGGCTTGCTCGAAACGAAGGGTTCGAAGACATGGTCGCGCAACGCCGGATCGATCCCCGGACCGCTATCGGTAACAGTGATTTCAATGGGCAGGCGCGTCGCCTTTCCCAGGCGGATGGTGTTGAACACGAGACCGCTGACGAAGCGAGTTCGAACGATGACGGGCTGGTCCCGATCCTTGCTCGCATCGCAAGCATTGGCGATCAGGTTGATGAGTACCTGCTCGAGCGCACCCTGGTCGGCGGCCACGGGCGGGAGCGAGGGGTCGAACTCCTCGACCAGCTCGCAGGGCTCGCTGCGCCCTGCCCTCACAGTGGCCATAGCGTTGCGGATCGCTTGGTGGAGGTTGCAGGGGCCGGTGATCTCGACCGGCTTTGCTCCCAGCTGCTGCATGCGATCGATCAGCCCCGCGATGCGGTCCACTTCGGCCGAAATCATCCGTGCGAGCGGCTTGTCCTTGCCGGCCGCCCGCCGGGTCAGCAGCTGGCTGGCCCCACGAATGGCGGATAGCGGGTTCTTGATTTCGTGCGCTAGGACGGCAGGCGCGCGGAGCTCGACCCGCTCGGTCTCGTCCTCGTCATTGTCCTGCTGGCCGGCATCGGAGAGCGTGACGACCCGCCATCCCGCAGCGCCGTGCATCGGCGAACTGCTGATGTTCACCCGGCGGTCTCCGATCGACGTCGCTATCGTGACACCGCGCGCTATGACTTGCGAGTCGGAGGTCGAAAGCTTGTCGCTCAGACGCTGGTCGGAAATCCCCACCACGTCCCAAATCCGCTTTTCGCACAACTTGCGAGCGCTGCGGCCTAGCATTTCTTCCGCCGCGTGGTTCGCTTCGACGATCCGGTCGTCCTCGTCGAGCAGCAGGACGGCGAAGATCAGCGCGGCGATCTGGGCCCGCGCGTCGGGTGCGCCGACAGGCGAGCTCACGCGGCCCGGCGCCGGAGGAACGGTTCGTAGAAGCGTTCGATTTCCTCAAGAACCTTGGTAGGATCGTCGATGAAGTTGACGAGATTTCTGAACTCGGCGGAACCGTGCATTCCCTTGGTGTACCAGCCCAGATGCTTGCGCGCGATCTTGGCTCCGACTCCCTCGCCATAATGGTCGAGCATCATTGTATAATGCTCGACCAGCGTCTCGTACTGCTCGTCGAAGCTCGGGCTTTCGAGCACTTCGCCCGTGCGCCACCAATGCATGACCTGACCCAAGAGCCACGGTTTTCCATAGGCGCCGCGGCCGATCATGATGCCGTCGGCACCGGACTGATCGAGCGCCTTTGCAGCATCGTCGACCGTGCAGATGTCGCCGTTGGCAATGACCGGGATCGATACCGCTTCCTTGACCTTGCGGATGAAGGCCCAGTCGGCATGCCCCTTGTACATCTGGTTGCGCGTGCGGCCGTGGACCGTGATCATCTTGACCCCGAGGTCCTCGGCAATTCGCGCGAGTTCGGGGGCGTTGAGATCGGCATGATCCCAGCCCATGCGCATCTTTACCGTGACGGGCACGTCGACTGCCTTGACGGTCGCTTCCATGAGTCTGGTCGCGAGCGGGACCTCGCGCATCAGCGCGGAACCGGCGAGCTGGCCGACGACTTTGCGGACCGGGCAGCCGAAATTGATGTCGATGATCGCGGCGCCATTGCCTTCCTGCAGCTTGGCCGCCTCGGCCATGCTCACGGGATCGCAGCCGACGAGCTGCATCGAGACCGGTTCTTCGGTCGCATCCCACGCCGCCTTCTGGATGCTCTGCCGCGTCTCGCGGATAGCGGCCTCGCTGGCAATCATCTCGGTGACGTTGAGCCCCGAGCCGTAGCGGCGCACGAGCTTGCGGAACGGCAGGTCGGTCACACCCGTCATGGGCGCGAGCACGACCGGCGTGTCGATCGACACGTCGCCGACGAGGATCGGCTTCGGCGGCGCCGGAGGAAGGGGATGCGTGGTCATGCTGGGTTTCATTGCCTAAATATTGGGCAGGCACATAGTGCGTTGCAGCGAAAACGGCAAGCGGCTAGCGCGCAGCTTTCGTATGCAGGACACGAGTCCCCTCCCCTCCTTCGCCGCAATCGTGGTCGCTGCCGGGCAAGGCCTGCGCGCCGGGCAGCCGCTGCCCAAGCAGTTCGCGCCATGGCGCGGGAAACCGGTCGTGCGGCATTCGGTCGAAACCCTGCTGGCGGCGGGTGCCAGCCCACTGGTCGTCGCCATTCCCGAAAACGGTGAAGAGGCCGCGCAGCAAGTCTTGGTAGGCCTCGACGGCTATGATCTCGTGATCGGTGGAACGACCAGGCAGCAATCCGTTGCCCGCGCGCTCGAAGCGGTTGGGAGGGCTGAGCGGGTCCTCATTCACGATGCCGCCCGGCCGGACCTGCCGCGCGAGGTGATCGCACGCCTGCTCGCCGCTCTTTCCGATCATCCGGGAGCCATACCCGTCCTGCCGGTGGTCGACAGCCTGTCGATCGACACCGACGGCGTGATGACGGGCTCTGCAGAGCGCGAGAGCCTGCGCCGGGTCCAAACACCGCAGGCGTTCCGGTTTGACGACATTTTCGCCGCCCATGCCGCCTGGCAGGGCGACGCTGGCGCGGGCGACGATGCGCAGGTGCTGTGCGCGGCGGGTGGCTCTGTCGTGCATGTCCCCGGCGACGAACGCCTCGCCAAACTGACATATGCGGAGGATTTCATGACCGAATTGCCTGCCGTGCGGACAGGAATGGGTTTCGATGTCCACCGCCTGGCCGAAGGAGAGGAGCTGTGGTTGGGCGGCGTGCGTATCGAACACGATCGCGGCCTTGCCGGGCACAGCGATGCGGATGTTGCGCTCCACGCCATCGTCGATGCACTTCTCGGTGCGATTGCCGATGGTGACATCGGCAGCCATTTCCCGCCCAACGACCCGCAATGGAAGGGTGCGAGCAGCGACCGGTTCGTGCGCCACGCCGCCAGTCTGGTCCGCGACGCTGGCTATCGTGTCGGCAATATCGACCTCACGATCATTTGCGAGGCACCGAAGATCGGCCCCCACCGCGACGCCATGCGCAGGCGTATCGCCGAACTGCTCGCCGTTGACATCGGAGCGATATCGGTAAAGGCCACCACTACCGAGCGCCTTGGTTTCACCGGGCGCGGCGAGGGGATCGCGGCGCAGGCGATCGCTACCGTCCTGAGCAATTGAGGAACACCATGCCCCTCGAAGCCCTCCTCCCCGAAGATATCGATGCGCTGGCGAAACGCGTGGTCGAAGAGAACACCGCCGCCGGGCGCAAGGTCGTGCTGGCCGAAAGCTGCACCGGCGGTCTGGTAGCCGCCGCACTGACCGAGATTGCAGGGTCTTCTGCGGTGCTGGACCGCGGCTTCGTGACCTATTCGAACGAATCCAAGATGGAATGCCTCGATGTTTCGCTGGAGATCATCGAGACTTTCGGCGCGGTATCGATTGCCTGCGCCTGGGCCATGGCAAAGGGCGCCCTCGAAAAGAGCAACGCAGATGTCGCAGTGGCGATCAGCGGGGTAGCCGGCCCAGGAGGAGGAACCGACCTCAAGCCTGTCGGAACGGTTGTCTTCGCGCGCGTCGTGCGGGGTGAAGACGGCGAACCGGAAGGTGAACTCAAACTCTTCGACCCGACTACGCGCGCCGACATTCGCCGCAAGGCGACGATTTGCGCGCTGGAGCTATTGCTGCCCTAGAGGTTGGCTGCCGCGTTCTCGCGCCCGTAAAGCTCGTCCGCGCGGTCCTCGAAGGCCTGAACCATCTTGCGGAAGGCGCGGTCGAAATATTGCCCCGCCAGCGCTTCGAACACCGCATTGCGGAAGGTGAAGTCGACGCAGAAATCGACTTCGCATCCGCCGTCTTCGGTCGGAGAAAAGGTCCAGTTGTTGTCGAGGTCCTTTAGCGGCCCGTCGACATAGATCACCTCGATATGCTCGGGACGGTTCTTGAGAACGCGCGAGGTGAATTTCTCGCGAATCGCCTTGAAGCCGACCAGCATGTCGGCGATCATTTCCGTCTCGCTATCGGTTTTCACCCGCGTGGCGATCACCCAGGGCAGGAACTTTGAATAGTTGCCAACATCGGCAACCAGGTCGAACATCTGCTCCTGGCTATAGGGTAGGCGGCGCTTCTCGCGAATTCCGGGCATCAGGCGCCTTGCTTGGCCAGCTTCGCTTCTCGGGCGGCACGCATCTCGGCGAAATCGTCGCCCGCGTGGTAGCTCGAACGCGTCAGCGGGCTCGAAGCGACCTGCAGAAACCCCTTGGCCCGGGCGATCGACCCATAGGCGGCGAACTGTTTCGGCGTGACGAAATCCTCGACCTTGGCATGTTTGGGTGTCGGTTGGAGATACTGGCCCATCGTAATGAAATCGATGTCGGCGCTGCGCATGTCGTCCATCACCTGATGCACTTCGAGCCGGCCTTCCCCAAGGCCGAGCATGATGCCCGACTTGGTGAAGATCAGCGGGTTGTGCACCTTCACCTCTTCGAGCAGGCGCAGCGAGGCATAGTAGCGTGCGCCCGGGCGGATCGTCGGGTAGAGCCGCGGCACCGTCTCGAGATTGTGGTTGAAGACGTCCGGCCCCGCTTTGCAGATCTCGGCGATCGACTGCTTCATCCGGCCCTTGAAGTCGGGGGTCAGTATTTCGATCGTCGTGTCAGGTGTTTCGCGGCGCAGGGCGTTGATGACCTTGACGAACTGTCCCGCTCCGCGATCGGGCAGATCGTCGCGGTCTACGCTGGTGATGACGATATGTTCGAGGCCCATCGCGGCCGCGGCGGCAGCGGTGTGTTCGGGTTCGAGCGGATCGACCGGCATCGGCATGCCCGTCTTGATGTTGCAGAACCGGCAGGCGCGCGTGCAGGTGTCGCCGAGGATCATCACCGTGGCGTGCTTCTTTGTCCAGCATTCGCCGATATTGGGGCAGGCGGCTTCCTCGCACACGGTGTGCAGGTTCAGCTCGCGCATCAGCTTGCGCGTTTCCTGATAGCCCTTGCTGACCGGAGCCTTGACGCGGATCCAGTCGGGCTTGCGCTGCATCTTGGGGCGTTCGCCATCGGGTCGGGGTGCAGAGGAGAGATCGTTCATGTCGAGGCCCATCTAGGGGGCCACCCGCCCGCGGGCAAGCGGCATAGCTATTCGCACCGCTCTTGCCGGGCCCGTGACCCCGCGCTACGGCCCCGCCATGGACGCGACAACGCTACAGACCTTCACCTCGCCCGTGGTTCTGTTTTTCGTGCTCGGCATTCTGGCAGCCCTTGCCCGATCCGACCTTGCCATTCCCGAAGCCATCGCCAAGGGCATGTCGCTCTACCTGATGGCCGCGATCGGCCTGAAAGGCGGGGTAGCGGTATCCGAATCAGGGTTCAGCGTAACCGTCGTCATCGCGCTGGTAGCCGGCATCGCCGCCGGCTTCATTCTTCCGATTTTCGCGTTCTGGCTGATCCGCGGTTTCGGACGGTTGGACCGGATCAACGCCGGTGCCGTTGCCGCCCATTACGGCTCGATCAGCGTCGTGACCTTCGTCACCGCAGTCGAAATCCTCGAATTCCAGGGCAAGCCTTCGGCGGGCTACATGGTGGCGGTGATGGCCACCATGGAAAGCCCCGCGATCCTTGCCGGACTGCTGCTGGCGCGCGGCTTCGGCGCCGAGAACGGCCAGAGCATGCGCGAGATGCTGCATGAGGTGTTCTTCAACTCCTCGGTGGTGCTGTTGCTCGGTGCCTTCGCGATCGGACTCATCGGGGGAACCGATGGCTTTGCCGATGTCAGCCCCTTCTTCGAGGCGGGCTTCAAGGGCGTATTGTGCATCTTCCTGCTCGACATGGGCCTGATTGCCGCCCGCAGGATGATGGATTCGCGCGCCGTGACCTGGCGCCTCGGCGCGATCGCGATCTTCCTGCCGCTGGTGAACGGCGCGGTGGGTACGATCCTGGGCACCGTTGTGGGACTGGACGTCGGCTCGGCCGCCGCGCTGGGCGTGCTGTGCGCCAGCGCCAGCTACATTGCCGTCCCGGCCGCTATGCGGCTTGCCCTGCCCGAAGCGGATCCGGGCATCTATCTGACGATGTCTCTGAGCATCACCTTCCCCTTCAACGTACTCGTCAATATCGGCTTGATCAGCGCCTTCGCATCGATGATCGCCGGCCAGGGAGGTCTCGTCCCATGATCGAAACGGTAATCCGCAAGCGGATCGAAATCCTCTCCGACGTAGCTCTGGTACGCCGCGTGACCGACGCGATCGACCGTGCCGATATTACGGGTTGGACGATTACGCCGGTGCAATCGGGCAAGGGCCGCGACGGCCACTGGCGCGAGGAGCGGGTGATGGGGACGGACAAGGTCCTCGTCCTGACCATCGCGCCGGAAGACAAAGCGATGGCCTTGGCCGAGGACATCGCCCCCATCCTCACCAGCCATGGCTTGCTCTTGTCGATGTGGGACGTTCAGGTGATCCGTGGCGAGCGATTCTGATGCCTGAATATGCCGAGCTGCTGAAGGGGTATCAGCGCTTTCGCGAACACACATATCCGCGCCAGCGCGCTCGGTTCGAAGAAACTGCGATGGAGGGCCAGCACCCGAAGCTGATGGTGATCGGCTGTTCGGACAGCCGTGTCGATCCCGCGCAGATCTTCGACGTCGATCCCGGCGATATCTTTGTCGTGCGCAATGTCGCGGCGCTCGTTCCGCCGTTCGAGACGACGCCGGGCCTGCATGGCGTCTCCGCCGCAGTCGAATTCGCGGTGCAGATGCTTGAAGTGAAGCAGATCGTCGTCATGGGCCACGGACGCTGCGGCGGGTGCAAGGCGGCGCTTACACAGGATTTCTCGAGTGCAGCTCCGGGTGAAGGCGGCTTCGTGGCCAACTGGATCAACCTGCTGTCCGGGGTGCGCGAGCCGGTGGCCCGCAAGTATGGCACCAGCGGTCGCAAAGCGGAAATGGCGATGGAATTCGCCGCAATCCGACAGAGTCTTGCCAATCTGCGGACTTTCCCGTGGCTTGCCGAGAAGGAGCAGGCGGGCGACCTCAAGCTGCGCGGCGCGCATTTCTCGATCTACGAAGGCGTGCTCTACTCACTCGACGAAGAAACCGGCGAGTTCCTGCCCGAAGATTGAAACGCTGGACAATGGCCTTGCCCCGCCCTGTTCGCACGGCCATGTATCGCGCCTATGGCAGAATTCGAACAGCGCAACATCGCCCTCCTGATCGACTCGGACAATGCGAGCCCGGCCGGTATCGATCCGGTCCTGACCGTCCTTGCAGAACTCGGCCAGGTCAACATCCGGCGTGCATACGGCAATTGGCGCAAAACGAGCCTCAAGGGATGGATCGACCTGATGCACCGCTATGGTATCGAGCCGCAGCAGCAGTTCGACATGACCAAGGGCAAGAACGCGACGGACATGAAGATGACCATCGATGCCATGGACATGCTCTATCGCGGGCGGGTCCACGGCTTCGGCATCATGAGCTCGGACAGCGATTTCATGCCGCTCGCCATGCGCATCCGACAGGACGGCCTACCCGTCTATGGCTTTGGAGGAGCCAAGACGCCCGAGGCTTTCCGCCAAGCCTGCACCCGCTTCATCGACGTCAACGCGCTGGTCAGGGCAGAGAAGGAGGGCAACGGCAAGAGCGGCCCGAGCAAGGATTCAAACGTGCTCGATCAGGACCTGCTCGACCTGCTGTTCGACGCCTACGCCGCCAGCAAACGCGACGAGAACGGGTTTGCCAAGCTCGCCGAGGTCGGTCAGCGTGCGGGCAACCGCTCCAGCTTCGATACGCGCAATTACGGCTTCGCGCGCCTCACCGACCTGATAGAGGCGATCCCCAATTTCTCGGTTGAACGGCGCGCCAACGGGCAGAGCTTCGTCAAGCGACTGCGCTAAGAAAAAAGGGCGCGAACCACAGTCCGCGCCCTTCGTTTCGAGACAGGCTTTCAGCCCTTACATGGTCGCTTCGGCAGCCTGCTGGGTCGCGTAGATGGCCCAGAGGTTGGCGATCGCCTTGCGCGCGCCCTCGACCTTGTTGAAGGTCGCCTCGGCCTTGGCATAGTTCCCTTGGTCGAACTGCGCGATGCCCAGGCGCGTCATGACCATCGGCGTATTCACACCAGGCATGTTGAGCGCTTTGGCATAAAAGGTTTCCGCATCGGCGGGACGTTCCAGACCGAGGAGCGTGTCCCCAGCCGCAAGCACCGTGTTGATCGATGCACCCGCCGCATTGGCATCCGCGATGAGGCCGTCGATGTCCGCACGGTCCTGCGCGGCACGTTCCGCCGCCTGGCGGCGCGTATCGATTACATAGGGATCGGTCCTGTCGAGCTTGCCCGCAGCATAGCCCTCGTCGATAATCGAGACGACTTCCACCGGCAGGCGACGATAGTCGGCAGCCTCGACATATTCGAGATAGAGCTGGTCGTCGCGCAGCACGCCTACGCGTTGACCGAGGCGCAGAAGGTCGAGGATCTCGGGATTTTCGTATCCGCCGGTATTGAGCAGGATGGCGACTGCATCGCCCCAGCTGTCCGCCCCCGGATACTGGCTGACATACCAGCTCGAATATTTGTTCGCCTCGGAGGCCAGCTGGTTGTTGTAGGCTTGGGCCAGACCGCGGCGGAGCCATTCTTCGCTAACCGTCTCACCTGCCGCGACCTTGGCGTTGATGAGTTCGCTGAGGTAAGTCAGGCCCTGTTGCGGCTGACCTTCTGCGAAGTAGCTTTCGGCAACGAAAATGAGCGGGTCATTGTCCGTGTAACCGGCATCGGCTGCTGTCTGGAGATAGGTGCGCGCCTTCGCGTAATCGTCGAGCGAATAAGCCAGCTGGCCGGCCACGAAGTTGAACTGTCCAAGGTTAGCCTGAGGAACATTGCCGCTCTGAAGCATCATTTCCATGCCCTGCAGCGCGACAGCCTGGTCCTGCTGCTTGGCTGCATTCGAGTAAATGAAGCTGCCGGCGGCATAGCGATCGTCATCGTTCTCGATGGCCGCGATCAATCCCGGGAAGCCGGCCTTGAGCGTTGCGTAGTCGAGGGGCTCCGTCCCCGCGATGGCTTCGAGCGGTTTGTAGGCCTCGATGAAACCCGAAGAATATTCAGGCTTCGATTCCTCTTCCTTCTTCTGCGCGAAAGCGGGTGTTCCCAGCGCAGTCGCTGCAAGCGCACCACCAGTGGCCAGGGCTATAGCCAGAGCAAGGGTCGAGGCCGCACCATTCTTGCGGGCGAGATTAGTGAAAATCATGTATTGAACTCCCAAGAGTGGAAAGGGGGGATCGAGCGCTCCCGGCTCCGGTTCGGACTTGTCCGGGCGGCACATGCCGCGTGCGGGCTCTCATTGCAAATTCTTCTAGCGGTACCGGGCTGAACGGCCATTGAATGCCCACCCCGCCCGCGGTTCATGGTTACTATCCGTCGGATGGCTACCCATATGTGGAAAAGCGCGCGATAGAGGGGTTTGGTTCCCGCCCCCGAGTGGCGTTGCCCCCCCCTTTCGCCTAAGCTTCATCCGACCAGAACATAAGCAGTTCGCAATACGGAATTATACGTTTTGTCCGACGATACCGACATCCTGGATACCCCCGCCCCTGGCGGTCACGATTATGCACGCATCGACATCGTCGATGAGATGAAAACAAGCTACCTCGATTACGCGATGAGCGTGATCGTCAGCCGCGCACTGCCCGATGTGCGCGACGGGCTGAAGCCGGTCCACCGCCGCATCCTCTTCGCCAGCCAGGAAGGCGGCTTCGTCGCCGGTCGCCCCTATCGCAAGAGCGCGAAGATCGTCGGCGATGTCATGGGTAACTACCACCCCCACGGCGACGCTGCGATCTACGATGCCCTCGCCCGCATGACGCAGGACTGGTCGCTGCGTGTGCCGCTGATCGACGGTCAGGGGAATTTCGGGTCGATGGACCCCGACCCGCCGGCATCGATGCGCTACACCGAGGCGCGCCTCGCCCGGGTCGCCAATGCCCTGCTCGACGATCTCGACAAGGACACGGTCGACTTCGCCGACAATTACGACGGTTCGCGTCAGGAACCGACCGTGCTGCCAGCCCGCTTCCCCAACCTGCTGGTCAATGGCGCTGGCGGTATCGCGGTCGGCATGGCGACCAATATCCCGCCGCATAATCTCGGCGAAGTGATCGACGGCTGCCTGGCATTTATCGAGAATCCGGCGATCACGTCGGAAGAGCTGTTCGAAATCATCCCGGGGCCCGATTTCCCCACCGCCCCGCTGATCCTCGGCAAGTCGGGTGCGCGCGCTGCCTATACCACGGGCCGCGGCTCCATTCTCATGCGCGCCCGTCACGAGGTCGAAACCAAAGGCAATCGCCAGTCGATCGTACTCACTTCGATCCCCTTCCAGGTCGGCAAGAGCGGCCTGGTCGAGAAGATCGCCGAAGCGGCGAAGGAGAAGCGGATCGAGGGCATTTCCGACATCCGCGACGAATCTTCGCGCGAGGGGGTGCGCGTTGTTGTCGACCTCAAGCGCGATGCCTCTCCCGAAGTCGTGCTGAATCAGATCTGGCGGTACTCGCCGGCGCAGGCGAGCTTCCCGGCCAATATGCTGGCGATCCGCGGCGGACGGCCCGAAGTGCTCACCCTGCGCGATTTCGTGCAGGCCTTCATCGGCTTCCGCGAGGAGGTCATCACCCGCCGCACCAAGTTCGAATTGAACAAGGCGCGCGAGCGGGCGCATATCTTGCTCGGTCTCGTGGTCGCGGTCTCGAACCTCGACGAGGTTGTGGCGATGATCCGCGGCTCGTCCAATCCGGCCGACGCGCGCGCCAAGCTGCTTGCCAAGGAATGGCCGATCGGCGACATCGCGCAATATATCGCGCTGGTCGAGGCGATCGAGCCGACCGACGAACAGGCCGGCGGAACCTATCGCCTGTCGGAACGACAGGTGAAGGCCATCCTCGACCTCCGTCTCCATCGTCTCACCGCGCTCGGCCGCGACGAGATCGGCGACGAACTCAAGGAGCTCAGCCTCGCAATCGAGGAATATCTTTCGATCCTCGCCGATCGTGTGAAGCTCTATGGGGTGTTGCGCGAAGAGCTCGAAGAGATTCGCAACACCTACGCCACCCCGCGCATCACAGAGATCGCCCCGGCATGGGACGGGATCGAGGACGAGGACCTGATCGAGCGCGAGGCGATGGTCGTCACCGTGACCCATGGCGGCTACATCAAGCGCACCCCGCTCGACGCCTTCCGCGCGCAGGCACGCGGCGGCAAGGGCCGCAGCGGCATGGCCACCAAGGAAGAAGACGCCGTGGTCGAGATGTTCGTCACCTCGACGCACAATCCCGTGCTGTTTTTCACCAATACCGGCCGCGTCTACCGCTTGAAGGTGTGGAAGCTGCCCGAAGGTGGCCCGCAGACCAAGGGCCGGCCGATGGTCAATCTGCTGCCGCTGGGCGACGATGAACGCGTAACCAATGTCCTGCCCCTTCCCGAGGACGAAGGCGAGTGGTCCAACCTCAATATCGTCTTCGCGACCGAGCAGGGCATGGTGCGCCGCAATTCGATGGATGCGTTCACCAATGTTCCCAGCAACGGCAAATATGCGATGGGCTTCGTCGAAGGTAGCGGCGACCGGCTTATCGGTGTGCGCCTGCTGACGGAGGACCAGGAGATTTTCCTTGCGTCCGACGCCGGCAAGGCAATCCGCTTCTCCGCCACCGACGCTCGCGAAACCAAGAGCCGCACCGGCATTGGCGTGCGCGGCATGAAACTAAAGGACGGCGAGCAGGTCGTCTCCATGGCAGTGCTCGATGCCGGTGAACGCGATACCGAAGTGCGCGATGCCTATCTGCGCGCAGCTGAGTGGAAAAACAACGATAACGAGCCGACGCTCGACCCCGCAAAGGTCGCTGAAATGGCCGAGGCGGAGGAGTTCATTCTCACGCTCACCGCGAATGGGTACGGCAAGATTTCCTCGGCCTACGAATACCGTACCACCGGACGCGGCGGCCAGGGCCTGACCAATATCGGCGAACCGTCGAGTAATCCCGAACGCAACGGTCATGTGGTCGCCAGCTTCCCGGTCCGGCATGGGATGCAGCTGATGCTCGTGACGGACCAGGCCAAGCTCATCCGTTTGCCGCTCGCCTTCCGCCATCTAATCGAAGGCGGTTTCGAGAGCCACGAGGGTTTTGCGATCTCCGGCCGCACTTCCTCGGGCGTGCGCATATTCAATGTCGCCAAGGGCGAGCAGATCGTCAAAGCGGCGCGAATCGACGAGACAGAAGAACCGGAAAACGAAGCCGAAGCCGCGGTGGCCGAAGAGATCGCCGAACGGGGCGGGCTCGACAGAACCGAGCCCTATACGACCAAGCATTCTGACCGGAACATCGATGGGGAAGCCGGCGGATGAACCTGCTGGTCGAGCCCAGTGGCGAGGCGTGCGGCGCACGCGTCACCGGGCTCGACCTGTCGCGACCGATAACGGATGAACTGGCGGCGGAAATTCGTTCGATCTGGCTCGAACACAAGGTGCTCGCCTTTCCGGGACAGCCCATGGACGATGACGCGCTCGAAGCCTTCACCCAGGCGATGGGCGGGTTCGGCCACGATCCCTTCTTCGCACCGATCGAGGGGCGCGAGCATGTCGCCGCGATCCTGCGCGAAGCGGACGAGCAAAGTCCGCTCTTCGCGGAAAACTGGCACAGCGACTGGAGCTTTCTGGAGCGTCCGCCTGCCGGAACCTGTCTGCTGGCGATCGACATACCGCCATCCGGCGGCGACACGCTGTTCGCGGATCAAGCCGCCGCCTTCGCCGCGCTGCCTGAAGCAAGACAAGACTATCTGCGTACGCTGACGGCCATCCATAGTGCCAAGCTCGCCTACGCACCCGAAGGCACCTATGGCGAACGCGACGTGGGTCGGTCCATGGCGATCAAGACCGATGACAGCGCGCGAGCCACGCAACCCCACCCACTTGTCCAGCGCCATCCCGAAACCGGTGTCGAATGCCTCTATTCGACGCTCGGCTACATCGTCGGCATCGAGGGCATGGCGCAGGCCGAAGCATTCGCCTTGCTATCCGAACTCGCGCAGTGGCAGGTGCGCGACGAGTTCGTCTATCGACACAAGTGGGAGCCCGACATGCTGGTGATATGGGACAATCGTTCGGTCTTGCACAAGGCAACCGGTGGGTACGAGGCGCATCGCAGGGAACTGCACCGGACCACCATCGCTGCCTGGCAGGGCTAAGCAGGTATCCGGTTCCTGTCCATGCGGAGCGTCTGTACGACGCCGACCGCAATCAGGAACTGCCCCCCAAAATAGAGAGGCCAGATCAGCCAGCCCGTGATCGCTTTGGGCAGAGCCGTCGCTTCGCGGGCGAAAATCAGAAGGTCGCTGACCACGAACAATACCGCGCCCACTCCTACTTGATATCGCGGGAAACGGCTGGTCCATGCCGCCGCCGCCATGGCTCCGACAAGGCCCGAATAGGCAGTCGCAAGGAGCCAGTTGTCCAGCGGATAGGTCATCAGTCCCGCGATCAAGGGGGTGAGGAGCAGTAGGCACAGCGCCGTCATCGTCTGGCTGCCGCTGGCCCGCGAGCGCCGATTGCGCAGATAGAGAGCTATCGCGACGAGGTGGCCCAGCGCGAAGAATGCCCCTCCGATCAGGAAACTGACTTCGAGTGCGACATCGCCGAGCGCCCCGAAGGTCAGGACGCCTGCAATCAGAAGCCCATCGAGCCCATGTCCACGAAACGCCGCGTAAATAGCGAGGAAGGCCACGCCCGCCCCCTTCCACAGCATCAGCCAGACGCCTCCGATGGGATCGTCGGAGACGAAGAAATAGCTGACGCCCGCGACGAGGCTGGCAAGCAGCCAGGGGCGATGTTTGGCAAGGGCAGCGTGCGGCATGATCTCTCGCTAGGCCTTGTCGAATGGCCCATGCAAGCATTAGGGCGCGCGCGATGACCCATGATATCCACATAATCGGCGGCGGGCTGGCTGGCAGCGAGGCGGCGTGGCAACTCGCCCGGCGCGGGTTTACGGTACGCCTCTCCGAAATGCGCGGCAGCGGTGAGATGACCCCTGCCCATCAGACCGACGGGCTGGCCGAGCTCGTCTGCTCCAACAGCTTCCGTTCCGACGATGACACCAAGAACGCCGTCGGCCTGCTGCATCACGAGATGCGGCGGCTGGACAGCATCGTCATGCGCGCCGGCGAAGTCGCACGCGTACCCGCCGGTTCAGCGATGGCGGTCGATCGTGACGTCTTCTCCGCCGAGGTCCAGCGGACGCTGGAAGAGCATCCCAATGTGACGGTGGTACGTGAGCGGGTCGATGCGCTGCCCACCGACGGCCCCGCCATCGTTGCAACCGGTCCGCTGACCGCTCAGGCGCTGGCCGAAAGCATCGTCGGCGCCACGGGTCAGGACCGCCTCGCATTCTTCGACGCGATTGCGCCGATCGTCCATCGCGACAGCATCGACATGAGCAAGTGCTGGATTCAGTCGCGCTGGAACAAGCGGACCGAAGCCAGCAACGAGGACGGCGATTACATCAACTGCCCGATGACCAGGGAGCAATACCTCGCCTTCCACCAAGGGCTGATCGACGGCGAGAAGACCGAGTTCAAGGAATGGGAGGCGGAGACCCCCTATTTCGATGGCTGCATGCCGATCGAGGTGATGGCGGCGCGCGGGGTCGAAACGCTACGCTACGGTCCGATGAAGGGCGTGGGGCTCGACAATCCCTACGACACAACCGATGAGCATCCGCAGGGCCGCTGGCCCTATGCCGTGGTCCAGCTGCGCCAGGACAACAAGCTCGGCACGCTGTGGAACATGGTCGGCTTTCAGACCAAATTGAAATATGGTGCGCAGGTCGAGCTGTTCCGGACGATTCCCGGGCTGGAAAATGCCGAATTCGCGCGGCTCGGCGGGCTGCATCGCAATACGTTCCTCAATTCTCCGCTCGTGCTCGATCGCCAGCTCCGCCTGCGTGGGTCGGAGCATATCCGCTTCGCCGGCCAGATCACCGGCTGCGAGGGCTATGTCGAAAGCTCGGCGGTCGGACTGATGGCCGGTCTCATGGCCGCTGCCGAACTGTCGGGCCGTGACTGGGCCGCACCACCGCGCACGACCGCATTCGGTGCGCTGCTGGCGCACATCACCGGCGATGCCCAAGCAGACACCTTCCAGCCCATGAACGTCAACTTCGGCCTCTTCCCGCCGCTGCACGATGTAAGCAAGAAGGTTCGCAAGGAAGCCTATACGACCCGCGCCAAGTCGGATTTCGGCGAATGGCTGACGGGAATGGAGGCAGTGCCCGCCTAGCAGGCGCAGCGCAGCGTTTTCTTTGGCTTGGGCGCGGTGGTCGCGAATTCGCCAGGGGTAAGCTGGTTGTCGCCATCCGCATCGGCCCCTTCGAATTTCTCGACCGTGGCCACGGCCCATTCCTCGAAATCGAGGAGGTTGTTGCCGTCCCTGTCGAGCTTTCGGAACCCGGCAGTCCGGCTGGAAAGCATCTCGGTGCGCGTGATACGCCAGTCGCGGTTGCGATCGTAGCGGAAAAAGCGGCGCTGTTCCTTGGTCAATTCGGATGCGGTCGGCGGCTCGGGGCCGACCATGTCGCCCGGATCGGAAGCTGGAATCTCGGGCAAAGGTTCGCTGGTCTCGACGGGTTGGGGAGGCGGCGCGCCGCGCTCGATCGCGGCCCTGCCCTGCCACCAGAAGGCCCCCAGCCCGACCAGCGCAAGCGTCACCAATGCTCCGAGCACGATCCGGTTCAACGGACAAACCCCTGTAGCCCCAAGCGCTTAACCTAGCGTCCGAACAGTCCCAACCGCAAGGCCACAAGTGGGCTGAATCGGTCGCCGAGCATTTCGCGCCCGCCCGAACGTAGAGAGCGACGCGCCAATCCGCCGATCATGGCCAGCGGGCGTAATTCGCCGGGCAGCGCCAATCGCTGCTCCGCGAGTCGGATCCCGTGATCGAGCGCGGCGTCCCGTTCTGTTTCGTCCTGTGCGCGAATGGCCAAGTCGGCGAATGCCCACAGCTTACCGGCGCGCTGGGCCTCTGGTCGGTATGCTGACTGTCCCGCTCGTTCGGCCAGACCCGTCGCGAGTGCCGCGCGGCCATCGACGAACCGGGCCATCGCAGCATCCTCCAGCGGCCGCGGCGAAAGCAGGGCTTCCCAACCGTCGACCAGCGCCAGCAACGCAGGCTCGCCGCCCTCCCAGGCCTGGCCGAGCAGGTCGAGCAGGACATCTCCACGTGGCCGCTGCGAAACAGTCTTGCCAAGCTGGTCGCGCCACCATGCCAAGCGCATCTGGCCGAGCAAGGGTTCGCTGGCACCAAGCACCATGCGCCCGATTCGCCCGTCGAGCGCAAGCGCGCCGAGCCAGAGATCCGGGTTGGGCCGCGCGCTGGCGAAA
This sequence comes from Qipengyuania sp., assembly GCF_965277845.1. Lineage (NCBI taxonomy): Bacteria > Pseudomonadati > Pseudomonadota > Alphaproteobacteria > Sphingomonadales > Erythrobacteraceae > Qipengyuania > Qipengyuania sp. Next base: position 2,677,248 of record NZ_OZ255844.1, read on the forward strand.
GCGACGCGCGCTACCTCCGGACATTCGTCCAGCAGGTTGCCGGCGCCCGCCCCGCTTCCTTGCGCGTCAGTCGCGATAGCAGACCTTTTTCGCAGCCTTGACGATGCGCGGCGTGTCGATCAGCGCGAGCTTTTCGAGATTGGCGGCATAGGGCAGCGGCACGTCCTCGTCGGTCACCCGCAGAACCGGTGCATCGAGATGGTCGAAGCCATCCTCCATGCAGATCGCGATGACTTCCGAGGCGATCGAGCAGGTCGGCCAGCCTTCCTCCGCAATCACCAGTCGATTGGTCTTGGCGAGCGAGGTCAGGATCGCTTCCTTGTCAAGCGGGCGCAGCGTGCGCAGATCGATCACCTCGGCATCGATGCCCTCGTCTGCCAATTCCTCAGCCGCTTCCAGAGCCAGGCCGACGGCGATCGAATAGGCCACGATGGTTACATCCGAGCCTTCGCGCATGATCCGGGCCTTGCCGATCGGCAAGACGTAATCATCCATGTCGGGGACATCGAAGCTGCGCCCGTAGACCAGCTCGTTCTCAAGAAAAACCACCGGGTCCTCGCAGCGGATCGCGGCCTTCATCAGGCCCTTGGCATCGGCCGCGTCATAGGGGGCGATCACGATCAGGCCGGGCACGCTGGCATACCACGGGCCGTAGTTCTGGCTGTGCTGCGCGCCGACCCGGCTCGCTGCGCCATTGGGTCCGCGGAAGACCACCGGGCAGCGCATCTGGCCACCCGACATGTAATTGGTCTTGGCCGCCGAATTGATGATGTGGTCGATCGCCTGCATGGCGAAGTTGAAGGTCATGAACTCGACGATCGGGCGCAGGCCGCCCATCGCCGCACCCGTGCCGATTCCGGCAAAGCCGTATTCAGTGATCGGCGTATCGATGACGCGCTTGGCACCGAATTCGTCGAGCAGGCCCTGCGTGACCTTGTAGGCGCCCTGGTACTCGGCGACTTCCTCACCCATGACGAATACGCGTTCGTCCTTGCGCATCTCTTCGGCCATGCCGTCGCGAAGGGCTTCGCGGACCGTGGTCGAGATGAAGTCCGTGCCTTCCGGAACGTCCGGGTCCTTCACGTCAGCTTTGCGTGCAGGCTTGGCGATATCCGCTTCGCTGCCCTCGCCCGAGTTGTCGGGTCGGCCAACGTTTTTGCCTTCACCGGGAACGTCTTCGACCGGTTCGCTTGCGGCCGGCGCTTCCACATCGGACGCGTCTTCGCCCTCGCCCGCCAGCATGGCGATGACCGTGCCGACCTTCACGCCTTCGGTGCCTTCCTCCACCAAAATCTTGCCGAGCGTGCCTTCGTCGACCGCTTCGAATTCCATCGTTGCCTTGTCCGTCTCGATCTCGGCGATAATGTCGCCGGCGACGATCTCGTCACCTTCGGATTTCAGCCACTTGGCAAGCGTGCCTTCCTCCATGGTGGGCGACAGCGCGGGCATCTTGAGTTCGATAGCCATGGCTCAATACTCCCCCACCAGAACATCGGTGTAGAGTTCGGATGCCTGCGGCTCGGGGGAATTCTCGGCGAAGTCGGCGGCCTCGGTCACCATCTTGCGGATATCCTTGTCGATGGCCTTGAGCTCGTCTTCGCTCGAACCCTTTTCGATCAACACTTTCTTGAGCCCTTCGATCGGGTCCTTGTGCTCGCGCACGTCCTGCACCTCTTCGCGCGTCCGGTACTTCGCGGGATCGGACATGGAGTGGCCGCGATAGCGATAGGTGTTGCATTCCATCAGTACCGGCCCCTTACCCTCGCGCACGTGCTTGAACGCGATTTCAGCAGCCTGCCGCACTTCGAGCACGTCCATGCCGTTCACATCCATGCCGGGGATGCGGAAGGCTGTACCGCGGCGGTGGAACTCGGTTTCCGCGCTGGAACGGGCGGTGCTGGTGCCCATGGCGTACTGGTTGTTCTCCACCACGAAAACGATCGGCAGCTTCCACAAGGCGGCCATGTTCATCGTTTCGTAGACCTGGCCCTGATTGGCCGCACCGTCCCCAAAATAGGCGAGGCACAGCCCGCCATCCTCGTTGTACTGGTGGGCCAGCGCGAGCCCGCCGCCAAGCGCCACCTGCGCGCCGACGATGCCGTGGCCGCCGTAGAATTTGTGCTCGGTCGAGAACATGTGCATCGACCCGCCCTTGCCCTTCGAAATGCCGGCTTCGCGGCCGGTCAGCTCGGCCATGATGACCTTGGGATCGATGCCATAAGCAAGCATGTGGCCATGGTCCCGATAGCCGGTGATGACACTGTCCTTGTCACCGTCGAGCGCCGATTGCAGGCCGATCGCGACCGCTTCCTGGCCGATGTAGAGGTGGCAGAAGCCACCGATCAGGCCAAGGCCGTAGAGCTGGCCGGCACGCTCTTCGAAGCGGCGGATGAGCAGCATCTGCTCGTAGAAATGGAGCATCTGCTCCTTGGTCGCATCGTAACGCCTATCCTTCTCCAGCGCGTCTTGCAGCGAGTGGAGAACGAAGTCGGTATCCTCTGCAGGCGACTTCGCGGGCTTCTTCTTGCTCCGGGGGGCTTTGGCCAAGACTTCTGTCCTTGTTCTTCCGGGGAGGAATATCGGTTGCGCCTATAGGCACAGGCGCGGGCCACGCGCAACGGCAGAGCGCGTGTGCATACGAAAACCCTTACGGAAAGCGAAGGTTGCGCCCGCTTCAGTCCTCGAGCTTTATGACCACTTCGTCTGGATGGACGACATTGAGTTGCTTGCGCAGCAATTCGCCGACCATGTCGGGATCGGCCGCATCGGGATTGAGCAGTGCCACGCGGTTGGCGAGTGCCTTGCGCTCAGCCTCGAGCTCGGCGAGCTGGGCCTCACGCTGGTCGAGCAAGCGCAGATTCTCGCTCCATGCGAGAAGGCCAGAGGGACCGGCAATGGCAAACCCGCCCATGACGAGCAGCACCGCCAGCGCCGCATGCTGGGTGGCCTTCCCCTTCTGAATCGCAGCCATGGAACCCAATCGCCTCATGGCGGCACAGAATCACAGTTAAACCACTCGCGCAAGCCAATTCTCGTTCGCTCGAACGGCTCGTCTCACGCGCGGAACATCGCATGGTATCGACCCGTTGGTTCCTTGACAGGGCGCCGGTTGAGGCGTAACTAGTTTCCATTGAAACCAAACCGCAGTTCCAGAGGATTGAAATGCCTGATCTCTTCGAAAACCCCATCGGCCTCGACGGCTTCGAATTCGTCGAATTCTGCGCACCGGAAAAGGGCGTCATCGAGCCGGTTTTCGAAGCTATGGGCTTCACCCATGTCGCCACGCACCGCTCGAAGGACGTGCATCTGTGGCGTCAGGGTCAGATCAATCTTGTCCTTAATTACGAACCCAAGAGCGCGGCATGGTTCTTCGCGCGCGAACACGGTCCTTCGGCCTGCGGCATGGGTTTCCGCGTCCGCGACGCCAAGAAAGCCTACGACGAACTGCTCGAGCGCGGCGCAGAGCCGGTGGCGGTGGAGACCGGCCCGATGGAACTGCGCATCCCCGCCATCCGCGGTATCGGCGGCGCGATCGTCTACCTGATCGATCGCTATGCAGACGATGAAGGCGAAGGCCTGTCGATCTACGACATCGATTTCGAATATCTCGACGGCGTAGAAAAGTGGCCCGAGGGTGCGGGCTTCAACGTGATCGATCACCTGACGCACAACGTCTACAACGGTCGCATGAAATACTGGGCCGACTATTACGAAACGCTCTTCAATTTCCGCGAAATCCGCTTCTTCGACATCAAGGGCGAGTACACCGGCCTGACATCCAAGGCGCTGACCGCGCCCGACGGCAAGATCCGCATCCCGCTCAACGAGGAAGGCGAAGGCGGCAAGGGCCAGATCGAAGAGTTCCTGCGCGAATTCAACGGTGAAGGCATCCAGCACATCGCGCTGATCTGCGACGATCTTGTCAAGTGCTGGGACAACCTCAAGGAACTGGGCGTGCCCTTCATGACCGCCCCGCCCGAAACCTATTACGAGATGCTGTCTGAACGCCTGCCCGGCCATGGCGAGAACGTCGACGAACTCAAGATGCGCGGCATCTTGCTCGATGGTACGACCGAAGGCGGGCAGCCGCGCCTGCTACTACAGATTTTCGCCGAGGCGCAGGTCGGTCCGGTGTTCTTCGAATTCATCCAGCGCAAGGGTGACGAAGGCTTCGGCGAAGGCAACTTCAAGGCGCTGTTCGAAAGCATGGAGCGCGACCAGGTTCGCCGCGGCGTGCTCAATGTCGAGGACGCGGAAACGGTCGAATCGGAGCCTGCCGAATGAGCGACGTTGCCGACCATCCCGTAAAGCTGGGCGGGGTCCACCACGCCGCCTACCGCTGCAAGGACGCGAAAGAGACCGTCGAGTGGTACGGCAAGGTGCTGGGAATGGACTACACCACCGCCTTTGCCGAAGACCACGTGCCCTCGACCGGGGAATACGATCCCTACATGCATGTCTTCCTCGACGCGGGTAACGGCAATATCCTTGCCTTCTTCGAGCTGCCCAACCAGAAGGATATGGGCCGCGACGAGAACACGCCCGCCTGGGTCCAGCATCTGGCCTTTCGCGTCGCAAGCGAGGAAGACCTCATCGCCGCGAAGGAGCATATCGAGAGCCTCGGCATCGACGTCCTCGGCCCAACGCATCACGGCATTTTCAAGTCGATCTACTTCTTCGATCCCAACGGCCACCGCGTCGAACTGACGGCCGACATCGGAACCGACGAGCAATATGCCGAACTGAAACGCGTCGCGCCGCTGATGCTCGACGAATGGAGCGAGACCAAGAAAGCGCCGCGCCATGCCGATTGGTTGCATGAGATCGCGCGCAAGGAACACGCCGAAAAGGTAAAGGGTTAATTACGCCGGAACCCGGCTCCGCCTGTCCCGTTGAGATCGGAACAAGCGGGGAGTTTCATGCAAGCAACGCAAACCACGCCGGCCGGCGAAACCTACGACCAGACGGTCAACACATTCTCGACATTGCAGGACCAGCTGGTCGACATGGCCGAAGGGCTCGTACGCGCGGTTCCCGGCATGGTGATCGCGCTGCTCGTCCTGCTGCTGACCTGGATCGTGGCCAAATTCGCCGTCCGGATCGCGGACCGGCTCATCGGCAGCTCGGAAATCCGCCCCAGCCTCAAGCAATTGATCGACACTATCGTGCGCCTGGCGATCTGGATCATCGGGCTGATGGTCGCGCTGATCGTGGTGATGCCGGGCATGACGCCCGCGAGCCTGCTTGCTGGTCTCGGCATCGGCGCGGTGGCGATCGGCTTCGCCTTCCAGGACATCTTCGAAAACTTCCTCGCCGGCGTGCTCATAATGGTGCGCGAGAAGATGCGCATCGGCGACGTGATCGAGTGCGAGGGCATCACCGGCAAGGTCGAACACATCACTTTGCGCGAAACGCATGTCCGCAAGCTGTCGGGCGAGCTGACCGTCGTGCCCAACTCGATCCTGTTCAAGAACCCGGTCGAGATATTCACCGACGAAGAGCAAAGGCGCCACGAAGTGGTGGTTGGCGTCTCCTACGACACGCAACTCGATCATGCGGCCGACGTCATCCGCCGCGCGGTGGAGGACATCGACGATGTGCTGGCGAGCAAGGGCATCGATATCTTCGCGCAGGAATTCAATTCCAGCTCGGTCGATTTCCTCGTGCGCTGGTGGGCGGGTTCGACCCCGCGCGACGGCTGGGAGAGCAAGGACAAGGTGGTTCGCGCGATCAAGGCCGCGCTGGACGAAGCCGGAATCGAAATTCCCTTCCCCTATGTCACCCACACCTTCAAGGAGACCGTCCCGGTCAGCCAATTGGGTGACACCAGTCGCAAGACCCCTTAAGGTTTCGAATCGAGACCGGGTTTTTCGGTCTCCTGGGAGGAGAGACCGATGCAGATCCTGCGCACACCCGCCGAACGCTTTGCCGATATTCCCGACTATCCCTTTGCCGAGAACTGGTTCGAGGTCGATCTCGGCGACGGGCTGACGGCGCGGCAGCATTATGTGGACGAGGGCGCGAAGGATGCCCCGCCGGTGCTGCTGTTCCACGGCGAACCCAGCTGGTCCTTTCTCTATCGCAAGATGATCCCGATCCTCGCCGATGCCGGTTTCCGCGTCCTCGCGCCCGATCTCATCGGGTTCGGCAAAAGCGATAAGCCGGACGACATTGCGTTCTACACCTATGCTCGCCACGTCGACTGGCTCAAGCAGTGGCGCGCGGCAGTCGAACCGCGGCCCGCCGCATTGTTCTGTCAGGACTGGGGCGGATTGCTTGGGCTGCGCATGGTCGCCCACGATCCGAATCTCTTCGCCTGCGTCGTTGCCAGCAACACTTTCCTGCCTGCGGGCGGGACGCCGAGCCAGGCGTTCCTCGCCTGGCGCGAATTTGCCAAGAGCTCGCCAGATTTCCACATCGGGCCGCTGCTCGATCGCGCCACGGCAACGCCCCGCAGCGAAGCCGAAATCGCCGCTTATGATGCGCCCTTCCCCGATGAACCCTCGAAGGCCGGAGCACGCGCCTTCCCCGCGCTCGTTCCGGTCGAGGATGGCATGCCCGGGGTCGAGGACAACAAGCGGGCCTGGCCAGCGCTGGCCGCTTACGACAAACCCTTTCTGACCCTGTTCGGCGAAGACGATCCGATCACCAAGGGCAGCGAGAAACTCTTGATCGAGCGGATCGCCGGAGCGCAAGGCCAGCCCCATCGCACGCTCCCGACATGCGGGCACTTCTGTCAGGAAGACCAGCCAGAAGCGCTTGCCCAGGGCGTCATCGAGATGGCGGGCAAGGCAGGCCATCTGGCTTGAACCACCCCGCGCGACTGACCGAAGCGCAGGAGACATCGCTCGCCATCGCAGCCGCGGTGGTGACGGCCAATGCCTATTACATCCATCCGATCATCGGCGAAGTTGCCGGCCATTTCGGCGTGAGCCATGCGCGCATCGGGCTCGTGCCCGCGCTCAACCAGCTCGCGCTGGCGGTCGGCATCTTCATGCTGCTGCCACTGGGCGACCGGATTTCCAACCGCCGGCTAACGATCGCCTTCGCCACCGGTCAGACCGCCTCGCTGGCTATCATGACGCTGGCACAGGGCTTCACCCTGTTCGTGATTAGCTCCACCCTGCTCGGCTACTTCACCATCGCGCCCTATCTCCTGCCCGCCTACGCCTCAAAACGCGTCGCGCCGGAACGGCTCGGCCAAGTCACGGCCAAACTCGCCGCCGGCGTCATTCTCGGCATTCTGATTGCGCGGGTTGGCGCCGGTGTCGTCGCGGAATATTATGGTTGGCGCGCCGTATACTGGATCGCGACAGCGCTGATGCTGTCCGTCACCCTCGCCCTCCCCCGCCTGATGGAGGGCGGCGAACGATCGGCCGGCGACCGGCAATCCTACGGCAGCCTGCTTCTTTCGGTCTTTCCGCTGGTCACCCGCAACCGCGAGATCCTGCTGTCGGGCGCCATCCAGGGGCTGAATTTCGCGCAATTCATCGCGGTCTGGCTCGGACTCGCGCTCTACCTGACCTCGCCGAAGATGGGCTACGGTACGGATACGGTGGGCTATCTGGCGGGTCTCGCCGCAGTCAGCATCGTGTCGACCCCGCGACTGGGGCGATGGGCGGACCATATCGGCCCGCGAAAGGCCCGCACCATTTTTGCGGTCGTACAACTCATCGGCATCCTCCTCTTATGGCCGCTGGGAGGGTCGCTATGGGGCCTGCTCGTGCCGCTGTTCATCGCCAACCTCGTCGGGCCGGGCGTCGACGTCACGGGACGGATGACCTTCCTCGCGCTCGATCCCGCGATCAGGACGCGCCTGACCACGGTCTATGTCGTCATCATGTTCATTGGCGGCGGGCTCGGCAGCTGGGCCGGCACCGCCGCCTACGATGCCTTCGGCTGGGCCGGCACCTGCATCCTGCTGGGAGCGTGCTCGCTGGTGCTCAGCGGCCTTGCCATGGTGGGGCGTCACTATGGAAGGTAATGGTGCGCCCGACAGGATTCGAACCTGTGGCCCCCAGATTAGGAATCTGATGCTCTATCCTACTGAGCTACGGGCGCTTCCCGCCCCCGTATAGCGCTTCGAAAACGCGTGGCAATCAGTTGAGTTCTTCCGGCGGGGCGACGGGCACCAGAAGCGGAGCCACCGCGATCCCTTCGGCCACCATGTCCTCGGCCTCGTCACGCGTGGCGCGGCCATGGATCGGGGCTTCGTCGGCCTCGCCATAGTGCATTTCACGCGCCTTCTCCGCGAATTTGTCACCGACCCACGTACTGCTTTCCAGCGCCTTGGCCTGCGCTTTTGCAAGCGTTTCGAGCGCCTGTTTGACCGCGGCAGGCATTTCGCCCGTGGCCATCTGCGTGGTTTTGGTGCGATCGGCCGTGCGGGCATTGCCCTTCGCCGGGACCGAAGGAGCCATAGGCGCCTTACCGATTTGCGCGCAGCCGCATTGCGGGCACGACAACAAGCCGGCGGCCTTCTGTTCGGAGAAATCGTCCGAAGAACCGAACCAACCCTCGAACTGGTGGCCTTCGCTGCAGGAGAGGTCGAATACGATCATTGCTGCGGCCTATTTGGGGATTTCGCACCGGTTGGCAAGGCTCGGAACCTGTGCCCGCACCTCGGCGATGCGGGCGAGGTCGATATCGGCAAAGCCCAATCCCGGTTTCTCGCCACCCATGTCGAGCGACACTTCGCCCCAAGGATCGATCACCAGGCTGTGGCCATAGGTCCGCCGCCCGTCGGCATGTTCGCCGACCTGTGCCGCGGCCACCACGAAAGCGCTCGCCTCGATCGCGCGGGCGCGCTGGAGTACGTGCCAGTGTGCCTTGCCCGTGGGCACGGTGAAGGCTGCGGGAATCGCAATAGAATCGCACCGGGCCCGGCCAAGCGCCTCGAACAGCGCCGGGAAGCGAATGTCATAGCAGACTGTGAGCCCAAGCTTGCCGACAGGCGTGTCGTCGACCGTGACGACATGCGCGCCGGACTTGTAAGCATTCGATTCGCGCCAGCTCTCGCCGCTGGCGAGGTCGACATCGAACATGTGTATTTTGTCGTAACGCGCGGCAATCTGTCCTAGCGGATCGATCACGAAAGCCCGATTGGCCCAGCGTGTTCCTTCGCTTTCCACGGCAAGCGAACCAAGCGAAACCCAGATCCCCGCCTTGTGCGCGGCATTGCGGACCCTTGTCAGCGCAGCAGTATCCTCTTCGCGCTGGATCGAAGGCGCAGCGCGCTTGCGATCGCGGTCGAGCAGGCCCGACATCTCCGGCGTGAACAGCATTTCGGCACCCTCGCCCGCAGCGCGCTCGACCGCTCCGGCAAGCACGTCGGCATTCGCCTCAGGATCGATGCCCGAGGTCATCTGGAGGACCGCGATTTTCGGCATTCAGCCGGTCAGCAGCGTGTCGAGCTTGCCCGCACGCTCAAGCGCGGCGAGCTCATCCGACCCGCCGACATGCGTTTCACCGATGAATATCTGCGGTACGGTCATCGCATTGGGCGCGCGCTGGAGCATTTCCTCGCGCTTCGGGCCACCCATGGTGATATCGTGTTCGGCATAGTCCACGCCTTTCTCATCGAGCAGGCGTTTGGCGCGGAAACAGTATCCGCAGCCGAATTTGGTATAGATGTCGACCTGGGGCTGGCTCATCGAAACTCCCTTGTTTTCAGCGATCAAGCTAGCGCGCCGTCGGACCACTTGAAAGCGATTTCGGCGTTCCTATCTCGAGTGTGTCGCCACAATGGGTGTGGCGGCGCCGGGGTGCCGATCACGGGCCCCGCCCTGATAGAATCGCTCACAAGAGGATTTGTTTCGATGAACCGTATGGATCTTACCCCTTTCCGTCGCTCAACCGTCGGATTCGACCGCGTGTTCGACCTGATGGAACGCCAGGCGCGCAACGCCGGCGGCGACAATTACCCCCCCTTCAACATCGAGCGCCGCGGCGATGACGACTATCGCATCACGCTGGCCGTGGCCGGGTTCCGCGAGGGCGATCTCGATATCGTCGCGCAGCAGAACCTGCTGGTCGTGACCGGCAAGAAGCGCGACGAGTCGAACGAAGGCGAAATGCTGCATGTCGGCATCGCCAACCGCGGTTTCGAGCGTCGCTTCGAACTGGCCGACTACGTGCGGGTCGCCAATGCCGACCTGGCCGATGGCCTGCTGGTGATCGACCTCGTGCGCGAAGTGCCCGATGCGATGAAGCCCAAGAAGATCGCCATCGGCGGCCAGCAGCCGCTCGAAGTGGTCAAGGACGAAGACCAGGGCGGCGACAGCAAGGCTGCCTGAGCCTCGTTCCAACACACAGACTGAATACGAAAAAGGGGGCGGAACCTGGTTCCGCCCCCGCGACGTTGTACGCCGCCCTACCCCGAAATCGGCCGTCCGGGTCGCAGAAGACAACCGTCATCGAGGCAAGCCCCACCGCTTGCTGGCGAAGCGTCTGTCTCGAAAACCCGCGCAAATCCGCCGGGAAACAACGTCATAGTGCCCGACATGTATCAAAAGATAAACCCGCTGCGCGGGCCCGATTGGATTTTGTCGCGTGCTTACAAGTTCCGGCTCACGGAACTCAACGATATCATAATCTTAGAGATTTCCGGGTTTTCAGGGCTGCTAGACCAGGCGCGCCTGTTCCAGCGCAGCTCCGACGAATCCGGCGAATAAGGGGTGCGGATCGAACGGTTTCGACTTCAACTCCGGATGGAACTGCACGCCGACGAACCAGGGATGGTCGGGACGCTCCACAATCTCCGGCAGAAGGCCATCGGGCGACATGCCCGAAAAGATCAGGCCCTGCTTCTCTAGCGGTTCGATATAGGCGCCGTTGACTTCGTAACGATGGCGGTGTCGTTCGGAGATCGTCGTCTCACCCCCATAGATGCCGGACACATGGCTGTTGGCAGCCAGCTTGGCGTCGTAGGCTCCAAGCCGCATCGTGCCGCCGAGGTCGCCGCCGGCCTCGCGGGTCTGGAGGCCCTCTTCGGTCATCCACTCCGTGATGATCCCGACGACAGGCTGCTCGGTCTCGCCGAATTCGGTCGACGAGGCTTGCTCGTAACCGGCGGAACGCGCCGCCTCGATACATGCCATCTGCATGCCGAGGCAGATACCGAGGAAGGGTACCTTGCGCTCGCGCGCAAAGCGCACCGCCGCGATCTTGCCCTCGCTGCCACGCTCGCCGAAGCCGCCGGGAACGAGAATGCCGTGCATCGGCTCTAGCTTGGCGGCGATTTCCGCGTCGTCGCCTTCGAAGACTTCCGCGTCGATCCACTTGAGGTTGACCTTGACGCGGTGCGCCATACCTCCGTGGACAAGCGCCTCGTTCAACGATTTGTACGCGTCTTGCAGGCCGACATACTTGCCGACCACACCGATCGTGACCTCGCCTTCGGGATTGGAATGGCGATCGACCACATCGTACCAGCGCGACAAATCGGGATCGGGTGCATCGGTGATGCCGAAGGCGCGCAGCACCTCGGTATCGAGGCCTTCGCCGTGATATTGCAGCGGTACCGAGTAGATCGACGGAGCGTCGAGCGCTGGAATGACCGCTTCCTTGCGCACGTTGCAGAAGTTGGCGATCTTCTGGCGCTCGCCATCGGGAATTGGGTGCTCGGCGCGGCACAGCAGCACGTCGGGCTTGATACCGAGGCTGGCGAGTTCGCGCACCGAGTGCTGGGTCGGCTTGGTCTTCAGCTCGCCTGCTGCAGCGATGTAGGGCACAAGCGTAACGTGGACGCTCAGCGTCTGCCACGGCTCGAGCTCGTTCCGCAGTTGGCGGATGGCTTCCATGAAGGGCAGGCCTTCGATGTCGCCCACCGTGCCGCCAATCTCGCACAGGATGAAATCGTGGTCGTCCTGGCCCGCCAGCGCGAAAGCCTTGATCTCGTCGGTCACGTGCGGGACCACCTGGACCGTCGCACCGAGGTAATCGCCGCGGCGTTCCTTGGCGATGATGTCCTGGTAGATCCTTCCGCTCGTGATGTTGTCGCCCTGATGCGCCGAAACGCCGGTGAAGCGTTCGTAATGGCCCAAATCGAGGTCGGTTTCCGCCCCGTCGTCGGTCACATAGACCTCGCCGTGCTGATACGGGCTCATCGTGCCCGGATCGACGTTGAGATAGGGGTCGAATTTCCGAATGCGGACCTTGTAGCCACGCGCCTGGAGGAGGGCAGCAAGCGATGCTGCCATGAGACCTTTGCCAAGCGAGGAGACCACGCCGCCGGTGATAAAGATATACCGCGCCATGGGAGTCGGGCCTTAAGCTTATTCGTTGAGTCGGGGCAAGCGCAAAGCACCGCAAATCGCACCGCGCGGGCGGCGCAATCGAAAGCACCAGCGATTGGGGTGTGAGTTACTGGGTGACGTCGGCAAGCGGATCGTCGCTTGCCGGGGCCTCTTCACCAGTGGTTGCCGGGCCGAGCGGATCGACGGGCGCAGCCGGAGCGACTGACCGATCGAGCGTCGATTCGATGGCATCGCCGCCCGTCGTGTCCACCGCGACGGCAGCCAGCGCAATCGAGAGGATCACGAACAGGACCGCCAGCCATTTTGTCGAACGGGTCAGGAAGTCCGCCGCACCGCGCGCGCTCAGCATGCCCGAGGGGCTGCCGCCGATACCCAGACCGCCACCTTCGGAGCGTTGCATCAGGATGACGCCGACAAGCGCGGCGGCGACGATCGCCTGGAGGACGGTGAGGAAGAGGAACATGCGGGTACTCTTGGGACTGGTATCAACGGGCTGAGGCGCATTTAGGCGCGCCTCGGCAAAACGGCAAGCGGCGGGCGATCAGGCCTCTTCGGATTCAGAGGCGCCGACGACGATTCCAAGAAAGGTCTCGGCAGAGAGGCTGGCCCCGCCGACGAGCGCCCCGCCCACTTCGGGCGTCGCAAGAATTTCGGGCGCGTTATCGGGCTTTACCGATCCGCCATAGAGTATCCGGACCGCCGCGGAGGCTTCTTCACCGTATGTCTCGTTAAGCAGTTCGCGGATCGAACGATGCATCGCCTCGATGTCTTCCGGGGTGGCGGTGCGACCGGTGCCGATTGCCCAGATCGGTTCGTAGGCAATCGTCAGCCGCTCGGCCGGCTCCCCGAACAGCGGCAGAGCCGCCTTTATCTGATTCAGTACGAAGCTCTCGGCATCTCCGGCATCGCGCGTCTCCAGCGTTTCCCCGCAGCACAGGATGACGCGCAGGCCGGCTTCGAGCGCCGATTCGATCTTCGCGTTGATCAGCTCGTTGGACTCCCCGTGTCCCTGGCGCCGCTCGCTGTGGCCAAGGATTACGAACTTCGCTCCAGCGTCGGCGATCATCGAAGCATTGATGTCGCCCGTATGCGCGCCTTCCGCGCCCGGGTGGCAATCCTGCGCCCCGACACCGATCTGCTCGGCCTCCTTATGCACGGCATGGATCAGCGTGTAGGGAGGCGCCACAGCTACCTCGACCTTCATATAGCGCTGCGCAGCACGGTCGATCGCGCGCGCTTCGGAAAGCATTGCGCGCGTGCCGTTCATTTTCCAGTTTCCGACGATGTAGGGCCGTTCGGCCATGGGTAGATCCTGCGATATGTCTGGTTGAATGGCCCGCTATATGGGGCTTGAGCTGCGCTCCGCTAGAGAAGGATTGTTCCCACGTCAAAACCCTTTGCAACCTGTTGCCGACGGGTCGCAGGGGGGATAAAGCGCCCCAACCCATCCAGGCACCGCCTGACCGACAGCAGCCAGCCAACGGGATCGCCCGCACGCCATGTTCCAGTTTTTTCGCAATTTCTTCAAGACGAAGCTCGGCCTTGCCATTGCGCTGGCGTTCCTCGGCCTGATCGCTCTTGCCTTTGCCAGCGCCGATGTTTCGAGCACCGGGACCTTCGGTGGTATTGCCGGCGGCGACCGCGTCGCGGTGGTGGGTGACGAAAAAATCTCGACTTCGGACCTGTTGCGCGGCGCGAACAACAGCCTTGACCGGGTAAGGCAGGAACAACCCACTGCGACAATGCGGGAATTTCTTCGCGACGGCGGTTTGAACTCGGCTCTGGAGGCCCTGATCAATAGGGCTGCGATCAAGGCCTATGCCGACGAACATGGCATTCGTGCGGGCGACAATCTGGTCAACAGCGAGATCCGGATGATCCCGGCCTTCCGCGGGCCCGATGGCAATTTCAGCGAAGACACCTATCGCCAGGCGCTGGCGCAACAGCGCATTACCGATGCACAGGTGCGTGAGGACCTCGGAATCGGCCTCCTTTCCCAGCAGATGTTGTTTCCGGCAGGCTTCGGCGCGACCGTTCCGGACAAGCTGGCCTATCGCTACGCGCAGTTATTCAAGGAACGCCGGGAGGGCTCGATCGCGCTCCTCCCCGCGGCAACCTATGCTCCCTCGGGCGAGCCCGATGCGGAAGTGCTACGCGCCTTTTACGATAACAACCGAGACGATTTCGTCCGCCCGGAGCGTCGCACGATCCGCTATGCAACCTTCGATTCGGCTGCGTTGGGCGACCGCATCGAACCGACTGCTGCCGAGATCGCTGCACGTTACGAGCGCGACGCCGAGCAATATGCGGCTAGCGAGACACGCGATTTCACCCAATTGATCGTGCCCACCGAAGCCGCGGCCAACTCGATCCGGCAACGGGTGGAGGGCGGAGCACCCTTCGAACAGGTTGCCCGCGAAGCCGGACTGCGCGCTGCGCCGGTCGTCGATGTCGCAAGAGAGGGCTTGGCCGCGCAGGCCTCGCCAGCTGTCGCCGCCGCCTACTTCTCCGCCGCACGTGGCGAGATGACTCGACCGGCACGCAGCCCGCTCGGCTGGCACCTGGCACGCATCGATTCGATCGACTCACGACCGGCCCAGAGCCTCGCCCAAGTTCGAGGCGAGATCGCCGACAGCTTGCGCGAGGAAAAGCGCGTTCGCGGCCTCGCCGACCTTGCGACCGAAATCGAGGATCAGCTCGCCGATGGCGCCACGCTGGCCGAAGTGGCCGACGAAATCGACCTTGAGCTGACGACCGTCGGCCCGGCGCTCGCCAACGGCCGCCTGTTCGAAAATCCGCAGCAAACGGTTCCCGAAGTCTTGCAGCCCGCGCTGGCAACGGCATTCCAAATGGACGAGGAAGAGCCCGAGATCGCTCCGGTCAACGGTGGACAGACCTATCTCGTCTACGAGGTCGGCGACATCACCCCTGCTGCCGTGGCTCCCTATGCAGAAATCGAGGAACTGGTCGAGGCGCGCTGGCGGTCCAGCGAAGGGATGAAGGCGGCACAGGCAGCGGCCGACCGCGTGATTGCCCGCCTCCGCAATGGCGACTCGATCGCCGATGCTCTCGCTGCGGAAGACCGCCGGGTGCCCCCAGCCCAGTCGATCGACATGACCCGCGAAGACCTCGCGCGCCAGCGCGAGCGGCGCATTCCACCGCCAATTGCGTTGCTCTTCAGCATGGCCGAAGGCACGGTCAAAAAACTCGACGCGGGAGGGAATGCCGGTTTCTTCGTGGTCAAGGTCGACGAGATCGCGATGGACGATATCGCCCAGGACGACCCGCTGATCGCGCAGGCTCAGCGCCAGATGGGCCCGCTGCTGGGCGACGAATATGCCGAACAGCTCGGGCTGGCGATGCGGCAGGAACTGGGCGTGTCGCGCAATCAGACGGCCATCGATGCTGTCCGCAGACAGCTCACCGGCAACTGAGGCGCGCTTGGGCAGCGGCCTGAAGGGCGTCGAACGGGCGCGCGAAGCGCTGGCGCAGGGCACTCCCGCGCTGGTGTGGCGCGAAATCGTGGCCGATACCGAAACACCGGTTGGCGCTGCGCTCAAGCTGTTCGAGGACGGTCGCGGCGACTTTCTGCTCGAATCGGTGGAGGGCGGCGAGGTGCGCGGGCGCTACAGCCTCATCGGGCTCGATCCCGACCTGGTGTTCCGCGCCACCGGCGACCGCGCCGAGATCAATCCGCAATGGCAATTCGCGCGCGATGGCTTCGAACCTTGCCAGCACGGAACACTCGACAGCCTGCGCGCGCTGGTCGACTCGTGCCGCTGCTCCGTGCCCGAGGAACTGCCGCCGGCGCTGGCCTGCCTTGTCGGCCATTTCGGATATGAAACCATCGGACTGGTCGAAAAGCTGCCGCGCCCACCTGAAGATCCACTCGACCTCCCAGACATGCTGTTCGTGCGCCCCACCGTCTTGCTGGTGTTCGACCGGCTCAGCGATGCGCTTTTCTGCATTGCACCGGTATGGCAGGGCGGCTCGATCGAGCGAGCAGGCGACAGGATCGACGAAGTTCTGCGCAAGCTGGTCCAGCCCCATGCGGATGCGAGCGATCACCTTGCCGACCATCCCGAACCGGCGCTCGACCCCACTATGCCGGCAGCCGATTACGAGGCCATGGTCCTGCGCGCGAAGGACTACATCGAGGCTGGCGACATCTTCCAGGTCGTGCTCTCGCAGCGCTTCACCTCGCCCTTCGCGCTGCCACCGATGGCGCTCTATCGCGCGCTGAGGCGCGTAAATCCGTCACCATTCCTCTATTTCCTCGACATGCCCGGCTTCGCCATCGTCGGATCGAGCCCGGAAATCCTCGTCCGCGTGCGCGACGGCGAAGTGACGATCCGGCCGATTGCCGGCACCCGTCCACGCGGCGCAACGCAGGCGGCAGATCGGCTCGCCGAACTAGAGCTGTTGTCCGACCCGAAAGAGCGGGCCGAGCACTTGATGCTGCTCGACCTGGGGCGCAACGACGTGGGCCGGGTGGCTGAATCGGGCAGCGTCACCGTCACCGAGAGCTTCACCGTCGAGCGTTACAGCCACGTCATGCATATCGTCAGCAATGTCACCGGACGGCTCGATCCGTCGAAGGATGCGATCGACGCGCTGTTCGCCGGATTTCCGGCAGGCACCGTAAGCGGCGCGCCCAAGGTGCGTGCGTGCGAGATCATCGCGGAACTCGAACCGGCCACCCGCGGCCCCTATGCCGGCGGTGTGGGCTATTTCGCGCCGGACGGCTCTGTCGACAGTTGCATCGTCCTGCGCACCGCCGTGGTCAAAGACGGTACGATGCATGTGCAGGCAGGCGCCGGGATCGTCGCCGATAGCGATCCAGCCTATGAACAAAGAGAATGCGAAGCGAAGGCGGGTGCGCTGCTCGCTGCGGCGAAGGAAGCCGTACGCCTCGCGATGGAGCCCGGGTTCGGTCAATGAGAACAACTATCGCTGCGCTGGTTTTGCTTGCGCTGACAGCCTGTGAAGTACAGCCCGAAGGCGAACCCGTCGCGCGTGCGCGCATCGACGGGCAGCAGCCCACCGCGTCTCCCACTCCCGAACCAAGCCCGACCGCAACACTTGCGAGCCAGGTCGAGAGCGCCTGTCGAGCGATCATTTTCGAGGACACGCCGCTCAGCCACTGCCTGGCGGTTCCCTCGCGGCACAGCATCGCAATGGAACTCGCGCCCGACGGCGCTCCACCCTATCGAAGCCTGACGGATTTCGCCCGCGCTCAGGAAATCGACACCATCGCCTTTGCGATGAACGCAGGCATGTTCGACGACGAAGGCAAGCCGATCGGGTATTTCGTCGAGAACTCGCAGCGCCTGCAAACGCTCAACACCGCCGATGGCGAGGGCAATTTCCACATGAAGCCCAATGGCGTGTTCTACGGCAGCGGCGGCGAATGGGTTGTCCGCAGTACCGACAGCTTCCTGGCGAATGTCACTGAACGCCCGGAATTCGGCACCCAGTCGGGACCGATGCTGGTTATCGACGGCAAAATTCACCCCACGATCACGCATGACGGGCCTTCTCGCCTGGTCCGCAACGCCGTCGGCGTCGATGACGATGGCCGAGCGCATTTCGTGATATCGAACGCGCCGATCTCTTTCGGCAAGCTCGCCCGGTTCTACAAGGACGAGCTGGACGTCAAGAACGCGCTGTTCCTCGATGGAAACGTCTCGCTGATGTGGAACCCCTCCACCGACCGGCTCGACACGGGGGCGCCCATCGGTCCCATCGTCGTCGTCAAGAAGAAGGCCTCCGAATGACCGAAGCCCGCCGCACGCTCTATCCCGAGATCGAACCCTTCGAAACCGGCATGCTCGATGTCGGCGAAGGCCATTCACTCCATTGGGAGCGGGTCGGCACCAGGGGCGCGAAGCCTGCGGTTTTCCTCCACGGAGGTCCCGGCGGCGGCATGTCGCCCGACCATCGTCGCCAGTGGGATCCGGAGCTCTACGACGTGCTGCTGTTCGACCAGCGCGGCTGCGGCAAGTCGCTACCCTTCGCCGAGATCGAGCACAACGATACCTGGCGGATCGTCGAGGACATCGAGCGTTTGCGCGAGATGTGCGGTCACGAAAAATGGCAGGCATTCGGAGGCAGCTGGGGTTCGACCCTCGCCCTGGCCTATGCGGAGAAATATCCCGAACGTGTCAGCGAACTCGTGCTGCGCGGCGTGTTCCTAGCGCGCGAGCAGGAAAAGACTTGGCTCTACGGCTACGGCGCAAGCGAAATCATGGCCGAGCAGTGGGACGAGTTCATCGGCCTCATCCCCGAACCGGAGCGGGGCGATCTCGTGCGCGCTTACTACAATCGACTGACGAGCGAGGACGAGGCCACACGGCTGGCGGCGGCGCGCGAATGGTCGCTGTGGGAAGGCCATGTCGCTACGCTGCTGCCCAACGAATCCCTGCTCGAAAGCTTCGGCGATCCGGCCAAGGCGGTTCCCTTCGCACGGATCTGCGCCAAGTTCTTTCTCGAGGGGTTCTTCCTCGAGGAGAACGAGTTGCTCGGGAAGGTCGGGAGGCTGTCCGGTATTCCCGGAATCATCGTGCAGGGCCGCCATGACATCTGCACTCCGCCAAGTGCTGCCTGGGCTCTGAAAAAGGCCTGGCCCGAAGCCGAGTTGTGGATGGTGGACGACGCCGGACACAGCGCCAGCGAGCCCGGTATCGTCGACGGCCTGGTCCGCGCGACCGACCAGCTGGCCGGCAAGCGGGCGTAACGCCACGTTGACGTTTCGCCTCTCGCAGCTTTCCTTGCTTGAAAGCACGGCGCCAGAGCTTCATTGACGCCACGAATGACCGACACTCGCACCATCCTCGTAATCGACAATTACGACAGCTTCACCTTCAATCTCGTCCACTATCTCATGGAAATGGGCGCGAGTGTGGAGGTGGTGCGCAATGACGCCATTTCGGCGAGTGAGGCGCTGGCCACAGATCACGCGGGCTTTCTGATCTCGCCCGGCCCCTGCACGCCGAACGAGGCGGGGGTCAGCCTCGACCTCGTGGCGGCGTGCGCCGATGCAGGCAAGCCGCTACTCGGCGTGTGTCTCGGCCATCAGTCCATCGGCCAGCATTTCGGTGGGCGGGTCGTCCGTGGCGGGCTGATGCACGGCAAGACGTCACCGGTGACGCATGATGCCAACGGGGTCTTTGCCGGCCTGCCCTCGCCCTTCACGGCGACGCGCTATCATTCGCTGGTGGTCGAGAACATTCCCGATTGCCTCGAAATCAACGCCACCAGCGAGACGCCCGGCCTCGACGGCAGCAGCGTGATGGGCTTTCGCCACAGCGAGCTGCCGATCCACGGCGTCCAGTTCCACCCAGAAAGCATTGCCACCGAGCACGGTCACGCGCTGCTCGCCAACTTCCTCGACATCTGCGGTATCGCCGCCAAGGTCCCGGCATGAAACGACTTCCCGACGCAAAGCAGCACCTTGGCGAGCAGGAGGCCGAAGAGGTCTTTGGCTGGATTCTCGATGGCGAAACGTCAGACGAGGACATCGCGAGGTTTCTCGTCGACATGTCGGCGCGGAGCGAAACCTCTGACGAGATCGCCGGGGCGGCGCGAGCGTTGCGCGCGCGGCTGATCCCGGTCGATGCGCCCGAAGGGACGGTGGATTGTTGCGGCACCGGCGGCGACGGCCATCACACGCTCAATGTGTCGACAGCGGTCAGCCTGGTCGTCGCTGCCTGCGGCGTGCCCGTTGCCAAACACGGCAATCGCGCGGCCAGCAGCAAATCGGGCGCGGCCGACACGCTGGAGGCGCTCGGTCTCGACATGGAAGCGGCGGGAAGAAGCGCCGAGAAGACCCTGGCGGAACTGGGGATTTGTTTCCTTTTCGCCAAGAACCATCATCCGGCGATGGGGCGGATCCAGCCCATTCGCCAGAAATTGGGCGTGCGTACGATCTTCAATCTTATGGGTCCGCTGTCGAACCCTGCCGGTGTGCGTCGCCAGCTCATCGGCATCGCGCGGCCCGCCTATGTGCCGATCTACGCTGCGGCAAAGGCCAAGCTGGGGACCGATCGCACCTTCATCGCATCGGGGGACGAGGGGCTCGACGAGTTGAGCCTCGCGGGCGGCAATGAACTGGCCGATGTTAAGGGCAACGAATTCGAAATGCGTCGGGTGGTCGCGGTTCAGGCCAATCTACCGCACGCACCTGTCGAAGCCATTCGCGGCGGCGATCCGGACCACAATGCGCGCGCGCTGGAGGCACTGCTCAGCGGTACTCCGGGTCCCTATCGCGATGCCGTTCTTTTCAATGCCGCTGCCACGCTGATGGTCGCCGATCGTACCGACGACTGGACCGAAGGTGCCGAGATCGCTGCAGAAGCGCTGGATTCGGGCAAGGCCAAGGCTCTGCTCGGCAACTGGATCGCAATGGCCGCGTGACATGAACAAGCTGGAGGAAATCTGCGCGACCAAGCGCGAGGAAGTGGCTGCACGCAAGGCGCGCCGCTCGCTTGCCGATCTCGAAGCCCTAGCCAAGGAACAAACCGCCCCCCGCGGGTTCCAAGCAGCTCTTTCGCGAGCACAAGCCGAGGGCTTCGGGCTGATCGCAGAGATCAAGAAAGCATCTCCCTCCAAGGGTCTGATACGCAAAGATTTCCGCCCCGCCGACCATGCCCACGCCTATGCAGCGGGCGGCGCTGCGTGCCTCTCTGTGCTGACCGATGCGCCCTATTTCGAGGGGCACGAGGACTATCTGGTCGAAGCCCGCGCGGCCTGCGCCCTGCCCGTCCTGCGCAAGGATTTCATGGTCGATCCGTGGCAGGTCGCCGAAGCCCGGGCAATCGGTGCCGATGCGATCCTGATCATCGTTGCTGCACTCGAGGACGGCGCGATGGTCGAGATCGAAGCGGCGGCGATCGAACACAAGATGGACGTGCTGGTCGAAGTTCACGATCGCACCGAACTAGAGCGTGCAACCTGTCTCCAGTCGCGATTGATCGGGGTGAACAATCGCGATCTCAAGACCTTCACCACCGATCTCGCGAACACCGAAACGCTGGCCGCGATCGCGCCTCACAATGCCCTTCTGGTCGGCGAAAGCGGAATTGCCACCCATGCCGATTGCGAGCGTCTGGCACGCTCGGGAGTGCGCAGTTTCCTCGTCGGAGAAAGCCTGATGCGCCAGGCCGATGTCGAGGCAGCGACGAGAGCGCTGCTTGGCGGTTGAACTCTCCACGCCGGACCGAACCGGGAACAATTGTTCCACCGCAAACCGTTCGAAAATGACGCTATTGCTTGACCTGGCGAATCAGGTTGCTTACTTGTTCCGCATTCGTTCACAGGTTTGTGAACAGGCGAAACGGGAGTGCGCAACATGCTGACCGCCAAGCAGCACGAATTGATCCGCTTCATCCAGCAGCGGCTGGAAGAGACCGGCATTTCGCCGAGTTTCGAGGAGATGAAGGAAGCGCTCGACCTCAAGAGCAAATCGGGCGTTCACCGGTTGATTTCCGCGCTCGAGGAACGCGGCTTCATTCGCCGCCTGCCCAATCGCGCCCGCGCGCTCGAAGTCGTCAAACTGCCCGAGGATGCAGTGATGGGCACGCCGAGGCCTGCTCCGGCGAACGATCCTGTCAGCGCCGCCATGCCCGCGAAAGCCGTCGCGCCTGATCCTGCGAACGACATAATCGACGTACCGCTCCATGGCCGGATTGCCGCCGGCGCGCCGATCGAGGCGATCGAAGGGCAGTCGAGCATGCCGGTTCCTGCCGCCCTGCTCGGCCCCGGCGAACATTATGCGCTCGAGGTCTCGGGCGACTCGATGATCGAGGCGGGCATTTTCGATGGCGATTACGCGCTGGTGAAACGCGCCGACAGCGCACGCGACGGCGAGATCGTAGTGGCACTGGTCGATAATGAGGAAGCGACGCTCAAGTATCTGCGCAAGGATGGTGGACGGGTCGTGCTCGATCCCGCCAATGGCGCTTACGAGCCGCAAGTCTACGAACCGCACCGCGTGCAGGTTCAGGGCAAGCTCGCAGGGCTGCTGCGGCGCTATCACTGACGGGCATTGCCCCGCGGTTCTCAGCGGGCGGATGCGCGCCACCAGCCATGCTCGCCCTCGTCCTGCGCAACGGTTTCGATGCGCGGTGCATCCAGATAGATCGCAGTACCGCCCTCGCGATCGAGGAACCGCCGGTCGGCCTTGAGCCAGCGCGGTTTGCAACTTCGCGGCAGAAAACGGTCGGCGACCACGATATCGGAATTTCGGCAGGCCGCTGCCAAAGCTCGCTCTGCGACGAGATCGCGGTTGCGGGCGACCAGTATCGACCAGTCGCGCCCTTCCCGAGCAATCGACAGCGTGCAGAATTCGGCACTACACTTGCTGCGTGGCCATTGCGATAGCGGGATCGGTACAAGGTCGGTCCCTGCCAGCTCGAGAAGGTTGTCCCGCGCATAACCGCCCTCGCTGTCCCGCAAAACCAGCAAGCGTTCGTCTTCGTTCGCAACGCCGATATCGCGCCCGTCACGGGTAATGAGAATATCGGGCACGGGCGCCGTCGCCATCATTCCTGCAGCGACCGCAACCGGCGCGAGTCCCCAAAGCCGGGCTCCGCCCTGCCAGAAAGCCAGCCAAAGCGCCCCAGCTAAGTAGAGCACCATCGCCCCCATACCGATCCGCGGGGCAAGCTTTACCGAACCCGGCTGCTCGGCAAAGAAGTGCGCGATGGCCAGCAAGAGGTCGAGCGACTGTCCGACGAGCCACCATGCCGGGGCTCCCGCGCCTGCGAGATCGAGGAGCAAGGCCAGCGCTACCAATGGCATGGATACGAAAGTCACCAACGGAATGGCGATCAGGTTGGCCGCCGCGCCGTAGACACCGGCACGATGGAAGTGGAAAAGCACGATCGGCATCAACGCCAGCTCGATCACCAGCCCGGTCAGGAACAATATGGCTGCCCGCCTGCCAAAGCGCCGCACCCAGCTCTCCTCGCGCGGCGCCAGAAAGTCCCTTATCCGCTGGACATTGTGCAACGCTACGATCGCGATCACCGCAGCGAAACTCATCTGGAAGCTCGGCCCGACCAGGGATTCCGGCCACAGCGCGAGCACCACGCCCGCCGCGATCGCGACCATTCGCAATGACAGCGGCTCGCGCCCCAGCGCCAGGGCGACAAGCACCAACAAGGCTCCGATGCAGCTGCGCACGGTCGGAACCTCGGCACCGGTCAGCAGCGTATAGCCGATCCCTGCCAATGCCGCCGCGCCCGCCGCGACCAGGGGCAAGCGCACGCGCAAAGTGAGCCAAGGCCACAGCGCGAGCAACTTGAGTGCGACGAGGTAGGTCGCCGCAATGATTGCGCTGACATGCAAACCGCTGATCGACAGCAGATGCGTCAGCCCGGAATCGCGCATCGCCTCCTCGTCGGCTTCGGGGATCGCGCCGCGGTCGCCGCTGGCCAGTGTCGCGGCGATTGCACCCGAGGTGCCTCCGAGGTTGGCGCGCACATGCGCAGACAGGTGCCGCTGGATCGACGCCAGAGATAACTCCGCCGGCGGTGGCGGCTCCACCAATTCTACCGCGCCCACCACCGAACCGGTTGCCGACAGCCCCTCGAACCAAGCACGCCGCGCGAAATTGTAGGCGCCTGGCACGATCGGCGGCGACGGCGGCATCAGGCGCGCCGCAAGGCGGATACGGGCGCCTTCGCGGAAAATCCTGCGATCCGCATCGACCGGAAGGTTGACGCGATAGGCAACCGCGCGTCCGCTCTCGGCATCGCGCGCCGCAAGGACAAGGCGCACGCGGTCTTCTGCAGGTTGCTCCTCGCGTTCCAGGATGCGGCCATCGATTAGTTCGAAGCGCGGATGGGGTATCGGTTCCGCACCGACCATCGCCGAACGCGCCCAGACCAGGGCGGTCCCTGCTGCCAAGGCCAGCCCGACCGAGAGCGCCGCAGTAAGCGTATAGACGCGGCGCTCGTCGCTCCGCCATGTGGCCAACGCCAGCATCGCCGCGGCGACTCCGCCTGCCATGACCGCCAGCCATTGCCAGGGGGTGCCGAGATAGAACCAGAACCCGATCCCGGCTGCGAAGGCGACCACCAGCCACGGTCCGCGATCGAATTCCGCAGCGGCGAGAAATGCCTCGAAACGCCGCGCAAAACTGGACAAGAGAGCGCTCATGCGCCAAGGGCGCGGCACCATATTGCGGGCCTCGTCGCCCGCCTCCCCCATCGGTATCGAAGGCGTCCCCCGTGTCGCCATGCAAGTGTTTGAAAGGAAGCGAGAGACAATGGCAAGCGTTAGTGGCAGCAAGACCCGGCAGGTCGTCACCCGCTTCGCTCCCTCGCCGACCGGCTACCTCCATATCGGCGGGGCGCGAACGGCGTTGTTCAACTGGCTCTATGCGCGGCATCATGGCGGCCGCGCGTTGCTGCGGATCGAGGACACAGACCGTAAGCGCAGCACCCCCGATGCGATCGAAAAGATTATCGACGGGCTCGACTGGCTGGGCCTCGATTTTGACGAGGCACCGGTGTTTCAGTCCGACCGCGCCGAACGCCATGCCGAAGTCGCACATAAGTTGCTCGAGGCGGGCCATGCCTATAGATGTTTTGCCACGCCCGAGGAACTCGAGGAGATGCGCGCCCAGCAACGCGCGAACAAGCAGCCGATGCGCTACGACCGGCGCTGGCGCGACCGCGACGAGAGCGAAGCGCCCGACGGCGCGCCCTTCGTGATCCGGCTGAAGGTGCCGACCGAAGGTGAGACGACGATCGAGGACGCCGTTCAGGGCAAGGTCACGGTAAACAACGCCGAGATCGACGATTACGTCCTGCTCCGCGCCGATGGAACGCCGACCTACATGCTCGCCGTTGTGGTCGACGATCACGACATGGGCGTCACCCATATCATCCGCGGCGACGACCATCTCAACAATGCCTTCCGTCAATTGCCGATCATACGGGCGATGGACCAGATAGAGGGTGGCTGGCCGGATCCGGTCTACGCTCACGTCCCCCTGATCCACGGGCCCGACGGTGCGAAAATGTCGAAGCGGCACGGCGCTGTCGGCGTCGAAGCCTATCGTGACGAGGAAGGCATCCTTCCCGAAGCGCTGTTCAATTACCTCTTGCGTCTTGGTTGGGGCCATGGCGACCGCGAAGAGATCACGAAGCGCGAAGCCATCGAACTGTTCGACCTCGACGGCGTTGGCAAGGGACCGGCGCGCTTCGACAGCAAGAAGATGCTGAATCTCAACGGCCACTACATCCGCGAGGCGGACGATGCTCGACTGGCGGAAATCGTGGCCGCCAGGATGGGACCGGAAGCAGACACAAAACTGCTTGCCGAGGCTATGCCCGTGCTGAAAACGCGCGCGAAGTCCGTCAACGAACTCACTGAGGGCGCAGCCTTTCTTTTTGCCGAACACCCGCTGGAAATGACAGAGAAGGCCGCCAAGCTTCTCGATGACGACGCACGTGCGCGCCTCGCCGGATTGTCAAAAATGCTGCATGTGCAAAATGACTGGACAATCGAGGCGCTGGAAGCCACTACGAAATCGTATGCCGAGCAGCTCGAACTGGGTCTCGGCAAGCTCGCGCAACCCATGCGCGCAGCGCTGACGGGCACGACCACGTCGCCCGGCATTTTCGATGTGCTGGTCCTGCTGGGCAAGGAAGAGTCGCTCCTGCGTATCGATGCGCAGGCCTCGCCCTCAGGCACCAAAGAGAACGAGTAGGAGAAACGCGTGGCCGACAAGCAGGCAACCCTCGATCTGGGCGGTCAGACCCAGGAATTCCCCGTGCTGCAGGGCAGCGTCGGGCCCGACGTGGTCGACATCCGCAAGCTGTACGGTACGACCGGGAAATTCACCTACGACCCCGGCTACAAGTCCACCGCCAGCTGTGAAAGTGCATTGACCTATATCGACGGCGAGGAAGGCGTCCTCCTGCACCGCGGCTATCCGATCGGCCAGCTGGCCGAAAATTCGAGCTTCATGGAAGTCGCCTATCTGCTCCTCAACGGCGAGCTGCCGCAGCAGGCCGAACTGGACGATTTCACCTATACGATCACGCGGCACACCATGCTGCATGACCAGCTGCGCCAGTTCTACCAGGGCTTTCGGCGCGATGCGCACCCGATGGCCATCATGTGCGGCGTGGTCGGCGCACTGTCGGCCTTCTATCATGACAGCACCGATATTTCGGATCCCGAGCACCGCAAGATCAGCAGCCATCGCCTGATCGCGAAGATGCCGACGATCGCCGCCGCCGCTTATAAGTACTCGGTCGGCCAGCCCATGATGCAGCCGGACAACTCGCTTAGCTATACGGGTAATTTCCTGCGCATGACGTTCGGCGTTCCGGCCGAGGAATACGAGCTGCACCCGGCAGTCGAAAAGGCGATGGACCGGATCTTCATCCTCCACGCCGACCACGAACAGAATGCCTCGACCTCGACCGTGCGTCTTGCCGGCTCGTCGGGTGCCAACCCGTTCGCCTGCATCGCGGCCGGTATCGCCTGCCTGTGGGGCCCGGCGCATGGCGGCGCGAACGAGGCCGCGCTCAACATGTTGCAGGAGATCGGCACGCCCGATCGCATCCCGCACTATATTGAGCGCGCCAAGGACAAGAACGATCCCTTCCGCCTGATGGGCTTCGGCCACCGCGTCTACAAGAACTACGACCCGCGCGCGACGGTCATGCAGAAGACCGTGCGCGAGGTGTTCGAGGCACTCAACGTCACCGATCCGGTGTTCGAGACCGCGCTTCAACTCGAAGAGCTTGCGCTCAACGACGATTACTTCAAGGAAAAGAAGCTTTTCCCCAACGTCGACTTCTATTCGGGCATCATCCTCTCGGCGATCGGCTTCCCGACGACCATGTTCACCGCGCTCTTCGCCCTCGCCCGCACGGTCGGCTGGGTCGCACAGTGGAACGAGATGATCTCGGACCCCGCGCAGGTGATCGGCCGCCCGCGCCAGCTCTATACCGGCCCGACCGAGCGCGACTACGTAGCCATCGGCCAGCGCTGACATGGGTTTCGTCCTCATGGCCTTCGGAGCGGCATTGATGCTCTCCGGAGGCCTGTGGACGCTCCAGGGTCTGGGCCTCGTTATGTGGCCCGCCGACAGCTTCATGCTCGCCGAACGCGAATGGGCGCTTTATGGCGCGATAACCTTTATGGTCGGTCTGTTCCTGTTTCGCAGCGGATCGCGCCGCGGTTGATCAGCGCGGTTTTTCGCGCAGATCCTCGGCTGCCGGAACCGACAGGGTAAAGCGCGCGCCTTGTCCCGGCGCGCTCTCCACCGTCAGATCGCCATCCATCGCGCGCGCAATCCGCCGCGAAATGTAGAGCCCAAGGCCAGAGCCGCCATCACCGCTGCGCCCGAGCCGTTCGAACTTCTCGAACACCTGCTGCTGCTGTTCCTCCTCGAGCCCATGACCCTGGTCGGCCACAGTGATCAAGGCGCGATTACCGATCCGGTCGAGCCGGATCCACACCTGGCTGTCATCGGGTGAATAGCGGATCGCATTCCCGACCAGATTGAGCAGGATTTGCAGCACCCGGCGGAATTCGGCGATGGCCAGCTGGCTTTCTCCTTCCGGCGGCGCGACCAGCGTAATGCCCTTCTCGCGCGCCCGCACACCCAGGATGCCGCAGGCACGGCGGGCGACGTCGGCCAGCTCGATCCGGTCGGGAGCGGTCGCGAAATCCTCCGATTCGACCACTTCGAGATCCGAAAGATCGTCGATCAGCGCAAGCAGGTGTTGCGCCGCGGTGGCGATGTCGGATGCGTAGGAGCTGTATTCATCGGCCAAAGGCCCCGCCAGCTTGGTCCGGATCGTTTCGGCATTGGCGATGATGCGATTGATCGGCTGGCGCAGGACCGGCGTGAGGTCGCGGCCAAAGGATGGTCCGTCTTCGCTATCGCTGTCAGCGCCCGAACCATCCTCCGCGAGCGGGCTGTCGGCGGTGAGATAGAGAACGAAACCGGAACTGCCCGGCTGCGGCTGGCCCAGCGGTTCGAGATGTGCAGTCCAGCTGCGTCCCGAACCGTCGATTTCGCACCTTGCGCCGTCGAGCAGCCGCCAATGGAGCGGTTGGCGATGCGTATTGCCAGGCAGGCGTACCAGGTCGGTCCACGGCTTGCCGACATTGGCCTGCGCCTTCTCGGCTAAATCGACAAGGTCGGCGGCTTCGGTGTCGATCGACAGCAGACGCTGGTTCGAGTCGAGCCTTGCGGTGCAGTCGGCAAGGTGACGATTGATCTCGACGCGGCGCCGCGCTGCATCGATATCGTTTTCGGGCGGTAGCTCCTCACTATGCCAGCTGACCACGTCGATCGCGCAGCCGTCGGCCTCGCCCGATTCGTCTGTGATCGGGGAAATCTCGACCCAGGCCGTAATTCGCTTCTCGCCGTCGATGGCCTCGAACTGGCGCGCAAGGCGCAGGCCGTAACGCTGCGCCTTTTCGACGAGCGCCAGAAGCTCGGGAATTGCAATCCGCGACCCGATGGAACCGCCACAGGCCTGCTGCAGCTCCGCCAGCAGGTCGTCGGCCTCGACAAGCTTGCGGTCCGCATCCGCTCTGGCCCGTGCAATGTATCGGGTTCCGACGGTGGCCATCGTCAGCCCGCTCCGACCGGCGTGGATTGAGAAAGCAGGCCGCGCGCCTCCTCGGCAGCCATGCCGGCGATTTCGCGCGGCGGAATCGCTTGCGGATTGAGCCGCAGCACCTGTCGCTCGACATCGGCGCTGTCGAGCCCTGCCCCGCGCAACCCCAGCGCAAGGCGCGCAGTCTGCTGATGGTGGGTCGAGAGCACCGCAGCGACGCGCGACTGCCCCGAGCGTGCCGCCAGCGCAGAAAGAAACAGCGCCGGACCTGCCTGATCGACATCGAGCGCCCGCAGCGCCGCATTGCCCATTCCGGTGACAACCCGCCCGAGCAACGATAGCCGACCGGCTCCCTCGTCAAAGGCGTTGCGAAGCTTGGCTTCCGCGCGGATCATCGCATCGGAACGCAATTGTCCGCTAAAGGCGCGCCAGCCCATCAGCAAATCGTGAAACAGGTCGCCGGGCAACTCACCCAGCGGCAATTCCATCCTGCGTTGGGTCTGCGCAAAGCGTGCCTGCGCGGTAAGCGCTGACATCGCGGCGCTGGCAAGGGCGCTATCATCGGAAGCGATGAGTTCCTGCACCAGCGGGGAAAGCACCGGGTCGATGCCGTATTGGGCCTCGAGCCGTTCGGTCAGTTGCCATTCCAGCGCCAGCGCATGGCAATGCGCGAGCAGAGCGGGACTGCCGAAAAAATGCTTGGCCAGCGCTTCGCCATGGCGTTCGGCGAAGGCTTCGCTGCCCGCCTGCCCCGCAGCCTCGGCCTGCGCGCGCAGGACCTGCCATGCGAGATTGTGGCACATGCCGCGGATCCGCGCGACGATCTCGTCGCTGAACAGCGAATGGTCGGGGGTAGCCAGCAAATGCGACAGGATGGGAGCGATCCGGGCAAGCATCGCGTTGCCGCGCGCGATCGCGTCGCGCAGGGGTTCCCGATCGGCAGCGGCCTCGGGGGATGCAGCGTCAGGCATCAGCATGGCTCGGGCTTAGCATCGACATGGTTAAGCGCGCGTTAGTCCCTTGGTTCCGACGTGAGGAAAAGCGTCACCAGCACCGCCAGCGATAGCACCGCCACAACCGGTTGCGCGAAGCCGAACAGCACGGCCGGCAATAGCCCCAGCGTCAGCAGCACGCGATCGGCGTAGCTGCGACGCCAGCGCGCCGTACTCAGTCGTTCCCCCAGATGCAGCAAACCGAACAACACCGCAGGCACGAACAGTCGCAGCCAAGTGGTATCTTCGGGTGATGCCATGGCGACGAGCACGACCAGCAGTGGGTCCAGCAGAATCCTAAGCGCCTGGACCAGAACCGGTACGCTCGGGCGTACCTGGCCGGCATTGGAAATGCGGCGAACCACTTCTTCCATCGCAAAGAGCAACACCGCCAGTGCCGCAAGGCCGAAGCCGGGCAATATCCACCCGGCAAGACCCAGCGACAGGGCGAGAAGGCCCATTGCTGCGGCTCCGAGCGCAAGAAAACGCGGCAGTCGTCCGCCCATTGTGTCCTGCGCGAGGCGCGCGCCCATACGCTCGGCAATCGCCAAACCCGGTGCGGTAAACGGCGCGACGTCGGCATGACCCGCCACCCAACTCCGCTCGCGCATGGCGAGTTCCTCGGTTGTCGGATCGCGCAGCCAGACATGTTCATCGAGCAGCCGCGTTTCGAGCGGATGCGTTCGTACCCCCGACTGGAGGGCGATGCGCAACAGCGCCGAGGGCGTATCGACATCCGTCGGCAGCTGAGCGAGTTGCTCGACCGCATTACCGCGCACCATTAACGCACCGGCCCAGGCGAAATGCGCGTCGATCCGCTCGTAACCGCGCTGCACCGCCGGGTCCTCCGGGAAGACCAGCACGCCTGGCTTGGCCAGATGCCGCACAATCGAATCTTCGTCGGGCAAGACGCCGGAAGAGAGGACCAGCAGTTCGTCCTGCGCAGTCACGATACCCGACAGCTTGCGCGGCTCGCGGATCGCGATGAAGCGCGCGCCTGCTGCCTCCGCGCGGTGCTGCAGATCGATGACTTCGCGGCCGACCGTGGTGGCGAGGCAGGCGATGCTCTCGCAGCCCGCGGCCAGCGCGATATCGAGTTGCCGCTCGACCAGGCGCGCGCCCGCGAGCATGCGGAACGGCGCAGGGATCTTGCGCGGTTCGGCTGGGCCATCGAGGACTGACAGCAGGGCGACGCGCACGCTGAACTCCGATTGCGAGGGTTGAACGAACCCGGCTTCTAGGGCTGTCTGCCACCGCCCGCCAAGTCGCGAGCCCTTTTTTCCCTCAGGCCAGAGCTTCGACGAAAGTGTCTATGCGCTGGAGAACCGTGGGCTCACCTGGCGCAGCGGTACGCGCTTCTTCAGCAAGGTCCATCAGTTCCGGGGCGTGAAAACTCGCCGCAATGGCGTGCAACCTGCTGGCGGCGACTTCCCAATTGCCGTCGCACCGGGCGCGACGCAACAGGTCCAATTGGCGCGCGACGCTGTCGGCGAAGGCCGCGCGCAGTTCGTTCCTGAGCGACGGATCGTCGCCTGCCGCGGTGGCAAGTGCGGCATCGAAGCCGGTAGAGTGATACGCCATCGCCACAGCCTGCCACCAAAGCGGTTAATTGCTGTTTAAGCCCAACCGCTTTGGTGATAGCTTTCGAACCTATGAGAAAGCGCCCGCTGATCCAGGCCGTCGACCAAGCGGCCGATGAAACCGCACCGGAAACTGCAGTTTCCGAAGAGGTTGTCGAACATATCTCGGAGGATCCTCAAGAGGGTCTCGAGGAGGAGTGGGACGAAGAACCGCAGCCTGGACGCAGCTTTGCCTGGGTTTTCCCGCTTCTGGCAGTGCTGGCGATCCTTAGTTGGACGGGCTTCTTCGGCTGGGCGCACCAGACCGAAATCCTCGCAAGCCCCACCCCGCGCGAATGGACGGGCCTGATTGCACAATGGGCGATCCCGGTGCTGCTCGTGGTCGGTATCTGGCTGCTTGCCATGCGCAATTCGACACGCGAGGCAAAGCGCTTCGCCGAGGTCGCGCAAGACCTATCGGCGCAATCGGCCGAACTCGAGACCCGCCTCGCCGTGGTAAACCGCGAACTGAGCCTCGCCCGCGAATTTCTAACCGCGCAGACGAAAGAGCTGGATTATCTGGGCCGGACGGCAACAGATCGACTATCGGAGAATGCCGATCGGTTGCAATCGCTAATCGGAGAGAATGGCGAACAGGTCGAATCGATCGCACGAGTCAGCATTACTGCGCTGGAAAACATGGACAAATTGCGGGACAATCTCCCGGTAATCGCCAATTCCGCCAAGGACGTATCGAACCAGATCGGCGGGGCAGGCCGTGAGGCACAAGCCCAGCTCGACGAGCTGGTCCATGGGTTCGAGCGACTCAATGAATTCGGCGCGGCGAGCGAGCGACAGGTGGCCTCGCTGCGCAAACGTGTCGATGCAGCGCTCGAAGCGTTTACCGAGCAGGCCGAGCAACTGGGCGCGATAACCGAACGACGTTTCGCCGAACTGCGCGAGGACAGCGAGGCGTTTCGCGGCGATCTCGACAGTCGCGAAGTCGAGGCGCTCGCCTCGATCCGGAACCGCTTCGAGAAGTTGCGCAGCGAACTCGACGAGACCGACGCACAAGCGGCTGCCGAACGTGAGACCGCGATGGGTAGCTTGCAGGAACGCCTTGCAACCCTTCGCAGGGAAACCGCCGAAGCCGCAGAGGCAATCCGCGATGGCGAAGCGCACGCACTGACTGCCTGGGCCAGCCAGGTGGATGCGATGCAGGAACGGTTGCGTGAAGCCGTTGCCGAGGTCACGCGGATCGACGAAGCGGCGCTAGCTGCGGCCAATACCAAGCTCAAGGAGCTGTTCGCCGAGGCGGAGACGGTGGACGCCCGCCTGGCCGAACGGAACCGCCTTTTTGCAGAAGAGACGGGTCGGCGGCAGGCGGAGCTTTCCGAAGCGGAAGATGCGGCGCATTCCAGCATGAGAGACCGGTTTGCCGCGCTCGACGACGTAATCGCCGAGCGACGGGCCGCACAAGCGGAGCAGCTCTCGCTCATGGCGGCAGAAGGCGAAGAGCTGGGCGAACGGATCGCCGCCTTGGGCACGACTTTCGATTCCGTTGCCGCTCAGGGTCGAATGGCCCGCGACGAACTGTCCGAAGGTATCGCTACTCTCGATGCCAAACTGGGCGAGAGCCGCGAGGCTCTGGAGGGAACGGATGCAGCTGTCTCCGCGCTAACCGACGCCAGCGTTCGATTGCTCGAGCTCATCCAGGCGAGCGCCAAACACAGCCGGGACGAATTGCCAGTGGCGATGGAGGCGAGCGAGGCGCGCCTCGCCGAAATCGAGCAGCGCGCAGAGGATGTGAAAAACCTGCTCGACCAGGCGAAGGAAGCGGGCGAAGCGCTCACCGCGAGCATGGAAGAAGCTGGCACCCGCAGCCGCGAGGCGATGGCCGGGGTCGACGAATTTCAGGCGCGTTTCGGCGAAACGGCGAGCGCCCAGGTAGACGGCATCGAACGTCTGCGCGCCAGCGTGGCTGCGCTGGGCGATGAAAGTGCCACTGTTTCGGAGCGTACGCAGGGCGAATTGCGCGACGCAATTACCGCGCTCGAAACCAGTGCCCGCGAAGCGCTTGCCGCAATCGAGACCGAACAGGCCGAGCGGATCGCAGGGATTGCCGGCAAGGTCGGCGAACAGAGCGCCGAAGCGATCGACAAGGCCTTGCGCGACCATACGCAGGAAGCGATCACAGCGCTCGATCGCGCGACCGAACGGTCGGCCGAGGCGGGTCGCGAGGTCATGCGCCAGCTGCGCGACCAACTGGCCAAGGTCAACGAACTTACCGGTAATCTGGAAAACCGCATTGCGCATGCGCGCGAGCGGGCTAGCGAAGAGGTCGACAACGATTTCTCGCGCCGTGTCGCATTGATAACCGAGAGCCTCAATTCGAACGCGATCGACATCGCCAAGGCGCTTTCGACCGAGGTCACCGATACGGCCTGGGCGAGCTACCTTCGCGGCGATCGCGGTATCTTCACCCGCCGCGCAGTGCGGTTGGTCGACAACACCGAGGCGCGCGAAATCGCCGAACTCTACGATGTCGATGCCGATTTCCGCGAGCATGTCAGCCGCTATATTCACGACTTCGAGGCAATGCTGCGCACCATGCTCTCGACCCGCGACGGTAATGCCGTCAGCGTCACACTGCTGAGCAGCGACATGGGCAAGCTGTACGTCGTGCTGGCGCAAGCACTCGAACGTCTGCGTCAATAGCGCGTCAGGCGTCGGGTCCCCACAAAATCAGGTGATCGACCGTGATCCAGCCATAGATGTAATTGAGCACATAGGCGGTGGTCACGACGGCCGCCAGGATCACCGCGCGCAGCAGCAGCCTCCCTGGTCGAAATTCGACCGGCGCACTGTCGGCCTGACCGGGCACTTTCTCGACGCCGGCTTCGTCATGCGTGCGCACGCCGAAGGGCAGCAGCAGAAACGCGCTGAAGACGAAGAACAGGAAATAGATCGCGAGAATACTGGTCCATTCCATCGCTCTGGCTCCTAAAGATTGGGCAGGATCACCCGCACCTGCGGGCGCTTGCCCGACCAGCGCTGCGCGGCGCGGCGGGCGGCGAGGCGCGCGGCCTCGTGGATGCTGGCTTCATCGCGACGTTCGCGTCCACGCAGCTTGGCGATTGCCGCACGGATGTCGCTGCTCGCCTCGGCGATGAAATCCTCGTAATCCTCATCCAGCGGGAGGCCGAGACTGTCGAGGCGCGGATTGAGATCGCCATCCAGCGCCACGATGACCACGCCTTCCCGCATGATCCGCCGACGCATGGAGATCGCCTCGCCATCGGCAGGCACGATGATGTCCCCATCGAGCACGAGGCGCCCCGACCGCACTTCGGCCACCTTGCCCGGTGCACCGGGTGCGAGCCGCACGAGATCGCCATTCTGCTGTACGACCTGGTCGGGTATCCCGCTGGCCTTGCCCAGCCTGCCCTGCTCCTGCATGTGCCGCATCTCGCCATGTACCGGCACGAGGATCTCGGGCCGCAGCCAGCCATACAGCGCCTCGAGCTCGGGCCTGCCCGGATGTCCGGAAACGTGGATCATGCTCTGCCGGTCGGTGACCATGGTGATTCCGCGCGCGGCGAGCTTGTTCTGGACCGCGCCTATGGAAATCTCATTGCCCGGGATCTGGCGGCTCGAAAACAGCACGACATCTCCGCCGACCAGTTCGAGCGGATGGTTCTCGTCGGCAATACGCGCAAGCGCTGCCCGCGGTTCGCCCTGCCCGCCCGTGGCGAGGATCAGCAGCTCGCCGCGCGGCAGGCCCATGGCCGTGTCGAAATCGACCGGCTCAGGGAAGTCCTCCAGATAGCCATTGTCTTGCGAGACCTCGATAATCCGATCGAGCGACCGGCCTGCGACGCAGATCTGGCGGCCGGTTTCGCGCGCGACATCGCCGAGCGTCTGCAGCCGGGCGACATTGCTGGCAAAGGTCGTCACCAGCACGCGCTTGCCCTGATGGCGCTGGACTTCTTCGAGCAGGCCCTTGTGCACGGCGCCTTCCGAGCCGCTCGGCGCGGGATTGAACACATTCGTGCTGTCGCAGACCAGCGCAAGCACGCCTTCGTCTCCGATCTCGGTCAATTCCTCTTCGGTGGTCGGCTCGCCGATGATCGGATCCTCGTCCAGCTTCCAGTCGCCGGTATGGAAGATCCGCCCGTGCGGCGTGTCGATGAGCAGCGCATTGCCTTCGGCAATCGAGTGCGCGAGCGGGATATAGGTCACCTCGAACGGGCCGACCGCGAAGCTGCCGTGGTCGTCGGGAATCACATGCAGGTCGATCTGATCTTCCAGCCCTGCCTCTTGCAGCTTGCGGCGGACCAACTCGGCCGTGAACGGCGTTGCGTAGATCGGCACGTCCAGTTCTGCCGCGAAATAGGGGACCGCGCCGATATGGTCCTCATGCGCGTGCGTCAGCACGATCGCCTCGAGCGTGTCCGCCCGGTCCTCGATGAACTCGAGGTCGGCAAAGACGAGGTCGACGCCGGGATACTGGTCGCCCGAGAACGTCATCCCTAGATCGACCATCAGCCAGCGGCCCTGGCAACCGTAGAGGTTGACGTTCATGCCGATCTCGCCCGACCCGCCGAGCGCTAGGAAGAGCAGTTCGTCTTCGGGAGTGAAGTCCTTCTTCAAGCTGCGCGCTCCGCAAGAATCGCAAGCCCTTCGAGCGTGAGGTCGGTATCGACCGCGTCGAACAGCTCGGTGTGTTCGTCGAACAGGATCGCCAGACCGCCCGTCGCCACGACCTTGGCGGGCCGGCCGATCTCGTCCTTCATCCGCGCGATCAGGCCCTCGATCAGCGAGACATAGCCCCAGAACACACCGATCAGCATCTGGTCTTCGGTATTGCGTCCAATCACGCTGTCGCTTTCCGGCCGCTCGATCGCGATCCGCGGCAGTTTGGCGGTATTGCCGACCAGCGCATCAAGGGAAAGATTGATGCCGGGCGCGATGATTCCGCCCTTGTAGGCCCCGGTGAAATCGACTGCATCGAACGTCGTGGCGGTGCCGAAGTCGACCACGATCAGATCGCCTTCATATTTCGCATGGGCCGCAAGCGTGTTGAGCGCGCGGTCGGCGCCGAGCGAGCTGGGCTGCTCGATATCGAGTTCGAACCCCCATTCGGCCCTGCCCTGCCCGGCGATCAGCGGCGTGACGCCGAGATATTTTTCCGAAAGGACGGTGAGGTTGTGGATCGCCCTCGGCACGACCGAACCGATGATGACCTGGTCGATATCGGCACTGTCGAAGCCCTGGAATTCGGCCAGTTGCAGCAGCCAGACGGCATATTCGTCGCCGGTTCTCCGCGGATCGGTGGCAATCCGCCAGCGGGCCTTGATCTCGCGCCCTTCGAACAGGGCGAAGACGACATTGGTATTTCCGACATCGGCTGCGAGCAGCATGGCTCAGCTCTCCTCGTTCACGAGCATTACATCGCCCGCGTGGATGGCACGGGCGGAGCCGTCCGCCAAGCGCAGGGTCAAAGCACCATCGACGGTCAGGCCGGCAAAGCCGCCCTGTAGCCGGTCTTCCCCGGGCGGTTGCACGACCAACGGTGTCCCCAGCGGATGCGCGACCGCAGTCCAGCGCCGCGTGAGCGGTTCGAGCCCGTAGGTGCGCCAGCGCTCGACTTCGAGATCGAAGGCGCTTGCCAGTGATTGCGCAAAGTGGTCCCGGTCCGGTGCTGGACCCAGCGCCGATAGCGCGATGGTCTTGCGATCGGGCAGTTCGGGTGCTGCGGCGAGATTCACCCCCATGCCGACAATGATCGCGTCGCGCTCGCGCTCGAGCAGTATGCCGGCCAGCTTGGCATCGCCGAGCATCAGGTCGTTGGGCCATTTGAGGCGGAGTTGGCTGGGATCGGCGAGGATCTTCGAGACAGCCTCGTAGGCAGCCACTCCAGCAACAAGCGCAAGCGTAGCAGGGTTCGGATCGCGCGGTGCGATATGCACGACCGTCGAGCCCATGAAATTGCCGCTGCCGTCGGACCAATTGCGCCCTTGGCGCCCCCGTCCTGCAACCTGACGGTCGGCGACGAGCCATTGCCCCTCGGGTACGGGCTCGCCCGCGCGCAATTGCGCGGCGAGATCGGAATTGGTCGAACCGGTCTCGGTAACGAAGCGGATCACATCGCCGCGACGAAAGAAGCGGCGGCCTGTGCGGTCCATTCACCCAACGGAATGGTCAGCAGGTACCCCAGCGGCGAGATGATCGCCACGCAGATCGCCAGCACCACCCAGTGGCTCATCGGGCTGGTCGCCTCGACTTCGCGGACCGGCTCGTCGAAGAACATCACCTTGATGAACTTGATATAATAGAACGCGCCGATGACGCTGGCGGCGATACCGATTGCCGCCAGCGCGACGAGGTCGGCCTGCACCGCGGCCTGGAAAACCACGAACTTGCCCCAGAAGCCGAACAGCGGCGGAATCCCGGCGAGGCTGAACATCAGTGCCAGCAGCGACCAGGCCAACGCCGGGCGCCGGGTCGAAAGGCCCGAGATATCGGCGAAGGTTTCGAGGTTGTTGCCTTCCGGATCGCGCAGCATCAGCAGCGCGGTAAAGCTGCCCACGACCATTGCCGCATAGATCGCGAGATAGGTCATCACACCGGAAATGCCGGAGGGGGTCGCGGCAGCCAGACCGATCAGGATGAAACCGACATTGTTGATCGAGGAATAAGCGAGCAGGCGCTTGAGGTTCTGCTGCCCGATTGCGCCCAGCGCGCCGACCACGATCGAAGCAAGCGCTGCGAAGATCACGATCTGGCGCCAGCTGTCGACCTCGCCCGCAAAGGGATCCATCGCCATGCGGACCAGCATACCCATCGCCGCGACCTTGGGGGCGCTGGCGAAAAAGGCGGTGACGGGAGTGGGCGCGCCTTCGTAGACGTCGGGGGTCCACATATGGAACGGGACCGCACTGACCTTGAAGGCGAGCCCGGCGAGCAC
Source organism: Qipengyuania sp. (assembly GCF_965277845.1). NCBI lineage: Bacteria > Pseudomonadati > Pseudomonadota > Alphaproteobacteria > Sphingomonadales > Erythrobacteraceae > Qipengyuania > Qipengyuania sp. The sequence goes on from NZ_OZ255844.1 coordinate 2,715,624, forward strand.
GAAGACCACGCCGAACAGCGCGCCGGTCGAGAAATCGGCAGCAAATGCCGCGCGGATGCCCTCGTAATTGGTCGTGCCGGTGAAGCCGTAAACGAGGCTCACGCCATAAAGAATGATACCCGACGCGAGCGCGCCGAGGACGAAATATTTGAGGCCCGCCTCGGCCGACCGGTCATCATTACGCAGGAAGCTGGCGAGCACATAGCTGGCAATGCTCGACATCTCGAGACCGATGTAGAGCGTCATCAGGTCGGTCGCCGAGACCATCATGCCCATGCCGACCGCGTTGAACAGCATCAGAACCGGATATTCGCCGCGATAGGCGCGGCGCTGCTCGAAGAAGCTCGGCGTGACTACCAGCACGGCGGCGGCTGCGAGGTAGATCAGGATCTTGGCGAAACTGCCGAAGGCATCCGCGCGGTAGAGATCGCCGAAGGCCCTTCCGGCGACTTCCCCGGTCGCCTGCTCAAACAGCTGCGCGCTGAAAATGGCCGCCACGATCAGCGCCGTCACCGTGAGACTGGTGAGCATACGGGCGGATCGCGGGCCACCCCAGGCGGCGACCAGCAGGAAAACCAGGCCAGCCAGCGACAGACCGATTTCGGCACCGGTCAGGTAGAGCGAGGTTGCGTAGGACATCAGTGCGCTCCCTCCTCACCATGGGCAGTGCCCTGTGCGGCCTCGACGAAATTGGCGTGCCGTTCGCGCGGGGTGCCGATCACATTGTCGGCATCGAAATCGGGCGCGGCACGTGCGATGCGGGCCTCGAGTGCGGCAATGTCCTGACGCATGGGGGCAAGGAAGCTTTCCGGATAGACGCCCATCCACAGCACTGCGGCTGCGATCGGGGCGAGCATGGCCCATTCGCGGGCATTGAGGTCGAGCATGGCCGCTGCATCAGCGTTCTTCTGTTCGCCGAACGCCACGCGGCGGTAGAGATAAAGCATATAGGCGGCACCCAGGATGATGCCCGTAGTGCAGACCAGCGTCACCAGCGTCGAGACCTTGTATATCCCGGCCAGCGCGAGGAATTCGCCGATGAAGTTGCTGGTCCCCGGAAGGCCGATGCTGGCCATGGTAAACAGCAGGAAGAACAGCGCATATTTCGGCATATTGATCGACAGCCCGCCGTAGCGCGCGATCTCACGCGTATGCAGCCGGTCGTAAATGACGCCGACGCACAGGAACAGCGCGCCCGAGACGAGGCCGTGGCCGAGCATGACCATCATCGCGCCTTCGATGCCCTGCACGTTGAAGGCGAACAGACCGACCATCACGATCGCCATGTGGGCGACCGAGGAATAGGCAATCAGCTTCTTCATGTCGTTCTGCACCAGCGCGACGAGCGATGTGTAGATCACCGCGACCATCGAGAGGATGTAGACGAGCCAGGCGAACTGTTCGGAAGCCTCGGGGAACATCGGCAGGCTGAAGCGGATGAAACCGTAGCCGCCCAGCTTGAGCAGCACACCCGCGAGGATGACCGAACCGGCGGTGGGCGCCTGAACGTGCGCGTCGGGCAGCCAGGTATGCACCGGCCACATCGGCATCTTCACCGCGAAGCTGGCAAAGAAGGCCAGCCACAGCCAGGTCTGTGCCGCCGGGCTGAAGTCGTAATTGAGCAGCGTCGGGATGTCGGTGGTGCCCGACTCGTTCACCATCCACATCATCGCGATCAGCATCAGCACCGAGCCGAGCAGCGTGTAGAGGAAGAATTTGTACGAAGCGTAGATGCGATTGTCGCCGCCCCACACGCCGATGATCAGATACATCGGGATGAGACCGGCTTCGAAGAAGATGTAGAAAAGGAACAGGTCCTGCGCGGCGAACACGCCGATCATCAGCACTTCCATGAGCAGGAAGGCGCTCATGTATTCGCCCACACGCTTGTTGATGGCTTCCCAACTGGCGAGGATGCAGATCGGCATCAGGAAGACGCTGAGCATGATCAGCATCAGCGCGATGCCGTCGATGCCCAGCGCATAGCTGAACCCGGCGAAAATCTCGGCCCGCTCGGTAAACTGCCACTGGGCTCCGCCGATGTCGTAGTTCATCCACAATACGATACCCAGCGCGAGGTCGATCAGCGTTGCGACTAGCGCGACCATGCGAGCCGACTGCGCGCCGAGAAACAGGCAGGCGATGGCGCCCGCCAGCGGTACGGCGAGCATCAGCGAAAGGATGGGGAATTCCATCAGAAAAGTACCCAGGTGATCGCGGCGACGAGCCCGAGGAGCATCACCAGCGCATAGCTATAGAGATATCCGGTCTGGAACTTGCGCGCCCCGACCGAGCCCTTCTCGACCACCCAGGCAATGCCATTGGGTCCGAAACGGTCGATCGTGCCGATATCGCCGAGTTTCCAGAACTGGCGGCCGAGCCAGAAGGCCGGCACCACGAAGAGATAGTGGTAGAGTTCGTCGAAATACCACTTGTTGTAGAGAAAGCGATAGATCGGGCCGAGCTGTTCGGCGGTTTTGCCGGGGATGCTGGTGTCCTTGATGTAGGCCAGCCAGGCGACGAACAGGCCAATCAGCATCACGATCAGCGCCGAGTACTTAACCCAGTAAGGCACGGCGTGCATCGCGTCGATCAGCGGTGCGTTGTAGAAGATCGAGCTGCCCCAGAAGGCCGCATCATCGAGGAATGTCGGCGCGAAGAGCTGCCCCGCGAACACCGCTCCGATCGACAGCAGCCCAAGCGGGATGAGCATCGTCAGCGGGCTTTCGTGCGGATGATAGCCTGCAGTCCCTTCGTGGGGATGCACGTCCTCATGGGCGGCGTCGCCGTGTTCCTCGTCGGGCGTTTCGTGATGGCCGTGGACTGCATGTTGGATATGCTCGCTGTCGGCCCAGCGGGGCTTGCCCCAGAAGGTCAGGAACATCAGGCGCCAGCTATAGAAGCTGGTCAGCAGCGCGGCGAAAACACCCATCCAGAAGGCGAACTGGCCGAGTTCCGTACCGCGGCCATAGGCCACTTCGATGATCGCATCCTTCGACCAGAAGCCTGCGAAACCAGCGCCCAGGTGGTAGATGCCCACACCGGTGATCGCGAGCGTACCGGCCATCATCGCCCAGAAGGTCAGTGGGATGTGCTTACGCAGATTGCCGTAATAGCGCATGTCCTGCTCGTGGTGCATCGCGTGGATGACCGAGCCTGCACCGAGAAACAGCAGTGCCTTGAAGAAGGCATGCGTAAACAGGTGGAACATGGCTGCGCCGTATGCGCCGACGCCTGCAGCGAAGAACATGTAGCCGAGCTGCGAACAGGTCGAATAGGCGATGACACGCTTGATGTCCCACTGCGTCGTGCCGACGGTGGCGGCGAAGATACAGGTGGCGGCACCGATGAAGGTCACCATGGCGAGCGCGACGGGCGCGGTCTCGAACATCGGCGACAGGCGGCAGACCATGAATACGCCTGCGGTCACCATGGTCGCAGCGTGGATCAGTGCCGACACCGGTGTCGGGCCTTCCATCGCGTCGGGCAGCCAGGTGTGCAGGCCGAGCTGCGCCGATTTGCCCATCGCACCGATGAACAGCAGGATGCACAGCACATCCATCGTGTAGACGGCGTAGCCGAGGAAGCCGATCGTCGCCCCGCTCATGCCCGGCGCGGCCGCCAGGATCTCGCTGATCGAGACCGTGTCGAACACGAGGTAGGTGCCGAAAATGCCGAGCATGAAGCCAAGGTCGCCCACGCGGTTGACCACGAAGGCCTTGATCGCTGCGGCATTGGCGCTGGGTTTCTTGAACCAGAAACCGATCAGCAAATAGCTGGCGAGGCCCACGCCTTCCCAACCGAAGAACATCTGGACGAGGTTGTCGGCAGTCACCAGCATCAGCATGGCGAAAGTGAACAGGCTGAGATAGGCGAAGAAGCGCGGCTGATCCGGGTCTTCCTCCATATAGCCCCAGCTATAGAGGTGGACGAGCGCCGAGACGGTGTTGATCACGACCAGCATGACCGCTGTCAGCGTGTCGACGCGCAGCGCCCAGTCGAACGCCAGCGTGCCCGACTGCACCCAGGTCAATACGGGCACGACCGAGGGTTCGGCTGTGCCGTTCACGAAGCTAAGGAAGATCGGCCAGCTCAGCACCGCGCTGACGAACAACGCACCGGTGGTGATCGCCTTGGCGAAAACCGGCGGCGCGGCTTTGTTGGTCAGCCCCGCGACGATTGCCGCGACCAGCGGCAAGAAAACGATAACAAGAATTTCCACCGTGGCTTACCCCTTCAGCCGGTCGACGTCGTCCACCGCGATCGTGCCGCGGCCACGGAAATAGATCACGAGAATTGCCAGCCCGACGGCGGCTTCGGCCGCAGCGACGGTCAGGACGAACATTGCGAAGACCTGCCCCACGAGATCGCCGAGAAAGGCGCTGAAGGCCACCAGCTGGAGGTTCACGCTCAACAGAATCAGTTCGATCGCCATCAGGATGACGATGATGTTCTTCCGGTTGAGGAAGATACCGAGCACGCCGAGCACGAAGAGGATCGCGCTGACGACGATATAGTGTTCGATGCCGATCACAGCTCGACCCCTTCGCCCACTTGGGGCTGTTTCATGACGGTGGCTTCGTTCGGATTGCGGCGGTTCTGCTTGCCGATATCCTGCTGGCTGCGCGAGCCGGCGGGGCGCTTGCGATGGGTCAGCACGATCGCGCCGATCATCGCGACGAGCAGGATGATACCGGCCCCCTCGAACAGGAAGATGTAGTCGCGATAGAGAATCGCGCCGATGCTGGCGGTGTTCGAATCGCCGAGAAGGGGAGCAGCCGCGCCGCTTGGCACGCCGAGTTCCAGGGTACCCGCCTGATAAGCGCCGATACCCAGCACAAGCTCGGCCAGCAGCACGAGGGCAATCGCAATTCCGAGCGGGAAATTCTTGATGAAACCGGCGCGCAATTCGGCAAAGTCGATGTCGAGCATCATGACCACGAACAGGAACAGCACCGCGACCGCGCCGACATAGACGATCACCATCAGCGCGGCGATGAACTCGGCGCCGACAAGCACCATCAAGCCCGCGGCGTTGAAGAAGGCGAGGATCAGCCACAGCACGGAATGCACCGGGTTGCGCGCCATGATGACCATGACGGCGCTGGCGATGACAAGCGCAGCGAACAGGTAAAAGGCTAAAGTCTGAATCATGGCCCCTGTGTCTCGTTGGCGCGGCGGTTAGCGATACGGCGCATCGGCTTCAAGGTTCGCGGCAATGGCCCGCTCCCACTTGTCCCCGTTGGCCAGCAGTTTCGCCTTGTCGTAGAGCAGTTCCTCGCGCGTTTCGGTCGCATATTCGAAGTTCGGCCCCTCGACGATCGCATCGACCGGGCAGGCTTCCTGGCAGAAACCGCAATAGATGCACTTGGTCATGTCGATGTCGTAACGCGTGGTGCGGCGGCTGCCGTCCTCGCGCGGTTCGCTCTCGATCGTAATCGCCTGCGCAGGGCACACCGCCTCGCACAGCTTGCAGGCAATGCAGCGTTCTTCCCCGTTGGGATAGCGGCGCAGCGCATGCTCGCCGCGGAACCGGGGCGAAATCGGGTTCTTCTCGAACGGATAGTTGATCGTCACCTTGGGCTTGAAAAAGTATTTCAGCGTGAGGGCATGCGCCTTCACGAATTCCCACAGGGTGAACGCCTTGATGGTTTGCGCGATACTCATCCGTAATGTCCCGTGGCCATCAGATAGCCGGAAATGACGACGACGAAGCCGAGGCTGATGGGAAGGAAGACCTTCCAGCCCAGGCGCATCAGCTGGTCGTAGCGATAGCGCGGTACGGTCGCCATGACCCAGCTGAACAAGAAGAAGAAGAAGAAGGTCTTGAGCAGCAGCCAGACGATGCCGGGCACGGCATAGAGCGGCGCCCAGTCGATCGGCGGCAGCCAGCCACCGAAGAACAGCAGCGCGTTGAGAATGCACATCAGCAGGATGTTGGCATATTCACCCAGCCAGAACAGCGCGAAACTCATCGAGGAGTATTCGGTCTGGTAGCCGGCGACCAGTTCGCTCTCCGCCTCGGTCAGGTCGAAGGGCACGCGCTGTGTTTCGGCGAGGCAAGAGATGAAGAACATCACCCACATCGGGAACAGCAGCGGATGCACGACATAGGCGTTTATCACACCGAGACCGAAGCCTTCCTGCGCGCGGACGATATCGTTCAGGTTGAACGTTCCCGCGAACAGCACGACGCAAACCAGGATGAAGCCGATCGAGACTTCGTAGCTGATCATCTGTGCGGCCGCGCGCATGGCCGAGAAGAACGGATATTTGGAGTTACTCGCCCATCCGCTCATCACCACGCCGTAAACCGACAGCGAACTGATCGCTAGAATGTAGAGCAGCCCGATATTGATGTCGGCCAGCACCGCCTCGGCGCTGAAGGGCACGACCGCCCAGGCTGCGAGCGCGACGGTGAAGGTGATGATCGGCGCGAGCAGGAAAATGCCCTTGTTCGCGGCCGAAGGAATGATCGTTTCCTGCAGGAATACCTTGATCCCGTCGGCAAAGCTCTGGAGCAGGCCGAACGGGCCGACCACATTGGGCCCGCGGCGCAGGTTGATCGCTGCCCAGACCTTGCGGTCGACATAGATGACCATGGCCACCGCCGCCATCAGGGGGAAGGCGATCAGCAGTATGCCTGCGATCGTGGCCGTGAACCACGCGAGCTCGTAGGTCATGCCGAGGGATTGGAAGAATTCGGTCATTCCGCGGCCTCCGCCAGCTCGTCACTTCCGAGCAGTTCGCTCGAGCACTGCTGCATCACCGCGCTGGCGCGGGCGATGGAATTGGTGAGGTAGAAGTCCTTGATCGGATAGGCACTGATCGTGCCTTCCGCCTTGGCCTTCGAGTCCGCCTTGGGCAACGCGCCGTAATCGGCGAGGCCTTCCTCGCCCAGTGCGGGCACTTCGGCGATCATTGCCGCCTGCAATTGTGTAAAGCTGTCGAAACCGACCTCCACCTTCAGAGCATCGGCCAGCGCGCGCAGGATCGTCCAGTCCTCGCGCGCGTCACCCGGCGCGAAGACGGCCTTTTCGGCGAACTGCACGCGGCCTTCGGTGTTGACGTAGGTCCCGTCCTTCTCGGCGTAGCTGGCACCCGGCAGGATGATGTCTGCGGCATGCGCGCCCTTGTCGCCGTGGTGGCCGATATAGACCTTGAGTGCGTCGGCAAAGGGTTCGAAGTCCATCTCGTCCGCGCCGAGCGAAATCACGACCTTGGGATTGGCTGCGACGATGTCCTTCATCCCACGCTTCTGCGCGAAGCCGAGCATCAGCCCGCCCATGCGCGCGGCGCTGAAGTGGAGGACGTTGAAGCCGTTCCAGCCATCCCTCACCAGGCCGAACTGGTCGGCGAAGGCGAGGCCCGCGCCCAGCGCGCCCTTGGCAAGCGCCGCACCGCCTATGATGATCGCGGAACGTTCAGCGCCCTTGAAGGCTTCGGCGGCTTCCTTCGGCAGCTTCGAAGGCACCGAAAGGTCCTCGCCGAGGAATTCCGCCGGATAGGTCGTGTCCCAGCGCGGGCCGACGACGAAGACCCTGGCACCGCGCTTCACCGCCTTGCGGATGCGCACGTTCACCAGCGGGGCTTCCCAGCGGATGTGGCTGCCCACGATCAGGATCACGTCGGCGGTCTCGATACCCGCGAAGGTCGAGTTGAAATTGACCGCTGCAAGGTTCGACACGTCGTAATCCATGCCGGTCTGGCGGCCTTCGACCAGCGTCGAACCGCAGGCGTTGAGCAGCGCCTTGGCCGCGAACATCGTCTCGCAGTCGACCATGTCGCCCGCGATGGCAGCGATGTCCTTGCCCGGCTTGGCCTTGGCGATCGCCTTGAAAGCCTCGTCCCAGCTTGCCGCCTGCAGCTTGCCGCGCTTGCGCATGAAGACTTTGTCGAGGCGACGCTTGGACAGCCCATCCACCTGATAGCGCGCCTTGTCCGAGAGCCATTCCTCGTTGACGTCGTCATTGATGCGCGGAAGCGCGCGCATGACTTCGCGGCCACGGCTGTCGAGGCGGATATTCGCGCCGACCGCGTCCGACACGTCGATGCTGAGCGTCTTCTTGAGCTCCCACGGACGCGCTTCGAAGGCATAGGGTCGCGAGGTCAGCGCGCCGACCGGGCACAGGTCGATCACATTGGCCGACAGCTCGTGCTCCGCCGCCTGCTCGAGATAGGTCGTGATCTCCATGTCCTCGCCGCGTCCCACCGCGCCGATTTCATCGACACCGGCGATCTCTTCGGAGAACCGCACGCAGCGGGTGCAGTGGATGCAGCGGGTCATGACCGTCTTGATCAGCGGGCCCATGTATTTCTCGGTGACGGCGCGCTTGTTCTCCTCGTAGCGCGTCGCGCCGCGGCCATAGGCCATCGACTGGTCCTGCAGGTCGCATTCGCCGCCCTGGTCGCAGATGGGGCAATCGAGCGGGTGATTGATGAGCAGAAACTCCATCACACCTTCGCGCGCGGTCTTCACCATCTCGGTGTCGGTGCGGATTTCCTGGCCTTCGGTCGCGGGAAGCGCGCACGATGCCTGCGGCTTGGGCGGCCCGGGTTTCACCTCGACCAGGCACATGCGGCAGTTGCCGGCAATGCTCAGCCGCTCGTGATAGCAGAAGCGCGGGATTTCCTTACCCGCAAGCTCGCAGGCCTGGAGGACGGTGGCGCCGTCCGGAACCTCGATTTCCTGTCCGTCTACGGTGACCTTGGGCATTATTCGGCTGCCTCGGCAAACTTGGTGTTGTGTTCTTCGATCCGGCGTTCGAGCTCGGGGCGGAAGTGGCGGATGAGGCCCTGGATCGGCCAGGCCGCCGCGTCGCCGAGCGCGCAGATGGTGTGGCCTTCGACCTGCTTGGTGACCTGTTGCAGCATGTCGATTTCCTCGATCGCCGCGTCGCCGGTGCGCAGGCGCTCCATCATGCGCCACATCCAGCCCGTGCCTTCACGGCAGGGCGTGCACTGGCCGCAGCTCTCGTGCTTGTAGAAATAGCTGATACGCGAAATCGCGCGGACGATGTCGGTCGACTTGTCCATCACGATGACGCCTGCCGTGCCGAGGCCCGAGCCGAGGTCCTTGAGACCATCGAAATCCATCGGAGCGTCCCAGATCTGCTCCGCCGGAACCAGCGGAACCGACGACCCGCCGGGGATCACGGCGAGAAGATTGTCCTTGCCTCCGATGATGCCGCCGCAATGCTTTTCGATCAGCTCGCTGAACGGGATCGAGAGCGCTTCTTCGACAACGCAGGGCTTGTTCACATGGCCGCTGATCTGGAAGAGCTTGGTGCCCTTGTTGTTCTCGCGCCCGAAGCTCGCGAACCAGCTGGCGCTGCGGCGCAGGATGGTCGGGACGACGGCGATCGATTCGACATTGTTGACCGTGGTCGGGCAGCCATAGAGACCCGCACCCGCCGGGAACGGCGGCTTGAGCCGCGGCTGACCCTTCTTGCCTTCGAGGCTTTCGATCATCGCGGTTTCTTCGCCGCAGATATAGGCGCCCGCGCCGCGATGCAGGAAGACGTCGAAATCATAGCCCGACTTCGAAGCATTCTTGCCAATCAGTCCGGCATCGTACGCCTCGTCGATCGCGGCCTGCAGCGTCTCGGCCTCGCGGATATATTCGCCGCGGATGTAGATATAGGCCGCGCGTGCCCGCATCGCGTAACCGGCGACCAGCGCGCCTTCGATCAGCTTGTGCGGATCGTGGCGGATGATCTCACGGTCCTTGCACGAACCGGGTTCGGATTCGTCGGCATTGACGACGAGGAAGCTGGGACGGCCGTCCTTCGATTCCTTCGGCATGAACGACCACTTGAGACCGGTCGGGAAGCCCGCCCCGCCCCGGCCACGCAGGCCCGATGCCTTGATCTCTTCGATGATAGTGTCATGACCGCGCGCGATCAGCGACTTGGTATCGTCCCAGTCGCCGCGCTGCTGCGCTGCTTTCAGGCCCCAATCCTGGAAGCCGTAGACATTGGTGAAGATGCGATCCTTGTCAGCGAGCATCAGAATGCACCCCCTTGCGAGAGGATATAGATGGCGGCGACCGCGATCACCGCGAGCACGCCGAATTTCACGAGGCCGACAAACAGCTTCCAGGCAATGAACCCGACGATCAGCGCGATGAGAATGGTGGCGATGCTCATCACCAGTCCTTCCGGTAGTCGTGATTGGCGTCGACCATTTCGGGCAGCGAGCTCAGCGCATTCGCCGGCTCGCTCGTGTGGCGGCCCGGCTCCTGGGTACCCGCCTTGGGCTGTTCGCCCTTGGCCAGCGCGTCGAGGATGCCGTCGAGCCGCTCGGGCGTCAGGTCCTCGTAATTGTCGTCGTTGATCTGCACCATCGGCGCGGTGGCGCAATTGCCCATGCACTCGACCTCGGTGAGGGTCCACAGCCCGTCTTCCGAAACGTGGCCTTTCTTCATGCCGCGCTGCTTGCAAGTTTCGAACAGCCCGTCCGACCCGCGCAGCATGCAGGGCGTCGTGCCGCAGACCTGCACATGGTACTTACCCACCGGCTTCATGTTGTACATGAAATAGAAGGTCGCGACCTCGAGCACGCGGATCACCGGCATGTCGAGATAGTCGGCGACATATTCGATCACCGGCAGCGGCAACCAGCCCTGCGTATCCGTCTCTTCCCCCACCTGGCGCTGCGCAAGGTCGAGCAGCGGCATGACGGCCGAGCGCTGGCGCCCCTCGGGATAGCGGGCGATCGCCTTGTCCGCACGCTCGCGGTAGCTTTCAGTGAACTCGAAAGCGCCCCAGCGTTCGCGCAGCTCGGGAGTATCGGGTGCGGGGGAACGGTCAGCCATTGATCAGCCTGTGTTGCAGATAACGGCCCACATAGAGGCCGATGACGGCAGCGAAGGCCGTCGAGAGAATTTCCTTGAGCGAAGCCTCGCCATGGAAGGCAGCCAGATAGGCCGCGACCGCCGAGGCAAACGCCGCGAACGCCGCGACGAAGATGAACAGTTCACGCGCCATTAGCGGTCGCACTCCCCGAACACCACATCGATCGCGCCGAGGATGGCGGTCGCATCGGGCAGCATGTGGCCCCTGGACATGAAATCCATCGCTTGAAGGTGACTGAACGCCGTCGGGCGGATCTTGCAGCGATACGGCTTGTTCGATCCGTCGCTGACGAGGTAGACGCCGAACTCGCCCTTGGGGCTTTCGGTCGCGACATAAACCTCGCCCGCGGGCACGTGGAAGCCCTCGGTGTAAAGCTTGAAGTGGTGGATCAGCGCTTCCATCGACTGCTTCATCTCGGCGCGCTTCGGCGGCGCGACCTTGCGGTCATCGCTGGCGACAGGCCCTCCGGGCATCTGCGCGAGGCACTGCTTGATGATCTTCGCGCTTTCGTAGACTTCCTTCACGCGCACCACGAAGCGGTCGTAGCAGTCCGAATTGGTGCCGACGGGAATGTCGAATTCCATGCGGTCGTAGACGTCGTAGGGCTGCGACTTGCGCAGGTCCCACGGAATGCCGGCGGCGCGGATCATCGGGCCGGAGAAGCCCCAGGCGACCGCGTCGTCCTTGCCGACGACCGCGATATCGACATTGCGCTGCTTGAAGATGCGATTGTCGAGCACGAGGCTCATCGCATCGCCGAACAGTTCCTGCAGGCGTCCATCGACCCACTCGCCGATATCGACCAGCAGCTTTTCGGGCACGTCCTGGTGGACACCGCCGGGACGGAACCAGGCCGCGTGCATACGCGCCCCCGACGCCCGTTCGAAGAAGTTCATGCAGTCTTCGCGCAGTTCGAACACCCACAGGTTCGGCGTCATCGCGCCCACGTCCATGACGTGCGCACCGATGTTGAGCATGTGGTTGCAGATGCGGGTCAGCTCGGCGAACAGCACGCGCAGGTACTGGCCGCGTTCGGGTACCTCGACATTGAGTAGCTTTTCGATCGCGAGGACGTAGCTGTATTCCTGCGCCAGCGGCGAGCAGTAGTCGAGCCGGTCGAAATACGGCAGCGCCTGCAGGTAGGTCTTGTGCTCGATCAGCTTCTCGGTGCCGCGGTGCAGCAGGCCGACATGCGGATCGATCCGTTCGATGATCTCGCCGTCGAGTTCCATCACCATGCGCAACACGCCGTGTGCTGCCGGGTGCTGGGGCCCGAAGTTGATCGTGTAATTGGTGATGACCTCGTCGCCGGTCGTCGGCGACTCTTCGAGATGCATGGCGTGGCTCATGCGCAGATCCAGTTGCCGCTATAGGTTTGGGTTTTGCCCGAGGCGTCACGCACGGTGACGTTGGCCGGGCGGCTCTGCTGGTCGCCGGCTGCGGGAGCGACCGTGATGGTGAACCCTTCACCGTTGAAGGTAGTACCGCTCTTGATCGCATCGAGACCGCCCACATCGGCATCGACCATGGTCAGGCTGTCGCCGACACGCACCACGGCCTTGCCGGGCAACGCCTTGTCGCGCATGCCCGCCGCGATCAGCATTTCTTCGCTGCCGACCATCAGGGTGCAGCCGCCGTCGCGCGGCCCGAGATTGACGCCTCCGATATCGCCGAGCTTGGCGAGCCTGGTGAGGTCTGCCCCGGCGGGCGGCGCATCATTGGCGGTGTTGGGGGCGTCGGGATCGGGCTGCGACGGATCGAGCTGCGCGCTCTCGCCGGCCTGACCGATACGGTCGGCGAAATCTTCGGCACTTTCGTGCTCGGCCGGTTCCGAAGAGCAGGCTGCGAGCGCGAGCACGGCAAGGGGAAGGAATAGGCGACGCATCACTTCTCGTCCTTCTTCTTTGGCTCGGTTGCCCTGACGGTATCGCTCGTCTTGCCCTTGCGCTTGGCACGCGAAGGCTGGTCCTCGGTCGGTTCGGGCGCAGTCGCGTCCTCGCCGCCATCCTTCTCCGCCGGAGCATCGGCGCTGACCTTATCGGCCGCCTTGTCGTCCGCCTTGGCACCGGCACCGGTCTGCTTGGGACTCTCGGTGGTTTTGGGGTCGTCGACCGGAGGCATGTCCGCCTTTTCGTCGCCCGGCAGTACGTAATCCGCACCTTCCCAGGGACTCATGAAGTCGAACTGGCGCAGGTCCTGCGCAAGCTCGACCGGCTCGTAAACGACGCGCTTCTCGTCCTCCGAATAGCGTAGCTCGTGATAGCCCGTGAGCGGGAAATCCTTGCGGAAGGGATGCCCTTCGAAGCCGTAGTCGGTCAGGATTCGGCGCAGGTCGGTATTGCCCGCGAACAGCACACCGTAAAGGTCGAAGACCTCGCGTTCGAGCCAGCCCGCATTGGGCCACAGCGTGGTGGCCGTCGGCACGGGCGTGTCTTCGGAGGCCGTACACTTCACCATGATGCGGCTGTTGGTCGTCAGCGAGAGCAGCATGTAGACGACTTCGAACCGCTCCGGCCGCGACGGATAGTCGACGCCCGCAATTTCCATCAGCTGCTGGTAGGCGTGATCGTCGCGCAGGATGCGCAACACACCTTCGATACTGTCGCGCTTCACCGTGAGCAGCAGTTCGCCATGCTCGTCATGCGCTTCGAGCAGATGATCGCCCAATGCCCGGGTAAGCGTAGCTTCGAGCCCGTCGATCTGCGTGAAACGGGGCGCGGAATGTAACACTGCCATCGCCACTTACCTTTCGATCGTGCCCGCGCGGCGGATCTTCCGCTGAAGCTGCATCACGCCGTAAAGCAAGGCTTCGGCTGTCGGGGGGCAACCGGGCACATAGATGTCGACCGGCACGATCCGGTCGCAGCCACGCACCACCGAATAGCTGTAATGGTAATAGCCCCCGCCATTGGCGCAGCTGCCCATCGAGATGACGTATTTCGGCTCCGACATCTGGTCGTAGACCTTGCGCAGAGCCGGGGCCATCTTGTTGCACAGCGTACCGGCGACGATCATCACGTCGCTCTGCCGCGGGGACGCGCGCGGAGCGACGCCGAAACGCTCCATGTCGTAGCGCGGCATGTTCACGTGAATCATCTCGACCGCGCAGCAGGCCAGGCCGAAGGTCATCCACCAGAGCGAGCCGGTGCGCGCCCACTGAAACAGGTCCTCGGTCGAGGTGACGAGGAATCCCTTGTCGTTCACCTCGGTCTGCAGCGCGTTGAAATAGTCCGCATCGGGCTGGCGCACCTCGCCACCTTGCGCGGCGGGTACGCTCTGCGGCGGAGTTATGATCGTCGAATTGCTCATCTTACTGCCAGTCCAGTGCGCCCATCTTCCATTCGTAGGCAAGCCCGACCGCAAGGATGCCGAGGAAGATCACCATGGCGATCCAGCCGGTCCACCCCGTATACTCCAGACTGACCGCCCAAGGGAACAGAAACGACGCCTCGAGGTCGAACAGCAGGAAGCTGATGGCGACGAGGTAGAACTTCACATCGAACTGGCTGCGCGGCTCTTCGAAGGCGGGGAAACCGCACTCATACTCGCTCAGCTTTTCCGCATCGGGTTTGTGCGCGCCGGTAAGCCGCGAAACACCCATGGGCAGGAACACGAATAGCGCCGAAAGGCCTGCGGCGACAAACAGGAAAATCAGGATGGGCAGATATTGTTCGAGGTCGACCACGAATGATTCCTAGGCGTCGGGCTTGGTTCGCGCCCGCCTCTAGGCCGCTCGCCGGGATGGTGCAAGGGTGCGCATGGCGCAATTCCTGCACAATAAGTTGCGTGTCGCGCCTTAGGAGCCCGCACCCGCGCGGGGCCGGCCTTCGCCCTATTTCATCATGGTCTTGATGGCCTTTTCGGTAGCCGGTCCATAGGGGGGCTTGAACCCGCCCAGCTTGGCCACGTCGATCTTGGGCTGCGTATAGACGCTGCGCGCATGGCTGAACTCGCGGAAACCCTCGACTCCGTGATAGCTGCCCATTCCGGACGATCCCACGCCGCCGAACGGCAGGTCCTCCATAGAGACGTGAAAAATAACGTCGTTCACCGTGACGCCGCCGCTGATTGTCCTCGCCAGTACCTTCTCGCGCTCGTCGCTATCCTGGCCGAAGTAATAAAGGCCGAGCGGGCGGTCGTGCTCGTTCACATAGTCGATCGCCTCGTCGATATGGCCATAGGTCTTTACCGGCAGCACGGGACCGAAGATCTCTTCCTGCATCGCCTTCATGTCCTCGTTGACGTTCTTGAGGATCGTCAGCGGCATCTTGCGGGAATTGGTGCTGGAAAAATCCTCATTTCCCGGATTGACCTCGATCACCTCGGCACCCTTGTCGCGCGCATCGGAAACCATGTCCTGCAGGCGGTCGAAGTGCCGGTCGGTGACGACGCTGGCATAATCCTCGTTGTCGAGCAGCGTGGGATACATGTTCGCGGTCCCCTGCCATACGCCGTGGATCGCCTCGTCCTGCTTGCTTTCGGGGACGTAGAGATAGTCGGGAGCCAGGCAAATCTGGCCCGCATTCATCATCTTGCCCAGAGCGACGCGCTCGCCCGCCTTGGCGAAATCCGCGCTCTCGCCCATGAAGACTGGGCTCTTGCCGCCGAGTTCGAGCGTAACCGGGACGAGATTCTTCGACGCGGCTTCCATCACCTTGCGGCCCGTTGCGGTCGATCCGGTGAAGATCAGGTGGTCGAAGGGCAGTTCGCTGAAGGTCGCAGCCACTTCGGGACCGCCGGTGAACACCGCGCATTCGTCGGGCGTAAAATATTCCTCGACCAGCTCTTTGGTCAGCAGGCTGGTCTTTTCGGTGAACTCGCTCGGCTTGATCATGGCCCGGTTGCCGGCGGCGAAAATCTGCATCAGCGGACCGAAGCTGAGATTGACCGGGAAGTTCCACGGGCTGAGGATGCCGACAACGCCCTTGGGTTCGTAGCGCACTTCGGCCTTCGCACCGAGCAGGCCGAGCGGGAACTGGACGTGGCGCCTATCCGGTCTCGCCCACTTGTCCATGTGCTTGAGGCAATATTTCCCGAAATTCACCGTACCCGCGATGTCGGTGATCATCGACTGGTGCGGCGAACGATTGCCGAAATCGGCGGCCATGACCTTGCACAGGTCGTCACCATGAACCTTGAGCAGATTCATCGCCCGCTCGATGCGGTCCTTGCGCAGCGCCATCGGCTCGGGGCGCATCTGGTGGTGCGCGGCCCGCTGTTTGCGCAGCACGGCTTCCATTTCGCTCTTCCGGTCGTCCGCCATCGCTCTCTCCGTTTGATATTGCTGCAATGCAGCAGTAGGATATGGGCAACTCGATAGGTCGCCATTGGCAACCGATATTCCAGAACCGAAGGACATACACAAGCATGACCCAGTTCAGCGCATCCGATCCCGTCGTCATCCTGTCTTACGCGCGCACCCCCATGGGCGGCATGCAGGGCGCCCTTGCCGATGTGTCCGCGACCGATCTCGGCGCCACGGCGGTCAAGGCCGCGGTCGAGCGCTCGGGCGTTCCCGTCGACAATTTCGACCGTACCTATATGGGCTGTGTCCTGCCCGCCGGCCTCGGCCAGGCCCCCGCCCGCCAGGCTTCGATCAAGGCCGGCCTCCCCAAGTCGGTGCAGGCGACAACCGTCAACAAAGTCTGCGGCAGCGGCATGCAGACGGTCATCATGGGCGCCGAAGCGCTGGCCAGCGGCACGATCGACTACGTGGTCGCCGGTGGCATGGAAAGCATGACCAACGCGCCTTACCTGCTCAAGAAGCACCGCTCGGGCGCGCGCCTCGGTCACGACACCACCTACGACCACATGTTCCTCGACGGGCTGGAAGACGCCTATGAGGAAGGCCGCGCAATGGGCACTTTCGCCCAGGCGACCGCAAACGATTACCAGATGACCCGCGAAGAGATGGACGATTATTCGATCGAGTCGCTCCGCCGCGCCAATGCCGCGATCGAAAGCGGTGCCTTCGCGGGCGAAGTCGTCCCGGTCAGCTTCTCGACCCGCAAGGGCGACGTGACGGTCGAACATGACGAGCAGCCCGGCAAGGGCCGCCCCGACAAGATCCCGCAGCTGCGCCCGGCCTTCGCCAAGGACGGCACGATCACCGCGGCGACCTCGTCGTCGATCTCGGACGGTGCCGCCGCCGTCGTGCTCTCGCGCGAGAGCGTGGCCAAGGCCAACGGTCAGGAGCCGGTCGCCAAGATCGTCGCCATGGCGGCGCACGCGCAGGAGCCCTCGGAATTCACCGTCGCCCCGATCGGCGCAATCGAGAAGGTGCTCGATGCGGCCGGATGGAAAGCCGACGAGGTCGACCTGTGGGAAGTCAACGAGGCATTTGCCTGCGTCGCCATGTTCGCCATGCGCGACATCGGCATTCCGCACGCGAAGATCAACGTCAATGGCGGCGGCACCGCGCTTGGCCATCCGATCGGCGCCAGCGGCACACGCATCATCGTGACGCTTCTCAATGCGCTCAAGAGCCAGGGCAAGAAGCGCGGCGTCGCCTCGCTGTGCATCGGCGGCGGCGAAGCGACCGCGGTTGCTGTCGAGCTCGTCTGATGGTTCGGGCAATCCCCCAACCCTGCCGCTTCGAGTCCAGGGATAGGGGGAGTGCCGTGAAGACGATTATCATCCTCGCGGCGGCCAGTGTTACCCTGGCCGCCTGCGGGAGCGCCGAAGAAACTGAAGAGCCGGCCGAGCCGGTCGACGCGACGCTCGAGAGCACGGCTATGGGCGATCTGTCCGGCACCTATGAGATCGCCATGGCCGACGGCACCGTCATCCTCCAGACGATCAATGCCGACGGGACCTATGTCGAAACCACGCCCGAAGGCGCCCGCACGGGTGGCGGCGCCTGGCGGCTCGGCGACGAGGGCCGGATGTGCTTCGACCCCGAGGGCGACGAGGGCGAGGAATGCTATGCGGGCGGAGCCCCGGGCGAGGACGGCGCTTTCGAACTGCGCGGCGAGGATGGCACGGTCCAGTCTAGCGTGCGCCGAATCGATGCCGAAATCGCCCAAGACACCGGCGAGGCCGAGAGCGCCGCGACCGAATAGCGCGGCAACCCTACGCTAAGGCTCGCCCGCGCCCCACAGGCGCGATTCGCGGATGTAGCCGGCACGATTGCCGACAGCGAATTCGCACCATCCGTCCTCGCAATCCCCCAAGGCACCCACCACGCCGGGCTCGATTCGCCATTTGAGCGGAGCTTGCGGACTGTCGCTCGCACGCATGTCGGCAAGGCCATCGCCGATGACGATGGCACCGCGAGCGGGATCGAGCAGGCGCGCGACGACCCAGCCCCGCGCACCGTCCGGGTCCTCGATCAGCCGCCAGCCTTCCATCAGCCGGAGCACCTTTACCGGCAGGCCGGGACGACGATAGACCCAGTCTATTTTGTAATCGGCGCTCGGGCC
This sequence comes from Qipengyuania sp., assembly GCF_965277845.1. Classification (NCBI taxonomy): domain Bacteria; kingdom Pseudomonadati; phylum Pseudomonadota; class Alphaproteobacteria; order Sphingomonadales; family Erythrobacteraceae; genus Qipengyuania; species Qipengyuania sp. Next base: position 2,733,901 of record NZ_OZ255844.1, read on the forward strand.
GACGCGCATGTTCAGCACGCTGGCGCGAATGGACGCCCAATAGGGCACCTCGCGATCCTGTGCCTGGACCGGACCGGTCATTCCGACAAGTAGCAGAACAAATATGAAAAGGCGTGCACCCATGCTTGTCATGAATCGGCCAAAGTAGCCTGACAGTCAACGCCCTTAGCGCATGCCGTCACGGTGCGAATCCTTGACCGCTCCCCGCCCCGCGTCCTAGCGCTTGGCGCAACATGGAAAGTTCCGAAACCCGCCCCGCCAAGCGCCTCCAGCGCACGCCGCGCGTCGTCGTCACCCGCCACCTCATGCCCTTTGTCGAGGAACGGATGGGTGAGCTCTTCGACGTGCGCCTCAATACCGACGATGTGCCGCTCACGCGCGAACAGCTGGTAGCCGCGATGCAGGACTGCGACGTGCTGGTGCCGACCGTCACCGACCGCATCGATGCCGAAATGCTCGCGCAGGCGAGCGCAGACCTCGGCCTGATCGCCAATTTCGGCGCGGGGACCGAGCATCTCGATCTCGAAGCTGCCGCCAGTCGCGACATCATGGTCACCAATACGCCGGGCGTTTTCACCGACGATACCGCCGATCTCGCCATGGCAGGGATCATCGGCGTTCCGCGCCGGATCCGCGAGGGCGTCGAGCTGATCCGCAGCGGCAAGTGGAGCGGCTGGACGCCGACCGCGCTGCTCGGCACCAAGCTCGCGGGCAAGGTACTCGGCATCGTGGGCATGGGACGCATCGGCCAGGCGGTAGCGCATCGCGCACGGGCCTTCGGGCTCGAGATCGCCTATCACAACCGCAAACGCCTGCCCGAAGCGGTCGAGCGCATGTTCCAAGCGCGCTGGGTCGAAAGCCTGGACGATTTGATGGGCGAGGCCGATATCCTCACCCTGCACTGCCCGGCCGGGCCCGGCACGCATCACATGATCGATGAACGGCGGATCGGCCTGATGAAGGATGGCGCCAGCCTCATCAACACTGCGCGCGGCGACCTTGTCGACCAGGAGGCGCTGATCGCCGCACTGGAAGGCGGCAGGCTCGCGGGAGCGGGTCTCGACGTCTATCCCGACGAGCCCAATGTCGATCGCCGCCTCATCCGCCATCCGAACGTGATGACCCTCCCCCACATTGGCAGCGCGACGCGCGAAGGACGCGAGGAAAGCGGTCTCAAGGTCATCGCCAATATCCGCATGTGGGCAGACGGGCACAGGCCGCCCGATCAGGTTTTGACCGGGCTGGGCTAACGAGACTTGCCCACCGCGCGCCATACTGTAAGCGCATGCACTATGGACGAATTCTCGGCAAAGATCGAAGCACTCGAGCATCTGTGGATGCGCGCATGGATGCAGCGTGACCGCAACCAGATGAAAGCCCTTGCCGCCCGCGATTTCATCTTTCTACTCGGGTCGGAAAATCCCACCATCCTCGACCGCGCAAGCTGGCTGGAAGCGGCGACGACGCGCTTTCGCTGTACCGGCTATCGCTTTGACGAAGTCTACGTCCGTCGGCACGGCAACGTCGCGGTCTTCGCGACACGCGTGGGGTTGGAAGCGAAGATGGGCAATCACGATTGGAGCGGTGACAGCTGGGTTACCGACCTGTGGCAGAAATCGAAGGTTCGGCGAAAATGGAAGCTCGTCGAACGGGTCCTTTCCCGCCCCGACGGCGACGAGCAAATGTCGGCCGCGATCCGCTCGATGCAATTGTGGCGCTAGGCGCCCGTCCTAATCCCCCGTCAAAATCCGCTCGACCAGTTCCTTCACCGTCGGGGTGTAGTTGTTCGAATAGAACGGATCCTGCTTGAAGCGGTAAGCCGCGTGGCCGGCGAAAGCGAGGTTCTCGTCGGGGTCGCCGCCATGAGCGATGTCCTGGAGCGTCTTCTGAATGCAGAAACTACGCGGATCGGCGAGGCGGCCGGTCGTGTGGTTGTCGTGGTCTTTCCAGCTGGAAAACTGGCAATGCGACAGGCAGCCCATGCAGCCCTGCTGATCGGCGCGAATTCGTTCGGCGCTCTCGGGGGTCACGAACACAACCGTGTCATCGGGCGTCTTGAGCGGTTCGGTAAAGCCCTCGTGCATCCAGGCGAGCGCCTTCCTCTGATCGCCGGGATGCACGAAGAAATACTTCGCCTTGCCGTGATCGAGAAGCGGTATCGTGCCCTCTTCCTCATCGCGCTTGAAGATCGGGATCTGCCGCTCTGAACGATGCATGAGATCGTAGAGGAAGGGCGTCTTCACCGCACTGGAATAGAAGCCGGTGGGGCTGAACTTGTGCAGCAGCACGTCACCCGGCTCGACCGTGCGCAGCATGTCCTTCCACACTTGCGGAATCGGGCTTTCCTTGGTCAGCAGCGGGCGGGTGCCGAACTGGAACATGATCTTGCCGATTTCCGGATTGTCGATCCAGTCGCTCCATTCGCGCAGGAACCACACGCCGCCCGCCATGACGATCGCGGTGTCTTCGGAAACGCCCTCCTTGCGCATGGTCTCGCGCAGCGCCTTGACGCGGGGATAGGGATCCTCGGGGCTGCGCGGATCTTCCGCATTGGACAGGCCGTTGTGGCCGCCCGCAAGCCAGGGGTCTTCATAGACCACCGCCGCCATCAGCTCGGGAACCTTGGAATAGCTGCGCTTCCACAGCGCGCGGAAGGCGCGTGCGGAGGAGATGATCGGCAGGTAGTGGACGTTGTGCCGCGCGGCGATCTCGGCGAGCTTGTAGGGCATGCCCGCACCGCAGGTGACACCCGTGACGAGACCCTGGCAGTTTTCGAGCACGCCTTCGAGAACACGCTGCGCACCGCCCATTTCCCAAAGCACGTTGATGTTGATCGCGCCCTTCCCGCCGGCAATATCGTGCGCGCGCTTCACCTGTTCGGTCGCTCCATCGATGGCGTAACGGATCAACTGCTCGAAGCGTTCGACGCGGGTGGCCTGCGGATAGACCTGCGGGATCGGGTTGCCATCCTCGTCGTAGCTGTCGGCATTGACCGCGCTGACGGTGCCGATCCCACCGGCAGCCGCCCAGGCACCCGAACTCATATGGTTGGTGGCGGATACGCCCTTGCCGCCTTCTACCAGCGGCCAGACTTCCTTGCCGCCATAGGTAATCGGCTCGAGACCCTTGAAACTCATTTGGTTTACGCTTTCTCTTTCTTGGCGGGGCGCTCCGTCCCCTCGCCCAATGCCGCGCGATCGCCCCGGCATGGCTCTATCTCTCCAGGTGCGGGTCTCGTAGCGGCTGCCTTGAACTGTGCATAGTACCCGGCCAGTTCGGGCGCGTCCTTGAAGGCCATCAACTCATAGCCGACCGCCTCGAATTCGCAGCTCAGCAGCAGCGGGTCGATGCCGTGCTGGTCGGTCGGCCGATCGATGTCGACCACCACGACCTGCCCGCCATCGCGCAGCGCGGGCCACATCCGCCAGAGGAATTCATAGGGCTGTTCGATCTCGTGGTACATATGGACCATGAAGATCCGGTCGAAACTGCTTTCGGGAAGCATGGGATTGGCAGGTTCGCCCAGGCGGATCGAGACATTCTCGAGCCGGTAGCGCTCGATCCGGCGACCGAGCCGACTGATCGCATCGCCATCGATATCCTGCGCCAGCACGCGGCCCGTGTCGCCGACGCGTTCGGCCAGGCGAACGGTATAATAGCCATTGCCCGCACCGATATCGGCAACGGTCATGCCCTCGGCGATCTCGGCGAGATCCATGACGGTTTGTGCTTCGCCGCGGCGGTCGCGCTGGTCCTCGGTCGAGAACTGGTTCGAACCCAGCTCGGAAACCGGACGGTCGGGCTCCGGGAATCGCGGTGCGTCTTCGCCGCTCATCGCTTCGCCATTGCAGGCAGCGAGCAGCGCCAGCGCGGAGATCGAGGCAGAGCGCAACCTCAATCCTCGTCCTCCACCTCGACCGTTTCGCCGGTCACCCGCTGGGCGAGCGCGGCCGAGATGAACGGGTCGAGTGCGCCGTCGAGCACATCGTCGGGCGTCGGCGACTGAACGCCGGTGCGCAGGTCCTTCACCATCTGATACGGCTGCAGAACATAGGAGCGAATCTGGTGACCCCAACCAATATCGCTCTTCTCCTGGTATTCGCCCGATGCCGCCGCCTCGCGCTCGGCCATCTCGCGCTCGAACAGTCGCGCCTTGAGCATGTTCATAGCGGTGGCGCGGTTCTTATGCTGGCTGCGGTCGTTCTGGCTGGCCACCACGATCCCGGTCGGCTGGTGGGTGATGCGCACGGCCGAATCGGTCGTGTTGACGTGCTGGCCGCCCGCACCCGATGCGCGGTAGGTGTCGATTTTCAGGTCGGAAGGATTGATCTCGATGTCGATATCGTCGTCGATCACCGGATAGACCCAGACCGAGCTGAAGCTGGTGTGGCGGCGCGCCGAGCTGTCGTAGGGGCTGATCCGCACGAGGCGGTGCACGCCGCTCTCGGTCTTGGCATAGCCATAGGCATTCTCGCCCTTGATCAGCAGCGTCGCGCTCTTGATCCCGGCCTGTTCGCCGGCGGCATATTCGACCGTCTCGACCTTGAAGCCGCGGCGTTCGGCCCAGCGCGCATACATGCGCAGCAGCATGTCGGCCCAGTCCTGGCTTTCGGTGCCGCCTGCGCCGGCATTGATCTGGAGGTAGGTGTCGTAGCTGTCGGCTTCGCCCGAAAGCAGCGCCTGCACCTTGTCGCGGTCGGCGCGCTCGGCGAGTTTCGCGAGCGTATCGAGTCCCTCGCGCTCGATATCGTTGTCGCCTTCGGCCTCGCCCATCTCGACGAATTCGACGGCGTCGGCCATTTCGCTTTCGATCTCGCGGACGGTGTTTATCGCCGTTTCGAGACGCTTTTGTTCCTGCGTGATCGCCTGCGCCTGCTTGGGATCGTCCCACAGCGTCGGGTCCTGGACGCGGGCATCGAGTTCGTCGAGCCGGCGCAGCGCGCGTTCCCAGTCGAGCGACTGGCGCACCAGCGACAGCGCGGCTTCGATCCTGTCAATATGGGCCTGCCCCTCGGCACGCATAGATAGTTCCTTCGATTGGGATTGGGTCCGCCCCTAAAGCGCGAGCGCGGATTGTAAAGTGCAGCGCCCGCCAGGCGCGCGCTTCAGTAAATGCCGCCTTGATCCTCGACGAAGTCGCTCGGCTCGTCGCCGCGCCCGTTGGCGGCAGCGCTTGTCGCACCCTGCCTGCCGCGTCGAATGAGCTCGAGGATTTCGTTGCGCTTGGCGGCAATTGCGTCCGAGCGGGTGGCACGCGGCGGCTCGGTATCGGGCTTGAAAGCTTCCCAGATGATCGCGGCGGTCGGATCGCCCGAAGGCGTGCCGTCGAACACGCGCTTGCCGCTGCGGCGATCGATTTTGACCATGCGGACGCCCGGCGGGGCAACGAAGTCCTCCGCCGTCCAGCGATCCTTGGTCGCCTCGATAAAGCGCTTCATGATCGGTCCGGCGGTGTTGCCGCCCTGCACCCAGCCACCCAGATTGCGCGGCTGGTCGAACCCGACATACATTCCCGCAACGATCTCGGGCGAGCCGCCGACGAACCAGGCATTGGTCGGGCCGTTGGTGGTGCCGGTCTTGCCGAACAGCGGCAGCTCGAGGCTGCGCAGCCGCACCGCGGTGCCGCGCGTCACCACGCCCTGCAGCATATGCACCATCTGGAACGCGGTGCGCGGATCGAGCACCTGCCGGCCGGAAACATCGAAGCGCGGCATGGGCTGGCCATCCCATTCTTCCATGTTGCAGCCCGAACAGTCGCGCGCGTCGGTGCGGAAGATGACCCTGCCGTCCCGATCCTGGACGTAATCGATCACCGAGCCGGCGTTCTGACGACCCCAGTTGGCGAGCGCTGCATAGGCATTGACCATGCGCGCCACCGTCGTGTCGCCCGCGCCCAGCGCGAAGGAGTAATACGGCTCGTATTCGCCGATGCCGACCCGGTCGATCGTGTTGATGACGTTGTCCATGCCGGTGTCGTCGGCGATGTGGACGGTCATCAGATTGCGGCTCTGTTCGAGGCCCCAGCGCATGGTGTGCACCCCGCCCCCGCCGCCGCCGAAATTGCGGAAACACTTCTCGCCCAGATTGGCGCCCTGCCACACGCAGAAGGTCTGGTCGGGGACCTGCGTCGCGGGCGTCATTCCCTGGTCGAGCGCGGCCGCATAGACGAAGGGTTTGATCGTCGATCCGGGTTGGCGCAGCGCCTGCGTCGCACGGTTGAAGCTGCCCAGCCGGCTATCGAAACCGCCCTGCATGGCAAGGATCCTGCCCGTCTGCGGCGCTTCGGCCAGGAACGCTCCCGAAACTTCGGGCACGCCGCGAATGGCGTAGCCGGTGCCCGACGGTGCCGCGGCGACCACATCGCCCGGCCCGAGCGATGCAGGTCCGCCCGATAGCGCGAATTCCGTCCCGTCGGTAAAGCCGATGCGGCCCGGCGCGGTGACGACACCGACGCGCCAGTCGCGGTAGTTGATCGAGATGTTGGACGAGGCGAGCTGCGAGGTGAGATTGCCATTGTCGGGGTTGAGCGTGGCGATCGGTCCGGTGAAGCCGCGGTTGCCGTGATAGCTGATGAGCTGCGCGCGCAACGCATCGCGCGCCGCATCCTGCAGCTCGGTATCGAGCGAGGTGCGTACCCACAGGCCGCCAGAATATACGCTGTTGCGGCCGTCATCCGCGGTTTCGCCGAATTCGTCGATCAGCTGGCGGCGCACCTCCTCGAGGAAATAGCCCGCATCGGCGGAACGCGTGCTGCGCTGCTGGACCAGCCCCAGATCCATGCGCTTGGCGGCCGCGCCCTCCTCGCTGCTGATGAAATCGTTGGCGACCATCTGGTCGAGCACGAAATTGCGGCGCACGATCGCCAGATCGCGGTAGCGTTCGCGGCCATAGCGTTCGGGCGCCTTGGGCAGGATCGCGAGGAAAGCCATCTCGTGCAGGTCGAGATCGCCGACATCCTTGTCGAAATAGGCGCGCGCGGCCGCCTGCACGCCGAAGCTGCGGCGGCCGAGCGGGATTTCGTTGAGGTAGAGCTCGAGGATTTCCTCCTTGGTCAGCACGCTTTCGATGCGTGTCGCAAGGATCATCTCCTTGAGCTTGCGGGTTATCGAATATTCGTCTCCCAGCAGCAGGTTCTTGGCGACCTGTTGGGTAATGGTCGAGCCGCCGACCGCGCGTTCGCCCGAGCCGAATTTCGTGACATAATCGATCGCAGCATTGGCGGTGCCGGTAATGTCGACACCGCCGTGGCTGAAGAAGGTCTTGTCCTCGGCCGAGAGATAGGCCTCGATCAGCCGGTCGGGGAAATCGACATATTGCAGCTGGACGCGCCGCTCGCGCGCATAAGTGTGGACGATCTCGCCATCGATGCCGCGCACCACGGTGGGCAATGGCGTCTCATATTCGAGCAGCGATTCGGCATCGGGCAGGTTCCGCCCCAGCGTCGCCCAGGCGAGCACCAGCATGACCACGGCAACCCCGCCGAGATAGCTTGCAAAGCGCAATTTGCGGTTGTGCGCCCAATTGTCGTTGAACCACGCGATCAGCCGCTTGGGATCGCGGCTTATGCGGTAGCGATAATAGTGAAGGGCAGACTGGTCGGACATGGTGTTGAGGGAGCCTCTAGCACGCCACTTCTGCAAATCGCCAGAACGAACAGCACCCGTCGATCAGCTTTCTTGCTGACGAGCGAAATAGATGCGGATCGCGCGGGCCATCACCTCGGCGAAACGGGCGCGGCCTTCCGGGGAGGCAAGGCGCTGTGCGTCGGTCTCGTTGGTGATGAACCCGCTTTCGAACAAGACCGACGGCACGTCGGGCGCGCGCAGCACCTTGAGCGCAGCGGAATTGCGCGCGCGGGGATGGAAGCGGATCGTGCCCTCGCCCTCGCGCAGGATCAGGCGCGCAAATTCGCCGGACCGTTCCTGAGTGCGCCGCTGCGACAGTTCGACGAGGATGGTACTCACGACATCGCTTTGCCCCCCCACATCGACACCGTTGAGGCGATCGGAGGCATTTTCGCGCTCGGCGAAGCGCGCCGCGGCCTCGCTCGAAGCCTCGTTCGACAGCGTGTAGATGCTGGCGCCGGTCACCTCTTCGGCATCCCCCGCACTATCGGCATGGATCGACAGGAACAGATCGGCATCGAGCCGCCGGGCGATTTCGACCCTTTCGGCATGAACGAGGTAGCGATCGTCGTCGCGGGTCATCGCCACGCGCACATCGCCCTGCCTCTCCAACTCGTCACGCAGCGCGCGTGCGAGCCCGAGGACGATGGTCTTTTCGCGAAAACCCTGTCCCGAGGCGCCGGGGTCGTGCCCTCCATGACCAGGGTCGATCACGACCAGCGGCAAGCCTTCCCTGCCCGCCACTTCGGGCAATATGCTCGTCGCATCGGCGGAGGGCAGCTCGACGCGCAGCACATAACCGCGCCCGATCTCGGGAACCGGGACGCGCTGCGCCGTTGCGATCAGCGCTGCAACCACCAGCACTGGCAGCACAACCAGCAGTGAGATTTGCGCGCGGGTCGACATCGCCCGCATGGTTACGTCGTTGTTACCGAATGACGCAATATGGTTGCCGTGCGTAACCCACGGTGCTAGCGACACGCTATCGGTTTTCGGATGCCTCCGATCGGCGCGATTTCTGCGCGACGAAGAGGGTCATCGGGAAAAACCGTTTCTTTTCAGGCTGCGGCGGCTTTCCGCCCACGCCCAAGACACTACAGGTTGATGCCGGACATGGCCCGTTTTTCCCCGACAACAGCAGCACAGGCACCTGCCCGTGCGGCCATGTCGGGCTGGACAGCGCATACGCAGCGCAGGGCCGATCCCGCAGTCACGAATACCCGGCCCCTCTCACATGCAGGACATGGCCGGTTCGCAAACACCGCGACGCCCGATGCGGGCCGCGGATTTTCCAACATGACACGCCGCAGCCCGGCAGGCTCGTTCCTGCCCCGCTGCGGCTGGAGACTTATCAATGGCAACGCGCATGCTAATCGATGCGCGCCACCAGGAAGAAACCCGGGTGGCGGTGCTCAAGGGCAACCGGATTGAGGAATTCGATTTCGAATCTGCCGATCACAAGCAGATCAAGGGCAATATCTACCTAGCGAAAGTAACGAGGGTCGAACCCTCGCTCCAGGCGGCATTCGTCGACTTCGGCGGCAATCGCCACGGCTTCCTCGCCTTCAGCGAAATCCATCCCGATTATTACCAGATTCCCAAGGAAGATCGCGAAGCGCTGCTCGCCGCCGAAGCCGAAGCCGCAGAGGAAGAGGCGCGCCTGCGCGACGAGGAAGAACAGCGCGGAGAAATGCCCGGCGAGGAATACGATGCCGAGGACGAAAGCTCCGAAGCGCTCGCCGAAGATCTCGCCGAGGACGGCCTCGAAGAAGTCGACACCTCGGACAAGGATGACGTCGCCACGATCGAGGAAGGCCATCTCGACAAGGACGACGATGACGATTCCGATGAGGAATCGGACGACGACGAGAGTGAGAACGACGACGAAGGCGAAGACAAGCCCAAGGGCCGGGGCCGCCGCGGACGCGGTCGTCGCCAGGGCAAGGGGCGGGCTCGGGCCAAGGAAGTCGATGAAGCGCGCGCCAAGCGCATGGCGCTGCGTCGCCGCTACAAGATTCAGGACGTCATCCAGCGCCGCCAGGTGCTGCTCGTGCAGGTGGTCAAGGAAGAGCGCGGCAACAAGGGCGCCGCGCTGACGACCTATCTCAGCCTCGCCGGTCGCTATACCGTGCTGATGCCCAACTCCAGCCACGGCGGCGGCATTTCGCGCAAGATTTCCAGCGCTTCGGACCGCAAGCGGCTCAAGCAGGTGGTCAACGACCTCAACCTGCCACGCACCATGGGGCTGATCGTCCGCACCGCCGGCCTCAGCCGCACCAAGACCGAAATCAAGCGCGATTTCGACTATCTCGCCCGCCTGTGGGACGAGATCCGTGAGCGTACCTTGTCGTCGAGCGCACCGGCGCTGATCCATTCGGACAGCGACCTCATCAAGCGCGCGATCCGCGACATCTACAATCGCGATATTACGGAAGTCGTGGTCGAGGGCGAGGACGGTTACAAATCGGCCAAGCAGTTCATGAAACTGCTGATGCCGAGCCACGCCCGGCGAGTTAAACAATACTCGGATCCCGTGCCGCTGTTTCAGCGCTATGGCGCGGAAGACCAGCTCAAGGCGATGTACGATCCGATGGTGCAACTCAAATCGGGCGGCTATCTGGTCATCAACCCGACCGAAGCGCTTGTGTCGATCGACATCAACTCGGGCCGCTCCACCAAGGAGCACAATATCGAACAGACAGCGCTGCACACCAATCTCGAGGCCGCGCGCGAGATCGCCCGCCAGTTGCGCCTGCGCGACATGGCCGGCCTCGTCGTCATCGACTTCATCGACCAGGAGCACCACTCCAACACGCGCAAGGTCGAGAAGGCGATGAAGGAAGCGCTCAAGAACGACCGCGCGCGGATCCAGGTCGGCCGCATCTCCAGCTTCGGCCTGATGGAAATGAGCCGCCAGCGCCTGCGCACCGGCGTGCTCGAGGCGACGACGCGCGACTGCCCGCATTGCGACGGCACGGGCCTCGTGCGCACAGCCTCATCGGCCGGCCTCTCGGCGCTGCGCCTGATCGAGGACGAGGCGGCCAAGGGCAAGGGTTCGACGATCCGCCTTGCGGCCAGCACCGAAGCGGCGGTCTACCTGCTCAACGAAAAGCGCGCCGATCTGATGGAGATCGAACAGCGCTATAACGTGACCGTCGAAGTCGTCCCCGAGGGCGAGGACGAAGGCGCGAAGATGACCGTTTCGAGCCACGGCCCCAAGCCCAAGGATGCGCCCAAGTTCGACCCGATCGTCGACGACGAGGACGATGACGACATCGTCGATGAGGCGGAGGAAGAGGATGGCGACGACGATCGCCCGCGCAAGAAGCGCCGCCGCCGCCGCGGTGGTCGCGGGCGGAACAAGAACCGCCAGCGCGACGACGCCGATCAGGACCAGGCCGAGGCCGAATCTTCCGATGAGGATGAGACCGGCGAAGGCGACGACGACGGCGACGACAAAAACAAGAAGCGCCGCCGTCGCGGCGGTCGCCGCAGGGGTGGCCGCGGTCGCGGCAAGCAGTCCGAAGACGTAACGTCCGAAGACGCCGAGAACCTCGAACAGGTCTCCGAGGCCGTGGTTGAGGACATGGCCGTGGTCGCCGGACCCGAGGACACGCCAGAAGCGGCCGAGGCCGCAGCCGAGAACGACGAGAAGCCCAAGCCGAAGAAGCGCGCCTCGCGCAAGAAGAAGGCCGAGGCCGAGCCGGATGCCAAGCCCGCCGATGACACAACCTCGGATGGCGAAGAGGCGGAGAAGCCCAAGCCCAAGAAGCGGGCTCCGCGCAAGAAGAAGGCCGAGGCCGACAGCACCGCCGAAGCACCCACGGATGCGGATTCGGATGCAGGTGCGAAGGCAAAACCTGCGCCGAAAAAGCGGGCTCCGCGCAAGAAGAAGGCCGAGACCGAGGCTCCGAGCGAAGCGGCCGCGGAACCGGCGCCCGAGCCCACTCCGGAACCGGTCGCCGAGGCCGCTGCGGAAGCAAGCGAACCGACCAAGCCCAAGCGCGGCTGGTGGCAGCGCACGTTCGGCGACGAATAGGTTTTAAGGGGTCGGTGGGCAGTACGCCCGCTGGCCCTCAGGCCTTGCGTGCCACGCCCCATTCCATCCAGCCCATCACCTTGGGCGCTTTGCTGAGATAGGCCTGGCCCAGCGGTTCGACCGCGAATCCCGCTGCGCGCAGCGAGGTGCCGATCGGTCGGGTCAGATGGCAGCCGCCGGCGAGCGGTTTCCACAAGGGTTCGATCCGTTCCTGCCAGCGCGCCACGCCCGCATCGGGCGCGCGCCCGTGCTCGAGAAAGAGCAACCGGCCGCCCGGAGCGAGAATGCGCCGCATCTCCGCCAGCACCCGTGCCGGATTATCGACCGAACACAGCGTATAGGTGCACACCACGGTATCGAAAGAACCGGCGGGAAAGGGAATATCCTCGCCCACGCCCTGCCGGATATCGGTATCCCATCCCATGGCCTTCGCCCGCTTCCGAGCGCCATCGAGCAGCTTTGCATGCGGATCGATCCCCGCAAAAGACGTCACTTTTTCCGTATCGTAGAGCGCCTGATTGAGGCCGCCGCCGCAGCCGATCTCAAAAACGCGTCCTTCGGCGAGCGGAACGATCTGGTGGCGACGCTCCTCGATTCCCTCCTGTCCGCAGGCGGCCGTCACCAGGCGCGGCATTATGTGGCTATCGTACCAGCTTTTTATACCCACGGAGCAAGACCCTCCGATTGCGCGACTTTTCAACGCTATCGCCATTTCGGCTGGCAGCAAGCGGAAACTTGCACGCCGAAAAGCTCTGGTGGAGCATGCACCACACGACTAAAGGGCGCAAAAGCACAGCAAACGGGCCCACATGACCAAATCCATCGCACCTCTCCGCATTCCCGAAGAAGCCAAAGAGCGCATCCGCATGCTGTTCATGGCCAAGCACGCGCTGTTCGGTGGTGGAATGCATCCCGAAGACGGCAATCACGCGATCTACCACAATGAGGTGCGTTCGACACTGGAGGAGCTCGGGCTCAACATGGAACTGGCCAACAGTTACGAGGTGCTGTTCCAGAAGCCCGATGTCGATTTCGTCTTCCCGCTGCTCAATCGCGGCGGTTTCGTGAACAGCGAGATGCTGATCCCGATATTGTGCAACAAGCATGGCATTCCCTATCTCGGCGCGATGCCCTTCCTGCGGGGGTTGGGCGACGACAAATCGGTATCCAAGCTCGTTTGCGACCACGCCGGCGTGCCCACCGCACCGTGGTTCTGCTATCGCCGCGGCGCACCCGTCCTCGAAAAGGACCTGCCCGCGAAGGACGCCGGACGCTGGGTCATCAAACCCAATGCTTCCTCGGCCAGCTGGGGGATCACCGATGCGCGCGAATGGACCGAGGTCGCCAATGCGCTGTGGCACATCCACACCGAAGGTCACGATGCGATCGTCGAACCCTATCTCGACGGTTACGACGTCCAGTGCGCCTTCATCACGATCAATGACGAGCCCATAGCGCTGCCGATGCTGTGGTACGAGCGCGAAGACACGCAGCGGTTGTGGACCTATTATGAGAAACGCGACCTGGTGCAGAACACCGAAAAGGCCGCCCTCAAGCGGTTCGACGATCCCGAGCTGGCACCGAAGATCGAGGCGATGGCCAAGAAGGTCGCGCGCGAATTCGTGCCTTTCGATTACGGCCGGATCGAGTTCCGCCTCGACCTCAAGACGGGCGACATCAATTTCATCGAGATCAACCTGAACTGCAATCTGTGGTCGGAGAAGGTCATGGCCAAGGCCGCTGCCCAGGCCGGCTTCAGCCATGCGGACCTGCTCGAGACGCTGCTCGCGGAAAGCTGGCGGCGAGAGGGGCTCGTAGCCCCGGCGGGCTAGGCGGGTATTTCCTCGCCCTGCCAGTCGAACACCTTGCCGCTGTCGGCAGGCTTTAGCCTGTCGATCACGGCCAGCAGATTGTCCGCCGCCTCGTGCGGGGCAGTCAGCTGACCCTCTGGAAGGTTCGACTGAAAAGGCTGCGACAGCATGGTGTCGACGGTGCCGGGATGCAAGCCGGCCACCACCGCCTGCTTGTGCGTGCGCGCCAATTCTATCGCGTAATTCTTCAGCAGCATGTTGAGCGCCGCTTTGCTGGCGCGATAGCTATGCCAGCCCCCCAGCCCATTGTCGGAAATCGAGCCGACACGCGCGGACAGGGCGGCGAACACGCTGCGCCTGTCGCGGGGCAGCAATGGCAGCATGTGCTTCGCGATCAGCGCGGGTCCGATCGTGTTGAGACGAAAGACCTGCTCCATCGCCGTGCCATCGATTTGTCGGGCTGCGCGTTCCGGGCCGGCACCATTCTCCAGCGTCAAGACGCCGCTGGCGACGATCACGAGATCGGGCGGTGAATCGCGCATCGTGTCGGCGGCGGCAGCGATGCTGTCTTCATCGGCAAGATCGAAGCGGAAAGCCCTCGTACAATCCTGCGTTGCCACGCCCGATCGGCTGCCAGCCCAGACCTGCGCCCCGCGATGCGCGACGGCCTTTGCAAGTGCCCTGCCGATGCCGCCGCTGGCGCCGAAGATCGCAGCGCGCCGAAATGTCTTTCCTACATCCATCCTACACAACTAGACCGCCCAGATGGTCCAGAAGTTCCTCCGAAATGCTCGCAAGGCCGGGCTTTTGCCGGTCGATGCAGTTTTTCGCTCTGGACGGTGTAACACCCGGTCCATGTGTTCGATCGTGTAGGATCACCATTGCGGGAAATGCGGCATTCTCGGCCTTGCGCCCCTCGTGTGAACCGCTAGATGGGTTTCGCTAAGCAACAGGACTGACAGCGTAATGGCGACCTTCACCCTTCCCAAGAATTCGAAGATCACCGGCAAGGCCCGTGCCCACAAGGCAGAGGGCGGCACGCGCATCCGCAAGTTCAAAATCTATCGCTACGATCCCGACAGCGGCGAAAACCCGCGCTACGACACCTTCGAGCTCGACCTCGACGATTGCGGGCCGATGGTCCTCGATGCGCTGTTCAAGATCAAGAACGAGATCGACCCCACGCTGACCTTCCGCCGTTCGTGCCGCGAGGGCATATGCGGCTCGTGCTCGATGAACCTCAACGGCAAGAACGGCCTCGCCTGCACCACCGCGATCGAGGATCTCAAGGGCGAAATCCGGATCACCCCGCTGCCGAGCATGGACGTGATCAAGGACCTCGTGCCCGACTTCACGCATTTCTACGCGCAATACGCCAGCATCCGCCCCTGGCTGCAGACCGTCTCGACCACGCCGAGCGGCAAGGAACGCCTCCAGTCGCCCGAACAGCGCGAGAAGCTGGACGGGCTGTACGAGTGCATCCTGTGCGCCTGCTGCTCGACCGCGTGCCCCAGCTATTGGTGGAACAGCGACAAGTTCCTCGGCCCCGCGATCCTGTTGCAGGCCTATCGCTGGCTCGCCGACAGCCGTGACGAGATGACCGGCGAGCGGCTCGACCAGCTGGAAGATCCCTTCCGCCTCTATCGCTGCCACACCATCATGAACTGCGCGAACGTCTGCCCCAAGGGCCTCAGCCCGGCCAAGGCGATCGCCGAAACCAAGAAGATGATCGCCGAACGCGCGATCTGATGGGCCTGACCGACGACGTTTTCGAGCATGGCCCCGACCCGGAGAACCCGGGCTGGCGTCACTGGAACCTGAAAGACCAGACGCTGTTCAACGGCGCGGTGATGGGCAAGCTCATCACCCGCGTCGACGATGACGGCAAGGCGCGGCTGCGCATGTTCCCCGAACGGCGGCACGAGAACCTGCAGGGCATCGTCCATGGCGCGGTGACACTGTCGCTGATCGATATCAGCCTGTTCACGACGATGCACACGATCGGCAGCGGCAATGCCGGGCCTTCGGTCACGGTGGAACTCTCGACACAGTTCGTCGGCGGCGGCAAGCCCGACCGCCCGCTCGATGCAGTATGCGAGATCGTCCGCGAGACGGGCAGCATGGTCTTCGTGCGCGGGACGGTCGTGCAGGAGGACCATACGGTCGCCAGCTTCTCGGGCATCGTGAAGAAGATGAAGCGCCGCATCGCCAAATGACCGGAATGCTCGCCCGCTACGAGCGGCTCGTCGCCGCGGGCGAATTGCAGGCCGATCCCGACCAGCGGCGCGCCGCCGAACGGCTCGACCGGCTGCAGAAGGAACTGGAGGCGGAAACCAGCGGCGGGCTGCTGGCGCAACTGTTCCGGCCCAAGAAGGCGCGACCGCAGGGCGTCTATATGTGGGGCGGTGTCGGACGCGGCAAGTCGATGCTGATGGACCTCTTCATAGAAACGCTCGGGATCGCGGAAAAGCGGCGCGCGCACTTCCACGAATTCATGCTCGAAGTCGACCGCCGCATGCGCGCCCGACGCGAGAGCGATCCGGGTGACCCAACGGGTAAGGTCGCGCGCGACATCGCAGAGGACGTGCGCTGTCTGGCCTTCGACGAAATGGTCGTCACCAACACCGCCGATGCCGCGATCATGGCGCGCCTGTTCACCGCGCTAATCCGCGACCAGGGGGTGACGGTAGTGACCACCAGCAATCGCCCGCCGCGCGATCTCTACAAGGAAGGACTCAACCGCTCGCTGTTCCTGCCCTTCATCGACCTGGTCGAGGCGGAGATGGACGTGCTGCCGCTCAACGGACCGACCGATTACCGGCTCGATCGCCTCGGCGACATGGCGACCTGGCATTCGCCGCTGGGCGATGCTGCCACGGCACAGGTGCGCGAGGCCTTCTTCCGGCTGACCGACTACAAACCCGAGGATGCCGAGCACGTGCCGAGCGCCGAACTCGAGCTTGGCGGGTGCCGCACGCTGCACGTGCCCAAAAGCCTCAAGGGCGTCGGCGTGTTCAGCTTCAAGCGGCTGTGCGGCGAAAACCGCGGCGCCGCCGACTACCTCGCCGTTGCGCATGCCTATCACACGGTGATCGTGGTCGGCATTCCGGCGATGTCGCCCGACAATCGCAACGAGGCGATCCGGTTCACCAAGCTGATCGACGCGCTGTACGAGAACGGCGTGAAGCTGTTCGTCACCGCCGCCGCCGAACCGGAAGATCTCTACACATCGGGCGACGGCGCCTTCGAGTTCGAGCGCACGGTCAGCCGCCTCAGGGAAATGCAAAGCGCAGACTACATGGCGCGGGGGCACGGCCTCGCCTGACGGGCTGGCTGGGTAGTCACACCGGTGTGCGTTCTTGAAGCCGCAAGAGCGCAGACCACATGACATCCAGTTCCGGCGTCAACACCCCGCCGATGTGAGAAAACTGCTATGATCGATATCCGTCCCTTTGCCTCGCTCGGGCATGCAGACCACGGCTGGCTCGACGCGCGGCACCATTTCAGCTTCGCCAACTATCACGATCCCGACCGCATGGGCTGGGGCAATATCCGCGTGTGGAACGACGACACGATCCAGGCGCAGACCGGCTTCCCGCCGCATCCGCACCGCGACATGGAAATTGTCACCTTTGTGCGCAAAGGCGCGATCAGCCACCGCGACAGCCTCGGCAACGAAGGCCGCACTGCGGCGGGCGACGTGCAGGTGATGAGCGCGGGCACCGGCATCACCCATGCCGAATACAATCTCGAGGACGAAGACACGACGCTGTTCCAGATCTGGATCATCCCAGATCGCGCCGGCGAAAAGCCCAGCTGGGGCCAGCGGGAGTTTCCCAAGGCCACGCGTGAGGGCGGGTTCGAAGTTCTCGCCAGCGGGACGCCCGACGCGGACGATGCCCTGCCGATTAGGACCGATGCCAAGGTCGCTGCTACGACGCTTGCCGCCGGGCAGAGCGCAACATGGACTACCTCGGGCGAGCGGCACCAGTACCTTGTCGCTCCCAAGGGCCGCGTGAAGGTCAACGGACACGAAGCGCAGCCACGCGACGGGATTGCCGTGACCGGCGAGACCGAAATTGTCGTGGAAGCGCTCGACGACGCCGAGATCGTGCTGGTCGACGCGCGCTAGGCGCTTGGCTTAAGGTGCCGGAGCGAGCGTTCCAGCATCAGCAATTGCCACAGCACACGGCCGTGATCGGAGCGGCCCGAAATATGGTCGTCCGCGAGGCGCGAAAGCGCCTTGCGGGCGAACCACCCGCTGCCGGTGAGCAGTTCGCTCGAGGCGACCGCCCTCGCCTCGCTCGCCAACGGCCCACGGAACCAATCTGCCAGCGGGGTCACAAAACCCTGTTTCTGGCGATAGAGGATGTCCTCGGGCAGATAGCGCTCCATCGTGCGCTTCATCAGCCACTTGCCGGTCGTCCCGCGGAACCGCTGGCGATGCGGCAGCCGCGCGCCGAATTCGATCAGGCGGTGATCGAGCAGCGGCTCGCGCGCTTCGAGTCCCACCGCCATGCTGGTGCGGTCGGTCTTGGTGAGGATATCGCCAGGCAACCAGAACTTGAGATCGGCATACTGCGCGCGATCGAGACCGCTGCGGGCGGGTGCATCGCGCATGAGCTCTTCGAACGGCTGCTCGGCGCGGTAATCGCCGCGTTCACGCAGCATTGCCTCGCCATAGAGCGCATGTCTCTGTTCGGGTGCAAGGATCGCCAGCGCCCGGGCATAGCCGGCCTCGCCACTCTCCGCGAGCGACAGCAGGGTGGTTTTTGCGCGCAGGGGGCGCGGTGCCCAGTCGGCCTTGGGCCAGAGTTGACCGAGCGTGCCGAACACGGGCCTGCGCATCGCTTGCGGCAGGACCGATCGGACCCGTTCTTCGCGCGCGTGGAAAAGCTGGCGACGATAGCCGGCAAAGGCTTCGTCGGCGCCGTCACCCGACAGCGCAACAGTGACGTGCTCGCGCGCCAATTCGCAGACGCGCAAAGTCGGCAACGCACTTGCATCCGCGAAGGGCTCGTCGAAGATTCGCGCGATCCGGTCGATCTCGCCGAATTGGTCGGCCGAAACGATCTGCTCGTGATGGTCGGTCGCGAACAGCTCGGCCACCTGGCGCGCATAGCGGGTTTCGTCGACACTCTCGACATCGAAGCCGATCGAGCAACTGGTGACGGGCGCGGCGCTCGCCTCGCTCATCAGAGCGACGACCGACGAGCTGTCGACGCCGCCCGAGAGAAACGCGCCCAGCGGAACGTCGGCCGTCATGCGACTGGTCACGCCCTCGCGCATCAGATGGAGGAGCTGGGCCGAAAGGTCCTCGGTCCGTCCCTTCTCGCGCTCTGTAAAGCCGACGTCCCACCAGCGCTGCGGCGGGCCGGGCTCGCGCCCATGGTCGAGCAGCAGGAAATGACCCGCCGGAAGCTTCTCGACGCCTTTCAGGATTGCCCGATGATCGGGGACATAGCCCCAGGTCATGTAATCCTCGATCGCCAGCGGATCGATATGGCGCCGCATCAACGGGTGCGCCAGCAGGCCCTTGAGTTCGCTCGCGAAGGCAAACGCTCCACCCTCAAGGCGCGCAAGGTAGAGCGGCTTCACTCCCAGACGGTCGCGCGCGAGGAACAGTTGACGCCTGTCGAGGTCGTAGAGCGCGAAGGCAAACATGCCATCGAGCCGCGACAAGCAATCGGGGCCCCACTTCTGCCACGCCGCGAGGATCGTTTCGGTATCGCCATCGGTGCGCAGTTGCGCCCCGCCCTGCTCAAGCTCGCGTCGCAATTCGCGGTAATTGTAGATTTCGCCATTGAAGACGATCACCGCGCGCCCATCGGCCGAATGCATGGGCTGCGGCGATCCTTGGAGGTCGATGACCGACAGGCGGCGATGGCCGAGGCCGACACCGGGCGCGGTCCAGACGCCGCTGCCGTCGGGTCCGCGATGCGCAAGCGCCTCGGTCATCCGCTCGACCCTTCGGGGATCGACCGGCTTCACCGTTTCGTAATGGAAAATCCCCGCGATCCCGCACATAGGCGACGGTGCCTAGACGAGCCGCGCCAACACGGCAAAGACCAATGCGGCGACCAGCACCGCGCCGAAGACCAATGTCGGATTGGCCGGCGTTCCCTCGAAACGCTGGACGAGCGGCATTCCAGCGATCTCGCCCGCGCTCCAGCCGGCCTCCTCGGGTTCGCGCTCGAACCAGCGCCAGGCGACACCCAGCACTAACGCGATGACGATGCCGAAAAAGACCCAGCCATAGACGATATGGTCGAAGCTCCCGGCAGCCTCCGCGCCTACGTATTGGGCGAGGAAGATGGTCGCCCAGGCGCGGATGCCGTTGGCGACGATCGGCACCACGATGCATGCCAGCAGGAACCAGGCGCGTCGCTTCCAACTGGCAAAGCAAGTGTGCGCCACGAGCAGGCCGAGCGCCAACATGGCGATAAGGAATTTCACGCCCGAGCACTCCTCGGCGACGATGAACAGGCCCGCGGGCGTATCGATGTTGATGCCCTGTGCCACGGTTTCGATGCCGCTCCATATCGTGAGCGCCGTGGCGATTTCCGCAGTGATCATCTGCAGTGGCGGGATGATCTCGTCGCCGAACGGCACCAATAGAAACGCATAGGCCAGCGGAAACGCGAGCACGAGCGCGGCACGCAACCCCAGGATCGCGACGACGGCGCCCTGCATGGCGACGATCGTTCCACCTTGCGCTATGGTGTTGATCTCGAGACCCCTGCCGAGGAGCCACGTCGATAGGCCGAGGATAAGCCACAGCAACCCCGGCCACCAACCGACCACGCCGACCTTTGCCAAATCGTCGCGGCGTATCCACGCCAGCCAGAAAATGATCGGCGGGACCAGCAGGATATGGCTGTAGGTATCGATGTTCCACCACTGATGCACCATCGCGCGCCATTCGGCGAATGTGAGAGCAAACAACGCCAGGGCGACCACGGTCAGCAGGGCACCCGGTGAGGTTCGCGGGCGAGCGGCGGTCCGCTCCAGGACGGTTTCAGGCGGCATTGCGGGCATTCTCGCCCGCGCCGACCAGTTCGGCAAGCGCGGTCCCGACACTGTCCCAACTCATTCGCTCGACGACGTATCGCCGCGCGCAGCGACCCATTTCGGCCGCGAGCTCGGGGGAACTCAGCAGGGCCTCGATCTTCGCAAGCATCGCTTCGGGATCCGCTTCCGCCACCGCGAAATCGCGCCCGTCGGTTGCATCGATGCCGGTGGCTGCACCGGGTGTCAGCACCACCGGTCGGGCCATGGCCATCGCTTCCAGCACCTTGTTCTGCACGCCGCGCGCGATCAGCAGCGGTGCAACGACGAGATCGGCGGATTTGAGAAACGGACGCATGTCGGGCACTTCGCCCCATACACGCGTGCCATTTTCACCATGGCGATCCCGTAGCGCCCGGACCGGAGCACGACCGACAATATGGAAGCGCGCCCGGGCATAGGTTCGACGCAGTGCCGGCATGACATGCGCGATCATCCATTCGGCTGCGGCCACATTAGGCGCGTAATCCATCTGGCCGGTGAACACGAGTTGCGGATCCTCGCCCTCGTCGAGATCAAGCTGGCGTTCAGCAGTTTCCGGATCGAAGGCCTGCGCATCGATGCCATTGCCCAAGGTGCGCAAGCGAACCGCGTCGGGACTATCAAGCCGCGAGCGAAAGAGATCGGCCTCGTTCTCGCTGATCAACAGCGTAACGTCGGCACGCGCCGCTATTCGTTCCTCTTCGCGCCTCAGCAGCCGCGCTTCGCGCCGGTTGATCCACGCGCGCTGGCCAGCCTGCGCATAGGCTTCGAACTTCGCGCTATCCACGTCGCAAAGGTCGACGATTACCCTGCCGGCAAAACTGTCGGGCACATATTGTCCCATCTGACCCGAAAACACGAAAATCGTGTCGATCCGGTGGTTTCCCAGCGTCTTGGCGACGTAACGATGCATGGCCGCATGATCGAAGGCGGTCAGGCTGACCGGCTTGCGCCTGACCAGGGCCTCGAGACCCGCCAGCGGCAGAGGCTTGCTACGCTCGATCAACGCATGCGTTCGGGCAATCTCGGCCAAGGCTGCTTTCTGCGCCAAGTCCTGCGGCGTCTCGCCAAAGGTCCCGACGTGGACGGGGCCGAGCTTGGCCAGCCCCTTGAGCAAATGGTGCGAACGAATTTTGTCCCCTCGGTCGGGCGGAAAGGGGACACGATGGGCAAGGAACAGCACTTCGCCCATGTCAGCCTAGCCCTCGCGCGATCCAGGGTCCGATACGCGTTGCTACCGACAGCGGCAGCTTCTTCCACAGGGCGATACCGGAGGAATAGCCGTCGTCCGTAGGATCGATGTTGCGCGCCGTGCGACCGGGTGGGGTCCAGGTCCAGTAGGTGAGAGGAACGGGCTCGAACCCCTGCCATTTCTTGAAGTTGTAGGGCCCGCTACCGACCTTCGAACGTCCGTAGTCGAACCGGGTGCAACCGCGCATCCGGCCGTGGTCCATCAATTCGAAATAGATCCGTTCGTTTGCCTTGAGCGCGCGCGCCTCGATCCCGCCGCCACCCCAATAGGGCATCACTGCGCCATCGTGGTAGAGGGACAGCACGCTCGACACGGCCCGACCTTGGTATACTGCCGTGATGATATCTGCATTCTCACCGAAAAGGTCGAGCACTGCAGCGAACAGCTTACGCGGGAATACCGGCGTTCCGAGATTATGGACGCTGTCGGCATAGCAACGATAGAATGCGACCAAATGCTCGGGATCGCGCCCGGTCACGATCTCGAGCGGGGATTTGAGCGCCTTGCGGACTTCCGCACGGGACTTGCGCGGAAAAGCCAGCAGTTCAGATTCGCGATCTTCTGCCAGCGGTCGCGAGAAGGTGGCATGTTTTCCGGTAATAGCCTGCCAGCCATCGGGCGCGGTCCCTCCCCGCATTTCGACCGAACTCACCGCCAGCCGCCGGGCCAGTTCTTCCGCTGCGCGGCACAGCAGCTCGGATGCGGCACCGCTGTCGGCCAGCGGTCCGCCACCGACGGCGAAACCGCTCGAAACAAGAGCAGGCGCGAACAATGGTGAACGCACCTCGGTCAGCGGCAGCCATCCTGCGATCACGCCAGCGCGTTCGGCAACCAGCCCTAGTGCGTTCTGGCGGGTGCCCTTCCCGATCGCTGCCAGCCAGGCCGGGCGATGGAACGGGGTCGCGTCATGTTCTGCGACGAACTCCTCGATCCGTGCGCATTCCCTCGCATCGTTCAGATCGGCCTGCCGAACAGTCATCGCATGGCTTACAGGCGCATTCATGCAGCCCACTCCAGGCTGAACGGCTTTTCGCGCTCCGCAAGCGCGTCCATCCGATCCCACGCGAAATCGCCGAGCAGGACGGAGAGCTTGTCGGCCATTTTCGCAAGGTTGGTATAGTGCCTGAGACGCGAGCGCAGCGGCGCTCCAGCGACCCGCGGCTGGTCGGGATCGATCTCCCATGGATGGAAATAGAATACTGCGGGACGACCTTCGCGATTGACCTGGCCGATCGCCCAGCGGCTGAAGCCGTAGGGCAGCACGCGGAAAAAGCCGCCCCCACCCGCGGCAAGCCGCTTGCCGCGCAATATGGCGGTGCTCACCGGGATCTCGACCAGTTCGCTGTCCACCACAGGATTGAAAGCAAACCTCGGTGCCTCACGCCAGCCGTAGTGATCATGCACCACCGGAGCGACGCTGGATGAATAGGCATAGCCCTGTTCCGCCAGCACCTCGTGCGCCCAGGGATTGCGGGCATCGATCGAAAAGCTGGGCGCGCGGTAACCGGTGATCGCCTGTCCGCCAGCATCCTCGAGAATTGCGCGGGCTCTGGCGAGATCTTCTGCGAATTCGGCAGGCGAGAACGTGAATACGCGCGTGTGGTCGTAACCGTGGCTCGCCAGTTCGTGCCCGCGTTCGACGATCGTGCGCATGGCGGCCTTGTTGCGTTCGGCCACCCAGCCAAGTGTGAAAAAGGTCGCCTTGACGCCCGATCGATCGAACAGATCGAGTATCCGTGCGACATTGTCGCCCACGCGCAGTTCCAGACCGTCCCAGTCGTGACGCGCGATTGTGGTCTCGAACGCGCCGACCTGGAACCAGTCTTCGACATCGACCGAAAGGCCGTTGACGATTTTGCTGTCGCTCAACGCCCCCTCCCCGGCTTCAGGCAGCCGCGCGCGAACCCTGCGATTCGAAATAGTCGATCATCATGGTCAGCACGTGGCGCAACGAGCGTTCCTGTTCGTCGAGCCGGGCCTCGATGGATGCGAGGCGTTGGCCGACATCGTCTGGCAGACCGCCAGACGCGCGTTGTTCGGCCAGCTTCGCGACCTCCCGGCGCAATGCCGCCAAATGCTTGTCACGCTCGGCGAACCCCGCCTCGATCGCTTCGATCTGATGGTCGAGTAGGCCCTTGTCGCGCGCATCCGTGCCCCGGGGCGCACCGGATTCGGCTGTGGGCTCGGGTGCTGCCTTCTGACCCTCGTTCTTGGCGCGGGCGATCGCCTCGGCCGCGGGCAGATCGCGATCGGGGCGAGGCTTGGCCCGGGCTTCATCGGACGGAGCGGCATCTCCGCTCATTTCCTCGATGACCGAATCGAGCATTTCGGTATCGAGCAGGTCGCGTTCTTCGACCGCACCGAGCAGGAGCAGGCGGGTCATAACCTGGTTGACCTTGCGCGGAATGCCGCCGGTTGCCTTGTGAAGCTTTACCCAGAGGCCCTTGTCGAGCTTGGGGTTGCCATCCCATCCGACGTGACCGAGGCGGTGGAGGACATAGGGTTCGATCTCGCCGGGCTGCATCGGCTCGAGATGATGCGCGGCGATCACGCGCTGGCGCAGCTGTTCGAGTTCGTCGGAATGCGCGAGCAACTGCTTGAACTCGGGCTGACCGAGCAGCAGCGTTTGCAAGAGCGGATGCGAACCGAGCTGGAAATTCGACAGCATGCGCAGCTCTTCGAGTGCCCCGATGGACAGATTCTGCGCCTCGTCGACGATCAGCAGCGTGCGGCGGCCATTGCGGGCTTCCTCGTGCAGGAACAGCTCGATAGCCGCGAGGTCGGCAGCCTTGTCGCGGCCCGTGACATCGAGGCCGAAACTGCGTGCGGCCACGTGAATCATTTCGTCGCCATCGAGCGCGCTGGTGACCACTTCGCCCACGGTCATGCGATCGTCGTCCAGCTTCTGCTTGAGATGCGCAACCAGCGTCGATTTGCCCGAGCCCACCTCACCGGTAATGACCACGAAGCCCTCGCCCTGGTTGAGGCCATAGCCGAGATAGCTTAGGGCCTTCTTGTGCGTGACGCTCTCGAAATAGAACGCCGGATCGGGCGTGAGCTGGAAGGGCCGCTCGCTGAAACCGTAGAATTGTTCGTACATCGCGTGGGTCCTATCAGAAATCGTAGCGCAGGCCGAGCAGGGCCGAGGCGGTCGTCAGGTCGTCGGCAACGATGTCGCTGTCGAGCATGGAGATCGCCACAGCCGCGCGGGCGGACAGGTTGCGGAAGACCTGTTCCGAATAGCTCGCCGATCCGCCGATCACGCGTACATCGTCCGTACCGGCCGTGCCGCTGTCGAACCAGCTGGCATAGGTGTTGACCGAGAAGTTACCGCGCGGGCCGACCGGACCCGAAAGGCCTGCGGTCAGGTAATAGCTTTCGTCGACCAGACCATCGGCCAGAGCGAGCACCGTTCCTGGAGCACCGATGAATTTGCGGCGGTCGTAGCCCGCGCCGACGCCGGCCGTCATGCGGCCGATCTGGCGGGTATAGCTGGCAACGACGCCGCGGCCCCGGAACACGGAGGAGCGAACCGAGCCGAGCAGTCCGTCGAGACACCCGCTACCGTCAAGCGTGTTGACGCAGCCGGTCAGTTCACCCGTGACCGGGTCGCGCGTAACGGTAAAATCGGTAGGCAGCGCGGCCAGGGAGTTATTGAGGCGTCCACCAAAGCCCTGGATGCTGTCATATACGCCGATCTGGAGATTGCTGCGGCTGCTCGGGCGCCAGCTGAAATTGCCGTAGAATGTTTCGCTGTCGTAGCGATGGCCGAAACGCGCCTCGAGCTGTGTCCGGCTGCTGGGCGTCCAGACCACGCCGACATCCCAGATCAGCCCGCTTGCCTCGAAAGCGATAATGCGCGGGCTGCCCTCGTCTGTGACGAAGCGACCATTGCTGCCGATCACCGGATTGCCGTCTGCATCGCGCAGCGCATCGCGGCTCGATACTTCGACATCCTCGACACCCGCGCCCCCGACCACGGCCAGCGTCGGCGTGATCGGCACGGTGACATCGCCGCGAACATAGGCATCGCGCACGCGCTGATCGAGATTGGAGACGTCTTCCTGATAATAACCGGCGCCAACGGCAAGGCCCACGGGAAGCGGCTGACCCGGACGCGTACCCGCACGCACGGTAGCGCTGTGAGTGACGCTTTCGTCGAAGAGGTCGGCCGAGGTGCCCCCAGGGGTCACGAAGTCGGGACCGTCGACGCGAGTATAGCCGATACGATAATTCGCGCTGACATCGACGTCGCCCGCGCGAGTTTGCAGGTTTGGTCCGGCGTACACCGAATAGGTCTGGGTCGAGAGATCGTCGTCGACCGTCGGATTGAACACCGACCGGCCCTGAGCGTCCACGCGCGTGCTACTGGCCAGCGCACCCGCCTCCACAGTGAGGACGCGTGGCACGATCGAGGCGTAGCCACGCGCGACGCCGGTGATCGAATCCGAATCCGCACCGTCCGACTGATGCGCGAAATTGCGTTCGTAACGCAGTGAAACGCTACCGCCATTGTTGCGACCGACGATCGAAGCATCGACGCCTGCGGCGAGCTGGGTATAGGTCAGCACGTCGTTGCCTGGCGAGATCTGCCAGCTCGCGATCGTGTTAGCCTCGATATAGGGATCGATGCTCGTCCGGCCTCGGCTCGCGGACGCGCTTTCGGCCCCGGCTTCGCTCTCGCCGGCTTCGGCGCCCTGATAGGACTGCGCCTGCAACGGCGCGCCCTGCACCAACGCAGCCGAAAGTGCGACTGCGACGAGGCGGCGGGTTCTTGGACGATAGGCCACGGGTCTACTCCCCATATCCGTAATAACTGCCGAACCTGCGACCGCTCGGGCTGAATGTCGCATCGTTGAGCAGAAGCTTGATGTCGGGGCAGGCCGACAGAAGGTCGATCGCGTCCTCGAGCGCGGCGCGCCCGGTCATGTCGGCGCGAGCCACCAGCAATGCCTGGCCGACATGCTTCGCAAGTTCGGCGGCTGGCGTCGCAGCGAGCGCTGGCGGGCTGTCGAACACGATGATCCGATTCGGCGCACCGCGCGTCAGGCTGTTGAGCACCGTCCAGGTGCGCTCGCTGGCGAGATATTCGCTGTCGCGTCCCGTTCGTTTCCCAGCGGGAAGCACCCACAGGCCGGGAATATTGGTACCGACGACGACATCCTCGACATTCGCGGCGGGGTCGGCAAGCACGTCCATGAAGCCCTTGCCGCTTTCGAGGCCGAGATTGCCCATGATCGAAGGCTTGCCGAAATCGGCATCGACCAGCAGCACTTCCAGATCGCGCTCACCCGCCAGCGCGATGGACAGGTTGAGCGCGCAGAAGGTCTTTCCCTCGTTGGGATGCGGCGAGCAGACCAGCACGCGGCGCGCCTGCGGCCCTCCCTCGGTCTTGGCCGAAGCCAGCACCTGACGTTTAACGATCCGGAATTCCTCGAGCAGCGTGGATGCGCCGCCGTCCGGATCGATCAGGCCCTGCTCGCGCAAGAGCGAACGCGACACCTCGCGCTTGGCTCCGGTGAAGGTGATGGCAGGATCGTTCGGTTCGGGCGGTGCGGTGGGCTCCGCAGCCGTCGGAGCCGAGGAGGATGCGGCTTCGCCGATCCAGTCGGAGGCGCGCCGGCGCGGTGTTTCCCCGGGTGCAGGCTGCGCGGCTTGGCGCTTGGGTGCGAATTTCTTGGCCTTGTCGCCTTCAAGCTTGTTCGGCACTGCCGCCGGCACGAGCTTGTCGAGACCGAACAGCCCGCTGGCACGTTCGAGCAGCGAGCCGCGTTTCGGCTCCTGCGCGACATCATGCGCGACATCCTGCGAGCCATTCTTTTCCCCATCCGCAGGCGGCGTGATATTGGTGGGCTTGTTCACTGACACATTCCCCCCTCAGGCCACCGAGCCGACCTGGACCATTTCGACCACGAGCAGCAGGAAGCAGACGCCTGCCAACCCTCCGGCACCGGCGAGAAACTGCTTGAGCCGCAGATTCTCGTGCTTGCGTGCCGCTTCGGTCATCGAGCGTGAAATCGTTCCGATGACCGGCAAATCGAGCACCCTTTCGAGCTTGTCGGCAGTGGTGAAGCTGGATTTCAGCTGCCCCATCACGAAGGCCACACCGGCGCCCGCACCAATCCCGACGATCAATACCCCGAGCAGAAGGACCGGGCGGTTGGGCGCCGCCGGTGCGCGCGGTGCGGTGGGCGGGTCGATCACTTCGAACTGGAACGCGCTGCGCTCGGTCTCGACCTGGCCGCGCAGGCGCATTTCCTCGCGATCCTTGAGCAGGTCGTCATATTTGTCCTTGAGTACTTCATAGTCGCGGCTGATGCGATTGGCTTCGGCAGCGACGGCGGGCTCGTCCGCCTGCGCCGCGATCAGCGCAGAGATATCCGATTGCAGCGCCGCCTTGCGTGCCTGGAGCGCCTGGACATTGGCCTGCCGCTCGGCCCTTATCGACATTAGCGAGGTATAGGCCGGATTGGGCGAGCCACCCGAACCGGCGGGTTCGTTGGCCGCCTGCTCGCGCAGCGTCGCAATCTGGCGTTGCTGAGCCTGTATGTCGGGATGGCTGTCGGTCAGGCCGCGCGCGCGCATAGCCGCCAATTGCGACTGCGCCTGCAGCAGCGCACCGCGCGCTCCGCCGCTACCGGCCGTCACGATGCTGGGTGGAGTGCTGGCAATCTGCCCGTTGATGGCCGCCAGCGCGCTCTGCGCGGCGGCGATATCCGCATCGATCCCGCGCATTTCCGTGCGCATGCCCTGCAAACGGCCCGTCACTGTCCCGCTGCCACCGATCAGGTCGGGATGCTGTGCCTCGAACGCCAGGCGGCGCTGTTCGGCCGCTTCGAGTTCACGTTTGCGATCTTCGAGCTGCTGGTCGAGGAAGGCGATCGTATCGGCAACGTCACCGCGATTGCCGGCAATGTTGGACTCGCGGAAAATGTCGATCAGGCTCTGCACCACATTCTTGGACAGCGTGGCATTTTCTGAATCGCTCAGGCTCGACTTGCCGATGGTGGCAGTGATCGTGAACAGATTGTCCTGCTCGCTCTCGACGACGATGCTGTCGGTCAGGTTCTGGACCGCATTCTGCATCTCATTGTCGGTCGCGACCTTGTCGCCGAGCTTTGTGCTTCGCACCACCCGCTCGAGATTGACCGCGCTGACCAGCGTTTGGCGGACCTTGGTGATCGCCTGCTTGCCGTCGCCCGAGATATCGAGCTGTTCGGAAAGCACGTCCTCGAGCTCGACGTAAATCCGCGCGCGGCTTTCGTAACTGTTGGGGATGAAGCCGACGGCAAGCCAGCCGAGCAGGCACACGCCCCAGGCCACGCCGAGCGCGATCCAGCGGCGGTTCCATACCGTGTGCAGCGCACTGCGCAATTCGTCGAAGACTTCCTGCATGCCCCCCGCGCTCCCTTAGAAGGTGCTTTCGGGGATGATGATCACATCGCCCGGCTGGAGGAGCACATTGGCCTTGCTGTCGCCGCGCTTGAGCAGGTCGGTGAGGCGCAGCGCATATTCGCGCTGCCGGCCGAGCTGCTTGTCGAAGCGGATCAGCTTGGCGCGGTTCCCTGCGGCGAATTCGGACAAGCCGCCGACCGCGATCATTGCGTCGAGCACGGTCATGTTGGCCCGGTAGGGCAGCGAGGCGGGCCGCTCGGTCGCACCGACGATGCGGACCTGCTGGCTGAACGTGCCCGCAAATTCGTTCACGATAACCGAGACCAGCGGATCCTCGATATACTGGCTGAGCTGGAGGCGGATATCCTCTTCCAGCATCGAGGGCGTCTTGCCCACCGCGGGCATGTCCTTGACCAGCGGGATGGTGATACGCCCATCGGGACGGACCTGTATGTTCTCCGCGCCCAGTTCGGGATTGCGCCAGACATGGATCGTCAGCTCGTCGAGCGGACCGATGACATATTCCTCGCCCGGCCCTTCCTGCATCGCGACGAATGTCGCGGGCGGGAGTTCGTCACCGCCACCGCGCGCACAGCCGCTCAACACAAGGGTCGACGCAGCGCATCCGGCGAGGAGCGTGGCAGTTCGGGTAAGGCGCATAAGTGGTTTCCCTGGCATCGTCCGCAGGCGATCGCGGACGCGAAAGGCGCCCGCTAATCCCCTATTTGGATCAATCATTGCCAGAAAAAGGTGAACAGACCGTTAGCCATGGTGCCGCGCAGTCGCATAAATCTCGGAATTCTTGGCATTTAGCGCGCGGTTTTCAGACCAGCATTTCCTCTGCCGGGCCCTGTCCCAAAAAGGCACTGGGAGAGGCGCTTGCACCATAGGCTCCGGCGCAGAACACGGCCACCAGATCGCCGACCTCGGCTCGCGGCAGATGCGCCTTGTCGGCAAGCCGGTCGAGCGGGGTACACAGGCACCCGACCACATTGGCGGTCTCTTCCGCCTCGGCATCGAAGCGGCTGGCGATCGCCACGGGGTAATTGCGCCGCACCACCGTGCCGAAATTGCCCGAGGCGGCGAGCTGGTGATGCAATCCGCCATCGGTGACGAGATAGGTTTCGCCGTAGCTTTCCTTGCGATCGACGATGCGGGTCAGATAAACGCCAGCCTCGCCAACCAGATAGCGACCGAGTTCGAGGAACAGCTCCGCCTCGGCCAGCGTGTCCGGCAATTCCGCGAAACGCCGGGCGAGCGCGTGACCGACCGCCGCGATATCGAGCGGCTGGTCGCCGGGGAAATAGGGAATGCCGAAGCCGCCGCCCATGTTCAGCTTGGGCAGGTTCACGCCCGCCTCGCCTGCCAGCCGGTCCGCGCAATCGAGCACCTTGGCCTGCATGTCGATCACCGCCTCGGCCGACAGCGCCTGGCTGCCGGTAAAGATGTGCAGACCGCGGAAATCGCAGCCCGCGCCGATTATCGAGCGGATCAGTGCCGGAACGCGCTCGGCATCGATGCCGAAGGGCTTGGGGCCGCCGCCCATCTTCATGCCCGAGCCCTTGAGCTCGAAGTCGGGATTGACGCGAATGGCGAGACTGGGCGTCTTGCCCAACCGTTCGGCGATCGCCAGCGCGCGTTCGGTCTCGCTCTCGCTTTCGAGGTTCAGCGTAACCCCGGAACCGATGGCCGCTTCGAGTTCGGAATCGCGCTTGCCGGGTCCGGCAAAGCTCACGCGCGAGAGGTCGAAATCGACGGCGCGGACCATGTCCAGCTCACCACCCGAGGCAATATCGAGCCCGTCGGCTAGTGTAGAAACGAACTTAAGAAGCGGCGCGAAGCTATTGGCTTTGATCGCATAATTAATCTTCAGTCTATCCGGCATTGCGGCCCGCAAATCGGCAAAGCGCTGCGCAATGCGGTCACGCGAATAAACGAATAGCGGCGTCCGCCCGACCGCTTCGACCCAGTGGCTCGCGGGCGCACCACCGATTGCCAGTTCGCCGTCGATCGCTTCGTAACCGGCGGGAATGGGACCCAGGGGCTTCATGCGCCGATCTCCGCCGCGAGGGCCGTGCGATCGATTTTGCCATTGGGATTGAGCGGCAGCGCATCGCGCCAGTGGATCACATGCGGTTGCATGAAATTAGGGAGCTCCTTCTGCAGCGCCTTGGGCAGCGCCGCCTCATGATCGGTCGCATCGCTCGTCGGGCGCGCGACGAGATGGATGGCGTGGCCCAGGCGTTCGTCGTTCACCCCGAGCGCGACCGCCTCTGCAACCAACCCTGTGCCGAGCGCCGCGCTTTCGACTTCCTGCGGGCTGATGCGATTGCCCGCGCTCTTGATCATCGCGTCCCGCCGGCCGACGAAATAGAGCAGGCCATCCGCATCGCGCGTCACGCGGTCGCCCGACCACACCGCGGTCCCGCCGTATTCTGAGACATCCGGTGCGGGCTTGAAACGCTCGCGCGTGCGCTCCGCGTCCTGCCAATAGCCCTGCGCCACCAGCGGACCGCAATGGACCAGCTCGCCTTCCTCCCCGGGCTCGGCAAGCGAGCCGTCGTCGGCGACGACGAGGATTTCGGCAAGGGGAATGGCCCGGCCCATCGAGGTCGGATGCGTTTCGACCAGCTCCGGTTCGAGATAGGTCGAGCGGAAGGCCTCGGTCAGGCCATACATGGGAAAGATGCGCGTTTCGGGAAAGATGGAGCGCAAGTCGCGGACGATATCCGCGGTCAGCGCACCACCCGAATTGGTCAGCCGCCGCATCGAGGCCACCGCTTCGGCGGGCCACTCCAGCTCGGTCAGTTGCACCCACAGCGGCGGGACCGCGGCTAGCGTCGTGACGCCATGCCTGGCGCAGGCCCTGGCGACATCGCGCGGGAAGAGATAATCGAGAGGCACGACCGCCCCACCGGCATACCAGGTCGAAAGCAGCTGGTTCTGCCCGTAATCGAAGCTCAGCGGCAGCACCGCCAGCGTCACGTCGTCGCTTGCCATGCCGAGGTAATGCGCCACGCTGACCGCACCGAGCCACATATTCGCATGGCTGAGCATCACGCCCTTGGGCTTGCCGGTCGATCCGCTGGTATAGAGGATCGCCGCCAGATCTTCCGGGTCGTGGGCGGAAGGCTCCAGCGAGGCGCCCCTGTCTTCGGCCAGAGCGAATACCTCGGCCTCGTCGATCGGTTTGCAGCCTGCCGGCACATCCGCCGCCTCGAGCGTTGCGAGGCGTGCCTTGGTTCCCATCAGCAGCACCGCGCCGCTATCGGCGAGGATATGCGCCACCTGCGCGCGCTTGAGCAGCGGGTTGATCGGAACATGCACCAACCCCGCCCGCGCCGCCACCAGCGGCAGCAGGCAGGTCAGCTCGCCCTTGGCCGCCCAGCTTGCCACGCGCGCGCCCTTCGGCGCCTGGCTTGCCAGCCACCCTGCGAGCAGCGCGACACGTTTCCTCAACTCCTCGAAGCTAAGCACACGGTCGCGCAGCACCAGCGCAG
The DNA here is from genome assembly GCF_965277845.1 of Qipengyuania sp. Lineage (NCBI taxonomy): Bacteria > Pseudomonadati > Pseudomonadota > Alphaproteobacteria > Sphingomonadales > Erythrobacteraceae > Qipengyuania > Qipengyuania sp. The sequence goes on from NZ_OZ255844.1 coordinate 2,766,573, forward strand.
GCGCCTGTGCACTCCCGCGCTCGGCCAGTTGATCGAGCGGAAAGGGCGTGGGATCAGGCATTAACGCTCCTGGGCGAGGGAAATCCGTTGGACATCGCGGTCAGCTATCACGACACGGTTACCAAACTGCAAGGGCTGGAATGGCCTGCCGATGGCCCTTTCGACAGGCTCGAATGGTTCGCGCTGTTCGACGACCCGCTGTTTGCTCTGGCCGAAGATGGCGACGAATGCGCCATGCTGCCCCTGCAAAGCACGAGCGACGGGCTGACCAGCCTGACCAACTGGTTCAGCTTCACCTGGCGCCCGCTCGGTCGCTCGCCCGGCCTGCTTGCCGCGCTTGCCCGCGACCTGCGCAATCGGGCGCACAGCATCGTGCTCGACCCGGTCCCGGGCGAGGATGGCAGCCGCGACGCACTGGCGCAGGCGCTGCGCTCGGGCGGGTGGCTGGTCTTTTGCGAGCCCTGCGACGAGAACCACGTCCTTCCCGTCGATGGCCGCAGCTTCGCCGAATATTGGGCGCAGCGCCCGGGCAAGATGCGCACCACGCTCAAGCGCAAGGCCAAGAGGGTCGAGGTCGAGATCCTGACCCGCTTCGACGAGCGGGCATGGCGCGATTATCAGGTGGTTTATGCCGAAAGCTGGAAACCCGGGGAGGAGCGCGCCGACATCCTCGAGGCCTTCGCCCGAGCGGAGGGCGCAGCGGGGCGCATTCGCCTCGGCATCGCCCGCGCTGAGGGGCAGCCGGTGGCCGCGCAATTCTGGACGGTCGAGAACGGCACCGCCTATATCCACAAGCTCGCACATATCGAAGCGGCCAAACCACTGTCGGCCGGAACCACGCTGAGCGCCGCGCTGTTCGAGCATGTGATCGAAACGGACCGGGTCGCGCTGGTCGATTTCGGTACCGGATCGGATGCCTACAAGCGCGACTGGATGGAGGTGAACCGGCCGCGATATCGCCTGACCTGCCTCGACTGGCGCCAACCCCGCGCCTGGCCCGCCATCGTGAAGGCATGGGGCCGCCAGCTTGCACCGCACAATCGGCCCAGCTAAGGGCATCGCCTCCGAAAGCAGGGCCAAATGCAGGGGAAGCCGAAGGAATGACCGCCGAAACCGCCAGCACCGCATCGACCGGGCCGAGCCGTAGCGCCATCGACCAGACGCTGCGCGCGATCCTGCGCGATGTGCTCGGGCTCGACCAGGCGCAAGTCGACGGGTTCGACGGCGATACCGGGCTTTTCGGGCACCTGCCGGAACTCGATTCCATGGCTGTCGCGGGCCTGCTGACCGAGATCGAGGATCGTCTCGACATCGTCATCGAGGACGAGGACGTCGATGGCGAGATGCTCGAAAGCTACGGCGGCCTGCTCGCTTTCACCGAAGCCAAGATCGTCGAGGGCTGATTTCCGGCATGTATGCGACATGGCCTTGCCCGCTGCCGGACGGCACCGCGGGCGAGGAAATGGTGCTCGGCTTCGATCGGGCTCGCCAGCAGCGTCTTCTGGTGATCCCGCCGCTGTTTGATGAAGCTAACAAGTTTCGCCGCCAAATCGTTGAAATCATGCGCAGGGTTGATGCGCAGGACATCGATTGCTTTCTGCCCGACCTGCCCGGCTGCAACGAAAGCATCGCCCCCCTCCCCGCGCAGACCATCGCGGGCTGGCGGGCAGCCACTGCCGCGGCCGCGACACATTTCGCGGCGACGCATGTCTTCGCCGTGCGCTCGGGCGGATGGCTGGTCCCCGACACGCTCCCCGGCTGGGTCTATGCGCCGGTCAAGGCGCGCCAGGTGTTGCGTGGCATGCTGCGCGCCCGCAGTCTCGCCGCGCGCGATGCGGGGGTCAGCGAAAGCAGCGAGGACTTGCTGGCCGAGGGACGCGAGAAGGGGCTCACCCTCGCCGGATGGGACCTCGGCGCGCCCCTGATCCGCGAACTGGACGAGGGTGAATTCACCGCATCTCCCGCCGCAATCCCGATCGAACAGGGTGAAGTCGGGGGCAAGCCACTGTGGCTGCGCGCGGAGAACGACGACGATCCCGCGCAGGCCGATGCCTTGGCTGCCATCCTGATCGCCGGCTTGAGCGTCGAATGACCCGGCTGCATCTCGCCTTCGAATGCCAGGGCAAGCGCTGCGGCGCGACGCTCGACAATGCGCCGGGCACCACCGGACTGCTGCTGGTCAGTGGTGGCAACGAGATCCGCGCAGGCGCCTTCAACGGACAGGCACGTCTTGCAGCCGAGATCGCCGGGGCGGGATTTCCCGTATTCCGCTTCGATCGCCGCGGGATCGGAGACAGCGGGGGCGAGAACCGGAGCTTTCGCAAATCCCGCAAGGATATCGCCGCCGCGCTGCTCGCATTCCGCGCGATCGCGCCACAGGTCGAACGAGTCGTCGGATTCGGCAATTGCGACGCCTCCTCCGCACTGATGCTGGCGAGCGGCGCGGGCTGCGACGCACTGGTGCTGAGCAATCCCTGGACCATAGAAGATAACGAGGACGATGCTCCGCCACCCTCGGCGATACGCTCGCGCTACGCCGAAAAACTGAAGAATCCGCGAGAGCTTATGCGCCTTGTTTCAGGCCAGGTCGATCTGAAGAAGCTCGCGCGCGGCCTGCTTCGGGCCGGGCGCACGCACAGCGCGTCCTCTTCGCTGGCCGAGGAAATGCGGGCCGGACTGGCCGAGTTCCCCGGTGATGCGACCATTTTGCTCGCCGAGGGCGATCGCACCGCGCGGGTCTTTGTCGAGCGCTGGGACGCGGATGACGCGCGCATCATGCGGTGCCCCGGTGCCGATCATGCCTATTCGAGCGAAGAGGCACGCCGCTGGCTGCGCCAGCAAATCCTCACGGCGCTGCGCGCTCAGCGGGTGAAATAACTCGTCAGCTCGACATGGGTCGACCAGCGGAACTGGCCCACCGGACGCAGCTTCTCGAGCCGAAATCCTGCCTCCACCAGAACCTTCGCATCGCGCGCCCAGCTCGCCGGGTTGCAGCTGACATAGGCGACGCGGGTCGCCGTGCTCGCGGCGATCTGTGCCACCTGCTCGCGCGCTCCCGCGCGCGGCGGATCGAGCAGGATCGCACCGAAGCGGCTCGCCTCCTCGGGCTGGAGCGGATTGCGGAAGAGATCGCGGTGAAGCGTCAGGACGGGCGCCTGGCGCGCATTGGCGGCTGCCTTGCAGGCAAGATGCGCATCGCGCGCCGCCTCGACCGCCAGCAACTTGCGCGGTCCGGCAAGCGCAAATGCGAAGGTGCCGAGACCGGAGAACAGATCGGCGACGGTCGAAGCGCCCTCGAGGAAATCCGCGGCGTCCCCGACAAGCACGCTCTCGCCGTCGCGCGTCGGCTGGAGGAAGCTGCCGTGCGGAAACGGGACCGCATATCCGCCGAGCGTCACGGTCAGCGGTTCCGGCTCCCACACCGTCTCGGGGCCAAAGCCGCGATCGAGTGAGAGCCGCGCCAGCGCCCGATCGCGCGCGAAATCGAGCATCGCTTCGGTCGCCGCTAACCCTTCGGCTGCGATTCCCTTGATCGTGCATTCTGCCCCCTGGTCGGAAAGCGTCAGTTCGATATCGATCGCCTGCCGTTCGCCATGGCCCGCGACCAGCGCGCGCAAGGGTGCGATCAGCGCGAGCAATTCGGGCACCAGAATATGACATTCGCGCATGTCGACGATCCGATGCGAACCAGCCTCGCGAAAGCCCAGCACCGCGCCTTTCGCAGTGCGCAGGCCGTGCAACGTCGCGCGGCGGCGCGAATGCGGCGGCGAGAGATGCGTGGGCAGAACCGCGCCCACGGCGATGTCCTGCGCTTCGGCTGCATGGACCACGCGGTCGGTCACGAATTGGCGTAGCGCCTCTTCGTCGGCGTGCTGGAGCTGGCATCCCCCGCATCCGGGAAAGTGTCGGCACGGCGGCTCGACATGATGCGGCCCAGGCGTCAGCGTCCCGTCCGCCGCGATCACATCGCCCGGCACGCCGCGCACGACATGCCTGCCCGACGCGGTGACGCCATCGCCGCGCGCCGCAATCCGTTCGATGGTTTCGGTCTCGCTCACAGCAATGCCGCCATGGCCGATCCGACTGCGCGCGCAAGGTCTCCCGCCGAGAAAGCCGGGGACGCGAGCCGCGCCGCTTCGTGATGGAGCCACACGGCTTCCTCGCAGGCGCGCGCCGGATCGCCATGAACAGCGAGCCGCGATGCCGTAACGCCCGCAAGCACATCGCCCGTGCCGGCGACCGACAGCCAGCTCGACCCGCGCGGGAAGAACGATGTCATGACGTCACTTTGCAGGATGGTGTCGGGCCCCTTGGCAAGAAAGGTCAGGCCGGTGGCCTTGTGCAAGTCGCGCGCGCGCTCGAGCTTGCCCTCTCCCGCAATGCCGAAGGTTTCGCACAGCCGGGCGAGCTCGCCTTCATGCGGCGTGATGCACAGTGATGCCGTGTCCGCATCGTCGAGCAACTGCGCGTCCAGCAGGTGCAGCGCATCGGCATCGAGCACCGTCGGCATCTTCCTCGCCAGAACCTGCGCGAGCCGCTCGCGGCCGAGTTCGTTGCGCCCAAGGCCGGGACCGACGAGAAAGGCGGAAATCCGCTCGTCATCGATCCTCTCGGCGAATTCGCCTTGCTCGATGACCAGATCGGCGGGCGCATCGGGATGCGAATGCTCGCTGAACAGTTTCACGTAGCCCGCCCCGGCCCGCATCGCCGCCTCGGCTGCCAGCAACGGTGCGCCGGGCATCGCACCCGCCACGATCGCGAGCAGCCCGCGGCGGTACTTGTGCGCGTCGGAAGTAGGCGCGTGAAATTGCGGTCGGCTGGAGAAACGCGCAGAAACATCCGTGAGTTCGAGGCCGATCTCGACAAGCCTTCGGCAACCCATCGAGGCCATGGCGGGCATCAGGAAATGGGCGTGTTTCCACGCGCCGAGGGCAAGCGTCAATTCATAGTGCGGTAAGGGTCCGAGCACCGTCCCGCTATCGCTCTGCACTGCGCTCGGAACGTCGATTGCTATTTTGTAACAGTCGGTTGTGGCGAGCTCTTCGAGCAATTCGCCAAAATCACCACCAACCTCGCGATCCAGCCCGTAGCCGAACAGGCAGTCCACGACGACAGGATGCTCGAGTGAACCGCTGCGCAGAACCTCGCCTCCAAATTGCGTCCTTGCATGCTGCGCGGTTTCGCTCTTCGGTTCGACCGGCGCGATCACGGTGACCGGATTGCCCTTCCGATGGACGGCCTCGGCGATCACGTAGCCGTCGCCGCCATTGTTGCCCGGACCGCACAGAACCGTGACGGGCCTGCCCGCCGCAACGCGCATCACCCATTGCGCCGCACCCTCGCCCGCGCGCTGCATCAGCGCCCATTCGCTGGTCCCGCCAGCCATAGCCGCCTGCTCGGCAGCGCGCATCTGACCGACGGTGAGGACGGCGTCAGTCATCGGCACCCGCCTCCCAGCGATAGCGGTCTTCACCGATCGCCAGCGTGATCCGGTCGCCCTCGCGCGTGCTGGCGGCCTGTTGCGAGCCATCGAACTCGACGAGACCGGCGGGTGTGTCGGCGGGGGCGAGCTTGCGGAAGCCGCCGTCGGGATGGCGCATCACGAAATAGGTAGAGCCGCCCTCGCGCATTTCGACCAATCGGCATTCGCTGGCGAAATCGCTCGCGCCAATGAGCGCACACGCGACGGGCGTGCCTCCCTCAGACGCGATATCGGGGGCGACCCCACATGCTCCCAGCGCAAACAAGACCGGGATCGGGACAAAGATAAACGAAAACGCGCGTGCCATGCTTCGGCGCTGCCACGCACGCAGCGCGGGGGCAAGCCTCAGCGTCGCTTCACTTGGCTGACATCGCGGATTGCGCCGCGCGCGGCCGAGGTCGTCATCGCCGCATAGGCTTCGAGCGCGGGCGACACGCGGCGTTCGCGCGGGGCGGCGGGGATAAAGCCCTTTTCTTCCAGCGCCGCACGCCTTTCGGCGAGCACATCGTCCGGCACGGCCAAGTTGATCGTACGCTCGGGGATGGAGATCTCGATCAGGTCGCCATCTTCGACCAGCGCGATCGCGCCGCCCTGCGCCGCCTCGGGCGAGACGTGGCCGATCGACAGGCCCGAGGTACCGCCCGAGAAGCGCCCGTCGGTGACCAGCGCGCAGGCCGCGCCCAGCCCTTTGGACTTGAGATAGCTCGTCGGATAGAGCATTTCCTGCATGCCGGGCCCGCCGCGCGGTCCCTCGTAGCGGATCACCACCACGTCGCCTTCGACAACTTGGCCGGTGAGAATCGCGGTCACCGCATCGTCCTGGCTTTCATAGACCTTGGCGGGGCCCGAGAAGGTCAGGATGCTCTCGTCGACGCCAGCGGTTTTCACGATGCAGCCGTCACGCGCGATATTGCCGTAGAGCACTGCCAGTCCGCCATCCTGGCTGAAGGCATGACTTGCGCTACGGATCACACCTGCTTCGCGGTCGAGGTCGAGGCTGTCCCACCGGGCCGACTGGCTGAAGGCGGTTTGCGTTGGCACGCCGCCCGGCGCGGCCGAGTAGAACTGGCGCACCGCAGTGTTCTGCGTGCGACCGATGTCCCAATCGTCGAGCGCATCGCCCATCGTCGGGCTGTGCACGGTGGGCAGTGCGGTGTGGAGGAGCCCCGCTTTCTCCAGCTCACCCAGGATCGCCATGATCCCGCCGGCGCGGTGGACGTCCTCCATGTGCACGTCGTCTTTCGCCGGGGCGACCTTACTGAGGCACGGAACCTTGCGGCTGAGCCGGTCGATGTCCTGCATCGTGAAATCGACCCCCGCCTCATGCGCGGCAGCGAGCAGGTGGAGCACGGTATTGGTCGATCCGCCCATGGCGATATCGAGGCTCATCGCATTTTCGAACGCCGCGAAACTGGCGATCGAGCGCGGCAGAACGCTTGCGTCGTCTTCCTCGTAATACCGCTTCGCCAGCGCTACCACGAGGCGCCCGGCGCGCTCGAACAGGCTCTTGCGGTCGGCATGCGTGGCCAATGTCGAGCCATTGCCCGGCAGCGAGAGGCCCAGCGCCTCGGTCAGGCAGTTCATCGAATTGGCGGTGAACATGCCGCTGCAAGAGCCGCAGGTCGGGCAGGCATTCTGCTCGATCGCGGTGACTTCCTCGTCGGTGTAGCTTTCGTCGGCCGCGGCGACCATGGCATCGACGAGGTCGAGCGCGACCTCCTTGCCCTTCACCACGACCTTGCCCGCTTCCATCGGCCCGCCCGAGACGAACACGGCGGGCACGTTCAATCGCATGGCCGCCATCAGCATGCCGGGCGTGATCTTGTCGCAATTGGAGATGCACACCATGGCATCGGCGCAATGCGCATTGACCATGTATTCGACGCTGTCGGCGATCAGGTCGCGGCTGGGCAGCGAATAGAGCATGCCGTCATGGCCCATGGCGATGCCGTCATCGACCGCGATGGTGTTGAATTCCTTGGCCACCCCGCCCGCCGCCTCGATCTGGCGCGCGACCAGCTGGCCGAGGTCCTTCAGATGGACATGGCCCGGCACGAACTGGGTGAAGCTGTTGACCACGGCAATGATCGGCTTGCCGAAATCATCGTCCTTCATCCCTGTGGCGCGCCACAGGCCGCGTGCGCCGGCCATGTTGCGGCCATGGGTGGTGGTGCGGGAACGATAGGCGGGCATGGCGGGTCTCTCTTGGCTTCGGGCGAAGCCTAGCAGAGAGAGGCCCCCTCGCTAACGGAGGATTGGTGCCGGGCGGGTCAAGCTGGGCTTTAGACCTCCAGCGCCACGCGCCCCATCACATCGGCCAGCAGCAGCGCCCAGCGCGCCTGCCCTGCCTCAGTTTCGATCTGATCCTGGCGGATTTCAACGGTGCAATAGGGAATGCCGTTGGCCTCTGCATGCCGGTCCATCGTCGCGTTGAGCTGCTTGCCCGAATAGGGCTCGTTGTCGCCCACGGTCAGCCCCTGCTCGCCGAACAGCCGGATTGCATGCCGGGCGGCGGTATCGTCCTGATTGTAAAGCAGCGCGACTTCCCACGGGCGCTCCTCGTCACCGGTTTCGAGCGCGGGCGTGAAACTGTGCAGCGCGACCAGCATCTTGGGTTTCGCCTGCTCGATCAGGTCGGCGAGCGCGTTGTGATAGGGTCGGTGGAACCGGGCGAGCCGGGCTTCGACATCCGCGCCGATATTCCCGGGGACCAGCCTGCCGTCGCTTTCGGTCGGGACCACTGCGGGCTCGTCCTCGCGGCGGTGCATATCGCACACCAGGCGGCTTACGCAGGCGATGTGTGCGGGCATGTTGTGGCGCCGTGCGAGCCGCTCGGCGATGCCTTCCACTCCGACATCGAGCGCGATGTGCTCCTCGAGCAGCTTGGGATCGATACCGAGTTCGATTTCCTCGGGAACGTAATTGGAAGCATGATCGGCCACGCACAGGAGCCCTCCCGGACGCAGGTCTTCGGTGCCGACCTGGCGATAGGGGAGGTTGTCGATCATCATCGCAGGATCCCTTTCATCTGCCACCAGCCCGGGTGGTGCTCTTCGATTTGCTGGGCAGCCACGTCGCGAGCGGACGCACTGTCGTAGAGCGCGAAACACGTCGCCCCCGAACCGGACATACGGGCGAGAAAGGGCGAAGTTCCGCGCAGCGCTTCCAGAACACCCGCAATCTGGGGGCAGAGCGAAATCGCAGGTGTCTCGAGATCGTTGCGTCCCACAAGCGCCATTGTGCGGGCATCTCCCAGTGGCAGAGCACCCCGATCCTCACCGTCCCAATGTTTGAACACCGGTCCGGTGGAGAGCGGGACGCGCGGATTGACGAGCAGGACGGGCGTGCCCGCGAGGCTGTCGTCGGCCGGTTCGAGCTCGGTCCCGGTCCCGCGCCCGATGCAGGTGCAACTTTCGACGCAGGCCGGGACATCGGCGCCGAGGGCGGTGGCGCGTGCGTGCCAGTACTCGGGCAGGCCGTAGCGCTGCTTGACGATGCGGAATACGGCGCCCGCGTCGGCCGAACCCCCGCCCAGCCCCGCTGCGACGGGGAGGTTCTTTTCCAGCGTGATCGCGAGGCCATCGGCGCGCGGCAGCTTGCCCAGCGCCTTGGCGACGAGATTGTCGAACAGATCGTCGAGCCCGCCGGCAAACTCGCCGAGCACCCGCACGCTATCCTGCGTCGCAGTGCTCGCCGTCAGCACATCGCCCGCATCGATGAAAGCAAACAGCGTTTCAAGTTCGTGATACCCGTCCTCACGCCGCTTGCGGACATGAAGCGCAAGGTTGATCTTGGCATAGGCGGTTTCGCGCATCGGATTAGATAGCGCTCGCTGGCTCACGCCGGGCAAAAATGGTCAGCCAGCTACTGTCCAACGCAATCTTCTCAGGCGCATCGCAGCGTTCGATTTGCTCAGCCAGATCATATTCTGGGAAATCAGCAATGACTTCCGTCCCTGCGCAGTTGGCGGATTCCCGATCCTCTGCGGAGGGCTCCCCGTCAAAGTAGAAGCGCAAGATGATTTCCTGGCGGTCCGCTTTAGCTACCACCAGACGTAAAGCTGGTCCTACCTCTCCCAGGAGCGCGCGATTAACCGAACAAATGAGCGACGCGCGCTCCATAATGCCAATCCTCACATATTCGGATAGTTCGGCCCGCCGCCGCCTTCGGGCGTGGTCCATTCGATGTTCTGGTTCGGGTCCTTGATGTCGCAGGTCTTGCAGTGGACGCAGTTCTGCGAGTTGATCTGGAATTTCATCTCACCCGAATCCTCGTCTTCCAGCCACTCGTAGACGCCCGCCGGGCAATAGCGGTTCGACGGCCCGGCATAAATGCCCAGCTCGCTCGCCTTCTGCAGCTCCATGTCCTGCACCTTGAGGTGGACCGGCTGGTCCTCGGCGTGGTTGGTGTAGCTGAAGCTGACATTGGTCAGCTTGTCGAAGCTCAGCTCCCCGTCGGGCTTGGGATAGGCGATCGGCTTGAACAGGTCCGCGCGCTGCAGCATCTCGTGATCGCGGTGGTGCTTCATCGTGATCGGCAGACCGATCTTGAGCGTCCGCATCCACATGTCGATGCCCGCCAGCACCGTGCCCAGATCCTCGCCATATTTGGCGACGGCAGGCTGCGCGTTCTTCACCTTCTTGAGTTCGTCGGCGATCCAGCTGTCGCGCACGGCGGCGTCGTAATCCATCAACTCGCTGTGTTCGCTGCCAGCGGCGATCGCATCGGCGATGCTTTCGGCCGCCAACATTCCGCTCTTCATCGCGGTGTGGCTGCCCTTGATGCGGGGCACGTTGACGAAGCCCGCCGCGCAGCCGATCAGCGCGCCGCCCGGGAAGGCGAGCTTGGGCACGCTCTGCCAGCCGCCTTCGTTGATGACGCGCGCGCCATAGGCCACCCGCTTGCCCCCTTCGAGGATCGCGGCGATCTCGGGATGGTGCTTCCAGCGCTGGAATTCCTGGTAGGGCGACACATAGGGGTTCGCGTAATCGAGCGCGGTCACGAAGCCTAGCGCGACCTGCCCGTTCGCCTGGTGGTAGAGGAAACCGCCGCCCCAGGTGCCGGTCTCCGAAAGCGGCCAGCCCTGCGTGTGGATCACACGGCCGGGCTCGTGCTTGTCGGGATCGATATCCCACAATTCCTTGACGCCGAGGCCGTAGACCTGCGGCTGGCAATCGGCCTCGAGGTCGTATTTCGCCTTCATCTGCTTGGTCAGATTGCCGCGCGCGCCCTCTGCGAACAGCGTGTATTTCGCGTGGATTTCCATGCCCGGCTGGTAATCGCCCTTTTGCGACCCGTCCTCGGCGATGCCCATGTCCTGCGTCACGGCGCCGGTCACCGCGCCGACGTCGTTGAACAGCACTTCGGCAGCAGGGAAGCCCGGGAAGACCATCACGCCCAGCCCTTCGGCCTGTTCGCCCAGCCAGCGCGCGAGATTACCCAGCGAGCCGGTATAGTTGCCGTGATTGCCCATGAACGGCGGCAGGAGGAATTCGGGCAGGTCGGACTTGCCGCTCTCCGAAAGGACCCAATGGTGGTTCTCGGTGACCGGCGTTTCGGCCATCGGGCAATCCATGTTGCGCCAGTCGGGCAGCAGCTCGTTGAGCGCCTTGGGATCGACCACCGCGCCCGAGAGGATATGTGCGCCGATTTCGCTGCCCTTTTCGAGCACCACGACCTCGAGTTCCTCGTTGATCTGCTTCAGCCGGATCGCTGCAGCAAGGCCGGCTACGCCTCCGCCGATGATGACGACGTCGCAGGGCATCGATTCGCGTTCGCTCATGTCTCTCTCTTTTCGTCGCGTAACTGTTGCGAATGCCTTGATTGGTGGCGCTATAGAGGTCAAGACCCGGACCCGAGGAATGATGCACGCCGAAACCCCGAAAATGCGCGATTTCGCAGCGCTCGAAAGCCTCGAAGGCGCGCTCGACTGGTGGCGCGAGGCGGGCGTCGACGCGGATTTCGCCGACGAGGCGAGCGGTTGGCTGGCGGAGCCCGAGTCCGAGAATGCCGTAGCGGCTCCCCCGCCGCCCCCGCCGCTGAAGATCGAGCGCAAGACCGCGCTCCAGCGTGCGCTCGCCCAGCCTGAAATACCTGCGACCAGGATCGATCCGGCAACGCTGCCTGGCAGTCTCGAAAATTTTCGCGAATGGTGGATGAGCGACCCCTCGCTTGCCGAGGGCGCGCTCGACCGCCGCGTGCCGCCGCGCGGAGTTGCCGCAGCCAAACTGATGCTGCTGGTTCCCCAGCCATTCGATGACGATGCCGAAGGCTTGCTGACCGGCGGCGCGGGCAAGTTCGTCAATTCCATGCTCAAGGCGATGGGGATCACCGGGCATGAGGCCTATTTTGCCAGCGCGCTGCCCGCGCCCATGGCAATGCCAGACTGGGCGCAACTGGCAGCATCCGGTCGGGGGGACGTCGTCCGGCATCATATCGCGCTCGCCGCACCGCAACGCGTCGTACTGTTCGGCCGCGCACAACTGGCGCTGTTCGGCATGACGCCCGAGCAGGCGCGCGAACCACTGTCGATCGAATGCGGCGGTAAGCCCGTTGCGCTGCTCGCCGCGCCCGATCTGCGCAATCTCGCCCGCTCGGCTGCCCGGCGGGAGACTTTCTGGAACCGCTGGCTGGACTGGACCCGATGATCCTACGCACACTCGCGCTCGCTACCTTGGCCACCGCATCGCTCTCCGCCGAGGCCGCGATGGCGCAGAACGGCAGCGTCGATTACTTCACCCGCTCGCGCGCCGCCGCCCTGCCGCAGTTGCTCTCGACCGACGACCGCGCCTATTACGGTTCGCTGTTCGAAGCGATCGATGCGCGCAACTGGGACCGGGTCGAGGTGATGCTCACCAGCCGCACCGATGGTCCGCTGCACGGCGCGGCGCTGGCGAGCTATTACCTCCACCCCGAAAGCCCGCGGATCGAACTGCCGCGGATCGAGGCCTGGCTGGCCCGTTACGCCGACCTTCCCGAGGCGGAGGCGATGGTCCGGCTGGGGCAGACGCGCGGACTCGAAAACCCGCCACGCCTTCGCGCCGAGCGCAATTTCGTCCGCCAGCCCGGTATGACCAAGCGCATCCGTCCGCGCGCGGTCCAGGACGGGACGATGCCCGAAAGCGTGAAGTCGGCGATCCTCGAGCGGATAACCAATGACGATCCCGACGGCGCCCGGCTGCTGCTCGACGGGGTCGATGCGACGCTCTCTCCGCAGGCGCGCGCCGAATGGCGCTATCGGGTCGCCTGGAGCTATTACATCGAGAACCAGGACGCGCAGGCTTGGGCGCTTGCCGATACGGTGCGCGACGGTGGCAGCGGCGCCTGGGTGGCGGAGGGTGACTGGTCCGCCGGGCTCGCCGCCTGGCGACTGGGCGATTGCGAGCGCGCCGCCGAGGCCTTCCAGCGTTCTGCCGCCGGCGCGGTCAATCCCGAACTCGGCGCCGCCGCGCATTACTGGGCGAGCCGCGCCTTGATCCGCTGCCGCATGCCCGAGCAGGCGGACGAGCAATTGCGCGGCGCGGCCCGCTTCCCCGAAACGCTCTACGGCATGCTCGCGCACGAGCAGATGGGGCGCGACCTGCCGCCCACGCATACCGAGCCCGACCTCACCGCCGAGGACTGGCGCCGGTTGCAGGATGAGCAGGCGGTACGCCAAGCAGTGATGCTCGCGGAAATCGGCCAGCGCGAGCAGGCGGAGAACGACATCCTGTGGCTGGTGCGAACCGGCGATCCGGACGATTTCGGCGCGCTCGCCCGCCTTGCCCGCGCACTCGGGCTGACCGGCGCGCAGAATTACATGGCCTACAACGCCCCGCGCGGTGAGGCGACGCACCCGAGCTTGCGCTATCCGGTTACCTTCCGCGCACCCGTGGGCGGCTGGCGGGTCGATCCGGCGCTCGCTTTTGCGCACGCTTTGCAGGAATCGAATTTCCGCGAACGCGTGGTCAGCCCGGCGGGAGCGATCGGCCTAATGCAGATCATGCCGATCACGCGCCGCGAATATGCCGCCTCGATCAATATGAGCGCGGGCGCCGACCTCAAGGACCCGGCGGTCAACCTCGCATTCGGTCAGCGCACGCTCGAAGCGCTCGGCAGCGCGAATTACACGCAGGGCAAGCTGCCCAAGGTGATGGCCGCCTACAATGCCGGCCCCAGCCCGGTGATGCGCTGGGAAAGCGAGATCCGCGACCAGGATGATCCGCTGTTGTGGATGGAATCGATCCCCTATTGGGAAACCCGCGGCTATGTCGCGATCGTGATGCGCAATTACTGGATGTACCTGCGCCAGGCCAATGCCCTAACCCCCAGCCGCACCGACCTTGCCGAAAACGACTGGCCGCTATTCCCCCGCGTCCGATAGGAGTCTGTCCCCATGGCGATCGACGAAAGCCTTGCCTTCAAGCCGGTCCGCATCGCGTTGCTGACCGTTTCGGATTCGCGCACGCCGGCCGACGATAGCTCGGGCGATATCCTCGCCCAGCGGATCGAGGACGCCGGCCACGATTTGGCGACCCGCGAGATCAGCCGCGACGATGTCGACGAGCTGACCGCGCACCTGCATCGCTGGATCGATGACGAAAGCATCGATTGCATCATTTGTACCGGCGGTACCGGCCTTACCGGGCGCGATGTGACGCCCGAAGCACTCCACAAGGTCAAGAGCAAGGACATCCCCGGCTTCGGTGAACTGTTCCGCTGGCTCAGCTACGAGACCATCGGCACCAGCACGATCCAGAGCCGCGCCTGCGCGGTGCTGGCGCGCGGGACCTACATCTTCGCGCTGCCCGGCTCGAACGGCGCAGTGAAGGACGGGTGGGACAAGATCCTCGTCCACCAGCTCGACAGCCGCTTTCGTCCCTGCAATTTCGTCGAGCTGATGCCGCGCCTGCGCGAGCGCTGAGGAACCTCACTATTGCCCCACGCGTCCTCACGATAAGCTGCCAAGGGGGCGCCACCTGCCCGACATCGCCCTGCTTTCGACAAGCACGGTCCTGCTACTGTTCGGTGCGACGGCGCTGGTCATCGCGCTCGTCGGCACAAGGATGGCAGGGCTGGCGGATACGCTTGCCGATCGCACAGGTTTCGGAGAGGCACTGGTCGGCTCGGTCCTGCTCGGTGCAGGGACCAGCATCGCCGGTATCGTGACTTCGACCAGCACGGCGGCCAGCGGCGCCCCCGACCTGGCCATATCCAACGCGGTGGGAGGCATCGCGGCGCAGACCATGTTCTTGGCCATCGCCGATGTCGCTTATCGCCGGGTCAATCTCGAACATGCCGCCGCCAGCCCGGTCAACCTGGGCCAGGCCAGCGTGCTGATCATCCTCCTGATCCTGCCGATAATGGCCTGGGCCTCACCGCCGATAGCGATCTGGAGCGTCAACCTGCTCACCCCCGTGCTGGTCGCGACCTATCTGGTCGGCCTGCATAACGCCCACCGGATCAAGCAGGAGCCGATGTGGTTGCCGCGCAGCACCAGCGATACGCGCGACGAAGACGAGGACGAGTGCGACGATGACCGGCCGATCTGGCTCTTGGCAGCGTTGTTCGCGGCTACGGTCGGGGTCGTTGGCCTATGCGGCTGGCTCGTCGGCGCCACCGGACTCGAACTGTCGCAGCGGCTCGGCATCTCGCAAGGCGTCGTCGGCGCGCTGGGCACGGCGGTGGTCACCTCGCTGCCCGAGCTCGTCACCACCATCGCCGCCGTGCGTCGCGGCGCGCTCCAACTTGCGGTCGGCGGGATCATCGGCGGCAATATGTTCGACGCGCTGTTCGTCGCCGCGAGCGATGTCGCCTATCGCGATGGCAGCATATACAATGCCATCACCGAGCGTACCGTATTCTGGATGGCACTGGCCATCCTGATGACTGCCGTGCTGCTCCTCGGCCTGCTGCGGCGCGAACGGCAGGGCCCGGGCGGGATCGGCTGGGAATCGGTGCTGCTGATCGGGCTTTGGCTCGGCGGGGCGGCGATCCAGGTCACGCTCGGATAGCGTCTCGACCAGCGCACATGTTCCTTGTATGTTCTCATACATGGAACGCCGACTCGCCCCCGCCATCGCCGGTCGCGGCGCGCAGGGTGCCGAGGTGCCCACGCGCTTCGGCCTCGCCACGCGCGAGGAGGACGGCGACTGGCGCGACTATGTAGAGCAGCTGGCCAATCTCGAAGGGGGCCCGCCGGTGAAACTGCGCACGCAGGTGACCGAGGAGCATCCGAAGACGATCCTCAGCTTCAACCAGTCGCCCGACGTGCCCTTCGACCGGTCGGTCAACGCCTATCGCGGGTGCGAGCACGGCTGCGTTTACTGCTTCGCGCGGCCCACGCATGCCTATCACGACCTGTCGCCCGGGCTGGATTTCGAGACCAGGCTCTTCGCCAAGCCCAACGCGGCGGAGCTCTTGCGGGCAACGCTGGCCAAGCCGAAATATCGCCCCAAGCCGATTTCGATGGGGACCAATACGGATCCCTACCAGCCGATCGAGGCGCGGTATCGGATCACGCGGAAGGTGCTCGAAGTGTGCCTCGACGCTCGCCATCCTGTGACGATCACCACCAAGTCGGACCGCTTGCTGGCCGATCTGGATCTTCTGGAGCAGCTCGCCGAGCGCCGATTGGTGGCGGTCGCAATATCGGTGACCACGCTCGATCCGAAACTGTCGGGAAAGCTCGAACCGCGCGCAGCTGCTCCCGCCAAGCGGCTGCGGGCCTTGCAGAAACTGGTCGAAGCGGATGTCCCCACGCATTGCTCGGCCTCACCGATCATCCCCGCGATCACCGACGAGTTCATGGAGGAGATCGTCCAGCGCGTTGCCGCCATCGGCGTCGGCAGCGTCGGCTGGATCCCGCTGCGCCTGCCGCATGAGGTCGCCCCACTGTTCCGCGAATGGCTCTCGGTCCATTTCCCCGAACGCGGCGACAAGGTGATGAGCATCGTCCGCTCGATCCGCGGCGGCCGCGACAACGATCCCGACTTCCACACCCGCATGAAGCCGAGCGGTGTCTGGGCCGACCTCTTCCGCGCCCGCTTTCGGGTGGCCTGCAAGCGTGCGGGGCTCGGCAAGGCGAAGTTCGAGCTCGATTGCACGCAGTTCAGGCCGCCAGCGGTGGGCGGGCAGTTGCGGTTGCTATGAATGCCTCCCCGTTCCGGGGAGGGGGACCGCCGAAGGCGGTGGAGGGGTACATGCCATGATCAATGGGCCGAGAGAAACGATCAAGCGAGCACGCCAACTACGCAGCGACATGAGCATGCCCGAGCGCCTCTTGTGGCAGCATCTCCGCGCGCGCCCCGGCGGTTTCAAGTTTCGACGCCAGCACCCTGCGGGCCTTTACGTTCTCGACTTCTATTGCGCACGGCTGCGATTGGCCGTCGAGGTCGATGGCTGGGCGCATGACAGCGTCGAGACGATTGCGCGCGACAGGAACCGGTCGGCTTTCCTGCGATCGCAGGGCATCGCAACAACTCGAATTCCTGCGAGGGCCGTGCTTACTGATGTCGAGGCCGTGATTACGCGGCTCACCGAAATCTGTAGCACGCGCGCAGCCGACCTTTTGAAGTGCTGAGGGTGCCCCTCCACCACTACGTGGTCCCCCTCCCCGTTCCGGGGAGGCTAAAACCCCTCGCCCGCCTCGCCCTGCGCAAACCGCATCAGCCTGCTGTCCGCCAGCGCTGCGGTGCGGTTGACGACCGCCTGCTGGTAGTCCGGATCCTTGATCATCTCGAAGAAGGCGCCCGCATTGGGGTATTGCGCCACGAAGCCATCGTGCCAGCGCTTGTCGTCGGGCCCGGTCACCATCGTCTGGAACGCCCCGCGCCAGACGATCTCGCCGCCCACGCGGCGGAAGATCGGGCCGCTGGTTTTGCCGTATTCCTCATAGGCGCGGCGTCCGCTCCAGCCGTTGCCGTGATGCTCGTGACCTTCCGGATATTCCGCGAGGTCGCGGTAGAGCAGCAGGTTGAGCATGTGGATCGGCTCGTCGCGCGGCAGGTCCTTGAAAGCCTGGAAATTGGCCGGGCTCGGATCGATATAGGTTTCGCTCATCGGGTCTCCCCCTTTGTCGTTCAGTGACGGTGCGCGGGGGCATCGCCTTCGTAGCGCGCCCATACGCGGTGCTTGCCGTCGCGACCGATCAGCACGACCATATAGGGGTCCGACCGTCCAGGAACCTCCATCCCCGGCGACCCCGCGACCATGCCGGGAACGCTGAGGCCGTCCGCATCAGGTCGGCTGGCGAGCAGCCGCCGGATGTCGGCGGCAGGGACGTGTCCCTCGATCGTGTAGCCCTCCACCCTGGCCGTATGGCAGGAGCGCAAAGTGTCGGGCACTCCGGCAGCCCGCGCAACCGGATTGAGATCCTCGACATCGCGTACAGTCACGTTGAAGCCGGCGGCTTCCATCCGCTCGACCCATTCGCTGCAGCACCCGCACCACGGCGTCTTGGTCACGTCGATCACCGTGGCAGCGGCGGCCTGCGTACAGGCGAGCAGTGCGAGCGGGGCGAGCAGCATGGAAAGCGGACGGCGTTTCATGTCGTGGGAGTCCCTGGTTCTTCGAATTGCACGGAAAGGTGCGGCTCAGCCGAGCGTATAGTCGCTGAACCGCTCGCGCAGGTCCTTCTTGCTGATCTTGCCGGTGGCTGTGTGCGGGATGTCGTCGACGAATTCGACCGCATCGGGCAACCACCACTTGGCGACCTTGTCGGCAAGGAAGCTGGTGAGATCCTCGGCGCCGACGTCCTGCCCTTCCTTGCGGACCACGAAGAGCACGGGGCGCTCGTCCCATTTGGGGTGCGGCATGCCGATCGCCGCGGCCTCGGCGACAGCGGGATGGCCGACGGCGGCATTTTCCAGCTCGACCGAGCTGATCCATTCGCCGCCCGACTTTATCACGTCCTTGGTCCGGTCGGTGATCTGCATGGTGCCGTCGGGGTGAAGGATCGCCACGTCCCCGGTGTTGAACCAGCCATCGGCGTCGATCGCATCTTCCTCGGCCTTGAAATAGCGCTTCACCACCCATGGTCCGCGAATGTGCAGCGCGCCCGATGTCTTGCCATCGCGCGGCAACACCTTGGTCGGATCGTCGAGATCGACCGTGCGCAGTTCGACGCCGAAAATCGGGCGCCCCTGTTTCATGGTCTTTTCGACCCTCTGGTCGAAGGTGAGCTGGTCCCAGTCGCCGGTGGGTCCGCCGACGGTGCCTATCGGGCTCGTCTCGGTCATGCCCCAGGCGTGCTGGACGCGGGTGCCGTTCTTCATCAGCCGCTCGATCATGAAGCGCGGCGCGGCGCTGCCGCCGATCGTCGCCGCCTTGAGCTTGGGCAGATCGAGACCGTTGGCATCGCAATACTGGAAATGCGCCAGCCACACGGTCGGTACACCGGCGGAATCGGTGACGCCTTCGGTTTTCATCAGCTCGTCGAGCACGGCGGGATCGTTGACCGCGCTGAACACGAATTTGATGCCGGCCATCGCGCCTGCATAGGGCAGGCCCCAGCTCGCCGCGTGGAACATCGGCACGACGGGGAGCATCACGCTCGACGCGCTGAAGTTGAACGCGGCGGGCTGCAACCCGGCGATCGCGTGCAGCATGGTCGAGCGGTGCTCGTACTGGACGCCCTTCGGATTACCCGTGGTGCCGCTGGTATAGCAGATCATGCACGGGTCGCGTTCGTCGACCTCGGCCCATTGGTAGTCGCCGTCATGCCCGCCGATCCATTCTTCGAAGCTTGTCGTGTGCTCGCCCGAATCGAAGCAGATGTAATGTTCCACGCCCGGCCACTTGTCGCGCATCTTGTCGATGATCGGCTGGAACGCCGCATCGTAGAGCATGACTTTGTCTTCGGCGTGGTTGACGATGTATTCGAGCTGGTCCTCGAAAAGGCGCGGGTTGCAGGTGTGCAGCACGCCGCCCATCCCCGCCACGCCGAACCAGCTGACGAGGTGACGCGCATGGTTCATCGCGAGGCTGGCGACCTTGTCGCCCTTCTTGAGGCCAAGCGCGAGCAGCGCCTGGCTCATCTTACGAGCATCGCGATGGATGCCCGCCCAGTCGGTGCGGGTTTCGCTCCCATCGGCCCAGCGGGTGACGATTTCACGGTCGGGGGCTTCCCGGGCAGCGTGGTCGATCACATGCCCAATGCGCATGGTCCAGTCCTGCATCGCGCCAAGCGACATACTCTCTCCTCTCCATTTTGGTCATTGCGAGGAGCCGAAGGCGACGCGGCAATCCAGCTTCAAACGTCGCAAATGGGTGCGACGGCGGGAGATGGATTGCTTCGCCTGCGGCTCGCAATGACTGTGCTCTCAGGCGACGAGGCGCAAGTTTGCCTTCCCCCGTCGCGCGGTCAGCTGCACCTTGGCAAGGCCGGGCACGCTTGCCAAGCGTTCGGCGAGGTCGCCGTCGATAGAAAAGCTTCGCCCCAACCGCATCACAGGCGGGGTCGCATCGCCGGTAAGCAGCGTGGCAATGGCCTCGTCGCCCCCTACCCCATCCTCGCCGAGCTCGAGCGCGAGCTGGGTCAGCGCATCGACGCTGTCGACCTCGAGCGTGAGCAGCATGGCCATGGAGCCCTTCACCGCCTCCAGCGGCACCGCACCACGCACGGTGATCCGCGGCGGTTCGTCGGGGCTCGGGCTGTCGAGTTCGACATCGAGCTTCACGCAGGTCTGGTTTTCGGCCCATTCGAGGAACCTGTCGACCAGACCCTCTTCGAAACAGGCGGCACTGAACTGGCCCGAAGCGTCGGAAAAATCGGCGCGGATGAAGGGTTTGCCGCGCTTGGTCGTGCCCTTGCTCGCGCCTTCGACCTGCACCGCCATCACCGCGCCCATGCGCCCGCCGCCCGGCACACCGCCCGCCATCAGCGAGGCGTGCGAACGGGCGCCCTGCGCGCTGGCGATCTCGCGATAGGCGGCTGTTGCGTGTTCCTTGAAGGAGAACCCCATGCTCTCCTTCTCGCGGCTGCGCGCTTCGCTCAGCGACCAGTCTTCGGCATCTTTCAGGCGGAGTGTATCCTCGACCGCGGCGTCCTCTCCGCCGAACAGCCCCGCCTGTCCACTCGACCGCTCGCGCTCGGCCGCATCGGCGACTGCCAGCAGCATGTCGGTATTCGCCATCAGCTTGGCGCGATTGGGCTCGAATTCATCCAATGCGCCCGCGCTGATCAGCGCTTCCAATTGCCGCGAGTTCATCGAGCCTTTGGGCAGACGCTCGAACAAGTCCTTCAGGCTTTCGAACTTGCCCGCCGCTTCTCGCTCCTCGACGATCGCTTCCATCGCGCGTTCACCGACATTGCGGATGCCTGCCAGCGCATAGCGCACCGCATAGCCGTCGTCGGTCTGCTCGACCGTATATTCGGCCTCGGAGTAGTTCAGCGCAGGCGGCAGCACCGTGATCCCGCCGCGCCGGGCATCGTCGACGAAGATCGCCAGCTTTTCCGACTGGTGCATGTCGAAGCACATCGAAGCGGCATAGAATTCTTCCGGATAATGCGCCTTGAGCCACGCGGTCTGGTAGGCGAGCAGCGCATAGGCCGCGGCGTGCGACTTGTTGAAACCGTAACCTGCGAACTTGTCGATCAAGTCGAACAGCGCGTTGGCTTCTGCCTTCTCGATCCCGCTGACTTCCTTGCAGCCCTCGACGAAGCGGGTCCGCTGGATATCCATTTCCGCCTGGACCTTCTTGCCCATCGCGCGGCGCAGCAGGTCGGCGTCGCCGAGTGAATATCCGGCGAGGATCTGCGCGGCCTGCATGACCTGTTCCTGATAGACGAAAATGCCGTAGGTCTCGGCGAGGATGCCTTCGAGCTTGGCGTGCGGATACTCGATTTCGACCTCGCCCGCCTTGCGCTTGCCGAACAGCGGGATGTTGTCCATCGGCCCCGGGCGATAGAGCGAGACGAGCGCGATGATGTCGCCGAAATTGGTCGGCTTCACCGCCGTCAGCGTGCGCCGCATGCCTTCCGATTCGAGCTGGAACACGCCGACCGTGTTACCCGCCTTCATCAGCTCGTAGACCTTGGGATCGTCGAGCGGCAGTTGCGACAGGTCAATATCGATCTCGCGCCGCTTGAGGAGGTCGACCGCCTTCTTGAGCACCGACAGCGTCTTCAGCCCGAGAAAGTCGAATTTGACGAGGCCGCTGCTCTCGACATTCTTCATGTCGTATTGCGTGACCGGCATGTCCGAACGCGGATCGCGGTATAGCGGGACCAGTTTCGCCAGCGGGCGATCGCCGATCACGACGCCCGCCGCGTGGGTCGAGCTGTTGCGCGGGAAGCCTTCGAGCTGCATCGCGAGGTCGACGAGGCGCTTGACCTCGTTGTCGTTGTCGTACTCGCGCTTGAAATCGGCCGCGCCGTTGAGCGCCCGCGGCAGCGTCCACGGGTCGGTCGGATGGTTGGGCACCATCTTGCAGAGGCGATCGACATGGCCGTAGCTCATCTGCAGGATGCGGCCCGTATCGCGCAGCACCGCGCGCGCTTTCAGCTTTCCGAAGGTGATGATCTGCGCGACGTGGTCGTGGCCGTATTTCTGCTGGACGTAGCGGATCACCTCGCCGCGCCGGGTTTCGCAGAAGTCGATATCGAAGTCGGGCATCGAGACGCGTTCGGGGTTGAGGAAGCGTTCGAACAGCAGGCCGAGCTGGATCGGGTCGAGATCGGTGATGGTCAGCGCCCAGGCGACCAGGCTGCCCGCACCCGAACCACGGCCCGGGCCGACAGGGATGTCATGATCCTTGGCCCATTTGATAAAGTCGGCAACGATCAGGAAGTAGCCGGGGAAGCCCATCTGGTTGATGATGTCGACTTCGAATTTCAGCCGGTCGAAATAGGCCTTGCGATCTTCGTCGCTCATCTCGCCATAGGGTTCGAGCCGCGCTTCGAGGCCCTTGCGCGCGTCTTCCTCGAGCATGCGCGCCTCGCCTTTCAGATCGCCCGCGAGGCTTGGCAGAATGGGATCGCGATAGGGCGGTGCGTAAGCGCAGCGTTGTGCGACCACCAGCGTGTTCTCCACTGCTTCGGGCAGGTCGTCGAAGGCCTCCTCCATCATGTGGTAGGTCTTGACGTAGCTTTCGGGATTGGACCGAGCACGCTCCTCCGCATCGATATGTGTCGAGCCGGCGATGCACAGCATGGCGTCGTGCGCCTTATGCATATGCGGCTCGGCAAAATTGGCCGGATTTGTCGCCACTAGTGGCAGGTCGCGCGCATAGGCCAGCTCGACCAGCGCGGCTTCGGCGCGCTCCTCCACATCGTTTCCGCGGCGCGCCAGTTCGACATAGAGTCGGTCCGCGAAAAGGCCCTGCAGGCGGTCGAGCAGCGCCTCGGCATGGCTCTGCTGACCCTCGGCGAGCAGCTTGGTCAGCGCCCCTTCGCTCGCCCCGGTGAAGGCGATCAGTCCGTCGGTATGGCCGTCGAAATCCACCATGGCGACATGCGGCTCGTATTCCAGCGGGCGCTCGAGATGCGCTTTTGAGACGAGATGGCAGAGATTGTCGTAACCCGCCTCGTCCTGGGCATATAGCGGCAGGTAGTCGACCTGCTTGCCTTCCTTGTCGCGCGCCACGCCAAGCAGGGTCCCGATGATCGGCTGAATGCCTTCTGCCTTACACGCACTTGCGAACATCACCGCGCCATAAAGGCCGTTGCGGTCGGCAATCGCGATCGCCGGAAAGCCGCGCTCCTTCGCCAGCTTGGCCATCGCCTTCGGATCGATCGCGCCCTCCAGCATCGTATAGGCCGACAGGATGCGGAAGGGGACGAAGGGCTTGAAGGACATGATTGGTAATATGCGGCCGACCAACGGATTCGCCAACCCGCCGAGCCGAGGCTTTCCTCCGTTCCGTCATCCCTGCGAAGGCAGGGATCCAGATACCGTTGCCGCAGTGCGAAACGACAGCTTATCTGGGCCCCTGCCTGCGCAGGGGCGACACCGGGCAATCTGGTATTAGAGGAGCTTTTCGATATCCCTGGCGATGGTCTTGGGTGCATCGGCGGGGCCGTAGCGCTTCACCACATTGCCCTCGCGGTCGATGAGGAATTTGGTGAAGTTCCACTTGATCGCGCGCGAGCCCATCAGGCCCGGCTTTTCCGCCTTCATCCAGTCGAACAGCGGGCTGGCATCGTCGCCATTGACGTCGACCTTGGCCATCAGCGGAAATGTGAGGCCGAAATTGACCTTGCAGAATTCGGCGATCTCGTCCGCATCGCCCGGTTCCTGATTGCCGAACTGGTTGCAAGGGAAGGCGAGGACCTCGAAGCCCTTGTCCTTGTAATCCTGAAACAGCTCTTCCAGTCCGTCATACTGCGGGGTGAAACCGCACTTGCTTGCGGTGTTCACCACCAGCAGCACCTTGCCGAGCTTTTCCGACAGGTCGAGCTGGTCGCCCGTGTTGGTGTCGACGGTGAAATCGGCGATGGTCGTCATGGGCGCGCTATTCCTTGCGGCGGTAGATATAATCGAAAGCGTCGGACCACGTCCGGCCGTGATCCGCGCTTGCCTGCCCGTATTGTCGCACGCTGCCATCCTCTTCAAGAGTATAGGTCATCCGCACGAGCATCCGGTCACCCTGCGCATTCCTGCCCCAATAGCCGGTCAGCACCATGCCGCCATCGACCGCACCGCCATCGAAGAAGACGCGGCCGGGCGAACCGCCGACCCATAGCTGATGCCAGCCGCCGGTTTGCGGATCGTAGGTGGTCAGACTTGAGCCGCCACGCCCTTGAAATGGCATCCAGGTCTCACGGATCGCGCAGCCCGCACTGACCTTTTCGATCCGGCTGTTCGCAACCTGCTGGTCCCCGCCATTGGGAAACACGTCCCATTCGCCGACCCAGAAATCGAAGGCTTCTTGGTTCACGCCTTCACAGGCTGGTGGCGGCGCGGGCGCAGCGGCAGGCGCGGTGGCCTGCGCAACGGCAAGCGCGAAGGCGGCGGTCAGCATGGTCGGTTCTCCCCTGATGCCGCCACCTTGCGTCGGTAGAGCGGATCGGGCGACCCGCTATCGACGAAAAAACGACCCCATCCTACGAG
Organism: Qipengyuania sp.; assembly: GCF_965277845.1. Classification (NCBI taxonomy): domain Bacteria; kingdom Pseudomonadati; phylum Pseudomonadota; class Alphaproteobacteria; order Sphingomonadales; family Erythrobacteraceae; genus Qipengyuania; species Qipengyuania sp. The sequence goes on from NZ_OZ255844.1 coordinate 2,791,086, forward strand.
CGGGGGAAGTCGTCGCGCTGCGATAGGCTTGCCACCTCGTAGGCGTGATACTCTCGGTCACCGGCCTTTTCGATGTAGTAATCGGCACGCTCATGCTCCGGCATCAGCATCATGTGCCGGATGAGATCGGCGAACGTGCCGGAGCGCAGCCCCTTGGCGGAATCGAGCACACCATCGCCGTCGTCCTTTCGATGCAGGCTGGCACGGTCGTCCCACTCTATGCCCTCCTGGTGCGTGTTTTCGCCTCGGTAGGTACTCGGATGATCGGTCATGCAAATCTCCTTCGACCAACCAACGGGCGAGAGCGCATCCGGGTCCGCTATTCGAGATGGCCTTCGTGCAGCCGCACCACGCGGTCCATTTTCCGGGCCAGTCGCTCGTTATGCGTCGCGATCAGCGCCGCGCTGCCCTCCCCGCGTACCAGCGCGAGGAACTCCGCGAGCACCCTGTCGGACGTCGCCTCGTCGAGATTGCCGGTGGGTTCGTCGGCCAGCACGAGATCGGGCTTGTTGGCGAGCCCGCGCGCCACGGCCACGCGCTGCTGCTCGCCGCCCGAAAGCTGGCTCGGCCTATGGTCGAGCCGGTGTTCGAGGCCCAGCGCGACGAGCAGCTGTTCGGCGCGCGCCTCGGCCTCGGCGCGTAGCCTGCCGGCGACGAGTTGCGGCAGGATCACATTCTCGCGCGCGTCGAAATCGGGCAGCAGATGGTGGAACTGGTAAACGAAGCCCAGATGCTCGCGCCGCAGCACGGTGCGGGCGCGCGAATCCGACTTCTCTGCAGAATGGCCCGCGATCACGATCTCGCCGCCAAAGCCGCCTTCGAGCAGGCCGACCGCCTGCAGCAGGGTGGATTTGCCCGAGCCCGATGGGCCCAGCAGCGCGACGATTTCGCCCGGCTTGATCGCGAGATCGACGCCGCGCAGCACGTCGATGCGCACGCCGCCCTGCTCGAAGCTGCGGGTGAGGCCCTTGAGCTCGACCACCGGTTCGATGCCCGTGTCACTCATAGCGCAGCACCTGGACCGGATCGGTGCTCGCCGCCTTCCACGCCGGATACAGCGTCGCGAGGAAACTCAGCACGAGCGCGAGCAGAACGATCAGCGCCACTTCGACCGGATCGGTCTTGGACGGCAGCATGGTGAGAAAGCGCACCTGCGGGTCCCACAATTCGACCCCCGTCAGATAGCCGATGCCGGTCACGATCTGCTGGCGGAAGCCGAGGATCAGGAAGCCCAGCACCAGGCCGGCCACGGTCCCGATGGCCCCGACGGTGAAGCCGGTGGTGACGAAAATCTTCATCAGGCTTGCGCGGGTCGCCCCCATGGTGCGCATGATCGCGATATCGCGCGTCTTGGCGCGCACCAGCATGACTAGGCTCGAAAGAATATTGAAAGCTGCCACCAAGACCATGAAACTCAGCGCGAAAGCCATGGCAACGCGTTCGACCTGAAGCGCCTCGAACAGCGTCGAATTGATGGTTTTCCAGTCGGACACGACAGCCCTGCCCTGGACCGCGCGTTGCACCGGATCGAGGATTTCGCCGACCTCGTCGGCATCTTCCACCGTGACCTCGATCATGCCTACCGTATCCCCGATCAGCAGAAGCGTCTGCGCATCCTGCATCGGCATGACCACGAAGGCCCCGTCGTAATCGTAGACGCCGACCTCGAAGATCGCGGCGACTTCGTAGCCGACCTGCCGGGGAACCGTGCCGAACGGCGTCGAGCGGCCCTGCGGGTTGATGATGGTGATCGTGTCGCCCACCCGCGCGCCGATATTCTCGGCAAGGCGGACGCCGATCGCGACCTTGCTCGCGCCCGGCTGCAGCGCATCGAAATTGCCGCTGATCGCCTTGGTCGAGAGGTCCTGGAGGTCTTGCGGCGTATTCCCGCGCACCAGGATCGCCTCGACCCGGCCGTTGAAGCTCGTCAGCAGCGGCTGCTCAATCAGCGGCGAGGCGCTGACCACCCCCGGCGTTTCCTCGACCCGTGCGAGGACATTTTCCCAATCGTCGAGCCGGCCGCCATAGGCCTGGACGATCGCATGGCCGTTGAGGCCGACGATCTTGTCGAGCAATTCCGCGCGAAAGCCGTTCATCACGCTCATCACCACGACCAGCATCGCGACCGAGAGCATGACCACGCCGATCGAAATGCTCGCGACCAGCGCAATGAATGCCTCGCCCTTGCCCGGGAGCAAGTAGCGTTTGGCGATGGTCCATTCGAAGGGAGAGAGGATCAATACGGCCCTTGTGTCTGGCGGTGCGTTGCGAGGGCGTTTAGGCAGCCGAAGCTTGCCGTGCAATGAAATCGTGTCATCCAGTCGGGGGCATCCGTCGCTCTACCCTTGTAATCCGCGCGTAACATCGCCATTGGGGCGCCCATCCCGATCAGTCGCCGCGGACAGGCCATTCGATGAACCTCACCCACCCGTTTCTCGACGAGGATGGCGACAAGCTGCGCGAGGAGTGCGGCGTGTTCGGCGCTGTCAATGCGACCGATGCGGCAGCCGCGACCGCGCTCGGCCTTCACGCGCTGCAGCACCGCGGGCAGGAAGCCGCCGGCATCACCAGCTTCGACGGTACGGAATTCTACACCCGCCGCGGCCTCGGCCATGTGGCGGAGAATTTCTCCTCGCAAGAGGCTATCGCCGAACTGCCTGGAATGATGGCTGCGGGCCATGTTCGTTACTCGACCACCGGCGGTGCGGGCCTGCGCAATGTCCAGCCGCTCTATGCCGACCTGGCCAGCGGCGGATTCGCCGTCGCCCACAATGGCAATATCTCGAATGCGGGTATGCTGCGCGACGATCTCGTCCGACGCGGGTCGATCTTCCAGTCGACCAGCGATACCGAGGTCATCATCCACCTCGTCGCGACCAGCCGCTATCCCACGATCATGGACCGGCTGATCGACGCGCTGCGCCTGCTCGAAGGGGCCTATGCGCTGATCGTGATGACGCCCGAGGGCATGATCGCCTGCCGCGATCCGCTGGGCATACGGCCCTTGCAGATGGGCCGGATCGGCGATGCTACCGTCTTCGCGTCGGAAACCGTGGCCTTCGACGTGGTCGGGGCGCAGTTCGTCCGCCAGGTCGAACCGGGCGAAGTCATCAAGGTCGATTTCGACGGCAATGTCGATTCGCTTCATCCTTTTGGCGACCATGCGCCGCGTCCCTGTATCTTCGAACACGTCTATTTCAGCCGTCCGGATTCGGTATTCGACGGGCGCAACATCTACGAGGCACGCAAGGCCATCGGCGCCGAGCTGGCCCGCGAAAAGCCGGTCGAAGCCGATCTCGTCATTCCGGTGCCGGACAGCGGTGTACCCGCGGCGATCGGCTATGCGCAGGAATCGGGCATTCCCTTCGAGCTCGGCATCATCCGCTCGCACTATGTCGGGCGCACCTTCATCCAGCCATCGGACGGCGCGCGCCACGCAGGCGTCAAGCGCAAGCACAATGCCAATCGCGCCCTGGTCGAAGGTAAGCGGATCGTGCTGATCGACGATTCGATCGTGCGCGGCACCACGAGCATGCAAATCGTCGAGATGATGCGCGATGCCGGGGCTACCGAAGTTCATTTCCGGGTGGCAAGCCCGCCTACCGCGCATAGCTGTTTCTACGGCGTCGACACGCCAGAGCGGTCCAAGCTGCTCGCTGCGCGCATGGATGTGGAACCGATGCGCGAATTCATCAGGGCCGACAGCCTCGCTTTCGTCTCGATCGACGGATTGTATCGCGCAGTTGGCGAAAAGCCGCGCAATTCCGGCTGCCCGCAATTCTGCGACGCCTGTTTCACCGGGGATTATCCAACCTCGCTGACGGACATGACGCGGCGCGAAGACAAGCAACACAAACTCGCATTTCCTTCCGAACAGGTTGCCTGATGACGAAACCGCTCGACAATCGCCTCGCTTTCGTGACCGGGGCGAGCAAGGGGATCGGTGCCGCTACCGCGCGGGCGCTGGCCGCGGCTGGCGCGCATGTGGTGCTGACGGGGCGCGACGTGCGTGCACTCGAAACGGTCGAGGATGCCATTCACGACGCCGGCGGCGCATCGACCATCGCGCCGGTCGACCTGGCTGAAAGCGATGGCATCGCGCGCCTCGCATCGGCCATCGGCGGGCGTTGGGACAAGCTCGATTTTCTGGTGGTTTCTGGGGCATACCTGCCTGCCCTGACCCCAGTCACGCAGATCGACGGCAAGCAGTTGAGCCAGGCGTTGACGGTCAATTTCCTTGCCACGCAGGCGCTGTTGGCCAATTTCGATCCGCTGCTGAAGCGTGCCGATGCGGGCCGCGTTATCGGCCTGACCAGCAGCGTCGGCGCGACACCGCGCGCCTATTGGTCGGCTTATGGCGCCACCAAGGCAGCTTTCGACAACCTGCTGCAAAGCTATGCGCAAGAGGTCGAAAAGGTCTCCAAGGTCCGCGTCGCGCTGATCGATCCCGGGGCAACCCGCACTGCCATGCGTGCCAAGGCCTATCCCGGTGAAGACCCGACGACAGTAAAGGAGCCGGAGGCGGTCGCCGATCGCCTTGTCGAGCTTCTGGTTAACGATTTCGAGGGCTTCCACCGCGAGCGCGTCGAAGGCTAGGTTAACCACGCGCGTTCAGCGCTTTTCAACCCTGATCCCGGCAGAGTGTTCAAATCACCTCGAGCGATCGCGGCTCGACCGGTCGCGGGGTGCTTTGAGTCGCATCGATCGAGGAAGGCCGCCTGTCATGATCCATCAATCGAAGGATCGCTACAAACTCGCAGCGCAGGAAGATCGCTGCGCCCCGCGGACCAAGCTGACCATTCCCGGACAGCTGCGGGCCAGCGGCGGACGCGCATTCCAAACGGTGGTCCACGACCTTTCCATCTCGGGTTTTTCCGCCGCAGCACTCAACCGGATGCACGAAGGTCAGCTGTGCTGGCTGACCCTGCCCGGGCTCGAGTCGCTCCAGGCGCAGGTCGTATGGTGGGAGAACTGCATGGTCGGCTGCGCCTTCAGCGAGCTGCTGAGCCCGATCGTGCACGACAGCATCCTCGCCCGCTACAGCGGCGAAGGCGCCTACCGCTCCTACTGACGGGGCCGCAGCCCCGCCCGCTCAGTCGTCGAGCACCTCGGCGATTTTCCCGACCAGCGTGCGGAACCCGGCGCGATGATCGCTGCTGGTCGCGGTCGGCCAGTTGCTGACGATCGCGACGACCAGCTCCTCTTCCGGGACGATAGTGATTGCCTGGCCGAAAATGCCCTGCGCGCCATAGGTATCGCGGGGATAGGTCCACCACTGGTAGCCATAGCCGAAACCGGGGGCTCGCTCGCCGAAATCGACCAGCGGCGAACCGGCGGTGGCAAACCAGCCCGCAGGGACAATGCCTTCGCCCCCTTCGAGCGCGAACTGGCCCATGCGGGCATAATCGGCCAGGCGCAGCGATAGGCAGCAGCCGCCGATATTGCCGCCGGTGAGGTCCTGCATCCAGAACATGCCGCCTTCGAAACCCGCGGGCTCGACGATCTTCTGCGCTGCATAGGCCGCCAGCGACTGACCGGTCGCCTGTTCAACTATCAGGCCGAGCAGATTGGTTTCGAGCGTCTTGTAGACCCATTTCTCGCCCGCGGGTGCCTCGCGTTCCAGAGTGCGGGCATAGGTCACCGCCTGCGATTCGCCCGCCACCGGCGCGATGGCGAGCATTCGGGCGACATCGCTGTTCGGGTCGGTATAGTCCTCGTTCCAGGCGACGCCCGACGTCATGCTGGCGATCTGGCCGACACTGACCCCGTCATAGGCCGTCCCGGCGAGCGCGGGGATGATCTCGATCACCGGTGTATCGACGCTGTCGATCGCCCCGTCGGCTATCGCCGCGCCGAGCAGGGTCGAAGTGAAGCTCTTGGCGACCGAGAAGCTGGTCCAGCGGTCATTGGCGCCGAATCCGAGCCCGTACTCCTCGAACACCACTTCGCCGTCCTTGAGCGCCATCACGCCCGCTGCCTGTGTTTGCGCCATATAGGCGCGGATATCGGCCTGCACATCCGCCGGCAGTGCGCCGGCTGCGCGCGGCAATAGGCGTACCCGGTTGGCGGGCGCCACTTCGAGGCCGGGAAACAGCCCCTCCATGTCGCGAAACGCAGCCGAGCGGCGTTCATCGGCCCAGAACAAGATCGAATCGCTCGGGTCCATGCTCGCTATTTGTTCGGGCATGGATTGCGTGACCGCAGGCGGCGCCGCCGCAACCTCGGGAACAGGCGCGGCATCGTAAGCGGTCGCACACCCTGCCAGCGCCAGCGCCGCAGTCGAAATCCAAAACCCCTTCATTCACTCTCGCCCTGTTTCACCAGCGTGACCTGGTGGACGTCGATCCCGCCCCCGCGGAACCCGCCTTCGCAATACATCAGATAATAGCGCCACAAGTCGCAGAAACGCCTGTCGAAACCCTGCGGCAGGCGCCCTTCACGCTCCGCCGCGTCGAAATTCTCGCGCCAGCTCTTCAGCGTCTCGGCATAGTCGAGGCCGAAATCGCGCTGGTCCTGCCAGATTAGCCCGCGCTCTTCGGCCAGACGGCGAAACTCGCTGGTGCGGATCAGCAGTCCGCCGGGGAAGATATAGGCCTGGATGAAATCCGCGCTTCTCGCATAGGCTTCGAACAGGTCGTCGCGCATGGAAATATACTGAATCGCGGCGCGCCCGCCCGGTCTCAGGTTGCGCGCGATGCAGTCCATGAAGGCGGGCCAGTATTCGCGCCCCAGCGCCTCGACCATCTCGACGCTGACGACGGCGTCATACCGCCCCGCCGTGTCTCGATAATCCTGCTTGCGGAATTCGACCCCGGGATGGCATTCGCGCGCCCAGGCGAGTTGCGCGTCGGAAAGGCTGATCGCGGTGACCGCGCTGCCTCGCGAGGACAGGAACCCTGCCAGACCGCCCCAACCGCAACCGATTTCGAGCACGCTGGCGGGATTCCCGAGCCGCAGTGCCAGCGCATCCCACTTGCCCCGCTGCGCCGCCTCCAGACCGTCTTCGGCGACAGCGAGGGCGGAGGAGTAGCTCATCGTCGGATCGAGCCAGGCGGCATAGAAATCATTGCCCAGATCGTAATGCGCGCTGATATTCTTCTGCGCACCCGCATGCGTGTTGCGGTTGAGCCAATGCGCAAACCGCGCGGCCCAGCGGAACGGGCCATGGGCGCGGCCGGTGTTGCCGAGTTCGCTGCCATTGGCCATGAACAGCGCGAACAGCGGCACCGGGTCGGGACTGGCCCACTCGCCCGCCTCCCACGCTTGGTACCAGCCGATCGACCCATTGGTGGCGAGCCGCACAAGCGCATTCCAGCTGCGCAGCTCGACCTGGCAGACGAAACCCGGGGCGCGGCCCCCCAGGGTCCGGCGGCTGCCATCGGGCAGAGTCGCATGGATCGCACCCGCAACGAGCGCTTCGTCGATCCGGTCGAGGATCTTGCCGAAGCCGGGTGCGAACAGGCGCGCGAGCAGCCCCGGCCTGCGGGCGAAGCTTCTCGCTCCGTCCAGAAGGTCGCGTCCGCGCTGGCTTGTCCGCATCTCCATCCCGCTGCCTATGGCGCGCCGGGAAAGGTGCGACAAGTCCGCTACGGTTTGCTGGCCCTGTATGCCTCCAGCGCCCGTTCGCGCGCTTCCTTGTGGCCGATTATCTTGGCCGGATAGTCGCCACGCTTCTCGTCGGGCGGATCGTGGATTTCACCGTCGTCCAGTTCGGCAAGCTCGGGAATGTATTCGCGGATGTATCCTGTCGCGTCGAACTTCTCGCTCTGCGTGAGAGGGGCCATGATGCGGCTGAACATATTGCTGTCGACGCCGGTGCCCGAAATCCACTGCCAGTTGACGCCGTTATTGCCATAATCCGCATCGACGAGACAATCCCAGTACCATTGCTCGCCGAAGCGCCAGTCGATCAGAAGATGTTTCACGAGGAAGCTCGCGCAGATCATCCGCACGCGATTGTGCATCCAGCCGGTCTGCCACAGCTGGCGCATCCCAGCATCGACGATGGGGTAGCCGGTCATGCCACGCTGCCAGCATTCGAGGTCTTCGCGGATCAGGTGCCCCGCATTGGGGTTCCGCCACAGCCTGCGTTCGTCATAGTCGCGGTAGCTCTCGCGCGGATAGTCGGGAAACTGGTCGATCACGTTCTGCGCATAATCGCGCCAGATCACTTCCTTGGCATAGGCCTTCCACCCGTCGGAGCGCTTGTCCTTGAGCTTGTGCCAGACCTGCGCGGGGCTGATCTCGCCCCAGTGCAGATGCGGCGACAGGCGCGAGGTGATGTCGTCCGAGGGCAGGTTGCGGCCCTCGTCGTATTCGGCGACCTGGCCGGTCCACCAATCCAGCCGCTCATGCGCCGCCGCCTCGCCGAATTCCCAGAAGTCGCTGATGCCGCCTGCCCAATCGGGTTTTGTCGGGAGCAGGCCCCAATCTTCCAGCTCGTCGCTCTCCGGCCATCTATCGGGCGAATGGATCGTCCCGGGTTCGGGCAGCGGATCGCGCGGGGGCATGACCTCGAGCATCGCCTTCGAAAACGGCGTGTAAATCTTATAGGGATCGCCCGATCCAGTCGTCACGCTGCCCGGGGGGAGCAGGTAATTGCCGTCGTAGAGGCACAGCTTGCGGTCCTCGCCCCCCAAACTCGAAAGTGCATCGCGCAGCTCGTCCTCGGCCTCCTTCCACCACGGCTCGTAATGCCGCATGGCGTGGATGCAGGAGGCCCCTACCTCGTCGGCGATGGATGCGAGAATCTGCGGGGCATCGCCCTTGCGCAGCACGATCTGCGAGCGGCGGCTGCCCAGTGACTTGCCGAGGCTGTCGAGCGAATGATGCAGCCACACCCGCGAAGCCCCGCCATAGGCATGATCGCCCGCGCGCGCATCGTCGAGCACATAGACCGGAATGACGGGACCGGCCTGGGCCGCGGCATGAAGCGCGGGCTGGTCGGCCATGCGCAGATCGCGCCGCAGCCAGAGGATTTGGGGTGAAGTCATGACGCTCCTCATCCCCTCTTCTTCAGAGGAGGGGCAACGAGACTTGGCTTTGCGCAGCAAACCCTAGTCGCAGTGGGGTGGTGAGAGCGGCACGCGCGGCGCTCGCGCGCCGCCACCACCCCCAACCCCCTCCTCTGAAGAAGAGGGGGCTTTCATGCCGAACCTGCCTACTGCGCCGATAGTTCCTCACATTCCACATTGGGCAGCGCGACGCTGAACCGATCCCGCGCGCGCGGATCGTAAAAGCGTGCATCGCGGAGAACGACCGAACCATCGGGCGCACGCTCGGCGAAGGGTGCGCGGGACCAGAAGAGGAAGGCTTCGGCCTGCGAGCCAACATTGTGCAACTCACTTGCGGAGGGCCAAGCACAGCGTTTTTCTCTCTCCAGAAATGGTACCCACACGTCTGCGGAATCATGCAGGTAGTACCAGTCGTTCTTCGACCCTGTGATTTCTTCACGCCAAACCGAAGCCACAGGAAGTGGACTACTAATGGAAGTCGTTGCACCAGGTAGTGGGCTTGCGGAATGCCATCCGTGGCTAGCCGAAATCACCCCATTCACCCCAATGTACACCAGCGCCACCGCTATCGCCGCACGCGCCGGTCGCAGCCACTCCCCGCCCCGCTTCTCGCGCCGCAGCGAGAACCAGGTTGTGAAGCCCAGCAGCGCCCACAGCCAGACGTCGATGATGAACAGCGTGTCGCCGTAGAACCATTGGCTTGAGAACGGTTCGAGCAGGCGAATGCCGTAGACGTTGAGCCAGTCGAGCGCCGGGTGGGTCAGGCAGGCGATGAAGCTCAGCAGGTAGAGCCACTTGAGGTCCACCGGCAGCCGTCCAGCTGGCCGCGTGCCGCGCTTCGCCTGCCAGCGGTCGAAGCCGTAGAGCAGCGCCGCCAGCACCAGCGGAAGCAGCACCCAGGCGATCGGCCCATGTGTGATCCCGCGGCGGAAGCCGAGATGCTCGACCCCCTCCAACCAGAAAAGGCAGGCGGCGTCGACATCGGGAAGGTTCGCGCCGATAATCAGCGCGGGCATGGCAAGCCCGGTCTTCCGCTTGAGCCCCGCCTGTCCGATCAGCGCCCCGACGAGGCTGTGTGTCAAATTGTCCATTGGTGCGCAGCCTTAGTGGCGCACACGCAAATGAAAAGGGCGACGGAGAATGGTCCGTCGCCCGATAGGGTCTGGTGCCAATCCGATCAGAGGTCGAAATTCTCGCCCCGGCGGGCAGCCGTAAACTCGCGGCGGTCGAGATAGGTATCGCCGTCGAGGTCATAATAGAAGAAACTGTCGGCGGCCTTGTTGATCGTCTCGGCCTTAAGCTCGGGTTGGCCCTGGTCGTTGAGCGCCTCGTTTTGCGGATTGAGCGGAATCGCCCAGATCGCATATTCGGCAACCGAGAGCTGGTCGTCGTCGTTCCGGTCGAGATAACCCCAGGTCATGTTCTCGCGAGCGCGCATGTTGGTGTTGGCCTCGCGCGGTTGCGCAGCGGCCTCTGCCTCTTCGCGATCGATTTCCGACATGTCCGCGTCATCGCCGGCTTCGTTTACCAACCGCACCTGCTCGCTTACGATCTCGTCGCGATAGGTGCGATATTCGCTACGGAAATCGGGTTCGCTGAATTCGGCGCGACGCTCTGCCGCGTCGTCGGACAGCAGGTAATCCCGCGTCATCGGGTCGTATTCGGCAGTGTCGATCACCTGCTCATCGGCAAGGTCATTGTCGACCACGGGTTCTTCGGCCTCGCCGCAAGCGGCAATCGCGAGAGTCAGAGCGGAAGCAAGAGCGGTCGTCTTGAGCTTAGTCATGTGTTCTCCGTCATTGTCTATCCACCCCCCGCGCATCGCGAGGGTATCAGACGAACAACGGGCCCGAGCGGCAATCGGTCCGAAAAAGGCCGAATTGTGGCACGGTGGTGCGTCTAGACCGGATCCTGCGCGGTCCCGTCGACGGTCCAGGTCTGCCCCTTCGCAAGCAGTTTCGCGAGGTTCGCTTCCTTGCCTTCGGTCGCGCGCTCGCGTTCCTCGATCACCTGGCTCTCAAAGGTCGGCTTGGGATCGTCGTAGAGTACGCCGAGCGCCTTGGGGAACGGGCCGAAGGGCAGCTCGACCAGCATATGCGCGATCGAGCGGTTGGTCACGTCGTGGCGGATGACGCCGGCGGCCTGCCAGTCGCCATCGACCACGTCGACGACCTTGAGCGCGAGCTTCTCGCTGTCGAGCGCGATGCCCTTGGTGCCGTTCGCGAACAGCATCGGTTCGCCGTCTTCCAGCCAGAGCTGAGAATCCTCGGCGCCCTTGGGCGCGGCGAAACCGTCGAACACGTCCTTATTGTAGACGATGCAGTTCTGGTAAATCTCGACGATCGCGGCACCCTGGTGCTTGTGCGCGGCCTTGAGCACCTCGGGCAGCTTCTTCGACACATCGAAGCCGCGCGCCACGAAACGCGCGCCCACGCCCAGCGCGAAGGCGGCAACACGCGTCGGTCGGTCGACCGAACCGGTCGGGGTCGACGGACTCTTGGTGCCGATGCGGCTGGTGGGCGAGGCCTGGCCCTTGGTGAGGCCGTAGATCTCATTGTTGAACAGCAGGATCTGCATGTTCACATTGCGTCGAAGAACGTGCATCAAGTGATTGCCACCGATGGACAATCCATCGCCGTCGCCCGTCACCAGCCAGATATCGAGATCGGGATTGGCCAGCTTGACGCCGGTCGCCACTGCCGGCGCGCGGCCGTGAATGGTGTGGAAGCCGTAGCTCTCGACGTAATAGGGAAAGCGGCTCGAACAGCCGATGCCCGAGATGAACACGGTGTTGGCCGGATCGCAGCCGAGCTGCGGCAACGTGCGCTGCACCGCCTTGAGGATCGCATAGTCCCCGCAACCCGGGCACCAGCGGACCTCCTGGTCGGTTTCCCAGTCCTTGAGCGTGGTTTCGATTTTTACAGGTGCATTCACTTCGCGCCTCCTTCCGTGCTCGGAAGCTGTTGGTCGTTGGCGGGGACCTGCCCACCTTCGTTGCCGGGGATGTCGTCGAAGAACTTCGCGATGGCCTCTTCGAGTTCGGCGATCTGGAACGGCTGGCCGCTGGTCTTGGTCAGCGGCTGCGCGTCGACGAGGAACTGGTCGCGCAGCACGGTCTTGAACTGGCCGGTGTTCATTTCGGGCACGAGCACATTGTCGAAGCCGCGCAGCAGCTCGCCGAGGTTCTTCGGCAGCGGCCAGATGTGGCGCACATGGATGTGGCTGACGTCGAACCCCTTGCGGCGCGCGCGGCTGACTGCCTGGTGGATCGGGCCGTAGGTACTGCCCCAGCCGACCACGGCAAGCCTGCCGGTCTTTTCGCCGATCTCGACCTTCTGGTCGCTGACTTGCACACCGAGAACCTTGTCGCGACGGGAATCGGTCATCGCCTGGTGATTGTCCGGCGAATAGTCGATATTGCCGGTGCCCTGCGCTTTCTCGATGCCGCCGATGCGGTGCATCAGGCCGGGCGTGCCGGGCTTGATCCAGGGGCGCGCGCCATGTGCATCGCGGGCGTAGGGCAGCAGCGTGCCGTCGGGCCCGTTGGCCTCCGTGAGGAATTCGGCCGGCATCCGCTCGAAACTTTCCGGATCGGGCACTTTCCACGGCTCGCTGGCATTGGCGATGTAGCCGTCGGTCAGCAGCATGACCGGGGTCATGTATTGCACCGCGATGCGGCATGCCTCGATCGCACATTCGAACACGTCGGCGGGGCTACGCGCGGCAATCACCGGCATGGGCGCATCGCCGTTGCGGCCGTAGATCGCCTGGTAGAGGTCGCTCTGTTCGGTCTTGGTCGGCAGGCCGGTACTGGGCCCGCCGCGCTGCGAATTGACGATCACCAACGGCAGTTCGGTCATGATCGCGAGGCCCATGGCCTCGGTTTTCAAGGCGATGCCCGGGCCCGAGGAGGAGGTCACGCCCAGCTGCCCAGCATAGGAGGCGCCGATCGCGGCGCAGATCGCGGCGATCTCGTCTTCCGCCTGGAAGGTGGTGACGTTGAATTCCTTCATCCGCGCGAGGTGATGCAGGACCGCGCTCGCCGGAGTGATCGGATAGCCGCCGAAGAAGATCGGCAGGCGCAGCAGGCGCGCACCCGCGACGAGGCCCAGCGCGACCGCTTCGGCGCCGGTGATCGTGCGATAGAGCCCCGGCGCGCTGGGCACCGGATCGAGATGGACCTGGCGCAGCGGCCCGGCAAGCTCGGCAGTCTCGCCATAGGCATGGCCCGCATCGAGCGCGGCGATATTGGCATCGGCGATCTCGGGCTTGGACTTGAACTTCTGGCGCAGCCAGTCGTGGATCGGCTTGCGGGGCCGGCCGAACATCCACAGCGCAAGGCCGAGCGTCCACATGTTCTTGGACCGCAGCGCATCCTTGTTACCGAGACCAAACGGCTTGACCGCCTCGATCGTCTTTTCGCTGATGTCGAAGGCGAGCAGGTCGTATTTGGCGAGGCTGCCATCCTCGAGCGGGTTGCTCTCGTATTTGGCTTTGTCGAGATTGCGCTTCGTGAAGGCACCGGTGTCGGCGACGATCAGCCCGCCCGGCTTTACCGCCGAAAGGTTCACCTTGAGCGCGGCCGGGTTCATCGCCACCAGCACGTCGGGCGCATCGCCCGCGGTGTCGATCTCGCGGCTGCCGAAATTGATCTGGAAGGCCGAGACGCCGAATAGCGTGCCTTGCGGCGCGCGGATCTCGGCGGGGAAATCGGGGAAGGTGGCGAGATCGTTGCCGGCCAGCGCGGTGGACAGGGTGAACTGCCCGCCGGTAAGCTGCATGCCGTCGCCGGAATCGCCGGCAAATCGCACGACGATGGCTTCGGGGGCAGCGGTAATGCCGTCTTTCGGTTGGGTGGCGGCTGTTGCCATCCGTGAATTCCTTGTCTGCACCGTCTGCTGCGGCGCCGTTTTCAGTCCGGGGACCGCACCTAGGATGGGCCCCCGCCTCTCGCAATGAAGTTTCTCTGCTAGGGGAAAAAAGCGGCGTGGAAAAGCGCTGCGAACAGGCTAAGTCCCGAAAAGAAACGTAAAGGGAGAGAGCGCAATGGCCGATACCGAACACTATGTCCGCGACGATGTGCGCGGCTTCCTCGACATGCTGGAGGCCATGGGTGGCAAGGGCGTGGAAGAAGTCGGCGCTAAGGAAGGTCGCCAGCAAATGCGCGCGATGGGCGCCATCGCCGAAGCCGAACCGCGCACCATGGCCGTGCAGAAAGACCTCACCTGCCCCGGACCGGCGGGTCCGATACCGGTGCGCTTCTACGACGTGAAGGCCGAACGCGAACCGGGCCCCTGCGTCCTGTTCATCCACGGCGGCGGCTTCGTGATCGGCGACCTGGAGGTCTACAACGCGCTGTGCACCGAGATTTCGCACCATCTCGACCTGCCGGTCGTGTCGGTCGACTATCGCCTGGCGCCCGAGCACCCCTTCCCTGCCGCGCCCGACGATTGCGAGGCGGCGGCACGCTGGATCGCGAGCTCGCCGGGCGAGCTCGAGCGCGAGATTACCGGTCTCGTCATCACCGGCGACAGCGCGGGCGGCAACCTCACCATCGTCACCACCAACCAGCTGATGAACGATCCGGCGGGCGTCCCGGTAATCGTCCAGGCGCCCATCTATCCGGTCGCCTCGGACGTCAGCGAGCATCACAGCCTCGCGCTGTTCGCCGAAGGATTCCTGCTGACCGGCGCGGCGATGGCATGGTTCACCGATCAATACGGCGCCGACAGCACGGATCCGCGCAACATGCCGATGGTCGGGGATTGCACGAACACGCCACCCACCGTGCTATGCACCGCCGGGCTCGATCCCTTGCGTGATTCCGGTCGGGAATACGCCGCACATCTGGTGCAACTCGGCACGGAAGTGGTCTATCTGGAATTTCCCGGCATCATTCACGGGTTTACGACGCTGCGAAAAGCGATACCGAGCGGCCAGACCGATCTCGAGGCCTTCCTCGATGCGACGAAACTGATGGTGGAGCGATACAGGTGAGCGAACCGCTCGGATACCGGCCCTGCGTGGGCGTGATGCTGGTGAACGGCGACGGCAAGGTCTTCGTCGGGCGCCGGATCGACAATAAGGAAGGCGACTGGTGGCAGATGCCGCAGGGCGGTGTCGACGACGGCGAGGATCTCAAGGAGGCCGCGCTGCGCGAGCTTGGCGAGGAAACCGGCGCGAGGCCCGAACATGTCACGATCCTCAAGGCGATGGACGAACCGGTGCGCTACGATCTGCCCGAGGAATTGATCGGCAAGCTGTGGGGCGGCAAGTATCGCGGGCAGGAACAGGTGTGGTATTTCGCGCGCTTTTCCGGCGTGGATGCCGACATCGACCTCGAGGCGCACGACCCGCCCGAATTCTGCGACTGGAAATGGGTCGAGCCAGACCAGCTTCCCGAGCTGATCGTGCCGTTCAAGAAACGCGTCTACCGCGCGGTGGTCGAGGCGTTCCGCGAGCTGGTCTGATCGCGAGCCCCGGCGACGGCAGGGTTTTCAGGCGTATAGGGAACCGCTTGCCGACCGAGGTCCCCGCCTTCGCGGGGATGCCCGCTCAATTCGTCTGCGCTACCGGCGCATCGGGCAGCACCGCTTCGGCGGTCATCACGCGCGCGGGCGGACCAGCCGCAATGCGGGCCGAGAGGGTCATCGTTTCCGGGCAGCTCGCGCCGCACAGCGATTCGAGCCTGGCGAGATTGCCCTTGGCCTTCTCGACCGCGCCCTTTTCCACCAGCGCCTCACCCTCGCCCGCAATCGCGGCGAGGTTGCGCGGATCGCGGGTCAGCGCTTCGCGGTAATAGCGGATCGCCTTGCCCTGCAGCCGGTCGGCACGCGCGGCTTCGGCAAGTCGCAGGAAAATCGGCGTATGGCCCGGGTCGACTGCCAGCGCGGCTTCGAAGGCGTCGATCGCGCCCTGCGTATCGCCCTGCGCCAGCGCGGCCTTGCCCTCGGCGATCAGCACGCCCGCGCGCGGCGCGGGTTCGCGATCGCCGGCCCAGCCCACGCTCGAAGTCACGGCAAAGACAAGGGAAAGGGCTGCGGCAGCAGGGGCAAAACGCATCATCGTCTCCAGAAGTGTATTCCGTCCAAGGCTTGGCGTGTCAGCCATAATCGGCAGGGCTACCATGTTCACCCTGCACAGGCGATGAAAAAACCGTCTGTGCCGTCATGGAACGGTGAAAGACGCGTTCCTTGCCCGCGTTTCCGGCCCAGCGGAAGCGCAAGTTCGCGCGCCGCCAGCTGCGGATGACGCATCAGAAAGGCGTCGATCTGCCCTGCCCCTTCCTCGTCGAGCAGCGAGCAGGTGACATAGACGATCCGCCCGCCCGGCTTGACCAGGCGTGTCGCCACATCCAGCAGGTGCGCCTGGACTGCGCACAGCCGCGCCAGCTCCTTTTCGTCGAGCCGCCAGCGTGCCTCCGGGTTGCGGCGCCAGGTGCCCGTGCCCGAACACGGCGCATCGATCAGCACCGCATCGGCCTGCCCTGCGAATTCGGCGAGCGCATCCAACTCCTTTTGCGGATCGAGCAGGATGGTCTCGATATTGGCGGCCCCTGCGCGTTCGGCTCGCGGCGCAAGCCGTGCAAGACGGTTGCGGTCGGTATCCGAAGCGATCAACCGCCCCCGATTGTCCATCGCAGCGGCCAGCGCGAGCGTCTTGCCGCCACCGCCCGCGCACAGATCGATCACCGTTTCCCCCGGCTGCGCGGCGACTGCGAGGCAGGCGAGCTGGGAACCGGTGTCCTGCACCTCGATCTGGCCCTCGCGAAAGGCGGGCCATTGCTCGACCGGCGTTCCAGCTTCGAGGCGCAGGCCGTGGGGCGCATCGGTGAGCGCGAACTCTGCCGGGAGCTCCAATCTGGCGCGATCCACCTTGAGCGTGTTCACTCGCAGATCGAGCGGTGCGCGCTCAAGCAGCGCTTCGGCCTCGGGCCCGGCGATGCCCGATCCAGCAAGCCGCTCTTCCAGCCACACCGGAGCCACGCCGCCCCGTGCCGCGCCCTCGCCCTTGCCGATTGGCGCGGGACCATAGGTGGAACCGTCGAACAGCGGGGCGATGCTCCCGTCCAGTTCGGCGAGGCGGAGCATCGCGGCTCGGCCCGTTTCCGGCACCGGTCCGCAGGCGCGGATCGCGGCATAGACGAGCTCGCGAATTGCGCGGCGATCCTTCGATCCGGCGAAGCGGTTGTTGCGGAACCAGTCGGCAAGGATTCGGTCGGCGGGCGCGCCCTTGCCGCGTGCCGCCGCGATGATGGCATCAAGCAGTTCGATCGAGGTCTGGACGCGAGCGGCGGGGGTCATGAGTTACTCCTCACCGATCCCGCGGGAAGGCAGAGGTCTCGCGCAGCAGGCGAAAGACAGCAGGCCTGAGATCCCCGCCTGCGCGGGGACTCACACGATGACGTTCGCAATGTCATCGGGTGGGATAGTTCGGCGCCTCGCGGGTGATCGACACGTCGTGAACATGGCTTTCGGTCAGGCCCGCATTGGTGATACGCACGAACTTCGCGCGCTTGCGCAGATCTTCGATCGATGCGCTGCCCGTATAGCCCATCGCAGCCTTGATACCGCCAACGAGCTGGTGGACGACCGCGCTGGCATGGCCCTTGTAGGGCACCTGGCCCTCGATGCCCTCGGGCACCAGCTTCTGCTGGCTGACATCGGCCTGGAAATAGCGGTCGGCGCTGCCGCGCGCCATCGCGCCCACGCTGCCCATGCCGCGATACGCCTTGTAGCTGCGGCCCTGGTAGATGAAGGTTTCGCCCGGCGCTTCCTCGGTTCCGGCGAGCATCGAGCCGATCATGATCGACGAGGCACCGGCCGCCAGCGCCTTGGCCGCATCGCCGCTGGTGCGAAGGCCGCCATCGGCAATCACGGGCACGCCCTGCTTTTCCGCTTCCTCTACACAGTCCATGATCGCAGTCAGTTGGGGAACGCCCACGCCCGCGACGACGCGCGTGGTGCAGATCGATCCGGGACCGATCCCGACCTTGACCGCATCGGCGCCCGCGCCGGCGAGCACCTTGGCCGCCTCGCCGGTGGCGATGTTGCCGGCGATGACCTGGACCGAGTTGGAAAGCTTTTTCACCCGCTCGACCGAGCGCGCGACATCCTTGTTGTGCCCGTGAGCGGTGTCGATCACCACCACGTCCACTTCCGCGTCGATCAGCGCTTCGGTACGCTCGAAGCCCTTGTCGCCCACCGTGGTCGCAGCCGCGACCCGCAGGCGGCCGGTCGCATCCTTGGTGGCGTCGGGATAGGCAACCGCCTTTTCGATATCCTTGACCGTGATGAGGCCGACGCAGCGACCATTGTCATCGACCACGAGCAGCTTTTCGATCCGGCGCTGGTGCAGCATGCGGCGCGCCTCTTCCTGGCTGGTGCCGAGCGGCACGGTGGCAAGGTTGTCGGTGGTCATCAATTCCTTGACCGGCTGACGCGGATTTTCCGCAAAGCGCACATCGCGATTGGTGAGAATGCCGACCAGCTTGCCGCTGCGGTCGGTCACCGGGATGCCGCTGATCCGGTTCTTGGCCATGATTTCCTGCGCCTCGCCCAGCGTGGCGTCGGGATGGATGGTGATCGGATTGACCACCATGCCGCTTTCATAGCGCTTCACCGCGCGAACGGCGGCGGCCTGGTCCTCGACTTCGAAATTCCGGTGCAGCACGCCGATTCCGCCGAGCTGCCCCATGGCGATCGCCATATCCGCCCCCGTCACGGTATCCATAGCAGATGAAATGACCGGGATGTTGAGCCCGATCTCGCGCGTCAGCTGCGTGGCGGTATTGGCCATCGACGGAAGAATGTCGCTCTCCGCCGGCACCAGGAGAACGTCGTCGAAAGTAAGACCGAGGGGAATGTCGAGCTGTGCCACGTTTGAGAATCGCCTGCCGGAGGAAATGTGGCGGCCCATGTAACGACGGATTGTGGGATTAGCTAGAGGGCGCCGCCCCCGCCCGATCCAATACACCCCGCCGGGCTCACTTCCATTGAATGCCTGCGGCGGATTATCTCGATTTGGTCACCGACCCGACACCTGACAAGCAACCTTCTTGGTGCTTGGAGTTGCCGAGTCGAGCCGTCGGATGCACGAAGTGTCACGATGCCGCTCTGTCCTTCCGAACCGGCAGCGTTGGTGAGTGACATGACTGTCCCTGTCTCCATCGTGCTTGGTCCGGCGGCCTTCAGCCAAAACACTCCGACACTAGCGAGCAGCGCCAGCATCAGGCCCAGAACGAGCAAAATGTCGGCCTTTCTCCGACCGGGCTCAAACATCACTCCGCCGTCCAGCCGCCGTCGACGCTCCAGTTGGCGCCGTTGACGTTCTGCGCTTCATCGCGGCAGAGGAAGGCGGCGAGCGCGCCCACTTCCTCGGGCTGGACGAATTTCTTGGTCGCCTGTTTCACCAGCAGCACATCGTTGATGACCTCTTCGCGAGTCATCCCGCGCGCCTTCATCGTGTCGGGGATCTGCCCTTCGATCAGCGGCGTCCAGACGTAGCCGGGGCTGATGCAATTCGCGGTAACGCCGTGCTCGGCGAGCTCGAGCGCGATCGTCTTGGTGAAGCCCGCGATGCCGTGCTTCGATGCGTTGTAGGCACTCTTGAACGGGCTCGCGACCTTCGAATGCGCGCTGGCCGTGTTGATGATCCGGCCCCAGCCTTTCTTCTTCATTCCCGGCACCGCGAGGCGGGTGGTGTGGAACGCCGCGCTGAGGTTCAGCGCGATGATGAGGTTCCACTTGTCGACCGGGAAACCCTCGACCGGGCTGACATGCTGGACCCCGGCATTGTTGACCAGGATATCGATCTCCCCCGCCTCTTCCATCATCGCCTCGACCTGTGCCACGTCCGTCAGGTCCGCACCGCTGTGGCTGGCGCCCAATTCCTTGCACAATTCCGCGATCTCGCCCTCGTCGCCGAAGCCGTTGAGAACGACCTCGGCGCCCTCGCCCGCCAGCGCCCGCGCGATGGCGAGGCCGATGCCGCTGGTCGATCCGGTGACAAGTGCGCGCTTTCCTTCGAGAAACATTCGGGGCTCCAGGCGTTAGGTCAGTAATCAGATACGGCCATCGCGCACATGGAGTGCGCTGTAAAGCGGCCAAAACCATGGGGGAGCGCATGCGGCTCAATCCGTTCAATACCGGAAATATCAAGGTGCGCTCGAGCGGCGGAGGCTTGCCCGGAGGGAAGGCCGGCGGTCTAGGCTGCGGTACGATCGTGATCGCGGCGCTCGGCTATTTCGTGTTCGGGCTCGATCCGATGCAGACAGCGGGCATGGTCGAAAGCGTGCAACAAGGGCAGGTCGCATCCGGCCCCGCCAACACCAACGAACAGGAAATCTGCACCGGCAGCGAATATGCGCGCGAGGCCTGCAACGGGCTCCAATCGCTCAACCAGACCTGGGCGCGCACCTTTGCGGAACAGGGCCTCCGCGACCGGTTCCAGCAGCCCACGCTCGACCTCTATGGCGGCGGCGGAGTGCGTACCGCATGCGGCAGCGGCAGTTCCTCCATGGGTCCGTTCTACTGCCCTGCCGACCAGACGATCTATATCGATACCAGCTTCTACGACACGCTCGAACGACAGCTTGGCGCGGGAGGAGACTTTGCCCGCTATTACGTGCTGGCGCATGAATACGGGCACCATATCCAGACGATTACCGGTATCTCCGGTCAGATCCGCAGTGCCCAGCAACAGAACCCGCGCCAGGCCAACCAGCTCAACGTGCTGATGGAACTGCAGGCCGATTGCTATGCCGGCGTGTGGGCGGGCAAGAACCGCAACCTGATCGAGCCCGGCGATATCGAGGAGGGTATGCGGGCCGCGGCCGCCATTGGCGACGACCGGCTGACCCGGGGGCGTGTATCGGCTGAGAACTTCACCCACGGCACCAGCCAGCAGCGTAGCGACGCGCTGCGACTAGGCCTACAGGGCGACGATCGCGCCTGCGACCGGATCACCGCGATCGGCTGAGGGACAATCCGGACAAGTGAGAAGAAGGGCGCAGCATTTGGCGGCTGCGCCCTTCCTTTCGCGTTACGGGGGCTCGGCGCACAGGCCCGGGAGTACGATCAGCCGCGTATGCTACGCTTCAATTCGCGAATTTCGGCATCCAGGTCGCGCAGGATCTCGCGGCGCGTTTCTTCCGACACGCGATCGTCGGTTTCGATCCCGCGGCGGGCATTCTTGAGCGCCTTGAGAGCGAGGCGATCACCTGCCGTATCGCAGATATACATTACCGCCTTGTCGTCCTTGTGGATGGTAGTCACCGGGCTGTCGGGATAACGGCAACTTTCGATCACCTCAGGCACATGGTTCATGGCCAGTGCGACGCTTTCCTCGATCGCTTCGCCGAGCTCTTCTTCCCACTCACCTGCCGAAGCATAGACAACCGCACGCGCCTCGCTGTGTTTAGCCTCGTTCTTGGCATGCTGCACGCGGCCATCGGCCCATTGGAGACGCCCATCGGCCCATTGCTGGCGACCGCGTGCGAATTGAATGCGGCCCTCGACCCATTGCTTTCGCTCTTCCGAATATTCTGCCGAATGGTCTTCGCGCCTGGCGTGGGCCCGCTCGCGCATCCGGTGCGCTTCCTCGCGCAAGGCATGGGCGCGCTCGCGCGCTTCCGCAGCCTGTTCCCGGCGTTCTTCTACGCGCTCCTGCACCACTTCGGCCATGGCTTCGGTATCTAGGAACGCAAGCTCCGCTCGCCGAGCCACCGGCTGCTCGTCCTCGTAGCCGACCGGGTGGACCACTTCGGTCATTTCCGGGGCCGCACTGGCAAGCGCCGGGCTTGCGCCGACATAGCAGATGCTGGCGGTCATCGGCAGCGCGAGGACGGCAGCGGCAACCGCTCCGCGCGCGGCGAAACGGCGACGGCGTGAATCATCGGTCATCGGCAGGCTGCGCAGGCGGTGGATGATCGACTTGTCGCCCAGCACAGGACAGGCCATCGGCGCCGCCAGCGCGGGTCGCGGAGCGATTTGCGGGCGGCGCGCGAAATCGGCGATGATCGCGGCATAGGCGGCGCGCTCGTCGCGGCTACGGCTGGCAACCACACGGGCATCGCAGGCAGCTTCCTGGTCGCGGCGCATGGCGGTCCAGCCCATCCAGCCCAGCGGATTGAACCAGTGGACCGCGAACAGCGGCTGGATCAGCACGTTGACGAGGATGTCGTGACCGCGGTGATGTTCGAGTTCGTGCGCGATGGCGAGATCGCGGACCTGGCGTTCGCGGCTGGCCATGAAACCGTCGGGCAGGGCCACGACCTTGTCGATCACGCCGAAGGCCATCGGACCGGAAATCGCGGTGGTCTCGACCAGCCGGATTTTGCCGACCTCGCCCACGGGGCGCGCATCCTCGAGCAGTTCGCGGCGCAGCTCGCCATAGAGCCAGAAGCGCCGCCCCATGAAGAGGGCCGCACCGAGCAGCCACAGGATCACCAGCGGCGTCACAAGGTCGATCGGCGAATCCAGTGTGACCGGCGCGACCGGGGCGACGAATTCGGCATAGGAGAAACCGCTTTCTGCCGCAGGTGCCAGCGCAAGGTCGGAAACCACGGGTGCCGATGCAGGCGCGCTCTCGAGAAAGCCAGGCCGCATCCATGCGGGCAAGGTGACCGGTGGAAACAGCAGCCGCGCGAGTGGCAGGAACCAGAGCGCATAGGCCGCACCCGCGCCCAGGTGCTTTGCCACCGGACGGCGCAACAGCAGCGCGAGACCGAGCAAGGCCCCGGTCCACACCAGCGTATCGAACAGGAACCAGTCCCAATATTCGCGAATTAGCTCGGTCATTTGCGCATCTCCCTCAAGAGCGCTTCGATTTCGGCGAGATCGTCCTCGGTCAGCGCTTCGCTCTCGGCGAGCTGCGCGAATAGCGGCGCGGCGCGGCCGCCGAACAGGCGTTCGACCAGGCGGCGGCTCTCGCCCCCGACATAGTCGGCACGCGCGATCAGCGGGCGGTAGAGGAACTTGCGACCGTCGGGCTCGGTGCCGACCACTTCCTTCTGGACCAGACGGCTGAGCAGCGTCTTCACCGTGGGGATCGACCAGTCACGCTGCGCGCAGACCTGGTCGCAGACCTCGGCAGCGGAAATGGGGTTCTTGTCCCACAGCACTTCCATAACGGCGTGCTCGGCTTCGCTGATCCGCTCGCCCGGGGCGTTCTTGCGCTTGGCCATTCCCTACTCCTGATCCGACATGCGTAATTCTTCGATTACGTCTGTAGCCGAAACGACTACGCCTGTAAATCTGAAGCGTGGATGAATGGGCGGTAAAGGCGCTTGCTTATCGACCAACGACATATCAGTCTGGATGAATGACACGGATCATCGCCGCGCTGGCCCCGCTCGCCCTGTTCATCTCGCCCTTGTCGGCGCAGGAGGAATCCCCGGCCAAGGAGCCGACCTTCGATACGCAGCTGGTCGTGATCGAAACCACAAAGGGCGACATCACCGTTTCGATCGAGACCGAACGCGCCCCGATAACGGCTGCCAATTTCCTGCGCTATGTCGACGAGGACCGCTTCGACGGGACCAAATTCTACCGCGCGATGCACCTCGATTGGGGCGAGCCGCCCAACGGGTTGCTGCAAGGCGGTACGCAGATGCATCCCGAGCGTGTGCTCGACCCGATCGCGCATGAGCCGACCACTGTCACGGGACTCAGCCATACCGACGGCGCCCTGTCGATGGCGCGATACGATCCCGGCACCGCTACGGGCGATTTCTCGATCATGATCAAGGACCAGACCGGGCTCGATGCCACGCCGGAATCGCCCGATCCCCATCTGCAATTGGGTTTCGCCGTGTTCGGCTATGTCGTCGGCGGGATGGACGTGGTCCACGCGATCCACGCCGCGCCGATCGATCCCGAGAAAGGCGAAGGCTGGATGAAAGGCCAGTTGCTCGCCGATCCGGTCGAGATCGTCGACATGCGGCGGGTGGACGAGCTGCCCGCGCAAAGCGACTAGCAGACTTCGGCGGTATTCTCAGGTGGCGGCCCAGGCGGCGTACGCGCGGGATGCATGTGGAAAGGATCGGACTTCAGCTCGTGCCGGTCGCCATAGGCCTCCGCCAGCACGGCGTAGAGCTGCGGATCGTAGGCCCGAAGGTCGGTGTGGTTCAGGATCTGCCGCCCTTCGAAGGCCTGCAAGCGGTTCGAATTGAACCAGAACTGTGTGCCTTCGGCCCAGTATTCCTGCACCGTGGTGGTGGTATATTCCTCGAACCATAGGCCGTTCGCCAGCGCGTTGGCATAGGCGGCCTCGACGCGCGCATAGAGCGCAGGGTCCGCGCCCTGGATCGCGAAGAGCACATTGTGCGCGAATTCATGGACGAAGATCGTCTCGCCGAAATAGCGGCTGATCGGCAGGCCGAGCACATCCTCTTCCGACCCGACCATGCGCTCGCCGCCGATGCCGCGCGCGCGTTCGTCCCAGTATTCTCGCGCGGTCTTGGCTCCTATCCGCACGTCGTAATGCTTGATCTCGCAGCGTGTCAGCCGCGGATCATCACGCCCGGGCTTCGTCCAACCGGCGTTCTCCGGAAGGTCGAGCAGCGCCTCGTCGCGCGCGATCAGTGCGACACGATAGTCGTTCGCGGCTAGCCATGCAGCCAGATCGGGACGATGCGCCAGCATCCCGCGCATCATGTCGCGCGCGGCAAACAGCGCCTCGTCGGGCACGCGCGAAGACGAGAGGATCGGGATGCCGGCGGCATCGACATGCTTCTGGTAGAACGGCGGCGCCCCCAGCCTTTCAGGCGGCGTGCCGGCGGTGGTCGCACAGGATGCGAGCAAAGCTGCAAAGGCCATGACTGGAAGAAATCGCATCGGGGAAGCTAGTTCGCCGATGGCTCTTTCGCCAGGCGGCTTAACAGGATGGCCGTGCGCTGCGCCTGCCGCACGATCGAGCGCAGCTCGATCGTTTCGCCTTCGGCATGGCTGCCGCTGCCTGCTGGCCCCATCCCCGCCAGCCCGTCGACATCGGGTGCGACGAAGCTGATGTCGGCTGCCCCGCGGCGCGAGGGCGGATAGGGCTCCATCATCTCGTGCCCGAGATCGGCATTGATCGCGTTCAACCTGTCGAGCAGCGCGCGGTTACCATCGGTCGGGGCCATCGGCGGATAGCGGAATTCGATTGCGAGCTCCGCCTCGGTCCCCGGCAGGTGATCGGCGACGATCGCGCGCATCCTTGCGGCCGCGCGTTCATTCTGCTCCTGCGTCAGCGCGCGCAGATCGCCGCGCGCTACCGCGCTCGACGGGATGATATTGGTCTTCCCGCTGGTGGTGGCCGAAAGCGCGTCCTCGCCCAGTTCTGCGGGGGTCCCGCCCGCCATGAAGCCGACGTTGTAGGTCAGGTTTTCTTCCGGCAGCTCGCGGCGGAAGCTGTCGAGAATGCGGGCCATTTCGTAAATCGCACCGTAGCCCGCGTGATCGGATAAGATGCCCGAACTGTGCCCGCTCCTCGCGCTGATCGTCAGCGTCCAGCTGCCCGAGGAACGCCGCGCGATCACGCCCGCATCCTTGCCGTCGAGCACCGACAATCCCTCGAAGCCGAGCGCGACATCGGCCCACTTGCCGGCCTCGATCAGATCCGCGCGCGCCGCCTCGAGCGGCTCGCCCGCGTCTTCCTCGTCGCCGGTCAGCGCGACCACGATATTCGCACCCTCGAGCGTGCCTGCCTCTTTCATGGCGCGCAGCGCGGCGATGATCACCACGATGCCGCCCTTGTTGTCGACCACGCCCGGCCCCACCGCCCTGTCGCCCTCGCGCACAAAGCCGGTGAAGGAGGAATCGTGTTCGAACACCGTGTCGAGATGCCCGATCAGCAGGATCTTCGTGGTTCGGGGCGCGCCATCGTGCCGCGCGAACAGGTGCCCCGCGCGCTCGTTCGCCGACTGGTCGATCCACTCGACCGCGAACCCCAGCGCCTCGAACTCGGGCGCCAGCACATCGGCAACCGCCTTCACGCCCGCATGGTTGTGCGTGCCCGAATTGATAAGCGTGATCTGTTCGAGCAGCGCGACATCGCGCTCGAAACCGCTCTCGACGCTTTCGACGACGGCCTGCTCGGGGACGGTCAGTTGGGCGGAGGCTGGCGAAATGCAGGAGGCTGCTATCGCGAGCATGGGGAGAATGAAACGCATCGCGCGAATTGCGCCGCCTCGATCCCGCAAGTCAATGCGTTTGCGGCAAATACCAAATTTTGGTATCGTTGCCGAATGGCCGGCAAGAACACTTCTATCGCGCTCGGAAAACCCTATACCGATTTCGCTCGCAGAAAGGTCGAAAGCGGCGAATTCGCGACGACCAGTGAAGTGGTGCGCGAAGCGATGCGGCAATACATCGCGCAGGATAGCAAGCGCGAGGCGCTCGACCGCGCGCTGAAAGAAGGGCTCGACAGCGGCCCCGCCCGGCCGTTCGATTTCGACGGCTTCCTCCGCGATATGCGGGCGAACTACAAAGCCGAATGATGCAATTCCGCCTGCGCGACGCGGCGAGGCTCGACCTTGCGGAAATCTGGCTAGCCACCGCCGAACGCTGGGGCATCGATCAGGCCGACGACTATGTTCGGGCTCTCGAGGATTGCCTCCTGCGCATCTGCGATTTCCCAGCGAGCTATCCGAAGTACGAGGGGTACCACGGCACCTTTCGCAAAGCCCTGAGCGGAGAGCACCTGATCTTCTATCGGGTTGGCCAGCAAGTGATCGACGTCGTCAGGATCATTCACAACCGCATGGACGTGGAGGAGGCGTTAAGGCGCCCCTAGCTATTCTGTCTCGGCTTCTAGTGGCTTTCGACGGCAGTAGGAGAGGTGATCACGCTCCTAGCTGGCACGAGTCTACCTGACAGCTTGATACGGATCGAAAATTAACTCACGATTCTCAATGATGAAAGAACCGAAGAAATATCCAAACCGTATACGGAAGCTGCGCAAGGCAAGGAACCTAACACAAGCAAAGCTTGGCGAGGCCATAGGCGTATCCGCAGCGGGAATTAGTCAACTGGAAAATGGTGAGCGAGACCTGAAAATACATCGACTTAGGCAGATTGCGGGTGAGCTCAATGTCACTCCCGCAGATTTATTGTCGGCGGACGACAATCCCTACTTGGCAGCACCGCAAGCACGGCAGCTTCTTGACTTATACTCGCGCGCAGATGATCGCTCCCGCGAGGCAATCCTCAAGGTAGCAGAGATCCTCGCTAACTGACCTCCGCGAAAGCGGGGTCGTCAGTCTTTATCAATAAACCCGCTTCTTCGGCTCGATGTACTTCACATCGTCGGTCAGCGTGTATTCGTGGACCGGGCGGTAGTCGATCTTCACGCCGCCGCCGTTTCCGCCCCAGCCCTCGAACCAGGCGATGGTGTGCTTCATCCAGTTCTTGTCGTCGCGGTCCGGGAAGTCCTCGTGCGCGTGGGCGCCGCGGCTTTCCTTGCGGTTCTCGGCCGATGCCATGGTGACATTCGCCTGCGCCATGAGGTTGTCGAGCTCGAGCGTTTCGATCAAATCGCTGTTCCAGATCAGCGAGCGGTCGTGGACCTTCACGTCCTCGAGCCCCTTGTTGATCTGCTTCAGGTTCTCGACGCCCTCGGCCATCAGCTTGCTGTCGCGGAACACGGCAGCGTGGCGGGTCATGGTCTTCTGCATGTCCGCGCGCAGCGCCGCGGTCGGCGTGCCGCCGTCGGCATGGCGGAAATGGTCGAGACGGGTGAGCGAGAGCTCGGCGCTGTCCTTGGGCAGCTCGTCGTGGCTGGTGCCCGGCTTGATCAGTTCCTTGAGGCGATGGCCGGTCGCGCGGCCGAACACCACGAGGTCGATCAGCGAGTTCGAGCCGAGCCGGTTCGCGCCGTGGACCGAGACGCAGGCCGCCTCGCCCACCGCGAACAGGCCGGGGACGATCTTTTCCGGATCGTTCGCGTCGCCCGCCATCACCTCGCCGTGATAGTTACAGGGGATGCCGCCCATGTTGTAGTGGACCGTCGGGGTGACCGGCAGCGGTTCGCGGGTCAGGTCGACGCCGGCGAAGATCTTGCCGCTTTCGGTGATGCCCGGCAGGCGCTGCGCGAGCACGTTGGGGTCGATATGGTCGAGGTGCAGGTAGATGTGGTCTTTCTCGGGGCCAACACCGCGGCCTTCGCGCATTTCGAGCGCCATCGAACGCGACACGACGTCGCGGCTGGCGAGATCTTTCGCGCTGGGCGCATAGCGCTCCATGAATCGCTCGCCCTCGGAATTGGTGAGGTAGCCGCCCTCGCCACGCGCACCTTCGGTGATGAGCACGCCCGCGCCGTAGATGCCGGTCGGGTGGAACTGGACGAATTCCATGTCCTGCAGCGGGAGCCCTGCGCGCAGCACCATGCCGCCGCCATCGCCGGTGCAGGTGTGTGCGGAGGTCGCGGTGAAATAGCAGCGGCCATAGCCGCCGGTCGCCAGAACCACCGCCTTCGAACGGAAGCGGTGGATCGTGCCATCGTCGAGGCACATGGCGATCACGCCGACGCACTGACCGTCCTTCATGATCAGGTCGAGCGCGAAATATTCGATGAAGAAGTCCGCGTCGTACTTCAGGCTCTGCTGGTAGAGCGCATGCAGCATGGCATGACCGGTGCGGTCGGCCGCGGCGCAGGTGCGCTGCACCGGCGGGCCTTCGCCCATGTTCTGCATGTGGCCGCCGAACGGGCGCTGGTAGATCGTGCCGTCGTCGTTGCGGCTGAAGGGCACGCCCGCGTGCTCGAGCTCGTAGACCGCCTGCGGCGCTTCGCGCACCAGATATTCGATCGCGTCCTGGTCGCCGAGCCAGTCGGAGCCCTTGACCGTATCGTACATGTGCCACGACCAGTGGTCGGGGCTGTTGTTGCCGAGCGAGGCCGCAATGCCGCCCTGCGCTGCAACGGTGTGCGAACGCGTGGGGAAGACCTTGGTGATATTGGCGGTCTTGAGGCCGCTTTCGGCCGCCCCCATGGTGGCGCGCAGGCCGCTGCCGCCCGCGCCGACGACGACCACGTCATAGGTGTGGTCGGTAATCGGGTATTCGCGGCCGTTGATGCTGAAAGTATCGCTATGGGCCATCAGGCGGCTCCTCCAAGCGCGAGGCGGGCAATCGAAACGAGGCCGAAGGCGCCGCCGCCGATGGTTGCAAGGTTGAGAAGGGCGAGGACGCCGAACTTGTTTCCGGCGTCGTGGACATAGTCTTCGATCAGCACCTGCAGGCCGAGCCGTGCGTGCCAGAAGACCGAGACGATTAGCAGCGCCAGCGCGGTCGCGGGCAGCGTCTGCGAGGCCCAGCCGGTGACGGTGCCGAAGGAATAGTTCGGCAACAGCGCGAGGCTGATCGCGAGGAAAAGCATCAGCACCAGATTGCCGATGGCGGTAAAGCGCTGCACCAGCCAGTGATGCGCGCCTTCATGCGCCGAGCCGAGCCCGCGCACGCGTCCGATGGAGGTTCCGTTACCCATGTTCAGTCAGCTCACTTGAGAAGGACGAGGGCCCAGAAGCCCGCGGTAAGGAGGATGCCGAGCAGCGGCGAGAGGATCGACCACATCTTGTTGGTGTCGAGCTCGTAGCCCGCGCCGATGTCGAGGACGAAGTGGCGAAGGCCGCTCATCATGTGCGTGAAGAAGGCCCACGACAGGCCCACTAGCACGACCATGCCCAGCGGCGAGCCCATGACCATTTCGAAGGTCGCGTAGGCATCGGGACCCGATGCCATCGCACCGAGCCACCACAGCAGGACGCCCAGCCCGACCATCGCCATCCCGTCGCCGGTGATGCGGTGGAGGATCGAGACCGCCATGTGCGGTCCCCATTTCCATATCTGAAGGTGCGGTGCGATCGGGCGGTTGGCCATGCGTTTCGTCCGGTAGAAGAGATTGGAACGCCTCCCTTAGCGATATGACAGTGCGTGACAAGGCACGCGGCCTCGACAAGCTGCGCAAATTTTTCGAAGGGTGTTTGCATGACATGCATCCTCCTCACCGGCTCCAGTCGCGGAATTGGCGCGGCGGCCAAGACCGCACTCGAAGCGCGCGGCGCGAAGGTCGTCGGCCAGGCGACCAGGAGCAGTACCATCGACACGGTGCCCGCCGATTTCACCGAACCGGGCGCACCGCAGGAATTGTGGCTCGCCGCCCTAGCCCGGTCTGGCGGCGCGATCGATGTGCTGGTCAACAATGCCGGCCTGTTCGATCCCAATCCGATCGAGCGGTCCGACATCGAGTGGCTCGATGCCTGGGAAGATACGATGCGCATCAATCTGACCGCCGCCGCGCAGCTCAGCCGATTTGCCGTAAGGCACTGGCAGGAACGCGGCGTGCCGGGGCGCATTGTCCATGTTGCCAGCCGGGCGGGCCATCGCGGCGATTCGCCCGCGCATTGGCACTATGCGGCGAGCAAGGGCGGAATGCTGGCAATGCACAAGACCATCGCGCGCCAATATGCCAGCGAGGGCATATTGAGCTTCGCGATCACGCCGGGCTTTACCGACACGTCGATGGCGGGCGACTATCTCGAAAGCCGGGGCGGCGCCGGGCTGCTGGCCGATATCCCGCTGGGCCGCGTCGCCGAGCCGGAGGAAATCGCCAGGCTCATCACCTTCTGCGCGCTCGATGCACCGCCGAGCATGACCGGCGCGACGCTCGATGCCAATGGAGCCAGCTATGTCCGTTAGAATGAACTGCGCGCTGGTTCTGACCGCGCTGCTTACCGCCTGCGCCCCGCCGATCCAGCGGCCCGATCCGCTGCCCGAGCCTGAGCGCGTCTCGCCGCAGCAATGGGCGGCCGGCTGCACGAAATGGGACGATTGGGACAAGCCCGCCCCGCCCTATCGCATCCATGGATCGACCTATTACGTCGGCACCTGCGGCATCTCGGCGATCCTTATCGCAGGCGAGCAGGGCCACGTGCTGATCGACAGCGGGACCGAGGCAGGCGCCAGGGTCGTTCTCGACAATATCGGCAAGCTCGGCTTCCGCCCCAATGAGATCGCCAGCCTGTTGCACAGCCACGAACATTTCGATCACACCGGCGGACATGCGTTGATCAAACAAGCCAGCGGCGCGCATGTCGTCGCCTCGCGCAGAGCGGCCGAGGTCCTGAGAACGGGCGAATCCGACCCGCAGGATCCGCAATTCGGCATGCACGATGCTATGGAACCGGTCGGTGTCGACGTGGTGGTCGGCGATGGCGACACGGTCCGCACCGAAACCGCCACACTGACCGCCCTCGCCACGCCCGGGCATTCGCCCGGCGCGCTGAGCTGGACATGGCAGTCCTGCGATGCCGCAGGGGACTGCCTCGACATCGTCTATGCCGACTCGCTGTCGCCGGTCAGCGGCGATGCCTATCGTTTTTCCGACCATCCCGACTATGTCGCCGCCTATCGCGCCGGGCTGCAGCGGCTGCGCGAGGTGAACTGCGACCTGCTGCTCACGCCGCATCCCTCCGCCAGCAAGATGGTCGAGCGCGCGGCCGGCGGATCGTTGGTCGGCGGGATGAGCTGCACGCAATATGCCGATGCCGTCGAAGCCCGCCTAGACCAGCGTCTCGCGAAGGAACGCGCCGGTGGATGACGCCTGGAAAATCCATGCCGAAGTATCCAAATCGGTCGCCAGGGCGGCGCTGGTCGCGCATGAGGATGCGCTCGACTGGCCCGTCGAATGGGTGGTTACGGGGATGGAAGTCGCCGACCATCTGCCCGACGAATGGACTTTCGAAGTCTATCTCGACCGAAAGCCCAAACCGGCCGATCTCAAGCGCGTGGCCGCGCTGTTCGATGGCAAGCCTCCCGCCCTTTCGGTCGAGAAACTGCCCGACACCGACTGGGTGACCGAAAGCCAGAAAGGAGTCGATCCGATCCGCGCGGGTCGCTTTCACGTCCGAACGCCAGAACATGAAGCCGATCCGGCGATGGTCGATTTGGTCATACCCGCCAGCCAGGCCTTCGGCACCGGACAGCACGAGACGACGGCGGGCTGCCTCGCCATGCTCGACCTGATGAAGCGCGAGGGCGTGGTCGCGCGCAACCACGTCGATATCGGCACCGGCACCGGATTGCTGGCCTTTGCCGCCATGCACCTCTGGCCGAATGCCACGGCCACCGCATCGGATATCGATCCCGTCTGCGCGGAGGTGGTGCGCGACAATATGGCGACCAATGCCATTGCCGAGGGCGACGGACCGGGCGAACTGACCATGGTGATCGCCGACGGAATGGAGGATCCGCTTCTCGCGCTGCGCGGGCCATACGATCTGTTCATCGCCAATATCCTTGCCGGGCCGCTGGTGGAGCTTGCGCCGTCCTTCGCTGGATCGATCGCACCGGGAGGAAACCTGCTGCTTGCCGGCCTGCTCGAAACGCAGGAGAGCCGCGTGCGCCGCGCCTATCGCGCGCTCGGCTTCCGTCTGTCGCGCAAGCTGGTCAATGGCGACTGGTCGATCCTGTGGCTGCGCAAGAGTCGCGTACGATGAGGCACTGGCGGCGCTGGCTCGCAGGGCTGGTCGCCCTCCCCGTCGCCCTCGTGGCGCTCTTCCTCCTGACTGCGTGGATCGGCAGCAGCATACCGCGCAATGCGGGATGGACCGAACCGGAAGAGGGTATCACCATCATGGTGGAGACCAATGGCGTCCATACCGGGATCGTCATGCCGGTCGTCAGCCCGGTCAAGGATTGGCGGTCGACCTTCCCCTCCGCCGGTCAGGCGCGCTTCGACGGGCAGATGCCAACGCATGTCGCGATCGGATGGGGCGAGAAGGAGGTGTTTCTCAACACGCCGACCTGGGGCGATCTCAAGCTGAGCACTGCGCTGCGGATCGCGCTGTTCGGCGGAGAGGGACTGATGCGGGTTGGTCATTACGTGCGCCCGGCGACGAGCGAGTACCACCGCCCGCTTACCCTCCGGCGCGAGGAATATGCCCGGCTGGTCGAGCAGGTCGAGGCGGCCTTGCCGCCGCTTGCTGCGGGTGAAACCCGTGTAACCTATGACAGCTTCGAGCGCGGCGCGCGCAATTACGATGCACTCGGGCGCTACACGCTGACGAACACCTGCAACCAGTGGGTCGGCGACGTGCTTGCCCATGCGGGGATCGAGATGGGGCTGTGGACGCCGCTCGCGGGCGGCGTGATGCGCTGGATACCCGATGCGCCCCCTCGCCCCGATCGCCGGGCAGGAAGCGGTGCGTAAGCGGGCACGGTGCTTCATTCACAACTGCGTGTGGGCGGAAATTGGCTATGGCTTCGCGCTGCGCAAAGGGGCGGCGGGACCGGCGACCGAACCGCTCGACGCCTGGTCGCCATATTGCGCCGCATCGTAGCGCGCCACGGCACGAACCACTTCCTGCATCATTTCCATCCGCAGCGGAGTCGGCTCGCGCGTGCGGGCAATCATCACTGCGATGGCGTAGCTGCGTCCCTCGGGCGAAGTGACCAGTCCGACATCGTTATAGCCCGACTGCTCGCCATCGAAGAACTGGCCGGTGCCGGTCTTGTGGCGCACCAACCAATCCTCGGGAGCTCCCGCCTTGAGCCTTTGCGGTCCGCTCTTAGTCCGCGATAGCGCGCCGAGCAGCAGGCTGGTCGAGGCATTCGACAGCAAATCGCCCCGGTACAGGCGCGCAAGCGCCTCGACGATCGCCACCGGAGGCGCACCATCCACCGGATCGGCGAGATAGGTCTCGAACGCCTCACGCCGCCGCGAATCGGGCACGCGATCGCGTGCCTCGAAGAAGGCCGGGCCCTGGGCATAGGATTGGCGCCAGTCGAGTCCCGCGATCGCGCTTTGCTTGCTCCGCTCGTCGGTACCGAAGCGAATGCTCGAAAGGCCATGGCCGTCGAGGAAATCCTGTACCGCCTCGGGTCCGCCGATCCGGCGCAGGATGCGGTCGTTCGCAGTATTGTCGCTTTCGGCGATGGCGCGTTCGATCAGGTCGGCATAATCTGAGGCGAAGCGGCCGTCGCGCCGCACGATATCGCGGATCGGCTGGTAGAAGACCGTGAGGTCGCGAGCGCGGATCTCGACCCGTTCCGTGAGGTCCAGCCGCTCCTCGTCGACCTCGTCCAGCGCGGTCATCGCCACCCACAGCTTGCTCACGCTTTGCTGCGGGAAGGCTTCAAGACCGTTGAAATGCAGCGTCCGGCGAGCCTCCAGGTCGCGCACTGCGATCCCGACATG
The DNA here is from genome assembly GCF_965277845.1 of Qipengyuania sp. NCBI lineage: Bacteria > Pseudomonadati > Pseudomonadota > Alphaproteobacteria > Sphingomonadales > Erythrobacteraceae > Qipengyuania > Qipengyuania sp. The sequence continues at coordinate 2,825,273 of NZ_OZ255844.1, forward strand.
GCCGGCAAATGTGCTTCCGATCCGGCTGAGTTCGCGATCGAGCCGCTGCTGCGCCAGGCTCAGTTCGGGGCCTTCGGCCTCTTCCACCGCCTGCTCGACCAACGGATCGCTCCCAGCCGCCGGCTGCAGACGCGGCAGCCACACGACGAGCAGCGCCAGCAGGAGAACGGGAACGAGGATCAGCAGAAAGCGAAACGACAGGGTCACACCCAAACAACGCTCTGTTCTGGCGAGGTTCCTCGGCGTCAGGCGAGCCCGGCTGCCGCGACCGATTCACCTGCCAGCGGACGTCCCACGTCGAGCATCGCGCGAACGCGTTCGGAAAACATCAGATTGCCTTGCGGGAAATGCTTGCGATGGATTTTCATCAGTTCGTCCAGATGGTGCTGGTCGAGACTGCTGCAGAATTCCGGCCCCAGCGCGCTCTTGCCGAAATGCGGGCGCGTGGCGGGCTCGTAATGCATCACGAGCCGCTGGAGCCGCTCGAGCCAGGCATAGTCGCGCGGGTCGGCGAACAGGTCGATCGCAGCCATCGACCGGCGCGCATTGGCGGCGAAATGCGGCCCCGCCTCGCCGGGTAATTCGCGCACCGAGATGATCCCCTTGAGGAAGAACCCCAGATCGCGCAGCGCATCTGCCTCGCGGATGATGTATTTCACCACCGCGGGCGCCTTCTCCAGCGGTACGAAGAAGGCGAGGTTGTACCCCGTGTAGGTGGTCGAAAAGAGCCCGCGCGTGATGCTCGGCGCGCGATTTTCTTTCAGCCCGGGCTTGGGATCGTAGAGATAGTCGAGGTCGCCAGGATCGGTGATCACGCGCTCGCTCTGCTTGAGATCGAGCCAGTCGATAAAGCGCTGCAGCGGGCGGCGCAGCCACGGCAGGAACTTGTCGAACTTATAGTAACGCTTGAGGAACCACTTGGCGAACCAGCCGCTGCCGCCCTTGGCTTCCGGATGCGCGGGCGGTTCCTGCCCCTTGTCGCACTCGGCCAGCGCGTGGAGCATGATTACCGGATCGTCCTTGTCGGTATAGGGCAGGACCGCCCAGTTCGCGGCGATCGAGCCTTGTTTGAGCTCGTCCAGTTTCGACAGCCGGCTCATCGAGCTGACCGAGACATAGGGTTCGAGCGGCTTGGTCTCGAGCACCAGTTCGACGATCGGCGCGATCGTGCCGAAGGACAGCGCGACATAGGCGAAATCGGATTCGCCGCGCTTCAGCGTCACCCGTTGGCCCGCGCCGTCGAGGAAAGTCAGCTCGACGATGCTGTCGGCCATCACCGCGCGCGGGCCAAAACCGTGCGTTCCGGTCGCCAATGCGCCGATGACCGACTGCTCCATGTAATTGCCCGAATTGTGCAGCCCTCGGCCATGCTCGTCGCGCAGATAGAGCTTGAGATCGCGCACCGAAACCGAAGCGCCCACACGGACGGTTTCGGTTGCCGGGTCGTAGGACAGCGTCGTCAGCCCGCCTTCGCGCATCATCATCGCTGTGACGCCGGGCACCACCTGCACGCCATTGTAGGAGTGCGATTTGCCCACGCAGCTGAACTTCCCCTCGCGCAACAACTCGGCGAGCCGCGCCTCGTCGGGGGGGACGCGTGCCTCGGTCTCGCAGCGGAACACGTTGATCCACGAGCGGATCCAGCGCTTCCCCTCGGTCCCTATGGCGCGCGCATCGGCGCGGCGCTCGCTCCTGCTCAGATTGCTCCCGATCATGGCGTACCCCCTGCCAAGCCCCTGTGATCGCACCATAACCATCTATACCAGTAGAAGCGAGGATAGGAACGACATGGTGCGAGGATGGAACCAAGGTGCCGCCCGGGCACTGGGAAAGAAACACATCCCACAGGAGATTGCATGTCGAAGACCCTGCTCATCACCGGCGCTTCGAGCGGGATCGGCGCCGCGACCGCGCGCGCTGCTGCGGCAGCCGGCTGGAATGTCGCGCTGCTCGCCCGTTCGAAAGACAAGCTGGAAAAGCTCGCCGGCGATATCGGCGAGGCCGCGCTGGCCCTGCCCTGCGACATCACCGATCGCGACGAATTGAACGCTGCGATCGAGAAAGCCGCCGCGCACTTCGGCAGCCTCGACGCGGTTTTCGCCAATGCCGGCGCCGGCGTATCGAACCCCGGGATCGAAAAGGGCGATCCCGACGAATGGCACGCCATGATCCATCTCAACGTGCTCGCCGTACTCACCACCGCGCATGCCACGCTGCCGCATCTGCGCAAGACAAAGGGGCAGTTCGTCGTCACCGGCTCGAAGGCCGGACGCGACCATCTGAAAGGCTCGGTCTATGGCGCGACCAAGTGGTTCGTGCAGGGCTTTGCGGGCAACCTCGCCGAGGAGATGCGCGAATGGGGCGGCCGCTGCACGGTCATCACGCCGGGAATGGTCGACACACCCTTCTTCGACGAACCCAAGCCCGACAAGATCCAGCCCGAGGATGTGGCGGACGCGGTCGTCTTCGCGCTGTCGCAGCCGGACACGGCGGCGGTGCGCGAAGTGCACATCATGCCCAACGACTGATCAGTGGCTCAGCGCATCCTCGAGCGTCTGCAAGGCAGCGCGCGTAAAGGCTTCCATATTGGCGATCCGGTCGTCGCTGCCGGTCTCGGTGACACGGGTGAACTCGAAGCCATCGGGCCCGACCACCGCCGCACAACTGCGACCTGCGGGTGCACCGCTGGGGTGGCTCGACCCGCCGACCGAGCCGCTTTCGGCGATACCCCATTCGGCGCCGAGATTGTCGCGGATCGCGAGAGCCTGCAGCAGCGCGTAATCCTCGCTCGCGCCGCGCATGCCCTTGTAGGCTTCGCGCGGGAGGTCGAACAGCACGTCGCGGGCGCGAAAGGAATAGACCACCCCGCCCCCGACGAAGAAATCGAGCGCGCCGGGCACCGTCAGCAGCGAGGCGGCGATCAGTCCGCCGGTCGCGCCATCGGCCACCGCGATTTTCTCGCCGCGGTCGCGCAGTAGCCCCGCGATGCGTGCGGCCTGCTCGTGCGTTTCGGCAATCATCCTCTGGTGCCGCGCAGCGTCAGGCCGATACCGAAGAGGATCTCGACCACCGCCACCTGTAGCGTGACCGATCCGGGCAGCGGCAGGAAGCGATAGATCGCGGCGAAACCAAGCAGCGTGATCACCGCGCCGAGTAACCAGAAGGCCTTGTCGCCATAGGCCGTCTTGAAGGCGAAATAATGCGTGCCGACCATGATCGCGGCGAGCGGCATGACCAGTTCGGGCGCATGGTCGAGAAACAGGAAGGCGGCGAACAGTCCGGCGATCATCGCGATGGTCGATTCCATGACCAGCGGCCCGCCGGGGTTGCCCTTTTGCTCGCCTGCGCGGCGCAGCAGGGCACGATTGGCGAACAGCGCGAGCGGATAGATCAGCATGCCGCCGAAGAAGAGCACGGCGAAGCCGGTCGGGATGCCGCTGCGGCTTTCCGCGAACCATGCGGCGAGCCAGACCAGGCCCGAAATCAGCACGCCCGGCCCGCCATCGGTATAGGCACGGCGCAGGTCGGCCTGCGCATCGACGATCAACATATCTGAAACTTCCCCCTGGGTTGAGCGACTATCGGGCCGCTTTCACGATCTCGGCCCAACCGGCCTCGTCGATCACTTCGATCCCGAGTTCGGTGGCCTTCTTGAGCTTGCTGCCCGCACCGGGCCCGGCGACCAGCAAGTCGGTCTTCGAACTGACCGAGCCGCTGGCCTTGGCGCCCAGGCGTTCGGCCTGCGCCTTGGCCTCGTCGCGGCTCATCGTCTCGAGCTTGCCGGTAAAGACCACGGTCTTCCCGCTGACCGGGCTTTCCTTCGTCTCCACCTCGTAGCGGGGCGGGTCGACGACGCCCTTGCCCGGTTCCTCACCGATCAGATCGTTCCAGACGGTGCGATTGTGCTCTTCGTGGAAGAAGTCGGCGAGTGCATGGCCGACCGCAGTCCCGATACCATCGGTGCGGACCTCGAATATCCTCTTCACCGCCTCGGTCATGCGGGTGTTGAAGGGGCTTTCCTTCTCGTCCTCACCGCGCGGATTGTCCAACCTATAGGCATCGAATTCACCCGCCTTTCGCGGCAACAGGCGGATATCGCCCAATCCCTTCATCAGATCGCGCGCGGTGACCGCGCCGACATGGCGGATACCGAGGCCGAACAGCAGCCGCGCGGCATCCGGTTCGCGCCGGGCTTCCACAGAAGCCAACAGGTTGTCCACAGACCGCTCCTTCCACCCGTCGAGCGCGAGGATGTCCTCGCGGCGCTGCTTGAGGCGGAAGATGTCGGCGGGGCTTTCGAGCCATCCGAGGGCAAAGAACTGGTCGATCGTCTTTTCGCCCAGGCCGTCGATGTCGAGCGCGCCGCGGCTGACGAAATGTTTCAATCTTTCCGTGCGTTGCGCGGGACATATGAGACCGCCTGTGCAGCGCACGTCGACCTCGCCTTCTTCCGCCACCGCCTCGCTGCCGCATTCGGGGCAGTGGTCGGGGAACACGAAGGGTTCTCGGGTTTCGTCGCGCGTGAGGTTATCCACAAGCTGTGGAATAACGTCGCCCGCACGCTGGACGACCACGCGATCGCCCGGGCGCACGCCCAACCGCGCGATCTCGTCGCGATTGTGCAGCGTGACATTGGTCACTGTCACCCCGCCCACCAGCACCGGCGCGAGGCGGCCGACCGGCGTGAGCTTGCCCGTGCGCCCGACCTGGATATCGATGCTCTCGAGCGTGGTCTCCGCCTGCTCGGCAGGGAATTTGTGCGCCAGCGCCCAGCGCGGTGCCTTGGCGACGAAGCCGAGACGCTGCTGGTAGTCGAGCCGGTCGACCTTGTAGACGACGCCATCGATTTCATAGGGCAACCCGGCCCTTTGCGCAGCGATGGTTTCGTAATGTGCGAGGATGTCGGATGCGCTGTCGAACCGCGCGAACAGTGGCGAGACGGGGACGCCCCAGCGCTCGAAAACGCGCACCACTTCTTCCTGCGTTGCGCCGGGTACAGCAGAGGCAGCGCCCCAGCCATGCGCCCAGAACTTGAGCGGACGCTGCGCGGTTACGCTGGCATCCTTCTGCCGCAGCGATCCGGCCGCGGCATTGCGCGGATTGGCGAATTGGCGGACCTTGGCGGGATCGAATTCCTCGCCCTTTTCTTCGGCCGCGGCGCGCGCATCGTCCATCAGCCGCGCATTGAGCGCCTCGAAATCGGCGCGCGCCATATAGACCTCGCCGCGAATCTCGAACACCTCGGGCGCATCGCCATCCAGCTGCTGCGGGATATCCGCGATGTGCGCGACATTGGGCGTCACGTCCTCACCCACCTGTCCGTCGCCGCGTGTGGCGGCACGGACCAGCCGACCCTGTTCGTAGCGCAGCGAGCAGGACAGGCCGTCGATCTTGTCCTCGGCGGTGAAGGCTACCGGATCGTCTTTGGACAGCGACAGGAACCGCCGCACGCGCGCGACCCATTCCTCGACCTCCCCGGCGTTGAAGGCATTGTCGAGGCTCATCATGCGAACCTCGTGGCGGACCTTGGAAAGCGGCGAGGCGGACGCGGCGTGCCCAACCTTCCGGCTGGGCGAATCTTCGCGCACCAGATGCGGAAACGCCGCCTCCAGCTCGGCATTGCGCCGCACCAGCGCATCGTATTCCGGATCCGAGATCTCGGGCGCGTCCTCGGCATGATAGAGCCGGTCGTGCTTCGCGATCGCCTTCGCCAGCCGCATCAATTCGTTGGCGGCTTCTGCCTCGGTGATTTCAAGCGCCATCAAACAATCCACCGATTTCTCGTTTTTTCGACCTTCCAAACTTGGCCCTGTCGTTCCACGAAATGGCGATAGCCACTGCCGAATCCGTCTATGTCGATGATGCATGAGGACGACGTCCGACACTCGATGTCGATGACTTGCAAATGTCCAGCTTCCTCGCCGTCTGGTCCGAAGTGGTGGTAAATGGCGCTGAACATCCCGAAGTTACCCTTTTCAATCACGCGGCGGCATAGATCGAAGGGAACGGGTCGGATGATTGTGTCAGATAAATCATCAGATAACAGCTCGATATCAATGCCACCGTCACTCTCAAGACACAGGGACACACGGTCCTTCGAGCTGTCCCCGGTCAAGTAGAGGTCATCGCCCAAAAACCACTCAAGTTCTGCTTTGAGTGCCGCAGCCAGTGCCGCCTCTTTGTCTGCGCTGCCAAACCGCATTGAAGGAAGGGCTGTCAGCGCGCACAGTAGAAAAACAAACACCACGAGAGAGAGTATGTCTCTCGAGCCCATCACACCCCCTCCTCTGAAGAAGAGGGGGCTTTGGGAGCGCCCATCACACCCCCTCCAGCAGCCGGTCGGCCTGCGCGCGCGCTTCGGGCGTGACCTCGGCGCCGCTCAGCATCCGTGCGATCTCTTCCTGGCGGCCGGCTTCGTCGAGCAGCGCGACGCTGGTCTTGGTCACTGTCTCTTCGGAGCTTTTGGCGATCATGTAATGCGTGCGCCCGCGCGCGGCGACCTGGGGGCTGTGGGTGACGGCGAGCAATTGCCCGTCGGCCGAAAGCCGTGCGAGCCGTTCGCCGATCGCGCTGGCCACCGCGCCGCCGACGCCGCGATCAATCTCGTCGAAGATTACCGTCGCCGCCCCGCCCTGTTCGGCCAGCGCAACCTTTAGCGCGAGGATGAACCGCGACAATTCGCCCCCGCTCGCGATCTTGGCGAGCGGCGCGAAATCGGCACCCGGATTGGTCGCGATGAGGAATTCGACCGCGTCCATCCCATGCGCGCCCCATCTGTCCTCGGGCAATTCGGTGACCGCCGTCTTGAACCGCGCCGCATCGAGTTTGAGCGGGGCGAGCTCGCGCGCGACCGCCTCGTCGAGCCGCAACGCCGCCGCCACGCGCGCGCCATGCAACGCCTCGGCCTCGGCGCGATAGCGCGCTCCCGCATCCTTCGCCGCCGCCTCGAGCGCGTCGAGTTGGGCTTCCCCGCCCTCGATACTTTCGAGCGCCGCGCGCATCTCGCGCATTTTGCGCGGCAATTCGTCGACCTCGCAGCGATGCTTGCGGGCCAGCGCGCGCAGTTCGAACAGCCGCGTTTCGGCGGCTTCCAGCGCGGCCGGATCGTGGACCAGCGCCTCGGCTGCCGCCTCGAGCCTGTCCTCCGCCTCGCCCGCCTCGATCACGGCCCGGTCGAGCGCGGCGAGCGCTTCGGCGAGCAGCGGGTGTTCGGGCGCGATCCGGTCGAGCCGCCGCGCCGCCACGCGCAAGCTCGCGAGCGGCGAATCCGAGCCTTCCCACAGGTGACGCAATTCCTCCAGATCGCCCGAAAGCTTCTCGCCCTTCTGCATATCCGCACGGGTTTCGGCGAGCCGCGCCTCTTCACCCGCCTTGGGTTCGAGCGCGGTCAGTTCGGAAAGATGCGCGAGCAGCAGGTCCTGGTCGGCCTTGGCCGTCTCCACCGCCTCGCGCGCTTCGGCAAGCGCATCCTCGGCCTTGCGCCAGGTGGCCCACGCAGCCGCCAGCCGGGCGGTGTCGGCCCCGGCGAACCGGTCGAGCAGCGCACGGTGGCCGCGCGGATTGACCAGCCCGCGGTCGTCGTGCTGGCCATGCAGTTCGACGAGACATCCCGCCATTTCGCGCAGCAGGCCGACGCTGACCGACTGGTCGTTGACGAAGGCCTTGCTCTTGCCGTCGGCCTTCAATTGCCGCCGCACGATCAGCGGCTCGCCCTCCTCGATCGCGATATCGGCATCGTCGAGCAGATCGGCCAGGCCGCGCGGCAAATGGTTGAATTCGAAGGTCGCGGTTACGCTGGCCTTGTCCTCGCCGCTGCGCACCAGACCGCTGTCGGCGCGGTTGCCGAGGACGAGGCCGAGCGCATCGAGCAGGATCGACTTGCCCGCACCTGTTTCGCCCGTGAGCACGCCGAGCCCGCGCCCGAAGGCAAGGTCGAGCGCCTCGATCAGCACGATGTTGCGGATGGATAGCCGGGTCAGCATGCCGCTGCTTCCTAGCCAATGCCGCACCTCAAGTCAGCATGCCGCGAACCGCAATCGACAAGCTTGGTTGCCGTACAATCTTCTGCGCGCATAAACGTCGAATTAGCATTTGGCGCAATAGGACCGCCAGGTGAGCTTGGGACGCACTATCGTCGGCCTGCTTGGACCGGACATTCCCGCGCATCTGCGCGAGGATTTCACCATGCTCACGGCGCATCACATGCGCGGCCAGGCGCGGCTGCTGTTCGCCGGTTTCATCCTCAGCCTGCCGATGGCGGTCTACGGGGCGAGCCCGGGTGCCGGCCCACTGGTCGCCTATGGCCTGCCGCTGGTCATTTTCGCGCTGTGTACGCTCGGCCTCGTCGTGCTCCACGATCCCGCCCGATACGAAGAAAGCAACGCGGATGCGCGCAAGGCCATCGGTCTGGTGTGGCAATTGTGCCTGGCAACGGCGACCATCGGCAGCATCTGGTGCATCGCCAGCTGGGCAAGCGCGCCGGTCGAGACGCGCATCTATTATCCCGCGATCATGTCGCTGGGCGCCCTAACGCTGGGCTATTGCCTCACCGCAGCCCGCGGTGTCGGCCTGTCGGTGCTGCTGGTGACGCTAGGCCCTGCGGCCGTCGTGCTGGCCTCGACCGGCGAGCCGATGAACCTCGTCCTCGGAGTTTCGATGGTGCTGGCGATCGGGTTCCAGGTAACGATGATGAAACGGCATCAGAGCCTCCTGTTGAACCTCGTCGAGGAGCGCTACAATTCCGCTCGCCTGGCACGCCGCGATCCGCTTACCGGCCTGTCCAATCGCCGCGCGCTGATGGAGCGGTTCGAGGATCTAGCCGCGCGGGAGCGAAGAGTACGCCTGATGGTGGTCGACATCGATCGCTTCAAAGCGATCAACGACCGCTACGGCCACGATGTCGGCGACGAAGTGCTGCGCGCCTTTGCCCAACTCGTGCAGATCCATGCACGCGGTGGAATCTGTGCCGCAAGGCTGGGAGGCGAGGAATTCGCGCTTCTGGCCCCGGTCGAGGCGCTGGATTCGGCGATCGCGCTGCAATTGCTCGTCGAGATCCGCGGAGCCTACATGCCGCATGGCGAGCCGATCACCGCGAGTATCGGCGTGGCCGAGGGCGACATCGCCGGCGCGGCGGATTGGACCGCGCTCTACGGCCGGGCGGACCGGGCCCTCTATCGCGCGAAAAACGAAGGGCGGAACCGGGTCATGGCGTCAGGAGAAACACAGCAACTGCCGGAGCAATGCGGCGAACGGCTGGCCATTCGCGCCTGACGCGGCGATCAGCTCGGGCTGACGCCCGCAGCGTGATCCTGCACCAGCTCATACGCCTTGTCGTACCATTCATTGCCTGGATAGTTCGCGCCAAGCACGGCGGCATATTTCACCGCCTCCTCGGGAATGCCGAGCGCGAGGCTGGTCTCGGTCAGGCGGTAGAGCGCTTCGGGCGCGTGGCTGGTGGTCTCGTAATTGTCGACCACGTTCTGGAAGCGGATCTGCGCCGCGATCCATTTGCCCGAACGTTCGTAATGGCGGCCGATTTCCATTTCCTTGCCGGCGAGGTGGTCGCGTACGAGGTCGATCTTGAGCCGCGCATCGGCGGCGTAATCGGTGTTGGGAAAGCGGCGGTTGATCTCGTTCAGCGCCGTCAGGGCCTGGTCGGTGATCTTCTGGTCGCGCTGCACGTCGCTGATCTGCTCGTAATAGCTGAGCGCGATCAGGTAGAAGGCATAGGGCGCGTCCTTGTTGCCGGGGTGGATCTGCAGGAAGCGCTGGGCTGCCTGGATCGCCTTGTTGTAATCCTTGGCGACGTAATAGCTGAAAGAGCTCATCAGCTGCGCGCGGCGGGCCCAGGGCGAGTAGGGGTGCTGACGCTCGACCTCGTCGAACAGGGCGGCCGCGATTTGCGCCTGCCCCCGGTCGAGGCGGCGTTTGGCCTCCCAATAAAGCGTTTCCACATCGCGCGCGACATAGGCGGTATCCTGGGGGCCATTGTCGCGGCCTGCGCATCCGGCGGTGAGAAGCGTCGCACCCGCGAGCGCGGCGCCGAGGATGAGCTTGATCGGGGAACGGGTCTGGATCGTCATGGGAAGCAGCCTATAGCCAGCGTCCCCATGAACGCCAAGTGAAGTTCGCGCCGCTGTCCCCGGCAGCGGCAAGCAAGAACCTAGGCCGTCGCGGATCGCCCGATTTCGCCGCTCACGATTTCCTCGGGCGCATCCCACAGCAGGTGGCGGTTATCCAGCATAACGAGGTTGGCGCTGCGGATCACCTCGCCCTTGGTGCGATAGCCAAGCAGCTTTTCCGCCTGCGTATCGGGGTTGCTGATCAGCACGCGCAGTTCCTCGGAAGTGAAGTCGCTCAGGCCGCGCGCCCGCTCGATCCCCTTGCTGTCATAGATATGCAGCACATCGCCGCGCGTGAAATCGCCGGTCATCGAGATAATGTCTTCGCGGCGGATCGGACGGTCGCCGCTGAGCGCCGCCGCAGTGGTGTCCGAAATCACGATACTGCCCGCCATCTGCAAGCGATTGGCGATCCAGCTGTCCCAGCCGGACAGGGGATTGGGATGCGGCAGGATCTTGGTCGCGCGGCGCGTACCGTCGAGCACGTTGGAAACCGGCCGGTCGACCTCGCCCTGCGCGATCCAGGTGGTCACGCCCGCTTCCTGCGCCATGTTGGCGGCCTGCAGCTTGGTGCCCATTCCGCCGGTGCCCAGCGTGCTCTTGCCCTTGGTCGCGTCCATATACATGCCGACGTCTTCCACCTCGGGCACGAATTGTGCCTCGGGATCGTCGGGATTGCGGTCGTAAAGGCCGTCGACGCCGGTCAGAATGACGAAATCGTCCGCGCCGACCATCTGCGCCACCTTGGCCGCCAGCCGGTCGTTGTCGCCGACGCGAATCTCCTCGGTGGTGATCGTGTCGTTCTCGTTGACGATCGGGACGACGTCGGATTCGAGCAGCCGGTGCACCGTGTTGCGCGTGTTCAGGAAGCGGCGGTGATCCTCGAAATCGCCCAGTGTCAGCAGGACCTGCGCGATTTCGAATCCGAACTCATGCCCCACCTGCTTGTAGGCGTTGAGCAGCAACGGCATTCCGCAGGCGGCAGCGGCCTGCTTGTCGGAAACTCCGGCGCTTTCGGGCGTTTCCCCGATGATGCGCAGGCCCAGAGCGACCGAACCGGAGGAACACAATATGACGTTGGAGCCTTCCGCGCGCAGCTGGGCAATGTCTTCCAGCAGCCGCTGAAGGAAACCGTAGCGGGGCGTGAGGAGGTCCTGGTTGGCGAGGAGCGCAGAACCGATTTTGACGACGATGTTTCGCTTTTGAGTCATGATTTTCGAATGTTGCTTAGGCTTGAAATTTCTTGCGTGCAATATAGATAGAGGTTGTGCACTGCACAACCGGATTTTCAAGAATATCGGCATTCATTCGACAGGATCGATACATATAGAAAAGGATTGTATTCGATATAGTTAAGGGAAATAACTACGTCGATCTCAACTCCATATTCAAGAACAGGCAAGATACAACAAGAGCTGTTGCGCTCGGAAACGGATTTTAGTCATTACGAAAACTGTTTGCATTGTCGGATGCGGAAAAATGGGGTCCGCATTACTTTCGCAATGGGTCGAAGGGCCCGAAACCATCACCGTCGTCGATCCGGCCGGCAGCGACGTTCCCGAGGGTGTAGAGCTGGTCGCCGATAGGACCGATGTTGCCGACCGGCGCTTCGACCTGATCATCGCGGCCGTAAAGCCGCAGCTGATCGACGACATCCTCGCCGACTATGCCGAGCTGCTCGCGCCCGGAGGCTACGTGCTTTCGATCGCGGCGGGCTATTCGGCAAAGCGCTTGTCGCAATTGATGGGCGGCGCTCCCGTCATCCGCACCATGCCCAACCTGCCCGCCGCCATCGGTCGCGGGGTCAGCGGTATCTGTCCCGGCCCGCATGCGACGACGGATCACACAGCGCATGCAGAACGCTTCATGCGCCGCGCCGGAGCCACCATCACCGTCGATAGCGAAGAGAAGCTCGACCGCGTGACCGCGGTCGCCGGTTCCGGCCCGGGCTACGTCTTCGAGATCGCCCGCGCCTATGCCGAGGCCGCGATGGCACAGGGTTTCGACGAGGACGAAGCACGCGACATGGTGCTCGGCACCATCGGCGGCGCGATCGCCATGGCCAGCGAGCCGGGTGCGCCAAGCCTCGAGGACCTCCGCAATTCGGTGACCAGCAAAGGCGGCACTACCGCTGCGGGCCTGAACGCGCTCAACGGCGACGGTGGCCTATCGACCCGCCTCCATGATACATTGCAGGCGGCTTACGACCGGGCGGTCGAGCTGCGCTGATCGCAGCGCCTCCCGCCCCCGCACGAAACAGAAGAGAAGAGACCATGACCGACCAAGCACTCGACCCGCAAATCCATATCCACGACCTCGGCCAGCGCGCCCGCAAGGCCGCGCGCGGCCTGCTCGCCGCCAGCACGGAGGCGAAGAACACCGCATTGCGCGAAGCGGCCAAGGCCCTGCGCGAGCGGACGGCCGAACTGCTCGAAGCCAATGCCGAAGATGTCGAAAGCGTACGCGGCACCAAGCCCGACAGCTTCATCGACCGTCTCGCTTTGAGCGAGGACCGTGTCGAGGGCATGGCCGGCGCGCTCGAGGAAATCGCCGAGCTGCCCGATCCCGTCGGCCGCAAGCTGGCGACGTTCGAGCGGCCCAACGGCCTTACCATCGAACGCGTCGCCGTGCCGATCGGCGTGATCGGGATGATCTACGAATCGCGCCCCAATGTCGGCGCCGATGCCAGCGCTCTGTGCCTCAAGAGCGGCAATGCCGTGATCCTGCGCGGTGGCAGCGAAAGCCGCCATTCGACCCGCGTGATCGTCGAATGCATGCGCGCCGGGCTAAAGGCCGCAGGCCTGCCCGAAGATGCGGTGCAGACCGTCCAGACCACCGATCGCGGCGCCGTCGCCGCACTGCTCAAGGCCGATGAATTCGTCGACCTCGTGATCCCGCGTGGCGGGCGCGGCCTGGTCGAGCTGGTGCGCGACCAGGCGAGCGTTCCCACGCTCCTCCACCTCGACGGCAATTGCCACAGCTATGTCCACGAAGCCGCCGATATCGACAAGGCGGTCAGGGTCATTCGCAACGCCAAGCTGCGCCGTACGGGCGTGTGCGGGGCGACCGAAAGCGTGGTGGTCGACCGCTCTGCGGCCGAGGCCTTCATTCCCAAATTCGCCGATGCGATGGCCGGCGATTGCGAGCTGCGCGGCGATGCCGATGCGGTCGCGATCGACGACCGGTTGAAGCCCGCCAGCGAGGACGACTGGGGTACCGAATATCTCGATCCGATCGCTTCGGTTAAGATCGTCGACGGACTTGAAGAAGGCATCGCCTGGGTCGACGAGCATTCGAGTCACCATACCGATGCGATCATCACCGAAGACGACGATGCAGCGCGCCGCTTCATGACCGCGATCGACAGCGCGATCGTGATGCACAATGCCAGCACCCAGTTCGCCGATGGCGGCGAATTCGGCATGGGCGCCGAAATCGGGATCGCCACGGGCAAGATGCACGCGCGCGGACCCGTCGGTCTCGAACAGCTGTGCAGCTTCAAGTATCTCGTCCACGGCGAGGGTCAGACACGCCCGTAAACCTCCCGGTCGCGCGCGCGACTGGAGAAATCGCCGACTTTCCTTTATCTTCCTCCCCGGTCGCATCATGCGTTTTCCGGGGAGGAACACGTTATGACACCCAAGGCAATCATGGGCGCCATGCTGCTGGCAGGTGCCGCCTGCCTGCCATCGGAAACGCTCCAGGCCGAGACGCTGGCCGAGCTCGACGCCTTGTCCGATGCCGCGCAGGACGAGCGCGGCGGGATCGAGGCCGCGCAGGCACTCGCCCGGCAAGGCGCCTATCTCGAGGCGCTGGCGACGCTGGAACGCATGCTGGCGGTCAATCCCAAATCCGCCGAGGGGCGGCTGCTGCATGCACTCTACCTGTGCCGGATCGACGATATCCGGGGCGGGCTGGTCGAGATCGACAAATTGAAAGAACGCGAATTCGGTCGCGAAACGCTCGCCGATGCCCGCAGCGCCTGCGAAGCCGGTGGAGAGGTGCAGTGATGGGCGCACCGTTGAAAATCACCGCCATGCTCGTCGCGGGCAGCATGCTTGCCACCACGCTTTCCGCGCAGCAGCGGGTCGAGGTGGGCAATGCCTCCACCGTCGTCGGGGACGTGCGGATGAGCAATGCGCAAATCCGCAAACCCGCGAAGATCCAGCGCAAGCAGCGCATCGCCTGGGGCGATCTGATCGACACGGCCCAAAAATCGCAATTGCAGATCCTCCTGCTCGACCGCTCCAGCTTCGGCATCGGCGCGAGTTCGCGCGTGCGGATCGATCGCTTCGTCTACGACCCGAACGAAGGGCGCAGCTTCTTCGCTACCTTCGTCAAGGGCGCGCTGCGCTTCTTCTCGGGCAGCGCGGAAGGCGACAACAGCGGCGAAATCCAGACTCCCTCGGGGCGGATCGGCATTCGCGGCACCGCGCTCGACATGCTGGTCGGCGAGGAAGCCGAGGATATCGCCGAGGACGAGGAATTCGTCGGCAATGTCGACAGCGACAGGGACGAGGCGACGCTGGTCGTGCTGCGCGGGCCGGGTGCGGGAACCGCGGGCGACCTCACCGTCGGGCAGGCCGAGGTCAGCGCTGCGGGCAAGACCGTGCTGCTCGACCAGCCGGGCCTCGCCGCCTACATCCCGCGCGACGGCGCCCAGCCGATCGGGCCGTTCTTCATCTCGAGCCCCGGCCTGGCGCAAGTGCAGGACCAGCTACAGCCAGAGGTTGCCCGCGCGGCGAGCGGTGGCGGCGGCGGCTTGCTGCGCGCGCTGCTCCCGATTGCGGGAGCCATTGCGGTCGGCGCGCTGCTCAGCGGCAGCAACGGGGACGACGATGAAGAGCCCGACGACCGGACGCAGGACCACAATCGCAACCAGTCGAACAATTATCGCAATCGGTAGCCACCCCGCGCCTACGCAAAGCTATTTGCTGGTGGCCTGGTAGACCCCGTCCCATTCGGGTGGCGGCGGGTCGCTGCGCAGCGCTTCGATCCGCTCACGCATGAGGGCGCACAGTTTCGGGATGCCTAGCGCCGCATAATGGTCCTCCGCCTTGGCCAGGATCGCATCGGCCAGGTCCCAATCCTGCGCACGATAGGCAGCGAGCATGTCGTGATGGGCGGCGGACAATCGTGCGAAATTGGCTTCGCTCGAACGCGCCTCATCGTCCAGCAGCGCGAAGATCGTCTCCGGCGCATCGCGGCCGACCACGCGCACGCGATCCAGCTCGATCAGTGCGAAACCGGGCAGTTCGCGCGCCAGCGCGCTCCCGGTAACGATCGGTACGCCATACTGCTTGGTCAGCCCTTCCATGCGCGAGGCCATGTTCACCGTATCGCCGATCAGCGAATAGGACAGCCGCTGGCGCGAGCCCATGTTGCCGACGCAGCACAATCCCGAATTGAGCCCGATCCCGATCCCGACCTCGCCCGGCCAGACCACGCCCTTGCGGGTCGGCATGGTCCGGTTGAGCTCTTCGACCATCGCAACCATTTCGAGCGCAGCGCGCGCGGCGTTGCGATGGTGGTCGGGATCGTCGAGCGGGGCGTTCCAGAAGGCCAGGATGGCATCGCCGATATATTTGTCGAGCGTGGCTTTCCGCGCGAGCAGGATCTCGCTCATCGGGGTGAGGAATTCGATCAGGAAATCGATTACCTCGCGCGGGGAATAGCGCTCCGACATGCGGCTGAAACCGCGGATGTCGCACATCAGCACGCTCATGTCGCGTTCCTCGCCGCCCAGTTCGAGCTGGTCGGGATCGGCGGCGATACGGCGGACCATCTCGGGCGAGAGATAACGGTCGAATGCCGAATGGATATAGGCGCGCTGGCGCTCCTCTCGGTAGAAGACGGCGACCGTCTGCACCGCATAGACCGCGACCAGCGCCAGCACCGGCCAGGTCGGGTCGAGCAGATATTGCGCGCGGGTGAAGGCCAGCCAGCTTCCGCCGGCGACGAGCGCGATCCCCGCGATGACCGCCACCGCACCCAGCGTCGCGCCCAGGCGGGGGAGCAGCAATGCCAGCGCTCCACCCAGCACCATCACGAGCACGAGTTCGAGTCCGAAGGCCCAGTCGGGCCGCTCGAGGAAATGGCCGGCCAGCATTTGCTCGACCCCGGCGGCATGGACGGTCACGCCCGCGACCCGCTCGGCCACCGGGGTCGAGACGAGATCCTGCAGCCCCGCAGCGCTCCCGCCGATGAAGACGATCCGCCCGCGCACCGCTTCGGCCAGCGCGGCATCGTCGATCGCCCCTTCGATAATCTGCCAGGCTGGCAGCGACGCCCGCTCGGTTGCGGGGAAATGCACCCACATCTCGCCGGCATCGGTGACGGGGATCTCGCGCCCCGCCAGCCGCACGGCCACCGCCGCCCCGCCCGCCCCTTGCGTTTCCCCACTGCCATCGCTGGCGAGGAGGTTGGGCGAACCGGCTCCTTCGGCGACCCTCACCGCCTCGAGGCCCAGCGAAGGCACCAATACGCCGCGATGGATCGCGACCAGCGGTATCCGGCGAACGATCCCGTCGGCATCGCTTTCCAGACTGACGAAACCGCTGCCCCGGGCGGCCCCTTCCAGGACCGCGAGCGGCTGGATCGCGCCCGCATAGCCGGGCACGTCGCGCGAGGGCAGCGAACCGTGCAGCGTGAAACTCGCTTTCGGCTCGATCGCACCGCCGCGCGGCTCGCGGTCGAGGAAATAGGCGGTGACCACGGGTTGTGCGGAAAAGCTATCCGCCAGCAGCGCATCGTGCGACGGCAGGTCCGCAAGCCTCTCGCCGAGGTCGAGCGAGGCAGTCAGTTGCTCGGGCGACGTGCGGTCCGGTTCGGAAAAGACGATGTCGTAGACCACCGCCACGGCGCCCGCATCCGTCAGCCGCTCGGTCAGCGTGACCAGTTCGGTGCGCGGCCAGGGCCATTGACCGAGCCGCGCGATGGAGGCTTCGTCCACATCGACCACCGCCACCCGCTCCTCGCCGGGCAGGTCGCGGGGAGCGGCGCGCTGGTAGGCATCGAACACCGCCAGCCCCACGCGTCCCAACGCCCCCGGCTGCGCCAGCTGGAGTACCACCACCAGCGCCAGCGCGATCAGCCCCGCAAGGATCGCAGGCGCATCGCGCAGGCCGCGCAGGCGTTCGAGCATCGTCGGGCCTCCCTCCCCGCAATCCTATTGCGCTTTTTCGCCGGGGCAAGAGAGCTTGGTTTGCGAACCGGGTGGGTTTTTGGTTTGCGAACCGACCTCCGTCGGTTCGTCCTCGCTAGACGTGCAGCAAGCTGCACCCGCTGCGGGCCCGTAGCGAAGCGGAGGGACGGCCCCGAGGACGAACCCGCGGAGGCGGGTTCGAAAAGCAAGGACTCCCCCCCCCTCCCTCCCCCGATTTTCCTACTCGCGCCGAATCTGCTTCATCCTGCGCGATGAGCAACGACCCAAAACCCCCTTCCACCCTCCCCAGCTTCACCCCGGTCCCGCGCAAGAAGGACCGCTCGAACGGGTGGAAGCCGCATGTCCAGCGCGCCTTCATCGAGGCGCTGGCCGATACCGGCTCGGTCGCTGCGGCCTGCCGCATGGTCCGCCGCAGCACGGTCGGCGCCTACCATTTGCGCCGCCAGCCCGGCGCCGAGGAATTCGCCGCCGCATGGGAGGCCGCGCTCGATCTCGGCGTGCAGCGGATCGAGGACACCGCGATGGACCGCGCACTCAACGGCGTGGAGGTACCCGTCTACAGCTACGGCAAGCTCGTGGGCACGCGCACCGTCCACAACGATCGCCTGCTGATGTTCATGCTGAGAAACCGCGCGCCCGAGCGCTTTGCCGAAGGCCGCCCCAAGGCCCTCAACGCGGTCGGCCGGATGGAGGAGGAGCGGTTGAAGAAGAAGTGGCGCGCCGAATGGGAGGCCGAGCAGCGCCGCGTCTCCCCCGCCGAGGTGCGCGCCAGCATCGAGCGCAAGGTCGAGGCCTTCCGCCGCCAGCAGGAGATGACGCTGAGCCCCCGCACCCTCGCCGCCCGCGCCGAATTCGAGCGCCTGCGCGCCGAAGACGCCGCCCGCGGCTACCGCGCCAGCGAGGACCCCGAGCACCCGATGTATTTCGACCGCGAGCACGCCGCTCGCGAGCCCGACCCGATGCCCCTACCCCCGCCCGATTGGGCCAAGCGCGAGGGGGAGGATGAGCCGGCCCCGCCGGAGAACCCGCGCCGGCGGACGATCAAGGATGAGGGGTGGGATTGATCTAAACAACTGAACAAGTAATCAGTTCAACATGGAACTGATTCTCCAAGGTCTGACCGATCGTACTCACGCTGCAGCATTAATAGAAATGTTCGAAGGCGAACTCGATCGTGCGATTGTCAGCGTTGCTTTTGTATCAGATGATGGCGTCAGTCTCATTGCACCATTGCTCGCACCCCACGCCGATAAAATCACCGTGTTCGCAGGGATTAGGAACGAGATCACATCCGCTCAGGCGATGAAGCGGCTTTTGGCGATGGGGGTGTCCCTGTTTGCCGTCGATACCGGGTCACGGACTCTTCTATTCCATCCGAAGATGTATCACGTCCGGCGAGACAAGGCTGCTCAGCTATCTGTCGGCAGCGCGAACCTGACGCTGGGCGGCCTGAACAATAATATCGAAGCGGGCTTGCTGCTCGACCTCGACCTCGACGATGAGGACGAAAGCAAATTCGTCGATGAGCTCGAGGTCTCATTTGACGGCCTCGCTGGTGAGCACCCCGACAACGTCTTCCAGATTGATGACGAGGCCGTAATTGACGAGCTCTTGGACGCCGGGCGACTGATCGACGAGACTGCGACCCCGCCACCTCGGAGCCCGACTAGGGCCAAAGCTGGAAGCACTGACCCCACTCCACGGATGAAAATGCAGCCGAAGCCTGTGCGCGGAAAGCCCAAGCCAAAAGCACCTACGGCTCCGGCTCCAGCTTCGGCACCGGCGGCACCGGCCGCAGCAGCTCCCGGCAACGCAGCCGGTGCCTCAGCGACAGTTGCTCCACACCTCGAACTCGTCTGGGAAAGCAAGCCGTTGAGTCGCCGTTCTTTGGGCATCCCAACCGGCGCGAGTTCAAATCCTACGGGTTCAACTACGCTCGGCTCGGGAACCTTCGATGACATAGACCGAGTAACATACTTCCGTGACGACCTGTTTGGGCATCTCAATTGGACCTCGAACGGCACAATCGAAACGGCCAAGCAGGACTTCGATCTTGTCATAAAAGGCGTCCTTGTCGGGACTTTTGAATTAACCGTGCGTCACAGCCTGACGATTGCTGCAACGGCCTATGAAAGAAGCCAATCCCCAACCAACCTCAGTTGGGACGAGGCGCGTCCGCTTGTTGCACGAGAGGACCTCCTCGACCGGACCATGCGTATTTGGCGCTCGACCGAGGACCCAACCGAGTTCCAGATTGAGTTTGATTAAGCCTAGACAGCCTCCGTCGAAGTCCGATGCCGCCGGTTGCGAAGTTTCCGCCAACCCTCGAGTGCGCTAGCCTGTTTTGCCTTCGAGATGCCAAGTGCCCCGAGAACAACCTTGCCTTGTCGCTCGAGCGTCTCATGCGTAGGCCGGTTCCGGATGGAGTTATCTAGCTCAGCTAGGTCGAGTTCGACCTTCTCGGGCATCGGAATGACCAACCGCTCGATCTCGGACGGTATGAGTTCGAGTACTCCGCCGCCATAGTGCCGTCCCTCAAGCTCGGCACTGAGCGCTGTGAGCGGGTTTATGAAGCAGCCAACTAGCCGCTTCCCGTCCGCTTCCTTGGTGCGAATGCGGTACGCCGTATCGGTCGTGTACGCGCCGATCTTGTTGAGGATTAGGCGGGGTGTGTCGTGGCAGCGCTTGAGCATTCCCACTTCGGTCGAGTAGACCGAGGGGACTTTGTACCAAGGGGCACGAATACGACACTTGTAGCGGGTGTGCAGCTTCTCGGCTTCGCCGCGCTCGATGTACTGGCGCGCTCGCTTCGCCATCTTGGCGGGCGCGTCATCGAACCAGAGGAAGTTGGTTGGGCTTCCCTTATCGGCATTCGCTGCGTGCTGTTGTTCATCATAGATCACGCCCGGGCAGTGTTCGCTGCGCCCGAACATCGGGTGCGCATATTTGCTCAGGCCGTAAGCCTCGACTGTCGCGTCAGGGACGAGGAAGAACTTATTCGCGCCAGTGACGATGCCTACGTCCACGCGGGCGATGTCATCGAAGCGATGCACTTCGGTGTGGGCCTCGAGCTCGTCGAAAACGTCACGGGTCTCGAGGTCGAGCAGCGCCCGGGTCCATTTGCCAGCGACCGTCTTACCGTTGATTGACTGCGGCTCCAAGAAGACTTCAGACGGTGAGCGGCGGAGGAACTCCCGCCCCCGGACGGGCACCATGCCGAGCCCTTCGGTATTCTGTCTGGGGCTGCTGCGCTTCTCCGCCATGAGAATTACAGCGCCTTGCAACGTACCGTTGAACCAAAGCTCTTCCGGGTCGATGATGACAAGTCGCCGGCACTCCTTACCGAGATAGCTGCGGAGCGATTGCGCGTGAGTGACGTGAATGATCTCGGCCGGGACTACCATTGCCAATCGCCCGCCGGGGCGCAGCAGCGACATTGAAGCGAGGATGAACGGCACCCAAGCATTTGTGTGCTTCGTGAACTTGAGCCCGAGCTCGTCAAAGATCGTGGCGGCCCGGACCTGAAATTGCGGAGGAAGAAACTGATATCGGACGAAGGGTGGATTTCCCACCACGGCGTCAAATCGCTCACCGCCCTTCACCATGTTCTCGATTGCCCAGCCGAGGAAGTCCTCGGACCGGACGGCCGGCTTCCAAAGGTTGAGTTCCTTTGCTCGCCGGGCGGCCTTGCCTGCTTCGTCGCTGTCGAGCTCGAAGCCGGTCAGGGCCGACTTCTCGAAGCCGCCTACATCGGACATGGCCTGAAAGAATGCGCCATCACCGCAACTCGGCTCGAGGACTTTGTCGGGATTGATCTCTCCGACCCAGCGCGCGATGAACGAGGCGAGATCCAGAGGCGTGTAATATCCGCCACGCAGCTTTTGAGCTGTTTGTTGGTCCTTGAATTTCATCAGCCTAGCAAACTTAGATGCTTCCTAGTGTAGCCATATTCAGTTTGGTTCAAAAAGGCCACGTTCTATATCCGTTCTGGATCAATCTATACCCAGTTTCCTCACTCCTCCCCTATCCGGAGCGCAGCGATAAACGCCTCCTGCGGGATGCTCACATTCCTCCCCGCCTACGCGGGGACAGGCCACCGTTGGCCTCTGGCCAGCTACGCTACCGGGCGCTCCCGCATCCTCAGAATTAGGGCTACTCTTCACCCATCCGCAGCGCGGCAATGAAAGCTTCCTGAGGGATCGAGACGTTTCCGTATTCCCTCATTCTGGCCTTGCCCTTCTTCTGCTTCTCCAGCAGCTTCTTCTTACGCGAAATATCGCCGCCGTAGCATTTGGCGGTGACGTCCTTGCGCAGGGCGGCGATGGTTTCGCGGGCGATGATCTTGCCGCCGATCGCGGCCTGGATCGGGATCTTGAACAGGTGGCGGGGGATGAGGTCTTTCAGGCGCTCGCACATGCCGCGGCCGCGTTCTTCGGCGACCGAGCGGTGGACGATCAGCGATAGCGCGTCGACCGGTTCGTTGTTGACGAGGATGTTCATCTTCACGAGGTCGCCTTCGCGCAGGCCGATCTGCTCGTAATCGAAGCTCGCATAGCCGCGGCTGATCGACTTGAGGCGGTCGTAGAAGTCGAACACCACCTCGTTCAGCGGCAGCTCGTAGCTCACCTGCGCGCGGCCGCCGACATAGGTGAGGTCGGTCTGGATGCCGCGGCGGTCCTGGCACAGCTTGAGGATCGCGCCGAGGTATTCGTCGGGCGTGTAGATCACCGCCTTGATCCACGGTTCTTCCACCGCTTCGATCCGGTTGACGTCGGGCCAGTCGGCGGGGTTGTGGATATCGATGACCTTGGCGTCCTCGGTCTTGGTGTGGGCGAGGTGGACGCGGTAGACCACGGACGGGGCCGTGGTGATGAGGTCGAGGTCGTATTCTCTGGAGAGGCGTTCCTGGATGATTTCCAGGTGCAGCAGGCCGAGGAAGCCGGCGCGGAAGCCGAAGCCCAGCGCGGCGCTCGATTCCATCTCGTAGCTGAAGCTGGCATCGTTGAGGCGCAGCTTGCCGATGCTTTCGCGCAGCTTCTCGAAATCGGCGGCGTCGACCGGGAAGAGGCCGCAGAAGACCACGGGCTGGACTTCCTTATAGCCCGGCAGCGCCGTGTCCGCCCCGCCCTTCACCGTGGTGATGGTGTCGCCGACGCGGGCCTGTTCGACTTCCTTGATCTGCGCGGTGATGAAGCCGATTTCGCCGGGGCCGAGTTCGGGCAAATCGGTGCGCTTGGGGGTGAAGCAGCCGACGCGGTCGATCAAATGCTGCGTGCCGCCCTGCATGAACCTGACCTGCTGGCCCTTGGTGATGACGCCGTCCATCACGCGCACGAGGATGACGACGCCGAGATAGGGGTCGTACCACGAATCGACGAGCATGGCCTTGAGCGGTGCGGCGCGGTCGCCCTTGGGGGGCGGGATGCGTTTGACCAGCGCCTCGAGCGTTTCCTCGATGCCGATGCCGGATTTGGCCGAGGTGAGGACGGCGCCGCCTTCCTCCCACGGGCCGGTGGCCTCGATGCCGACGATTTCCTCGATTTCCTCCGCGACGCGGGTCGGTTCGGCGGCGGGGAGGTCGATCTTGTTGATGACCGGGACGATCTCGTGGTCGTGCTCGATCGACTGGTAGACATTGGCGAGCGTCTGCGCCTCGACGCCTTGGGCTGCGTCGACGACGAGCAGCGCGCCTTCGCAGGCGGCGAGGGAGCGGGAGACTTCATAGGCGAAGTCGACATGGCCGGGCGTGTCCATGAGGTTGAGCTCATAGGTCTCGCCATCGCGCGCGGTGTAGTCGAGGCGCACGGTCTGCGCCTTGATGGTGATGCCGCGCTCCTTCTCGATGTCCATATTATCAAGGACTTGCTCGGACATCTCGCGATCGGTCAGCCCGCCGCAGTGCTGGATCAGCCGATCGGCCAGCGTGGACTTGCCATGGTCGATATGCGCGATGATCGAAAAATTGCGGATCTTGGAAAGGTCAGTCATTGCGAGCGCCCTTTAGCTGCACAGAAACCGCCTGTCAGCTAGCAAAGCGCGCGCAGCAACTTCCCTGCTGCCCAGGTAGATTTCAACCTAGCAACGCGGGCCAATCCGCTAGGGTCCATGCGACGCGACGCACGCGCTTGCCTAGTCGCGAATGGATTACGATCCGGGGCCAGCGCCGGGTTTGGGTGTGCCGACTTCGACCTCGACGAATTTCTTAGGCGCGCCGGCGCCCATCCGCTCGGCCATGATCAGCGAATAGGGATCGTGCGGCAGCGCGGCCAAGGGGCGACCGGCTGCCTCTATTTGATAGGGCGAGACGCGATGGCGGGTGCACAGGCCATCCGCGCCGTCGCTGATCAGCGGGGTCTCGAACTCTACTCCCTGCACCGATCCCTTGGACCGGCGCACCGTCGCAACGGCCAGCTGGCCACCGCCGAGATCGAGCACCACCTGCGTCCCCAACGGCACTTCCAGCAGGCCTTCGATCATCGCGCCCGTCTTCGACAGATTGCGCATCACCACCTTGTAGCGACTGTCTTCGTGGATCAGCCCGATCCGGCGGAACACCTTCTTGCGATCCGCGCGGTACTTCGCCGGCCCTCTCGGTTCGTATTTGATCTTTCCTTCCTGCAGGCGGCCGAGGAAATCGTCATTGGTCAGGGCACGGGAAAAAATCTGCCCCTGGATCAGCGTCGCTCCGCGTTCGGTAACAAGATCCAGCTCGTCCTTTGCCTGGACCCCTTCGGCCACCGTTTCCATGTTGAGCGCTCCTGCGAGGCTGACGATCGCGCTGAGGATGGCGGCGTTGTTGTTGCCTTCTTCGGTCGCGCCGCGAACGAAGCTTTGGTCGATCTTGATCTTGTCGAATGGCGCGGTGCGCAAATAGCTGAGCGAGCTGTAACCCGTTCCGAAATCGTCGAGTGCAAGCTTGACGCCCAGTGCCTTGAGCTTGCCGAAGATGATCTCCGCACGGCCCGCATCGCCCAGAAACACGCTCTCGGTAATTTCGAGTTCGAGGCGCTCAGGCTCGAAATCGGTATTGTCCAAGGCGTTGCTGACGACCTGCGGAAAATCGTCGTCCGCAAACTGCACGGCCGAAACATTGACCGCTACGCGCAGGTCGACGGGCCATTGTTTCGCCTGGCGGCAAACCTCGTTCAAGGCCCACTCGCCCATTTCCTTGATGATTCCGACCTCTTCGGCGACAGGAATGAACTCCGCGGGAGAGATTTCACCGCGATCGGGATGTTCCCAGCGCATCAACGCTTCGCAACACCGGACCTCATGCGTTTTGGCGCAGACCAGCGGCTGGTAATGCATCGAAAGTTGACCGTTCTCGATCGCGTCGCGCAGGTCTTCTTCGATCCGGCGGCGGTTCTTTGCGCCGTCCTTGAGGTCGCTTGAGTAGAAGCGATACTGGCCACGGCCCCCACCCTTGGCAGCATGTAGAGCAAGATCGGAAGCCGCAGTGAGCTCCTCGGCTTCGAGGCCGTCATAAGGAGCAATGGCAATACCGGCCGACGTCCCGACGATCGCACGCGTGCCGTTGAGCGAATAGGGCTGCGAGACCATCTGAATCAGACGTTGAACCAGTTCGCCGAGTGCGCCGCGATCATCCATATCGGGCAGGATGATCTGGAACTCGTCACCCCCCGGTCGGCCGATTTCGCCCTTGTTGTCGACGATACGCCCGAGCCTCGTGGCAACCTGTTTGAGCAATTCGTCGCCAGCCTGATGCCCGAGCGTTTCATTGACTTGCTTGAACCGGTCCAGGTCGAGCATCACCAGCGCACAGGTGCGCTTCGAATTGCGGTAGGCCTTGAGCGTCTCGGTCAATCGCCTGGTAATCCGATGTCGATTGGCAAGGCCCGTCAGCGGATCATATTGCGCAAGACGTGCGGCATCGCGCTGGCTTTCGCGCGTGGCGGTAATATCCTTCGCGCTGCCGCGGTAGCCGGTGAAGCGCTGCTTTTCGTCGAATTGCGGTTTGCCGGCAATTTCCCACCAGACTTCCTGCCCCTCGACAGCCAGTCGAACATTGAACCCGCTGATCGAGTTGCGCGCGCTCAAGAGGAAGGCAAGCGGACGTTCGGCCTTGTCCGGATCACCGGCTCGCTCGGGAATGAACAGCTCGCCGAGCGGCTTTCCGATCGCCTCGCCATCGGTCCAGCCGAGCATTCGAGCGGCGTTGTCGGATAGATATATGAGCCGTCCCTGGGCGTCGGTTGCCCAGAACCAGCCGAGGCCGGCAGCCTCGAAGCTGTCGAGGAGTTCGACCCGGCGAACGGCGTCGGATGCGGCAATCGGGTTTACCGGCGCATTCTCCGGCGCGAAATCTCCATCGGCAACTGCCCGTGCCGATCGTGAGAAGAACCCTCCCATCTGCTATCGAACTCCCAACTGAAAACTCTCGGGCCTCGTCTCTGACGCCTTGCGCCAATCGTCGTCTATAGAGACGATATCTTTCCAAACGGATAACCATGTCTGCACTGACCTTCTGCAAGATTGCGTTATCTTGCCAGTCATGCGGCACATGTGCATTGAGTGCTGGTCTTGTGGGAGAGGGGCATGCGTCACATCGCTATCGTGGGTTCGGGACCGGCGGGCTATTACACGGCGGAAGCGGCGGTGAAGAAATGGGGCGAAAACGCGCGCATCGACGTATTCGACAGACTGCCGGTGCCTTTCGGCCTGATCCGAACCGGCGTCGCCCCCGATCACCAGTCGATCAAGGCCGTTGCCCGGCGATACGAAAAAACTGCGGTGGGCGACACGGTGCGGTTCGCTGGCAATGTTACCGTCGGCAAAGACATTTCGATCGCCGAGCTCCGGGAGCTCTACGATGCCGTCGTGCTGGCTACCGGCGCGCCAAGTGACCGACCGCTGAATATCGAAGGGGCGGAGACGAAAAACGTCGTCGGCAGCGCAGCCTTCGTCGGGTGGTACAATGGCCATCCCGAATTTGCCGCGCTCGACCCGGATCTTTCGGGGCGGCACGCCGTGGTGATCGGCATGGGCAACGTCGCGCTAGACGTCGCGCGCATACTGTCCAAGACCGAGGCTGAATTCGCCGGTTCGGACATAGTCGCCCATGCCCTCGCCGCGTTACAGGCAAGCAAGATCGAAACGGTAACGATTCTCGGTCGGCGCGGTCCGCACCAAATCATGATGACGCCCAAGGAATTGGGCGAATTGCTGCATTTGGAGCGCGCCAGCCCGCGTGTGGATCCGGCCGACCTGCCGCCGGTGGAAGACGATGCGATTCTCGAGCCCGGTCTGCGCAAGTCGGTTACCCTGCTCCGTGAATTCGCAGCGATCCCGGAAAGCATCCATGGCGAGAAGCCGCTTGCCCTGAACTTCGACTTCTTCGCCAACCCCAATGCGATCGTCAGCGAGGGCGGAAA
Source organism: Qipengyuania sp. (assembly GCF_965277845.1). NCBI lineage: Bacteria > Pseudomonadati > Pseudomonadota > Alphaproteobacteria > Sphingomonadales > Erythrobacteraceae > Qipengyuania > Qipengyuania sp. The sequence continues at coordinate 2,851,951 of NZ_OZ255844.1, forward strand.
GGTCACCGCGATCGAGGTGGAGCGGACCACGGTGGAAGCCGGGCGTGCGGTCGGCACGGGGGAGGTCTATCGCCTCCCCGCCGATCTGGTGGTGACTTGTATCGGGTATCAGACGAACACGATCGAAGGTGTCCCCTTCGAAGAGCGTGCGGGGAGGTTCGCCAATGACGATGGGCGGATCCTGCCCGGCCTCTATTGCGTCGGCTGGGCCAAGCGTGGGCCAAGCGGGACGATCGGGACCAACCGGCCCGACGGCTACGCGGTAATCGATCTCGTCGATCAGGATTTTGCGTCCTCCTCGCGAAAGCGCGGACGCGAAGGCTTCGACGAGCTGGCCGAGGCGCGCGGGCTCGACGTGGTTTCTTTCCGCGACTGGCAGAAGATCGAGGAAGCCGAAATTGCCGCCGCGCGCGAAGGCGCTCCGCGCGAGAAATTCGTCGATGTCGAAAGCATGATTGCCGCGCGCAGCGGATAGGGCTCGCTTGCATTGCTCGTCCGTACGCCGCATGACCCGTGGGACAAGCCGCTGCAGAACGGCGCGAAGTAGGATGGAGAACAGCTCGAATATGGCCAAGCTCGAAGACGAAGCCGCCCAGTCCACCAGCGCCCTCGGACCACTGGTCGGATTGACCCGCGAGGATATCTTCGGCGCAGTCGCGGTCATGCTGCGCGAAACGGCTTCGGACCCCCAACGCCTGGTCAAGCACAGTCAGGCGATGGGCGAGGACATGATCAAGATCATGACCGGCCAGAGCGATCTCGCCCCTCACCCCAAGGACAAGCGTTTCCAGGATCCCGCCTGGCAGTACAACCCGTTCATGCGCGCCGGGATGCAATACTACCTCGCGGTGCAGAAGGGCGCCTCGAAATGGCTCGAGGATCTCGAACTGGACGAACTCGAGCGCGACCGCGCGCGGTTCATCTCGAACATCATCATCGACGGCCTTGCGCCCACGAATACGCTGGTCGGCAATCCGAGCGCACAGAAAATGGCGATCACCAGCGGCGGTCTGAGCCTGATCAAGGGCCTCAAGAACGCCTATGACGACATGGTCTACAACAAGGGCATGGTCAGCCAGGTGGACAAGAAGCCCTTCAAACTGGGCGAAAATGTCGCGACGTCGAAAGGCTCGGTCGTCCTGCGCACCGAGATGATGGAATTGATCCAGTATGCCCCGACCACCGACGAGGTCTACGAGGTCCCGCAGCTCACCATCCCGCCGCAGATCAACAAGATGTACATCAACGATCTCTCGCCGGAGAAATCGGTGGTGAAGTACCAGCTCGACAACGGCATCCAGACCTTCGTCATCAGCTGGAAGAACCCGAGCAAGGAACAGGGCGTGTGGGACATGGCCGATTACGTCCGTTCCTGCCGCGAGGCGATGGAGGCGGTGAGCACAATCACCGGTTCGAAGAAGGTCAATGTCTCGGCCGGATGCTCGGGCGGGCAGACCGCCGCGATGCTAGCGTCCAAGATGGCCGCGGACGGGGACGATCTGCTGGGTGCGCTCACTCTGATGGTTTGTGTGCTGCATCCCAAGCAGAACGATATCGAGGCCGGCTCGCTGGTCAGCGAAAACGGGCTGAAACTCGCCCGCCGCCGGGCGGAGAAGAAGGGCGTCATCAAGGGGGACGACCTCGCGCGCGGTTTCGCCTGGCTGCGGCCGAACGATCTCATCTGGAACTATGTCATCAACAACTACCTGCTCGGCCAGGACCCGCCCGCTTTCGACGTGTTGTTCTGGAATGCCGATGCGACCAATCTTTCGGCCAGCCTGATGGGAGACTTCCTGACCATCTTCGAAACGCTCGCCTTCACCAGGCAGGGCGAAGTCGAGATGGTCGACCACAAGATCGACCTGTCGAAGGTCACCAGCGACCTGTTCATTCTCGGCGGGGTCACCGACCACATCACTCCGTGGAAAGCGACTTATCGCTCGACCCGCCTGTTCGGGTCGAAAGACGTGACTTACGTCCTCAGCCATTCGGGGCACATGCAGGCGATCCTCAACCCGCCGGGCAATCCCAAGGCGAAGTATTACGTCCAGAAGGACCCGAAAAAGAAGCTGCCCGACACGGCGGACGCATGGCTCAAGGGCACCGAGGAGGTCGCCGGGAGTTGGTGGCCGTTCTGGATGGAATGGGTGCAGACGCGCGCGGGCGAGAAGAAGAAAGCGCCCGCTAAGCTGGGGAACAAGGACTACACGCCGCTGGACCCGGCCCCGGGTCTCTACGTTATGGAACCCTGCTGAGCAGCCGCACAAAGGACGCGCGAGTGACCGTAAGCAAGAACGAGCCCCAAGAATCCTCTGGGACCGCGAACATCCAGATGATGGGGGCGGGTGGTCGGACATTACGCGTCGCTCACTGGCGGCTGGAGGAGCCATCGGACCATCCGCCGATTCTGTTCTTCAACGGTATCGGCGCCAATATCGAGGCGGTCGCACCGCTCGCAGAGATGTTGACCGAGCGTGCTTTCGTCATGTTCGACATGCCGGGCACGGGCGAGAGCCCCGATCCCACACTGCCTTACAACCCCTTCACCATGAGCTGGACGGCGAGCCTTATCCTCGACCAGCTCGGCGTGGACGAAGTCGATGTGATGGGAGTGAGCTGGGGCGGCGCAATGGCGCAGCATTTCGCCCTGCAATACCCCAAGCGCACGCGCCGCCTTGTACTCGCCGCGACCACGGCAGGCATGTTGATGGTGCCGGGTAATCCCAAGGCGCTGACCAAGATGGCCAATCCGCGCCGCTACATCGATCCAAAGTTCATGAACGAGCATTTTCAGACGCTTTATGGCGGGATCGATCCCGATGGGCAGGCACACCAGAAGGACAGCCATATCGGCCGTCTCAAGCCGCCCTCGCCGCGCGGCTATTTCTATCAGCTCATCGCCATGCTCGGCTGGACGAGCCTACCCGCCCTGCCCTTCCTGAGCAAAGAAGTGCTGGTGATGATGGGCGACGACGACCAGATCGTCCCGCTCGTCAATGGCCGCATCCTTGCTATGGCAATACCCAATGCCCAGCTCGACGTGATCGAGGGCGGCGGGCACCTGTTTCTGCTGACCCATGCCGACGACAGCGTGGCCAAGCTACGCACTTTCCTCGATGCGCCGGCCACCGAAGCGGAGATGGCCCGGGCTGCCTGAATGGGCCTGCAGCGGGATCGGACAGGGACAAGCGATGGCCACCGATCCAGCCCTTTCCGCCAACCCGCTCGCTAACCAGCCCGTCAGACAGACGACCGGTGAAGGCGGGGCGCTGGGCAGGACGGGATTTGCCTGGGCGATCTTCGAATGGGCCCGCAACCCCTACTACATCCTGATCGTCATCTACATCTTCGCGCCTTACTTCGCGCGCGATATCATCGGGGCCGATCTGCTGGCTAGCGGCGCGCTCGACGATCTGTCGCAAGAAGATGCGCGAGCCGCGGCAAATGCACAGGGTCAGGCGACCATTGCCTCGGTTACCAAATGGGCAGGTTTCATCGCCGCGCTGACCGCCCCCTTTCTCGGGGCGGCGCTCGATCGGGGCGGAAGGCTCAAACCGATCCTTGCCGTCTTCCTGGGCTCGATAACGATCTGCTCGGCATTGCTGTGGTTTGCGATGCCGGGCGGACAGGGCCTGCCCGTATCGGCGATCATGGCACTGCTGGTGATCGCCTATGTGAGCTACACTTATTCCGAGGTGACGCATAACGCGATGCTGAGCGTGTCGGGCGAGCCCAGGCGGCTCGCCATGATTTCGGGCCTTGGGCTGGGCCTCGGCAATGGCGCGGCGACGCTCATATTCCTCGCCATCGCACTGCTCTTCGTCCTGCCCGCCATGGTCGGCTGGCCCTTCGCCGCCCCGCAATTCGGTGTCGACCTGTCGAAATTCGAGCACGCCCGTCTCGCCGGCCCCATCTGCGCGGTCTGGCTCGCGCTTTTTTCTATCCCCTTCTTCACCAACGCCAAGGATCCCGGTGTTCCCGGAGCAAGCTGGATCGCAGCATTCCGCGAAGGTGCGCGCAGCGTCTGGCGCACGGTACGCGAGGCGACCAAATATCGCGAGCTGCTCAAATTTCTCATCGCGCGGATGTTCTACGCGGATGGCATGGCAGCATTGCTTGCGCTGGGTGCCGTCTATGTCGCCCTGTTCCTCGGTTGGAACTTCCTCGAAATGCTCTGCTACGCGATTTTCGCCAGTGCATGCGCATTTGGCGGCGGCATTTTCGGCGGTTGGCTGGAAGGCAAGGTCGGCGTCAAGCGCGCGCTCGCGCTCGAGATATTCGGCATGGTGCTGGTCGGACTGTTCCAGCTTACGATCACCCGCGAAAGCCTGTTCCTCGGGCTCGTAGACAATTTCGTGGTGTGGGACGGCCTTGTTTTCCGGACGCTTTCGGACCTCGTCTACCTTGGGTCGATCAGCATCATCGCGGTGACCGCCACCGCGAGCATTTCGTCGAGCCGCACCATGCTCGTCACTCTCGCCCCACCGGGGCGCAGTGGCGAGTTCTTCGGGCTTTATGCCATCGCCGGCACGATCACTGTCTGGATGGGACCGTTGCTGGTCGAACAATTCACGCTGTGGTCGGGCGATCAGCGGATCGGCATGACCTCGATCCACCTGCTATTCCTTATCGGTCTCGTCATTTTGCTGGCCGTCCGAATGCCCGAACGCACTACCTAAACACCGCTGGACTCATCGGTTGCAATGTGGAACCTTCCTCCATGGAGAGAGGAGCACGCAATCATGCCCGCATTCGACCTGATCATTCGTAACGGCACCATCGTCGATGGCACCGGCCAGGACCGCTTTTCCGGCGATATAGCAATCAAGGATGGACTGATCGCTCAGGTCGGCGAAGTCAGCGGCGATGCGAGAGAGGAAATCGATGCGGGCGGCCATCTGGTCACGCCCGGCTTCGTCGATATCCATACGCATTATGACGGACAGGCCACCTGGGACCAGGAGATGGCCCCGTCGAGCTGGCACGGCGTGACCACGGTCGTGATGGGCAACTGCGGCGTCGGCTTCGCCCCCGCCAAGCCCGACAAGCACGAATGGCTGATCGGCCTGATGGAAGGAGTCGAGGATATCCCCGGCACCGCGCTCGCCGAAGGGATGAGCTGGGACTGGGAGACCTTCCCCGAATATCTCGACGCTCTCGAGAAAATGCCGCGCACGGTCGATGTCGGTACGCATGTGCCCCACGGTTCGGTGCGCGCCTATGTGCTGGGTGATCGCGAGCGCCCCGGCGCCGTGCCGACCGAGGACGACATCGCCCAGATGAGCCAGATCGTCGAAGAAGGCGTTCGCGCAGGCGCCCTGGGCTTCTCCACCTCGCGTACCGTGCTCCACCGAGACATCGACGGCGAAGTCGTCCCGGGCACCACCGCCACCGCCGAGGAACTGGTAGAGATTGGCCGCGCGATGGGCCGTGCGGGTCACGGCGTCTTCGAAATGGCATCCGACATGATGCGCGAATGGGACGAATTCGGCTGGATGGGCAAGATGAGCCGCGAGACCGGCCTGCCCGTGACCTTCGCCGCGCTGCAGTCGATCGCCAAGGAACTGCCGCTCGAAGAGCAGATCGAGAGCATGCGCGCCGAGAACGACAATGGCGCCAATATCGTCGCGCAGATCGCCCTGCGCGGGAATGGCATCGTGATGGCCTGGCAGGGCACCGTCCACCCCTTCCGCCTCAAGCCGAGCTGGAAGGAAATCGAGGACCTGCCGTGGGAAGAGCAGAAGGCCAAGCTGTTCGATCCCGAATTCAAGGCGAAACTGCTGGCCGAACAGCACGACTTCTCCGAGGTCAATCAGGATATCATCGGCCTGATCATGGTGGTCTGCGGGGGCTGGAACATGCAGTTCGAGATGGACCCCGATTTCAACTACGAGCCGACCGCGGCCGAGAGCATCCTCGAACGCGCCAAGGCCGCGGGCAAGTCGGGCGACGAATATGCCTACGACCTGCTGTGCAGCGACGACGGCAAGGGCTTCATCTACCTGCCCATCCTCAATTACGCGGATGGCAATCTCGACTTCCTGATGGAGCTCCAGCAGTCGGACGACACGGTGAATTCGCTGTCCGACGGCGGCGCGCATTGCGGGACGATCTGCGATGCAGCCTCCCCCACCTTCATGCTTCAACACTGGGTACGCGACCGCGAGCGCGGCACGATCACGCTCGAAAATGCGATCAAGCGCCAGTGCAACGACACCGCGCGCCTCTACGGCCTCGAGGATCGCGGCATCATCGCGCCGGGCTATCTCGCCGATCTCAACATCATCGACATGGACCGGCTGAAGCTCGGCAAGCCGTGGCTCGCCTTCGACCTGCCCGCCGGTGGCAAGCGCTTGCTGCAGAAGGCCGAAGGCTATGTCGCCACGATCAAGAACGGCAAGGTCACTTTCCGCGAAGGCGAATGGACGGGCGAAACCCCCGGCGGCCTGATCCGTGGGCCGCAGCGCGTCGAGATGCTGGAGGCTGCGGAATAAGCGCATGACGGTCGGATACCGGCGCGAAGGACCCGTCGCGATCGTCTCGATCGAGCGGCCGGAACGCCGCAATGCCGTCGATCGCCCGACGGCAGAAGCGCTCGTGCAGGCGTTTACCAGATTCGATACCGACGCCGAGGCGAATGTCGCGATCCTGACCGGCGCGGGAGGCACCTTCTGCGCCGGGGCCGATTTGCACGCGATCGCCGAGGGCGGCGGCAATCGTCTGGCGCTCGATGGCGATGCACCGATGGGCCCGAGCCGGATGCAGCTGTCCAAGCCGGTGATCGCGGCAATCGAAGGCCATGCGGTCGCCGGCGGGCTCGAACTGGCGCTGTGGTGCGACCTGCGCGTCATGGCGGAAGATGCCGTGCTCGGTGTGTTCTGTCGCCGCTTCGGCGTGCCGCTGATCGACATGGGGACAATCCGGCTTCCCCGGCTCATCGGCCACTCGCGCGCCATGGACCTGATCCTGACGGGCCGGCCGGTCGATGCACAAGAAGCTGAATCCATCGGACTGGCCAACCGGGTGGCTCCCAGCGGGAGTGCCCTCGAACATGCCCTTGCGCTGGCCAACCAGATCGCCAGCTTCCCGCAGGCCTGCATGCGCAGCGACCGCCGTTCCGCCATCGAGCAATGGTCGCTCGAAGAGGACGATGCCATCCGCAACGAAATGCAGCTCGGCATGGCCATAGTCGAAAGTGGCGAGACGCAATCGGGGGCAGCGCGTTTCGCCGCCGGGACCGGACGTCACGGGAAATTCAAAAATTCGGAGAGTTCGCAATGAAAGCCATCCGCACCGGCGCCAGCCCCTCGACACTCGAAGCGCTCGACTATTGCGAGATCGACGATGCACCTGCCCCGGGACCGGGGGAGATCACGGTCGGGCTGAAGGCGAGCTCGCTCAATTATCACGACTATGCCGTGGTCAAAGGCATGATCCCTACCCAGCAGGGCCGCATCCCCATGTCGGACGGCGCCGGAGAAGTCACCGCCATCGGCGAAGGCGTTACCGAGTTTGCGGTCGGCGACCATGTCGTCAGCACCTTCTTTCCCGACTGGCTCGACGGAGAACCGCCCGCCACCGCCTTCACCCGCGTGCCCGGCGACGGGATCGATGGCTATGCGCGCGAGGCGATCACCGCGCCGACGCACTGGTTCACGCGGGCCCCCGAGGGCTTCAGCCATGCCGAGGCGGCGACGCTGACCTGCGCGGGGCTGACCGCCTGGCGGGCGCTGTTCGTCGACTATTCGCTGAAGCCCGGCGATACGGTTCTGGTGCAGGGCACAGGCGGCGTATCGATCTTCGCGCTGCAATTCGCCAAAGCGGCGGGTGCGACGGTGATCGCCACCAGTTCCTCGGACGAGAAGCTGGAGCGTGTCCGCAAACTGGGCGCGGACTACCTCATCAATTACAAGGAAGTGCAGGCCTGGGGCCCCAAGGCGCTCGAGATCACCGGCGGGCGCGGCGTTGATTGCGTGATCGAAATCGGCGGTGCCGGAACGCTCGACCAGTCGATGCTGGCAACGCGCGTCGGAGGACATATCGCGCTGATCGGCGTGCTCGCAGGCTTCGCCGGACCGGTCCAGACCGCGCTGCTGTTCTCGAAGAACCTCAAGGTGCAGGGCCTGACCGTGGGCAGCCGCACGATGCAGCAGGAAATGATCGCCGCGATCGACGCGAATGGGATCAAACCCCAGATCAGCGACAGCTTTGCGCTGAAAAACCTCGCCGATGCATTCCGCCACCAGGAAAGCGGCAGCCACTTCGGCAAGATTGCGATCGAGATCTAGGGCTCGATTACGATCCCTTTCGCCGGATCGACCGTCCCGCCTACCATTTCGACAAAGACGTCACGTGCGGCAGCAAGCCCTTGGCGGCGCTCGATCGTCACGCTGTCTCCGGCATCGGCGAGGAAGGCGTGCCAGCTTTCCGCCAGCATCTTGCCAGCCTCTTCCGGCCCAACATTCTTGAACAGCGCCACCGCATGGTCCGGCGCAAAGAACAGCGTCGGCGTGGGTCCCGGAATGTCCTCGGTCCCGCCGGCACGCTCGTCGATATGCGTCACACCGACGAGGCAGGAGTATTTGAGCGCCTCGCCGAGATGCGTGTGGATCGACTTGAGCAGTCCGGAATTGCCGGCGAAATCGACCGATACGCTGGGTTCGGCTGCGATGGAGCCGACATCGTTATAGGCCAGCACCTCGTCGTAAAGACCACTTTCCTTCACGAACTCCACATTGCCCGCGGAAGTCAGCCCGATCCGCCTCACCTGCGGCGAGCGCTGCTTGGCCACACTCGCCAGGCCCATAGCGGTCTTGGACGAGGCGCTGGTAAGGATGACCTGCGATGCGCCGAACCAATCTTCCGAGCGCATGAAATACTCGATGAGGAAGCCGGTCTTGAACAGCGGGCCGAAGATCATCCGTTCGCCCTCGCGTGCAGGAACGTGTTCGGGATCGGCTGCAAGGCGCGAATACTGATTGTAGATCGGGCTCATCGGCTGGCGATGCTCGGCCATGTCGGTAAACCCGCCGGCCGAGACCTTGCCCGGCAGCACGTCGAGATGGCTCGCCATCGGAAGGTAGCCATAGACCCGTTCGCCAACGGCGATGTCGGGGTGGTTGCTCTCGACGACCCGGGCGTGCCCCCACATCGGCACGATGCCCTTCCCGTCCGGCGCGGGGAAGAAGTTCCAGTAACCGAAACCGTCGCCGACCACCGCGTAGGTCACGTTGTTGGCGGTGACCGAGAAACTCTCGATCGCGAGCCGTACCGCACGGTCGGCAAGCGTTTCCGTGGCCAATTCCGCAAGCTCGGCCTTGCCGATATCCGACTTGTTGACATGCACCTGCGTGACCATCGTGAATTCTCCTTCAATGTCACGCTAGCGTGCGGAAACGGTTCTGGCGACAGGTCACCGACAAGCCTTCCTTAATCATGTTGGACTAGCCCGGAACAATGGGCAGGAGCACCCCAGCAGACGGCCGTTTCGCGACCATGGATGCGCTACGCGGTGTGGCAGCCGTCTGTGTCATGCTCTTCCACGCCGAGGCCAGCTTCGCTCTGCATATGACCGGCGGCTTTCTCGCCGTTGACCTGTTCTTCTGTCTCAGCGGTTTTGTCATCGCTCATGCTTACGAACAGCGATTGAGGAACGGGTTCTCGACGCGCGAATTCCTGCTTCGGCGAGCTGTCAGGCTTTGGCCGATGCTCGCACTGGGCGCGGTGCTGGGCATCATGCTGCATGGAGGACATGCAGGTATGCTGTTCCTCCTTCCCAATTGGAAATCACCCACCCTGCTGTTTCCCGCGAACCCGCCGCTGTGGTCGCTCATGTTCGAAATGCTCGCCTATTTCGCTTTCGCCCTGCTGCTCTACCGCTCGAAATCGATAGCGCTCTTCGCGATCATGGCTGTGAGCGCCCTTGTATTGATTAACATGGCATTTTCACCGGGAAGGTTTGCGGACTTCGGAGCCGACTGGCCATCGATCGTGGGCGGTCTCGCACGAGTTGGCTACGGCTTTACTGCGGGCGTGTTGATCTATCGCAGGCAAAACATCGACCGGCGGCAGACTGGCAATGGCGCCTGGCTTCCCATCGGCCTGGCTGTGGTCGGCTTCCTCACAATCGGTACGGCAGACAACAATGCGGCCGTCGTCGCAGCCCTGATCGGCGTCCCGCTTATCGTCGCATGGACGGCGCGGATCGAAGTGCCCCAGCGCCGGTCAGCGGCCGTACTGGGCGACCTCTCCTACCCGCTATATTGCGTCCACGTACCACTGATCGCATTGGCAGCCGGAGGCGGCGATCTCGCAATTGCAGGCGCATGCGCTGCGATAGCGGCGCTGTCGCTGGCACTCGACCGGTTTTGCGACAAGCCTGCGCGTGTATGGCTCCTTGCGCGCGTGCAGCAAGCCCGGCCCCGAGCCGCCGTTCCCGCCGCCTGAAGAAAGCCGGTCAGACCCGCATCGGCATGAGGACGTAAAGGGCAGGCGAGTTCTCGTCCTTGCGGATCAACGTCGGCGCGCCGGCATCGGCGAGGTGGATCTCGACATTGTCGCTGTCGATCTGGCCGAGGATATCCTTGAGATAGGCTGCATTGAAGCCGATCTCGAAGCCGTCCGAGGCATATTCGGCGGGCACTTCCTCGGTCGCCGTGCCGTTGTCAGGGCTGGTGACGGTCAGCGTGACCTTGTCCTTGTCGAGGCCCATCTTAACCGCGCGCGTTTTCTCGGTGGCGATGGTCGCCACACGGTCGACACCTTCGTGGAAGCTCTTCGGATCGAGCTTGAGGAGCTTGTCGTTACCCGTTGGAATCACGCGCGAATAGTCGGGGAAAGTGCCATCGATCAGCTTGCTGGTCAGGACTACGCCGCCCTCGCCGCCGAGAGTGAAGCGAATCTTGCTGGCCGACAGGTCGATCTGGACATTCCCGTCCATCGCTTCCTCGAGCAGTTTCCGGAGTTCGGCCACGGCTTTGCGCGGCACAATCACGTCGGGCATCCCCTCCGCGCCGTCGGGACGGGGCAGGGTGAAACGCGCGAGACGGTGGCCGTCGGTCGCGGCAGCCTTGAGCACCGGGTCGGCATCGTCCGATACGTGGAAGAAGATCCCGTTGAGGTAATAGCGCGTTTCCTCGGTCGAGATGGCGAAGCGCGTACGGTCGATCAGTTCGGCCAGCGTCTTCGCGGGCAGTTCGAAGCTGGTGGGCAGGTCGCCCTCGACGATTACCGGAAAATCGTCGCGCGGCAGGGTCGGCAGCGAGAAGCGGCTGCGGCCCGCCTTGATCGCCATACGGTTCTCCGCCGCTTCCAGGCTCACCTGCGAACCCTCGGGCAGCTTGCGCGCGATATCGAACAGCAAATGCGCGGAAACGGTGATGGAACCAGCGCTTTCGACGCTCGCGTCCATATGCTCGACAACCTGCAAGTCGAGGTCGGTCGCCATCACCTTGAGCGAATTGTCGCCTTCGGCCTCGATCAGCACATTCGAGAGGATGGGGATGGTGTTGCGGCGTTCTACGACCGACTGGACGTGGCTGAGACAACGCAACAGCGTCGCGCGTTCGATGGTGGCCTTCATGGTCCTACTTTCGTCCCTTTTGGGCACTGGGCAGGCCGGAATCGCCCCACCAGCGCCGGAATACGGATAGTCACCCTAGCGGGGCCGACATGTGGAGCAAGGCTGGACGCCGCTGAGGAGTGATTCCTTGGGGAAAAGTAGGGGTTTTTGTGGCGTGCGCGGAGCGCCTCCGCGCTTCACATCACTGTTCCAGCGACCGACGCAGTCAGACGCGGAAAGACGCCACCAAACTCTTCCCTATTCCCTACCCCATCATCGCCATGCCGCCGTTCACATGCAGCGTCTGGCCGGTAATATAGGCTGCTTCGTCGCTGGCGAGATAGGTCACGGCTGCGCCGATCTCCTCGCCCTCGCCCATCCGGCCCATCGGAATGCGGTCATTGATCGCGGCCTTCTGCTCGTCGGTCAGCGCATCGGTCATCGCGGTGCGGATAAAGCCCGGGGCGACGCAGTTGACGGTGATATTCCGGCTGGCGAGCTCCTGCGCGAGGCTCTTCGACATGGCGGTCAGCCCGCCCTTGGCGGCCGTGTAATTCATCTGCCCCGGATTGCCCGTGTGACCGACCACGCTGGTGATCGAGATGATCCGGCCGCCTTTCGCCCTCATCATAGGGCGCGCGCTCGCGCGCATCAGACGGAAGCTGGCTTCGAGGTTGATGCGGATCACATCGTCCCATTCCTCATCTTTCATCCGCATGGCGAGATTGTCGCGCGTGATGCCGGCATTGTTGACCAGGATGTTCATGCTGCCGAGCGTGTCGACCGTGGCGGGGATCAGCTCCTCGACCTGTGTCGAATTCGACAGATCGCAGGTGATCTCGACATGATCGTGGCCGAATTCGTCGTTCAACTGCTCGCGAAAGGCGCGCAGCTTGTCTCCGTTGGAACCCGATAACGCGAGCCGTGCGCCCTGCTTGGCCAGCGCATAGGCGATCGACGAGCCGATCCCGCCGCTGGCACCGGTGACGAGGGCGGTCTTGCCTTCGAGGCTGAACATCACGCGTTCTCCTTCGCGAAGTTTTCCAGGTCTTCCATGGTGACGAGACTGACCGTGGTCGCCTCCTTATCGATGCGACCGACCATCGGGCCGAGCACTTTCCCGCCCAGTTCGACGAAGCGCTCCACCCCCGCCTCGCGCATCGCGAGGACGCTCTCGCGCCAGCGCACGCGACCGGTAATCTGTTCGACCAGCAGACCCTGTTCTTCCGCCGGGTCGGTGACGCGCGCGGCGGTGACATTGGCGAACAACGGGACGGTGAAGGCCTGAGGGGGTGTCTCTTCCAGCGCGTTCTTCATGCGCAGGGCAGCGGGACCCATCAGCGAACAGTGGAAGGGCGCCGAAACGGGCAGTTTGATGCCGCGCTTGATGCCGTGGTCCTTGGCCATCTCGATGGCGCGCTCGATCGCCTCGGCATGGCCGGAAATCACGACCTGCGTGGGATCGTTGTCGTTGGCGACTTCGCACACCTGACCCTGTGCGGCAGCTTCGGCAAGCGCGGTCGCCTTGTCGATATCGGCACCGAGCAGCGCGGCCATCGCGCCGACGCCGATCGGGACGGCATCCTGCATGGCGATACCGCGAAGGCGCAGCAACTTGGCGGTGTCGGTCAGCGAAAAGGCTCCGGCAGCGCACAGCGCGCTGTATTCGCCCAGCGAGTGGCCTGCGACGCAATCGGCCGCATTGGCGAGCGCAACGCCGAATTCCTTCTCCAGCACGCGCGCCGTGGCGACCGAATTGGCCATGATCGCCGGCTGCGCATTGGCCGTCATGGTGAGCTCGCTCTCGGGCCCGTCCTTCATCAGCGCGGAAAGCTTCTGCTTCAATGCCTCGTCGACTTCTTCGAACACCTCGCGAGCATGCGCGCTGGCATCGGCGAGTTCGGCACCCATGCCGACCTTCTGGCTGCCCTGTCCGGGAAAGATGAATGCAGTCATGAAAATCTCCTCGCGAGCGCGCCTAGGCTCGTGTGCGGCGCGCCTCAAGCCCGAAGGGAACAATTGTGTTGGCTGCATCGTGGCCGATATCGGCGCGCCCGAGGAACGGGATACCGCTGCGCGTGCACCAATCCTGCGCGATGGCGAGTTCGTCGCGGCCGAACGGCCGGTCGTTTTCGGGCACTTCGCTAACCCGCCCGAGTCGCAGCCCCGCAATGCCTGACAGGTGCTGTGTCACATGGAAGAACATCCGGTCGATGGCATAGAGATGCTCGGCCACTTCCTCGACCATGACGACATGATCCGAAAGGTCGGGCGCCAGTTCGGTCCCCACCAGCATTGCGAGCGTGGTCAGGTTGAATGCAGCGGCGGGCCGTTCGTCGAGATGGGGTTCCAGCCCCTGCGTACCGCCCTTGAGCCAATCGAGCGCGCGCTCGATCGCCGCCTCGCCGCCCTCGCGCCTGATATCGCCCGCCAATGGCCCATGCGCCACGCGCCCGATGCCATGCCGGTAAAGCACGCCTAGCAAAAATCCCGTGTCCGAATAGCCGAGATAGGATTTGCCGCGCGCCGCATTGTTCATCTGCGCGACCGCCCGCGCTGCGATGCGGTTCGACCCGTAGCCGCCCATAGCGAACCATACCGCATCGAAATCCCTATTGTTGGCGCATTCGAGCAAGGCCGCGAGCCGTATCTCGTCGCTCCCGGCGAAATGACCGTCCTCGAGAAAGCACTGCTCGTGGAAGTGCAGCGCGACATCGTCGCGCCCCGTGACCAACGCTTCGAGAGCCTCGGCCCGCTCGCGCTTCAACCGTTTTCCGGGGGCGCAGATCGCAATTCTGACCATCTGCGTCTGCTAGCGCGCTTGTATCGGGCGGCACAACTCAATAGCTGCACGCGGATGAGCGATATGCCCACTCCTGACGAACTCTTCGCCCGTCCCTTCTTCTTCTGCGGGATCGGCGGATCGGGAATGCTGCCGCTGGCGCAGATCCTGAAAGGGCGCGGTTGCACGATCGAAGGATCGGACCGGAGCCGGGACCAGGGCCGTACGCCCGAGAAATTCGGCGCGCTCGAGCGGCAGGGTTTCGCGCTGCATCCGCAGGACGGCAGCGGTATGGTTTCGAAGGAGCAGATCCTCGTTGCCAGCGCAGCGGTCGAGGACAGCGTGCCCGAAGTGCAACGGGCAAAGGAGCTCGGCTGTCTGCGTCTCAGCCGCGCGGAGCTCAATTCGATCCTGTTCAATACCAGCGGCGCCGGGATCGCGGTGGCCGGCACCAGCGGCAAGTCGACCGTTACCGGAATGCTCGGCTGGATCCTGCACGCCTGCGGGCGCGAGCCGACGATCATGAATGGCGCGGTGATGAAGAATTTCGTCGCTCCCGAACGCCCCTATGCGAGCGCAGTGGTCGGCGGGCAGAGCCTTTACGTCAGCGAGGTCGACGAAAGCGACGGTTCGATCGCGCTCTACCGCCCGGCAGTGGGCGTGCTGCTCAATGTCAGCCTCGACCACAAGAGCATGGAGGAACTGCGCCAGCTATTCGGCGAATATCTCGCGCGTAGCCGCATTTCGGTGATCAACGCCGACGATGCCGAAGCGCTGGCGCTGCTGCCGCATGCCAAGGAAACGATTACCTTCGGTATCGAGCGGGAGAAGGCGCAAATCGGCATCGTCCCAGGTTCGATCGCCGAGGGTCCGATGCGCCAGGCGGCGATGGTGATCGACCGGCACGATGGCAGCGAGCACGCGCTTATGCTCAACCTGCCCGGGCGGCATAATCTGTCGAACGCACTCGCTGCGATAACCGGTGCGGCTGCGGCGGGCATCCCGGTGGCCAAGGCGGTCGAGGCACTCGCCGCATTCGAGGGGTTGGCACGCCGCTTCGACGTGGTCGGGACCAGTACCTCGGCCATCACCGTGATCGACGATTTCGGGCACAATCCGGAGAAATGCGCTGCCACGCTGCGCACGCTCAAAGCGCACCCGGGCCGCGTGCTCGCATTCTTCCAGCCGCATGGCTACGGCCCGCTTGTCCAGATGGGCGAAGAGCTGGCAGAAACCTTCGCCCAGGAACTCGACGAAGATGATCGTGTGATCCTGTGCGATCCGGTCTATTTCGGGGGGACGGTCGATCGCAGCCAGGGTAGCGAGCGGATCGTGCGATTGATCGAGGATGCTGGCGGCCATGCCGAATACGTCCCTTCGCGCGAGGAGGTAGGCGAAAGGCTGGCGAGTATCGCGCGGCCCGGCGATCGCATCGTCATCATGGGCGCGCGGGACGATACGCTGAGCACCTTCGCGCGCGATCTCTTCGGCAGGTTGAACTAGCCTCCGCCGAGACGCTCGAAACGCATCTCGCGGCGTCGCTCTTGATCCTGATCGTAGGGGAAGATCACCGTTCGGTTGCGGCCGGTTTCCTTTGCCCGATAAAGCGCCACATCGGCATTGCCGAACGCTTCGTGGATCAACTGGCCCTGGCCCAGCACGCCGCCGATACTGACCGTGACAGGCGGCAGGTCGAGATTCTTGGTCATTTCGTCCGAACCGTCCGCACGGTTCCGCAGATCTTCGGCCAAATCTCTCAGGGCCTCCCTGGCGCCGACCTTGGCGATGACCGCGAACTCCTCCCCTCCGAGACGAAAAACGCGCGCACCGGGTCGATCCTCGAGAGCCGCGCGCAGCACGCTGGCGAGCTGGCATAAGACCGCATCGCCGACCTGATGCCCGTGACTGTCGTTGACCTGCTTGAAGCGATCGACGTCGATGACCAGCAGCCCGTATCCTTTGCTCAGACGCCCCATCATGTCGAAAGCGCGGCGGTTGGCGAGGCCTGTAAGCCCGTCGGTATTGGCCACCTGGCGCAGCCGGATCGCCTGATCGCGCGCAAAATCGCGGTCCCGGCGCAGGCTCAGGAACCTGTCGCCCACCCCGAAGGTCGTGAAGACCGACAGCCCCACCATCGCCGCAAAGATCATATCCCCCACCGGGAAAGGCAAAAAATACAGATCGAGCCCCTCAAGCAGCCGCATCGCGCCTACGATGACCAGCCCGCCAAGACCCAGCATCGCCCAGATTGCGCCACGGCTGCCTTTGGCGAGGGCAATCAACAAGACCGCCAGCACCATGAGTGCGGAAGGGATGAAGCCGAGCAATTGCAGCTGATTCGATACTATTCGCAATTGGTCGACACCGACGAATGAGACGACCAGCAACGCAAGAGGAATGATGGCTGCAATGTTCATGGTCACGAACATGCGTCGCGTCATGCAACGGCGCTCGATGAGTCCGCGAACCAGAAAGATCGCAGAAGACACCGAGAAGACGAAGCTCGAAACCATACCCCACCACCGGGCTCCGAGGCCCAGGTTGGGGATGACGACGTAGATCAGGCCCGAATGTAAGAGGGTATAGGCCGCCATGCTGCCGACCGTGACCAGATGCCAGATTATGAAACTCTGCCGCAGGATGCGAAAAAACAGCAGATCGTAGAAAACTGGCAGGATCAAGAGCCCGAGCACCAGTGCGTAGACCAGAGATCGCCCGAAATTATCCTGCTCCACATGGTCCTGCGCCATGAGGCGCGGACTCCGGATGGTCATTCGCGAATGCGGTTCTTCTATAACCGTGTCGACGGCCACCAATTGCTCGGGATGGGACGGGACCGGAACGTTGAAGCGATTTCCCGCAAACCAGTCGCGTGCAGGCAGTTGGTGGTCCACGTCGACGATCCTTTGGGTCCCGTCCGCATAGGTGAACCGAATGAGCATCGACTCGAAATTCGATGCAACCGGCTGCCACATCATCTCGGAGATTTGAGGGAGAAAGAGATCCTCCAATTGCACCGAAGTGCGCACGAACCTGTCTTGCAGATCGAAACGGTTACCGGAACATTGGAGACCTTGGGTGGGAAGGTCCAATGCGGCTTCCACGCTGTCAGCGCCGCCGGTACACACCCTGTCTTCGAGATCGATTGCGTGGGCGGCAGCAGGTGCGGCCGTTATCAGGCCAAAGCATCCTGCCATGATTGCACAAAACCGCCGCACCCTTGCCCTATCTTCGTTATTCGTTAGCGCACCAGCCTATCAATCCGCGATACTCCCGACTGCACCGGAATCCATGGTGTGCCGAAAAGGGAAAACAGGCGCGAAGGGAACAGCCGGCGCCTGGAAAACGCAATCTCAATGCGCCTTCTCCGCGGTACCCACGCCCAAGACATTGTGCAGCAGGATCGCGATGACGAAACCGAGCGCGAGGCCTGCCAGCGCCGACAGGCCTGCATACGTCGCCCAGCCGAGAATGCCGGACATCCCCCCGGTCGCCGCCTCGACCATGTGTTGCAAGCCATGCGCCCAGTCTGAAGGCCCGTGGATACCCAGTTCGTGGAGGCCGTGGAGGATGATCCCGCCGCCTACCCACAGCATGGCGATGGTCCCGATGAAGGAGAGGAAGGTCAGCAGGTAAGGAACCGAGTTCACGAGGAAGCGGCCGAACGCCTGCGCAAATTGTGAGGATTTCTCCCTTAGATGCAGGCCGATATCGTCGAGCTTCACGATCACGGCAACCGAGCCATAGACCACTACCGTTACCGCGATCCCGACGATCGCCAGCACGCCGGCGCGCACCACGAAATCTTCCGATGCGACCTCGTTCAGCGTAATCGCCATGATCTCCGCCGACAGGATCAGGTCGGTCCGGATCGCACCGTTTATGCGCTTCATTTCGAACGCCACCGGATCGTCGATCACATCGTCGACCGTTTGGCCGTGCTTTTGCCCGCCGAGCTTTTCCATCACCTTCTCGGCGCCCTCGTAGGACAAATACGCCCCGCCCAGCATGAGGATGAAGATGATCGCGCTCGGCAGCAGCCAGCTCAGCAATAGAGCGCCGGGCAGCAGGATGATGAGCTTGTTCTTGAAGCTACCCTTGGTGATGCTCCAAATGATCGGCAACTCGCGCGCCGGGCTAAGGCCCGTCACGTAGCTCGGTGTCACCGCCGCATCGTCGATCACGACCCCGGCCGTCTTCGAACCTGCCTTGCCGGCCGCAACGGTGATATCGTCGACCGAGGCCGCCGCTGCACGCGCAATGATCGATACGTCGTCGAGCAGGGCTACAAGTCCACCGGGCACGCGTTACTCCTCCAGCTAAAGCGAGCGCATTGCCCGCGAGCGGCAGCCAATTCAAGCTGGTTGAATTTTGCAGGAAGATTCACCTTGCATCGATGCACCCAGGCCGGATGAGACCAATCCAGAGCGTGCCACCGATGCAGCGACGATTGTGCCGTCCGTGAAATTGAACCCGAGGCCTTGAATGGCATCGCGTATCTTGTTGCAGAATTTGCCGAAATCCTTTTCCTGATTGTTGCCGTCTTCGAGGCTGGAAACGGTCTCGGTCCACCAATCCCTGGCCTGCAGATATGCCGCAACGTCGCCTTGGTCGCCTATCTGATCGACAAGCTTGAACTGCAAGACGTTCGACGGATTGGCCGTGGCACCCTCGAATGCACCCGACCAGTCGCAAGAAGAACTGCATTCGGATTCCACGAACATCGATGCCCGGGGCTGAGCGACCGAAAGGGTCCAGCGGCCCACCGTTCGATCATATTCCATCTCGTTCAGTTCCCGATATGGCGCGTAAACCGTAATCCTGTATGAGTTTGTCGTTCTCATATTGAGGTCGAAGGTCTTTCCCTCGGCCATCGACGTTCCGAAAAGCTTGTTGACCTGTCCGTCGATCTTATCGGCCACCGACCGGCTGGAATCTGCGGTCAGTGTAGTGACGACGCTGGACGATGGGGCGACTGCCTTGAGGAGATTTCGTACGACGCCGAGCGTATTGGCTGAAATCTCGGTACCGGTGGTCTCGGTCATGTTCGCGTCGAATACGAAGCTTACGATCCCGGCGGATGCTTCGCTACCGACCAGAAAATACGGGAAGGCCAGAATGTCGCCGCTAACCTTTCGTTCGAAACTCTCCCCGATTTTGCGCGAGCTCTCATAATCACGCCCATAAATCGGAATCGTATCCGAAAATCGCCCCGTTTGCGCCTTGAGGACGGCCGCATAGCTGTATTTCTTGCCGGCTGCCAAACGCCAGAATGCCGAACGCTTCCCGTATCCGAGCGTTTTCAGCGCCTCGGGGTCCGCCTCGATTACGAGACGAGTATACGCGTTGTCGGGTATAGACTGACCGCCAGTTGCCAGCTTTTCGATGCGAAAACTATCGGTGGATTGGACGATGGTCGTCCCATCCTGCGCTTCCGGTGGCGTCTGGGCGACAGCGGAATGAGCGAACAAGACCGCAAAGCTACCGAATACTGCCGACCATGAGTGAAATTTTTTCATACCCCTACCTCCACCCCCTTCATCATCAACGATAGGTGCGATTGATTGTATGTTTCGGTCACGTCGCGACCCAATGCAGAGGCTTGCATTCCGCGCTAATCCCGCTATGTGCGCGCATCCCTCGGGTCCGCCCCGGGGATTCGAAGAAAGCCGGAGGGGCCCCGCAATCCCGCGGATCAGCCAGCGATCGGCCGCTAAGTGAAAGGACAAGGGCATGGCTCTCTACGAGCATGTTTTCTTGGCGCGACAGGACCTGAGCCAGGCTCAGGTGGACCAACTCGCCGCCACCGCCACCGAGATCATCGAGAAGAATCAAGGCAAGGTCACCAAGACGGAGACCTGGGGCCTCAAGAACCTCGCCTACAAGATCGACCGCAACCGCAAGGCGCATTTCGTCATGCTCAACATCGAGGGCCCCGGTGCCGTCGTGGAAGAGCTCGAGCGCCAGACGCGCATCAACGAAGACGTCATCCGCTACATGACCATCCGTGTCGAAGAACACGAAGAAGGCCCAAGCGTGATGATGCGCAAGAACGAGCGCGATGCGAAGAAGCGCCGCGACCGTGAGGAGCGTAACTGATGGCCCGCCCGTTTTTCCGCCGCCGCAAGTCCTGCCCGTTCTCGGGCAAGAACGCCCCCAAGATCGACTACAAGGACGTCCGCCTCCTCCAGGGCTTCATGTCCGAACGTGGCAAGATCGTCCCCAGCCGCATCACCGCCGTCAGCGCGAAGAAGCAGCGTGAACTGGCCAAGGCCATCAAGCGCGCGCGCCACATCGGCCTGCTGCCGTACATCGTGAAGTAAGGGGAAAATCCATGGATATCATTCTCCTTCAAAGGATCGAAAAGCTCGGCTCGATCGGTGACGTCGTCACCGTGAAGGACGGCTATGCCCGCAACTTCCTGCTCCCGCAGAAGAAGGCCCTGCGCGCCAACGAAGCCAACAAGAAGGTCTTCGAAGCGAACCGCGAGCGCCTGGAAAAGGAAAACGCGGAACGCCGCACCGAAGCCGAAAAGGCCGGCGAAAAGGTCAATGGCGAAGAAATCGTCCTGATCCGTGCCGCATCGAACACCGGCCAGCTCTACGGCTCGGTAAACGTGCGCGACATCGCCGCCTCGCTCGGCGACAAGGGCCACGACATCGACAAGAAGCAGGTCATCATGGGTGATCCGATCAAGACGATCGGCATGCATGAAGTCCGCATCGACCTTCACCCCGAAGTCTCGGTGTCGATCAAGGCAAACGTCGCTCGCTCGGACGACGAAGCCGAACTGCAGAGCCAGGGCATCGACGTGATGGCGCAGATGTTCGAAGACGAACAGCGCGAGATCGAAGAGCAGGCCGAAGCCAACCGCGTCGACCCGACGCTCGAGCCCGGCGAAATTCCCGCCGACATGCTCGAAGACGGCGTCAGCACGCCCGAAGGTGTGAGCGAAACCGAAGCCAAGATCGAAGCGACCGCGCCCGACGGCGACGACGCCTGACCTTCGGCGACGAGAACATTCAGGGCGCGGCGGCTTCGGCCCCCGCGCCCTTTTTGTAAGAGACGCCCGCAATCCCTATCTGCGGGCGAGACGCAAAAGCGAAAACAACAAGAGGCAGGAGAAGCGCCCATGGAATCGATCGAACAGACGCTCGACCGGATCGAGACGATTTACGACGCGGCGGTGGAGCGGCTCCGCGAGGACGTCATCGCTTTCGGGCGCCAGCGCGAACTGCCCGCGCCCGAACGCCGCAGCGACGGAAGCTACGCCTATCCCGAATTGCGCCTGCGCTTTCGTGGCGGCGACCAGCCCGAGGATCGCAATCGTGCCTTCGGCCGGCTGAACGCGGCGGGTCTCTACACCACCACGGTCACGCGCCCTGCGCTGTTCCGCGATTACCTGCGCGAGCAGCTCGAACTGATTTCCGAGAATTACGAGGTCGAGTTCGAAGTGGGCTCCTCGCGGCAGGAGATTCCTTTCCCATATGTCCTCGACGGCGATGCGGGCGCTGAACTGGTCGGAGTCGATCCCAACCTGATCGCGCGGCATTTCCCCTCGACCGAGCTCGCCGATATCGGCGACGAACTGGCCGACGGTATCGTGCTGGAAGGGCCCGACGACGCGATCCCGCTGTCGCTGTTCGACGGCCTGCGCACCGATTTCAGCCTGGCGCGCCTGGCGCATTATACCGGCACGAGCACCGAGCATTTCCAGCGCTTCGTCCTTTTCACCAACTATCACCGCTACGTCGACGAATTCGTCGACTGGGCGGGTTCGCAGCTGGGATCCAACGGTTACACCGCACTCGCCGGCGCGGGCGGGCTTATGCTGACCGAGAAAACCGACAATGCGCGCGAGCAATTGTCCGACACGGCATGGCGGCGGCATCAGATGCCGGCCTACCATCTCGTCGGCCCCAACAAGGAAGGCATCACGCTGGTCAATATCGGCGTCGGCCCGTCCAACGCCAAGACCATCTGCGACCATCTTGCGGTCCTGCGTCCCGAAGCCTGGTTGATGATCGGCCATTGCGGCGGTCTGCGGCCAAGCCAGAAGATCGGCGATTACGTACTCGCCCACGCCTATCTGCGCGACGACCATGTGCTCGACCCGGTCCTTCCGCCCGAAATCCCCCTTCCCGCCATCGCAGAAGTGCAGCAGGCGCTGGCCGGTGCGGCGGAAGAGGTATCGGGCGAACACGGCGCGGACCTCAAGAAACGCATGCGCACCGGCACCGTGGTCACGACCGACGATCGCAACTGGGAGCTGCGTTATACCAATTCCGCACACCGCATGAGCCTCAGCCGTGCGGTCGGGGTGGATATGGAAAGCGCCACCATCGCCGGTCAGGGTTTCCGCTTCCGCGTGCCTTACGGCACGCTGCTGTGCGTTTCGGACAAGCCGCTGCATGGCGAGATCAAGCTGCCCGGCCAAGCCAACGCCTTTTACGAGCAGGCGATTGCCGCGCACCTCCAGATCGGTGTCACCGCCTGCCGCAGGCTTAAAGAGGAAGGCCCGCGCCTCCACAGCCGCAAGCTGCGCGCTTTCAACGAGCCGCCGTTTAGGTAAGCTCGCTCCCACAAGGGAGGACAAAATGACAGTTGCGCCGAACCGCTCGCGCTCGATTGCAGGCCGCGTCGCCATCGTGACCGGAGCAGCGAGCGGGATGGGCCGCGCCACCGCAAGGCTGTTCGCGGAAGAAGGCGCGCGGGTGGCGGTGACCGATCTCGATCTTACCGCGTCCGAAAAGGTGGCGCGCGAGTGCGGGGCCGACGCCCGTGCCTATGCACTCGATGTGGCGGACAAGGAAGCGATCGCGATGACCGTGGCGAAGATCGCCGAGGACTTCGGCGGGATCGACATCCTCGTCAACAATGCCGGCGTCTCCAGCTTCTGCCCGCTCGACGAAGGCGATGCCTACGAGGAGGTCTGGCACCGGGCGCTGGCGGTAATGCTGACCGCGCAGAAGCGCATGGTGCGCGCCGCGCTGCCGTATCTGCGCCGCAGCGACGCCGCGCGGATCGTCAATATCGCCAGCACCGAAGGCCTGGGCGCAACGCCCGGCGACACGCCCTATGTCGCGGCGAAGACCGGCGTGACCGGCCTCACCCGCGGCCTCGCCGTCGATCTCGGCCCCGAGGGCATCACGGTCAACTGCATCTGCCCCGGCCCGATCCGGACCGCAATGACCGAGGCAGTGCCCGACGAGCACAAGACCATATTCGCCAAGCGCCGAACCGCGCTCAGGCGCTATGGCGATCCCGAGGAAGTCGCGCATGTCACGCTGTCACTGGTGTTGCCCGCCGCGAGCTACATCACCGGTGCGGTGATTCCGGTCGACGGCGGGCTGGTGGCGCGGAATGCGTGAGGGCTAATATTTGGGTGGATTCCAGTCATTAGCGACTACGCCTTAGAATGGCGCGAACTCCCGCGATGTAGGCGATGGCGAATACCACGAAGCTAACGACGACTGCCCAGCGCTTTTCCTGCCCACATGCCCTAAGGGCAGTGTCAGTCTGCTCCAACCCGCAGTCGCCTCCGACTACCCAACTCACGAGCAGGACAAGGGATAGCGAGATAGCCCAGTAGGCACCTGACCCAAGCGTCCAGACAATGTATCGAGCGACCGGTCTCATGCCCAGACTCTACGCGAGACAGCAATGTCGGCAAGCGGGCCATTAGCCGCCTTAGAGAGTCACCCCTGCCCCTTCGTCTTCGTCTTGCCGTCCTTCGCGCTCTTCTCGATAAACTCGATGATCATTCCGGCGACATCCTTCTCGGTCGCCTTCTCGATGCCCTCGAGGCCGGGGGAGGAGTTCACCTCCATGATCACCGGTCCGTGGTTGCTGCGCAGCATGTCGACGCCGCACACGTTCAGCCCCATGCGCTTCGCCGCGCGGACGGCTGTCGAACGTTCTTCGGGCGTGATCTTGATCAGCTGCGCGCTGCCGCCGCGGTGAAGGTTGCTGCGGAAATCGTCGGGCGCGCCGGTGCGCTTCATCGCTGCCACGACCTTGCCGCCGACCACCAGTGCACGAATGTCGGTACCGCCGGCCTCCTTGATGAATTCCTGCACCAGGATGTTGACGTTGGCCCCGCGGAAGGCCTCGATCACCGACTTGGCGCTGCTCATCGTTTCGGCCAGCACAACGCCGATGCCCTGTGTGCCCTCGAGCAGCTTGATCACCACGGGTGGGCCATTGACCGCCTTGATGATTTCCTCGGCCGCTTTGGGATCGTTGGCATAGGCAGTCAGCGGCAGCCCCAACCCATGCTTGGCGAGGATCTGCATCGAACGCAGTTTGTCGCGGCTACGCCCTATGGCGACGCTCTCGTTCAGCGGCCAGCAGCCGCGCATTTCGAACTGCCGCAGGATCGCCAAGCCGTAATTGGTGATCGACGCGCCGATCCGCGGGATGACCGCATCGTATCCGACACAGGGCTCGCCATTGTAGTAAACCTCGGGCCGATGGCTGGCGATATGGACCGTGCAACGCGTGGTGTTGAGGATATCGAGCTGGTGTCCACGCTCCTCCGCCGCCTGCTTGAGGCGCTGGTGCGAATAGAGATTGGCATTGCGCGCCAGCATGGCGATTTTCATGGTGTTCTCCTCAGGGCTTGTGCCCTTTCGTGGTCTTGCGTTCGGGCGTCTGCAGCCAGGAATAGCCGCTGTCGACTACAAATCGACGGCGCAGCGAGGATCGGCCGATCAGCATGGGAAAGCGCATGTCCCGGCGATCCGCGAGGCTGATTTCCGCCCGGAATTCGACGTCCCCGATCCTGAGCGGGGTCTTGATCACATAGCGTCGCTGCGTTTCCCCATTCGAGCTGGTGATACCGCGAATGTCGACATGCACCGCCTCGCAAACCTGGCGCACGTGCTGCTGTTCGAAATCCACCGCGAAGCGGACGAATTGCTCGCCATCGCGTTCGAATTCCTCGATCACCGTGCCATGAAGCGAAGACGTCCGCGCGCCGGTGTCGATCTTCGCCGGGACGTCGTGCAATCCCAGTTCGGGAAGGTGCACCAGCTCGCGCCAGCCGACCACCGGCAGATCCCTGCGTTGGGCGCTCATTCGATGATTGCAATCCCGTCGCCGCCACCGGTCCCCGGCAGGCGGCGCAGAACCTCACCGGTGTCGAAATCGACTTCGGCGATCGTATCGTTGCGCGTTTCGGCGACATAAATGCGTTCGCCATCAGGCGAGAAGAGGATCGTCACCTGCGTGCGCGCCGCGGCCTCCGACGGGCTCGACACGGCGATGCTGCGCACGACCTTGCCGGTGGCCGTGTCGATCACGGTCAAGCCGCCATCGGCGAGGTCGGATGTGACCGCATAGTCGCCCTGCGGGCGCAGCGTGATGCGCAGAGGGAACGCGCCGGTTTCGATCCTCTGGCGCACTTCGAGCGATTGCGGGTCGAGCATGAAAGCGGCGTTCGAACCGCGCGCCGACACCCAAAGGGTTTCGCCATCCTGCGACAGCCAGATGCCCTCGGGTTCCTCCCCGACCTCGACCGATTGCGGTGCCCGGCGGGTCTTGAGGTCGATCAGCGTGACGGTGCGCGATCCTAGATCGGTGGTCCAGGCGTGCGTGCCGTCGGGAGCAACCGCGAGCATATGCGTCCCGCGTTGGCCCGATCCGTATTCGAAGGTCTCTGCCGCGCCCAGCGGGTCGCGGATCCAGAAGATCGATTGGCGCCCTTCGGCAGTCGCATAGAGATCGCCATTCGCATGCCACACGATGCCGTGCGGCCGCGCGTTTTCGCCTAGGTCGACGCTAGCGACCTTCGAAAGATCGGCAGTTTTGAAGATGTCGATGCTCGTGCCGCCGTAGCAGGCCAGCGCAACGTGGCTGTCATCGGGTGAAGTCGCCAATTCGTGCGGATTGGCACAGCTGTCCACGCTGACGACCTGCTCGCCCGTAGCGAGATCGACCTTCGACAGCGTGTTGCCGAACTTGCCCGCGACGAACAGGGCACCCTCGACATCGCTCGCAACAGGTTGGGAGGCGGCATCTCCTTCCCCTGCCACGGGCGCGCAGGCGACCGCGAGCGGAAGGACCAGGAGCGAGGCGAAACGACTTACCACCCTTCCGTCTTACCCGCGTTTTGTTCATCGAGCCATGCCTTCAGCGGCGCGAAGTATTCGGCCATCGCCTTGCCGCTCATTTGGCGTTCGCCGGTGAAGGCTTCGAGCGCGTCGGGCCAAGGCTTGCTGGCGCCCATTTCGAGCATCGCATTGAGGTTCTTGCCGACGTCTTCGTTGCCGTAGAACGAGCAGCGGTGCAGCGGGCCTTCCCAGCCGGCCTGGTCGCACGCGGCCTTGAAGAACTGGAACTGCAGGATGCGCGCGAGGAAATAGCGCGTGTAGGGCACGTTGCCCGGGATGTGGTACTTCGCGCCCGCATCGAATTTGGTCTCGTCGCGCTCGACCGGCGGGACGATGCCCTGGTATTCGAGGCGCAGGTCGTTCCAGCCCTTGTTCAGACCCTCTGCCGGGATGGTACCGTCGAAGAGCTGCCAGCGATAGCGATCGACCATCAGGCCGAAGGGCAGGAAGGCGACCTTGTCCATCGCTTCGCGCAGCAGCAGGCCGATGTCCTTGTCGGCGCTCGGGACTTGGGCCCGGTCGAGCATGTCGATCTGGACGAGGTACTCGGGGGTGATCGACAGCGAGATCATGTCGCCGATAGCCTCATGGAAGCCGTCGTTTGCGCCGTTGAGGTGCAGATAATCCTGCTGGTTGTAGGCGCGCTGGTAGTAGTTGTGGCCGAGCTCGTGGTGGATGACCTTGAAGTCGTCCGCATTGCGCTTGATGCACATCTTGATGCGCAGGTCGTCGACATTGTCGACGTCCCAGGCGCTGGCATGGCAGACCACTTCGCGGTCGGCGGGCTTCACGAACTGGCTGCGCTGCCAGAAGGTCTCGGGGAGCGGTTCGAATCCCAGCGAGGAGAAGAACTGCTCGCCCACGCGGACCATCTCGACCTCGTCGAGGTCCTTCTGCTCGATCAGTTCGGTGAGGTCATAGCCGATGTCGCCCGCGCCCGCAGGCGCGACCAGCGGATAGATATTGCCCCATTCCTGCGCCCACATATTGCCGAGCAAATCGGCGCGGATCGGGCCGGTGGCGGCCTGCACCTCGTCGCCGTACTTCTCGTTGAGCTTGCCACGCACATAGGTGTGCAGCGCCATGTAGAGCGGCTTCACTTCCTGCCACATGCGCTCTGTCTCGGCGGCGAACTGGTCGGGCGACATGTCGTAATTCGAGCGCCACATAGCGCCCAGATCATCGAAGCCCAGTTCCTTGGCACCTTCGCCGGCGATGGCGATCATGCGCTGGTAATCATCGCGCATCGGCGCGCCGACATTGTCGTGCCAGCTGGTCCACATTTCGGCCTTCTCGGCAGGCGTGCGGTCGAGATCGCCCATTTCGGCCTCGATATCGCTGCCGTTGATCTCCTCGCCGTTGAGCGTGCCCTTGCCCTTGCCGTAGGCCGAGCCGAGCTTGGTCGCGATCTCGTTGAGCTCGGTCGCCGCACCATCGCGGACCGGCGCGGGCATGACGATGCCGTTGCGCAGGATGTCGAGCTTGCGCGCGACTTCTGGATCGAGCCCTGCAACCTGCGCATACTTCGCTGCTTCATTGGCGTATTTGACCGACTTCTCAGTCGCCTGCGCGCCGTATTTGGCGGCGAGCTGGTCGCTATCGTGGATGATGTAAGTCGAATTGATCCACAGCACCCGGCCGTATTCGACCGAGAAATCGAACATGTCCTTTTCGACCATCGCCACCCAGTCGGCCGCGCCCTGCGGGGTCAACGGGTAGGTCGCTTCGGCCGTTGCGGTGATCTGATGATCATCGGCCAGCGCCGGGCTGGCGAGCGAAATTGCGAGCGCGGAAAGGGCGACGGATGCGAGTTTCATGGTTGTCCTCTCAGGGATTATTCTTGCGTGTAGTTTCACGTGCTACCGGATTGCACCTGCCGAGACGCTTAATCAAGCGGCAGGCGCGCCAAATCGACGAATGGCGAGCGCCATCAGCACCCCGCCGAAGGTCGCAATCCAGGCGAGAATCTTCACCGGGCGGACCGTGGCAGCGACCGCTGCCATCCAGTCCGAACCCTGTTCGCTGAGAAGCTGGACCACCTGGAGAATGGTTTCGGTATAGTCGGTGACGAGAAAGATGATCGCCGAAATGGCGATCAATATGCCGAGCATCCTTGCCGAACCCCGCATCGCCATGAAGCTGCGGCCGGCCAGCCAGCTGCCCCAGCCGTACATGCCGATGAAAACCAGATCGCCGAGCATCGCAATAATGGCGAGCGTGCGTACTCCCCCTTCGCGCCACTGGTCCTGTATTTCGTCCACCCGCGCCGCGCTGCCCGCCGCCTGGTGTTCGGCTATGCCCAGCGTCACGCTTTCGGGATGCGTAACCGCCATGCTCAGCGCAATGACGATCACGAATGCCAGCAGGCCCCACAGCCACCAGCGCAGGTTCGGTTTCGGTTCTCTCATGTCTGCCCCCCAAGCCAACGTGCGATGGCCTGCCCCAGATCGGGCTTGGTCACGCTGCCCATATGCGTGCCGGGGACCTCGACGAAATCGGCGTTCGGCAGCAGGTCCGCGAGCCCCTCGGCCGAGCCATTGTCGCGGTCCTCATCGCCGCAGACCACCAGGGTGGGCATGGTGATCGCATCGAGCAATGCGAGGTCAAGATCGGGCATGGTGTCGAGCAGCAGCCGCGCGGCAACCCGATCGACTCCCTGCGACTTGAGGAACTGCATCGAGAAATAGTCCGGATCGCCACGCGGGATCGCATCGAACTCGTCGATCACGCGCCGGAACTTGGCCGCACGGCGATGCCATTCGCCCAGCCCTGCAGTTCCCATCCCGCCCACGATCAGCCGCCGTGGCTCGAGCACGCCATGCGCGGTCGCATGAAGCGAAGTGCGCGCGCCGAGCGAAAAGCCGCCGAGATCGTATTCGTCGAGCCCGTAGTGATCCACCAGCGCTGCCACATCGCGTACCAGGACATTGGTGGGATATCTCTCAGGCTCGTGCGGAGCCTCGCTCTCGCCATGCACGCGAAAGTCGAGCATCAGTACCTCGAAGCCCTGCGCCGCGATCGCTTCGTGGTGGCCCCACTTGATCCAGTTCATCTGCGCGCTGGAGAATAGACCATGCAGCAAGACGAGCGTTCGCCCTTCGCCGTGCCGATGGACGGCGAGTTTCGTCCCGTCGAAACTCTCGAATTCTTCGGTCACCGGTCCGCTCATGCCATCCCCACGAATTCGATCCACTCCTCGGTGGTTTGCGGCTGTCCGTCCATGACCTTCGCATCCGCGGGCAGACCGATCCACGGCTGTTTGCTCTTCACCCACAGATGCGCCGCGGGAACCAGCGACGCGCTGTCGTCGAGCGTGCCGCAGCGCAGGCTGGCGAAGCCCTCGCGAGCGTCGTTCACCGCATAGATTCGCGCCTTGCATGTCGCACAGCCCAGGATGCGCGAATGGGCTCCGCTGGGCTGATTGTACTCGCCGGTGTCGAGTTCGCCCGAGATTTCGAGATCGGCGAGTGCAAAGAGCATATGCTCGCTGAAGGCCGTACCGGTGCGGCTCTGGCAGTCGGTGCAGTGGCAGGCATAGGGCTTGAGGCGAAAGCCCTCGTGCAAAGTATAGCGCACGGCGCCGCACAGGCAGCCGCCGGTCAGCGCGCCTTTCATCGCCTGGCGAGCCCGTTTTGCTCCATTCGCCAATGCGCCATCTCGATCCGATCCTGGCCGAAGAAGGGCTCCCCCTCGAAAACCAGCGTGGGCACGCCCCAATGCCCGGCGCCTTCGAGTGCATCCTGGTTGGCCGCGATCTCGGCGTCGAGTTCCTCCCCCTGCGCCTCGACCTCGGCTACGACTTCCGCCGCATCGAGCCCGGCGGTAGTCAATGCGCCCGCAAGATGGTCGCCCTCGTGCCAGTTCTCCTGCCCACCCCAGAGGAGCTTGCCCGCCTCATGCGCGAAGACGAGGCCCTTGCCGCGCCGTGCAGCAGCCTGACCCATCCTCGTGACCCGGCGGATATAGGGCTGCTCGTCGGCGATCGCCCGGGTGTTCGGGTCCTGAACGATCGGGTCGGGGCGCGGCGGGCCGAATGCGATGCCGTGGAACTGCGCCACCCGCATCATGTCGCGGATCGTATAGGCCATCCAATTGGGATGGTTGCGCTCGAAAAAATCGGGCTGGCGGATCGCGAGCGGGTAGACGGGCCTCAGCGCGATATCGACATCGTACTCTTCGGCCAGCGCGCGGTAGCGCCCGACCGAAAGGAAGCTGTAGGGCGAGCGAAAGCTGAAGTAGAGGTCTGCGGTCAGGGTCATGCGGCCCTTATACGCACGCAGCGCCTTAGCGGAAGAAGCAGCTTATCCCGGCCTGCAGCGCCGTCACACTCTCGCCATCTTCCGCAAAGCCGGTGATCGTCCCGTAATCGGCGGTCGTATACTCGAATTCGCCCTCCAGCGTGGTGTCGAGTTCGCGCACCCGCTTTTCAAGCTTGAGCCCTTCGAACGTGGTCGTACCGGGTTGCACGCCGTCGGAGGTCGCCACGCCCTCGCCTTCGCGCAGGAACCAGCCGCGAAGTTCGCCATCCATATAGGCGATCTGAAGCGGGCCGAACTGGCTGAAATCCATCGGACCCGCACCGCATTCCTCGTTGCGCGATTTTCCCGGCGCGATGGCGAGCGCTTCGCTTATGGCCGCGTCGACATCCGCGCGCGCCGCACCGAAACGGAAGGGCGCCGCGCCTGCCGGCCCCAGGCCATTGGCATCGACCAACACCTTTGCCTCCTCCACCGTATCGGCCGATGTTTCGATCGGCTCGGGTTCGGTCCGAGCTTCGCCGCAGGCGGCAAGAGCCAGCGGGAGGACGACGAGAAGGCTTTGTCGGATCATCCCTTCTTAAGGCACTCGCGCCCGAGCAGTTCCGCGATCTGCACCGCGTTGAGCGCCGCGCCCTTGCGCAAGTTGTCGCTGACGCACCACAGGGCAATGCCATTGTCGACCGTCGGGTCGTCGCGCACGCGGCTGATATAGGTCGCGCTGTCGCCCGCGCTTTCGACCGGGGTGACGTATCCCTCGTCCTCGCGCTTGTCGATCAGCATGATGCCGGGCGCCTCGCGCAGGATTTCCTGCGCCTGCTCGGCCGACAGCTCGTTCTCGAACTCGATATTCGCCGCTTCGGAATGGCCGACGAAGACCGGCACACGCACGCAAGTCGCATTGAGCTTGATCTTGGGGTCGAGGATCTTCTTCGTCTCGACCACCATCTTCCACTCTTCCTTGGTCGAACCGTCATCCATGAAGACGTCGATATGCGGGATGACATTGAAGGCGATCTGCTTGGTGAACTTCACCGGCTCGATCGGGTCGCCGACGAAGATCGCGCGGCTCTGCTGAAACAGCTCGTCCATGCCCGCCTTTCCTGCGCCGGAGACCGACTGGTAGGTCGAAACCACCACGCGCTTGATGGTTGCCGCCTTGTGCAATGGCGCGAGTGCGACGACCAATTGCGCGGTCGAACAGTTGGGATTGGCGATGATGTTGCGCTTGGCATAATCGTGGATCGCATCCGGGTTCACCTCGGGCACGATCAGCGGCACGTCGGGGTCCATGCGATAGAGCGAGCTGTTGTCGATCACCACGCAGCCGGCGGCCGCGGCCTTGGGCGCATACTCCTTCGCCGGCCCGCTGCCCGCTGCGAACAGCGCAATATCCCAGCCCGACCAGTCGAAATGCTCGATGTTCCTGCATTTGAGCATCTTGCCGGTGTCGCCGAATTCGACCTCGGTGCCATGCGAACGGCTGCTGGCAACCGCCGCCACCTCGTCGCAGGGAAACCCGCGCTCGGCGAGCACCTGCATCATTTCACGACCGACATTCCCGGTCGCGCCGACAACGGCAACACGATAACCCAATTCACCATCTCCACTTTGCGTGCGCGGCCGAGATAGCGATTACCCCCGCCCCCGCAAGCGCACATTCGATTGCGCGGCCTAAAGCGCTATTCGGGCGGCGTTACGTCGTGGGCCTCGAGAAAGCGGAAAACCGTGTTGTAGCGATGCGGAGAAATCTGCTCGCCCGAGACGCGGTGCGTATATCCGGGATAGAGCATCATCTCGAACGGCACATTGGCCTCCTGCATCGCCGAGATCACTTCGGTCGCATTTTCGAACACCACATTGTCGTCGGCCATGCCGTGAATGATCAGCAGCGGATCTGAGATCTTGGCGGCATCCGGAATGGCGGAGGCCTCGTCATACGCCTCTGCATCCTCTTGCGGCGTGCCCATGTAACGCTCGGTGTAATGGGTGTCGTAGAGTTCCCACTTGGTTACCGGCGCACCGCTGATCCCGGCGGCGTAAAGGCCCGGATCGGCCTGCAGCTGCTTCAGGGTGATATACCCGCCATAGGACCAGCCATCGATCGCGATCTTGTCGGGATCGACGAAGTCGAGCGTCTTGAGGAACTCGGCCCCCGTTTTCTGGTCGCGCACCTCGACCCCGCCCATGGCGCGGTAGAGCGGTTGCTCGAAGGCGACGCCGCGATTGGCGCTGCCGCGATTGTCGAGCGCGAACCAGATATAACCCTTGTCGACGATCGCCTGCCGCAGCGCGCCGTTCCAGCCCTTATTGACGACCTGCGGCCCCGGCCCGCTGTAGTGGTAGTAATAGACCGGGTAGCGCTTGCCCGGCTCCATCTCGGGCGTGACCATCTCCCAATAGAGCGGCGTGCCGTCCTCGGCAGGGATCGTCCCGTATTGCGTAGGCCGGTGGCTGGCGAGGAACGGCGCGTAAGGATGGTCCGCATCGAGCGCGTTTTCCTCGATCCAAGCCAGACGATTGCCCTGCTGGTCGGCGATATAGCTGTGCGGCGGCGTATCGTCGTTGGAGCGGGTGACGACGAGTGTCTGGCCCTTCGCATCCATCGTCGCGCTATTGGCGAAGTCGGTATCGGTCAGCCGCGTGATCGTACCCGGATCGGCCAGGTCGAGCGAATAGACCTGCTGCGCCAGCACATCGTCCTTAGTCCCCTGGAAGAACACCCGGCCCGCCTGCTGGTCGATGCCGACCAGCTTGGTCACCACCCACTCGCCACTGGTCAGCTGGGTCCAATTGCCCTCGGCATAGCGATAAAGGTGGCCGAAGCCATCGCGCTCCGACCACCAGATCAGGCTGCCATCGTCGAGCCATTTGTAGTCGTCGCCGAGGTTGATCCAGTAATCGTCCATCGCCGCGCGTTCGGTGAACAGCACCTCGCTCTCGCCGGTGACAGGATCGACCCTGAGCATGTCGAGCACGGTCTGCTCGCGGTTCTGGCGCTGGACATAGAGCGCGCTGCCATCGGGCGCCCAGTCGACGCGGGCGAGGTAGATATCGGTCTCCTCGCCGAGATCGACCTTCACGCGGTTCTCGCCATCGGGGTCCATCACAAAGAGCTCGACCACCGCGTTGGCGCTGCCCGCGACCGGATAGCGCTGGTCGAAGACCTTCGTGCCGGTCGCGCCGATCGCGGCGCGGGTGACGATGCCGACCATGCTCTCGTCGAAACGCTGAACGGCAATGCGCTGGTCGTTCGGACCCCACCAGTATCCTGTAAGCCGTGCCATTTCCTCTTGGGCTACGAATTCGGCCTCGCCCCAACGGATCGCCTCGCCCTCCTTCGGCGTGATCGGCTGTGCCTCGCCACCGACTTCGCCGACCCACAGCTGGCGGTCCCGCACGAAGGAAACATACCCGCCCTTGCTGCTGAGGGCCGGGTTGAGTTCGCTCTCCTCGGTATCGGTGAGGCGCAGGACCTCGCCGCCCAATCGCGCGAGGTAGAGATCGCCGTCGAGCGGGACGAGCACGCCGCTGCCATCCTCGGTCCACTGGTAATCGATGATACCCTTCAGGCTGCCGACGCGCGCGCGTTCGCGCTGCATCTTTTCGTCCTCCGACAATTCCCGGCCCGTACCCAGCGCCTCGCTGTCGACGAGCATCGTCCACTCGCTCGCCTCGCGGTCGTAGGCCCACAGATCGTACCGCTCGCGGTCGTCCTCGCGATTGCGCAGCAAGGTGAGATAGCGACCGTCGGGCGACAGCTTGACCTTGCGCGGGGCAGGCCCGGTAAGGTCGGGCGAGGCGAACACGCGCTCGAAAGTCAGCTCCATTGGCGCGTTCTCCGTTTCCTGCGTGGGGTCTTGGGCGGCAAGCGGGGCGGCAAGGCATGTGCCGAGGGCCAGTGCGGTCGCGAAAGTCAGGTGGCGCAACGATCTCTCCTTCATCGATGTGGTGGGTGATGGAGAAATGGGCGGGAGCGTGCAAGCCGCTGCATGGTCGCTTTGGGCAGATTCGCATTGCGCGCACGTTTCGGGAATCCCGTCAACCTATCCACGCGCCTTTCCGTGGCTTGATAAGCAGCGACTGAGCGGGGCAGCGGGCGACACCGATTGCGGTCTTCACATGCGATGCCCACGAAAAAGGGCGGCATCCCGATCGGGAGGCCGCCCTTCATTTTCTCGTGATGAGAAAACGGGTCTAGCTTACGCCTTGGGCGCGTTCTCGCGGCGCTCGGCGATGCGGGCGCGCTTACCGGTGCGGCCGCGCAGGTAGTAGAGCTTGGCACGACGCACCACGCCGCGGCGGACCACGGTGATGCTGTCGACGATCGGCGAGTAGAGCGGGAACACGCGTTCCACGCCTTCACCGAAGGAGATTTTGCGCACGGTGAAGTTGCTGCCCATGCCGCGGTTCGAGCGGGCAATGACGACGCCTTCGAAATTCTGGACGCGTTCGCGGCTGCCTTCGACAACGCGGACGCCGACGCGCACGGTGTCACCGGCGCGGAATTCGGGAACGTCCTTCCCGAGGTTCTCGATAGCTTCTGCTTCGAGCTGCTGAATGAGGTTCATCGAACCATATCCTTAGTCTTTTCGCCGCGCGCCAGAGGCAGACTGGTCCCGAGCGTCACTGTAACGCTCCCAAAGGTCCGGCCTGCGTAACCGTGTGTCTTCCTCGCTCCTTGCCTTGCGCCAAGCAGCGATCTTCGCATGATCCCCCGATCGCAGCACTTCAGGGATCGTGCGCCCTTCCCATTCGGCAGGTCGGGTATATTGCGGATATTCGATGAGGCCATTTTCGTAGCTCTCTTCGACTCCGCTATCGGGCGCGCCCATTACTCCGGGAAGCAGGCGAATGCAAGCGTCGAGAATCGCAAGCGCGGCGGGCTCTCCGCCAGACAGGACGATGTCGGCCAGGCTAACCTGCTCGATCTGCGGATAGGCCTCGAAAATCCGCTCGTCGAAGCCCTCGAACCGGCCGCACAGAATGGCGACACCGGGCCCCTGCGCGATTTCGCGGATACGCGCCTGCGTGATCGGTTTCCCGCGCGGTGTCATCGCGAGGATGGGAATAGCCTCCCCCACCGGGGGAGGGGGACCATCCGCAGGATGGTGGAGGGGCACGGTCGGCTGCTCGGAACCGTTCTGATCAGGCGATAGTGCCCCTCCACCAGCTTCGCTGGTCCCCCTCCCCGTTCCGGGGAGGATGCTATCGATCGCAGCACCCAGCACATCGGGCTTGAGCACCATGCCCGCACCGCCGCCAGCCGGCGTATCGTCGACCGTGCGGTGCTTGTCCTTGGCGAAATCGCGGATCTGGACCGTTTCGCACGACCAGTCTCCCCGCTCGAGCGCCCTGCCTGCAAGCGAAACGCCAAGCGGCCCGGGAAACATCTCGGGATAGAGAGTTAGGATCGTCGCGGCGAAGGTCATCGGCCGCGCCCTTAGCGGGTCGGCGAGCGCAATTCCATCCCGGCGCGATCAGCGCGAAGTCAGGCGCCTCTCTCCGGCCTGCTGTGTAGGAACGAATTTCCCGACCACACTCGAGGTGATAACGCCGAAAACGACCAATCCGCCCGCGGCTAACAGGTCCATCCCCTGCAAGGTCACGCTGTCCGCGCCGTCGAGACGCGCAGCGAGCACCGCGGCAAGCGGGGCCGCGCCCGAGAACAGGTGACGCAGCTTTGGGCCGATGCTCGGCGAAACCTTCGCGACCGTGGCGCTGAGCCCCGCGGTCATCGCGCCATAGGCCGCGATCAGGAATACTGCATTATCGATCATTCCACTCCACCCCATCCTTGGCCCGCGTATCGACACGCAGCTCGAATACGTCAGGCCTGGAGTAATGACCGTCGGTGTCGAGCAATGCCAAGCCTTCGTCTATCTCGGTAAGATCGAGCTCTGCGAACAGCGTTTCCTCGCCCTCGCCCGCCTCAGCGAGGATGCGCGCGTCGGGGGCGATAATGAGCGAGCCGCCGCGATTGAGGGTTTCCGCTTCGATGGCTTCCAGCAGTTCGCGCGCGGCAGCGTTGTCGCCCCCTCCGGCCCGCTCCAGCCCGTCGAAGAGGTCGTTCTTCGCCTGCACTAGTCCTGCCGCCAGAACGAAGCAGCGGCCCTCCATCGCATAGTGCCGCGAGGCGAGCGCGTATTCCTCACGCACGGTGGGCCAGGCGGCGACGTGCACGCTCTCGCCGAGGTTGTGCATCGCCGCGCGGGCGAGCGGCATCCAGTGCTCCCAGCAGATCAGCGAGCCGACCTTGCCCCATTCGGCCTGGTGAACGCCCAGCGTTGAGCCGTCGCCGCGCATCCAGACGAGCCGCTCGCCATGCGTGGGCACCAGCTTGCGGTGGTCGAGCACCGGCAGGCCGGGCCGGAAGGTCATCTGGTTGTTGCAGAGGCTGCGCCGCACCCGCTCATGCGCGCCGATGCTGATGACCACGCCGCTTTCGTCGGCGAGTTCCTGCAAGGGCAGCAGCCGCTCATCGTCCGCGACCACCGCCTGTTCGAGCAGGATGCGGTGCAGCGCCTTGGTGCCGGGGTGGTCCCACAAGGCCGCGCTCGGTGCCTCGTCGAGCCACAATGGGTAGCCGCCGAGGAAGGTCTCGCCGAACGCGACGAGCTTTGCCCCGCCCTCCACCGCTTCGCGTGCCAAACGAACCGCCTTGTCGATCCCGTCGCCGATGGCGAGCGGAATGGGAGCGGCCTGCACGATGGCGACGGGAAGCTTGGTCATTATCGGGCAGGGTTAGCGTGCAGCTTCCCGCAAGGCCATAGGCCCCGACGCTTCACTCATCCAGCGAGGAACGCCTCGAGTTCGTCGAAGCTACCGCCCCAGCCGCCCTTCATCCCGGCCATCTGTTTCTCGAATTCGGTCAATGCTTCCGGAGTTGCCTCGATTGGCGTCCAGCTCAGCGTCACGCGGGTTCCCCCCTCTTCTTCGGTGAAATCGACCTCGGTAAGGAGGGTTTCGGGCCAGGCATCGAAGAACTCGGGAACGGTCTTCTTGCCGTGCTCATCGGCAAAGCTCTGCTCCCACACGACACGTTCCGGCCGCGACAGCGTAATCCATTTCGCTAACGTAAACATCGGCGGCATGTCCGGCGAGATAGTCTTCGAGTGGACGGTGTGGCCTTCGCTGACCTCGCCCGACAGGATCTCGACGGTCGATCCTTTCGGCCCCGACCACTGGACCATTTTGCGAGGGTCGGCCCATGCATCGTACATTGTGTCGCGATCGACCGCAAAGAGGCGCGTGATGGTGAAAACGGGCAGGTCGCTCATTGTCCGGAGTCCTTGGTAGCGGCTTGGAGATACTCGTCGAGGCGGTCGAAACGGTCGGGCCAGTAGGCTGCGAGCTCTTCGATGCAACGCTGGGGCGCTTCGAGGCCTTCGGGCCGCAAGGCACGAGGTCGTCGCTGCCCCTTGCGTCCTGCCGCGATGAGCCCGGCATCTTCGAGCACCTTGAGGTGGCGGGAGATGGCCGGCTGGCTGAGATCGAAAGGCTCCGCAAGTTCCGCCACACTGGCAGCCCCCTCGCCCAAGCGGGCGAGGATGGCCCGCCGGGTGGGGTCGGCAAGCGCGGCAAAAGCGCGATCAAGCGAATCATTCATAATGTCTATGTTATATAACATTCACGTTATGTAAAGTTCGCGCCGGGACCGTAGCGAGGGTCGGCGCGTTGGCTGTTTCATGAGCGAGGACATCGACGATTGCATCATCGTGGGCGCTGGCCCTGCCGGACTGACCGCCGCGATCTACCTTGCGCGCTACCACCTCGACATTCGCCTGTTCGATTGCGGGACCAGCCGGGCAAGCTGGATCCCGAAGAGCCACAACCACGCGGGGTTTCCCGATGGCATCAACGGCAACGAACTGCTCGAACGCATGCGCGAACAGGCGGCGAAATACGGCGCTCTGCGCGAGCCCAAACGCGTTACGGACCTGAGGCGCGACGGCGAGTCTTTCACGGTCTGCTGCGCCAAGGAGGAATATCGGGCCCGTTCGGTCCTTCTGGCCACCGGCGTGGTCAACAACCGGCCCGAGGGTATCGAGGACCAGCTTCACGACGAGGCGGTAAGCCGAGGGCTGATCCGCTATTGCCCGATCTGCGACGGCTACGAGGTAACCGACAAGCGCGTGGCGGTCATCGGCACGGGCGAGCACGGCACGGCAGAGGCGCAATTCATCCGCGCCTATACGAAGAACCTGACGCTGGTCTCACCCGGCGGCGATCACGATTTGTCGGAAGAATGCTCGACTGTGCTCGACGACGCGGGAATTGCCCGCGTGGCAGGGCCCTGCGGCGGCTATGCATTCGAGAGCGGGCAGATTGCGCTCGACACTGCCGAGGGACGCCTGGCGTTCGACAGCGTCTATCCCGCGCTGGGGTCGGTGGTGCGCTCGGGACTGGCCGTAAAATGCGGCGCCAAGGTGAGCGAGAAGGACTGCATCATCGTCGACGACCATCTCCAAACCAGCGTCCCCGGCCTGTTCGCCGCGGGCGACGTCGTGCTCGGGCTCGACCAGATCAGCCATGCGATGGGCCAGGCAGGCGTGGCCGCCACCAAGATCCGCAACCATCTGGCCAATAAGCGACCGTTGCGGCGTTAGCCCCCGCAGCCGCCGCACCCACCGCCGCAGCCACCACCGTCGCTGCTCGAGCTATCGCCGCCATCGCTGGAATAGCCGCCACCATCGCCCGAAGCCGCCTGCCGCATGGCGTGGAGCTGCGAGAAGGGTGTGCCCGCAAGAATAGCAGTACCGAACAACGCCACGCCGAAGCCCAGTTCGGGTCCCGTCGGCGCGGATTTCAGGCGCGAACTGATCGCCTTGCCCTCTGCCACGGCGGCAAGCCCGCCGCGGGTCCGCGGATCGAGTTTGATGAAGCGGATAGAACCCAAGATCGCGGCAAGGATCATCAGGCCGGTGAGGTAGCCGACCGGCTCGCCCTCGGCGATCCCGGCAGAACGGCGATACCAGCCCACTGCGAGCACAGCGAGATATGGCAATACCGAAACGATCCGCAGCTGCAGACGCTCGCTCTGATCGAGCAGCAAGCGAGTGCGCGCCAGCCGCTCCTGGATTTCGTCGATATGGGTACCGACGGTTCTCTGTGCCTCTGTGAGGCCGAAATCGGTCACCTTGCGCAGCAGATCGTTCTCCAGCGCATTCTCGCCGCCCTGCTGGTGTGCGACACGAACCTTGTTGCCGCCCGCAGCCTCAAGCGAGCCTGTTCCGAGCAGCTGTGCAAGCACGGTCTCGGTTACCCGGCGGGCACCACCGGCTAGATAGGCCATATCGTAGCGGTCATCGACCCGGCGATTCTCGCCATCCGCGCGCAGGAAGCCCGGCAACCACACACCCGCGATGATCGCACCGATCACCAGCAGGGCGTAGAATACGAGAAACTCGCCGCCGGAATAGGTCGAGAAGCCTTCGATCATCCGCTGAATACCTCCATCAGTAGGACGCCCGCAACCAGCAGTGCGCCCAGCCCAAGCGGTAGCATAAACCGCCACCTCGGGACCACGAATACATCGCGGGGGTTAACGCGAAAAGACTGCGGGTCGATGTTAAAGCGGCGGTTCGCATCGGGCCAGATGTCGGACGGTGGCGCCTCGCCGAAAGCCTCTTCGTAGCTCCTCAGCGTGGCGGCGTACTGATCGTAATAGCGCGTACGCTCGAGTTGCCCGCCCGCAGTCGGGCCATGATGCAGTTCCGCTTCGAGCACCTCGGGACAGAAACGCTGCCAGTAATCGCGGCTGTAGGTCAGGTGCAAGTGCCAAGCCTGGTCGACCGAATCCGAAGGCGTAACCTCGTGGCCGGCGGTCTTGGC
This sequence comes from Qipengyuania sp., assembly GCF_965277845.1. Classification (NCBI taxonomy): domain Bacteria; kingdom Pseudomonadati; phylum Pseudomonadota; class Alphaproteobacteria; order Sphingomonadales; family Erythrobacteraceae; genus Qipengyuania; species Qipengyuania sp. The sequence continues at coordinate 2,892,496 of NZ_OZ255844.1, forward strand.
AAGGTAGCAGAAGCGCTTGTACTCGCGAACGACGCGGGTTGTATAATCGGCGCTCCAGCGGTTCTCGCGCGCCAGCCTCTGGGTGAAGCCAAGCGCAGCATCGGCCGGACCGATCTCGTAAGCGGCGAGGCGTTGCCAGAGGTCTGTGGAGGCGGCGCACATTGCGCGCTTACCTATCCCAGAAATGCTCCGAAATGGTCAACTCGCTCGTCGTCCAGCCGGGCACTGCCTTCCTGGTCAGCGGGACCATGAATTTCCTGCCGTCGGGCTTCTCGATTTCGACGATGTCGGTCGCACCGTAATTCTCGACCGCGCAGACGCGGCCCACCGCCTCGCCGGCATCGGTGACCACCGCGAGATCGATCAGGTCGGAGAAGTAGAACTCGCCCTCGTCCAGCGCGGGCAAGGCTTCGCGCGAAACGGAAAGGGCGGTGCCGCGCAATCGCTCGGCCGCGGTGCGATCGGTCACCTCGGCAAAGCGCGCGATGGCACCGCCCTTGTTGTCGCTGCGGATCTTGGCGAGGGTCAGCGCACCCTCGTTGAAGCTCTTGTGCGGCTTGAGCGCGTCGACGCCCTCGCCGAACAGCTTCAGCCGAACCTCGCCCGTCACGCCATGCGCGCCGGTGACGGCAGCCAGCGTGACGGGTTTGTCCGACATGGGCGCGATTACTCGGCCTTGTCTTCCGAAGCGGTTTCGGCGGCTTCTTCAGCCGGAGCCTCTTCAGCAGCAGCTTCTTCGGCCGGAGCCTTGGCTTCTTCCTCGGCAGCCTTCTTGGCTTCCTCGGCTTCAGCGATCTTGGCGGCCTTCTCCTCGGCGCGTTCCTTGGCGGCTTCACCCGGCTCGCCCTTCTTCGGGTTGTTCTTCGGCGCGCGCTCCAGGATGCCGGCGGCATCGAGGAAGCGGTGGACGCGATCCGACGGCGTTGCGCCGACCGACAGCCAGTGACGCGCGCGGTCTTCGTTGAGCTTCACGCGCTCGCCCGAATCCTTCGGCAGCATCGGGTTGTAGGTGCCGATCTGCTCGAGATACTTGCCGTCGCGCGCAGCGCGCGAGTCGGCAACGACGATGCGGTAGTAGGGGCGCTTCTTGGCACCACCACGGGAAAGACGGATTGCAACTGCCATTTGATATTACCTTTCGAATGTAAACGTCTGAAACTTATTTCTTCTTAAGGAGGTCCTGAAGGTCAGGCGGGAGCGTGCTGGGGTCCACGCCGGGGCCCTTGCCGCCGCCCATTCCGGGAAGGCCGCCCGCTGCGCCGCCGGGACCGCCGAGGCCGGGCATCGCAGCCCCCATGCCTCCGCCGCCGAACAGCGCGCCGAGGCCCTTAAGCCCGCCCATTTTCTTGATCTGCTTCATCGCGCGGGACATTTCCTGGTGCATCTTCAGCACCTTGTTGACGTCCTGCACCTGCGTGCCCGAACCGGCGGCCACGCGCTTCTTGCGCTTGGCGTTGAGCAGTTTGGGCTGCTTGCGCTCCTTGGGCGTCATCGAACCGATGATCGCATCCATGTGGACGAGCACCTTGTCGTCCATGTTCGAGGCCGCCATGGCCTGCTTGGCCTTCTTCATGCCCGGAAGCATGCCTGCCAGCATGCCAAGTCCGCCCATGTTCTGCATCTGCTTCAATTGCATGCGCAGGTCTTCGAGGTCGAATTCGCCCTTCGCCATCTTCTTGGCGAGCGCTTCCGCCTCGTCCTGCTTGATGGTTTCGGCGGCCTTTTCGACCAGCGACACGACATCGCCCATGCCCAGGATTCGGCCGGCCACGCGCTTGGGATCGAAAGCCTCGATCGCGTCGAGTTTCTCGCCCGTGCCGGCAAACTTGATCGGCTTGCCGGTTACATAGCGCATCGAGAGCGCCGCACCGCCGCGCGCATCGCCGTCCATGCGGGTCAGAACCACGCCGGTCAGCGGCACTTCGCCGGTGAAGCTCTGCGCGACGTTGACCGCGTCCTGACCGGTCAGGCTGTCGACCACCAGCAGCACTTCGGTCGGCGCGGAGACGCTGGCGATCGCCTTCATCTCGGCCATCAGCGCTTCGTCGACATGGAGGCGGCCCGCTGTGTCGAGCAGCAGCACGTCGGCGGCCTGCAGCTTGGCGCTTTCCATCGCGCGGCGGGCAATGTCGACCGGCTGCTGGCCTTCGATGATCGGCAGCGTCGCGACCTCGACTTGCTCGCCGAGCACCTTGAGCTGTTCCTGCGCGGCCGGACGATTGACGTCGAGCGAGGCCATCATGGCCTTCTTGCCGTGCTTTTCCTTGATCAGCTTGCCGAGCTTGGCAGTGGTCGTCGTCTTACCCGAGCCCTGCAGGCCGACCATCATGATGACCACCGGGGGCTTGGCGGCGAAGTTCAGTTCGCGGTCGGCAGGATCGGCATCCTCGCCCCCGCCCAGCATGGAGGTGAGTTCGTCGTCGACGATCTTGACGACCTGCTGGCCGGGCGTGACCGACTTGAGGACTTCCGAACCGATCGCCTTCTCGGTGACCGCATCGATGAAGCGGCGCACGACGGGCAGCGCGACATCGGCTTCGAGCAGCGCGATGCGAATTTCGCGCATCGCCTCGCGCACGTCGTTTTCCGACAGCGCGCCACGCCCTTTCAGGCGGTCGAAGACATTACCGAGGCGGTCGGACAGATTGTCGAACATGACTGCCTAAACTCCTTATCGAACCATGACCGGCCCGATTAAACGCGAAAAACGCCGGCGGACGAGAACTCGTCGGCCAGCGTGGGGAATTCCCCGATGAAACCCAAACTCATGCCCGGGTGTGGTGGAAGCAAGCCGCAGCCGTCGCCACGACCTGCTACCATCAAACCCAAAACGGGCCATTTCGCCGATTTGAGGTTCAGGTTGGAGCGAAAACGGGGGATCGCGAGAACCGGCGCGCAGCGGACCAAAAGTCCGTGAGCACCGGAAGCGCACCGATCCGCCATTTGCAGCCCGACCTGGGCCTCAAAGCGGTGGAATGGTGGAGCCTAGCGGGATCGAACCGCTGACCTCTACAATGCCATTGTAGCGCTCTCCCAGCTGAGCTAAGGCCCCGAGCCATTTCCTGCGACGCGTCCTGGGAGGCGCGTCACCCTTGCGGGAGGCGCCCAATATAAGCAGCCATCCCGCAATGCAACAGCTAAATCAGCTTTCGTCGGCGTCGTCGTCGTCGCCCTTCGATTTGGTCTCGACGCCGAGGTCGTCGTCGCCGCCCAGATCGACTTCATTGTCGGGCGAATCGTCGTCCTCGTCGATGTCGATGTCCAGATCGTCGTCGTCGTCGTCGCCGCCCAGATCGCTGTCGGCTTCGCCCTTCTTGTCCTTCTTCTCTTCCTCGGCGAGGATCGGCTGTTTCGACTTGAGCACCGGTTCCGGCGTCCACTCTTCGCCGCATTCGATGCAGGTGACGGGATCGTCCTTGTTCAGATCGTAAAAGCGGGTGCCGCAGTTCGGGCAGGTCCGCTTGGTGCCCCATTCAGGTTTGACCATGTGTAATCCTTAGAGTCTGCCGCCCCCGGCGTAGCGCCGCGGGGTCGTGAATTCGTAATTGTCTTGATGGGTTCCCGCTGGGCAGGAATCAACAGCGCGCGCGCCTTGCCAGAACGTATGTGCGCTGTCAAAGCGCCGCATCCCTATCCATGCCATCACCGGGACGCCCGATTGACCGCTCACCGCTTCATGCCCGCAGGACCGCTGACCGGACGCATCCGTGTACCGGGCGACAAATCGATCAGCCATCGTTCGCTCATGTTCGGCGCGCTGGCCGTAGGCCGCAGCCGCATTTCCGGCCTGCTAGAGGGCGAGGACGTTCTCGCGACCGCAGCGGCCCTGCGTACCATGGGCGCGCGGATCGAGCGCGACGGTGACGACTGGGTGGTCGATGGCGTGGGTGTCGGAGGATTGCTCCAGCCCGAACAGGCGCTCGACATGGGCAATTCGGGCACTTCCACCAGGCTCCTCATGGGCCTTGTCGCAAGCCACGGCATTTCCACGGCCTTTACCGGCGATGCCAGCCTGTCGAAGCGACCGATGGGCCGGGTGATCGATCCGCTTTCGACCATGGGCGCAAGCTTCACCCCCTCCCCCGGCGGGACCCTGCCGCTGATGATGGAGGGCATGCAACCGGCCGTGCCGATCGAATACCGCCTGCCGGTGGCGAGCGCGCAGGTAAAGAGCGCGGTGCTGCTCGCCGGTCTCAACACTCCCGGCATCACCACGGTGATCGAACCGGTGCCGACGCGCGATCATACCGAGCGCATGCTGCGCGGCTTCGGTGCCGAACTGACGGTCGAGGAGAACGAGGGCGAGCGCGTAATTCGCATTCACGGCCCCGCCGATTTCAAGCCTTGCGACATCACCGTGCCGGGCGACCCCTCCTCCGCCGCTTTCTTCGCGGTGGCGGCAAGCGTGGTGCCGGGCAGCGATCTCGTGATCGAGAACGTCGGGCTCAATCCCACGCGCGACGGCATCTTCCGCGTGCTTGAGCTCATGGGCGCCGACATCGAGAGGCTCGATGCGCGCGAAGTCGGCGGCGAGCCGGTTGCCGACCTGCGCGTGCGCCATGCGGCGCTGAAAGGCATCGAGGTCGACCCCGGCATCGCACCGAGCATGATCGACGAGTTTCCCGTCCTGTTCGTCGCCGCTGCGCTGGCCGAAGGGACGACCATCACCAGCGGGCTGGAGGAACTGCGCGTCAAGGAAAGCGACCGCCTGGCGGCCATGGCCGAGGCGCTCAGCCTCGCCGGTGCGAATGTCGAGGAGAATGACGATGGCCTGGTTATCGAGGGGACCGGGGGTAAGCCCCTTGCCGGAGGTGGCCCCATCGCCACTCACCTCGATCACCGCATCGCCATGAGCATGGCAATCGCCGGACTGGTCAGTCGCGACGGCGTCGAAATCGACAGCCTCGAACCGATCGCGACGAGTTTCCCGAATTTCACCGCCCTGCTGGACGAGGCGGCCGAGTGACCGACCAGCTCGACATCTATACGCTCATCGGCTTCGTCGGGATGGCCTGCATCATTGCCGCCTATGCCTATCTCACGTGGAAGGAAGACCCGAACCCCTTCATCCTGCACGGCACCAATCTCACCGGCGCGGCGCTACTGACCGTCTCGCTGCTGGTGCACACCAACTGGCCCAGCCTCGTGCTCGAAGGATTCTGGGCAGCGATTGCCATCTGGGGCTTGGCGAAAGCGGTGCGGGCGCGCAGGACAGGCGTATGATTATCGCCGTCGACGGACCCACTGCCAGCGGGAAAGGCACGATTGCCAAGGCGCTGGCCGCGCATTTCGGCCTGCCGCATCTCGATACGGGGCTGCTCTACCGCGCGGTCGGGAGGCAGGTCTCGCTGAATGGCGGCAATCCCGACGATGCCGAGGATGCGCTGGCGGCGACGGGCTTTGCGGACAGCCTGCTGGACGATCCCCAATTGCGCGACGAGGAAACCGGCGGACTCGCCAGCCGCGTCTCGGTCCATCCGGCGGTCCGCCAAGCGCTCCACGAACGCCAGCGCGCCTTCGCCACGCAAGATGGCGGAGCGATCCTCGACGGACGCGACATCGGGACCGTCATTGCGCCGGAGGCGGACGCGAAGCTGTTCATCACGGCGAGCGTCGAAGCGCGCGCCCAGCGGCGCTTCGTCGAGATGCGCGAGCGCGGGGCCGGCGTGACCCTGCTCGAAATCCAGGACGATTTGCGCCGCCGCGACGAGCGCGATCGCAACCGTGCAGTGGCGCCGCTGATCCCTGCCGAGGACGCGATGGTGATCGACACCAGCGCGCTGGGAAAGGACGAGGCCATCGCCGCCGCGATCGAGGCTGTGACTGAAGCTGTTTCCTAAGCTGCCTCTCCCGCCCTTGCCATACTTCGCCCATATCCATATCATGTTATATATCACGCTATGGAGATTCGCATGGTCGATGTCGTTGCCCAGATGGGGCCCGCCTTTCTCGGCAGCCGCCTCAAGCGGCTTGGCGAGCGCATGCAGGCGGGCGCGGCCAGCGTTCTGACCGATGCGGGTATCCCGCTGCAACCCGGCCATATGGCAGCGATGGCGGCGCTGAGGACGGGTCCGAAGACGGTCGGCCAGCTTGCCGAAGCCAGCGGGACCAGCCAGCCGGGCATGACGCGCACGATCGGGCACCTGAAGAAGCTCGGCCTCGCCACGGACGAAGCCTGCGCGGACCAGCGCAGCCGCATGATCTCGCTTACCGAGCAAGGCGAGCGCATGGCGCAGACCATCGCGAGCGACGTATGGCCGAAGGTAGGCGCCGCGGCAGAGCAAATCCTCGCCCGCGTCGATGGCGACTTCCTTCGCCAGCTCGCGATTATCGAAGAAGCGCTTGCCGAGGCCTCCATCGCCGAACGCGCCGCCCGTATCGTCCCGCAACCCCTCTCCCTGCGCGAATACGATCCCTCGCTCGCTCACGAATTCTTCGACATCAACCGTGCATGGATCGAGGACATGTTCGCGATGGAAGAGGCCGACCGCGAGATCCTCGAGCACCCGCAGGAGCGGATCATCGATGCAGGCGGCGATATCCTGTTCGTCGAAGCTGCAGGGCTCGGCATCGTCGGCACCTGCGCGCTGCTCAAGACGGGCCCGGGCGCCTTCGAACTTACCAAGATGGGCGTACGCGAAAGCGCGCGCGGACTGAAAGCGGGCGAATTCCTGCTCGCCGCGACGATCGAGCGAGCGCGCGAACTCGGTGCCGAGACGCTCTACCTCCTCACCAACAGCAAGTGCGCCCCGGCCATCCATCTGTACGAGAAGCTCGGCTTCGAACACGATCGGGCAGTGATGGAGCGCTATGCCGCGCGCTACGATCGTTGCGATGTCGCGATGCTCTACACAGGATGACCGCATCGCGGCGATAGCCGCTTTCCTACAGGGGGGCTGCGCTGGCATGACCTGCCCGATGCCCTTGCCCGACCTCGAAACTCGCGCAATTCCGGCGTTTTCCGCCCCCGAGCCGGCGGCGACGGTTTTCGCCCTGGACGGTGTAACATGCGGTCCATGTCTCCGGACGACGCTCCCGCAATTCACTTGCCTTTCGTGCCCGTTTCGCCTAGGCGCGCGCCCGTTCTCGCAATCTCTGGATTGAGTGGACCCGTGCGACGGCATCCGGCCCCGCGCGGCATCGGCCCTCTTGCCCCGTACGGCCCGTGCAATGGTGCGCAGGCAGACGGGTAAAGACCCCGGGAAAACCGGTGGCCGGTAGCAAAACGAACGTTAGGACTACACACATGGCAACTGCAGCCAATCCCACTCGCGACGATTTCGCGAAAATGCTCGACGAGCAGCTCGGCGGCGCAGATGACGGCGGCTTCGAAGGCCGCGTCGTCAAGGGCACCGTCACCGCCATCGAAAACGGCATGGCGCACATCGATGTCGGCCTGAAAAGCGAAGGCCGCGTCGACCTCAAGGAATTCCAGCGCTCCGAAAACGAAACCGCGCCCGGCGTCGGTGACGAAGTCGAAGTTTATGTCGACCGCGTCGAGAACGCCGAAGGTGAAGCGATGCTCAGCCGCGACCGCGCCCGCCGCGAAGCCGCCTGGGACAAGCTCGAAAACGAATTCGGCGAAGGCAAGCGCGTCGAAGGCCGCATCTTCGGCCGCGTCAAGGGCGGCTTCACCGTCGACCTCGACGGCGCCGTGGCCTTCCTGCCCGGCAGCCAGGTCGACATCCGCCCCGTGCGCGACGTCACCCCGCTGATGGACATGGCTCAGCCGTTCCAGATCCTCAAGATGGACCGCCGCCGCGGTAACATCGTCGTCTCGCGCCGTGCGGTCCTCGAAGAAACCCGCGCCGAACAGCGCAGCGAACTGATCGACAAGCTGGCCGAAGGTCAGGTGATCGACGGCGTCGTGAAGAACATCACCGATTACGGTGCCTTCGTCGATCTCGGCGGTATCGACGGCCTGCTCCACGTCACCGACATGAGCTACAAGCGCGTCAACCACCCCAGCGAAATGATCGAGATCGGCGCGACCGTGACCGTCCAGATCATCCGCATCAACGAAGAAACCCAGCGCATCAGCCTCGGCATGAAGCAGCTGGAATCGGATCCGTGGGACGGCGTTTCGGCCAAGTACCCGGTCGGCATGAAGCTGACGGGCACCGTCACCAACATCACCGAATACGGCGCATTCGTCGAAATCGAGCCTGGCATCGAAGGCCTGGTCCACGTTTCGGAAATGAGCTGGACCAAGAAGAACGTCCACCCGGGCAAGATCGTCTCGACCTCGCAGGAAGTCGAAGTCATGGTCCTCGAGGTCGACAGCGAAAAGCGTCGCATCAGCCTCGGCCTCAAGCAGGCCCAGCGTAATCCTTGGGAAGAGTTCGCCGAGAAGCACCCAGTCGGCTCGAAGGTCGAAGGCGAAGTCAAGAACGCCACCGAATTCGGCCTCTTCATCGGCCTCGATGGCGACGTCGACGGCATGGTCCACATGTCGGACATCGCCTGGGGCATCTCGGGTGAAGACGCGCTGGCGCTGCACCGCAAGGGCGAGCAGGTCGAAGCCGTCGTTCTCGACGTCGACACCGACAAGGAGCGCATCAGCCTCGGCATGAAGCAGCTGGAAAAGGGCGCGCCGACCGAAGCAGGCGCTTCGGGCTCGCTGCGCAGGGGCGAAACCGTCACCGTCACCGTCCTCGAAGTCCGCGATGGCGGCCTCGAAGTGCAGGTTGGCGAAGACGGCGCGACCGGCTTCATCAAGCGCAGCGACCTCGGCCGCGACCGCGACGAACAGCGCCCCGACCGCTTCCAGGTCGGCGGCAAGGTCGACGCGATGGTTACCGGCTTCGATCGCTCGAAGAAGCCGAACTTCTCGATCAAGGCGCGTCAGATCGCCGAAGAGAAGGAAGCGGTCGCACAGTTCGGTTCGTCGGATTCGGGCGCATCGCTCGGCGACATCCTCGGCGAAGCGCTGAAGAAGAAGGAAGACTGACGGTAACAGGTTGGCGCCTGCGAAGCGGGCGCTTACCGCACCGTCATCTCCGCGCAGGCGGGGATCCAGACGACAAAGGAAGGCCCGCTGCTCAATCGAGCGGCGGGCCTTTCCTACATCGGCCAAGGCGCGTAGGCTCCCCGCTCTCACGTAGCGCAGCGATAGGGCCGAAAATTACCCATGCTCGAAGTCCACCAGTTCCCCTGCCTGTCCGACAATTACGGATTCCTCCTCCACGATCCTGCCAGCGGCGAAACCGCGGCGATCGATACGCCCGACGGTGCGGAGTACCTCAAGCAGGCCGAGGCCAAGGGCTGGCAAATCTCGCAGATCTGGAACACCCATTGGCACCCCGATCACGCGGGCGGCAACAAGGCCATCGTCGAGGCAACCGGTGCCAAGGTGATTGCGCCCAGGGAAGTCGAGAAGCTCAGCCCGATCGACCGCGTTGTAGGCAATGGCGACAGCGTGGCGCTGGGCGACTGGCAGGCGCGCGTGATCGACGTGTCCGGCCACACCAACGGCCATATCGCCTATCACATCGCCGATGCTGATATGGCCTTCGTCGGCGACAGCGTCTTTGCGTTGGGATGCGGCCGGATGTTCGAAGGCCAGCCGGAGCAGTTCTGGAACAGCCTCGACCGTATTCGCCAGCTGCCCGACAACACGCTGCTTTATTGCGCGCATGAATATACGCAGGCGAATGCCAAGTTCGCGCTTCATGCCGACCCCGACAATGCCGAATTGCGCCTCTATGCCGCACGGATCGACGAGAAGCGCGCCAAGGGCGAGCCGACGGTCCCGACGGTTCTCTCTCGCGAACTTGCAACCAATCCCTTCCTGCGGGCCGACGATGCCGATCTGCGCGATCGCTGGGGCGGCAACAGCCCTGCCGAAACCTTCGCCGCACTGCGCACCGCCAAGGACCATTTCTGAACATGTTCTGGATGTTGATGCTACTTGGCGCAGCCCTCTATTGCTTTGCTCGGGCTTTTGCCGACATTCGACAGCGGAAATACACTTGGGGGGCGGTAGGGATCGTAGCAGGGATGGCTGTGCTATTTGCTCCCCCTGATTCCCAGTCACATACGGTAACTATTGATCTGCCGGCCCAGCAGCAATGAAAGCCGTTTTTGTCAGCAAGCTGTCGCCCGACCTTTCGGGTGTCGAGCTGGCCGAGCTCGAGCAGCCGGAAGGCGAGGTGCTGGTGCGCGTTCGCGCCGCCTCGCTCAACTATCCCGACCTGCTGATGACTCGAGGGGAGTACCAGTTCAAAGCCGAGCCGCCCTTCGTCTCGGGACTCGAGATGGCGGGCGAAGTGGTCGAGGCGGCCGAAGGCAGTGGTTTCAAACCCGGCGACAGGGTACGCGGCGGGGCCAAGACCGGTGCTTTTGCCGACTATGTCGCCCTGCCTGCCGCCTCGCTGCGCAAATTGCCCGAGAATCTCGATTTCGCCACGGCAACGGCCATGGGCGCCGCCTATCATACCGCTTATGTCGCGCTGGTAGAGATCGGCGGGCTGAAGGCGGGGCAGACGGTTCTGGTCCACGGCGCGAGCGGCGGCGTGGGGCTTGCCGCCTGCGATCTTGCGCGTGCTCTCGGAGCGACAGTCATCGCGGCGACGCATCGCGAAGACAAAGTCGAGCCATTGCGCAGGATCGCCAGGCCCGAGGCCGTCATACTCAACACCGGCCGGTTTCGCGAAGACGTCTCGGAATTGACCGACGTGAAATTGTGCGACCTCGTCTACGATCCCATCGGCGGCGACGTATTCGACGAGAGCACGCGCTGCGTGGCCTTCGGCGGCAAGCTGCTGGTAATCGGCTTCGTATCGGGTCGCATCCCGGAGATCGCGGTCAACATCCCGCTGATCAAGGGCTTCTCGGTCGTCGGTGTGCGGGCGGGCGAATATTCGCGGCGCTTTCCCGATCGAGGTGCGCGTATTGCCGAGGCGGTCGATCGGCTGGCTGCGGAGGGGCGCATCAGACCCCATGTAGACCGCACCCTTCCCCTCACCGACTGGCGAGAGGCTTTCGAGGCCATGCAACGCGGGGAGATCGTTGGGAAGATCGTGCTTGAACCGTGATCCCTTGCGAGAGCGGAGCTGGCCGACGGCCAACGCAGGGGTCTCAGGAGAGTTGGCGCGTTGGTGCCTGAGGTCCCGACCTTCGCTGGGGCTCGCGACATACGAAAAGGGCGGCCCCGCAGGACCGCCCTCTACAAAGTTCTTCGATCAAGAGTCGCTCAGATCCCGGCGATGACCTTGTCGGCCAGCGCCTTGTCCGCTTCCGCGTCGTGCTTGGAGGCGATCAGCGTGCGGCTGGCCTCGGTCGCGGCACTGACCGCGCGGTTGCGCACGTCTTCAACCGCTTCGCGCTCGGCAGCGGCGATCTTGTCTTCGGCCATGCGCTTGCGGCGCTCGACCATCGCCTTGCTGTCGGCCTCGGCCTTCTCGAGGATCGCGTCGGCCTCGTGCTGCGCATTGGCGAGCATGGCTTCCGCGTCCTTCTCGGCACCGGCGATCTTGTCGGCATATTCCTGACGCAGCGCTTCGGCTTCGGCACGCAGCTGCTTGGCTTCGTCGAGCTGTTCCTTGATCGCGGCGATCTTGCCGTCGAGGCCGCCCCCGATGATCTTGTGCACCTTGGCGCCGAAGAAGGCGAAAGCGAACAGGACCAGCATCGCCACGGAGACGATCTGGTAGGGCTCGAGACCCCACAGTTCGGGGCCGACGAGCTTGGCTGCGCCCATATCCACCACCGCTTCCGTCTGAGCGGCTTCGGTAGCGATCACTTCGGGCAGATCGGATGCGGGATTAGCCATGAGCCATCGCCTCCTTCACCGCCTTGGCGGCGGTGGGCTTGGTCACCTTCACGCCGGCGAGCGTCTTGACGATGTCCTGAGCCGCTTCGACCGCAACCGACTCCACTTCCGTGAGTGCCGCGGTGCGCGCCTCGGCGATACGGGTCTCGGCTTCGGCGAGCTTCTTGTCGAGCCGCGTCTGCGCCGCCTTCAGCTTCTTCTCGGACTTGGCCGCAGCCTCGTCCTTGGCCTTGGCGACGATCGCCTGCGCCGCGGCGCGGTTCTCGTTCTCGCGCACCCGCCAGGCTTCTTCCTGCTCGTCGGCGGCCTCGCGCGCGGCCTTGGCGGCAGCGAGGTCGGCGGCGATCTGGCCGTCACGCTGGGCGACGGTTTCCATCACCTTGGGCACCATGCCGCGGCCGATGACGAAGAAGGTGATGCCGAAGAACACCAGCAGCCAGAAGACCTGGCTGGACCATGTATCGGCAAGCTGTGCTATCTGGGGCATTGCAGCTCTCGAAAGGCGGGTACGATAAATTCACGGCACCGGCCGAGGCATTCCCCGGCCGGCGCGAAATCGGCAGTCGTGCTTAGGCGACGAAGATCAGAATCATCGCGACGACGAACGCCAGCAGGCCGAGAAGCTCGGCAGCGGCGAAGCCGATGAACAGGCGGCCCTGCTGGCCGTCGGCTGCACCCGGGTTGCGCAGGGCGCTTTCGAGGAACGAACCGAAGACGTTACCGACACCGATGGCGGCCATGCCGGCACCGATTGCAGCGAGACCGGCACCAACCAGCTTTGCAGCTTCTACTTCCATGACAAACTCCTTTGGAAAACAGGCAATTGAGGGATAAACTTAGTGAAGGTTCTCTGCATCATTGATGTAGAGCGAGGTGAGCAGGGCGAAGACATAGGCCTGGATGCCCGCCACCAGTATTTCGAGGGCGCTGATCCCGATCATCAGCAGGAAGCTCGGCAGACCGACCAGCGCACCGAAGCCGATACCGGCATTGGTACCGTCGATCACGAAGCTGGACAGGACCTTGAGCAGCACGTGACCGGCCATCATCGCAACGAAGAGACGGAGCGCGAGGCTGAAGGGGCGTACCATGAACGAGATGAACTCGATCGGCGCGATCACCGGAACCATCGGCAACGGAGTGCCATGGGGTACGAACAGGCTGAAGAAATGCACGCCGTGCTTCCAGAAACCCACGATCAGCACGATCGAGAAGCTGATGATCGCAAGCACGCCGGTCACCGTGAAATGGCTGGTGAAGGTGAACGGGTGGATGCCGACGAGGCCCAGCGGCAGCAGGCCGATCAGGTTGGCGATCAGGATGAACATGAACAGGCTGAAGACATAGGGCACGTATTTGCGCCCTTCCTTGCCGATGTTCGCTTCGAGCATGTTGTCGATGAAGCCGGTGAAGGTCTCCACCATCATCTGCCAACGACCGGGAACCAGCTCGCGCTTCATGCCACCCAGCACGAACAAGAACAGCACCACGGTCGTGATCAGCATCCACATCGCACTGTTGGTGAAGGCGATGTTGAGGCCGGCAATTTCCCAACCCTGCGTTCCGGCGATCGGCTCGATCGCGAACTGCTTCATCGGGTCGACTTTGGCTTGATCGGCTGCCACGTCTGCTAATCCCTAAACCCTAAGAACAACGCCCCGGAAATTCCCGCTTGGGAGATCATTCCTCGGGGCGCTTGTTTGCCGCACGAATTACGTTCCTGAAGGCGACCACTATTCCGAGGAACAGGCCGACCAACAGACCCCAGGGGTTGGTGCCGGTAAAATAGCCGATGGCATATCCGATCACCGTTCCACCGAGAATCCCGCCAAGGAGGTCCGCCAGGACCCGGTTGCCGCTGCGATAATTCGCATCGGCCCCGGAACTTTGCGGGCGGTTACGCTGCTCTTCGCGCTGCTGGGCGGCCGCTAGCCGCTTTTCCAGCGCGTCGATCCGCGCATCCTCCTCGATAGGTTCCCGTGCGGGCTCGTCGTCGCTCATGCCTTGCTCCTTGAAGGGGGTTGCGCGGCACGGGCACGGACTTGCCCGCCGAGGGCGCCGCCCCCTTAGAAGGGGGGTGGTGGCGAGTCAACATGGAGTGCGGCGCGATTGGCCGGATCAGCACAAAGCTTGCGACGGACGTCGCTAGCGCACCTATCAAGTCAGGGGCAGCGCGGATCGCGCAGCGGCGCCGAAGTGCCACGCGTCTGCCAGCTGCCATCGGGGGCCTGGTACTTCTCGCCCGGCGCGGTCGCGAGGATCGCCTGGCAGCCCGCCGTCAGCGCATATTCCTCAAGCGTGGCGTTGTTGGCCTGCGCGCGCTCCGAATAGACGGCGCGCCGCTTGATATTGATATCGTTGACGATGCGCCGCAGTTCGGGCGTTTCGGCAACGACGATGCCGAGATAGCCGTCCATCTTTTCGCCGACCTGACCGGCGGCGCGCGCGGCGGCGTATGCCGGATCGCGCTGGGCGAAGGCAGGCGCGGCAAATCCACCGAGCGCGGTGGCGAAAGCCGTAGCCGCAAGAACCGATTTGGTTATTGATTTCATCATGTCACCCATCAGAAGATATCCGCGTTTTCCTCGATCGTATTGCCCGCATCCTCCGCGAGCCGGTAGATCACTTCCTGGCGGATGTTGACGTTCAGCTCGATCACGATCGGCTCTTCGGGCGCATTGACCGTAATACATCCTCCGAGCGCGACGGTACCAAGCATGGCGGCAGCCATCCTCCCGGTCAATTTGGCTTGAGTCATAGCCCTCACTCGCTTTCCTGCTCCTGAATAGTGGATTCATCCGGAAGGATATCTTCCGGATCGATGTCGGGTTCGGCTTCCTCGCCGGTGATCGAGCGGCGCAGCAGGCGTGTGCCGTCGTCGGACAGCAGGCCCAGTTCGCGCGGATCGCGCACGGAAGCGGGATCGTAAAGCGATTTGAGGCTGGTCAGCAGCTGATAGAACTGCGCCTTGATGTTTATGCGAAACTGTAATGGCAGCGCGGCGAGGCGCCGAGTGACGAAGTTGGACTTGGCGCCATCGCCCTGCTTGACGCCGTCGAACCGGACGCGGGTCACGATTTCACCGGTCAGCGGCCCCTCCATGATCACCCGCATCTGCGAGTAGTCCAGGCTCTTGAGCGCATCGAAGGCGAAATTGGCGATCGGCGAGAGATCCTCATAGCTCAATTCGCCGACATAGGAGATATTGCCGCCGGGTGGACGCGAAATCAGCACGCCGGTGTCGATCTTGCCATTGCCGTTCTCGTCGAAAACGATCGGGACCGTGCCGTCGAACCGGCCGGTAGCGGACAGGTTCTCTAGCTCCATTTCGGTAACGAATGTTCCCGCATCGAGACCGACGATCTCGAATATGTAGCGCCGTTCCTCGCTGATCCCGAGGTTGAGATCGACATCGCGCAATATCAGCTGGCCGCCCATAAAGGGCCAGCTGCCACCCGACACGGCGAGCAGTTCGCCATTGCGCAATTCGAACGCGACCTCGCCATCGAAGACCTCGACGCCCGGATTGACCGAGCCCACCCTGATCGTCTGATTCGGTGCAGTCGTCAGGTTGAGCAGATCGGTGAACGTGACCGTCCCGCTGGCCCCCTTCACCGGTCCGAAGGCGGCGGCGAAATCGAGATCGTCGCTGGAGAACTCGCCCGAGCTGGTGATCGTGCCGTCCGGCGCCCAATCGATCCTACCCGAACCGGTTACGACACCTTCGGCATTGGCGATCACGCCCAGCGCGAGACGGGAAAGCTCGTCGGGCTGCAAGCCGCGGTCGAACTGCACTCCGGGCACATCCAGATCGGCATGGCCCGCGCCGCTCGCGAGATCGTGACGGATGTCCACCGTGGTCACGAGCCGATCGCTCGCCGGGTTGCGCAGCTCGGCATCGGCCAGGATGAGATTGTCGACGAGCGACAGGGTCGCGCCGCGCGCAACCAGCGGTTCGAACCGGGGCGGATTCTCGCGGTCGACCAGCGTGAACGCGCCCTGATCGATCGCCAGCCGGCCATCGGCAAAGCGCCAGTTTCCACTGGCCCCGTTGAGATTCATCGGCACTGCCGCGAGCGCAACGTCGGCATCGGTGAACGTACCCGCTACGTTTTCGCCGATGCGCGCTTCGAGATCTGCGACGCGGAAGCGGCTGGCGGTGTCCGGCGGCCCGAGCGCAACGTCGATCGAGCGGGCCGTCATCACGCCGGGATAGGCAAATCCAACAGGTCCCGTGGTGAGCCTCATAGGCGTTTCGCCAAGGTAGCCTTCGAGGTCGAGCGACGGTGTCCCGGCGGCGATCCGCATGCCTCCCGGGCCATTGGTCAGGATCGCGCGACCGGGGACCGGACAAAGCGTCAGCCCGCGCTTCTCGAAGGCGAGATCGGCATATTCCAGCCGGTCGAAGCGCACATCCATGCAATTGCGCCACAGCGCGAGTTGTTGGTTGCCGTAGCGTCCTTCCACCGGCAGCAAGAGATTGGTCGCCGAACCGCCCGGAAGCGGGCCGCTGGCGAGGACGCGGCCCGAAAAGCCCAGCGCCCCCGAACTGCCCTGCGCGATAACGATCTGCGGAACGGCCAAAGCGGACGATCCGGCAGCATAGCGTTCCATGGCGAGGCGGAAGATCGAGCCGCCCGATTCGCTGCGCTCCATGCGTCCGGTGATCCGCGGCATATTCGCCCCGCCCGTCGCGATGTTGCCCGCGATTCGCGGCATCTCGCCACCCTGTGCAGCGATCTCGACCCGCGAGAGCGAAACCAGGCGCGCACCGCTGCCTCCGCGAAGCTCCGCCCGCGGTGTCAGCAAGGAATAGCCATTGGGATCGAGCCGCATCCGGATTTCGGCATCGAGCGCGCTGCCGCGGGTTTCCGCCTGCAGCGCATTCGCCAGCTTGCGCGTAAGCGGCGCGATGAAAGTGCCCTCGCCCGTGCGCGCCAGTCCTTCCACGCCCGCAACGAAATCGCGGCCGAGCCGCAAGCCGTTGCCTTCGAGATCGCCGTCCATCTGGACGCGCGCGAACCCGTCATTGGCGCGCAACTGTCCTTCGGCGGTCATGACCGCTGCCAGCGCCTGCGGAGTCTCGACCCCCCGCGCGGCGAGCGAGAACCGTGCGGTGACCAGCCGGTCGCGCATCTGCGCACGGATTGTGCCCAGCACTGCGGACGCCGAATTTTCGGCATAACGCGTGTCTCCCCCCTCGATCCGCGCCTCGATCGAGGGATTGGCCAGTCTCGTGTCGGCGGCGACAGTCAAATCCATCGCGTAGTCGGCGAGGGCGAGGTCCGGCTCCTCGCAAGTGAGCGAAGCCAGGCGAACGGGCCCGGAAAACTGCGGCTCGCCCGAAGTCGTCGAAAGTCGGCCGTAGGCGCTCGTTCGCCCCGTTTCGCAGCCGGTCAAGGCAAGATCCGGCGCGACCGCGGCCAGTCGACCCTCCCAACCGTGACTCAGCAGTCCCGATCCGACGATCTTGAGTCCGACCGGACCGAATTCGGTCTCGATCAGCCCACGCCCGTCGCGAATCGCGAGATTGATATTCGGGAGGCCCGCAGGTTCCTCGCTTGGCCCGAAGATCAGGCTGTCGAGACTGCCGAAGCTGATTTCGCCATCGACATAGGTGCCATAAAGCCTCGGCGCGACGAGCGTGACACCGCCGATCTCGGGCGTGCCGAAGCGGTGGCGCAAATCGACGATGACGCGCTCGGCCGTGAAATCGGGGGCATCGGGATCCCCGACAACAACGTCCGACAGGACCTGCGTCTGCCCACCCACCCGGTCGATCGTGTAGCTTGCCGGGACGCCGTTGGCTTCGAGCTGGTCGCGGATAATGTCGTCGACGATCGTTTCGCGCGAGAACCACACGGCAATGCCCGCGACGATAAGCAGGGCAAGCAGGACGCCGGGGATCGCCCAGCGCTTCCGGCGCCAGCGCGCACGGCGGACGGGATCGGTATCGACCGTCATAGTATCGTCGTTTGCGTCCCGCTCCATCGATCCCACACTTGCGCCTAGCGCTCGCCGAAGGCAATGCAAGTGCTTGAAACGCCGTGCATGGGGGAATGGTTGCCGGGGGATCGAAAAATTTCACCAGCACACGCGGGTGCGGGGCATCGCGGTCGACTGCGTCAGCGGCTGTTATCCGGCGGGGCAGAAGCGCTGGCCGATTACGAATTGCTCGAATTCCTCCTGTTCGCGGCGATCCGCCAGGGCGATACCAAGCCGCTCGCCAAGGCGCTGATCCGGCATTTCGGATCGTTGCCGGCCGTGTTGGCGGCAGATCCGCAGGCGCTCAAACAGGTGAAAGGTATGGGCGAAGCCAGTGCCGCTGCGCTCCATGCGGTCAACCTTGCCGCGAGGCGCATGGCGCGCGGAGCCGTACAGGACAAGCCGGTGTTGGGAAGCTGGCAGTCGCTGCTCGACTATCTCGCGATCGATATGGCCCATCTCAATCACGAGCGCGTAAGGGTGCTCTATCTCAACACGCAGAATCGCCTGATCCTCGATCACATGCTGGGCGAAGGTTCGATCGACGAGGCCGCGATCCATCCGCGCGAGGTGATCCGCAAGGCCTTCGACATCGGCGCCACCGCGCTGATCCTCGTGCACAATCACCCGAGCGGCAATCCCGAACCGAGCCGCGCCGACATCGCGATCACCGCGCGCATCGCCGAAGCGGGCCGGTTGCTGGGCGTAACCGTGCACGACCACGTGATCGTCGGGCGCGACGGGCATGTCAGCCTGCGGGCAAAGGGGCTTATCTAAGCCTTCCCGCCGGTAATCAGCCGGGCGCCCGATTGTTGGGCGAAGAAATTCCAGGCCCAGTTTATCATCACCGTCAGGCGGTTCCGCACACCGCCGAGGAAACCCACATGGACAAGGCCCCAGAGCCACCAGGCGAGGTTGCCCGACAATCTGATGGTCCCGAAGTCGGCAACTGCCGATTTCCGACCGATTGTCGCAAGACTGCCCCGGTGCTTGTACCGAAACGGGCCAGGGCACGGCCTGCCGAGCAACTCGGCCTCCAAGACCTTCGACACATATGACCCGGCCTGTTTGGCCGCCGGGGCAAGTCCGGGGACAGGCTTGCCGTCCCAACCATGACTGCCGGCGGTATCGCCGATGGCATAAACGTCTCGGACGGCCTCTCCGCCACGCAACACAAGAAGGTTTTCATCGACCAAGACTCGGCCCGATCGGTCGCTGTCGGCGTCGAGCCACCGGGCAGCGGGCGAAGCGGTGACCCCGGCCGCCCACAAGACGGTTTCGGTCGCTATCAGGGCGTCTTCGCCGACACGCACGTGATTTTCCGCGATTTCGGTCACGCGCCCGCCTGTGCGAATTTCCACCCCGAGATCCTCGAGCGACTCGGCTGCCTTGACCGACAGTTCTTCGGGGAAAGCGGGGAGGATATGCGGACCCGACTGGACCAGGATCACGCGCGCGCTCGCCGGATCGATGGTGCGAAATTCCCGTTTTACATTGACCTTCGCAAGCTCCGCGATGGCACCCGCCAATTCCACTCCGGTGGGTCCGCCCCCGACAATCACAAAGGTGAGCAAGCGGCGGATACGGTCTTCATCCGCGCAGGCTTCGGCCTCTTCGAAAGCGTTGAGTATCGCGGCGCGCACGGCAACACCGTCCTCGATCGTCTTGAGGCCCGGCGCGCAGGAGCGCCATTCTTCGCGCCCGAAATAGCTGTGCGCAGCCCCGGTCGCGAGGAGCAGCTTATCGTACCGTAGAGTTTGGTCATCGGTGCCGATGGACGCGAAAGCGACCGTCCTGGCGTCGGTATCGACGGCATGAACTTCGCCCTTGATCACGCGCACGTTGCCATCACCGCGGAACAGGCTGCGAATGGGTGTGGCGATGTCGGCCGGATTGAGCGTTGCCGTGGCAATCTGGTAAAGCAGGGGCTGGAACAGATGGTAATTGCGCTTGTCGATCAACGTGATCCGCACCGGCAGGCGTTTGATCCGTTCCACCGCGGCGAGCCCGCCGAAGCCTGCACCGACGACGATGACGTGGGGCCAGTCTTCGGGAATTTCCGAGTAGTCGCGGTCGAAAAGGATGTTCTTTTCCATCCACGCCAGCAGCGCGCGATCGACCGAAAGGGCTCCCGCACCGCGCGCCTCATAGATCGCGAGGAAGAGAAACGGGAAAAGCGTCACGCTGGGATGCGCGCTCGTTACCATGAAGGCAGCGATCAGAATGAAGAGACCGTAGGATACGATCACGGCGCCGAAGCCGGTAACGAAGAAGGCAGCGCTGACCAGCGCAAGCCAGTCGGGAAAGCCCCAGAAGATCGTTGTCGGCAGCCATGTGAGGACCTCTACCGACGGTTCGATGACTCCGGCGTGGGCAAGCAATGTCAGACCAAGCCACACCCGGATCGCCGCCATCGCGACAGGCGCAAGCTTCTCGCGCGACCAGTCCCCGGCAATGCCGATGGGCCGCGCGAATGGCAGCGCGCTCCGCTTGAGGCCGGTCGCCAGAACCCGATCGAGCGAGATGGCCGCAGGTCCGTGAAACACGTACCAGGCGAGCATCGCACCGATGACGAGGTTGGTCGTCGTCGGGACGTAGACTGCCTGCGATATGAGGATCAACGTCGCCATCGCCAGAGCCGCGGGACGGGTGAAGAATCCCAAGATGAAAAGCAGCGGCCCGACCAGTTCGATGGCAAGGCCCGTTGTTGCGGCGGTCACGGGGTCCATCCAGCCGACCGGATATTCGTTCGCGGCAAGATAGACCGCCGTCTGCCAATCGGCCGCTTTCACCAGCCCGGAACGCAGGAACCACAGGCCGATGAATATCCGCGTGGCGAAATCGGTAAGGGGCCAGAAGGTTTCGGTGCCGCCAAGATACCATTTGACCCAGCGCCGCAAAGTCACGCGCACAAGCGGTGGAAACCGCTCTTCCTGCAAGAGTTCACGCTTGGGTCCGGCGCCAATTTCGCCCGCTGCGGTCATGACACTCATCCTCCCGGGAAGAGGTTCGTGTCCAGCACCTGGTCGGTTACAGGCTAACGCGCCGTCGGCATCGGTCTAGGCCGAATCGGACCGGTCCCAGGGATCGATCGCTTGCAGTTCGCCAAAGCCCGCCCCGGTCAGCGCGGTACCAGGCCATAGCCCTTGTACTGGCGATCGATATCCGGGCTGATGCGGCGTGCTTTGACCAGGTCTTCGCGACCGCCCTTGTCCCCCGTTTCGAGACGGATCAGACCACGCAGGAAAAGGCTCGCCGCCTGTCCCGGTTCCTGGGCCAGTGCAGCGTCGAGATCCGCCATGGCGCGGTCCTTTCGGCCGAGGCGATAGTAGGCGAGCGCGCGGCTATCGAGCACGCCGGGCGAATTGCCCGACACCGCAACCGCGCGGTCGCAGACCTCCTCGGCCAGTTCGACTTCGTAGTTCCAGATGCCTGCGGTCCAGCATTGCGAATTGAGCAGGGCTGCCTCGTCCGGGCGCTCGTCGAGCGCGACCTGCAATCGGTCCCATGCTTCCGCGGCGCGATCGGCATGGCCGGCAATTTCCGACCAGACGATCTCGGCATCGACACCCTCGTCGCCCGAGAGGCCCAGCCGGTCGATAAGGTCGAGCGCTTCATCGGCCCGGCCCGCGCGGGAAAGCTGTATGGCGAGGTTGGAAGCGTAGGAGATATCGCCCTGGAGATCGAACGCGGTCTGCGCATCGGCCAGCGCGGCATCGTATTCCCCCAGCGCATTATAGGCTTCGCCACGCAACAGGTACATTTCCGGGGTCGCTTCGAGTTCGATCGCGCGATCGTAATCGGCGATCGCAGCCTCGTAATCGCGCGCCAGGCTCAACAGGCTGGCGCGGAAATTATGGAATGCCGCCATATCGTCCTGCAGGTCGATCAGCGTCGATGCTGCATCGATGTGCGGTTGGAGACGCCGGGCGATAGCCCGATCGTCGAGTTCCCACAGCCGCTGCGGGTTTTCCAATCTCAGGTCGGGGTCGCCGCTTGCTATTCGGCGCATGGCGCGGCGCGCATCGCCCAGTTCTGCTGCCGGAATCTCGGCTGGGATATAGGAAGTGGAATCGGCGATCTCGAAGATGCCGTCTCCCAACCTCGTGCTGCGTTTGAAGCGAACCCCGGCCGCAGTCTCGTCGAGCTCGGCGATTCCGGTCATCTGGATGCTGCCCGCAGCTTCGGGCAGGCGGTAGGTCCAGTGTTCCCGCATCGTCAGCGGACCGCCGGTGCGATAGGGTATGTCGCGCCAGGCGGAGCGCGCGCGATCGGGCTTGAAGCTCCAGTTGACGGTCGCCCCCGGAATCGCATGGCTGGCCACTCCGCGATCGAACCCGAACTGGTCGAAGGTCATTCCCTCGGCTTCCAGGCGTGCGATCCCGGCCTCATCGTCGTAGGTGATGCGCGCGTCGTAGACGAGCCCGCCGATCACGTCTTCGAGATATTTTGTCGCGACCCCGACCAGCGTCATACGATCGTCGCGGGCAGCCTGCGCGCGAAGGCGCGCGCCCATGATGCCGCGAAGCTCGACATCGGCCGCATAGAGCACCGGCATATCGACACCGGCCGACATGTCGTAGGTGACCTTCAGCACCCTGTCCGGCACGCTCGGCCAGCGCTGTTCGACGGGTATCAATCCGGCGCCCTCGCTGCGAAGCGGCAGCGCCCATGTGAAGTCGGGCACTTCCCCAATGGTTTCAAGGCGCGTGCCTGCGCTGGTGCCATCCAGCCAATAGTCCTTGTCGCCGATAGTCGCGCGCACGATCATATGGTCGAAAGCCCCCGGGATCGGCTGCGAAATCGCCACCGCATCGCCGTTCCGGCTGTCGACCAGCACGGCCTCCGCCTCGATCTCCATGGCGCGGAGCATCGCCAGCAGCAGCAGGCTCTTGGCCTTGCAGTCGCCGTAGCGCTTGGCCCAGGTCTCGGCCGGAGATTGAGGCAGATAGTTGCCCCCGGCCATCCCGTTCAGCAGGTAGCTCACCTCGTCCTGAACCAGTCGCAGTGCCAGGGCCGCACGTTCGAGCGGCTGCGTGGCCGCCTGCTCGATCCGTTCGATCTCCTGAGCGATCGAACCGCCCGGTGCGATGGTGCCTTCGGTCGCGAAATATCCGCCCATCGTGCTCGAGACATCCGACCAGTCGGCGAAACTGCCGACTTGAATGTGCGGCGAGACCTTGAAACGGCCCGGAGCATCATCAGGCATCGCTGCAGGCTGCGTTACCGGCAGGTTGAAATCCAGTATCGTAAAGCCGTTTTCGCTCCAGCTTTCGGGATCCGCGACATCGCCCAACGTCGCCCAGCGTATCGGCGCGGATTCCGGCCAGGAGAGCCGCAGGCGTCCCAATCCGATCTTGGTCGGTTCGGCGAGGATCGTCTCGATCGCCTGCATCTCGCCCGCCAGCGCCTGGTCGCGCAGGCTGGTCGAAGAGGTTACGCGCAACACATCGCCGATCTTCAGCCCCGGAATCGCGAAAGCCGCGGTAAGCGCACCGTCGACCGATCGTTTTTCCAGTTCACGCTCTCGGCGCAGGATTTCGGGACGCAGTCCGTCCGCGACGAGATCGATGATGTCGCCATCGCGCAGGATCTGGAGGCGATGGATCGACAGGTCGCCCTTGTCCGGCAACCAGGCCAGCTGGATGGTGCCCATCTGCTGCAGCGCCTGGGTCGTATCGAGGCGATAGGCGATATCGGTATAGCGGGTGACCGTCCCGTCTTCGAGCCGTACCTGCCGGTCGTAAAGCGGCACGTCTTCGCGCGATTCAGCTATGCCACCATCATAGAGTGGCTCGACCCAGGCCGGCGGCTCGACGAAGCGGACCTCCTCCCCTGCGATGGCAGGCGCAGCGAGAACGAACATCGGTGCGATGACAAACGAACGGTACAACAAGTTTTTGGAACTCCCCCTCTTTTCAGCAAGCCTATGGTATTTGCGGCTTCCTCACAAGAATTCGTCGCAAAGGTGAACCGTTTCATCGCCCCAAGTGGCGCGCACAACACAGCTTCGGATGCAATGCGCGAACCTTGCTATTCCGGGCCGCTCCGCCTAGCCGCCGCGCATCCCGCGAATCCCGCCAGAGCGCACCTGGAGTTCACACATGGTCCCCCGTTACGCCCGCCCCGAAATGACTGCCCTCTGGGAAGCCGAAGCGAAGTACCGCATCTGGTTCGAGATCGAGGCGCATGCCACCGAAAAGCTCGGCGAACTGGGAGTCGTGCCCGATAGTGCGGCCAGGGCGCTGTGGGACTGGTGGGCGACCGATCCCAAGATCGACGTCGAGGCGATCGATGCGATCGAGGCGGTCACCAAGCACGACGTGATCGCTTTCCTGACCTGGGTGGCCGAAAACGTGGGCGACGAAGCACGCTTCATGCACCAGGGCATGACGTCGAGCGACGTGCTCGACACCACGCTGGCAGTGCAACTGGCGCGCTCGGCCGATATCCTGCTCGCCGATCTCGACGACCTGCTGTCGGCCATCAAGCGCCGCGCGGAAGAGCATAAATACACCCCGAGCATCGGCCGCAGCCATGGCATTCACGCCGAGCCGGTGACCTTCGGCCTCAAGCTCGCGCAGGCCTATGCCGAGTTCGATCGCTGCAAGACCCGCCTCATCGCCGCGCGCGAGGAAATCGCGACCTGTGCGATCAGCGGCGCGGTCGGCACCTTCGCCAATATCGATCCCGCAGTGGAACGGCATGTCGCCGACAAGCTCGGCCTGTCGGTCGAGCCCGTCTCCACCCAGGTCATCCCGCGCGATCGCCATGCCATGTTCTTTTCCACGCTCGCAGTTATCGCCGGATCGATCGAGCGACTGGCGGTCGAAGTCCGCCATCTCCAGCGCACCGAAGTGCTCGAAGCGGAAGAATACTTCTCGCCCGGCCAGAAGGGGTCGAGCGCGATGCCGCACAAGCGCAACCCGATCCTGACCGAGAACCTCACCGGCCAGGCGCGCATGATCCGCGCCTATGCCCTGCCCGCATTGGAAAACGTGGCGCTTTGGCACGAGCGCGATATTTCGCACTCCTCGGTCGAACGGTTCATCGGACCGGATGCGTGCGTCACTCTCGACTTCGCGCTCGCCCGCCTCACCGGCGTGGTCGACAAGCTGCTGATCTATCCCGACCGCATGCAGGCCAACATGGACCGCATGGGCGGCCTGATCCATTCGCAGCGCGTGTTGCTGGCATTGACCCAGAACGGAGTAAGCCGCGAGGACGCCTATCGCCTGGTCCAGCGCAATGCGATGAAAGTGTGGGAGTCCGACGGACAACTGAAGCTGCTCGACCTGCTCAAGCAGGACGATGAAGTCACCGCGGCCCTATCCGAAGCGCAACTCGAAGAGAAATTCGACCTCGAGTACCACTTCAAACATGTCGACACCATCTTCGCGAGGGTCTTCGGCTAGACGCGCAGGTCACCGCAGCCTAGCATCCGGTCACGATACACAAGAGGGGACATCGCTCCATGCAGATCGTGCGTACCATCGTCTGGGCCCTGTTGCTCTTCTCGCTGCTGGCTTTCAGCTTTTTCAACTGGAAGCCGGTCGAAGTGCAGATCTGGTCTAACCTCGTGCTGGAGACCAAGCTGCCAGCGCTGGTAATCGTCGCCTTCCTGCTCGGCCTGGTTCCGATGTGGTTGCTCCACCGGGCGAGCAAGTGGCGGGCGGCGCGGCGCATCAGTGCTCTTGAGGCGGCAACCAACCGACTGGCGACGCCGGCGCCGGCATCCGCACCGACGACAGCCACCGACAGCCCGACCGAAGAGAGTGCTCCCGAGCCGGACAATCCGGTCGAACCCGAACCGTCGAAACCGGCATGACCAATCCGATCTACCTCGCTCTCGACGTTCCACGCCTCGACGACGGCGTGGCTCTCGCGAAGAAGGTCAAGGGGCATGTCGGCGGAATCAAGCTGGGGCTTGAGTTTTTCTGCGCGCATGGGGCGCACGGCGTGCATATGATCGGCCAGCTCGGCCTGCCGATCTTCCTCGACCTCAAGCTCTACGACATTCCCAACACGGTCGCGGGTGCGATGCACGCGATACATGGTCTCGAACCCGAAATCGTCACGATCCATGCGAGCGGCGGCCGGGCGATGATGGAGGATGCGAAGGCCGCTGCGGGAGAAAACACCAAGGTCGTCGGTGTCACCATGTTGACCAGTATGGATCAGCGCGACTTGGAACGTACCGGAATAGAAGGCGATGCGCACGATCACGTCATGCGCCTGGCGGACCTGGCACAGGAAAGCGGGCTCGACGGGATCGTTTGTTCGGGACAGGAAGTGAAATCGGTCCACGACCGGTGGAAGGATGGTTTCTTCGTCGTCCCCGGCCTGCGTCCCGCAGGCAACGCGGTCGGCGACCAGAAGCGCGTGGTCACTCCCCGACAGGCGCGCGACCATGGCGCCAGCGTGCTGGTCATCGGCCGCCCGATCAGTCGCGCGGCGGACCCTGCCCAGGCCGCGCGCGAGATCGAGGCGACGCTCTAGCTCCAGCCTCATGTCCGTCGCGATCAAAATCTGCGGAATTTCGACCCCCGACGCGCTCGACGCGGCCATCGCCGCGCGGGCCGATTTCGTCGGCTTCGTTTTCTTCCCGCCCTCGCCCCGCCATGTCGATGCCCATGCAGCGGCGGCGCTGGCGGCGCGGTCGGGATCGACGATCGGGCGGGTCGGTCTTTTCGTGGATGCGAATGATGGCCAAATCGCCGAAGGTGTAAACGCGGCACGCCTCGATGCAATCCAGCTGCATGGTGGAGAATCGCCGCAGCGCGTAGCGCAGGTTAAACAACGCTTCGGTCTCCCGGTCTGGAAAGCGCTGCCCGTTGCTACCGCAGACGATGTCGCGGCGGCGCAGGACTTCCGCGGTGTTGCAGACCTCACCCTTTTCGATGCCAAGACACCCAAGGATGCAGCGCTGCCCGGCGGGATGGGGCTGCGGTTCGACTGGTCGCTGCTGTCGCGTTACCGCGGCAAGACCGGTTGGGGCCTGGCGGGAGGATTGAGCCCTTCGAATGTAGCCCAGGCGATTACGGAAACCGGCACGCCGCTGGTCGACACGTCCAGCGGCGTCGAGAGCGCGCCGGGGGTCAAGGATGCGGAAAGAATTGCCGCATTCTGCAATGCGGTGCGCGCCGCCTGACCGGTTCGCGACAAGCAAGACACGATACTACAATCGCAACCTATCTTGTCTCGACTTCACGCGGACAGGGCGGCATTGGATGTCGCGATGACCGATTCCACTCCCAACTCCTTCCGCAACCAGCCGGACGAACGCGGCCATTTCGGCGATTATGGCGGGCGCTATGTCGCCGAAACGCTGATGCCGCTGGTGCTCGACCTTGAGCGTGAATATCGCGCGGCGCAGGCCGATCCCGAATTCCAGCGCGAGTTCGATGACCTGCTGGAGCACTACGTCGGTCGCCCCTCCCCGCTCTATTTCGCCGAGCGGCTGACCGAGGCGCTCGGCGGGGCGCAGGTGTGGTTCAAGCGCGACGAGCTCAACCACACGGGCGCGCACAAGATCAACAATTGCATCGGCCAGATCCTGCTGGCGATCCGCATGGGCAAGACGCGGATCATCGCGGAGACCGGCGCGGGCCAGCACGGCGTCGCCACGGCCACGGTTTGCGCGCGTTTCGGCCTGCCCTGCGTGATCTACATGGGCGCGGAGGACGTGAAGCGGCAATCGCCCAACGTCTTTCGCATGAAGCTGCTGGGTGCGGAGATCGTGCCGGTCACGAGCGGGCGCGGCACGCTCAAGGACGCGATGAACGAAGGGCTGCGCGACTGGGTCGCAAACGTCCACGACACCTTCTACATCATCGGCACCGCCGCAGGGCCGCATCCCTATCCCGAGCTGGTACGCGATTTCCAAAGCGTTATCGGCAGGGAGGCACGCCAGCAGATGCTCGATCGCACCGGTCGCCTGCCCGACCTCGCGGTCGCCTGCATCGGCGGCGGCTCCAACGCGCTCGGCCTGTTCCATCCGTTCCTCGACGATCCGGAGGTCAAGCTGCTCGGCGTCGAGGCGGCGGGCCATGGTCTCGATGGCGACGAGCACGCCGCGAGCCTGCTCGGCGGTGTCCCCGGCGTGCTGCACGGCAACAAGACCTATTTGCTGCAGGACGAGGACGGTCAGATCACCGAGGGCCACTCGATCAGCGCCGGGCTCGACTATCCCGGCATCGGCCCCGAACACGCCTGGCTCAAGGATATGGAACGCGTCGAATACACCGCCGTCACCGACGAGGAGGCGCTCGAGGCCTTCCAGCTTCTCTGCCGCACCGAGGGCATCATACCCGCGCTGGAACCCAGCCACGCCATCGCCGCCGTGGCCAAGCGCGCGAAGGATATGCCGAAGGACAGCGTGATCCTCGCCAATTTGTGCGGACGCGGCGACAAGGACATCTTCACGGTGGCGGAGAAGCTGGGAGTGGAGATTTGACGAGATTTCGTAAAGCGTTGCCGACCGCCTTGCTCGTTGCGGCAACTTCGCTGCTGTGGTTTTCGGTTCTGAATTATTTTAGAGATGAACCGGTCGAGTGGTTTCGTCATGTCGTCGTAAGTGTCGCTGCAGGTGCATTTATCTGGTTACTTTTGACTTTCACAAATCTCTTGGACTGAAGGTTTGATATTTATCGAACTGGAACTCGTCACCCCTGACTTGATCCGGGGTCCAGCTTGTTCCGGCGCCTCGCTGAAGATAGCGGGACCCCGGCTCGGGGGCCGGGGCGACGGTAGTATTGAAGCTGTCCTACAGGCCTCCATTTGTGCCACGACCGCCTAATGACACCCCTTCGCCTCTCCCTCTTCTCTCGCGAAAAGGCGCCGCTCCGCCGCACGAACTTTTTTCCGCTTGGACAGTGTAACACCCGGTCCATGTCTCAGACTTCTGCCGAGTTAGATGAACAAACCTGACACCATGAACAGCCCGAATCGCCTTTCCGCAGCCTTCGCCAAACCCCACCCCGCGCTCGTCTGCTTCCTCACCGCAGGCGATGGCGACACGGCGACCAATCTCGATGCGCTGGTCGCGGGCGGCGCGGATGTGATCGAACTGGGCATGCCCTTTACCGATCCCATGGCCGATGGCCCCGCGATCCAGCAGGCCAATATCCGTTCGCTCGGCGCCGGAACGACCACCGCCGATGTGCTGCGCATCGCGACCGAGTTCCGTAAGCGCCATCCCGAGGTGCCTCTCGTGCTGATGGGCTATGCCAATCCGATGATCCGACGCGGTCCCGAATGGTTTGCCGCCGCTGCGAAAGAAGCAGGCGTCGACGGCGTGATCTGCGTCGATATCCCACCCGAGGAAGACGATGCGCTCGGCCCGGCGCTGCGCGATGCCGGGATCGCCCCGATCCGCCTCGCCACCCCGACGACCGACGACAAGCGGCTGCCTGCCGTGGTCGAGGGGAGCGAGGGCTTTCTCTACTATGTCGCAGTCGCTGGCATTACCGGGATGCAGCAGGCGGCGATCGAATCGATCGAAGCCAACGTCGGCCGGATCAAGAAGGCGACCGACATTCCCGTCGCGGTCGGCTTCGGCGTGCGCACGCCGCAGCAGGCAAGCGAGATTGCGCGCGTGGCCGATGGCGTGGTCGTGGGCTCGGCGCTGGTCGATCTGGTCGCCGAACATGGCGCCGACGCGCCTGGCAAGCTGCGCGAGCTGACCGCAGAGCTGGCCGGGGCCATTCGCGCCGCCCGCTAGTTCGTCGCCCCTGCGCAGGCAGGGGCCTAGATAACCTCGGTTCTTGGAGACTGACGTTAGCTCATCTGGATCCCTGCCTGCGCAGGGATGACGGTCTTCCGCCGGTTCGCTGCCTATTTGAGCTTTGTGACAACCCGACTATAGGCCCACCCATGAACTGGTTCACCCGCGTCCGCAATTCGATCACCTCGCTGTCCAAGCGCAGCACCGACAAGGATTTGTGGGTCAAGTGCCCCAGCTGCCAGCAGATGGTGTTCGCGCAGGAGTATGAGGACAATTCCTTCGTCTGCCCGCGCTGCGACCACCACGGCCGGATCGGCGCCGACGAGCGCCTGCGCCAGCTGCTCGACGAGGGCTACGAGGTCCTCCCGATTCCCGATGTGAAGGAAGACCCGCTCAAGTTCCGCGATACGTCGAAATATACCGACCGCCTCAAGAAGGCGCGCGCCAAGAGCCCGCACAAGGATGCCTTCCTCGTCGGTTCTGGTGCGATCGAGGGCAAGCCCGCGGTCGTCGGCGTACAGGATTTCGGCTTCATGGGCGGATCGATGGGCATGGCCGTGGGCACCGCCTTCTGCCAGGGCGCCGAGCGCGCGCTGACCCGGCACTGCCCCTATATCGTCGTCACTGCGGCAGGCGGCGCGCGCATGCAGGAAGGCATCCTCAGCCTGATGCAGATGCCCAAGGCGACCGTGATGACGCGCCGCCTCAAGGAAGCGAAGCTCCCATACATCGTCGTGCTGACCGACCCGACCACGGGCGGCGTGACGGCGAGCTATGCGATGCTGGGCGACGTCCATATCGCAGAACCCGGCGCGCTTATCGGCTTTGCCGGACAGCGCGTGATCCAGGACACGATCCGCGAACAGCTGCCCGACGGCTTCCAGCGCGCCGAATACCTGCACAAGCACGGCATGGTCGACATGGTGGTCCACCGCCACGACCTGAAGGACACGCTGGCGACGTTACTCGACTACCTGGCGCCCGCCAAGGCCGCCTGAGCCGCGCCATGCGGGATTTCGCCCGCTCCGACCATGGGGGGGTACAGACCCAGCTCGACCGGCTGGGGCAGCTCTCCGTGCCCGATGGCAGGCTCGGCCTCGAGACGATCCGCGCGCTGCTCGATCGCCTCGGCAACCCGCATCGCAGGCTCCCGCCCGTGTTCCATGTTGCGGGGACCAACGGCAAGGGCTCGACCTGCGCCTTTCTGCGCGCGATGCTCGAAGCGCAGGGCTACGCGGTCCACGTCACGACCAGCCCCCATCTCGTGCGCTATAACGAACGAATTCGCGTGGCGGGCAGGCTGATCGAGGATGATCGACTGGCCGAACTGCTGCGCGAGGTTCTCGACGCAGGCGATGACCTGAATCCAAGCTTCTTCGAAGTGACAATCGCCGCCGCCTTCACCGAGTTCGCACGCGTCCCAGCCGATGCCTGCGTGGTCGAGGTCGGCCTCGGCGGACGGTTCGATGCAACCAACGTGCTGCAGCCCGATGTCCTCGCTGCCTGCGGAATCGCGTCGTTGGGCCTCGATCACGAGCGCTTCCTGCTCGCGCCCGAGAAGAACGTACCGCAAGAACCGATGGCGCGTATCGCCTTCGAGAAGGCGGGCATTGCCAAACCGGGCGTACCGCTGGTGACCATGGCGCACTATCCGCCCGAATCGATCGCATCGATCCGCGAACAGGCCAAGCGCCACGCGGCCCCCCATTTCGAAGCTGGGCGGGACTGGTACGTCGATGGCTGGCAGGGCGGCGAATATCGCGACAACCGATACCATTTCGAGTTGCCCGAACTCTCGCTGCCCGGCGAACATCAATATGGAAACGCCGGACTGGCAGCCGCCATGCTGAGCCATCAGGACAGACTGCCTGTCGAGGAAAGTGCCATCGTCGCGGGGATGCGAGAGGCGACTTGGCCCGGACGGCTTCATCCCCTTGCGCGCGGGCCGCTGACGGCGCTTGCGGAGGGCCATAGCATCCTCCTCGATGGCGGGCATAATCGGGATGCGGGCCAAGCAATCGCAGGCGCGCTCGGTGCGCGGTTTCACCTCATCCTGGGCATGTTGTCCAACAAGGACCCGCGCGCCCTGCTCGATCCGTTAGCGGGCCGTATCCACTCGCTGCAGATCGTCCCCGTACCCGGCCATGACAGCCATCCCGCAGATGCATTCGGCGAAGGTGCCAGCTTTGCGGGGAGTGCCGAGGAAGCGCTGCGGAACATCGCGCCCGACGATTATCCCATTTTGATCGCAGGCTCGCTCTATCTCGCGGGGGCAGTGTTGCGGTTGAACGATGAGATGCCGGACTAAAACCGCAGCGGTCCCTGTGCCCAATTCCTCGCCTCGTTTTGAGTGCGCTCGGCATCCTGTCTGACGATCGCCTCCGCATTCCTGCGCGTTTCGAAAATCGTCTTGTGCGACAGGGGCTCATCGAAAGTCAGGCCGATATGCGCACCCTTGCGCCAGCTGACCGATCCGAATGCTTCGTAATGCAACCAGATCAGCAGGCATTCCTGTGCGAACGCATCCTTGCGTGGCAAGACGAGCTGCGCCCCGCCCTGCGAAATATCGACGATTTCCACGCGGTGCCGTGCGTCGATCGTCTCGAGGATCGCCGGAACGCCGAGGGTCAACCGCTGGTAATCGCGGCGCAGCGGCGAAACATGTTGCGTAGTGTCGGTCATGGAGACCGAGACTACACTGCGATGGTTACGACAAGCTTTCCAGCGGCTACTGCGATTTACCAGCCTATTCTGCCGGCATGGCCTCCCCCGCTTCGGGCGCAACGATCCCCGCTGCGGCTTTGGAGCGGCTTTCGCGCCACCATTCGATGCACACCAGCACCGCTGCTGCCAGCCCGATCCACGTCGTCAGGATGAAGACATCGAAGTAGCCCTGCTCCTCGATCATCTCGCCCAGGGCTCCGCGACCGAGCGTGCCGACCAGCAGGGTGAGCGAGGACAGCAGGGCATATTGCACCGCGCTGAACTTCTTCGAGACGATCGAGGACAGCCAGGCGATATAGGCCGCCCCGGCGATACCGATGGCGAGGTTCTCGAACCCGATGGTAATCGTCAGCTTGGCGAGGTCCGCATCGCCGATCGCGGGCACCTGCTCGATCAGATAGGTGAAGCCCACCGCGTCGCTGAAGGCCTGCATATTGGCACCGCCGATGGCCATGTCGGCGTAGAGCAGGTTGGTCAGCGCGGCCAGCACGCCGCCGATGAGCAGGGTCGGCATGCGACCGATCGCGGTGAGCATCAGTCCGCCCAGAGCCAATCCGGCAATGATCGCGCCGACACCGAAGAACTTCGAAGCGAAGGCCACGTCGTCATTCGTATAGGCGAGTTCGCCGAGATAGAACGGATAAGCGAAAGTGCCCCAGATCGCGTCGCAGATCCGGTAGGTCAACACGACTGCAAAGATCAGCACCAGCGACCAGCCCATTCGCCCGACCAGCTCGACCAGCGGCAGGACCAGCGCGCGGTAGAGATGATCGAGCGCGTATGCACCGCCGGTCGCGGGCGTTTCATCGGCAGCCAGCAGGTGTTCGCCCCGGCGTTTCTTCGCGGCGAGCCATCCCGCAATCAGCGCGGGAAGGATAATGGTCGCGACGATTATCCACGGCCCGACATTGACGGTGAATTCGGTCGGATTGGGCCGATCCTCCGGCGCGTAGGTCATCGACATGATCATGAAGGCCAGGACCACGCCGATTGCCCCGGCCCACAGGACTGCGACAAGCGCCAACGCGCGGTTGCGGATCGCAGGCTCGAGTTCCCCGGCCTGCCTGAGCGCGCGAACCTGTTTTTCGCTTTCGGAGGCGACATCGACGGCATTCTCCCGGGCATTGGGCGCCCAAAGACCGACAAAGCCCACAGAAAGCAGGATCGCGCCCATCAGCGCATAAGTTTCCGGCCAACCGATCCGCGCGGCGATGATCAGGCCGAGCGCCCCGCCGACGAGCGAGGAAAGCCGGTAGCCCATCTGATAGACGGTCGAGAGGATATCGATCGTCGCCACCTCGTCCGCCACGTCGATACGCCAGGCGTTGATCGCAATATCCTGGGTTGCGCTGGCGAAGGCACCGATTCCTGCCAGCAGCGAGAACATGCCGAGTTGGGAGCGCGGCTCGAGCAGGCTCATAGTGACGAGAATGGTGCCCAGCAGCAACTGCATCGGGACAATCCACTGCTTCCGGCGCCCAAGTTTGCGCAGCAGCGGAATATTGACCTTGTCGATCAGCGGCGACCACAGGAACTGGAAGGCGTAGGCGAGCCCGATCAGAGAGAATATCCCCATGGTCTCGAGATCGACCTCGGCCTCGGTCAGCCAGGCGAACAGCGTGCCGAGAAACAGCGCAAAGGGCAGCCCGCTGGCGAAACCGAACAGCAGCATGAAACCGGTCTTGCGATTGCCCAGCGCCATGCCGAGCGCGCGCCAGGCGGAGATCTTTTTCTTTTCTTCTGCGACCGCGGCCATTCCCTAGCGTCCTTCCAATCCAGCGTATTTTTTGCGACACTAGCGGTGAGAGAGAGGAAGGAACAGGCGTCATGAGCGCTGTCGACACCAAACATCCCACAGGCCGCCCGACCGACGGCATGCTTGCGCTGGCCAAGGACATTGCCGAGGGTCGCAAGCGCGATGCGTCGGAAGCGACGACCGTCCCGGCAAGCGTCTATATCGATCCCGACTACTGGGCGCGCGAAAAGGCTGCGATCTACGATCGATTGCCGCAGATCCTGTGCCCCTCGGCCCTCTTGCCCGATCCCGGCATGGCGGTCCCGCACGATGCCACCGGTCGTCCGCTGCTCATCACGCGCGATGCGGAGGGCAAGGCGCATGTCTTCCTCAATGTGTGCCGTCATCGTGGCACAAGACTGGTCGAGGGCGAGGATGTGCAGTGTACCAAGAAGCTCGTCTGCCCCTACCACGCCTGGACCTATTCGGTTGACGGCCGCCTGCTCGCCCTGCCCCGCTCCGATACGTTTCCGCGCCTCGACAAGACCGGATATGGCCTCGTCGAGCTGCCGAGCAGCGAAACCGGCGGGCTGATCTGGTTCTGCCCGCAGGAAGAGACCGCGGACTTTTCCTATGCCGAAAAGCTTGGCGCCGATTTCGACGCGCTCGGCATGGGCGATCAGGTCCTGTTCCGCCGCAAGACGCATGAGGTCGCGGGAAACTGGAAGCTCATCATGGATGCCTTCCTGGAAAGCTACCATGTGACACGGCTTCACGCGCAGACCATCGGCCCGTTCTTCAAGGACGGCGCGACCAGCGGCGACATGATCGGGCCGCATTCGCGCAGCGCCGTCGGGCGGCTTGAGGAGATGGAAGGAATCGACCTGGAGGATATGGCCGCGCTGCGCCGCGTGGTGACCTATGCTTATCAGCTTCTCCCCGGCGCGCTGATCATCCCCAGCCCCGATTACATCAATGTCATGGTGATGATGCCGCAGGGGCACGACCGCACGCTGGTCGAGGATTTCATGCTCATTCCCGAGCACCCAGCGACCGACAAGGCGCGCGATCACTGGGAGCGCAGCTGGGCGCTGCTCGACGGCGGGGTTTTCGCCTCCGAGGATTTTCGCGCGGCCGAGCTCGGCCAGCAGGGTCTGGCGACCGGCGCGGTGCCGCATCTCACGCTCGGCACGATGGAAGGCGGTATCAGGCGCTACCACGAGACCGTCGAAGAGGCCTTGCGGGCTGCCAACTGAAGGCCTAGCTGCGCGGCCATGGCCGACAACCGACTACCCGAAGAAGGCGACCGGATCGCCAAGCTGCTCGCGCGTGCAGGTGTTGCCAGCCGCCGCGAGATCGAACGCATGATCGCCGACGGGCGCGTAGCGATCGACGGCAAGGTGCTCGACACGCCCGCAGTGAAGTTGACCAGCCTCAAAGGCGTAACGGTCGATGGCAAACCCGTCGGTAAGGTCGAGGAAACACGCCTGTTCGCCTTTCACAAGCCGGCCGGCATGCTGACCACCGAACACGACCCCAAGGGTCGAACGACGATCTACGCCGCCTTGCGCAACGCACTGCCCAAGGATGCAGGGCGCGTGATGCCGGTGGGTCGGCTGGACTACAACACCGAAGGCCTGCTGCTGCTGACCAATGACGGCGAGATGAAGCGCGCGATGGAACTGCCGTCGAGCGGCGTTCCGCGCACCTATCGCGCGCGTGCCTTCGGCGACGTGACGCAGGCAGATCTCGACAAGCTGATCGAAGGCATCGAGGTCGATGGTGTGCGCTACGGCCGGATCGAAGCCGATCTGGAACGTGGCTCGGGAAGGAACCGCTGGATCGAGTTGACCCTGCGCGAGGGCAAGAACCGCGAAGTACGGCGGGTGCTCGAACATCTCGGGCTGGAAGTGAACCGGCTCCTGCGGATCGGCTATGGCCCGTTCCACATCGGCGATCTTCCGCGCGGGCAGGCACTCGAAATCAAACGCGGCGACGTCATGGCCTTCAAGCGCGAACTGGCCCGCGGAGGACGCCGGTGAGAATCGTCGCGGGTGAATGGCGGGGGCGCAAACTTGCCGCACCCGCAGGCGAACTGACGCGGCCGACTGCCGACCGGACGCGCGAGACGCTGTTCAACATGCTGGCCAGCCGTCTGGGCAGTTTCGAGGGCCTTTCGGTGCTCGATCTCTTTGCGGGTTCGGGTGCACTGGGTCTCGAAGCGCTATCGCGAGGTGCAGCGTCGTGTCTTTTCGTCGAACAGGAAAGCGCGGCGATCAAGGCGATCAGGGCCAATATCGATGCGCTTGACGCCCGCCCGCGCGCCACGGTGCAGCAGGCATCGGTCATGTCGCTGGGTCCTGCCAAACAATCGCACGACCTGATCCTGCTCGACCCGCCCTATGATACGGGAGCGGGACAGGTCGCACTCGATCGCATGCTGCGGCTCGGCTGGATCGGTCAGGCCACATGGATCGCGCTCGAGACCGGTGCGAAGGAACAGATCGCCGTCAAGGGACTGGAAATCGTCAAGGATCGCCGCGTCGGCAAGGCCAAGCTCAGCCTGCTGAAACTGGCCGCCGACGCGGCTTAACCTATCTAACCTGTCGAGCCACCTATTGCGTCGGTTCGTCGACCTCGGGCGGTTCGCCCGCCTAGTCCGGCTTAGGCTTTTCATTGGCAGGCGGATCTGCCATCGGGTTTGCCTGCAAGCGACTCTCGATGATCGCCCAGGCTTCGTCCCGCCCGGCCTCGTCCATATCCGCGATTGCCAGGCGATCCCGGTCGGTCAGCTGCCAAAGCATGTCCTGTCGTTGCGGCGGAAGCGCCCAGTAATACGCCTGCACCTGCGGCGGCCAACGAAGAAACTCCGCCTGGCGCTCGGCGGGCCACGTGTCGACAATCGCCTGTTGGTCGGGCGAGAGCGGCACGTTCCCCGGCTCCGTAGGCAGCGGAGCTGGCTGAACTTGCGGAGCCGGCTCGGTATCCTGCGCCACTACGGGAATCGATATGGTGGCGAGCTGGCCACCGATGAAATACCAAAAAGTCTTACGCATGTGATCCTCCGCGGATTTCTACATGCGCGACGAACGCGACCCTGACCCTTCCCTTCAGGTGCTATCCTTATCGGTGGGGAGGAATAGCTGCGCAAGCCAGCGCCGGCCCCGACATCCTGCATTCTGAACGCTCCGGCGTCAGTCGTTCGAAATTCACGTCGGGTGGTCTCTTCCAGAGGTGGCACAAAAAGGGGCGGAGCCGCCATGGCAGCCCCGCCCCCTCCAAGCGCCGCGCTCTAACCCAGGTAAGAAGGGAGCGCGGGCGGAAAGCCGAGATTAGCTGTCCGGTTTTTCGGCCGGCAAGGGGCCTTCGATCTCGCTCGCCGGCTTGCCAGGCCAGTAGCTCAGCGGCCGGTTGCCCCATTTAAGCCCGGCGGCGCGCGGGTTGATGCAGCCGTCCTGATCGTCTTTCATGCAGACGTCATAGACCTTGCCATCGATCCGCACTTTTGTGGCTTGGCCCCTGGCGTTCGTTTCAACCACTTCCGGTGAATTGGCTTTCGTACCGTGATCGTCGGCAAAGGCAGGTGCGGCAGTCAGAGCAAGGCCCGATGCCGCGGCGATTGCAAATAGGGGCTTCATCGTATTCTCCCTTGAATTCGGCGATTTACGTGCCTTGCAACGCGGCGACGGTCCCTTGTGTTCCGACTGTCTGTCAGCGATTGCCTTCTGCGTATCCGTATGTCGCCTTGCGTCTGAGCGCCCTGTTCCCTAACTGTTCACGCCTCCATGTCTCTTCCCGAATCCCCCGATCAGACCGCCGAAACCGGCGACATTCCGCCCTACGCG
This sequence comes from Qipengyuania sp., assembly GCF_965277845.1. NCBI lineage: Bacteria > Pseudomonadati > Pseudomonadota > Alphaproteobacteria > Sphingomonadales > Erythrobacteraceae > Qipengyuania > Qipengyuania sp. The sequence goes on from NZ_OZ255844.1 coordinate 2,930,283, forward strand.
GCCCGCCTCAATGCACCGCAGCGCGAGGCGGTGCTGACGACCGAGGGCCCCGTGCTGATGCTGGCCGGGGCCGGCACCGGCAAGACGGCGGCGCTGACCGCACGGCTGGCGCATCTCATCGCGACCCGCCGCGCCTGGCCGAGCGAAATCCTGTGCGTAACCTTCACCAACAAGGCCGCACGCGAGATGCGCGGGCGGGTCGGACGGCATATCGGCGATGCGGTCGAAGGCATGCCGTGGCTCGGCACCTTCCATTCGATCGGCGCGCGCATGCTGCGCCGCCATGCCGAGCTGGTCGGGCTGGAGAGCAATTACACGATCATCGACACCGACGATCAACTCCGCCTGCTCAAGCAGCTGATCCAGGAAAACGACCTCGACGAGAAACGCTGGCCCGCGCGCCAGCTCGCCGGGTTGATCGATCGCTGGAAGAATCGCGGCCTCAATCCCGGCGATCTCGATGCAGTGGAAAACGAAGCCTACGCCAATGGCAAGGGCGCGCAGTTCTACAAGCTGTACCAGGACCGGCTGAAGGCGCTCAATGCCTGCGATTTCGGCGACCTGCTGCTGCATATGCTCAATATCTTCCGCCAGCACCGCGACGTGCTGGAACAGTACCAACAGCGCTTCAAATACATCCTCGTCGACGAGTATCAGGACACCAACCAGGTTCAGTATTTGTGGCTGCGCCTCCTCGCGCAGACGCGCAAGAACATCTGCGTGGTGGGTGACGACGACCAGTCGATCTATTCATGGCGCGGCGCAGAAGTCGCAAATATCCTCAAGTTCGAAAAGGATTTTCCGGGCGCAGCGGTGATAAAGCTGGAGCAAAATTATCGCTCCACCCCGCAGATCCTCGCCGCCGCCTCGGGTCTGATCGATGCCAATAGCGAACGGCTCGGCAAGACGCTGTGGACCGAACTTCCGGCGGGTGAGAAGGTCCGCGTCATCGGCGTGTGGGATGCGCCCGAAGAAGCGCGCCGCGTCGGCGAGGAGATCGAGCGGCTCGAGGCTGAAGGTGCCCCGCTCGATCAGGTCGCGATCCTGGTTCGCGCGCAGTACCAGACCCGCGAATTCGAAGACCGCTTCATCCAGATCGGTCTCAATTACCGGATCGTCGGCGGCTTCCGTTTCTACGAACGCGCCGAAATTCGCGATGCGCTTGCCTATCTGCGCACCATCGCCCAGCCCGCCGACGACCTCGCCTTCGAACGTATTTACAACCAGCCCAAGCGCGGTCTCGGCGCTAAAACGCTCGAGGCCATGCGCCGCCATGCGCGTCGGACGCAGATGCCGCTCGCCGCGGCCAGCCTCGATCTGTGCGATAGCGACGAATTGCCCGCACGGGCGAAGAACAGCCTCGTCGGTCTGCTGGGCCAGTTCGTCCATTGGCGCGAGATGGCCGAGAAGGTCACGCCTTCCGAACTGCTGCGCACAGTGCTCGCCGAAAGCGGCTATGAAGACATGCTGCAGAAGGACCGCAGCCCCGAGAGCGCCGGGCGGCTGGAGAACCTCACGGAGCTTGCCCGCGCGATGGAAGAGTATGAGTCTCTCGGCGATTTCCTCGAGCATGTCAGCCTCGTGATGGACAATGACCGCGCCGACGAAGGCGAGAAGGTCACCATCATGACCATGCATGCGGCCAAGGGCCTCGAATTCGACCATGTCTTCCTGCCCGGCTGGGAAGAAGGCGTCTTTCCCAGCCAGCGGTCCATCGACGAAGGCGGGCTCGCCAGCCTCGAGGAAGAACGTCGTCTCGCCTATGTTGCGATCACGCGCGCCAAGCGCCGCTGCACGATCCTACACGCCGCGAACCGGCGCATCTACGGCCAATGGACAAGCTCGATCCCCAGCCGCTTCATCGAGGAACTGCCCGAGGAGCACATCAAGAGCGAAACCACCATGACCGGCGGGGCCTCGCTCTGGCGGGCGAATTGGAGCGAGACCGACGATCCCTTCGCGCATGTCTCGTCGAATCGCCCTGATCGCTCCGGCGCGCGCGGGCCGGGTTGGCAACGGGCATTATCGTCGGGTTACGACAGCACGCCCAAGCGGCTGGCCGAACCCGGTCGCAGCGCCGCGAGTTTCGCCGCCAAGCCGCGCAGCGACGTCGCCATCGGGGCGCGCGTGTTCCATGACAAGTTCGGCTATGGCTGCGTTACCGATCAGGAAGGCAACAAGCTGACCATCGAATTCGAGAAGGCGGGCGAAAAACGCGTTCTCGACAGCTTCGTGAAGCTGGCGGATTAGCAGCGGCGGACACGGGCGAACCGGTCCGCCGCCGCTAGGAGAACTCAGGTTGCCGAGACGTCGAGAAAGCCGGGGCGCGGGCCGTTCCATTCGCCCGGTGCGACAGGAGCCTCGTCCTCGTCCCGTTTTCGCCGCGGTGCGCGGTCGGCCTTGGCCTTGCGCGCGGGCTTTTCGCCCGCAGAATCTTCGCTGTGCTTCTTGCGGCTGCGCTTGGGCTTTTCGTCGGCTTTGTCTTCGGCTTCAGCTTCGGCAGCTTTCTCGACCAAATCGACCCGTACGTCCTCCTTGCCGAAGACCTTGATCTCGGCGCCGGTAAGCTTCTCGACATTCCCGATTGCTTCGGCATCTTCATCGGCGACAAAGGTGAAGGCGCGACCCTTGGCCCCTGCCCTGCCCGTCCGGCCGATGCGGTGGACATAATCGTCCGGATGCCACGGCGTGTCGAAATTGAAGACGTGGCTGACGCCCTTGATGTCGAGCCCGCGCGCCGCGACGTCGCTAGCTACGAGAATGTTGACCTCGCCCGCCTTGAACCGTTCGAGTTCCTTGATCCGGCTGGACTGGTCCATATCGCCATGGATCTCGCTGCTGCGAAAACCGTAGCTTTGCAGACTCTTATTGAGCTCGCGCACAGTCGTTTTGCGGTTGGCGAAGACAATCGCCGTTTCGATGTGATCGTTTTCCAGCAACCAGCGCAGTGTCTCGCGCTTCTGGCGGGCCTTTACCGGCACCTTGAAGGCCGTGATGTTTTCGTTCGTCGAAGCGCGGCGACTGACTTCGATCCGCTTGGGATTGTCGAGGAACTTCTTCGCCAGCTTCTCGATCGGCGGCGGCATCGTGGCCGAGAACAGCATGGTCTGGCGCGATTCCGGCAGTTTCGAGCAGATGAACTCGATGTCCGGAATAAAGCCCATATCGAGCATCCGGTCGGCCTCGTCGATGACGAGCAGTTCGCAGCCGTTGAGGAGGATCTTGCCGCGCTCGAACAGGTCCATCAGGCGACCCGGCGTCGCGATCAGGACATCGACACCCTCGTTCAGCGCCTTGACCTGGTCGCCCATCTGCACACCGCCGATGAGCAGCGCGAGCTTGAGATCGTGGTTCTTGCCGTACTTCTCGAAATTCTCGGCCACCTGCGCCGCCAGTTCCCGGGTCGGGGCGAGAATGAGCGAGCGCGGCATCAGCGCCCGGCGGCGTCCGCTGGCCATGATGTCGATCATCGGCAGGACGAAACTCGCGGTCTTGCCGGTTCCCGTCTGCGCGATGCCGATGATGTCCTTCATCATGAGCACCGGCGGAATCGCTTCGCGCTGGATGTCGGTCGGCTCGGTATAGCCGGCTTCGCTTACTGCCTTGAGCAAGTCTTCGGAAAGGCCGAGATCGGCGAAAGTCATGCGGTTCGAAACTGTCCCTGGAACATTGGCCGACACAAATCTGCGTCTTCGCAGCATCGGCAGCGGCGCCCTTCGCCGGAAATACCCCAAAAGTCAAGAAATCGGCGCGTGGGCCGCTTCAGCGTTCGTCACTCACTGCCACAAGCCGGCTGAGATTGGATATCCGGCACTTCGCCCCCGCTCGCGACAATAACCGGTCGCGATCGACACACAGCTTCCCGTCTTCATTGCGCTCGACATAAAAACCGAGATAGAAATCTCGCGGGCTGCAGGCCTTCTCGAGTTCGGCGGTAATCATCTGCTGGTTGCGCATATACATCACGAGCCTACTGCCGCGGTCGGACACGCCGACAATATCGCCAGCATCGACACATTTACCATGCGGGCGTTCGACGAACCGCGTCGGGACCCTTTGGCGTGGCAGGTCGGCAAGGAAGCCGCGCCTGATATTGCTTGGCCGAGGGTTGATCCGCAAGATAACACGCCGTTCGATCCGGACCTGATTGGCCACCGGCACTCGGAAACTGTCGATGAATCCGGTCCAGGCTGACCCTCTCGCCGAAAGCGCCTCGGCATCGATCCGTCCGCTCTCGCTCGCCGCGCCCTGATGCACGACGGCATCCTCCACCGCGCCTTGCGGTGTGCCCAATGCAATCAGCATGGCAGCCAGGGGAGACAGAAGCGACATGGATTAAATTCGAACGCTCCTCGACCGGGATCCGGTTTACGTGCGGGAAATCGCGGACTTGTCCGTTGCCCTCCCCCGCTTGAATACGGGCTTAATTGTTCTGCCTCGATTGGCAAGCGGTGGCGTTGGCGCGGCAAGCTGTGGCAAGGGGACCACACATGACGAATAGCGACACCTTCAGCAGCACTGCCACCGAACTCTTGGGGCCGCGAGGATTCACCACCGATCCCGAGCTGGTCGATCCGTGGCTTACCGATTGGCGGGGACGCTACACCGGAAAGGCAATCGGTCTTGCGTCGCCCGCTTCGACCGAGGAGCTCGCCCGCTTCGTTCGCCTGTGCGGCGCCCACGGGGTGCCCATCGTTCCGCAGGGAGGCAACAGCGGGATGTCGGGCGGCGCCACGCCCGACGAGAGCGGAGACAGCGTCGTGGTGTCGCTGCGCCGGATGAATACCATTCGCGAACTGGATGCCGATGCTCTGCAAGTCACCTGTGATGCCGGGGTCGTGCTCCAATCGCTGCACGAAGCTGCCGAGGCCGAAGGAATGCGCTTCCCGCTCACGCTTGGCGGCAAGGGATCCGCAACCATCGGCGGGCTGATCTCGACCAATGCAGGAGGGACACAGGTCCTGCGCCACGGCACGATGCGCGCGCAGGTGCTCGGTATCGAAGCGGTGCTTGCCGATGGCGAGGTTTTCTCCGGCCTGGTACCGCTGAAGAAGGACAATCGCGGATTCGATCTCAAACAGTTGCTGATCGGGTCGGAAGGTACGCTGGGGATCGTCACCGCCGCCACGCTGCGCCTGCTGCCGCAGATCGCTGAACGCCGGGTCGCCTGGGTCGGGGTGCAGAGCATTTCGACGGCCAGCGAACTGTTGCGACATTGCGAACAAATGGCCGGGCCGGCGCTCGAGGGGTTCGAGGTCTTGCCCGCGCATTGCCTCGAATCGGTCCTGGCGCACCTGCCCGATGCTCGTTCTCCGCTGACCGAAGACCATGCCTGGCATGCGCTGGTCGAGCTGGTGACCGAAGATCGGAACTCGGACCATCTCGACCGTCTCGTGGAAGATATCTTCGAGAACGCGATGGAACTTGGCCTGGTAGACGATGCCGTACTTGCCTCAAGCGAAACCCAGGCCGAGGACTTCTGGCAACTACGCGACAGCATTTCCCCTGCCGAGCGCGCGATCGGGCCGGCAATGCAGCATGATATCTCGGTACCGGTAGCGCGAATGGCCGAGTTCGTGGAAACCGCCTCGCCGCGCATCGAACACCGCTTTCCCGGTACATTGGCGGTCGGCTTCGGCCATCTCGGCGATGGCAACATTCATTATCACGTGCTCGCTCCCGCAGGCGCGGTACGCGGCGAGTGGGAGGAGAGCGACGGGAAAGCGATCAGCGCCTATGTCCACGACCTCGTCACGGAATTCGGCGGTTCGATCAGCGCGGAACACGGGATCGGCCAGATGAAGCGGGACGAACTCGGGCGACTGGGCGATCCGGTTGCGCTGAACCTCATGAGAAGTATCAAGCGGGCCCTCGATCCGCAGGGGATACTCAATCCGGGCAAGCTCGTGCCGCTTGCGCCCGATGCTGCAACGCCGTAAAGCGCGCCTACCGAGCGCTGGCCCATCGGGCTTGCCGCCCAATCCAATCGAATTTCGGAGAGATCCATGGCCAGCGCGCCGCAGCCCAACTTGCCCCTTTTCTTCAATGACCTGATGCCCCTCAACAGCAAGGACCATGCGAATTATCGCTCGCGTCCGATGGCCAAGGCGCCCTGGCTTGCCAAGCAGCATGCCGTGCCGCTGACGGTCGACGAATTCGTCCAGGCACAGCGCGATATGCCGATCGTTTTCTCGACCGGTCCGGATGCCGTTCCGCTGGCGCTGATGGGCCTCAACGACGGCGTCAACACCTTCGTCGACGAAGAAGGCACCGTTACCGAGCAGGTCTACATCCCGGCCTATGTCCGCCGCTATCCCTTCATGCTCGCCCGGCTCAAGCAGGACAGCCAGGACCTGTCGCTCTGCTTCGACCCGACTGCGGAAAACATTGGCGAATTCGACGATGGCCAGCCGCTGTTCGAGAATGGCGAACCCAGCGAAGGCACCAAGCAGATCCTCGAGTTCTGCGAACAATTCGAACAGGCCGGTCAGCGGACCCAGGCTTTCATGAAGGAGCTCAAGGACCACGACCTGCTGATGGAAGGCGAAATCGCCATCACCGAGCAGGGCAAGGACAAGCCTTTCGTCTATCGCGGATTCCAGATGATCAACCAGGAAAAGCTGCGCGAACTGCGCGGCGACCAGTTGCGCAAGTGGACCGAGAACGGTCTGCTGCCGCTGATCTGGGCGCAGATTTTCTCGATGGACATGATGCGGACCATTTTCGGCCGCCAGCTCCAGCAGGGCAAGGTTCCCCAACCCGATGCCGCGACCGCCGGTGTCCCGACCGCATAACCGAACTGGAATACGCGCCCGGCGATGGAATCGCCGGGCGTCCTTTTTCCGCGCGCTTTGCCTTGTGGCTGGCGGCGCGGCACTCGCTCACTCCATTCCGGCCAGGGCAGGAGATGGTAGCGAGGCGACAACCAAGCCTGTTCCGCTCGAGGTTTTCCAGAAAAGCGAGGACCGGCTTTTTCGCGTCGGGTATCGACTGGCTACGGCCAATGCCCCATTCTGCGATAGGGCGATCATGGTCTCGGGCCTGCTGCTGCACGACGCCGACAGCTATGGTGACCCTGCCGCTGTCCGGACACTGTTCGGCCTGACCGGCGACATCGCCGCCCAGGCTGTCGCCCCGGGATCGCCAGCCACCGCCATCGGCATCGGCCAGAACGACACGATCCTGGCGATCGAAGGCAAATCCGTTTCCGTTGCCTGGCCTAAATCCGAACCGCGCTGGGAGCGAGTTTCCGCACTACGCGATTCGATCGATGCAGCATTGTCCCGCGGCGGCGTCGACATATCCTGGCAATCCCATGGAGGTGCTCTTGCAAGGACGGCCCGGCTTGAGGGCGTCCCCGCCTGCCCGACGCGTTTCGAGCTTGTCGATTCGAAGAAAAGCGCCGCAGCGGACGGGAACCGGGTGCTCATAGGCGAGAATTTCCCGGGCCTCGCCTATGACGAGGCCGCCTTTGCCGCCGCTGTGGCCCATGAAATGGCGCACAACATCCTGCGCCACCCGCAGACCTTTCGCGAGATCGGCTGGAAGCGCAAACTGGTGCGCCTGTCCGAGCGTGACGCCGACCGGCTGATGCCCTGGCTTCTCCACAACGCCGGCTACGATCCGCGCGCCGCCATTCGCTTCATGCGCACCTGGGGGCCCCGGCACGGCGGCTGGATCTTCCGCAAGCGCACGCATGATGGCTGGGACGAACGGGTCGAGTTCATCGAGGCGGAACTGGCGACGATCGAACGCGCAGCGCAGGACCGCGACGACGGCCTCGCCGACTGGTCGCGGTATTTCTCCCCGGAGTTCGATACCGCAACCACCGACCGCTAACACCATTCGCTAGCACCTCGACATCGAACATTTGCGAGCTACGGTCGGGGCGCGATATCCGAGCGGGGCGATCGGCCCGGGGTAATTGGGGAAAAGCGTTGTCGAAGATCGTACCGGTGGTTCTTTGTGGCGGGAGTGGAACCCGGCTGTGGCCGCGAAGTCGTGCTGCGATGCCGAAGCCGTTTATTCCGCTTTTGGGTAAAAAGACACTTTTTCAGGCTACGCTGGAGCGGTGCGCGGACCGCGAGATCTTCACCCGTCCCGTAGTTGTTGTCGGGGAGCGGCACCTTCGATTTGCCGAGCACCAGGCCGAAATCAATGCTCCCGATGCGCTCTTCGTAGTTGAGCCATTCGGTCGGAACACCGCGCCTGCCATCGCTCTGGCGGCCCTGGCCCTCGACCCCGACGAAATCATGCTTGTTTGCCCGAGCGACCACCACATAACCGATCCGGAAGCGTTCAGAAATGCTGCGCGGATCGCAGCGCAGATGGCAACCGAGGATTGGCTGGTCGCATTCGGTATCGCCGCAACGGCTCCCGAAACAGGCTATGGATACATCCGTCGCGGCGAGGCGCTGGATGGTGGCTATCGGGTCCAACGGTTCGTCGAGAAACCCGATCTGGACACGGCGCTCGGATTTCTTGCGGATGGCGGATACGCCTGGAACGGAGGTATCTTCGCTTTCCGGGCCGGCAAGTTCTTGGCCGAGTTGTCGCGGCATCGGCCCGATCTGTCTTCGGCAACCAGGCGCGCTTACGAGCTTGGAACGCGGGTAAGCGCGATACTCCGCCCCGATTCCGACAGCTTTGCCGCGATCGAAGGAGAATCGGTCGATTACGCCGTGATGGAAAACACGGATCACGCCGCGATGGTCGATGTCTCCATGGGATGGTCCGACATCGGCAACTGGGATGCGCTGTTCCGCGAGCGCCAGCTTCCCTCTGACGACAATGTGATTGTGGGTCCGGGCGAAGTTATCGGTGCCACAGGCGTCATGATCGATAGCGACGGACCACATGTCACTCTGATCGGTGCTAACGATCTGATCGTGGTGGTCGATGGAGAGGATATCCTCGTGACCGCCCGCAGCGCCGTGCAACGTGTCGGTGAGGCAAGCCGATGCAAGGACCAATGATCCGCAAGCTTAGCAGCACCTTCGTCGAGAAGGTCTGGGGCGTCGAGAAGTTGCCTGCGCCCTTTTCCCATCCATCGAAGAATCGCATCGGCGAGGTCTGGTTCGAACCTCCCCCGGAGCTCCAACAACTGCTGGTGAAATACATATTTGCCAGCGAGCGCTTATCGGTACAGGCCCATCCGAGCGATGCCCAGGCGCGGTCTATGAACCTTGGACGTAGCGGCAAGAGCGAGTGCTGGGTCATTCTGGACGCGGCGCCAGACGCGACCATCGCGGCCGGATTTCATGAGGAGATCACTCCGGATGCCATGAAGCAGGCTGCGATCGACGGCAGCATTGTCGACATGCTTGTGTGGCACGAAGTCCGACCCCGAGACACTTTCTACATTCCCGCGGGCACCGTCCACGCGATCGGAGGCGGGGTCAGCCTGATCGAGGTCCAGCAACACAACGATATCACCTTTCGGCTGTTCGACTACGGCCGCCCACGAGAATTGCATCTAGATCAGGCAGTGAAGATTGCCAAAACTGGCCCTTACCAGTCTGAGTATCGGAGCAGGCTCGACACCGATGCCGGCGTGCTGCTCGATGGTCCTCACTTCAGCCTGAGTTTCTGGCAATGTGGCAGCTCCAGCCCCGCTCCTCCCCTGGACGATAGACCCACACTCCTAATTCCGCTTTCAGGCGAGGCTTCGATTGGTAACGACCAGCTTGCCACAGGGGAATGCGCCCTCGCCTTGGACTTCGATCCGCAGTCAATTTCCGGTGATTGCTTTTTGCTGTTGGCTCAGCCCAATTCGACCTGCTGAAGTCGCTCTGACAGGCCGCACCATATCTGCGCCGAACCGTGCTGCAGCAGCGGCCGTCGTGGACTTGAAACCGATGCGTCGCACCACCATTTCGTAATCGCCGGGCGGCGCTTCCCCTCATGGCCCTCCCGGCAGATGCACGCGAGTGCATTTCCTCCCTGAACCTTGGCCACCCCGTGCGCATAGCGCGGGGTGGTTTTTTGTTGCGGATCACTATTCCGCAGCCTGAGCTATCTGCCCCCGCCGCCCCATGGTCCTGGATTCCGCCCCGAGCATTCGCACGAGCCCGGCGAGCAGCTTTGCTATCGCCGCCAGGCGCGCACTGGGCAGGTCGAGCCGCGTATCGAGATAGGCCGTGCGACAAACCTCGATCTGAACGGCGTGGATGCCGCGCGCAGTTTGCCCATACCGATCGAGCACGTATCCACCCGAATAGGGCCGATTATGCGCCACTCGCCGACCGTGGTTGCCGAGATAGCGGATGGCCAGGTCGACAAGCCCCGGATCGCAGGACGCGCCGAACCGGTCGCCGATGACGAATTCGGCCGGCCGGTCCTGCGGATGGGATTTCTTCAACGGCGGCATGGAGTGCAGATCCACCAACAGCGCGACACCCCACCGATCGCGCAACCGCTCCAGTTCGGCACCCAGGGCAGCGTGATAGGGCCGGTAGATTGATTCGATCCACTCATCGAGTTCCGGCATGGTCAATGGTCGGCGCCAGAGTTCGCCCATGCCGGGGATGCGCCGGGGCACGAGGCCCAATCCGTTGCGCGAGCGGCGGTTTGCCAGCGAATGGCGTCGCGGCCCGGGTCTAGCGCCGCGGACCATGCCCCAGTCCACATCTTCGACCGATCGATTGAGGTCGATCATCGCTCTGGGCGCCTCGGCAAGCAGAAGGCTGCTGCCCGAGGCGGCGGCAACCGGGTGCGCCACAGCATCGATATGGCGATCCTCCAGTCGCAGCCGCGCTTGGTCGGGATCGCGCAAGGCGGCAAGAACATCGTCGGAATAGCACCGGCCGCAATGCGGCGACGCGATGAGCACGGGCATTTCGGCGTCCGAGCGGCGCCATAGCCTGTAGGATGGTCCCGGCTTTCCGGGAATCGCGCCCCCGGTCAATTGCTCGGCATCGCCGGACAGTATCGCCTTGCCGTGGTTCATGATTTCACCGTCGGTCTCGCAGCCCCATTAATCAAGCTCGGATTTATTCATCGGGCGCGAGATTTTCCGCGTGCCGGCAGGCTGCGCAGGAATCGGAATCGCCAATGGTCGTGCCAGCCACCTCGCGCCTTCCGTCCCATTAACGATCCCTGTTTTGCATACATGCTTTTTTAAAGCGCGCGGAGTACATAGACCGTATGACGGAATCACCGACACAACGAATCCTGCTCGCCGAGGATGACGATGCGATGCGCGTCTATCTGGAACGGGCGCTGGTCAATGCAGGCTATGCGGTCGATTCGGTCGATCGCGGCACCGATGCGATCCCGTTGCTGGAGGATGGAGGCTATGACCTTCTGCTCTCGGATATCGTCATGCCCGAAATGGACGGTATCGAATTGGCGCAACGCTGCAACGACGTGAGCCCGCACACCAAAGTCATGTTCATTACCGGGTTCGCCGCTGTCACACTCAAGGCCAGCCGCGAACAGCCGCATGCCAAAGTCTTGTCGAAACCGTTCCATTTGCGCGACCTCGTCCTCGAGGTGGAACGGGTTCTGGATGACCGGGTCAACGCGCGATTGCAATAAGTCTGCGATAGGGCCTTGCGCGGTATTCGAAGCCTCGCTAAATGGCCCGCCTGCCCCGCAACGGGGCGCCCGATGGTGTGGGCGTATAGCTCAGTGGTAGAGCACTATGTTGACATCGTAGGGGTCCCAAGTTCGAACCTTGGTACGCCCACCATCGAAGCCCCATGAGGCATGAAAAAGCCCGCCATCTTGGCGGGCTTTTTTGCGTTCCCTGAGCGCCTGCGACGACGATTCTTGGACATTCGGTCAAATTGAGCGGGATCGAACCGGCCGATAATTATGCCCCATGTCGAAAGCCGGACATAATGGGGAGGCTCTGTATCCAGTCAATCGCTACCCCTTCGCAGACATTGCATCGATCTGCTGTCTCCGACTGGCACCTGGCCGGTCGGGCGAGGATCGTGTGACGCCGTTGGTTCGGACGCGCAGCGATCGTATCAACTCTCAGTGAAGAACCGTCCCGAACGGCTCGATACCAATCAGTCAGTTCCGAATTCGAACAGAGTCGATCTCCGCATTCAGGGCAGAGCGCCCCGACCATGCCCTGGCCTCGATGAGTATCTCGATGAACGAGCACGAATCAGGGAGGCTGGCGATCTCGAATCCATTGCCTTGGCTCGCCAGGTTTTGTTCCAGCACAAGAGAGTTATCCGCACCGCCACAGCGAAGGCCGATATCAATATCCTGCAGGGCTTGAGACGATTCGATGTCGTGCTCGATTTCCAGGACGAAGGGACTCTCGGGTGTTTTGATGAGGCGTCGTGCAACCACGCCGCCTTCACCCGGCTTCACAGAGATTTCGAGTTGCTCCGCGCTCAAACTTGGCTGAGCGCGCAATCCCGCGCGATCGGAGAATGCCCACTCGAAAGGCGCAAATGTATTGTCCCAGTCGAGCACTCCTACGCGATCGCTGGACTGATCACCGTCGCGTAGTTGCTCGTAGAATCCGTAAGCCGCATCGAGCTCGCCCTCGGCAACGAGATTCTTGAGCAGGGTCTGATCCAGCTGCTGATTGTCGAAGGACACTCGCTTGCGCAATTCGAGAAGATTGGAAAGCGCCGCCGGTTCTCTGACCGCGTAACGGAAAAAGACCTCATGCCACGGCGATGTGCCGTCGAGAATTCGAGCGAATTCGTCGACAGCTCCCTCTCGCGCGAATAGCGGGATCAAACTGGGAAACAGCTCGGCGGATCGCGAAGGCCGGACGCGTAGAATGCGATCGAGAGTCGCGATGGCCCCGGGGTAATCCTGTTGTGCCACTTGTTCCTGGAGAACCACCGCCTGAAGCCTGGGGTTCCTCCGATTCAATTGCGAAGCCAGGCTCACGATTTCCGAGCGGGTATTTGCATCCTCTTCGGCCAGAGCGAGAATTGCATGCGCCTCGGGACTGAGAGGTTCCTTCCGGTAAGCTTCGAGAGCCCATTGCTCCGCCATCGGCATTCCAACCTCGGCAGGAACCAGACCTTCGGCGACCGAGAGAAACGCCGAGGACGCGAGTTCCTCCTGCGCCAGACCATTAAGCGGGAATAGCGACAGAGCAGTCTCAGGCGCCTTACGCGTTAGAGCGATCCCCGCCGACTGAGCCGCAAGGGCGATGGCGAGTGCCAAACCCAAGATTGCCATGGCGACAAGACGGATTGGGTGAGCCAGCTTCATCGATCAGGTCTGGCCGATCAGGCCGGTTCCTCGCGCTTCTCTTCACCGTAGCCGTAGCCGTAACCATAGCCGTAGCCGTAGCCGTAGCCATATGCGGAGTTCTTCTGGCTCACCTTGGTGACGATGGCGCCATAGACCTGCGCGCCGGAGCGCTGAAGGCGGCCGATCGCATTCTCGATGCCTCGCAGCTTGATCCGTTCCGCCTCGATGACGAAGACGACGCCATCGACGGCCCGCGACATTTCGACCGCGTCAGCCAGAGCCAACATCGGAGCGCCGTCAATGAGGACTTGATCATAAGCCTCGCGGGCAGCTTCGATGATCTGCGCGAACCTCTCGCCGGCAAGGAGCTCGACCGGATTGGGTGGGGTGCGGCCCATCGGCAGAAAATCGAAGCCATATTGCTCGAGCGAGACGATCTGCGACGCCATGTCGGTTTCCTGGCTGGCAAGGAGAGGCACCAACCCGCCCTTGTCATAGCCATGCAGATCGAGCGTATCCCTAAGCCTTGAGTTACGCAGGTCGGCATCGATCAACAGCGTACGCTTGCCCAACTGCGCAAAACTGGTGGCGACCCCGACCGAAGAAACGCTCTTACCTTCCGCTGGCACCGAAGAGGTGAACATCAAAACTTCCGGCGCGCCCTTGGGGGTTAGGAAATTCATATTGGTACGAACGGTGGTATAGGCTTCGTTTATCTCCGAAGAACGCTCAGTGAGGCGCTCGGCCAAATCGCCGTCCATCTCGCGAGGTATGGCGCCGAGGAGGGGAAGACCGAGACGCCTGCGGACGTCTTCCGGATCCTGCAAGGTCTGGCTGAGGGTCACCTTGAGGTAGACCAAGCCTGCGGCGAATATAAAGCTCGCGACCAGAGCCACAAAAAGGTTCTGGACCAAAGAGGGAGCGTAAGGATCCGCAGGAACGTCGGCTTGGTCAATGATCTGAATATTGTTCTGACCCGCGCCCGAGGCTTCGAGTTCCTTGAAGCGCTGCAACAATGCATCATAGATCTCGCGGTTGGTATCTACTTCTCGTTTTAGGATTCCATATCGGATCCCCTGGCCCTGCTGCCCGAGGAAGCGCTGCTTGACCTGCTCGACTTGATCGCGAAGTTCCGCTTCTCTGATCCTCGCTGATTGAAGGAGATCGCGACTACCACCGGAAATTGCCGATCGAAGCGAGTTTACTTCCGCTTGTTTTTCTTGCACCTCCGGATAATCCGGTCCGAAATTAGCGCGAAGAACAGCGAGTTCGGCTTCTGCTTCGCTCAAACTCGATAGCAACTGATTTCGGGGATCATTGCTGGGGAAGTTACCACCGACAACCGCAGTCTGCGCGCTGATACGATCCGCAACTGCTGCGGCAAGCGCGGTGTTGAGCGCCTCCAAATCGGCACCGACCAGCGTTTGGCCGGCGCTTCCCGATCCTGAATCGCCTCCCGCATTGAGCACGAGAATTTCGTTGGCATTTGCGTATTCGACGAGTTCCTGCTCAGATTCTGAAAGACGTTCGCGGAGTTCCGCAATTTGGCTCTGCAAGAAATCTCGCGCCTCTATATTCGCACCGAAGCGCTTTTCATAATTGGCAGCCACGAATTCTTGGACCCAGAGATTCGCGATCTCGGCAGAGACAACCGGATTTGGGCTGGAAAACCTTACATCGACCAGGCTCGACTGCGTGATGGGATCGATACTCACATTATCGAAGAGTACTTCCTCGATCCGCTTTTCGAAATTTTCTCCATCTTCGATCACGAATGCTTCGCGAAAGGCTTCGTCCCGGGAGAGATTACCAGCCTCCATCACGCGCTTGGCCATGAACCTTGAAACCAGAAGCTCATACTGGGTGTTGAGGTACTGAAGCTCCGATATCTGGCTATCGACCTCGAGTGAGTCGAGGTTGGTGACGTCGGCTGTCACCTGAGACACTTCCAAGCGTGCGCTGGCCTGGTACAGCGGAGTAGCCAGCAACGTGACAAGAATACCGAGCAGGAGACCCAGCGCAATTAGTCCCGCGAGCCAGTACTTTAGGCCAATAGCCTCGTGCCAATACCGCTCCAAGTCGATGGCAAAGGAGTCATCGCTGGAATCACGATCATCGATCAGCTCACGACGATCATCTCGTCCAGCGAGCTCATGAGACGTAAAATTGAGATTGTTCAACGTCCAATCCGATCAATTAGAATAGCAGAAGTCGAGAGCAAGGGCGCGAACCGCAAAATGCTGTCCAGGCGCCTTCGGTTCGGCGAATCCCCCACGATGATGATGTCGTTGGGATATACCGTCGGATCTCCGTAATTACCGCGCTGGATCGCCTGGATATTGTAAGCGCCGATATAGCGCTGCCCCCCAACGGTCCGTAGAATCAATACATCGTCCAACTTCGCGTATTCCGCCAAGCCGCCCGCCTGATTGACGACGCGCAAAAGAGACTGACGACCAAGCACCGGGTACTCTCCAGGCTCATCAACCTGACCCCCGACCGATACGGTAGGGGGAGGAATTTCTTCTGGAATCACGCGCACTTGAGGATTGAGCAGATAGCTGCCCCGCAAAAAGTTCGCGATCATGTCGGCCGCCTCATTGGGCGCCAGTCCTCCAAGGTCGAGCAAACCCACGAGGGGAAAAGAAATGCGCCCGTCTCCATCCGTGAGATACTTCCCGCTTAACCGTTCAGCGCCGACCACTTCGATTTCGAGCGCTTCCTGGGGGCCGATAACATACAGGTTCTCTATGCGAGGAGCCGGAAGCTCATCCAGCTCAGCAATCTCAATCCCTGGCGCCTGACCATAGGTCCGATCTGTTGCACACCCTGAAAGAGCAAGAGGCAGCATCAACCCGCTCAAGGCTAATCTGAAATTTTTGATTGATTTTGTTGTCTTCATGATGCGCGCCTTAGCGCAACTCCGAAACGATGAAAGCCGCGTCGCCCCAGAAATTCCCGTAGCGAGCAAACTATGTTGCATTCATATCACGGGCATCTCGCGAAAGGGCGAGCAAGAGCCAGATGGTGACTAGCTGAAAGAGAGGAGTTCTCAAGGGATAATCAACCAACGACGCAGCTGCGACAATCGCAAAGATGCTCATCCAAAAGATAGCGTCGACCCTACGCGTTCGATGCAACGATATGGTCCCGATCGCCTTTACCATCCAAACAAGAAGTCCAGTCAAAAGAAGCCCTGCCAGCAGTCCTCCCTCGATAATAAACTGCGCCCAATCGTTATGCGCTTGATTGACATAAGAAGGCATCAGCAATGCCGATGGCTCATAGATATGATATACTTGTTCAAAGGATCCGAAACCCGTTCCTAACGCCCAATGGCCTTCAAGCATCTCGATAATCACCGGCCACAATGACCATCTCAAATCTTCAAAGCTATCTCTAACCAGAATGTCACGAAAGGCTGGCGTCCGGTCAAGCGCCAGAAATGCAGCTGCCGTCAGCGAAACCAAAATGACCGGAATGGCCAATATCAGGCGAGGGTGCTGGTCAAGCCACCGACCCACTGACTGCTCAGCGCGAAGCCCCCTGCGAGGGCGCGGAGACAAAGCGAGCATAGTCATTGAGACCAGAATCGTGCCGATGACGGCTACGAAGCCAGCCCTTGACCCCCCGGCCAACGCTACCAAAAGGATCAAGAAAAAGGCAGCAGGATAGATCAAGCGCTCCCAAACCGCACTCCGCTCCTTACGGACCCTTAGACCGAGCAATGTCACTACCAGAATAGAACAAGCCGCAAAAACTGCCGCGTGGTTTTCATTTGCGAAAACACCTACTGCCCCACCCCTGTTGGTTACTTCATAGAAATAGAAAACGCTCGATCTTCCCATTACGATCTGGAAAAGGCCCAACAGCGCGTTGAGAACTCCCAACCCGGCAACAATTCGCAATAGCGTCAGAGAAGACGCACGAAGGGCAATTGCCAAAAACAAGCCGGCTGCCGGCACGACCAGGCTCCCGAGCACATTCCAGCTACGCATCGGAGTCAGCGTCAAGGGGCGCCAAATTCCTTCAAGACCCAGCGCGGCGTCCAATTGAAGGATGTCAGCGCGGTGTGGCACGCTCTGCCATAACCACGGTGGTAAAGGAGCGAGCTGCACTACCACGATCAACGCATAGCATACAAACAACATGATGAGCGCACACACGGCCTCTAGTCTTTCCTTTGTTAGAAAGAAAAGTGATGACACCAAGAAGAGCGCGGACAAAGTGCGCAGCGGAACGATTTGGATTGCATCAAATCTGGATGCCCCTCCCGTAAACGCCACCGCGAGAGCCAGCAGTCCTAGTATGATCCAGCCTCTGTCCAAGCCCTCCCCCGTTTTTCCCACTTGCCCTTGTCGCTCACGGCTACCGACCATCGTAGTTTGCACCTCCGTCGTTCGAGCTGCGCACCCTTTGCAGCGTCCAAGCCGTATGCAACGGCGTTGGGCAAATAGCGACCTAAATGTCCACAGACATTTAGCGCTTTGAACCCAGCGCCAATGCCACTTGACATCGCATTCTTGCTAGAAGACCGAATTCCTGAAGCTGCACGTTATCGGGCATTTGCCCTTGCCGATCTGCTTGCCGCGATGTCGCGTGCGTTCTCTCGAAACCACTGGGGTGGGGGTCTCATCGACAGAAATCGGCAAACAACCCCGTGTACAGTAATACTCGGCTGTAAATTGGCGCTGAATTGGCCCGGAATATGCTGTATAGTCCGCCCAACTCGTAAGATGAGGACAGCGGCCAATGCCCAAAGGACAAGACAAGCAATCGGAGCCTGTCCCGGCTCTTAACCGATGAGCAAGCGCGCAAGATTCTCAAGGTCGAAGAGGTCAAGATCCCACAGGACCGCGTAAATGAACTGGCCAACCTCCTTTGGCGTCATGACAACATGAGTGAGGAGCAAATAAATACCCGTATCGCCCGGGCGAGCGAGCACTTTAACAGCCTGGAACCTTCAGATGGTGCTGAAGGCATGCTCGCCCAACAAATGGTCGGGACACATTTTGCCGCGCTGGAGTGTTTGCGCCGTGCGGCGCTACCCAATCAGACGTTTGAGGACCGTGACATCAACCTGAAGCACGCCCACAAACTGATAGCGCTTTAACACGCCAGTTCGAAACCTTGAACAAGCATCGCGGCAAGGGGCCGCAGAAGGTGACGGTCGAGCATGTCCGCGTAGAGAAAGGCGGGGAGGCCTTCGTCGGAAACATGGAGGCAGACGGTAAGGAAAATAGCGAGACCAAGGCACCTGAGCTCGAGCACAGGCCGGATGACACAATACCGCTAGACCTGCCGCAGGCAAGGAAGGCGCGGGAAAGAAAGGGCAGGTGACCGGTACTCATAAGCGCAACACCGGCCCCATGCGGGAAAGCCCACGCTGCGGCGCAAAGACCCGCGAGGGCACAGCGTGCAAGGCGCCTGCGGTCAGTGGGAAGAAGCGTTGCCGGATGCATGGCGGCGCAAAGGGGTCAGGCGCGCCGATAGGCAACAAGAACGCGCTGAAGCACGGCGGATACTCGCGCGAACCTCGGGAGCTTCGCACATTTATTGGCAAGCTGCTCAAAGACGGCAAGGAAATGCTCGACGATTTCTGAAAGCTTGGAGCTGTGGCTAAGGGACTGGCGGCTTTCCAATACGGATGCCAGGTCGATCATCGGGCGTTCCGACAAATTCGATAGCTTCGGCTTCGAAAGCCGCCCTAATTCTCACTAGGTTGCCTTCTCGCGATCGGGGAACAGCATTCGCTAGTTCATACCTTGAGAGTGTAGCTGTTCCTACGCCGGTTCTATCGGCCAAATCTTGCACCGACCATCCAAGAGCTCCGCGAGCAGCCTTTATCTGCTGCGCGATCAATCCCGGGCCTTGCATTATGATTGATTTCTATCATAAGAGTCGCGTGAAACTTCGAAATATCAACTGTGATTGGCGCTCCGAATTTCGGCGCCTCGAGGGCGCCTATTCGCCAGCAATAATGCGAAGTTATTAAGCCGATGTCGAGGCTTTCGGGCACTGGTGCGTAGAGAACCGGATAGAAAAGCCGTTCCCCGCCAGCGTCGAAACCATCTGCCATTTTCTCGAAGACCAGGGGGAGACCAAGGCTCCTTCCACCGTACAGCGGCGGCTCTATGCAATCCGAAAGGTGCACCGCCTCCTGCGGCTTCCCAACCCGACCTATGACGAGGACATCAATCTCGCCATGCGCAAGGTCAGGCGCTAGAAAACCGTCCCTCCTCGCCAGGCCAAAGGGCTGACGCGTAACCATCTCGACTGATTTTTGGAAAGCGAGCCCGATACGCCGTGGGGCCTGCGCAATCGCGCGAGGCTCGCACTGGGCTATGAACTGCTTACGCGGCGATCAGAACTCATTGTGCTGCGAAATCAGGACGTCGGCCCGCGGAGCGACGGAACGCTCAGAGTGCTGATCCGCCACAGAAAGGCTGACCCGTATGGCCAGGGTCGGATCGCCTTCACGTCAAGACGAACCGCTGATATGCTGCGGGACTGGCTCGACTACCGCGGCCCCGAGATCGAGTGGCTGTTCTGCCCGATTTACCGGAGCAGGGTGATTGATCGCTGCCTTGAGACAACGACTGTGCGGCGAGTAATCAAGGAAGCAGCGCGGCGCTGCGGCCTGCGCCCAGACCTGATCGCGTCGTTCAGCGGCCACTCAATGCGAGTGGGTGCTGCGCAGGACCTGTTGAAGTGGGGGGTTGATACAGCCGCCATCATGCGGGCAGGCGGCTGGAAATCAGTGAATGTGCTCGCTCGATATCTTGAAAAAGCCGAGCATAATGTTTGGCAGAGCCTACCTTGAACTGCGGCACAATCGTCGTAGCATAACCGTCAGTAAAGGCTCGTGTCAGCGTGGAAACATGTAAAAACCGAGGCGCTTTCTTACAAGAAAGAAGTTGAATGCAAGACCAGACAATAGGGTCAGCACACTTGCAATGGCGGCTCCCACACTGCCGTAAGCTGGGATCAGACTTAGGCTGGCTAGGAGAAGCACCACAGCGGAAAAAAACGACGCGTTACGAATATCTCGCTCGTGCCCAGACATCATTAGCAGTAGCCCGACAGCTCCGATCAAAACATTTACCCCTTGTCCAACTGCAAGGATCTGCAGCGCAAGCGCTCCTTCCACAAACTCCCCGCCAAACAGTACCATTATCGACTCGCCTGCGAGTATCATGGCGAAAATGAACGGGGCCGAAAGACCAAAAATAACCAACGAAAACCTACATGCGACCCGCTGAAGACCTAGGAAATCCTCTGCCTCTATGAGCCTCGCAAAGGTCGGTGCAACGACGGAGTATGCCGCCGTATGGAAAAACGAAATTACAACTGAGAGTCGCAAGGCAGCGCCGAAAAGACCTGTGTCTGTAGAAGTACCAACGGCGCCCAGCATTAAGATCGGCCCCCAAGGCAGCAACGCATTCGAAACTAGGGCCATCACCCAGAGTTTAGAACTTACTGACCATAAGTCCCGCCCTTCGAACACGTTCGAAACTGCATACGACTTGACTTGTCGACGCCAGACCACGAGCCCCCACCCTACTGCGCTCAAGGTTCCCAAGAAATAGGAGAACACGGCCCCAGATGCTCCGAGCGTTGTGGCAAGGGGCCAAATTGCTAACAAGGCAACCGCTGGGTAAACCACCCCTGAGACTAGCATAGCATCCTTAAACCGACTTAGGCCCTTCAAGCCTTCAGCCACAACTGTCATCAGCGCGAACGTAACGATGCAGGGTGCGATGCTTATCAAGATCTCAGACATTCGCGGCTTGCCGAAAACTTGGTTCGCAAGAAGTGGGGCAGTTAGTGCGATGAGAAGGGCTGCGAGAATAGCGGTAGCCGCAACTGCCGAGAAGCCCCGATGGAACAGTCCAACCGCCCGGCCCCATTCACGCCTCGCAGCAAAGGTTGCGATCTGGCGAAGCAATGCTTGATCAATCCCTAGGCGCACAACGACAGCGCTAACGGTGCATACAGCGAGCCCGAGGTAATAGAGGCCGGCGCCTTCGGGCCCCAACAATCGCCCAATAGTTACGTTGAGGATCAGGGCGAGAATTGCGCCCATTGCGCGCAACGCAACTGCAAATCCCGCACCCTTGAGCAAGTTGCGCAATATAGCATCGTTGCTGCTTGCACGTTCAAATAGTCGCGAAAGGGGATGGGTCATCAAGCCTGCTGCACTCAACTTTCACTCGACCCCGCCCTGATCTTTCGGCGGGATGATCCGTAAACTCACAAGCCAAGGTCAGTAGACTTTGACCAAAGGCGTATATCCATTGGCTCAGTTTGCAATTGAAAACACATTCTCCCCTCGATGGACAAAATCGCGTTTATGTTCGGCGATAACCCGGAGAAAATTACGACTGGTCGCCCTTCCAGGAATCATCCAGTCATGCGTTTCAACAATAATTAGCGGGAACTTGGATACCCACTCGGTCGAGGAAGAAAACAGGTCATCTTCGAACCCCTCGATGTCAATCTTGGCGATTAGTGGCTCGTGATTAGCTCTTCCGGAAAGTATATCGTTAAAGGTTATAACGCCGATCCCATACTGCCCTTCGGTTCTTACCGTTCTAAAAGAGTTGGCGTCTGCTTCGCAGTCATCAATTTCGACGAACCCCGCCTCTGAACCGATCGCAGCTTCACACACTTCAACATTTTCCAGATGCCCGCAGTTTCTGCGGATCATAGTACAGTTCGCCTTGCTGGGCTCAATGGCAACCACGCGTGCCCTGGCAAATTCCTCAGCAAAGTAGCGAGCGGCAAGACCAATGTTTGCCCCGCAATCGACGATGAGTGGAACGTGTCCATCTTTGACTATTTTATCATACTTCTCTTGGAGTTCATCATATCGTAAGAGGAAAGTAAGATCGTAGTCATGGTTCTTGTAAATCTGGTCGGCGGTATTAGAATCAACGGCGTCGCGCGCCATTACATGGAATATTCTTCTGTTCTTCTTATCGTAGAAATATATTTTCCCGGTCCTGTTCGGTGAGATGCGTACAAAGCGACATCTTGCGCGAAATAAGCTGGCGGGAATACGCAAAAAAACGGAAAGTAGATACTTCATCCGGATCTTCATCCTCCGAGCGTGAGGTTGTCCTTAGAGTTTGGCAAGCGGGGCATCGAGTAGAGAGTTTGAGAGAAACATTAGCAACTAGCCACCAATTGTAGCGACGGTCCAGCCGCAGCCAGTTGGGTTCTGATGCATAGATCCGCGACGAATGTGCGCCACACAGATTTACAAAGTAAACTCAGGCGACCTGAGTAGTTGATCTAAATATCTACCGTACGCACTCTTTCCGAAGACTTTGGCTCTATCAAAAAGCTCCTCCCTATTAATCCAGCCGTTGTAGAAAGCAATCTCATCAGGGCTGCCCGCCTGCAACCCCTGACGCTCTTCCAGCGTGCGCACGAAATTCCCAGCATCCAGAAGGCTTGAATGCGTGCCTGTATCCAACCACGCATAGCCTCTTCCCATCAAGCTTACTTGCAGCATCCCGTCTTGCAGGTAACTCTCTAGCAAGGATGTAATTTCAAGCTCGCCGCGAGCCGAAGGTTTGACCTTCGCGGCGCGAGCCGGAGCCGTGCTATCAAGGAAGTATAGCCCGGTAACCGCAAAATTGGACGCGGGCACCTCAGGTTTTTCGGCAATCGAGCGAACCGAACCATCGTCTGCGAAATCGACGACGCCATATCGCTCAGGGTCAGCTACACGATACCCAAACACGGTGCCGCCTTCTACTTGGTGCACCGCTGTGGAAAGTAAATCCGGCAAGCCATGTCCGAAGAATATGTTATCTCCGAGCACCATCGCAGATGACGAACCGCTCAGAAATTCCTCGGCAAGAATATAAGCCTGAGCCAATCCGTCAGGGCTAGGCTGCTCAATATAGGTCAAACTGATGCCCCACTGGCCTCCATCACCCAGCATACGCTTGAATTGAGGCTGATCTTCTGGCGTCGTTATAATCGCGATTTCGCGAATACCCGATAGCATTAGGACGCTTAGCGGGTAATAGATCATAGGCTTATCGTAAACAGGTAGAAGCTGCTTCGATAAGCCAATAGTAACAGGATAAAGCCTAGTGCCAGATCCGCCAGCAAGAATTATTCCTTTTCTTTGCGACATTTGACTGTGTCTTTCTATGCGAGTTGGTTAATCGTAGCTCTAAGCCCAGCGCGCCAGTCAGGCCGAGTTATGTTGAACACCTCCTGCGTCGTCCGGCAATCCAACCTTGAATTAAGCGGGCGCGCCGCTGGAGATGGATATTCGCTTGTGGGGATATTATGAACTATGTGGTTAAGCCCTGCTTCTTGAAAGATCGCACGAGCAAAATCGGCCCACGAAACACCCGGAGCGCCGGACAAATGGTATACACCTGCCTTTGATGGATCGGCTTCCAGCTGGCTGGCAATAGCCAAACAGGCCTGCGCGAGATCCCATGCTGGCGTAGGTCCGCCGATCTGGTCTGCGATCACCCTGAGCTCATAGTTTGTTTCGGCTAGCTTCAGCATGGTCTTAACGAAGTTTCTGCCATACGGCGAAAACACCCAAGACGTGCGCAGAATAGCAAAGCGCCCTCCCGCCCTACTCACCCCGTCTTCACCAGCCAGCTTACTGCGACCGTAAGCGGAGATCGGTGAGGGTGGATCATCTGGCCGCCATGCTGCTTCTCCACTCCCATCAAATACATAGTCAGTCGAGAGTTGGACGAAGGGGATATCATATTGTGCACAAGCAATGGCCATAGCCCGCGGCGCATCCCCATTGATCCGCGTTGCGAGATTTTCTTCCTCTTCTGCCCTGTCAACTGCAGTGTACGCCGCGGCGTTAATAACTGCGGAAGGGCTATAGCTGGCAATCGCGGCTGCGCAGGAGCCCGGGTCCGATAGATCGACCTGGTTACGTCCCAGCGCCATCACCTGCGGGCGCGCTCGCAATTCGTGCGCCACTTGGCCTGTCTTTCCGAACACCAGCACGGTCATAGGCAGGTTACTTCCTGGTCCCCAGCCGCCGTCCGACGCCCTTGCGCTCCATCAGGGGTCGCCACCAATCTTCGTTGTCGAGATACCACTGGACGGTTCTATCGAGGCCATCTTCGACCGTGACCGAAGGACGCCAACCCAGTTCAGTATGAATGCGTGCCGGATCGATGGCATAGCGCGCATCGTGGCCTGGCCGGTCGGCGACGAAGGTGATCAAATCGGCATAGGAGCTGCCGTCTTCGCGCGGACGCTTCTCGTCGAGGATCTTGCAGATCGTCTCCACCAGCTTGAGGTTTGAGCACTCGTTCTCGCCGCCGATATTATAAGTGCGGCCAACCTTACCTTTCTCGATCACTCTCATCAGCGCATCCGCATGGTCTTCGACATAGAGCCAGTCACGCACGTTCGAACCATCACCATAGATCGGCAACGGCTTGCCATGCAGCGCATTGATTGTGACGACCGGGATCAGTTTCTCGGGGAAGTGATAAGGGCCGTAATTGTTTGAGCAGTTGGTCACTAGGACCGGCAGGCCATAGGTCTCGGCCCACGCGCGCACCAAATGGTCCGAGCTGGCCTTCGACGCTGAATATGGGCTACGCGGATCGTAGGGAGTATCCTCGGTGAACTTGATCTCCGGATCGGGCGGAAGCGAGCCGTAAACTTCGTCAGTGCTGATATGGTGGAAGCGGAAACCCTCAGGCTTGTCATTCTCCACCCAATACTTTCGCGCCGCCTCCAGCATGTTGAAGGTGCCCATGATATTGGTCTCGATGAACTCGCCCGGGCCGTCGATCGAACGGTCGACATGGCTTTCAGCGGCGAGGTGCATCACCGCATCGGGCCGATGCTCGGCGAAGATGCGGTTGAGCGCATCGCGATCGCAGATATCGGCATGCTCGAAGGCGTAGCCAGGGTTGTTGGCAACCGGGGCCACATTCTCAAGGCAGGCCGCATAGGTCAGCGCATCGACATTGACGACACTGTGACCACGCGGGATCGCGAGGCGGATTACGGCCGATCCGATGAAGCCGGCGCCGCCGGTGACAAGGATTTTCATGGATTTCTCTCGTAGATGAAGGGTGATTCCCAGTGCTGGAAGGCCGGGGCGTTGACGTCCTTGGCGGACAGTATCGGAGAGGTCGAAAGGCCCCAGTCGATACCGAGGCTATCCCAGCGGACCGAGCCATCACATTCGGCATCGTAGTAATCGGTGACCTTGTACTGAACTTCGCTATCGGAAACCAATGTGACAAATCCGTGCAAGAACCCCTTGGGCACCAACAGTTGCTTGCCGTTTTCTGCCGTCAGTTCTTCGGCGACCCATTGGCCATAGGTCGGCGAGCCTTTCCGGGCATCGAATAAAACATCAAGGATCGCCCCCCGCGTGCACCGCACAAGCTTGTCCTGCGAGCGCGGCGGGGCCTGATAATGCATGCCGCGCAACGTGCCGACATCGGCCGAGGCCGAGTGGTTATCCTGTACGAAGGCATAGTCGAGCCCCGCAGCCTTGAAACGGGCGGCATTCCACGTCTCCGAAAACCAGCCACGCGCATCGCCGAACCTTTTTGGGGTGATGACAAGTACGTCGGGGATAGCGGTGGGGGTGATCTCCATGCGGTCAGTCCTCGAGCAACGCGAAATAGGCCTTGCCGATCGCGTCCCAAGTGTAGCGGCGACGGGCGATCTCGACCATCTGGGCTCCGATTTGCGCAGCCGGCTCGGGCGCGAGCCCTGTCACCACGTCGCGCAGCTCCTGCGCGCTTTCGAAATAGACCGCCTGGCCCTCGGTCGTATGGCGATTGAAGGCGCAGCCATGCACGGCGATGGGGATGCCGAAGTGCATCATCTCGACCAGCGCCGGGTTGGTGCCGCCAGCCGAATGGCCGTGCAGGTAAAGCGTCGCCCGGTCGCGAATTTCGCGCAGGCCCTCGGGGTCATAGATAGGGTCGTGGATAGTGATAGTTGGATGCCCCGCATATTTGGCCTTGAGCGCGCGGCCATACTCGCCCTTGTCCCAGTTGCCGACGAACACCAGCGGCATGTCAAGCCCGTCAAAGGCCTCCAAGATCATGCCGATATTGTTCTCCGGCTCGATCCGGCACAGCCCCAAGGCATAGCTTTCGGGCAAGTGGGCGGCGGCGGCGGGATCGGCTTCGGCCTCCACCGCATGGTCACCGCCATAAGGAATCACTTCGGCATCGCAGCCGTAGCTTTGCTTCAAGTAGTCGGCGATGGCCTGGTTGTCGGCAATCACCACATCCGAAGCCCTGACCGCGAGCCATTCGGCGAACCGCAGGTAGTGCTTCGCCAATCCCCGCCACTTTTGGCGCTTCCATTCGATCCCATCAACATTGGTGATGATTCTCGCCTTAGTGAGCAGACGAAGCAGCGGCAGGATCAGGGCTCCAGAGACGCCCAGCAGCAGAATCCGGTCATGTCCGCGCCGCACAGCGTCGACGAGGCCGACGATATCGTAGGGGATCGACTGCACACCGTTGGCATCGAAGCCGACATAAACCAGCGCCGCTCGGTGATAGTGGTCGGGCTGTGCATCGAACGCCTTGGCCGAGCAATAGACGGTCAGTTCCGTCGCACGGCCGGTCGCCTCGTGAAAACGCACCAGGTTGTCGGCCAGCGTTTCGAACCCGCCGTAATTGCCGGGCACGCCTACAGTGCCGAGGATGGCGACTTTCTGCGCGCTCATGCCGCGCTCTCCTGCGACACACACTCAAGTTCGGCCTCGGTCGCATCGAAAACCGGTTGTAGCCAAGCGGGCAAGTCGAACGTGATCTCGCGCGCCGGGTTCGATAGCGTTTCGGCGGCATAGCGTTCGAAAACCTCATCCCGTTCGAGCTCGAGGAAGTGTTCCAGCTTCTTCGCCCAGCGCTCGGGCTCTGCGCACAGGGCCTCATAGGGGACATGAAGAATGTCTTCGTTGCCCTGTTCGAGCAGCCGCATCCCTTCGCGCATGGTGATGATCCATTCGACTGCCGCACGACCGGCGTGGTCAAGGTCGCCCAACTTGTCCGCATGCACGGCGAGATCGGCATGTTCGGGCACAAGCTGCCCGGTCAGCAGGCGCCACTTGCGATCATTGGCCCCCCACCAGTCGTGTGTCTCGCCACCCTCTTTGGTGCCCAGCCGCTTCGACCAGCCGTCGATCGAAGCGCAGGTGGCCTTGCCCGAGCGCGACAGGAACAGGAACTTCGCATCGGGAAAGATCGACTTCACGAATTCGGTGCGAAAGATCAGCTCGGGATACTTGTCGACCACCCGGCTGGTGTTGCTAACCGCGAGGTAGCCGCCGAAGAGCTTGTGCGCCACGCCCCTTATCGCGGCGGTCATATCAGCCGCTTCGAGCCGGTAGCGCGCCGGATTGCGGTTGTAGCTGCCAATCAGGTCTTCGCCTGCGTACAATTCAGCCCACAGAAGCTTGGGCTCGTTGAGGAAGCCGACTTCGCGATGCATCGACAGTACGATGCCGAGGATCGTCGTGCCCGATCGCCCGGTTCCGAGAATATAGACCGGTGCCCGCACCTTCCGGATTGCGGGCAGGGCACCGAACACTTTCGAGTGCGCGCGGATCAGCGGGTTTATCCAGCGCCCGCGCGTCGTCAGCGGCCGCCCTTCGAACAGCGCATAACTGACCATGCGCGACCACAGGCGCGTGGGCCGCGTTCTGATGTATGCACTGTCGATCTGGGCAATCATGACTGATCTCTGCGCAGTCCCGTCAGCCCTTGCGGGCGATGATGAGATCCTGGCCGAACTCGGTCGTCTGGGCATCCGGCACGCTGCGGCCCTTGGTGCTGTAGACAGGGTCATCGGTCCGAACTAACCTGGCCTCCCTTAGGCATTCGTCGAGGAAATCGATGTAATAGCCGACACAGATTTCGTGCATCTCAGGGTGCGAGGAGCGGTATGGGCCGGTGCCGTAAACGAAATCGTTGCCGTCGAACTTGGTGCCCGAATCCATAACGAAGGTGGTGAACATCAGGTGCCCACCGGGTTTCAGCATGCGGCCAATTTCCTTTATGTAGTTCCTCACGTCATCGGGCAACATGTGGGTGAAGACCGAAACTAGGAACACCACGTCGAAGCTGTTGTCGTCGAACTCGAAGCGGTACTCGTTGGCCGACACCTTGCCGGTCGGATTGTACTCGGCGTTGTGGACGTCTAGGTGCTCGAAACGGAACTTCTTGCGCTGGAGGAAGGTATTGTTCTTGGCCGAAACGATCGAGGGCGCATCGATGTCGATGCCGGTATAGGCGCCGTCTTCGAGTACGTCCGAAAGGCCAAACGCGAACCGGCCACAGCCGCAGCCGATCTCCAGCACCTTGGAATCCCGCTTCAGCCCGGATCGATTGGCCAGCTCCTCTGCCAGGATCTTGCCAAAGGATTCGAACCGCTTGCCGTTGAACTGCTTGCGAAGGCCGTTCGAGCGCACGCGGATCGACATCGGCGGGTAAGCCCCGCGCCCGCCCGCGACGCGCACCAGCTTGTCGATCGGGTCGAGCACTCTCAGTCCAGCGGCGATGACCGGGTGCTGCCAGCTGACGCCCTGGAAAATGGTCTGGCTAATTCTCTGAAGCATGGAGCCGTTCTAGTGTTTGGAGAGGAGTGGAGAGGGAGCGCGCAACCATCGTTAGGAAAGCCTTCTTTTCACGATCTGGGGTAGATTCCTGAACCGGTTGAGATTAACGACGCTGGCGAAGGCCAGCTTGATAGGGAAACCGGCCTTGGCCGTCAGTAACGATAGCGGGTTGGCACTGCGGCCCGAGAGTTCATAGCCATGTGCCTGCATTTGCTTGCCGGCGACCTGTTCGCAAATGGCAATTTCGGCATCAGTCAGCTTGCCATTCTTCCATGAGCCGATGCGGCTCTTGTCGAGCCCGCGCTGGTCGGGCTTGTCTATGCCCATTGAGGAACCGACCTGAGTCACTTGCAGCATCTCGGGCTCGAACGGCAGTTCGATCTCCGCGCAGACTCCGCGCAAGACCGGCTCGGGATCGTTCAGCAGGCCTTCGTAGCTGATTGAATGGAACCGGTGGTGGCTCACCATGCGGTCGGCCATCTTCACCGCCGAACTCCACAGCTTCGAGGTCGTGACGGGGTGGTAATTGGCCCACGAGCGAATGGTCCAGAGTAGCGGGATGCCCGAGCCACTAAGACGCCCGCGCTTCCAGCGATTCTTTTGGCTCAGCATTACGTCACGCGGATCGCGGACGATGTTGATCACGTGGCTATCGGGGAAGGCCTCGAGGATTTCTTCGGTCGTGAAGAGGTAGCGCGGCGTCTGCTCGAGCGGGATGGCCTTCCCCGCCTCGGCGGTGTGTGCGGCGAGAACAGCCTTATAGAGGCTGACCGGACCCCGACGGTCGAGCCCGGCAATGATCGCTTCGGCTTCGGCGGTGTACTTGCCTTCGGGCACATTGAAAAACAGCCCTTCGCGCGATGAGGTGATGAGCCGCTCGGCCAGCTTGAGCAGCTTGTCCCGCGGCCACTCGGGATCGCTACGGAGCGTATCGCTGGCGATCATCTGCTCAAAGAAATGCAGCTCACCAAAGCTGTGCACACGGCTATTCATGCCGAAGATGCGGCCCAGCATGGTGGTGCCGCTCCGCGAGTTGCCGACGATAAAGATCATGCCGGCTGCTCCTGCACCCAGGCCCAGTTGCGACGGATACCGTCTTCGAGCGAAGTGGCTGGTGCCCAGTCGAACGCCTCCCTCGCCTTGCTGATATCGAGTACCGAACGCGGCACATCGATCCCCCGGCCCGGCTTGACCTCGGGCTGGATCTCTTCGCCGACGACAGCGGAAATGGCATCGATGACCTGGCGGATCGAATGGCCTTCGCCGCTACCTGCATTGTAGCAGCCAACCTTGCTGCTCTGCGCAGCCCTGAGGCACAGCTCGGCCAGGTCCTCGACATAGATGAAGTCGCGCACCACGCTGCCATCGCCCCAAAGCTGGAGCGGTTCGCCATGTGCGTAGCTCCAAAGATAGGTGCCGATCACCCCCTGCACTCCGCCATGCCCCTGCCTCGGTCCATAGGGGTTGGACGCGCGCAGCACGGTATAATCCAACCCGTATAGGTGATGCTCCATGTGCAGATATTGCTCGATGGCCGACTTGACAATGCCATAGGAACTGATCGGCTGCAGAAGGTGGTCTTCCGCGACTGGATCGGATTGCGGAATGCCGTAAACAGTGCCTCCGGATGACAAGAACACCAGCCTCTTGATTCCGGCCTCACGCATCAGTGCAAGGAGTCGTACGGAGTTAACGAGATTCCCTTCGATATCGGCTACTGGATCGAGATTAGACGTGCCGGGTACGGTGGTAGACAAGAGGTGAAAGACGATATCGACTCCGGTCAAAGCCTCTGCCAGCATCGCACTATCGCTGAAATCGCCCTGCACAAACTCGACACGCTGTGGGTTCGGGCGGAACCGCTCCGATACTCGGTCATAAGTGCGGACGGAATACCCTGCGTGGATGAGAGCATCTACTAGGTGCGAGCCGATAAAGCCGCTGCCGCCAATAACCAGAGCCCTCACGACTTCAACACCTCTGCATAGATTCGCTCCAGATCTGCATAAATCGCATCGTCACTGAATGTAACGGACACATAATTCTGCGCCTTCGAGCCTATGGATTCGATTTTTTCAGCTGGAAGCTTGGCGACCTGCTGCATTATTGCAGCCAATTCGACAACCTTGGTGGGTTCGAAAAGCCAGCCATGCTGCCCAGCAGCGACCAATTCAGGAATCCCGCCGCGACGCGCACCAATCACCGGCAAGCCCGCAGCAAATGCCTGCAGTATCACATATGGGAAGTTCTCGTGCCACAGCGAAGGGACGACCACCGCTCGGGCCGCGCGCATATGTCGCCTGAGGCTCTCGCCCCAGGCCGGGCCAACGAAGCGGACATTGGGAAGTTCGGAAGCGGTAGCTTCAACCTTGGGCGCGTCAGGACCGTCA
The DNA here is from genome assembly GCF_965277845.1 of Qipengyuania sp. Classification (NCBI taxonomy): domain Bacteria; kingdom Pseudomonadati; phylum Pseudomonadota; class Alphaproteobacteria; order Sphingomonadales; family Erythrobacteraceae; genus Qipengyuania; species Qipengyuania sp. Next base: position 2,961,456 of record NZ_OZ255844.1, read on the forward strand.
CCAACAATCACCACCGGCACCTCGGGGCAGAGCCTCGCAGCGTCGAGCAGGACTTTGACGCCCTTCTCCTCTATTAGCCGCCCGAAATAGAGTATTGCATCGCCAGCGTGCGGCTCCACGTAGTGCTCGCTAGCGTCGAACGGGTTCTGCAAGATGTCGGTCCTGACTTGCCCCTCACCCCAGAATTCATGCGTTCTTTCTTCCATGAAGCGGCTCGCGAAGAGGAAGCGAACGACATTCTTACGCCAGACATCCATGTGTTGGTGCGCATATGCCTCCAGCGCGGCAACCGCACTGACCGCAAGATCGTCATGGCAGCATCGGTTCAAGATCGCGTTGTAAAACCTCCCGCCCCTGCAATCCATGCAGACGCGCCCATGGTGGAAAAGCTTATAGTTGGGGCAGATGTGTTTATAATCGTTGCAGGAAAGTACCGTTGGAACGCCAGTTTCGCGAACTGCATCGAGGATAGAGGGTGTAAGACGCCCATAGATCGCAAAGCAGTGTACGATATCAGGCCGAAAATCGTTCAGCACCTTCGCCATCCTTGCCTTGGCTTTATTGTTGTAGATGACAGAAGGAACCCGAAAGGCCTTGGCGAGCAAGCCACCGTCACCATAGTGATCGATCCGCGGAAAATGCTCAGCATAGCGAACAGATAGCCCTTCTTCGGCGCAGCAAAATTTCGCCACCTCGTGGCCGTGCTCTTCCAACAGCCGGCCGATTTCGTGGAAGAACACCTCAGCGCCGCCGGCAATGCTGTAATTGTTGTGGGCAAGCAAAACTCTCATCTCACCACCTTGCCCAGTCCTGTTTCTTTCATCGTAAACGAGCCCGGAGATCGGCATTAAGCGCTGCAGCACCGTGTGCGACATTAAGCTGCACCGAGTCTTGTGGACTGCGCTTGATATCGCGCGACACAGGCCGTTGTGCCCCTCGAAGGGCAATTGCGGACAAAGACCAGACAACCAGGGCAAAGACCTGAACTTCAAAGGCCTGATTTACGAAGTTCAGCGGAATGCTGAGTAGCAATAGAAGTCTAGCAATCTCAGCGGCCTCGGAAAACCAGCGATCCTTAACCCGCACCAGATCCGATAATCGAGCGTAAATCTTGTATAGAAAAACGCAAAACAAAAGAAATCCAGGTATTCCGAAGTATAATAACAACGATATCCAGTACACATCTTCTAATGTAAGTCTTAGCGACGCTATCAGGGCATAATTTGTCAGATAGGTTGTGTTTATTGCGTAACTGGCAATGTAAGATTTGTCTGCACCAAATCCAAATAAAATTTGAGGGTCGTAAATCAGTTGAGGCAAGACAAGAGTTACGATTCCCAGCCGTTGGTTCATCGCTGCTTCAATATAGTCTCTGGAGAACACAAACGCGGCGGCGCCACGTTCAATATTTAGATCTAGGCTCAAGATAAAAACGTAGGTCGCTACCAAGAAGAAAACACCTGTGATCGAAAGAAAGAAAATCTTGGCTTTTGATACTCGGGCAACATTGAATTTAAAAAAGTACAATATGTATATTGCCAATGTCAGGAAAAGAACTACTCGCGATCCAGAGGCAAAGATCAGTGCTGTTAGCGGGAGTGCAAGAATTCGCGGTCCAATCGGGCCAAATCGGACACCTGATACTAAAATAATTATAGCCCCGATCATCATCAAATATGCGAACGAAATAGTATTTCGGAAAGTGCCGTAAATCTCAATAGAACTCCTCCCACGGTCCAAGAATGTATCTCTTGTAACACCGAATGCATCTTCAATGCCCTTTGGAGAGAAGAACTCGAGCGCAGCTTGCCCAAAAGATATCTGCGCCAGTCCGATAGCTGCTTCGACTACTACAACCATCAAGATTGCTGATCGGACTTTGATGTATTCCGTCGCAGACCAGTCTATCTTCACAATAAGATAGAAGACAGCGAGATATCTAATTAGGGCCTTAATATTAAGAAGCGAGACGAAGAGATCTGGGGCCAGGTAGCGCCCGGCGCTGCTGGTCGTCAGGAGGGTAGATATAATAATCCATGCAAGGAACGAAAGCAGCAACGGATCCAAGCCATAACCGATGCCGCGAAACCCCTTGTGTGACGATCCAAGCTTACCTTGGACCGCCAACGCACCAATAAGTATCACCAACTCTGGAACTTGCGTCAAGGCGGCGCGGATTGCGTCTTCCAACGGCAAGAAGCTAATAAGCCATTCCCAGAAGCAAACCAGCCAAATTGCAGCAATTAAGAAATACAACAGCCTAAACTCCGGGGTTTTTGCAAATAGGCAAAGAAAAAATGTCCCTCTGCCATTTACTCGTTTGGCAAACGTCGCTTGAGAGCCCTATCATTGAAAAATCAATTGCTCAATTTTCGCAGTTTGCTCGCTCATGGCGTAATTCTTGCGAGCGTCATGTGCAGCAATCTTTCCAGCTTTTTGCGCACACTCTCGATTTCGGAGAAGATATTCAAGTGCCGTTACGATGGCTCTTTCATCTTCTGGCGGGACCAACCATCCATTTTCCCCGTGTTTGATTATGTCACTCATGCCGTTGGCAGCGCTCGCGACAATCGGCAAACCCATGTACATTGCATCGAGCAAGGTTCGAGGCAGCCCTTCAAAGCGTGAAGGCTGCACGTATACATCAAATGAGTTGAGGAGGTTTGTGTAATCGTCTCCTGTGACCGTTCCAGTAAAGACTACCCTTTTGGACGCCCCGGCCTCTTTCATCATCTCGCTCTTGAGTGGACCATCTCCGACGAGGACAAGCATCGCGTCTGACAGATGCTCGGACAGTGTCAGAAAGGCACGAATGAGATACTCTTGGCCCTTCTGATGGTGCATGCGCCCAATACAACCCACGACCGCTCCCGCTTCCCCAAAGCCATAATTTGCCCGAACTTCTGACACGCTCTTCGTTACCTTTCGCGCAGAGAAGTCGACCCAATTATTTATTACTCGAATTTTGCCAGGACTTTGACCGTTCGAGATAAGGAATTTCTCGATATCTCGACATCCCGCAACCAGAGAATCGTAACGCTTCAGCAAGATTCTGTCCGCGAAATGATGTCGCTTCTTCGCGGAGATCGTCTGCAAAGATATCAACTTTTGTCTTGCGTCGTGTTTGGAAAGGGAGCCGACAAAGTCGCCGATGAATGCTGTTGTGACGATTGCATCATATTCGAGGCGGCGGCAAAATTGAATCGCACGAAACAGCTGGCCGAGCGATCGACTCCCAGAAGGGTATGGGAACTCTTTGATTTGAATATTGGGCGAAAGCTTGCCAGCCTGCACACTGTTCGAGCCCTGTAGGCAGACCAAGGTCACATCATGATTATGGTCCAACTGGTTGGCCAGTTCAACGAATTGAAGTTCAGCACCGCCAATGCCCTCACCGTTCATGATCATAAGAATTCGCATAGACTCACCTGGTCGCAATCAGCTTGTAAGTTTCCATTCCTTGAGGTGTGGCAGGAGGAGCTAAACTTACCATGATACTTTTGGTTCATGCTTGGACACCAAACACCCGATAACGAAAAACCCTGAGCATCTGACAAGTCGGCCCGGAGCCGGGTTTGTAAGAAGTAACCGCAAGCTCACAATCTCACTAAGCGAGAAAGCATCGCAATCAAAATTTCTTTATTCTCCGCCGATAGCAAAATTCTTCCAACAATGATGCGATTAAGGGGTTGGACCAGAAAGGCCAAAACAGACCGCTGCATACGATTACACCTCCCCGTCTTCATCAACAGAAGAGACTTCGGAACCTTCGCCGGATCGAGGCCGATCTTCCAATCTGAGTTCCTCAATTTCTTTTCTCAGCGCCTCATATTCCTTTAGCCGCTTTACCAAAAACCGACCGGTCAGCGCAGCCTTCTCAGCGAGCCCCTTGGGCGTAAGAATATACGAATATCGACGCTTATCTTCGGCAGCCTTGAAATTGGCCACCTTGACCAGCCCTCTCTCAATTAACGCGCGGACAACATAGTTCGCACTACCCACGCTGATTCCGATTTCTTCAGCCAGTTCGCGTTGAGAAACGTTGGGCTTTTTTTCGAGCAGGCGAAGCGCTCGAAAGCGTGCATTCTCATTGAGTTTTGTAGGACGACCAGCCACCGATCACATTGGAATTAGGCACGCTACCGCACCGAGCCTGGTGAGCACCATCCGCACGGAATCAGGGCCATCTATGTGACAATGCATTTGCATCGTTCAACTTTGAGCGATATCAGCTTGCGCATAGCGGTCAAGGGCAAACGGACCTCACAGTTCCCTGCAACCATTAACCGGCTTCACCGCAACTCTCACCGAATGCCTTCTCAATCAGGGTACATTGGTCGTGCACAAGAAAGCATCGAACTTATCAAATGGACGAGCCAAATGAGACCTGAAAAAAAAGCCCTCTGGTTGCTTGCGCAGATAAAGCCCAATTCGACCTCCATAGCCAAGCGCAACTTGGAACGGCAGGGCTTTAGATGTTTCCTTCCGCTAGACCGCCGGACCCGTAGATTAAGAGGTCAGCTGACGCCAGTGAAGACTCCTTTTTTCCCAGGCTACTTGTTCGTCGGCATCGAGGCGGATGATACACCCTGGAGAGCAATACGCTCCACTTATGGGGTAGCAAAATTGGTGAGCTTTGGTCTCGAACCCGCGACCGTGCCGGAGGAGCTCATCGGAGAACTCATGAGCCGTTGCGACAATGAAGGCTGCATTCGGAACCATGTCGCCGTCGCAGAAAGAGATAGGGTTGAGATCAGCCACGGGCCCTTGGCCAATTTTTTTGGAATAGTGGAGAAATTGGCGGCGAACGAACGCGCGTGGGTGCTCATCGATATGATGGGCCAATCAATACGTTCTTCGATGCCGCGTTCAGATTTGAGGGTTGTGATTTAGTGAGCCGAGTTCGCTGAGACTTTATGCTGCCCCCTGCGATTGTCGAAATTGTAACCGGCCGTTGATCGAACGGGTGAGAACACGCAGCACCATAATTTGGGGTGTATCCCCTTCGCATAGGTAATTGACTCTTGCGGGGTTCTGCTTTCTAGGATTCCGGCATGGCGCTAATGGCAACATGTAGAAAATGCGGGAAGACTCTCGAGAGCAATTTCATCGGGATCGGTGAAGGTGGGAGCATTCAAAATCTGCATATCACAGGTACGCACGTCAGCAGGTGTCCGGAGTGTGGCGGAGATGCGGTTGTGCACCCAGGGCATTACACAGCCCCGGATGGCATAATTCACGCTCTTACCGCGCCGGGAATGACGCGGGAGAAAGTGCAGAAGTTCAAAGAAATCGCGGAAGCTGTCGAGGCAGGCGAGAAGGATGCCCATACTGCCTACCAAGAGGTAATTGAAATAGATGATCGGCTAGCCGATGCATGGAATTGGACGAACGACAACGCTGGCGCTCTCGGTGTCCTGCTCGCTATCCTAACTATTCTTCTAGCGCATTATTATTGGAAACAGTCTGGCGCTTCCGCTGAAGAAGATCGACGAGTTGCAGAGCGGCAATCGAAAGCTCTTGAGAAGATTGGCGAAGAGCTTGAGAAGCAGCGGATCGACGGCGCGACACCAGTAGGACAGTTACGGCCCACACAAGAGATGCTGACGCAGCCCCTAAAACAAATAGCAACATCGTCTACCCCCAATCGCCATGAGCGCCGAAAGGCGGCGGCCATTGAAAGGCGGAAAAACTCCGGATCAAAGTGACTGCATCAGTCATGTGTGATAGAATCGCATGATGATCACCCTAAAGCAAGCATTGGATGGCGACAAACTCGACCAGTTCATCGCAGAACACGAAGGCGAGATTGGCGACCGCGAGGTATTTGAAGCTACGCTGCGGTCAATGGCCGGAAAGTCGAAAGAAGCTCCGGAAGCATCGTCTCCGGACAATTGCGACGATTGAAGCGATACTCGAATTCCTTGACGTAGCTGTTCAGGTGCTTGGCGCTGACGCTGGTGTGGGTGCCGTTGATTGAGCATTTCAGGTGCCGCCAGAAATTCTCGATGCCGTTGACCGTCACCGTCTCGGCTAGGCGATAATCGTAATAGGCATATTCCATCGCGCCGTGGTTCACGCGAGCGTGACGGTAGCCAGCATCCGACAGGCGAGCATAAGAGCGCAGCTCGTCAGTGTGGACGTTGCCGCCGATACGGACGTTGGCGGTCACAAACGGCTCTAGGGTAGCGCGGCGCTGGTTCGGGACCACTTGGGCCACCAGATCGCCGCCACGTTCAAGAGCGCCCACTACAACGGTCTTGGCGGCACTACCGCGATTGTGTTTGCCGCGCTTCACGCCGCCCATAAGGGTTTCGTCAATCTCGACATTCGTGCCTTCACCGCCGATAGGATGGTCGCCATCAACGTCCGCCATGTGCTCACGAATGAGCTTGGCCATGCGCCAAGCGGTCTTGTAGGTCACGCCTAGCTGACGCTGGAGTTCTTTGCCCGATACGCCGTGGCGGGTGACGGTGAATAGGTGGATCGCATAGAACCAAAGCTGGAGAGGCGTGCGCGTCTTTTCAAACGGAGTGCCAACGGTCGGGTGCAGATGGTGGCCGCACCACTGGCAGGAATAGGCGCGCTCTGCCTTGATGCGAAACCACTTACTCTCGCGCTCGCACTTGGGGCACTCATAACCCTGTCCAAAGCGAACATCGAACAGATGCTGAAGGCAGGTTTCATCGTCAGGAAACTGGCGGAAGAATTGGGCGGTAGTGAGGGGCTTCGTCATACCCCATTATATGCCACAATCCGTTACGTATGTAAAGGGGATACACCCCCATAATTTAGTTTATGGCCATTTCCGACCCACACATCCAATGTAGGCGGCGCCACCTTCATTTGGAACCGAAGCCAGAAAGCATGACTTTAACGGTTCTCAGCACTATAATGATGTCCAACCAATAGGACAAATTCTTGATATAGTAGAAATCATACTGAAGTTTCTCGTCCACTTCATCCACTTCGGCTACATGTCCTTGATTAACTTGGGCCCATCCACTGATCCCTGGACGGACAATATGCCGATACCGGTAGAATGGTATCTCGCCTTCGTACCATTTCGAGAGGCTCACAGCCTCGGGCCGCGGTCCGATCCAGCTCATCTCGCCGCGCAAGATGTTGATGACCTGGGGCAATTCATCCAACCGGGTCCGGCGCAGGAAACCGCCGACCTTTGTGACACGTTTGTCTCCGGACCGTGTGATCGACAGATCGCGATTTTCTCCGTCGTGCCCTTCGCTCATCGTTCGAAGCTTGAGGACGCGGAACTCATTCCCGCGGAACCCCATTCGGCGCTGGCGAAAGAATACCGGCCCCTTACTGTCCCACTTAATGGCTAGGGCACAAACAGAAACCAGAGGGATGATAATCGGAAGCAGGAGCAAGGAAAGCGCCAAGTCGATCGCACGCTTCATTTTCTGATAAGCGAAGTTCGGGACGAGCGCGCCAAAGCTATTCTCGGACAGATGTTCTATCTGCACCCTACCGGTCTCCGCCTCCCAAACTTGCTTGTAATGATACACGGGGCGACCGGAGATCGCAGCTTCGGCAAGAAATCTTTCCCATTCGGGCGCGAGGTCCGCATACACATCGGCTACGATCGCACAATCGGGCAGATTCTTTAATGAGGGGTTTGTCAGGACCAGGACTGGCGCTGAACGCAATTCACTAATGAGATCTGCCCGCCCTCCCGGAACGAGGTAATACAACAAGCCCTTGGCTCGTGATCGCATTGCAGTGATGGCGAAACGCGCGGTCAAAATGCCAAAGAATCCAGTGGCAAGTACTTTACTGGAATAATCGAGCCTGAACCCGGCGATGACCGCGATCAGCAATCCGAATGAGATCCCCATCACGGGCAGAATCGACCTGGCGACAGCCACGCCCGGATAGAACCGCAATCGGCGAAGAACTGCGATCGCACCCAAGGCGCAGAGCGTCACGCCTACGAGCGAATTCCCGGCGGGCCCTTGCGTGATCCAATTGACCGCCCGTGTAGGGCTGGGAGGTGCACCCACTTCAACCACCGCGAGTACAAAAATCGGCACTGCCACACCAAGCAACAGAACGAAAGCGAGTTCAAATCGCAACGAGTGGAATAAGCCGCGACGAACTATCGCCGAGGGCAAATTTACTGACAAGATTTTCCTCCGAGAGCCTTAGCGCCGCTTGTCTCTATCTAGCCTCAACTTGCAATTCAGACCAGCCGGGTTTTTCTAAGTTAATGCCGATAGCCTGAGGTCAGTCCACTTACCATAGTGGGATTGTCAGAAAGTGTCCTTCACAGCTGCCAGATCGGCAGGGCCGAACTCCGCAGGATTGACATCGCAGCGTTAGGGATGAGGCAAGGCAATGGTTGGGCCAAAGTAAACCGTTCAGCTTCCGTGTAAGCTCCGCCGACGGGGAGTTGGAGGAGCATTCTGCTTCAACGACGCAGCTTATGAAGAGCGAAGTTCGACGGGCCCAAAAATAGCTGAGACGTCAACTTTCTGGGAACCAATCGGAATTATTGGGGCTTCAAGCAGACAAACGGTTCGATTCAGGGGACAAAAGGGGTTGCGACACCGCGTCACTTCAATTACCAAGAGAATCGAAAACGGGCGCGTTGCGGCGCGAAATTTGTGTCGCTTGTCGTGAACAAAAAATGCAACGGAGATAAACATGATTGCAAAGAAAATAATGATCTCGGCTTCGGCTGCTGCAATGGCGTTCGCGCCCGTAGCTGCTTCGGCCGCACCTGCTGCCTCGGTTGCCGTTGAGCGTTCTTCGCAGAGCGCCAAAGATAGCTCGGAACTGGGTGGCACTGGCCTCATCATCGCTATCCTGGCTGGCCTCGCCGTTATCGGTGGCATCATCGCCGCTGCAAGCGACGACGACGACACGCCGGTCAGCCCGTAACGATCTGACTGAATTTTGATTGAACCGGTCGCGGAGCTTCTCCGCGGCCGGTTTTTTCATGTGCGGCGTAAATTCCGATCGCCGCTTTATCTATCGCTTGACCGGTCCATCGGGGCCATTGCCGTGCCCTATCTCCGCCGATCCTGCCGGTCGTGTAATGGCCGTGGCAAAGGTCCATGGTCGCAGGTCGGTGCGTTTGACCTTCGCTCGCTCTCGGCGGGCCGCGATGGTGCGACCGCTCCCTTGCCCTCGCCCGGCGCTCTGCTATGGCGCGCGCAACACACATCCGAATGAACAGGAAACCCATGGCGAAGATCAAGGTTGCGAACCCGATCGTCGAGCTCGACGGCGACGAAATGACGAAAATCATCTGGCAGTGGATCCGCGAACGGCTGATCCTGCCCTATCTCGACGTCGACCTGAAGTATTACGACCTGTCGATCGAAAAGCGCGACGAAACGGAAGACCAGATCACTGTCGACGCAGCCAACGCCATCAAGAAGTATGGCGTCGGCGTAAAATGCGCGACGATCACGCCCGACGAAGCGCGTGTCGAGGAATTCGACCTCCAGAAGATGTGGGTGAGCCCCAATGGCACGATCCGCAACATCCTCGGCGGCGTCGTCTTCCGCGAGCCGATCGTAATCGACAATGTCCCGCGGCTCGTCCCGGGCTGGACCGACCCGATCGTGGTCGGTCGCCACGCTTTCGGCGACCAGTACCGTGCAAAGGACACGCTCATCCCCGGCGCGGGCAAGCTGCGCCTGGTGTTCGAAGGCGAGAACGGCGAGAACATCGATCTCGACGTCTACGAGTTCCAGAGTTCGGGCGTCGCCATGGCGATGTACAATCTCGACGACAGTATTCGCGATTTCGCGCGCGCCTGCATGAACTACGGCCTCGACCGCGGCTGGCCGGTCTACCTGTCGACCAAGAACACCATCCTCAAGAAGTACGATGGCCGCTTCAAGGACCTGTTCCAGGAAGTGTTCGACGCGGAGTTCGCGGACAAGTTCAAGGAAGCCGGCATCACCTACGAGCACCGCCTGATCGACGACATGGTCGCTGCCGCGCTCAAGTGGAGCGGCAAATTCGTCTGGGCTTGCAAGAACTACGACGGCGACGTTCAGTCGGACGTGGTGGCGCAGGGCTTCGGTTCGCTCGGCCTGATGACTTCGGTGCTGATGACGCCCGATGGCAAGACCGTCGAGGCAGAAGCCGCGCACGGCACCGTCACGCGCCACTATCGCCAGCATCAGGAAGGCAAGGCGACCAGCACCAACCCGATCGCAAGCATCTTCGCCTGGACCCGTGGGCTGATCTATCGCGGCCGCTTCGACAACACCCCCGAGGTGGTGAAGTTCGCCGAAACGCTCGAGAAGGTCTGCATCAAGACGGTCGAGAGCGGCAATATGACCAAGGACCTCGCGCTGCTCATCGGTCCGGACCAGAGCTGGATGACCACCGAACAATTCTTCGAGGCGATCGTCGAGAATCTCGAGAAGGAAATGCAGGCCTGGGCCTGATGAGGAACCACCCCGCTTGCTCGTCATTGCGATGAGCATTGCGAGGGAGCAATCCAGGGCGCGGCGTCGAATGACGCGGCGCCCTTTGCTTTTCTGGCACGGTATGACCAAGGAATGCCGCGCGACCTTCGGTCGCTCGCAAACATTTTAATCGAGGGGCTAATGGCCAAGCAGCCGACCAAGACGCGCAGTGTGAAACGCAAGGGCACCGAGAAGTTCGGCCAGCGCCGGCTCGAGGTGCGCAATGCGATGATCAAGGACATCCCCGGCATCGCGAAACTCGTTCGCCGGGTCTACGAGGACATGCCCGCCTATACCCACGGCGAAATCCGCGGCCAGATCAACAATTTCAAGGAAGGCTGCTTCGTCGCCCTGCTCGACGACGAAGTGGTCGGCTATTGCGCGACTATGCAACTGGCTCAGGCGCTCGCATTCCAGCCGCACGACTGGGACGAGATCACCGGCAATGGCTATGGCAGCCGGCACGATCCCACCGGCGACTGGCTCTATGGTTACGAGATGTGCGTCGATCCCAAAGTACGCGGCGTGCGCATCGGGCGGCGGCTTTACGAAGAACGCCGCGCGCTCGCCGAAGAGAAGGATTTGACCGGTATCGTATTCGCCGGACGGATGCCCAACTATCGACGTTTTCGCCGGCGGGTCGACGGACCGGAAGACTATCTTGAGAAGGTCGTCGCAGGGAAACTGCACGACCCCGTATTGCGCTTCCAACTGGCCAACGGCTTCGAGCCCGAACGGATCATGGAAGGCTACCTGCCGGAGGACAAAGCCTCGATGGCCAATGCCGTCATGATGGTCTGGCGCAATCCCTATGTGGAGCGCGACCAACCGGTCAAGAAACGACTCCCGCGCGGGGTCGAGGCGGTGCGCGTGGCGACCTGCCAGCTCCAGGCGCGCCAGGTTGCCGATTACGACGAATTCATGCGCGCGATTCGCTATTTCGTCGATGTCGCAAGCGATTACGAGGCGGATTTCATCGTCTTTCCCGAACTCTTCACGCTCATGCTGCTGAGTTTCGAGGAGAAGGAGCTCTCGCCGGTCGAAGCGATCGAGCGGCTATCCGAATACACTCCGCGCCTGCGCACCGACATTTCGGAAATGGCGATGCGCTACAACATCAACATCATCGCCGGCTCGCACCCGACACGGATGGAGGACGGCGACATTCACAACGTCGCCTATGTCTGCCTGCGCGACGGGTCGGTCCACGCGCAGGAAAAGATCCATCCCACCCCGAACGAGCGGTATTGGTGGAACATCAAGGGCGGCGACAAGGTCGAGGTGATTCAGACCGACTGCGGTCCGATCGGTGTGCAGATCTGCTACGATAGCGAATTCCCCGAACTCAGCCGCCGGTTGGCCGACGAGGGCGCGCGAATCATCTTCGTGCCGTTCTGCACCGATAGCCGCCAGGGCTACTTGCGCGTGCGCTATTGCGGGCAGGCGCGAGCGATCGAGAACCAGTGCTTCATCGTCCTCAGCGGCAATGTCGGCAACCTGCCCAATGTCGCGAACATGGACATCCAATATGCGCAAAGCTGCATTCTGACGCCCTGCGATTTCCCCTTCGCGCGCGACGGGATCGCCGCCGAGGCCAGCGAGAATGTGGAGACGCTGACGATCAGCGATATCAACCTCGCCGATCTCAGCTGGGCCCGTGCCGAGGGGACGGTGCGCAACCTCGCCGACCGCCGCTTCGACCTCTACCGCATCGAATGGGACGAGGACGGCAAGCACCCGGGCAAACCGCGCCCGCGCCGCGAACCGCTCGGCCCCTCGCATGCCGGCGGGGGGTAGCCCGCGCAAGCGTCGTGACAGCGTAGCAAGGCGCGGTTACGAGTAAGTCCATGGCATCGGCTGAATTCGCAAGCCCGGCGGTATCGGACGCGCTGGTGATTCTCGGGGCGGCAGGGCTCGTCATCCCGGTCTTCACGCGCTTTCGCGTAACACCGATCATCGGTTTCATCCTGATCGGCATTGCCGTGGGGCCCTATGGCCTCGGGCGGCTCGTCTTCGAGCATCCATGGCTCAATCACATAACCATATCCGATCCCGAGGCGCTGGAGCCATTTGCCGAGTTCGGGATAATCCTGCTGCTGTTCACGATCGGTCTCGAACTCAGCTTCAACCGCTTGTGGCAAATGCGAAAACTGGTCTTCGGGCTCGGCGCGATGGAGCTTATCGTGATCGGCAGCTGCCTCGCGATCGCGCTGTCGATGATGGGCCAGTTCTGGACCGGCGCCCTGGCACTCGGATTTGCCCTCGCCTTCTCCTCGACCGCCATCGTGCTGCCCATCGCCGGCACGCATTCGCCGGTCGGCCGCGCGGCCCTGGCCATGCTGCTGTTCGAAGACATCATGATCGTGCCGATCATCTTCGTCCTCGGCGCCATGGCACCCAATGCGGCAGGAGAGGGCTGGGAAGGCATGCTCACCACTCTGTGGCAGGGCGGCCTCGTCATCGCCGCGATGATGATCCTGGGCCGTGTCGCCCTTCCTCGCCTGTTCGGCCAGGCCGCGCGCACCAAGAGCCCAGAGCTTTTCCTCGCCGCCTCCCTGCTGGTGGTGATCGGCGCCAGCCTCGCCACCGCGGCGGTGGGCCTGTCGCCGATCGTCGGAGCTCTGATCGCGGGCCTGCTGATTGCCGAGACCGAATATCACGGTGAAGTCGAAACGATCATGGAGCCCTTCAAGGGGCTCGCGCTGGGTGTTTTTCTGATTACGGTCGGCATGAGCATCGACTTGCAGACGATCTGGGAGAACCTCGGCCTGATTGCGACAGCGGTGCTGCTGATCCTGCCGTTCAAAGCGCTGGTCACCGGCGTTCTGCTCCGTCTGATGGGCGCACGCCGCAGCACGGCCGCGGAAACGGGAATCCTGATGGCAAGCCCATCGGAAACCAGCCTCATCATCATCGCCGCGGCCAGCTCGGCCCTGCTGATCCAACCCGGCACAGCCCAGTTCTGGCAGATCGTGACCGCCATCGGCCTGACCGTCACGCCGCTGCTCGCACGTCTGGGTCGTGCGATCGCGCGGAGGGTCGAACCCATTCCCGAATTGCCCGAGGACACGGGTAATGAAGCAAGGGTCATCATCGTCGGGGCGGGCCGCGTGGGTCTGTTGGTTGCGCAGATGCTCCACGCGCATGAGAAACCCTATATCGCGCTCGATTCCGATCCGGACCTGATCGAGGATGCGAAGCGCAGCGGCTTTCGCGCCACGTTCGGCGATGCGGCCCGAGGCGACTCGATGACCCGCTTGGGGGTTGAAAACGCCCTCGCCGTCGTCCTCACCATGGACGAACCGGTGCTGGTGCAACGGCTGGTCTCCAAGCTTCGCAAGGAATATCCCGACCTGCTGATCGTTTGCCGCGCACGCGATGTGCGCCATGCCGCCGAACTCTATCGCGTCGGCGCCAGCCACGCAGTGCCGGAAACGCTGGAAAGCTCGCTTCAACTGTCCGAGGCGGTGCTGGTCGATATCGGCGTTGCGATGGGTCCGGTGATCGCCTCGATCCACGAAAAGCGCGACGAGTTCCGTGAGCAGATCGAGCAGGAAGGCGCGCTCGCCTACAAGCCCAAGCTGCGCACGAGCACAACGGAGGCCTGAGCCGTGGCGCCCGTGCTGGAGACCCGCTCGGACTGCAGCCGCTGCGCGGCGCTGTGCTGTATCGCCTATCCATCCCAGGACATGCCGGGGTTCTCCGCCGCCAAGGCAGCGGGCGAGCCCTGCCCCAAGCTTGGCAAGGACGGGCTGTGTACGATCTACGAAAATCGTGTCGAACAAGGCTTTGCCGGCTGCACCCGCTACGAGTGCTTTGGGGCGGGCCAGCATGTGGTCCAGCAATTGTTCGGCGGCAGGGACTGGCGCGAAGATCCGGCGCTGCTCCGCCCCATGATCGAGGCCTTCCTCGCCATGCGCCCGGTCAGCGACCTTGCCTATTTGGCCGAAAAGGCGATGGAGGCTGCACCGCAAGACGGTCTGAAGGAAGAATTGCGGCAGGTAAGCGGTGAATTGCGGGAAATCGCCGGATCGCTTCACACTGTGCGAGACAGCGGGCGGATCGCACGCTGCGAACGGGCGTTGCGCAGCATCTATGCCTCGCTCGCTCCCGCCTACCTGCGGAAATCCTGAACTTTCGCATTGCCCGCGCGTTGGTTGGGCAAAGGAGAAAGACATGAGCAATCCCGACCCGACCGAACCGACGCCCAATAGCGAGAAATTCAAGCCGCAGAACGTACAGGACCCGCTGAAGGACAAGGCGCCGACGAGCAAACGGGGCGCTCCGGGCGATACCGAAGGCTACGATATCGAGCAGGGTTCCAGCGGGGTGACCAAGAAAACCCCCAGCGCGTGATTGCGCTTGTTCGTTAAGCAGAAACCTTAGCGATCGCATCCCGCACGGCAGCGAGTGCCGCTTCGGCCTTGCTGCCGTCGGGACCGCCGCCCTGCGCCATGTCGGGGCGACCACCCCCGCCCTTGCCGCCAAGCGCTTCCACGCCGATGCGAACGAGGTCGACCGCGCTGAAACGCTCGTTCAGATCGTCGGTTACCGCCACGGCGAAGGCACCCTTGCCGTCATTGACCGCGCAAATTGCCGCGATGCCCGAACCCATGCGGGTCTTGGCCTCGTCGAGCAGCGGGCGCAGTTCCTTGGGGCTCAATCCCTCGATCACCTGACCGGAGAAGGTCACGCCGCCGATATCCTCGTTGGCCGGTCCGGCATCGCCCGAACCGCCGCCGCCCAAAGCCAGGGCACGCTTTGCCTCGGCCAGTTCCTTTTCCAGCCGCTTGCGCTCCTCGACCAACGCCGAAACCCGCGCGGGCGCTTCGTCCGGAGACGTCTTGAGCGCATTGGCAATGGCTTTTACCGCATCATCGCGCGCGACAAGCCACTGGCGCGCGGCTTCGCCGGTCAGCGCCTCGATCCGGCGCACGCCCGAACTGACCGCGCTTTCGGACACGATCTTGAACACACCGATGTCGCCCGTCGCCTTGACATGCGTGCCGCCGCATAGCTCGACCGAATAGCTGCGACCCTCGTCGCCCGCCCGGCCCATCGACAATACGCGAACCTCGTCGCCGTACTTTTCGCCGAAGAGCGCCAGGGCACCCGCGGCAACCGCATCGTCGGGCGTCATCAGCCGCGTGCCCACCTGCTCGTTGGCGCGGATTTCCTCGTTCACCTCGGCCTCGATCGCAGCGACGTCCTCGTCGCTCAGCGGCTTGGGATGCGAGAAGTCGAAGCGGAAGCGGTCGTCGGAGACCAGCGATCCCTTCTGCGTCACATGTCCGCCGAGCCGGTTGCGCAGAGCGGCATGCACGAGGTGCGTCGCCGAATGGTTCGCGCGAATGCGGTCGCGGCGCTCGGCATCGACCTCGAGATGCACCGCGTCGCCGAGCTTTACCGAGCCCTTGGCGATCGTGCCGACATGCGTGTGCAGGCGGCCCAGGGGCTTGTTGGTGGTATCGACCGCGAATTCGAGCCCTTCGGGCGTCCAGATACGGCCCGCATCACCCGTCTGGCCGCCGCTTTCGCCATAGAAGGGGGTCTGGTTGGTCAGGATCACGACCGCATCGCCCTCCTTGGCCGATTCCACCTCGATGCCGTCCTTGACGATGGCGACGACCGCCGCCTCGCCCGTGGTCGAGTTGTAGCCGGTAAACTCGGTCGAGCCCTCGCGCTCGGCAATATCGAACCAGACGTCCTCGCTGGCGGCTTCGCCAGACCCCTTCCACGCGGCGCGCGCGGCGGCTTTCTGCTGCTGCATCGCCGCATCGAAACCGTTCCTGTCGACGCCGATCCCGCGGCTGCGCAACGCATCCTCGGTAAGGTCGTAGGGAAAGCCGTAGGTGTCGTAGAGCTTGAACGCGGTCTCGCCGTCGAGCGTGCCGCCCTCGCACATGTCGCCGGTCGCCTCGTCGAGCAGCTTGAGCCCCTTGTCGAGCGTGCGGCGGAACTGCGTCTCCTCACGCTCGAGCACCTCCTCGATCAGCGCCTGACCGCGCACGAGTTCGGAATAGGCCTGCCCCATCTCGGTGACCAGTGCCGGAACGAGGCGATGCATCAACGGCTCGCTTGCGCCGAGCAGGTGCGCATGGCGCATGGCGCGACGCATGATCCGGCGCAGCACGTATCCGCGCCCTTCGTTGGACGGCAGCACCCCGTCGGCCATCAGGAAGCTGGTCGAGCGCAGGTGATCGGCGATCACCCGGTGGCTGGCGGTCGAATCACCCACTGCCTCGACCCCGGTCAGGCTTTCGCTCGCCGCGATCAGGTTCCTGAACGTATCGGTATCGTAATTGTCGTGCACGCCCTGCATCACCGCGGCGATGCGCTCGATTCCCATGCCGGTGTCGATGCTCGGCTTGGGCAGGTCGCCGACGATTTCGTCGTTTTCCTGCGTGAACTGCATGAAGACGAGGTTCCAGATCTCGACGAAGCGGTCCCCGTCTTCTTCCGGACTGCCCGGAGGGCCGCCCCAGATGTGATCGCCATGATCGTAGAAGATTTCCGAACACGGTCCGCATGGTCCATCCGAACCCATGGCCCAGAAATTGTCCTTGGTCGGGATGCGGATGATCCGTTCGTCGGCGAAGCCGGTCAGCTTCTTCCACAGGTCGAAGGCCTCGTCGTCGGTATGGTAGACCGTGACCAGCAGGCGGTCCTTGTCGAGCCCCCATTCGCGGGTCAGCAGCGTCCAGGCATGCTCGATCGCCTGCTCCTTGAAATAGTCGCCGAAGCTGAAATTGCCGAGCATCTCGAAGAAGGTGTGGTGCCGCGCGGTGTAGCCGACATTGTCGAGATCGTTGTGCTTGCCCCCGGCGCGCACGCACTTCTGCGCGCTGGTTGCGCGCGGTGCGGGCGGCGTTTCGAGACCGGTGAAAGCATTCTTGAACGGCACCATGCCGGCATTGACGAACATCAGCGTCGGGTCGCTGAAGGGAACGAGCGGCGCGCTGGCGACTTCGGCGTGCTCGTGCGAGCCGAAATAATCGAGGAAGCTGCGGCGGATGTCGTTGGTCGAAGTCATGAGCGGGCAGTTAGGCAATCGTACCCCAGCCGACAAGCGCGAAAGCCCGGCCAGACTGTGCAGTATCGGCGATCAGCCGGGCGCGCGGGCGGTGACGATCCAGCAGGCGGCGGGCAATGTGACACGGGTGTCGCTCAGATTGCGCTCCATAACGTTGCGCAGGCCGGCAAGCGCATCCTCGCGTTGCTTCCCTTCGAGCGATGCCACAGCGCGCGCTGCGGGCCCGATACGCAGGAAATAGGACAGCGCTTCGTCGACCGCGCCCGGGCCCTCTCCGGCAAGCATCGGGTAGTCGATCGGTTCGAAGTCGATCTCGCGCCAACCGGCATCGGCGAGAATACCGGCCACCCGGTCGCGATCGCCGAAAGCAAAGGGGCCCGGTGCATTCGGGTCCGGCTTGGGGCCCTCGCCCGGCGGCAATGCGGATGCGAGCTCGCGCACCCAGGCGTTCTCCTTTCGCTCGCGGAAGCAGGAAAAGATGAGGTTCGCCCCGGGCGCAGCTTCGCCCGCGATATGCGCGAATGCGGCAACGGGATCGTCGAAGAACATCACGCCATGACGCGAAACGAGCAGATCGGGCCGTTCCCCCTCGCCCGGCGTCCACGCAGCCGCATCGCAGAGTTCGAACCGCAAGTTTGGCAAGGCATCGCCGCGTTCGCGCGCGATGCCGAGCAATTCGTCGCTCACGTCGACACCGATCACCCTTGCGGAGGGCGCCTCGGCAGCCAGCGAGACGGCAAGCTCACCCGCACCGCAGCCGATGTCCAGCGCCTGCGCGAAACCCTGCGATTGGGCGGCTTCGAGCAGACGGTGCGTCACGGGGGTGAAACTGCGATCGGTCCGCTGCCACTCCGCGGCCCAGACGTTCCCGACCTGGCCGGTCCATTCGAATTGGTTGGTCATGAATTCACACTCGATAGTAGTCGCGATACCATTCGACGAAGTGCAGCACGCCTTCGCGGATGTCGGTTTTCGGGACATAGCCGGTGAGCGAGTGGAGCAGTTGCGCATCGGCCCAGGTGGCGGGCACATCGCCCGGCTGCATCGGCATCAGATTGCGCTTCGCTTCGATCCCCAGCGCATCCTCGATCGCCGCGATCATCTCGCCGAGCTGGACCGGCTGCGAATTGCCGATATTGACGACGCGCCAGGGAGCTACCGGCGAGAGGCTGTCGCCCTCGGCAATGTCTTCCGGCGATTGCGGGCGTTCGGGAGCTGTGTCGACAAGGCGGCGGATCGCTTCGACGAGGTCCTCCACATAAGTGAAGTCGCGCATCATGTCGCCGTGGTTGTAGACGTCGATCGGCTCGCCCTCGAGCATCGCGCGGGTGAACTTGAACAGCGCCATGTCCGGCCGCCCCCAGGGGCCGTAGACGGTGAAAAAGCGGAACATCGTCACCGGCAACTCGAACAGATGCGCGTAGGAATGCGCCATCGCCTCGGTCGCCTTCTTGGTCGCGGCATAGAAGGACATCTGGTGGTCCGCCTTCATCGTCTCGCGATAGGGCATCTCGGTGTTGGCGCCGTAGGCCGACGACGTCGAGGCGAGCAGCATGTGCTGCGGCGGATGCGTGCGCGCCGCTTCGAGCAGCTCGAACGTGCCCACGAGATTGCTTTCCAGATAGGTGCGCGGATTGTCGATCGAATAGCGCACGCCCGCCTGAGCGGCGAGGTGGATGACGATGTCGGGCCGGTGCTGCGCAAACAGGTCGGCGAGCAGGCCGGGAGTCTCGATCGCCTCGTTTATCGCCGTAAAGCCCGCGTTCTGCAGCAGACCTGCCTGGCGTCTGCGCTTGAGTTCGGGGTCGTAATAGTCCGAAAGGCTGTCGATCCCGATCACCGTAAAACCGTCGGCAAGCAAGCGGCGGCAGATAAAATAACCGATGAAGCCCGCCGATCCCGTAACCAGCGCCGTACGCGTCTCGCCCATCAATCCGCGCCGAACAGGTCGCGGGTGAAGACCTTCTCGCGCACTTCGGCGAGGTCCGGATCGAGCCGGTTGGCAACGATGACGTCGGCTTCGGCCTTGAACTTTTCCAGATCGCGCTCGACGCGGCTGCCGAAGAAACTGTCCTCTTCCATCACCGGTTCGTAGACGATCACCTCGATGCCCTTGGCTTTCACCCGCTTCATGATCCCCTGGATCGACGACTGGCGGAAATTGTCCGAGCCGGCCTTCATGACGAGGCGGAAAACCCCAACCGTCTTGGGTTCTTTCGCGATGATCCGGTCCGACAAGAAATCCTTACGCGTACGATTGGCGTCGACGATCGCGCGGATAAGGTTCTGCGGGACTTCCGAGTAATTCGCGAGCAGCTGCTTGGTATCCTTGGGCAGGCAGTATCCGCCATAGCCGAAAGACGGGTTGTTGTAGTGGCTGCCGATGCGCGGATCGTGACCGATACCCTCTATGATCTGGCGCGTGTCGATGCCGTGCGAGAGTGCATAACTGTCGAGCTCGTTGAAAAAGGCGACGCGCATGGCGAGGTATGTATTGGCGAAGAGCTTGATCGCCTCGGCCTCGTCCGCATCGGTAAGAAGAACCGGGACATCGTCCTCGAGCGCCGGTTCGAGCAACAGGTCGGCGAAGCGCCGGGCGCGCTCGGACCGCTCGCCCACGATGATGCGCGAGGGATGGAGGTTGTCGTAGAGCGCCTTGCCTTCGCGCAGGAATTCGGGGCTGAAGATGATCCGGTCGCTGGCGAAACGCTCGCGCGCTTCGGTGACATAACCCACGGGCACGGTCGACTTGATCACGACCACGGTGGTGGTGTTGGCGGCGAGAACCTGCTCGATCACCGAATCGACGGCGGAGGTGTCGAAGAAGTTTGTGTCGACATCGTAATTTGTCGGAACCGCCGCGATGGCAAAATCTGCACCCTCGATCGCGGCGCCGGCGTCCGTGGTGAAGGCGAGATCGAGGTCGTCGCGCTTGAGATATTCTTCGACCAATTCGTCCTGAATGGGCGATTGGCGATCCTGCAGCAGTGCGACGCGCTCGGGCGAGATATCGCAGCCGACGACCGTATTGTGCTGCGAGAGCATGATGGCGTTGGACAGGCCAACGTAGCCAAGCCCGAAAACGGCAATCTTCATCGAACTTCCCAAACCCTCAGTCCGCTTGGCCGCCGGTGCTTCGGCAGCGCTCGCCTTCTGTGGGGAGGCGCGGGCGATTGCAAGCCTGCCCTCCCCGCAAAGCTCACCAGATGAAATAGGCGCCGCCGCGCTCGCGGGCGCGCTGCCAGGCGGGACGCGCATGGATCGCCTCGACGAACTTCGCGAGCTTCGGCGCCTTCTCCCCATATCCCTGCATCACGGCGATCTCGGCCGGAAAGCTCATCATCACGTCGGCGGCTGACCAGTCATTACCGACGAAATGGAGATCGTCTGAGATATTGTCCTCGGCGAATTTCACATGCGCTTCGAATTGTTCATCGACGCGCGGCATGAGCGGGGCCGCGGCATCGCCGAGACGCCCCGCGTATATCTTGAGCATGACGGGTACGAAAAAGCTGCTTTCTCCGAACTGCATCCATTCGAGGTGACGGACGTGGTCCTCGCTTTTCGGATCAGGAAGCCAGCTTTCGCCGCCGTGACGTTCGCACAGATATTGGATTATCGCCCCGCTTTCCGCCACCCGCAGACCGTCGTCCTCGATCAGCGGCGACTTGCCGAGCGGGTGAGCATTCTTCAGCTCGGGCGGTGCGAGATTGCTTTCCGCATCGCGCTGGTGTTGGGTAATTTCGTAGTCCGCCCCCAATTCCTCTAGCAGCCAGAGGATACGCTGCGAACGGCTGTTGTTGAGATGGTGGACGGTAATAGTCATGCGGGCGCTCCTCTTTCGCGAGTCGCCTGCACCCTAGGCGCGCGGATGAGGGGCGGCCATGGCCCAGTTTGCGCCAGCCCGGGATACGGAAAAGCCGGTGCGGCCATGAGGCGGCGCGCACCGGCTTTCCGTTTGTTCGGGAGCGCCGGGGACAGTCCGGCTTCCGCGCCGCCCCGGGGGATCGGGGCCGGCACGCTCCCGCTTGAAGAGAGGTCAGTCCTCGTCCGCGTCCGGACCGGTCATCATCTCTTCGGCGACCTCGTCGGTGCGGCCGCGAATGGCGGCTTCCAACTTGGCACACATCTCGGGATTTTCCTTGAGGAACTTCTTGGCGTTTTCGCGCCCCTGGCCGATGCGGACGCTGTCGTAGCTGAACCAGCTGCCCGACTTTTCGACCACGCCGGCCTTGACGCCGAGGTCGAGGATTTCGCCGATCTTCGAAATGCCCTCGCCATACATGATGTCGAATTCGACCTGCTTGAACGGCGGGGCGACCTTGTTCTTGACCACTTTCACGCGAGTCGAATTGCCGATCACCTCGTCGCGGTCCTTGATCTGGCCGGTGCGGCGGATGTCGAGGCGGACCGAAGCATAGAATTTGAGCGCATTGCCGCCGGTCGTGGTTTCTGGATTGCCGTACATCACCCCGATCTTCATGCGCAGCTGATTGATGAAGATCACCATGCACTTCGAACGGTTGATCGAACCGGTCAGCTTGCGCAGCGATTGCGACATGAGGCGGGCCTGCAGGCCGACATGGCTGTCACCCATCTCGCCCTCGATCTCGGCGCGCGGCACGAGCGCGGCGACCGAATCGACGACCAGCACGTCGATCGCGTTGGAGCGGACCAGCGTATCGGTGATCTCGAGCGCCTGTTCGCCCGTGTCGGGCTGCGATACGATCAGCTCGTCGATATCGACGCCGAGCTTGCGGGCATAGACCGGGTCGAGCGCATGTTCGGCATCGACGAAGGCGACCGTGCCGCCCGCCTTTTGCGCTTCGGCCAGTACATGCAGCGCCAGCGTGGTCTTGCCCGAGCTTTCCGGACCGTAAACTTCGATCACGCGCCCCTTGGGCAAGCCGCCCACACCCAGCGCGATATCGAGGCCGAGCGAACCGGTGGAGATCGCCTCCACCTGCATTGCTTCCTTCTGGCCCAGCTTCATTGCCGAGCCCTTGCCGAATGCGCGATCGATCTGCGCGAGCGCGGCGTCCAATGCCTTCTGGCGGTCTGCGTCCACTTTCTTGTCCTCTACGAGCTTCAGACTTGCCGCCATGACATTACCTCCTGCGCTTGGCCAGAGCCGCTTGCCGACTCTTCAACTGGCAATTGGTGTATCGGCTTTGTTCTCAAAGAACAAGTGGGGAACGAAATTTATTTTCACGTTTCGTTCCAACGGGTGGAATTCGGCCGGTCCGCCCGCTAATCGCGCTGTTCGCCGAGCACCTCGGCAACCTTGGCGTTGATCTGCTGCACGCTGAAGGGCTTGGGAATGAAGTGCATGTTGTCGATATCGATCTCGTTGCGCAATTGCTCTTCGGCATAGCCCGACATGAACAGGATCGGGATGTCGGGTTTCACCTTGCGGATCGCGCGCGCCATGGCCGGGCCATCCATCGCGGGCATGACGACATCCGATACGATCAGGTCGAATTCGGTCGAACCGTTGGCCACTTCGGCCAGCCCCTCTTCCCCGTCGGTCGCGGTGGTCACGGTATAGCCGGCGCGCGCCAGCGCCCGCTCGGCCACGGCCCGCACCATGTCCTCGTCCTCGACCAGCAGCAGGTTGCCGCCCGCCGACCATTCGGTCGCCTTGGCCTCTTCCGCCGCCTCGCCGCGCATGCTGGCGGGCAACTCGCCCTTGTGCACGGGCAGGTACATGGTGAACCGCGCACCGATGGGTGTGCCGTCGGGACCCTGGACGTTGTCGGCGAAAATGAAGCCGTTGGATTGCTTGACGATCCCGTAGACCGTCGAGAGACCGAGCCCGGTGCCCTTGCCCTGCTCCTTGGTGGTAAAGAAGGGTTCGAAGATCTTGTTGAGATGCTCCGGCGGAATGCCGCCGCCCGTGTCCTGCACGATGAGCACGGTGTAATCGTCGGCGGGCATGATATCGATGCCCATCTTGCGCACGTCGCGCGCTGAAACCCGCCGCGTGGCGAGCGTGAGACGTCCCTTCCAGTCCTGCTTGCCACGCTCGAGCGCATTCGCCTGCATGGCGTCGCGCGCATTGACGGCCAGGTTGATGATGACCTGTTCGAGCTGTTGCGGGTCCGCCCGGACCGAACCGAGCTCGCGGTCGTGGCGAACCGAGAATTCGATCTTCTCGCCCATCAGGCGCTTCAACAGCTGGCTGACCTCGCTGACGACATCGGGCAGCTGCAGCACCACCGGGCGCAGCGTCTGCTGGCGGCTGAAGGCGAGGAGCTGCCGCGTCAGGCTCGCAGCGCGGTTCGAATTGGCCTTGATCTGCTGGATGTCGTCATAGTCGCTGTCGCCCGGCGTGTGGCGCAACAACATCAGGTCGCAATAGCCGATGATCGCGGTCAGCACGTTGTTGAAGTCATGCGCAACGCCGCCCGCAAGCTGGCCCACCGCCTGCATCTTGGTGGCCTGTGCGACCTGGCGGCGCAGACGCTTTTCCTCAGAGGAGTCGGAGATCGACAGCAGGACGGCCGCATCGCCCAGCCCGCGTATGCCCGCAAGGCCGATCGAGACCGGTTCTTCCTTGTCGTTGGAAAGACGCACGGCCATGTCGCCGCTCGCGGTCGCGCCCTTGGCGAAGCGCCGCACGGTATCTGCCATGGCGGCCTTGTCGTCCTGCACGACAAGGTCGGAAGGGAATTGCGGCAATCCCTGCTCCTTGCGTTCGACCGCGCGCAGGAACGCCTTGTTGGCAAACAGGAAGCGACCATCGCGGTCGGTCAGCGCAAGGCCGAGCGGCAGCGCGGACAGCAGCGCCTCGAGCTGCGGAATGGCGGCCTTGCCACTGCCTTCCCAGCCGCCGCCGATCCCTACCGTGCTGTCGATCAGCAACATCAGCGAAGGGGCCTGATCGGCATCGCTCAGCCGCGCATTCGCTGGCGTATCGAGCGGCACGTGAACGAGCGTCTGCGGCGAACCCTGCTGGCCCTCGCGGGCGAAGAAAATGCGGTCGCGATCGTCCGAGCGCAGCAATTGCACGAATTCATGGCCTGCAAGCGACTTCTCGCGATTGCCGGTTGCGCGCTCCGCCAGGCCCGGGGTGGTCGTCAGCACGATGCCGTCGGGCGCAACCAGCGCGAGTTCGAGCCCTGCGCGCGAGATCACGTCGCCAAGCCGGCCCGAAAGCCGTTCGGCGAGCCCGTCATAGCTGCGCTCCTCGCGAATCTCGGCAAACCGCCAGACGAGATAGGATTCACCCCGACCGCTGCGATCGACATGCAACCGGTATTGCGCTTCCGCACCGGACAGCTGCAACTCGTCGGCTTTCGCCTTCCCGTCGCGCCAGGCATCGCGCGCCGCATCCATGATCGCCTCGCGAGAGGGTCCGTCGAACGGCAGGTCGTAAGGGGCGGTCTCCCCATCGAACCAGTCGACATAGGTCGAATTGGCGCAGACCAGCCGGTTCGCCCGGTCGATGATCGCCACTCCGCGCCGACGGTTTTCCATCGCTGCGCTGGTGACCGACCAGTCGGCCTGAAATGCCAATTCCTCGACCGGCGCGCCCCGCAGCCTCGCCATCAGCAGCAACGTCAATAGGATTGCGACGAGCGCTCCGCCATAGGCGAGCGCGACGATGGACTGCTGGCCGACCATCCAGACGAGCCCGACCGAGACGAGGCAGGCCACCAGTATCCCGAGCAGGAGAGGCACCGGAGGAAATTGCGAGACCGGGCTGTCCTCCCGCAGCATTATGCTTCGGCATCCTTATGCAGGCGCTCGTCGAGACGGCGCTCCATCGCGCGCAGGCGGCGCTGACGCTTGCGCGCGACCACGAAACGCCAGACCACACCTGCAAGCAGATAGCCGACCGCGGCACCGACGACGGCCATTATAATGAAGCCGAATATCGTCACCAAAACCGTCACCCCCACCCCTTCGAACATCTCGATCAGCCAAGCCCAGCGGCCGCTGTTGATTTCGTCCTGCGCGGCGCCGCCCGTCGTCGCCAGATCGACCTTCAGGATGAAGGCACCCAGCTTATTCGCCACCACGGCCCAGAAGGGGAAGGTAAAGGGATTGGTAATAAACGTCACGAGCGCGGAAAGCGGCACATTCGCACGCGCCGGCAATGCCATGAACGCGGCGAGGAATATCTGACCCACCGGAATGATGAAGCCCGCGAATATTCCGAGCGCCACACCGCGCGGAACGCTGCGGCGGGTAAAACGCCACAGTTCCGGCGTCAGGAAGCGATGCGCGATCGGCCGCAGATACTTGTTCCTCGCCATCTGCTCGCGCGTCGGCATGTGCCGGCGGAGCCAGTCCGCCAGGAATGTCTTTGATCTGCGCTCGCTCATTGCCACGACCCTGCCATGCGCCGCCTCACTGGCGGGCGCAAGGGGTTGAGGGAAGCGGGTTGCGACGAATGCGGCATAGCTGGCGATGTGGTTAGCGGGGACGCGATTTTTAAGGGGTGAACGGCGCGGATCAGCCGCGTTCGCGCATCAGGCGGGCCTTGTCGCGCTTCCAGTCGCGCTCCTTGATCGACTGGCGCTTGTCATGCGCCTGCTTGCCCTTGGCCAGCGCGAGCTCGACCTTCGCCCGGCCGGTACTGTTGAAGTAAATCGACAGCGGGACCAGCGTCATGCCCTTGCGCTCGACCGCCCCGAACAGCTTCTCGATCTCGCGCGCGTGGAGCAAGAGCTTGCGCGGGCGGCGCGGTTCGTGGTTGAGCCGGTTGCCATGCGAGTATTCCGGGATGTTGGCATTGACCAGCCAGACCTGCCCGTCGCGCACCTCGGCATAGCTTTCCTTGATGCTCGCCTCGCCCGCACGCAAGGCCTTCACCTCAGTACCCTGGAGCGCCAGCCCGGCCTCGAACGTGTCCTCGATCGTGTAGTCGAACCGCGCGCGACGATTGTCGGCGACGACCTTCTGCTTGTCGAACGTTGCGGGTTTGGGACGGGCCATAAGGCGGGCGCATGTAGGCGAGAGGGCAGCGCTTGGAAAGGGTCGAGACGCGAAATCGCTTGCCAACTCGCTCGGGCCTGTGGCGAATGCTCCCGATGGACGACCGAACCGCAATCCAATCCTTCTCCATCCACGACATCGCAATCGAAGCAGGTTCACAGGCCACGGTCGCGATCCCGGTCAGCCAGCAGGTCACAGGACTCAACTCGGCGCTCGCGCTCAAGGTCCTGCATGGCGCGATGCCCGGCCCGGCGATCTTCGTCAGCGGGGCGATCCATGGTGACGAGATCATCGGCACCGCGGTCATCCAGCGGCTGCTCGAGCAGCTTTCGCCCGAGCGGCTCGCGGGCACGATCATCTTCGCGCCTGCGGTCAATATCTACGGTTTCGCCTCGCACAGCCGCTACCTGCCCGACCGGCGCGATCTGAACCGCAGCTTCCCCGGCTCGGAGAAAGGCAGCCTGGCTGCCCAGCTGGCCCACACATTCCTGACGCATGTGATCGATCGCTGCTCGCTCGGCATCGATATCCATTCGGCGGCCAAGCATCGCTACAATCTGCCGCAGATCCGCATCGCTTCGGGCAGTCCCTATCTGTCCGAATTGGCCATGGCCTTCGGGGCGCCCATCATCATCGAGAGCCCACTGCGCCCGGGTTCGATGCGCGCGCTGGCTGCCGAGCGCGAAACGCCCATGTTGCTGCTGGAAGCGGGCGAGGCCCTGCGTTTCGACCGCTTCGCGATCGATGTCGGCGTGGCGGGCGTGCTGCGCGTGCTCGCCCATATCGGAATGGTCGAAGGCGACGACGGCCTCGGCGACGTCGAGGTTCCGCTGCGCTCGACGCGATCCAGCTGGGTCCGCGCGCCGCGCGGCGGCGTATCGCGACGGGTGTGCAGATCGGGCGACGTGGTGCGCGAAGGCGATCTGCTGGCGCGAGTCGGCGGGCTGTTCGGCGAGGACCCGGAAGACCTGGTCAGTCCCACCAATGGAGTAATCATCGGCCATGCGACACTGCCGATAGTCAACCAGGGAGACGCGCTGTTCCATGTCGCCGAGGTCGAAGCGCTCGACCACGCGGGCGAGCGTGCCGACAGCATCGTCGAAGCGCTTGCGGTCAGCGAACCCCCCTTCCCCGCCGCTCCGCTGCTCGACGAAGACGAGGTGCTTTAGACCAGCCCCGCAATCGCCAGCGCTTCGTCGACCGCCTTGCGGCTCGCGTCGCTGGCATTGCACAGCGGCAGGCGGACGTCGGGAGAGAACCAGTCGTGCACGCGGCTGAGCGCGTATTTCACCGGCGCGGGGCTGGCGTCGGAGAACATCGCATAGTGCAGCGGGAACAGCCGGTCGTTGAGCTTGCGCGCCTTGACCAGATCGTTCGCGGCGATCGCCTCGTGGAACTCCGCGCAGAGTGCGGGTGCGACATTGGCGGTGACCGAAATGCACCCCGCCCCGCCCGCGGCCGAATGCGGCAGCCACAATTCGTCATTGCCCGATAGCTGGCAGAACTCGTGGTCCAGCCCCATGCGGTGATCGGCCACGCGCGAGAGGTCGCCGCTCGCATCCTTGATCGCCACGATCCGGTCCGGATATTTGCGCACCAGTTCGACTACCGTTTCGTCCTCGATATCGGTGACCGTGCGGCTGGGCACGTTGTAGAGCACGATCGGCAGGTCGCTGTTTTCGGCCAGATAGCTGAAATGCGCAATCAGACCGGCCTGGCTGGGGCGGTTGTAATAGGGCGCGACGCACAGGCCCGCCGCTGCCCCGGCCTTCTTCGAAAACTGCATGTGCAGCAGCGCATTGCGCGTGTCGTTCGATCCGCACCCCGCGATGACCGGTACGCGCCCCGCCGCCTGTTCGATGCAGACCTCGACCACGCGGTGATGTTCGGCATTCGACAGGGTCGAGGCCTCGCCCGTGGTGCCGCAGGGGACCAATCCCTTGCTGCCGTTTTCGATCTGCCAGTCGACGAGCTTGCGGAAAGCAGCCTCGTCGAACGATCCGTCGCGAAAAGGAGTCGCCAGAGCGGGAATCGAGCCTGAGAACATTTACCGAAGTCCTGCGTTAGAGATAGGAAACAAGGCCCGTTTTCATGGGCACCGCCACAATTCATTCAGCGCCTGATAAGGAGAGGCCGGCCACGATGTCCAGCATGGGTCGAAAAACAGTTCTCACGCTAGCACTTATGGCCGGTTCCGCACTGGCTTTCCCCGCTATGGCGCAGGCGCAGGATGGCGCGCGCAGCGAGATGGTTGCGCAGCAGCCCGGACGGATGGATCAGGCGGTGACGCAGTGGGAGTATCTCACCAGCCAGGATGAGCTCCCCTTCGCTCCCTATGCCAGCTTCCTGACGACCTATCCCGATTTTCCCAAGCAGCAATTGCTGCAGCGGCGCGCCGAAGCCGCGCTCGACCGCGATGCGCCCTCGCCGCAAGCGCTGGTCGCCTTCTTCGACCGCTATCCGCCGCTGACCAACAGCGCCAAGGCCCGCTACGCATTAGCGTTGGCTTCGCTCGACCGCCCCGAGGCCCTGGAAACGGCGCGCGCCGCCTGGCGTGGAGGCACGATGAGCGGCCCGGCCGAACTCTACATGCAGGGTCTGTTCGGCAGTCGCTTCGCCCCCGAAGATCACGATGCGCGCATGGACGCGCTGCTGTGGCAGGGCAATTACGAAGCCGCCTCGCGCCATATTTCGCGCGTGTCGCCTGCCTACCGCGCGATGGCGCAGGCGCGGCTCGCGCTGCTGCAGGGGAGCACGCCTTCGCAGGCCGGTCTGACCGTGCCCGCCGGTGCGATGAACGATGCGGGCTATGTCTACAATCTGACACGGCACTACCGCAATTCGGGCCAGCCCTATGAAGCGGTGAACCTGCTGTCGACGCGCGCCGCCTTTGCATCCCCCGCCTTCGACGGGACGCAATTCATCGGCGAAGCGCTGGCGGTGGCGAAGAGCGCCGGGGCGAGCCAGGCGGTCAGCATCGCCTCGAAGGTCGACGATATCTTCGCGCCCGGCACCGATATCTCGGACGGGTCCTTCACCCTGCGCGACACATATACCGACCTGATGTGGCTCGGCGGGACCAAGGCGCTGTGGTCGCTCGGCGACGGCGCGCAGGCCGCGCCGCTGTTCTATCGCTACGGCACCGCCGCCAAGACCCCGCTGACCCGCTCGAAGGGTTTTTACTGGGCCGGTCGCGCCGCGGCGCGCGCGGGCGACCGGGCCGAGGCCGAGCGTTATTGGGAAATGGCCGCCGAATTTCCCGACTGGTACTACGGCCAGCTCGCGCTCAGCGAACTCGGGCGACCGATGCCCAGCTTCGCCGCGGTGCCGCAGCCGAGCGACGCCGATCGCGCAGCCTTCGAAGCCGACCCGCTGACCGGCGCGCTGCGCGCGATCGCCCGCAACCGCCGCGACTGGCGGACCGAGCGCGCCTTCTTCGAAGCGATCGCCGACAAGGCCGACACGCCCGAGCAAATGGCGCTGGTCGGCCAGCTCGCACGCGAAACGGGCCTAGAGGAAATGGCCGTCGTGGCCGGTCTGGTCGCGGGCGAGCACGGTCTCGAGGGTTTCGAGCGGCTCGGCTATCCGACCGTGCCGACGCATGCCGGAGCCAACTGGACCATGGTCCATGCGATCGCGCGGCAGGAAAGCGAATTCGACCGTAACCGCGTCAGCCATGCCGGCGCGCGCGGGATGATGCAGCTGATGCCCGGCACCGCGCGCGAGGAAGCGGGCAAGATCGGCATCAACTACATGTCCGCCAGCCTGACCGAGAGCCCGAGCTACAACATCCGCCTGGGCGACGCGCATTTCGCGCGGCTGATGGACCGCTATGACGGCGCCTATCCGCTGGCGCTCGCCGCCTATAACGCAGGCCCCGGCCGGGTGAACCAATGGCTGCGGCTCAATGGCGATCCGCGGACCGGCGGCGTCGACTGGGTCACCTGGATCGAGCAGATCCCGGCGAATTTCGAGACGCGCTATTATGTCATGCGCGTGATCGGGAACGCGGTCAGCTATGCCAACATGCACCCGGACAAGTCGGCCGGGTACGAGCGCGATATCGCCAATTACCTGCGGCGCTGATTTGCGCTAAGGCCGCTGGCCTGATGCAAGGCAAGACCAATCCCGTAACGCCCGCCGGCTATGCCGCGATGAAGGCGCGCTACGACCATTTGCTCGGCACGGAGAGGCCCGAGATCGTCGAGATCGTCAGCTGGGCGGCGGGCAATGGCGACCGCAGCGAAAACGGCGACTATCTATACGGCCGCAAGCGCATGCGCGAGATCGACCGCGAACTGGCGCATCTGGCGCTGCGGATGAAGGCCGCGCGGGTGATCGATCCCGCCGCACAGCCTGACAAGACGCGCGCCTTCTTCGGCGCCACGGTCACACTCGCCGACGAGGACGACAACGAGAAAGTCGTGACGCTCGTCGGCGACGACGAACAGGATGCGAGCGCGGGCCGGATCGGCTGGTCCTCTCCCCTCGCCCGGGCGCTCAAGGGCGCAGCGATCGGGGATTTACGCAGCGTGCGGCTTCCCGGCGGGCTGAAGGAATGGGAAGTAATGGCAATTGCCTATGCGTAGGCTCGCCGCCCTGCTCCTGATCGGACTGGCCACCCCTTTGGCAGCCAAGGACAGCCTCGGGGTCTTTTCCGACTGGGGCGCCTTCCGCGATTCCTCGGTCCCACGCTGCTATGCCATTGCCATTCCCGCCCCCAGCCAGGCGAGCCGTGAGTTCGAACCCTTCGCCACGGTCGGCACCTGGCCGCGCCGCAATCTGCGCGGGCAGGTCCATTTCCGCCTGTCGCGCCAGCTGGCCGAGCGCGGGACCATCATCCTGACGGTCGGCGGCAAACGTTTCCGGCTGACCGGCGGCGGCGGCGATGCCTGGGCGCAGGATCGCACGATGGACGCGGCGATCGTTGCTGCGATGCGCTCGGCGGACCGGATGACCATTCGCGCGACCGACAGGCGCGGGCGGCGCTTCGCCAACAGCTATTCGCTCGCCGGGGCCGCGACCGCGATGGATGCCGCCACGCTCGCCTGCGCGCGGCGCTAAAACGCGACGGGCCGGAAAGCGCCCTCGCGCTCCCCGGCCCGCATCTTTGTGTTCGGCTTGACGCTTAGAAGCGCACGCCCACACCGGCCATCACCTGGTGACGGTCGAGGTCGACGTCGAAGCGGTCGCTGTCGGGCAGATCGCCGTCGAAATCGACTTCACCTTCGCTGTAGTTCGAATAGCGATATTCGAGATTGACGAAGGTGCGTGGGTTGATCGAATATTCGACGCCGGCACCGACACGGTAGCCGTCGAGGTCGAAGTTCTCGCGGAACTCAGTGGTGCCGTCGTTCGACAGGATGTTCAGCCGCGCGTTGGTGTAGCCGCCCTTGGCATAGATCAGCGCATCGGGCGCAACCTTGGCACCGACGCGTGCGCCGAGGAAGAGGTCGCGGCCCGCATCGACGCGGCCGAACCCGAAGCCTTCGAAATCGCCATCGGTGAATTCGGTCTTGGCGCTGGAATCGGTCAGCTCGGCCTCGAGACCGACGACGGCGCCGCCGAGGTCGAAATCGTAACCGGCCTGGACACCGTAGACCACGCCGTCGATCGACTGGTCGTTATTGTCGTTGCCGTCGTCGTCGACGCTGCTGCCCGCCTGCAGAGCGTCGTAACCGGCCACGCCCTGAATGCGGAAACCGTCGAAATTGCCGTCGGCATCCTGCGCCAAGGCAGGGGCCGAGATGGCAGCCATCGAACCGGCGACGAGGAGGGTGGAAATCTTATTCATGTGCGAACTCCGTTCTTGGTAACACGCAGCTTTGCGCTGCTTGGACCGGGAGAACGTCGCCCAGGTCGAAACAGTTTCATTAACCTCGCACAACAGGAAATTGTTGCAGATTGAACACATGCTGCGCGTTCGGCCGTGCATATCCATCGCCGGATTGTGCATCTGCGAAATGGCGAACATGGCGCCGGCGATTTGCGACGAATGGTGGGAACGCGAGTGCGCATGCCGAGTTGCGCGCGGTCCCGCGCACATGCTTTGCTTTCGCCGCATTAAGCCCTATATGCGCCGCTCCCATGGCCGATACGACACTCATGAGCATCCCCGGGCAGGTGGACCCGGTACCCGTCGCGCGTGACATCACGCCGCGCGAAGATGGCCGCGTGGACCTGATCGGTCTGCCCAAGGAGCGTATTCGCGAACTGTTGGCCGAGGCGGGTCTCGACGCGAAGCAGGCCAAGCTGCGCGCCAAGCAGGTGTTCCACTGGCTCTATCATCGCGGCGTCACCGATTTCGCGGCGATGACCGATATCGCCAAGACCATGCGTCCGTGGCTGGCCGAACGGTTCTTCATCGGCCGCCCCGACGTGGTCGAAGCCCAGCATTCGACCGACGGCACGCGAAAGTGGCTGCTCAAGACCTCCGACGGCCACGAATTCGAGATGGTCTTCATCCCCGATGCCGATCGCGGCACGCTCTGCGTGTCGAGCCAGGTCGGCTGCACGCTCAATTGCCGCTTCTGCCACACCGGCACCATGCGGCTTGTGCGTAACCTCACTCCGGGCGAAATCGTCGGCCAGGTCATGCTCGCGCGCGATGCGCTGGGCGAATGGCCCAAGGGCTCGATGGCGGGCCTCGATACGGAAGAGGACAGCGGGCGTTACACGTCCGACGGTCGCCTGCTCACCAATATCGTCATGATGGGTATGGGCGAACCGCTCTACAATTTCGACAACGTCAAGGGCGCGCTCAAGCTGGTGATGGACGGCGACGGTCTCGCCCTGTCGAAGCGTCGGATCACGCTGTCGACAAGCGGCGTCGTCCCGGCGATGGAACGCTGCGGCGAGGAAATCGGCGTGAACCTGGCGGTTTCGCTCCACGCCGTAACCAAGGAAATCCGTGACGAGATCGTCCCGCTGAACAAGAAGTACGGCATCGAGGAACTGCTCGAGGCCTGCGCCGCCTATCCCGGCGCCAGCAACGCCCGGCGGATCACGTTCGAATATGTGATGCTCAAGGACAAGAACGATACCGACGAGCATGCGCATGAACTCGTCCGGTTGCTCAAGAAGTACAAGCTGCCCGCCAAGGTTAACCTCATCCCCTTCAATCCCTGGCCGGGCGCGCCCTACGAATGCTCGACGCCCGAGCGGGTCAAGCGCTTTTCGGAAATCGTCTTCGAACACGGCATCAGCGCACCCGTGCGCACCCCGCGCGGCCGCGATATCGATGCCGCCTGCGGCCAGCTCAAGACTGCCGCCGAAAAGAAGAGCCGCGCGCAGCGGGATCGCGAAGCGGCGGAAGCCGCCGAGGCCGCGACCACCGTATGACCGAAGCGGCGGCGCGCGTCGGAAAGTGGGCATACC
This sequence comes from Qipengyuania sp., assembly GCF_965277845.1. NCBI lineage: Bacteria > Pseudomonadati > Pseudomonadota > Alphaproteobacteria > Sphingomonadales > Erythrobacteraceae > Qipengyuania > Qipengyuania sp. The sequence continues at coordinate 2,995,260 of NZ_OZ255844.1, forward strand.
CGTACCGACGCCCGTTCACGCTGGGCCCGCATGCCTGCGAGGTGCTGATCCGTAGCGGGCTCGCCGGAAACGAAAGCACGCTCAGCGTCGACGGGAAAGTGGTCGCCGGCGATTTCACGCCCGCCGTCGGCGAAGAGGGCGCGCGCAATCATCGTCTCGAAACCACCCTGCCCGACGGACGCCGGCTGAGCGTCGAGGCCGGGTATATCAACTGGATTACCATCGCCATCGCCGCGCGGGTCGATGGCGAACTGGTCCATGAAAGCCATCCCGGCCGCACCATCGCAATGCCCGAAAGCGCGCGCAAGATGATGAGCGCTACCGGCAAGAGCGGCGATTACGATTCCGGCGTCTGGAAGCGCAACCGGATCCCGATCGGGGTCGATATCGCGCTCGGCCTGCTTTTTTTCATGGTAGCGAAACTGACCGACCTTACCACCGCCGCGCTGGTCGGCGCGGGCGTGGGTCTGGCGTTGCTGGTCGCCCAACGCCTCACGAAGATCGACCTGCTGGGCGGTCTTGCACTGTTCGGGATCGCGCTGTTGCTGCTGTCTGCGGGATTCGCGCTGGCGTTCCAGAGCGACGAGGCGGTGAAGTACCGCACCACCGCGATCGGGCTGGTCAGCGCCGCGCTGTTCTTCGCCGATGGCGCAATGGGCGGCAAACGCCTTTCCAAACGGCTGATGCGCTACCTGCCTTACACCGATATCGACCCGGTCCGCCTCGGCCTAGGCATGGGCGTTCTTGGCGCGGTCATGGCGCTGGCGAACCTGGTCGTCGCGCTATGGACTTCGACCGACACCTGGCTGTTCTATTCCACTTTCGCGGATTTCCCGGTCACCATGGTGCTGATCATCCTGGTGTTCCGCTATGCCCGCGGCGAGACGTGGCGCGAGCGGATGCCGCGCTATCGGCCCGCCGAAGCGCGCTGGCAAGCCGCAGACGAATGAGTACCGATCCGGCCACGATCGCATTCTACGAGGCGAACGCGCCGCGTTACACGCTGAGCTTTGGGCAAGCGCCGAGCCGCCACCTCGATCCCTTCCTCGACCGGCTCGAACCAGGGGCGCGCGTGCTGGAACTCGGCTGCGGCGGCGGGCGCGATGCGGCGCGTATCCTCGAACGGGGCTTCGATGGCGATGCGACCGACGGCACACCGGCGATGGTGCGCAAGGCGAACGAACGCTTCGAGGTCGGCGCTCGGCTCATGCTGTTCGGCGAGCTCGATGCGATCGAGGCCTACGATGCCGTCTGGGCCCATGCCAGCCTGCTGCACCTGCCGCGTGCCGACATGCCCGGCGTCTTGACCGCCATTCTTCGCGCGCTGCGGCCGGGAGGCTGGCACTTTGCCAATTTCAAGCTCGGCGATGGCGAGGGGCGCGACCTGCTCGGCCGGTTGCATAATTTCCCGAGCGACGAGTGGTTGCAGGACGCCTATCGCGCCGCCGGTTTCGCAATCGAGGAAAGGCAGATCTACGCGGGAGAGGCAGCGGACGGAACGCAGCGCGACTGGCTGGCGCTCACGATTCGCCGTCCCTGCTGAGGCCCGGAAGCCCCGCCCCCTTTCCTACACCAGGGCGATGTGCTGAAAGGCTCGCATGGCCCGCACCCATCACCTCGAACCCGCAGGAATCCGCCGCTTCGCGCCGACCGGCGTTTTTCCCGCCTGGACGGTGGTCCATGCGGTCCATGTCTCCCAATCCGTAGGATCGGGGTCTGCGCAATGAACGTGCGTGTCGAGACCCTGTGTGTCGGCCTGCCCAAACCGTTCAACGGCGCGGAATTGAGCGCCATCGACAAGCGGCCGGTCGAGGGGAAGGTCATGATCCGCAGCTTCGGCCTGGAAGGCGACATGGTCGCCGATACCAAGAACCACGGCGGCGTCGACATGGCGGTCCATCACTACCCGCACGATCACTATGCGGGCTGGGGCGAATGGCTCGGTGGCCATCCGCTGCTCTCGGGCCCCGCGGCATTCGGCGAGAACCTGATGGCCTCCGGCCTGACCGAAGAACAGGTGCGCATCGGCGATCGCTTTCGCCTGGGCGGCGCGCTGCTCGAAGTCAGCCAGCCGCGCCAGCCCTGCTGGAAGATCGAGCACCGTTTCGGCCGCAAGGGCATGGTTGCGCGGATCGTGAAGCAGCATGTCTGCGGCTGGTACTATCGCGTCGTCGAAGAAGGCGAAGCGCAGGCGGGCGATCCGCTCGAGCGGATCGAGGTGGGGCAAGACGGGTGGACCGTCTCCCGGCTGTTCGCCAAGCTCTACGATCCCGCGCACAAAGCGACGCGTGAAGAGCTGGAAGACATCGCCGGACTCGAAAGGCTGAGCGCGGAATGGCGAACGCGCATCCGCGGGAAGCTCGGGAAGTAGCGATTCGTCGCTCGGAGCGGTTCGGTTCACCGCGTTTTTCGCCGCACAACGCGCCGTTCATCCGAGGTTGTGGAGCCTCTCACGATTTTGCGAGTCATCGAAACACAAAGTTCGAAATGAGGAACGTATCGATGAAGAAGATCGCACTTGGTATCGCTGCAGGTTCGCTGGCCGCGCTGGCCACACCCGCCGCGGCTGTCGAACTCCCCGCTCCGGCCGCCCATTCCTACGCCATCGCCGACATGACCGCGTCCTATGACGATGATGACGACTACGACGACGATGATCGCCGCTGGCATCGCGGCCGCGATCACGACCGGGTCTACGACCGTCACGGTCGCTACTACGAGCCGCGCCGGATCAGCCGCCGCGACCGCATGTGGCGCGGGCGTGACGGGCGCTATTACTGCCGCCGCGACAATGGCACGACCGGGCTGGTAATCGGCGCAGGCGTCGGCGCGCTGGCCGGTCACGAGATCGCCGGGCGCGGCGATCGCACGCTGGGTGCGATTCTCGGCGGCGCGGTGGGCGCGCTGGTCGGCCGCGAGATCGATCGCGGTAGCCTGAAGTGCCGCTAACGCTTTGAAGCAACCCTCGGGTTGCAAATGCAGCGCGCCGTCACCTTCCCCTCGGGTGGCGGCGCGCCTTCCCTTTGCGCGTCATGGCGCTATGTTCGCGGCCAATGACCGACAGCAAGCCAGCGGTGCTCGTAACGGGAGGCGCAAAGCGTATCGGCGCGGCGGTCGCCCGTGCTTTCGGCGAGGCAGGATGGCATGTGGTCGTCCATTACGGCTCCTCGCGCGGTGAGGCCGAAGCACTGGCTGAGCAGCTTCCCTCGGCGGAGGCAGTGCAGTGCGATCTCGAAGATGGCGATGCGGCAGTCGCGATGGTCGAGGCGCTGGCCGAGCGGCTGGCGGACTGGCGAGCCCTCATCAACTGCGCGGCGGTCTTCGACAATGACGCTGTAACCGCACTCGACCCGCCGACGAATGCCCGGACCATGCAGATCAACGCGCGAAGCCCCGCCCGCATGGCCCAGGCCTATCTCGCCCATGCGAAGGCGAGCGGCGGACGGCGCGTGATCCACTTCACCGACCAGAAGCTTGCGAACCCCAACCCGGACTTCTTCAGCTACACGATGAGCAAGCACGCTCTGGCAGCGACCGTGCCGATGCTGGCGATGGGCGCGGCCCGCCCAGAAGACCGGGTCTATGCGCTCGCACCCGGCGCCATCCTCGCCAGCCACGACCAGACCGAAGGGGAAACCGAGGTCTCGCATCGCATGAACCTGCTCGGCCGCAAGACCGGCCCCGAGGAGGTCGCCGATGCAGCGCTCTTCCTCGCGCAGGGCCGTCTCGCCAGCGGGCAGACGCTTTATGTCGACAGCGGCCAGCACCTCCTCTCCCAGCCGCGCGACGTGATCTATCTCGCGCGCGAGCGAGCCGGGGCATGACGCGCCACGCGCTCAGCACGCGGCTGTGGCACTGGCTCAACCTCGTCTGTGTGGTGGTGCTGTTCATGTCCGGGCTGACGATCTCCAACGCGCATCGCCGGCTCTATTGGGGCGATTGGGGCTTTGCCGCCGAACAGGCCTGGCTCACCGTGCCGCGCTTTCCCGACTGGATGACGATCCCCGGCTATTACAGCCTCGCCGTGGCGCGCGACTGGCATATCCTCATGGCCTGGCCTTTCGCACTGGGCCTGCTGTTCATGTGGATCGTCATGCTCGCCAACCGCCACTTCAAACGCGACATCGCCACCAGCCGCAAGGAATGGAAGGCAGACGCGATCCGGCATGACATCGTCCAGCACCTGAAGCTCGACTTCGACCACGAAGGCGGCAAGTACAATTTCCTGCAAAAGCTCGCCTATGGCCTTGTGCTGGGCGTGTTCCTGCCGATGATGGTCTTCACAGGCATCGCCATCAGCCCGGGCATGGAGCCGACATTCGGCTGGCTGGTCGAACTGCTGGGCGGGCGGCAATCGGCGCGCAGCCTGCACTTCATCTTCGCCTTCGCCATTGCGGCCTTCTTCGTGGTGCATGTGGTGCTGGTGATGCTCGCCGGACCGATCCGCCAGATTCGCGACATGATCACCGGTGGGCGCGAACCATGAAGCGCAGGAATTTCCTCGTCGCCGCAGGCGCCGCCTTCGTCGCGGGCTGCAACAGGATCGCCGAAACCGACGCGGGCAAGTCGCTCCTCGGCGCGGCGGAGAAGTGGCACGAGGGCGCACACCGGCTGCTGACCGATCGGGAGGCGCTCGCCCCCGAATATCCGCGCAGCGCGATCTCGCCCTATTTCCGCGGCAATGGCTCCGTCGACCCGCAGAACGGCGACTACCCGCGCCATGCAGAGGAAGGCTTCGCCAACTGGCGGCTCGAGGTGCGCGGCGTGGTCGAGAATCCGCTCAGCCTCAGCCTCGAGAATATCCGCAAGCTGCCCCAGCGCAGCCAGGTCACGCGCCACGATTGCGTCGAAGGTTGGAGCGCGATCGGCGAATGGACCGGGCCGCAGCTCTCGCTCCTGCTCGACGCCGCGGCCCTGCGCGAAGAGGCGAAGTTCATCGTCTTCCGCTGCGCCGACAATCTCAACGGGCAGGACTATTACGAGAGCGTCGACCTGATCGATGCCTATCACCCGCAGACCATCGTCGCGCACAGCCTCAATGGCGAGCCGCTGCCCATCCGCAACGGCGCGCCGCTGAGGATGCGGATCGAGCGGCAATTGGGCTACAAGCACGCCAAATACCTCACCGCGATCGAGGCGGTCGCCACCCTCGACGAGATCGGCAAAGGCCAGGGCGGCTATTGGGAGGACCGCGCCGGGTACCAGTGGTATGCGGGGATCTGAATCCTCACGCAGGCGGTCAGCTCGGCGCTGATGGGCTGAGGCCCCTGCCTTCGCAGGGGTTCGACCTAGTCTGGATAGCGCCGCTTCATCCCTTCCCAGTCGTTACGCACCAGCGCTTCGAGAACCTCAATATCCACGTCGGCCAGCTTGTTGACGTAGAGGCAGCTCTTGCCGGTCTTGTACTTGCCCAGCTTCGCCAACAATTCGTCGCGGCGTTTGCCCGTCGCCTCGTCGCAATAGCCGCCCATCAGATAGAGCGAGTGCTTCGCCTTGCGCGGGCTGAAGCCGGTCCGCATCCAATGCACCTCGCGCCCGCTGGCATAGGTGGTGCGGTAGCTGCCGTAGCCGATGATGCTCGGCCCCCACATCTTCGGCTCCTCGCCCGTAACCCGGCGAAACAGAGCGTCGAGCACCTCGGCTTCATTGCGTTTGCGCTCGGGTTCGACCGCGGCGATGAATTCGGCCGGATCGACATCGGTAACCTGGGTCTTCGCTTCGGCCATCGTCCTCTCCACTCTGCGATTGACAGGCTAGCGCCGCGCACGCAGTCTGTCAGCAACTGGCTATGGGGTGGAGAAACACATGTATTTGCTCGACAAGTTCCTGAGCAAGGCGATCCAGCATGGCCGACTGACCGTCACCAACCACGACGGGAAAGAGTATTGCTACGGTCCCGGTGGTGCAGACTATCCGCCCGAAGTCGGCGGCAGGCCGGGTCCCATCCGGATCAGGCTCACCCACCGCAAGGCCGCGCATCATATCGTGCGCTATCCGCAGCTCGGCGCGGGCGAGGCGTTCATGTGGGGCTGGCTCGAAGTCGAAGAGCCACACGATATCCGCGACATGGTGCTGTTCGTGACCATGAACGCCAAGCGGCTGGGCGATGGCGCGCTCAAGCCCAAGGGGCGGCTGCAAACCGCGCTGCAGCGCGCAGTGGCGAAGCTCGACGGGATCAATCTGCGCGGCAGCGCGCGCAAGAATGCCGAGCACACCTACAATCTGACCCGCGAGCTCTACGAGCGCTTCCTCGACGAGGACCGGCAATACACCATGGCCTATTACCGCGAGGCCGACCCGGCGGCGACCTCGCTCGAACAGGCGCAGATGGACAAGAAGGCGCATCTCGCCGCCAAGCTCTGCCTCAAGCGGCCCGAGGACAATGGCGGCAAGCCGATGCAGGTGCTCGATATCGGCTGCGGCTGGGGCGGCTTCGCGCTCTATCTCCACCAGATGTACGATTGCGAGGTGACCGGCGTCGCGCTCGCACCCGACCAGATCGCCTTCTGCAAGGAACGCGCGAAAGCGGCGGGCGTCGAGGACAAGGTCAAATTCGCGCTGATGGATTACCGCGACGTCGAGGGCGAGTTCGACCGCATCTCGAGCGTCGGCCTGCTCGAACATGTCGGCACGATCCACTATCCGCAATTCTACGAACACGCCCATAGGCTGCTCAAGCCCGACGGGGTGATGATCAGCCATTGCTGCGGCCGCGCCGGCCCGCCCGGCTTCACCGACGCCTGGACGCGCAAATACATCTTCCCCGGCGGCTACATCCCCGCGCTGAGCGAGCTGGTGACGCAGAGCGAGAAGTTCGGCTGGCAGGTGATGGATGTCGAGGCGATGCGGTTCCATTACTGCTGGACGCTCAAGGAATGGTACGAGCGCACCGTCATGCACCGCGAGGAAATCACCGCGATGTATGACGAGCAGTTCTACCGCATGTGGCTGTTCTACCTCGCCGGCGCCGAACAGAGCTTCCGCAACGGCACGCTGGTCAACTGGCAGCTGCAATATGTGAAAGACCGCGCCGCGATCCCGATGACCCGCGAGTACATCCACGAGGAAAGCGCGCGGCTGCGCGAGCTGGGCGAGGTGCCGGAATGGCGGTTCGATCCGGCTCTGCGGGAGGCGGCGGAGTAAACGCGCGAGCCCATGTCGAAACGCCTCCTCGGAAAGTTCCTCGAGCGGATCGTCTCGCGCGGTCGGATCGAGGTCGTCTTTGCCGATGGCGATACGGCAGCTTTCGGCGCGCCGGCCCCCGGTTTTCCCGAGATCGCGATCCGGCTGACCGACGCCAGGGTCCCGCGCGACATTCTGCTCGACCCGCGGCTCGGCGCGGCCGAGGCGTTCATGGATGGCCGCCTGCGCATCGAGCGCGGCGATGTGATGCAGCTGGTCGAACTGCTGCGCGCCAATGCGCCGTGGGATCGTGGCGGGTCGATCGGCGGCCCGAGCAGGTTGCGGCGGCTGCGCAACCGGATCGGCTTCGCGCGCGAGGCGGTCAACAATGCGATCGGGGCGCGGCGCAATGTCGCGCATCACTACGATATCGGCAATGATTTCTACCGCTTGATGCTCGACGCCGAGCATATGCAATATAGCTGCGCCTACTGGCCGCGCGACGACATGAGCCTCGCCGAAGCACAGGAAGCCAAGCTCGCCCATATCGCCGCCAAGCTGGCACTCGAGCCGGGCCAGCGCGTGCTCGATATCGGCTGCGGTTGGGGCGGGATGGCGATCTTCCTCGCGCTCCGCGCAGGCGTGACCGTCCACGGGATCACGTTGAGCGAGGAACAGCTCGCGCTCGCCCGCGAGCGCGCCGAAGCGGCCGGGGTCGCCGACAAGGTCAGTTTCGAACTGGTCGATTATCGCGAGCTGCCCGGCCGCGATACGCGCTACGACCGGATCGTATCGGTCGGCATGTTCGAACATGTCGGCCGGCCACAATTCGAGACCTTCTTTCGCAGCTGCGCCAACCTGATGGCGGACGACGGGGTGATGCTGCTGCACACGATCGGGCGGATCGGCACGCCGGGCACGACCGACGCCTTCACCCGCAAATACATCTTCCCCGGCGGCTATATCCCGGCGCTGAGCGAAACGCTTGCCGCGAGCGAGAAATACCGCCTGATCGCGAGCGATATCGAGATGCTGCGGCTGCATTATGCGCGGACGCTGCGGGCATGGTACGCCAACTGCCTCGCCCATCGCGAGGCAATCGTGGCGATGCATGACGAACGCTTCTTCCGGATGTGGACCTTCTACCTCGCCGGCGCGACCGCGGCTTTCGAGCATGGCGGGATGTGCAATTACCAGATCCAATTCACTCGCAGCCGCCACGCGCTACCAATCACGCGCGGCTATATCGAGGCTAGCGAGGCTTCGCTGCTGGAAAGCTGATCACCGTTGCGAGCCGGCGGTCCGGCTGATAGCGGGCGCGGCAATCCAGAGCGGAGTTGAATGCGGTGCCAGAGATCAAAGCCCCCGAGATCAAGAAGGTCGTCCTCGCCTATTCGGGCGGTCTCGATACCAGCGTCATCGCCAAGTGGCTCGAGGTGGAACGCGGGCTGGAAGTGGTCACCTTCACCGCCGATCTGGGCCAGGGCGAGGAAATCGAACCCGCGCGCGAAAAGGCGCGGGCGATGGGCATTCCCGACAAGCACATCTTCATCGAGGATTTGCGCGAGGAATTCGTGCGCGATTTCGTCTTCCCGATGATGCGCGCCAACGCGCGGTACGAGGGCGATTACCTGCTCGGCACCAGCATCGCCCGCCCGCTGATCTCCAAGCGCCTCGTCGAGATCGCGCACGAGACCGGCGCGGACGCCATCGCGCACGGCGCGACCGGCAAGGGCAACGACCAGGTGCGTTTTGAACTGTCGGCCTATGCGCTCGATCCGGATATCAAGGTCATCGCCCCGTGGCGCGATTGGGACCTGACAAGCCGCACCGCACTGATCGCCTGGGCCGAGGCGCACCAGATCGCCGTGCCCAAGGACAAGCGCGGCGAGAGCCCCTTCTCCACCGATGCGAATCTGCTGCACACCTCGTCCGAGGGCAAGGTACTTGAGGATCCGTGGGAGGAGACGCCCGACTATGTCTACTCGCGTACCGACCATCCCGAGGATGCGCCCGACACGCCCGAATACATCACCATCGAATTCGAGAAGGGCGACGGCGTTGGGCTGGATGGCGAGGCGATGAGCCCCGCAACGCTGCTGACCGCTCTCAACGAGCTGGGTCGCAAGCACGGCATCGGCCGCCTCGACCTGGTCGAGAACCGCTTTGTCGGCATGAAGAGCCGCGGCATGTACGAGACCCCCGGCGGCGAGATCTATGCCCGCGCCCATCGCGGGATCGAGCAGATCACGCTCGATCGCGGCGCGGCGCACCTCAAGGACGAGCTGATGCCGCGCTATGCCGAGCTGGTGTATAACGGGCTGTGGTTCAGTCCCGAGCGCGAGATGCTGCAGGCGGCGGTGGACCTCAGCCAGGAGAAGGTCAGCGGCACCGTCCGGCTCAAGCTCTACAAGGGCAACGCGATGGTCGTGGGCCGCAGGTCGGCAAACTCGCTCTATTCGGAAGCTCATGTCACTTTCGAGGACGATGCCGGCGCCTACGACCAGAAGGACGCCGAAGGCTTCATCAAGCTCAATGCCCTGCGCCTGCGGTTACTCGCGAAGCGCGACCGTTAGTTGCGCTGCGGTATCGTCGTGCAGTGCAATATTGCGCTGCTCGCGCGACAGCTATTTCAAATTTGCGACGAGCAGTTGAGTTATCCACTCCCCTCCACAACGGATTCGGAGGAAAGTGGAAAACTCGAGCCTTGCGCGCTTGCCGAATCGCCCGATCCAGAGCAGCTTCAACTCATCGGAACGGCGAGGAGTTTCCACCGGATTGATGGCTTAACGGCCTAAAATCACGGAGAACTTCCAGACCGGAAAGACATGGAGGATGCTGTCCATGTGTCTCCCGAGAACTGTTTGATGAAGACTTCGGTCGGAAGCAAGCAGGTCGATGACGGAACACAGCGTACGTCTTTCATGGATCGGGCCAACCAGGCTCGGATGCCGAGGAGGCATTGTTTGGAGAAGGTCTTCGGACCGGATCGACGATGTCGCCGCTCGAGGCTCCGGCCACCAAAGGAAGGTTCGATCGCGGAGCCGCCCGTCGAAGGTCGGTCGGGAAGGGAAGCGAAGGTCTTCGGATCAGGCGCACCTTGCCGGGCAGGCTGGAGGGTGGAGCCGGATGCCGGTGCGAGCGCCGGTGACAGAACCTTCAAGCGGCGTCTTCGGACGCAGCCGAAGGGAAAACATCGGATGCCAAGTTCCCGCTTTCGGGCAGGACCACGCATCGGTGAGAGTGGGGTCGGCAGCGATGCCGGCCCCATTTGCTGTGGGCCCGCGCTCCCTGCTTTTTGCGATCAGACCTACAGCTTGCGGTGGCTCGGTCGAAGACCCTCCAGATATTGCCCATCGGCCGAAACTCGTTCCCGAAGCGCGACGAACTGTGGCAGGAATGGGGCAAGCACCGCCCGAACTGGGGACTTCGCTGTGTGGCTCCGGTATAAACGCCCGAACCCAACGGGAGGTTCGTTTCATGGTCACTAGCGCGTTTCGCGGCCTATGCTTGCTCGCGGCCTTGGCACTGCCCGCCACCGCGGCTCAGCCAGAAGACCGAGCGCGCACGTCCCCGCCCCAGACCAGTTTCGAGGCAAGCTTCGCGCGGTTCGAAGCCCTGCCGCCCGCGCCCGAACCCGCAGGCCATGTGGTCGACCTCGCCACGATCGATGCGCCAGTAGAGATGCCGCCCGTGGCGACCCCGATCGGACGCGGCGTAGCATCCTATTACGGTAAGCGTTTTCACGGTCGGCGCACCGCCAATGGCGAGCGGTTCGATATGCATGCGATGACCGCCGCGCACCGCACACTGCCCTTCGGCACTCTGGTGGAGGTGACCAATCCAGGCAATGGCAAGACGGTGACCGTGCGCATTAACGACCGCGGCCCCTTTGCGCATGGCCGGACGATCGACCTGAGCCGCGCCGCCGCGTCGGAAATCGGCCTGATTCGCCGCGGCCACGGCATGGTCGAACTGGCCGTTCTCGATCAGTAGTGGGCCCGCAGCCCCAGCCGAAAACGGGTCCGCCTGCCTAGAACGCCAATTCGCGCTGCTCGATTTCGGTGGTGTCCGTGTCGAACTGTGCCTCGACCGATAGCCGCACCGCGGCGGCCACATTGCGCACGCCCAGCTTGGTCAGCACGTTGGCCCGGTGCAGTTCGACCGTGCGCGGGCTGATCCCCAATGTGCGGGCGACTTCCTTGCTCGAGAACCCCTCGCAAACGCCGGTCAGCACTTCGCGCTCGCGCGGGGAAAGCTGGCCGATGCGCTGCTTTGCGCGCGCCTGTTCGATCGTCGAGGTCGATTTCTGCCACTTGCGCGCCATGATGTTGGTGAGCGTACGCTGCAGCCGCTCGTCCGGCGTCGGCCATTCCAGATAGCCGGCAGCGCCGCCGCTCAGCACGTCCATGATGTGCGAGATCCCGGCCTGCTTCGAATAAGCGACCAGCGGGTAGAAGCGGTTCGCCTCGCGCATGTCGCGCTGCGTCCGCGACAGCTGCAGCCCCTCGTCATGCACCAGCAACCAGGCCTCCTCGGGCCAGCGCCCCCCCAGCTCCTCCAGCGTATCCGCCGGTATGACATAGCCCATCTTGCCTAGCGCCAGCGTCAGCTCGTGGCGGCTTTTGTAATCGCTATCGACAACGATGAACGTAGATTCGTGCATGACCGTGCGACCCCCATGTCCTGTCAAGTGCTCTGGCCGAGGTTGATCCCGTTTTCCCCAGCCATAGGTCGAATCAGTATTATTACGGGGGTGGTAGCCCTAGTCATGCAGATGAACGTCGTCCGGTCGGATGTCATCTGTTTAGACGAAACGCCACGTCCAATCGCGACGGGAACTGACGCGATGCGGTGCCCGATTACCGGCATTCGTGCTTTCCACAGCGCTGCGGGCATCGAAATGTTGCGCGTAGTTCAGATGAATGACATTCGAACGGACCGAGGTTTGTTGTGTCCAGGTAAGCAGATGGGGATCGAATTCCATGGATGACAGCCGGGCCATCAGGCAGATTGCCGGGGCGATGACCAAGGATGAGGTCTTTACCATCGCCCGCGCCTTCTATCGTACTCATGGCTTCAATGCGCTGAGCTACCTCAAGCCCTCGCGCATCCATCCCGGACAGGCCGATGTCGTGAGCTTCGGCTTTCCCGACGCCTGGATCGAACGCTACAATGACGGACTCAACCTGCTCGACCCCTTTCCCGCGCTGGTCGCGCGCGCCGGACGACCGGTCCGCCTGAGCAGTCTGTCGGCGGACAAGTCGCTGAGCGCCGAGCAGATCTACTTCATCGAACAGGCGCGCGAGCACGGGGTGACCGACGGCTATGCCTTTCCCACCTTCGGGCCGCGCCAGCAATTGGCGGCCTTCGGCATCAACCAGGTCGATCACGAGGACCGGGTGGACCATGCCGACGTGCCGATCCTCCATGCCATCGCGCAAGCCGCGCATCTGCGGATCGACCAGCTCGAGGCGGAAGAGCTCGAGCGCCCGCGCCTGGCCCCGCGCGAGGTGTTGGTCCTCCACTGGATCGCGCAGGGCAAGAGCAATGAGGAGATCGCCATGATCCTCGGCAGCAAGCGGCCGACGATCGCCACGCATATCAAGCGCATCTTCACCAAGCTCGACGTCTCGGACCGCGCTTCGGCGGCGGTCAAGGGGCTCAAGTTCGGGATCATCAACATCTGACGGTGGAGACACCCGCGCGGGGCTGGAGGGGCATGGGATGAGCGAGTTCAGTATCACCTTCGAGCTCTTCCTGCTGCTGCTCGGCCTGGCGATGGCCGAGGGGCTGGCGGGCTTCGCACGCGCCTTCAAGCTGCGCAGCCGCATCCGCCACGGCCGTGGCACCTCGGCCGGAGAAGCCGACCGCGAGCAGATCCGCATCGGCTGGCTCGTCCCGCTCGCCGCGCTCGTCGTGCTGTGCCACCAGTCGACCTTCTGGCTGTTCCTCTACGACGTGCGCGGCAACGTGCCGCTCAACTTCCTCTCGGTCCTCGCGCTGCTCGCGCTGATCGGCTGGTACTACCTGATCAGCGCGATGCTGTGGCCCGACGCGCCCGAGGCCTGGCCCGAGTTCGACGCCTATTACATGGCGCACCGTCGCTTCGTCTGGTTCGGCGTGATCGGCATCGGGCTGATCGCCCAACTTGGCCGCACGGTCTATTCGGTGGAGTCCGAGCTGCGCGATCCGGCGTGGATGTACACGCTCGCGGACTGGTCGGACACCTTCGGCACGCTGGCCCTGCTCGCGCTGCCCTTCGTGAGCCACGCGCGCTGGGCACTGGGCCTGCTCGTGCTGATCCTCGCCCACTTCGCGGTAAGCGCCGCGGTGTCGCCGTGGATCCCCTTCTGACCCGTGGCGCGCGCTACCCCGACAATTGCCCGCGCAGCGCGCCATCGGGCAGCGCGCTTGTGTGGATATCGGCGTAGTAGTCCTCCGGATCGGCGGCGATCCTGCGCAGCAGCGCGGGATCCAGCGTCACGCACACTTCGTCGTCCGGCGCCATTTCCAGCGTCGCCACCACCGGCCCGTTCCGGCCCTCGCGGCCCTCGTGGATATGCGCGGCGTCGATGCCCTCCAGCCCCGAGGCTTCGAGATAGTAGCACATCCGGCCCGCGCCCGGCTCGATCAGCGCGTTGATGGCGCCGCTGGCCTCTTCCCCCGCGCCCTTGCCGACGACGTATTCGCCATAGAGATTGGCGCCGACCACCGCGCTGTCGTCCTGCGCCGCCACCGGCGATGCGCAGGCCAGGGCGAGGCCGCCCAGCAGCGCCGCAGCCCGCGCCATGCGCGCCCCATGCATGCCTGTGCGTTTCATCCTGCAGTCCCTTCATCCCGCGGGGACCGCGACGAACCGGGCGAAGCGCCGTTCGCGGCGGCCTCAGCAGACCGGCAGGATACGCCTATTCGCCCGATTTTGGAACCGCGAGCCCGCGCCAGGGCGCGCCCGGCCGGTCCGCACCGTCCATTTCATCATGCCACTCCTCCGCGACCCACATGCCGTCCGCATCGCGCGTGTGCAGCACCCAGTCCTCGCCATAGCGCCACCAGTCCTCGTCCTCCGCCTCGAAGGCCGCCATCTGGCATTCCTCGATCTCCGCCGGATCGCCGGTCAGCTCGGCGTAGGAGGGCGCATCGTCGGGCCGTTCTTCCTCCATGGCGAGCAGGCGCGAGACCGCCGGGTAATGCGGGCAAGCGCGGCACTCGGGCCAGGAGGGGTGCTCGCAGCACGGCCCCGATCCGTCGACATTGGGCATCGGCTCCCATCCCTGCGGCCCGCGCCGCCAGTGCCGCTCGCCTCGGTCGAAGCCGTGCACCGCGCCCGGACAGTCGCAGCGCGGTTCGGCCTGCGGATCGGCCTGCGCGGCGGCGTCCGGCTCGCCAGACATGGACCGGGTGTTACACCGTCCAGGCGAAGAATTATCACCGCCCCGATCCGCCCCTACCCGATCCCCTGCGAAGGCAGGGGCCTCAGGCCGTGAAGCACAAGAGCCCGAGGTCCCCGCCTCCGCCTGCCCCGGACCACGATCCGGGGCGGGGACACCTTCCACTTCCACATCGATCGCCTCCCCCTGGCGCATGCGGCGCAGCAGGCCGTCGAAATCCTCCGCCAGCGCCTCGATCCGCATATCGCTGCGCATCCGGTCGAGCCGCGCGAGATGGGCGAGCAGCAGCCGGTCGGAAAAGCGCTTGCGATGGCCGACGAGGTCGCCGTGATACCACACCTCCTCCTCGACGCCGTTCATCGCGTAATCCGCCAGCTTCGCCTCGGCCGCGCCACGCGCGACCACCAGCGCCGCATCCCACGCGCGCCCGAAGGCGGCCGAATTGCGCCGCGCGCGATAGCAGGTCTGGTGCGACACCTTCACCCGCCGCGCCGCCGCGCGCACGGAGCCGGTGGTCGCGAGCGCCTCGAGAAAGGCGATCTGCCGCTCGAGCACGAATTGCGTCTGCGGCGCGCGCGGGTCCTCGGCGAAGAGATCGGCGTGGAGGACGATGGGGTGATTGGCCATGTCGGTCATTGGGTTCACCTTGCATGTGAGGAAGGGAACCGGTTCATCTATAGAGTGGTGGGCGTGTAGGACAGGATTACCGCTCCAACACGTCAGTCCGGACCCGATCCGGGGGCGGATTGCTGCGCTCACAGGTACTGGCCGAGAGTAAGCACCGGCCCCGGATCAGGTCCGGGGCGACGGGAGAGAGGGGCGCCGCCGTTCTTCCGCCCAGTGTCCGGATGTGGAGGCGAAAACGGGAATGCCGCGCGGCGCCAGCGGGAAACTCGGAAACCTCCCCTCCTTGCGTCACCCCGGACTTGATCCGGGGCCAGGCTGCTACGATCCCAAGGGCCTGGGGCAAGCAAGCCCCGCCCCGGCCTTGCGACCGATCCGACTGTGAAGGAACGACACCTAGCCGTCCCACGGTGCGGCGTAGGCCCCGGCGTGCCGTCAGCCGCGACGGCGCATGCGGCGCGCGAGCAATTCGCCCAGCAACGCGGCGAACGCGAGCGTGCCGAGCACGGCGAGGAAAACGATAAGCCACGCGGACATGATGGCACTCCGTTGCACGAGGCGGGAGCAATGCCGAAGCTTCTCTCGGTCGCCGGAAAGCCAGAAATACGGCCGACGATGCGCGGGACTTAGCAGTTCCGGCGATCGTGCGCGTTATCAATTGATGCAGTGCCGAGGGGTGCGGCGAGCGCGCGGACGAGACACCCGCACGCCCCTCCCCGCGCGCACCGGCACCGGGCGCCCCGATCCCCCGCAGTCCCATCCCGATCCCCCGCGCAGGCGGGGGTCTCAATCGGAACGACGCCGCGCGCGGTAGCAGGTCTGGTGCGAAACCCGCGCCGCCCCGTGCACCGATCCGGTAACCGCCAGCGCCTCGAGAAACGCCACCTGCCGCTCGGCCACGAACTGCGTCTGCGGAGCGCGGTCGTCGTCCTCCTCGACGAGGAAATTGGCGTGGAGAACAATGGGGTGGATGGCGGGAGTGCTGGGGTCTGTGCAGAGGTTCGCCTTGCTTGAGAGGAAGGGAACCGGGTTAGTTAAATCGTGGGGGGCGTGTAGGACAGGATTCGAATGTCGCCTTGTCCGCCGGCGCAATTCCTGTATGCGCTGACGCAATTTTAAACATCAGTTTCTCAAACTTGGGGAGTTCAGCTCGCTCTTGAGTTTATGACGGACACAACCGCGGTTGTCGTTTCCGACGCTCTGCAAGATTCATACGAATCCCTAGAAGCGCAAAGGCATCAAATGATAGCTAGAGAATGAACACGCAGCTGGGATAGCCAAGGTTACGAAAAGCTGTATGACGAAGCCAAGCACTTGCGAGATTTTGAACCATGAACGCACACCAACCAGACACCGGAGCTCCAAGTTTGCAAGCGGATGAGCTGGTTGCAAAGATAAGTGCCTACGTTCTGGAATTTTTCCGTAAGAGGGGAAAAGCCGTTTATCTATCGGCCATCGGTCAGTGGTTGTCGAGCGAAGAGATCGATTTCAGGTCAGTTGTCGGAGAGCAAGGGTTAGCGGGATTTTTGCAAGAGGCGGCGTCCGAAAAACTTAAAGTCATCAGTCATCCAGAAGACACAAAAATTCTCGCAGTGTTGCCCGCCGAAGAAGCAGACAACACTGGCGCTTGGCCGGAACCTTCAACTCCGAAGCACCATGCGCGGCGGCGCCCGCGTATCGAGGGAAAAATCTGGGAAGCATTCAATGCCGAACTGTCGGACGGCGAGACACGCTGGCTTGCACTTCAGCCAACTCATGATTGGCAAGACAATAGTTCCGGCAAGCCTTCCGGGAATTACTTAGAGATTGAGCGTAGGTTCATTTATCCGCATGCGACAATTTCCGGGTCTCGAGTGGATGCGGTATATGAGCTGATCAGCGAATGGTGCAAATTACATAACGTAAATGTTGTCGACCTATTTCATGTCCCATCGGGAGAAGGTCGAGGAAGCGCCCTATCTTTATTGCTTTCCGTTCTAGACACGCCTGATTTGTCACGAATTTCGATGCCGCTTGATGTGGTTGCGAAGCTCCAACGACATAGCGTCAGATAATGAACCTTCTCTTTGGCGTTGCCGGAGCTCCACGAGATGCGCAGTCGCGGCTAGACCGCTCAATCCGTCAAATTGCTGGAGAGAACGGCGACCTGTTCGTTCATCCAATGGATTCGGGTGGCTATGATGAGAAATATTGCACTAGCTTCCTAAACCGGTTTGAGAAGCCGTTAGCGAATGATCATCACAACCGATTAAAACGCACCGCTTTTGTGGCTCTCATTATTGAACGTCCCAACATAGATATCGTGTGCAAATTCGTTTCCCCCGCTTTGTTCGCCCGGCGGGTAGAATGGAATTTTACGCACGGTTCCGCGACTATTTCTGGGAAGTCAGTCAACGAACTGGTAAAACGTCTTCGGGCTGCAGCCAACGAAGCGCGCACTTGGGTTACTCAGCTTGGACGAAATCTGGCACAGAACGATAACAGGACGCCTCTTCTTCTTCCCTACCGCAATTTCCGTTCATCAATCTTACAGCCTAGCTTAGATCGCTTCCAGAAGATGAGCTGCGGCGATGAGGATGATGCGCAACTTCAAATTGACTCTGCATGTGGTATGATCGAATCCAGTCACCCACGTAAGTCAGAGCGAGGAAAGAGGTCATACTTCGTAGATGATACTGGCCTGCAGTTCCATCCGCCTGGCTCAGCCCGTCACGGCTTTTCGCGACCGAATTTTAAAAACCACGAAGTTGGCTGCCTCCTAAATGGGAGGCGTAGGCTCGGCTTCCCTTACGATCCTGCGTTTCACTACGATTGCACGTTTGGGAGAAATCAAGTTCGAGCAAATCTGTGCACTTGCCATGAAGATTTCGCCGGGCGGAAGGGCAATCCGCACCTGAATGTGGCTCCGAACGATTTTCTTAGAGGCCTCAAAAAGTAACGGTCGGGACTAGCCCGACCGTTACCAAAAGAAATTCTTATTTGTTGCTCGTCACAGAGAGAAAAATATCTCCCTAACATGCCCTTGGGAAGGCCGGCCATCAGAGGGGGGTCCGGCCGGACCAGCCCTCATGATTTAGACGACCTACCGAGTTGATGCGCTTCCGCAACACGACCGCACATCAACTTACGGCTTGGTGCTTTCCTAGTTTCCTATGAAACGCGGTCGGCACACATGGGACGTATGCAACGTTTCCGCTGCATTTGTTGATATATGATTGACGATCCGCAGAATGCAAGGGAAATCCGCAGATAATGCGGATTTTTGGGATACCAGTCCGATTACCTACTCCGCAGCCTCCCGCTGCCGCTCCAGCATCGGCTTGAGGTACTGGCCCGTATAGCTCTCCGCCACCTCCGCAACCTCCTCAGGCGTGCCCTCCGCAACAACCTCCCCGCCCCGCACGCCGCCGCCGGGGCCGAGGTCGAGAATGTGGTCGGCGGTCTTGATAACGTCGAGATTGTGCTCGATCACCACCACAGAGTTCCCCTGCTCCACCAGCCGGTGGAGCACTTCGAGGAGCTTGCGGACGTCCTCGAAGTGGAGGCCCGTGGTGGGCTCGTCGAGGATGTAGAGTGTCTGGCCGGTGCTGCGCTTGCTGAGTTCCTTGGCCAGCTTCACACGCTGCGCCTCGCCGCCTGACAGCGTGGTCGCCTGCTGGCCGACCTGGACGTAGCCCAGCCCCACCTCGTTCAGCATGTGCATCTTGTCGCGGATCGGGGGGACGGCCTTGAAGAAACCTTCCGCATCCTCGATCGTCATGTCGAGCACGTCGGCGATTGAGTGGCCCTTGAACTTCACCTCCAGCGTTTCGCGATTGTAGCGCTTGCCGCCGCATTCCTCGCAGGTGACGTAGACGTCGGGCAGGAAGTGCATCTCGATCTTGATCAGCCCGTCGCCCTGGCACGCCTCGCAGCGGCCGCCCTTGACGTTGAAGCTGAAGCGGCCCGGCTTGTAGCCGCGCGCCTGCGCTTCGGGGAGGCCGGCGAACCAGTCGCGGATCTGGGTGAAGGCGCCGGTATAGGTCGCCGGGTTGGAGCGCGGGGTGCGGCCGATAGGTGACTGGTCGATCTCGATCACCTTGTCGCAATACTCGAGGCCGGTGACCTTCTCGTGCGCGCCGGCGACCACGCGCGCGCCGTTCAGCTGGCGAGCGGCGGAGGCGTAGAGCGTATCGATGGTGAAGGACGACTTGCCCGAGCCCGAGACGCCGGTGATGCAGGTGAAGGTGCCGAGCGGGATCGAGGCGGTGACGTCGCGGAGATTGTTCGCCCGCGCGCCGTGGACGGTGAGCTGATGCCCGTTGCCTGTGCGCCGTTCGGCCGGGACGGCGATTTCGCGGCGGCCGGTGAGGTAGTCGGCGGTGAGCGACTTCTTGGACTTTAGCACCTGCTTGAGCGTGCCCTGCGCCACCACTTCGCCACCGTGGACGCCCGCGCCGGGGCCGAGGTCGACCACATGGTCGGCGGCGCGGATCGCGTCCTCGTCATGCTCGACCACGATCACCGTATTGCCCAGATCGCGCAGGCGCTTGAGCGTTTCGAGCAGCCGGTCGTTGTCGCGCTGGTGGAGGCCGATGCTCGGCTCGTCGAGCACGTAGAGCACGCCCGAGAGGCCCGAGCCGATCTGCGAGGCGAGGCGGATGCGCTGGCTCTCGCCGCCCGACAGCGTACCCGAAGTACGGTCGAGGTTGAGATAGTCGAGCCCGACATTGTCGAGGAAGCCCAGCCGCTCGTTGATTTCCTTGAGGATGGCCTTGGCGATCTGGCCCTGCGTTTCGGTCAGCTGATCGGGCAGCGCGAGGAACCAGGCATTCGCATCGGCGACGCTCATCTTGGTGGGGGTGGCGATGTCGGTGGCGTCGTCGCCCTGGCCGATCTTCACCGCCAGCGCCTTCTCGTTGAGCCGCTTGCCATGGCAGGTTTCGCATGGCTGCGCGGTCTGGAACTTGCTCAGCTCCTCGCGCATCCACGCGCTCTCGGTCTGCAGCATGCGGCGGTTGAGATTGCCGATCACGCCCTCGAACGGCTTCTTGACCGTATATTCCTTGCGCCCGTCCTTGAAGGTGAGCGGGATCGCGCGGCCCTTGGTGCCGTAGAGGATGATGTCGCGGATCTCGCGATCGAAATCCTCCCACGGGGTCTCGAGGCTGAACTCGTATTCGCGCGCAAGGCTGGCGAGCACCTGCATGTAATAGGGGCTCGGCGGATTGCTCTTCGCCCAGGGCATCACTGCGCCCTTCTTCAAGGACAGCGCCTCGTTGGGGACGACCAGCTGCGGGTCGAACAGCTGCTTCTCGCCGATCCCGTCGCAGGTTGGGCAGGCCCCCTGCGGCGCGTTGAACGAGAACAGCCGCGGCTCGACTTCCTCGATCGTGAAGCCGGAGACGGGGCAGGAGAACCGCTCGGAGAAGACGATGCGGTTGGCGGGAATGCCCGCGCCCTTCATCTTGCCGCCATCTTCGGCAGGTGTCCCTGCGGAGGCAGGGACCTCATTCGGGGTCGCGCCGGAACCGCCTGAGGCCCCTGCCTTCGCTGGGGCTTGTGCCATGACCTCCGCCACCGTCCCGTCCGCCAGGTCGACAAAGGCCAGCCCATCGGCGAGCTTGAGCGCGGTTTCGAAACTGTCGGCGAGGCGCGTTTCGAGGCCCTCCTTCACCGCCAGCCGGTCGACCACCACCTCGATGTCGTGCTTGAACTTCTTGTCGAGCGCGGGCGCTTCCTCGATCGGGTACATCTCGCCATCGATCCGCACGCGGGTGAAACCGGCTTTCTGCCATTCGGCCAGTTCCTTGCGGTATTCGCCCTTGCGCCCGCGCACCACGGGCGCGAGCAGGTAGAGCCGCGTGCCTTCGGGCAAAGCCATCACGCGGTCGACCATGTTGGAGACGGTCTGCGCTTCGATCGGCAGGCCGGTGGCGGGCGAATAGGGCACCCCCACCCTCGCCCACAGCAGGCGCATGTAGTCGTAGATCTCGGTCACCGTCGCCACGGTCGAGCGCGGGTTGCGGCTCGTCGTCTTCTGCTCGATCGAGATGGCGGGGCTGAGCCCGTCGATATGCTCGACATCGGGCTTTTGCATCATCTCGAGAAACTGCCGCGCATAGGCGCTCAGGCTTTCGACATAGCGCCGCTGCCCTTCGGCATAGATGGTGTCGAAGGCGAGGCTCGACTTGCCCGAGCCCGAAAGGCCCGTGATCACGATCAGCGCGTCGCGCGGCAGGTCGATATCGACCCCCTTGAGATTATGCTCGCGGGCGCCGCGGACGGAGATCTTGGTGAGAGCCATGGGGGAGCGATGTTCCTAAATTGTTCACATAAGTCAAGACACGTTCCGTATCGGAATTTCGAACGAAGGGAGGCCGAAGACCGGGCCGATACGGAAGGCGACAGCAGTCGCCGCGGCGCGCGACCCCAGACTTAGGAACATATCGCGATATTGCGAGGTCTTGTCGCGCATCGGCCAGCAAGCAAAGGCGGGACAGGATCACGCACGAAGCCGGCAAACAGCGCCGTCCTATCCCCGCCACCGGAAAACGGAGCGCGGGAGCGGATTCTTTAACGAATTGGCACTATGCTCCTTTTTCCAACGATGAGAGGGGGTTGACGCCGGGACCGGTGCGAATCGACGACAACTTTGACGGCAATATCGCTGGCGTCCTCGCACGCGCCCCGGTCGATTCCTACGAAATCGAGCGCGAGGCGGTTATCGCCATGCTCGAACGCGAGCGTCGCTCGCTTGTCTCGAGCCTGATTGGGCTTGGCCTGCTGGCAGTCGGCGTGGCGATGCTGCCCAACCCCGCATTTATGGCGCTGTTGCTGGTCCTGCGCCTCGCTTCGTTCCTGTTTACGCGTCGCGCGGTCGCGCAACTCGAAAGGCGCATGCGCACGCGCAAGCCGGTGAAGGCGGCGCGCGCCGTCCTGTTCGGGGCCATGTCGCTGACCGGCGTCACGCTGGCGCTGATGTTGTGGCCGCAGCCGCCCGGGGCCTCCATGGTGGCGATCGGGCTGATCCAGGTCGTCGTCATCGTCGCCGTGACGCTGATATCCGTCACGCTTGCGGCGCTCCCCGCATCTCGCGACGCCATGCTGGCAAGCTTCTGGCTGACGGCCAGCGGGCTGATCCTGTTCCATCCCGCTTCGGGCGATCCCGGCATGATCGCGGTCCTGACCCTGGCCGTCCTCGGTGTGCGAATCTACAGTTCCTCGACCGGCCACCACATTCACAGCTCGGCAAAAATGCTGGTCGAGAACCGGCAGCTTTCCGAAGATCTCGCCGACGCGCTTGCCCATGCCGAATTCCTAAGCTGGCGCGACCCGCTGACCGGCCTGTTCAATCGCCGCATGCTGTTCGAGGACACGCGCCGCGACCGCAGCCCGCTTTCGCGCCACCTGCTGACGATCGACCTCGATCGGTTCAAGACGATCAACGACACGTTCGGGCATGGCGTCGGAGATCACGTGATCATCGCGACGGCGGATACGATCCGCGAATGGTGCACGACGCTCGGCGACAAGGGAGAACACCAGGCATTCCGCCTCGGCGGAGAGGAGTTTCTGGTGATCGCGCGCGGGCTGGACGATGCCGTCGTCAGCGAAGCGGCGGAACGTCTGCGGGTCGCGATTACCGAGCTCGAAGGGCAATTCACCGATCATTCGGGGATCGCCATTTCGGCATCCATCGGCCTCACTGGCTGGCGGTTCGGCGAAAGTCTGGACGATGCGTTGCTGCGCGCGGATATTGCCTGTTACGAGGCCAAGAACACCGGGCGAAACAGGGTGCGTCGCGCCGCCTGAGCACGGGGATTCGCCGTCCGGACGTTCCGCGACAGCGACGAATTGGGGACCGATGCCCTCCCCCGAACCGTTTCATATACAAGTCCGACACCTTGCCAGCGCGCATGGAACCGCATGTGCGGGTCGCAATCCAGGTGTCCCGAACCAATTACGCAATGAAAGGTGCCTCTCCACATGGACAAGGACACCGCGAACAACGCGAACCAAACAGGCGGAGCCGATCGGGTGCCCGCACACAATGACCGCTCGGGGGCAAAGCTCAAGGCGCTCCTCGACGACCTCAACCGTCCCCTCGACGAAGTGGACTGGTCACATACCTCGCTGCGCGGCGAGAAGGGCGACAATCCGAAGAGCTTCCTCAAGCGCCTGCGTCGCGAGCGCCAGCATAGGCGGGAGCTGCGTCGGGCGCGAAAAGCCGCGGCAAAGGCATTCGATGTCCGGCCACAACTGTCTACGCGCAAGCGCGCCACGCTGATGCTAGGTGCCGGCGCGCTGGGTCTGACCGCCTTCACCGGCCCGCCCAAGGCCCGCAAGCCCGTGCAGCCGCTGAATACGGCGCAAATGGTAATCGACGATGCCCATAGCGTGCGGCAACCCGCCGTCCTGCTCAAGGCCAGCGACACCTTCAAACAGGCGCTGATCGAAGAAGAGGGCGTGCGCTATACGGTTTACCGCGATGTCGCGGGCTATCCGACCGTGGGCGTGGGCCACCTGGTCGAGCCGGAGGACAATCTGCGTGTCGGCGACCGGGTGAGCGAGGGCCAGGTCCTCGCCTTCCTTGAAGCCGACCTGGCCGAAGCCGAACAGGGCGTACGCCATCTGGTCGGTGACCTTCCATTATACCAGCACGAATTCGATGCGCTGCTGGACCTCGTCTACAATGTCGGTTTCGGCAATGTCTCTCCCGACCGGAGCCCGCGGCTCAATGCCGCTATCGATGCCGGCGATTACGAGGCGATCGCCGACGAACTCGACTATACGCATGCCGGCGGGAAATTTGCCAAGGGACTGCAATATCGCAGCGAACGGCGCGCCAAAATCTTCATGGATGCATCATACGAAAATCCGCGCGAGGCTGCGGCACAAAGCTCGGCCTGAACGGTGCGTTTGCAACCCGGTCGGCATATCGCCCATGATGCGCGGCAAAGGGGCCGGCATCAGCTTGCAACAGGCGGTCCAAGCGCTCTACGGAGCGAAGGCGCCCGTTGCCGGCGCTTCCGGCGTCTCGCCGCCTGAATCTCCTGCCATGCGCCGATCGAGCGGCGTCCGGAAGCTATGTCCCACCGCCTTTTCATCGGCATCCGCCCACCCGCCGCCATCCGCGACGCGCTGATCGATCTGATGGAGGGTGTCGACGGCGCACGCTGGCAGGACGAGGACCAGCTGCACCTGACACTGCGTTTCGTCGGGGAAGTCGACAGCCACCAGGCGGACGAGCTGGCCGGGCGCCTGCACGCGGCGAACTGCCCGTCGCCGGAGCTGACAGTCCGTGGTGTCGGAACCTTCGCCAAGAAGGGCCGGGTACACACTTTGTGGGCGGGGATCGAGAACAGTCCCGAACTCCAGCGCCTGCAACGGCGCGTCGAGCGGATATGCGTGAATGCGGGGCTCGAGCCCGAACGCCGCAAATACCACCCCCATATCACGCTTGCGCGGCTCAATCGGTCGGCCGGGCCGCTTGATCGCTTTCTCCTGCGCCATCAAGGGCTACGCCTTGGCCCCTGGCAGGTGGAAGACTATATTCTCTACGAAGCATTCCTGCGGCCCGAGGGCTCGTTCTACGAGCCGGTGGTCCGCTATCCACTCGAACCATGGCCATGAAGACCGCAACCCTTCCCTTGCTGGCGCTGTTCTCGCTCTCGCTTGCGGGCTGCGCGCCCGATCAGGCGCCCGATGGCAAGCCGGACTGGCAGATGCTGGCCGATACGGCGGCGCAGCCGGAGGACTGCCTGCTGCTGGTCTGGTCGAGCCAGGAAGAACGCCGCACGCAGTTCGACCGCGAGCACGATTTCGTCGATGGCGGCGCGATCTCCTGTTCCACCGGCACCAGCGCCAGCCAGTTCGACGCCGCGATCGCCGCCCTGCGCGACGCGGCGGCGAGCGGGAACAAGGCGCGCATTCTCGAGGAAATCGGCATTCCGCTGCTCTATATCGATGCGCAGGGGAACCGCCGCGAGATCGAGGATCGCGACGAGGTCGAAGCGGTGTTCGACGAAATCTTCGATCCCGCCATGCTCGACCTGCTGCAGCGGCTCGACCTGTCCGGCATGAGCGTCGCCAAAGATCAGGGCGGCTATTTCGGCCTCGGCGCAATCTGGCTGGTGGTGGACGAGGACGGAGGGCGCCCGCGGCTGATGACCGTCAATCGCCAGGCGCTCGACGAAGCGCTGGCCGCGGCACGCGACCAGGCCGAGCGGCACGACGGCGATGTCGTGCCCCTCGACGAAAAGCCTCGCTAAAGAGCCAGCGACACGATCGATCGCGGCGGTGATGCGCGATGGCGAGTTCGTGATCCGGCGATAGGACGAGTGCTTCGGAACACAATGCGTTTCTCCCGCATTCGACCAATGTAGGAAACGCGCCGACCGGCGACTTTGCAGCGCTTGCGCGCGCACGCGAAGCGGTCCAAGCGCGCATCCATTGTCGCATTCCTGCGCCCGGCGACCGTCCGGCGCATCAATCCTTGAGGGGAACATCATGAAGGCCCGCATTCTGGCCACCACTGCCGTAGCAGCTTTGTCCATTGTCACCGCAACGGGAAGCCCCGCCATGGCGCAAGACACCCACACCAGCGAATCGAACGAATGGGCGGCCGCCTATTTCGCCAACGACAGCACGCTGCCGTTCAAGGCACCGGACTTCGGCAAGATTTCGGAAGACGCCTATCTCCCGGCGTTCGAGACCGGCATGGCGATCCACAAGGGCGAAATCCGGGCGATCATCGACAATCCTGCCGCACCGACATTCGAGAACACCATCGTCGCGCTGGAAAAATCGGGCCGCATGCTCACCCGCGTGGCGCGCGTGTTCTTCGCGCTGACCGGTTCGAACACGACCGACCGGCTCGACGACATCAACACCGAAATCAGCCCCAAGCTGACCGCGCATGGCGATTCGATCACGCTCAATCCCGAACTCTTCGCCCGCGTGAAGGCGGTCTACGACAACCGCGCCTCGATGACGATGACGCGCGAAGACGCCAAGCTGCTCGAGGATACCTATGAAGGCATGGTCCATGCCGGCGCACTGCTGAGCGATGCCGAGCGCGAGCGGGTCAAGGCGATCAATTCCGAACTGTCGACGCTGACCACCGAATTCAGCCAGCTCGCGCGTTCGGCGATGAACGACAATCCGGTGTTCTTCGACAGCCGCGAAGATCTCGCCGGCCTGTCGGACAGCGACATCCAGTCCGCTGCCGACCTCGCCGCCGAAAACGGCCAGCCGGGCAAATTCGCCATCGCGCTGCAGAACACCACGCAGCAGCCCCTGCTCCCGACCATGGAAAACCGCGCCGCGCGCGAGAAGCTGTTCATGGCGAGCTATCACCGCGCCGACGGACAGATGGATGTCGACACGCGCATGCTGATCGCCAAGATCGCCACGCTGCGCGCCGAAAAGGCCGCGCTGTTCGGCGAGCCCGACTGGGCGAGCTATGCGATGTGGGACCGGATGGCCGAAAAGCCCGCCACCGCGCTCGGCTTCATGGAGCAGATGGTCCCCGCGCTCGCCGCCACGCAGCGCGCCGAGGCGGCCATGCTCAACGCAGCGATCGCCGCCGATGGCGGCGATTACGAAGTGAAGCCGTGGGACTGGTATCGCTACGCCAACAAGATCAAGGCCGAACGCTACGATCTCGATGAAGACGCGGTGATGGAATATTTCGTGCTCGACAAGGTGCTCGAGGACGGCGTGTTCTACATGGCCGAAGAGCTTTACGGCCTGACGTTCGAGCGGCGTAACGACCTGCCGGTCTATCACCCCGACGTGTGGACCTACACCGTGTTCGACCGCGACGGCAGCGAACTCGGCCTGTTCTATTTCGACCCGTTCCAGCGCGCCTCCAAGCGCGGCGGTGCGTGGATGAGCAATTTCGTCGCGCAGAGCCACATGTGGGGCAACAAGCCGGCGATCTACAACGTGCTCAATATCCCCAAGGCGCCCGAAGGCGAGGTTCAGCTGGTCAGCTTCGACTGGGTCAACACCACCTTCCACGAATTCGGCCACGCGCTGCACGGCTTCTTCGCCAACCAGCGTTACGAAAGCCTCTCGGGCACCGCGACCGCGCGCGACTTCGTCGAATACCCCAGCCAGGTCCACGAAATGTGGGCGACCTGGCCCAGCGTGCTGTCGAACTACGCCAAGCATTACGAGACCGGCGAGACCATCCCCGACGAGATGATCGCCAAGATCGAGGAAGCGGCCAAGTTCAACCAGGGCTATGACTTCGGCGAGGTGGTCGAAGCCGCGTTGCTCGACATGAAGTGGAGCGCGCTGTCGCCCGAAGAGGCCGCCGCGATCGACACGCCGGAGAAGGTCGATGCCTTCGAACGCCGCTCGCTCGAAGAACTCGGCCTCGAGATCGACCTGGTGCCGCCGCGCTATCGCAGCACCTATTTCAACCACATCTTCAGCTCGCCCTCGGGCTATTCGGCCGGCTATTACAGCTACCTGTGGACCGAGATGCTCGATCGCGACAGCCGCAAGTGGTTCATCGAAAACGGCGGGTTGACGCGCGAGAACGGCGACCATTACCGCGCCACCGTGCTCAGCCAGGGCGGCACGATGGATTACTTCAAGATGTTCGAGAATTTCGCCGGTCGCGAGCCCGACGTCACCCCGATGCTGGCCGCACGCGGCCTCATCGCGGGCGACGAGGCTCCCGACAGCGAAGTGTCCGACGGCGCGCTGCCCGCCAACGCGGCCGAGTAATCAGCCGCTCACCAGTGCCCGGTGGCCCGGTTCGCCGATCCACCGGACAGGCACTTTCCAGACGCGCTCGATCACCTGCCGGTCGAGCGCGTCTTCGCATGCGCCGTCGGCGGCGATGCAGCCCTCATCGAGCACGATCGCGCGATCGGCATGATTCATGGCATGCGCGAGATCGTGCAGAACGAGCACCACGCCCGCACCGCTATCCGCCGCGCGCCGCAAATGGCGCAGCAGCGCGAGCTGGTGGCCGATATCGAGCGCGGCGAGCGGTTCGTCGGCAAGGATCCAGCGCGGCTCGCCCGCCAGCACCCGCGCAAGCAGGACGCGCGCGGTCTCTCCCCCTGAGAGTGATTGCGCCCGGCGCCCGGCCAAATGCTCGATATCGAGCGCCTGCAGCGCCGCATCGACCGGTTCGGCACGCCGGTCGCCATGCGGCATACGGCCCAGCTCGACGAGGCTGCGCACCGGGACATCCCACGCGATTTCATGCGCTTGCGGGAGATAGCCGATACGCTTTGCCCGGTCTCGCGGCTGCACCGCATCGAGCGCAGCCCCGTCCATGGCAACCTCCCCGCTATCGGGATGGAGCAAGCCTGCGAGCGCCTCAAGCAGGCTCGACTTACCCGCCCCGTTGGGGCCGCAGATCGCCGTGATGCTGCCCGGTTCCAGCGTGAGCGAAACGCCCGAAAGGCGTTCGGCGATCGACAGCTCTTGCGCGGTCAGCTTCATACCAGCCCCCGGCGCATGCGCATCAGCAACAGCAGGAAGAACGGCGCGCCGAGCAGGCTCAAGGCGATGCCCAGCCGCAGTTCGGTGACCAGCGGCAGCACGCGCACCACGCTGTCGGCGACGAGGACCAGCAAGGCCCCGGCAAGCGCGCTGGGCACGATCAGTTGCGAAGGGCGCCGGTCGGTCAGCGGGCGCACGAGGTGCGGCACGATCAATCCGACGAAGCCGATGATCCCGGCGACCGCCACGCTCGCGCCGACGGTCAGCCCGACCCCGGCGATCAGCAACCACAGCAGCAGGCGGGTGTCCACGCCGAGCGAGCGCGCCACCGGCTCGCCCAGCGTGAGCGCGTCGAGCGATGTCCCGCTGCGCCACAGCAGGACGACGCCGAGGCCGACCAGCGGGCCCGCGAGCCAGACTTCGCGCCAGCTGCGGTCGGTCAGCGCGCCGTTGAGCCACAGGACGATCTCGCTCATCGCAAAGGCATTGGGGGCCATGCTGATCGCGAGTGCGGTAAGCGCCCCGGCAAGGCTCGCCACCATCAGTCCGGCAAGCGTGAACAGCGCGATCCCGCCGGTCCGCCCC
This sequence comes from Qipengyuania sp., assembly GCF_965277845.1. Classification (NCBI taxonomy): domain Bacteria; kingdom Pseudomonadati; phylum Pseudomonadota; class Alphaproteobacteria; order Sphingomonadales; family Erythrobacteraceae; genus Qipengyuania; species Qipengyuania sp. The sequence goes on from NZ_OZ255844.1 coordinate 3,024,434, forward strand.
GCGATCGCGGCCAGCAGCGCCATAGCCCCGCCCGCGCCGACCAGCGCGAACAGCGGCAACAACCAGGGCGATATCGTATAACCGAACCACAGCGCCGCAACTGCGCCCAGCGCCGCTCCGGGAGCGATCCCGAACAGGCCCGGATCGGCGAGCGGGTTGCGCAGATAGCCCTGCATCGCCGCCCCCGCCGCTCCCAGCCCCGCGCCGACCACGATCGCCAACATGGCGCGCGGCAGGCGCAGCTCGGCGAGGATGATCGCCGCGTTTGGGGTCGTTGCCGGGTCGAGCCAGACGCGCCCCGCGAGCAGCGAGACCGGCAGGACCAGAAGCAGCAGCGTTGCCAAGATGAGCGTCGCGCGGTTCACGATGCCGCCTCACGGATTTCGGCAAGCCGCTCGACCGCGCGGATGATCGTCGGCCCGCCGCAATAGAGCAGGCCGGTGTCGAAATGCTCGCGGCGCATGTCGGGCAAAGCGTCCAACACCGGATGGCGCTGGCCCATCTGGCTTCCGGCGACGAGGAGAACCCGCGGCGGCGCGGCGACCACGTCTTCCAGCGCGACATAATCGGCCTGCGAAAGCCCGCGGGAGGGAGCGACGTTCTCGAATCCGGTCCGCGCGAGAAGATCGCTCACCAGCGCCTGTTCGCCCGCCACGATCCCGCCCGGTTGCCATAGGAGCACCTCGACCGGTTCGTCGCCGGCAGGCCGCGCCTCGGCAAGCGCTTGCTGGATCGTGTCGATCAGGCGCTCACCTGCGGCGACATTACCGGCAAGCGATGCGAGATCGCGGACCTGCTGCAGGCTTGCCGCGACATCCCCCGCAATGCCGAAGGTGACCACCTCGATCCCCAGATCGGCGAAGGCCGCACGCGTGGCGGGCGCCAGAAAGCTGCCCGCCACGACCACATCGGGATCGAGCGCGAGCACTTCCTCCACCGTGCCTCCGGTCGCCGGGAAACGCGCGGCGGTGGCCATGTCCATCGAGCTGGAGCGCGGATCCTTGCTGTAATGCGAGATCGCCAGCAGCTGTCCAGGCGCCGTGACCTCGGCGAGCACCGCGTCGCTGCAGGGATTGAGACTGACGATGGTCGGCCGCTCGCCCCCGCCCCCTTCGCCGCCGACCCGCGCCGGTCCCTCGCCCGCGCAGCCGGCGAGCAGCAGGAGCAACGCGGACATCAGGGGTTTCACATCCGTCCCCTCACGCCGAGGAAGGCGCCGCGACCGGGCGAATTATAGCCCGCGACGCTCTGGTAATCGCTGTCGAACACATTCTCGACGCGACCGTAGATCTCGACCGCTTCGGAAAGCGGCATGGCGGCGCGCAGGTCGAACACTTCGTAGCCGTCGAGGCGGGTCGTATTGGTCGGATTGTCAAAGCTCGCCCCGACCAGCCGCAGATCGGCACCGAGCTTGAGGCCGAACGGAGCCTCGTAATCGGCGAACAGCGTGGCGAGATGCTTCGCCCGGCGTGCGAGTTGCAGGCCGGTGGTGCGGTCTTCCGCATCGACATAGCTGTAGACGCCCGACAGGCGCAGACCCTCTGCAATGGCAAAGCCAGCTTCGGCCTCGATCCCCTGCGCGCGCGCGCGGGCCGTGTTGTCGTAGGTCCCGAACGGGCGGTTGGTGCAGATGCCGCCCGCCACACCGAAACAGGATACGAAGCCGATCAGATCCTCGCTGTCGCGGCGAAAGGCGGTCAGCGCGAGATGCGTGCCGCGCCCCCGCTCGCCCTTCTCAACGCCGAGGTCGAAGCTGGTGCTTTCCTCGGGCTGCAGCGCCGTATTGCCGAAATTGGACAGCAGCTGGAACAGCGTCGGCGCCTTGAACCCTTCGCCCAGGCTCGCGCGCACGCGCCAGTCGCTGCCGAAGCCGTAGGAGATGTCGGCGCCGTAGCTTGCATTGCTGCCGAACAGCGAATGGTCGTCGACGCGCGATCCGACATGCGCGGCGAAGCGGCCCATGACGAAACCGAGCTGGACATAGGCGCCGAAGATGTCTGCCTCGCCGTCGGGGCTGAAGCTGGCCGAATAGTCGGTCCATTCCTTGTCCGCCCCGAAGGCGACGGTGACCGGGCCGATCGCGCGGTATTCGCCGCGCAAGGATACGCGTTCGGAATGGCCGTCGGAAGCGAAGGTGGTGGAGCCGGTGGCATCGAGATTGTCGCGCGCAGTGTCCGACAGGCTGTAGGAACCGCGCAGGGTCAGATCGTTGCCGTACCAGGCGAAACCGACATCGCCCCAGTGGCGCCGCGTTTCCTGTGTGTCGAGCGTATCGGCAAAAGCGAAAGTGGGCGCGGGGAAGCCGTCGAGGTCGAGATCGCCCTCGCTCCAGTTGGCATGGGCGAAGAGTTCGAGATTGCTGGTCACGTCGACGAAGAGCTGGCCGCCCAGCGCGAGCTGCTCGAACCCGTCGCGCTCGGTGCCCGATGCAGCGGTGGAGAAGCCGTCGGTCCGGTACCAGGAACCGGTGAGCCCCGCATAATACCCCTCGCCGCTCACGCCGCCCGCCACGCTGGTGAACAGCGTGTCGCGCGACCCGTATTCGACATTGCCGGCAAAGCCGGTTTCGCCTCGGGTGGAGATGTCGATCACCCCGCCGATCGCGTCCGAGCCCCAGATCGTGCTGTTCGAGCCGCGCAGTATGTCGAATTTCGACGCGGTGCCGAGCAGCAGGTTGCCGAAATCGAACCCGCCGCCGGGCGCTGCCGGATCGGCCACGCGCACACCGTCGACCAGCACCAGGAGCTGTTCCGAATTGGCGCCGCGCAGGTTCACCCCGGTGAAGCCGCCGACCCCGCCATTGCGGCTGAGCGACAGACCGGGCGTGCGGCGCAGCACGCGCGCGGGATCGGCACCCTGGATGCTGTCGATCTCCTCGCGATCGACGATCGTCACCGCCTGGCCCGTATTGACGATCGCGGTGCCCAGCCCGTTGGCGGTCACGGTGATCGTCGGCTCGCGATAATCGGCAATGACGATTTCGGTGTCGTCGTTAGCAGTATTCTGCGCCTGGACGGCGGACGGAAACAGGGAAACGGATAGAAAAAGCAGATATTTACGCACAAAACCTCCCATCGTGGACGAAATGCCGCCCATGACGGGAAGGTGCGGGATTGCGCCTTCCGCGTTTGCCATCGGTACACCCCGCCCGCGGCCGAACGACGGTCAAAGGCAGGTCTCCTGGCTCCCGGATCGACGCTGTCCCGCCGCCTTCCCGGACCGCTTCGGCCCAGTGGCATGTGGCGGGATCGCTCCCCGGTCACAGTTGCGGGGGCAGCGGAGGATTTCCCTGTCCGCCTCGCGGCGGCCTCGGGGCACCTCCTTCCCTCTTAGGGCCTGCATGAACAGGCCAACCCGTGACACGAGCGCCCGATTAGCCCGCGATGCCGCAATGCACAAGATGGGTCTTCGTTAAACATTGCAGTGCTATGGGCGGGCCTGCCAGAGTCCCGAAAAGGGATGGTGGCCCCATGCGCCTGTCGGCCAGGCGCCGAATTCGCTAGAATGCAGCGCCGATGGAAGGAAGCTTAGTGACCAGAAGGACGGCGGGATCCGGGCAGGCGAGACGCGCACGCGGCGCGCCGTCGGCACGGTCGCGCCGCCGCAAATCCCGCCCGACCGATCGGCGGCAATGGGCGGCGCGCGGCGCGATTCTCGCGGCGGCGATCGCGCTTCCGACCGCTGCTGCGCAAGGCGAATGGTCCGAATTCAAGCTGGCCCTGGGCTTCGAAGACGAACGCGTTGCCCTTACCGCCATGCCCTTCGAGACGCCGGGCGAAAGCTTTCCCGGCTCGGCCTTCTATTATCTCGAAGATGCCCCGCGGCTCGCCACCGATCTGGCCGATCTACGCGAAAGCGAAGGCACGCTGGAAACGGTAGAATTCGCCGAGAGCCATGGCGCGGGCGCGGCAGCGCAGGCGTTTCGCCAGGCGGGCAGCGGGCTCGACAAGGCGCGCGCGCTGCAATGCCTGTCGATGGCGGTCTATTACGAAGCTGCGAGCGAGAGTTACGCCGGCCAGCAGGCAGTCGCGCAGGTCGTGCTCAACCGCGTGGCGCATCCCGCCTATCCGGCAAGCATCTGCGGGGTCGTGTTCCAGGGATCGGAGCGGACCACCGGCTGTCAGTTCAGCTTTACTTGCGACGGGTCAATGCGGCGCACCCCGTCGCGTAGGGCCTGGGCCGTGGCGCAATCGGTCGCGCTCGCCGCGCTGGCGGGCGAGGTCTACGCACCCATTGGCCTCGCAACACATTACCACACCAATTACGTGAACCCCTATTGGGCTGCGAGCCTCGATTTCATCGGCGCGATCGGCGCGCATCGCTTCTACCGCTGGAAGGGAGGCGCGGGAACGGCTGGGGCGTTCACCGACACCTATGCCGGCGGCGAGCCGCTCGCCGCGCCCAATATCCGCCGTGCCCAGGCCGAAGTTCCGGGGCCGGTACGTGTCGCCGCGCCGCCTTCGAATGCGGCAATCGCGGTCGGATCCAGCACCCAGGCACCGGTCGGCGCGAGCGCTTCCGCACCGGACACGGACAACCTGCCGCAATCGGGCAGTGTCCGGGAAGAATATGCCAATTCCGGCAGGTGGATCGCCGAGCCGGGCAAGCGGTGATCCTCGCGTTCAAGGGGCGAGTTCTTTACTTTCTCACAACCATGTCGCGGAAGAGATGCTTAGTCCGGACCCGCTAGGTGAAGATCGTCGCACACGAGCTTCACGAGGTCAGAAGCATGCCCCTCCATTTCGCCGCCGCCCGTTCAACCGCGCATTCGCCGATCGCCCGCGCGCTGGCGCGGAAGGCCCATGCCCGCGCGGCCAACGACAATGGCGATGCCGCGCAGATGCAGGCCGCGGCCTCGAGTTTCGACAACACGATGCGCGCGGCACTGCGACATTTCGCGGAACATGGCCTCGGTGCGGCTCGGGCGGCGCGGCAACAGGCAGAACAGGCGCATTTCACCGGTGATCGCGAAGGATATCGCTGGTGGCTCGGCGTGTGCCGCACGCTCGACCGGCGGCTTGCAGGCCAGCTCGAGGACAGGATCGCCATCGAGACGTTCCTGGCCCGCTAAGGCAGGGGACTACGGCCAACCTGCTATTCTTTCGGAGCGCCCCGTTAACCAATCGATGATCGATCCGATCTATCTTTGCGCGTATGGACGGACGGAATAAGTCCCTGCGATGGAAACAATTTTTCGCGTGCGAGGCCGCGGCGGACCCGCTCAGCGAGAAAGCGCATACCGCGCTCGTCGGTTCACTATATCGTCGCCGGGCAGCATTGGGGATCGGTGCGGTAACCTGTGCTCTCGCGAGCGCTGCGGTCGCCTTCATTTCGGACATCGTGCTGCTCTATGCGCTGACATCGCTGCTCAGCGTCATCGCCGTATTTCGCATCCTCAATGCAAGCCGCGCGGCGGAAGGGCCCGAGGATGTCAGCCCGGTCAAGCTGGAATTGACCTATAGGCTCGGCGCATTTGCTTTCAGTCTCGTCCTCGGTCTCATCGCCGCCTCCGCCGTGGCGCTCGAGATCGATCCCATGGCGCAGGTCCTGATCATCTCGAATGCGATCGGCTATGGTATCGGCATCTGCGCCCACAATGCGGCGCGCCCCACGATCGCTTTCGGCCAGCTCACACTGGTGTGTTCGCCGATCGTGATCGCCGCTCTTTTCGAAGGGTCGGTCGCCGCCGCCTTCCTCGCGCTGACGATCGCCCTCCTGTTCCCCGCGATGTACTCGATCGTTTCTTCGATCTTCCGCGCCTTGCGCGATTCGCTGCACGCCGCCGATCGCAGCGCCGCCCTGGCTGCCGAAATGGAAGTCATCGCAATGACCGATCCTGTTACCGGTCTTGCCAACCGGCCCGGATTGAACCGTCGCCTGCCCGAAGTGCTGGAGCAGGCCGAAGGGCTTTACCAGATCGCGCTCTTCTGGCTCGATCTGGACCGGTTCAAGGAAGTCAACGATCTCAAGGGCCACCAGATCGGCGATGCCGTTCTGACCACGATCGGCCAGCGGCTGTCGAAGCTCGTCGAGGGGCGCGGCACCGTAGCCCGCTTTGCCGGCGACGAATTCGTGATTGCCGCCGCCGTGGAAAGCCGCCCCGGCGCCTCGCTCCTCGCCAGCCAGATCCTCGGCGAGGTGCGGCGTGCGATGCGGGTCGAGGGGGAAAGGATCGAAATGGATGCCTCGGTCGGCATCGCGCTGACGCCCGACGACGGCACGACAGCCGACGAACTGATGCGCCATGCCGATCTTGCGCTGTTCGAGGCCAAGGCGGTCGGTCGTTCCCAGGTTCGTTTCTTCGACCGGGCGATGACCGCCGACCTCAACCAGCGCCGCGAAATCGAAGCCGAACTGCGCCTCGCGCTCACACGTGAAGAGCTGACCGTCCATTACCAGCCGATCGTCGATCTCGCGACGGGCCGCATTCGCTGTTTCGAAGCGCTGGCGCGCTGGACCCACCCGAAGCTCGGCGAGATTCGGCCCGACGTGTTCATTCCGATTGCCGAGGATTGCGGTGCCATCGTCTCGCTGGGCAACTGGCTCACCGGCGAAGCGGCGCGAGCCGCGGCAAGCTGGCCGAGCGACGTGCGCGTGGCGGTCAATCTTTCGCCGCTCCAGATCCGGGCGCCCGGTTCGGCGCTGGGCATCCTCAGGGCGATCCGCGAAGCGGGCCTGCCGCCCGAACGTCTCGAACTCGAGGTGACCGAAAACCTCTTTCTCGAAGACAGTCCGCACATCGCACTGTTCATCGAGGAATTGTCTCGGGCAGGCGTGCGTTTCGCGCTCGACGATTTCGGCGCGGGCTATTCCTCGCTCGGCTATATCAGCCAGTGGCCGTTCTCGAAGATCAAGGTCGATCGCAGCTTCGTCTCGGGCGCGCGCGCCGGGCGCAAGAGCGACGCGATCATCTATGCAGTCGCGCAGATGGGCCGGACGCTGGGGATCGAGATCGTGGCCGAAGGAATTGAAACACGCAAGCAGGTCCGCCTGGTTCGTGCGGCGGGATGTACGCTCGGCCAGGGCTATCATTTCGGTCGCGCGGTCCCGAGCGAGATAGCAGCGCAGTTGCTGGCCGACGAGCGGACCGCTGGCGCTTCCAGGCAGGCCCGTCTGCGTGCCGGTTGACGCAGCGCCTACTGCACCCGGAACCGAATGCCGCACCATGCGTCGATGCGGTGCAAACGTCGAGTTTTCACCTATTTATTGCAATTGCGAACTATTTGCAAAGATAGTTCTTTCCCAGGGTCGATTGCCGGTTGCATTCGTCTGCGCGGCAGCCTAGGCCGCACGCGCAATCGACCGGGTGCCGTGCTTCCTTTGCGGGACACATGTAGCGCGGCCCAGCGACGGTCCGGGTATCATCACTGTCCCGCACGGCAGGAACAAGGACGCTACCCTCCATGGCACGCAAGAAGATCGCCCTCATCGGCTCCGGAATGATCGGAGGCACCCTCGCCCACCTCGCGGCGAAGAAGGAAATGGGCGACATCGTCCTGTTCGACATCGCCGAAGGCATGCCGCAGGGCAAGGCGCTCGATCTGTCGCAGTGCGGCCCGATCGAAGGCTTCGACGCCAAGATCACCGGTTCGAACGACTATGCCGACATCGCCGGCGCCGACGTGGTGATCGTCACCGCCGGCGTGCCGCGCAAGCCCGGCATGAGCCGCGACGATTTGCTCGGCATCAACCTCAAGGTGATGAAAGCGGTTGGCGAAGGTATCAAGAACAACTGCCCTGACGCATTCGTGATCTGCATCACCAACCCGCTCGACGCGATGGTCTGGGCGCTGCGCGAATTCAGCGGCCTGCCGCACAACAAGGTCGTCGGCATGGCCGGCGTGCTTGACAGCGCGCGTTTCGCCACCTTCCTCGCCTGGGAATTCGACGTGTCGGTCAAGGACGTGAACGCCTTCGTGCTGGGCGGCCACGGAGACACGATGGTCCCGGTTCTGTCCTATTCCACCATTAATGGCATTCCCGTGAAGGACATGGCCAAGATCAAGGGCGTCTCCGAAGATCGCCTCGACGAAATCGTCAAGCGCACCCGCGGCGGCGGCGGCGAGATCGTCGGCCTGCTCGGCAACGGCTCGGCCTATTACGCGCCGGCTACCAGCGCGATCGCCATGGCCGAGGCGTATCTGGGCGACCAGAAGCGCATCCTGCCCTGCGCCAGCTACGTCGAAGGCAAGTATGGCCTCGACGGCCTCTACGTGGGCGTCCCGACCGTGCTCGGCGCGGACGGCACCGAGGATGTCATCGAGATCGAGCTGTCGGACGAAGAGAAGAGCAACCTCAAGGTCTCGACCGACGCGGTCGAGGAACTGCTGGAAGCCTGCAAGGGTCTGGATAGCTCGCTGGCGTAATGGCGAAGTCTGGCTACCCCAAGCGAATAGGACCGTCTCCGCACAAGGATGTGGTTCTGATCTATGGGGTGGGCGCCATTATCTCGTTTGCGGTTGCCTATGTCATTCTTTGGCTCGCACCGTTTTTGCTTTTTGCTCTGATTGTTCCACCACTATTCGGAATTCTCGAACGTAAGCGATGGCGGGGCCGAACTTTAGAATTTCTGGCATCCTACCTGATAGTCGTCGCAATACCCACTTTCGCCGCATCACTCCTAATTTAGTCGAAGGAAGATCATGTCCATCCTCGTAGACAAGAACACCAAGGTCATCACCCAGGGGATGACCGGTGACACCGGCACCTTCCACACGCAGCAGGCGCTTGCCTATGGCACGCAGATGGTTGCGGGCGTTACCCCCGGCAAGGGCGGCACCACGCATATCGACCTGCCGGTTTTCAACACCGTGTCCGAAGCCAAGGCCGAAACCGGCGCGACCGCATCGTGCATTTACGTTCCGCCGCCCTTCGCGGCAGATTCGATCCTCGAGGCGATCGATGCCGAGATGGAACTGATCGTCGCGATCACCGAAGGCATCCCCGTGCTCGACATGGTCCGCGTGAAGCGCGCTTTGGAAGGCTCGAAGTCGCGCCTGATCGGCCCGAACTGCCCCGGCGTACTGACCCCCGGCGAATGCAAGATCGGCATCATGCCCGGCAGCATCTTCAAGAAGGGCAGCGTCGGCGTCGTCTCGCGCTCGGGCACTCTGACCTATGAAGCCGTCCACCAGACCACGCAGGTCGGCCTCGGCCAGACCACCGCGGTCGGCATTGGTGGCGATCCCGTGAACGGCACCAATTTCATCGATGTACTCGACCTCTTCCTCGACGATGAGGATACCAAGTCGATCATCATGATCGGCGAGATCGGCGGCTCCGCGGAAGAGGAAGCGGCCGAATTCATCAAGCAGGAAGCCGCCAAGGGCCGTTCGAAGCCGACCGTCGGCTTCATCGCCGGCCGCACGGCGCCTCCGGGCCGCCGCATGGGCCATGCCGGTGCGATCGTCTCGGGCGGCCAGGGCGGCGCCGACGACAAGATCGCCGCGATGGAGGCTGCGGGCATCCGCGTGTCGCCCTCGCCCAGCGAACTCGGCACCACGCTTGATGCGATGCTGAAGGAGATGGCGTGATAGCTGGCGCGGACCCCCTCCTCCCCGGGACCGTCCGCGCCGCTGAGGCATTGCCATAAGGAGCCGACAGCAGGTCGGCGCGCGAAAGGTGACCCGGATGGGTAACGAAAGCCACGATTTCCTGCCCGAAATGGGCGACCAGGACGGCCCGCAGCAGGGCCCGAGCTGGGGCAACCCCAACTGGCTGGCCGAAGTGGTCGACAGCGGCGCAGACCTGACCGCTGCGCTCGACCCGACGCAGATGCGCCTGGCCATCGCGCAGGCGGCGGAAAAGGCGGGCAAGGCGCTCGATCCCAAAGCGATCGAGCAGGCGGCGGACGATTCGATCCGCGCCATGCTGCTGGTGCGTCTCTACCGCGTGCGCGGCCATCTCGCCGCCAATCTCGACCCGCTCGGCCTCTCGAACCGCGACGTACCCGAAGACCTGACGCTCGAATGGCATGGCTTTGCCGGGCAGGAAGACAAGGAAGTCTACGTCGGCGGCGTGTTCGGTTTCGAATGGGTCACCGTGCGTGAACTCTACCGCGTGCTGCGCGAGACCTATTGCGGCAATGTCGGGCTCGAATACATGCATATCTCGGACACGGAGGAGCGCCGCTTCCTCCAGGACAAGTTCGAGACGCCCGAGGACACGATCCAGTTCACTCCGGAAGGCAAGCGCGCGATCCTCGCCTCGGTGATCCGCGGCGAGCAGTATGAAGCCTTCCTCGGCAAGAAATACGTCGGCACCAAGCGGTTCGGTCTCGATGGCGGCGAATCGATGATCCCCGCGCTCGAGGCGGTGATCAAATATGGCGGCCAGCTCGGCGTGCGCGAGATCATCTACGGCATGGCCCACCGCGGCCGGCTAAACGTGCTCGCCAACGTGATGGGCAAGCCCTACAAGGTCATCTTCCACGAATTCTCGGGCGGCAGCGCCAATCCCGACGATGTCGGCGGTTCGGGCGATGTGAAATACCACCTCGGCACCAGCACCGACCGTGAATTCGACGGCATCAACGTGCATATGTCGCTCGTTCCCAATCCCAGCCATCTCGAGGCGGTGAACCCCGTCGTGCTCGGCAAATCCAGGGCGCAGCAGGCGATCCGCGACGATCTGAAGCAGCACGAGCAGGTCCTGCCCGTCCTCCTCCACGGCGATGCGGCCTTTGCCGGCCAGGGCATCGTGTGGGAATGCCTCGGCTTCTCGGGCGTGCGCGGCTACAACACCGGCGGCTGCCTGCACTTCGTCATTAACAATCAGATCGGCTTCACGACGAGCCCGCAGTTCGCGCGTTCGTCGCCCTATCCCAGCGATGTGGCCAAGGGCGTCCAGGCGCCGATCCTCCATGTCAATGGCGACGATCCCGAAGCGGTGACCTTCGCCTGCAAGCTGGCGATCGAATATCGCCAGACCTTCGGCCGCGACATCGTGATCGACATGTGGTGCTATCGCCGCTTCGGTCACAATGAGGGCGACGAGCCCAAGTTCACCCAGCCGCTGATGTATGACGAAATCCGCCAGCACCCCAAGGTGAGCAAGATCTACACGGCGCGCCTCGAGGAAGAGGGGGTGATCGAGAAAGGCTATGCCGACGATCTGACCGCCGAGTTCACCGAACTGCTCGAGCAGGAATTCGCCGCTGCCAAGGATTACAAGCCCGACCAGGCCGACTGGTTCGGGGGCCGCTGGTCGGGCATGAACAAGCCCGCCGACCCCGAAACCGCGCGCCGCAATGTCGAAACCGCGATCGAGAAGAAGCTGTTCGACAGCCTCGGTCGCACGCTCACATCCGTGCCGGACGACCTCACCATCCACAAGACCCTGGGCCGCGTGCTCAAGGCCAAGGAAGACATGTTCGCTAAGGGCGAAGGTTTCGACTGGGCGACCGCGGAGGCGCTGGCGTTCGGAAGCCTCGTCACCGAAGGCTTCGGCGTGCGCCTGTCCGGCCAGGATTCGGGACGCGGCACGTTCAGCCAGCGCCATGCCGTCTGGGTCGACCAGAAGGACGAGCGCAAATACATCCCGCTTACCACGCTGCCGCATGGCAAGTTCGAGGTCTACGACAGCCCCTTGAGCGAATACGGCGTGCTCGGCTTCGAATACGGCTTCGCCATGGCCGATCCGAAGAGCCTGGTGATGTGGGAAGCGCAGTTCGGCGATTTCGCCAATGGCGCGCAGATCATGATCGACCAGTTCATCGCCGCGGGCGAGGTCAAGTGGCTGCGCGCCAACGGCCTCGTGCTGCTGCTGCCGCATGGCTATGAAGGCCAGGGTCCCGAGCACAGCTCGGCCCGCCTCGAACGCTTCCTGCAGCTGTGCGCGAACGACAATATCCAGGTGCTCAACATCACCACGCCGGCGAACTACTTCCACGTCCTTCGCCGCCAGATGCTGCGCAGTTTCCGCAAGCCGATGGTCATCATGACTCCCAAGTCGCTGCTGCGCCATCCGCTGGCCAAATCGAGCGCCGAAGAGTTCATGGGCGATCACCACTTCATGCGGATCAAGTCCGACATGACCGAGATTGCCGACGAGAAGGTGAAGCGCCTCGTGCTGTGCAGCGGCAAGGTCGCCTACGATCTGATGCAGCGCCGCGACGAAGCTGGCTTGGAAGACGTCTCGATCGTGCGGATCGAGCAGATCTACCCCTTCCCGGGCGAACCGCTGGCGGTGCGCCTCGAACGCATGAGCAATCTCGAAACCGTGGTCTGGTGCCAGGAAGAGCCGAAGAACAATGGCGCCTGGTTCTTCGTCGACCGCCTGATCGAGGAATCGCTGACCGCCGCGGGCAAGGATGGCATGCGCCCCTGCTATGCCGGGCGCGAGGTCGCGGCCTCTCCCGCCACGGGCTATGCCAGCCGCCACCAGGTGCAGCAGGAAGCTCTCGTCAACATCGCGCTGGGACTGAACGGGTCCGACCCCAAAGTCCGCAGCGACTGCAACTGATCCAAGAAGGCCGAAGGAACCACAACACATGGCCACCGAAGTCAAAGTCCCAACATTGGGCGAGTCGGTCACCGAAGCGACCGTCGGCGAATTGCTCAAGAACGTCGGCGATGCCGTCGCGGTCGACGAGCCGCTAATCAGCCTGGAGACCGACAAGGTAGCGGTCGAGGCGCCCTCGCCCGTCGCCGGTGTGATCAAGGAGATCAAGGTCGAGGTCGGCGACACGGTCGAGGTCGATGCGGTGATCGCGATTGTCGAGGAAGGCGCCGCACCCGCCGCCAAGGGCGACGAAGCCGGCCGCGCCAAGGAAGAGCGCGAAGAGGGCAAGGACGAGCGCGCTGCCGCGCCGGCACCCGCAGCCTCCTCGGACGCCGCGCAGACGCTCTCGCCCGCGGTACGCCGCGCCGTGCTCGAACACGGCGTAGATCCGTCGACCATCAAGGGTACCGGCAAGGACGGACGCCTGACGAAGGAAGACGTAATCGCCGCGGCGCAGGCCAAGAAGTCGGGCGGCTCGGCTCCGGCCGCAAGCTCGGCAGCCCCCGCCGCAACCGCCGGCGAGCGTCGCGAGGAACGCGTCAAGATGACGCGCATGCGCCAGACCATCGCCAAGCGGCTGAAGGGCGCGCAGGAAAACGCCGCGCTGCTCACCACTTTCAACGACGTCGACATGTCGGCCGTCATGGAAGCGCGCGCGAAGTACAAGGATTTGTTCGCCAAGAAGCACGACATCCGTCTCGGCTTCATGGGCTTCTTCGCCAAGGCCGCCTGCCTTGCGCTGAAGGACGTGCCGGCGGTCAACGCCTATATCGAGGGCGACGAGATCGTCTACCATGACTACGTCGATATCTCGGTTGCGGTGTCGGCACCCAACGGACTCGTGGTCCCGGTCATCCGCGATGCGCAGGACAAGGGCTTCGCCCGCATCGAAAAGGACATCGCCGACTTCGGCAAGCGCGCCAAGGAAGGCACGCTGACGATGGAAGACATGAAGGGCGGCACCTTCACGATCTCCAATGGCGGTGTGTTCGGATCGCTGATGTCGACCCCGATCATCAACCCGCCGCAGAGCGCCGTGCTCGGCCTGCACCGGATCGAGGACCGCCCGGTCGTGGTCGATGGCGAGATCGTCATCCGCCCGATGATGTATATCGCGCTCAGCTACGACCACCGCCTGATCGACGGCCGCGAAGCGGTGACCGCCCTCAAGATCATCAAGGAAGCGATCGAGGATCCGACCCGGATGCTGATCGACCTCTAGGAACCCGCCGGGGAGCTTTTCCATGCCGTTTCGACCGCAATTCCTTGCTCTGCCGCTTGCCGCCGTCTCTCTCGGCGCATGCGATGTCGCCACCGAAATGGCCGGCGATGCGATCAAGGGCGAGATCCGCACGCAGTTCGTGCAGCAATGCGAACAGATCGCCAGCGACAATGGATTTGCGGGCGATCTGGTGGCGCCTGCCTGCGAATGCAGCGCCGACAAATTCTCCGCCGATGCGGCGGATGGCGAGCTCGAAATCAATCGGGATCGCATCGAAGAAGTTCTGAAAACATGTGTGCAGGCGCAGCCGGGCGAACCGGCAGGCGAGCCTGCGGAGGCAATCAATGGCTGATCAGAATTACGACTACGACGTCCTCGTCATCGGCGCCGGCCCGGGTGGCTATGTCGCCGCGATCCGCGCGGCGCAGCTGGGGCTGAAGACCGCATGCGCGGAAAGCCGCGAAACGCTGGGCGGGACCTGCCTCAACGTAGGCTGCATCCCTTCCAAGGCGATGTTGCATGCGTCCGAATATTTCGACGCCGCATCGAGCGGCAAGATGGCCGACATGGGCATCGAGGTCGCGCCCAAGCTCAATCTCGACACAATGCACGCCCAGCGCCGCGATGCGGTGAAGGGGCTGACAGGTGGAATCGAGCTCTTGTTCAAGAAGAACAAGATCGACTGGAAGAAGGGTCTCGCGACCTTCCAGGACGCCCACACGGTCAAGGTCGGCGACGAGACGGTCACCGCCAAGGACGTGATCATCGCTACCGGTTCCTCGGTCACTCCGCTGCCAGGCGTCGAGGTCGATAACGATAAGCACATCGTCGTCGATTCCACCGGCGCGCTCGAACTGCCCAAGGTGCCGAAAAAAATGGTCGTCATCGGCGGCGGTGTGATCGGGCTGGAACTCGGCTCGGTCTGGAACCGGCTCGGCGCGGAAGTGGTCGTGGTCGAATTCCTCGACAAGCTGCTGCCCGGCATGGACGACGATGTGCGCAAGGAAGCGGCCAAGATCTTCAAGAAGCAGGGCATGGAATTGCGCCTGTCGACCAAGGTCACCGGCTGCACGGTCAAGGGCAAGAAAGCCACTCTGACACTCGAACCCAGCGCCGGCGGCGACGAGGAAACGCTCGAAGCCGATTGCGTGCTGGTCTCGATCGGCCGCCGCCCGAACACCGAGGGCCTCGGCCTGGAAAACATCGGGCTCGAGGTCAACCAGCGCGGCCAGATCGAGATCGATCACGATTTCCGCACCTCGGTCGACGGCGTCTGGGCCATCGGCGATTGCGTCCCCGGTCCGATGCTCGCGCACAAGGCCGAGGATGAAGGCATTGCCTGCGCCGAAAATGTCGCGGGCCAGACCGGCATCGTCAATCACGATATCATTCCGGGCGTGGTCTACACCTGGCCCGAATTCGCAGGCGTCGGCCTGACCACGGAAGAAGCCATCGAGAAGATGGGCGGCGACAAGGCCAAGGTAAAGGTAGGCAAGTTCCCGATGCTGGCCAACAGCCGGGCGAAAACCAACCACGAGCCCTTCGGATTCGTGAAGGTTATCGCCGAGGCCGAAACCGACCGCGTGCTGGGCGTCTGGGCCATCGCCAGCGTCGCCGGTACGATGATCGCGCAGGCCGCCCAGGCGATGGAATTCGGCGCCACCAGCGAGGACATCGCCTATACCTGCCACGCCCATCCGACGCATTCCGAAGCGATCAAGGAAGCGGCCATGGCGGTCCAGGGCAAGCCGATCCACATCTGACGTGACGATGACGGCGGGCCTCTACGAAACCGACGGGGCCGGCTGAATGCGCGGGCGCAGCCCTGCCCTGTTCGCGCTGGCAATCCCCGTCCTCGCCGGGATCGCATATCTCTGGATGATGGCGGCGCCGCTGGCCTATTCGGCGATCAATGCGGCGGCGCTGGGCCTGGCGGCGGCTCTCGTTCTCACGGTCCCGGCACTACAGACTGCCAAGGCGCGCCGCATCCTTGCGGTCGTTCTCATCGCACTGCTCTTCGTGCCGCTCCTCTTCGGGCCGCACGTCAACGGGATCGCGCGCTGGCTGCCGCTTGGCCCTTTCGCCCTGCATGCGGGCGCGCTGTGTCTCCCCTCCATCGTCGTACTCGCCGCGCGGGACGAGGACTTCGCGCCGCCGATCCTGCTCGCCGCGCTGTTGGCTTCCTCGCTCCAGCCCGATGCGGCAACCGGCCTCGCGGTAATGCTGGCGGCCGTCGGGCTCTACAATGCGCGCGGCGACTGGCGGCTGGTCCCGGTGGCGGGGATCGCGTTCTTCGCGAGCCTGGTTGCAGGATTGCGGGGCGAATTGCCTGCCCAGCCCTTCGTCGAGCGCGTGCTGGTAAGCCTCGCCTTCTATCAACCCCTCGCGGCGATGGGGCTCGCCCTGGCGCTACTGGCATCCTTCTTTCTGATGGCGCATGGCATCCGCGCGGAAAAGGCGGTTCGGCACTCTCTGGCGGGTTGCCTGTTCGGCTTTTCGCTCGCGGCGGTGGTGTCGAATTATCCGACCATCCTCATCGGTTACGGAGCCGCACCGATCCTCGGCTTCGGCCTTGCCATCGGACTGGCGGTTGCCGGGCCTCGACGAACGACGGGCGATGACGGGACCTGACAATTGATCGGCCTCCTCTTTAGTGTATTAGATCACTAAATCACTTGGGAGGTATCGCATGTTTGCAACTCGTCGGGTCGTACTGGCCCTTTCGCCGCTGGCCATGCTGGTCGCCGGCTCATCCGCCCTTGCCCAGAATGCCGAGCGGATGGAGCAGGTTGTTTCGGCTTCGGCCGACGAACGTAAGTTCATGGGTGCGGCCCTGGTGGCCATCGGTGACGAGATCCTGCTCGACGAAGGCTTCGGCTCCGCCGACCTCGAATGGAATATCGCCAACACGCCCGACACCAAATTCCGTATCGGCTCGGTCACCAAGCAGTTCACCGCGGCTTCGATCCTGTTGCTGCAGGAGCGTGGCCAGCTCGATATCGACCAGCCGGTCGGTACCTATCTGTCGGACACGCCTGCAAGCTGGGACGCCGTCACCTTGCGACATCTGCTCCACCACACTTCCGGCATACCGAACCTGACCGATTTCGACGATTTCGGAACGTGGAAATACCTCCCGACGACGCGCGAAAAGCTGATCGCCCGCTTCGCCGAGAGGCCTCTCGAATTCACGCCGGGCGAGAAATGGAGCTATTCGAATTCGGGCTATCTCCTGCTGTCGGCGGTCGTCGAGGATGCGTCCGGCAAGCCCTATGCCGAATTCGTCGAAGAAAACATCTTCCGCCCGCTCGGCATGACCGACACGGCGATCGATGTGACCAGTGCAATCGTGCCTCGCCGGGCGGAAGGCTACTCCCCTTCCCCGTCCGGGGTCGTCAACGCCGACTATGTCGATATGGGCATCCCGCAGGGTGCCGGCGCGCTCTATTCGACCACGCACGACCTGCTGAAATGGCAGCGAGGCCTGTTCGGCGGCAAGGTCGTGAATACCCGGAGCCTGGCCGAGATGACCCGTCCGGCAGTCGAGGCCGTGCGTCAGTCGTCTTACGGCATGGGTTTGCTCGTTACCGAAAATGAGGAAGGCACGCTGATATGGCACGGCGGCGGGATCGAAGGGTTCAATGCCTGGCTCGGGCATGATCCGGCACGCGACATCACCGTGGTGGTGCTGGCCAACCTCAATGGCGGCGAAGCCAACACGCTCGGCCAGTCGCTGACGAAGCTCGCCCGCGGCGGCGAAGTGACGCTGGCTGGCGAACGCGCGACGGTCGATCTGACTGCCCAGCAGCTTGCAGAATATGCCGGCTCCTATGCGGTAACGGACCATTTCAAGATCGCCTTCCGCGTCGAGGACGGTGCGCTGGTGACGCAGGCCACCGGGCAGGATGCCTACCCCGTCTTTGCCGAAGGTCCGGATCGGTTCTTCCTCAAGGTCGTCGATGCGCAGCTGGCCTTCAATCGCAATGACGAGAATGAAGTCGTTTCGGTCACCCTGTCTCAAGGCGGCAGCGAAACGCTCGCAACCCGCGAGTGAGGTACCTCTCGGCCCGGGATGGAGGATCACCTCTGGGCCAAGAGTGCGATTGACCGCGCCCTGCTAGTCCGACATTCCTTCCGCCGAGGGGGGAAAGTCGATGAGCTATCCGAAGCTGACGAAAAAACCGGGCGCAATCGAGACTGCGGCAGCGATCCGGAAAGGCGAGCTGTCGCCGCTCGAAGCGGTCGAGGCGGTGATTGCCCGAATCGAGCGTCTCGATGCGCATATCAATGCCGTGGTGGTCACCGATTTCGACCGCGCTCGAGACCGCGCAAGGCAGATGACGGACCAGCAGAGGGGCGAAGACCAACCGCTGTTCGGCGTGCCGATGACGATTAAGGAAAGCTTCGACATCGAGGGTCTGCCGACCTGCTGGGGGCACGAGGAATATGCCGACAACATCGCCAAACGCGATGCGAAAGTCGTGCGCCAGCTGAAGGCTGCGGGCGCGATCTTCCTCGGCAAGACCAATATCCCGCCCGACCTTGCCGACTGGCAATCGAACAATCCCGTCTATGGCCGTACCAACAATCCGCACGATCACGAGCGCTCGCCCGGCGGTTCGTCGGGCGGATCGGCCGCCGCGGTCGCCAGTGGCATGGTGCCCTGCGAATACGGCACCGATATCGGCGGATCGGTTCGCGTACCAGCGCATTTCTGCGGTATCTGGGGACATAAGAGCAGCTGGGGGCTGGTGTCGAAACAGGGGCACGATCATCCGCTGATGGCGGGCCGCGATGCGCATGACGGCGCGCTGTCGATCGCCGGTCCGTTGGCCCGCAATGCTGCCGACCTGCGCCTGCTGCTCGGGCTGACGCAGACGATCCCGCTGACTGCAAAAGGAAAACCGCTGAAGGACTGCCGCCTGCTCGCGCTGGTCGATCACCCGTCCTGCCCAACCGACGACGCCGTGCGGGCACCCATCGAGGCTGCCCTCGCCGAAATCGAGAAAGCGGGGGTGAGAGTGGACCGCACGAGCGATCTCGTTCCCGACCTCGAAGCCCAACAGGCCGACTATATGCGGATGCTCAATGTCGCCATGGCGCGCGGAATGCCGGGGCCCAACGGCAAGCGCGCCAGCGCGACCGACTGGTTCGACATGCTCGACACGCAGGCGCGCAATGAAAACGCCTGGGCTAAGTTGTTCGAGACCTACGATTTCGTGCTCACCCCGCCCGCCCCCGTCCTCGCCGTGCCGCATCGCGAAGGCCGCATCTTCGACGGGACGGTAACGATCAATGGCGGCGAGCAGCCGGGTGGCAGCACGCTGTGCTGGGCGGGCCTCGCGACCTTTCCCAATCTTCCGGCGACGGTCTTGCCTGTGGGCGAAACGGGTGGCCTGCCTTGCGGCATACAGGTCATATCGCGCAGGTGGGCGGACCTCGATTGCATCGCCGCGGCAGAAGCGATCGGACAGATCCTCCACGGCTAGGGAGCCACGACGTCAATGGGCAATCAGCGCGTCATGCAACGCTTTGCCAGATGGCATATCTGGCTGGGGTGGCTGGTCGGTTTCCCGATCCTGATGTGGACGGTCACCGGCCTCGTCATGGTCGCCAAGCCGATCGAGGAAGTGCGCGGCAACCACTTGCGCATGGATGTGCCCGAACGCGCGCTGCCCGCCGATACCGAAATCGCGGTCTCGCTGCCCGCCGAAAGCACCCGGCCGGTGCGCTCGGTCACCACGCAGGTCGAACGCGGCGAGACGATCACGCGGATCGCCTATATGGACGGGACGACCGAGCGCTTCCGTCCCGATGGAAGCCCCATGGGCCCGCTGAGCGAGGTCGAGGCGCGGCTGATCGTCGCCGAGGGCATCGTCGGCGGCGAAGCCGTGACCGGAACGGCGCGGTTCGACGCCGATGACGTGCCGTTCGATTTCCGCCGCCCGATGCCCGTCTGGCAGGTTGCACTTGCCGATGGCACCCACGTCTATGTCGGCACCGAAACCGGACGCATCGAGGCCGTGCGCACGCAATGGTGGCGCACCTTCGACTTCGTCTGGGGTCTGCATATCATGGACCTGCAAACCCGCGAGGACACGAGCCACCCGGTCCTGATCCTGTTCGCCATATTGTCGGTGATCGGCGCGCTGTTCGGCTGCATCCTGATGTTCCGCCGCCGCAAAACGCGCGTCGTGCCGAAGTGAACCCGGCGGTCCTCACACCCGTCCTCGACTGGCTCGACCTTGCCGGCGTGGCGATCTTCGCGCTCACGGGCGCACTGGTCGCGGCGAAGGAGAAGCAGACTTTCGTCACGCTGGCCTTCTTCGCGCTGGTTACCGGCGTCGGAGGCGGCACGGTGCGCGACCTGCTGATCGGCGCGCCGGTGTTCTGGATCCACGATGCCTGGGTGGCGGGCGTGTGCCTGGGCGTCGCGCTATTCGCCTGGTTCACACCCACGCGCTGGTGGGAGGGCCGGTTCCTATCGATCGCCGATGGGCTGGGTCTCGCCGCCTATGCCGTGCTGGGCGCCGCCAAGGCGCTCGAATACGGACTGCCGCCGGTGCCCGCCGCCCTGATGGGCGTCATCACGGGCTGCGTGGGCGGGATTATCCGCGACGTCGTCGCCGGGCGACCGTCGATCCTGATGCGTCCCGAACTCTATGTGACCGCAGCAGCGCTTTCGGCCAGCCTGACCGTCCTGGGCGAATTTGTCGGGATCATGCGCGAATGGGTCTGGGTCGGCGCAACGGCCGCGGGCTATGGCCTGCGGCTCGCCGCGATCAGGTGGAATCTCGCCTTGCCCGCCTACGGCCGCGACTAACGAGGCGCGCCCTGATAGCCGGTGCCGTATTCGATATCGGCATCGATTGCGCCCTCGTCCTCGCCGGGCAGCGGCCCGCCGGGATAGGCGGGTTGAGCCGTCTCGCTGCGCGCCCGGGCAGCCCGATAGACGTCGTCGCCGTGCTGGCGGTCCGCGTCCGCTGTGTCCATCCCATAGGCCCCCGCGGTAGAACCCTCAGCGCCATAGCGCGTATTGCCCTGGCCATAGTCGAGCGCCTCGATCCGGCCGTCCTCTCCGATCGAGCAGGTGAAGCCCTGGCCGTCGAAGAGCGTTCCGGTAACGCTCCACCCGCGTGCGTTGCGATTGACCGTATCGACCGTTTCGACCCGCGCGTTGCGCTCGATTTCGTCGACGCACATCGTGACCGCACGGTCGATCCCGCGCCCGTCGTCATAGCGATAATCGCCCCGGCGCGGCTGCGGATAACGCGTCTCGCGGCGCGGATAGCGATCGCGCGACTTCTCGGCGGCGCTGGCGATTGCGGCAATCCCGCCGATGATCAGGATGCCGGCCAGGATATCACCTGCGCCAACACCGCGATGGCGATGATGACGATAGTGGCGGTAGCGACGGTGCTTGGCTGCAGTATCGTCGCCGGGAGCCCATACCGGCGCGACATGGACAGCCGGCGGCACGCTTGGCATGGGCAGTTCGGCAGCCTGGACCGGAGTGGCGGTGAGGGACAGCGCTGCGAACATGGCCGGCGCGGCTAAGAGCGATTGCTTGGACGGCATGGTCCGTTACCCCGTTTGGCGCACCCCCACCAAGGCGCATGATTGACAATCCCATACGTATAGGCGGTCCAGGCTAAATACTGCCTGAACCGCCCATGGCGTTCGGGTAATGTGGGGATTAGAGTCCGCGGATACCGCGGAAATCGACCCCTGCGACGCGGCCACGCTCGATATAGCAGGTGAACCTGCCGCGATCACGGTCGTGGTACCCGCGGTCGTAGCCGCCCCAGCGGTCATGACGGCCCCGGCGATCATAGCGGCCCCGTCGATCATAGCGGCTGTTGTAATAGCCACGCTGCCCCTCGACCACGATCCGACCCTTGACCCGCCAGCCGTAGCGCGTGTCGTCTACATCGCGGATATCGGTCACCTGGGCATAGCGATAGCCATAGCGGCGAGCGTCCCGCTGTGCCGCCCTGACGCAGCGCTTGACGGCCCTGCGCGGATTGCCGCGGCGCGCATAGTGATGACGACGATAGTCGCGCCCGTCGCGGTAATAGCGACCATCGCGATAGTAGCGACCGCCGCGGTAATAATCGCGATCCTTGCTGGCCGCGCTCGCAATGGCAGCAATGCCACCGATGATCACGGCACCGGCGATAACGTCGCCGACGGAAATTCCATCGCCGTCGCGGTCGCCGGCCTGCACCGGGGTGGCTCCGGCCAGCGCCATCGCGCCGACTGCAGCCGTTGCGATCCCACCTTTCGCGAACGCCTTGGGAAATAGTTTCATCTCGAGGTCCTCCTCATCGAGGCCGCGGCGGGACTGCCCCGGCTGTGAGAAGCGTTCTAGACGAGGCGCCGTGAGGTCACGCTGAACTTGGGTTACAGGAACTGTTCAGTTTAATGGATACTTTTCTGAACGCCTATTCCGCAAGGCTTTCAAGCACATCGCGCGTGAAACCGGCGATATCGAAGCGGTGGCCGGCGGGATCCTCGCCCCGCCGGACGATGACCGTGTTCAGGCTCGGGACGATCACGATGAATTGCCCGCGATTGCCCATGGCGGCGAATGTGTCGCGGGGAATGCCCTCGGACTTGTCGAACAGCCAGAAGCCCGCACCATAGCCGAAGGGACCATCGGGCTGCGGCCCGGATGGGGAGGACACATACTCCACCCAGCCTTCGGGCAGGATGCGCTTGCCCGAGGGCAGCACGCCATCGTCCAGATAGAGCTGCCCGAGTTTCGCCAGATCGCGCGCGGTCGACCAGACCTGGCTGGAGAGGATGTAATCGCCGCGCCAGTCGGTCTCGGCGACGGTGTCGTGCATTCCGATCCGTGCAAAGACTTGGGCCGGCGACTGCGCTTCGAGCGCGCTCTCGATCGCCTTCACCGCGGCGAGCGTATCGTTGTTGGCATAACGGAACACGGTGCCTGGTGCATTGACCAGCGGCCAGTGCATGGCCGTCTCCGCCACGCTCGACCCACCGTAATAGAGTGGATTGGTTCGGTTGCCCGCCGTGTCCGAGAATCGGCCCGAGGCCATGCGCAGCAGGTGGTCGATGGTGATTGCTCGCCTGCGGTCGTTGGGCGCGACCGCGAGGCCGGCGCTGCGGTTCACCTCCGCTTGCCCGTCATGGACCGCGACACCGACCAACGTCGCAGCGATGCTCTTCGCGACCGACCACGTGCGCTGCGGCACGGCGGGCCCGAAATCGGGCGCATATTGCTCGGCGAGTGTGCTGGCGCCTCGCTGGACCAATACCGCAGTGGTCCGCGTGCCTTCACCATGCGCTCCGCCAAAGGCGCGCGAGAGACTCTCGGCCAATAGCCCGGTCGGCGGCACGACCGCGATATGCTCGCTCCCGGCATGTGGTCGCTTGGTCCGGATGGGATGCGGCGCCCCGCCGATTGGCATCTGCTGGCAACCACGGCGGGAATCGTGCACCGCCACGCGCGGCGGCATGTCGCCAGCCCATTCCACCGATACCTGGTTCAACTCTCCGTCGGGATCGCGAAGGATCCGGTAGGGCAAATCGGCAACGATTTCGTCGAGCGGCGCTTGAATACCGGTCAGCTCCCATGCCTCGACGCTTTCGGGCGTCCGTGTCGCTCCGTTGCGTTCGGCATTGGCAATCGCGCTGCACAGGAACAGCGCCTTGTAGCCTGCCGCGAGAGCGCGGTCGTAGCGCGCCTCGATTTCGTCTTGCGAGGTCGACTGCGCGGCGAGAGGGGCTGAGGCGAGCAGCGCTGCAGCTGCCAGGGCGTGTCTGATCATGCGCGCCTTGTGCCACGGCTTCACCTACGCGCAAAACAAAACGGCCGGAAGGTCTCCCTCCCGGCCCTATTGATCCCTCGCGAAGGCGGGGGTCTCAGGAATATGGATCGGCGCTTGCGGCCCGAGGTCCCCGCCTTCGCGAGGACGCTACGCGCTTACGCGTCTTCCATGTCCTCGTCGTTCATGACGGGGCCCGAATCCTGGCCCTTGGCGTCTTCGTCACGGTCGACGAGTTCGATGACGGCCATCTGGGCGGCGTCGCTGCCGCGGTAGCCGGCCTTGATCACGCGGGTGTAGCCGCCTTCACGATCAGCGTAACGCTCGGCGAGGACGTCGAACAGCTTCTTGAGCTGGGTTTCGTCCTGCAGGCGGCTCATGGCGAGGCGACGGTTCGAAAGACCGCCACGCTTTGCCAGCGTGATCAGCTTCTCGATGTAGGGCCGCATTTCCTTCGCCTTGGGCAGCGTGGTCATGATCTGCTCGTGCTTGATCAGCGCGGCAGCCATGTTGCGGAACATCGCATTGCGGTGGCCGGTCTTGCGCTGAAGCTTACGGCCGGAAATCTTGTGACGCATCGTATCTTGTCCTTCGTTCGATAGGGGCCCGTTCTAGGTAGCCCGTAGCCGGTGACCGTTTTGGCCGTCACCTTCGCCCATTCTTGCGTCCCAGCGCAGGCTGGGACCTCCATCGGCAATACGCCGGTGGAAGGAGGCCCCAGCCTTCGCCGGGGCTCACCGATCGTCTTAGCCCAGCAGCTCCTGTTCGAGCTTCTTGGCCATTTCCTCGATGTTTTCCGGCGGCCAGCCGGGAATGTCCATGCCGAGGCGCAGACCCATCGACGAGAGCACTTCCTTGATTTCGTTCAACGACTTGCGGCCGAAGTTCGGCGTGCGGAGCATCTCGGCCTCGGTCTTTTGGACCAGGTCGCCGATATAGATGATGTTGTCGTTCTTGAGGCAGTTCGCCGAGCGGACCGACAGTTCCAGCTCGTCGACCTTCTTGAGCAGGTAACGGTTGAGCTGGTTGGTGTCGCTTTCCTGCGGCTCCGCGGCCTGGCCGATCATGGCCGAGGTCGGCTGCGGGATACCGTCTTCGAAGTGGACGAACAGCGTCAGCTGGTCCTGGAGGATGCGCGCGGCATAGGCCACGGCGTCTTCCGGAGTGACGGTGCCGTCGGTTTCGACGGTCAGCGAGAGCTTGTCGTAGTCCAGTTCCTGGCCGACGCGGGCGTTCTCGACCTTGTAGCTCACCTGGCGGACCGGCGAATACAGGCTGTCGACCGGGATGAGGCCGATCGGCGCATCGGCCGGACGGTTCATGACGGCCGGGCGATAGCCCTTACCGGTATCGGCGGTCAGCTCCATGTTGAGCGTGGCGCCTTCATCGAGGTGGCAGATCACGAGATCCTTGTTCATGATCTCGATGTCGCCCGAAACGGCGATGTCGCCGGCCTTGACTTCGCCCGGACCGGTTGCGGAAAGCTGCAGGCGCTTCATGCCTTCGCCTTCCATTTTCAGCGCGATCTGCTTCACGTTGAGGACGATGTCGGTCACGTCTTCGCGCACGCCGGCGAGGCTGCTGAATTCGTGGAGGACGTTCTCGATCTTGATCGAGGTGATCGCGGCACCCTGAAGCGAGCTCAGGAGCACGCGGCGCAGCGCATTGCCGAGCGTCAGGCCGAAGCCACGCTCGAGCGGTTCGGCCACGAAGGTCGCCTTGCGGGCCTTGTCGCCGGTTTCCTTGATATCAAGGACATTGGGTTTCTTGAGTTCCTGCCAGTTCTTGATGTTGACGGACATGAAAATCCCCTGGTTCGGATGCGGGCGGGACCGGCGCTCTTTATGGGAGCGTCCGGTCCGTGAAAGGGTGTCGGCGGCTCAGCAAGCCAAGCCGCCAGGCAGGTACGGATCAGACGCGACGACGCTTGGACGGACGGACACCGTTGTGCGGGATCGGCGTCACATCGCGGATCGAGGTGATCGTGAAACCGACTGCGGCGAGACCGCGCAGCGCGCTTTCACGGCCCGAACCCGGGCCCTTCACTTCGACTTCGAGAGTGCGCACGCCGTGCTCTGCTGCCTTGCGGCCTGCATCGTCGGCGGCGACCTGGGCGGCATAGGGAGTCGACTTGCGGCTGCCCTTGAAGCCCATCATGCCGGCGCTGGACCAGCTGATCGCATTGCCCTGCGCGTCGGTGATGGTGATCATCGTGTTGTTGAAGCTGGCGTTGATGTGCGCAACGCCGCTCGAAATGTTCTTTTTGTCGCGGCGCCTTACGCGGCCGGGTTCGCGTGCCATGGTGTGTCTTCCTTACAGTCTATCAAGAAGGGAAAAGCTGACGGACGAGCCGAAGCTTACTTCTTCTTGCCGGCGATCGGCTTGGCCTTGCCCTTGCGGGTGCGGGCGTTGGTGTGAGTGCGCTGGCCGCGAACGGGCAGGCCGGCACGGTGACGCAGGCCGCGATAGGACTTGAGGTCCATGAGCCGCTTGATGTTCATCGCGGTTTCGCGACGAAGGTCGCCTTCCACGGTGAAATCCGCATCGATCGTTTCGCGGATACGCAGGACTTCCTCGTCGGACAGGTCCTGCACGCGGCGCGCGTGATCGATGCCGAGCTTGTCGGCGATTTCGACGGCCTTGGTGCGGCCGATTCCGTGAATGTAGGTGAGCGCGATGATAACGCGCTTGTTGGTGGGGATATTGACCCCGGCAATACGAGCCACTTACTTCTCCATGCTCCACAGGGGCCGGTGTGTCCGGTTTCCCTATCTCATCGCTCCATTCATTCGATGGTTCCGGCGGCTTGCCTAACGCAAAAAGCCCGGATGGCGCACAATTGGCTGCCGCCTGCCGGACTCACCGCAATGTCGAATGAACCGCGCGCTTAGGAGGATTCGCCTGCCGCGTCAACCGTCCAGCGCACGCAAAAGCGCGAGGCCACCGATATGGGCGGCCCGCCGGAAGATGCAACCCTTCTAGCCCTTGCGAGCGGCCAGGTCAAAACCCTTACATCACGCCGAAGGCAAGCATGGCGTCCGCGACCTTCTTGAACCCCGCGATATTGGCCCCGCGGACATAGTCGACGTAGTCGCCGTTCTCGCCATATTCGACGCATTTTCCGTGGATACCCTCCATCAACTCGGTGAGCATCTCGCCGAGCCGATCGTGGTTCCAGCTGATGCGCTCGGCATTCTGGCTCATCTCGAGGCCCGAAACCGCCACCCCGCCGGCATTGGCCGCCTTACCCGGACCGTACATGATCTTGGCATCGTGGAAGACCTTCACACCATCGAGCGTGGTCGGCATGTTGGCCCCCTCGGACACGGCGATGCAGCCATTGTCGACCAGCGCCTTCGCTTCGTCTTCGTTGAGTTCGTTCTGCGTCGCGCAGGGCAGCGCCAGATCGCAGTCGACATTCCATGGACGCTTGCCCTCGTGAAACGTGGCATTGGTGAAGTGATCGGCATATTCGCTGATCCGGCCGCGTCGCTCGTTCTTGAGCCGCTTGACCCAGTCGATCTTCTCCTGGTCGATCCCGTCGGGATCGTGGATGAAACCGTCGCTGTCCGACAGGGTGACGACCTTGCCGCCCAGGCTGACGAGCTTTTCCGCGGCATGCGTTGCGACGTTTCCGGAACCCGAAATGACCGCAGTCCTGCCTTCGACGTCCTGGCCCGCATGCTTGAGCATATTCTGGAGGAAATAGACCGCGCCGTAGCCGGTCGCCTCGGGCCGCATCTTCGAGCCGCCATATTCGGTGCCCTTGCCGGTCAGCACGCCTTCCCAGCGGTTGGTGATCCGCTTGTACTGGCCGAACATATAGCCGATCTCGCGGCTGCCGACGCCGATGTCGCCCGCCGGAACGTCGGTATCGGGGCCGATATGGCGCTGCAGTTCGGTCATGAAGCTCTGGCAGAAGCGCATGACCTCGCTGTCGCTCTTGCCCTTGGGATTGAAGTTCGCCCCGCCCTTGCCGCCGCCCATCGGCAGGCCGGTGAGCGAGTTCTTGAATGTCTGCTCGAAAGCGAGGAACTTGAGCACGCTTTCGTTGACGGTGGGGTGGAAGCGAATGCCGCCCTTATAGGGCCCGATCGCATTGTTGTTCTGCACCCGCCACCCGCGCTGGACGCGGATGCAGTGATTGTCGTCCTCCCAGCAGACACGAAAGCTGACCACGCGGTCGGGTTCGGCGATCCGGCGCAGGATCTGCGCCTCGTGATATTCCTCCTTGTCCTCGATGAATTCGAAGACGTCCTGCGCCACCTCCTGGACCGCCTGGACGAACTCGTGCTGTCCCGGATTGCGCTTCTTCACACCCTCTATGAAGGTCGAAAGATCCACGTGCCTGTCATAGACGGATGCCATGGTGCACCTCCCCTGCTGCCCGATCGGGCGATTGATCCAGGCGACCGCGGCACCCGCGAACCGGGTGCTTCTCAGCTTGTCCTATTCGGTGTCCTGCATGGCATCAATCTGCGCCTCGATGCTCGGTTCCTCGTCCGGGACATTATCCGCGTCCTCCTGCGGCGCATCGGCACTTTCCAGCGCACCGAGTTGATCGCGCAGTCCGGCAAGCTGTTGGCTCATCACGCCATCGACGGCTTTCGAAATCGTATCGATCTCGTAACGCATGTGGCCGCCCACGACATATTCCCAGCGGATCCGCGTGCCGCCCTCGATTTCCTCGAGCGTGATCGTCAGCACGCCCGTGGCCGGTTCGCCCTGCAACGGGCCGAGCCCCCCGCGCATACGCAGGTTTCTGAGCGGATAGGCCTGCACGACACTCATGTGCTGCACGCTGCCGTCGAGCGAGAAACCGTCCGCTCGATCTTCTCCGGGCACGCGCTCACAGAAGCATCCGCCGGCCTGCGGGGTCAGCGTCATATTGTCGGCATCGCCCGACCAGGTGTGCGCGTCGTTCCACCATGTGCCCGGGCGGGTCAGCGCGAGCCATGTGTCCAACGGACTCGCCGCCACTTCGGCCATGTCCTGTGTGACGAAACCGGTCTCGCTCGTCTCGGCGACCTTGGCCGAAAGCGGAGCCGCTCCGAGCGCGGCAGCGGCTGCTAGGACGGTGGCTACTGGACGCATAAGACCTCTCTCCCTGATTGGGGAGAAGCCCTAAGCGAAGTCAGGAAGCTTTGAAAGCACCTGCGGCGTCAGCGCGAAAGGATCGCGTCGATCGCATGCGTCACTTCATCGATCGAGCCCATGCCGTCGATCCGCGTCACGATACCGCGTGCTTCGTAACCCGGCAGGATCGGCGCGGTCTTGCCGCGATATTCCTGCATCCGCTTGCGCACGGTTTCCTCATTGTCGTCGGGGCGGCGCTTGAATTCGGTCGAGCCACACTTGTCGCACACGCCCGGTTTTGCCGGCTGATTGAAGACATCGTGATAGCCAGCGCCGCAATTCGCGCAAGTAAAGCGGCCGGTGATACGCTCGACCAGAGCATCCTCGTTCACCTCGAGCTCGATCACGTGGTCGAGCTTACGACCGTGCTTGGCGAGGATCTCGTCCAGCTGGTCGGCCTGCGCCGCGGTTCGCGGATACCCGTCGAAGATCGCACCGATTTCGGGGCCCATGTCGGCCAGCTTCGCATCGATCATGGCCGAGACGATCTCGTCGGACACCAGCCCGCCGGTATCCATGATGTCCGCCACCTTGCGGCCCAATTCGGTATCGGCCTTGCGCGTTTCGCGCAGCATGTCGCCGGTCGAAAGCTGGCGCATCCCGTGATGCTCGACCAGTCGCTGTGCCTGCGTTCCCTTGCCAGCGCCCGGAGGGCCCAGGAGGATGATGTCCATTGCGTAAAGTCCCCTTCGCGCCTGCTGTGCCTTATCGCAGGCGGCCCTTCAACTTCGCCTTTTTGATGAGATCGCCATATTGGTGCGCCAGCAAATGCGACTGGACCTGGCTTATCGTATCGACCGTCACGTTGACGACGATGAGCAGGCTGGTCCCACCAAGGAACAGCGGAACGCCCGTCTGCGCGATCATATATTCGGGCAGCACGCAGACCACCGTGAGATAGATCGCTCCGATCACGGTAATGCGGGTCAGCACGTAGTCGAGATATTCCTCGGTCCGCTTGCCCGGACGGATGCCGGGAATGAAGCCGCCGTTCTTCTTCAGGTTCTCGGCGGTCTCTTCCGGATTGAAGACGATCGCGGTGTAGAAGAAACAGAAGAAGATGATGCCAAGACCGTACAGCGTCATGTAGAGGGGCTGGCCGTGCTGGAGATATTGCAGCGTCGTCTGCAGAGCCCCGCCCGCGGCAGTATCGGTGTCGACCGTATTGCCGGCGAACTGGGTTATCGTGAGCGGCAACAGCAGCAGCGAGCTGGCGAAAATCGGCGGGATGACGCCGGCGGTATTCAGCTTCAGCGGAAGGTGCGAGCGGTCGGCCTGCATCATGCCCTTCTGGGTCGCGCGCTTGGGATACTGGATCAGCAGACGGCGCTGCGCACGCTCCATGAAGCAGATGACGAGGATCAGGATCACGACCATTGCAATCAGGCCGACGATGATGCCGGTAGCGATCGAGCCTTCCGAATAGCCCGAACCGAGGTTCGAGACGAAGGTCGGAAACTGCGCCACGATGCCCGCCATAATGATCAGCGAAACGCCGTTGCCGATACCGCGGCTGGTGATCTGCTCGCCCAGCCACAGCAGGAACATGGTGCCACCGACGAGACTGATGACCGCGCCCACGCGGAACATGACGCCCGGATCGACCACGGCCTGCATGCCGCTCTGCGCCCCGAAACTTTCCAGGCCCGAGGCCAGGAACCAGCCCTGGATCGCGCAGAGGAACACGGTGCCGTAGCGGGTGTACTGGTTGAGCTTCTGCCGCCCGGCAGAGCCCTCTTTCTTGAGCGCGGCCAGCGTCGGATGCAGGGCTGCGGCCAGCTGCACGACGATCGAGGCGGTGATGTAAGGCATGACGCCGAGCGCGATGAGGCTCATGCGCTCAAGGCTGCCGCCCGAAAATGTGTTGAACAGGTCGAGGATGCCGCCCCGCGTCTGATCGTAGAGGTCGCTCAGGATCAGCGGATTCACACCCGGGAGCGGAACGAAGCTGAGGAAGCGGAAGACGATCAGGGCCCCGATGGTGAACCAGATACGGTTCTTCAGCTCGGTGGCCTTGGAGAAGTTTGCGAGGCTCATATTGCTCGCGATATTGTCGGCGCGTGATGCCATGGGAATCTGTTCAATCCTGAATTGGCGCCGGTCCCTCCCGGCACAGGAAGGCTAGATAGGAAGCGGGGAGCGGAATGTCGAACCCCGCTCCCCGAATTTCCCGCCGATTATTCGGCGTCAGCCTTTTCAGCCTGCTTCGGCGCGATCACTTCGACCTTGCCGCCAGCCTTTTCGACCGCCTTGATGGCGCCCTTCGAAGCGCCGGCGACCTTGAAGCTGACCTTGGCCTTGAGCTCGCCCTTGCCGAGGAGGCGGACGCCGTCCTTGCCACCACGCGCGAGGCCGGCGGCCTGCAGCGCTTCGTGGTCGACGACCTTCTTGCCGTCGAGCTTCTTGGCGTCGATGAACTTCTGGACCATGCCGATGTTCACTTCGGCGTAGTCCTTGCCGAAGGGATTGTTGAAGCCACGCTTCGGCAGACGCATGTGGAGCGGCATCTGGCCGCCTTCGAAGCCCTTGATGGCCACGCCCGAACGGCTCTTCTGGCCCTTCTGGCCACGGCCGCCGGTCTTGCCCTTGCCCGAGCCGATGCCACGGCCGACACGGATGCGGTTCTTGCGTGCGCCCGAGTTGTCGCGGATGTCATTCAGTTTCATTATTCTGCACTCGCTATAGTTCGTCCCCGCCCAGGCGGGGAACCGGTTTGCTGTGCCCGGGCCTGCAACGCGCATCGCAGGCCGGATCCCCACCGAGGCGGGAATGGCGAGGGGCAAACCCCCTCGCCGCGGTTACGTTCAGTCGACCACCGCTACCAGATGCGGGATCTTGGCGATCGCGCCGCGCACCTCGGGGGTGTCCTGACGTTCGACGACCTTGTGCATCTTGTCGAGGCCCAGGCCGACCAGGATCTTTTTCTGGCTTTCCGGGCGACGGATCGGCGAACCGATCTGCTTGATCTTGATGGTTTTCGCTTTGGCCATCGATCTTACTCCGCGATAGCGGCGGCGTCGGCTTCAGCCTCGGCCTCCGAAGCGCCACCACGGCCGAGCAGGTCGGCGACCTTCTTGCCGCGACGCTGGGCAACCGACTTCGGCGAAGTCTGGTCCTGCAGCGCGTCGAAAGTGGCGCGGATCATGTTGTAGGGGTTCGAGGTGCCGACCGACTTGGTCACCACGTCGGCGACGCCGAGGCTCTCGAACACGGCACGCATCGGACCACCGGCGATGATACCGGTACCCGCAGGCGCGGTGCGGACGGTGACCTTGCCGGCACCGAAGTGGCCCTTGCCGTCGTGATGGAGGGTACGGCCCTCCTTCAGCGCGACGCGGATCATCTTCTTGCGCGCAGCGGCGGTCGCCTTGCTGATCGCCTCGGGAACTTCGCGGGCCTTGCCCTTGCCGAAGCCGACACGGCCCTGGCCGTCACCGACAACCACGAGTGCAGCGAAACCGAAGCGCTTACCGCCCTTCACCGTCTTGCTGACGCGGTTGATGTGGACGAGCTTCTCGATGATGCCGTCGTCCTCTTCCTCGCGGCGGTTGCCGCGACGGTTGTCGCGGCCGCCACGACCGCGTCCGCGATCGTTGCCACCGCGGCCACCGCGGCCACGACCTTCGCGCTGCTGCGGCTGCCCTTCGGCACCCTGAGCAGGGCTCTGGTTGGCGGCGGCTTCCGAGGGAGTATCGGCTACTGCCGGCTCTTCCTTGGTCACGGCTGCTTCGGTCTCGGCCTTCGCCTCGGTCGCTTCAACCTTGGTCTCCTCGACCTTGGTTTCCGCTTCGGTGTTTTCGGTTTTCTTGTCGTCAGCCATCATCAGAACTCCAGCCCGCCTTCGCGAGCGGCGTCGGCCAGCGCCTTGACGCGGCCATGGAATAGGAAGCCGCCGCGATCGAACACGACGGTGGTCACGCCGGCCTTCTTGGCAGCAGCGGCGATATCGCTGCCGACCTTCTTGGCGGCATCGACATTGGCGCCCGAGCCCTTCGCGCCCAGCGTCGAGGCGGCGGCAACGGTCTTGCCGGCAGCATCGTCGATGATCTGCGCGTAGATGTGCTTGCCGGTGCGGTGCACCGACAGGCGGGGCTTGCCACCCGACACGTTGCGAAGCGCGGTGCGGACGCGGCGACGGCGACGTTCAAAGAGAGAGAGCTTTGCCATCTTACTTCTTCTTCCCTTCCTTGCGGAAGACATATTCGCCGCGGTATTTGATGCCCTTGCCCTTGTAGGGCTCGGGCTTACGCCACTTGCGGACGTTCGCCGCGAACTGGCCCACGGCCTGCTTATCGATACCGCTGATCTCGACGGTGGTCTGATCGGGCGTCTTCACTTCGATGCCTTCCGGCACGTCCAGGTCGACGTCGTGCGAATAGCCGAGCTGAAGCTTGAGCTTCTTACCCTGCGCCTGCGCACGGTAACCGACACCGCTGATCTCGAGGACCTTGGTGAAGCCTTCGGTCACGCCTTCGACCAGATTCGACACCATGGTGCGCTGCATGCCCCAGTGGTTGCGGGCAGCGCGTGTGTCGTTGGCCGGCTTGACCGAAATCTCGCCGTCTTCGAGCTTGTATTCGATCAGGTCCGACAGGCCCATGGTGAGGGTGCCCTTGGGCCCTTTCACGCTGAGCGTGCCATTATCGATATTGGCGGTGACGCCGCTAGGGATCGCCACCGGCTTCTTGCCGATGCGGCTCATCAGAACACCTCCGCCAGCACTTCGCCGCCGACGTTCTCGGTGCGCGCTTCGTTGTCCGAAAGCACGCCCTTGGGCGTCGAGACGATGGTGATGCCCAGGCCGTTGCGCACAACCGGGAGTTCCTTCGAACCCGAATAGACGCGGCGGCCAGGCTTGGAGACGCGGGCAACGTGCTTGATCGCAGGTTCGCCCTCGAAATACTTCAGTTCGATCCGCAGCTGTGCGTGCTTGGCCGAAGCGTCTTCGCTGTAGCCACGGATGTAGCCTTCGCGCTGGAGCACTTCGAGGACGTTCGCACGCAGCTTGCTGGCGGGCGAAAGGACGCTGTCCTTCTTCGCGCGCTGGCCGTTGCGGATGCGGGTGAGCATATCACCCAGGGGATCGGTCATAGCCATCTGTCTTTACCTCACCAGCTCGACTTGGTCAGGCCCGGGATCAGGCCCTTGTTGCCGAGGTCGCGCAGTTCGATGCGGTTGAGGCCGAACTTGCGGTAATAGCCGCGCGGGCGGCCGGTGGTGGAGCAGCGGTTGCGCACCCGGGTCGGGTTCGCATTGCGCGGCAGTTCCGCCATCTTGAGGCGCGCGATAAGACGCTCGCTCTCGTCGAGGCTTTCATCGTTCGCGATAGCCTTCAGCTTCGCGTACTTGTCCGCATACTGCTTGACGAGCTTCTTGCGACGCTCGTTCTTGTTGATCGAACTCAGTTTCGCCATTGGACTTAAGTTCCTCTTCTAGCGGCTCACGCCGCCTCCTTCTCTTCCGACGCTTCGGCCGGGAACGGGAAGCCGAACAGGCGGAGCAGTTCGCGCGCCTCTTCGTCGGTCTTCGCCGTCGTGGTTACGATGATGTCCATCCCCCGGACCTTGTCGATCTGATCGTAGCTGATCTCGGGAAAGATGATCTGTTCCTTCAGGCCCATGGCGTAGTTGCCACGGCCGTCGAACGACTTCGGGTTGAGGCCACGGAAGTCGCGGATGCGCGGCATGGCCACGGTCACCAGGCGATCCATGAACTCGTACATGCGGTCGCGGCGCAGGGTGACCTTGCAGCCGATCGGCATGCCTTCGCGCAGCTTGAACTGCGCGATCGACTTCTTGGCCTTGGTGATGACCGGCTTCTGGCCGGCGATCAGCGCCATTTCCTCGGCGGCCGTCTGGACCTTCTTCTTGTCCTGGCTGGCTTCGCCGACGCCCATGTTGAGCGTGATCTTTTCCAGCTTCGGGACTTCGAGACGGTTCTTGTATCCGAACTTCTCGGTCATCGCCTTGACGATCTGGTCGTCATAGCGCTGCTTCATGCGGGGCGTATAATCAGCCATCGATGGTCTCCCCGGATTTCACGGCAACGCGCACCTTCTTGCCGTCCTTTTCTTCGAAACGGACGCGGGTGGGCTTGCCATCCTTCGGATCTGCCAGCGCAACCTTGCTGATGGCCATCGGCGCTTCGAAGCGGTCGATGCCACCCTGCGGGTTCTGCTGGGTCGGCTTGCGGTGACGGGCGGCGACGTTCACGCCTTCGACGACGATCTTGCCATCCTTCGGCATGACCTTCGCGACAGTACCGGTCTTGCCCTTGTCCTTGCCGGACAGGACGACGACGCTGTCACCCTTCTTGATCTTAGCGGCGGCCATTACAGCACCTCCGGAGCAAGCGAGATGATCTTCATGAAGCCGCGGCCGCGCAGTTCGCGCACGACGGGTCCGAAGATACGGGTGCCGATCGGCTCTTCGCTCTTGTTCACGAGCACCGCGGCATTGCTGTCGAAGCGGATCACGCTGCCATCGGGGCGGCGGACGTCCTTTTTCGTGCGCACGATGACGGCGCGATGGACATCGCCCTTCTTCACCTTGGTGCGCGGCTGGGCTTCCTTGACGGAAACCACGATCACGTCGCCCACGGAGGCAGTCCGGCGCTTCGAGCCGCCCAGTACCTTGATGCACTGGACGCGCTTCGCGCCGCTGTTGTCCGCGACGTCGAGATTGGATTGCATCTGGATCATCGATCCGGTTCCTTCTCAATGGCTTGCCGGGACGTTTGCCCGGCAGTTCCTACGTCAAACTAGCTTCAGTTACCTGCGGCTTCGACTTCGAGGTCAGCCTCGACAGCCTGCGTGCCGCCAGCGGTAACGCGATCGATCACCTGCCAGGTCTTGGTCTTGGAGATCGGCTTGGTTTCTTCGATGCGCACGACGTCGCCGAGGGTGAACTCGTTCTTCTCGTCATGGGCATGGTACTTCTTCGAACGACGGATGATCTTCCCGTAGAGGGGATGCTTCACCTTACGCTCGACGAGCACGGTCACGGTCTTGTCGGTCTTGTCGGAGGTGACGGTCCCGATCAGGATACGCTTGGGCATGGTCTACTCCTTAAGCCTTCGCTTCGGCCGAGCGCGAACGCTCGTTCTGCAGCGTCTTGATCTTGGCGATCGTGCGGCGG
Organism: Qipengyuania sp.; assembly: GCF_965277845.1. Taxonomy (NCBI): domain Bacteria; kingdom Pseudomonadati; phylum Pseudomonadota; class Alphaproteobacteria; order Sphingomonadales; family Erythrobacteraceae; genus Qipengyuania; species Qipengyuania sp. The sequence continues at coordinate 3,060,223 of NZ_OZ255844.1, forward strand.
ACTTCGCGGATGCGGGCCGGCGCCTCGAGCTGGTTCGTCGCCGACTGGAAGCGCAGGTTGAACTGCTCGCGCTTCAGCGTGGTCAGTTCTTCGGCCAGCTGGTCGTCCGACTTCTGGCGCAGGTCTTCGGTCTTGGCCATCATTCGCCTCCCAGGTGGGCGGTGTCGCCCAGGCGGGCAACGACCTTGGTCTTGATCGGCAGCTTCATCGCTGCACGTTCGAATGCTTCGGCAGCCAGCGGGCCGGCGACGCCGTCGAGTTCGAACAGGATGCGGCCCGGCTTCACGCGAGCAGCCCAATATTCGACCGAACCCTTGCCCTTACCCTGACGGACTTCGGCAGGCTTCTTCGACACCGGCACATCGGGGAACACGCGGATCCACAGACGACCCTGACGCTTGATGTGACGGGTGATCGCACGGCGAGCCGCTTCGATCTGGCGAGCGGTGATCCGCTCGGGCTCGAGCGCCTTCAGGCCGTAGGAGCCGAAGTTCAAGGTCGTGCCGCCTTTGGCGTCGCCCTTGATCTTGCCCTTGAAGGCCTTGCGGTACTTGGTTTTCTTCGGTTGCAGCATGGTTCTTTCCTAATCCTGCAATCAGCGCGCCGGACGGACGCCCGAGGTCTGGGCTTCCATCATGAGGCGATCCTGCGCGGTCGGGTCATGCGCCATGATCTCGCCCTTGAAGATCCAGCACTTGATGCCGATGATCCCGTAGGCGGTCAGCGCTTCGGCTTCCGCATAGTCGACGTTGGCGCGCAGGGTGTGAAGCGGCACACGGCCTTCGCGATACCATTCCACACGCGCGATTTCCGCGCCGCCGAGACGGCCGCCGCAGACGATCTTGATGCCTTCCGCGCCGAGACGAAGGGCCGACTGCACGGCGCGCTTCATGGCGCGGCGGAAAGCGACGCGGCGGATCAGCTGATCGGCGATGCCCTGGGCGACGAGCTTCGCGTCGATTTCCGGCTTGCGGATTTCGACGATGTTCAGCTTCACTTCGCTTTCGGTCATCTTCGCCAGTTTGGTTCGCAGCTTCTCGATGTCCGCGCCCTTCTTGCCGATGATGACACCGGGGCGAGCCGCATAGATCGAGATGCGGCACAGCTTGGCCGGACGCTCGATCACGACCTTCGAGATGGCTGCCTGCGGCAGGCTCTCGACGATGTGCTTGCGGATTTCGATATCTTCGCTGAGGAGCTTGGCATAGTCACGCCCTTCGGCGTACCAGCGGCTGTCCCAGGTACGGTTGATCTGCAGGCGCAGACCGATCGGATTGCTCTTCTGGCCCATCTTACGCCTCTTCCTGCTCGCGGACGACGATACGAAGGCGGCTGAACGGCTTCAGGATGCGCGTCGACTTGCCGCGACCACGGGTGTGGAAACGCTTCATGGTAATCGACTTGCCAACCGAAGCCTCGGCAACGACCAGCGCGTCGACATCGAGGTTGTGGTTGTTTTCCGCATTGGCGATCGCCGATGCGAGAACCTTGGTGGCGTCCTTCGCCATCGCCTTCTTCGAGAAAGCGAGGATGTTGAGCGCCTCTTCGGCCTTCTTGCCGCGGATCAGTTCGGCAACGAGGTTGAGCTTCTGCGCCGAACCACGGATCGTGGTTCCGACGGCGAGCGCCTCGTTGTCGGCTACGCGACGGGGTGCTTTCTGCTTGCTCATCAGCGCTTACCCTTCTTGTCGGCAGCATGGCCCGGGAAGGTGCGCGTGGGCGCAAATTCACCGAGCTTGTGGCCGACCATCTCTTCCGAAACGGAGACCGGGATGAACTTGTGACCGTTGTAGACGTTGAACGTCAGACCAACGAACTGCGGCAGGATGGTGGAACGGCGCGACCAGGTCTTGATCGGCTTGGTGCCACCGGCGTCCTGGGCGGTCTCGGCCTTCTTCAGAAGGCTGAGCTCGACGAACGGACCTTTCCAGACGGAACGAGCCATGTCGGATTACCTCTTCTTCTTCGCGTGGCGCGAACGGATGATCATCTTGTCCGTCTGCTTGTTCTTGCGGGTGCGGGCGCCCTTGGTCGGCTTGCCCCACGGAGTGACCGGATGACGGCCACCGCTCGTGCGGCCTTCACCACCGCCGTGCGGGTGGTCGACCGGGTTCTTGGCGACACCGCGGGTCAGCGGCTTGATGCCCATCCAGCGACGACGACCGGCCTTGCCCAGGTTCTGGTTCTGGTTGTCCGGGTTCGACACGGCACCGACGGTGCCCATGCAGTCGGCGCGCAGATAGCGCTGCTCACCTGAATTGAGCCTGACGATGACCATGCCGCGATCGCGACCGACCAGCTGGACGTAAGAGCCTGCGGCGCGGGCGATCTGGCCGCCCTTGCCCGGCTTCATTTCCACATTGTGGCAGATCGTACCGACCGGCATCTGGCCGAGCAGCATGGCGTTGCCCGGCTTGGTGTCGGCCTTCTCGGCAGCGATGACCTTGTCGCCGACAGCCAGACGCTGCGGAGCGAGGATGTAGGCCAACTCGCCGTCGTCATACTTCACCAGCGCGATGAACGCGGTGCGGTTGGGATCGTATTCGATCCGCTCGACGGTGCCTTCGACGTCCCACTTGCGACGCTTGAAGTCGACATAGCGGTACTTCTGCTTGTGGCCGCCGGCCATGCCGCGCGACGTGACGTGGCCCTTGTTGTTGCGGCCACCGGTCTTGCGCTTGCCTTCGACGAGCGACTTGACCGGCTTGCCCTTGTACAGGCCCGACTTGTCGACGAGGATCAGGCCGCGACGGCCCGGGCTCGTTGGTTTGTAGTTCTTGAGTGCCATTTCTTATCTGCCCTCAGATACCGCTGGTGACGTCGATCGAGTCGCCGTCCTTCAGGGTGACCACGGCCTTCTTGAGGTCGTTGCGCTTGTAGGGCTTACCCTTCCAGCGCTTGGTCTTGCCCTTCACGTTGATGGTGTTCACGCCCGTCACACTCACGCCGAAGATCGCCTCGACCGCTTCCTTGATCTGCGGCTTGGTGGCATCGTTGGCGACCTTGAAGACAACGGCGTTGTTTTCCGACGCCAGCGTAGCCTTCTCGGTGATATGCGGTGCGAGCACGACGTCGTAGTGACGCGCTTCCACTTCCTGCTTCTTAGCCATTGAACCGGGCCTCCAGCTTTTCGACCGCGTCCTTGGTGAGGACCAGCGTGTCGTGCTTCAGGATGTCGTAGACGTTGGCGCCCATGGCCGGCAGCACGTTGACGCCGGGCAGGTTGCGGGCAGCCTTGCTGAAACCGTCGTTGACGCTTTCGCCGTCGATCACGAGGACCTTGCCGTTCCAGCCGGCCTTGTCGAAGTGACCCTTGAGAGCCTTGGTCTTGGCGTCCTTGAGCTCGAGGCTGTCGACGACGACGAGGCCGTCCTTCGCCTTGCTCGACAGGGCCATCTTGAGACCGAGCGCGCGAACCTTCTTGTTCAGCGACTGCTCGAAGTCACGCTTGCGCGCACCGTGGGCCTTGCCGCCGCCGATGAAGATCGGGGCGCCGCGGTCGCCGTGGCGAGCCGTGCCGCCGCCCTTCTGGCGACCCCACTTCTTGCCGGTGCGGGCAACGTCCGAACGCTCGCGCGTCGGGCGGGCGGTGCCGCGGCGGTTCTCGAGTTGCCAGGTGACAACGCGATGCAGGATATCGGCACGCGGCTCGACACCGAACACGTCATCGTTCAGTTCGATGTCGCCCGACGCCTTGCCGTCGATTTTCTGGACCTTCACCTTCACGGATCAGCCCTCCTTGTTCTCGTCCGAGCCGGTGTCGGCTGCGGGCGTATCGGTGGTGGTTTCGCTTTCGGCACCGGCTTCCTGTTCCTTCAGCAGCTTTTCCTGCTGTTCGGCGGAAATCTCCGTGCCGACTTCGTGCTCGGCAGCGCTCTCGACCAGGCCGGCATCGGCCTCTTCGGTCTTGAACTGGTCTTCGTTGCGACGCATCACGCCGGGAAACGGCAGCTCGCCGTGATCGATCTTGACCGCGTCCTTGACCAGCAGCCAGCCATTCTTCGAACCCGGGACCGAACCCTTGACGAAGAGCAGGCCGCGATCGGCGTCGGTGCGCACGATTTCGAGGTTCTGCTGCGTACGCTGGCGATCACCCATGTGACCGGCCATCTTCTTGCCCTTGAACACGCGGCCCGGATCCTGACGGTTACCCGTCGAACCATGCGAGCGGTGCGAGAGCGAGACACCGTGGGTGGCGCGCAGACCGCCGAAGCCCCAACGCTTCATGGCGCCGGCAAAGCCCTTACCCTGGGTGTGACCGGTGATGTCGACCTTCTGGCCGGCAATGAAGTGCTCTGCCGAAATGCGGGCACCGACCGGAAGAAGCGCTTCTTCGGTGTCGACGCGGAATTCGGCGACCTTCATCTTCAGCGGAACTTCGGCCTTGGCGAAAGCTTCGCGCTGCGGCTTGTTCACGTTCTTCTGCTTGGCTTCGCCCGAGCCGACCTGGACCGCGAAGTAACCATCGCGATCTTCGGTGCGGTGAGCGGTGACCTGGCAGTTTTCCAGCGCGAGAACGGTGACCGGCACGTGCCGACCGTCCTCCTGGAAGAGGCGGGTCATCCCGACTTTCTTTGCGATAACGCCAGTGCGCATCGTAAAACTCCTAAACAGAGGCACCCCGGCCCATCCGAGGTGCTTGCCAGCCCGTTTTGTGATGCGTCGCCCCGTCCGGGCTGAGTGCCACCGCGGCAAGAATGCCTTGGTAGCGAGACGGGGGACGCAGGCCCGGATCAGATCCGGCGGTATCCCTTTTGTCTTCGAGAGTTCCTGCGGAGGCAGAAACCTCAGGCCGCTGGGCGCGACCTCTGAACTCCCCGGTCGTTTAGAGTCCTACCAGGCGGACTGAGACCCCCGCCTTCGCGGGGAATCGGATCAAGCGAGCTTGATCTCTACGTTCACGCCCGCGGCGAGGTCGAGCTTCATCAGCGCGTCGACGGTCTGGGCGTTGGGCTGCACGATGTCGAGCAACCGCTTGTAGGTGCGCACCTCGAACTGCTCGCGCGACTTCTTGTCGATGTGCGGGCCGCGGTTCACGGTGAACTTCTCGATACGCGTCGGCATGGGAATGGGGCCACGAATAAGAGCACCCGTACGACGCGCGGTGTCTGCGATTTCGCCAGTTGCCTGGTCGAGAACGCGATGGTCGAACGCCTTGAGGCGAATGCGGATATTCTGAGCTTCCATTACCTACACCGATGCGAAAGAGCCAAAGGAGCGTTTCCACCCCTCAAAAAACAAAGGCCGGCCCCACGTTGCGGTTTCCCGTCAGTGGGCGGCCCTACTGAAACTGTGTGCCGAGGACGAATCCCCGTCTGTGGGCGCGCATATACGGGTGAGACGCGTATCTGGCAACCCCTCAATTCCGCCCGAATTTGCGAGACGGAACCGGACGCGACAAACCGTGCATTAGCGCAGCTTGCACGCCTTCACTAAAAGGCGAAGGCCCGCCCCTCTGCGAAAGAGGAGCGGGCCCACGATTTGAGTGCGCTTGCGCGCGAAGATTACTTGGTGATCTTCGCAACGACGCCCGAGCCGACGGTGCGGCCGCCTTCGCGGATTGCGAAGCGCAGACCTTCGTCCATGGCGATCGGAGCGATCAGCTTGACGTTGATCGTCACGTTGTCGCCCGGCATCACCATTTCGGTGCCTTCGGGAAGGATCACTTCGCCGGTCACGTCGGTGGTGCGGAAGTAGAACTGCGGACGGTAGTTCGCGAAGAACGGCGTGTGACGGCCGCCTTCGTCCTTCGACAGGACGTAGACTTCGGCGCTGAACTCGGTGTGCGGCGTAACCGAACCCGGCTTCGCCAGAACCTGGCCACGCTCGACTTCGTCACGGCCGACGCCACGGATCAGGGCACCGATGTTGTCGCCGGCTTCACCGCGATCGAGCAGCTTGCGGAACATTTCGACGCCGGTCACGGTCGTCTTGGTAGTGTCCTTGATGCCGACGATTTCGACTTCGTCGCCAACGTTCACGACGCCGGTTTCGACACGGCCGGTGACAACCGTGCCGCGGCCCGAGATCGAGAACACGTCTTCGATCGGCATCAGGAAGTCCTGATCGACCGGACGATCGGGCTGCGGGATGGTGGTGTCGACGGCTTCCATCAGTTCCTTGATGGAGTTTTCGCCGATTTCCGGATCGCGGCCTTCGAGAGCGGCCAGAGCCGAACCCTTGACGATCGGAATGTTGTCGCCGTCGAAGCCGTACTCGCTGAGGAGTTCACGGACTTCCAGTTCGACGAGTTCGAGGATTTCCTCGTCGTCGACCTGGTCGACCTTGTTCATGTAGACGACCAGCGCCGGAACGCCGACCTGACGCGAAAGCAGGATGTGCTCGCGGGTCTGCGGCATCGGGCCGTCGGCTGCGTTCACGACCAGGATCGCGCCGTCCATCTGGGCGGCACCGGTGATCATGTTCTTCACGTAGTCGGCGTGACCCGGGCAGTCGACGTGCGCATAGTGGCGGTTGTCGGTTTCGTACTCGACGTGTGCGGTCGAGATGGTGATGCCGCGCTCGCGCTCTTCGGGAGCCTTGTCGATGTTTGCAAAGTCGACGGCCGAACCGAGAACCTTGGTGATCGCCGCGGTCAGCGTGGTCTTGCCGTGGTCGACGTGACCGATGGTGCCGACGTTGACGTGCGGCTTAGTGCGCTCGAACTTTTCCTTCGCCATTTTTCCAATAACCTCTGTCTTAAAATTTGGGATTTCTGCGGGGGAGGAAACGGCGCCCGCGGAATCAGGCGCCGCCCCTAGACCTCAAAGCTGGCTTACGCAAGCTTCTCCTTGACTTCCTGCGCGACGTTGGCCGGCACTTCGTCATAGTGGCTGAACTGCATCGAGTACTGAGCACGGCCCTGGGTGAAGGAGCGCAGCTCGTTCACGTAACCGAACATGTTCGCCAGCGGCACGAAGGCGTCGACCGCCTGGGCGTTGCCACGGCTGTCGGTGCCCTGGATCTGGCCACGACGCGAGTTGAGATCGCCGATGACGTCGCCGAGGTAATCCTCGGGCGTGACGACTTCGACCTTCATGATCGGCTCGAGCAGCTTGATGCCCGCACGGTCTGCGACTTCGCGCATTGCACCGCGACCGGCGATTTCGAACGCGATCGCGCTCGAGTCGACGTCGTGGTATGCACCGTCGTACAGGTTGACGGTGAAGTCGATGATCGGGAAGCCGACGAGATGGCCGCTTTCGGCCTGCTCGCGGAAGCCCTTTTCGATCGCCGGGATGTATTCCTTCGGAATGTTGCCGCCCTTGATCTCGTCTTCGAAGACGAAGCCCTGGCCGCGCTCACCCGGGGTGACCTTGACCTTGACGCGGCCGAACTGACCCGAACCACCCGACTGCTTCTTGTGGGTGTAGTCGACGTCGACCGGCTTGCCGAGGTATTCGCGATAGGCAACCTGCGGCGCGCCGACATTGGCTTCGACCTTGAACTCGCGCTTCATGCGATCGACCAGGATGTCGAGGTGAAGCTCGCCCATCCCCTTGATGATCGTCTGGCCCGATTCGTGGTCGGTGCTGACGCGGAAGCTGGGGTCCTCGGCAGCCAGGCGATTGAGCGCGACGCCCATCTTTTCCTGGTCGGCCTTGGTCTTCGGTTCGACCGACAGCTCGATGACCGGCTCGGGGAATTCCATGCGCTCCAGGATGATCGGCTTCGAAGGATCGCACAGCGTGTCGCCGGTCGTGGTCTCCTTGAGGCCCGCGATCGCGACGATGTCGCCGGCGAATGCTTCATCGATGTCCTCGCGGTTGTTCGAGTGCATCAGCAGCATGCGGCCGATCTTTTCCTTCTTGTCCTTCACCGAGTTCAGGACCGAACCCTTGGACAGCTTGCCCGAATAGATGCGGGTGAAGGTGAGCGAGCCGACGAACGGGTCGTTCATGATCTTGAAGGCCAGCGCGGCGAAGGGCTCGTCGTCGGAAGACGGACGGGTCTGTTCTTCGTCGCTGTCGGGCAGCACGCCCTTGATCGCCGGAACGTCGAGCGGCGACGGCATGTAGTCGACAACGGCGTCGAGCAGGGGCTGGACGCCCTTGTTCTTGAACGCCGAACCGCACAGCACGGGCACGAAGGCGCGTTCCATGGTGCCCTTGCGGATGAGACGCTTGAGCGTCGCCGCATCGGGCTCTTCCCCTTCGAGATAGGCTTCCATGACATCGTCGTCCTGCTCGACGGCGGTCTCGATCAGCTTCTCGCGGTATTCGGCAGCCTTGTCGGTGAGGTCGGCTGGAATGTCGACGTAGTTGAACGTCGCGCCCAGGCCGTCGTTCTCCCACACGATCGCGCGGTTGTTGACGAGGTCGACAACGCCCTGCAGGTCGCTTTCGGCACCGATCGGGAGATAGAGCACCAGCGGGGTCGCTCCGAGGCGGTCGATGATCGACTGGACGCAGTAGTAGAAGTCGGCGCCGGTGCGGTCCAATTTATTAATGAAGCACATCCTGGGGACACCGTATTTGTCGGCCTGGCGCCATACGGTTTCGGACTGGGGCTCCACCCCGGCAACGCCGTCGAACACCGCGACCGCGCCGTCGAGGACGCGCAGGCTGCGTTCGACTTCGATGGTGAAGTCGACGTGGCCGGGGGTGTCGATGATGTTGATGCGGTGCTTGGGACCTTCACCGTCCTCGGCCGACCAGAAGGTCGTGGTCGCCGCCGACGTGATGGTGATGCCGCGCTCCTGCTCCTGCTCCATCCAGTCCATCGTCGCGGCGCCGTCGTGGACTTCGCCGATCTTGTAGGACTTGCCGGTGTAGTAGAGGATACGCTCGGTCGTGGTGGTCTTGCCGGCATCGATGTGAGCCATGATGCCGATGTTGCGGTACCGCTCCAGCGGATAATCGCGGGCCATGTTGAATTCCTCGTGGGTTCGGGGTGACGATTTCGCCGCCCCATGGGTCATTAATGTGACCGCCCGGCGACCGTTCCGCGATGAGGCGGAAACGATCGCCGAGGCAGGCCTTACCAGCGGTAGTGCGAGAAGGCGCGGTTCGCGTCCGCCATGCGGTGCGTGTCTTCGCGCTTCTTGACCGCATTGCCGCGGTTGTTCGACGCATCCATCAGCTCGCCCGAGAGGCGCGCCGACATGGTCGTTTCGGGGCGACCGCGCGCGGCCGAGATCAGCCAGCGGATGGCCAGCGCCTGGGCACGCTCGGGGCGCACCTCGACCGGCACCTGGTAGGTTGCACCGCCGACACGGCGGCTGCGCACTTCGACCTGCGGCTTGATGTTGTCCAGCGCGGCGTGGAACACCTCCACCGGATTGGCCTTGGCCTTGGCTTCGACCGTGTCGAGAGCGCCATAGACGATCTTCTCGGCAACGGCCTTCTTACCGTCGAGCATGAGGTTGTTCATGAACTTCGACAGGACCTGATCACCGAACTTGGGATCAGGCAGGATTTCCCGCTTCTCGGGACGACGACGACGTGACATTTTCGTTAACTCCTTCGGAGTGGTCGCTCACCTCCGTGAGCGCCCTGCGGCTCCAGCCCTCTCCCCCACCCGGCCACCCAGAGACTACCTTCGCATGGTGTCCGGGTGGGGGAGAGGCCTGGCCCCGCGTTAGAACTCTTGGGCTTCGGTGCCGGTCCGCTTCCCCACCCGGCTACCCCAACGGGATAATGCCATGGGTGGCCGGGTGGGGGAGCGGGCCGGTGCCGTAGCTGACGACGGATGTCGTCAGCGCACCCAACAAAAACCCCTTATTTGGGCCGCTTGGCGCCGTACTTCGAGCGGCTCTGCTTGCGGTCCTTGACACCCTGCGTGTCGAGCACGCCGCGCAGGACGTGGTAGCGCACGCCGGGAAGGTCGCGCACACGGCCGCCGCGGATCAGCACGACGCTGTGTTCCTGCAGGTTGTGGCCTTCGCCCGGGATGTAGGAGATGACTTCGCGCTGGTTGGTCAGGCGGACCTTGGCAACTTTACGCAGAGCCGAGTTCGGCTTCTTCGGGGTCGTCGTGTAGACGCGGGTGCAGACACCGCGCTTCTGCGGGTTCTGTTCCATCGCAGGGACCTTGCTCTTGGCCTTCTGCGGAACGCGGCCCTTGCGGACCAGCTGGTTGATCGTCGGCATATGAGTTCTTTCTCTTCACCGTATGAAGGTGACGACTAATGGGTTGATCGGTGATGTGATCGGGTTCGCCTTGCCGCGTCAGGTTCCCAGCGTAGGCTGGGACCTCCCTCCACTCTCGTGGAGCTTGCGGCAGGAGACCCCAGCCTGCGTTGGGGCTCGTCCTTCGGCGAGCCTGAAACACTCCACCCACCGGCCCACACGGCCACCGGGTTACTTTGACGGCTGCCCCGAACGGAGTGACCTCCGCTGCAATAGAAAAGAGCCTCGTCGCATCTGCGACAGGCCCCCGGGACATGACCGGCAATGTTCAGCTCTATCTGGCCGATGGGGAATCACGCGAGGCGGGTCCAACACCGGATGGCCGCGCACATAGTGGGATGGGGGTGCGGGGTCAAGGGAGAGGAGAGATCACTCTATCTTGATCTTCTCCTTCTCCGAAATGCGCCGAGCGAGCCGCGCTTTTGCTTTGGCCGATGGACTACCCAGCTTCAACCGGTCAAAAAATGCCCGATTCCTGAGCTCTGCATCGCGAAGCATCTTCTTGAACGATATGACGCGAATAGTAGCCTTGTGCTCTCTCGACCAACCATAATAGCCTTCACCATCTGGCGTAGGGTTTTGCGCTAACGATCGCTCTAGTTTCTTTCGAGCTTGTTTCGTAAGTTCGCAGACGATTACGCATTCGAAGCGAGTGTCCTTGTCAACATCGGTTATCGGCTCCCCATCGAAGCCGGTTACGCGATGCTCCCTTAGCTTTTCAATGTAGCCGAGAACCTGATCAACGGGGTCGGATGACGGCTGCGCGTCCCCCGGCCGTTTAAATTCAACAAGTGCCACCGGTTCGTTCGAACCTTCACGACGGAATCCTAACGGATTGAAAAATATAGCATCAGGCTCTTTGCCGCTTCCCTTTTCTCGAACAAACGAGTTGATGGGCTTGTCTGAGGCAAAGAACTGGTGCTGTGCGTACGCGTCATCCAGTATCCAAAGATTGTGATTTGATGTCTCGCCTGATCGAAACATTTCGCGCATCGGAAGAATCAGATCGTGGATCGCTTCCTCTTTCTCATAGACGCCCTCTTCTCCGTCCTTGAACTTGATAAGGAGGTTCGCAATCTCCAGAACCTGATGACGCTTAACGACCAGCTCCGCCAATCGGTGTTTTTCTTGATTTTCGGCTTCGGCCAAGATTTCTTCGGCTCGCGATTTTGCCTCTCCTTCAAGCGACTCAAGATCGCGAAGCTCCGACAACTCGTCCAAGATATCCTGCTCATCGCGAAATAGTAAGACGAACAAATTCTGAGCTATCTTCTCGTCATCCATGTCCGGCGAGAGACTTTCGACATACTCGTCGATATCCGCGATTTGACTAGCCAGTTGCGGATGCTCAAATAGCACTTTCTCGACAACGGAACGCTGCTTTCCACGAACCGCCACAAGATGATCAGCAAGAAATTCGCTTGAAGCTTTCATAATTGCTTTTTCGAGCAACTTTCGCGCTTCGGACGGCATTTTAAATGCAAGCCGTTCTTGATCAACCCGTTGGTCTAAATAATCTCCAGACACAACGAGCGTATAGGCCTTTCCGTTATCAAGATTCGTAAGGTCAAATTTTTTGGCTATAGATATAGGATCACCGACGAGCCGACCGTGAGCCGTTAGAAGATACGCATTCTTCAATTTCGGCGGCATGGTAGAATCGACGTACAGATGATCGAAATGGAAGACCTCTGACCTCCCATTTATTTCGATGGTAACAGTCTTAGAAGTTACTTCATCGGCTCGTTCGTCAATGAAATCGAAAAGAGACTCCTCATCGCCATTATGGCAGATTGTAATTTCAGGAAGTCTACCACTTATATAATGAGGAAAGAAATGTAACGCCAAATCTTTGAGGTAAGAGTCAATTCTGATCTGACCCTTTTGTTCAGTCTTGAGTTTTGACAGTTCGATCGTGGTCTCGTAATCTTCCCCTTTCGCAGGCCTCACCCTCTTATACGCTATCGAATTGTTTTTCTCTGGCATAAATCGAAAAGTTACTCTCTCTTTCCGATTCCCATTCTTAGTGACACTCGACACGCCGATGCGGTCAAACGTCTTTATCCAGACGAAGCGACCAACACCCTTTCCACCACGCTGGTACTTATGGCGACTATCGCTAGTTTCGAACGAGTCTAGGTTCTCCTCGTTGAACCCAATTCCATTGTCAGTGACCGCAATCTTTTCGACGTCGCCATCCTCAGCCGTGTCAATTTCAATGTATATCCAGCCTTTGTCGGACATCTTATCTTCGCCAAAGCGATCCTCAATCGAATGCAGCGAATTGCTTACCGCCTCATAGATCGAATAGAGAATTGCTGTCTTCCCATCGGGCAGACCCATATTGCGAATACGTCCAAGAATATCGAACTTCATGTTGATCACTCGTTTGAATACGATCGCTTGCTATTAGCCTCCGGAATTGCCGGCGCCAATCTTACAGAAAATTCGGTCCACGCTTTGCGCGTCCCACCAGACATTCAGGGTCCGCCAGCTTTCTGCATTTTCCTGCTGTCCCTAGTACGCTGGACGAACCACATAGGCCGCGACGAGAGGTCGCCGTCGTCCAGGAATCGCCGGTTTTGCTTCGCTAAACTTCGGCTTGGGCTCTGTGATTTCGCCAGCCAGAAACCATTTTCCTACTCGTCATTGCGAGCGTAGCGAAGCAATCCATCTCCCGGCGTTTCCCCTTGTTGAGAGGCCAGAAGATGGATTGCCGCGTCGCCTGCGGCTCCTCGCAATGACTGGTGAGAGATGAGCAAACCCACCCGCAAGATCGCCCGGCAGGCCACCTCCGCGGTCGCCTACGTCGCCGACGAACCCGATGCCGACGACCCCCTCCTCGCCTTCGAACCCTTCCTCCACAAGGCGCCGCGCCGCAATTCGATCACGCCCGACCTGCAGCGGCGCTTTGTCGCCACGCTTGCCGCGACCGGCATCGTCAAGGTCGCCGCCAGGCGGATCGGGAAGAGCCTCGAGGCGCTTTACAAGCTGCGTGCGCGGCGCGGGGCGGAGGGGTTTGCCGAGGCCTGGGACGCGGCGCTCGCGCGCGGGGCGGCGCGGCTGGAGGATATCGCGATGGAGCGCGCCATGCTGGGCACGCGCACGCCGATCGTCTCGGGCGGCGAAATCCTCGGCCATTGGGACAAGCCCGACAATGCGCTGCTGCGCTTCCTCCTCGCGCACCGCCTGCCCGCGCGCTATGGCTCGCAGGCGCAGGAGCTGGGGCCAGGGCATCCCGCCTATGACGAGCTGGCCGGGCAGGCGCGCGCCGAAATCGCCGAAATCCGGCGGCGGATGAGCGCGGAGGTGACCTCGCGCGCGATGGCGCTGCAGGTGTTCCGGCGCCGCCGGCTCTGGCGTCAGCGGCAGGCGGCGGGCGCGGATGCCGGCCCCATCGAGGATGCGTGGGATGCGAGCGGGCCCGACGGCTGTCCCGAGCTGCCCGACTGGGCCGGTCCCGCGATGGAACGCGCGCGCGAAATCCTCGCCGAGATGGAGGAGGACCCGCCCTTCTGACCGCAACGCCCCGTGGAACCGGCGCGGCGCCCATGCGCTGGACCGGGCAAGGAGACACGCGCTTGCCATCCGCCGAGACCGACCCGCCCCACGACGACACCGACGCCGACGACGCCGCCGCCACGCCGGCGCTCTACCTGCTGTGGCACGATCCGGCCGCTGCGCCGGAAGGGCCGCTCGACCTGCATGGAGATGCGCATCCGCTGGCCGACGGGTTGTGGCTGGTGCGCTCGGGGCTGACGCGCTCGAAGCTCTACCACCGGATCAAGCGGCAATTGCCCGAAGGCACCGCGCTCGCCTGCGCGCCGCTGGCAGATGCGCCGGAGGGCTGGCCCAAGTTCAAGGGAATGGCGCCGGGTGCGCTCGCCTGGCTGCGGAACGGTCCCGATGGGGGCTGAGCAGCGCCGCGATGCGCGCTCGCATGCCGGCGGGCGAGGCTGTATGGCGGGAGGCACGCAGGCGCCTTGCGCCGCGGTGAAGGAGGCCGGGCTCGATGGCTGAGGAAGGCGAGTTTCCCGCAGATCTGCGCTGGCAGGGCGCCTGCGGCGAGGCCTCGATCAATACGCGGCTGGAGGACGGGCGGGCTATCTGCATCCGCACCGTCTCGCCCGAGGACGAGGGGCGGCTGCGGACCGGCATCGCGCGGATGAGCCCGCGCTCGCGCTATTTGCGGTTCTTTTCCGGCGGGGCCAGCCCGCCCGACTGGGTCATCGAGCGGCTACTGGACGTCGACGGGGTGCTGCATCTCGCCTGGGGGGCGATCGACCTGTCGGACCCGGCGCAGCCCGCGATGGGCGTGGTCCATGCGATGCGGCCCGATGCGGGCGACCCGGTGGCCGAGTTCTCGGTCGGCGTGGTCGACGAGTATCACGGGCTCGGCCTGGGGCGGCTGCTGACCGCGACGCTGCTGCTCGATGCGCGCGGGCGGCTGGAGGCGCTTTCCGCGCATGTGCTGGCGGAGAACGATGCCGCGCGCGGCTTCATCCGGCGGCTGGGTGCGCAGCACGTTGGGCAGGACGGGCCGCAGGCGGAATACCGGCTCGAGATCGGTCCGGCGCTGGAGCGGCTGCGGATGGAATGCGAGCCGCCGGGGGTTGCGGACGTATTCGCCTATTTCGATGCGCTGGCGGCGGGCTGACCGCGCGCCTCGGCAGCTCTCAGCAGCTCATCACGGTGAGGCTTTGCGTATTGGTGATGGCGTTGTTCTGTCGCCCGCGCACGTTGAAGGCGCTTTCGTAACGGATCGTGGGCGGGGTGAAGAAGCCGGTCGAGACCAGCGGCTGGTAGGCATAGGTCGCCTCGACGAACATCACCGCGGTATCGGGCAGCGCGGTGATCGTGTCGGTGCCCGAGCCGAGGCCGCTTTCGAGGCTGTCGTCATCCGCCCCGTCGCCTTCCACGCCATAGGCGGGCTGGACCGTGGTGGCATCGCCCCAGCAGCGCTGCCAGACGATGGTCTGCCCCTCGTCCGAGCCGGTCTGGCCGTTGTGTTCGAGGCTGGAGAGCACGACGCGGCCATTGGCAGCGAAGTCCAGCCCGTTGCCGACATATTCGGCGCCGGTGAAGACCTCGTAGATATTCGCCTCGTCGATGCCGGTGGTCACGCGCCCGGCATTGTCGGCCACGGTCATCGCCATCTGGCTCACGCGCAAATGCGCGAGCGCGAGGTTCGACAGTTCGAGCCCGGTGAGGACGAGCGTGAGGAAGACCGGCGCGGCGAAGGCGAATTCGGTCAGCGCCAGCCCGCGCGTATCGCGCCGCAGCGCGCGCAAAGGTCGCAGCGTCCTAAGCACAGACCACCGCCGCCGTTGCCTGCTGGTCGTAGGGCTGATTGCGCACCGCGGTTTCCAGCGTGTAGTCGATCGTCGACCCGACCCCGGGCAGGAAGCCGTCGAGCGGCAGGATCCGCGGGGCGCTGATATTGGCGGTGTAGAGCACCACGTCGTCCGCCCCGCCATTGCCCGTCTTGCCGGCATCGGTATCGTAATTGCCATTGCCGTTGGCATCCTCGTAGCAATCGCCATCGGCGGCATCGAACTGGCCGTTGCCGTTATGATCGGTCATCAGCTTTTCCGGATTGCCGATATCGGAGAAGTCGAAATAGCTCTTCTGGGTAACGGTGATCGTGGCATTGGGCGCGACGTGTTCGACCGTCTCCTTGATCAGGTTTTCGACCTGCTCTTCGACCGTGCTGCCCGGCACGTTGATGATCGGAAACTCGACCGCTGCGGTACGCGCCGCATCGTTGAGCGCCCCCTGCATGGTCGCGCGCACATAGCTGTTGTAGCCAAGCTCGAGCCCGCCCATCAGCAGCAGCAGCATCGGCCCGCTGATCATCGCGAATTCGATGATCGTCGCACCGCGTTCCTCGCCGCGCAGACGGCGCGTCGTGTCGCGCAGCCGCCTCACCGCGTCAGCCTCAGATTGCCGATACCGCGCCCGATATTCTCGAAGATCTCCTCCAGGTCCGAGCCGTCGGAGGTGTAGAAATGCGCCGAACTGGTCGCGCAATCGTCGATATCGTCGGTATCGGTCACGTCGAGCGCGATCACCCATACCGTGGTGCCGGTCGATTTCACCAGGTCGCAGATCGAATGGAAGCGGTTGATGTGCTTGTCCTGCAGGCTTTCCGTACCGTCGATCCGGTCATGGTAATTGTCGATGCCATAAGCCGAATAGGTGCTGCCCGTGGTCACCAATGCGCCATCGGTCATGAAGACGATGTGCCGGTTGACCGGGACCACGCCATGCGATGTCGGATTGTCGGCCGAAAACATGCCCGTGGGCGAGAGGAAGCGCGCGCCCCACAGCATGCCGATATCGTGATAGGTATAGCCGGTGACGTTGGCGGTCGCATTGTCGATCGCTGTGTTGAAGGCGCTTTCCGAAGCATAGGTCGCCAGTTTCTGCGACTCGGACGGGCAGGCGCTCGAACTCTGGCCTTCCTGGCTTTCCGGGTCGTAGCGGCCCCACTGATAGGTCGTGTCGTTGCCATTCGACGCCACGGCGTCGATATCGTTCTGCGATACGGTCTGCAGTATCGTCACCGGGCTCACCGTCTGTCCGATGCTCGAGCGCTCCTCGATGCAACCGTCCCCGCTCTTGCGGAAATCGCGGCGGTTCTCGTTGGTCGTATTGCCCGCGCTGGCCCATTGCGTATTGTCGATATGGACCGTCTTTTCGCCCACATGCGTGAAGCTCGTGGTGCCGTATTTCGATCCGTTCCAGCCGATATAGGGGGTATCGGCTATCGTGTCGTATACCTCACCGTCGCTTTCGCAATTGTAGAGATAGCCCCACCACACGTCGCATTCGGACCATGTGAAGGTGCCGTCATTGTAGGATTGCTCTTTCAGGATGTCGCGGTTCTTCAGGCTGCGCGCGACATTGACCGTCTGCGAATAGGACACGATGCCGAAGCGGGTGATCGATCCATTGGCGCTGTCTTCCAGCGCGCGATAGAGGCCCGATGCGCCATTGCGCAGACGCACGATCTTGGTGTCGCCGCCGATCGAGGGGGAATTGGTCATCGATCCGGTCGTATCGAGCACCAGCATCACGTCGTTGTGGCCCAGATCGCGCTTGGCATCGCAATTGGCCTGGATGTCGATCGTATCGAAGCCGAAAATGTGCATCAGCGAGGTGGGGATGGCCGCGCTGGCGATGCCGATGATCTGCGAATTGTCGTTGGGGTCCTGATCGATGTCGAAAGCCAGATTCTGGGCGCCCAGCGTTCCATCGGGGAAGTTGAAATCGAAGAATTTGCGCGCTTCGGTCTCGTTGGCCGTTGTCCAGGAATTGCCATCCATCGACTGGCGTCCTGCCAGCGCCGCGGCATCGCAGGCATTCTGAAGCTTCGCCTTGGCCATATAGGCGAAGCTGAGGTCCAGCCCGCTGCCGATGACCACGACAAGCGGCACAAGCGCTGCCGCGAAGATCGCCAGCGTATTGCCTTTCGTGTCTTTCCAAAGCCTTCGCAGCATGCGGTCCATTCGGATAGCCCCCTGTGCGGTGGCGCTAGCCGGATCACCGTTAAGGGCAGTTTCTCCAGTGTGGTTAACGGACCCCTAAAATTCGAGAATCCGGGAAAACCGCCGCGCAGTCATCGATGCCATGAATTGCTCGAAGCGAGCCGAAAGGATCCCCTCACGCCGAAACCGCTTGCGAATGGATCGGAGATTCCACGCGCCAAATCGCCTCAATTCGCGAATGTCATTTGGATTGCGATAGAAACGCAACCAAGGCCTTGACCTTCTTCGTCCGCCATTGCGGCGTCGGTGCCACCAGCCAATAGGCGCGCGTACCGGTATCCGGCCCGTCGAGCACTTCGAGCTTGCCGCCGTCGATCGATTCCTTGGCCAGCAATTCGGGCAGGATCGCCTTGCCCAGCCCTGCGAGTGCCGAAGACAACGCCTGTCCGGCGTTCGACACCGTGACATGCGCAGCTACGCCATCCTGCAACGGCAGGCCCCAGTCGATCCACTTGTCGGGCGCGCCGCCGTTATCCTTTGGCCGTGCCACCGTAACCCGGCGGGCTTCGTCGAGTTCGATACCCTGGAGATCGCCCGGACCGTCGACCAGCCGGATCGCGCAATCGAGATTGGCTTCGGTGAAATCGGCGTTCTCATCGGCGACGAACACGAATTTGATATCCGGGTTCTCTTCGCCGAATTTGGCCAGGCGCGGTGCAAGCCACTGCGCATAGAATTCGCGCGGACAGGCAATGGTGTAGCTGTCGGAAGCCTGCCCTGCCTGCATGGCGGACACGCTTTCCTCGAATTTGAGGAATCCTTCACGCAATGCGTCCAGGCCGGCCGCGCCTTCCTGCGTGAGTTCCAGCCCCTTGCTGGTGCGGCGGAACAGAACGGTGCCCAGGTGATCTTCCAGCGCCCTGATCTGCTGGCCCACGGCGGCTGGCGTTACTGCCAGCTCGTCCGCGGCGCGGGTGAAGGACAGATGCCGGGCAGCGGCATCGTAAACGCGCAGGGCGTTGAGAGGCAGATGGGTGCGCTTCATGGTGCAATGCGACATAAATGCGGCACGCGCAGGAAACAAGATGCGATGGCCAGACCTTTCCTTTAGCGAGCCGCTAGAGCATCTTGTAACCGAACCGTCATATCCGAGGACCATGCCCGAAAGCCGCACCAGCATGACTGCCGAAGCATCCCCGAGCATCCCGGCAAACGACGCCGGAATCGACGCGCCCGTCGCGCCGGCGGATCGCTACACCAATCGTGAACTCAGCTGGCTTTCGTTCAACCGCCGCGTGCTCGCCGAGAGCGAGAACGAGCGTTACCCGCTGCTGGAGCGCCTGCGTTTCCTGTCGATATCGGCGAGCAATCTCGACGAGTTCACGATGGTCCGCATCGCCGGGCTCGAAGGGCAGGTCCAGCGCGGCATCGAGACGCAGGGGATCGACGGCACCAGCCCGCGCCAGCAGCTCGCGGCGATCCGCGAGCAATTGCTCAGGCTGGAAGATCGCCAGCAGGAAAGCCTCGAAACGCTTCGCGGGCTGCTCGCCGACGAAGGCATCGTGCTCGCCGCGATCGACGATCTGACGAAGAGCCAGCTCAAATGGCTCGGCGAATATTTCGAAAGCGATATTCTGCCGCTGATCACGCCGCAGGCGATCGATCCCAGCCACCCCTTCCCCTTCGTTGCCAATAAGGGGATCGGCGTGATTTTCCGCCTCAAACGCGGGCGGCGCAAGGCGGACCTGATCGAGATGGTCCTCATCCCCAGCGGCGCCCCCCGCTTCGTCCGCGTGCCCGGGCAGAAAGCCGTCTATGTCACGATCGAACAGCTCGTGACGCGCTTTGCGGACCAGCTGTTTCCCGGCTTCAAGATCCTCGGCGACGGGATCTTCCGCGTGCTGCGCGACAGCGATATCGAGGTCGAGGAGGAGGCCGAGGATCTGGTGCGCTTTTTCCGCACCGCGATCCAGCGGCGTCGGCGCGGGCACGTTGTGCTGCTCGAACTCGACGAGGAATGCGACGAGGGCGCCGAAGCGCTGCTGCGCGAACAGCTCGAGGTCGAGGAGGAGATGATCGTCAAGAGCGACGGGATGCTCGGGCTCGCCGATCTCGGCACGATCTGCAGCGAACCGCGCCCCGACCTCAAGTTCGAACCCTTCAGCCCGCGCTATCCCGAGCGCATCCTCGAGCATGACGGCGACTGCTTCGCCGCGATCCGCGAGAAAGACATCGTCATCCACCACCCGTTCGAGAGCTTCGACGTGGTGGTCGATTTCCTGCGCCAGGCGGCGCGCGATCCGGCGGTCGTCTCGATCAAGCAGACGCTCTATCGCGCGGGCGACCAGTCGCCGGTGATCGCTGCGCTGATCGAGGCGGCACAGGCGGGCAAGGCGGTGACCGCGGTGGTCGAGTTGAAGGCGCGCTTCGACGAGGAGCGCAACATCCACTGGGCGAGCGAGCTGGAACGCGCGGGCGTGCAGGTGATCTACGGCTTTACCGAATGGAAGACCCACGCCAAGGTCAGCCTGGTGGTGCGCCGCGAGGAAGACGGCTATCGCACCTACTGCCATTTCGGCACGGGCAACTACCACCCGATCAACGCGAAGATCTACACCGACCTCAGCTTCTTCACCGCCGATCCGGCATTGGGGCGCGATGCGGCGAAGATGTTCAATTTCATCACCGGCTACATCGAGCCCGACGATCTGGAACGGATCGTGCTGTCGCCGAACGGCATGCAGGAAAAGCTGTTCGCGCTGATCGACCGCGAGATCGCCAATGCCGAGGCGGGCAAGCCGGCCGGCATCTGGGTGAAGCTCAATTCGATCACCAACAAGGCGATGATCGACAAGCTCTACGAAGCCAGCCAGGCAGGGGTCGAGATCCGCATGGTTGTCCGCGGCATCTGCAGCCTGCGCGCCGGCCTGCCCGGCCTTTCGGAAAATATCAGCGTCAAGTCGATCATCGGCCGCTTTCTCGAACATTCGCGCGTCTGGGCCTTCGCCAACGGCAAGGCGCTGCCGAGCCGCCAGGCAAAGGTCTACGTCACCAGCGCCGATGCGATGAGCCGCAATCTGCTGCGCCGCGTGGAAGTGATGGTGCCGATCACCAACAAGACCGTCCACGATCAGGTTCTGGGACAAGTCATGCTTGCCAATATTCTCGATACCGAACAGAGCTGGGAGCTTGAGCCCGACGGGCAGTATCGGCGCATCCGACAGGGCGAAGGCGGCTTCAACTGCCACGAATATTTCATGGCCAACCCCTCGCTGTCCGGGCGCGGCGCGGCGCTCGAAGACCATGAAGTGCCGCGCCTGACGCTGCGGGGTGCCGGCAAGTGAACAAATCGCGTTCGGCCAAATGGCAGCGCCGCCTGATCCAGCCTCCCCGCGCGGTGATCGACATCGGCTCGAACACGGTGCGCATGGTGATCTACGAAGGCACCGCCCGCGCCCCCGAAGTGGTGTGGAACGAGAAGGTCGCCGCGCGTCTCGGTCGCGACCTGTCTGAAACCGGGCGTATTCCGGAGGAGGCTGCCGAAGAGGCGCTGGCCGCGCTCGCCCGCTATGCGCTGATTATCGGCGATCTGGGAATCGAAGACGTCCAGACCGTCGCCACGGCGGCGGCGCGCGATGCGGAAAACGGCGCGGAATTTCTCGGCCGTGTGGCCGATCTCGGCCTGGAACCGCGCCTGCTTTCGGGCGAGGAAGAGGCCTGCGCCTCGGCCATGGGCGCGCTGGGTGCGTTCCCGGGCGCGAGGGGCGTGGTCGCCGATCTGGGCGGAGGCAGCCTCGAACTGGTATCGGTCGCCGATAACGAGTGCCACGAGGCATCGAGCCTGGCGCTCGGGACGTTGCGCCTCCCCGCGCTGCGCGCCGACGGGCCGGATGCCTTCGAAGCCGCGGTACACGACCATCTGGCCTCGGTCGGTTGGGCCGCGGCGCATCCCGGGCCGATGTATATGATCGGCGGCACCTGGCGGGCCCTGGCCGCCTATGCGATGCGCTATTTCGACTATCCGCTGACCGATCCGCATGGCTTTACCCTGCTTCCGGACGACGCGCGGCGCCTGGCCAAGGAGCTGGTCGACGCAAAACCCGAAAGGCTGATGGAGATCAGCGGCATCAGCCCGATGCGCGCGCATTACCTGCCCGATGCCGCCGCCCTGCTGCGCCCGCTGCTCGACGAGATCGAGCCCGACGAGCTGGTGTTCTCCTCCTGGGGCATCCGCGAAGGCCTGCTCTACGAACGGCTCGAGCCGGCGCAGATGAAGGCCGACCCGCTGCTGGCCGGGGTCACCGCCTATGCCGAGCCGCGCGATGCCTCGATCACCGAGGCGACGCTGCTAGTCGCGTGGACGGTGGAACTGGCGGATGGCGACGGCAGCGTGAACGAGCGGTTGCGGCTGGCTGCGGCGCAACTGTCCGGCGCGCTCCAGCGGGTGGAGCCCAATCTGAGGGTCAGCCACGCGATCGAATGGGCGCTGGGCAAGCGCTGGATCGACCTCGACGCGCGCGGCCGCGCGATGATCTGCGCCGCCCTGTTCGGCAGCATGGGCCGCACCGAACTGCCGGAGAAACTGCGCGAACTCGCCAGCGACGACGATCTGCGCGAAGGCATGACCTGGGGACTGGGCTATCGCCTGGCCCGCCGCCTCGGCGGGGGCAGCCGGGTCTCGCTCACCACCAGCGCATTGCGCCGCAAGAAGAAGAGCCTCGTGCTCCGGCTCGACGAAAGCCGCGCCGCGCTGGCCAATTATCCGGCGACCCAGGATTTCGAGATCCTCGCCACGTGGCTCGACCTCAAGCCGAAGATCAAGATCGGAAGCTTCGACTTTTCCGGTATCGAGGATGAAGAGGAAGAGGAGTAGCGCCCCCGTGCAAACGCGGGTTTCGAGCGTGTTCGAGGCGGACCCGCAGCGGGTCTGGGATCTTGTTCGCCGGTCGGATACACTGGACTTCGTCGCCTCGCCGATCCTCGCCTTCCATCCCCATGACGGCGCTTTTCCCGAGACGTGGGCGGAAGGTCGCTACCGGGCTTCGCTCCGGCTGTTGGGCATTATCCCGCTGGGCAGCCAGACCATCGGGATCGAGTTTCCCGAGGGCCCCGAAGGGATGGTCCTGCGCGACAACGGATCGGGCCACCTGGCGAAGACCTGGGATCACTGGATCTTTGTCCGGCCCGCGCCCGGCGGCAGGACGCACTACACCGACCGGATCGATGTCGCCGCCGGGATCCTCACACCCTTCGTGCTCGCCTTCGTGCGGATTTTCTACGCTCACCGACAGCGACGCTGGCGCCGGTTGCTGCGCGCTTGACGATCAATCAGCGGTGGCAGGCGCCGCGAGCGGGAAGAAGGGGATGCGCACTTCCAGCGGCGAGCCATCTTCGGCGTGGAAGGTATAGAAGCCTTCCATCGACCCATGCGGCGTGTCGAGCGGGCAGCCGGAAACATAATCATGGCTCTGCCCGGGCATCAGAACCGGCTGTTCGCCGACCACGCCGTCACCATCGACATGGCTGACCGTGCCCGCGCCATCGGTGATGCGCCAGTGGCGCGTCATCAGCTGGACGCGCTCGTGAGAGCCGTTCTCGATACGGATGTGATAGACCCAGAACCACTTGCCCGCATCCGGGCGCGATTGCTCGGGCAGGAAATTGACCGCCACCCGGACGGTGATCCCGTCGGTAATGGCGGCATGCTGGAAGAGTTCCTTTATCACAGGTCCAGTTTAAAGCCGCAGCCTCGCTGCGCAAGCGCTACGCGGCAAATTTCCCCTGCCTGGCGGTATAATCGGGCTTTCAAACAATGGTTAAGATGGGTTTACGGCGAATTATGACAAAATTCTAACCGCCAGCCGTTCATTGTCGCAAGGCTATCCCCGACGGATTCGGCCTGCCGACACGACTGGTCGGTCGCATTGAGTTGCCGGGGCGGCACATTTGGCAAGCGGGGACCTTGGGACATGCTATTCGCCTTCATCCGACGCCTGAAACGCGATCGCGGCGGCGATTGCATCGCCACCCTGGCGCTCGCCCTGCCCTATCCCGCGCTGCTGCTCCTCGCCGCTTAGGGTTTGCCGCCCGAGAGATATTCCTCGAGCTGGCCCAGGCGTTCCTTGCCGAACCACATCTCGCCATCGACGTAGAAGGTCGGGATACCGAAGGCGCCGCGCTGCACGGCGTGTTCGGTGTTCTCGGCAAGCTTCGCCTTGACGTCGGGGTCCTGCGTGGCTGCCAGAAGGCGTTCGGCATCGAGGCCGGCTTCGGCCAATTCCCGCCCGACCGCTTCGGCATCGCTGCAATCGATATTGCGTTCCCACACCGCGGGGAGCAGTGCGTCCACGATCGCGCGCCGCTCCGCCTCGTCGTGCGCGGCGACCAGGACGCGCTGGAGCAGGATCGAGTTGAACGGCAGCGCGGGATGCATCCTGAACCTGTCCATCGCATGCCGGTCGAGGAAGCGCTGGAACTCGAGCGCGGCATAGGCGACCTTGCCCTTGACTTCGGCATCGCGGATCATCGGCGGGGCATTGCCGGTGAGCTTGTGCATTCCGCCGAGGAAGACCGGCGTCACGGTGAGCTGCGCCCCGGTCCGCGCGACGATGTCCTTGAGCGGATACCACGCAAGATAGCCGTTCGGCGCGCCGAAATCGAAGATGTATTCGATGGTCTTGGTCATCAATGGGCCTCCCTTTTCTGGGAGCGATACCGATTTCGTGCTAAGGATACGAGGATGAAACGCCTCGTGCTGCTCTTGCCGCTGACGCTACTCGCCAGCCCGCCTTCGCCGGCATTCGCCCATCCGGGCGGATTGAATGCCGAGGGCTGTCACAACAATCGCAAGACGGGCGACTATCATTGTCACCGCAATCGCCGCGCGACGCAGCAGGCCCCCGCATCGCGGATCGAAGGCGGGGTCTATTTTGCGAATTGCGATGCCGCGCGGGCCGCCGGCGCAGCGCCGATCCATCGCGGCCAGCCCGGCTACCGCCGCGCGCTCGACCGCGACAACGACGGAGTGGCCTGCGAGCCCTACCTCGGACGCTAGCCCCGGAAGATAGAAGATATCGGAGAGGGCGTTCTTCGATTCTTACTTGCGAATGATTTGCAGTAGCATATCATGGCGGGAAAGGAGATCGCATGGCCCATTCGCATGATTCGACCACTCTCGACCTTCCGCTACCCGCGCGGCGGCACCAGACATTGGGGCTTGTGCTCATCCGCAGGCTGGCCGGACACGGGTTGAGCGATGCCCGCGCGACGATGTTGGCGCTCGACGCGGCCGGGAGCGAGTTCCGCAAATTGTTGCTGCTGGCCCGCGCACTCGTGGTCGATCTCGCCCGCACATCGCGTCGCCGGATCCTGCTCGCACCGTGTTGCGCAGCGGGAATGACACGCGATGAAGGCCTGCTGATGGCGCTGATCGGCGGCGCCGGTCTCGATGTCCATGGTGTGCTGACCGACGATGCACGCTGCCCCGTGGCGATGTCCGCCGCGCATGCACTGGGCGAGGAACTCGAGCGGATCGCGATCCGCAACGGCTGGCGTCACTAGAGCCCTGCGGCCGACAGCGCGCGGTCGAGGTCTTCCTGCAGGTCCTCGACACCTTCCAGCCCGACGTTGATGCGCAGCAGGCCTTCGGTCACGCCCATCGCGTCGCGATCCTCCTGCGTCATCCCGGCATGCGTGGTGCTGGCCGGATGGCACATCAGGCTGCGCGCATCGCCGATATTGTTCGAGATATCGACCAATTCCAGCGCATCGAGAATGGCGAAAGCGGTTGCCCGGTCGCCGACATCGAAGGCGAAGATCGGGCCGGTTGCGACCATCTGGCTGGTGGCCAGCGCGTGGCGCGGGTGGCTCGGCAGGCCGGGGTGCAGCATTTTCGGCACGCGCGGCTCGATGAAGCTGCCCAGCGCGACCGCATTTTCGCTCTGGCGGCGCGCGCGCAGGTCGAGCGTCTCCAGTCCCTTGAGCACCACCCAGGCGTTGAAGGGCGCGCAATTGGGCCCGGTGTTGCGCTGGAACGGCAGCAACACTTCCTCGATCCATTCCCGGCTGCCGCAGACCGCGCCCGCGAGCACCCGGCCCTGCCCGTCCATCAGCTTGGTGGCGCTGTAGGCGACCACGTCCGCGCCGAAATCGAGCGGCTTCTGCAATGCGCTGGTGGCAAAGGCATTGTCGACCACGGTGGTGATGCCATGCGCCTTCGCAAGCCCGCAGACATGCGCGAGATCGACCACGTCGAGCGTCGGGTTGGCAGGCGTTTCGAAGAAGAACGCCTTGGTGTTAGGCCGGATCGCGGCCTCCCAGGCTTCGTCGTCGGCGCTGTCGATGACGGTGGTTTCGATTCCGAAGCGCGGCAGCAAATGGTCGAGCAGCCAGCGGCACGAGCCGAAAGCGGCTCGCGCACCGACCACATGGTCGCCCGCCGATAGCTGGCACAGAAGCGCGGTGGTCATCGCGGCCATCCCGCTCGCCTGCGCGCGGCACGCCTCGGCGCCTTCCATCAGCGCGATGCGTTCCTCGAGCATGGCGACCGTCGGATTCTGCAGGCGCGAATAGGTCATGCCGGGGGCATCGCCGGCAAAGCGATCGGCCACCGTCTGTGCATCGTCATAGGTATAGCCGCTGGTGAGGAACAGCGCCTCGCTGGTCTCGCCATGCTCGGATCGCCAGGTGCCGCCGCGCACCGCCTGCGTCGCGGGGCGCCATTTCGAGGTAATCGAGCGGTCGGTGCCGGTGATCTTCTTCATGGGGGGCGGGATAGCACGGCGTACCCGCTCGGCAAGCGGGTCAGCCTTCCAAGGCAGCAAGTCCCGCTTCGCCGACATCGCCAAGGCCGAGCGCATCCAACATCAGTGCGCCCTCCACCGCAAGCGCGACAAGCTTGGCCCCTGCGCGGGATCGGGATCGTCGGGAGGCAGGTAAGCGGCAAACCAGTCGAGCTGGCTGTCCATCATCGCCGCAGCGCTTGCGCGAAAGGCGGCATCGCCCTTGGCTGCGCCCGCGACGATTTCCCACCACAGCCTCAGGAATGGCGCGAACATGGGCGCTCGCCCGATCGCCAGCAGGCGCTGCGCACAGTCGCGCCGCGACGTGGCAGGCTCGGTGGGATAGGCCATTTCGAGCGCGCCCGAATACATGCCCGCGACGTGTTCGAGCAGCGCCGTCACGAGGCCGTCCTTCGATCCGAAGTGATAGATCAGCATCCGATCGCTCGTGCCGGCAGCCTTGGCGAGGGGGCGCAGGCTGGCCCCTGCCAACCCATGCTCCAGCACATGGGTTGCCAGCTTGGGAAGCAGCGTTTCGCGGGACAGGCGAGGATCGGCCATTGACTAAATGTAGCACATGCTACATTGAAGGTCTGTAGCACTCGCTACATCGCATCGGGAGCCTGTCATGACCACGCTTGAAATCCTTTTCGTCCTCGGCGCTGTCGGAGCGCTGCCTGCCGTGCTTCTTCTGGCATTGCGCGGCCGAGTGCAAGAAAGCTGGTCGATGGCAGCCGTGCTTGCCGCCGGTTTCATCATCTTCAGTGCATTTCCCATCGTACAGGACGGTGTGCTCGGCTTCCTGCCCAACCACACGCAGGACCTGTGGGGCACGCAGGTATGGTACGATCTCGTGATCGTGGTCGTCGTCGCGCTCGTATTCATCGTGCCGCGCGCCCGGGCGGTGGGCATGAATGTCCCCCTGTGGGTACTGGCGGTCGGCATGACGGCATCGATTTCCCTCCTGCCGATGGTTGCACGGCTGTTCTGGCTGGAAAAGCGTGCGCGCGCGGAAGCTTAGCGCTTGAAGCGGGCGCGGCGGCTTTCTAAACCGCCGCGCCATGAGCCGCGCGCCCGAGCAACCGAGGGATCCCATTCGCTGGTGCGCCGCGCTGGCGCTGGTCTTCTGGCTTGCCTGCCTTCCCCACCTGACCGTCGTCGTGAAACCCTATTTCGACGAGGTCCATTACCTGCCCGCCGCGCGCGAGCTGCTGGTGCTGGGCGAGTTCACCAATCGCGAGCATCCGCTGCTGGGCAAGCAGCTGATCGCTGTCGGCATCGCGCTCTTCGGGGACAATCCGTGGGGCTGGCGCCTGCTGCCGACGCTGTTCGGCACGCTGGCGCTGTTCGCTGGGATGCGCGCACTGTGGTTCGGTACGCTCAGTCGCTTTGCCACGCTCGCCTATGGCGTATTGCTGGCCACCGGCTTCCACCTGTTCGTCCACGCGCGCATCGCGATGCTGGATATCTTCTATCTTGCGTTTCTGAGCCTTGCCGCATGGCAATTCACCGCCGCGATCCGCCAGCCCGAACAGGGCCGCTGGCGGCTGGCGCTGACCGGCATCGCGCTGGGCCTGGCGATGGGCGCTAAGTGGAATGCGCTGGTGGTCGCGATGGTGCCAGGCCTCGTGTTCTTCTTCGCGCGGGCCGCTGCGGGGCGCCGCCGCCTGTTCCTAAGCCGCCGGGGCGCGCCAGTGCCGGGCACCACGCTGGTCGAGGCCGCGCTGTGGCTCGGCGCGGTGCCGCTGGCGGTCTATGCCGCAACCTACCTGCCGGCCTACTTCTTCCGCTTCCATCCGATCACCGAAGGGCTGGTCTACCACCACCAGTTCATGCTCTCGCAGCAGGAACAGGTGCTCAAGCCGCACCCCTACCAGTCGAGCTGGGAGCAATGGGTGCTGAACGCGCGCTCGATCTGGTACCTCTACGAGCCGGTCGAGGGCGTGCAGCGCGGCATCATGCTGATCGGCAATCCGCTGACCATGCTGCTGGGCCTGCCCGCGCTGGCCTGGTGCGCCTGGCACGGCATGCTCCGCCGCCACTGGGCCGCGCTGGGCGTGAGTGTGCTCTATGCGGTGAGCCTCGGCTTCTGGATCGTCGCGAGCAAGCCGGTGCAGTTCTATTATCACTATGCCCTGCCCGCGATGGCCTTGCTCGCCGCGCTGGCGCTCGCCTGCGATGCGCTGTGGCAGAATGGCTGGCGCAAGACCGCGCTGGCGCCGGTGGTGGGCAGCGTCCTGGTGTTCGGCTGGTTCTACCCGATCATCAGCGGCGCGCCGCTGGTCGGGCCGGATAGTTTTGCCGTGTGGACCTGGCTGGACAGTTGGAGGTGAATGGCCTCCCCCATCGGGGGAGGGGGACCATGCGCAGCATGGTGGAGGGGCACCTGCAGCTGATCCGAACCATTCAGGTACGGAACGTTTGAAAGTGCCCCTCCACCACCTTCGGTGGTCCCCCTCCCCGTTTCGGGGAGGTCAGTAACGACCCCACACGAAGCGGCTCGAGAGCGCGTAGTTCCATACCGAACCGATGCCGATGCCGACCAGCGCGGCGAAGACTTCGTGCAGGCCGCGATCGTGCAGGGTCGTGGCCACGGCGACATTGGCGAAAGCGCCGATCGAGCAGGCGGCGATGAAGCTGACCCAGCCCCAGAACACCTTGTTCGCCTCTTTCAGGCGCCGGTCGCGATAGGTGAGGAAGTTGTTGAGCCAGAAATTGAAGGTCATCGCCCCGAAGGTCGCGACCGCCTGGCTCCAGCTGAAATTCGTGCCCGCGACCAACAGGAAAACGTAAAGAATGGCCATGTGGACGAGGATGCCGAGCGCGCCGACCGTGCCGAACAGCGCGAATCGCGTCGGGATGATCCGCCCGAAGCTCTTGTCGTAAAGGCCGGCGAGGAAATCGAGCGCGATCGCGCGGTCGAGCTTCGATTCGCCGGAGCGGCGGGCGGAGAAGTTCATCGGAAAATCCTTCACCTTGAGCGGTGTGTCGGAAGTGGCCAGCAGGTCGAGCAGGATCTTGAAGCCGATTCCCGACAGGTTGGGCACCAGGCGCCGCGCGGTCGCGGTCGGCAGCAGGAAGAAACCGCTCATCGGGTCGCTCAATTCGACCCCCGTCAGCTTGCGGGCGAGGAAATTCGCGACGCTCGACAGCTTCTCGCGGTCGGGACGGCCCCATTCCTCCATGCTCGCGCCCTCGGCGAAGCGGCTCGCCACGGCGACCTCGGCCTCGCCCGATTTGACGCTCGCGAGCATGTCGACGAGCAGCTTGGGATCGTGCTGGTGGTCGGCGTCCATCACCGCCACATAGGGCGCGGCGGTGGCGCAGAAGCCCTCGATCGCGGCGCTCGACAACCCCCGGCGGCCGATCCGCTGGATCACGCGCACGCGCGGGTCGGACAGCGACAGGCGGCGTGCCTCGTCGCTGGTCCCGTCGGAGGAATTGTCGTCGACGATCAGCACTTCCCAGCCGCTCTTGCCCAGCGCGCCCTCGATCCGCTCGACCAGCGGGGCGAGATTGTCGCGCTCGTTGAGCGTCGGCAGGATGATGGCGAGGTCCAGCGGACGGGCGCTGGCAGCGTCGGCGGTGGCCAGGTCGGGCTGCGTCTGCGGAGTCATATCCATTGCTTGACCCGGTTATGCGCCATTCCTCAAGATATGGTTACAATCTTCCTAACAATCGCGTCGCCGATCTCTGCGGTGGAGGCGCTGCCGCCGAGGTCGGCGCCGAACACGCCATCGGCGAGGATAGCCTCGACCGCGCGCTCGATCCGCACGGCATCCTCCTCTCGGCCGAGCGAGTGGCGCAGCAGCATGGCGAGGCTGAGCACGGCGGCCACCGGATTGGCCTTGCCCTGCCCCGCAATGTCGGGGGCACTGCCGTGGATCGGCTCGTAGAGACCGAAGGTGCCGTGCTCGGTCTGCCGCTCTCCGAGGCTGGCGCTGGCAAGTAGGCCGATCGACCCGACGCAGGCGCTCGCCTGGTCGGACAGGATATCGCCGAACAGGTTACCGGTGACGATGGTGTCGAACTGGCCGGGCGTTTTGACCAGCTGCATCGCGGCATTGTCGACATACATGTGGTCGAGTTCGACCTCGGGATAGTCCTGCGCCACCTCGATCACAGTCTCGCGCCAGATGCGGCTGGTTTCGAGGACATTGGCCTTGTCTACGCTGGTGAGGCGTTTGTCGCGGCCCATCGCGGCGCGGAAGGCGGTGTGTGCGATGCGGCGTACTTCCGCTTCGTTATAGGACATGGCGTCCCAGCCCTCGCGCCCGCCGTCGCTGTCGCGTTCACCCTTGGCGCCGAAATAGACGTCGCCGTTGAGCTCGCGCACGACGAGCAGGTCGATGCTGCGCGCAACCTCGGGCTTCAATGACGAGAGGTGTTCGAGCCCGGGAAAGCCCGCCGCTGGACGCAGATTGGCGAACAGGCCCAGCTCGCTGCGCAGGCCGAGGATCGCCTGTTCGGGCCGCAGGTCGCGCGGCAAATCGTCGCAGGAAAAATCGCCCACCGCGCCGAACAGCACCGCATCGGCGGCGCGCGCCATTTCCAGCGTTTCTTGCGGAAGCGGATGGCCGTGGCGGCGGTAGGCGGCGGCGCCGACGTCGCCCTCGAACAGCGTCAGGCCTGGTAGCGACAGCGTTTCGAGCACGCGCAGGGCCTGCGCCGTAACCTCGGGACCGATCCCGTCGCCTGCGAAAACTGCAATCTTCAAGCCAGGTTCTCCGCCTCTGTCGCTCCTGCGCAGGCAGGAACCCATCTGCCCCCTCGGAGCGTTCAACTGCCGCTACCTAGGCCCCTGCCTGCGCAGGGGCGACGAACCTTATTTGAAGGCCGCTAAACCATCCGTGCCAGCCGCTGCCTGAGCAGGTGCCGTGCAGCTAGGACGTCGGCGCGGGTGTCGGCAAGCAGGTAGCGCGCGATAAGCGGCTCCTGGCGGTCGAGAATTTCCAAGGCCTGCCCAAGACCCGCTATGTCGGGACGCTCTCCGCCATAGCCGAGCTCGCGCAAGAGCAGCGCCTCGTAGATCGCCAGTGCCTCGATCCATTGCCGCGCAGTCTCGGCCGAGCAGATGGCGTCGAGCAGCCCGCCGAGCGCCGCGTAGAGCGTGGGATAGGCATTGCGTTCGGGCAGCGCTGCGGCGGTGAGCGCGGTCACCCATGCGATGGCGGCGGAGGGCAGCGGTTCGGACAGCCATGGTCCGCGGCTCTGCACCAGCTCCAGCCGCGCGAAAGGAAGCTGGCTATCGGACTTGGCGCGGATCTCGGCCTGGACGAGATTGCCGGGGATCACCACCGGCCGCAGCTGCCGCCCGCGCCCGCCCGCGACATAGGCCGCGACGACACCGCTCTCCTCGGTCAGCAAGCGCGCGATCACCGCCGTCTCCCCATGCGGGCGCGCGGCGATAAGAATGGCGGGTGCGGTGAGGTGCATGGGCTGTCCTCTAATCCCATCCGTCGCCCCTGCGAAGGCAGGGGCCCAGATAAGCTCTGCAGGATGGCGCCTTCACAAGATCGTATCGAACAAATCGTTCCAGTCGGGATTGTCCCGCCGAATTAGTTTGAGCTTCCATTGCCGCTTCCAGCGCTTCATCGCCTTTTCGCGTGTGATGGCCTCGTGAATGTCATCGTATTGCTCCACGTAAACCAAGCGTGTCAGTCCATGCTTGCGGCAGAACTGCGATCCGCGCCCCTCGCGATGGGCCTGCACGCGCGCAGCAACGTCGCTCGTCACGCCGATGTAGAGCGTGCCGTGGGGCGCGTTGGTCATGATGTAGTCCCAGCCGCCCGCCATTCAGCGAGCCGCTTGTAGGGACGTTATCTGGGCCCCTGCATGCGCAGGGGTGACGATCATTTGGTTTTCGCTTCCAACGCCTCGACGCGGGCCTTGAGGTCCTCGGCTTCTTCGCGTGCCTTGCTCGCCATGGTTTTCACCGCGTCGAATTCCTCGCGGCTAACGAAGTCCATCCCGGCGAAGCTCTCCTTCGCGCGTTCGCGCGCCGCATCGCGCGCCTCGCGGCCCATGCCGGCCAGCGTACCGGCCGCCGAATT
The DNA here is from genome assembly GCF_965277845.1 of Qipengyuania sp. NCBI lineage: Bacteria > Pseudomonadati > Pseudomonadota > Alphaproteobacteria > Sphingomonadales > Erythrobacteraceae > Qipengyuania > Qipengyuania sp. The sequence goes on from NZ_OZ255844.1 coordinate 3,092,676, forward strand.
GGCGAGTTTGACGAAATCGGCGATGAGCGGGTTCTGTGATTGCATGGCAGTTCAGATGGTTCGTGGACGCGCTTTTGTCCAGTTTTTGTTGGGTGCGGTCGGGACATCCGTCCCGACCTTGCTGTTCCGTCCCACGCCCCCTCCCGGCCACCCATAGAATACCGTGCCGTGGGTGGCCGGGAGGGGGCGTGGGACGGAACAGCCGCAAGGGAAGCGCGGAGGCGCTTCCCGCACGCAACACACTAAATCCTTACCCGCTCCACCGCGCCTTCGGTGTTGCCGACATCGGCCTCCGGATTGAGCTGCAGGAACTGATAGTTGAGCGCGGTCGCGAACAGGACCCAGGCGAGATAGGGCAGCAGCAGCACCCCGGCCAGTTTGCGCACGCGCCAGAACAGCGCGATTACCGCGAGCAGCGTCAGCGCGACAAGGATCAGCACGATCAATCCGCCGGTGATCTGCTGCGAACCGAAGAACACCCAGGTCCACGACAGGTTGAGCGCGAAATGCACCACGAACACCCACAGTGCCGCCGTGCGCCCACGCGCGCCCCAGGCCGAGGCGACCAGCGCCAGCGCCAGCCCGATCATAACGTAGAGCACGCTCCAGACGATGCCGAACCACTTGGGCTCGGGATAGATCGACGGTTTCTCGAGCGCCTGGAACCACGCCGTGTCGGGCCCGCCCATCTGGCCGCCGAGAAAACCGAGCAACACCACCAGCGGGACGGTGAAAAGCGCCCAGCGAATGAAACTTGCGCGCAGCTGCCCGCGCGACGCCAGCATGTTCATGCGAATATCCCGTCAGCGATTCGTTTCATGCGCCTTGTGACGAGGCACCGCGCGCGAGGCAATGCGGCAGACCGATTCGTCCCAAGCGCGCGACGGATCAGACCTTGACGATCCCCTTGCGCACGAGGCTGCGAACCGTGTCCTCGAGCGTCTGTTCCGCCGGGATGAAAGTGAAGCCCAGCACCTCTTCGGTATGCGTGCCCGACACGTCGCGGATATTGCCCAGTTCGCTCCTGATCTGCTTCATCTCGTCCATGAAGGGCGCGAGCAGTTTCACCAGCCAGTCGGGCATTGGCTTCTTCGGAACCTTGCGCGCATGTTCGGGCGCGCGCGACCGCACGGTTTCGGCCATTTCGCGGATCCACATGAATTTCTGCGAGGTCGGGAAGCGTTCGCCGCGCACCTTCTCGGCCGGCGCCTCGATCGCGCGGACATGCGCTTCGGCCACGTCGCGCACGTCGGTGACGCAAATGCCCATGTCGGGGATCAGCGGGATCGAGCCGTCGATTATCTTCTTCACCATCTCGACGCTGGTCGACATGTCGTCGTCATAGACCGGCCCGAACACGGCGACCGGATTGATCGAGCAGAAGGTCATGGTCGGCGCATGCGTCGCCACCCAGTCGCGCGCGGCGCGCTCGGCCACCGTCTTGCTTTCGATATAGGGCGGGACGCCGGCGGCGAGATTGGTCCAGTCGAGATGGGTGAAATGATCCTTGTCCGGCTGGCCATAAGCGATCGCGGCGGCGCTGCTTGTCTGGACGAAGCGCTCGATCCCCGCCTCATGCGCGAATTTCAGCGCCCGCAGCGTGCCTTCGCGCGCGGGGATTACCAGTTCGTCCTTGTCCTTGGGTGTGGCCATGGGAAAGGGCGAGGCGACATGGGCCACCGCATCGCAGCCCGCATTGGCCTCTGCCCAGCCCTCGTCACTCATCAGATCGGCCTGGAACACTTTGAGTCGTTCGCCCGCTTCGGGCCAGCGGGCGCGCAGTTTCGGCTCGCTCTTCGCCTTGTTCCGGACGGTAGTGTGGACGGTATAGCCCCCGGCGAGCAGCTGGTCGATCACTTCGCCGCCGATGTAGCCCGTGCCGCCGGTTACCAGTATCGATTTCACCATCTGCCTGCTCCCCCGATTGTCTGTTAGGCGGGAGACTACGCCGATTGGTTGCAACGGGCAACGGAGTCGCAATGAAGCAGGTCGATTTCCTTGTGGTGGGAGCGGGCATCGCCGGTCTGTCGGCCGCCGCGCGGCTGGCCCGGCATGGCGAGACGGTGGTGTGCGAGGCGGAGGACGCGCCGGGCGTGCATGCCTCGGGACGCAGCGCCACCTTTGCGCATTTCGACATGGATGCCCCGCTGGTCCGCGCGCTGACCGCGGCGAGCATGCCGCTATTTCAGGAGCCGGGCGCGCGGCCCCATCCCGCTCTGTTCATCGCGCTTGAGGGGCAGGCAGCGGCACTCGACCGGCTGGAGGCGAACTATCGCGTATGGGCACCGCAGGTTCGGCGGCTGTCGGTGGCGGAGGCACGCGAGCTGTTGCCGGCGCTGCGTGCGGGCGCAGGCGGGATCGTCGGTGCGCTGCTCGATCCGCAGGGCCGCAAGCTCGATGCGCATGCGCTGCTGGAAGGGCATCGCAAGGCCTTGCTCGCGGCGGGGGGCACGATTGCGGCAAAGGCGCCGGTGACAGGGCTGAGTCGCGATGGTGGGCGCTGGATCGCCGATACGCCTGGTAAGAGCTATGACGCGCGCGTGGTGGTCAATGCCGCCGGGGCCTGGGTGGACGCGGTGGCAAGGCTCGCGGGCGTCTCCCCCATCGGCATTCGCCCGCTGCGCCGCACGGTGATCACCTTCGACGTTCCGATCGACGTTGCCGCCTGGCCCTTCACCAAGACGGTGGGCCCCGGCTTCTATATCGAGCCGGAGGGCAGCGGCCGGCTGTTGGCCTGCCCGATGGACGAGGCCGCGAGCGAACCCTGCGATGCGCAGCCCGAGGAAGAAGACGTCGCGCTCGCCGCATGGCGCGTAGAGCAGGCGACCTCGCTGACGATCCCGCGCCTGGCCGGAGAGTGGGCCGGCCTGCGAAGCTTCACGCCGGACCGCCTGCCGGTGGCGGGTTTCGACCCGTCTGCGCCCGGCTTCTTCTGGCTCGCCGGACAGGGCGGCTTCGGCCTCCAGACCTCGCCCGCCATGGCGCTCGCGGCAGAGGCGTTGGCGACGGGCGGCGACTGGCCGGAGGATTTGCATGCGGTGGGGGTAGATGCGGCGATGCTGGCGGTGGAGCGGCTCAGGAGTGCCGCGGGATGACTGCTATCGGGCGCCTCGAGGGGTGCCGCCCGCGTCATCTACTGGGTGGGGAGCCGCCAGCCCGCTTTCGGATGAAGGGTAGCAGCAGCAGCCGCGACTTTTGCTGATCTTTCAGACTGCGCCTTTTGCGTGAGTTCTCGAATGCGCCGGACCGTTTCTACGTCGGCTCCTGTCGGCGAGCCCGAACAGAATGGAGGCTGCGGATCGTATTCTAGGGCCAGCTGGACCAACTTGGCGTGCTCCTCGCCGCGAATCTTGGCAGTAAGGGTTAGCGCGAAATCGATGCCCGCTGTAACGCCGCCGCCGGTGACGACCCTGCCGTCGAACACGACCCGCTGAGCTACCGGAATAGCGTCAAACTGCGTTAGCAGGTCGCGAGAAAGCCAGTGGCTGGTAGCGCGCTTGCCTTTCAGTAGACCTGCAGCGCCGAGCACAAGGGAGCCAGTGCAGACGCTGGTTATCCAATCCGCTGCGGGTGCGCTGCGCCGCAGCCAGTCGATCAGGACTGCATCGAGCATTGCGTCGTCGGCCCCCGCACCGCCTGGAACGCATACTACATTCGGTTGTGGACATTCGCTGTATGTGCAGGTCGGATTGATCGAGAAACCGGCGTCAGTCATCACCGGATCCATTGAACTAGAGACAAGGTGAATTCTGACATTGCCGAGCCGAGAAAGCACCTGAACCGGCCCGGTCAAATCGAGCTGAGTTACCTTGGGAAAAAGCACGAAAGCGACATCGATAGCGTCCATCCACCTAGCATATAGTCGCATGATTACGTCGGCAATCGATGGCCGTCGATCGCGATCAGAGTGACCGCAATCGAGTCGCTAACGGTCAGCCGGCCTCCGGCATCGCCAACCCGCCCCTACCGCATCAGCACCAGTTCTTCCGCCATCGTCGGATGGATCGCGGTGGTGGCGTCGAAATCGGCCTTGGTCAGCCCGGCCTTCACCGCGATCGCGGCGGCCTGCATCATCTCGGCCGCATCGGGCGCGATCATGTGGATGCCGACGATTTTGCCGCTGTCGCCGTCGCAGACCATCTTGAACAGGCTGCGCTCGTCGCGCCCGGCAAGCACGTTCTTCATCGGGCGGAAATCCGACAGATAGACCTTGACGCTGCCGAGCTTGTTCTTGGCCTCGCCCTCGGTCATGCCGACCGCGGCGATCGGCGGGTGGCTGAATACCGCGCTGGGAATGCAGCCATGGTCGACCGCGACCGGATCGTGCCCACCGAAGACGGTATCGGCAAAGGCCTGGCCCTCGCGGATCGCCACCGGGGTCAGCTGCACGCGGTCGGTCACATCACCGACGGCATAGATGTGGTCGACATTGGTCTTGGAGAAACGGTCGACCTTGATCTCGCCCTTCTCGCCCAGCTCGACACCGGCGTTTTCCAGGCCGAGCCCTTCGGTGTTCGGCTTGCGGCCGGTGGCGAACATCACCTGGTCGACCACTTCTTCGTCGCAATCGGACAGCTTGACCTTGAAGCGCCCGTCCTCGGTCTTCTCGATATATTCGAACACCGTGTTGAACTTGAAGTCGATGCCCTTCTTCATCGAGATCAGCAGCAAGCGTTCGCGCAGCGATTCATCATAGGAACGCAGCAACTGGTCGCCGCGATTGACCACGCAAACCTTGCATCCGAATTCGTTGAAGATGCCCGCAAATTCATTGGCGATATAGCCGCCGCCCGCGATGATGATCTTCTTCGGCAGCTTCTCGAGATGAAAGGCCTCGTTCGAGGTGATGGCGTGTTCGGCGCCCTTGCAGGTCGGCACCTGCGGGCGTGCACCGGTGGCAATCAGGATCCGTTCGGCGGTGACGACCTTGCCGCTCGCCAGCGTGATTTCGTGCGGGCCGGTAATCTCCGCGCGCTCCTTGAAGACGGTGACGTCGTGGTTCTCCAGCGTGTCGGTATAGGCGCCCTCCAGCCGGTCGACATCGGCCAGCACGTTGTCGCGCAGCGTGTGCCAATTGAAGCTCTTGCCCTCGACTTCCCAGCCGAAGCGCTTGCAGTCTTCCAGGTCCTCGGCGAAATGCGCGCCGTAGACGAGCATCTTCTTGGGGACACAGCCGCGGATGACGCAGGTCCCGCCGACCCGGTGCTCCTCGGCGATCGCGACCTTCGCGCCATGCGCGGCGGACACACGCGATGCGCGCACCCCGCCCGAACCGGCACCGATGGTGAAAAGGTCGTAATCGTAACTAGCGGACATGCGGCAGCTCCCTGTTGCGCGGACGTGCGATATGGCCTGCCATACGCATTTGCCAAGCTGCGAGTTACATGGGCGCTGCCCTCAGGCCCGGATTACCTCCCCGCGCGTCGCCGATTGCGATTGCGCGAGGGGCGGCTGCCGCCCGGCTTGCCGCCGGGTGCACCGTCGCGCCTGGGCGCGCCGGCGCGGTTGGGATGTTTGTTCTTGGGCTTGGGCTTCTTCGCCGCGCCGCCGGTAGGGCGCACCTTGGGCTTGGCGAGACGCGGCTTCTGCTCGCGCTTGGTCGGCCCGACGCCCTCGACCACCGCGCGGAAATTTTCCGGCAGTGGCAGACGCTCGAACTCTGCGTCGGTCTTCTTGCGGATATCCTTGAGGTAATCGCGCTCGTCCTCGGCGCAGAAGGCGATGGCGATCCCGTCCTTGCCCGCGCGCGCAGTGCGCCCGATGCGGTGGACGTATTGTTCGGGCACGTTGGGAAGCTCGTAATTGAGCACGTGGCTGACGCCCGGAATGTCGATCCCGCGCGCGGCGACGTCGGTCGCGATCAGGATCGGGGTCTTGGCGCTGCGGAACTCGCCCAGCGCGCGTTCGCGCTGCGGTTGCGACTTGTTGCCGTGGATGGCGTTGGCCGGGATGCCCTTCTGCGCCAACTTCTTCACGATCCGGTCGCAGCCATGCTTGGTCCGCGCGAAGATCAGCACGCGCTCGAACGTGCCGGGCACGTCGTGGCGCTCGGACAGGATCAGCTCGAGCAGCGTCTGCTTCTCGTCCTGCTGGACCATGAACAGATACTGGTCGATCCGTTCGGCGGTGGTGCTTTCGGGCGTGACCGAGACCTTGACCGGGTTGCGGCAATACTTGCCGACGAGTTCCTGGATCTGCTTGGGCATGGTCGCGCTGAAGAACAGCGTCTGGCGGTCGTCGGGCACGAGCTGGCTGATCCGGCGCAGCGCGTGGATAAAGCCGAGGTCGAGCATCTGGTCGGCCTCGTCGAGGACCAGCACTTCGACGCCGTCGAGCTTGAACGCCTTCTGGTCGATCAGGTCGAGCAGGCGGCCGGGCGTGGCTACGAGGATATCTGTGCCGCGGTGCAGCTTGTTGCGGTCCTTGTTGACCGAAGTGCCGCCGACGATCGAATGCACTTTGAGGCCGGCGAGCGCGCCGTAATCCTTGGCGCTCTGGGCGATCTGTCCGGCGAGTTCGCGCGTCGGCGCGAGCACCAACATGCGGCAGGATTTGAACGGCGTCTGCCGGTCCGCCTCGCGCAGCCGGTCGATGCTCGGGAGCATGAAGGCGGCGGTTTTGCCGGTACCGGTCTGGGCGATCCCCATGAGATCGCGTCCTTCGAGCACGGGCGGGATCGCCTGCGCCTGGATCGGCGTTGGGGTGTTGTAGCCCTTGAGGTCGAGGGCCTGGAGGACGGGCTGAGACAGCCCGAGGTCTGAAAATTGAGTCATGTTACTCGCATCGAATATGCGGCGCGCTCTCGGTTCCGATAGGCGGAATCCGGGCGCGGTCGCGGGGTTTGAAACCGCCCGCGTGAAAAGGGAAGTCTGTAGAAAATGGACCGAGGCGCGGCCGGGGCGATGGATGTATCGTCATCGCCGCTTCACGCTGGCTAGCGCGCTTCGATGGGCGGCATGTGGTGCAGGGCATGAAGGAAGTCAAGCCGTACGGGGGTTTGCTTGGAAGTTTGGAATTAACCAACGGGCTGCTAGCAGTCCCCCCGATATGATTGAATCACGCAATAATATCCGGACCTTCGGCTCGGGATCGCCCACTCTCCTGTTCTCCCACGGCTTCGGCTGCGACCAGAGCATGTGGGAACCGGTCGCCAACCGGTTGGCAGATTCCTTCCGCATCGTGCTCTTCGACCATGTCGGTGCCGGACGCAGCGACCTGAGCGCATACGACAAGGCGAAATATGCGAGCCTGGACGGCTATGCACGCGATGTCGTCGAGGTTGCGCGATCGATCGAGACGCCGGATCTGGTGTTCGTCGGCCATTCGGTCAGTGCGATGATCGGCGCGCTCGCGGCCATCGAGGCGCCCGATCTCTTCAAGCAGCTAATCATGGTCGGCCCTTCGCCTCGCTACATCGACGACGGGGACTATAGTGGCGGCTTCGACGAAAAGCAGATCGAAGAACTGCTCGAATTCCTCGACAACAATCACCTCGGCTGGTCGGCCGCAATGGGACCGGCGATCATGGGCAATCCCGACCGCCCCGAGCTGGGCGAAAGGCTGACCAACAGTTTCTGCAGCACCGATCCGGACATCGCGCGCGATTTTGCGCGGGCGACCTTCTTCTCGGACAATCGGGCGGATCTGTCGGCGGTGCCCGTCCCCACGCTGGTTCTGCAATGCAGCGAGGATATCATCGCCCCGGTAGAGGTCGGCAAATATGTCGCCGAGAATGTACCCGACAGCTCGTTCGTGCAATTGGAGGCGACCGGGCACTGCCCCAACCTGAGCGCACCGGATGAAGTCGCGCAGGCGATCCGGCACTATGTCCGGTCCTGACCCGACCGAGGATCTCCTCGACCTCTACGAGAATGCGCCGTGCGGCTACCTGTCGCTCGCCCCCGATTCGACGATCGTGCGGGCCAACCGAACCCTGCTCGGCTGGCTCGATCTATCGGCCGACGATCTGGTCGGAAAACCCCTGCGCGACTTGCTCGGAACCGGCGGGCGCATCGCCTACGAAACGCACCTTGCCCCGCTGCTGCGCCTGCAGGGCTTCGTTTACGAGATCGCCCTCGACTTGAGATGCGACCGCGGGCTCGTACCCGTGATTGCCAATGCATCGGAAAAGCGGGACGAATCGGACAACCATCTCTTCACACGCCTGACGCTGTTCCGCGCGGAAGACCGCCGGAAATACGAACGCAACCTGCTCGAGGCGAAAATCCGGGCCGAATCCGAAGCCGAACAGCGCGATCGCGAGGCCGAATTGCGCGAGCAGTTCATCGCGGTCCTGGGCCACGATCTTCGAAACCCCGTGGCTGCGCTGAAAGCGGGAACCGACCTGCTCAAGGACTCCGGCAATCTCGGCACCGAAGATCGTGAAATCGTCACCTTCATGGACTCAACGCTCGACCGCTCTATCGAGCTGATCAACAATGTCATGGATTTCGCCCGCGGCAGGCTGGGATCGGGTATCTCGCTGGATCTCCAGCCGGCGCCGGACCTGGACAGGAAGCTGGAAACCGTCATTGTCGAAGCGAAAGCGGCAAGGCCGGACCGCGACATCCGCAGCGAGATTGCGATCGAAACATCGGTTGAGTGCGATCCCGATCGTTTGGCCCAGCTCCTTTCGAATCTTGTTTCGAACGCCCTGCATCACGGCCGGCACGATGCCCCGGTCATGGTGAAGGCAATCACGACGCGGGATGAACTGGAAGTCTCGGTCACGAACTCGGGCACGCCCATTCCCGCCAATTTCCTCGAGACTCTGTTTCAACCCTTCGATCGCGGCTCGAAACAGGGCAATCACGATGGCCTGGGACTGGGCCTGTTCATCGTCGACCAGATCGCCACGGCGCATGGCGGACGGATGGAGGTCGTGTCCGACGAGGACGGGACAACCTTCAAGCTCGTCATCCCGTCCAAGGACAGCGAATAGCGCTAAGCGAGGCCCGCCGCCTTCACCAGCGCCTCGGTGCTGGCGTCGAATTCCTCGCCTCCCTTTTCGATCGCTTTCGCCATCGCCTTGCCGAGTTCGACGCCGAACTGGTCGAAGGGATTGATGCCCATCAGCACGGCATTCGCGAAGGTGCGGTGTTCGTGGAAGGCGATCAGCGCGCCCAGCGCGGCGGCGTCGAGGTCGTCGCACAGGATCGTCGCCGAGGGGCGGTCGCCGGGATAGTTGCGCGCGGGGTCTTCCCCCGCCTTGCCCGCCATCAACGCCGCGCCTTGCGCAAAGCAGTTCATCAGCAGGATGCGGTGGTGCGCGGGGTCGAGATCGTCGCCCGGTGCCACGCTGGCGATGAAGTCCACGGGGATAAGGTGCGTGCCCTGGTGGAGCAGCTGGAACACCGCGTGCTGCGCATCGGTGCCAACCCCGCCCCAAGTAATCGGCGCGGTCGGGCCATCGACGGGCTGCATGTCGGCAGTAACGCGCTTGCCGTTCGATTCCATTTCGAGCTGCTGGAGATAGTCGGGGAACAGGCCGAGCCGCTCGTCATAAGCGAAGACCGCGCGCGTCTGGCAGCCGCGCACGCGCGTGTAGTAGAGATCGGCGAAGGCCGCGCGCAGCACGAGATTGGCCGCCCCGTCGGTGTCGCGGAAATGCTCGTCCACCGCCTTCGCGCCGGCGAGCATGGCGCGGAAATCGTCCATCCCCACCGCCATGGCGATGGGAAAGCCGATCGAGGACCAGATCGAATAGCGCCCACCGACGCTTTCCTGGAACGGCAGGATGCGCGTTTCGTCGACCCCCCATTCGACCGCGCCTTCGGGATTGGCGGTGAGCGCGATCACGCGGCCGCCGGGGTCGCTCACGCCATTGTCGCGCAGCCATTTGAGCGCGCTTTCGGCATTGGTCATGGTCTCGATTGTGGTGAAGGTCTTGCTGGCGACCGCGATCAGCGTCTTGGCCGGATCGCATTTGGCAAAGGCCTCCTCCAGCGCGACCCCATCGATGTTCGAGACGACATGCACGTCGCAGTAGGACAGGTCGCGGGATAGCGCATCGACGCCCAGCGCCGGACCCAGCGCGCTGCCCCCGATGCCGATATGGATCAGATGCTCCACCTCGCCCAGCGCGCCCTGATGGATCGCGCCCACCAGCATGCCCATGCGATCGATCAGCGCCATCGCCTCCTCGACCTTGGCTTCGTCGCCCGTGCCGCGCAGCGTCGCGTGGTCGGCAGCGCGCCCCTCGGTCGGGTTGACCACCGCGCCGCCGAACAGCTTGGCGCGCATGCCGGCAAAATCCATCGCCTCGGCCAGTTCCTCGAACGCCGCGATCACCCCGCGGTCGAGATGCGTTTTCGACCAGTCGAACAGGATGCCGCCATCCTCCGCGCCCTCGCCCAGCTCGATCCGGCCCCAAAGCATCGCGACGCGCTCCGCCCTGCCCGGCTCGTCCGTACCCTCGCCGCCATCGCGAACCGCGCTGAACAGCTCGCCCAGCGTCGGCCGCGGCAGGTTTTCAAGCTTGTCCCAGATCGCGGCGGCAGAGGTCATCGTTCAAAAATCCTTTCGTGTGCGCAGGTGCGCGACTAGGGACTTCGGCGATGATTGAGAACCCCGCATGACAGAGCAGGCGCTGGATACCAATTCGCCCGATGAAGCAACAGCGAAGCCCGAGCAGAAGGAAACGCTCGGCAGCTTCCTGTGGTTCGTCGCCAAGCTGGTGATCGCCGTGCTCATTTTCCGCAGCTTTATCTTCTCGCCCTTCACCATTCCGAGCGAATCGATGCTGCCGAACCTGCGCAACGGCGATTATCTGGTCGCGGCGAAATGGCCCTACGGCTATTCGAAACTGTCGCTGCCGGGCGAGGTTCCGCTGTGGGAGGGCCGCATTCTAGCCGACCTGCCCGAGCGCGGAGACGTCGCGATCTTCAAGCACCCGGTGACCGGCACCGATTACGTCAAGCGCGTGATCGGCCTGCCCGGCGACACGGTGGCCGTGCGCAACGGTGTGGTGATCCTCAACGGCGAACCGCTGCCGAAGGAAGCGGCGGGCTATGCCGACATTCCGATGAGCGCGAATACGAGCTGTCGCCGCGACGGCGGCGTGGTGGTCGATGGCACGACCTGCCGCTACCGCCAGTTTCGCGAAACGCTGCCTTCCGGCAAGAGCTACATGACCGTCGATTTCGGCCCGGTCGGCCCGCGCCTGCTGACCGACGGCATGGGCGGGATCGCCACCGATTCGCGCGGCGTTCCCATCCGCGTCGATCCCGACGATATCGACCCGATCGTCATCCCGTCCGGCCAGCTGTTCGTGATGGGCGACAATCGCGACAATTCGCTCGACAGCCGGTTCCCCGCCGTGCCCGATGGCGGCGTGGGGCTGGTCGATGCGGATCTGCTGGTCGGCCGCGCCAGCCGCGTCCTGTGGTCGACCGATGGAAGCGCGCAGTGGCTGCTGCCCTGGACCTGGTTCACCGCCGCGCGCTGGGACCGGATCGGCAGCGACATATGAGCGCCCTCGCCCCCGAAACGCGCGAATGGCTCGCCGAGAACGGTTTCACGGTTAGGGACGAGGCGCGCTGGTTCGCCGCGCTGACCCATGGCAGCATGGGAGAGAGGCAGGATTACGAGCGGCTCGAATTCCTCGGCGATCGCGTGCTGGGCCTGTCGATCGCCGACTGGCTCTATGCCCAGAGCGGTGCCCCCGAAGGCAAGCTCGCCCAACGCCTCAATGCCATCGTCAGCCGCCAGATGTGCGCGCAAATCGCACGCGGCATCGGCCTGCCCCCGCATGTGCGCATTTCCAGGCAGGCGAGCAGCGATGGCGGGCGCGACAGCGACAACATACTCGGCGATGTGATGGAAGCCTTGCTGGGCGCGGAATTCCTCGACAATGGCTTCGATGCCTCACGCAAGCTGGTCCACCTGCTATGGCGGCCGGCGCTCGAAAGCGGTGCGGGCAAGTCGAAGCATCCCAAGAGCGCGTTGCAGGAATGGGCCGCGGGCAATCAGCGCAAGCCACCCGAATACGAGCTGGTCGAGCGCTCGGGTCCCGACCATGCGGCGCGCTTCACCGTGCGGGTAAAGGTCCACAAGGTCGGCGAGGCGAAAGGCACCGCGAACAGCAAGCAGGAAGCCGAAAAGCAGGCTGCACGGGAATTCATGGAGAAATTCGGGTGAGCACTACGCAAACCAAATGCGGCGTCGTCGCCGTCCTCGGCGCGCCCAATGCGGGCAAGAGCACGCTGGTCAACCAGCTGGTCGGCCAGAAGGTCGCGATCACCAGCGCCAAGGCGCAGACGACGCGCGCGCGGATGATGGGCATTGCGCTGCACAAGAGCGACGATGCCGACACGCAGATGATCCTGGTCGACACGCCGGGCATTTTCGCGCCCAAGCGGAGGCTCGACCGTGCGATGGTGAGCGCGGCCTGGGAAGGCGCCGAGGCCGCCGACGCGGTGCTTCTGCTGGTCGATCCGGTCAAGCAGCGCCGCCACGAGCTCGAGCCGCTGATCGAGCAGGTCGCCCAGCGGCCGGAACGCAAGATCCTGGTGCTCAACAAGGTCGATGTCGCGAAGAAGGAGCCGCTGCTCGCATTGGCGCAGGAGCTGACCGGCAAGGCCCAGTTCGAGGAAGTCTATTTCGTCTCCGCACTGACCGGTGACGGCGTGCCCGAGATGAAGGATGCGCTTGCCGCGATGATGCCCGAGGGTCCGTGGATGTATCCCGAGGACCAGGTGAGCGATGCCAGCGAACGCCTGCTCGCCACCGAGATCACGCGCGAACAGCTCTACAAGCAGCTGCACGAGGAACTGCCCTACGATTCCGCAGTACGGCCGGAGAAATACATCCAGCGGCCCGACGGCAGCGTGGAAATCCACCAGCAGATCGTTGTCATGCGCGACAACCAGCGCGCCATCGTGCTGGGCAAGGGCGGCAGCCGGATCAAGGCGATCGGCCAGGCCGCGCGCGAGGAGCTCTCCGAACTGCTAGGACAGAAGGTCCACCTCTTCCTCCACGTCAAGACCGACGAACGCTGGAGCGAGGACAAGGAAATGTTCGAGGAAATGGGGCTCGACTGGAAGAGCTGAGCTAGGAGATTTCCCGCTGGAGATGCTTGCGTCCCGTTTTCTGCCCCAACTGACCGCAGCGCTCGCGGTGGGGCTGCTGATCGGGATCGAGCGGGGCTGGAAGCTGCGCGGTGAAACGTCGGGGATGCGGGTTGCCGGCATAAGGACTTTCATCCTGCTCGGCATGACAGCGGGACTCGCAGGCATCATCGGCCTGCAAGGATACGCTATCGTTTCGGGTATCGTTGTCGCAATCGCCGCAGCGTTGGTGGCGATCGGGTACTCGCGTTCGATCCTCGACACCGGCAGACCCGATGCGACCAGCGCGGTGGCCGCCATGGTGACGCTCGGGCTGGGGTTCCTCGCGGGGATCGGCGAAGAGGCGCTAGCCGTCGCGGGCGCGGCGGTGGCCACGCTGATCCTCGCGCTGCGCGGCGAGGCCCATCGCTGGGTCGGCGCTCTCGACGAGGACGACATCAAGGCCTTCGCCCGCTATGCGGTCATCGCGCTGGCGGTGCTGCCTTCCCTGCCCGAAGGCCGCTACGGCCCCTACGACGCGTGGGAGCCGCGCGTCTTGTGGCTGGTGGTCGTCATCGTCACCGGCTTTTCCTTCGTCGGCTATGTCGCCAACCGCATATTCGGCGCGCGCCGAGGGACGATCGCCACCGCGGTGATCGGCGGGGCCTACAGTTCGACTGCCGTCACCCATTCCTTCGCCCAGCGCCTCGGCTCGGGCATGGGCGGCGGCGCGGAGAATGCGGGGATCGCGCTGGCCAGCGCGGTCATGTACCTGCGCGTCATCATCCTCGTCGCGGTGCTCGCAACCAGCCTGCTCGAACCTTTCGTCGTCGTGGTGACGCCCGCGCTGATCGCGGGCTTCGCGGCGAGCTACTGGCTCTACCGCAAGGCCCCCAGAACGACCGGACCGGCACCGCCCGGCAACCCCATCGCCATGCTGCCCGCCCTGACCTTCGTCGCCTTCGTTGCCCTTGCCGCAGTGGCCGCCCGCTGGGCAGAGGGCGAATTCGGTGAACAGGGCATCGCCATCCTGCTGCTGCTCATGGGCAGCATGGATGTGGATGCGGCCATCGTGACCGCGGGCGGGCTGGAACCCTCCACGATCGCGCCGCGCCTCGCCGCGCTGGCCATCGCGGGCACGATCCTCGCCAATATGAGCGTGAAGCTCGGCGTGACGTTGGTCTATGGCCAGCGCGAGGCACGCCCCGCCGCAGCGGCACTGGCTGCAAGCATGCTGGCCCTCGCGGCGAGCCTGGTGGCAGGTTACGCGCGGCTCTGAAGGGCGCCGGTTACCGCTTCTTCGCGATCTTGATCTTGTTCTGCTTGGCGAAGCTCTTGGTCGATTCCTCGCTGCGCCCCAGCGCCTTGGCGATCTGTTTGAGACCCTGCCCCTTGGCGGCGAGGGTGCGGAGCTGGCCCGCCTCCTCGCTCGTCCAGGGTTGCTTGTGCCGTTCGAAGCGGTCCTTGGCCATCAGTCCGCCGCGGCTTTCTTGGCCGTCGCCGTCTTCTTCGCCGCAGGCTTCTTCTTCGCCGGAGCCTTCTTCTTGGCCGGCGCCTTGCGCTTCTTCTTAGCCGGTCCCTTTGCCGCACGGGCATCGATCAGTTCGATCGCCTGCGCCTCGGTCACGTCCTCGGGCTTCACATCCTTGGGGATCGTGGCATTGGTCGTGCCGTCGGTGACATAGGGGCCATAGCGGCCCGGCATGACCTTGATCTCGCCGCCGCTGGTCGGGTGTTCGCCCAGCGTCTTGATCGGTTCGGCCTTGCCGCGTCCGCCGCCCTTGCGGTTGGCCGCCTGCGCGAGGATGTCGACCGCACGGTTCATGCCGACCTCGAAGACCTCGCGCGTGCTCTGCAACTTGCCGTACTTGCCGTCATGGCGCAGGTATGGCCCGTAACGCCCTATCGCGGCTTCGATTTCCTTGCCGGTTTCGGGATGCGCGCCGACGATGCGCGGCAGGCTCAAGAGCTTCAACGCCCATTCGAGATCGAAATCGTCGAGGTCCTTGGGGATGCTCGCGCGCTTGGCTTCCTTGCCCTCGCCCAGTTGGACATAGGGACCGAAGCGGCCGCTCTTGCGCTCCACGGGCAGGCCGGTTTCCGGATCCTCGCCCATGACGCCGTCATCGGCGCCGTCGTCGCCATCGGAGCCGCCCGGCTTGGCGAACTGGCGGGTGTATTTGCACTCGGGATAGTTGGCGCAGGCGACGAAGGCACCGTAGCGGCCACCGCGCAGCGCGAGCCGTCCGCCTTCGCGGCCTTCGGTTTCGCATAGCGGGCAATGCCGCGGATCCTTGCCGTCGGCACGTTCGGGAAAGAGGTAATCGGCGAGGAAATCGTCGAGCACTTCGGTCACTTCCGAAGGCTTCTTCTCCATCACCTCTTCGGTCTTGGGCTTGAAGTCGCGCCAGAAGGCTTCAAGCAGCTGCTTCCAATCCTCGCGCCCGTCGCTGACGGTATCGAGCTCGTCCTCGAGCCCGGCAGTGTAGTCGAAGGCGACATATTGCGGGAAGAAGCGCTCGAGGAAGGCGGTCAGCAGGCGGCCCGATTCCTCGGCATGGAAGCGGCTTTTCTCCATGCGCACATAGGCACGGTCGCGCAAAGTCTGGATGGTGCTGGCATAGGTCGAGGGGCGACCGATGCCGAGTTCCTCGAGCCTTTTGACCAGGCTGGCTTCGGAAAAGCGCGGCGGCGGCTGCGTGAAGTGCTGGTTGGCATCGACACCTTTCTTGAGCGGGCTGTCGCCTTTCGCGATCGTGGGCAGCAGACCGTCCTCGTCATCGTCCGCATCGTCGCGGCCTTCCTGGTAGACCGCGAGGAAGCCCGGGTACTTCACCACCTGGCCGGTGGCGCGCAGCTCGTGCTGGCCGGTGGCATCGCGCAGAGTCACGCTGGTCCGCTCGAGGCTGGCGGCGGCCATCTGGCTGGCCATCGCGCGCTTGCAGATCAGGTCGTAGAGCCTGCCCTCGTCGCCCGATACGGCGCGGTCCTGGTTGAAATTGGTCGGCCGGATCGCCTCATGCGCTTCCTGCGCGTTCTTGGCCTTCGACTTGTACATGCGAGGGGCATCGGGAAGCGCATGGCCGCCATAGCGATCGGCCACCGCCTTGCGGCAATCGGCAATCGCGCTGCCATCCATGCTCACGCCATCGGTACGCATGTAGGTGATCGCGCCCGCCTCGTAGAGCGACTGCGCGCACCGCATCGTGTGGCTTGCGGAAAAGCCCAGCTTGCGTGCGGCTTCCTGCTGCAGCGTGGAGGTGGTGAACGGCGGCGCGGGATTGCGCTTGAACGGCTTGGTCTCGACCTCCTCGACCGTGAAGTTTGCGCCCTCGACCGCGGCCTTGGCGGCCATGGCGCTGCCTTCATTGCCGAGGGTGAGCTTTTCCAACTTCTTCCCGTCGTAGCGCACCAGCCGCGCGTCGAACTCGGTGCCGTCGTGCTGCAATTTGGCGATGACCGACCAATATTCGTCGGCGCGGAAATGCTCGATCTCGATCTCGCGGTCGACGATCAGTCGCAGCGCCACCGATTGCACGCGCCCAGCGCTCTTCGCGCCCGGCAGGCGGCGCCACAGCACCGGCGAGAGGGTGAAACCGTAAAGATAGTCGAGTGCGCGGCGCGCGAGATAGGCGTCGATCAGGTCCTGGTCGAGCTCGCGCGGAGCCTTCATCGCCTCGGTCACCGCCTGCTTGGTGATCGCGTTGAAGGTCACGCGTTTCACGTCCTTGGGCAGCGCCTTGCGCTTCTGCAACAGCTCGCGCACGTGCCAGGAAATCGCTTCGCCTTCGCGATCGGGGTCGGTCGCGAGGATCAGCTGGTCGGCCGCCTTCGCATTCTCGGCGATTTCCTTGAAGCGCTTCTGCTTGTCGCGATAGAGTTCCCAATCCATCGCGAAGCCTTCGTCGGGCCGCACGCTGCCGTCCTTGGGCGGCAGGTCGCGGACATGGCCGTAGCTGGCGAGGACCTTGAAGTCCTTGCCGAGGTATTTCTCGATGGTTTTCGCCTTCGCGGGCGATTCGACGATGACCAGTTGCATGGGGGTAGTTGCAGTCCCTTACGTGTGTACGTGCGTATACGCGCGAAAATGGGGACCGCTCCCGATCCGCGTCAAGCGCCAAAACGGAACGGGCCGCCCGTACTAGGAGGTACCGGGGCGGCCCGTCGCGAGCGCCGTTGGGGGGTGCCCGCTTTCCGAACTGGTGACTGAGACGACCGATTCGGTCGGTGCCAAAGGGTGATAATAGGACAGAATCGACATCGACGCTTGCAAGTACGCGTCAATCTTTGCCCAACTCAGCCCGCCAGGCTCACCTTTCCGCCGGCATGGCGTTCCAATCGACCGGCAACCTCCAGCTCGAGCAGCGCGAGTTGCACCGCACTGGGGCTGGTGCCCGACTGGCGGATGAGCTCGTCGACCGCCACCGGAGCCGTGGTGAGGAGGTCGGCAAGCTCGGCCGGCTCCGCGTCTGCCAGTTCGCCCGGCTCGAAATCGAAACGGGTCGCCGGTTCGCGAAATGTCGAGCGCGGCACGCCGTCGAAGCCGGACAGCAGTTCGACCACGTCTTCGGGCGCCTGCACCAACACCGCGCCTTCGCGGATCAGGTGATTGCAGCCGTGGCTGCGCGCCTCGAGCGGACTGCCGGGGATCGCCATGACCTCACGCCCCGCCTCGCCCGCAAGGCGCGCAGTGATCAGGCTGCCCGATTTGACCGCCGCCTCCACCACCAGCGTCCCGCCCGCGAGGCCGGCGATAATGCGGTTGCGACTGGGAAAATGGCTGCCGCGCGGTTCGGTGCCCGGCGGCTGTTCGGCGAGCAGCAGGCCCTCATTGGCAATCCGTTCCTGCAGATCGCCATGCTGCGGCGGATAGGCAATGTCGATCCCGCTGGCGATCACGCCGATGGTGGCGGGAAATGCGCCTTCGTGCGCCGCGCCGTCGATTCCGCGCGCCAGACCCGAGACCACGGTAAAGCCCGCCTCCGCCAGGCCTTGCGCGAAATCGCGCGCCAGCTTGACCGCCGCCGCGCTGGCATTGCGCGCGCCGACCATCGCGACGCAGGGTTTCGATGCCAGCGACAGGTCGCCGCGCCAGGTGAGGATCGGCGGCGCGCCATCGATCCGGCCGAGCAGGACGGGATAGCCGGGCTGGTCGTGAAACAGATATTTAGCGCCCGCCTTGCGCACCGCTTCGACCTCGCGCTCGATCCTGTCGGCGGGGCAGGCGCGATATTGGCGACCGCCCCGCTTGCCGAGATCGGGCAGCGCGCCCAGCGCCTCGGCGGCGCTACCGAAGCGCTGCAGCAGCATGGCATAGCTGACCGGGCCGATATTGGGCGAGCGCAGCAAGCGGATGCGGGCAAAGGCCTCGTCCTGCGACAGTGCGGGCCCGGCCGCGCCACTCACTCTTTGGCGCCGCCGATCCGGGGCTCTTCGCCCTTCATCAGCCGTGCGATATTGGCGCGGTGGAGGTAGATGATCAGCAATGCGATCGCGGCGAGGACGGGGAAGAACTGCGGATAGCCGAACAACGGCGCAGCGGCAGCGGCTGCGACGACCGCCGCCATCCCTGCGAGTGAGGACACGCGGAAGATCGCCAGCACGCTCAGCCAGATGAAGGCATAGGCCAGCCCCAGCGGCCAGGCGAGGCCGAACGACACACCCGCATTGGTCGCCACGCCCTTGCCGCCCTTGAACCCCAGCCATACGGGGAAGCAGTGCCCCAGCACCGCCGCGCCCGCGGCAAAGGCCTGTCCGACCTCGCCCCAGAGCTGCCCCGCGATCACCACAGGAGCGAGCCCCTTGGCCAGATCGAGCAGCAGCGTGGCAGCGGCGAGCCCCTTGTTGCCGGTGCGCAGCACGTTGGTCGCACCGATGTTGCCCGAGCCGATCTGGCGCACGTCCCCCATGCCCGCCGCCTTGGTCAGCAGCAGGCCGAAGGGGATCGATCCGATCACATAGCCGAGCAGCGCTGCGTAGAATGCGTCCACGGAAAACCTCCGGTGCTGGGCGCCCGGTCGCGGCCACGCCCTTCCTCTTTGATTACGCTGTAAAAGTAAGTACGGCCCTTCGACAAGCTAAAGGCCGCACGGAATATCCGCTTTGGACGCAACATCCCCCATCCTGCTGTTCGATTCCGGTATCGGCGGGCTGACCGTG
This sequence comes from Qipengyuania sp., assembly GCF_965277845.1. NCBI lineage: Bacteria > Pseudomonadati > Pseudomonadota > Alphaproteobacteria > Sphingomonadales > Erythrobacteraceae > Qipengyuania > Qipengyuania sp. The sequence goes on from NZ_OZ255844.1 coordinate 3,111,881, forward strand.
CTGGACGAAATGCGCAAGGTGCTGCCCGACGCGCCGGTGATCTATGCCGCCGACATGGCGGGCCTGCCCTATGGCACGAAGAGCGAGGCGGAGGTTGCCGCGCGCGTCGCCGGTCTGCTCGGGCGGATGGCCGAACGCTATCAACCGCGGCTCATCTGCATCGCCTGCAACACCGCCAGCACGATCGCGCTGGGCATGGTCCGCGACGTGCTGGAGACGCCGATCGTCGGCACCGTTCCCGCGATCAAGCCCGCCGCCGCGCTGACCAAGAGCGGGGTTTTCGGCCTGCTCGGTACCGAAACGACGATGCGACAGAAATACGTCGACGATCTCGAGCATGCCTTCGCGGTGGGCAAACGGCTGCTGCGCCACGGCGCCAACGAACTGGTCCCGCTGGCCGAGGCCAAGCTGCGCGGCGAATGCGTGCGCGTCGACGATGTGGCCGAGGTCGCCAAGGGCCTCGTGCTGCAGGCCCATGGGCGCGAGATCGACACCATCGTGCTCGCCTGCACGCATTTCCCGCTGCTCGAGGACGAGCTGCGCGAAGCCTTCGGCGAGGACGTCGACTTCGTTCACGGGGCACAGGGAATCGCGCGAAGGATCGCGCATCTGACCGAGGGGCAACGCTTCGAACGCGGCTCGGGCGATCGCGCGGTGACGACGGGAGAGTTGGCGGATTTCGAGCGGCTCGCACAAGCCTTTGCCGCGCGCGGCATCGACCGGCTGGAGAAGTTCTGAACCGCCATGACCCGCGATCGCTCCGATCTGGCGCAGGCAAGCCTCGAGCGACTGGCCGAAGTCGGCGGCGATATCACCCGGCCCGTGCTCGACGCCTACTACGCCCGCCACCCCGATGCGCGCGCCTCGTTCGAGCATCACGGGCTGGGCGAGACGGCCAAGCTCGAGGGCCGCATGGTGGCCGAAAGCCTGTATCTGCTCCTGACCTGGGTCGAGGACCCGGCAACGGCGAGGATCGATCACGGCACCGCGATCGTCCACCACAACGACTCGCTGGATATTCCCCCGCGCTGGTATCTCGGTCTGGTCGATGCCGCACTCGAAGTGCTGCTGCACACCATCCCCGCCGATGCGCCCGACGAGCGTGCGTTGTGGCTCGCCGTGCGCGAAGAGTTCGCAAGCTTCGTCGAGAGTTTGCGCAGCGAGTTCGTGCATGGCGACGGAGGCGATCCGCTGCCCCGATTCGAGGCTCCCTTGCCTGCCGATTGACTTGCGAACGGCTCGCAAAGATCGCGGTGGCGATTTGCAACGTATTTGACTAATGGGGCCTGCACAGTCAGCCGCGGACGGGCGGCGCAGAAACGGGCGAAAACGCCAGTGAACTACGACCAGATCTTCGACGAAGCGATTGCCAGGCTGCACGAGGAAGGCCGCTATCGCGTCTTCATCGACATCCTGCGCAACAAGGGCGCCTTTCCCAATGCGCGCTGCTTCGCCGGCCACAACGGTCCGAAGCCGGTCACCGTCTGGTGTTCGAACGACTACCTCGCCATGGGCCAGCACCCCAAAGTCATCGCGGCCATGGAAGAGGCACTGCACGATGTCGGCGCAGGCAGCGGCGGCACGCGCAATATCGGCGGCAACACGCATTACCACGTCCAGCTGGAAGCCGAGCTGTCGGACCTCCACGGCAAGGACGCCGCACTGCTCTTCACCAGCGGATACGTCTCCAACGATGCGACGCTGTCGACCGTGGCCAAGCTGCTGCCGGGCTGCGTGATCTTTTCCGACGAGCTCAATCACGCCAGCATGATCGCGGGCATCCGCAATTCGGGCTGCGAGAAGCGCGTCTTCCGTCACAACGACCTCGAGCACCTCGAGGAGCTGCTTGCTGCCGAGGACGAATCGACGCCCAAGCTGATCGCTTTCGAAAGCGTCTATTCGATGGATGGCGACGTCGCCCCGATCCACGCGATCTGCGACCTCGCGGAGAAATACAACGCGCTGACCTATATCGACGAGGTCCATGCAGTGGGCATGTACGGCCCGCGCGGCGGCGGCATTTCGGAGCGCGACAAGGCCGCGCACCGGATCGACATAATCGAAGGCACGCTGGGCAAGGCGTTCGGCGTGATGGGCGGCTATATCGCGGCCGACAAAAAGATCGTCGATTGCATCCGCAGCTATGCGCCCGGCTTCATCTTCACCACGTCGCTCAGCCCCGCGCTGGTCGCAGGCGTGCTCGCGGCGGTGCGGCATCTGAAGGAAAGCAGCGAGGAACGCGAGGGTCAGCAGGCCGCCGCCGAACTGCTCAAGCGGAAGATGCGCGATGCCGGCCTGCCGGTGATGGACAGCGTCACCCACATCGTGCCGCTGATGGTCGGCGATCCCGTCCACGCCAAGAAGATCAGCGACATATTGCTCGCGGAGTATGGCGTCTACGTCCAGCCGATCAACTTCCCCACCGTGCCGCGCGGCACCGAGCGCCTGCGCTTCACTCCCGGACCCGCACATACGGCGGAAATGATGGACGGACTGGTCGAGGCACTGGTCGAGATCTGGGACCGGATGGACATGGATTTGGCGAAAGCCGCGTAAGCTGCGCGCTAGTGTCGCTAGCAGTCCGCAAAAGACTGGCGAGCGGCGATTTCCAGCCTAGATATCGGGGATGGACGATCCCGCTCCCTTAGCGCAATCCGGACACGATCCGGCGCCCTTTCTGGCGCTGGCAGGTCTGGTGCTGCTGCCATTCGTTTTGCTGGGCCTGTTCGGCGGGATGCCCACAACGCGCGATCATCCATCCACCTCCGCGACCGCGGTGACGGCGCCTCCGCTGCCCGACCTGCCTGCAAGCGGTGACGATACCATAGTCGTGTCCGAACTGGTCGCCGACGATGCCCGGGCGCGCAATGCCGCAGTGGCATTCGCGGCGATCGGCCCCGGCACGGCGAGGCCGTTCACCATTCGCGGCGATGAGACCGACCGCAACCGCGCGCGCGACTGTCTGGCGCTGGCGGGCATGGCCGAAGCCGGTGGCAGCGACGCCGACCAGCGCGCGGTGATGCAGGTCGTGCTCAACCGCGTGCGTCACCCTGCCTTCGCCAATACCGTATGCGGGGTGGTGTTCGAGGGCTCGCAGCGGCCCACAGGCTGCCAGTTCAGCTTCACTTGCGACGGCTCGCTCGCACGGCGCTATTCCGATGCGGCATGGCGTTTGGCCCGTAATAGGGCCGAAGACATGTTGGCAGGGGCGATCCATGCGCCGGTCGGCAATTCGACCCATTTCCATGCCGACTACGTCTATCCCTGGTGGAGCGAACGGCTCGACAAGGTGGCGCAGGTCGGCCCGCACCTGTTTTTCCGCTGGCGCGGTTTCTGGGGCAGCGGCACCGCGATGTCGGCGCGCTATGGCGGCGGCGAGCCCGATCCGTTGCGGCTGCGCGAAACCGCGCTCGCCGTGGCCAGCGCCAACCCGCTCCCGAC